>CAVWTN010000001.1:0-907558 GCA_963757945.1 Vulcanimicrobiota bacterium
AGCCATTTGGAGAAAGGCACGTCGTAACGACGGGCCTTTCTTTGCATGCCCGAGCACGCCCGATGAGTAGGGAACGATGAGCGGCCGCGTTCGGCCTAAGTTTCATTCTTGCCTAATGCACTCAGTCTCTTCCCAGATTAGTCTTGCATCGAGGCAAGACACTCTACAAACGATCGGGAGGACAGATGCGAAAGCTCGCGTTTCTCGCCGTAGCTACGGCTTTTTCTTTAGGTGCATGTAGCGGCGGTTCTTCACCGGCGCCTGCGGGCGGCGGCAATTCTCAAACCCAAGCCGAGGCTATGGTGACAACCACAAACGGCGTGGGATCGCAACTCAAGAACCTCACTTCCTACGAAGCGGGGATTTCATCGCCCCTTACGGCCGGCGTCGCAGGCGCGGTGCGCACGGCCGCAGCGACCGGCGCGTGCAAGAACTCGATCGAGTTCTTCGCTCCGGACAAAAACGGCGATCCGAATTCGACCCAGACGCAATTCTTTTACGATGCGTCGTGCACGCAACTCGCGCGCGATGTCGTCCGCATTTATACCTCGACCGGCGCTTCTTCCGAGACGGTCGCGCGCACCGTCACCCAGTACGCGCCGGGTAATGCGACGCCGACGGCCGTGCGCACCGACTCGGTTGCGATTTCGAATGCAACCTTCGATCGATATGGCTTCCCGATTGCGGCCGACGGATTCGACCGCCTTTCCAGCAATCAGCTCGACATCGCGAACTCCAAGACCATCGTCTCCGACGACGAGCTGGTGATGCTGCCCGCTACCGCCAACGGCTCCGGCACGACCACGAGTTTCTGTTCGGATTCCGCCGGATTCAATGCGACGGGGCTCGCGAAGCTCGGCGAAACGTTCGGCTGGCAGGGCGGCATCCTTCCCGGGGGAACGCGCACGGTCAACGGCGACGGTTCCGTGACATGGGTTGGGACGCACGCGGGGACGGGCTTGCGGGGCGCCATCGGCTCGCTGTCCGTCGCGCAGGGCGTGCAAAACACGCAGTGCCCGATCTCGACGCCGATGTTCACGCTGGCGGGCGGCACGCAGACCGGAGAATACAGCATTCCGGTCAGCGTCACGTACCTCGGCGGGGTGATCTCGAACCTGACGATCGCCAATGCGACGCTCAGTAACGGCAACACCCTCAACGTCACGACGAATACGAGCGTGCCTCCCTCCGCCAGCACGTTCATCCAGGGCGTCGTCACGAGCGGCAGCACGCAAGTCGCCACGTTCGCGGTCGATGCCTTCGGCGACGGTACGCTGACCGTGACCGCGACCGGCGCGCAGTACGTGATCGCGGATTGGCAGGTCGTTCGCTAAGTCGACGTCACGCGCTGCTGCGAGCGTAGCCCGGCGTAAACAGCCGGGCTACGGCCGTGGCGCTTGGCGGAAACGGAATCTACACCAGGCTGGCCAAGCGGGGCTGGGCGGCGAGGAGCTCGCGCGCAGCTTCCTGCCCGACCGGGCGAGACAAATAGTAGCCTTGGACGTTCGTGCAATGCAATGCTTGCAGTTCGTGCAACTGCTCGACGGTTTCCACGCCTTCCGCCGTGATGCGTTTGCCGAGGGTCCCCGCTAGAGCGATGATCGCCCGAACGATCTGCGGGTTGGCGAGGCCGGCGCCGAGTCCGCCGCTGACGAAGGATCGGTCGATCTTCACCGTGTCGATCGGTAGCCGTTGGAGATAGCTCAGGGACGAGTAGCCCGTCCCGAAGTCGTCCAACTGCATCGCAACCCCGAGCGCACGAAGTTGTTCGAGCGTCTTCTCGGTAGCCTCTGCATAATCCAACAGCGTGCTCTCGGTGATCTCCAAATTGAGACACCAGGGAGGCAAGCCGCTCCGAGCCAGCGCGCTCGTGACGTGTCCGCTGAACCGGTTCATGTCGAACGCCTGGGTGGCGAGTTGCCTTGGGGAGACGTTGACGCTCACGCTGACCGGCGCGCCTCGTGGATCGAGCTCCTGCCAACTTTGCGCTTGGCGGCAGGCCTCGGCCAGCGCCCACTCCCCAAGGCGGACGATGAGCCCTGTCTCTTCGGCGAGCGGGATGAACACGGTCGGGGGAATCATCCCGCGCTCGGGGTGTTGCCAGCGTGCCAGAGCTTCGAAACAGGTGATCGCGCCCGTCGCGAGGCTAACGATTGGTTGATAGACGAGCGCCAGCTCCTCGCGCTCCAACGCTTGACGCAGGTCGTTTTCGAGTTTCAAACGTTCCATCGCCTGAACGTGGAACTCGGGAGCGAAGAATGCGTAGCGCGCTCCACCCGATTGCTTCGCGCGATACATCGCGCTGTCTGCTTCGCGCAGCATTTGTTCGGCGCTCTGGCCGGGCCGGCTGAGCGCGATGCCGATGCTCGCGCTCGCGACGAGGTCCTGCCCTCCGGCGTGAAATGGCTCGACGAGCGCGCGCAGGACGCGCTCCGCTACGATCCGGGCATCTCGTGCGCCGGCGGTGTCGGATTGCGAATCCTGCGCGCCGGGGGCCTCGGGGACGCCGGGAATATCTTCGAGCAGAATCGCGAATTCGTCGCCGCCCACGCGTGCGAGCGAATCGCAGACGCGCAGGCAACTCGCCAGGCGCGGCGCGAGCGCCTCCAACAGCCTGTCGCCGGCCCCGTGACCAAGGCTGTCGTTGACGATCTTGAAGCGGTCGATGTCGAGGTAGAGGAGCGCCACCCGGCCTTCGGGATGGCGCTTCATGCGCTTGATTGCGTTACCGAGCCGATCGATGAGGAACGCCCGATTCGGCAATCCGGTCAGCGAGTCGTGGTATGCCGCGTGATGCAGCAGTGTCCCGGCGTGCTTGCGCTCGGCGACTTCGTGCTCGAGCCGCACGTTGGCCAAACGCGTGCTCTCGTGGTGCGCATCATCGGCGGCGGTCCTGGCGCGGACGAGCGCCTTCATCTCGGTAATGTCGCGCGCGATCGCCGAAATGCCCAGGACTCCGTCCCACTCGGTCTTGACGAGCGAGAGCGTCACCGACACTTCGACTTCGCTGCCGTCCTTGCGTCTGCGGACGGTCTCGAATGCAGGGATGCGTTCGCCGCTCCTCAGGCGGGCGAATACCCGCGACTCTTCCTCGCTGCGATCCTCGGGGATCAGCAGCCACATGGACTTTCCGAGGATCTCAGCAGCCGTATAACCGAAGAGTCGCTCTGCAGTGCCGTTCCAGCTCGTAATGAAGCCGTCGAAAGACTTGCTGATGATCGCATCATTCGAAAAATCGACGATGGCGGCCAAGCGAGAGCGGTCCTTGTGCGCAGCCTCTGCAGCTTCGCGCAACTCTGACTGCATCCTCAACCGCTCCGCGCGGAGACCGGCATCGCGCAGCTCGCGTTCGATGACGCCGATCAGTCTCGCGAACTTGCCCTTGACCATGAAGTCGTGGGCGCCGGCGCGAATGGCGTCGACCGCGGTTTCCTCGCCGACGGCACCGGAGACGATGATGAACGGCAGATCGAGCCGCCGTTCCTTCATGACCGCGAGGGCCGCCGGCGCACTGAAATGGGGCATCGTGTAGTCGGAAATGATGATGTCCCAAGGTTGCCGATCCAGCGCTGCCGACATCGCCTCCGGCGTGTCGACGCGCTCGTAGGTCACCTCGAACCCTCCGCGCTTCAACTCCCGGACGACGAGGAGTGCGTCCACTTCGACGTCCTCAACGAGGAGTGCGCTCAGAGGCTTAGGCACAAGCTATTCCGGCGCAACTTCGTTGAGAACGAGCCAGTAGAGACCCAACTGCCGCACCGCCGCGCTGAACTGGTCGAAGTCGACGGGCTTGCGCACGTAGCTGTTCGCCCCGAGAGCAAATCCGCGAACGAGGTCCTCCTCTTGGACCGAAGAGGTGAGGATCACGACGGGCAGCACCTTCGTGCGTTCGTCCAGGCGCAGCGCCCGAAGAACCTCGAGCCCGTCGATCTTCGGCAGCTTGAGGTCCAGAAAAACGACCTGCACCACCGACGCCGGGCGATCCGCGTATGTACCTCGCGCGAACAGATAGTCCAGCGCCTCCACGCCGTCGCGCGCGACGACGATGGGATTGACGATGTTGCTCTTCTGGAGCGCGCGGATCATCAGGGCTTCGTCGACCGGGTTGTCTTCGACCAGCAGGATGACTCTATCCGTGTCGTTTTCGCCAGCTACGATCATACAGTGCGCTCCCACTCACCCAAGGTGAAGTAAAACGTAGCTCCGGCGCCGACCGCGCCCTCGGCCCAAACGCGGCCGCCGTGCCGATGGACGACGCGCTGCACCGTGGCCAAGCCGACTCCACTGCCCTCGAACTCATGGGCGGTGTGGAGGCGTTGGAACACGCCGAACAGCTTGCTCGCGTAGGCCATGTCGAATCCGGCCCCGTTGTCGCGTACGAAGTACGCTAGCCGGCCATCCTTCGAGGTCGCGCCGAATTCGATGCGTGCATCGCTGCGCTTCGAAGAGAACTTCCAAGCATTCCCGATAAGGTTGTTAAAGACGAGTGCCAGGAGTTTCGCATCCCCGTTACTCACGAGACCGCTTTGGACGACCACCTCGACGTTGCGATCGGGGTTGCTGCGGGCGAGGCGCGTGTAGGCGCTGTAGGCCAGGGCGGATAGATCGGTCGGCTCGCTGCGAAACTCACTTCGAACGACACGTGAAAGCTCGAGGATCTCGTCGATCAGCTTCGCCATGAGCTGTGCCGACTCGCGGATGAAGCCGAGGTACTTCCGGCCGTCCGCGTCGAGCTTGTCCGCGCAGTCTTCGGCGAGCGCTTGACAGAAGCCGTCGATGCCGCGTAGCGGCGCGCGCAGATCGTGGGCAACTGAATAGCTGAAGGACTCGAGTTCTTTGTTAGCAGCCTGGGCAGCCTCATTCGCCAAGACCAGCGCTCGCATTTGCGTGATGTCGCGTGCGATCGTCGATATGCCGAGGCTCTGCCCCGCTTCGTCCTTGATCGGCGAGAGCGTCACCGAGACTTCGACCTCTGTTCCGTCCTTACGCTTGCGCAGCGTCTCGAAAGATGGGATGCGTTCACCCTTTTTCAGTCGATCGAAGGCCAGCGTCTCTTCGTCGCGACGACTCTCCGGGATGAGATGCCACATCGACGTCCCGATCATCTCTTCCGCGGAATAGCCCAACAGCCGCTGCGCAGTCCAATTCCAGCTCGTGATGATGCCGTCCAGCGATTTGCTGAAGATCGCATCGTCCGACGATTCCACGATGGCGGCTAGCCGGAGGCTCTCCTTAGTGGCCGAGAGCGCTGCATCTTTGGACTTGAGCGCCGCCTGCTGCGAGCGCCGGAGTTCGCTGATATCGCGGGCGATCGTCGATATCCCGCTGCTTTCACCGGCTTGATCCCGGATCAGCGAGAGCGTGACCGAAACCTCGACCTCGCTGCCGTCCTTGCGCCTGCGCACCGTCGCAAAGGAGCCGATGCGTTCACCTTTCTTCAGCCGTTCGAGTTTCAGCGACTCTTCCTCGCGACGGCTCTCGGGGATCAGGATCCACATGGAATTGCCGAGGATCTCGGCCGCCGTAAAACCAAACTGCCGCTCGGCCGCCCCGTTCCAGCTCGTATTGACGCCGTCAAGCGAGTTGCTGAAGATCGCGTCATCCGAGGACTCGACGATCGCGGCCAAGCGCGAACTCTCTTTGCGGGCTGCCTCAGCCGCGTCCCTGGATTGAATGAGCGCTTCCTGAGACCTCCGCAGCTCGCTGATATCGCGGGCGATCGTCGATATCCCGGTGCTCCTGCCCGCTTGGTCGAGAATCAGCGAGAGCGTCACCGATACCGCGACCTCGCTGCCGTCCTTGCGCCGGCGTACCGTCTCGAAGGATCCGATTCGCTCGCCACGTTTGAGCCGTTCGACTTTCTGCGACTCCTCGCCGCGACGGCTCTCGGGAACGAGAATCCACATGGAACTGCCAAGGATCTCGGCTGCGGTGAAACCGAACTGCCGCTCGGCTGCGCCGTTCCAACTCGTATTGACGCCGTCGAGCGAGGTGCTGAAAATGGCGTCATCCGAAGATTCCACGATCGCGGCTAGGCGCGAACTCTCTTTGCTGGCGGCCTCCGCGGCATCTTTCGCGCGAAGGAGCGCTTGTTGGGAACGCCGGAGCTCGCTGATGTCGCGCGCGATCGTCGCTATTCCGGTGCTCTCACCGGATTCGTCCCGGATCAGCGAGAGCGTGACCGATACGGCGACTTCGCTGCCGTCTTTGCGTCTGCGCACCGTTTCGAAAGTTCCGACGCGTTCGCCCCGCTTCAAGTGTTCGAACTTTTGGGACTCCTCGTCACGGCGGCTCTCGGGGATCAGGATCCACATCGAGTTCCCGAGGATCTCCGGGGCCGTGAAGCCGAACTGCCGCTCCGCCGCGCCGTTCCAACTGGTGTTGACGCCGTCGAGTGAGTTGCTGAAGATCGCGTCGTCCGAAGACTCCACGATCGCAGCCAAGCGTGAGCTTTCCCGATTGGCGGCTTCCGCTGTGTCTTTCGATTGAAGGAGCGCCTGCTGCGAGCGCCGCAGCTCGCTGATGTCGCGCGCGATCGTCGATATCCCCGAGCTGTGGCCTGATTGGTCGCGCATCAACGAGAGCGTCACCGATACTTCGACCTCGCTGCCGTCCTTGCGTCTGCGCACCGTCTCGAAGGATCCGACGCGTTCGCCGCGTTTGAGGCGTTCGAACTTCTGCGATTCTTCGCCGCGCCGGCTCTCTGGGATCAGGATCCACATGGAATTGCCGAGAATCTCGGCTGCGGTGAAACCAAACTGCCGCTCGGCAGCGCCGTTCCAACTCGTGTTGACGCCTTCGAGCGAGTTGCTGAAGATTGCATCATCCGAAGACTCCACGATCGCGGCAACGCGCAAACGTTCGTTGAGTTCGTCGTCAGCAGAAGGCTCAGTCTCGCTGAACCTCGTGGATCCGTTGGTTCCTGCGCGCGCCATGGGCGGTGCTTTCTTGCGAAGGGTCGATCATCAGCGATGACCCGCTTTCGACTATATCGGAAGTTTCGAGCGTAGAACGCATAAGGATAGAACGCATACCGGAAGACACGGAAGTTGAGCGACTTGCTTGAGCATGCAAGCCGAGTTACAGGGGCAAAGCTCGCAACGCAGCCCGAGCTTCGCTGCGCCGTACCTGAAACAGAAAGAAGGCGATCGGTTGCCCGATCGCCGCTACCTTCGGTCATCCGTGGACTGCGCCGGCGAGCGTGAAGCCACGCTGCACCGGACGCAGGGCGCACAGATCAGTATATGCAGTGCAACTCGCCGGATGCGTCTGCGTTATTCGCCTTGACCGCTTGCATGGGATTGGCGCCCGCGCGTTGACATTGCATCGCACCGCCTGCGCCCGGATGCGTCAGCAGCCAAGCGTACGAACCGGGCGCGGCCGTTTGCATGTAGCTCGCGACCGAGCTCGTCTGCGGTGCTTGATCGGAGACGAGGTGGCGCTGCATCGATGCGAAGATCGCAATGACGATCCCCAAGACGATGATCCCGATGACGGCGAAGAACGTCCTGAGACCGGGCGACGTGGTCTCGCTTGCCCCGATGGTGGGGACAACCTGCGGGTTGTAAGCTTGCATGAATCGATCTCCTTGTGTGCGGTGATGCCGGAACCCGAGGAGCTCAATCCTAGGTAGTGTTTGTTCCGGAGATGCCACTTTGACCGGCACCCCCCGGCGGCGGTTCCCTCCGCGCTTCGATCCCGCGTGCGGCAAGGGGAGCCGGCGCTCGGCACGCGCGGGCCTAGAGCGACTTCAAATATGCGACGAGCGCCGTCGCATCGTCGTGGCTGAAGCGATACGCCGGCATCGGATGGCGTGCGGGTTTGCCGTTCGGCAGCATACCCGTCTGCAAGAAATGCACGGCTTCCGCGGTCGTGAGCTTGGGGAGCCCGGCGAGTCGCGGCGCGTGCTTGGTGAAATCCGGCGTGGGGGGCAGCGGGAAGCCGATCAGCGCACCGTGCAGCGTTGCGCCGTGACAGTCGGCGCACTGCCCGGCGTCGGTCGCCAGATATTTGCCGCGCTCGATGAGCTGCGTGGAAGACGTCGCATCCGCGAGCGCGGCGCGGTCGATCGGGACGATGCCCAGGACGGCGGCAACGGCACAGGCCGCAGCAAACGTACGATACTTCATCCTTACACCTCCAGAGTGCGCGCAGAAGTGCCAGCAACGTTCAAAGGGTATCGAGCCAATTAGTCGCGCCTAATTAGCTCACTGCCTGCGTCTTTCCCTTTCCCGGACGGGCTTTCAGTCGCGGCTGCGCATCACGACGAGCGGGCCGTCCGTCCGCGACGGGGACCAGGTCGTCGCGCCGTGCAGCACGATCTCCGCGACGACGCGCCCGACGTCGTCGTCGCGGATCCAGGCCGGTTCCGCGATCTCTCGCGTGTCGCGCGTGTTGACCGGTCCGTCGATCACGAGTTCGAGGATTCGCGGCGGAGCGGCCCCGCGTTCGCGCGCCAGGACTCGCGTGAGCATGAGTTGAGCTGCGGCGGCGATCGAGACCAAGCCCGCATCGCGCATCGGCGCGAAGGCCGCGCCGCCGCCGATCGAAAGATACACGCCGCCGGGACGGGACGAGAGCCGCGGGATCAGCGCCCGCGCGAACGCGAAGTGGGCGGTGAGCATTTCGTCGAGGAGCGACCTCCAGACGTCGGGCGCAGCGTCGAGTAGCGGGCCGCCGGTCCACCACCCGCGGCCGAGGATCGCGACGGCGGCATCGGCGCCGCCGAGCGCATCGATCTGCTGCGCGATCCTCGCAGCGCCCGCGAAGTCGCCGGCATCTCCCACGATCGGCGTGAAACGCGGGCGTTGCTCCGGATCGAGGCGCGCGGCGAGTTCCGCGAGCCGCTCTGCGCTGCGCGAGGTGCCGAAAACCGCCGTCTCGCGGCTCGCGAGCAGCGCGCGAGCGGTGCTCTCGCCGATCCCGCCCGCGGCGCCCGCGACGAGCACGACCGTCATGCCTGGGCCGCCTTGACGGCAGCATAACCCGCCGCGACGAGCGTGAAGATGGCGCGGTGCTTCGCGCCGAGTTCGTAATCGTCGAACGCGTCGTCGATCAGGAAGAACGCGCCGAAGAGCGCGAGGGAGAGCCCGAAGCCGAGTTCCGCCTCGCCGCCTTCGAGCGCGCCGCGGCCGAACGACACGCAGGCCGCGGCCTCGAGTGCCGATGTGCCGGCCAGCAGGACGACGAGCGCCTCCTTCGGCGGATGCAGGCGGCCCATGAGTTTCGCGACGAGTTCGAGATTCTTGGATGCCAGCGGCCGCAACCCGGGGGCAACGCCCGTGCCGGCCAGGATGTCGAAGGCGTTCTGGATCGCGGCGAGCCCGTGCCAAAGGCCGAGCACGCCGAGGACGGTTCTTCCGGCTGGTTTCATGCGCCCAACTCCGCCGGAAGGGGCGCGGGACCTTGTTTGGCCCGCCTTCGCTTTCGCTAGGGAGAAGTGTGAGCGGGCGCAACGTTCTTGCGCGCGTGAGCCTGCGGGCTTGTGCTAGAATTGCCGGAAGTGACGGTCCGTCAACCGCGACTGAAAAGGGATTTGCCGATGGCTCATGCCCCGAGCCCCGCGCACGACGGCCGCCGCTCCGGCTTCGTCTCGCTCGAAATCACGAGTGAATGCAATCTCGCCTGCCGCTACTGCGACCCCGGGGCGCCGGGAGCGGGTTCGCGTGGGGAGCTCGGCCACGAGGACTTCTTGCGCCTGATTCTGGAGGCCGACGATGCAGGCTTCGCGACGATCCAACTCGGCGGCGGCGAGCCGTTCCTCTATCGGCGCTTTCACGAGCTGCTGTGGCGCGCGCAGTGCGGCCGGTTCGAACGCGTCGAGTTGCTTTCGAACCTCACGCTCCTGCGCGAGGACGTGCTTCAACTGATCGATCCGAAGCGTACGATCGTCGCGACGACGGTCGGCAGCGATGATGCGCGCACGCACGATGCGATCGTAGGAAAGCCGGGAAGCTTCGCTCGCACGATCGCCGGGATCCGCGAGATCGTCGGGCGTTCGATTCGCGTGCGCGCCGACTTCATCGAAACGCAAGAAAACGTGGGACATTTCGAACGAACTCGCGCGCTGTTGAGCGCGCTCGGGGTGCGTGATGTCGGGTTCGAACGCCTGCGCAGCTTCGGCGATCTGTGCGAATCGTGCAACGGCGATGCGCTCTACGTCGCAAGCGATGGTTCTGTCGCGCCGTGCAGCATGTCGCGCACGCGGCCGCTCGGCAATGTCGCCGTCAGTTCGCTCGGCGAGATCGAGCGTTCGCGTGCGCTGCGCCGCGAATCCGGCGGCACCAAGCGCGGCCCCGCTTGCGGGCCGCGGGGCCGCCCCGTCTGCTATCCGGGCCGCCTGTGCGGGCTCCCGAGCGCGAACAGGCCGGGCGGGTCGTCCGGCGAGCCCGGGCAGGCCGCCGCCGGTGCATGACCGGGCGGTAGGCGGAGCGCCGCCGCGCTAGAGAGCCGGGCTGCTCGCGCCTTGAGGGCTCGCGCAGTATTTGCAGCGCTTGGCAGTTTCGGGGATCTCGCTCTCGCACTCCGGGCACGTCTTGGTCGGCGCGGGCGGCGGCGCCGGCGCCTTGAAGCGTGTTGTCGCGGCGTTCACCGGCACGACGACCGCATAATAGACGACGGCCGCCACGATCACGAATGCGATCAGCGCGTTGATGAAGTTTCCGATCGGGAAATGCGTGCCGTTCAACGTGAATCCGACGCTGGAGAAGTCCGGTTTGCCCACGAGCGCCGCGATGAACGGCGTGAGCACGTCTTTGACGGCGGATTGCACGACGGCTCCGAACGCGGCGCCGATCACGACGGCGACCGCCAAGTCGACGACGTTCCCGCGAAGCAGAAAATCACGAAATCCTTTGAACATCAGCTCTCTTTCCTCGTGAGTGTTTAGAAAAGGGTGGGTGGAGCGCTTAGCGGCCGGCGCCCACGCGTGACGCTAGCCAAAGAACGCCGGCGAAGGTCAGCGCTCCTCCGAACTTTACGACCGCGTTCGTGACGCCGGCGTACGAGCCCGACCACGGCAAGATGAGGATCGCGGTGAGCAGCAGGACGAGCCACGCCGAGCCGAAGGCGTAGAACGCGATCCAGAAGCCGGGCGGTCTCGACCAGCGCCTGCGCCCGGCTCGCACGGCGGCGATCGTTTGAAAGAGCGGCCACGATTCGGCCACGCCGAGAAACGCGGGGACCGCGATCCAGCCCGCCACGGAACGGTGGCCGATGATCAGCCACCACACGAACCAGGCCAGGACGCCCAGGAGCAGCTTCTTGTACGGCGGCTCGACGGGCGGGCCGCCTGCGTTCCGCGAGCGGGCCGGCCTGGGCGGTATACGGAGGCGGTTCGCCATGCACGTCCTTTGGTTCACGCAGCGGCGCGCACGGCCTCCGGATACGAGTCGAAAGGCCCAACGAGCTTGCCCGGCGGCTGCCGCGCCGGGGGCGGCCGGGCGGAACGCGCTGCGAGCCCGAGAACATTGAGCGCCAATGAAGAACATCGTACGCGTGCAGAGCGCGGCCGCCGTCCTGGGCGCCGCGTTGTTTGCGATATCCGGGGCGACGGCCCTCGCCCGGCCCGCGGCGGCGGTCGCGCCGCTCGATTGGACGCTCACGCCGCAGCAGATCGCGCGCTCCTGCGCGACCTCGATCGCGCGGGTCAAAGGCCGCGTCGGCGCGATCGCGCACGTGCCTCGCGCCCGGCGCACGTTCGATACCGTCGTGTTCGCGCTCGAAGACGCCACGGCGGATTTCAGCGACGAACTCGCCGTGCAGACCTTCGCGTTCAGCGTCTCACCGGATCCGAAGGTGCGAGCCGCCTCGCAGAAGTGCGGGACCGACGCCGGCAACGTGCTGAACGAGCTCTCGGCGAGCCCGGACCTCTTTCGCGCGCTGAACGACGCGAAGGCGAGCGGCACGGCGCGCGGCGCGGCGCAGCTCAAGTTGACGGATCTCTGGCTGACCGCGGTGCGGCGCAGCGGCGCCGGGCTCGCGCCGGTCAAACGCCGCGAGTTCGTCACGCTCTCCCAGGAGCTCAACGATCTCGAGGCGCGCTTCGCCGCAAATCTCGCGAACGATGCCGCCCCCGTCACGATCTCGGCCGACCAAGCGAAGCCGCTGCCCGCCGAGTTCGTCGCCGCGGCGCTGAAGAAGAACGCGGACGGGACCTACACGTTCGCGGCCAACGAAGCGACCTACGGGCCGTTCATGGAGAACCAAACCGACGCCGCCGCGCGGAAGATGGCCTACCTTGCCTACGCGAATCGCGGCGGCGAGGCAAACGTCAAGCTGCTCGAGAGCGCGCTCTCGGCACGCGACCGCGCCGCGCACGCGATCGGATATCCGAACTGGGCGACGTACATCCTCGCGGACAAGATGGCCGCGACGCCGCAGCGCGTGACGGACTTCTTGCAGCAGATCGATACGGCGGTGCTCCCGAAGGCGCGCGAGGAACGCGCTGAGCTCGCGGCGCTCAAAGGCGCGCCGCTCGACCCGTGGGACACGACGTTCTACGAGAATCAGCTGCGCAAGACGAAGTACTCCGTCGATCAGAACGAGATCAAGCAGTATTTTCCCGTGCAGCACGTGATCGACAGCGTGCTGGAGATCTATCAAGAACTGCTCGGCGTGAAGTTCACGCGGGCGGACGTGCCGGTTTGGCAGCCGCAGGTTCAGGCCTACGACGTCACCGATGCGGCGAGCGGCAAGCCCCTGGGCCGCTTCTATCTCGACCTTTATCCGCGCCCCGGCAAGTACGATCATTTCGCGAATTTCGGCATCGTGCCGAGGCGCGTGCTCGCGAACGGCGAGGTTCGGCTCGCGACGAGCGCGATCGTCGGCAATTGGCCGCAGGCGGCGCCCGGCAAACCCGCGCTGCTGGCGCACGAGGACGTGGAAACGTTCTTTCACGAGTTCGGACACAACATGGCGGCCTTGCTCGCAGACCAACCGTACGCGACGCTGACGAACGGCTTCCGCGCCGATTTCGTCGAGGCGCCCTCGCAGATGCTCGAGAACTGGGCGTGGGATCCCGCGATCCTCAAGCGCGTTTCGGCGAACGTGAGCACGGGCGCTCCGCTCCCCGACGAACTGATCGCGAAACTGATCGCGACGCGTTTCGTCCACTACGCGCTGTTCACGACGCAGCAGGCGTTTTACGCAACGGTCGACATGCGCTATCACACGCGTAGACCGCCGTTCGACACGACGGCGCTGTGGAAGTCGACGCTCCTGGAGATGACGCCGGGCGTCTTCGTCGACGGCACGCACCCGCAAAGCGCTTTCGGGCACATCATGGCGGGCTACGAAGCGGGCTATTACGGCTATCTGTGGTCGAAAGTCTACGCGCAAGACCTGTTCTCGCGCTTCAAGTCCGAAGGGCTGACGAACCCGCTCACGGGGGCGGCCTATCGCAAGGACATTCTCGCCCCGGCGCGTCTGGAAGAACCCGACCGCGAGGTGACCACGTTCCTGGGCCGGCCGATGAATCCGAACGCGTTCTATCAGGAACTCGGCATAGCGCCGCCTCACACCTAGCGCTCGAGCGTTCCAAACCCGCAGTCTGCGGCGTCCCATGGAACGGGCGATCCTTGCAAGAGGTGCGCCGAACCATTCGCACGCTCTCGAAGGAACCCGACATTCAAATGCGCACAGCCTCGTTTGCGCCGCGCAGGCGCTTTCTTTTCTCTCGGGCGGGCCTCGCGGCTGCGCTCGTTGCCGCCGCGTTCCTCGCGGCGTGCGCCCTCGCCTCACCCCTCGCGGCGACCGCCGGACCTACGGCCGGGACGACGCAGAAGATCGACTCGAACTCGAACCCGACGCCGTACTATTACGCCGGCTATCCCGGCCCGCCGACCTGGTTTTGGATCCTCGGCTTTGGAAGTTTCCTGGGGGCCGTCGCCATCTACTTTGCCGATCGCAGCGTGCGCGGCATGAAACCGAAATAGCGAGGGACGGCGAACGGTCTCTAACACTGCTCTGCCGAATGAGAATTGACCCCTCCTACCCGTCGATCTAGGAGCGGCTTCTTCGCAGCCGTTCTTCCGGTCCCGCCGCTCGGGCGTGGCCACGAGGAAGGGGTTTCCGTCGAATTAGCCAAGCCTTAGTATAATATAAGGCTTGCCTAATAGACCCCTCGGGAGACTCGCTTTCAGTGTTGTCCGTGTCCGATTTCGCATCAGCCCCGCGCTCCGAGGCCGCGCTCGTCGTGACCCTCTCCGACCTTCCGAACGGAGCGTGCGCGACGGTCGTCGCCGTGCGCGACCTGCTGCCCGGCGACACAATCGCCCGTCGCTTGAGAGACCTGGGCTTCGTCCGCGGGGAGCAGGTTCGCTTGGTCGCGCGTGCCTTCGGCGGTGACCCGCTGGTCGTGCAGGTCGGCTACACGAGGTTTGCACTGCGCCGGGCCGAGGCTGCGCGCATCGCCGTGGAACGGACGGCGACGCCGGCGCAATGAGCGTGATCGCGACGGCCGCTCGCATCGCCCTGGTCGGGAATCCCAACTGCGGCAAGACGGCCCTGTTCAATCTGCTCACCGGTAGCCGCCAGAAGGTCGCCAATTACCCGGGCGTCACGGTGGAACGCAAAGAGGGGCGCTGTGCGGCCCCTTCCGGGCGGGTGTTCCGCGTCCTCGACCTGCCGGGCTGCTACAGCCTCGCCGCGACGAGTCCCGACGAGGCGATCACGCGCGACGTGTGCACGGGGCGGTTCGAAGCCGAGCCGCAACCGGATCTGCTCGTCTGCGTCGCCGATGCGACGAACCTGCGCCTGCACCTGCGCTTCGTCTTGGAAGTTCAGCGCCTCGGGCGGCCCACGGTGCTGGCGCTGAACATGGTCGACGAAGCCGAGCGGCGCGGCATTCGGGTCGACCGCCCGCTGCTGGAACGCGCGCTCGGGATGCCCGTCGTCGAAACGGTCGCCGTCAAGCGCGGCGGCGCGGCCGCGTTGCTGGAGCGGCTCGATCGCGATTTCCCGGCGCCCCCGCCCGCCCTCGCCGCGGACGCGGACCTGCATGCCGAGGTCAACCGCCTGCTCGCCGTCGCCGTCGCGATGCCGCGCCGGACCGCGAAGATCGACGATACGCTCGATGGCCTCGTGCTCCATCCGGTCTGGGGCATGGTGATCCTCGGAGCGACCCTGCTGCTGATGTTCCAGGCGGTGTTCTCGTGGGCGCAGCCGATGATGGACGGGATCACGTGGGGCGTCGGGGCGTTCGGCGACGCTGTAGCCCACGCGCTGCCCGCCGGCTTCCTGCGCAGCCTGCTCGTACAAGGCGTGATCGCGGGCGTCGGGAGCGTCATCGTCTTCTTGCCGCAGATCTTGATCTTGTTCGCCTTCATCCTCGTGCTCGAAGAGTCGGGCTATTTGCCGCGCGCGGCCTACCTGCTCGATCGGCTGATGGTCGGTGCGGGCTTGACGGGCCGCTCGTTCATACCGCTGCTCTCGAGCTTCGCGTGCGCGATTCCGGGGATCATGGCGACGCGCACGATCCAGGACCAGCGCGACCGGCTCGCCACCATCATCGTCGCGCCGCTCATGACGTGCTCCGCGCGCTTGCCGGTCTACACGCTGCTGATCGCCGCCTTCATTCCGCGCCGCACCGTCATGGGGCTCTTCAACCTCCAGGGCCTCGTGCTGTTCGGCCTCTATACGGCCGGGATCGCGACCGCGCTGTGCGTCGCCTACGCGATGAAACGCTTCCGGCACGATCGCATCGAGCACGCGCTGCTGCTCGAACTGCCGTCATACCGTTGGCCGAACGTGCGCGACGTCGCGATCGGGCTCTGGGAGCGTGCGCGCGTCTTTCTGTTCCAGCGCGTCGGGAAGATCATCGTCGCGACGTCGATCGTCCTCTGGTTCCTCTCGAGCTTCCCGGCGCCGCCGCCGGGCGCCGCCGGGCCCGCGATCAACTACAGCATCGCCGGGTTCATCGGGCACGCGCTCGCCTACGCATTCGCGCCGCTCGGCTTCACCTGGCAGATCTGCATTTCGCTGATCCCGGGGATGGCGGCGCGCGAAGTCGTGATCGGGGCGCTGGCGACGACCTATTCTCTCTCCACGACGGACACGGACGCCGCGGTGAAGCTCGCGCCGATCATCGCCTCGCAGTGGTCGCTCGCGACGGCGCTTTCGCTGCTGGTGTGGTACGTGTTCTCGCCGCAGTGCATCTCAACGCTCGCGGTGATCCGGCGCGAGACGAACTCGGTGCGCACCGTCGCGATCGTGATGGGCTACCTGCTGGCGCTTGCGTACTTCGCCTCGTTGCTGACCTACCAGATCGCCGGCGCGCTGACGGGGTGGCGCTGATATGGCGCTCTATCGGGCGATCGAGGCTGTCGCCGTCGTCACGCTCGTGCTGGGGAGCGCGCTGTGGCTACTCGGCGCGCTCGCGCCGGGCGTGTGCGCGCGGCTGCGTCTCGGCGTCGCCGTGACGCTCAATAAGAGCGGCCGTCCGCGCTGGATGCGCGCGCTCGCTTCGAAGCTCGCCGCCGTTCCCGCAGCGAGCGCGGCCGGCTGCGGGAGCGGCTGCTCCAGCTGCAGCGGCTGCGGCCTCTCGCGCGTCGCAAAGCCGCGACCGGCGGCCCCGCTCACACGCTCTGAAAACGGTTGAGCCGCGCTTCGAACGCTTTGAAGATCTGGGCCAGCAGGTATGTCAGCACGACGTAAATCCCGGCCGCGACGAAGAGCGGGTCGGTCTGATAGGTCGCCGCGGCCAAACGTCTGGCGACGCCGGTGACGTCGAGCAGCGTGATCGTGCTCGCCAGCGAGGTGGACTTGAGCTGGATCACGATCTCGTTGCCGAGCGCGGGGAGCATCAAGCCGAACGCGCGCGGCAGGATGATCCGGCGATAGAGCAGCGCGGGCCCCATCCCCATGGCGACCGCGGCCTCGCGTTCGCCGCTCGGCACGGCGAGGATCCCGCCGCGCACGACCTCGCCGACGTAGGCCGTCATGTTCAGCGAGAGCGCGAGCAGCGCGCAGGGATAGGCTTCGCGCAGGAAGAGCCACAGGAACGAGTCGCGCACGAACGGGAATTGCGCGAGCCCGTAGTAGATCAAGAAGATCTGCACGATGAGCGGCGTTCCGCGGAAGAAGATCGAGTAGGCGGAGGCCGGGAGGCGCAGCAGCGGATTCTTCGAGAGCCGCGCGAGCGCGAGCGGCACCGAGAGTGCGACGCCGCAGAGCGTCGAGAAGAACAACAGGCGGACCGTCATCCAAAGGCCGGCGGCGAAATCCGGCAGCGAGCCGGCCGCGGTCGAAAGAACGCCGGAGAGCCAGGTCATGCCGTCGTCCTCGCAAAGCCGCGCGACGCGCGGCGCTCGAGTTGCGCGAACACGGCGTTGGAGAGCGCGAGGAAGATCAGATAGATCAGCGCCGCGGCCAAGAAATACACGAACGGCTGTTTCGTGACTTGCGATGCGACGTTCGCCTTTTGCATCAGCTCCTCGAGCCCGAGCACCGAGACGAGCGCCGTATCCTTGAGCAGGTTCTGCCAGAGATTGCCGAGGCTGGGCAGCGCGATCCGCCACGCTTGCGGCAGGTGGATACGCACGAACACTTGCATCGGCCGCATCCCGAACGCGCGGGCCGCCTCGAGCTGACCGGGCGGTACGGAGAGGAACGCCCCGCGGAACGTTTCCGACGAGTAAGCGGCCAGCACGACCGAGAGCGCGAAGACGCCGCTCGTGAAGGGGCCGATCGAGATCCGCCCGCCGCTGATCTGTTGCGCGAAATTCCCCAGGCCGAAATAGCAGATCAGCAGGATGACGAACTCGGGGACGCCGCGCAACAGGCTCGTGACCGTCGTGACGGGGACGCGCAGCCAGGCGTTCTTCGAGAGCTTCGCGGCGGCGAGCAGCAGGCCGGCGGTCAAGCCGAAGAAGAGCGTCGTGAACGCCACTTCGAGCGTGACCCCCGCGCCCTGGAGGAGCTGGCCTGCGTACCCCGTCGAGTAGATCGGTCTATTTCGTCGGGAGGATGCTGAAGGGGAAGTACTCGGCGTTGATCTTCTTGTAGGTGCCGTCTTTCACGACGGCATCGAACGCGGCGTTCAACGTCAGGCGCAACGGATCGCCCTTGCGAAGCGCGATTCCGGCGCCCTTGCCGAAGATCGCTTGATCGTTGAGCTCTTTCCCGGCGAAATCGAAACCGGCGGCCTTCCCCTGTTTGTTCAGCCAGTCGTAGTTGATCGTCTCGTCGGCGAGCACCGCGTCGACCCGCCCGGAGAGCAGATCCTGATAGGCCTCATCCACTCCGACGTAGGCCTTGGATTGCGCGATGCTCTTGAGCTTGAGATTGAAGTAGTTCTCAGCGGTCGTGCCGCTTTGCACGCCGATCGTCTTGCCCTTGAGCGTTGCCGGATCGTCGCTGATGCCCGAGCCCTTCTTCGCGATGAAGCGCGCGGGCGTGATCGTCAGCGGCTTCGTGAAATCGACGACTTTCTCGCGCAGCGGCGTGATCGACATCTGCGAGAGCACCGCATCGATCTTCTTGGATTGCAACGCGGCGATCATGCTGTCGAAGCTCAGGTTGACGAACTCGCATTTGAGCTTCGCGCGGGCGCACATTTTCGTTCCGAGTTCGATTTCGAAGCCGCGGAGCTGGCCGTTCGCGTCCTTGTATTCGAACGGCGCATAATCGGGCTCGGTCCCGAAGCGCACGACCTGCTGATCGGCGCGCGCGGGGAGCGGGGTGACGGCGGCGGCCGCGAACGCGACGAACGCGACGAGCGCGCCGGTGAAACACTTTCGTAGAATTGGATTCTTCAACATTACCTCTGATGGGTGCGGCGGCCGGTTATTCGTCAATGTTTGAGCGTGCTCGACAAGAACCCCCGCAGCCGCTCCGAACGGGGATTGCCGAACACGGCGTCCGGAAGACCCTCTTCCTCGATCTGACCTTGGTGGAAAAACACGACCCGGTCCGCGACCTCCCGTGCGAAGCCCATCTCGTGGGTGACCACGAGCATCGTTCGCCCCTCGCGCGCGAGATCGCGCATCACTTTGAGCACCTCGCCGACGAGTTCCGGATCGAGCGCCGAGGTCGGCTCGTCGAAGAGCAGCAGATCGGGCTCCATCGCGAGGGCGCGCGCGATCGCGACGCGTTGCTGCTGCCCGCCGGAGAGTTGACTCGGAAATGCGTCGCGCTTTTCGGCGAGGCCGACCTTTTCGAGCATCGCTCCGGCGCGCGCGAGCGCTTCGGCGCGAGGCAGCTTCAACACGTGGATCGGCGCCTCGATGATGTTCTCGAGGACCGTCATGTGGGCCCAGAGATTGAACTGCTGGAAGACCATCGCGACGCGGCGCCGGATCCGCTCGACCTGGCGCGGATCGGCGGGGACGAAGTGGCCGCCGCCGGGGCGCATCCGGATCAGCTCGCCCTTCACGAAGACGCGCCCGGCATCCGGGGTTTCGAGCAGGTTGATGCAACGCAGAAACGTGCTCTTGCCCGAGCCGCTGCTGCCGAGGATCGCGATCACGTCGTGGTCGTGCGCGGTCAGCGAGACGCCCTTGAGCACCTCGTTCGCGCCGAAGCGCTTGTGGAGGTCTTCGACGACGAGAGCGGCGGGCGCAACGTCCATACCGGCGTCGTCAGTTCGCCGGGACTGAATAGCGTGCCTAGTCCCCCGGTTCTTGGTTTGGCTGGCAGGCCGGCCTGTTTTTGGGCCATCTAGCCTGCCCAGTCCCGTTGATTGACTTTGGCAACTAAATGCTTGACTATAGCGCCATGAAAGCGGAAATCGCGGAAACGGCCGCCCCTTCCCAAGTCGATCGGCGCGCCGAGGCGGTCCGGCGTTTCAATCGCGTCTACACGAGGCGCATCGGCGTGCTGCAGGAGGGGCTCTTGCGCAGCCCGTTCTCGCTGACCGAGCTACGCACTCTCTACGAACTCGCGCATCGCGAAGACCTGACGGCCGCGGAACTGGGCCGCGATTTGAGCGTGGACGTCGGCTATTTGAGCCGCATCTTGCGCGGCTTCGAGCAACGGGGGCTCATCGAAAAGAGGCCGTCGGCGACCGACGGCCGTCAGATGCTGCTCTCGCTGACCGCGCACGGCCGCGACACGTTCGCCCCGCTCGAGCGAACCTCGCACGACGAGGCGGTCCAGATGCTGAACGGCCTCTCCGCCGAGGAGCAGCGCCGCTTGGTCGAAGCGATGCACGCGATCGAACGTTTGCTCGGCGAGGGGCCGGCGGCGAACGTTCCCTATGTCATCCGCCCGCATCAGCCGGGGGATCTAGGGTGGATCGTTCATCGCCACGGCGTGCTGTACTCACGGGAGTACGGTTGGGACGAACGCTTCGAGGCGCTCGTCGCGAAGATCGCCGCATCGTTCCTCGAGCACTTCGACCCGAAGCGCGAGCGCTGTTGGATCGCGGAGCGCGAAGGCGAGATCGTCGGTTCGGTCGTGCTCGTCAAGGCCTCCGACGAGGTCGCGAAGCTTCGCCTGCTGCTCGTCGAGCCTTCCGCGCGGGGGCTCGGCATCGGCCGGCGTTTGGTCGAAGAGTGCATCGGCTTCGCGCGGCGGTCGGGGTACGCGAAGATCACGCTCTGGACGAACGACGTCTTGCGGGCGGCGCGCCGGATCTATGAAGACGCCGGGTTTCGCATCGTCGAGGAGCAACGCCACGCTAGCTGGGGTCCCGAACTCGTCGGCCAGACCTGGGAGCTGGAACTCGCGGAGGGGCCGCGGACTTCGCTGATGCCGCGCTAAGCGCCGGGCCGCGACAACGGAAGGGCGACGTCTCCTGCGATTGCGCGAACCGCTCGTCGTCGCTGGAGATGAGGATTTTCGCCACGATGGATCGGAGCATATCCGATATATCCGAACGGTCGAGGGACAGCGAGCCGCGTCTTGACTTGCCTTGATTCATCGCGTAACCTCGCTTATAGCGATAGTACGCGATATATCGTCTTTATGGAGAATAGCCCATGACCGCCTGGCAAGCCGAGCTTCGCCGTGCCTTTGCGGAGGCCGCCCCGCGCCGGAGGCCCGTCGGCGATCGCCGCCCGCTTGCCGAACCCGAGCAAGCCGGGCTCGAATACGACATCCTTCGGATCCTCTGGGCCGGTCCGTGCGCCGGTTCCGGCATCATGGACGAACTGGGGAAGGAGCCGGGCGCGCGTTGCGGCCCGGAGGTGGTCTATCCCACGCTGCAGATGCTGGAGGACGGGGATTTCGTCAGCGGCCGCTGCGTCGCGGGAAAGCGCGTTTACACGCTCGCCCCGAAGGGCAGCGAGTTTCTCGCGAATGGACGCGAGCCCGAGCGTGCGGGCTCGAGCGAGGCGTCCAAAGACGTTCCGCCGGTCGCGCGCGGCATCCGGACGTTTCGCGGTCTGCGCTCGGCGCTCCGGGAGATCGTCCGCACGCGCGATCCGGAGCGCTATGCCCAGGCGTCGGCGATCCTCGAGCGCGCGCGCCTTGAACTGCTCGCCCTGCTCGTGCGAGCGTGACGAGCGAACTGCCGGCGCTTGCGCCGGCGCGGCCGGCCGTCTCACCGGTCCTGATCTCCCTGACGGTCATGCTCGGCATGATCATGGCGATCGTCGATAGCACGATCGTCAACGTCGGCCTGAGCACGATCGCCGGGAATCTCGGCTCCTCGATCGACGATGCGGCCTGGATCGTCACCGGCTATCTGCTCGCGAGCGTCATCACGATGCCGCTCAACGGCTGGCTCACCGCGCGATTCGGCCGCAAGCGCTTCTACGCGGGCTGCATCGCGATTTTCACGCTCGCCTCGCTGTTGTGCGGCACGGCAACCAGCGTGTGGCAGCTGACGTTCTATCGCATCTTGCAAGGGTTCGGCGGCGGCGCATTGCAGCCGACGGCGCAAGCGATTCTGTTCGAGACGTTTCCTCCGGGTCAGCGCGGTATGGCGACCGCGATTTTCGGCGTCGGCGCGATGGTCGGCCCAGCCATGGGGCCGCTGCTCGGCGGCTACATCATCGACAACGCGACCTGGCCGCTGTTGTTCTTCGTGAACCTGCCGATCGGCATCGCCGCTTTCGTCATGACGATCGCGTTCATTCCGGATCCGCATTATCTCGAGAAGCCGAAGGGCGGCATCGATTGGCTCGGCTTAGCCCTGCTCTCGTCCGGGGTCGGCGCCCTGCAGTACGTGCTCGAACGCGGTCAGCACGACGACTGGTGGAACTCCTCGACGATCTGCATCCTGAGCGCGGTCGCACTGATCGCGACGGCGTGGTTCCTGATCCGCACGCTGCGCAGCGCCCACCCGCTCGTCGATCTGCGCTCGTTCCGCTTTCCGACGTTCGTCTTCGGCAATCTGATGCTGGTCGTCATCGGCTTCGGGCTCTTCGGCACATCGCTGATCATGCCGCTGTTCTTCCAAACGTCGATGGGCATGACGGCGTTCGAAACGGGTCTGGCGCTCCTGCCGGGCGCGCTCGCCACGGCCGCGGCGATGGTCATCGTCGGCCGGCTCATGCCGATTCTCGACCCCCGGATCATCACGGCGGCCGGCCTTTTGCTCCAGGCGTGGTCGTGCTGGTGGCTCGGCGATCTCAACCAGTATGCGGGCATCTCCGACGTCTTCTGGCCGCGGCTGATGCAAGGCTTGGGGATGGGCCTCACGTTCGTGCCGGTCACGACCACGATGCTCGCCCCGATCCCGAAGAACGAACTCGCGAGCGCGACCGGCGTATCGATGCTCGTGCGCCAGCTCGGGGGCAGCGCCGGCATCGCGGCGCTCACGACGCTCCTCGCCAGAGAGACGACGATCGCGTGGATGGCCCTCGCGGGCGGCGTGACGCGCACCTACGGCGCGTCGATCGCGCAGATCAACGGCATGCTCGTGCAATCGGCGACCGTGATCGCGTATGACTATCTCTTTCGCGTGTGCACGCTCGTCTTTCTCGCGGGCCTCGCGTTCGTGGCGTTCATCAAGCCCGCTCGAGCGACGGCGCTCGCAGCGCCGCGGCCCGACTAGCCGGAACTGCCGCGCACGCCTTGAACGGCCCAACCCGGATGGATATCTCCGCCGCCCAGGCACGGCGCAGCGCGCTCGCCGCGCAGGGCTTCGCCGCACGCCGCCCCCCTGGACGCATCGACGCGCGGCACGTTCGCAACGTGTTCGCGCGGCTGGGCCTCGTGCAGATCGATTCCGTCAACGTGCTCGTGCGCTCGCATTATCTGCCGCTGTTTTCGCGGCTCGGCCCGTACAGACGCGAACTCTTGGATGCGGCCGCGTACGGCCGCCGCCCGCGCTCGCTGTTCGAGTATTGGGCGCACGAAGCGTCGCTCGTCGACCTCGCGAACTTCCCGCTGCTGCGCTGGCGGATGGAGCGCGCGCGCAAGCTCGAGGGCGCCTGGGGGAACGTCACGAGGTTCGCGCGCGAGCGCCCCGATTACGTGGCAGCGGTCCGCGCGGAGATCGAGGCGCGCGGCCCGCTCGGCGCGGGCGATCTCGAACGGCCGGGCAGGCGCGCGAGCGCCTGGTGGGGCTGGAGCGAAGGGAAGCTCGCGCTCGAGTATCTGTTCTGGGCAGGGATCGTGACGACGGCGCAGCGCCGCAATTTCGAGCGCCTCTACGATCTGACCGAACGCGTGATCCCGCCCGCGCTGTACGCGGCGCCCGCGCTCGATGCCGCCGAGGCGCAGCGGCGCCTGCTGCTGATCGCGGCGCGCGCGCTCGGCGTCGCGACCGAACGCGATCTGCGCGATTACTTCCGGCTCTCCCCGGCCGACGCGCGCGCTCGCGTCGCGGAGCTCGTGGATGCGGGCGAGCTGCGCGCCGTCGCGGTCGAAGGCTGGAAGCAGCCCGGCTACGTTCCGCCCGGGTTCAGCGTGCCGCGCAAGGTCGCCGCGCGCGCGCTGCTGAGCCCCTTCGATTCGCTCGTCTGGGATCGCGCGCGCACCGAGCGGCTCTTCGGGTTCGAATTCCGGCTCGAGATCTACACGCCGCAGCACAAGCGCGTGCACGGATATTACGTGCTGCCGTTCTTGCTCGGCGACCGGCTCGTCGCGCGCGTCGATCTCAAAGCGGATCGCGCGCGCGGCAAGTTGCTCGCGCACGCGGTGCATCTCGAGCCCGGCGCCGCACGGGCCGAAACGCTCGCCGAACTGCGCGACGAACTGCGCGACATGGCGCGGTGGCTCGAACTCGAGGGCGTGGAATCTCCGGTGCGCGGTCTCGGCGGGCGCTAGACTGAGGCGTTCGCGGCGTCCGCGGCGAAACGCCGAGCGATGCTCGACCTGCTCGATCGCTACCTGCTCGGAGAGCCCGTCTCCAAACCCGCCGTCGTCGCACGGATCCTGGCCGAGCGCTCGCCGCTGCCCGAGGCCGCGCCGTTCTATCGAGCGCTCGATGCCGTCGGCACCCGCGCCGCGGATGAAGCGCTGATCGCGCTGCGCTTGGTGCTGGCGGGCCGGCCTCCCAGCGACGACGCCGTCCGCAAGCTCCGCGCCTTCGGTGCGCTCGCGCGCGCCGCCGCGGAGAACGATGCCGCCGCGGTCCAAGCGATCCTGCGGAAAGACGGCCCCTTCGACAAGCTGGGGATGACGGACGGGGATGACGGCGAGACCCTGAGCCCCTCGAAGGGTGATTGGACTCGCTTTGCGGCGGCCGTGCGCGCGGCGTACTCGCGCTCGCTTGAGTAGGCCGCCTGCGGTGCGGGAAGCAAACTGCGTCGCGCGATGGAACGCTCGCATACTCGCGGCGCGTTACACGAGTGAAATGCGCGCAGTTTGGATGACCCTTGCCACCGTCGCTCTTTTCGGCGCGCTCGCCGGAGCCGCGGGCGCGGCGAACACCTCGGCCACCGCCACGCCGGGCGCCGGGTCTCCGTTCCGCAGCTTGATGGGCGCCGACGAGCGCGGCGAGCAGTCCGCGCGCTCGCACAACGCCGGGACGATCGAGGGGGTCGTCACGGCCGTCGATTACCGCAGAGGGATCATCACGCTGCAATTGCCGGGACGCGGTAAGCTGGACATCCTCGTGCTCCCGAGCACGACCTTTGAAGGCCGCGGAAGCGACTTCCACGCATTCTCGGACGTCGAGCGCGGCGCCAAGATCGAAGTCCTCGCCAGCCGTCGCGCCGATTTCTTCATCGCTCAGGTCGTTCGCCTCAAATAGGCGTGACGTAACGGCGTGGCGGACAGAGCGCTCGACGAACTCGCCGCTCGCGTGATGTGCGTCGGCTTCAGCGGCGCGCGCGCCGCCGACGCCCCGCTGGAGGAGCTCGCCGAGCTCGCCCCCGCCGGCGTCATCCTCTTCGCGCGCAACGTCGAAGGCGCCGCCTCGACGCGCGCGCTCGCCGATGCCGTCAGGGCGGCGCTGGGCGGCACGCCGGCGCCGCTGGTCGCGATCGATCAAGAGGGCGGCCGCGTCGCGCGCTTGCGGAGCGGCGCGACCGGCATCCCGGCGATGATGGCGCTCGCCGCCGGAGCGGATCTCGACCGCGCCGAGCGGATCGGCGCGGCGATCGCGCGCGATCTGCGCCGCGCCGGCGCGAACGTGGCGCTCGCACCGGTCGTCGATCTCGCGACCCATCCCGAGAACACCGTGATCGGCGCCCGTTCGTTCGGCGACGATCCCGAGCGCGTCGCGGCGTTCGGCGCCGCGCTCGTGCGCGGGCTCCAAGGTGCGGGCGTCGCCGCGACGCTCAAACATTTTCCCGGTCACGGAGCGACCCGCGACGATTCGCATCTCGGTCTGCCGCGCGTGGAGAGCAGCGCAGTGCTGCTACGCGCGCGCGATCTCGTGCCGTTCGCCGCCGGGATCGCGGCCGGGGCATGCTGCGTCTTGAGCGCGCACGTCGTCGTCACGGCGTTCGATGCCGAACGTCCGGCGACGCTCTCGCCGCGGATCCTGACGGACCTGCTGCGCGGTGAACTCGGCTTTGAGGGCGTGTGTTTCACGGATTGCCTGGAGATGGAGGCGATCGCGGGCGGCGTCGGCAGCGCGCGCGGCGCGGCGCTTGCGCTCGCCGCCGGTGCCGACTGCGTGCTGATCAGCCACTCGCTCGAGATCGCGCGCGCCGCGCGCGCCGAAATCGTCGCGGCGGTCGCGCGCGGCGAGCTCCCCGAGGAGCGGTTGCGCGAAGCCGCGCGCAGGGTCGATGCGCTGCGCGCCGCGCTGCCGGGGCCGTTGCCGTTCGAAGACGAACCGCCGCTCGGGGATCGCGAACTCGCGCTCGAAGTCGCGCGCGCCGCCGTCACGCTCGTGCGCGGCACGCCGCTCCTTGCCGGCGGGCGGCCGGTGACCGTGGTCTCGTTCGAGGGCGCGACGACGGAAGGCGTGCAGGGCCGCCATAGCGAGCATCCCGCGCTGAGCCTGCCGCTGCGCGAGCGCCGCGTGCGCGCCGAACTGATGCGCGTGCCGCTCGACCCGGAGCCGAGCCTGATCGAAGATCTGTGCCGCCTCATCGCGCTGCAAGGCGAGCGCGATCTCGTGCTCCTCTGCCGGCGCGCGCACGTCCATGCGGGCCAGCGCGATGCGATCCGGAAGCTGCTGCAGAGCTTTCCGGACGCACTGCTCGTTTCGGCGCGCGAACCGTTCGACGTCGCGTGCTTTCCGCAGGCGCGCAACGTCGCGTGCATCTACGGCGACGAGGCGATTAGCCTCGAGGGTTTGGCCGACGTCATGACCGGCCGCTGCGCCGCGCAAGGGCGGTTGCCGGTCGCGCTCGCTCGATGACCGGGGCCGACGCGCTCGTACGGGAGGCAGCGTTTCGGCGCTTCACGGCGGCGGTGCTGCGTGTGGAACGGCACGGCCGGGCCATCTTCGAGCGTGCGTACGGCGCGCTCGACGACGAGGGCGGCCCCGCGACCGAGGTGACGACGCGCTTCGATCTCGCCTCGCTGACGAAGGTCGTCGTCGGGAGCGCCGCGCTGGATCTCGCCGCGAAAGGGCGGCTCGCGCTCGATGCCCCGCTCGGCGAGATCCTGCGGGAATGGAGCGGTGACCGAGCCAAGGCGCGTATCACGCCGCGCATGCTGCTCGCGCACACCTCGGGCATGCACTCGGGCGCGGATTACCGCACGCTCTTCGGCGAGAACGTCGCGCGTTTCGCACTCGCTCGGCCCCTCTTCGCCGAGCCGGGCGCCGGCGTGCTCTACAGCGATCTCGGCTTCATCGCGCTGGGCGTCGCGCTCGAACGCGTCGAGCGGCTCTCGCTCGAGGAGATCGTCGCGCGCTTCGGCGCGGGCCTCGACCTCGAGGCGACGGGCTTTCGCCCCAGGGCGAACGAGCGGATCCCCGCGACGGAATCGGATGCGTGGCGCGGCCGCGTGCGCGCATCCGTGCACGATGAGAAGGCCCACTTGATGGGCGGAACCGCCGGCCACGCCGGGCTCTTCGGGACCGCGCGCGACGTGGGCCGCGTCGCGGAAGCGACGCTCGCGCCGCTGTGCGGCCGCGGCGAACGCGGCCTCGCCGCAGCGCAAGCGCACGAGGCGGTGCGGGAGTGGGGGCCGGACCCCATCCTGCGGCGGGGCCTGGGGTGGGCGTTGAAGACGACCGAACAGAACTCGTGCGGCACGCTTCTCGCGCACGAATCATTTGGGCACACTGGTTTTACGGGAACGTCGGTGTGGGCCGATCCGACGCGGGATATCTGCGTCGTGTTGCTAACGAATGGAGTCTACTATGGGCGCAGCGACTTACGCGACCTGCGCGCCGCGGTGTGCGACGCGGTCGCAAGAGAGGTGGATTAGGTGCGAGCGGTCGGTGTAATGTCCGGGACCTCCCTCGACGGTATCGACGTCGCGCTGCTCGAGCTGCTTCCGCGTGGGAATGGGTACGACTTCATCCTGCTGCGCGGCGCGACGATTCCGTTCGCAGCGGAGCTGCGCGAGCGCCTGTTCGCCGCGCTGCCGCCGGGCGAGCCGGCGCCGCACACGGTCGCCGCGCTCGATCGCGACCTCGGCGCCGCGATCGGCGATGCGATCCTGCGCGTGACGGGGGGCGACGCGATCGATTTCGTCGCGAGCCACGGCGTGACGCTGCATCACGACGGCAACGCGCACACCAGCGTGCAGATCGGCGATCCGTTCGTGATCCGCGAGCGCGTGCAGGCGACGGTTCTCTCGGATTTTCGACGCGCGGATTGCGCGGCGGGCGGCCAGGGCGCGCCGCTCGTCCCCTACGTCGATGCGTTGCTCTTCCGGGACGAGCGCGACACCGTTGCGCTGAACCTGGGCGGGATCGCGAACCTCGCGATCATGCCGCGCGGCGCGTCGAGCGATGCCGTGCGAGCCTGGGACACGGGTCCGGGGAACATCTTGGTCGATGCGTTCGTGCGGCAGCGCAGCGGCGGAAAGCTCCCGTACGATGCGTTCGGTGAAGCCGCGGCTCGGGGGAACGTCGATCGCCCGCTGCTCTTCGCGATGTTCTCCGATCCGTTCTTCAGCGAGCCGCCGCCGAAATCGACCGGCCGCGAACGCTTCGGCCAAGCCTTCCTGGACCGCTTCGCAACGGAGCTCGCGCAACTCAGCGACGATGACGGCTGCTCAACGCTGCTGGCGCTGACCGTCGAACCGATCGTGGCCGCGATCCTCGACAACGCACCGCGCGGCGCGCGCGTGCTCGTCAGCGGCGGGGGTGCGCGCAATCGCGAGTTGCTGCGCCGTCTGGCCGAGCGGCTGCCCGCGTGCACGATCGAGCGCACGGAGGAATTGGGCATCGACGGCGATCTCAAAGAGGCGATCTCGTTTGCGATCGTCGGGTACGAGACGCTGCGCGGCTACGCGGCGGTGTTGCCGCGCGTGACCGGAGCGAGCCACGCGAGCTTGCTCGGCACGATCGCTCCGCACGCGTTTCACGAGTTGTACGCGAAGATCGCGCGCGAAGCGAAAGAGGACGAGTGACCGCGCGCCTCGCCGTCGGCGTCGATGCGGGGGGAACCTCGACGGTCGCCGCGCTCGCGCGCGACGGAACCTTCGAGCGCATCGTGCGCGGCGGCCCGGCGAACGCGACGACGCGCGGGATCGCGCGCGCCGCGGCGACGATCGGCGAACTCGTCGCTGAACTTGCCGGCGTGCAAAGCCCGGCGGCGCTCTATATCGGCGCGGCGGGTGCCGGGCGCCCGCACGTCGCGCGCGCATTACAGGCCGTTCTGCTGGCCCATTTTCCGGGAGCGCGGATCGAGGTTGCCGACGACGCGGCGATCGCGCTTCGAGCGGGCGTGCCGGAAGGGAACCCCGGCGTCGTGCTCGTGGCCGGGACGGGTTCGCTCGCCTACGCGGAAAACGGCGAACGGCGCGTGCGCGTCGGAGGTGCGGGCTATCTGTTGGGGGACGAAGGCTCCGGTTTTGCGATCGGGCTCGCGGCCGCGAAACTGCTGGCGCGTGTGTACGACGGACGCTCGCGGCCGGATGAGACGACGGAGTTCGTCGCGCGCGAGCTTGCCGCGCCCGATCGTGCGGCGCTGCTCGACGCGCTCTACGGCGAGCGCTTCGACGTCGCGCGAATCGCGGCGCTCGCGCGCGGCGTCGTGGAACTGGCGAGCGCCGGGAATCGTGCCGCAACGAAGATCGCGCAGGCCGCGGCGGCGGATCTCGGCGATCTCGTGAAGGCGGCCGCGCAACAGGCCGGCTTGCTCGATGCAAGCCCCGCCGTCGCGCTGGCCGGCGGCCTGCTGCGCGAGAACAGCTTGCTGACGTTCGTGCTCGAAACGCGCCTGACCGGCGACATCCCGGGGGTCAAGATCGCGCGCGTCGCGGACGGGGAGGACGGCCCGGCGCGCGCGGCGCTGCGCTTCGCGCAAGCGTTGCTCGGCGCGCGCTGATGGCCGAGCGGATACCCGCGACCGAGCAGGTGCACGCGGGGACGCGCGGGCTCGATCTGCTGGCGACACCGGACCTCGTCGCTGCGATCGTCGGCGAGAACGCGCACGCGCTCGCCGCCGTGGAGCGCGCGAACCCGGCGATCGCGCGGGCCGTCGACGCGATCGTGGCGCGACTGCGCGCGGGCGGCCGTTTGCATTACGTCGGGGCGGGCACGAGCGGACGGCTCGGCATCCTCGACGCCTCCGAGTGCCCGCCGACGTTCGGGACGCCTCCCGATCTCGTGCAGGCGCACATCGCGGGCGGGCTCCCGGCAGTCGTGCGCGCGGTGGAGGGTGCCGAAGACGATGCCGAGGGCGGCGCGAACGAGATACGCTCGGCTGCGAGCGCGGCCGACGCGGTCGTCGGCCTCTCCGCGAGCGGAGAGGCCCCGTTCGTTCTCGGAGCGATCGCGGCCGCGCGCGCGCTCGGCGCCGCGACGATCGGCATCGCGAACGATCCCGGCTCCGCGCTCGCGCGGGCGGTGGACATCGCGATCGTTCTCGAGACCGGCCCCGAGGTGATCGGCGGATCCACGCGACTGAAGGCCGGCACCGCGCAGAAGCTCGTGCTCAACGCGCTCTCGACGGCGGCGATGGTCCAGCTCGGGAAAGTCTACGAGAACCTGATGGTCGACGTCGTCGCCTCGAACGAGAAGCTTCGGCGCCGCGCCGTCCGGCTCGTGCAGACGCTCGTGGATTGCGATGCCGCGGCCGCGCGCGAATTGCTGCAGCTCGCGCAAGGCAGCGTGAAGGTCGCCGTCGTCATGGGGCGCTGCAGCATCGATGCGGAGCGCGCGCGTGGGCGCCTCGCGGGCGCCGCCGGTTCCCTGCGCGGCGCGATCGGTCCGAGCCCGCCCGAGCTGCTAGGCGAGCCGTAGCGCTGAGGCCAATAGGCGCTGCAAAGGAGAGATCGAGCGTGCGTTCATCCATCACGAAATCGATGCTGGCAATCGCCGCTACCGTCGCGATCGCGACGGCCGCGGCTGCGAAGCCATCCGATCAGGAAGCGCTCCCGCCGGGGGGCAAGTATCATGATTGCCACGGGTACGTGCGGCACGTTTCCCTGGAAAATATCCGCGTGCATTGCATCGACGGCACGGCCAAGGATCTTTCGTTCCTGAGCTGGCCGAAGTTCGTGAACTTGCCGTCGGGTCAGACGATCCAAACCCAGTCGCTCAAGCCCGGCACGCCGGTTCACGTGCAGTTCTCGCAGTCGCTGGGCGTGCGTCACGCGTATAAGATCTTCGTTGCCGACCCGCAAGGGCACGGGCTCTACGGTTTCAAGAGCTAAGCGCGGCCGCGGGGCCCCGTTCGCCGCACTCTGCGCCGCCCTCGTGCTCGCGACGGGCGGGGCGGTCGGCGCGAACGTGCCCGCCCCGCCCGCCCCGGTCGCGTTCGTCCCGCTCGACGACCGGCCCGTGACCTATCAATTGCCGCGCATGCTGGGCGCGCTCGCCGGGATCGGCGTCCTGACGCCGCCGCGCACGAACATCGGGCGCTATCTCGAGCCCGGCGACCCCGCCGCGATCCTGCGCTGGCTTGCTTCCGGGGCGACGGCGGACGCGGGCGCGTTCGTCGTTTCGAGCGATATGATCGCGTACGGCGGCCTCGTCGCGGCGCGCACGCCCGAGACGGCGGGGAACGATGCGCTCGTGCGGTTGCGCCGGCTCGCGGCCCTGCGCGACGAGCGGCCGGGTGCCTCGCTCGACGTGTTCGGAACGATCATGCGCCTGGCGCCGACCGGCGTCCCCGACATCGGGCAGGCGCGCGGGTACTACGCAACCGGCGCGACGGTCGATGCGATCGCGGCCTACGCGAATCTGCCCGATCCGCCGCAAACGGACGAGCAGCGGGAGAAGGCGAGCCGGCTGCGCGCGCAGATCGGCGCGGCGACGCTCGACGGGTACCTCGCGGCGCGCGCCCGCGATCGCGACGTCGATCTGTTCATTCTGCAGCTCGCGGCGGAGGGCTCGTTCGACCGCGTGGTGCTCGGTCAGGACGACGCGGGACCGCAGGGCCTGCATCTCCGCGACGTCGCCGCGCTCGGTGCCGCCCTGCGCGCCTGGCACCTGCAGGAGCGCGCGTCGATCGAGCCCGGCGCGGACGAGCTCGGCATGGTCCTGGTCGCGCGCGCGTTTGCCCGCGCCGCGCGTTGGGAGCCGCGCGTGCACATCGTGTACTCGCGCGCGGATGCGCCGCTCGTCAACGACCGGCTCGAATACGTGCCGATCGACGTGACGATCTCGCGCTTGATCGCGGCGAGCGGAGCGCGGCGCGTCGACTCCGGCGGCGATCTGGATTTGTACGTGCGCGTCGCCGGGAACGCCGCTGCCGACGAGTCCGCGTTCGTCGATGGGATCGTGGGGGCGGCCGCGGCGGGCAGCTCGGTCGCCGTCGCCGACCTGACGTTTCTGGACGGGCCGAGCCCGAGCGCCGAGCAGCAGGCGCTGGTGAAGGCGCTGCTCGAGCGCGGGGCCGCCGCGCGCATCGACGCGTTCGCATCCTGGAACACGACGGCGAACACCGTCGGGACGGCGCTCGCGACCGCGATCGCCGCCGGGAGCGGCCGGCGCTTGGGCACCTACGATCGCCGGGCGCACGCGCAGTTCATGCTGAACCGGTACATCGATGACTATGCGTTCCACCAATTCGTGCGGCCCGAGCTCAACGCGCAGCTCCGCGCGGCCGGGACCGACACGAGCCTATTGCTCCCGCAGATCGCGCGCCGTGCCTCCTCGCAGAACCGCGCGCGCTTATGGCCGCTCGCGCTCGAACTCGCGCGGCAGCTCTATCCCGAGTATCGCGACGGGGGCCTGGTGATCACGTTGCCGTGGGATCGCACGTTCGAGACGGAGCTCGACGTGCGCTTGGCGGGTTCGTGAGCACGTTTGCAGCCGGCGCGCAGGGGCCGGTCTGCCGGATCTACGAAGGCGAGCGCCGCTTCAGCGAGCTGAGCGATCTCAACCGCATCAGCGAGGTCCTCGTCGAGCCGGGCTCGTTCGTGTGGCTCGACGCCGTCGATCCCGGCGCGAGCGACCTCGCGTTGATCCAGGAGGAGTTCGGGCTGCATCCGCTGGCCATCGAGGATGCGATCAAGGCGCACCAGCGGCCGAAGATCGAGGCCTATGACGGCTATTGGTTCGTCGTCGTGCACGCCGTCACGAAGCCCGACGGCGGCGAGCTGACGATCCACGAAGTCGCGATCTTCGCCGGCGCGAAGTTCGTGATCACGGTGCGCGCGACGCCGGCATACCCGCTCGATGAGGTCGAACGGCGCTGGCACGGTCCGCACGAGGGATTGCGCAGCGACAGCGGCGCGCTGCTCTACACGATTCTCGACACGGTCGTCGACGGCTATCTGCCCGTCGCGAGCGCCTTCGAAGAACGGGTCGACAAACTGGAGGAAGCGCTCTTCCGGGATCGCGAGAGCAAGAGCGACGTGCTGCTCGACATCTTCCGCATGAAGAAGGACGTGCAGCTGGTGCGCCGCTCGCTCGTTCCGATGCGCGAGCTGCTCGCGCCGATCATTCGCGGCGACATGAAACTCTTCGATCCGGCCGAGATCGCCTACTATCGCGACGTGTACGATCATGCGGTCCGCGCGATCGACCAGATGGACGCCGCGCGCGACCTCGTCACGAGCGCCCTCGACGTCCACATCTCGATCGCCTCGAGCCGTCAGAGCGAAGTGGTCAAGCAGCTCACGATCATCGCGACGATCTTCCTGCCGCTCACCTACATCACGGGCTTCTTCGGGCAGAACTTCGGCTATCTCGTGAACCACATCGAGAGCGCCCGGGTGTTTTGGCTCGGCGGCCTCGGCCTGGAAGTGCTCGCGCTCTGCGCGCTGCTCGGTTACTTCCGCTACAAACGCTGGTTCTAACCCGTCGCGTCACCGTGAGCCCCTCGAGGGGCGTGGGCGGGTTGGCAAAGCTCGATCAGGACGCCGCCGGTGGACTTCGGGTGCAGGAACGCGATCTGGTTGCCGTGCGCTCCGCGGCGCGGCTGCTCGTCGATCAGGCGCACGCCCGCGGCCTTGAGGCGCTCGAGTTCCGCGCGCAGATCTGCGACGCGGTAGGCGGTGTGGTGCAGCTTCGTCGGCGCCTCGCCGCGGAAGCGCGCCATCGGCGAGTTCGGGTCGAGCGGGAGCAGCAGTTCCACGGCGGAGTCTCCCGCCTCGAGGCCGATCGTCTCGATCCCCTGCTCTTCGACCGTCTCGCGGAAGATCTCGCGGAAGCCGAGCGTCTTGACGTAAAACGCGGCCGCGGCTTCGAGATCCGCGACGACGATCGCGACGTGATCGATCGTGTAGCCGTTTCCGAACGTCAGCGCGCCGCTCATGCGACGACCTCCGTCGCGACGTGCGTGCCGAAGACGGCGCGCAAGACGTTGCAGACTTCGCCGAGCGTGGCGCCCGCGTCGACCGCTTCGACGAAGCGGGGCATGAGATTCGCCGTGCCCTCGGCCGCGGCGCGCACCTCGGCCAGCGCGCGCTCGACGCGCGCCTGATCGCGCTCGCGACGGTAAGCCTCCAGGCGCCCGACTTGCTCGCGCTCGATCCGCGGATCGATCTTTTGGAGATCCATCTTCGCGCCGGCGTCCGGCTCGGTGAAGCGATTGACGCCGACGATCACGGCGTCGCCGCGCTCGATCTGCTGCTGGGCGCGGTAGGCGGATTCGGCGATGCGCGAGCCCATCCAGCCCGAGGCGATCGCCTCGACGCTGCCGCCCAGCGCGTCGATCTCCGCGATCAGCGCTTCGGCACGCTCGATCGCCGACGCCGTCAGCGATTCGACGTAATACGAGCCCGCGAGCGGATCGACGACGTCGCTCACGCCGCTTTCGAAGGCGATGATCTGCTGCGTGCGCAGCGCCAGCCGCGCGGATTCCGCCGTCGGCAGCGCGAGCGCCTCGTCGCGGCCGTTCGTGTGCAGCGACGACGTGCCGCCGAGCACCGCGGCCAGCGCCTGCAAGGTGACGCGCACGACGTTGTTGTCCGGCTCTTGCGCGGTCAGCGTCGAGCCGCCCGTCTGGGTGTGGAAGCGCAGCATCTGCGAGCGCGGGTCCTTCGCCCCGAACTCATCGCGCGTGATCCTGGCCCAGATCGCGCGCGCGGCGCGGAACTTCGCAACCTCCTCGAAGAGATCGTTGTGCGCGTTCCAGAAGAAGGAGATGCGCGGCGCGATGCGATCGATGTCGAGCCCCGCTTCGCGCGCGGCGCGCAAGTATGCTTTCGCGTTCGAGAGCGTGAACGCGATCTCTTCGACGGCCGTCGAGCCGGCCTCGCGGATGTGATATCCGGAGATCGAGATCGTGTTCCATTGGGGAACGTTGTCGGCGCAGTACGCCATCACGTCCGTCACGAGGCGCATCGAAGGGCGCGGCGGGTAGATGTACGTGCCGCGGGCCACGTACTCTTTGAGCACGTCGTTCTGAATCGTTCCGCCGAGCTTCGCGAACGGAATGTCGCGCCGCCGCGCGACCGCGAGCAGCATCGCGAGCAAGATCGAGGCCGGGGCGTTGATCGTCATCGAGACGGTGACGGCCTCGAGCGGAATCCCGTCGAACAGCGTCTCCATGTCGCGGACCGCGTCGATCGCGACGCCGACCTTGCCGACCTCACCGCGCGCTTGCTGCGCATCCGAATCGTATCCGAGCTGCGTCGGAAGGTCGAAGGCGACCGAGAGGCCCGTCGTCCCTCGTGCGAGCAAGTAGCGATAGCGGGCGTTCGATTCGGCTGCAGTCGCGAAGCCGGCGTATTGCCGCATCGTCCAGTGCCGGCCCCGGTATCCGTCCGCTCGCAGGCCACGCGTGAACGGGAAGCTGCCGGGCTCGCCCGCGGGATGGGCCGCAAGCGCGGCCGCGGCATCGGCCGGGCCGTAGCACGGCTTGATGGGGATCCCGCTTGCGTTCTCGTCACGGGCATGCGAGGGTCGAGGGCGTGCGTTCATGATTTGTAAAGGTTCCGCATAGCAATGGTAAGCTCTTGGTAATCGGGGTAGAAATCCATCGCAGAGCAGCGTACGATCCGAGAGGCAGCAAGGCTACGGAAAGATGGCAACCTCCATGATGGAGTCGCTCGCGAACGGAATCGATCTCTCAGCCCCGGCACGTGCCGAGACGTCGCCCTTGTTCCGTACTGCCTTGCGCGAGTTCTTGGCGCAAACGCCCCTGAGCCTCGACCGCGTGGGCGATATCGTCCTTGCGGTGGGTGAGGCCACCGCGAATGCGATCGAGCATGCCTACCGCGGCTCGCGCGGAACGATCCGGCTACGCGCGATGGCGACGGATGCCCGGGTGATCGTCGAAGTCCAAGACAGCGGGAATTGGCGGATCGGAAACTCCGCCGACCGGGGCCGGGGCCTCGGGATCATTCGAGCGCTCGTCGATCGTGCCTCGATCGAGAGCACCAGCGCCGGGACCTCCGTGCGCCTCGAGGTCGCGCTCGCCTCGAAATAAGGCGTAGCCGCTAGGCGCGAACGAGCGCCTGCGTGGAGCAATGCGGCCCGCCGTAGCCGCCGCCGAGCGCCGAGTACTCGAGCGGAAAAACCGTGACCCCCGCGTCGCGCAGCCGCTGCGCGAACGGCGCGCCCGCGCCGGCGACGCACGCGTACAAACGCGGTCCGAGCAAGAAGCCGTTCGGTGCGAAGCGCTCGCCTTCTGCTTTCGAGAACGGAATGATGCGCATGCCCTTTTCCGTGAGGTACTCCGGCAGCGTGGTCGTGCGCGCCAGGCGGTAGGAGTAATCCACGTCCGTGCCTTCGGGGACGTAGACTTCCACGCGCGGCGCACCTGCTCCGAGCCGCTCGTCGCAGAGCGCGCAGAGATCGCGGTCGAGGACCGCGCAGTACGTGTCGAGGTGCATCTCGTCCATGCCGTTGCGCTCGTCGCACACGAGCGCGACCTCGACGCGTCCGTAGGCTCGAGCGGCGAGGCATTGCTCGACGCCCGCGCGATTGGTCAGCAGCCCGACGCCCTGCAACGCGAACGTCCCGCACGGAATGAAATCGCCGCCCTCGAGCGTTCCGGGCGCCGTCACGCGGTACAGCGGCAGCAATCCGAGCGCCGCGAGCGTCTTCTCCGCGAGATCGTTCTCGGGCGCGCGCACGTCGAGCCGCAACCGCCCGACGACGACGCCGGCGGCCGTCGTCATCAGCGGATCGCGCATGTAGTACGCGTTCGAAAGCGCGCGCACGCCGAGTTGCGCTGCGAGGGCGCTCGTCGGATCGAGCGCGCCGCCGTTCGCAGAGATCTTGAGCGTGGGGCGCAGAAAGAGCAACTCGACGAGATCGCTCGGCTCCGACGTTGCAAGCAGCGCGTCGAGTTGCGCGTCGATCCTCGTCCGCTGCTCGGGCGTGACGTCCGCGGCGATTTCGCGCTCGACCGCCGCGCGCGCCCATTCTCGCAAGACGTTCGGACCGACGTGCGCGCGCGAGGCGAGCGCTTCGCGGACGTCGATCGTGCGGATGCGATGCTCGCCGAGCAGGCGCCGGAACGCATCGTGCTCGCGCCGCGCCGCCGCAAGCGAAAACGGCCTCCGAAAGTTCGAGGCATCCGGCGCAAGCACGCCTGCGAGCGCCTCCGTGCGCGGAGCGCACAGCAAGACGACCTGCGGGCGCAGCCACTCGGCGGGTGCGGAGGCCGTCATGCGAGCGAGACGAGTTTCGTATCGGCCTCGACCGTCGTGCCGGCCTCGACATGGACCCCGGCAACCTTGCCGGCCCGGTGAGCGCGGATCTCGTTCATCATCTTCATCGCCTCGATCACCGCGACGACGCTTCCTTCCGCGACGTCCTGCCCGGGTTCCACCATCACGGTGACGACCACGCCGTGCATCGGCGCGATGATGTCGTTGCCGTCGGAGGCCCCCTTGAGCTTGCCGTTTCGCTGGCGCTTGGGGATCATCGGAGCTCGCGCCGCGGAACGCACGGCACCCGTTGCGGGCGTCTGCTTATCGAGCACGCGCACGAAGAAGAGTTTGTTGTTGACTTCGACCCGCACGACGTCGGCCGGCGGCGCCGCCGCGGGCGGCGCTTCGGAGACGCTGCCGGCGGATGGCTCGGGCCGGTAGGTCGCGGCAAACGCTTCCAGCGTCGCCGTTCCGAAGCTTCCGTCGGCGACCGGCGGATGGTACGAGAGGGCGCGCGCGAACGCCAGCGTCGTCGGGACGCCGCCGATTTTGAAATCGTCGATCGCACGGCGCAGCCGCGCGTGCGCCTGCTCGCGATTGGGCGCCCAGACGATCAGCTTGGCGATCATCGAGTCATAGTCCGGCGTGATCCGCGAACCGAGCGACGCGGCGGAATCGACGCGAATGCCGAGCCCCGCGGGCTCTTGATAGGCCGTGAGCGTCCCCGGCGCGGGCGCGAAGTTCTCCGCCGGATCTTCGGCGTTCACGCGGACCTCGATCGCATGCCCGCGCAGGACGATCGCATCTTGGCCGTATCCCAGCGGCTCACCGGCCGCCACGCGAATCTGCTCGCGAATCAGATCGAGCCCGCTGACCATCTCGCTGATCGTGTGCTCGACCTGGATGCGCGTGTTCATCTCGAGAAAGAAGAACTCGTCGCCGGCGACCAGCGTTTCGATCGTGCCGACGCTGTCGTAGCGGATCGCCTTCGCCGCGCGGACGCCCGCTTCGCGCAAGCGTTCGCGCACGCGCTGGCTGATCTGAGCCGGACACTCTTCGAAGAGCTTCTGATGGCGGCGCTGCAGCGAACAATCGCGCTCGCCGACATGGACGACGTTGCCGTGCTTGTCGGCGAGGATCTGCAATTCGACGTGCTTGGGATTATCGAGATAACGCTCGACGTAGATCGTCGGGTTCTTGAAGTAGGCCTCCGCCTCGCGCTGCGAGGTGGAGAAGGCCGAAGGGATCTCGGCGAGCGTGCGGGCGATCTTCAGGCCCTTGCCGCCGCCGCCGCCGGACGCTTTGATCGCGATCGGCAGCCCGTATTTGCGAGCCGCGGCTTCGGCTTCGGCGATGCTCGTGATCGCCTCCGTGCCGCCCGGAACGACGGGGACGCCCGCCGCGACCATCGCTTGCCGGGAGCGGATCTTGTCGCCCATGGCGTCGATCGCCGCGGGGTGCGGGCCGACCCAGGTCAGCCCGGCCGCGATCACCGTCCGCGCGAAGCCCGCGTTTTCGGCGAGAAAACCGTATCCCGGGTGGACCGCGTCCGCGCCGGCGCGGCGCGCGACGTCGAGCAGCTTCTCGACGTTCAAGTAGCTCTGCGAGGGCGCCGCGGGGCCCAGCAGATACGCATCGTCGGCGTAACGGACGTGCATGGCGTCGCGGTCCGCTTCAGAGTAGACGGCGATCGTATGAAGGCCCATTTCGCGGGCGGAGCGCATCACGCGAAGCGCGATCTCACCGCGGTTCGCTACGAGCAGACGTTTCAGTTCTCAGACCCTCGTACGGCGCGCGGCGCGAAGCGCGTCGTAATCATCGTTGTAATTGCGTGCGGCACGGCGCCATCTCGGCATCGACTCGATTTGCGCTTCGGCGTCGGCGCTCGTGACGGCGGCAGCCATGACGGCGGCGATCGCCGCGAGCTCTTCAGGAGCCGGTTCCGGTTGGATCGTCAGCACGCGCTCGGGGACGTGCGGCGCCGGCCTCGGCATGAGGACGACGAGTTCGGTTGCGAGAGCCACGTTGGTGCTATGAGACACCGGGATGCCGCTTGCCTTTCGAGTCCGCGCAGGGGCTGGTTGAAGGCCTTTCCTGCCGGCAACGAGGCGCCCCTATTGACGGCCGAGCGCCCGCCCGCCCGGTTCTAGAGCGGGATGTTGCCGTGCTTGCGCTTGGGACGGTCGACGCGTTTGTTCGCCAGCGTCGCCAAGGCGCGCGAAACCGCCTGGCGCGTGCGGCCGGCCTCGACGACGTCGTCGATGTAGCCGCGCTGCGCCGCGATGAACGGGTTGGCAAACCTCTGCTCGTATTCGCGTACGAGTTCGGCTTCGCGCGCGGCGGGGTCGCTCGAGGCGAGGATCTCGCGACGGAAGATCGTGCGCACGGCGCCGGCGGCGCCCATCACGGCGATCTCGGCGGTCGGCCAGGCGATGTTGTAATCGGCGCGGATGTGCTTGGACGCCATGACGTCGTACGCGCCGCCGTAGGCCTTGCGCGTGATGACCGTGATCTTTGGGACGGTCGCTTCAGCGAACGCGTACAGCAGCTTCGCGCCGTGCTTGATGATGCCGCCGTACTCTTGCGCCGTTCCCGGCAAGAAGCCCGGCACGTCGACGAACGTGACCAGCGGGATGTTGAACGCATCGCAAAAACGCACGAAGCGCGCCGCTTTGATCGACGAGGCGATGTCCAGAACGCCGGCCATGACCTTGGGCTGGTTCCCGACGATGCCCACGGTCGAGCCGTCGATGCGGCCGAAGCCGATCACGATGTTCGCCGCGTACAACTCGGCGATCTCGAAGAAGTCGCCGTCGTCGAGGATCGCCGAGATCGCCTCTTTGATGTCGTACGGTTTGTTCGGAGAATCCGGGATCAGCGCGTCGAGTTCCGGGCAGAGCCGCTCGGGATCGTCGTCGCAGGCGTAGCGCGGCGGGTCTTCGAGATTGTTCTGCGGCACGAACGAGAGCAGGCGGCGCGTCTCCATGCACATCTCGTCTTCATCCGCGGCCACGAGATCGGTCACGCCGCTCTTGCTCGCATGCGCGAGCGCGCCTCCGAGTTCTTCGAAGGTGACGTCTTCGCCGGTGACGGTCTTGATGATCTCAGGCCCGGTGATGAACATCTGCGAGATCTTTTCGACCATGATCGTGAAGTCGGTGATCGCAGGCGAATAGACCGCACCGCCCGCGCACGGGCCCGCGATCAAGCTCACCTGCGGGATCACGCCGCTCGCCTGAACGTTGCGCCAGAAGATCTCGGCGTAACCGCCGAGGCTGACGACGCCTTCTTGAATGCGCGCTCCGCCGGAATCGTTGATGCCGATCATCGGCGAGCCGGTGCGGACGGCGAGGTCCATCACCTTGCAGATCTTCTCGGCGAAGACTTCGCCGAGCGAGCCGCCCAGGACCGTGAAATCCTGCGAGAACAGGAAGATCTGCCGGCCGTCGATCGTCGCGCGCCCGGTCACGACGCCGTCGCCGAGGAACTCGCGCTCGTCGAGTCCGAACGCCGTCGAGCGGTGCACCGCGAACTGATCGAGTTCGACGAATGAGTCCGGATCGACGAGCGCTTCGACGCGCTCGCGCGCGGTGCGCTTGCCGCGCTTGTGCTGGCGTTCGTTGGAACCGGCGCCCGCGGGCTCGGCCGCCTCGGCTCGCTTGGCCGCAAGCAGATCGTACTTTGGTTTATGGGCCGACTGATCGAGCTTCACGCCGCGCGTGTTCGCAGCCGAAGGTGCGCTAACCCGCAGGACGGACCTCGCCGCCGCCGCGCAAAACGTCCGGGAGCATGGACGAACGGACGGTTCCCGCGACGATCGAGCGCGCAGGCCCGCTCGATGCGGCCGCGGCCGGCGCGATCTTCGAACGGTATTTCGAGGCGATCGGGTTGCCCCCGGGACTGCGCGACGCCCCCGCGGAGGTGGCTTCCTATCTCGTTCCGCCCAAGGGATTGTGGCTCGCCCGGGAGCGAGGGCGCGTCGTCGGGGCGATCGCGCTTCGTCCGCTCGACGCGCGGCCGGGCGCCTGCGAAGTCAAGCGGCTCTTCGTGGACCCCGGCGCGCGCGGCCGCGGCATCGCGCACGGTCTCTTGGACGCGCTGGAACGCGCGGCGCGCTCCGCGGGGTATGCCGCGGCGTATCTCGACACGCGAGCCGACCTCGTGGCCGCACTCGCGTTCTACGAGCGGCGCGGCTATCGTCCGTGCGAGCGGTACAACGACAATCCCGAGGCGACGCATTTTCTCTATCGCGAACTCTAGCGGGCGTCAGGCGGTTGACGCCGCGTCGTGATACGCTGGGCCCATGGACGACGATGACGCGGACGACTCGCTCGGGGAAGATCGCTCGATGTTCGGGTATTCGACGGGCCTGGGGCGGCTCGCCGATTTTGGAGAACTCGGCGAGCCGGAACGTTCGGCGCGGCGGGCGGCCCCGCAGCCCCGCACCTCGGCGTTCGCGGCACTGCGCGACCGCGTCTTCAAGGCGGCGGCCGCGGAGATGGCGCGCCGTCGCGGCGGTCGCTAGCGTTTCGGCAGCGCCCCGCGGGCGGTGATCCGGCCGTCCTCGAGGCGCAGTTCGTGCGTGATCGCATGCGGCAGCTCGTCGTCGTGGGCGATCACGACGAGCGTGGTCCCGCGTAGCGCGAGATCGTCCAGCAGTTCGACGAACGCCGCGCGAACGGCGGGATCGAGGCCTTCCAGCGCCTCGTCAGCGATGAAGATCGCGGGCTCGCGAACGAGCGCGCGCGCGATCAACACCCGGCGGCGCTCGCCGAAGGACAGTTCGAGGAACGGGCGCCCGGCGAGGGCGCTGACTTCGAAGCGCTCGAGCAACTCGTTCACGCGCGCGCGCTGCGCCGCGTCGAGTTCCGCGAAGAGTCCGACGCTCCCGAAGAAGCCGGAGGCCACGACGGCCGCGGCCGTTTCGTTTCGATCGTAGGCCGTCTGCGTCTCGTCGGAGAGGAGCACGATGTGCGCCTTCAAGTCGTCGAGCGTGCGGCGCGCGCTCCCGAAGCGCTCGACCTCCGAGCCCAGGACGGCCGCCGCCGTCCCGGCGAGCAGGCGCGCGAGCGTGCTCTTTCCGGCGCCGTTCGGCCCACGGATCACCCAGTGTTCGCCCGGCTCGATCGTCCAATCGATATCGTGCAACACGCGCTTGCCCTCGAGAATGACGCCGGCGTGGGCGATCCGCACGAGCGGCTGCGGAGCGGCGGCGGGCGCAGGCTCGTCTCCGGACGCGAGCGCGAAGCGCGGCCGGTGCCGCGGCGCATGCGGCGCCGCGATGCGGCCCTCGCGCAAGTGCAGCTCGCGCGTGACGAACTTCGGCACGTGGTCGCTGCGGTGCGAGGCGCAGACGAGCGTGGTGCGCCCCGCGATCCGCTCGAGCAGACCGAAGAGCGCCGCTCTGGCGCGCGCGTCGAGGCCCGAGGCGAATTCGTCCAGCAGCAACACCGCGGGCGCGCCGGCGAGCGCCCGCGCGATCAGGATCCGGCGCAGCGCGCCGTGCGAGAGCGTGCGGGCGCTCGCGCCGGCCGCACTCTCGAGCCCGAGCTCGGCCACCAGCGCGTCCACGCTCGCGCTCTGCGCGGCCGAGAGGGTTCGCGGCACGTAGTCCTCACCGAAGATTCCGCTCGCGATGACGTCGCGGCCGGTCATGGCGAAGTTCAGGCGGCGGTGCCGCTCCTGGTGCTCGGGCGAGACGTAGGCGATGCTCGCGAGCGCGCCGATCGGGCCCGCATCCGTGAACGGGTAGCGGCGTACGCCGCCGGGATCGGGCCAGAGCTCCCCGCGGATCAGGCGCAGCAGCGTGCTCTTGCCCGAACCGTTCGCGCCGGTCAGCGCCCAATGCGCGCCCGCCTCGAGCGTCCAGGTGATCTCGCGCAGGACCGGCCGGTTCCCCAGCGTGACGCCGGCGCGCTCGAGTTCGACGAGCGGCTCGCCCGGTTCGGCGCTCACGCGGCCGTCGGCCGAACGGCGCGCCGCAAGGCGCCGGTATGGACCACGCGGAGGCTCGGCACGCTCGCGCGGTTGGCGCCGCCGCGCGGCGGCCCCTTCCGAGGGCGCTGTCCCGCCTCGTAATGGAAGGAACATCACAAGGGGGTGGTCCGACCACTCGCCAAGCGCGACTCATGCAACCTGCCCCCGACGATCTCGCCGCGGTCACCCCGCCGAGCGACGAGGAACTGGCGCGGCGCTACGAGGAGATCGCGGCGTCGGTGCTCCCCGCCGCGCGATTCGAGCCGCTGCGCGAGGCGTTCGAGCGCTGGGACGGGCTGCGCCGAACCTGCGAATCGTGGGCGAGCCTCACGCGTCTGCGCTACGCCCAGGACACGCGTCGCGAGGACGCTCGCGAGGCGGTGCGCATCCTCGACGCGCGCATGCCGCGCATCACCGCGCTCGATAAGGCGATGAAGGAGCGCTTCCTCGCCGAGGGCGTCCGTTCGGCGTTTGAGCCGGAGCTCGGCGCGCAGGCCTTCGCCCTCTGGCATGCCGACGTCTCGGCGTACGACGACGCGATCGCGCGGGATCTCGTCCGGGAGGCCGAACTTTCGCGCGACTACACGGACCTGTTGGCGACGGCGACGGTACCGTTCGCGGGTGAAGAGCAAACGCTCTCGGGACTGGTGCCGGCCCTGCAAGACGGCGACCGCGAGGTTCGTCACGCGGCGCAACGCGCGCGCTGGTCGATCTTCAGCGCGAACGCGGCTCGGCTCGATGAACTCTTCGGCGAACTGGTCCGCGTGCGCGACCGGATGGCTCGCACGCTCGGGTTCGCGAGCTTCACCGAACTCGGATACCGGCGGATGCACCGGGTCGACTTCGACGCCCTGGACGTCGCGCGGTACCGGGACGAGATCGCGCGCGTCGTCGTTCCGTTCGCCTCCGAGCTCGTGCGCCGCTACGGCGCGGCCAAAGGGCTCGACCGCGTGTTTCTTTGGGATGAGAGCGCGCTCGGCGTCGCGGGCGCGATCCGCCCGTTCGGGGACGGCGCTTGGGCGCTCGCGCAGACGCGAGAGGCCTTGCAGGGGATCGATCCGGAGCTCGGGGCGTTCGCGCGTTCGATCGTGGAACGGGGCCTGCACGATATCGACTACCGGCCCGGGAAGCAGCGCGGCGCGTTCTGCGCTTACGTTCCCGAGCACCGCGCGCCGTTCGTGTTCGGCAACTTCACGGGCAGCCGCCGCGATGTCGCGATGCTGATGCACGAGATGGGCCACGCCTTTCAGGCGTGGCAGAGCCGCGACAAGCGCGTTCTGGACTATCTGACGCCCACGTACGAGTCGGCCGAGATCCATTCGATGTCGCTCGAGTATCTGTCGTGGCCGCAAATGGAGCGTTTTTTCGGCGAAGGGGCCGCCGTCTACCGGCGCGAGCACCTGCTGGATTCGATCCTGTTCCTCCCCTACGGGGTCGCGGTCGATCACTTCCAGCACCTGGTCTACGCGCATCCCGGCGCGACGGCGCGCGAGCGGCACGAGATGTGGCAGGAGATGGAGCGCCTCTATCTGCCGTGGCGGGAGTACGGCGATCTGACGTTTCCGGCGAGCGGGGGCCTCTGGCAGGAGAAGCAGCACATCTACCTCGCGCCGTTCTACTACATCGATTACGCGCTCGCGCAGTGCTGCGCGCTGCAATTCTGGGTGCGCGCGCAGCACGACCGCGAAGCGGCGATCGACGCGTACGTCGCGTTGTGCGCGCGCGGCGGGGAGGCTCCGTTCAAGGAACTCGTCCGCTCCGCAGGGCTGATATCGCCGTTCGCGACCGGCGCGCTCTCGGACGTGGTCGCGGCGGCGCGCGCCGAGCTGCTGCCCGGCTAGCTACCAGATCCCGAGCTGGACCTTGGCGTCGTCGCTGGCCATCGTGCGGGGGTCCCACGGCGGCGAGAACGTGATGTCGACGCGGGCGCTCTTGACGCCCTCGAGCCCTTCGACCTTATCGACGACCATTTGGCGGAACATCGGCCCGATCGGACACATCGGCGACGTAAGCGTCATCGTGACGGTGACGTTCTCGCTCTGGTCCCCGTCGACGTCGATGCCGTAGACCAAGCCGAGGTCGACGATGCCCATGTTGAGCTCGGGATCTTCGACGGTCGTGAGGGCTTCGCGGACTTGCTCGACGGTCGGCATGGGGTGCCTCCAAGAAAGTGCTTCCAGAGCAGCATGACTTCGCAGCGCCGCGCAAGGTTCCGGCCCGGGCTCATCACCCCACCGGCCAGAGGCGGTAGAAGAGCGCCTTGACGGTCTCGACCAGGACGAGATAGAGCGCGATCATGCCCCCGAGGATCGCGAAGAAGAACGGCGGGAGGGCGGTGAAATCGAGCGCCCTAGCAAACGGGGCGAACGGGAGCGCCGCTCCGATCCCGACGCAGACGAGCGTCGTCGCGAGCAGCGCCGTCGACGGGCGGCTCCGGAAGAACGGTATGCGGCGCGTGCGGATCACGAAGATGACCAGGCTCTGCGTCGCCAGCGACTCGACGAACCAGCCCGAGCGAAAGAGCGCCGGCCCCGCGTGGAAGACGAACAGCATCACGCCGAAGGTCGCGAAATCGAAGAGCGAGCTGACCGGCCCGAAGACGAGCATGAAGCGCCGGATCATCTTCACGTCCCACGCCGAAGGACGCGCCAGCCGCTCGTCGTCGACGTTGTCCGTCGGAATCGTCATCTCGCTCACGTCGTAGAGCAAGTTGTTCAGCAAGATCTGCGAGGGGAGCATCGGCAGGAACGAGAGGAACAGCGACGCGCTCGCCGCGCTGAACATGTTCCCGAAGTTCGACGAGGTGCCCATCAGCACGTACTTCATCGTGTTCGCGAAGATGCGCCGGCCCTCCATCACGCCGTCGGCGAGGATGCCCAGGTCCTTTTCGAGCAGGACGACGTCGGCCGCGTCTTTCGCGACGTCGCTGGCGCTTGCGACCGAGATCCCCACGTCCGCTTCGTGCAACGCGAGCGCATCGTTGACGCCGTCGCCGAGGAAGCCGACGTCGCGGCCGAGCGAGCGCTGCACGTGGATGATGCGCTGTTTCTGTTCGGGCCCGACGCGTGCGAAGATCGTCGTGTGCGGGATCGCGGCGCCGAGCGCGGCATCGGAGAGCGCGAGAATCTGCGTCCCGGTCAGGATCCCCGAGACCTCCAGGCCGAGTTCGCGGCAGACGTGCGCCGCGACGCGCTCGTTGTCGCCGGTGATGATCTTGACTTCGACCCCGAGGCGGGCCAGGCGTGCCAGGCTTGCGGCGGCGTCCGTTTTCGGCCGATCGACGAACGCGAGGAAGCCGAGCAGCTCGAGGCCGCGTTCGTCGGCCGCATGGACCGCCGAGAGTTCGGGGGCCGGGCGGGCCGCGACGGCGACGATGCGGCTCCCGGCGTCGAAACGCGCCAGCACGAGCGCGTGCGCCTCCGGCGTGACGCTCGCGCAGCGGGCGAAGATCGCCTCGGGCGCGCCTTTGGAGACGAGCCTGCGTACGCCGTCGGGGCCCTCGAGCAGCACGCTGCCGACGAGCCGATCGTGGTCGAACGGCAAATTGTCGATGCGCTTGTAAGCTGCGAGCTGCGGGCGCAGCGCCGGCGCGCCGTCCCATAGGGCTTCGTCGAGCTCGGTGCCGCTGACGAAATGGTCCCCGTCGATCGAGGCATCCGAGGAGAGCAGCCCCCAGAGCGCGAGCGTTTCCGAGGGAGCGCCGGTCGCGTCGAGCGCGGCCTCGAACGCGACGTTCCCTTCGGTCAGCGTCCCGGTCTTGTCGGTGAAGAGGACCTCGACGTTGCCGAGGTCCTCGATGCAGACGAGCCGTTTCACGATGACGGAGCGCGCGACCAGGCGTCGCGCGCCCGTCGCGAGCGTGACCGTCACGATCGCCGGCAAGAGTTGCGGCGTGAGGCCGACGGCGATCGCGAGCGAGAACAGCAGCGATTCGAGCACGGGCCGCCCGAAGAACGCGTTCAGGATGAAGATCGAGCCGGTCAGGATGACGGTCACGGTGACGAGCAGGCGCGAGAAGTCGCGCAGCCCCGCTTGGAACGCCGTTTCCGGCTCGCGGCTCGCGAGCTTGCCCGCGATCGCCCCGAACGCCGTCGCGCTGCCCGCCGCCACGACGACGCCCCGCGCCCAGCCCGTCCGCACGTTCGTCCCCATCAAGGCGCACGAGGCCGGCGCGACGGCGGCGGCCGCCGCAGCGGGGACCGGCGCGATCGTCTTCGCTCCGGGTTCCGACTCGCCGGTCAGGATCGCTTCGTCGCATTCGAGATCGTGCACTTCGATCAAGCGGACGTCGGCCGGAACGACGTCGCCGGTCCCCACGCGCACGATGTCGCCGGGGACGAGCTCCGCGACCGCGAGCTCGGCCCAAACATTGTCGCGCAGCACGGTCGCGGTCCGCCGGATCCGCGTCTTCAAATCGGCGACGGCGCGTTCGGAACGGTACTCGTCGAAGAACCCCAGGCCCAGGCTGAACGTGACGATCGCGAGGATGATCGCCGCATCGGATTTTTGCCCGAAGCCGAGCGAAAGGCCGCAGGTCACGACCATCAGGATCAGCAGCGGATTGTTGAGCTGGCGCAGCAAGATGGTCCACGCGCCCGGGGCGCCGCTCGAAACGGGCGCGCTGCCGAACGTGCGCCGGCGATCCTCGAGCCCTGCCCCCGCCAGACCGCCGCGGCTCGCATCGAGCGCCGCCAGAACGTGGTCTACGTCGAGGCTCGCCGCCTCTGCGAGTGAGATCGCGTGCATCAAACCTCAGCGTCACCCGAGAGCCGGGCCCGTCCACGATCCTAGATGCCCCGCTTTCTTGGGGCGCCAACCTCCGCCGATCCCCTCGAAACGTTCGGCCCGCGCGCGCTCAGACGGCCAGGTAGCGTTGCATCGACTCGCTGTCGCGGCGCAGTTCCTCGATCGTTCCGTGTGCCATGACGCGGCCGTTCGAGAGGATGTACCCGCGGTCCGATAAGCTCATCGCGACCTCGGCGTTCTGCTCGACCAGCAGGATCGTGTTCCCCTCGCTCTTGATGCGGCGCACGACGTCCTCGACGTTGCGCGCGATCAGCGGCGCGAGCCCTTCCATCGGTTCGTCGAGCAGGATGATCGCGGGGTTCGCGATCAACGCCCGCGCAATCGCGAGCATCTGTTGCTCGCCGCCCGAGAGCTTCGCGAGCGAATCTTTCCGGCGTCCGAGCACTTCGAAGTACTCGTAGATGCGCTTCGCGTCCCAGGGCCCTTTGCGGCCGCGCAGCGCCGCCAGGCGCAAGTTCTCGCCGACCGTCAAGTTCGGAAAGATCCGCCGGTCTTCGGGGACGAAGGCGATCCCGAGGTTCGAAAGCGCGTACGGCGGGCGCCCCTCGATGCACGCGCCCTTGAAGCGGATGATGCCGCTGCGCGGCGGGACGATGCCCATGATCGCCTTGAGCGTCGTGGAGCGGCCGCTCCCATTGCGCCCGAGCAGCGCGACGACCTCGCCCTCTTCGATTTCGAGCGAGACGTCTTGCAAGACGTGCGACTTGTCGTAATAGGCGTTGATCCGGTCGACGGTCAGGAGCATCAGGCGAGGCCTCCGAGATAGGCCTTTTGCACGGCCTCGTTCTTGCGGATCTGTTCGGGCGTGCCGACCGCGAGGACCGTGCCGGTCTGCATCACGGTGATCGTCGTCGAGATCGCCATCACGACGTCGATATCGTGCTCGACGAGCATGATCGTGCGTCCCGGGCTGATCCGCTGAATCAGTTCGACCGTCGCGTGCGTCTCGAGCGGCGACATCCCGGCGAGCGGCTCGTCCAGCAGCAGCACCACGGGATCGCGCGCGAGGACGAGCCCGATCTCCAGCCGCCGCTGATCGCCGTGCGAGAGGTTCTCGGCCCGCGACGCGGCGAGTCCGTCCAGGCCGATGTCGCGCAGGATCGCCTCGGTCTTCGTGGAGAGATCGCCCATCAAGGAGCCGGGCAGGAAGAAGTTCGCCTTCCCGTCGTGGACGGCTTGCACGGCGAGCCGGACGTTCTCGCGCACGGAGAGTTTGCCGAAGATGTTCGTGATCTGAAACGAGCGCGCGATTCCGAGCCGCGCGCGCTCGTAGGGCGCGAGCGGCGTGATGTCGCGGCCGCCGAAGAAGATCTTCCCTTCGGAGGGCGGCAAGAGCCCCGAGAGCAGGTTGAAGAAGGTCGTTTTGCCGGCGCCGTTCGGGCCGATGATCGTGCGCACGCCGCCGGAGGGGATCTCGAGCGTGACTTCGTTGACGGCGCGAAAACCCGCGAAGGCGCGAGTGAGACCCTCGGTCTTGAACGCGTAGCCGGCGTCCGTCGCGACGGGCGCGCTCACGGCGTCGCCTCCTTCGGCGCGTCGGCCGGGCTCGCGGATTCCGGCCCGCGCATCCGGCGCAGCGGGTTGCGCAGCCCGAAGTGCTGCAGATCTTCGAGCGCGCCCCAGATCCCGCGCGGTGCGGCGAGCACGAAGAACGCGAACACGAGCCCGATGACGCCTTCCCAATACTTCGTGATGTGGGCGAAGTTGTTCTGCAGCTCCCAGTAGACGAACGCGCCGATCATCGGGCCGACGAACGTGTTGATGCCGCCGAGCAGCGACATCATCACGACGCGCCCGGAGTAGTCCACCGAGCCTGCGTCCGGGTTGATCGATTGCTGGTAGAAGACCCACAGCCAGCCCGCCAACGCCGGGAAGAGCGCCGAGAGGACGAAGGCGTTGACGCGGAACTTATCGACGTCGTAGCCGAGAAAGCGCGCGCGCTGCTTGTTCTCCCTGATCGCGTGCAAGACGCTGCCGAACGGGGATTCGATCAGCCAGTACATCGCGGCGACGGCGAGCAGCGAGACGATCGCCGTGAAGATGAAGAAGTGCAGCGAGTTGTTGCCGAGCCAGCCTTCCGGCAAACCCGGCAGATTGGGCCGGGCGATCGCTTGGATGCCGTCCTCGCCGCCCGTGAAATCGCTCCACTTGTAGGTGACGAAGAAGACGACTTGCGCGAACGCGAGCGTGATCATCGAATAGTAGATGCCGCTCGAGCGCGGAACGATCAAGCGCGCGAGAAACCAGGACCAGAGCGCCGTCGCGCCCAGCGCGAGCGCGAGCGCGAACAGAAAGTTGCCGGCCGGGTCGTGGTGGATCGGACGCCCGAGGATCGTCGCATCGAAACCCTTTGAATAGAGGGCCGTCACATAGGCGCCGAGCGTGAAGAACATCGCGTGGCCGAACGAGAGCTCGCCCATGTGACCGAAGAGCAGATTGAAACCGAGTGCGAAGAGCGCGAAGACGAGGATCGTCGTTCCGAGATCGACGAATCCCGCGTGCAGCGGGAAGCGGCCCGTCGCGAACGGATTGAGATCGAGCGTCCCGCCCGGCATGATGAACGGCAAAAGCGCGAAGGCGAGCGCGACGGACCCGAGCGTCCTCGCCGCTTTCATTCGAAGATGCCTTCTACTCCGAAGATGCCGCGCGGCCGAACGAGCAGGATGATGCCCATGATGATGAAGCCCGTCAGCTCGACCGCCGGCGGGTAGATCAGCTCCATCATGCTCGAGAGAACGCCGATGATGAGTCCGCCGACGATCGCTCCCCAGAACGAGCCGATCCCGCCGACGATGACGATCACGAACGTGAGGATGATCCAGCTCGCAGCAAGGCCGGGGCCGATCGCGTAGACGGGCGCCGCGAGCGCGCCGGCGAGGCCCGCCATGAACGAACCGATGCCGAAGACCAGCGTGAACATCAGCGGCATGTTGATCCCCAAGATCTTCACCATCTCGGCATCGCGCGTGCCGGCGCGGATGATCATTCCGATATCCGTCTTGTTGATCAAGAGCCACACGCCCGTCAAGATGACGATCGTCGCGATCACGAGGAAGAGATCTTTGTAGACGGGGAACTCCGAGCCCCCGACGGCGATCGTGCCCTGCAAGTACCCGGGCAGGCTCGGGAAACGGACGGCATCGTCGCCCCAGACGCGACGCACGAACTGCTCGAAGACGAGCGCCGTCCCGAACGTCAGCAGCAGCGTGTACTCCGGCAGACGCTTGTAGAGCGGGCGAATCAGCGTCGATTCGAAGAGCATGCCGAACACCCCGATCGCCAAAGCCGCGGCGAAGATCCCCGGCCAAAAGCCGATCCGCGGGGCGAGCTCGTACGCCATGTAGGCTCCCAGCATGAAGAAGGAGCCGTGTGAGAAGTTGATCACGCCCATCAGTCCGAGGATGATGTTCAGCCCGAGCGCGACGAGGATGTAGAGCATGCCGAGCGTGAGGCCGTTGAACAGCTGGTCGGCGATATGGTTCAGTGGCATGGAGAGCCTATGTTACAAAAGTCGCACCGCCCCACCTCGTCACCGCCGTGGGCCATTCGGCCGGCAAAACGCGAAGGAGTACGTCATGGGTGGTACTAAATGACAAGCCGCATGGCGAATGACGCGCCGGAGGGACCGAAAGGCCGCGCCCCGGCCGCACTGGATGAGACCACCACCGCGGCTGGAAAGTTCGCGCGGATTCAAACCGTCTCGCACACGCTCGAAACGGAGGTTGCGGAACGGCTGCGGCTCTTCGCGTTCAAACAGAGGGTCAGCGAGAGCGCCGTCCTCGAGTTTGCGTTGCTTCAGTTCTTTTCGGCCGGCGAAGATCGCGAGCTTGGCACGCAGCTGCGTGCCGCGGGTGCTTCATTGCGTCGCCGCGCCGTCGAGGCTCCTGTGGGCGGGAGATCGCGCCGGGAGCTAGCTCTTGCGCCTGCGGCCGGCGCCTTCGCGCCGAAGCAGGTCGCCCAGGACCATGTCGTCTTCGCTTTGAGCGAAGAACGAGGCCAAAGAGTGCTCGATGACGGCGCTTTCGCTGACCCGCTGGAAGAACGCGAATTCCTCGAGGCGTTCCGCGAGGGCGACGCTGAGGGTATGGGAGACCTTTGAGACGGTGCTCTTGCGCGAGTCGCCGTTCCCGTTTTCCTCCACGCGGACCTTAGCCGGGCTCTTTTCGGTCAGCACACGAGTCTTAAGTTGCTGTTTCATCCTAGCCGCTTCTTGAAAGGTAGTAGTGCATAGAGACCCGGGAGGTCGGACCATCAACCCGGTAGTGGCTTTCCCCTGCTTACATTGTGTAGCATCACGAAACTAAAGTAAACGCCCTCCCTGTTCATCGGGTATAAGCCTCGCAGCCGGAAGCCGACAAAGAGAATGCCGGAGGCGCTGGAGTAGAACCCGGGAACCGCGGCGGGGCCTGGGGCTCGATGGGAGAATCAACAGACCATGTCAATGTGGGAACCGTTCACCGAGCGAGCGCGGCGCAGCATCGTGCTGGCCCAAGAAGAAGCGCAGCGCCTGGGCAACAACTATATCGGGACGGAACACATCCTGCTGGGGATCATTTCCGAAGGCGAGAGCCTGGCCGCGAAAGTCCTCGAGAACCTGGGCGTCAACCTCGCGAAGGTGCGGCAAGAGGTCGAGGCGATCGTCGGGCGGGGCGGCCAGACGGTCCAGCAAGAGATGGTTTTCACCCCGCGCGCCAAGCGCGTGATCGAGCTTGCCTTCGAAGAGGCGCGTCAGCTCAACCATAACTACATCGGGACCGAGCATCTGCTGCTCGGGCTGATCCGTGAGGGCGAAGGCGTCGCGGCACGCGTGCTGACGAACCTCGGAGTCGACCCGGCGAAGGTCCGCGTCCAGACGACCTCGCTGCTGGGCGCCGAAGGGCAGCCGCCGGCTCCGAAGGGGAAGTCGAAGACGCCGACGCTCGACGCGTACGGCCGCGACCTGACGATGCTCGCTCGCGAGAACAAGCTCGACCCGGTCATCGGCCGCTCCGACGAGATCGAGCGCGTCGTCCAGATCCTCGCGCGGCGCACGAAGAACAATCCCGCGCTGATCGGTGAGCCCGGCGTCGGCAAGACCGCGATCGCCGAAGGGCTCGCGCAGCGCGTCATCAAGGGCGAAGTTCCCGAACCGTTGCGCGATCGCCGCGTCATTACGCTTGACCTCGCAGGCCTCGTAGCCGGGACGAAATATCGCGGCGAGTTCGAAGAGCGCATGAAGCGCGTCATGGACGAGATCCGCGCCGCGTCCGGCGAGATCATCCTCTTTATCGACGAACTGCACACGCTCGTCGGGGCGGGCGCCGCCGAAGGCGCGATCGACGCGAGCAACATCATCAAGCCGGCGCTGGCGCGCGGCGAGCTGCAGTGCGTCGGCGCGACGACGCTCAACGAGTTCCGCAAGCACATCGAAAAGGACTCGGCGCTCGCGCGGCGCTTCCAGCCCGTCATGGTCGGCGAACCCTCGGTCGAGGACACGATCGAGATCCTCAAAGGCCTGCGCGAACGGTATGAAGCGCATCACAAGGTCGTCATCACGGACGAGGCGCTCGCCGCTGCCGCGAAGCTCGGCGACCGCTACATCTCCGATCGGTTCTTGCCCGACAAGGCCGTCGATCTCGTCGACGAGGCGGCCTCGCGCGTTCGGCTGCAGGCGACGCTGCCGCCGCCGGAGATCCGCGAAGTCGAAGCGCAGATCCGCAAGATCAAGATCGAGAAGGACGCCGTCGTCAAGACGCAAGAGTTCGAGAAGGCCGCCGCGATCCGCGATCGCGAGGAGAAGCTCCATCTCGAAAAGCAGCGGCTCGAAGCCGAATGGCAAGAGAAGAAGGCCAAGGGCGTCGACAAGGTCATCAAAGTGACCGAAGACGACATCGCCTACATCGTCAGCTCGTGGACGCGGATCCCCGTCGCGAAACTCGCCCAGGCGGAGACGGCGAAGCTGCTGGGCATGCAGGATCAGCTCCACAAGCGCGTGATCGGGCAAGAGCAGGCCGTCGAAGTGGTCAGCCGTGCGATCCGCCGTTCGCGCGCGGGGCTCAAGAACCCCAAGCGCCCGATCGGCTCGTTCATTTTCCTGGGGCCGACCGGCGTCGGCAAGACCGAAGTCGCGCGCAGCCTCGCCGCCTACCTGTTCGATGATTCGGAATCGATGATCCGCATCGACATGTCCGAGTACATGGAGAAGTACGCGGTCTCGCGCCTGGTCGGCGCACCGCCCGGATACGTCGGCTACGAAGAGGGCGGCCAGCTCACCGAGGCCGTGCGCCGCCGTCCGTATTGCGTCGTGCTGCTCGATGAGATCGAGAAGGCGCATCCCGACGTCTTCAATCTGCTCTTGCAGATCCTCGAAGACGGACGCCTGACCGATAGCCAAGGCCGCGTCGTCGACTTCAAGAATTCCGTGATCATCATGACCTCGAACGTCGGCGCCGCCGGCATGCAGACGACGACCGACATCGGCTTCCGCGCGCAAAAGGAGACCGACCGCGTCGACAACGCCGCCTACGAGAAAATGAAGAACAAGGTCTTGGACGAGGTCAAGCACACGTTCCGGCCGGAGTTCCTCAATCGCATCGACGAGATCGTCGTCTTCCACCAGCTCAGCCGCGAACAGATCGAGCAAATCGTCAGCCTGGAGCTCGAGAAGGTCGCGCGCGAGGTCCGCGCTCAAGAGATGTTCCTCGAAGTGACGGAACCGGCCAAGGCGCTGCTTGCCAAGAAGGGCTGGGACCCGCAGTTCGGCGCGCGTCCGCTGCGTCGCGCGATCCAGCGCGAAGTCGAAGACGAGCTCGCCGAGGAACTGCTCAAGGGGACGTTCACGGCCGGCGATCGCATCCTGGCCGAGGTCAATCCCGATAACCCTGAAAAGCTCAAGTTCTCGAAGATTCCGGCGATCGAACCGCCTGCGGTTCCTTCAGCACCGCAGCCGGTAGGGTAGGCGCCGGTCGGCAGTCCATTTGCGGCTTGGCGTGCTCGCCTTCCGGCGGCAGTCGCCTCATGGTTCGCGCGCGATCTCGTAGCGTCGGCGCTCGCTCTCGTTGAGAGTGGAAGCGTTACGCTGCGCGTCGTCGAGGAGCCCCGGGTGGAAGCGGAGGTGCGCGATCCTCGTTTCTCGGCGCCCGTCATCGCACTCGTCGAGTGGGGCGGCGGGACGGGCCCGCTCGCGCTGCGCCCGGTCTGCACGTGCGGGGCGAGCGGCGTCTGCGCGCACGCGATCGCCACGCTCGAGGCGGTCCGTTCGCAAACGGAGTTCACTCAGCGCGCGGCCGACGACGACGACGTCGATCTGAGTTGGATCCCTGCGGCGCGCCCGGTCGGGAGCGGCCGCCGGGCCCGCAGCGTGTGGGTCGTGTTCTCGATCGTCGAAGGGGTCGTGGGGGCGTCGCTCGTGCTGGATTCGCCGCGCTTGCGCGGCGCCGTGCGGGATGCCGCCGCGATCCTGACGATGATGGATTCATCGCCGGCCGACGACTGGGACGATGCGGATCGCGAATTGCTGCGCGATGAGGCGGTCTACGACGCCTTCAACGGCCGCACGCCGGCCAAGGCGCTGGGCCGCTCGATGCTCGCGCTCGCGCGGCACCCGCGCGTTCGCTTCGACGGCGATCCCTCGCTCGCGCGCCACCCCTCGGAACTGGCGGAGTTCGCGGTCGACTTGCGCGGCGTGCGCTTGCGCGCGACGCAACGGGGCGGAGCGTTCGTTCCGCTGCTGATCAACGCGGACGCCCGGCGGGTCGCCGTGGCCGAAGCCGCGGTCGTCCCGGGGCCCCCGCAGTGGCTCGTCACCAAACGTGCCGCCTACCTGCTCGACGGCAGCTTCGATGCGCGGCGCACGATCGAGGCGGTGCGCGGGCTCAACGGCAGCGCGCCGCCCGCCCGCCGCGCCAAGCGCGCGTTTTCGCTGCGGACGATCGAACGCGTCGCACCGTATCTCTTACGCGAGGAACGCGCGCAACTCGGGATCGTCGATGCGGCGCAGCCCTCCGCCGAGATGGCGCTGGCTTGGAATGCGGGCGCGCTGGTCGCCGTGCTGACGTTCGTGGATCGCGCGAGCGCCGCGCGCGCACCCTACGACGTGCTCGGCGCGATCGCCCGCGAAGGCACGGGGTTCATTCGGTTCACGGCCGAGCACGCGCATGCGCTGCGGCACCGCCTGATCGAGGCCGGCTTCGTCCCCCGCGGCATCGACGCGTTCGCGCTCCACGGAACGGACCGAGCGGCGGCGTTCGTACGCGAAGTGCTGCCGACGTGGGGCGATCTGGATCGTCGTCTGGACCCGGGCTTGGCGGACCTCGCCGCCGGGAGCGCGCAACTCGACGTCTCCGTCTCGGCCGTGCGCCCGGCCGCGGAGGCCGATTGGTTCGAATTGAGCGTCGACGCGACGCTGCCTGACGGCCAGACGCTCACGCCGGCGGAGATCGACGCGCTGCTTTCGTCCTCGGGAAAATACGCCGATGTTCGCGGGAAGCTCGTCGACGTCGAGCGGTTCCGCGCGCGGAGCATCCTCGTCGCCGACCTGACGGAACGCAAGCGCACGGGCCTGGCGGCGTTGCTGGCGCTGCGCGACGAACTGCACGAGAGTTTCGACGTCGTCTCGCTCCCGCCCGAAGTCGAAGAGCTGCGCGAGCGGCTGCGGGCGTTCGCGGGGATCCCGCACGTCGAACCGCCGCCGCTGGAGCGCGGCGAGCTGCGCCACTATCAGGAGATCGGGCTCGACTTTCTCTCGTATCTCGCCTCGTTCTCGTTCGGCGGGATCCTCGCCGACGAGATGGGCCTGGGCAAGACGATCCAGGTGATCAGCCACCTGCTCCATCGCAAACACAGCGAGGGCGCCTCGCCGTCGCTCGTGATCGCGCCGACCTCCGTGACGCACACTTGGGAGAACGAGATCAAGCGCTTCGCGCCCGAGCTCTCCACGCTGCGCCTGCAGTCCGGGAGCGAGCGCGCGGCCCGCTACGAGGAGATCGCCGCCGCGGACGTCGTGATCACGTCGTATGCGATCGCCCGGATCGACGCCGAGCAACTCGCCGGCCAGCGCTTCCGCACGCTGATCCTCGACGAGGCGCAGAACGCGAAGAACCCGAGCTCGCAGATCGCCCGCGTCGTGCGTTCGCTCTCGGCCGACCACCGCATCGCGCTGACGGGGACGCCCGTCGAGAACTCGCTGCGCGACCTGTGGGCGATCTTCGCGTTCGCGGAGCCCGGCCTGCTCGGCACGGAATCCGCGTTCCGCCGCCGCTTCGAACTGCCGATCGCCGAGGGCGACGGGCGCGCGACGCAGACGCTGCGGGCGCGGCTCGAACCCTTCGTGCTGCGCCGCACGAAGGAAGACGTCGCCCCAGAACTGCCCGAACGCACCGAAGTCGTGCTGGAATGCGATCTCTCGCCGCTGCAACGGCGTCTCTACCGCGGCGTCGCCGAGGCGGCCCGGCGCGACCTCTTCCCGCTCGTCGAAGCGCAGGGGATCGAGCGCACCACGGTTCACGTGCTCGCCGCACTCACGCGGCTGCGCCAGATCTGCGCGCATCCTGGGATGCTGTTCGAGGAGCACCGCAACGATCCCGAAGCGAGCGCGAAGTTCGAATCGTTCCTCGAAACCGTCGAGGAGATTCTCTCCGGCCAGCATCGCGTGCTCGTCTTCAGCGCCTTCGCGTCGATGCTCAAGATCATGCGCGCGGAGCTCGACCGGCGCGGCATCGGCTACGGGTACCTCGACGGGTCCACCAAGGATCGCGAGCGCAGCGCCGAGGTCGAGCGCTTCATGCGGCCCGACGGGCCGCCGATCTTCCTCTGCTCGCTCAAAGCGGGCGGCGTCGGCTTGACGCTGACCGCCGCCGACTACGTGATCCTGTACGATCCGTGGTGGAACCCCGCGGTCGAGCGCCAAGCGATCGACCGGACGCATCGCATCGGCCAGAAGCGCAACGTGACGGCCTACCGCCTGGTGACCAGCGGAACCGTCGAGGAGAAGATCCGGGTCCTCGCCGAGCGCAAGGCCGACCTCTCCCGCGCCGTCATCAAGGCCGACGGCGCGATCGCGAAATCGCTGACGCGCGAAGACCTGGAACTGCTGCTCGCCGATCCGGAGTGATGCCCGCCCGCCCCGGCGACGGTAGCGCGTAAGGAGGCGCCGGGCGCCCGGAGAATTGGCGCAGCCGGAGGATTGACGCGATGCTCAGTTACGTTCATGGCGCAAGTTCGGTGCCGCTGATCGGCGAGACGATCGGCGCCCATTTCGATCGCGTAGCGGAACGCTACCCGGAGAACGACGCCGTCGTCTCGGTCGCGCAAGGTATCAAGTTGACCTACGCCGAGCTGCGCCGCGAGACGGACGCGCTGGCGCGCGGGCTGCTCGCGCTTGGCGTCAAGCACGGCGACCGGGTCGGGATCTGGTCGACGAACAACGTCGAGTGGGTCATCGCGCAGTTCGCGACGCCGAAGATCGGCGCGATTCTCGTCAACATCAATCCGGCGTATCGCACGAGCGAAGTCGCCTACGTCCTGCGGCAGAGCGGCATCTCCGTGCTGCTCTCGCAGGTTCGCCACAAGACGAGCGACTACGCGGGCATGCTCCGCGAGGTCGGTCGCGATCTGCCCGAGTTGCGTCTGGTCGTGTTCATCGGCGACGACGAACTGGATGCTCCGTTCGCGGACTCGCTGCGCTGGGCTGACGTTCTTGCCGCCGGCAACAACGTTCCCGCCGATCAGCTCCGGGCGCGTCTGGAGCGCACGCAGTTCGACGAGGCGATCAACATCCAATACACCTCCGGGACGACGGGCTTCCCGAAAGGCGCGACGCTCTCGCACCACAACATCCTCAACAACGGCTTCTTCATCGGCGAAGGCTGCCGCTACACCGAGCGCGACCGCGTCTGTATCCCGGTGCCGTTCTACCACTGTTTCGGGATGGTCCTCGCGAACCTGGCCTGCGTGACGCACGGCGCCACGATGGTGATCCCCGCTCCGACGTTCGATTCCGCGCTGACGCTGGCCGCCGTCGAACGCGAGCGCTGTACCTCGCTGTACGGCGTTCCGACGATGTTCATCGCCGAACTCGCGCTCCCCAACTTCAAAGGCTACGACCTCTCGACGCTGCGCACCGGGATCATGGCGGGCTCTCCCTGCCCCGTCGAAGTGATGAAACGGGTGCAGACCGAGATGCACATGCCCGAGGTCACGATCTGCTACGGCATGACGGAGACCTCGCCCGTCTCGACGCAGACCGCCGTCGACGATCCCCTCGAGAAGCGCACCGGTACGGTCGGGCGCGCGCACCCGCATCTCGAAGTGAAGATCGTCGACGAGCGCGGCGCGATCGTCCCGCGCAACACCCCCGGCGAACTGTGCACGCGCGGCTACAGCGTGATGCTCGGTTATTGGAACGATCCGGAGAACACCGCCCGCGCGATCGATAGCGCGCGCTACATGCACACCGGCGACATCGCGACGATGGACGACGACGGCTACCTGAACATCAGCGGCCGCATCAAAGACATGGTGATCCGCGGCGGCGAGAACCTCTACCCGCGCGAGATCGAGGAGTTCCTCTACACGCATCCCGCGATCCGCGACGTGCAAGTGATCGGCGTCCCCGATCTCAAATACGGCGAGGAGCTCGTCGCTTGGGTGATCCTGCACCCCGGCGCGAACGTGACCGACGAGGACATCCGCGAGTACTGCCGCGGCAAGATCGCCCACTACAAGATCCCGCGCTACGTCAAGTTCACGACCGAGTTCCCGATGACCGTGACCGGCAAGATCCGCAAGGTCGAAATGCGCGAGCGCTCCACGCAAGAGCTCGGCCTGGCCGATGCCGCGAAGGTCAAAACGGCATAGCGCCCGGCGCACCCTCCGACAAGATGAGATGAGAAGGCCGGTCTCCAATCGGGATCGCTTCTGTAACGAAGCCCCGGACGCACTCGAGGTGCAAGGAAGGAGACCGACCTTCATGACCAAGCATACCAAAGCCCAAGGAAAAGCCAAGTCCCCGACCCCGAACTCGCCGACGATGAGAACAGGAGTCTCCTACCAAGCAAGCAAGGCCGACGCTGCCGGGTCTTCCGGGCGCCTGACGATCGGGCTGGATTTAGGCGATCGTTCCACGGCGTACTGCATGCTCGACGCTGACGGACAGATCTTGGCCGAGGGAAAGTTCAAGACGGTGCGGGCGGCGATCGATCAACAGTTCGGCCGCCTTGCGCCGGCACGCATTGCGTTGGAAGCCGGCACGCACTCCGGATGGATCAGCCGTTTGATCGAATCGCACGGTCATGACGTGATCGTCGCCAACCCCCGCGAGGTGCGCAAGATCTACCAGAACGACCGCAAGAACGACCGCAACGACGCGCGGATTCTGGCACGCTTAGCCCGTGTCGATCCGCAGTTGCTCGCGCCCATTCACCACCGTGATGCGAAGATGCAGGCCGACCTTGCGACCATCCGAACTCGGGACACGCTTGTGGCGGCGCGGACCAAGTGCGTCAACGCGATGCGCGGTCTGGTGAAGTCGCTAGGCGGGCGACTGCCCAAGTGCAGCACCGAAAGCTTTTGCAAGCGTGTCGGCGCAGCTATCCCGGCGGATCTGGAAACGGCTTTGCGCCCCCTGATCGTAACCATCCAGACCCTCAACGAGCAGATCCGCGGCTGTGACAAGCAGATCGAGACGCTCGCGGAGCAAACCTATCCTCAGACGGCACTGCTGCGCCAGGTCGGCAGCGTCGGGGCGCTTACGTCCACAGCGTTTATCCTCACGATCGCCGACGAAAAACGCTTCACGAAGAGCCGCGAGGTCGGTCCCTTTTTGGGATTGGTTCCCCGACAAGACGATTCCGGCGAGCGCAGCTCACAACTACGCATCACCAAGACCGGTAACGCCTACCTGCGACGACTCTTGGTTGGAAGCGCCCAGTACATCTTGGGGCCTTTCGGACCCGACACCGACCTCCGTCGCTACGGTGAACGGCTGATGCAGCGCGGCGGCAAGAACGCCAAGAAGCGCGCTGTCGTCGCGGTGGCGCGCAAACTTGCCGTGCTCTTGCACCGGCTGTGGGTCACCGGCGAAGCATACGAGCCCCTGCGCAACTCCAAGCATCCGGAGCCGATGGAAGCGGCGTAAGGCAAGCCCTTTAACGAAATACGATACCAACGAGGTCGGCTGCAAGCGGAGCAACGACGTTTCAATGACCGCCGCGTTCGGGTGACTGCGCCCTGAGCACTGGTCCATCGAGGCCGCGTGACAAGATGGCAGCACCCACCTTTCCGAGGAACCTCAACAGGCACAGAGCCCCACAGCGGCTCGTCAAAAGTGCGGATGGAAGCAGGGCGAAAGGGCGGCACGAGGGCATTGAAGACGCGCTAACCACCCCGTAATCTTGACAACGACCGGCCTTCTCATGGAAGCTCAAGGGTGACGCGTATTCTCCGACCCGCCGGCCACAGTGCAAGCCGAAAAGCCGAAAAGTGATCGCGGAGCAGCGTGTAGGCAGGCGGGCGGGGTGGCGACATGCCCCCGCGGGGCCTCCAGCTTTCCCGCGGAGCCATGGATGGCGGGAGCGGGAAAGTGGAGGAGTAGCAATTTCGCAGGATGCGAAATTGCGGGCGTCCCCGCGGGGGCATGTCGCCGCCCCGCCCGCCGGGCCCCGCTCCGAGCCGCTCGCCGCACCGCTGCTCGGTTCGCCGCTCGAAGGGCGGGCTATTCCAGCGGGACCGGGGCGTCTAGGACGACCTCGTGCGAGGGTGGATGGAGCAGCAGCACCAGCGGAATGCTGACGGCGAAGATGATCCCGGTCAGCCGGAATAGGTAGTCGTAGGAGATCACGGCCGCGTTCTCGGCGACCATCGCGTTGAGCTGCATAAGGGCCCCCGCGTGATTGCCGGGTCCCGTCAACATGGCCGCTACCGCCGGATTCGCTTTCGTGACGGTGCCCGCGAGCAGCGTGTGGACGGTCGCCTCACGACGTTCTTGGATCACCTGGAGGATCGCGATGCCCAGGCTCCCGCCGAGCTGACGAACCAGCGTCGAGATTCCGGTCGCGCTCGCGAGCCCCGCGCGGTTGATCCCGGAGAGCGTCGCCGTGGTCAGCGGCACGAACAGGAAACCGAGCGCGAAGCCCTGCACCGCCCGCGGCCAGAAGACGTCCCAGTAGCCGGCGTATTGATTGAGATCGCCCATCCACCAGGCGGAGAACGCGAAGATCGCGAGGCCGCTCGCGATCACGTAGCGCGGGTCGGTCAACGCGGAGGCGCGGGCGGCCAGCGGCATGCTGATCGCCGTGGCGATCGCTCCCGGGAGCAGCGCGAGGCCGGTTTGCCAGGCATCGAAGCCTAGGACGCGCTGGAAGAAGAGCGGGAGCGTCAGGTTCAGCCCGAACAGGCCGAAGCCGCTGATCACGCCGATCAGGTTGCCGGCGGCAAACGAGCGCTCCTTGAACAAGCGCAGATCGACGAACGGGTGCCGGTCGTGCACTTCGCGCCAGATGAAGAAGCCCAGCGTGAAGAGCCCCAGCACGAGCAGCAGCGTGATCGTCGAAGAATCGAACCAGTCGTCGTGCTGGCCGCGTTCCAGCACGTACTGCAGCGAGGCCACGCCGACGGTCATCGCCCCCAGGCCCAGCCAATCGATCCCGACCTCCGGTTTCTTGATGTACGAGGGGTCGCGGATGTAGGCCAGCGTCATGATGAACGCGACGATGCCGATCGGAATGTTGATCGCGAAAATCAGCGGCCAGCTGTAGTTGTCGACGATGTAGCCGCCGAGCGTCGGCCCCAGCGCCGGCCCGACCATCGCGCCGATGCCGAACAGGGCCATCGCCTGTCCGCGCTTGTTGACCGGGAACGACTCGAACAGGATCGCCTGCGCGGTCGGCTGCAGGGCGCCGCCCCCTAGCCCCTGGATGACGCGGAAGATCACGAGGGCCGTCACGCTCGTCGCGAGCGAACAGAAGAGCGAGGCGATCGTGAAGATGGCCAGGCACGCGGCGTAATACGTCCGGCGGCCCAGCATGGCGGTCAGCCAGCCGTTGAGCGGCATCACGACGACGTTGGCGATGATGTATCCCGTCGCGACCCAGGTGATCTCGTCGGTCGTCGCGCCGAGCGTCCCCGACATCTCGTTGAGCGCGACGTTGACGATCGTCGCATCGATGATCGCCATGATCAGCCCGAGCATCACGGTCACCACGATCATGGCGAGCGGCGGCTCCCGGCGGACGGCCGTTATGCCAGGGCCGGCGCCGGCGGGGCTGACTGCGATGGTTGCGATGACGAAATCCTCTAGTTGCGTCCAGCGCGGTGGTACGCTAGAATGACGAAACCGTCCATTATACCCTTCGCCGGAGGTTTCCCTTCTCGAGACCGCGGCGGAGTTCGGGGGATCGTGCGGTGTCGCGTGAGGTTGTGAAACAGGTCGGCGGGCGCGCCTATCGGTATCGCGTCGAGAGCTATCGCGACGCGGAATCGGGGAGATCGCGCGCCCGCTGGACGTACCTCGGGAAGGTCGATTCGGGCGACGCCGCCGCGACGATCCCGCCGGTCGCGGCACGGCGACCCGATGCGACGCGCGGGCGTCTGATCGCGGCACTCGCCGCCTTGCTCGAGCAGCGGCCCTACGGTGAAATCACGGCGAGCTCGATCGCGACGGCGGCCGAATGTGCCCATGGGACCTTCTACCGCCATTTCAAGGACAAGCGCGCGGCGCTCGATGCGCTGCTGGACGACGTCCGTGCGCGGGCCGCACGCGAGCGGCCGAGCTTCGAAGGAGACGTCGGGTCGCTGGACGTCGAGCGTGCTCGCGTCGCTGCCTGGGCCGCCGCCATGATTCGCCTGCCGCTCGAGCGGCCGGGGTTGTTTCGGACGTTTCTTTCCCGCTGCGCGCAGGAGCCGGAGCTTGCGCGGGGGCGCGCCGAGGCCCGCGACGCATCGGTCGAGGTCCTCCGAGCCTATCTCGGGCGCCTGGCGCAGGCGGGGTATTGCGAGCTCGATGCGCCCGAAGAATTGGCACGGGCCATCTACGCGACGCTCGACGGGGTCCGTCTGCGCGCGGTCTTCGATCGCGCCGGGTTTGACGAGGCCGGCGTTGCCGGGATCGCGGCCCTGATCGATCGGGCAATCTTCTCGCTGCCCGCCGCCCGCCGCAGGCCGTGACCCCTGGGGCGCCGCCCCCGTCAGCCTGAGCTTATCGAAGGACGCCCTTCGACAAGCTCAGGCTAACGGGGGACGGGGCTACTTCAGGCTGAGGGCCGTGTAATCGGCGCGGGCGCCGATCTTCTGACCCGAGATGATCGACTCGGCTTTCGCGCTGTCCGGGTTCGCGCACGTCTCCGCCGCGAAATCGCCGCCGACGCTCGAGGCGATCGTGAAGTACTCGTCGGCGCTGCGCCGCTTCGACTTCGCGACGATCTCGCCCGCATACGTCTGCTGGACGGCCTGGTGGTCGCATTTGCGCCAGTAGTTGGGCTGCTTCTTGGCAGCGTCGTACTTATGCCCTTCGAAGGCGACGACGAGCTTCTCGGCGTCCGTGGAGCCTGCGGCGTTCAGACGGTCGATCAGTTGCTCGCCCGCGATGTAGCCCAGGTACTGGCGCCAGTTCGGCGGGAAGCCCTTGGCGCGCGCTTTGAGCTTGCTGTAGACTTCGGCCGTCCGCGCGCCGCCGGCCTCCGGCCCCCAGACATAGCCCCAGAGCGATCCGACGATGTCGTCGACGGGCATGCCGACGGCAACCTCGTTCCCGCAGAGGATGCCCCCGAAGGTCATCCGCTTGGCCAGGCCCAGCTCCACGGCGGCCTTCGTCGCATTCTGGGCGTCGGGACCGTAGTTGCAGAACACGAGCACGTTTGCGTCCGTGTTCCGCGCTTTCGTCATGTACGACGAGTAGTCGGTCTGCCCGAGCGGATGCAGGTCGATGCCCGCTTCAGTGCCGCCGTTCGCGTACAGGATCTTCTTGAAGCGCGCGTAGGCGTCGGTGCCGAACGCATAGTCGGCGACGATGAAATACCATTTCTTGCCCTTTTTGAGCAGGGCGGGCCCGACCGCGTTCGCGAGCATCGCGTTCGAACACGTCGCGCGGAACGTCACGCGATTCGCCTTGGGGCCGGTGATGTTCGTGTCGTGCGTGCCGATCGCCAGGAAGAACACGCCGGCGTCTTCGGCGATCGCCGAGACGGCGAGGCCCACGCCCGACGAGAGGCAGCCGGTCAGGACGTCGACTTTTTCCTGCGAGATCAGGCGTTTGGCCTCGTTCGAGCCGATGGCGGGCTTGTTCGAGTCATCCCCGCGCACGATCTCGAATTGGATGCGCGAGTTCCGCTTGTTCGCTTCCTCGACCGCGAGCTCCAGACCCGATTGCTGGGATTCCGACGCAGCCGCGTACACGCCGGAGAATCCGTCGATGTGCCCGATCTTGACGGTCACGGGCCCGGACGCCGCGATCACGTCGCGCAACGGCGGCAAAGGGCGGGCGTCCGCGCTGCGGACCTCAAGCAACGGGAAGCCTAACGAAGCGGCGCCCGCAATGCCCAGGGCACCGGTGCGACGAAGGAACTCAGTGCGCGACGGCTGGTCGCGCCGGGTCTCATCGGACATGCAGATACTCCTGTCGATTAGGAAAGCAAAATGACGCTCGTCGGCAGACGCAACGCGGCGTGGAACGTTGCTTCGCGATGCGAATGCGGTCAACCTCATTTCTTTTCGAAGCTGGTCGAACCTCGTCGCCGCGCACGCCTCGTTGAGATTCGAATCGCGTCGACGTGCAGCGTGCTTGCGGGCGTGCGGCGAGAGCGGCGAGCGGGCGCTCGATGAACGCCCAGCCGGACGGTTCGCGCGTCGTCTTACTCGTACGGCTCATCTGGGCGCTTGACGAAGGGCGCTTCGATTTCGAGGGGCTCAAGGAACGGATCGGCGGAGAGAGCCCGCCGAGCACGCGGACCTTGCGGCGGTATCTCGCGATCCTCGCCGAGGCGGGATTCCCGTGGTATTACGATCGGGAACGGCGCGTCTATCGCTTCGAGGAGACGTTTGCGCTGCGCCGGCTCGACCTCTCGCGCGGCGAATTGCAAGGGCTCGAGGCGTTGCGCGGGATCGCGAACGCGCTCGGCGGCAACATCGGGGCCTCGCTGGATCGCGTGACCGAGAAGCTCGCACGCGTTGCCGAGCGCCCCTTGGCGAAGCACTCGAACCCGGCCGTCGTGATGCGCGTCTCCGACGCGGCGCTCGACCCCGAGCGCAGCGCGACCTTCGACCTCTTGCAGCGGGCGCAACGCGAGCACCAGAGCGTGCGCTTCGGCTACGTCGATAAGGCCGGCAAACGCTCGCGCCGGCACGCGGATCCGTACGGCTTCGTCATCTCGCAGGGGCGCGTCTACGCGATCGCCTTCGATCGAGGGCGCGGCGCGCTGCGCGTTTTCGCGCTCGACGGCATCGACGATGCCCAGATCGCTCCGCAGCGGTTCGTGTTGCCCGAGGATTTCGACGTCGCGGCGTTCGCCGGGGGGTCGATCAGCGGCGTCATGTCCGCGGAGAAGCTCACGCCCGTGACCGTGCGGTTCGCCTCCGTGGTCGCTCGCGCCGCGAAAGCCGACCGCGTGGTGCGGGAGCGCACGATCGTCGACGGGGCCGACGGGAGCGTCGACATCACCTACGAGGTCGCCGATCCGCGAGAGTTCGTGCGCTGGACGCTCCGCTGGGGCGCGGAGGCCGAGATCCTGAGGCCCGCCGACGTGCGCGCCCAGGCGCGGGACGTCGTCGCGAGTTTGGCCGCGCGATACGCCGAAAACGTGACGCCTCACACTACCTAGGGCGAAGGTCCCATCAAGGAGTGGGAGTGATTTGACGATTAACTGGGTATGTTCAATGAAATGGTCTTCATGCCGCAGTCGCGCCCCGTCCCCGTCGAACACTGTGCGGTCCCGTTCGATGATATCGAACATCGCGCTCGTTTAGACGCAGACGGATGGCGCTTTGTCGCCGTGACCCGCAACTCGCACGGCGACGGTTTCGAGGCGCACTTCGAGCGTTCGTCCGGCGGCGAGTCTCTGGCGTTGCTGCTCGACTTGACGGAGCGCTGGATCTCCTGCTGATCGATCGCACGACGCGATGAGGGCCCGCGATCTCTCGCGAGCCCTTTTTGTCTGCGGTGATGTGCTTTCGTGCGCCACACCCGCGGTCGTCGATCACTCGATTCGCAGGCGCCGGTGCCATCTATCTACATCGCCGGCATCGCAACTTCATTGCTGAAGTGAATGTAGTCTAACACGCGACTTTTCTCGCTTCAAGCGGCGCGTCGCCCTATTCGCCGCATATCCACAAGAAAATGCAGTTGTTCGCCGAGCCTCCACCGGCACTCCACAGTTCGGGGCGCGCGTCAAGAATCGCCGAGGTAGGCGGCCGTCACTTCGGGCCGTTCGAGCAGTTCGCGACCGCTCCCCGAGAGTGCGATCGTCCCGCGCTCGAGGACGTACGCGTCGTCGGCGATGGCGAGCGCCTTGCGGGCGTTCTGCTCGACCAGCAGGATCGTCGTCCCGCGCGTGCGTTCCTCGCGGATGATCTCGAAGATCCGGTCGACGAGCTTGGGCGCGAGGCCCATCGAGGGCTCGTCCAGCAGCAAGACGGCCGGTTTCATCACGAGCGCGCGCGCGATCGCGAGCATTTGCTGCTCGCCCCCGGAGAGCGAACTGGCCGCCAATTCGCGCCGCTCGGCGAGAATCGGGAAGCGCGCGTACATTTCCGCGATGCCCTTCGCGCCGTCTTTCGCGCCGACGCGATCGGCTGCGACGCGCAGGTTCTCCTCGACGCTCATCGTCGCGAGCATCCGGCGTCCTTCGGGCACGTGGATCATGCCCGCGCGGACGACGTCGTGCGAAGCGGCGCGCGTCAGGTCCCGGCCGGCGAGGGTGATGCGGCCCGAGCGAATCGGAAGAATGCGCGAGAGCGCGAGCAGCAACGTCGTCTTGCCCGCGCCGTTCGCGCCCACGATCGCGCACAGCGAGTTCTCGCGAAGGCGCAACGAGATGCCGTGCAGCACTTCGATGCGCCCGTAGCCGACGTGAAGATCGTCGACTTCCAGGATCGGCGCGCCGCCGCTCACGAGGCCGTCGCTCCGCTGCCGAGGTAGGCCTCGATGACGGCGGGATTGCGCGCGATCTCCGCCGGCAGCCCCGTCGCGATCGCGCGCCCGAAGTTCAGCACGACGATCCGGTCGCAGACCGCGGAGACGAGCGGCATGTCGTGCTCGACCAGCAAGACTCCGATGCCGCGCTGGGCCAGACCTCGAATCAAGGCGCGCAGCGACTGCGTTTCGCGCGGGTTCATGCCCGCTGCCGGCTCGTCGAGCAAGACGATCTTGGGCTTCGCGGCGAGCGCGCGCGCGATCTCGAGACGCCGCTGTTCGCCGTAGGGGAGCGTGCCGGCGGGGCGCGCGAGGTCGCTCTCTCCGAACGAGACCGCCGCGAGCAATTCTCGCGCTGCGGCGAGGTCGAGCTGCGCGCGCTGCGCGAACGCGCCGGCGCGCAGGTTCTCCAAGATCGAGAGCGCGCCAAAGAGCCGGATGTTCTGATACGTGCGGGAGATGCCGGCCCGCGCGACGCGATGCGGCGCGAGCCGCTCGAGCGCGACGCCGCCCAGCCGCACCGAGCCCGAACTGGGACGCACGATCCCGGTGATCGCGTTGATCAGCGTCGTCTTGCCCGCCCCGTTCGGGCCGATCAAGCCGAGCACGGCGCCGGGCTCGATCGCAAGCGACACGCCGTCGAGCGCGCGCACGCCGCCGAAGGCGACGCTGACACGATCGAGTTCGAGTTTCCCGCTCACGAGCGGCGCTGCCACAGCCCGGCGATCCCCGCCGGGGCGAAGATGATGATCGCGAGCAGGATCAGGCCCGTCGTGACCTCGCGATAGTCGTGCAAGAAGCGGATCGATTCCGGCAGGATCGTCATCGCGAGCGCGCCGAGCACGGCACCCGCCGAACTCGTGACGCCGCCGATCACGCAGGCGACCAGAATCTGCTCCATGCGCCCGAAGCCGAAATCGCCCGGCGTGATGAAGAAGTTCGCGTGCGCGTAGAGCACCCCAGCGATCCCCGCGATCGTGGCGCCGATGACGAGCGCGAGCATGCGAACCTGCGCCGTATCGATGCCGACCCCGCGTGCGGCGTTCTCATCCTCGCGCGTTGCCGCGAGCGCGAGTGCGAACTTGCCGGAGCCGAAGCCGAACGCGGCGACGACGAGTGCGGCGCAGGCGAGCGCACCGTAAATCGAAAGCGTGTTCGCGTCATTGGGAATGTTCGAGAAGCCTTCCGCGCCGCCGGTGACCTTGAGGTTGATTTCGATCACCCGCGCGATCTCGCCGAACGCGATCGTCGCGATGGCGAGGAACACGCCGCGCAGGCGCCCGATCGGCAGCGCGAGCAGGAACGCCGCAAGCGCCGAGGCGGCCGCGCCGGCGAGCACGGCGAGCGGGAGCGGCCAGTTGTTCTGCACCGCGCCGATCGCGCCGACGTAGGCCCCGATCCCCATGAAGGCGGCTTGCGCGAGCGCGAGCTGGCCCGCCCTCAGCGAGATCGAGAGCGAGAGCGCGAGCAGCGCGTTGATGCCGATCTGATCGATCAGCTTGGAATGCGCGGCGTAGAACGCGACGAGCGACATCGGCTAGGCTGCGCGCAGCGCGCGCTTGCCGAGCAAACCGGACGGTCGTAACACGAGGATCAGAAACATGACGGCGAAGGCCGCCGCGTCGCGATAGCTCGACGAGACGAACTGCACCGTCAGCGTCTCGACGATCCCCAAGAGAAGGGCCCCGATGACGGCGCCGGGGACGCTGCCCATGCCGCCGAGGATGATGATCGCCAGGCCCTTGAGTTCGATGCGCGAGCCCATGTCGACGCTGACGCTATTGTATTGCAAGCCGATCAGGATGCCGGCAGCGCCGCCGAGCGCCGAGGCGATGAAGAACGTCAACGCGATCGTGCGGTCGAGATCGATACCCAGCAGCGCGGCTGCGACCCGGTCGTCCGCGACGGCGCGAATGTTCCGCCCGAGCGGGGTCGAGCTCATGACGTAGGTGAGCCCCGTCATCATCGCGCCCGCGATCGCGACGATCAGCACGTCGAGCCCGCCGAACGAAAGCGGGCCGAGGTGAAACTGGGCGTCGCCGAAGGGGACGCTGGGAAAGCGATGCTCGTCGGGGCCCCAGATCCCGCGAGCGATCCCCTGGATCACGATCGCGACGCCGATCGAGGAGATCAGCGGCGCGAGCGTTCCGGCGTTGCGGCGCCGCAACGGCGCGAACGCGACGCGGTCCAGCGCGATGCCGAGCAAGCCCGCGAAGATGACCGCAACCAGGAATGCGATGGCGAGCGGCAGGCCCGCGCCGACGAGCGCGAGCGTGACGAACGCCGCCGCCATGAAGATCGCGGCGTGCGCGAGATTGAGGATGTCGAGCACGCCGAAGACCAGCGTGTAGCCGATCGCAAAGAGTGCGTAAACGGCGCCGATGAAGACGCCGTTTGCGACCTGTTGGATCAGCACCCGCGAGGGTTCCGCGCGTTAGTGGAAATACGCAAACTTCCCGTTCTTGACTTGCAGGATCGCACTGGCCGCGCGCACGTCGCGCGTCGGCTCGAAGGCGATCGGTCCAAGCACGGTCGCAATGACCGGCAGCTTCTTGAGCGTGCTGCAGAACGCGTCGGGGCTCGTCGCGCCCGCCTTCACCGCGACCGCCGCGACCTGCGCCGCGGCGTAGGCCTGCGCCGCGAACTGGTCGGGGCCGGTGCCGAACTTCTTCGTGTATCGATCGACGAAGGCTTTGTTGCCGGTGAAGTTGTTCCCGAGGTAATACGCGGCGCCGACGATGACGTTCTCCGCGGCGGGGCCCGCGAGTTCGAACAGCTTCGGCGAGTTCAGGCCGTTGCCGCCGACGATGTGCGCGGTGATGCCGGTTTGTTTTGCCTGTGAGAGGATCTTCACCGCTTCGGCAAGCAGCGCGCCGACGACGAGCAGGTCCGGCTTCTTGTCGGCGATCTTCGTGAGCTGCGCCTTGAAATCGGCGTCTCCCGTATGATACGTCTCGACGTCGATCAGGTCGATGTGATTCTTCGCGAGCACGTCCTTGAAGATCTCGTAGTCCGTCTTGCTGAACTGGTTGTCGTCGCCGTAGATGATCGCCGCGGTCTTCGGTTTGAGGCTCTTGGCGATTTTGGCGATCGCTTCGGGGACGACTTGCTCTTCGGCGAGCGAATCGCGGAAGACGCAGGGACCTTGCGCCGTGATCCCTTGCGCGGTGTTCGAGATCGCGAGAATCGGCAGCCCCGCCTTCACCGCGATCGGATCGGCCTTCTTGGCCTCGCTCGAGAGCGTGGGGCCGATCAGGAGCGCCGTGCCGTCGGTCGTGAACTTCTGGGTCAGCGTCACGACTTGCGCCGGATCGCTTGCGCCGTCTTGCACGTCGAATTGGAGCGTCGCGCCGCCGGCATCGATTCTGCCGGCCGCGAGGTCTTCGGCGGCGAGGTCGAACGCGTTTTTCTGGGCGGTCCCGTATGCTCCCGCGGAGCCCGTCACGTCGGCGATCACGCCGATCTTGACGGTCTTGCCCGCCTGCGGACCGGATGCCGCGAGTGCGCCGCCGCACGCGAGCGCGGCGACGAGTCCCGCAGCGATGACGGAGGATAATCTCACAGAATACATCTCCTACGCTGATGCGCCGCATCGCAAATGGCTGCGAGCGGACTGACCCAGCGCCGTTTGCTTGCGGGCTGCGCCGTTCCTACAACAGCGGCCGCAGCGCGCGCATGAATGCGCCGAAGCGCGCGTCCGCCTCCGGCGACGACGGAAGGGCGGTGTAGACGACCAGAAGATAGCGCGGCCCGCCGGCGGTCTGGAGAATTCCGCCGTCATGCGAGACCTCGTCGGTGTCGCCGGTCTTGTGCGCGAAGCGATCGCCCGCTTCCAGGCCCCCGCTGAGCTTGTCGTTCCATTCTTGCCCGGCGAGCGCGCTTTCGAGCCAATCGCTCCCGGCCAGCTCGCGCCGCTCGATCGCGGCGAAGAGCCGGGCCGCATCCGAGGCGGGATGGCTGTTGCGGCCGGTGGCCTGCGGGTCCTCGATCAGCGGAAGACTCCCGGAGACCTTTCGCCGCACGGCTGTCCGAGTGAGCCCGATCTCGCGGCAGAACGCGCTGATGCGCGCGCGGCCGAGGAGATCGATCAGCACGTTCGTCGCGACGTTGTCCGAGCGAACGAGCATCAGCCGGGCGAGTTCCTCCAGCGTCGCTTCGTACCCCGGCACGAAGGGCGAGGGCTTGTCGTTCGCGGTCATGTTCGCCGCCGTGACCGTGACGCGCTCGCCGGGTTCGTGCTCGCCGCTCGCCCAGGCCGCGGCGAGGCAGGCGGCGATCGGGGTCTTGATCATGCTCGCGGGGTAGCGCTCGGCATCCGCGTCCAGGCGCACGGCGGCAGCCTCCCCCTCCGGCGCGCCGCTCCGTTCGAGCACGATCGAGGCGCCGGAAAGCCCCGCGGTTCGAGCGAACCGGGCGACCGTCTGCGGATCGAGCGGCATCAGCCGGCCTGCATGCAAGTACTCACTTGCATCTCCGCGCCCGGTCTGGTACCATGCGTGTAAGCACTTGCACGAACTGAACAGTTCAACGAAAGATCCTTTGAGCGAAGAGATGAGCGTAAATGAGCCGCTGCGCCTGACCGGCCCCCTCACGGCGGAGACCTTGGCTTCGTTGCGCGCTGCCCTGGCGGGCAAGCGCGAGTTGACGCTCGATATCGATGCTCTGCCGGCGTTGGATTCCCCGGCCATTGCCGGCTTGATCGTGCTGCTGCGGGAGGCCCGCGAACGGGGCGTCGGCTTGCGCTTGGCCGTGACCCGGCCGAACCTGCTGGAGACGCTGCGCGTCACCGGGCTCGACCGGGTGTTCAAGTTTGCCGACGTCACGCCCGCCGTCCGCCCGGCCCCGGCGGCGAAGCTCCCGGCCACGGGCACCCGGCGGCTGCTCGCGTCGATCTTGGGCTTCGTGCTGTGCACGATGTTGGCGGCTGCGCCGTTCGGCGCGCACGGCCGGGCCTCGGCTCAGACCGAACTCGCTCCGGAACTGACGGCCGCGGAGATCATCGCGAAGATCACCGACCAGAACCCTTCGATGCAGAGTTACGAAGCGCGCGTCGCCGTCGATTTTCGGCTGAAGTCGTTTCCGTATTTCGCGCAGCACCTCGATGGGTCGACGTATTTCAAGCGGCCGGACAACTTCGAAGTCGTCTTCGATCGCGTTCCCTCGTACGCGAAGGGCTTTGAGAAGATGTATTCGGATATCGGGGATCCGACGAATTGGCACAAACGCTTCGAGATCGTCCGAGCCGGCGAGCACACGATCGACGGGCATCGCGACATCGTCCTGCGGCTGACCTTGATCCAGCGAGGAATGATCGATCACGAAGACGTGCTGGTCGATCCCGTCAAGTGGCACATCGACGAAATGCGCTGGTTCTACTACAACGGCGGCTTCATCTCGATGACGCAAGAGTTCCGGCAGGAAGGCGAGTTCATGGTGCTCGCGGCGCAGCACGCGACGATCCGGATCCCGCACGTGAGCGCCGCCGCGGAGGCTGCCTACCGCGATTATCACACGAACGTCGCGATCGACGACGCCGTGTTCACGAAGGCGCGCTAGCTGATGTCGATGCTCGAGGGTCCAGCGAAGCATTCGGTTGAAGAAACGCGCCGGCGCATCATCGCGGCTACGCGTGAGGTCTACGCTTGCAAAGGCGCGCGCGGAACGACCACGCGCGAGGTCGCGGATCGCGCCGGCGTGAACGAGGCGACGCTCTTCCGGCACTTTGGAACGAAGAACGCGCTGATGGACGCGATGCGCGAGCACTACGCTTCGGTGGGCGAATTGCGCGATGCGATCGCCCAGCTTTCGGGCTCGCTCGATGAGGATCTGCGCGCGATCGGCCGCCAGTTCTTCGATCACATGATGCGTAATCGCGATTTGATCCGGATGTCGCTGGCGGAGGCGTCGAGCGACCCCGAATCCTGCTCCTCGACGATGCGCTTTCCGCGCGCGAAGTTCGACGTGCTTTCCGAGTTCTTCCGCGCTCGGATCGCTGCGGGCGAGCTGCGCGGCGACCCCGAATGGCTCGCGGGTTGCTTCATGAGCGTTATGTTTGCCGCAGCGTGCGGCAAGCATATCTGGACCGGGAACGACAACCCGATAACCGACAGCCTGGTCGACCTGTGGGTCGAGACTTTCTTGAACGGAGTACGAGCACACTGATGGCTACGCAAACGGTGCCCGGAGCGGGCACGGGGCCGGGTCCCGCGCCGAATTTCGAGGCGCCCTCGATCGCCGCCGAGCGCAGCGGCCCCCCGCGCCGGGTGATCCTCGGCGTCGGAGCGGTCGTGCTCCTGCTCGCGCTCGTGTTCGGCGTTCGCTACTTGCTGTTCGCTACGACGCACGAGACGACCGACGACGCGAAGATCGACACCGACCAGATCACGGTGACGAGCAAGATCTCCGAACGGGTCGCGCAAGTGTTGGTCTCGGCGGACCAGCCGGTCCGCAAGGGCCAGCTCCTCGTCCGCCTCGACGATGCGGACGAAACGCAGCGGCTCGCCTCGGCAAAGGCCGTGCGCGACGCCCAACTTGCCTCGCTCCACGCGGCCGAAGCGACGCTCGCGCTCACGCGCGATCAGGTCGCAGCCCAGCAGATCCAGACTCGCGGCAGCGTCGCCCAGGCGCAAGCGGCGATCACGAGCGCATCGGAACAAGCGAAGGCGCAGCAGAACCAGATCGCCGTCGCGCAGGCCGGCATCGATGCGGCCGTCGCGCAATTGCGCGCCGCGCAGGACGGCGTCCCCGCGGCCGCCGAGAACCTGCGCAAGGCGCAGGCCGACCTGGCGCGCGCGCAGTCGCTCGTCTCGAGCGGCGATATCGCGAAGGCTCAGCTCGACGCGGCGAGCGCAGTGGCGGCGGGCGCCCAAGCGAGCTACCGTCAAGCCCAGGCTAACGTGACCGCGGCGCAGGCGAACGTTGCCTCCGCTCGCGAGCGGCTGATCGCGCAGCGCGCGACGTCGGGGAGTTCGCAGGCGCAGGTCGGCGTGCAGGAGGGCTCCCTCACGACGGCCGAGGGCCGGCTCGCCGAGGTCGCCTCGCCGAGCCGCGTGGTCGCCGCGCAAGCGGCCGTCGAGGGCGCGCGCGCGCAGCTTGCGACCGCGCAGGCGCAGCTTTCAACCGCCGAGCAGCAACTCGCCTACACGCGCATCAAGGCGCCCGTCGACGGCCACGTCGGCGCGAAGAACATCGAAGTCGGGCAGACCGTGGCCCCGGGGCAATCGCTGCTGGCGGTGATCCCCGAGAACAACATCTACGTCACGGCAAATTTCAAAGAGACGCAACTCGGCGCGATGAAGGCCGGGCTGTCCGCGGAGATCACGGTCGATGCGTACAAGGGCGTCACGTTCAAGGGGCACGTCGATTCGATTTCGCCCGCGTCGCAGAACACGTTCTCGATCATTCCGGCACAGAACGCGACCGGGAACTTCGTGAAGGTGACGCAGCGCGTTCCCGTTCGCATCCTGTTCGACGATCCCGACCCGGCGTATGCGCTGCGGCCGGGCATGTCGGTCGAGACAGCCGTCAAGGTGAAGTAGAGCGCCTTCGCACGGACCGCGCCTGTTTTGTTCTTGCGCCGTCCAGGCGGACGGCGAGTCGGCCCCGGTACAAGAGGAGATCCACGTTTCATGCTTGCCCGTCTCGGTCCGTTCGCGGCCGTCCCCGTTCTAGCACTTGCGCTCGCGGCCCCAAGCGCGGCGGCGCCGGCCCCCGGTCCAGCCCCGAGCCCGCAGGCGACCCCCGGCCCCGCGACGAGCCCGCAGGCCGTCCCAGCGCCCTCGGCGAGCCCGTCGGCCGCCGTCCTTCCGGCCGTCCCGTCCGTCGAACCGTCGTTCCGCCCTGAGTTCTCGACTTGGCCTTCGGGCGAACTCGCGGGCGTCGCGCAGCAGCCGTTCGTCGGGCTCTCCCTGCAGGACGCGCTCGCAATGGCGCTCGCAAAGAACACGGATCTCGGCGTCGCGGCCTCGTCGCGGAAGATCGCGGGCTTCCAAATCGTCGCCGCCAAGGGCGCGTACGACCTGCGCTTCCAGATCGTGCCGAGTTACACGTATTCGAAGAGCGCGCCGGAAAATGCGTTTGCCGCCGCCGCCGACGGGGGGCCGGTCACGCAGTCGACGTTCGGCGCCAGCGCTACGCTGAGCGGGCAGACGGGCGCCGGCACGCGCTACTCGTTAGGCACGAGCGCGACGCGGATCAACAACAACAACGCGTCCAACAGCTTCGACCCGATCTACACGACGGCGCTCTCGCTCAACCTGACGCAACCGCTGTTGCGCGGCGCGAAGATCGACGATTCCCGTCGCGCCTTGCAGCTCGCGAGGATCGGCGCCGATCAGTCCGGCGACGCGTTGCTGCTCTCGAGCTCAAACGTGATCGCAGCGACGCAGAACGCCTATTACGATCTGATCGCAGCCTGGCGGAACCTCGCGATTCAAGAGGACGCGCTGCGGCAAGCACGCGCGCAGAGTGAAAGCAACGCGCGGCTCGTCAAGCAGGGCCAAGTCGCCTCGGTCGACGTCGTCGAATCCGACAATCAAGTCAACATCTTCCAGGACAACGTGTTCTCGGCGCTCCAGAACATCGAGAGTTTGCAGAACGCGCTCAAGACGCTCGTCCTCGGCGACCCGGCCGATCCGATTTGGAACGCGAACCTGGTTCCGACCTCCACGCTGGGCGAGCTCCCCGCCGATCGGAACGTGACGGATATCGTCGTCGCGGCGTTGCGGAACCGGCCGGAGATCGCGCAATTGCGCGCGCAGCGGCGCAGCGCCGAGGTCAACCTCACGTACGCGAAGGATCAGACCAAGCCCCAAGTCGACCTACAGCTCGGCTATACGGCGAACGGCTTTGCGGGCACGCCGACGAGCGTGCTTGCGAACCCGCTCACTGCGGCGTTCGGGCCGCAGGTCGTTGCGATCAATCAGCTGATCGGCATCGCCAATGCGGGCTTGCCCCCGGCCCAGCAGCTCGCGCCCGTGACCTTAGCGCTTCCGGTCGCGCCGGGATATACGAACGGGAAGCTCGGCCAAGCCTACACGAACATGTTCGATAACCGCTTCCCGCAGATCTCGTTACAGGCGGTCGTCGCGCTGCCGCTACGCGACCGGACGGCGGAGGCGAACGCGGCGGCGGCGGCGGAGGCCGTCCACTCGGTCGAACTTCAGCAGGTCGGCTTGATCCAGCGCTTGCAGGCCGAGGCGCGTAACGCCGTCCAGGGATACCGTTCAGCGCGCTCGCGGCTGGCCGCGGCGACGGCGGGTCGCGTCGCGGCGGAGGCTGTGTTCGCGAGCGAGCAACGGAAGTTCACCGCCGGTCAATCGACGACGTTCTTGGTCCTGCAGCGCGAGGTCAATCTGGCGAATAGCCGCGGGCGCGAATTGCAGGCCCAGACCGATCTGTTCAAGGCCGTCGTCGAACTCGATCGCGTCAGCGGCACGATCCTCTCGCGCAACGGGATCGATACGTCGTCGCTGACGCGTTAGGCCGGCGGCGGGTGAGAGCCGCGGCCTAACGCGCAGGCCCTCAGCGCGGCGAAGGCGTTGCGCAGGGCGCGGGTAGAACCTCGACGTTCGGGCGGAACAGCGAGCGGCCGTACGGGGCCGGACTCGGGCTCGGACTTGGACTCGGTTCGACCAGCGCCGGCGGCAGCGGTGCGCCGGCGGGGAAATCGCCCGGCGCCGGCGGCGCCGTCGGGCAGGGGAGCGGATCCGCGTAATAGTGCTCGGTGAAACCGGCATCGACGTCGTTGCGGATCTGCTTCGCAAAGTACGTCTCCGGATATCTCTTCAGGATCAGCTGCATGTACGCCCACGACTTCTCTTGAGCCGGCTTCGTCCAGATTTTCCGGTAGACCAGCACGGCCAGATAGTACGAGTGGGCGAGCTGCGGATCGCGCGGGTACTCCGCCGCCCATGCTTCGAGCGAATCGTCGGCATAGTTCACTTTGTTGACGATCGATGGATCGGTCGTGTGGTCGCCCGCCCGAAGCGCCTCGAATCGCAGCGTGTTGTCGATCCCGAGAAAACTCATCTTGAGGCGCCCGAAATAGTGGTCGGCGGGGGCCGAGTTCTTGAACCGCTCGCGGCGGAGCCGCTCGTACTGCGAGAGCGCAGGGCTCGCCGCGGGTCGCGGAGCGGCGGTCGCCGCGGCGGTGGCGGCCGCGGCCGCGGCGGGTGCCGTACAGGCGGCCCAAGGAGCCGCGAGGAGGCACATGGCGGCGCACGTGTAGGCTGATTGTCGTATCACGTTCCCTAGGATACCCGTCCGGACGGATGGAGTCCCGGGGAGACGCCTGAAAAACCTGTGGACGTTAGGCTGGCCTAGGGGTTCTTTTAGGGGCGTGGAACTTTTTGGGGTCGGGGACGGTCCCACGGAGCAGAACCGGCGCGCCGCGCCGGTCGCAGGCGGCGAAGACGCCCTTTCAAGGAGGCTCCCCCACCATGTCCGACGACGCAGCGATCGAAAGAGATCAGCTCGCCGAACGAGCTTTCCAGCGTGAGATCAGCGCTCTCCGCCAGGAACTCGCCAACTATCAGCGTGGGCTGGACGCGCAGATCGAATCGCATTTCGCTTCGACCGAGCGCGCCTCCTAAGACATTCACCCTAGTTCGAGCTTCGCTGCCGCGGCGGCGTCTACGAACCAGGAGAGCGAGCCGCCGTCCGGCTGGACGGCTTGAATCGGGGTCCGCACGGTATCGTGCGGGCCCTGAATCGCGTTCTTGAGCGCTTCGGCCTTTGCCTCACCGGCGGTCGCGATCGCGACGGCGCGGGCCCCGTTGATGGCGCGCGGCGTCAGCGTGATCCGGTGCGCGCCGAGCTTTTCAACCCAGGGCGCGCGGACGAGCTGCGCGTCGTCCTCGAACGGATCGCTTCCCGGGAAGAGCGAGGCCGTGTGCCCGTCGGGGCCCATGCCCAAGAGCACGAGATCGAAGGCCGGCGAAGGTCCGAGCAAGTCGCGCAGCACACCCGCGTATGCCGCGGCCGCCAACTGCGGGTCGATCTCCCCGCGCATGCGGAAGATCTGCTCGGGCGCGATGCCGAGCGGACCGAAGAGCGCGTCTTGGGCGCTCTTGAAGTTGGATTGCGGGTCGGCCGGCGGCACGCAACGCTCGTCGCCGAAGAAGAAGCGAACGCGCGACCAGTCGATCGCCGAGCGGTACGGCTCCGCTGCGAGCAGCGCGTACGCGGCCTTCGGAGTGGAGCCGCCGGCAAGCGCGAGGTCGAACCGCCCGCGCGCCGCGATCGCGTCTCGCGCCTTTGCGGAGAGGAATTTCGTCACGAGCTCGGCGAGCGCCGCTTCATCGGCTGCGATGCGCAGCTCGGCGGGCGCGCTCAGATCTTCCGCCATTCGCGGCCGTCGGCCACGAGCAGCGCATCCGCATTCTGAGGGCCCTCGCTCCCGGCGAGGTAGTTCGGAAAGTTCTCCGCCCGGGTCGTGCTCCAGCGCTCGAGGATCGGCATCACGGTCTGCCAGGCGAGCTGCACGGCATCCCAGCGCGTGAACAGCGTGGCATCACCGCGCAGCGCGTCCGCGATCAAGCGCTCGTAGGCGGGCGCGGAGCGCGTTTCGAAGCCGCTGCCGTAATTGAAATCCATCGTGACCGTGCGGATGTGCATCTTCTGGCCGGGCATCTTCGCGTTGAAGCACAGCGAGACGCCCTCCTCGGGTTGAATCTTCAAGACGAGCACGTTCGTGCGGATCTCGTCGCCGGCTTCCCCGAAGAGCCGTAGCGGGAGTCCGCGAAAGAACACCGCGATCTCTGAGCTCTTGGCCGCCAGCCGTTTGCCGCTGCGCAGATAGAACGGTACGTCGGCCCAGCGCCAGTTATCGAGGAAGAGCTTGACGCTGGCGTAGGTCTCCGTGTTCGAACGCGGATCGACGCTGGGCTCTTGCCGGTACCCGGGCACGGGTTTTCCGTCGATGAGGCCCGGCCCGTATTGGCCTCGCGCCGTCAACTTCGGAACGGCGTCGATCTTGATCGGACGCAGCGCCGAGAGCGCCTTGAACTTCTCGTCGCGGATCGCATCGGCGGAGGCCGTCACGGGCGGCTCCATCGCGACGAGTGCGAGCAGGTTCATCACGTGGTTCTGGATCATGTCGCGCAACGTCCCGGCGCCTTCGTAGTAGCCGCCGCGCCCTTCCACGCCGACCGTCTCGGCAGCGGTGATCTGCACGCAATCGACGTAGCGGCGATTCCACAACGGCTCGAAGATCATGTTCGCGAAGCGTAGCGCCATGATGTCCTGCACGGGCTCTTTGCCGAGATAGTGGTCGATGCGGAAGATCTGCTGTTCGTCGAAGACCTTCGTGATTTCGGCCTGAAGCCCGCGCGCGCTCTCGAGATCGCTGCCGAACGGCTTCTCGACGATGATGCGCGTCCAGCCGGCCGGATTGTTCTTGGGGCCGAGACCGGCGTCATCGAGCTGGGCGACGATCTTCGCGAACACGCCGGGCGGCGTGCACAGATAGAACAGCCGGTTGCTCCGCGTTCCCAGCGTCGCATCGTTCGTTTCGAGCTGCGCTGCCAGGCGCCGAAACGTATCGCGGTCGTCGAATTCGCCGCCGACGTACGTCAGCCGGCGCGAGAACTCGCTCCAAGCGGGTTCGGCGCTCGCGCCCGAGCGCGAGTAGGTATCGATCGAGTCCTTCACGCGCGAGCGAAATGCATCGTTCGAGAGCGGCGCGCGCGAAAAGCCGACGATGCCGAAGTTCGCCGGCAACACCTTCTCGAGAAACAGATTGTAGAGCGCCGGAAACAGCATGCGTTTCGCCAGATCGCCGGACGCTCCGAAGAAAACGATCGAGCACGGATCGGCGATGCGCAACGTGCCGTTGGGCCGGATCCCGTGCGAATCGGTCGTGACGGTCGCGGCGGCGGCCGTCTCGTCCATGATCAAAGGCGGATCGCTCATCCGCCGGCCACCGGCGCCTGGGCCTCCGGCTTGACGGCGTGCCCGCCGAACTGATTGCGCAACGCCGCGATCACTTTCGCGCTGAACGATTCGTCCTGTCGCGAGACGAAGCGCGAGAGCAGCGCGAGCGTGATGACGGGCGCCGGAACGTCCTCGTCGATCGCGGCCTGCACCGTCCAGCGCCCTTCGCCCGAATCCTCGACGTAGCCGCGAATCGCGGCGAGTTTGGGATCGTCACGCAGCGCGAGTTCGGCCAGCTCCAACAGCCAGGAGCGGACGACGCTGCCGTGCAGCCACAGTTCCGCCAGTTGATGCAGGTCGTATCCGTACGGCGATTTCTCGAGGATCTCGAAGCCCTCACCGTAGGCCGCGAGCATGCCGTACTCGATGCCGTTGTGCACCATCTTCGAGAAATGCCCGGCTCCGCTCGGTCCGACGTGCGCGTAACCGCCGGCGGGCGCGAGCGTGAGGAAGATCGGCTCGCAGCGCGCCACGGGCGCCGCGTCTCCGCCGACCATCAAACAGTATCCGTTCTCCAGACCCCACACGCCGCCGCTCGTTCCGGCGTCGATGAAATCGATGCCCTTCGCCTTCGCCGCGGCGTAACGAGCCGTCGAGTCCTTGTAGTTCGAGTTTCCGCCGTCGACGATCGCATCGCCGGGCGCCAAGAGATCGAGCAGGCGCGCGATGGTGTCGTCGGTCGCCTTGCCCGAAGGGACCATGATCCAGACGACGCGCGGCGCGGGCAGATGCGCGACCAGATCGTCGAGCGAACTCGTCCCCGTCGCCCCGGCGGCGCTCGCCTTCGCGACCGCATCCTGCCCGCGGGAATACACGACGACGTCGTGCCCTCCGCGCAGCAGCCGAAGCGTCATATTCGCGCCCATGCGCCCGAGCCCGACCATTCCGAGTTGCATGCGCTCTCCTCGCGTGTTCCGTTTGCAAGCGGAACCTACTCAAAGACCGCGCGCATGCACCGGAAAGTTCCAAATCGCATCCTGAGCGTGTCGAGCGGCGGCCGGCGGATCGGAGCTGGCCCCGGCGGGCGGGGCGGCGACATGCCCCCGCGGGGAGGCCCGCGATTTCGCATCCATGCGAAATCGCTACTCGTGCACTTGCCCGCTCCCGCCATCCTGGCTCCGCGGGCAAGCTGCACGCCCCGCGGGAGCATGTCGCCGCCCCACCCGCCTACCTCATTGCTTCTCGATTCGCCGAGGTTGCAGGTCGTGGCTGGGGCGGTTCGATCGCCCTTTGCTTCGAGTGGCCGCCTGTCGCTCTTGAGGTCGATGTCCCCCTTGAGCTTGTCGTCCTTCGACAAGATGAGATGAGAAGGCCGGTCTCCAATCGGGATCGCTTCTGTAACGAAGCCCCGGACGCACTCGAGGTGCAAGGAAGGAGACCGACCTTCATGACCAAGCATACCAAAGCCCAAGGAAAAGCCAAGTCCCCGACCCCGAACTCGCCGACGATGAGAACAGGAGTCTCCTACCAAGCAAGCAAGGCCGACGCTGCCGGGTCTTCCGGGCGCCTGACGATCGGGCTGGATTTAGGCGATCGTTCCACGGCGTACTGCATGCTCGACGCTGACGGACAGATCTTGGCCGAGGGAAAGTTCAAGACGGTGCGGGCGGCGATCGATCAACAGTTCGGCCGCCTTGCGCCGGCACGCATTGCGTTGGAAGCCGGCACGCACTCCGGATGGATCAGCCGTTTGATCGAATCGCACGGTCATGACGTGATCGTCGCCAACCCCCGCGAGGTGCGCAAGATCTACCAGAACGACCGCAAGAACGACCGCAACGACGCGCGGATTCTGGCACGCTTAGCCCGTGTCGATCCGCAGTTGCTCGCGCCCATTCACCACCGTGATGCGAAGATGCAGGCCGACCTTGCGACCATCCGAACTCGGGACACGCTTGTGGCGGCGCGGACCAAGTGCGTCAACGCGATGCGCGGTCTGGTGAAGTCGCTAGGCGGGCGACTGCCCAAGTGCAGCACCGAAAGCTTTTGCAAGCGTGTCGGCGCAGCTATCCCGGCGGATCTGGAAACGGCTTTGCGCCCCCTGATCGTAACCATCCAGACCCTCAACGAGCAGATCCGCGGCTGTGACAAGCAGATCGAGACGCTCGCGGAGCAAACCTATCCTCAGACGGCACTGCTGCGCCAGGTCGGCAGCGTCGGGGCGCTTACGTCCACAGCGTTTATCCTCACGATCGCCGACGAAAAACGCTTCACGAAGAGCCGCGAGGTCGGTCCCTTTTTGGGATTGGTTCCCCGACAAGACGATTCCGGCGAGCGCAGCTCACAACTACGCATCACCAAGACCGGTAACGCCTACCTGCGACGACTCTTGGTTGGAAGCGCCCAGTACATCTTGGGGCCTTTCGGACCCGACACCGACCTCCGTCGCTACGGTGAACGGCTGATGCAGCGCGGCGGCAAGAACGCCAAGAAGCGCGCTGTCGTCGCGGTGGCGCGCAAACTTGCCGTGCTCTTGCACCGGCTGTGGGTCACCGGCGAAGCATACGAGCCCCTGCGCAACTCCAAGCATCCGGAGCCGATGGAAGCGGCGTAAGGCAAGCCCTTTAACGAAATACGATACCAACGAGGTCGGCTGCAAGCGGAGCAACGACGTTTCAATGACCGCCGCGTTCGGGTGACTGCGCCCTGAGCACTGGTCCATCGAGGCCGCGTGACAAGATGGCAGCACCCACCTTTCCGAGGAACCTCAACAGGCACAGAGCCCCACAGCGGCTCGTCAAAAGTGCGGATGGAAGCAGGGCGAAAGGGCGGCACGAGGGCATTGAAGACGCGCTAACCACCCCGTAATCTTGACAACGACCGGCCTTCTCATGGAAGCTCAGGGGGACGGGGCGTTAGGTTCGGGCGGCGGAGAGGGCTTCGTCGAGCGCTGCGGTGAGCGCGGCGAGCGCTTCGTCGAGTTGTCCGCTCAAGTGGAGCCTCGCGCCGCGGCGGCCGCGTGAGTCGAGGGACTCGAAATCGCCCAGGGCCTGCGCGCGCTCGAGCGTTCGGAAATCGGCCATGCCCGGGATCGGCAGGCCCAGCGGCGGGTCCGCCGTCAGTTGCAGGAAGACGCCGCTCGGCGGGCCGCCCTTGTGGAGCTGCCCAGTTGAATGCAGGAAGCGTGGGCCGAAGCCCACGGTCGTCGCTACGTGCAGCGCGTCGCGCAGGCGCACGCGCAGCGCTTGGAGCGCGCTCTCGTGGCGCGCGTCCATCTCGAGATAGGCCGTGATCGCGACGTAGTCGCCGGGGACGACCTGCCCGAGCACGGCGCCCAGGGCCGTTGCGAGCGAGGGCCCGAGCGCCTGGGCGCGCGATCCGGCGAGCGGGATCACCGCGGCGTGCGGCGTCGAGAGCGCGGCGGCGGGTTCGCGGAATTTGCCGTTCGCGGCGAACTCCGCGAGCAGGCGTTTCGTGTTGTCCTTGGACTCTTGCACGTTGGGCTGATCGAACGCATCGATGCCGAGCACCGCACCCGCCGTCGCCGTCGCGATCTCCCAGAGCGCGAATTGCGCGCCGATGTCGTACGCATCGCGCAACCCCAGGCGCACGATCGGCGCGCCGGCCTCGGCCAGCTCGGCCAACTGCGCTTCGATCCGAGCGTCGGGTTTCAGGCCCGCGCCGACGTAGACGAAAACGCGATCGACGCCGTAGTGCGCCGGGCTTGCGAGCGGCTCGCCTTCGATCGGAACGATGCCGAGGCCAAGTTTGCCGGTGCTTTCGGCGACGAGTTGTTCGGCCCACGTGCCGAACGCCGCGACCTGCGGATGCGTGACGATCGTGAGCTTATCGCGCCCGGCGCGCGCGAGCGATCCGATCGTCGCGCCGAAACGCACGGCATCCGCGTCGCGCACGGCGACGGTCTTTCCGTTCGCGGCGAACACTTCGAGACCGCGATCGAGCAGCCGCGCGACGTCGTAGCCCGCGAGGGCGGCCGGGACCATTCCGAAGTACGAGAGCGCGGAGTAGCGGCCGCCGATCGTGGGATCGTTGAGAAAGATATGGCGGAAACCGTTGGCCTGCGCGTCGGCGACGAGCTTCGTGCCGGGGTCCGTGATCGCGATGAAGTGCGAGCCCGGATCCGCCGCTCCCGTCTGCGCGACGCGGTCGTAGAAGTAGCGGAAGAAGGCTTCCGGTTCGATCGTCGTGCCGCTCTTCGAGGCGACGATGAACAGCGTGCGCCCGAGATCGAGCGCGGCTTCGAGCGTGCGCACTTGCGAGGGATCGCTCGAATCGAGCACGTGCAATTGCGGGAAGCCGCCGGTCCGGCCGAACGTCGCGCGCAGCACGTCGGGAGCGAGCGAACTGCCGCCCATGCCCAGCACGACGACGTGTTCGAAGACGGCGGCGCATTCGCGCGCGAACGCGACGAGGTTGCCCGCGTCCGCGAGCACGCGTTCCGGAAAATCGAGCCATCCGAGCGCGTTTGCGACGATGGCGGCATGGTGCGAATCGGCCCACCACGGAGCGGGATCCTTCGACCAGAGCTTGCGAAGGAAATCTCCCTGCGCGAGCGCTGCTAGCGCCGCGTCCGGGCCGGCCTCAGCTTTTCCCAGGTCGATCCCCACGTGCACCGCTCCGCCTTCGAGCAGCGCGCGTTTGGATTCGATCGTCTCGAGCAACGCATTGTAAGAATCCGCGAACGACGTGACGCCTTCATCTTGCAAGCGCGTGGTGACGTCGTGCAGCGAGATGTGCGCGGCCGCCAATTGCGCGAGCGTCGCGCGCGCACCGTCGAGATCTTCCTCGATTGCGAGCGGGCGAATGCGGCCGTGCGCGAGGAGCGCGTCGAGAGTCGCGGGTGGAACCGTGTTGACGGTATCCGGGCCGACGACGTTCTCGACATAGAGCAGATCGCTGTAGGCCGGATTCTTCGTTCCGGTGCTCGCCCACAGGGGGCGCTGCACCTGCGCGCCGGCCGCGGCGAGCGCGGCAAACCGCTGCGAGCCGAAGAGCGCGCGGAAGCTCTGATATGTCAGCTTCAAATTCGCGACGCCGGTCTTGCCGAGCAGCCCGGCGAGTGCTTCGCCCTTGGCGATGCGATCCGCCAGCAGCTTGTCGACCGCGGTGTCGATGCGGCTGACGAAGACGCTCGCGACCGAGGCGACGCGGGCCAGCGGCTCGCCGCGTTCCAGTCGCCGCTCCAAGCCCGCGATGTAGGCCTGCGCGACCGCTTCGTAGGTTTCGACGGAGAAGATCAGCGTGACGTTGACGTTGATGCCCGCTGCGATCGCCTCGGTGATCGCGGGCAGGCCCGGCGGCGTCGCCGGGATCTTGATCATCAAGTTTGGACGGTCGACCGCGGCCCACAGCCGCTTCGCCGCGGCGAGCGTGCCGGCCGTATCGGCCGCGAGCAGCGGCGAGACTTCCAAGCTCACGAAGCCGTCGGCGCCGCCGCTCGCCTCGTAGAGCGGACGGAAGAGGTCGAGCGCGTCGCGGATGTCTTGGATCGCGAGCGCTTCGAAGAGGCCGTTCGCATCCTTTCCGCTATGTGCGAGCGAGCGGATCTGCGCGTCGTAATCGGTTCCGGTGCCGATCGATTTTTCGAAGATCGTCGGATTCGAGGTCATCCCCCGGACGCCGGCGTCGATGAGACGTTGCAGCTCGCCGGATGCGAACATGCTGCGCTTGATGTTGTCGAGCCAGATGCTCTGGCCGGCAGCCGTCAGTTCTTGAAGTTGGCTCCCCATGCGATCCCTCCGGGCCCGCGCGCGGCGGCCCGTGACCTTTCTTTCATCGTGTGTGCCCGGCTGCGGCGAAGGGCTGCCCGTGGTGCCGTCAGGTCCGCGTCAACAGCCCCGCCGCGACTTCCGCAACTCGTTCGGGAACGAAGCCAAAAGCCTTCGCGAGATCCCCGGCGGGCGCGGATGCGCCGAAACGATCGAGGGCGACGATCGCGCCGCGATCGCCGACCCAGCGTTCCCAGCCCAGCGACGCCGCGGCCTCGATCCCGACGCGCGCCGCGACCTGCGGCGGGATCACGGAGTCGCGGTACGCTTGATCTTGGGCCGAGAAGTATTCCCAACACGGCAATGAGACGACGCGCGCGTGCGTTCCGTTGGTCGCGAGCAGCTTTGCCGCGTCGACCGCGAGGCTCACTTCGGAGCCCGTAGCGATCAGCACGACGTCCGGCGTCCCCTCGCCGCCGTAAACGACGTAGCCGCCGCGCGCGACGTCGGCGCTGCGGTCGCCGAGATACGGCACCTTTTGCCGCGTGAGCACCAGCGCCGTCGGCCCCTTGGCTTCGACCGCGCACTTCCAGGCCGCGACCGTCTCGAGCGCGTCCGCGGGGCGTATGACCGCGAGATTCGGCGTCGCCCGTAGCGTCGCGAGTTGCTCGATCGGCTGGTGCGTCGGGCCGTCCTCACCGACGTAGAACGAATCGTGCGTGAACACGAAGACGACCTTGAGGTGCGAGAGCGCCGCCAGGCGGACCGCGCCCTTCATGTAGTCCAAGAAGTTGAAGAACGTCGCCGTGTACGGCAAGAGCCCGCCGTGCAAGGCGATCCCGTTCGCGATCGCGCCCATCGCGTGCTCGCGCACGCCGTAGTGCAGGTTGCGGCCGGCGTAATTGCCGGGCTCGAAATCGCCTTGCCCCTTCAGATAGGTCTCGGTCGAAGGATCGAGATCGGCGGAACCGCCGAAGAGCTCCGGCAACGCCGCCGCGATCGCGTTCATCGTTTGACCGCCGGTGATGCGCGTCATCGCGGAGCCGTTCGCCGCGTTGATCTCGGGCCACGGCAGCGAGGCGGGCAACCTTCCGTCGCGCGTCCGTTCGAACTGCTCGGCGAGTTCCGGATGGGACGGCTTCCAAGCGGCGTAGGCCGCGTCCCAAGCGGCGTGCGCTTCGGCGCCGCGCGCGCCGTTCTCACGCCACCACGCGAGGACGTCCTCGGGCACGAAGAACGCAGGCTCCGCGGGCCAGCCGAGCTTCTCTTTCGTCAGCGTCACGTTCTCGGCGCCGAGCGGGGAGCCGTGCGAGCTCGCGCTGTCCTGTTTCGGCGAGCCGTAGCCGATGTGCGTGCGGACGAGGATCAGCGAGGGCTTCGCGGTCTCATGCTTGGCGCGCACGATCGCCGCGTCGATCGCCGCGACGTCGTTGCCGTGCTCGAGCGGAACGGTCTGCGTGTGCCAGCCGTAGGCTTCGAAGCGCTTCGCGACGTCCTCCGTGAACGTGACGTCGGTGGAGCCCGCGAGCGAGATCTTGTTGTCGTCGTAGAGCACGATCAACTTGCCGAGCCGCAAATGGCCCGCGAGCGAGGCGGCCTCCGCCGAGACGCCCTCCATCAGATCGCCGTCGCTGACCAGGCTGTAGGTGTAATGATCGATCACGCTGTGCTGCGGCGAGTTATAGAGCGCGGCCAGGTGCGCTTCCGCGATCGCCAGACCCACGGCGTTTGAGATGCCCTGCCCGAGCGGGCCCGTCGTCGCCTCGACCCCCGGCGTCAGATGGACTTCCGGGTGTCCGGGCGTGATGCTGCCGAGCTGACGGAAGGCCTTCAGATCCTCGAGCGATACGCCGTACCCGGTGAGGTGCAGCAACGCGTAGAGCAGCATCGAACCGTGCCCCGCCGAGAGCACGAAGCGGTCGCGGTCGAACCAATGCGGATCGCGCGGATCGTGCTTGAGATGGCGAGTCCAGAGCGCGTAGGCGGCCGCGGCGGCGCCGAGCGGTAACCCGGGGTGACCGGAGTTCGCTTTTTGAATGGCGTCGACCGCGAGAAAGCGGATCGCGTTGATGCGGCGTTCGTCGTCGGCGGTGGTGGGCACACAAACCTCCCGGGCGTGATGGTGGGCTCGCTAACTTCGCCGTCGCTTCCGCGGCTCCCCGATAAAAGTCACATTGAATGCCGGACGAGCGGGCTCTCGGCGAGTCCGTTGAGCATGAATTGCACGGCGAGCGCGGCGAGGATGATCCCGAGCAGACGCGTCACGACATGGATGCCGGTGTTGCCGACGACGCGCAGCAGGTAGCTCGCACCACGCATGCACAGCCACGTCGCGAGCAGCGCGCCGGCGAACGCGGCGTACACGAGCGCGATCTTCGTACGATCGCCGTGGGCCAGGCTCGTCAACAGCAGCACCGTCGCGATCGTCCCCGGGCCCGCGATCATCGGCACGGCGAGCGGGAAGACCGCGGCGTTCTCGATCTCCGTGGCGGCCTGTTCCTCCTCATCGGTGCGTTTCGCACCGGTCTTACGCGCGAAGAGCATGTCGATCGCGATCAAGAGCAGCAGGATCCCGCCCGCGATCGTGAAGGCGGGCAGGGTGATCCCCAGATAGTCGAGCAGCGACTTCCCGACCAGCCCCATGAACGCGATCACGCCCATCGCGACCAGGATCGCGCGGTCGACGACGCGCGCGCGCATCTGCGGCGCGGCGCCCGCCGTCGCGCTGAGCGAGAGCGGGATCATGCCGACCGGATCGATGATCGTGAACGCCGTCGCGAAGGCGGTTGCGGCAAACTTCCAATCCACATGGCTTCCGTGCAACTTCGGAAAGGCCGAAGCCTTCGTCGGACCGGCGCGCGGCGGCCGCGCAGAGGAGATCGGGCCTTCATCGCCTGACCCAAACGGCATGGACACGCAAGAACTCGAGACACGCATCGCCGCGCTCGTCGCCGATCCGGCCGCCGTCACGACCCCCGCCGGGGCCGCGGTCGATGAGGTGATCGCCGCGCTCGATTCCGGCGCGCTGCGCGTGTGCGAGCCGGCGGACGGGGGCTGGGTCACGCACGCCTGGATCAAACAGGCGATCTTGCTCTATTTCCGGCGCATGACGAACCTGCGGATCGCGCCGCCGATCGCAACCGGCGACGATGCGACCGCGTTGCGCGGCATCCCGCCGTCATATTACGACAAACTCCCGACGAAACGGAACTACGAGGCGCTCGGCGTGCGCTGCGTGCCGCCCGGGACGGCGCGCTACGGCTCGTTCTTGGGCCGCGGGGCGATCCTGATGCCGGGGTACGTGAACATCGGCGCCTACGTCGACGAGCGCTCGATGGTCGACACCTGGGCGACGGTCGGATCGTGCGCGCAGATCGGGCGCGACGTGCACCTCTCGGGGGGCGTCGGCATCGGCGGCGTCCTCGAGCCGCCGCAGGCGCAGCCCGTCGTGATCGAAGACGGCGCGTTCATCGGTTCGCGCGCGATCGTGGTCGAAGGCGTGTTCGTCGGCCGCGAGGCCGTGCTCGGCGCGGGCGTCGTGCTGACCGCGAGCACGCCGATCGTCGACGTGCGCGGCAGCGAGCCGCGCATCACCCGCGGCCGCATCGAACCGCGCTCGGTCGTGATCCCGGGGACGTTGCCCAAGCGCTTTCCGGCCGGCGAATTCGGCGTCCCCTGCGCGCTGGTGATCGGCGAGCGCAATGCCTCGACCGATCGGAAGACCTCGCTCGAATCCGCGATCCGCGACTACGGGGTCGCGCTGTGAATCCGGCGATCGTCGCGGTCCCGGGTTCGCAGATCCGCGCCCTCAACGCGAGGAAGAAGGCAACGTCGATCGACCTCGGCCTCGGCCAACCGACGCTCTATCCCGGCATCGGCCCTTTCGAGCGGGCGACGGCGTGGGTCGCCGAGCGCGGCTGCGGCTACTCGCTCACGCTCGGCGACGTCGAGTTGCGCGAGCGGATCGCGGCGCACTACGGCTATCCGTGGCTCGGCTCGGCGGAGCACGTCTGCGTCACCACGGGCTCCCAAGAAGCGCTCTACGTCACGCTCAAGACGCTGCTCGACCCGGCGCACGACGAGCTCTTGATCGTCGAACCGTCGTTTTTGGTGTACGGCAAGATCGCGCGCGTCGAGGGCGTCGTCGCGCGCACGGTCGCGCTCGACCCCGCCGCCGGTTTCGCCTTCGACGCCGAACGGATCCTCGCGGCGCTGGGTCCGCGCACGCGGGCGATCGTGATCTGCTCGCCCTGCAATCCGACGGGCCGCACGATCTCGCGTGCTGCGGTGGAGACGATCTCGCGCGCGCTCGGCGAACGGCCGGGGCCGCCCGTGTGGGTGCTGCACGACGAGATCTACCGCGAGCTCTCGTACACGGACGACGCGGGCGCCTTCGCGCGGCATTACCCGTATACCATCGCGATCAATTCGCTCTCCAAGAGCAACGCGCTGACCGGCCTGCGTTTGGGCTGGCTCCAGGCGCCGCGCGAGGCGCTCGCCGAGATCTCGAAAATGCACGGTTGGGCAACGTCTTGCGCGAGCACGTTCGCACAACGCGTCGCGCTGGACATCTTCGAGCGCAACGCGCTGGGCGAGCATCGCGCGTGGTATGCGAATCAGCGCGAAGGCGCGCTCGCCGCGGCGCGCGAGTTCGGGCTCGAGGCCGTCGCGCCGGACGGCGCATTCTATCTCTTCGCGCACGTCGGGGGCGATTCGAAAGCCTTCGCCGAGAAACTGTTGATCGAACGCGACGTCGTCACGATCCCCGGTGCGATCTTCGGCGAGAGCGGGGAAGGCTGGCTGCGCACGAGCTTCGTCGGGCCGCTCGCGGGCGTCCGCGAAGGGCTGCGCCGCATCCGCGAGGCGACGGCGGCGACGGTTTAGCGTCGAGCTGCGCCGTTAAGGAACGGCGTTGCGGCAGATGCGCTTGCTCGCCGTTTCACGCCCCTCGCGCAGCGTGACGGCCAAGAAGCACGAGCGCAGCGGAGCGCCGTCGCGCGTGAAGCCGAGCGGGCCGGCGGCGCTGGGGAGGCCTCCCGCGCGCAACGCGGCGAGCGCTTTCGCGCGCCGTTCGTTTCCGCCGTCCGGCCCCGCGCGAGCGATCGCGGCGAGCGCGGCTTGGGTTGCGACGTAGGCGTCGAGCCCGTCGACGCCCGGCATCAAACCGAAACGCGCGTGGTAGCGCTCCCGAACGCCGGCGGCGGCGCGGGGATCGAGCAGCGGCGCGCGCTCGATCCGATCGTACGCGACGGTCGTCGCGGGCGGCCCGTAGCCGCGGTGTTCCATCCGGCGGCGTTCGTCCGTGGAGAGCACGAGGGCGGCGGCCGCGGGCGGTGCGAGGAAAACGCCGCGCTCGAGCGGCGCGGCGTAGAGCAGCGCGTCCGGCCCGCGCGTGCCGCCGGATACGCCGCGTCCAAAGCTGCGCGTGAAGCCCCGCACGGCCTCGCGAGCGCCGGGCCCCGCGCGTTCGATGACGGCGACGTGAAGGTAGCCGCGCCGCCGTGCGAGCGTCCCGGCGAGCGCGCCCGCGCCCGCCTCGCTCGCGGCGATCCGGAAGAGCGCGGGCGCACCTTCCGGCGCGGGCGCGCTCGATGCGCCGATCGACACGACGGCGAGCCCCAGGCGCGCAGCCTCGGGCGCCTCGGCGGCCGCGACGTTCGTGCGCAGCGCGCCGACGACGGCGACGATCCGCGGGTCGGCAGCGAAATCGCGCAGGATCGCCACCGCATCCGCGGGTTGGTCGACGTTATCGAGCCCTTCGTCCAAGTGCGGGTTTTCGTGCCCGTGGAGCGATGTGTCGCGGATGACGGCCTCCACCCGAATGTGCCCCGGATCCGCGTTCCAGTCGTCGAGCGCGAGTTGCAGCCCCTGCCGCGCTTCGATCCCGTCGTTGCCGTCCAGGCCCGCGAGCGGCAGCTCGACGCCGAGCAGGGCGGCGGCGGGCGCCGTGCCGCTCGGCTGCGGCGTGGGATCCTGCGCGGCCGCCGCCGGCGCGTACGCGAGCGCGGCCGCCAGCGCAAGCGCCAGCGCCGCGGAGCGCCGCCCGGGGCAGGCTACTTCGCCGGGCCGATCCACACGGTCTGGACGTTCAAGAATTCGCGCATCCCGATGTCGGAGAGTTCGCGTCCGTAGCCGCTGAGCTTCACGCCGCCGAAGGGCAGGCGCGGGTCGGAGGCGGTCATCCCGTTGATGAACACGGCGCCGGTTTCGATCCGCGCCGCGATCGCCTCGCCGCGCGCGATGTCGCTCGTCCAAACGTTTCCGCCCAGGCCGTACGGCGAAGCGTTCGCGAGATCGATCGCGTGCGCTTCGTCGTTCGCTCTGATCACGGCCGCCGCGGGCCCGAACGTCTCTTCGGTGAACACCGGCATCGCGCGCGTCACGTCGGCGAGGATCGTCGGCTCGTAATAGGCGCCGGGGCCTTCGATGCGTTTGGCCCCGAGCAGCGTGCGTGCGCCCATGCCGATCGACTCGTGGATCTGGCGCTCGATGTCGTCGCGCAAATCCGGGCGTGCCAGCGGCCCGAGTTGGGTCTGGGGATCGAGCGGGTCGCCGATGCGCAGCGCACGCGTGTGGCGCACGAACGCCTCGCAGAACGCGTCGTACACGCGCGTGGCGACGATGAAGCGTTTGGCGGCGATGCAGCTCTGCCCGTTGTTCTGAAAGCGCGCGCGCACCGCGGTCTGCGCGGCCGCTTCGATATCCGCATCCGCGAGCACGATGAACGCGTCGGATCCGCCCAATTCCAGCACGGTCTTTTTGAGATAACGGCCCGCTTGCGCAGCGACGGCGCTGCCTGCGGCCTCGCTGCCGGTCAACGTGACGGCGGCGATGCGCTCGTCGGCGATGACTGCGTCCATTTCGCTGCCGGGGACCAGGATCGTCGAGAAGACGCCGTCGGGGACGCCGCATTCTTTGAAGATCCGCTCGATCTCGAGCGCGCAGCCCGTGACGTTCGCGGCATGTTTGAGGACGCCGACGTTACCGGCCGCGAGCGCGGGCGCGGCGAAGCGGAAGACCTGCCAATACGGATAGTTCCAGGGCATGATCGCCAGCACCACGCCGAGCGGGCGATACGCGACGTAACTGCGCGTCGCGTTCGAGCCGATCTCCTCGGCGGCGAGGATGCGCGCCGCTTCTTCGGCATAATAGGTGCAGGCGGTCGCGCATTTTTCGACTTCCGCTTGCGCCTCGACGATCGGCTTGCCCATCTCGAGCGAGGCGATCTTCGCGATCTCGCCCTTGCGCTCGCGCAGATGTGCGGCGACGCGCGCGAGCGCTGCGCACCGTTCGGCGAGCGGCGCCGCGCGCCACTCCGCGAACGCGCTGCGCGCGGAATCGAGCGTGCCGTCGACATCGTCCGAATCGTGAGAGCCGTAGGTCGCCAGGGGTTCGCCGGTCGCGGGGTTCTTGGTCTCGATCAGGCCGGCGCGCCGTGGGGAAGCGGTGGTGTGCATGCAGAGCCGTTTCGCACGGCGCCGGTCAAGTCTTTGTGCTGCAAGCGGCCGGCAGCTCCCCGGGCTCGAGCCCGAGCTCGGTTTCGGCGGCGGCGAGCAGCGCCGCCCGCGGGACGAGCCCGATCAGCTCGCTTCCCTCTACGGCGACGCCTGCGCGCGCGGCGAACTCGCGAACGAGCCCGGTGATGCGCAGCAGCGGCACGGCCGCGACGTCGGTGACGTTGCACGAGATCTGCACGCGGCCCGGCGAAAGGCGCAGCCCGAGCACGCGCAGCGTCCCCAGCCCGCCGTCGCGCTCCCGCAGCGCCCGCGCGAGCCGCCGGGCGAGCGCGAGATCGTCGCTCGCGAGGACGATGTTGAAGGCAACGAGCACCTCGCGCGCTCCCACGGCGATCGCCCCGGCGCTCCCATGAAAGAGCGCGCCGCCCACGTCGGGCCGCTCGCCGGCCGCGGCGCGGGCGGCCAGGCCTTCGAATTCCCCGCGCCGCACGTCGGCGAGCAGCCGGCGTTCGGGTTGCAAGGCGGCCGCGCCGTAGAGCAACGACGGGACGCCGCAGTCGGACCAGATCGCTTCCGCCGCCTCGCGCGCCAGCGCCGCGGCATCGGCGAGCGTCGCATTCGCGATCGGCACGAACGGGAGGACGTCGAGCGCGCCGATGCGCGGATGGACGCCGCGCCGCCGGCGCAGATCGATGCGCTCCGTCGTCACGCGCGCGAGTGCGACGGACGCGCCGATCAGTTCGGCGCGCCCGCCGAAACAGGTGAAGACGCTGCGGTCGTGGTCGCGGTCGCTCGAGCGGTCGGCGAGCAGCGCGCCCGCCCCGGCGAGCGCGGCGGCGCAGGCCTCGATCGTCGCCGCGTCGCCGCCGTCGCTGACGTTCGGGATGCACTCGAAGAGCGCGCGCTGGCCGCTCACGCGAACGCTTCCGAGATCGCTTGCGCGATGTCGCGCAGGCCGGCCGGCGCGAGCACGCGAGAGAAGCCCAGCCGCTGCGCCTCCGCTTTGCGGCGAAGGCTTTGCGAGACGGCGCGGACCTCGCCCGAAAGGCCGAGCTCGCCGAAGGCGGCCAGGTGCGGATCGAGCGCGACGCCGCGAAACGCGGACGCGATCGCGAGCGCGATGCCGAGGTCCGCGGCGGGCTCCGTCACCCGCAGCCCGCCCGCGACGGAGGCATAGACGTCGAACGTTCCGAGCTGCAGGCCCGCATGGCGTTCGAGCACCGCGAGGATCATCGCGAGCCGCGCCGGGTCCAGGTTCGCGGCGAGCCGGCGCGGCGTGCCGTAGGCGGTCTCGCCGACGAGCGCTTGCACTTCGATCAGGACCGGACGCGAGCCGACGAGGCTCGCGACCACGCACGATCCGCTCGCGCGCTCGCCGTGTTGCGCGGCCCGGCCGAGAAAGAGTTGCGAGGGATTGCGAACCTCGCGCAGCCCGCGTTCGTCCATCGAGAACACGCAGATCTCATCGGCGCTCCCGAAGCGGTTCTTGTGCGCGCGCACGATGCGGTACTCCGAGCTGCTCTCGCCCTCGAAATAGAGCACGGTGTCGACGAGATGCTCGAGCAGGCGCGGCCCCGCGATCGCGCCGTCCTTCGTGACGTGCCCGACGATGAACGTGGCGCAATCCGTGCGTTTGGAAAACTCCATGAGCGCCGTCGTGCAATCGCGCACCTGCGCGACGCTCCCCGCATAGGATTCCACTTCGGGCAGGGCCATCGTCTGAATCGAATCCACGATCAGGAGCCGCGGCTTGACCGTTTCGAGCGCGTCGAGAATCTGGCGGAGGTTCGTCTCGGCGAAGAGCAGGAGGTCGTCCCCGGCGCCCAGGCGCGCGGCCCGCACTTTGGTCTGCGCCGCGGACTCCTCGCCGCACACGTACACGGCGGGACCGGGGTTCGAGAGCGCCGCGGCGAGCTGAACGAGCAGCGTCGACTTGCCCGCGCCCGGTGGTCCGCCGAGCAGGACGAGGCTCCCCGGGACGACCCCTCCGCCCAAGACGGCGTCGAATTCCGGAAAGCCCGTCGGGACGCGCGCCGTCCGGCCCAGCGAGATATCGCCGAGTCGGACGGGGCCGCTCACCGCGGCGCCGCGGTGCCGTCGAGCGGGGGCACTGCGCGCCGGCGCCGGGGCCTCGGCGAACGTATTCCAGGCATCGCAGGCCGGGCAACGCCCGAGCCAACGCGCCGATTCGTGGCCGCATGCGGAACAGAAGAAGAGCGTCTTCGCCTTCGCCATCGCGCGCGAGCTTTAGCGCCGGCGACGAGAACTCCGTTCCGCGGCAGCCTCAGGATGCGACGGCGGGTCTCCCTCCTCGAGCGATCATTCGATCGAGCGCGCCCCGGTCGCGAGCTTCCTGCAGTTCGGAAGCGAATTGGATCGCTTCTTCGATCGACATCGGTGCGCTCGAAGGGGGCCGGGTGGGGAATGGGATCGCCGCTGACGGGAAATCGGAGACCGGGACGTCCGGCGATACGGGCTCCAGGCCGACCTCGCGCGCGGTTCGCGAGGGCGTGGGCGGCGCGGCTGCGTTACCGAGCGGGCTCGTGTCCACGTAGAGGAACCCCGGCGGGACGTCCTCCTGCACCAGCGGGTTCGTGAGGTCGGCGAGCCGTTCGTGCTTCCCGGACGCGGCGGCCGCGACGGACGCGGGCGTCGGGCGCGACGGAAATCTGTGAGCCGGGGCCGCGGCGGGCAAGGGGCCGTCCGGCTCAGGTTGCGGGGCCGCGGCGGCCGCCGGAGAGTTCCCGGGACTCCAGCTCGGGACGAAAGGCTCGGCCAAGGGGTGGAACGATTCGGCCGGAGAGTGATCCGCTGCCACGGGTGCGGGCGCCATGGCGGCCGTCTTGCCCCGAAGACTCGGGATCTTCAGCGATGCCGCGCCGCTGCGCGCCGCGGCCGCGGCCCCGGCGATCCAGCGGCCGAGCCCCGCGAAGAGCGCGGTGACGGCGCGGAACGCGAGCCAGATCGCGAGGAACGCTAGCCCTGCGCACCCCAGCGCCATGACGGCCGCGGCCGCGTAGTACGGCAGCCCCATCGTTTGCAGGCTTCGCAGGGACGCGATGAACAGCTTCGGCGCGGCGTGCGTTGCCGCCGACAAAATCGGTATCACCGCGACATAAACGGTGGAAGCGTGATCCCCGAGGTGTCTCGTCATTTTCCGTCCTTAGATTCCGTGACAGCGTTCCATCGCTGCCGCCGCTGCGAAGAGCATGACGCACCCCGGGCTTCCAGGCAAGCGCCATACATTCAATTTCGTTCAAAACCCGGCAAAACATGAGCTAGGTCACGCCGTGTCCAACATATCGGCCCGGCATGGTGCAGTACGCTCACGTTGCGATCGACGGTCCGGTCGCAAGCGGCAAGACGACCGTCGCGCGGGCCTTGGCGAGGCGCCTGGGGATGCTCTATCTCGATACCGGCGCGATGTACCGAGGGCTCGCCGCCTTGGCGCTCGCCGAGGGGACCGACGTGACGGACGAAGCCGCGCTCCTGGATTTGGCGCGCCGCTTTCCGATCGCCGTCAGGCTGGACGCTTCGTCCCCGGCGGGGCTGCGGCTCTTCGCGGGAACGCGCGAATTCGGCCCCGAGCTCTTCTCGAACGACGTGAGCACGGTGGTCTCCGCCGTCGCGAGACACGCGGGCGTGCGTTCGGAGATGGTCGAGCGGCAGCGAGCGATCGCTGCCGGAGGGCCGGTCGTCATGGCCGGGCGCGATATCGGGACCGTCGTCCTTCCGAATGCGCCCGTGAAAGTGTTTCTGACGGCCAGCGTCGATGCGCGCGTGAAGCGGCGGCTCGCGGAACTCGGCGCCGCCGGCGCCGGCGTGGATCCGAACGTCTTGCGCGTTCAGATCGCCGAGCGCGACAGGCTCGATGAGACCCGCGAGATCTCGCCCTTGCACGCGGCGCGGGATGCGGTCACGATCGATTCGAGCGAGTTGACCGTCGACGAGGTCGTCGCCCGGATCGCGGCGCTCGTGCCGGAATGAACGTCGTCTATCCGATCGTCCGCAATGCTTTTCGCCTCGCGTTCCTGGGCGTGCGGCGAATGCGCATCATCGGGGAGGCCCGCGTCCCGCGGACGGGCCCCCTGATCGTCGCCGCCAATCACGTTTCCAATTTCGACCCGCCGGTGCTGGGCGCGGCGTTGCCCCGGCCGATCTACTTCATGGCGAAGATCGAGCTGTTCCGCATCCCCCTGCTCGGGCAGTTGATCCCGCAGCTGCACGCGTTTCCCGTCGATCGAGCCAAGGGGGACCTCGCCGCGATCAGGCGGGCCGTCGACATCCTGAAGATGGGCGAGGCGGTCGGCATCTTTCCCGAAGGCGGGCGAAACGTCGACGGGCACAATCGGATCCACAGCGGCGTCGCTCTGCTCGCCTCGCTGACCGGTGCCCCGGTCCTCCCCGTGTACATCGACGGGACGAAGGAACGCCTCGCCCGGATCACCGTCGTTTTCGGCGACCCGATCTCGTACGAGGGCGAGCGACTCGCCGCCGAGAGGGTGCTCGCGGGCCAAGCGGGCGGCCCTGAGGCGTCGAAGAAAGCGAGGCGCGAGGATTTGGCGAAGTGGGCCGATGAGGTCATGGCGCAGATTCTTGCGCTGCGGGGGCAGATCGGGTGACGATTAAGAAAGCAAAGACGCAAGGGTTCTGTTTCGGAGTGGCGATCACGGTCAAGAAAGCCGAAGAGGCTGTCGCGTCCGGCGCCAAGGTTACGACGCTGGGCCACGTGGTGCACAATCCGCAGATGGTCGCCTCCCTCGAAGAGCAGGGCCTCCTCAACGCGCACTCCGTCGACGAGGTCGAAGACGGCGCGCTCTTCGTGCGCGCCCACGGACTGACGACCGACGTTTTCGAGAAGGCGAAGCAGAAGGGCCTGACCGTCATCGACGCGACCTGCCCGATGGTGACCAAGATTCACGTGCAGGCGGAGCGCCTGAAGGGCGACGGCTACAAGATCGTCGTCATCGGCGATCCCAACCATCCCGAAGTCAAGGGCACGCTCAGCCACGTTCCCGGCGCCTGGTGCATTCAGCGCCCCGATGAAGTCGACGCGCTGCCGCGCGCGAGCCGGGTGGGCGTCGTCGTGCAATCGACGTGGTCCGGCCCTGAGTTCAGCGAAATCGTGCGGCGCTTGAGCTCGAAATACTATGAAGTCCGCGCGGTCAACACGATCTGCACGGATACGCGCAACCGGCAAGCCGAAGTCGAGTCGCTTGCGAAGGAGGTCGAGGTGATGGTGGTCGTCGGCGGTAAGACCTCCGCGAACACCAAGCATCTCGCCCAACTCGCGGAGCGGGCCGGCGCGCACGCGTACCATATCGAAGGCCCGGACGAACTGCGGCCGGAGTGGTTCAAGGGCGTCGCGACGGCCGGCCTGATGTCGGGCGCCTCGACGCCCGGGTGGCTCGTCGAGCAGGTCGAACGTCAAATGGAGGCGCTAAGCCGTAGAGCTAGCTAACGTGTTCGAGGCGCACCTCGCGCGCGCCGTCGAACGTCACCGCGGGTCGTCGGCCGTCGCCGAAATGATCCGGTATCACTTCGGTTACGACGTTCCGGGGAATGCCCGTCGCGGCAAGCGTTTGCGCCCGCACATGTTGATGCGCGTGGCGCTCGAGGAGGGAGGCGCGCTCGAGGCCTCGCTCGACGCGGCAGCCGCGATCGAGATCCTGCACAACTATTCGCTCGTTCACGACGACATCGAGGACGGCGACGAGATGCGTCACGGGCGCACGACGATCTGGGCGCGCTACGGCGTCGCGCATGGGATCAACGCGGGCGATGCGATGTGCGCGATCAGCTACCTGACGCTGCTGCATGCGGGCGATTTCGTCCCGAGCGACCGGGTCGCGCGGATGATGCACGTGCTGCACGATGCGAACCTCGCGATGTGCGACGGCCAAGCGCTCGACATCGGCTTCGAGCGCGCCGAACTCGTGACGATGTCCCAATACCTCGCGATGATCGCCGGGAAGACCGCGGCGTTGTTCGGCGCGGCGTGCGAACTCGGCGCGCTTTCGGCCGGCGCGTCGCCCGAGCGGGTCTCGGCGTACGGCGTTTTCGGCCGATATTACGGTCGTGCGTTTCAGATCCGCGACGACGTGCTGGGCACGTGGGGCGACCCCGCCGTGACCGGCAAGCCGAGCGGCGCCGATATCGCGCGCCGCAAATGGAGTTTTCCGGTCGTGTGGGCGCTCTCGGGTCCGCCTTCGCCCGACCGCGATCTGGTGGCTGAGGCGTACGCTCGCGAAGGCGCGCTGCGCCCGGCCGACGTGGCCCCGGTCGTCGCGGCGCTCGAGCGGCTCGGGGCGCGCCGAGCCGCGGACGATGCGCACGACGGTGCGCTTGCCGATGCGGAGCGAGTCGCCGCGGAAGCGGGGATCGATCCCGGCCGCTCCGTTCGAGAACTCGTTCTCGAAGGCATCCGGCGTGTTGCGTAGCGCCGTATCGCGCGACGTTTCGAAAGAAGGCGAGCCGCGCGCGGCGGCGCCTTCCGCTTTTCTCGCACTCGGCGGGCTGCTGCTCGTCGCGTTTCTGCTGCGCATCGCTCTGATCGGCGCGGACGGCTTCCGCAACGACGTCTCCTCGTTCGAAGGCTGGACGCTGACGCTGGTCGAGCATCCGCTGCGCGATTTCTACAAATCCGCGGGGTTCGCGGACTATCCCCCCGGCTATTTCCTGGTGCTATGGATCGTGGGGCACGTCTACAAGCTGTTCGTGCACTCGGATCCCGGTTTCGGGGCGCTCAAGATCGCGGTGAAACTGCCCGCGATCATCATGGATCTCGTCGATTCGCTCTTGATCTTCGCGATCGTGCGGCGTTTTGCGAGCCTGGCGTGGGCCTTCATCGCGGCGGCGCTGTTCGCGCTCAATCCCGCGACGATCTTCATCTCGGCCTATTGGGGACAGGTCGATTCGGTCGCCGCCGGCGTCGTGCTCGCCTCGCTGTTGCTCGTCGTTTGGAGCGACGGTGCGAAGGGGCGTTCGTCGGTCGTCGCGCTCGCCGCGGCCTGCGCGCTCTTGGCCTATTCGATCTTGATCAAGCCGCCCGCGAGCGTCTTGATCCCGCTCTTCCTGGTCCACGCGTTCACCGGGGCCGATCCCCAGACGCTTCGCCGGCGCCTGCTGGGCACGGGGCTCGGCGCCGCGGCGGGCTTCGCCCTGGCCTATCTCGCCGCGATCCTGTTCCAGCCGGCGTTCGATCCGCAATCGGCGTTCGGCTGGCTGATCCAGCGCTACCAATACGGCAGCGGCGTTTACGCCTACAACTCCGTGAACGCGTTCAACCTGTATACGATCCGCTCGAACTTTTGGCAATCGGATAGCGGCCTGTGGCCCGTCGTGACGTTCGGCTTCCCGCAGTGGGCCTGGGGCGTGATCCTGCTGATCACGGCAGGCGCGCTCGTCCTGGTCTCCTACGCGCAGAAGAAGACGCCGCAGGCGTTTCTCGAAGCCGCCTGCCTGCTTTCGCTGGCGTTCTTCGTGCTCTCGACGCGCATGCACGAACGCTACGTCTTCAACGGCTTCGTCCTGGCGATCCCGCTGATCGTGTTCGGCCGGCGCTACCTCTACGCGAGCGCCGCGTTGAGCCTCACGCTGTTCGTCAACCTGCTGTACTCGCTGCAGTATCTCAACGTGATGGAGAATCACATCGCGGGCGTCGATGCCTCGAACCTGTGGCCGCTCGTCACGCGGGCGTGCTCGCTGCTCAACGTCGCCGTGTTCTTTTATCTCGGCTTCGTCTACACGGGCGCGGGCTCCGACGTTCTCGAGCGCTTCGATCCGCGCGCGTGGCTGCGCAGCGTCTCCGGCGTCGGGGCGCGAGCCTGGTGGCCGCCGCTGGAAGGGACGGCGCACATGAACGGGCGCGACTGGTCGATCGCGGGCGCGCTCGGCGCGCTCTCGTTCGCGATCAGCTACGCGTTCGTGCAGTGGCCCGCCGAGAAGGTCTTCGACGAGATCTACTACGCGCGCGCCGCGGAAGAGTATCTGCAGGGCAAGGACGTCTTCGAGTGGACCCATCCTCCGCTCACGAAGCTGTTCATCACCGCGACGACGTGGCTGCTCGGCGACCAGGCGTACGGCTGGCGCATGGCGAGCGTCATCGTGGGCGCGCTGAGCGTCGTGCTGCTCTATATCTTCGCGAAGCGGTTGCTCGGATCCACGCTGTTCGCATCGATCGCGGCGGGGATGCTCGTCTTCGACGGCTTCCACCTCGCGCAATCGCGCATCGCGACGCCCGAGATCACGGTCGCATTCTTCGCGCTGCTCGTGCTCTACGCGTTCTACCGGTTTTGGCTCGCGAGCCAAGTCCGCATCATCACGCTCTTGGAATGGGGTGGGATCGGGATCGAAGTGCTCGCGTTCCTGGGAGCGAGCGCGGTCGCGGCCGGGCTCGCGTTCGGCGTCGTGGGAACTCAGCCCGGCTCCGATGCCGTCACGCGGGCCGTGGCGTTCGTCTATTTCGAACTCGGCGGCTACCTGCTCGTGCGCCTGCTCGTGCCGCGTTTGCTCGGCTCGCGCTTCACGACGTATCCGGATGGTTCGCGCGTCCGTGACGGCGCGATCGAAGGGCCCGCCGGCCCTCTCGCCCCCGGTGCCGCCATCCCGCTCGGCGAAGCGAGCCTGACGTATCATCGCGATCTTTCGGTCACGTACGCGACGCCCGAAGGCGCCGTGCGCTACGGGCAAGACGGCAGCATGACCGCCGATGGAGGCGTGCGCGTCGGCCCGCACGATGCCACGCTGTGGTTCTGGGTGCTCACGCTTGCCGGCGGGGCGCTCGCGGCGAGCAAGTGGAACGGACTGTTCGACTACTTCGTCGTGTGGCTCGCCGTCGCGGCCGTCGTCGCGCAGCGCTATATTCCGCGCTTGTTCGCAGCGCTCGATTGGCCGGTCAAGACCGCGACGGCGCGCTGGGGGAACCCGCGCGGATTCTCGCTCGATCTCACCGTGACGGCGATGCTCTTCGTCGGGGCGACGGTCTACCTGCTCTCGTACGTTCCGTTCTTCTCGATCGGGAAGACGCTCGGCGACGCCGTTCGCCTTCAGTCGCAGATGTACGGCTACCATCACAATCTCGTCGCGACGCACCCGTATTCGTCGCAGTGGTGGCAGTGGCCGATCCTGCAGATCCCGATCTCGTATTATTACACGGACTTCCGGGTCGGGGCCGACAAGGCGCGCGAGACCGCATGTTGCGTCGCCGAGATCCTCGCGCTGCCGAATCCGCTCACGTGGCTCGCGGGGCTCGTCACGGTTCCGCTCGTCGCGTGGTGGGGCTGGATCGAACGACGTAAAGGCTACGTCCTGCTCATCGCGGCGTACTTCATCCAGTGGCTGCCGTGGATCGGTTCGCCGCGCATCGCATTCGAATATCACTTCTATCCGAATCTCGCGATCATTCTGATGTGCGATGCGATCGTGCTGCAGCGGATCTGGCAGCTCCGGCCGGCGGGCGGCAGGGTTTCCTGGCCGCGCATCGCAGTCGGCGGATACCTCGCAGCCGTCTTTACGGCTTTCTGGTTCTGGTACCCGGTGACGGCGGGAACGCACATCACCTGGCAGGCCTGGAACGTTCGCATGATCACGCCGCTGACGGGGGTCAATTGGATCAACCCGCACCCCGGACAATAACGCACGATGTCAGGACATTCGAAGTGGCACAATATTCGTCTGCGCAAAGGCAAGGTCGATGCGCAGCGAGGCGCTTTGTTCACGAAGCTCAGTAAAGAGATCATCCTGGCCGCCAAGAGCGGCTCGCCCGATCCCGACGCCAACTATCGGCTGAAGATGGCCGTCGACAAAGCGCGCGAGAACAACGTTCCGCAGGACAACATCAAGCGCGCGATCGCGCGCGGCGCGGGCCCCGATGCCGGCAAAGAGATAGAGGAGATTCGTTACGAGGGCTACGGGCCGGCGGGCGTCGCGGTCGTCGTCGACGCGGCGACCGACAATCGCAACCGCACGGCGGCGGAATTGCGCTTTCTGTTCAGCCGCCACGGCGGCACGCTCGGTGAGAGCGGGAGCGTCGCCTGGATGTTCGAACCGCGCGGCCTGCTCGAGATCCCCACCGGCGCGCGCAGCGAGGACGAGCTGACGGAGCTCGTGCTGATCGACGGCGTCGTCGATCTGCGCTACGGCGAGCCGAGCGAGATCGTGACCGAACCGCAAGCGCTCGCAGCCGTGCGCGAACGGCTCGTGCAAGCTGGGCTCGCCGTCACTTCGATGGTGCTGGGCGTCGTGCCGAAGACCCCGGTCACGCCGCAGGCGGCCGATCTCGCGGGCGCCCTGGCCTTTCTCGACGCGCTCGAGGAGCATGAAGACGTGCAGCGCGTCTTTTCGAACCTCGAGGTCAGCGACGCGCAACTCGAGGCGCTGGCCTGAGCGACATGTCGACGCAGAGCCCGAGCGCGCGGCCGCCGCGCCCGAACGCGTTCCGCTGGCTCCTGCGCCAGGACTGGCTGCTCGCGCTCGCGCTGGCGTTCTTCGTCGGCGTGGCCGTGTGGTTCGGGCGCTCGATCAAAGACTTCCTCGCGCCGACCGGCGAGGCGATCCTCGCGCCTGCGCTGGTCGGTCAGACCGCCTCGGACGCGCTCGACGAAGCGGAGCGCGCGCACCTGCGCGTGGTGGTCGTCGAGCGTTCGCCCAGCGACAACTTTCCCAAGGACGTCGTGATGCGCCAGGAGCCGAAGGCCGGAACGCGCGTGCGCGAGGGGCGGCAGATCTCGCTCGTCGTCTCGACGGGCGTGCAGATCTTTCCGATGCCGGACTTCCGTTACGAAACGCTGCGCGAAGTGAGCCTGGATCTCTCGCACTATCGTTTGCAGCTCGGGAAGGTGCGGACGGTGCAGAGCGACGACGTGCCCGCGAACCACGTCGTCGCTCAGGATCCGCCGCCGCTCTCGAGCGCGCGGATCGGGACGGTCGTCAACGTCGACGTTTCGGCCGGGACGCCGAGCGTCGGCCGCGTGCCGAATTTCGTCGGGCTGACGGTCGACGATGCGCGCGCGGCGGCCGCGAGGGGCGAACTCAAGCTCGGCCAGGTCGTCTGGACTCCGTTCGGGCGCGACGGCGCGGCGCGCGGCACGATCGTGCGCCAGTCCCCGCCCGCCGGCGCGCGGGCCGATAGTCTGACGCGAGTCTCGCTGCAAGCCAGCGCGGGCCCGCGCGAAGCCGGCTACCTCGTGCGGCAAGTGCACGCCACGGCGTCCGTTCCGGCCGGGGATCGGCCGGTCAAGGTCCGCATCGAGATGCGTGACGAAACGGGGACCTGGAATCTCTACGACGCGTACGCCCAGCCGCGTCAGAAGCTCGATTTCAACGTGACCGCGATCGGCACGTCGGAACTCGACATGTACGTCGACAACGAACTCCTCAGCGCGACGAAGCTCGGCAAGGAACCGCCGCTGCAAGAGACCCAGAAGATGGGTCCGCGCCCGAACGCGAAATCGAATGCTCGCTCGGCTCCCACGGAGGCCCCGCTGTGATCAAGATCGCTCCTTCGCTCCTCTCGGCGGATTTCAGCCGGATCGCTTCGGAGATCGCGCTGGTCGAAGAGGCCGGTGCCGACTACCTGCACATCGACGTCATGGACGGGCGGTTCGTGCCGAACCTGACGTGGGGGCCGAAGATCGTCGGCGACCTGCGCAAACTCTCGCCGCTGCCGTTCGACGCACATCTGATGATCGTCGAGCCCGAGCGTTACATCGACGACTTTCGCAAGGCCGGCTGCGACATCATCACGATCCATCTCGAAGCGACGGTCCATATCCAGCGCCATTTGAGCTACATCCGCTCGGTCGGGGCGAAGGCGGGGGTCTCGCTGAACCCCTCCACGCCCGTCGCGCTGCTGCAGGACGTGATCGAGGATTGCGATCTGATCCTGATCATGAGCGTGAACCCGGGGTTCGGCGGCCAAGCGTTCATTCCGAACGCCTTGCGCAAGATCGCCGAAGCGCGCGAACTGATCGACGAGCGCAACCCGGCATGCGAGCTCGAAGTCGACGGCGGCGTCGGCCGCTCGAACATCGCGGCCGTCGCGCAAGCGGGCGCCGACGTCATCGTCATGGGTTCGAGCATCTTCGGTGCGCGCGATCCCGCGGCCGAACTGCGCGCGCTGCGCGAGCAGAGCCTCCCGGCGGGCACGCACTGAGCGCACCCTCTGGGTCGGAGGAGGAGCTCGTCACGGCGATCCGCCGCATCGTCGAGACCCCGGGCGGCTCACCGGCGGCGCGCGCGATCGAGCTTGGGATCGGGGACGATGCGGCGGCCTGGCAGCCGTCCCGTTCGCGCCTCTGTGTGATCACGACCGACGCCCTGGTGGACCGCGTCCATTTCGATGCGCGGCGGATGACGGCGGGCGAGATCGGGCATCGCGCGATGGCGGCGAACTTGAGCGACATCGCCGCGATGGGCGCGCGGCCGGTCCTTGCGACCGTGGCGCTCGCGCTCGCCGGCGAGAGCGAAGCATGGGTCGTCGAGCTGTATGCCGGGATGCAGGCGCTCGCGGCGCGGCACGGCACGCGCATCGTGGGCGGCGATCTCGTGCGTTCGCCCGTGCTGACGCTTTCGCTGACGCTCGTCGGCGAGGTGGCGCGAACCCGCCTGCGGCGCCGCGACGGCGGGCGTGCGGGCGACGTGCTGGCGGTGACCGGGCCGCTGGGTGCGAGTCGCGCCGGCCTGGAACTTGAACGGCGCGAGCTTACGGTCTCGCCGGAAGCCGCAAGCGCCGCCCGGCGCAGCTTTCGCGCGCCCGAGCCGCGCGTCGCCGAAGGGCGCTGGCTCGCGGCTTCGCGCTACGTGCATGCGATGATGGATGCCTCCGATGGGCTCTCCACGGATCTGACCAGGCTGGCGCGAGCCTGCGGCCTGGCTGCGGTGCTCGACGACGTGCCGCTCGCGCCGTGCCTCCCCGAGATCGCGGGCGCCGCGGGCGCGGACGCGCGCGCGTGGGCGCTGCACGGCGGCGAGGATTTCGAGCTCCTGGTCGCCGTCGCTCCGCGCGCGTTCGGCCACCTCGCGGCGCGGTATCGCGTGCGGTTCGGCCGGGAATTGCTGCCGATCGGGCGGCTGGAACCGGGCCGGGGCCTGCACGAAAACGGCGGCCTCGAGATCGAGGCCGCCGGGTACGATCACTTCCGCGAGGCCGCCGCCCCGCGATGAGCCGTCAGCCCGCCCGCTTGACTCGCTTGGAGCGCAGGCATTGCGTGCAGACCCGCGCGGTCTTATGCGTCCCGCGATCGTCGATGCGCACCGGCTGCAAATTCGGCAGCCAGCGGCGCTTGGTCTTGTTCATCGCGTGGCTGACGTTGTTGCCGGCCATCGGTCCCTTGCCGCACACGTCGCAGCGCTTCGCCATGGTAAAGACACCCTTTCCTCTACAAGAACCTCAAGACTCTACCATGGCGGCGGCTCGGGCGCAACGACCCCGTTCTGCTTTGTGCCCTCGCGAGGCGCCGGAATGCGCAGCTTGACCGAGAGCGCGACCCTTCCCGATCCGTGGAAGGTAGGATCAGGGGGGTTTCCGCAAGGGAATCTCGCAATTACCTCGGCTGTGGATGTGACTGCCCTCGACGGGCGGGGGTTCGGCCGGTTCGTCGTCGCCGGGACGTACTTCCTTCGGAAGTATCGCGGCGTCCTGAACGACCTGAACGTATTTCCCGTGCCCGACGGCGATACCGGTTCGAACATGTACCTCACGTTGCGTTCGGCGCTGACGGAGGTCTCACGCAAGCACAGCACCGACCTCGCCGAGGTTGCGGCGGCGGCTGCGCACGGGAGCCTGCTCGGCGCCCGCGGCAACTCGGGCGTCATCCTCTCGCAGATGCTGCGGGGCTTCGCGCACAACGTTCGCCACCGTGAATCCATCGATACGCTCGATCTGGCGCTGGCGATGCGCGAGGCCGTCGGCTCGGCGCGCGCGGCGCTGATGAAGCCCGTCGAGGGCACGATCATCAGCGTCGCGTCGGCCGCCGCCGATTCGGCCTATACGCTCGCGCAGCGCGAGACGGACTTCTATCGTCTCACGAGCGGCGTCGTGCGAGCCGCGGCCGATGCGCTGGAACGCACGCCCGAGCAGCTCCAAGTGCTCAAGGACGCGGGCGTCGTCGATTCGGGCGGCGCCGGCTTCGTGTACCTGCTCGAGGGGATCCTGCGTTTCTTGCCCGATTCGAAGAGCCGCGCGACGGCGTTTCCGCGGCGTCCCTCGCGACAGAAGGTGTTCACGTCGAATCAGGTCGTCTCGGGGAACAAGTTCTGTACCGAATTCGTCCTCGAGGACGCGACGATCGACCAGCATCCGCTGCGCGATCTGCTCGCCGAGCGCGGCGACTCGCTGCTCGTCGTGGGCTCGAAACCGACCCTGAAGGTGCACATCCATACGAGCGATCCCTCCGCCGTCAAGGCGCTGGCGGGCGGATACGGCCGTTTGACGCGCGAGAAGGTCGAGGACATGGAGCGCCAGCACAACGTGCTGATCGTCGGCACGCCGGTGAAACCGTTCTCGGTCGTCGCCGTCGTTTCGGGTAAGGGCTTCGCCGATATCGCGCGCGAACTCGGCGCGGAAGTCGCGATCGTCGCGAAGGACGCGAACCCGAGCGTGCGGGAGCTCATCGTCGGCATCAATTCGAGTCTGGCCCGGCGCGTGTACGTGCTCGCGAACGATCCGAACGTCGCGCTCGCGGCGGAAGAGGCGGCCAAGCTGTCCGATCGCGAGGTGGTCGTCGTGCCCACGCGTGACGTTCCGAGCGGACTCGCCGTGCAACTCGGCCTGGCGAATGCCGACGTGACGGATCTTCCTGCACTCGAGCCGCTGCTCGCCGCGACGGCGCACCTGAGCGTCGCGCAGGCGTTCTATGCGGGCAAGGACTCGATGCTCGGCGGCGTCGCGCTCAAGCGCGGCTCGCCCGCCGTCACGATCGAGGGGAAGCTGCACGGCGCGCCGACGCTCGACGCGGTCGTGGAACTAGCGGTGCGGGAGCTGTCTCGCCCCGGCGGCGCGGGCCTGGCGACGCTCTATTACGGCGAGGGCCAGAAAGAACGCGACGTTCGCTCGCTCGTCGCGAAGCTCTCGGAGATCTTCCCCGAGCTCGACATCGAGTATTATTACGGCGGGCAGCGTTCGAGCGAGTACGTGATTGCGTTCGAGCGCTGAAAGTCGCCGCCCCCGCATCGCAATCGATGCGATGGGCGGGGACCACGCGCCCAAGGAGATCGTGCTCGGCACGCTCTTGGCCGCGGAATCGGGGGAACTCGACGTGCTGCTCGTCGGCGACGAGCGGCGCTTGCGGCCGCTCGTGCCGGCGCGCAACAAGCACGTGACGATCGTCCACGCACCCAAGGAGATCGCGATGGACGCAAGCCCGTCGCAGGCGCTGCGCGGGGCCGACGAGACGAGCCTGGGCATCGCGGTCAACCTCGTGCGGGACGGCGCCGCGGACGCCGTCGTCTCCGCCGGCAACAGCGGTGCGTTCCTGGCCGTCGCGCTCGTTCGCCTGCGCACGATCGCGGGGATCGCGCGCCCCGCGATCGCGGCCGTCTTGCCCGCCCAGGGCGGGCCGATCGTGATCCTCGATGCAGGTGCGAACGTCGATTGCCGCCCCGAGTGGCTCGTGCAGTTCGGCGTGATGGGCAGCGCGTACGCGCACGGCGTCCTGGGCATCGCGGAACCGAAGGTCGGCATCATCTCGGTCGGCGAGGAGCGCGTCAAAGGGAACGCGCAGGTGATCGAGGCGGCGACGGGCCTCGATCGCGCACCGGTCAGGTTCGTCGGCAACGTCGAGGGCAAAGACGTCTTCGCGCGGGTCGCGGACGTGTTCGTGACCGACGGCTTCGTCGGGAACGTGATGCTGAAGTTGAGCGAAGGCTTGGCCGGCTTCGTCAGCGAGGTGCTCGTCGACGAGTTGCGTTCGGGTTCGCCGCTGACGAAAGCGGGCGCGTTCCTCGCGAAGCCCGCGCTGCGCCGCGTGCGCCGGAAACTCGATTACGACACCTATGGCGGCGCGCCGCTGCTCGGTCTGCGCGGGAATTGCATCGTCGCGCACGGCCGCGCGAATCGCCGTGCGATGTGCAGCGCGATCTTCGCCGCCGCGTCGGCCGTGCGCGAGGATGTCGTGGGGCAAATCGAGCAACTTCTCTCGCGCACCGAGGCGCCCAATCTCAAAGCCGCTCCTTGACGCTGCAGGGCGCCGGGCGCCGGGAGTATCTGCGATGGCTCAACCCCAAGTAGCGATCGTCACCGATAGCACGTCGGATCTCGAGCCCGCCTACGCCGCGACGCTCGGGATCGACGTCGTTCCGCTCTACGTGCTCTTCGGCGATAAGCAGTACCGCGACTACTTGGATCTCTCGCGCCGCGACTTCTATGCGAAGTTCGCCGCGGAGAGCATCTTGCCGACGACCTCGCAGCCCACCGCGCAGGCGTTCGCGGACGCCTTCCGGCCGCACGTCGAGGCCGGAGCGCCGATCGTCTGCATCGCCGTATCGACGGGGCTCTCCGGCACGCTCAACGCCGCGAGCGCGGGTGCGGCCCAGTTTCCCGGCGCGAAGATCGCGCTCTTCGATTCGCGCTCGGCCAGCGGCGGGCTCGGACTCTACGCGCGGCATGCGGCGGAGCTCGCGCGCGGCGGCGCGAGCTTCGAAGAGATCGTCGCCTCGATCGAGCGCATGCGCGAGACGCAATACATGAACGTGACGATCCCCGATCTCACGCATACGGTGCGAACGGGTCGCATCAGCCGCGCGCAAGCGTTCATCGGCGGCCTGCTCAAGATCGTTCCGGTGCTGCGCCTGGGCAAGCTCGACGGCAAGGTCGAAGAGGAAGCGCGCGTGCGGACGTTCGCGCGCGCGCAGGAGACGATGATCGCGAATGCGGTCGAGCACAGCGGCGTTGCGGCGAACGCGCGCATCAGCGTGGTCCACACGAATGCCCCGGCGCTCGGCGCGGCGGTCGCGGAGAAGATCCGTGCTCGGCTCCCGGTCGCGCCGAAGGTGTTGGAGGTCGTCGAAGCGGGCCCCGTGATCGCCGTCCACGTCGGCCAAGGCGCGCTCGCGATCTTCACGTTTCCGGGATGACGCCGGCCCCCGGGCGCGAGCTCGCTACGGGGCCCGGTCTGTACGTCCATCTGCCGTTCTGCCCGTACCTGTGCCCCTATTGCGATTTCGCGAAATGGCCCTTGCGGCGCAGCAGCGCGGCGCGTTATCTGCTCGCGCTCGAAGCGCAGATCGCCGCGGCGCCGCCTCTCCGAGCGCAGACGCTGTTCTTCGGCGGGGGCACGCCGAACACGTATGCGCCCGCCGCGCTCGGCGCACTCGTCGCGCGCTTGCGCGAGCGTTTCGCGCTCCCCGCCGCGGCCGAGATCTCCGTCGAGGTCAACCCGGATCTCGCGCTGTGCGAAGGCTTCGAGACCTACACCGCGGCCGGGATCAACCGGCTCTCGATCGGCGTGCAGTCCTTCGATGCCGCCGAACTCGCGCGCTTGGGGCGGCGCCACCGGCCGGGCGATGCGGCCGACGTCGTGCGCCGTGCGCGCGCGGCGGGATTCACGGATATCTCGATCGATCTGATCTTCGCCGTTCCCGGGCAGACGCTCGCATCGTGGCGCCGGACGCTCGAGGCCGCACTCGCCCTCGACGTGCCGCATCTTTCGACCTACGGGCTGACGATCGAAGACGGCACGCGGTTTGCCGCGTGGCACGCGCGCGAACCGCACGCGTTCCCGGGCGACGAGACGGACGCGGAATGTTACGGCATGGCCATCGACGTGCTCGAAGCGGCCGGGTACGAGCAGTACGAACTCAGCAATTTTGCGAAGCCCGGATTTCGCTGCCGGCACAACGCGAACTATTGGGCGAACGGCGAGTATCTGGGACTCGGCGTCGGCGCGGCCTCCTATCGGGGCGGAGAGCGGCGCACGACGACGCGAGATCTCGAGCGGTACTGCACGGCGGCGCTGGCGGGCGAAACGGTGCCGGCGGATGCCGAGCGTCTGGAGGGCGCGGCGCTCGCCGGCGAGGCCGCGATGCTTGCGTTGCGGACGCGCGAGGGGGTAGACTTCGCTGCGTTTGCGGAACGATATGGCGTGGACTTTCCTAGGCAGTACGCGCGCGAACTCGAGCGCCTCGTCGCTGACGGCCTGATCGTGCCGAGCGCAACGCATGCGGCCCTGACTCTGCGCGGCCGCTTTCTCGCGAACGACGTCTGCGCCGCGTTCCTGGGGCCGGTCGCCGGACCGTGAGAACCTCTTCGATCCTGCGGTTGGTGTTCGCCGTCGTGTTCGCGACGACGGGCTTCCTGCTCGGCCACGAAGCGTTCTTGCACTTGATCTCGCTGCATGTCGCAAGCGAAGGCTGGCTGATCGCGCTCACGATCGGGGTCCCCGTCGTCGGCGCCCTGATCGGCGTGTTCCTCGCGCCGCTCGCGCAAGTGATCTTCGAGCGCCAGCTCGCACAAGTCGAGGAGGCGGTCGAAAGCCTCGCGCCCGGTCAGATCGCGGGCGGCGCCGTCGGCCTGATCGCGGGGCTCATCGTCGCATGGCTCGTGAAGAGCGTGCTCTTCGAGTTCGTCACGAACGCGGGGCGTGCGGGGAGCTACATCGCGATCGTCCTCTATCTGCTTTTCAGCCTGTTCGCGGCGTACTTGGGTGCGCGCGTCGGTGCGAAGCAGACGATCCCGGCGCTCGGCATGGGCGCTGGGCGCCCCGGGGCCTCCGGCGCAACACCGAAGATCATCGACACCTCCGTGATCGTCGACGGTCGCATTTTGGAGATCGCGGCAAGCGGCTTTCTCGACGGTCCGCTCATTTTGCCGCGCTTCGTGTTGCGCGAGTTGCACTTGATCGCGGACTCGACCGATTCGATGAAGCGCTCGCGCGGGCGGCGCGGGCTCGAAGTGCTCGCCAAGCTCCAGGAGGTCGCGACGCTGGAGATCAGCGAGCGGGATTACGACGACGTGGGCGGGGCCGTCGATGCCAAGCTCGTGCGGCTTGCGATCGAGCGCGGCGGGAAGATCGTCACGAACGACTACAACCTCAATCGCGTCGCGCACGTGGAAGGCGTCGCGGTGCTCAACATCAACGAACTCGCCAACGCCGTCAAGCCCGTCGTGCTGCCGGGGGAAGAGATGCACGTGGCGATCGTGCGCGACGGCAAGGAATCGCACCAAGGCGTGGGCTACCTCGAAGACGGGACGATGATCGTGGTCGAGAACGGCCGCCGCTTGATGGGAGAAGAAGTCGACGTGCAAGTCACGAGCGTGTTGCAAACAGCCGCGGGCCGCATGATCTTTGCGAAGCCCAAGCGCTCGGCGGCACCGCGCGCGTGAGCGATCGCGCGGCTTTGCGCTGGGGCGCGATCGTCGTCGCGGCGGGCCGCGGAACGCGCTTCGGCGAGCCCAAGCAATTCATCGAGCTCGCCGGAAGGCCGATGGTCGCGTGGTCGCTCGCGACCTTCGCCGCGCTCGAGGGCGTCGAAGAACTCGTCGTGACCGCGGAGGCGGATTCGCTCGAGGCGATGCGCGCGGTGCTTGCGCGCTATGCGCCGCGCGTGGCGGGGCGCGTCGTGCTCGGCGGCGCGACGCGGCAGCACAGCGTGCGCAACGCGCTCGCCGCGCTCTCGCCGGCGCTCGACGCCGCCTTCGTGCATGACGGCGCGCGTCCGCTCGTCGCCGCCGCGGACGTGCTCGCGGGGATGGCCGCGGTCGCTCCGGGCCGCGGCGCGTTGCTCGCGGTGCCCGTCGTCGACACGATCAAGGTCGTCGCCCGCGGCGGCCGGCGCGTGGAGCGCACGCTGGAGCGGGAGACGCTCTGGGCCGCCCAAACGCCGCAATTCGCGCTGCTCGCGGACCTGCGGCGCGCTCACGGAGCGGCGCTCGACGACGGCGCGACCGACGACGCGGCCCTGCTCGAAGCCGCCGGAATCGAAGTGGTCGTCGTGCCGGCGAGCGCGGAGAATTTCAAGGTGACGCTCCCGGCCGATCGCGCGCGGGCGGAAGTCCTGCTCGCGCGGGGCGCGGGGGAGGCCGTGCGATGACGCTTGCGCCGTTCCGCATCGGACATGGCTTCGACGCGCACCGGCTCGTGCCGGACCGGCCGTTCATCCTGGGCGGCGTCACGATCCCCTTCGAGCGCGGCCCGTTGGGACACTCGGATGCCGACGTTCTCGCGCACGCCGTTTCGGACGCGATCCTGGGGGCCTGCGCGCTCGGCGATCTCGGCGCGCACTTTCCCGACAGCGATCCGCGCTGGAAAGGCGCGGATTCGCTTGCGTTGCTCGCGGATTGCGTGCGCCTGGCCCGCGAGGCCGGGTACGAGATCGCCAACCTCGATGCGACCGTCGTCGTGCAGGCGCCCAAGCTCGCCCCGCACCTCGCCGCGATCCGGGCCACAATCGCCGCGACGGTCGGGCTCGCCGAGCAGGCCGTCAGCGTGAAAGCGAAAACGAGCGAGGGGATGGGCTACACGGGCGACGGGAGCGGGATCGCGGCGTACGCCGTCGCGCTCGTGACGGCACGCTGAGCACGCTGGGAGACCTGCCGCCCGGCCAGGCGCGCGCGGCCTTGCGCGAGGCGATGGAAGGCGCGGGACTGCTCGAAGCGCCCGCGCCCGAGGCGGCGCTGCGCTGGATCGACACGTTCCTCGAAGCCTACGGCGCCGAGGTCTCGTCGGCCGCGGACGCGCTGCCGCTGGTGCGCGGCTTGCGGGCCGAATCGACGATCGTGCCCGCGCTCGAGCTCGAACGGCTGCGCAACCGGCAAGTCGTGTTCTTCCTGGATACGGTCGGGCAATACGTCGACGCTCAAGCGGAACTGCGCGGGCTCCCGCTCGAGCACGATCTCGCGGCGATCGCCGCCGAGTTCGGCCTGGACGGCGCCGAGGCGTCCGAGGCGGTGCGGATGGCGCTGACCGGCCGCTCCGGCGGGCCGGCGCTCGAACTGCTCTTCCCGCTGCTGGGGCACGACCGGATCCTGATGCGCATCGGGGCGATCTCCTCGCATTTGCTGCACGGGCGCGGGCTCGAGCCGATCCGCTACGGCCCCGACGGCAAGCCTTTTGAAACGCTGGGCGGCCGAAAGCCGGAAACCGGCGAGGGTATCCCGTAGGTTACGCTGCCGTGAGTGTCTTACAGACGATCCTGGCCGATCTGCGAGCCCCGACCGAGCGCGACCCTGCCGCGCGCGGGTATCTCGACGTCCTGGTCTCGTATCCGGGTTTCCATGCGATCACGGCGCACCGCTTGATCCACGCGCTGCATCGCACCGGGCTGCCGCTCGTGCCGCGCTTTCTCTCGCAGGTCGTGCGCTTTGCAACCGGGATCGAGATCCATCCCGGCGCGCGCATCGGCAGCGGGTTCTTCATCGATCACGGCATGGGCGTCGTCATCGGCGAGACCGTCGAGATCGGGGACGGCGTGACGATCTATCAGGGCGTGACGCTCGGCGGCACGAGCCTGACCGCGGGCAAGCGCCACCCGACGCTGGGCAACGGGGTGACGGTCGGCGTCAACGCCGCGGTCCTCGGAGCGATCGTGCTCGGCGACGGCTCGAAAGTCGGCGCGGGTTCGGTCGTCGTGCGCGACGTGCCGCCGAACGCGACCGTCGTCGGCGTCCCCGGCCGCATCGTCGCGCAGGACGGCAAGCCCGTGCGGCTCGCGGTGCCGCGTTCGCAGGTCGATATGCCCGATCCCGAAGGTGCGTTGATCGCGCGCTTGACGGAGCGCGTCGCCGCGCTCGAGGCTCGCCTGGCGTCGCTGGAGAAAGCTCCGTACTCCGGCCGAATCTCCGCGAGCGTCAACTCCGCGGCCGCCTTCGACGATGTCTATCCGGTTATTTAACACTCGCACGCACTCGACCGAAGAGCTCCGGCCCTTGCATGACGGCGAGGTGCGGATCTATGTCTGCGGGCTGACGCCCTCCGCCGAGGCGCATCTGGGCCACGCACGCTCGTTCATGTTCTTCGACGTGTTGCGGCGCTATCTCGTGCACCGCGGCTATCGCGTCACGTTCGTGCAGAACGTGACCGATATCGACGACCGCAGCATCGCGCGAGGCCTGGAGTTGGGCGTGCCGTGGTCGACGATCGTCGAGGGATACTACGCCTCGTTCAAGCGTTCGATGCGGCGCCTGCACGTGCTCGAGCCCGATCACGAGCCGCGCGCGACGGGCTACATTCCCGAGATCCTCGAGATGGTCGCGGAGCTGATCGAGACCGGGCACGCCTACGTCGTCGACGACGGGGTGTACTATGCCGTGCGTTCGTTCGAGCGCTACGGCGCGCTTTCCGGACGGAACATCGACGAACTGCAGATCGGCGCGCGCATCGCCCCGGGCGAGGCGAAACGCGACGCGCTGGATTTCGCGCTCTGGAAGTTCGCGAAGCCGGGCGAGCCGTCGTGGCCTTCACCCTGGGGCGAAGGCCGGCCCGGCTGGCACATCGAGTGCTCCGCCATGTCGCGCGCGCTGCTCGGCGCGCCGTTCGATATCCACGGCGGCGGGTACGATCTGATCTTCCCGCACCATGAGAACGAGATCGCGCAGAGCGAGGCGCTGATGCCGGAGCCGCCGTTCGCGAACGTGTGGATGCACGGCGGCCTGTTGCAATTCGACGGGAAGAAGATGTCGAAGTCGCTCGGCAACTTCGAGCCGTTGTTCCAGTTGCTGGACCGGCACGATGCGCAGGCGATCCGGCTCTTGTTCCTGCAGACGGGTTATCGCAAGCCGATGAACTTCACGGAATCCGGCATCGCGGGCGCGACGATCGCGCTGGCCCGTCTCTATGACGCCTACGATACGCTGCGCGGCGAGCGGCCCGCAGCGCACGCGCCCGGCGCGGTTGCGAGCGCCGACGCCGCAGCGGCCCGCGCGGGGTGGATCGCGCCGGTGCGCGAGCGTTTCTTCGCCGCGCTCGACGACGATATGAACACCTCGGGCGCGCTCTCGACGCTGTTTGATCTTGCGAACGCGACCTCCAAGCTCGTTGCCGCCGGGATCGCGAGCGAGGCCGCCGGTTTCATGCATGAGGCGATGGGGCTGCTCGGCATTTCGCCCAGCGATCGAACGCTGCCGCAGAAGAAGATTGCTCGCGACGCCGGGGAAGCGGGGCCGGTCCCCGCCGATTTCGCGGAGCGTGTTGCGCGCGTTCGCGCGGCGCTGGGCGACGTGGTCGTCAGCAACGGCGGCGGCGACGTGCAGACCGTCGGCGCGATCATCGAAGCGCGCGCGGAGGCGAAGAAGGGCCGCGATTTCGCGCGCGCCGACTTGCTGCGCGCCGCGCTCGCCGCCGGCGGCATCCTGCTGACGGATTCGAAAGAAGGCACCACGTGGACCGTCGACGCGTAAGCTCCAAGCGAGCCGTGCCCGGGCGCCGTTCCACCCAGCGCCCGGAGCGCATCGATCTCGACGACGTGATCTACGGCGTGCACGCCGTCGAGGAGTCGCTCGCGGGCGAGGAGGCGCTGCGCAAGATCCACGTCGGCGACGAGCGCAAGCGCGATCCGGCTTTGCGCGCCCTGCTGGAGTCGGCGCGCGAGCGCGAGGTCCCGGTCTTCTTCGAGCCGCGGGCGTTCTTCACGCAATTCCCGTATCGAGCCCACCAGCAGGTCGTGGCCTTTGGGCCGCCCTTCGAATACGTCTCGCTGGAGGAGGCGCTCGCGCGGCGCCCCGCCGGGCAGGCGGCGCTCGTCGTCGTCCTGGATCACATCACGGATCCGCATAACGCGGGGGCGATCATCCGCAGCGCGGAGTGCGCCGGCGCGAACGCGATCGTCCTGCCGGAGCGCCGCTCCGTCGGGGTCAATGCAACCGTGCGCAAGGCCGCTGCCGGGGCGACGGCACACCTGCCGATCGCCCGGGTCGCCAACCTCGCAGAGGCGCTGCGGCGGCTGAAAAAGGCCGGGCTTTGGGTGGCGGGGGCGGCGGTCGGGAACGGGGCGGTGCCGTATACGAAGGCGGATTTCGCCCGGGACCTGGTACTCGTGGTCGGGGCCGAGGGCGACGGGATTTCGCAGATCGTCCGCAGCGAGTGCGACTACTTGGTGGAGATCCCGCTCGCCGGCCGGATCGGATCCCTCAACGCCTCGACGGCAGCCGCCGTCTTGCTCTTCGAAGCCCGCCGCCAGCGGGGCGCGGGGGGCTAGTAAGCCCGCCGAATAAGGCCGTTCGCCTCCTCCTATCGTCCTTGACCACATAGAAGGAGACTCCTATAATAGACCGGATGCGGACGGTACGACGGGCCCCGGCTCGCGCCTTCGCCCGCATTGGTCCGAAGGAGTAGACAATCCATGGCAGTCACCGCACCGGAGGCGCTCGATTACCACGAGCGAGCTGACGAGGATCTGGTGTCGGCGGCAAAGTCCGGCGATAATCTTGCGATGGAGTTCTTACTTAATAAGTATAAGAACTTCGTGCGTATTAAGGCGAAAAGTTATTTTCTCATCGGGGCCGATCGTGAAGATATCATCCAAGAAGGGATGATCGGTCTGTACAAGGCCGTTCGGGACTTCAAGGCAGACAAGCTTTCGAGCTTTCGGGCCTTTGCCGAACTCTGTATCACGCGGCAGATCATCACCGCGATCAAGACGGCGACACGTCAAAAGCACATTCCGCTCAATCAGTACATCTCGCTGAACAAGCCGATTTACGACGAAGACAGCGAACGGACGTTGCTCGACGTGATGGCCGCTCAGAAGTCGTCCGACCCCGAAGAACTCGTGATCAACCAGGAAGTCTCCGAGGATATCAAGGAGCGCATCCAAGAGAACCTCTCAGACCTCGAGTCGCAGGTGCTGCTCTCGTACCTGGAAGGCAAGAGCTATCAGGAAATGGCTCGCGACCTCAACCGCCACGTCAAGTCGATCGACAACGCGCTGCAACGCGTCAAGCGGAAGATCGAAAAGAATCTCGCCGAGATCGAGCTGCCCTAACCCGTCGCCTGGGCCGTATGGAAGACGGCCGGTGTTGACTTCGAATGCGAGAGCACGCGCGAGCGTCTCTCGCTTTCGCGTCTAGAGGCCTCGCGGGGGTGACGAGGACGACCGCGGGCGTAGTCTGAAGTGGATTCGCGGGGCACAGCGCCGACGTAGCTTAGTTGGCTAAAGCAGCAGTTTTGTAAACTGCCTACCGCCGGTTCGAATCCGGCCGTCGGCTCCGCATTCTCTCCCTCGAGGACCGTGCCGGCCGCGCCCTAGAGAGCGAAGCAAACGACAGGAGCCGTTTAGCGGAGGGCCTAAAGGTGAGCGGTCCTGGGTAGGTGGTCGAGTGGTTAAAGGCACCGGACTGTAAATTCGGCGCGCGAGAGCGCTACGCTGGTTCGAATCCAGCCCTGCCCACCAGGATATCGCGGGCGTTGCATAATGGTAATGCCCTTGCCTTCCAAGCAAGAGTCGCGGGTTCGATTCCCGCCGCCCGCTCCAGAAAAATTCAGCGACGCGCCCCTGTAGCTCAGTGGTAGAGCACGTCATTGGTAATGACGAGGTCGTGGGTTCAATCCCCACCGGGGGCTGATCCGCCTCGGAACGCTCGTTTGTGTGGGGGCGGCTTTCTCGTGCGGCTCAGCGTCCGGCGCGCGTCGCAGGCGCCCTGGTCCGCTGCATTCTCTTGACGAGGAGCACCGTGTATTTCATGCTTCCGATGCCCCGATCGCAACGTGCCGCGCTGAAGCCGGGCGCGCCCGCCCAACTCCTTCTGATTGCCGTCGCGCTGCTGCTCTGCGCGGCATCCCCGGCCCTCTCGAGTCCGAACGCCGCCGGGCCCGGCGGCGGGAAGCCGGCCGATGACCGCAGAGCGTGCAAACGCGAGCCGGGTGCGCTTGAAAAGGACGCGCGAAAATTCAAGGGCTGCCTCTCCGCGACGGCTTTCGTTGCAAGCGGCGGCGGCGAGGGGCTGGTCGTGAGCGGCACGGTCGCCGACCCGACGAAGCCCTTCACGCTGCAGGGCACGTTCCCCGGCGGCGTCTCGGTCCACAAGTACACGCCGACGAGCGCCGGCGGCGGAACTTCGACCTACACGCTGAGCGGCTCGGGCGTGACCGGCACGGGACGCGGCACGTACACGCTCAGCCGGCAAGGCGGAAACTGGAAGCTGGTCGACAGCACGAACGGCTGCGTCGCCGGTATACCGGGTAGCTGCCGCTCGAGGATCGCGAACATCACGTTGACGGCGCGCTCGCGCTGAGACCGACCCGGCGGTAAGGCGCCGGGGAACGATGCGCAGCCTCGCGCGGTCTGTCTCGAAGGAAAGCGGAGCGACGAGCCCCGAGGGCATGATGACGGTCGAGGCGGAGCGGTTGGCGGCGGAGCGCTCTCGAAGCGCGCGCTGGTCACGCTGGGGCCCGTATCTGAGCGAGCGCCAGTGGGGAACCGTGCGCGAGGACTACAGTGCCACAGGCGAGGCCTGGGCCTACTTTCCGCACGACCATGCGCGCTCGCGAGCGTACCGCTGGGGCGAAGACGGGATCGCGGGATTGTGCGACAACCACCAGCGCCTCTGCTTCGCCGTCACGCTGTGGAACGGCCGCGATCCGATCCTGAAGGAGCGCTTCTTCGGGGTCACCGGGCCGGAAGGCAATCACGGCGAGGACGTCAAGGAGTGCTACTACTACCTCGACAATCTGCCCTCGCACGCGTACATGAAGATGCTCTACAAGTATCCTCAGGCGGCGTTTCCGTACGCGCAGTTGCTCGCCGAGAATCGGCGGCGCTCCAAGGACGAGCCGGAGTACGAGCTTCTCGACACCGGAGTCTTCGACGAAGATCGGTACTTCGACGTGCTCGTCGAATACGCGAAAGCCTCGCCCGAGGATATCCTCTGCCGCATCGAGGTGACGAACCGTGGCCCGCAACGGGCCGTCATCCATGTCTTACCGACGCTCTGGTTCCGTAATACCTGGTCGTGGAAGGCGGGCGCGGCAAAGCCCGAACTGCAACAGACCTCGGGCGCCGGGGCACCCTTCGGGGCGATCGCGGCGCGGCACGCCACGCTCGGCGAACGGCATCTCTACAGTGATGCGCCGCGCGAGTTGCTCTTCACCGAGAATGAAACGAACTTGCAACGCCTCTTCGGCGCCGCGAATCTCTCCCCGTTCGTGAAAGACGGCATCGACGCGTTCGTCGTGCGGGGCGCGCGCGACGCGGTGAACCCGGCGCTCCGCGGAACGAAGGCCGCCGCGCATTTCTGCTTCGAACTCGAGCCCGGGGCAGCGCAGGTCGTGCATCTGCGCTTAGCGGACGTCGCAAACTCGGAGCAGCCCTTTTCCGGCTTCGACGAAATGCTCGCTCGGCGCCGCAAGGAGGCGGACGAATTCTACGGCGCCGTGCTCGCGTTTCCGCTCGACGACGACCGGCGCAGCATCCAGCGTCAGGCGTTCGCCGGGATGCTGTGGAGCAAGCAATACTACACCTACGTCGTGAAGGAGTGGCTCGACGGCGATCCCGCCCAGCCCGCGCCGCCCGAGCAGCGCTCCGGCGGCCGCAACCACGAGTGGGAGCATCTTTATAGCGAGGATATTCTCTCGATGCCGGATGCGTGGGAGTATCCGTGGTTCGCGGCTTGGGATCTGGCCTTTCACTGCATTCCGCTCGCGCTGATCGATCCGCAGTTTGCGAAGGCGCAGTTGCTGCTGCTCGCGCGCGAGTGGTACATGCATCCGAACGGCCAGCTCCCGGCCTACGAATGGGATTTCGGCGACGTGAACCCTCCGGTCCATGCCTGGGCCGCGCATCGAGTCTATCAGATCGAGCGCAAGGCGACCGGCGAAGGCGACACGCTTTTCCTCGAGCGTGTGTTTCAGAAGCTGCTCGTGAATTTCACATGGTGGGTGAACCGCAAGGACGAACTGGGCAATAACGTCTTTCAAGGCGGTTTCCTCGGCCTGGATAACATCGGCGTCTTCGACCGCAACGCGTCCCTTCCGACCGGCGGCCATCTCGACCAGTCGGATGGCACGAGCTGGATGGGCTTTTATGCGCTCACGATGATGGGAATCGCGCTGGAGCTGGCGAGGACGAAGCCCGCCTACGAGGACATCGCCTCAAAATTCTTCGAGCACTTTCTGTACATTGCGGCGGCCATGAATCGGATCGGCGGCTCCGATCGCGGCCTGTGGGACGAGAGCGAGGGCTTCTATTACGACTACCTGCACTTGCCGGGCAAGGAGCCGGTGCCGTTGCGCGTGCGCTCCATGGTCGGGCTCATCCCGTTGCTCGCGGTGGAGATCGTCGAGTCGTCGGTGACGAAAGCGCTCCCGAACTTCGCGCGGCGCGTCGAGTGGTTTATCGAGAACCGGCCCGACCTCAGCGCGAACGTGATGTGCATGCGCCAAGAGGGCATCAACGAGCGGCGGCTGCTCTCGATCGCCGGCCGCGAGAAGATCGAGCGGATCCTTGCCCGGATGCTGGATCCGCGCGAGTTTTTGAGCCCGCACGGGATCCGCGCGCTCTCGCGCGTCCACGCGGAGCAGCCATTCAACATCACCGTCGACGGCGTCGAGCACAGCATCGCCTACGAGCCGGCCGAATCGCGGAGCAACCTCTTCGGCGGGAACTCGAATTGGCGTGGGCCCGTCTGGTTTCCGCTCAACTTTCTGATCGTCGAGGCCTTGCAGAAATATCACCACTACTACGGCGACGAGATTCAATTCGAGGTCCCATCCGGCTCCGGCCGGTACGCCTCGCTTTGGGAGATCGCGACCGAGATCTCGCACCGGCTGATCGGCATCTTCGCTCGCGACGCGCGCGGGCGACGGGCCGTGTTCGGCGCCGCCGAGAAATTGCAGAACGATCCGCACTTCCGCGACTACGTGCCGTTTCACGAATACTTCGACGGAGACACGGGTGCGGGGCTCGGCGCGACCCATCAAACCGGCTGGACGGGCCTCGTCGCCAAACTCATTCAACAGTGCGCGGAATACTGCCGGGGCTCAAACCTTGACGGGAAGGTGAACGCAGACGTCGGGCTCGGCCGTCGCGACGGCGAGCCAGTCACGGAGCGTGCGCAAGAGGGATGAGGCGACCATCGTGAAATCGCCTTCGGGCCGCATCGATAGTGCCGCCTCCGGACGGCGAGCGATCGCCGCGGCCAGCACTCGAGCCATGCTGCGATGGAAGACGGCGTGACGCGCCTTCGTGACGAAGTACAGCGGCATCGATCGTAGCGTCTCCGAGATCGTCGAGTTGAGCCAAACGCCGATCGGGCAGAGATCTTCTCGCGCCACCGTCGCGAGGTCGAGCGGCGTGCTGCCGCTGGCGACGGCCGCGTTCATTCGGTCGAGCCAAATATAGTGCATGCCGATCGTCGACTCGACTTGCTCGCGAAGTTCCAGCCGCTGGCCGTCAGTGAGCGTCGCGGCCCCCGCATCGGTCGACGTCTCCTGGAGCAGCTTTGCAAACCCCGCGCCGCCGTCGAGGTCCAGGGTCAAGAGACGCGTTGCAGCTGTTTCCGTAATGGGGCGGCTGAACAGATAGCCCTGAAGATGCGTGCACCCGAGCCGTCCGAGCGCGTCGCGCTGTTCGCGTGTTTCGACGCCTTCGGCGACCACGTCGACGCCCAAAGCGTGCGCGAGCGCGACGATCATCCGCAGAACCTCGGACTTGGCGGACGCGTCGTGAACCCGGTCGACGAACGATTTGTCGATCTTGAGCGTGTCGATCTGAAAGCGTTCGAGGTAGCTGAGCGACGAATACCCGGTGCCGAAATCATCCAGGGCGATCTTGATCCCCAGCGCGCGAATTTGGGCGAAGAGCGATCCGACGAGCGCGGCACCGGCCAGGAACACGCTCTCGGTGACTTCGAGCTGCAACGTCCCGGTATCGATGCCGCTCGCGATGAGCGCATCTCGCAAGTCATCCATGAAGTGCGGATGAAGCAGCTGCTGGCTTGAAACGTTCAAGCTCATCATCAGCGGTCTGCCGGCTACGCGCTGAAGAGCGCACGCGGCGCGGCAGCCCTCGATCAACACCCACCGGCCGAGTTCGAGGATCAGTCCGGTCTCTTCGGCCGCCGCGATGAATTCGTCGGGCGAGATGAGGCCGCGGGTCGAATGCTGCCAGCGTACGAGCGCCTCGAAGCCATACACGACCGCGGTTGAAATGTCGACGAGCGGCTGGTAATAGAGGCGCAGCTCGCCGCGTTCGACGGCGCGATACAGATCGTCGCGGATGCGCTGTGCGGCCTCGGCCTCGACGTGCATCTCAGAGTTAAAGACGGCGATGGAGCCCCCGTGACTGCGCCGGCAGTGCGCGAGCGCGAGGCCGGCATCGCGCATGAGGACTTCCGCATCGTCCATACCCGGAGCCCAGTGAACGATGCCGATACTCGCGGCCAGCATCATGTCGTCGACGCGCGTAAGCGGCTTGCTCTCGATCTCCATGAGCAGCCGGCCCGCCACGTTGACGGCTCCGTCGGGATGTTCGGGCGCGTCGAGGAGCAAGCCGAACTCGTCGCCGCCGATTCGCGCGAGCGTGTCATGGCCTCCCGCCGCCGGCTCGAGCCGTCGCGCGAGATCGCGCAACACCCGATCGCCCGTCCTGTGCCCCAAATGGTCGTTCACGAACTTGAAGCGATCCAAGTCGAGATAGAGCACCGAAAACGTGTACGAGGGCTCGGTGCGTGCCCGGGCGATTGCGGCTTCGATGGCCTTCAAGAAGTGAGCGCGATTGTACAAGCCGGTCAAGTCGTCGTGGTCCGTCTTGTCCTGTACGATTCTCGAAAGGCGCTGCTCGCTGGTTGCAAGCTTGCGTTGATTCGCGCGCGCCAACATCATCCAGCGCACGCGTTGCAAGAGGACGGCGTCGTTGATCGGCTTGGAGATGAAGTCATACGCGCCCAACTCGAACGCCGGCTCGATCACGTCGTCGGCTTCGAGTCCGGTCACCATGAGAACGGGAATGCCGCGCGCCGTCGGCATATCGGACATCGCGCGGAGGACCTCGAAGCCCTTGATGCCGGGAAGGTCGATGTCGAGCAAGACCGCGTCGGGACCGTCGCGAGCGAGGACGCGCAAGGCCTCCTCGCCGGTGTCGGCCTCAAGGACGCTATAGCACGCTTCCTCGAGGACGAAGCGGACGCGCAGGCGATGGACGGGATCGTCGTCGACGATGAGGATCGTCTCGATCATGCCGCTCATGCTGACCTGCAGGCGAGCTCCGCGCGCGCCGCGTCGCAGGTCGTCGCATACTCGGTCGCGAGCGGCTCGAGCGCGGCACGGGCGGCGGCCAGATCGTTCGAGACCCCGGCCAGTTCGATGCGGCGGCACGTGTTCGCGAGCGCCGCGGCGTCGATGGCGAGGCTGCTGGACTTCAGCCGGTGCGCCAAGCGCGCGAGCTCCATTGTGTTGCCGTCGACACCGGCGGCCTGCATCTCTGCGACGACCTGCGCCGTCGTCTCGAGGAATATCGGCATGACGCGCAGGCGCGGGGTCAGGCGGGTCTCAAGCTTGTCGAGGGACGGTGTGAGGCCCGCGGTCGCCGGCGCCTCGGGCGGCGGGGGCCGAACCGTCGGGGCGTCGCGGAGCAGGCGCGCGACGATTCGATAGAGCGCGGCTTCGGAGACCGGTTTCTCGACGACGTCGGTCATTCCGGCGGCAGTGCAGCATGCGACGTCCTCGGAGGAGACGTTCGCGGTGACGCCGATGATCGGTGTCCCGGCACTAGGACCTTGGCCGTCGCGGATTGCGCTGGCTGCGGTCAGGCCGTCGACCTCCGGCATTTGCATGTCCATGAATATCAAGTCGTACGGGGCGAGCGCGGCATGCGAAACTGCCTCTCGGCCGTCGGCCACGACATCGACAAGGACGTTGACTTCACGCAGGAGGGTCGCCAGGAGGTGACGGCTAGCGGCGTCGTCTTCCGCGATGAGCACGCGATATGGGCTCGCTGCCCGGAGGACACGAGCGCGAATCTGCTCTGCAACCTCGCGTTCGTCGTCGTCCTCGTGTTTGCTCGAGTCGCCGAAAGCAAATGGGATCTCGACGGTAAACGATGAGCCTTCGCCGAGCTTCGACGTCACGGCGATCGAGCCGCCCATCGCTTCGATCAGCCGCCGCGAGATCGCGAGCCCTAGCCCCGTTCCGCCGTAGCGCCGCTGGATCGACGAATCGGCCTGAACGAACGTTTGGAAGAGCTTGTCGAGACGGTCGGCCGGGATTCCGATCCCGCTGTCGGTCACCGTCCAGCGAACCCTCATCTGGGTGTCCGTCCGCTCTATGGCGTGCGCGGTGAGCGTGACGGAACCTGTCTCGGTGAACTTGATCGCGTTCGAAAGAAGGTTCCATAGCGCTTGGCGCACTCTGCCGGCATCGCCGTACAGAGCGATCCCCGGATCGATATCGTCCTCGACGACGAGCGCCAAGTTTCGCTCGCGCGCGCCGCCGGCGAATATCTGCGCGACGCTTCGCGTCAACCTGGCGGGGAAGAAGTTCTCCGGGTGCAATTCGTCGGCCGAGCTTTCCAGGCGCGTCAAATCGAGAATGTCGTTGAGGATGCGCAGCAATGTGGAGCCGGAGTCGCGAACCAGGCGCAGGCTCTCCGCCTGGCTACGATCGAGTTTCGTCTTCAAGAGGGCGCGCGTGAGCCCGAGAATGCCGTTCATCGGCGTTCGGATCTCATGGCTCATCATCGCGAAGAACATCGTCCTTGCGCGATTGGCATCTTCCGCGGCGGCCAAAGCTCGCTCGAGAGCGCTCTGTGTCTCGTTCAGCGCGAGCTCGCGATTGGCGCCGCGCCAAATCTCACGCGAGAGAAAAGCGGCGAGGCCGACGATCAACAAGGTCGAGAGCAATGCCAAGCGTACGAAGAGCGTGGCGAAAGCGCGCGGCGCGGCGAGCACGTCGTCCAGGGGAAGGCCCGCGATGACGTAGAGCGGATAGGGGCCGACGCGAGCGAAACTGTAGAGCCGCGTCACGCCGTCCAAGCGGCTCTTCGCCGTATAGGTTCCCGTATCGGACAGGCGGCTGTGAGCGGAGAACTCCGGGCTAACGACCATCGTCCCGGTGCCGTCCAACCCGTCGGCGTGCTTGTTCGTGAAGCGCGCCCGAATCGTGCCGTCGGCGCCGAGGAGCGTGATCGTGCCGCGTTCGCCGAGATAGACCGATTTGTTGAGCGTCGTGAGGTACTTCGGCTCGACCGAGAAGACAAACACGTAAAGGAGCCGGCCCAGGGCATCGTTCATGCGGCGGCTCAACTGGATCGTCGTCTTCTTCGAAATCCGCCCGACCACGGGCTTGCTGATGAAGAGACGGTGGCTCGGTCCGTGCAGATGAACGCGGAAATGCGCGCGGTCGCTGAGATCGACCGGCTTCACGTGCTCGACGAGCGAACTCGCCGTAAGTTTGCCGGTACGGTCGACCAGCGATACCTGGATCGTGCCGGTGGACAGGAGCGGAGTCTGGGTGGCCCAGCGGTGCAGGTCGAATGCCGAACCATCGCTGCGTATGCGGGCCTCGAGGATGTCCATCGTCTCATCGACCGTGCTGAGCGAGTGCTCGATTTCAGCCCGGAAGGCGACCGCGAGATTCCCGGCTTCGTTCTGGCCGTGTTGAATCGCGATGCGCTGTTCTTCGTTGATCGCCAACACGGATACGCCCCAAACCGCCGCCGCCATCACGAGGCACGCCAGCAGAATCGAACGAATCGACGAGCGAGCGCGCGAGCGAGGATCGGCGCCGCGGCGCGTCGTCACCGAGCGCGCCGGAGGCTCGACGTTCGAAAAAGGTGTGCACGGCTGACGTTATCGGCGTTCGAGCGGTCACGTTGGAACTCGCAAAACAGCACGGATATCGTTTGAACTCCTCTAGAGGGGTTTCGGCAGAATAGCCGTAGGGCGCATCTCGGACTGGAGGGCGTCATTGGCTAGCGAGTCGCGCGAAGCAGTGCAACCTCGAGGCGTGGTCGATCGAGACGACCGCCGAGACAAGCATGGGCTTGCAGCGTTCGCGACCGATGCGGTCGCGCTGACGCTCACCGCGGCGACCGCAGTGCTGCACTTGACGGTCGCGAATCGGTACGATCTCTTTCGCGACGAACTGTACTTCATCGTGTCGGGGCGCCACCCGGCATTCGGTTACGTCGATCAGCCGCCGCTCGTCCCGCTGCTCGCGGCGAGTGCGTACGCTTTCGGTGCGCAGACGTGGGTCACGCGTTTGCCGGCGGTTTTCGCCGCGGCCGCTCTGGTGTGGCTGACCGTCGCGTTCGCTCGATTGCTGGGCGGTCGCGACGGCGCAGCGTGGATCGCGGGCCTGACCGCCGCCCTTGCCCCGATGTTCATGGGCCTGACCGCCACGCTCAACACGACGACGTTTGAGCCGCTTGCGTGGACGCTCGTCGCCTACGGCATCGCGCGCGCGGCGCTGCTCGACGACCGCCGTGCGCTGCTTTGGACGGGCGTCGCGGCGGGCCTGGCGATGGAAGCGAAATATGCAATGCCGCTCTGGCTGCTGGGTCTCGCCGCGGGCGTCGCGTCGTTCTCGACGCGCCGGCTCTTTCGCTGTCGCGAGCTTTGGCTGGGGCTCGGCATCGCGTTCGCAATCGCCGCGCCCTCGGTCCTCTGGCAGGCGGCCCATGGGTTTCCGTTCGTCGAATTGGTGCGTAACGCGAGCGATAAGGATCTTGCCGTGTCGCCCGCCGCCTTTTTCCTGAACCAGATCTTCGTGCTGGATCCGCTGTTCGCGCCGATTTGGCTCGCCGGATTGATCGCCCCGTTCCTTCGAAGCGACCTGCGTGAGATGCGGTTCGTATCGATCGCGTTCTTCGTTAGCGCCGTTGCCATCGTCGCCGGCCACGGCAAAGATTACTACCTCGCGCCCGCGTACCCGCCGCTGTTCGCGGCCGGTTCCGTCGCGATCGAGCGGCTTGTCCGCAACGGAGCCGTGCGCGCCGGCTACGCGTCGCTCGCCGTCGCAGTCGCGCTCATCGGCGCGCCGCTCGCGTTGCCGATTCTTTCGCCGCAGGCATTAGCGGCCTATCAGGTTCAGCTGCATCTCGGCACGAGCGCACAAGAGAAGGGCGATGAAGGCGACGCACTTCCGCCCACCTTCGCGGATATGCTCGGGTGGCACGACTTCGTCCGTGAAGTGGCCGCAGCGTACGGCGCCGTCCCGCAAGGTGAACGTGCCGGCACGTCGATCCTCGTCGACAACTACGGTGAAGCCGCGGCGCTCGACATCTACGGCCCCGCTTACCACCTGCCGCCGGCGCTCAGCGGGCACAACGAATACTTCCTGTGGGGCGAGCGCGGCCAGATTCCGGTGAACGTTCTGCTCGTCGGTCGAAGCCCCGAGCGCATGCGCCCTCACTGCACGTCAATGACGGCGCTCGGGACCACGCAATCGCGCTACGCGCGAAGTTTCGAGAACGGCAAGACGATCGCGCTCTGCCGCTCCCTGCATCCGGGCCTCACGACGCTGTGGCCGTCGCTGCGCCGCATTCTGTAATGCGCGATCGCTGACGCTGCTAAGTGAACGGAGCGTATGAGCGTGCGGGCGTCGCGTTGACAACGCGCGTAGTGTTGTGATTATCTTAGTTCTCGATCCTCGATCTCGAAAAAAAACCGGTCCCGCGAACGTCTCTGCTAACTGCAGAAATCATGTAGACGGATTACGCACACAACGGTGTTGCCGGAGGAGTGGAATTCGGATGGAGACGACATCGATGTCCGCCGTTCTCCTTGGATTCGAAGACGAGGGCAGCGTGCTTCCGCGCGCGTTACGCGCGCAATTGGAGCGCGCGCTCGGCATCGATCTCGGCGACGTGAGGATCCATGCTGGAAGGCGGGCCGATCGGCTCGCGTCCGCGCTCGGTGCCGACGCCTTCACCTGCGGTACGCATATCGTGTTCCGAAGTGGTATGTACGATCCCGAGCATGCGAACGGACGCCGTCTCATCGCCCATGAGGCCGTTCACGTGCTTCAGCAGGCGCGCGCGCAAAAGGCTGACTCATCTGCGGAGCGAGAGGCGGAGGAAATGGCGGGCGCCTTCCTGGATGGGATCGTTGCGGATCGTCGCTGGCCGGCGCCGCGGCCCGGGTTCGGCGACACGATTCAGCGTCACGTCTCCTTCGAACACCGCATGCTCGGCGACAACAGCACGAGCGATCTCGTCGCGATCTCGACCGGAGGGCCGCAACGTCAGGTCATTCTGAGCAATCAGATCCAGCTTTTGCAGAAGTGGCAATACGATCCCGGCAGCGTCACCGAGCGCGACATCGCGGCGCTCTGCCCGTGGATCCGCACGCTTCGGCTGGGCCCTGGAAACGTGCTCGTCACGTACGGCGAGCTCAACGCGCTGCCGGACTATTTCGCGAATCCGGTCGCGCTCGACACGCTGCCCGCCGGCGTCGTGCTGCCGATCCTGCAGTGCATCCGGCAGGAGGGCTACAATCAGCTCACGCTGTTGCAATCCGGGAGCAATCCGAACGTGACCTTCAAGGGCGCGGCATCGGCGCCGTGGAGGCTGAGCATGGTCAACGCGATCATGGAGACCTCGGCGCTCGACACGCTGACGTTCGGCCTGGGCATCAACGGATCGGATCACTACCAGGGACTGCTGGCGCGCAACGCCTGCCATTTTGCGCCGTACTCGTGGTATCGCTGGCAAGCGAATCACATCATCGCGCGCGACCTGGCGCTGCGGGCGCACGTCGCCTCCGATAGCGGCGAACGAGCGCGGCTGACGCGCGAGGCCTGGGTGTTTCACGGATATGCGGACCACTTCTTGCAAGACTCCTTCGCGGCGGGCCACCTGGTGAACAAGACGCTCGTCATGCAATGGTTCGTGGAGTGGGCCGCCGCGCAGACGTTCCTACCGGTCGCCGATTGGGATCTCATCAAGAACATGACGGTGGCGCTGCAGCCGGGCCTGGCCGGCCCGAGCTTGTACGATCCGAACCGGATCCCGCTTTCCACGGATCCGCAGACGGCCGACGAGCAGCTGACGATCGGAGGCCGCATGCGGGCGACCGGCGTGAGCGCGCAAGGCGGCACGCCGCAAGCGACGGCGTATCAGAACTTCCTCACACTGCTCACCAGCGCCGCGGCGCAGCTGGCCTCCGCCAATCTGCACGATTATTACAATGCGAATTCCGCTTGGGTCAGCTCGATCGCGCAGCCGGCGGCGTACGAGGTGTGGGGCGACGATACGCTTTTCACGGGCGCCAACGGCGGGAGCGGAGTGGCCGCGACGAGCGGCGCCGCGCAACTTTCGCAGGAAGCGCTCGTGGAGATCCTCGCGAACGGCACGTCCGGCATCTCGACCGAGGCGATCAGGCAGCACTTTCCGAACCGCGCCGGCTCGAGCAGCACGACGCTGACGGACCTGCAGACCTGGAACAACCAGCAGAAAGGTTCGTGCTTCAGTAGCTTCGATTCGTTCGGGCCCACGCTCAAGACGCTGCTCTTGCGCTTTGCCTCGCCACGGCTCGGCACCGCGTCGCGCGATCACGACTTCTCGAACGTGTGGTTCACGAGCTTACCTAATGCGGGCTACAAGCCCGTGCAGACGGTGGTGTACCGATGAGCGAGCTTGCCATGGGCACGAACGGCTATATCTTCGGGCTCGACGCGCTCGGTGGGGCGGTCGAACACGGCTTGTTGCTCGCCGACGGCGCCGGCGTGGGCGATTACACGACCGAGGTCGCCATCGACGGCCGGACGCTGCTGGCGGGAACGCATGGGTACGTGTACGCCGTCGCTCTTGCCGACTGGAGCAAACCGATCTGGAGCGCCGGTGTCGGCGGGACCGGCGCGTTCAAGCAGGTTGCGGTCCTCGCCGCGAACGGACGCTTTTTCGCAGGTTCGAACGGCTACGTCTACGAGTTTGCTGCGGGCAGCAGCACGCCGATCCACAGCTTGCTGCTGACGAGCCGTTTCGGCAGCGGCGATTACACGATGAGCCTCGCGACCGACGGTTCGCTGCTGTACGTCGGCGTGCACGGCTTCGTCTACGCCGTGGCGCTGGACGATTGGTCGGGCGAGAAATGGGACGTCGGCGTCGGCGGAACCGCCGCGTACGATCCGGTGAACGTCCTCTGGGACGGAAGCCGTTTGTTCGCCGGTTCGAACGGCTCCGTGTACGAGTTGAACCGGAGCAACGGATTCGTCGTCCATAGCCTGCAGCTCAGCGGCAGCGTGGGACTGGGCGATTACACGACGCGGCTGGCGAGCGACGGCGCGCGGCTCTTCGCGGGCGTTCACGGCTACGTGTACGGTGTTTCGCTTTCGAACTGGTCGAACGCCGCGTGGTCCGTTCCCGTCGGCTTGACCGCAACGTATCCGCGCGCGGATGTGCTCGCCCTTTCCGGCCGCCTCTTCGCGGGAGCTGCCGGCTACGTGTACGAGATCGATCCGGCGAGCGGCGCGCTGCTGCGGACCCTGCCGCTCGCGAGCCCGGTCGGCCTCGGCGACTATGACACGCAGCTTGCAACTGACGGATACGGCCTGTACGCCGGCGTGCATGGGTACGCGTACCGTGTGCTGACGCTCTACCCGCAAGGCGTCGGCCCGGCGGGGTTTGCCGCCGCCGCGACGGGCCCGAACGGCGATCTGCACGTGCTCGTGCTCGATCGGCAGGATGGCCTCTGGCACACGATTCGCACTGCCGGCGGCACCTGGCCGTTCCCCTGGGGTAACGTGCTCGCGACGACGCGAGCGCCGTTCGCGGCCGCCCGGCTCATCGCGGTCTCGGCCTTCGCGAACGCGAGTCTCAACGTGCTCGCCGTCGATGAAGCGGGCACGCTCTGGTACGTCGCCCGAAACGCCGACGGCTCGTGGGCCACGCCCTGGCTCAACGTGCAAGCAGCGATCAGCGGAGCCGGGCATCCTTCGATCGGTCCGCTGAGCTACGTCGCGACGGTCGCCGACGGTGCGAGTAACCTGCACGTGCTCGTCCTGGATGCGCAGCGAACGCTGTGGCATACGATTCGCAAGGCCGACGGATCGTGGCCCTACGCCTGGGGCAACGTTCAAGCCGTGCTGCGGAACAACGGCTTCCCGTCGATCGGGCCGCTCACGACGGTTGCCGGCGCGATCGATCCAAACGGCGATCTGCAACTCGCCGTGCTCGACGAGAGCGATCGTCTTTGGCACACGATCCGGCGCAATGACGGTTCCTGGCCCTATCCTTGGGGCGACGTGGATGCGACGGTGCCGGGGCCGTCGATCGGGCAACTCCGCTTCGTGTCCGCGGCGGCGTCCCGGCAAGGGGATTTGAGCGTCCTCGCCACCGATCAGCGCGGAAAACTCTGGCACACGATTCGCAAGGCCGATGGCTCGTGGCCATACCCTTGGGGCGATGTGAACGCAACGGTCGCGGCGACGCAGGGGCCGCCGCTCGACCGTTCCACGATCACGGCCGCGGCGATCGACGGCGACGGCGATCTTCACGTCCTCGACATCGACGAACCGGCCGGCCTCTATCATACGATCCGGGCTGCGAATGGAGCCTGGCCGATCGGCTGGCAAGACGTGCAGGAACTGATCGTCCGGCAACACCCCGCGGAGATTCGTGGCGTGCAGCCGCGCTTACGAGTCGAGCGTTCTGCCACGATCTCATCCGAAAAGGACGCGCGCACGCCGGCGCGCGCGAACGAGCCTTGACCTGGGATGAACGAAGGAGGCCCTCAGACCCGCGTTGGGCGTGAGGGCCTCGCCTCGAGCCGGCTGGAGCTTACTTAGTACACTTGATGAACTTGCCGGTCTTGGGGTCCTTGCATTGCTTTGGTTTCGCCATCTTCATCGAACCCATGGACGCGGTCGCAGCGGGCGGGCACTTGATGAACTTGCCGGTCTTGGCGTCGCGGCACGACTTCGCCGAAGCAATGCTGCCGAGCGAAAGAGCAAACGCGAAGGCGAGGAGTGCGGAAAGAATGCGAGACATCTGAGGTCCTCCGGTGGAAAAGTGTTCTCGTCCAGGAACGAGACCTGGCTCGAATTTGTCGCCGGAGCAGCCTTTGCCCCGCCTATTTCGCCGCTCGCGCCCGAGCCCTCCGACGCTTGGCCCCGGAGCGGGACGCCGCCGGGCCAGCCTCCCACGGTTAAACTGACCTTAACCGGCCTCTCGTAGAATGGCGGCGGAAAGCGCACCCCCCGCGCTTTCTTGCTTTCTGCTGCAAGAGGTTTCGTGCAACATTTCTTTGCGGATTTGAATACCACCACGCTTTTGCTGCTCTGTCTTGCGCTCTTTCTGGCCTTCAGCTTCGAAGCGATCAATGGTTTTCACGATACGGCCAACGCCGTCGCGACCGTCATCTATACGCACACGTTACGGCCCTGGCAGGCAGTCATCTGGTCCGGCCTTTGGAACTTCACCGGCGTGCTGCTCTCCAGCGGCGCCGTCGCGTTTGGAATCGTCGCGCTGTTGCCCGTCGAGCTCGTCATTCATGCAGGCTCCGCGGCCGGATTCGCGATGGTCTTCGCGTTGCTGATCTCGGCGCTCATCTGGAATTTCTCTACCTGGTACGTCGGTCTTCCGGCCTCGAGCTCGCATTCGCTCATCGGCTCCATCGTGGGCGTCGGCCTGATGAACGCGGCTCTTTCAAAGCACCCGTTCGGCGACGGCGTAAACTGGGGAAAGTTGCAGGACACTTTTCTGGCGCTGTTCTTGTCGCCGATCATCGGCTTCGTCCTCGCCGGCGGCTTGCTGCTGCTGATGAAGGCGATCGTTCGCAATAAGGCGCTGTATGCTGCTCCCGAGGGCGAGCAGCCGCCGGTGTGGTGGATCCGCGGCCTGCTGGTCCTGACGTGCACGGGCGTGAGCTTTGCGCACGGATCGAACGACGGTCAGAAGGGCATGGGCCTGATCATGCTCATCCTGATTGGGATTCTGCCGGGAATGTATGCCATCAATCCGACGGTGACGCAAGCCGCGGCGATGAAACTCGCCGCCGACAGTCGAACGATCGAACCGATTCTCGCTGCAAAGGTGGTTCAGGGGAGGCAGATCAACGAGCAAGACGCCGAGAACGCGCTCTCGGATTTTCTGAAATCCGGCGCGAAGGTCGGCGATTCAACCTTGACGGCTCTTGCATACGAAAACGATCGCATCGGGTTGATCGTCGGCGCCGCCCCAACGTTGGAAAAACTGACGGACGATCAGCGCAGAGACTTGCGAACGAAGACCTATCTGGTGGGAGAATCGATCGGCAAGTTGGTGAAGGGCGGGAAGGTCTTTGCCGATCCGGTAACAGCGAAATCGCTCACCGACTACAAGAAGGAACTCGACGGCACGACGAAATTCATCCCGGTCTGGGTGAAATTCATGGTTGCGCTATGCTTGGGCATCGGAACGATGATCGGCTGGAAGCGCATTGTCGTGACGATCGGCGAGAAGATCGGGAAGTCGCATCTCACCTACGCGCAGGGAGCTTCTGCGGAACTCGTGACGTGGGCGACGATTCAGGGCGCGGACATCCTGGGCTTGCCGGTGAGCACGACGCACATTCTGTCGTCCGGCGTAGCCGGTACGATGGCCGCGAATCGCTCGGGATTGCAGACGGAGACCTTGAGAAACATCCTGCTCGCATGGGTCCTGACGGTCCCGGCCACCGTGCTCTTGGGAGCAGGCATCTTCGGCGCGGCCATCTTCGTCATTCTCAACTGGTTTGGGATGCGCTAACCGGTCATCAATCCGCAGCTGCAAGCCGACTATCCACGCTCTCCGGGTGCGCGTACCGCGGCTTTGTGCTCCGCCCGGGCCGCGTGTTGAGCCGGGGCAGCACCGCGCTGCGCGGCGCGTTGCGCCGGAGCTGCGGCGTGTTGCAGCGGGGCCGCACGATGTACCGGGGCAGCCGCGCGCTGCGCCGGAGCAGCGTTGCGAGCGGCCGGAGCCGCCGCCTCTTTGTGAACTGCCGGAGCCGCCGCCGCGTTGCGAGCGGCCGGAGCCGCCGCCGCTTTGTGAACTGCCGGAGCCGCCGCCGCGTTGCGAGCGGCCGGAGCCGCCGCCGCTTTGTGCACGAGGCTTGTTTGCGCGGTGGCGCGATCGTGCGACGTGACCGCGGCATAGGCCGCGGGGCGCCGCGCTGCGCTTAACGGCTGGGCGACGGCTGCGCTCGCCGGCCGGCCGTGATTCACCGTGGCGAGCATATTTCGGTTTTGCGATGCCGCTTGCACGTGTGCGAGTTGCACGGGCGTCGCGCCGTAATGCCGGGCGTGAGCCACTGCCGTCTGCGCCGCCGTGGGGCTGGAGCGCAAGCCGTTCGTTCCCCCAACATAGCTCACGCGGGCCGTAGAAGAGTTGTTGACGTACACGCTGCGGTCGGCATACACGTAGCGATTACCGCGGTCGACGTGCGTCACATACGTGTTGTATTGGAAGTTTCGTCCCGACCAGCGGCCGCCGTCATATCCGTTGCCGTAGTAGCCGGCGCCGTAGTTGACGCCGCCGTAATAGCCCACGCTGTTCGCCCAATAGCCTTGGTTCCAGGAGTATCCGTAACCGTTCCACGCCCAGTAACCCGGGGTCCAATACAGGCCCGGTTGCGGTGCCAAAACCCACGTGCCCGGAACCCAGCCGTAGCCGCCGGGACCCCACGACCAATAGCCCGGCATCCACAGATAATTCGGCGTGGGTACCGGGGGTTGTTCGTAGTACGGAATCGCAGGCGGCGGAGCGCCGACGGTGATCCCGATCGCGACAGAAACCTGAGCGAGCGAAGGCAACGGCAGCGCCGCAAAGACGAGTGCGGCGACGAGGGCCGCCACGGTCAGTCTACTTTTCATTATCGTTCGATCATCTCCATCGACGCAGCTTTCCCGCAGCGGTGCTGTTTGCAGCCGGGCAACGATGCACGACGGTAGAACGAGACGCAAACACGCGCACAGCGCACTCTTCATGATATCAGCGCGGGGCTGCGTCCCCAATCGTGAAACGCACGGGCCTGAATGTCGGGGGGTCTCCCTGCTCGGCAAGGTTTCACGCCGCTTGAACGAATGTGCCGCCCACGCCGCGATCGCGAGATGAGGGAGGCCGTCCGCAATGCTGCAACGACGCAAGACTCACCGGTTCAACCGTGCTGCCGCGATGGTCGCCCTGGTCGCCTGCGCGCTGCCCTCGCAAACGCAGTCTGCTCGAGCCGTTCCGAGAGAGATCGTGCTCCTTCGGCACGGCGAGAAGCAAGACGCGTTCGCGCTGTGCCGGATCGGCGTCCAACGCTCGCTCGCGCTCGCGTCCGCGTACCTTGGGAAAGGCGCGACGCCGTCGCTCTTTGCCCCGGGCGAAACGCCGGCGGCGTTCTTCACGATCACGCTGCACACGCTTGAATTGGCATCCCCGTCCGCCGCGTCGTGGGGCGCGCCGCTGATCGACTATTCGATCGTCCCGCTCAAGGGCGTGCCGAACGTGAACGAAGACCAAGAACTGGACGAGCGTACGCGCGAAGCGGCGAGCGACGTCATGACGAACCCGCTCTGGGACGGAAAGACGGTCGTCATGATCTGGGAGCACAAGCACATCGCGAACGCAAAGCTGGAGAAGAAGGCCGCGGACGCGGTGACGCTACGGGGGCTGCTCCATCTCGACGAGCTCGGCAAAGACGTGCCGAAGACCTGGAGCGGCACGAACTACGATTACTTCTGGATCGTCCGATACAAGAGCGGATCGTCGAAGCCGGAGAGCTTCAAGGCCGTCAAGCAGCTCTTTACGGCGCCGTACGACAGCCTGCCGCACAACGATTGGGAACAGCCGGAGGACCTCCCCGCGGATAGCCGCTGCGAATAGGAGCGAGCAGCCGGCGGGCCCGGCTCCAAGCTCAGCGGCCCGAATTGCGCCGCAAGATTTTGGATGCGGAGCGCCGCCCTGCGCTCTAGCATCGGGGCATGGCATATCGAATCAGCGGCCTCCCGGTCGCGCCCTTCAGGCCGCTCTTCGGCCTCGACGAGGAAGCGCTCGCCGCGGCCGGCGCCGTCCGTTACGTCGCGGATGCCAAACCCGGGTTCCCGTGCCGGGTCACGCTCGAAGACGCGGCACCGGGCGAACGGGTCCTGCTGGTCAATTATCTGCATCAACCGGCCGCGACGCCCTATCGCGCGTCGCACGCGATCTTCGTTCGCGAGGATGCGTCGGGGACGGCGAGTTTCATCGACGAGGTTCCGGAGTCGCTGCGCGTGCGCGCGTTATCGGTGCGGGCCTTCGACGCGAGCGGCATGATGCTCGATGCGGGCCTGGTTCCAGGTACGGAGCTCGAGTCGCTGGCCGAGCGCTTCCTGGCAAACGAGCGGACCGGGTATTTGCACGTGCACTATGCCGGGCGCGGATGTTATGCAGCCCGCATCGACCGAATCGGCCCCGCGGCTGGTATACTGGAGCCGATGTCTCAGGCTGCAAATCTCGTGAAGGCCCTCAACGCGCTGGCGAAACTGCCCCAGTTCTCGTACACGAAGGCGCGGGCGACGGCCCGTGCGGACGGTAACGTCGATTGGGCGCGCACGAAGGCCCGCAACGAGGATTTCAATCCGGAGGTCGACGGCTGCGAGAGCTTCGTGATGCGCGACGGCAGCGTTTGCGCGTGGAACTCAGGGCGCTTCGCGTACACGGCGCAAAGCGGCTGATCGAACGTTTCGAGACGCAGCATGAGGCCGCTTGCCCTTGCCCTGATCGTCTGGACGGCGCTTCTCGCGCCCGGGGCAGCGCGGGCCGACACGGCGCCCGCCCACACGTTGCGGCGCAGCACGGCCGTCGATACGGACGTGCGCATCAACACCTACGTCCAATATCGCGCGCGCGGCTGCGCGGCGGAAGGCGGCCCGCGGATCGAACTGCGAACCAAGCCCGCGCACGGCACCGTCTCCCTGCGCGCAAGCTCGGTCGTGATCTCGGAATCGCCCACCGGCGAATGCGCGGGATCCACGCTTCCGGGCCTGGCGGTGTGGTATACGCCGCAGCCCGGATACAGCGGTCAGGACCGCTTCGAGTATGACGTTTTCTACGTGAAGAGCATCGCTCACGAGACCTCGGTCGTCGACGTCAAATAGACTCGCCGGGGAGCAGCGGAAAAAAAAAGAGGCGGCCGTCACGGCCGCCCCTTTGCGGGCGCAGGTGTAGGCTCTAGAACAGGTTCCAGAGGTACTGGTTGTACACTTCGTGGTGGTACTGCACTTCTTGCGCCTTCACGAACGTGCCGAGCGCCCGCGGCGAACGATCGGCCGCGGCCTGCTTCAATTCGGCGTAGCGCTCCTTGACGTCCGCGCCGAGCAGCTTCGTCGTCCAGTCCGCTTTGCGGAAGTTCTCCAGCGCATCGTAGATGTTGTCGGGCAAGTAACGCTGCGCTTGCCGCAGATTGTCCACGTCGGCGATCGTCCCTTCGAGACCGGTCTCGAAGACCGACAGCATCACGAGATATGGGTTCGCGTCGGGTGCGACCGACCGCACTTCGACGCGCGAGCTGCGCTCGTTGCCGAAGGGAATGCGGACCATCGATCCGCGATCGATCGCCGAGGCCTTGATTTGATTGGGCGCCTCGAAGTGCGGATCGAGACGGCGGTACGCATTGACGCTCGAGTTCAAGAGCAAGCAAATGTCGTTGCCGTGCGATAGGATTCGATCCGCGAAGTCCCATGCGAACGCGCTCAGACGCTCTTCGCCCGCGGGGTCCCAGAAGAGGTTCTTGCCGTCCTTCGATACGGAAACGTTCGTGTGCATGCCGTTGCCGTTCACGCCGACGACGGGCTTGGGCAGGAAGCTGACGGAGAGCCCGAGCTTGGTCGCGACTTGCCGGCAGATCAGCTTGTAGAGTTGGATCTGGTCGGCCGCGGCGACGACTTCGCCGTAGCTGTAGTTGATTTCGAACTGCGAGGGAGCGACCTCGGGGTGATCCTTTTCGTTTTCGAAGCCGAGCGCGCGCTGCACTTCGGCGACGGTGTCGATGAACGTGCGCAACGGATCGCCCGGCAGCGAGTGATAGTAGCCCCCGGTGTTGACGTACTCGAACTTGCCGGTCTCGTGGTAGTGGCGCTCCGCATCGAGCCCTTTGAAGACGAAGCCCTCGATCTCGTTGGCCGCGTTGAGCGTGTAGCCGTGCTTTTCATACTGTTCGTTGGCGAACGTCTTGAGAAGCCCGCGAATGTCCGCAGCGTAGGGCGTGCCGTCGCGATCGAGCACGTCGCCGAATACCAGCACCTTCCCGGCGCCGAAGAAGTCGGCGGGCGCCCAATAGAACGCAGCCCAGTCGATGCGCAGACGCAGGTCGCTTTCGCGCTGCGCGGTGAAACCGCGGATCGAAGAGCCGTCAAAGGTGAGATTATCGTAGGACTTGAGCAAGAACTTCTTGTCGTAGTCGAGCGAGTGCAGCCGGCCCTCGAGGTCGCTGAACAGCACGGTTACGGCTTTGATCCGGCTCTCGCCGGCGAGATATTTGAGTCGCTCTTCCTGGACCTGCTGCAGCGGGACGCGAGCTTTGCGTTGCTCCTTTGCAGCCAGATTCAGTTCTTCCAGCTCACTGTACGAGAGTTGGAGGAAATCGCGCAGTTCGGTACTCATCGTGGTGTGTGTACTCCTTGACGTATAGCCCTCAGTATTGCCGCGGTTAAGCGAGGGTTTGCAGGTTGCGGGCGGACTCCTCGGGCCTGCTGGAGCAAAATGGATGGCCCGGATCGTTCGAATGCATGCCGGCGCCGAGCGGCGACGAACGAGCGCGCTCGGCAATCAGATACGCGCTTGTATGTAACGAAGAGCGCTGTAGTGCGTCAACAGACTTCTGGTTAATGCGAAGCGCGTCGCATGCTACGAAGTGGACGTCGGAAGCGCCGGCCGAACGCGGCAGAGCGGCGTTTTGCGACTTTTGTCGAGCTGAGGTCGCGTGCGGAGGTCAGACCGGATCGAACGCACCCGTTAGGATCATCGCTTCGCTCATGCGGCGAGCTTCCCGGAGGGTCGCCTCGTTGCCGGCTTCGTTCTTCGGGCGGTCGGCGATGAGCCGGGCCAACTCCTCGTCGAAGAAACGGCTCACTTCCCCGGCGGAGTGCATCCCGTGGCGGGCGCGTTGCGCGATCATCAAGCGGTAGATGCGGTCGGTCGCGAGATCTTCCATGTATCCGTCGAGCAGGCTCGCGCCCTTGCCGTTCAGGTACCCGTTGCGGTAGCGGATCACCGTGCGCACGGCCGCGCGCGTCCCGGTCTCGGTGCGGCTGCCGACGCCGGCGAGCGACGGCCGCATATCGGGGTGCGGATCGAAATCCGCTTTGTAGCTCGCGAGCTGGTTGGGCTGCGGGAACTGCGCGACGGCGATCGCGTTTTGATCGGGATGTCCGGTCCACGCACCGTCCATGAAGCAGTTCGCTTCGTTCTTCTTGTCCTTCGCGAGAACGTCGAGCGCGCGCGCGTTCAATTCGGGATCTTCGCGGCTGGGGAACAGTGCGGTCATCCCGCCGATCGCGAGCATGCCGTGCTTGTGCGTGATCGACGGGATCAGCGTGCGGAGATGCTGGAAGAAGGCGACGTCGTGCGGGATCGTGTTCCGATCGGGGAGCACCCAGTTCGGATCGTCGAGATTGAAGTGGATCAAGCTCGCCATGTAATCCCAACGCCCGAGATTGAGGCCCATCAAGTGGTCGCGTAAATTATAGGCGAACTCTTCGAGCTGGAACGCGAGCGGGTGCGACTCGACCAGCGCCATGCAGCGAATTGCGTCCTTCGGTTGACCCTTGGCTTCGGCGAGCGTCTGGAAGACGTCGCGCCACCACAGCGCCTCCTCGGCGGCTTCCGATTTCGGAATGTAGATGCAGAGCGGATGACGCAACCGCGCGAAGTCGACCTGGTAGACGAGCAGCGCGAGATCGAAAAGCGAGGCCGACGTCGGTTCAGGGTAGACACCCGCCTGTCCGAGGTGCAGACCGCGCACGCGCGTGAACGTGACCGTCGAGGAACGTTCGATCGCGACGGTGCGGCCGCGCTTCTCGTCGTCGTAGGTCAGCGTGCCGTACAGCGCCGCCAGCACGTTGCGCATGCCCAGGAGCGTGTGCGACCACTCGTTCGCCATCGAATCTTCGAGGTCGAGCATCACGCCGGGAGCGCCGGAGTTGAGCATCTTCACGCAGAGGTCGGCTTCGTCCGCGGGGCCCGTCATCTGGTTGCGCTGGTCGCGACACCACTGGGGCAGTTCGATCTTCCAGTCGGTCGTCGTCGCGGGTGACGGCGGCAAATAGTCCGGACGTTCGCCGCGCAGCGAAGCTGCGAGCACCTCTCTGCGTCGCGCCGCGTGCTCGAGCTGCCGCGGCGTGAAGCGCTCGTGCAGCGGGCGGTAAAAAGCGGCGAAGCCCTCGGGCAGATCCCGCTCGGCGGAAAACCCCGCGGGGGCGCGGCTCATGGCGGGCGCGGACGGTGCACTCGTACTCATGCTGCGGAGAGTTAGCGGCCCGCCGTGAGTTGCTCCTTGCGGCCGGCGCCGCTTTCGCGCAACGTTTCGCCTAATGAAATGCCCGCGATCGCGAGCAAGCCGGCCCAGGTGGGAAGCTTGGCAAGCGTGTACGCCACGCCGTTCGACTGGGCGATCGCATGCGTGAACACGTCCCACGTTTTCTCCGCGAGCGCCGTGGGGTCGTACGCGAGCGTCAATGCCGCGGCGGGGTCGGGCAAGTCGACGAGAAATTGCTGCGGCAGCAGCGCGAGGAAGAGCGCTCCCAGGGCGAGCGCCGCGACCGCGAGCGGGCGCTCCACGCCCAGGCTCCAAGCGAGCATCACGACCGCGAGCGCGACGAAGAGCGGGAACGTCGTGCCGAGATTGAGGAACTGCGCCCACGGAATCGCGATCAGACCGAGCGCGAAGCCGAGCGGCACGCGCCGTTCGGGCAAGCGAGCGTACAGGATCGCGGCTGCCGGGATCGCCGCCGCGATCTGAGCGATGTGGATGAACGGGCCGCCGCCCGCGAGCGTGAAAGCGACCGGCAGCGTGACGAGCAACGCGGGCGTCCGCAGCCGGTCGGCCAGCGCCTTTGCGGCGGCGAGCCCCACGCCGAGCGCGAGCAGATACGAGAACGATCCGATCCGCAGTGCGAGCGCGTCCGAAGCGCCCAGTTGGTGGGCGACGATCGAGAGACTGAGCTGCTTTTCGTTCGCTACCTCGCTCAAGGCGTGCGCGGGGATGACGCTGCGAACGTATTCGAGATTCAGAGCCGTCCCGCCGATCGCGAACGAAAGCGCGACGCAGGCGAGCGCGCAACCCAGCAGCACGGCGCGCGAGCGCGGCGCGAAAAGAAAGAGCGCAAGGCAGGCCGGCAGCCCGACGTGCGGTTCGATCATCGCGAGCGCGGCGAACAGGGCCGCGAGCGCGAAACGTTCGCGCGCGAGCGCCCACGCGGCGAACGTGATGCCCGCAACGGCGAGCGGGGCGACCTGGCCTAAACTCAGCGCGGCGTAGCCGTCGCCGAGCGCGAACGCGGCGAGCGTCGCGCCGAACGAGAGGCCGCTGATCTCGCGCAAGGCCCAGGCTGAGCCGATGACGCAGGCGAGCAAGAACGCGAACCACAGCAGCGCGGCGGCGCCGTACGGCACGTGCGCCAGCAACACGAACGGCGCGAGCGCGTACGGCGGCAACGGCGCCGGCATCGAGAGATGCGGGATCTGGTTGTGCAAGCCGAAAGGCTTCGGCGCCCGTTCGCACGCCCCCAACGGCTCCGCGAGGTAGGGGTCGGCGCCCGCGGCGAGCGACGCTCCCGCACAGTAGAACGCGTCAAAATCCCGGAAGAGACCGCTCGCCCCGAGGTGCCAGGATGCGGGCGCGGCGAGGATCGCGGCGAGCAGCAGCGCGATCGTCACGCCGAGCGCGATCGCTTGCGGCCGGCGCAGACCTTGCGGGACCTCGGGAGTGCTCATCTCTTCACTTATCGGCACCCGCGCGCCGGCGCCGAGGTCCCCTTAAAGCGCAGGGCGGCGCCGTTGCGGCGTGCCCCACGTCGTCCCGTCGGCGAGCCGCACGTAGGCCACGCGGCAGACGTTCGGGGTCGGCCCGAGGTACGCGTAATCCGAGAAGTTGTCGTAGGAGTGCGCGATCGCCACGCCGCTCGTGAACGTCCCGACGTCGTGGACGATCTCGGATTCACCGCGATAGTCCACACGGAACGCGACTTCAGCGACCGCGGCGGTGCCGTGATTGACGAACGTGATCCGTAGGCCGCCCGTGATCGGGAGCGGATACGGGTTCCCTTGGAAGCCTCTGGTGCGTTCGCGCCGGGCGATCGTGCAGGCCGCGATCGAAACCGGGGATGGCGAGATGGTGAGGGCGGGGGTGGGCTCAGGGGATTGAGCGAGGCCCGGGGCCGCCGGGAGCGCGAGCACCAGGCCGAGTGCGAATGGGGCAGAGCGCATCGAACGGCTCCTCGTTGCGGGGGGAGTGAGGTTGTCCCAGGCGTTCGCCGGGAGCCCGGGACCGCGCCTTCGCACGTCGCTCTCCGAGGTACCCGAGCGCTCTCCAGCGTCTGTAAGCGGCCCGGCTTCGGGAACCTGCGACTTAGGTCGTAGCGTCCTATGGTCAGCGACTCCGCAGACCGCACTTCCGGATGGAGGAGGTTTCTACCATGCAGCAAGGGTCCGTCGCCCAAAACCGCTGGCTCGTTCTCGCCGCCGGCATGCTCGTCATGATGCTCCTGGGCACGGTGTACGCCTGGAGCAACTTCACCCAGCCGCTGTTGGCGAGTTTCGGGTGGTCGAACACCGTCACGACCTGGACGTTCGCGATCGCGATCTTCTTCATCGGAATCGGCGCCGTCGTCGGCGGGCGCTGGCAAGACAAAGTCGGGCCCAGGACGGTGACGATCGCCGGCGTCGTCCTTTGGGGGCTCGGAAATCTGCTCGCCGGGCTCGGCACGAAAACGCTCGGGGCCCCGTGGATCTACCTGACCTACGGCATCATCGGCGGCTTCGGCACCGGCATGGCCTACATCACTCCGGTCGCCACCGTCACGAAGTGGTTCCCCGAGCGGCGCGGCTTCGCCAGCGGTGCGGTCGTGATGGGTTTTGGGCTCGGCGCATTCTTCTACGGCTTCATCCTCAAGGCGATTCCCTCGTTCGCGCACGCCTCGAAGAGCGCGTCGCTCTACGCTGACGCGCGTGCTGCGGCAACCAAGGCCGGCACGGCATTCGATGCGGCGGCGTATCAGCTCGGCGCCGCGGACGTCTCCGCGATCATGAACGTGTTCATCGTTTCCGGGCTCGTGTTTCTGGTCGCCGGAGGCATCTGCGCGTGGTTTCTGAGCAATCCGCCGGCTGGATACGGCGTTACCGGCGCGAGCGCGGCTCGCGCGGCCACCGGCGTCGATTACACGACGGGCGAGATGCTCAAGACCCCGCAGTTCTATTTGCTGTGGCTGATGCTGTTCCTGAACGTGACCGCCGGGATCCTGATCGTCAGCAACGCGGTTCCGATCATTCGCGAACTCAGCGGCGCCGCGGCGGGCGTCGCGATCGCGGGCTACGCCTCGGTCGCGATCTTCAATGGGCTCGGCCGATTCTTTTGGGGCGCCGTTTCGGATCGGCTCGGGCGCAACACGGCCTATGCTTTGATCTACGGAGTTCAGGTCGTCGTCTTCTTCGTGCTCGGCAGCTTGCACGGCATGGGACTGGTGCTGGGGGCTTTCGCGATCATTCTGGCCTGCTACGGCGGCGGCTTCGGCGTGATGCCGTCGTTTAATGCCGACTTCTTCGGCACGAAGTACATGGGCGCGAATTACGGCCTGATCATCACGGCTTGGGGCTTCGCGGGTCTCGCGGGACCCCTGCTGGTCGCGCGGGTCAAGGATGCGACCGGGAGCTTCGCGGGTGCTTTGATGCCCGTTGCGGTCATGCTGGCGGTTGCGACCGTGCTGCCGCTGGTCACGAAGAAGCCTGCGAACGCGGAGTTCCAGGCTGCGGTCCAAACCTAGCGATGAAGCAAACGAAAGGCGCGCGGAGCGCTCGGAATTGGGTCAGCCTGGTTCCGTACGGGCTGAACCAGCAGCACCCCAACGGCTATAAGGATCTCGCCGACGCCGCTTGGGAGAACCGCGACAACCTGCCCTATGCCTGGCGGATCTTGCGAAACGGCTGCTGCGACGGCTGTGCGTTGGGGACGACCGGCACGCGCGATTGGACCCACGACGGCGTGCACCTGTGCTCGATCCGGTTGCGCCTCTTGCGCGTCAACACGATGCCCGCGCTCGACGAACGCCTGCTCGACGACGTCGAAGGTCTGCGCAAGCTCCATTCGGGCAAGCTCACGAACCTCGGCCGCCTGCCCGCGCCCATGATCCGCCGTAAGGGCGACCGCGGCTTCAGGCGCATTTCGTGGGACGAGGCGATTCGGATCGCCGCCGGCGGGCTCGCCTCGACCGCGCCGGAGAAGATCGGCTGGTTCATCACGTCGCGCGGGCTGACCAACGAGTCGTACTATGCGCATCAAAAAGCGGCACGCTTCTTCGGAACCAATCATGTCGACACGAGCGCGCGGATCTGCCATGCGCCGAGCACGCGCGCTCTGACGGCGACGGTCGGCGTCGGCGCGACGACCTGTTCGTATAAAGATTGGCTCACGAGCGATCTGATCGTGTTCGTCGGCTCGAACATCGCGAACAATCAGCCGGTCGCGATGAAGTATCTCTATTACGCCAAGCAGCACGGCGCCAAGGTCTTCGTGATCAACCCGTACTTCGAGCCCGGGCTCGAGCGTTACTGGATCCCCTCGATCGCCGAGAGCGCGATGTTCGGGACGAAGTTCGCGGACGATTTTTTCCCGGTGCACATCGGCGGAGATACCGCGTTCTTCTACGGCGTCCTCAAGCATCTCGCCGCCAACGAGTGGCTCGACCGGGCCTTCATCGCAGCGCGCACGGTGGGCTTCGAGGCGCTCGAAGCGCACGTGGCGGGCCTGGATTGGGACGTGCTCGAGCGCGATTCCGGCGTGTCACGTGAGGTCATGTACCGTTTTGCGGAGACTTTCGGACGGGCGCGTTCCGCGATCTTCGTCTGGAGCATGGGCATCACGCAACATCGCTACGGCACCGATAATGTGCGCGGGATCGTCAACCTGCAACTCGCGCGCGGGAATGTCGGCCGCGAAGGAACGGGGCTCATGCCCGTGCGCGGTCATAGCGGGGTTCAGGGCGGCGCGGAGATGGGCGGCCAGCCGGGATACTACGTGATGGGGTCGCCCGTCAACGAGGAGACCGCCAAGCGTTTTGCCGGGCCGGACGTTTGGGGCTTCGAGCCGCCCACCTTCCGGGGAATGACGGCGACCGAGATGATTCTCGCGGCGGAACGCGGGGAGATCGACGCGCTGTGGCAGACGGGCGGCAACTTCGTCGAGACGCTGCCCGAGCCCGAGCGGGTGCGCGCCGCCGTCGGAAACATCAAGCTGCGCATCCATCAAGACATCTGCCTCAGTTCGAACATGCTGGTCGATCCGGCCGATACCGTGCTGCTCTTGCCCTCGCGCACGCGCTACGAGCAGCGCGGCGGCGGCACGGAGACGAGCACCGAGCGTCGTATCATCTTCAGTCCGCAGATCCCGGGGCCGCGCATCGAGGAGACGCGCGATGAGTGGGAGATCCCGGTGATGGTGGCGCGAGCCGCGGATCCGGAGCGCGCGAAGACCGCATTCCCGTGGGACGACACGCAGGACGTCCGCAACGAGATCGATCGGGTGTGCCCGACGTATCGCGGCATCGCCGGCCTGCGCAAAAAGGGCGATCAGTTCCAATACGGAGGCCCGCGGCTGCTCGTGGACACGTTCCCGACGCCCGACGGCAAGGGCCACTTCTCCGTCGTCGACCTGCCGGAAGAGCGCGCGCCCGCTGGCATGTGGATTCTCTCGACGCGCCGCGGCAAGCAGTTCAACAGCATGGTGTACGGCGGCAGCGATCCGCTGACCGGGGCCAAGCGCGATGCGATCCTCATGTCCCAGACCGATGCCGCGAAGCTGGGCATCCGCGACGGGGACCGGATCGTCTTGCGCAACGAGCTCGGCGAGTTTCTCGGCCGCGCGAAGATCGACCGGATCGCCGCCGGCAACCTTCAAGGCTATTGGCCCGAAGTGAACGGGCTCGTTCCCTCCGGCTGCCTCGATGCCAGCGGCGTGCCGCACTATAACGCCTTCGTCGAGGTCGCGCGCCTCCAAGCCCCCGCGAGCGCTCTTGAGCCGGCGATTGCGCCGGCCTAGCGGCGGGCGAGCAGCCTGCGGGCCTGGTCCAGATCGGCGCGCGTATTGATGTTGAAGAACGGATCGAATGGGCGATCCGAAAACTCGACCGCCTCGCAGCCGAAGCGCTCGAGGACCCCGTGCATGCTGGGCACGCGTTCGCCGGCCAAGCACGCCGTCAAGTCGGGCTCGAGCGCCGTCGGCCACAACGCGAAGACGGGATGCAGCCGGCCCGCCGACGCCGCGACCGCGATCGTGCCCGGGCGAGCCGCCTCCGCTAGGCGCGCGACGAGATCGTCCGGGAAGAACGGCGTGTCGCAGGCGAAGCTCGCGATCCAGAGGGCCTCGCCGATCCCGCGACGGCGCAGCCATGCCATCGCGCTGACGATTCCGGCGAGCGGGCCCGCGCCTTCGCCCGCTGCGTCGCGCACGACGGCGACGCCGAGCGCCTCGAATCGCGTGAGATCGTCGCCGTTTGCGGAGAGGACGAGCGGCGCAGCCTGCGCCCCCGCGCGCCGCAGCGCGCGTTCGACCAGCGGCTGCGCGCCCCCGAAGGAGAGCCAGGCTTTGTCGACGCCCATCCGCCGGCTTCGTCCGCCGGCCAGCACGACTCCGGGATGCATGGCATGATCGATTCGACGCCCGCGCGTCCAGGCAGTTCGGTCGAGGTGCGAATCGTGACCGTCGATGCGGGCGCCTCGCGCGAACGCTACGATCGCGTCGCGAGCGAAGAGCCGCTGGAACTCCGCCTGCGCGCGGGAGGTGCGACGAGCACGCTCGCCATCACGATGCGAACGCCGGGCCACGATTTCGAATTGGCAGCCGGCTTTCTCTTCAACGAGGGCATCGTCCGGCGGCTGGAGGAGATCCGCGGCATCTCGTATTGCCTGGATGCGAGCGTCGATCCGGCACAGCACTACAACATCGTCAACGTCGATCTGGCCGCGCGCGAGTTGCCCGAGCTCGAACCGCTCGAGCGGCACTTCGCAACGACGAGCGCTTGCGGCGTTTGCGGCAAGGCAAACATCGAAGCGTTACGCGTGCGCGGCCTTGCGAGCGCGACGGGCCTTGACGGCGGGATCGAGCCGGCGCTCATCGTTGCGTTGCCCGACCGCCTGCGCGCGAGGCAAGGCGTCTTCGAAAAGACGGGCGGTTTGCACGCAGCGGCTCTGTTCGATCGCGAGGGAAACGTCGTGGCGGTGCGCGAGGACGTCGGCAGGCACAACGCGCTCGACAAGCTGATCGGCTACGCGCTGCTCGAGCGTCGCTTGCCGCTCTCCGAGTCGATCGTGATGGTCAGCGGCCGCAGCAGTTACGAACTCGTGCAGAAGGCGCTCGCGGCGGGCGTCCCGCTGCTGTGTTCGGTCTCTGCGCCGAGCAGTCTCGCAGTGGATCTGGCGCGCGAGTTCGGCTTGACGCTCGTGGGCTTTCTGCGGGGTTCGCGCTTCAACGTCTACTCCGGTGCGGCGCGCATTCTCGCTCGCTGAGCGCTATTTGGGCGGGTCCGTGCGTTGCAGCTCGATGCCCCTTCTCCGTTCCCCGCCGTTCCTGCGTTCGGCCGGAGAGTCCGGCGCCGCCGCCGGGCCGTTCACGGAGCGCAGGAGCCCGCCGAATTGTTCGCGAGCGACCTCGTAGCATTCGCAGGCGGCCCCCTCGAGACCGGCGCGGTCCAGGATCGTGATGACGCCGTGGCTATAGCGAATGAAGCCCGCGTGCTGCAACGTGCCTGCGGCGATCGTGACACCGGAACGCTGCGTGCCGAGCATCATCGCCAGGTATTCGTGGGTCAACCTGATCTCGTTCGAGTCGACGCGATCCTGGGTCATCAGCAGCCAGCGCGAGCAGCGTTCGTACACGCTGTGCAACCGGTTGCAGGCGGCGAGTTGGCCGAGCATGTTCACGTAGGCCTGCACGTAGCGATCGAGGAGTTGCCGAAACTTCATATCCGCCCTCAGCAAACCGAAGAGTGCGGCATCGATTTTTACGGCACTGCCGGGGACCTGACAATACGCCTCATTGGCGCTCGTGATGGCACCAAGAAGAAGCGGGATCGCGGAGGTGCCTTCGCGGCCGATCGTGCCGACCTCGATCTGGCTGCCGTCCTTCATGCGCGTCACGATCGAGAGCACGCAATCGATCGGAAAATAGACGTCCCTGATCGGTTCGTCCGGCCGATAGATCTGATCGCGGACGGCGAGTTTGACGAGCTTGCCCTGCTCGATCACGGCGTTCGTTTCAGGCGCGCCGACACCATTGAGGATCGCGTTGAGGTGCAAGTCCTCTGCTGAAAGCGCGGCGGGCCCGGAACTGCGGGGGCCGGTGGATTCCTCTCTCGTCATCGTACGCGTTGTCCCTTGGCTCGGTAATTCTGTGCGAAGGCGCACACACATTCCGCGAACCGCCTGCTGATTCGTGCCCACGTTGCAGCCTAGGTTAAAACCGTACGGACGATATTGGGGGGATGCCGTACGCTTGCTGCATGGCAAACGTACACGTGCTCCCATTCCGCGGTGAGATTGACTTCTCGCGAACCCAGTGGCTCGAGGGGGAACTCAGTCAGATCGAAGCATTTGGTCCCGGAGTGGTAACCATTCTCGACTTGAGCGACGTGCGTTTCGCCGACTCGGCATTCCTGGGCGCGCTGCTGAGGCTCCACAACCGCCTGCTTGCCCGCAAGCCGCGGACCGCGCTGTTCGTCGTCGCGCCCGGCGAGACGTTCGCTGCGCGGTTACTCGGACTCACCAAGCTCGATGACGTCTTTCGCGTCTTCGAGGATCTGCCGTCCGCGCGTGCCGCCGCCACATCGTCCCGACGTGCGGTGCCGGTTCGCCGCTCGACGAGCGCTTCGGTCGCCGCGAGCAGGGCGGGCGTTACGCTGCCCTTCCCGCAAGCTCGAACGGCCCGAACTCAAGCTCGGGCCTGCAGCCTCTAGATCGCCTGCTGCCACGGAGGCCTCTCGCAGCACACTACGGTAGTAAATACGCCGTGCGCCAGTCACCCCTGCTCGCAAGACTCGATGGCCCGCTGGTCGTCGTCGGATTCGGATCGATCGGCAAGGGGCTCTTGCCGCTCATCTTGCGGCATATCGAAGTTCGCCGGGAACTAGTCACGGTCATCGATCCGGACGACTCGGCACGCGCGATCGCGGAGTTTGCAGGCGTTCGCTTCCTGCAGGCTGCGCTCACGCGGGAAAACCTGCGCGAGGTGCTTTCGCCGTTGTTGGGTCCGGGCGGGTTTCTCGTGAACGTTTCGGTCGAGGTCTCCTCGCTTGCGCTGATGGAGTTGTGCCGCGATCTCGGATCGTTGTACATCGACACATGTATCGAGCCGTGGCCGGGAGTCTATACGAATCCGCGCCTGTCGATCGCGCAACGCTCCAATTACGCGATGCGCGAAGCCGCCCTCGCGCTGCGCCGCGATGCGCCGGACCCGACGGCGATCGTCGCGCACGGCGCGAATCCCGGCATGGTCAGCCACTTCGTGAAGCGCGCCCTCATGCACGTCGCGCGCGACGTCGGTTCGAGCAACGAGCGCCCGGGGACCCGCGAAGGTTGGGCCCAGCTTGCACGCTCGCTCGGAATCAAAGGGATCCACATCTCCGAGCGCGACACGCAGCGCGCGGAATGGAGCAAGGAGCCGGATCAGTTCATCAACACGTGGTCGGTCATCGGCTTCATCGCGGAGGGCCTGCAGCCGGCGGAACTGGGCTGGGGAACGCACGAGAAAGCCCTGCCGCCGGAAGGTCGCAGGCACGAATTCGGCGGCGGAGCCGCGATCTATCTCACGCGCCCGGGTGCCGGCGCGCGCGTGCGCAGCTGGGTTCCGAGCGGCTCGTTGATCGGCTACCTGATCCCGCACAATGAAGCGATCAGCATCGCCGACTACTTCACGGTGCGCGAGAGCGGCGGCGTGGCGTATCGCCCGACGTGCCATTACGCGTACCATCCGTGCGACGATGCCATTCTCTCGCTGCACGAGCTGCAGGGGAACGCCTATCGACCCCAATCGCGCATGCATCTGCTCAACGACGACATCGTCGCGGGAACCGACGAGCTCGGCGTCTTGCTCTACGGCCACGCGAAGAACGCGTATTGGTACGGCTCCCAACTCTCGATCGAGGAAGCGCGGCGCCTGGCTCCCTATCAGAACGCGACGGCCCTGCAAGTCACGTCGGCCGTCGTGGCCGGCATGGTCTGGGCGATCGAGAATCCCCGCCGCAGCGTGCTCGAAGCCGACGATCTCGATGAGGAGCGGATCCTCGGGATCATGGAGCCCTATCTCGGTTCGCTCGCCGGCGTGTACACGGATTGGACCCCGCTGACGGGGCGCGGGGAGCTCTTCCCCGAGGACATCGATCCGGACGATCCCTGGCAGTTTCGCAACACGATCGTCCGTTAGATCTGCGCTATGCGTCCGCGGCGTGCGGCCGCAGCAGCGCGCCGTACATCTCCGGGCGCCGGTCGCGGAAGACCCCCCACCATTCCCGCTGCCGTGCGACGGCGGCCAGGTCGAAGGTGTGAACGAGCACGCCCTCCGTCACGCGATCCGCTTGTGCCGCGAGCGCTCCCGTCTGATCGGCGATGAACGACGAGCCGTAGAACGTCATCGCCGGATCCCGTTCGTAACGGCTGGATTCGGTTCCGATGCGGTTCGAGGCGATCACCGGCGTCAAGTTCGCGCCCGCCGCGCCCTGCTGCACGCGCGTCCAGTGATCCCGGCTGTCGTAGCCCGGCACGCCGGGCTCCGAGCCGATGGCGGTCGGATGGAAGATCAGTTCGGCCCCCAGCAGCGCGAGCGCGCGCTGCGTTTCGGGGAACCACTGGTCCCAACAGATTCCGGCGCCGATCCGCGCGTGCTTGGTGTCCCAGGTCTTGAAGCCGGTATCGCCGGGCGCGAAGAAGCGCTTTTCGCGGTAACCCGCAAAGTTCGGGATGTGCGTCTTGCGATAGGGATCGAGCGCTGCGCCGTCCGCATCGATCACGACGAGCGAGTTGTAATACGCGTCCCCCGCGCGCTCGAAGAAGCTCAGCGGCAGAACGACGCCGAGCTCCTTCGCCACGCCTTGGAAGTGCCTGATGAGCGGGCTGTCGTCCAGCGGCTGCGCGAGCGCGAAGTGCCGCGCGTCCTCGTCGATGCAGAAGTACGGCGTCAGAAACAGCTCCTGCAGCAGGACGATCTGCGCGCCCTCGGCGTGCGCAGCGCGCACGAGCTTTTCCGCGCGCGCGACGTTGCCGTCCGTGTCCCAGGTGCACGGCATCTGCGTCGCCGCAACGGTGACGTCCCTGCTCATCCACGCATCCTTTCAAACTCGCCGGCAACGTTCGCGCGACCGTGATGAATACCGGCACCCCGGCGCCGCTGACCTGCCGTCACCGGAGCGGCGGGCGAGCGCGTGGAAGAGAACCGCGTGCGCGCCCGTAGCTCAAATGGATAGAGCGGGGGACTCCTAAGCCCTAGGCTGCTGGTTCGATTCCAGTCGGGCGCACCACCTCACCTCGCCTGCCGCGGCACGGTTTCCGCCGCCGGGCATGATTCCAAGGGGCGTCGAGCGGAAGAAGAGGCTCGTGGAGACGCTCGCGGCCGACCTCTTGCAAACGCTCGGCGGCGTCTTCCGCTTGCAGCGCGAGGCGTTCACGGCTGCCTTCGCGCTGCCGTACGCCGCGCTGATCGGCGTGGCGATCGTCTTGGGCGCGGCCCTCTCGGAGGCGATCGCGCAGAGCGTGGTCCTCTTCGCGAATCGGGTGAAGCCGGGGCGCTTCGCGATGAGCCTCGCCGTCAACGCGCTGCTGCTGGCCTGCGGCTATGCGTTTGCGGTGGCGGCTACATGGTCGATCATGGCGCTCCCGGGGCAAGCGCACGTCGCGCTGCCGACGCTCGCGCTCGTCTTCGCGCTGGGTTCGGCGCCGCTGCTCTTCGCGTTCCTGGGCGCGCTGCCGTATGCGGGCTTGGGGATCCTGTGGTGCTTGCGGGTCTGGCATCTGCTGGCGATCGTCGTGGGCGTCACGGCCGCGGTCCACGTCTCGCCGTTCGTCGCGTTCACCTATGCGGGCCTCGGCTGGGCGGTGTTAGCCGTCGTGCAACAGACGTTCGGGAAACCGGTCGCCGTGCTCGGCGAGCGCCTCCTCAATGCGACCGCGGGCGTGGACCTGGCGGACAACGAGCAGGTGGCGGTCGATCGGCGCGGTCCGAACGATCGCGTCACAACGGTCGCCGGCAACGCCGCGGCTCCGGCCGAGGGCGAAAGCCTCGCCCTCGGCAGCAAGAAACATTCGAGCCGCTGGCGCGTCCTCGCCGGCTCCGGTGCGATCGCGTGCTTTGGTTACGTCGTCGCGCTGACGCTCCATCCCGTGCATCGCGCGATCTTCTCGGCCGAGTCGCACGTGCCGCGCTACTTGCACCTGCCGTTCGACCTCGCGTGGATCGCGCTCGTCGGGATCATCGTCGCCGGTTTCATGGCCCCGGTCGAAACGCTCGGCTGGTGGGCAGGCTGGTACGGCGACGAGGTCGACAGGGGTTCCGCGGCGCCCGGCGAGCCGCCGGCGCAGCGAGATGGCGAACGCGTCTCACGCTACGTCGTCTATCTGGACGGCATCGAGCAATCGAGCGGGCACTACACGCCCGACGTCGAGCGCTTCCTCGACGCGCTCGCGCCGCGCTTGGCGAAGGACGTGCGCCTCGTGCGCGGGATCATGACGTATTCGGTGCTGAACCGGCCCCTCGACGACGATCCGATCCTGGCTTGGTTCTGGTCCTTCGTCGACAAACTGCGTCTGACCGATCCCGCGAATCTGCTGGGCATGTTCGTGAACTTGCGCAACGTGCTGATCGTCGCCGTCTCTGCCGACCAGCGTTACGGCCCGCTCTATAACTACGGCATCGCGCAGATCATCTACGACGCGCTGATCGAAAACGGTTACCGGCCGAACAGCGGGACGCCGCTCACGCTGATCGGCTACAGCGGCGGCGGCCAAATGGCGGCCGCGAGCGCCGCATTCCTGCGGCGCGCGCTCGACGCGCCGGTCGACGTGATCTCGCTCGGCGGCGTCATCAGCGGGGATTGCCGCATCCTCGAACTCGAGCACGTCTATCATTTCGTCGGCGACAAGGACGGGGTCGAGCGGCTCGGACCGATCATGTTCCCATCGCGCTGGAAGATCGCCGTCCTCTCGTATTGGAATCGCGCGGTGCGGCTGGGGCGCTTGACGCAGTTCTCGCTTGGGCCCGTCGGCCACCAGGTTCCCGGCGGAATGATGGATCCGCAGACGATCCTCCCCGACGGGCGCTCGGCGCTGCAGCAGACGCTCGACTACATCACGCGCATCCTCGAGGGCAAGCTCGAGACCGCGCCGCCGCATGCCGTGCGGGAAACGAGCAACTACGAGCGCTACGTGCAGGCGCCGTGGAACCGGCCCGAGTTCTATCCGCTCGACGCCCGCGTCGACGCGGAACGTTTTGCGCCGGTCGGCGAATGGATGGGCCGCTTGATCTTGCCGGCGCGCGAAGAGCGCGCGCAGGTCGGCGGCGCATGGTTCGAGGTGCACCACGCGGACGCCGCGCACGCCGCGCTCGTCGGCAAGATCGTGAAATTACGCTGGGCCGATACGCCGCGCGTCCGCGCGTTCGTGCGCGCCGTGACGCGCGACGTGCATTTCAGCGCGCAGGCCGAGTACACGAGCCGTTACGGTGGTCTGATCCAGCCCGTGCGCTTGAATCACCGCCAACTCGTCGATCCGCTCGAATCGCTCGCGGGCGCCCGCCCGCTCGACGATATGCTCGTCATGCTCGCCGGCCCCGTCGCGGTCGATGCGCAGGGCGAGGTCGTCTCGATCTCGCGTGAACCCGTGCAGATCAGCGGACGCTACTACGGCCTGGTTCGGTTCATCGAGCCGGACGGCGACGAACGGTATTTCGTCGCGCACTTCAATCGCGCGACGCGCGAGTTCGACGGCGCCCGCGAGACGCTGCGCCTGCCGCAGGTCGTGCGCGACGTCGAAGGGCGCGAACCGTCGAACCTTCGCGGCATCGAGCGCCTGCCCGTGGGCGAGGCGGGATGGTACGTCTTCGGCGCCCCCGGCGCCGACGGGCAGTTCATCGTCACCGCGCTCGCACCGCGCGCGCTGCTCGCCGTGCAGCCGCAGCGCAGCGTCGCGGGCGGGGACGGCGAGCAGTACCGCTACGTTCGCAAGACCGCCTGGCGCGATCTCGTTGCCGCCAAGGGCGGGACGCTCTCCGTGCGGCTCGGTTCGGACGAATGGCACGCTGGCGACGTTGCCGTGCTGCTCCACGTGTACGGCGGGATCGGCGGCAAAGAACGCGAGGCCGTCGCGTCGCGACCGTTCTACGCGGGACATTTCGCGTTCGGGTCCGCCGAGGTCGTGCACGATCCGCTCGCGGACGAGCCGCGCTTCGAGATCGTCTATCGCCAGCTCTACGCCCACAACCGCGACGGCATCGTTTCGGGCGCGCTGCATTGGTCGCGCTATCTCGGCGACCGCCAGTTCGGTTGGGCCGGCCTGCGGCCGGTCTGCGACGTCCTGGTGGGCGCCGATACGTTCAGCCTCGCCTCGTTCATGGCCCAGCTCGACGCGCTGGCGGCGCGCTATCGCATCGGCGACGGCACCGGCGGCAGTTATGTCTCGCCCGCGAACAACTGCGCGCAGGATTCGTGCCGCGCGCTGTTCGCGGCGCTTGGCCGGGCCGAGGGCCTCGCGGCGAGCGGCCCGGGGTACTCCCAGTGGGCCGCGCAACATCCCGTGGAAGCGGCGCGCCGCGCTCGAATCCGCGGCCTCGCGCGCGACCTGCGCCGCAGCCTTGCGCCCTTCGGCGCGCCGCAGCGCGACTGGACCGACAATGAATTCAACCTGGGAACCACGTTCGAAGACGGGCCGTTCGAGCAGCTGCGCACGGCGCTGGGAGGCTGGCGGGCGATCTTCCCGCGCATCGCGAGCGATACGGTCGTCGCCGCGTTTTTGCGGAACGGCGCGAGCGCCTGGGTCCTGGGGACCGATCAGCTGGGGGATCGTCCCGAGATCGCGCCGGTCGCCCCGTTCACGTTGTAGGGCGCCGCGATGTCGCCCCAAGCTCGTCGAAGGGGCTAGCCGCCCGCGGCGCGCGCGAGCGCGACCCCGGCGAGAGCGGCGCCGACGCCGAGCGCGACGCTCCCGAGCGCGTAAGCGGTCGCGAGCCCCGGAGCGCCGTCGCGGATCAGCGTCAGCGCCTCGAACGAGAAGCTCGAGAACGTCGTGAATCCGCCGAGCACGCCGACGGCGAGGAAGGTCCGCAACTCGGTCGTCATGCCCAGCGCCCGCGTCTGGGCGAGCTCGATGACGACGCCGATCAGGAAGCTGCCCAGCACATTGATCGCAAACGTGCCGACCGGGAAGCCGGGCCCAAAGCGCTGCACGGCGAGGACCTGGACGAGGTAGCGGATCACGGAACCGAACGCCCCGCCGAGCGCCACGGCTGCCACCGAGCGCCAATCGATCAGGAGCGTCCCCCCCGGGCGGCCGGTCCCTTGCTGTAACGAATTACTTCGACGGCCTCGATCGTGACGAGACCTTCGGCGATCATCCCGTCGAGCAGCGGGAGCACGCCTCGAATCCGCTCCTCGCTGTCGATCACCTCGATGAGGACGGGCAGGTCGGCGGCGAGATCGACGACCCGCGCCGCGTGGACGACCGAGTGGCTCCCATAGCTCTCGATCCCCTTGAACACCGTCGCTCCCGCGATCCCGGCCGAGCGCAGGCGCTGCACGAGTGCCGTATAAAGAGGTTGCCCCTCCCAGCGATCCCGCTCGCCGACGAAGATCCGTAGCAGCTTCCCCGTGGAAGGCGTCTTCACGGTCGCTCACCTTTCCGTTTACAGCCAGACGGTCCTATGGTATCATCTCGTCTTGAACGGGCCGCGCGTCCGTTTCTTTTATGTTTTTCGGTCGCTCCGGCGACTTGGGTAGAGTTCGAAGCGAAATGGCAAAAAAAGAGAATCGCGTGATGGTCGTGCTGGCCTGTACCGAATGCAAGCGACGCAATTACAACAGTCAGAAGAACCGCCAGCATACGAGCGAACGGCTGGAGCTGAGCAAATACTGCCGTTTTTGCCGCTGCCACAAGCCTCACCGGGAAACCAAGTAATCTCTGGTCTGCGGCGCGAACGCCGCACGTGCAGAGGGCGGTAGCTCAATTGGTAGAGTTGCGGTCTCCAAAACCGTCGGTTGCAGGTTCGAGTCCTGTCCGCCCTGCCAGTATTTTCTAAGGAGCGATACGGAGTAGATGAGCAGGCCAACGAGCGGAAGCGGAACGACGACGCGTCAAGGCGCGGCGCCGCCGCGCGCAAACGGGGTCGCGGATCGGGCGGAACGCGCTGCGAACGCCAAGGCCTTCGTTGAAGGTCTGGCCTCGGAGATGCGCCGCGTGACCTGGCCATCCCGCCAAGAGTGGGTTTCGGCGACGGTCTTGACCGTCACGCTGGTCGTGGTCGTGGCCATCTTCACGTACGGGACCGATCTGCTCTTCGGCCAACTCTTCGGCCTCGTCCACAAGTAGGGGATCGACCGTGAGCGACTCAGCCAGCGTCACAACCGGCAAAGCGGCCGATCGCCGGAAGTGGTACGTGATTCACACGTATTCCGGCTACGAGAACAAGGTCAAGGCGAACCTCGAGCGCCGGATCCATTCGATGAACATGACGGACAAGATCTTCCGCGTGCTCGTCCCCATGGAAGACGAAGTCGAGTTCAAAGACGGCAAGCGCAAGATCACGCCGAAAAAGGTCTTCCCGGGCTACGTGCTCGTCGAGATGGACATGGACGACTCGTCCTGGTTCGTCGTGCGCAACACGTCGGGTGTGACGGGCTTCGTCGGCTCGCCGGGCTCGGGCGAGAAACCCGTGCCGCTGCAAGAAAAAGAAGTGAAGACGATCCTCAAGCAGATGGGCATCGAGACGCCCAAGCTCAAGATCGATTTCGCCAAGGGCGATCGCGTCAAGGTGACGAGCGGGCCGTTCTTCGATTTCACCGGCGTCGTCGACGAGATCCAGCCGGAGAAGGAGAAGGTCCGGGCGCTGATCTCGATCTTCGGCCGCGAGACCCCGGTCGAGCTCGAGTTCTACCAGATCGAAAAGGTCTAGCCCGCCGCTTTCCCTTCGCCGCTCGAAGGCGTTCCGGCGCGTCGCCGCTTGATCTCGTACATCGCGTGGTCGGCTGCGCGCCATGCTTCCGCCGCGGTTGCAGCGCCCATCGTCGCCATTCCGATCGACGCGGGGATGCCCGCGGCATCGAGCGCTTCGACCAGCCGCTCGTCGAGCGTCGCGCCGGTCGCTTCGTCGCTCTCGATCGCGAGGACCCCAAATTCGTCGCCGCCCAAGCGCGCCACGACGTCGTTCCCCCGAACCGCCCGCGAAAGCGCGGCGGCCACGGTCTGCAAGACCTGGTCGCCGACTTCATGGCCCGCTCGATCGTTGACTTCCTTGAAGCCGTCGAGGTCGATCACGAAGAGGATCGCAGAGTGCCCGTAGCGCTGCGCGCGGAGTTCTTCTTTTCGCAGCGTCTGGTCCCAACCGCGCCGGTTCAACAACCCCGTCAGCGGGTCGAGTACCGTCTGCGCTCGCGCGCGCTCGGCCCAGCGCCGAAAGGTGCGCGCTTGAACGTCGAGATCGAGCAATGTGTTGAGCAAGCGAACCGACGATTGAATCAGCGTGTGGTGCTGCTTGATCTCGGAGTAGGGAATCGCCGGAGTCAGCCCGCAGACGAAACCGTCGAGCCGGCGCCGCTGCAGGAGCGGCGCGCCGACCAAGTAGGCCGCGCCCGCGAAGTCCGACGTTCCCTGCGAGTGCGGCGCGAAATCGCGCAGTTGCGCAACGAGCAGCGGACCCGTCGCCTCGGACAGCGCGCCCAACATGGCATCCGCGAAGCAGCGCGCATCGGCCGCTTCGAGCCGCGCGAGATTCTGCGTGTCGACCGCCGACCAGCGCGCTCCGACGCGTCGCAGCGCGTACCACTGGCGCACCCCGACGTACTGGCGCAACAGGTCGGCAACGACTTGCGCGGCGTGGTCGAAGGAATCGCATGCCTCGAAGAGCCGCGCGGCGTTACGCGGCGGTCGCGGGAGCGCCGGGGCGCGCTCGCCCGATCGGCGCGGATCGATGCTGAGCAACTCCGTCGTTTCGGCTCCCAAGGAATGCGTGCTCTCGCTCACTTGCAACACGTATGAGTCGAGCGGTCGCGCGGACAAATGGGCGCGGACAGTGTACCCGCAAGCATACCCCAGTATACGGGTGCATCGGTATGTGTCGGAATCGTGGTATCCGGGGATTCTTTGGGCGGTTGGCGCCGCCGCTAGTGCTGCCGGAGAACCTTCGCGATCAGTTCGGAACGGTTGCGGCTTCCCGTTTTTCGCAACAGACTCTTGATGTGATCCTGGACCGTCGAAGAGGCGATGTGCAGGCGCTTGGCGACATCCTCGAGCTGCGCCCCGTCCAAGAGCAGCGCCAGCACTTGAATCTCGCGAGGCGAGATGCTGAAGTGCGCCGCAGCTTCGGTGAGCGAGTTTCCGGAGCGCGAGCGTTCGATCGAAACGCCGATGAACAGACCGGCCGGTCCGCTCAGCGGCTGCGTACGAACGACGAGAAACGGCACGGGGCGCGCGACGCCGGGCTTGCGGCTCGCGGCCTCCGCCGTCCATGATGCCGTCAGCTCGCGAACCGCCTCTTCCAGAATCGGGGGAAGGCGGTCCTCGAGGCGCGCGCGCAAAGGCGTCAGCGCAACCCGGCGCTCGTTCTCTTCGGACCAGGTGAGGACGATCGACAGATCGCGATCCAAAACGTACAACGCGGAATCAGCCCGCTCGTCGGGAAGCACGGGCAGCTCCGCCTCGCGGTCGAGGTGGAACCCGGCGATATGAAGTCCGTCGTGTGACTCGAACAGTCGCAGCGTCGAGAGCCGTTCGGAGGCGGCGTCCAAAGCGAACGTGAGCGCTCGTAACTCGCTGGAAGCGAAAGGCCCCAGTTCCGCGGTCCGCAGCAGCGTGAGAATCCCGAAATTCGCGCGGCTGTCGGCGAAGAGCAGCGTCAGTCCGCTAGCGTAGGGATCCCGCTCGTCGACCGTCGCCGCGATACGCGGGCCGACGGTGCCTTGCCGCTGGATCTTATAGAGCCTCTTGAGGCGCCGGAAGTCGCCGCCGTTCCCAGCGGATGAGAGCAAATGATCGGCATCGCCGTCCCCCCTGAAGCGCGCGAAGCTCCAATGCGAGACCGGCACCAGTTCGAGAATCGACGCGATGATCTCGCGGGCCGGGTCGTTTTCGGGAAGCTCCGCGAACTCTTGTTGCTCGCGAGCGTTGCGGTTGGAATCGGACATATCCCTCGCCTAACGTGCCTCCGACCAAAAAACCCCCTCAATTTCACGATACCGGAGACGGGCCGGACGCGCTAACGTGGGCTGCAAAGAAATATGCTCGATTCCGGGCGCCGTTTCCTCGCATTACCATGTCGAAATATGCGAGGCCGCACCGTGTATTTAGTGTTGCCGAAAATCACGCGCCGGCGACTTTGCATGGGCGCTGCGTGGGCTTTACGGCGGCGGCTGCGTTTGGTCGCACCGGTAGCCGAACGAGCATAGCCACACGTTTATCCCCTCGCCTCACGATATCGCTGCGACATGAGTCGTGCTATCGTTGATTCAGCGGATGGCAGATGCGAAGTCCGGCACGGAGCCGATAACTCCGGATAACGACGTTGCCGAACTCGAAACCTGCGCGGTCCGCCGTGAAGGAGGCAATCGTGTCGGTCACGCGCTCTTGCCTTGCCGGCATCGTTCCAGCGGCAGTGCCCTCGCTGACCTCCGCGCTCGCGGGCGCAGGATGCCAGTTACCGCTCGTCGCTGAACGAGTGAACGTCACCAGGCTCGGCATATCCCGGCCCGATCTCCTTGTTGTCGACATCGACGCACTCGACGTCGATCCGATTGAAACGCTGCGCATGGTGCGTTTCGTTTTGCCGAACTGCATCATCGCGGTGTACACGAACCGCCGTAACCTCAGTTGGGTGCGCGAATGCCATATCGCCGGCGCGAATTGCGTGCTCTCGAAAGAAAGCGACAGGGCTGCCCTCAATTTTGGTCTCAAGCGTACGCTTCGCCTCGGTTGCTTCACGGATCCGAAGTTTGCAGCGTGAGCGCCGCCGGAAGTTAGAGAGATTCTCATGCTCACGAATTTCGAACCATTCCGGATCGAGCACTTGGGCTCCGTGTCCATCGTACGCGCCATCGGCGATGTCGACTTCGCAAACAGCTCCGTGCTTCAGAAGACAATGGACGAGGCGAGCGTCGGCGCGAGCGGTCCCGTGATCGCATCGTTCGTCGACTGCACGTTCGCCGATTGCTCTTGCTTGAACGTCTTGATTCGCGCTTTCAACACGATCGGCGATCGGCTTCAGATCGTCGCGCCGCCGCAGAGCGTTCTGCGCCGCGTCCTCGATCTGACGAAGATGAGCAGCGTGCTGCCGGTGCACGACGAATTCAGCGGTGCGTTGTTCTCGGCGTGCGCGCCTCGCCTACCGTAGGCGCGCGCAGTCAGTCCCCGACGCGCATGAACGTATCCCACCACCAGACGCCCCACGCGCCTACGAGCGAAGAGTAGACGACGAGTGCCGCGCCCCAGCGCGGCATGACGGTCCGCGTGCCCAAGCCCATCAGCACGAACAGAAACGGCTCGAAATCGAGCGCGTGCCGCATCCCGAACTGATACCAGCCGTTCAAGTAATATAAGAACGAGGGACCGGCGACGAGCGCGACGGTGATCCAAAGCGCGATCACCAGCCGCCGCGGCTCGCGCGCGAGGAACGCGAGGATCAGCGCCGGGCTCGTGAACGTGAGCGCGATCCCGCGCACGTCGACTTTGAAGTACGGCCACTGCGGGGTCTGTAGCCACTCGACGAAGACCGGACCCTGGATGAAGAACGAATAGATCTGATACGGCAGATAGCGCAAGCCGAACGGCGATCCCGTGGGCGACCCGTAGGAATCCTGGTGATAGTAAACCGTGTGCCCGATGTCGACGAGCGTCCCCCACATCAGTTCGTTGTATCCGGCCCAGACCACGGCGCCGGCGGCGAGGACCGCCGCGAACGAGATCAGCGCGCGCGGCTCTTTTCGCTCTCCGCCTGCGAGCGTACCGTCGAGAATCGACCACGCGTAGAACGGCAGCGCCAGTGCGAGCGTGAAACGGCTTTCGAACGCGCAGAAGGCGAGCAGGCCGACGAGCCAGCCCCGGCGCTTCCCCGTCAATTCGAGCAGGACGAGGAGCGTGAAGAAGACCGCGGTCACGTGCGCCAAGAACCACACGTCGCCGAGCATCGCGCACCACCAGAGGTCGGTGCCCGCGAACAGGAACAGCGAGAGCCAGGCGCGCGGAGCGAACGCGACGCCCAAGCGCGCGAGCAGGATCCAGCCGAGGCCGACCGAGAGCGCGCAGAGCGCGATCGCGAGGATCGTCTGGTTCGCGTCGAGCCCCTTCCAAAGCACGAAGGGCAGCGTGAGGACGGCCGGCATCGGACCGTCGACGCCGTAGTATTGGCCCTTGTAGAGCACGGCGTCCATCCACTTGCCGGGGTAATCGATCCACATCCGTCCGTGCAGCCACGCGTATGCGACGCGGACGTCGTTGTTGAAGGCCGTCGAGCGCCCGTGCGAGGCGACGAGCAGCGGGGCGAGCGAGAGCAGCGCAGCGACGATCGCCTGCGCTGCGGGATGACGCGCGAGCCCCCTGATCCCCACGATCCTCCATTGCGGCGCAGCGGCGCCCGGTGCGGGTCGATGCGCACCGGGCAAAGTTGACTCCCGCTTCATTCCGCGACCTCTCCTCCCCTCGGGCGGCGGACGCCGCTCGCGTGACGGATCAGCTCAGCCGTGGTATACTCCCGTGGTTGCGTCGATTTGGCCCCACCCCGGCCCGGCGCCGTTTACGAGGGGGAGAGGCTGCCCTGGGGCGGCCGTCGTCAGGAGAACTACGTGGCTAAGAGAGTCGTCGGCAAGATCGGCCTAGCGCTGAACGCCGGCAAAGCAACCCCGGCACCGCCGGTCGGGCCCGCGCTCGGGCCGTACTCGCTGAACATCATGGATTTCTGCAAGCAGTACAACGAGCGCACGAAGAACGACATCGGGATGGTGATCCCCGTCGAGATCACCGTCTTCGAAGACCGCACGTTCACGTTCGTCACGAAGACGCCGCCCGCGTCGTTCCTGATCAAGAAGGCGCTCGGGCTCGAATCGGGCTCGGCGATCCCCAATCGCACGAAGGTGGGCAAACTCTCGCAAGCGCAGCTCGAGGAGATTGCGAAGACGAAAATGCCCGATCTCAACGCAAACGACCTCGATATGGCCAAGCGCATCGTCGCCGGCACCGCGCGTTCGATGGGCGTGGAGGTAGCGCAATAATGGCGCACGTGCAGGGGAAGAAGTATCGCGAGCTGGCGGCGTCCTTCGATCGCAGCAAGCTGTTCAACACCGCCGAGGCGGCCGCGCTCGTGAAGCAGAACGCGAAGGCGAAATTCGACGAGACCGTCGAGATCCACGTTCGCTTGGGCGTCGATCCGAAGAAGAGCGACCAAAACGTCCGCGGCACGGTGCTGCTTCCGCATGGAACGGGCCGCAAAGTGCGCGTGATCGCGTTCGCCAAGGGCGAAAAAGCGAAGGAGGCCCAGGCCGCCGGCGCCGACGTCGTCGGTGAGATGGATCTGATCGACCGCGTCAAGGCCGGGTTCGCCGATTTCGACGTCTGCGTCGCGACGCCCGACATGATGGGCGCCGTGGGCTCGAACCTGGGGCGCATCCTCGCGCAGAAGATGCCGAACCCGAAGTCGGGGACGGTCACGCCGAACATCGGCGCGGCGATCCGCGACATCAAGGCCGGTAAGGTCGAGTATCGCTTGGACAAGTCGGGGATCGTGCACACGATCGTCGGCAAGGCGAGCTTCGGCGAGGCGGAACTGATCGAGAACGTCACGACGCTGCTCGACGCGCTCGTCCGCGCGAAGCCCTCCGCGGCCAAGGGGACCTATCTGCGCAGCATCACGCTGACCAGCACGATGGGCCCGGGCGTGAAGGTCGATCCAAACCGCATCCGCCCGACGGCCGCCACGAGCTAACGCTCGGGACGTTCGCAAAACGACGCGGCTCGCCGGTAAACGGCGAGCCGCTTTCGTTTCAGGCTTCCGGCGCCGGTTCGCTCAGACGGTCGGCGCTGCGCAATTGCGGGAAGAGGACCGCCCACGCCGCGACGACGAGCAGCGTCAGGGTCCCGCCGGCGACGACCGAGGTCACGGTGCCGAGCAGCGCGGCGAGCGTTCCCGATTCGAACGCGCCGAGCTCGTTGGATGCGCCGATGAACACGTTTTCGGCGGCGTTGACGCGGCCGCGCATCGCGTCCGGTGTGTTCTGCCGCAGCAGGCCGACGCGAATGACGACGCTCACCATGTCGCCCGCCCCGAGGAGCGCGAGCATCGCGAGGGAGAGCACGATGTTTCGCGAGAGCGCGAAGACGAGCGTCGCGACGCCGAACGTCGCGACCGCGGTCAGCAACAACGCGCCGATGCGCCGTTCCGGCGGGCGCCGCGCAAACCAGAGAGCGGCGAGGCCCGCTCCGGCGGCGGGCGCGCTGCGCAGCAGCCCGAGGCCGACGGGTCCCACGCGCAGGATCGTGTCGGCATAGACCGGCAAGATCGCCGTGACGCCGCCGAAGAGCACGGCGAAGAGATCGAGCGAGATCGCGCCCAGGATGATCGGTCGCGCGAAGATGAAGCGTATGCCCTCAAGCGCGGATCCCATCGTCGGCGGGCCGCCTTCGTGAACCGGGCGCTCGACGCGCAGGAACGCGAACGCGCCCGCCGCGAGCACGAGGAGCGCTCCGCTGACGCCGAACGCCGCCGTAGCGCCGAACGCGACCAAGATGCCGCCGAGCGCCGGTCCCCCGATCACCGCTAATTCGCGCGCGGATGAATAGAGCGCCTGGCCGCGCATGAACTCCGCAAGCGGGAGGATACTGGGGAGCAGCGTCCGCTCGGCCGGCGCCGTGAAGGCCCGCGCGATCCCGATGACGGCGAGGACGGCGAGGAAGGCCGCGATCCGGCGTTCGCCCCCCGCCGCGAGCGCGAGGAACGCGAACGACCCCGCGGCCTCCGTGCAGATCCCGAGCGTGACGATGCGCGGGCGATCGTAGCGATCCGCGACGACGCCGGCGGGGAGCGAGAGCAGGAACGTCGGCACGAAGAGGACCAGCCCAACGAGCCCAAGGTCGAGCGGCCGGTGGTCGAGCGAGAAGACGTGCCAGCCGATCGCGACGCTCTGGATCTGGACCGCGATATCCCCGAACAGGGCGCCGAAAAAGAAACGCCGGTACTTGGGGTCTGCGATCAGCGCGAGCACGGAGCGGCGGTCAGCGAGGGCACGGGCCAAGCCGAGCGAGGCAAGCAAGCAATGCGGTTCACGAAGCGATGCGATTCGCGTTCGCGGGCCCCTCGGCCCCGTCCGCACCCCGGCACGGTTCCTGCGAGTGGAGCCGGCTCCGCTCGCCCCGCCCGGCGCGGCGTAAGCGCGATACGGTCATTTGACGGGGAGGCGTCCGTGCGGTAAGATTTCGTTTGGCTCTGATGACCGTAGGTCCGCCGCGAGGCGGGTAATGCGTAAGCGCCTACCGAGGATGCGCGAAGGGGACCGAGGCGATTCCGCGTGTGCGGAATGGTGCGGCAGTCGGCGCTCATCGTACTGATTGGAGCGCCCTTTCTTTTCCGAAGAAAGTCCAGCTATGCCCACCGCCAAGAAACAAGGAACGATCGACGAGCTGCGCGAGCGGCTCGCCGGCACGAAGAACCTGTTCTTCACGAACTATGCCGGTCTGACGGTCGCCGATATCACGAAGCTCCGCAAAGAGCTTCGCAAGGACGGCAGCACGTACGCGGTCGTCAAGAACACGCTGTTCTCGATCGCTGCCGGCGAGGATCTCGCCCGGCACTTCGAAGCGCACCTCGCCGGCCCCACGGCCGTCGTTTTCGCCGGCGAAGATCCCGTCGCGCCGGCCAAGGCCCTCAAGAAGTTCTCCGACGACGTCCGCGCGATCGACGTCAAAGCCGCGTACATCGACGGCAGAGTCATCGATGCCGCGCAAATCGCCGTCCTCGCGGCGCTGCCGCCGAAGGCGGAACTCCAGTCCAAGCTCCTCGGCCTGCTCACGAGCCCGACACGCGGCCTCGTCACGGTCCTCGGAGCGAACCGCGGCGGTTTCGTCCGCGTCCTCGATGCTCGTGCGAAGCAACTCGCCGAGACCTCACCCTCAGCCTAACCGTTAGGAGCTAGCAGAATCATGGCAGTTGCCGATCTTATCGAGCAAGTCGAAAAGCTCACCGTCCTCGAACTGAACGAACTCGTCAAAGCCCTCGAAGAGAAGTGGGGCGTCAGCGCCGCGGCACCGGTCGCGGTTGCGGCTGCATCGGGCCCCGTCGCGGCGGCACCCGTCGCCGAGCAGACCGAATTCGATGCGATCCTCACGGACTTCGGTTCGGAGAAGATCAAGGTCATCAAGGTCGTGCGCGAGCTGACCTCGCTCGGACTGACCGAAGCGAAGGCGTTCGTCGAAAGCGCCCCCAAGGCGATCAAGACCGGGATCCCCAAGGCCGATGCCGAGGCGATCAAGGCGAAGCTGGCAGAAGTCGGCGCGAAGGTCGAGATCAAGTAATCCGGCCCGCACGCGCGAGCGTGCACCGTTCGAAAGAGCCCCGGGGCACCGCTTCCGGGGCTCTTTCTTTCGTTCTACGGCGTCTCGGCAGGCGCGGGAGCGTACTCTCCGCCCGGCGCGGCCGCGCGCTCCTTCGGGAGCGGCGTCGCGGCGCCGGGCGGATGCTCGTCGCATTCACGCGAGAGTGCTCGCGGCAGCGGCGTGCCCGAATGAACGTCCTTCGCAAAGCCCCCGAAAAGGGCCGGATTCTGCGCGAAGTGGTTCTCGAGATCTGAGATCCGGTGATCGTCGCGCGGGTGATCGGAGAGCATCTCCATCGATCCCTTTCCGGTCCCGGCATTCTCGAAGCGCTCGAAGAGCCAAATCATGCCGTACGGGTTGAAGCCGGCCTGCGCGCACGTATCCGCGCCCTTGAGATCGGCGGCGGTCTCTACGGGCCGCGAGAAGCTCATCGCTTCGATGTTCGCGGCCAGATTGATCGCGAGGCCGGTAAGCCCGTTCTGGCCGTTCCCGACCAACAGTTGCAGGATCGCCGCGCCGATCTGAACGTTCTGCTGCTTCTTCATGATGTTGACGACGTCGTGGTGAATGTCGTGCGAGGTTTCGTGACAGAGCACGCCCGCGAGTTCTTCCTTGGTCTTGACGAACTGCATCAGCGAATCGGTGACATAGACGTTTCCGCCCGGCACCGCAAACGCGTTCGGTTGCTTTTCGTGCACGAGGATGAACTTGAAGGGGTAGTCGTATTGCGGATCGGCGACGGTCTTGATCCGGCGTGCGACCGGGTTCAGCACGCCGTACAGCGGCGAGGCTTTGATGATCTCGCCCTTTTTGGAAAGATCCGCGTAGACTTGATCGCCGATCTGCTTTTCGTCCATGGCGAACGCGGGAACCGCGGCTTGCCCGAAGAGCGCGACGGCGAATGCGAGGCCCGCGAGAATGGCGGAGGCGCGTTTCATCGCCGAGAGCTTCCCCGATCTCGAGAAACGCTCCCTCCGCGGCCGGCCTTACGGCTGGATCGTAATCTGCGTCGTCGTCACCGTGATCCCGAGCGCCGCGCTATGGCCGGAGGAGTCGCTGAACGTCAGCGCGCAGATGCCGGCCTGCAGCGGCGTGATTTGGTATTTGTTCGCGCCGAGGTCCGCCGTCTGCGCGATCCCGGAGCAGCCGGAGACGGAGAACGTTCCCGTATAATTCTTCTCGCTCACCAGGATCGTTTGCGCGGCGCTCGCGCCGGTCGCGCCGAACGAAAGGCTCGAGAGCGAAAGCGAAACCGATGACGAACTCGAGTTGCCCGGCGGCGCGGTGGGCTGCGCGGCCGGAACGGCCGGGCTCGTGCCGCCTCCTCCTCCGCCGCCGCAGGCGGCCAACGCGAGGAGGGCCGCGCCAAGCAAGCAGTGCTTGATCGTTCTCGAGTGCATCGTGCGATTGCCCCCTCATCCATGACGGTGACGCCTGCGCTTCAACGTTCGCGCGTGCCGGCGCACGATCGCTTTACCCGCCGTGGATGAGGCATCACTCGCCTCCGTCACCAGGTGTGAGCCCGAACACGAGCGCACACATCACGTCGCGTTTTCGCGAGTGCCGCAGCGAGCGCCGCGTCCAGTGCGCCGGGTCACACGAGGCGGGGCATTGCTGCGAGATTTGTCGAAAGCGCGCGGACGTCAAGCGCAAAGGAGTTCACATGTCGCAACGTGGTGCTCTCGGTTTCGTCGGGGTCGGCCGCATGGGCGCGAACATCGCGCGCCGCCTGCATGATGCCGGCCATCAGGTCGCCGCCGTTTATGACGTCGACCGCGAGCGCGCGGTGTCGCTCGCGGCCGAGATCGGCGCGATCGCCGCCGATGCTCCGAGCGGCGTGAGTGCGCTGGCGCCGATCGTTTTCACCGTCGTCAGCGACGATGCGGCGATGCGCGCGATCTTCGGCCCCGGCCCCGAAAGCCTGCTGGCTTTCGGAGGCGGGCGAACGTTCATCAATTGCGCGACGGTGTCGCCGCAGGTCCATATCGAGATCGAACGGCTCGCCGCCGCGTGCGGCGCGAGCAGCCTCGAGGCCGCGATGGCGAGTTCGATCCCGCAGGCGCGTAGCGGGACGCTCTATCTGATGGTCGGCGGAGACCCCGAAGCGTTCGCAGCGGTCCGTCCTCTGCTGGAGCAGATCAGCGCGCAGCTGCGCTACATCGGCCCGGCGGGGTCTGCCGCCACGGTGAAAGCGCTCGTCAACATGGTGATGAACGTGAACACGGCGGGGCTCGCTGAAGGGCTCGGCATGGGCGAGGCGCTCGGGCTCGATCTCTCGATGCTGCGCGAGGTCTTCGCGGCGACCGGGGCCGCCTCGCGCGTGCTCGAGACCGACGGCGCCGACATGCAAGCGCGCGAGCACGAGTGTTATTTTTCCGCCGCGCACGCCGCGAAGGATTCCGGGATCGCGCTTGCGCTTGCGGCGCAGGCGGGGGTCGACGTGCCGCTGGCGGCGGCGACGAAGCGTCAGTACGACCGGATGGTCGAGCTCGGCTTGGGCGAACTCGACAAATCCGGGATCGCCGAGTTGACGTTCCCCTCGCGCCGGCGGGCGAAAACAACGTAGGGCACGGCGCTTGCGGCGCGTGCCCTACGTCGGTTTGCGCGAGCGCCGTGCCTTAGTGGACCAGGAACCCCACGAGCAGCAGCGCGACGATGTTGAGCACCTTGATCATCGGGTTGATCGCGGGGCCCGCGGTGTCCTTATACGGATCGCCGACCGTATCGCCCGTGACGGCCGCGGCGTGAGCGGGTGAACCCTTGCCGCCGAAGTGACCGTCTTCGATGTACTTCTTGGCATTGTCCCAAGCGCCGCCGCCGCTCGTCATCGAGATCGCGAGGAACAAGCCCGTCACGATCGCACCGACGAGCGCGCCGCCCATCATCTGCGCGCCTTCCGCACCTTGCAAGATGCCGGTCACGGAAAGGACGACGATCACGACGGGGATGCCGATCGGGATCAGCGCCGGCAGGATCATTTCCTTGAGCGCGGCCCGCGTCACGATGTCGACGGTCGTCCCGTAGTCGGGCTTCTGCGTCCCCTTCATGATGCCGGGCATCTCGCGGAACTGGCGCCGCACTTCCTCGACGACGGCGCCGCCCGCGCGGCCGACCGATTCCATCGAGAGCGATGCGAACAGGTACGGCGCGAGCCCGCCGATCAAGAGGCCCGCGATCACGTACGGCTCGCCGATGTTGAAGCCGAAGTGGTTTGCCGCGCCGTTGCACGCCGCGCCGACCGTGGCGTCGCACTTGTCGTTGAGCTCTTGGAGGAACGAAGCGAAGAGCACGACGGCCGCAAGACCCGCCGAACCGATCGCATAGCCTTTCGTGACGGCCTTCGTCGTGTTGCCGACCGCATCGAGCGGATCGGTCACGGCGCGCACGCTCGCGGGCATCTCAGCCATCTCTGCGATGCCGCCCGCATTGTCCGTGATCGGGCCGAACGAGTCGATCGCGACGATGATGCCCGCCATCGAGAGCATCGCCATGACGGCGATCGCGACGCCGTAGAGCCCGGCGAACTTATACGAAACGAGGATACCGGCGACGATGACGAGCGCCGGGAGCGCGGTCGCCTGCATCGAGACCGCGAGGCCGCTGATCATGTTCGTCGCGTGTCCGGTGGTCGAAGCTTGCGCGATGCGCTTGACCGGCGAGAACTGCGTGCCGGTGTAATACTCGGTGATGTACGTGATCAGACCCGTGATGACCAAGCCCACGAGCGAACAGATGAAGATGCCGAGCGCGTTGATCGACTGCCCCGACTTCAGCGTCGTTCCCCCGCCGAATTGCGCCTGCGCCGCGAAATAGAAGCCGACCGCGGAGATGACCGCGGCGACGATCAAGCCGCTGTAGAGCGCGTTCATGATCGAGCCCTTGGGATCGCCCATGCGCACGAAGAACGTTCCGATGATCGAGGCGACGATCGAGATCGCGCCGAGCACGAGCGGGAACGTGACGCCGCCGATGAAGTCGGCCGGCAGAACCAAGTGCCCGAGCAGCATGGCGGCGACCGTGGTGACGACGTAGGTTTCGAACAAGTCGGCGGCCATGCCGGCGCAATCGCCGACGTTGTCGCCGACGTTGTCCGCGATGACGGCGGGGTTGCGCGGGTCGTCTTCGGGGATACCCGCCTCGACTTTACCGACGAGGTCCGCGCCGACGTCGGCGGCCTTCGTGAAGATACCGCCGCCGAGGCGCGCGAACACCGAGATCAGCGAGCAGCCGAACGCGAGCCCGACGAGCGATCCGAGTGATTTCGCGGTGTCCCCGCCGTTGAGGTTTTCGACGATCGCGTAGTAGCCGCTGACCGCGAAGAGCCCGAGGCCGACGACGAGCAAGCCCGTGATCGCGCCGCCGCGGAAGGCGAGCGCCAAGGCCGGAGCAAGGCCGCCGCGGCCCGCTTCGGCGGTTCGCACGTTCGCGCGCACCGAGACGATCATGCCGATGAAACCGGCCGCGCCCGAGAGCACTGAGCCGATGAGGAAGCCGAACGCCGCTTGCCAGCCAAGCGGCGAGGGAGCAAAACCGATCGCTAAAAACAAGACCGCCGCGACGATGGCGACGGTCGTGTATTGCCGCTTGAGAAAGGCCATGGCGCCTTCTTGGATGGCGCGCGCGATCTCTTGCATGCGTTCGTTGCCGGCGGGTTGGCGCAAAACCCAAGACGTGAGGACGGCGCCGTAGACGATGGCGAGGATCCCGGCGACCAGGCCGAGCGCGATCCCGGTCTGTGCACTGATCCCGAGCTGAGTAGGCAAGCGGTAACCTTCCCGATCTGACAGGGCATAAGAACACCCCGCGCAACGCAGCCGGGGCAAATGACCTGCAAAATATTTGCGAGGCTCAGACGCTTCCCTCCGTCTGGATGACAAGGCACCCATCGCGGCGGCCGCGGACGCCGTGCCCGGCGTTTGGGCAAAATCCCAGCAAGGCTTGCCTCGTAACGGGCGAAGGTGAGGGTTGCATGGAGGAAGTCGAGTTCTTGGTTGTGGGCTGCGGGCCGGCGGGCGGCACGGCGGCCCGGGAGGCGGCGCGCAGCGGCGTCGAGACCCTCGTGCTCGAGCGGGACCCCGTCGTCGGGCAGAAGCGCGTCTGCGCGGCGGGCCTGCGCCCGGGCTTCTGCGCGGAGTTCGACCTGCCGGAGTCCATCATCCATTGCAACCCGACGGTTTTGGCCGCCTTTGGGCTCAGCGGCCGCCGCTACGACTTTCCGATCGGGAGGGGCCATACCACGACTCGCGAGGAGCTGGACGGGACGATCGCCGAGCGGGCCCGCGCCGAAGGCGCCTCGATTCGCACGCGCTCGCTGTTCCGCTCGCTCGAGACGAACGGCGAGCGCACGATCGTCGAGTACGCCGATCTCGCCAGCGGAGAGCGCCGGAAAATCCGCGCGCGCGCCGTTTTCCTCGCCCAGGGCTCGAGCGTTCTCATCGACGAGCGCGAGCCGCTCGGCTATGCGCACTGGAAGGACGGCCTGGTCACCTGCCTGCAGTATCGCGTCTACCTCGAGCAGCCGGCCGTCGCCGCCGCCTATGAAGCGCTTGAAATGTACTACTACGTGTCACCCCACGGCCGCAATATCATCGGCTGGACGTTCCCCAAGCGTGACCATCTTTCGGTCGGAATCGGCGTCGGGGCGAAAGTCGACGGCCGGGAACTCCGCGCCGAACTCGACGATTTGCTGTTCCGGGTTCAAACGCGGCTGTTCCCGGGCATCCGGTATAGGCTGCGGGAGGAGGGGAACTTGCTCTACGGCGGCAAGCCGCGACCGAAAATCGCCGACGGAAACGTGATGGTCGGCGGGACCGCGGCGGGTCTGGTCGACGCGACGACGGGTGAAGGGATCCACGAAGCGGCGACCTCCGGCCGTTTTGCCGCGCAGGCGATCGCCGCGTTCAAGCGCGGGGCGAAGCTGATCCCCTCGGTCGCCTACGAGCGGCGCATCAAGGCCACGTTCTACGGACGGCTGCTCCATCGCCACAAGCTGATCGAGTTGCTGGAACACCGGCCGCGGCTCTACGACATCCTCTTCGAGCAGATTGCGAAAGAACGCAGACTCTGCGAGCTCTTGCTGCGCGACCGCAACGATTTCACGCTCTCCGAATGGCTGTATCTTTCGATTCAAGCTGCGCTCTTCGGCGCGAAATCGTTGCTGGTCTAGACGATGGGAGCGTTCATCGCGCAACGCCTGCTGCGTCTGGTCATTGCGCTCGTGGCCGTCACGCTGGGCACGTTTGCGTTCATGCACCTGATCCCGGGGGATCCCGCGGCCCTGCGCCTCGGCGAGCACGCCTCGCCGCAAGAGGTCGCGAATCTGCGCGCGACGCTGGGCCTGGACCGCCCCTGGTACGTGCAGTTGGCGCTCTACGTGCGTCAGCTGCTCGGAGGGGATCTGGGCCGCTCGATCGTCGACCTGCAGCCGGTCTCGCAGAAGCTCGGGGCGTATTTTCCGGCGACCGTGGAGCTGACGGTCGGGGCGCTGCTGGTCGCGCTCGCGCTCGGCTTGCCCGCGGGCGTGATCTCCGCGGTCCGGCAGCGGACCGCGCTCGACCGGCTGACGATGACCGGCGTCCTGCTCGGGGTCTCGATCCCGGTCTTCTGGCTCGGCTGGATGCTCGTCTATCTGCTGGCCGTGATCCCGAGCCACTTCGGCTTGAACCTCTTCCCGGTCTCCGGCCGGATCTCGCTCTCGTACTACGTCCCCGCCCGCACGCACCTGATCGTGCTGGACTCGCTGCTGGCCGGCAACGGGCGGGCGGCGCTCGATGCGCTCTGGCACCTGGTCCTGCCCGCACTAACACTTGGTACGATTCCGCTGGCGATCGTCGCGAAGATCACGCGCAGCGGGATGCTCGACGTGTTGCGCAGCGATTACATCCGCACGGCGCGCGCCAAGGGACTCGACGAGCGCACCGTCGTGTTACGGCACGGCTTGCGCAATGCCGCGGTGCCGATCCTCACCGTCATCGGCCTGCAGACGGGACTTCTGCTCGGGGGCGCAGTGTTGACCGAGCACATCTTCGCGTGGCCCGGCGTCGGCCGTCTCGCCTTCGATGCGATCTCGAACCGCGACATGCCGGTCATCAACGGCTGCATCTTGCTCTTCGCCTTCGTTTTCGTCCTGGTCAACGCCGCGGTCGACCTCCTCTACGCGGCGGCCAATCCACGGATTCGCTATGGATAGGCCACAGGTCGGAAGGGCATGAGGGCAGCGTGTGGATAACTTGGCGGGAAGAGAGGTCCCCAGTGAGGAGCCCTTGGCATTGAACTCCGGCTCGCGCAAGTATGTGATTGCGGGAACCTCCTATACGCGAGAGGAGGTGATCCACCGTTATCTGCACCTCGTCAAGTATGTGGCGGGGCGTATTTCCGTCAATCTTCCGCCGAACGTCGAGCTGCAGGACCTGATTAACGACGGCGTCGTCGGCTTGATCGACGCGATCGAAAAGTACGACGATGACCGCGGCGTCAAATTTGAAACCTATGCGATCACCCGCATCAACGGTGCGATCATCGACGCGCTGCGAGCGCTCGATTGGGTGCCGCGCGCCGTCCGCCAGCGCGCCCGGGAACTCGAACGGGCCTACCAGGCGCTCGAGCCCAAGCTCGGGCGCATGCCCAGCGACGACGAGGTCGCCGAATACCTCGGCATCTCGCGCCGAGAGCTCGACGTTCTGGCCCAGAAGATCCGCGGCACATCGGTGCTCTCGCTCGAGGAGCATCTTCCCAACGAACGAGGGAGCGACATTCCGCTGCTCGACACCTTGCGCGACATCCGGGTCGACGTCAGCTCGTCCGTCGAAGCGCGCGAGATCCGCGACATCCTCGCCCGTGCGGTCGAAGCGCTCGCGACCCAAGAACGCACCGTCATCAAGCTCTACTACTTCGAAGGACAGACGCTCAAGGAGATCAAGGCGGTGCTCGGCGTCTCCGAATCGCGCGTCTCGCAGATTCACGCGCAAGCGGTGATCCATCTGCGCGCGAAGTTGCGCGAGTTGCGCTTGGACCTCGGTTATCGCGAAGGCGACCCGAACGTCAAGCAAAAATACGTTCGCAAGCCCGCCGCGAACCTCGGCGTCTAGGCACTCGTGGGCTGGCTCGGCAAACTCAAGGCGAGTCTCGGTTTTTCGCGTGAATCGCTCGAGGGGATCGAACGGCTCGCGATCGCGCGCAAGCCGCTCGACGCCGAGTTCTGGGAAGAGCTCGAGGAGATTCTCTTGCGCGCCGATTTCGGCGTGCCGACGAGCGCGAAGATCATCGACGGCTTGCGCGAAGTCGCGAGCCAGCAGCTTTGGCGGCGCAGCGATCAGGTCGTCGCCCGCTTCAAGAAGGACGTCGAGGCATTCCTGACGCTCCCCGACGCCGGCTTGCACCTGCGGTCGAAGCCGGCCGTCGTGCTCGTCGTGGGCGTGAACGGGAGCGGCAAGACGACGACGATCGGCAAACTGGCGCACCGCTTGCGCGCGGAACGCAAGCGCGTGATGGTCGTCGCGGCCGACACGTTTCGCGCCGCCGCCGCCGAGCAACTCGCCGTGTGGGCGGAGCGCAGCGGCTGCGAGTTCGTGCGCGGGCGCGAGGGCGCGGACCCCGCATCGGTCGTCTTCGACGGCGTCACCGCCGCGAAGGCGCGCGGGGTCGACGTGGTGCTGATCGACACGGCCGGGCGCCTGCAGACCAAAGTCAATTTGATGGAAGAGCTCAAGAAGATGCGGCGCGTCATCGAGCGCGAAACGGGAGCGGCGCCCGACGAGACGTTGCTCGTCGTCGACGGCACGACCGGCCAAAACGCGATCTCGCAAGCGCGTCTCTTCAACGAGTCGACGAAGCTCACGGGCGTCGTCGTCACGAAGCTCGACTCCACGGCCAAGGGAGGCGTCCTCGTCGCGATCGTCGACACGCTGGTCGTCCCGATCAAGTTCATCGGCCTCGGGGAATCGATCGAGGCGCTGCGGCCGTTCGAGCCCCGTGCGTTCATCGACGCGCTCTTCGCAACTTCGGAGTAGCCTTCGCACTGCCGAAATAGCTAGTGATGCTTCTCGTGGTTGAACGTTGAGGCGCGGGTCCGCTGCGGCGGCCGGCATCATCGGCCTGGCCGTGCTGCTGTGCGCGGCCTACGCGCTGTTGTATCCGATCTTCCAGAACCCCGACGAGAACAATCACTACGATTATGCGCTGACGCTGCGCACGGCCGGACGCCCGATTCTTCCAAGCGAAGGGCCGGGCCAAAACGACACGCACCCTTCGGTGCGGTTCTTGCTGGAGCGGACCGGCGGGCCCGGGCTGCGCATCGACCCGCTGGCGCGCGTCCCCGCCGGCTACGGCTCCCGCGCCTTTTACGCTGCGCTCGATCGGGAGGCCCCGCCGATCGACGAACGGCGCTTCCGTGCCGGGCCGCTCTCGCCAGTCCCTTATCTTTCGAAGGTGTATCCGCTCGGTTATTACGGCCTAGCGGCGCTCGCCGTCGCCGCGGGGGGCGGCGGCATCGTCGAGCAGTTCTTCGCCGCGCGCGCGCTCTCGGTGCTGCTGTTCCTGGCGACGCTGATCTTCGCGTGGCTGCTGTTCGGGGAATTGAAGGTCCCCCGGCCGACGGCGCTGATCTTGCTTGCGTTCTCCGCGTTCTTGCCGATGGCGCTGCAGACGTTCGCGAGCGTCCAACCCGACGATCTCGTCGCCGCGTTGACCGCCGCGATCCTATGGCTTTCGCTGCTCGCGTTGCGGCGCGGTTTGCCCGCCCCCGCCGTCCTGCTCGTCGGCCTTTTGCTCGCCGCGCTCTGCGCCACCAAGCGCCACTATTGGGTCGCGCTGAGCCTGCCCGTCGCATTTGCGTTCCTTGCCGCCGGGTCCGCGCGGAGCCGCTTCGTGCGCGCCGCGCTGCTCGCCCTACCGTCGCTCGCCGCGTACCTCGTGACGCAACCGTTGCTCGCGGCGCCTCCCGGCGGCGTCACGCTCTGCGGCCCCGCTGCAGCGCCGCCGCCGACGCCGCTGTCGGCAGGCGTCGTGGATTTCTTCGATTCGGCGCTGCTCGGCGGCCAATCGATGCAGCGCTTCTGGCTCGCGTTCGGCTGGCACGGCCGGCCGATCGACGTCGTCAATCACCCCTTCACCGAATTCATCCTGGCGCTGATCGCGGCCGGAACGCTCGCGATCTTCGTGTTGTTCGTGGTGGTGCTGGCCCGCAATCTCGGGCGCTTGGTTCGCGTTGCACGGCGGCGCTCCGCGGCGGCCGCGCTCGCGCTCGCGAGCCGCAACGTCGCGCTCAACGCGTATCTCTGCTACGCGTTCATGCTGTTGATCGTGCTCGCGTCGCTGCGGGGCGCGATCGGCCTGCAAGGGCGTTACTGGCTGCCGTTCTTGCCCGTGATCTGGTATTGCGCGATCGTGCTCGTCCCGCGGGCCTTGCCCCGGGCCTTGGCGCGCCTGGCGCGCGCGACCGCGATCGTCGGCATCGCGGCCGTCATCGCGGCCGGCAACGCATACGCTCCCGCCTCGATCGCCGGCGCGCTCTTCCGGGAAGCGCCCGATCGCGCCGCGCGCGCGAGCGAGGAGGTCTACGCGGTTTTCGAAACGCCGGCAGGCCGCACGGCGGAGCTCGCGCTACAGCCCGTCGCGCGCGGAACCGGCGTGCCGCTGCGGGGCATCGTCGTCGACCGCCGCGACGGAGCGCCCGCGAGCGCGATCGAGGTACAGATCGACGGTTCCCGCAGCGTGGCCGCGATCGGGCGCCCGGCGCCCACGTTCGCGTGCAACAACGTCGCGCTCGCACTGCTCGAGACCGGTTTTGACGCTCGGCTTCCGACGGCGTCGCTCGCGCCGGGCCGCCACGAGGCGCGCGTGCGGGTCCGCACGCCGTGGGCGCGGGATTGGATCGATACCGGCACGCGGGCGGTGTTCTTCGTCGAGCCCTGAGCGTGCGGCGTGGCACGGCGCTCGAAGCGAGCGAATCGAACAGGAGTTCGCTTTTGCCCACGGAAGAGATTCGGCAATCAAGCGGGCCGTGGGCCTTGCGATGCGCCGCCAAGGCGTGATCGATGGGCGACGGAAAGCGGTGAGTGTGCCGGGCATATGGCACAGCGATCCGCGATACTCCGTTCAATCGCAGTTGCAGAGAGGATCACCGCCACGTGGCAAACGACGAGCGTTCCGTTGCCCTAAACAACGCCCTCGCGCAGATCGAGCGTCAGTTCGGCAAAGGCTCGATCATGAAGATGGGCGACTTTTCCGAGAGGATGGCGATCGACGTCGTTTCGACGGGCTCGATCGCGCTCGATCTCGCGCTCGGCGTCGGCGGACTGCCGCGCGGCCGCGTCGTCGAGATCTACGGTCCGGAATCCAGCGGCAAGACGACCCTTGCGCTGCACGTCATCGCCGAAGCGCAAAAGGGCGGCGGGACGGCCGCGTTCGTCGACGTCGAGCACGCGCTCGATCCCACCTACGCGTCCGCGCTCGGCGTCGATCTCGACAGCCTCCTGGTCTCGCAGCCGGATACCGGGGAACAGGCGCTCGACATCGCCGAGATGCTCGTGCGCTCGAACGCCGTCGACGTGGTCGTGGTCGACTCGGTCGCCGCGCTCGTCACGAAGGCCGAACTCGAAGGCGACATGGGCGACACGCACGTCGGCTTGCAGGCGCGTTTGATGTCGCAGGCGCTGCGCAAGCTGACCTCCGCGATCTCGCGCTCGAAGTGCGTGATGATCTTCATCAACCAATTGCGCGAGAAGGTCGGCGTGATGTTCGGCAGCCCCGAGACGACCTCGGGCGGCCGCGCGCTGAAGTTCTACGCGTCCGTCCGGCTCGACGTCAGAAAACTCGAGCAGATCAAGGTCGGCCAGGACGTCGTCGGCACGCGGACGCGCGTCAAGGTCGTCAAGAACAAGGTTGCGCCGCCGTTCCGGCAGGCCGAGTTCGACATCACCTACGGGCGCGGCATCTCGAAGATGGGCTCGGTTCTCGACGTCGCGCTCGAGCGCAACATCGTCGGCAAGAGCGGCTCGTGGTATACCTACGGCGACGTCCGGATCGGTCAGGGCCGCGAGAACGCGAAGGCCTATCTCGAAGAGCACAGCGATATTGCGGGTGAGATCGAGACGAAGATCCGAGAGGCGCTCAAGGGCGCGGTTTCGGCGAACGGTTCGGCGGCGGCACTCGCGGGAGCGCGCGGGGTCTCGCACGACGACTGAGCGACCGCCCCGCGCGCGAGCGCGCGTTGCGGCGCTGCGACTGCTCGCGGTGCGCCGTCTGAGCGAGTCGGCGCTCTACGAGCGTTTGCGCAAGAAGGGCTACGGCGACGAGGAGATCCGCGACGCCGTCGCCTTCTGCAAGCACGAGCGCTATCTCGACGATGCGGTGTTTGCGCGACTCTACGTCGAGGGAACGCGAAAGGCCGTCGGGGATGCGCGTCTGATCGGGGAACTCGTGCGACGCGGCATCGATCGGGAGATCGCGCGCGGAACGGTCGCCTCGGCCGAGGCGGGAGAGGACGCGCGGCTCGGCATGGCGCTCGAACGTCTGATCCGAACGCGTCCGGGCATGAGCTATCCCAGCGCCGCGCGGGCGCTCGAACGCTTGGGCTTCCCCGCCGCACGGATCTATCGCCGGTTGCGCGAGGCCGCGGCGAAGGGGAGCCTCTTCGGCGGCATCGGCGCCGGCGAAGGGCCGGATGCGGAAAGCTTCGGTGCCCCGTTTGACGAGTGAGCCTCCGCGGTAGCCGGTCGGAGTGGCCGGGCGCATCCGAGGAATCCCCTGCGGCTACCCCGTACCACGGGGCATGCGCGCCCTGATCGCGATTATACTCATCGCGACCCTCTGCTGTGGGGCGATGCCCGCTAAGGCGGTCGAACTTGAGGCGATTGCGCGCACGGCGTCCGCCTATCATAATTCGAATCCGAAGCTCGAGGCGATGTTCCGCGCCGCGCTCCTGAACACGAGCCAGCAGGCGACGATCGCGGCCGACGGGACGGCCTACGTGAAGACCGGAGACATTCCGGCCGAATGGCTGCGCGACGCGAGCGCCCAGGTTCGCCCTTACTTGTTCTTCGCGAAGAGCGATCCGCAAGTCGCAGCGCTGCTGCGCGGCATCATCGCGCGCATGGGCAAATACCTGCAGGTCGATCCGTACGCCAACGCGTTCACCGTCGACTATCGCGTCTGGGAGCAGAAATTCGAGCTCGATTCGCTCGCGTATCCGATCGTCTTGGCCTGGACCTATTGGAAGACGACCGGCGACGCCTCGATCTTCACGGGCGACCTTTCGCTGGGCCTCGATCGCGCGCTCGAGACGATGGAACGCGAACAAGATCACGCGCGCAACTCCAAGTACTCACACCGCGAGCTCAAAGACGGCAAGGGCCGCCCGGTCGGCTACACCGGCATGATCTGGTCGGGGTTTCGGCCCTCGGATGACGCCTGCCAGTACAACTTCCTGATCCCCTCGGAGATGATGGCGGTCATCGCGCTCGGCGATCTCGAGGAGATCGAGCGGGACGTCTATCGCAACTTGATCAAATCGAATCGCGCCAAGACGCTGCGGACGGAAGTCCAAAACGGCATTCAGACGTACGGGGAAGTCTTCACGCCGAACTACGGATACATCTACGCGTACGAAGTGGACGGGCTCGGGAACGCGGTGACGATGGACGATGCGAACATCCCGAGCCTGCTCTCCGCCCCCTACCTCGGCTACGGCAAGATCGACAGCTTCGTCTACAAGAACACGCGCCGTTTCTTGCTCTCCAAAGACAACCCGTACTATTATGTCGGGCAGGTCGCGCGCGGGATCGGCAGCGCCCACACGAACGACGGCTACGTCTGGCCGCTGGCGCTCCTGATGCAAGGCTTCACGGCGAGCACCGACGGCGAGCGCAAGGATGCGCTGAACGCGCTGCTCGCGAGCGATCCGGGCGATCACCTGCTGCACGAATCGTTCGATCCGAACGATCCGCAGAAGTTCTCGCGCAAGGATTTCGGCTGGCCGAACGCTCTGTTCAGCGAATTCGTGATGACGCAGATCAACGGCACGCCCGCGCTCCCGACGAACAGCACCGCCGACCTCGAATTTCGCGGGGACTGACGCCGCGCCGGCAGCCGGGGGTTCGCGAAGTGCGGCGCAGAACAGCGCACGCATGAACGCTGATCTGGTCCTGGGAATCCAATGGGGCGATGAAGGCAAAGGTCGCATCGTCGATTATCTTTCGCGCGACTACGATTTGGTCGCGCGTTTCGGCGGCGGCGACAACGCCGGCCACACGCTCGTCGTGGGGGACCGCAAGTTGGCGCTGCGCATCGTCCCGAGCGGCGTGCTGTACGAGCGCCCCGCGCTCTTCATCGGCGGCGGAACGGTCGTCAGCCTCGAGGGCCTCTGCGCCGAACTCGACATGCTCGCGGGGATCGGCGTCGATACGGGCCGGATCAAGATCTCAGACCGGGCGCACATCGTGTTCCCTTACCATGCGGCGCTCGATCGCGCCACCGAGCGGGCGCGCGGCGAGGCGGCGATCGGTACGACCGGACGCGGCATCGGGCCTGCGTACGGCGATAAGGTCGGGCGGACCGGGATCACCTTCCGGGATTTGGGCCGCCCCGAGGCTCTCGCGAACAAGATCCGCCGCAACCTGATCGGCCGGGCGACGCTCTTCGGCGAGTCGGGCGGCACGATGCGCGAAGAAGATCTGATCGCGCAGACGCTCGCGTACGCCAAACGCGTCTTGCCGTACGTCGTCGACGGCGTCTCGTTCATCCACGAGTACCTGGAATCCGGCAAGCGCGTGTTGATCGAAGGCGCGCAAGGATCGCTGCTCGATATCGGATACGGCACGTATCCGTTCGTGACCAGCTCGCATACGATCGCCGGCGGCGCGTGCACGGGCCTGGGAATCGGCCCCACGCAAATCGGGCGCGTTCGCGGGATCGCGAAGGCCTACTGCACGCGCGTCGGCGCCGGGCCGTTCCCGAGCGAGCTGTCGGACGCGACCGGCGACCTGCTGCGCGAACGGGGCGGCGAATTCGGGACCGTGACCGGGCGCCCGCGTCGCTGCGGCTGGTTCGACGCCGTTGCGGGGCGCTACGGCGTGCGCCTCAACGGGCTCTCCGACCTCATGCTGACGAAGCTCGACGTGCTCAGCGGATTCGAACGCGTCGGGATCGTGACGGGTTACCGCTCCGGCGGTGCCGCGGTCGGCTTCGAAGCGTATCTCGACGCCGGTCTGCAGACGGTCGTCGAGTGGCACGACGGCTGGGCCGAGGACATCACGTCGGTCCGCCGGATCGAGGATCTGCCCGCGAACGCGCGACGCTACGTCGTGCGCATTGCGGAGCTGCTGACGGTCCCGGTCAGCGCGGTCTCCGTCGGCCCTGAGCGCTCGGCGCTCGCGTTGTAGCCGCAAAAACGCGATCCGCCCTAGCGGGCGAGCGGGCGCGCGCGATGGGAACGATGCGATGGCCCGCTCCGGTTTCCCCCTGCAACCCGCGCTCGATCTCGCCGTCCACGAGGAGGAGGGAGCGCGCCGCGCTTGGCTCGGCGGCCGCAACGCCCTGGCCGCGGCGCTCGCGGCTTCGAGCGCGCTCGAGGCCGAACGCAAGCGTATGCCGCGGCCGCTCCAGCGCGGCGTGCCTGCGAACGGAGCGTGGCTTGGCCTTGCGGCGGAGCGCCGCCGCGCGCTCGACGCCGAGTGCGGCCGGGCCGCCGAGCGCGTCGCGCACGCCGAACGGGCCCTGGAGATGTTGCGGGCGGCGTTCGAGCGTGCCCTGCGCGCGCGGCGCGCGTTCGAACGCCTGCGCGAACTGCGCGGCGCGGAACTGAGCCGGCGCCGCGCGCTGCGGCGCGCCCGCGAGCTCGACGAATCGGACCGGCGCGGCGGCGGCCCGGCCGCGGCCGCGCTCTAGGGCGGCCGCGTGGAGGGAGCGACGTTGCTGCGGCTCGCCGGTGCGCTGGCGCTGATCTGCGGCGTGCTGTTCGCGGTGCGCCTGGCGATCGCGGCGGCGGGGCGGGCGCGCTTCGGGCTCGCGCGGCGCCGGGGTCTGCTGCGGCCCGTCGATTCGCTGGCGCTCGGGCCGGAGGCCGTGCTGCACGTCGTCGACGCCGGCGACCGGCGCTTCTTGATCGGGGCCGCAGGGGGCGCCGTGACTCTCCTGAGCGAGCTTGCGCCGAGCGAGGGCGCGTTCGAGCCCGCTGAGGGGATCGATCCCTGCGGCGCGAAACTCGCGAGCGATGTCGGACGAGAATACGAACGTAACCGAAGCGGCCCAAGCCCCCCAAGCACCCGAAACACCCGAAGCGGGCGATAGCGGCGGCGCGGGGCGCGCGCTCGGAATCACCGCCCTGGCGGTCGTCTCCGCGGCGATCGCCTTTCTTGTGGTACGCAAAGTGATGGGGAAGGCCAAGCCCGCCTCGGACCCGACGGCCGCACGCATTCAGGCGCTGATGGACGAAGCGAACCGCCTCCTCAAAGAACTGGATGCAAAAAAACTCGGCTAGCGCGCCGGGCGCCGCCGGTGCGGGCGTGCTGACGCCGGAGACCGCGGTCCGGCCGGGCGCGGTCTATGAGACGACGTTCACGGACTTGCTTTCGAACGGACAAGCGGTCGGGCGCATCGGCGCGATGGTCGCGTTCGTCGACGGGCCGCTGCCGGGCGAGCGAGCGCGGGTTCGCATCACGCAAGTGAAACCGAAGTACGCCGTCGGAGAGCTCGTCGAACTGCTCGAACGCTCGCCCGAGCGTGTCGCACCGTTCTGCGACGTCTTCGGCATTTGCGGCGGCTGTCAAGTTCAGCACTTGGCCTACCCGGCGCAGCTCGCGTGGAAGACGCGCATCGTGCGCGAGGCGTTGCAACGGATCGGAGGCTTCGCGGAGCCTCCGATCGCTTCTGCGATCGGCATGGACGAGCCGCGAGCGTATCGGAACAAGATGGCGCTCGTCGCGCAAGGCGCGGCGTTCGGCTTTTACAAGGCGCGCTCGCACGAGCTCGTGCCGATCCACGATTGCCCGATCGTTCTGGATTCGCTCGACGTGCAGATCGGCGACCTGTGGCGTGCGCGAGAGAGCCCCGTGACCGCGCCCGCCTTTCGCGACGTGCGGCACGTGATCGCGCGGGCCGCCGTCGCCAGCGGCGACGTCGTCGTCTCGTTCACGACCGATCGCAACTCGGCCGCGTTGGGCCTGGCCGCGAAGCCCCTCGCAGCCGCGTTCCCGCGTGCGGTCGGCATCTCGAATTCGTTCGAGCCGCCGAGCGCGAACGCCGTGATGGGGCGCCGTCATCGCACGCTCTCGGGGCGCGCCGATATCGCCGAGACGATCGACGGGATCAGCTTTCGCGTCTCGCCCGCCTCGTTTTTCCAAGTGAATTCAGCGATGGTCGGCAAGATCTTCGGTTACTTGCGCGAGCGCATCGCGCTGCCGAGAAACATCCTCGACCTGTATTGCGGCGCGGGAACGTTCACGCTGTTCTTCGCGAAGGGCGGCGCCGGCGTCGTCGGCGTCGAGGAGAACCCGCACGCGATCCGTGAAGCGCGCGAGAACGCCGCGCTCAATGCGCTCGAGAACTCTGCGACGTTTCTCGCCGGGCGCGTCGACGCGGTCCTGGGAGAAGGTCCCGGCCGAGCGGCGCTCGCCGCTGCGGAGATCGTGTTCTTGGACCCGCCGCGCAAGGGTAGCGACGAGGCGACGCTCGCTCTGCTCGCTGCGGCGCGCGTCCCGGAGATCTGGTATCTTTCGTGCAATCCGGCGACGCTCGCGCGCGATCTCGCCCAGCTTGCGGCCGCGGGCTACGGCATCGAGAGCGTCCAGCCGTTCGACATGTTTCCGCAAACCGGGCACATCGAGGCGCTTGCCGTGATGAAAATGAGCGGGTAGGCGCGGGCGCGAAGTTCGTCTGCGATGATTTGGATCAGCGGAAGGGCCCTGTGTGAGTAGCGGTCGCATCGATATCGAGCATGTCGCGAAGTTGGCGCGTCTGGCGTTGACGCCCGATGAAGTCGAGCGTTTCGGCGCGCAGCTCGGCACGTTGCTCGAGCACGTGAGCGCGCTCGAAAAGCTGCCGACGGGCGACGTCCCGGCGACGGCGCAAGTGCTGCCCTCGAGCAATGTCGTGCGCGCCGACGTGCCGCGACCCTCGCTTTCACGCGAGGTCGTGCTGGAAGGCGCGCCCCGCGCGCAGGGCTCGTATTTCCGCGTGCCGCGGATCTTGGGAGAAACCGAAGAATGAGCGAGCGCTGGATGGACGCAACGGCGGCAGCCGTCGCGCGCGCCGTCAACGCGCGCGAGGTTTCCGCCGCGGAAATCGTCACGGCCGCCTTCGCGCGGATCGAGGAGCGCGACGGCGCCGTCGGCGCGTTCCTGACGCGCACCCAGACGCTCGCGCGCGAACGCGCGCGCATCGTCGACGCGAAGATCGCCGCGGGCGAGACGCTGCCGCTGGCGGGCGTGCCGCTCGCGATCAAAGATAACATGTGCGTGACCGGCACGCGCACGACGTGCGCGTCGAAGATTCTCGACGGCTGGATCGCGCCGTACACGGCGACGGCCGCGCAGCGCGCGCTCGACGCCGGCGCCATTCCGCTCGGCAAGACGAATCTTGACGAATTCGCGATGGGCAGTTCGTGCGAGAACAGCGCGCTCGGGGTCACGCGCAATCCCTGGGACCTCGGGCGCGTCCCCGGCGGCTCTTCCGGCGGCAGCGCCGCGGCGGTCGCCGCGCGCGAAGCGGCGCTCGGATTCGGCAGCGATACCGGCGGCTCGATTCGCGAGCCCGCGGCGTTTTGCGGGATCGTCGGCTTCAAGCCGACCTACGGCCGCGTTTCGCGCTACGGCCTGATCGCGTTCGCCTCGAGCTTGGATCAGATCGGCCCGCTCGCGCGCACGGTCGAAGACGCGGCGCTGCTCTACGATGCGATCGCCGGCAAAGACCCGCACGACGCAACCTCCGTCGATCGGCCCGTGGAACTGACCCGGCCCGCGCTGCGCGAGGATCTGCGCGGCGTGCGCGTCGGCATCGTGCGGGAATTCGATCTGGCGCCGCTCGAGCCCGACGTGCGCGCGGTCTACCAGGCCGCCTACGACGAGCTCGCCCGGCTCGGAGCGGAGCTCGTCGAGGTCGAGCTGCCGACGGCCGAACATGGCCTGGCGACCTACTATCTGATCGCCCCCGCCGAGTGCTCGTCGAATCTCGCGCGCTTCGACGGCATGCGCTACGGCTTGCGCGTCGAGGGCCCCGACGCCGGCTCGACTTACGAGCTCACGCGTGCCGCGGGCTTCGGCGACGAAGTGAAGCGCCGCATCCTGATCGGCACCTACGCGCTCTCGAGCGGCTACTACGACGCCTACTACGTGCGCGCGCAGAAAGCGCGCACGCTGCTCGGCAACGATTTCAAGCGCGCGTTCGAGAAGTGCGATCTGATCGCGAACCCGGCGGCCGCGGCCCCGGCCTTCGAGTTCGCTGCGAAATCCGATCCCTACAGCATGTATCTGATGGACTACTACACGATCCCGATGTCGCTGGCGGGCCTGCCGTCGCTTTCGGTGCCGTGCGGCTACGTCCGGCGCGATGGGCGCGACTTGCCGCTGGGGTTGGAGCTGTCGGCGCCTCTGTTCGGCGAACGGAGCCTGCTGGCGAGCGCCCACGCCTACGAACGCGCGACGCGCCACGCCGAGCGCCTGGCGCCGCCGCCGATCGCGGCCGCGGGGGGACGCGCATGAGCGAGCTGCAGACGCCCGCCAAGGGCGAGCGCCGCGCCGCCTACGAAGCGGTGATCGGCATCGAATGTCACGTCGAGCTGCGGACCGAGACGAAGATGTTTTGCGGGTGCCGCAACGTCTTCGGAGCGGAGCCGAACACGAACGTGTGCCCCGTGTGCTTGGGGATGCCCGGCGCGCTCCCGGTGCCCAACGAGAAGGCGATCGAACATCTCGTGCAGGCGGGCCTAGCCTTCGGCGCGACGATCCCCGCGTTTTCGAAGTTCGACCGGAAGAACTATTTCTATCCGGACATGCCCAAGAATTATCAGATCTCGCAGTTCGACATGCCGCTCACGCTGGGCGGGAGCGTGACGTTCTGGCGCGCGGACGGCACGCGCGGCGAATGCCGCCTGACGCGCATCCATCTGGAAGAGGACACGGCGAAATCGCTGCACGCGGGCTCGGGCGATGGGCGCATCGCGGGCAGCACGCATTCGCTCGTCGATTTCAATCGCGCGGGCGTGCCGCTGATGGAGTGCGTGGCCGAGCCTGACATCCGCAGCGCCGCGGACGCCGTCGCGTTCCTCGAGGCGCTCAAGCGCACGTTCGTCGCGCTCGGCGTGAGCGACGTGAAGATGGAAGAAGGCTCGTTCCGTTGCGATGCCAACGTCTCGGTGCGCCTGCGCGGAGCGCCGGAATACGGGACGAAGGCCGAGATCAAGAACATGAACTCGTTCCGCTCCGTCTTGCGCGCGATCGAGAGCGAAACCGAGCGTCAGATCGAGATCCTCGAGAGCGGCGGCCGGGTGATCCAAGAGACGCGCGGCTGGGATGAGGCCGCGGGCGTGACGCACTCGATGCGCAGCAAGGAACAGGCCCACGATTACCGCTACTTCCCCGATCCCGATCTTTCGCCGATCGAGTTCTCCGAAGGCCGCATCGCCGAGTTGCGCGCGGCGTTGCCCGAGCTGCCGCAGGAGCGCCTGCGCCGGTTGATCGTCGACGACCGGCTCTCCGCGACGCAGGCCGTGCAGATCGTCGACGGACCCGGCCTCGCCGATTATTACGATGCCGCGCGCGCGCTCAGCGGCAAGCCGCAGGCGACCGCGAACTACCTGCTCGGCGATCTTTCGCGCCTCGCAAACGAAGCGGGCTCCCGGATCGACGGCGGCGCGATGACGCCGGCCGCGCTCGCCGAACTCGTCGCGCTCAGTGAAGCCGGCACGATCAACTCGAAGACCGCCAAGGACGTGCTGGCGCGCGTCTGGCGCGACGGCGGCTCGCCGCGCGCGATCGTCGAGGGTGAAGGCCTCGCGCAGGTCAGCGACCTCGCCGCGGTCGACGCGCTCGTCCGCGAGGTGATCGCCGCGCAGCCGAAATCCGTCGACGATTTTCGCGCGGGCAAAGAGAACGCGTTGAAGTTCCTCGTCGGTCAAGTGATGAAGGCGAGCCGGGGCAAGGCGAATCCGACGCTCGCCGAGGAGCGGCTGCGCGCGTCGATCGGATCGAACGGCACGCCGTGAGCCCCTCAGCGCTCGCGGACGAGCGCAGTCTTGCGACCTTGGATTTCGACGCGATCCGCACGCGGCTCGCGCGGCATACGGCGACCGACCGCGCGCACGCGCGCGCGCTGGAGCTGGCGCCCCGCGCGGATCTCGAGCTTGCGCGGCTGGAGCAAGCCGCGACGGCCGAGATGCGCGAGATCGCGTCCGACGCGGCGTTCTCGCTGCCGCGCGTCGTCGAGACGCGCGACGCGGTCGCCCGGGCGCAGCGCGGCTCGACGCTCGGGCCCGATGAGCTGCGCGCGATCGCGATCGCGGTCGCGGCCGCGGACGCGGCGGTCAAGCGGCTCTTCGAGGCGCCGGCGCCCGTGCTGCAGGCGCGCTGCGCGGGAGCGATCCCGCTGGGCAACCTGGCGCGGCACATCAACGATGCGATCGGCGAGCGAGGCGAAGTGCTCGACCGCGCGTCCCCGGCGCTCGGGCGGATCCGTCGCGGCGTCGCGCACGCGATCGAAGATGCTCGAGCGCGCTGCCAAGCGCTCTTGCGTTCCACCCAGTTCTCGAAGGCGATCCAGGACGCGGTCGTGACGGTCCGTGACGGGCGCTTCGTGATCCCGGTCAAGGCGGAGTTCTCAGGCGCGATCCCCGGCGTCGTGCACGACACCTCGTCGAGCGGGCAGACGCTCTTCGTCGAGCCGCTTGGGGCGCTCGAAAGCAACAACCGGCTGCGCACGCTGCGGCTGGAGGAGGAGCGCGAGGTCGCACGCATTCTCGCCGATCTTTCCTCGGAGGTCGGCGCGCGGGCCGAGGCCGTCGAGGCGAATTGTGAAGCGCTCGCGGAGATCGACATCGTGCTTTCGCGCGCGCGGCTCGCCGATGAGATGCACGCCGTGGCGCCCGCGCTCGTGGACGAGCCGCGGCTGGAGATCCACGCGGGGCGCCATCCGCTGCTCGGCGAGCGCGCGGTCCCACAATCCTTCACGCTCGGCGAGCAGGCGCGGATCATGGTGATCAGCGGCCCCAACATGGGCGGCAAGACCGTCACGCTCAAGCTCGCGGGCCTCTTCGTGCTCATGGCGGCCTGCGGGATGCAGCTGCCGTGCGCGGACGGGACGGTCGTCGGCGGCTTTACGCGCGTGGCCTGCGGAATCGGCGACGAACAGTCCATCGCGGAGAACGCATCGACGTTCTCCGCGCACGTGGAGCGCCTGCGCGCGATCCTCGAGGACGCCGGCGCGCACACGCTCGTGCTGATCGACGAGATCGCGAGCGGCACCGAGCCCGCGGCCGGCGCCGCGCTCGGGATCGCGATCCTCGAGTACCTGCTTGCTCGCGGGGCATGCGCGATCGTGACGACGCATGCGACCGAACTCAAGCTGTTCGCGCATGCCACAGCCGGCGTCGTGAACGCGGGCGCGCGCTTCGATGCGGCCACGTATGCGCCGACCTACGAACTCGATCTCGGTTCGCCCGGGCAGTCGCTGGCCTTCCCGCTCGCGCGCGCGCTCGGGCTCTCGCCCGCGATCGTCGACCGGGCCGAGACGCTGCTCTCTGAGAACGAGCGCGATTACGACAAGGCGCTCGCGGAACTGGCCGAAATTCGGGGTCAAGCCGCCGGCGAGCGCGACGCGCTCGCGCGCGACCGCGCGCATCTGAGCGCCTTGCAGGACACGGCGCGTCGCCGCGCCGAGGCGCTCGAAAAGGAGCGCCGTGCGTTCGCGCAGACCGCCGACGAGCGGCTGGGCCGCGCGCTGCGCGAATTCTCCGCGGAGCTCGACCGGCGCGCGCAGGAGAACGCCTCAGAGCGTACGCGCGCGCGCGTCACGCCCGGCCAGGCGGCGCTCTTGGGCCGCGTGCTCGACGACGTTCATCGCGATCTCGGCATCAGCGCTCGCCCCGAGCGCGCGGCCGAAGTGGCGCGGATCGGCGTCGGCGACAGCGTGGCGATCGAATCGTTCGGCAGCATCGGCGAGGTCGTCGCGGATTACGGCGAGACGGCGCTCGTGGCGATCGGCTCGATGAAGACGGTCGTGCCCAAGGCGGATCTCCGTTTGCGGCACCGAGCCGAGCCCGAGCGGCGCGGGCGCGCGCAGCGCGGCGCCGCGATGCTGGACACTGCCGCCGGCGCCAGCCTCGAACTCGATGTGCGCGGCAAGCGTTACGTGGACGCGGAGCCCCTGGTGGAGCAGTGGATCGACGAGGCAAAGCTGCTTGGACTCACGCAACTGCGCTTGATCCACGGAAAAGGGACGGGCCTCTTGGGCCGTGGCCTGCAAGAATACTTGAAATCCGCGCAAGGCGTGCGCTCGGTCCGTTACGGCAATGCCGACGAGGGCGGCAGCGGCGTGACGGTCTTCGAACTTGTCTAAGCCGCAAGGAGCTCTCGGGCGCCCTTGGAACAGGCTGGCCTTGGTATGACTGCCACCCAACGCCCCACGCCCTCCGAGCAAGCCGCGATTCTCACCGAGGGCTGCGATCACGTCGAGACGCGCGCGGAGCTCGAAGCGCGCTTGGCCGCGAAGCCCCGGCTCACCGTCAAACTCGGGATCGACCCGACCGGCGCGTTCCTGCATCTCGGGCACGCGGTCGTGCTGCACAAGATGCAGCAATTCGTCGAGTTCGGGCACCGCGTGATCCTGATCATCGGTGATTTCACGGCGAAGATCGGCGATCCGACCGGGCGCAGCGAGCTGCGTCCGCACCTGACCGACGACGAGATCGCCGCGAACATGCGCGAATATCGCGAGCAGGCCGGCACCGTCCTCGACCTCGAGCGGATCGAGGTGATGCGCAATTCGACCTGGCTCGCGAAGCTGACGCTCGCGGATCTCATCGGCTTGATGGCCCGCACGACGGTCGCCCAAATGCTCGCGCGCAACGATTTCTCGCTGCGCTACGAGAGCGGCACGCCGATCGCGCTGCACGAGTTCCTCTACCCGATCGCGCAGTCGTACGACAGCGTGGCGATCGAGGCCGACGTCGAGCTCGGCGGATCCGATCAACTCTTCAACCTGCTGTTGGGGCGCGAATATCAGAAGCACGCGGGGCAGCTCTCGCAGATCTGCCTGACGACGCCGATTCTCGAAGGGACCGACGGCGTCGTGCGCATGGGGAAATCGCGCGGCAACTACGTGGGCCTCACGGAGCCCGCCGCGGAGCAATACGGCAAGCTGATGCGGATCCCCGACGAGCTGATCCCCCGCTATGCGCTCCTGGCCGCCTTCCGGCCGGAAGCGGATTGCCGGGCGCTCGAGGCGGGATTGCGCTCCGGCACGCTGGCGGCGATGGCCGAGAAGAAGAAGCTGGCCGAGGAGATCGTCACGCGTTACCACGGCGCGGCCGGCGCGCAGGCGGCCCGCGAGCGTTTCGAAGCGGCGCACCAGCGTCGCGAGATCCCGGCCGACATCCCCGAGCAGCGCGTCAGCGGCGCGCGGACGATCGCGGAGGTCTTGCTCCAGGTCGGTTTCGCGCAGAGCAAACGCGAGGCCGAGCGCCTGATCGCCGGCGGCGGCGTCAAACTTGACGGTACGCCCGTTGCCGATCCCAAGCTCGCCTGGAACCCCTCGGGCTCCGTCGTCCTCTCGGTCGGCACGCGCCGATTCGTGCGCCTGCTGGCCTGACGCCGGGTTTGTGCCCCGCTCGCGGACGGCACGAGAGAGGATACGTCCGGAAAGGAGGCTCCCGTGTCAAGCAACCCCGAGCGCACGCTGCCCGCGGTCACGTATTCGGCTCGAGAGCCGTTGCGCGGTCCCACGTTCACGTGCAAGCGCTGTGGGCGTATCTACGATCTTCCGACGGAAGCCTCGCCGCCGATCCGCTGCGAGTGCGGCTGGTGGTACGCCTATCGCGACGGTTTCGTGCTGGAAGAGTTCAGGCCCAGGCTCGCAGGCTAGGCGCCGGATTCGCGCGCGCCGGCCACGCGTTCCGCGAGCGCCCTAACCTCGGCCTTCGAGAAGACGTACCGCGCGCGGCAAAAATCACAGATCGCGTCGGTATGCGGATCCGTGGTCGCCATGTCGACCAGTTCGTCGCGTCCGAGGCTAAGCAAGGCGAGTTCGACCTTCTCGCGCGAGCAACGGCACCACGGGCGGACCGCGAACTCTCCGAAGGAGCGCAAGGCGATCGTGCCGGCGATCGTGCGCGCGATCTGGGGGGCATCCGCGCCCGCGGCGATCTGCGTCGTGATCGGCTCCATTGCCCGGACCCGTTCCTCGAGCGCAGCGATCGTCCGTTCATCGGCGCCCGGCATCACCTGCGCGACGGCGCCGCCCGCCACGACGACGCCCTTCGAATTCACGAGCACGCCGAGCGCCACGACGCTCGGAATCTGTTGCGAGTTCGCGAGATAGGAGGCGAGATCGTCGCCGATCTCGCCGCTGACGAGCGGCACGACGCCGACGTAGGGTTGGCCGACTTCGTAGGATTTCGTGACCTGCAATCGCCCTTTTCCGACCACTCCGCCCACGTCCAGCTTGCCGCGCGCGTTCGGCGGGAGATCGGCCTCGGGCTCGTTCGCGAAGCCGCGTGTCCCGATCGTCGACCCGGCGATCAATTGCACGTCCGCGACCATCCCCCGCAGCGGTCCGTCGCCGGCGACCTGTAGCGTGATTCGTTCGCGACCCTTGAGGCTCGCGCCGAAGAGCGCGGCGCCGGTCATGAGCCGGCCGAGGGCCGCCGTGGCGGTCGGCGCGGTGCCGTGGCGCCGCCGCGCGTCATCGACCAGTGCGGTCGTGACCCCGGCTGCAATCGAGATCGACCCGTCGGCGGCGGTCGCTGTGACGATGTGGTCGGGCACGCACCCGCTCTTTCCGAGGGCGCCCGCATTTCCTGCGCGAAGCGCGCTCGGGTGAACGTTCTGGTCATCCATGGGCCGAATCTTAACCTGCTTGGGACGCGCGAGCCCGGCGTCTATGGGTCGGCGACGCTTGCCGAGATCGATGAGCTAATCGTGCGTGAAGGCACGGCGCTGGGGCTTACGGTGCGCTGCGTGCAGCACAATTCCGAGGGGGCGATCATCGACGAACTGCACGCCGCCCGGGGGACGGCCGACGGCGTCGTGATCAATCCGGGGGCGTACACCCATTACGCGTACGCGGTGCGCGATGCGATCGCGGCGATCGAGCTCCCGACGGTCGAGGTCCACCTTTCCAATACGCAGGCGCGCGAGCCGTTCCGGGCGCAGAGCGTCGTCGCGGCCGTGTGCCGCGGGACCGTTGCCGGGTTCGGCCCGGCATCGTATCTTTTGGCGCTGCGGGCGCTGGCCGACGTGCTCGCGGCAGAGCGCCGGAAACCCTGAAGAAATCAGCATTTTTCGCCACCTCGACGCAGGAGGGACCCTCCGGTCTGCAAATAACGCACGAAGTCAGAGGTGATAAGTAACTCGTTTTCCTTTGGAGATTGAACGTTGACAAAAGCCGAACTCGTTGATGTTTTGGCGGCTGATACGGAACTCTCGAAGCGCCAGGTCGGCGAAGTCGTCGATTTGTTGCTCGACACCATCAAGAGCGCGCTGGTGAAGGGACAGAAAGTGCAGCTGATTCCTTTCGGCAGCTTCGTCGTTCGCGAGCGCAAGAAGCGCGAAGGGCGCAACCCCAAGACCGGTGAGAAGTTGATCATCGCCGCGCGCCGCGTGCCCGCGTTCCAGGCCGGCAAGGGCTTGAAAGACGCAGTCGGCGGACCAAAGCGCGCCGCCGGCGCGAAGAAGGCCGCCGCCAAGAAGGCGCCTGCGAAGAAGAAGACGGCAGCACGCCGCTAATCGTTCGTTCGTTGCGCGAAGCGGAGATCGCGGATGCGTTCGCGCTCTTCGAGCGGGCATTTCGCTCCGAACGGATCGCACGAAATATGGAAGAAGCGCCCTCGCCGGCGCTTCTTTCGATTTGGCGCTTCCTGCGGCGCAACGAACCCGGCGGATTCATCGGTGCGTTCGAAGACGAGCGGCTCGCCGGTTATGCGATCTTCAGCGCAAGCGTGCGCGCCGTGCAACGGCGCGCGCTGCTTTCGGGAGCCTGGCTCGGCTGGGCGTTCCAGTTCGCACGCGGGCCGGGCGCGCTGCGGCCGCGCGTGCTGCTCGTGCGGCTTGCGAACAAGCTGAGTTTCGTTCGTGACGGCGCGCGTTTTCGCGAGCGTGGCGCTGCGCAACTGATCAATCTCGCCGTCGATCCCGCAGCACAGAATCGCGGCTGCGGGAAGCTGCTCGTGCGCGCGGGGCTGGCGTATCTGCGTTCGTGCGGCGTTTCCGAATGCCGGCTCGAGGTGCGTCCGGAAAATCGCAGCGCCGTGCGCGTGTACGTTGCGACGGGCTGGTTCGAAGCCGGGCGAACGCGCGATGCGCAAGGCGAATGGCTCGTGATGCGCGCGCTCGTGTGAACGCGCCGGACTACTCCAGCGTGCGCTGCACTTCGTAGAGATGAAGGTGGATCCCGAACGCACCGGCGGCGGTCGTGACGCGCTCCCACGCGCTGCGCAGCGCCGGCACGCCTTCCGCGCCGAAGCCGACGCCGGTGACGAGCGCCGCGATGCGCTCGTGATGGAGCGGCCGCGCGCGCAGGTCGGCGATCGTCGCTTCGGCGATTCTAACGATCGCTCGCGCGGAGGCGGGTCGCGTCGCGCGGACGTGATCGCAGAGCGCTTGAAGTGCCGCCACGAGATTTTCGAGCTGGTGCTCGCCCGGCTCCGGTGCGAGGTGCTCGGCCGGCGCATCCGGCGGGCGCAAATGGTCCATGCGGCGCTCTCTTCGACATCGCGGGCGGAAGCCTCCAATTCGGGCGAAGCGGGTGCTTTCGCCCGGCCGCGGCGGCATGGACCGGGATGATCCACTGCGAAGGGGCCCACAGCGGGACGTAGCGCAGCTTGGTAGCGCACCAGTCTGGGGGACTGGGGGTCGCAGGTTCAAATCCTGTCGTCCCGACCATTTGAGGACCCCGCGAGCGCAGGCTCGCGGGGTCTTTGTGCCCCTGCCGCCGGACGGCTCCCTGTGGGCGGGCCTCCGCCTCGAATCGGCCGGCCGGGCGCAGCCGGGGTGCATCGATTTCAAGCGCGGGCGTTTCGTAGGGCTCGTGGTTCGAACGCAGGAGCGGAATGCAAGCGCAAGATGCCGGGAGCAATCCCGCGAGCCGGCCGCTACGCTCTAACGATGAACGCGCAGACGCGCCCGATGGGGCGCACGGATTGGCTCTTCCTGATCGCGCTCTCGCTGCTCTGGGGCGGATCGTTCTTTTTCTTCAAAGTGCTCGTCGCGGAGTTGCCGCCGTTGACGATCGTGTTCGTACGCGTCGCGCTCGCCGCGGCGGCGTTGCTCGTCTTCGTCTATGCGACGGGGCGCAGGATGCCGGCCGACCCGCGCGTCTGGGGCGCGTTCGCCGTCATGGGGCTGCTCAACAACGTGGTTCCGTTCACGCTGATCGCCTGGGGTGAACGCGAGATCTCGAGCGGTCTCGCCTCGATCCTCAACGCGACGACGCCGATCTTCACCGTCGTCTTCGCGAGCGTGCTCACGAAGGACGAGCGACTGACGCCGGCGCGTTTCGGAGGCGTGATCCTCGGCATCCTGGGCGTCGCGCTCTTGATCGGTCCCGAGGCGGTGCGCGGCCTGAGCCTGACGAGTACCGCGCAGCTCGCGGTGCTCGGCGCCGCCCTGCTGTACGGTCTCGCGAACATCTTCGGCCGGCGCTTCGGGGCGTTAGGGCTCTCGCCGATCGTGACCGCGACGGGCCAGGTCACGACCTCCGCGCTCGTCTCGCTGCCGCTCGCGCTCGCGGTCGATCGTCCCTGGACGTTCGCGCACGCGCCGTCGACGGCCGCAATCCTCTCGCTCGTGGGGATCGCGATCCTCTGCACGGCGCTCGCCTACGCGCTGTTCTTCAGGATCCTCGCCTCGGCCGGAGCGACGAACGTCTCGCTCGTGACGTTTCTGGTGGCCCCAAGCGCCCTGCTGCTCGGAATTGCGTTCCTCCACGAACGCCCGGAGTGGACGAGCCTCGCCGGGATGGCCGTGATCTTTTCCGGGCTCGCGCTGATCGACGGGCGGCTCCTTGCGCGCCGTCCTCCGCGGCCGAACGACGGCCGGGCCGTAGGAATGTCGCCGCCCGCGCGCGCACCTGGCCGGAGATGATCGATCATCACGAATTGTTGCTGTTCATCCCCGCCATGCTCGCGATCACGTTCATGCCGGGCCCCGATATGCTCTTCGTCCTCGCGCTGAGCGCGCACGGCGGCGCGAAGCAGGGGATCGTCGGGGTCTTGGGGATCATCAGCGGCGGCTGCGTGCACGTCACGGCGGCCGCGCTCGGTCTCTCGGCGTTGATCTTCCAGTCCGCGTTCTTGTTCTCGCTGTTGAAGACCGCCGGCGCCGGCTATTTGATCTTCCTCGGGCTGCGCACGCTCTTCGCGCGGGATCAAGGCGCGCCCGCGGATGGCCAGGCTCGCGTCGCCGGAGACAACTGGACGGCCTACCGGCGCGGGTTCATCACGAACGTGCTGAATCCGAAGGTCGCGCTGTTCATGCTCGCGTTCTTGCCGCAGTTCGTCGTCCCGGCGAACGGTCACGTCGGCCTGCAGATCGCGACGCTCGGCGGGATCTGGTTCGGGACGGGCCTCGTGGTCCTGAGCGCCGTCGCGCTCGCGGGCGGCGCGGTCGAAGGGCTGCGCCGCCGCAGCAGCCGGGCCCGGACCATCGAGCGCTACCTCACCGGGAGCATCTTCCTGGGCCTCGGGCTGCGGGTCGCGCTCCCCGACCGGCGCTAGGAGACCTCGGGCCGGGCGATAATCTCCTTCGGTCGTGCAATCCGAGCTATCGAAGACTTACGACCCGGCGGCGGTCGAACGGGCGCGTTACGCGATCTGGGAGCAGAGCGGGGTCTTTCACGAGGACCCCGATCCCGCGCGCCCGCCCTTCATCATCTCGATGCCGCCCCCGAACATCACGGGGCGGGCGCATCTGGGGCACGGCTCGACGTACACGCCGATGGACGTCCTGACGCGCTACCACCGCATGCTCGGCGAGAACGCGGATTGGATCCCGGGCCAAGACCACGCCGCGATCGCGACCGAAGCCGTCATGGTCCGCGAGCTCGCGAAAGAAGGGCTCACCCGCGATGGGCTCGGGCGCGAGGAATACCTGCGCCGCGTCTGGGCGTGGCGCGAGGAATACGGCGGGATCATCAACGATCAGTTTCGTCTGCTCGGGTTCGGGCCCGATTGGCAGCGCGAGCGTTTCACGCTCGACGCGGGCCTCTCCGCCGCCGTGCTCAAGGTCTTCGTCGAACTCTATCGCGAGGGCCTGATCTACCGCGGAACGCGTCTGGTCAATTGGGATCCGGTCTCGCAATCGACGCTCTCGGACGCGGAAGTGGACGACGAGGAACGCGCGGGATCGCTCTGGCACGTGCGCTACCCCGGGGCCGACGGTACGTTCTCGATCGAGGTCGCGACGACGCGCCCCGAGACGATGCTCGGCGATACCGCGGTCGCCGTCCACCCGGATGACGAGCGTTACAGGCACCTCGTCGGCAAGTTCGTGATCCTCCCGCTCGCCGGACGCGAGATTCCGATCGTGGCGGACGCGGCCGTCGAACGCGATTTCGGAACCGGTGCGGTCAAGGTGACGCCGGCGCACGACGCGACCGACAACGAGATCGGCGAGCGGCATTCGCTGCCGATGCCGAGCGTGATCGGCTTCGACGGCAAGATGACGGCGGAATGTCCGCCCGCTTATCGCGGCTTGGACCGCTTCGAAGCGCGCGAGGCGGTCGTGCGCGATCTCGCGGCCGCGGGTCTGCTCGTGCGGACGGAACCGCACAGCTTGCGCGTGCCGATCAGCTCGCGTTCGGGCGCCGTCGTCGAGCCGTTGCTCTCGCTGCAGTGGTTCTGCACGATGAAGACGCTCGCCGCGCCGGCGCTTGAAGCCTACCGCGACGGCCGGATCCGCTTCGTGCCGGAACGCTTCGGGCGAACCTACGAGCAATGGCTCGAGAACATCAAGGATTGGTGCATCTCGCGCCAAGTCTGGTGGGGTCATCAACTCCCGGTCTGGTACGCGCCGGACGGCGAGCCGATCGTCGCGGAGACCGAAGAACAGGCGCGCGCGCTCGGCCGCGAGCGTTACGGCGACGGCGTCGAGCTGCGGCGTGATCCCGATACGCTCGACACCTGGTTTTCGAGCGGCCTGTGGCCGTTCTCGATCCTCGGCTGGCCGGAGGCGACCCCGGAAATGGCCTCGTGGTATCCCAATCAAGTGATGATCACGAGCCGCGACATCATCTTCCTGTGGGTCGCGCGCATGGCGATGCTGGGCATGAAATTCGCGGGCGGGATCCCGTTTCGCGACGTGTTCGTGACCCCGCTCGTGTTCGACATGCACGGCCGCAAGATGAGCAAGAGCCTGGGCAACTCGATCGATCCGCTCGATCTGATCGCGAAATACGGCGCCGACGCGACGCGCCTGGGCATCGTGCGTCAGATGCGCTTGGAATCGCAAGAGCTGCGCTTCGACGAACGCTTTTGCCAGAAGGCGCGCGATTTCAACACGAAGATGTGGAACGCGCTGCGCTACGTGCGCAGCCTGCCCGAGGGCTTGCCGAGCGCGGCGACGCTCCCGCGGGCCGAGCAGCTCACGCTCGCCGATCGCTGGATCCTCACGAAGCTGCGCGCGCTCGTCGAGCGCGTCACGGAGGGCTTGGACCGCTACGATCTCGGTCCCACGGCGGACGCACTGCTGGAGTTCGTGTGGTACGAATTCTGCGATTGGTATCTCGAAGCGACGAAGGTCCCATCGCCGACGCGCGCTCCGGTCCTCTCGTACGTGCTCAACGTCGCGATGCGGCTGTTGCACCCGTTCTGTCCCTTCGTCAGCGAAGAGATCTGGCTCGCGCTGCCGCACGACGGCGCGACGATCGTGACCGCCTCCTGGCCCGATCCCGTCGAGATCCCCGCGGATCCGGCGGCCGCCGCGCGCTACGAGCGGCTCAAGGGCGCCGTCGGAAAAGTGCGCGACATGCGCATCGAGCTGGGCTTTCCGCCCAGCCAAAAACTGACCGTCGAAGTCCCGCCGGCGCTCGATGCCGACGCGCGCAATCTGCTCGCCGCGCACGCGAACGCGACGATCGCCGAAGGGGCGGGGCTCGCCCAGGACGGCGATCCGCTCGCCGCCATCGTGGTCCAGGCGCCGGCGGCGCTGCTGCGCGCGCGCTACGCCAAGGAGGCGGTCAGGCTCGAGGCCGAGGTCGAGCGCCTGGTCCGCAAGCTTGGGAACGCCGGATTCACGAGCAAGGCGTCATCCGACGTCGTTGCGAAAGAGCGCGAGAAGTTGGCAGGCTACGAGCAAGAACGCGAGCGCGTCCGGGCGCTCCTGGCCGGCCTCGACGTGGAGGGAGCGACCCAGACGTGAAGAGCGCGCTCGAAGCGGTGCGGCAACGCACGTTGATGTCGGCCGACCAGATCGATCGCGCGATCGCTCGTTTGGCGCACCAAATCTTGGAACCCGAGGATGCGCAGGACGGCGTCGTGCTGATCGGCATCCGCCGCGGCGGCGAGATCCTCGCGCGCCGGCTCGCCGCCAAGATCGAGGAGATCTCGGGACAGAAGCCCGGCATCGGCTTCCTCAACATCAACCTCTATCGCGACGACGACGTGGCCCACGCGCTGCCGGAATCCGAGATCCACGAAGACCTCACGGGCAAAGTCGTCGTCATCGTGGACGACGTGCTGTATACCGGCCGCTCCGTGCGCTCGGCGCTGGACGCGGTGACCGATCTCGGGCGCCCGCGCGTCATCCGGCTCGCCGTCTTGATCGATCGCGGGCTGCGCGAGCTGCCGATCCAAGCCGATTTCGTCGGCCGCGTGATTCCGACGAGCCGCCGCGAGCACATCGACGTGCATCTTTCCAAGAAATTCTCCGAATCCGATCGGGTGGTGATCGCAAACGAAGCCGAGCATGCGGGGGCGTAGTCTCCTCGATCTAGACGATCTCTCCGGCGACGAACTCCACCATCTTCTCGATCGGGCGCGCGGGTTCGACCGGTCGCCCCCATCGCGCAGCCTGCTGCACGGAGTCTGCGTCGTCAACCTGTTTTTTGAAGCAAGCACGCGCACGTTCACGTCGTTCGCGATCGCCGAAGAACGGGTCGGCGCGGATATCGTCGCGCTGCCGCCGGGAACCTCGAGCCTTGGGAAAGGCGAGACGATCGCCGATACGGCGATCACGCTCGGCGCGATGGGCGTGGACGTGATCGTGGTGCGCCATCCGGAATCGGGGTTCCCTTACCGGCTGGCGGAAGCGTTCAACGGACACGTCATCAACGCGGGCGACGGCCGGCACGCGCATCCCACGCAGGCGCTGCTCGATCTGTTCACGCTGCAAAGCGAGTTCAATCATCTCGAGGGTCTGCGCGTGGCGCTCGTCGGCGACATCCTGCATAGCCGCGTCGCGCGCTCGAACATCATCGGATTGCGCCGCATGGGCGCGGACGTGACGCTGGTCGGCCCGCCGACGCTCCTTCCGGACGCGATGGCGCGCGAAGGCGTGCGCGTGGAACGCGATTTCGATGCGGTCCTGCCGCACGTCGACGCCGTGATGCTGCTGCGGATCCAGCGCGAGCGGATCGAATCGGCGGTCCTGCCCTCGCTGGACGACTACGCGCGCAACTACCGCATGGACTCGCAGCGCCTCGAGAAGCTGCCCGCGCACGCGATCGTGATGCACCCCGGTCCCTATAACCGGGGCGTCGAGTTGACCGAAGACGTGCTCGCGTGGAACCGCTGGCGCTACGCGCAGCAGGTCGCGCACGGCGTTCCGGTCCGCATGGCGGTCCTCGATTTCCTCGTCAACGTCCGGGTGCACGCATGAACGTCTTGATCCGGGGCGGCCGGCTCATCGATCCCGCAAACGACATCGACGCGTTGCTCGATCTGCGCATCGCGGGCGGGATCGTCGTCGAGATCGGCGAGCACCTCGCGCCCTCCGGCGAGGACGAGCAGATCGTCGAAGCCGAGAACGCCGTCGTCGCGCCGGGCTTCATCGACATGCACGTGCACCTGCGGGAGCCCGGGCAGACGCACAAGGAGACGATCGCGAGCGGCGTCGCGGCGGCCGTCTGCGGCGGGTTCACGGCCGTCGCCTGCATGCCGAACACGGAGCCCGCGCTCGATTCGCCCGCGGCGATCTCCGAAGTGCTCTTGCTCGCGGCCCGCGCGAATCTCGCGCGCGTCTACCCGATCGGCGCGATCACGCGCGGACGGGCCGGCAAGGAGCTTGCGCCGTATTGGCGGCTGCACGACGCGGGTGCGGTCGCCTTCAGCGATGACGGCGCCTCCGTCGAGAATCCGCGCGTCCTGCGCCAGGCCGCGCTGTATGCGCGCGACGTGCCGGGCGTCTTCATCTCGCACTGCGAGGATCCGCAGCTCAAGGGCGACGCGCTGATGAACGAGGGCGAAGCTTCGTTTCGCCTGGGGATCGCCGGGAGCTCCACGCTCGCCGAGGACGTGCAGATCGCGCGCGACCTGCTGATCGCGGGCGACACGCGCAAGCGCTTCCACATCGCCCACCTCTCGAGCCGCACGAGCGTCGAGTTGATGCGCTTCGCCCGCGCGCAAGGGATCGCCGCGACCTGTGAGGTCACGCCGCACCATCTCGGCCTTACGGACGACGGTTTCGAACTGTTCCGCGCCGATCGCAAGGTCAATCCGCCGCTGCGCGGCGAGGCGGACGTCGCCGCTCTGCGCGCCGCGGTGCGCGATGGGACGATCGACGTCTTCGCGAGCGATCACGCGCCGCACACGCGCGAGGAGAAGGCGCAATTGCTCAGCCGGGCGCCGGTCGGTTTTTCGGGGCTCGAGGTCGCGCTCGGCGCCTATCACGAGGCGCTGCCGGACCTTCCATTGCGGCGCTGCGTGGAGTTGCTCTCGACCAATCCGGCGCGGATCCTCGGCGTCCCCGGCGGCGCGCTCCCGCTCGGCGCGCCCGGGGACGTGACCGTTTTCGGCGCGCGTTCCTGGCGGGTCGATTCGCATGCGTTTCGCTCGCTCGGGAAGAACACGCCCTACGATGGACGGCTCTTCGAGCGGCGCGCGCTCGCGACGATCGTCGGCGGTCGCGTGGTGATGCAGAGCGGCGTGCCCGCCGCAGGCGCGCGATGAAGCCGGCAATGCTGTTGCTCGCGGACGGCACGCGCTTCGAAGGCGAAGGGCTCGGCTACGACGCGCTCGCGCTCGGCGAAGCGGTGTTCTTCACCGGGATGACCGGCTATGAAGAGGCGCTGACCGATCCCTCGTACGCGGGGCAGCTGCTGACGTTCACCTATCCGCTGATCGGCAACTACGGCATCTCCGGGACCGCCGCGCAGCATCCGCGCGCGTGCGTCGCGGGCGCGATCGTCAAGCGCATCTCGCACCATCCCTCGCATCACCAGAGCATCATCGATCTGCCGACGTGGCTCACTCAGCAGCGCGTTCCGACGCTCGTCGGCATCGATACGCGGGCGCTGACGATCGCGCTGCGCGAGCACGGCACGATCCGGGCCGCGCTCGCCGTCGGAGAGAGCGCGATCGCGAGAGCCGAAGCGGCACTCGTTCCGTACGCGCGCGAGAGTTCGACCGTCGGGCTCGTCGCCGGCGTCGCCGCGCGCGAAGTTTCGACCTATGACGGGAGCGCGGACGGTCCGCACGTCGTGCTGATCGATTGCGGCGTGAAACGCGCGATCGTCCGCAATCTCGTCGACCGGGGCGCGCGCGTGACCGTCGTCCCCTACGAGGTGACGCGCGAAGAGATCCTCGCCTACAAGCCCGACGCGCTCGTGATCTCGCCGGGCCCCGGCGACCCGCAGGATCTCCCCGAGACGATCGAGCTGCTGCGCGGCTTCGTCGGGGAACTGCCGATGTTCGGCGTGTGCTTGGGCCATCAGCTGCTCGCGCTCGCCTGCGGTGGCACGACGTTCAAGCTTCCCTACGGGCACCGCGGCGGAAACCAGCCGGTCAAGGTCCTCGCCGGCGGCCACGTTCTGGTCACCGCTCAGAACCACGGCTACGCGGTCGACGGCGCGACGTTGCCGGCCGATCTGGAAGCGACGATGATCAACCTCAACGACGGCACGAACGAGGGCTTCCACCATCGCCGCCTGCCGATCGCGGGCGTTCAGTTCCATCCCGAGGCCTCACCGGGGCCCGCGGACGCCCGCTATCTCTTCGGGACATGGCTCGAGCAGATCTGATCCGCGCCTGCGCCTGCGCGCTCGCGCTGTTCGGCGTCGCGTGCGGCGCGAACGCGGCGGCCGCCGGTCCGGCCGATGCGCTGCCGAGCTATCACGTCAAGGCGTTCGAGCTTGCCGGCGAGCCGGCCGGCGTCAAAGTCGGCGATCCGGTCCGCCTGACGCTGCGGATCCGCCTCGACGAGAAGGTGCAGGCGCTCGATCGCGTGACGCTGCCGAATCTCGGCGGCTTCGATTCGTACGGCGACGAGCGTCATTGCGTGCCCGCCGGACGCGGCAGCGAATGCACGGAGCTTTTGACCGTGCGCCCGACCGCGGCCGGGACGTACACGCTCGGCCCCGCGGTGTTCGAAGCGATCGACGCCGCGACCGGAAAGCCGAGCCGCTTCGAATCGAACGCCGTCACGGTCACGGTCGAACCGCGCGCGGTCACCTACGGTTCGCACCTGCCGCTCTATATCACGCTCACGATCTTCATTCTGGCGCTGGCGACGATCGTGTTCGTCCTGCGCCAGCGCGTGGGTCCCGCCTTCGGGCGAGTGACCAGGATCGCTCCGGAGATCGTCGAGGAACCCGCGCCCGAAACGTCCACGACGTTGCCCAGAGCCGAGCCGCTCGACGACGAAGCGCGCTGGCGTTTGATCATGGCGAACCTCTCGGCGCGCCCATCCCGCGCGCGCGTGCTGATCGTGCGCACGGCGCTGCGCGAACGCCTCGGGGCGCGCGAGGACGAGACGTTCGGCGACCTGCTCGCGCGCTACGCCTCGACCGGCGACGAGGCGCTGCTCGATGCCCTGCGCGCGATCGAACGCGCCGCGTTCATCGACGACGCGCATCTCAATGAGGCCGTCCGGGATGCGCTCGGGCCGCTCGACCGCTTCGCGCGCTCGTCGAGCCCGTACCGGCATTGAGCGAGCGCCGGCCGAAGACCCTGCTCGACGCGCTGGCCGTGACGATCGTCGGCCAGCGGGCCGTCCTCGAGGCGCTCGTGCTGGCGGTGATCGCCGACGGCCACCTCTTGCTCGAGGGCCCGCCGGGCCTGGCGAAGACGCTCGCCTGCCGGGCGCTCGCGCGCGCGGTCGGGGGCAGCTTCAAGCGCATTCAATTCACGCCGGATCTGTTGCCCAGCGACATCGTCGGCACGCGCATCTTCGATCAGAAGAGCGGCGATTTCACGACCTCGCTCGGCCCGATCTTCGCGAACATCGTGCTCGCCGACGAGATCAATCGCGCGCCCGCGAAGGTGCAATCGGCCCTGCTCGAAGCGATGCAGGAACGCCAAGTGACGATCGGCCTCGAAACGCATGCGCTCCCGGATCCCTTCGTCGTGCTCGCCACGATGAACCCGCTCGAGCATGAAGGGACCTACGCGTTACCGCTCGCCCAGAACGATCGGTTCCTGATGAAGGTGCTCGTCGGGTATCCGAGCGCGGAGGAAGAAGCCGGCATCGTGCGGCGCTTTGGGGGTGAGCCGCCGGAACTCCCGCGCGACATGGTCTCGATCGCCGACCTTGCGAGCTGGCGGCACGAAGCGCGCGCGATCTACGTCGAACCGCGCGTGATCGAATACGCCGTGCGTTTGGTCGGCGCGACGCGCGAAAAGCAGCCGTTCATCGAAGGCGGAGCGAGCCCGCGCGCGACGCTCGCGCTGATCGCGCTCGCGCGGGCTCGCGCCTTGCTGGAAGAGCGCGATTTCGTGTTGCCGGACGACGTGCGCGCCTGCGCGCTGGACGCGATGCGCCATCGCATCCAGCCGACGTATCAGGCGATCAAGGAAGGGATCGGCATCGATACGATCCTCGAACGCATCGTCGCGGCGGTGACGCCGCCCTAGCCCGGCGCAGCGCGTTCAGCGGCGAACGGCGCCGGCGGTGGTGCGTTGCAAGAACGCTTGCACGCGATCCCACGCGTCGGCGGCCTCGCGCGCCGCGATGCTCTCGCCGGAGGTGCGGAAGAACGAGTGTCCGACGTTCGGATAGATCTGCACGTCGTGCGTCTTCCCGTGCGCCGCGAGCGTTTCGACGGTCGCGTCGATGTCGCTCTCGCCGATGAGCGCGTCGCGACCGCCGAACACGAGCAAGAGCGGCGCACGCAGCGCCGCGACGTCGTCGAGCGGCGCGCCCTCGCCGCTCGGCATCGGGGCCGTGATGCTCTGTCCGTAAAACGCGACCGCACCGACGAGCCCCGGCAGCGTCGCGGTCACGAACGCGGCCGTACCGCCGAACCCGAAGCCCCAGGTGGCAACACGCCCATGCTCCACGAACGGCTGCCCGTTCAGCCAATCGCGTGCCGCGCCGACGTCGCTGCGCAGGCCCGCTTTCGTGACCGCGCGCGTCGCCTCGGTTCCGTGCCGGCGGCCCTCTTCGGTGAACGGTTCGCGCAAGTCGGGGTGCGTGCGATGGAAGTAATCGATCGCGAGGCCGACGTAGCCCGTGCTCGCGAGGAGATCCGTGATCCGCCGCAACTCGTCATCGAAGCCGTACACGCCTTCCAGCACGATCGCCGCGGGGTGCCGTCCGCGGTCGGGGCGGGCCAGGTACGCCGTCATCGGCTGACCTTCGACGTCGATCGTCACGCGGGTTGTGATCACGCGATGCTCCTGTCGAAAGATGCGACTTTTGTCTTAGCGTGGACGCCCCTCGGCACCTCTGCCGGAGACCCGTGGCGCCGCGGGCGGGATGTAGCGATAGAGAAATCGATCCGGCACGCCCGGGATGACGCGCGCCGCTTGCCCGGCCTCGAGTTCGACGGGCAGCGGGCTCAGCAGGTAGATCGGCCTGCTGCGCGCCGTTTCGGGGGGCCAATCGGCGACCTCCTCCGGATGGGCGCTGACGATGATGCGCTCGGGGAGCGTCCCGTCGACGTAGGCGGCGTAGCCGAGCGTCGTCGCGTCCGACCAGACGGTCACGAGCGCGCTGCCGGGCGGAACGACGGCCGCGACGTCGCGGATGAAGGCCCTGCGCCCGCCCGCGGTCCGCTCGCGCAGCCGCTCGGTGTTGAACGAGAACGATCCGAACGCCGCGAGCGCCGCGAGCGCCAGGGCCGCCGGCTTCCAGAATTCGGCCCAGCGCGACGGGCGGAGCGCTTGCGGTGCCGCGGCGACCATCAGGCCCACGAACCACATGGAGAGCAACCGGTAACGGTCCGGCTCGGATTCGATCGCGAAAGCATAGGAGAACGGCAGCGCCCCCAGGCCCAGGACGGCCAGGACCAGGCACAACTCCGCGTCCCGCAACGCGAGCCCGGCGATCCCGGCGAACGCGAGCGCGAGCGCGAGCGGGCCGCATTGGTGTGCGATCATCGCGAGCCAGCGCAGCGCGTACGAACCGTAAGCCGTCCATTGGAAGGCGGCGGCCGCGCTTCTCCCTGCCGCGAAATCGCTGCCCGTGACCTCGCGCAGAAAACCCGCCCGCGAGGCCGGGTGCAGGTAATCGAACAGGAACGAATCGACGCCGGGGAGCGCCGCGATCGGATCGAGGTGATGGGCGCCGACGTACAGCGAGCGCAGCGGCAGATAGGCGTAACTGCACAGGCACAGCAGCACGATCGCGACGCAGAGCGCCGGCGTGCGCGGCTCGACCCGGTGCCGTTCGTAATCCAGCACGACGAGCAGCACGAATCCCGGCACGAGCCAGAGCACCACGGGATGGACCGCCAGGCCCAGGCCCAGGCCCAACGCCGCGAGCGCGAGCAGACGCCGTCCGCCGGCGGCGTGCCAGCGAACGAGCGCCCAGATCGTCAGCGCGCCGAAGAAGAGCGCGAGCGAGTGGACGTCGGCGCGCTGCGCGTTCCACCACGCCGCGCGGCCGAACGCGAACACGAGCGCGCCGCACAGCGCCGCAAACGGCGAGCACTCCAGCTCCCGCGCCGTTCGATACAGCAGCCAGCACGCGCCGGCCACGGCGGCCGCCGAGAGCAGGTTCAGGCGAAACGCGACGGTTCCGATCGCGAGCACGTGGCTCCACAGCCAGCCGCACAGGACGTAGACCGGAAAACCCGTCGGGTGCGCGATTCCCAGAATGTACGGGACCGTCTGCATCTCAGCCGTGTCCCACTTGGAGGGCTCGGGCGAGATCGAAGCGAGATAGATTGCGAACGGCACCAAGAAGGCGAGCGGCTGCGCGGCGCGTGAGAGGATGCGCACGTCGCCCGAGTTGGCCGCCGGCTTCAAGGGGCCCTCGCCGCCCGCGCGCGAACCTCGGCGGCACAAGGAGAACGGCTTCGCATCAGATCCTCGCGGCGCGCCTACGGCATGCGTTGCTGCGCGGCCCGCGCCGTCGCGGTCCGCGCGGTTCCGGCGCGGTGTCGCGCCGCCGTTCCGACGGCTACGAATTCGCCGAACTGCGCGCGTACGCGCCCGGCGACGATCCGCGGCGGATCGATTGGGCGGCGACCGCGCGCGCGGGCGACCTGCAGACGCGCGTCGTCTTCGAGGATCACGCGCTCGTCGTGGCTGCGGCCGTGGACGCTTCGGCGTCGATGTTCGTGGGCCGCACGCGCGCGCTCTATGACGTCGCCTGCGAGGCCGCGGGGATCTGGTACGAGGTCGTCCGCGACGGCGACCGGGCGCTGCGCATCGTGGCCGGCGGCGTCGTGCGTTCGCGGGAGCTGCGGGCCGGCGCGCTCGCGCTGCAATGCGCCGGTGCGCGCGAGCCGCGCGGCACGCCGTTCGAGGAAACGCTCGCGCTCGCCGGTGCGATCGTGCCGCGCGGCGCAGCGTTGTTGCTCGTGTCGGATTTTTTCGAACTCGATACGTATCTCGACCGGATCGCGGCCTGCGCGGCGCGCGCCGATACGTTCGCGCTCGTCGCGCGCGATCCGTGGGCCGGCGGGCTCCCGCTCGGCGGCTTCGTGCGCCTGCGGGATGCCGAGAGCGGCGCGACGGCGCGCGTCTTCGTCGGCCCGAGCGAACGCGAGCGCTTTGCGCGCGGCGTTCGCGAACGCGAAGCGCGCGTGCGCGAGCGGCTGGAGGCCGCCGGCGTGACGGTGGGCCCGCTCGTCGAAGAGGCTCCCGAGATCTCGTTCGAGGCGTTCCTGTGAGCTTCGCGCACCCGCTCTGGCTCGCCGGCGCCCTGCTCGCGGCGTTCGCCTTCGCGCGCCTCTATCGCACGCTCGAACGGCGCGCGGCCGGGCAGGCGCTGACGTATTCGAATCTCGCGTTCGCGCTCGAAGCGCTCGCGGCGCCGCGCTGGCCCGCGGCGCTGGTCTTCTGGGCCTGGATCCTCGGCGTCGGCGCGCTCGGTGTGGCGCTGGCCGGCCCGCGCCTGTGGGCGCTGGTCCCGGTGAAGGACGGGTCGGTCGTCCTGTGCATCGATACGTCGGGCTCGATGCGCGCGACCGACATCGTACCGACGCGCTCGATCGCGGCGCGCCGCGCCGCCGCCGCGTACGTCGATGCGGCGCCGGACGGCGCCCGGATCGGGATCGTCACGTTCTCTTCGAACGCGATCGTCATCGAGCCGCCGAGCGCGGATCGCGGCGAGGTGCGCGCCTCGCTCGACCGGATCCCGGAGCCCGACGGCGCGACGGCGATCGGCGATGCGCTCGCGCTCGCGGGCGAGCAGTTGACCTCGAGCGGGCGGCGCGTCGTGATCCTGATGACGGACGGCGTCAACAATCGCGGCGCGGACCCGGCGGAGGTCGCGCGCAAGCTCGCGGCCGCGGGGATCACGGTCTACACGATCGGCATCGGGACCAGCGGCAGCGGCGAGTTGATCCCCGGCACGACCGAACCCGCGGATCTCGATCGTTCGGCATTGGAATCGATCGCGGAAACGACCGGCGGCACGTACGCGGAAGTCGGCGACGCCGGTGCGCTCGAAGCGGCGTTCGCGGATCTCGCGCGGCGCACCGTCTGGGAGCCTCGGCGGGTCGATGCCGCGCTCCCGTTCGCGTTCGCCGGCGGACTCTTGATGCTCGGAGGCTTCTTGGCGGGGTTCGCGACGGGGAAGTTCCCGTAGCGCTTCGCCCGCGCACGCGCTCGCGCAGCCGAGGACTCGCCTTGCCGGCGGCTAACAAAGGGCGGGATGTCCCGGCGAAGCGTTCTCGTGATCGGTTCGGGTCCGATCGTGATCGGACAGGCTGCCGAATTCGATTATGCCGGGGTTCAAGCGTGCCGGGCCCTGCGCGACGAAGGCCACCGCGTCATCCTCGTCAACTCGAATCCGGCGACGATCATGACGGATCCCGAAGTCGCGGACGCCGTCTATCTCGAGCCGCTGACCGCGACCTCGCTCGCCGCGATCATCGAACGCGAGCGTCCGGATGCGCTCCTGCCGACGCTCGGCGGCCAGACCGGCCTCAATCTCGCGGTCGAACTCGACGAAGCGGGCACGATCGAGCGCTTCGGGATCGAGCTTCTCGGGACGCCGATCGAGACGATCAAGCTTGCGGAGGACCGCGCGCGCTTCAAGGAAGCGATGCTCGCGATCGGCGAGCCCGTGCCCGCGAGCGTCATCGTGACCGATATCGAAACGGCCGTCGAATTTGCGGCCGTTCACGAGTATCCGCTCGTCGTGCGGCCGGCCTACACGCTCGGTGGGACCGGCGGCGGCATCGTGCGCAGCGAGGCCGAACTGCGCGAGACGCTCGGGCGGGGATTGGACGCCTCGCTGATCCACCAGGCTCTCGTCGAAACCTCGCTGCTCGGCTGGAAAGAGATCGAGTACGAAGTCCTGCGCGACCGCGCCGACAACTGCATCGTCGTCTGCAACATGGAGAACATCGACCCCGTCGGCGTTCACACGGGCGATTCGATCGTCGTCGCGCCCTCGCAGACGCTCTCCGACCAGGAATATCAGATGCTGCGCAGCGCGAGCATCAACGTGATCCGCGCGCTGAAGGTGCAGGGCGGCTGTAACATCCAGTTCGCCTTGCATCCCGAACGCAGCGAATACCAGATCATCGAGGTGAACCCGCGCGTCAGCCGCAGCTCGGCGCTCGCCTCCAAAGCCACGGGCTATCCGATCGCGAAGATCTCGACGAAGATCGCGCTCGGCCAGACGCTCGATCAGATCGAGAATCCCGTCACCGGCGTCACGACGGCGGCCTACGAGCCGACGCTCGATTACTGCATCGTCAAGATCCCGCGCTGGCCCTTCGACAAGTTCCCGCGCGCCGACACGCGCTTGGGCACGCAGATGAAATCGACCGGCGAGGCGATGGGGATCGGGCGCACGTTCGCCGCGGCGTTCATGAAGGCCGTACGGGGCCTCGATCTGGGCCGCGAGACGCTGACCGGCGGTGCTTACGAACTGCGGGACGACGACGATCTCGAACCGCTCGTCGGCGAAGCGACGCACGAGCGCACGTTCGCGATCGCGGAGCTGCTGCGCCGCGGGCGCAGCGTCGAGGAGCTCGCGTTCGCTTCGAAGATCGATCCGTTCTGGCTGTACGAATACGCCGAACTCGTCGCGCTCGAGGAACGCTTGCGCAGCGCGCCGGCGGTCGCCGACGTGCGCCTCGCGCGCGAAGCCGGGTACGGACGCCTGGGCATCCAACGGCTCGCGGGCGTCGACGTCGCGGACGCGCTCGTGCAAGCGGCAAGCGACGCCTCGCCGCACGGCGAGGTCAGCTTCAGAATGGTCGACACGGCCGCCGCCGAGTTTCCGGCGCGCTCGCCGTATTACTACCTCTCGCGTTTCGAGAGCGACGAGATGCGCCGGCCCGCGAAGGAAGCGATCGTCGTCGTGGGCAGCGGCCCGATCCGGATCGGTCAAGGGATCGAGTTCGACTACTCGTGCGTGCATGCGGCCTGGGCGCTGCGCGAGGCCGGTCGCGCGGCCGTCGTCATCAACAACAATCCCGAGACGGTCTCGACCGATTTCGACATCTCCGACGTGCTCGTCTTCGAGCCGCCGGGGCCCGACGAAGTGCAGGCCGTTTACGAAGCGACGGGCGCGACCGGCGTGATGCTGGCGTTCGGCGGGCAGACGGCGATCAATCTCGCCGAAGAGCTCGCGCGGCGCGGCGTGCGCATCGTGGGCAGCGATCGCACGAGCTTGGACATGGCCGAGGATCGCGACAAGTTCGACGACGCGCTGCAACGGCTCGGCGTCGCGCGGCCGAAAGGGCGCGGAGCGACGTCGTTCCGGCAAGCCCGCACGATCGCGCGCGAACTGGGCTTTCCCGTGCTCGTGCGGCCGTCGTACGTGTTGGGCGGGCGCGGCATGGAGATCGTCTACAACGAGGGCCAACTGGCCTCGTACGTCGAGACCGCGCCGCCGATCACGCCCGGTGCGCCGCTGCTCGTCGACAAGTATCTGCCCGGGCTCGAAGTCGAAGTGGACGCCGTCTACGACGGCGACGACATCCTGATCCCCGGCATCTTCGAACACATCGAGCGTGCCGGGATCCATTCGGGCGATTCGATCAGCGTCTATCCCCCGCAGACGATCGCACCCGCGATGGAAGAGCGGATCGTGGCCGTCACGACGGCGATCGCGCGCGAGCTGCGCACCCGCGGCCTGATCAACATCCAGTTCGTCATCCACGAAGGCGAACTCTTGATCATCGAAGCGAACCCGCGCGCGAGCCGCACCGTGCCGATCATCTCGAAGGCGACCGGCGTGAACCTCGTGGCGGCTGCGACGCGCGTGGCGCTCGGCGAGAAGCTGCGCGACATGCCGTACGGCACGGGGCTCGTGCCGCACGCCCCGTTCACGGTCGTCAAGATCCCCGTGTTCTCGTTCGCGAAGATGCGCGGCGTCGAGACGATGCTCGGGCCCGAAATGAAATCGACGGGCGAAGTGCTCGGCATCGACGCGACGTTCGCAGGCGCGCTGCGCAAAGGATTCATCGCCGCGGGGCTGCGCCTCCCCAGCGGCGCCCAGGGTGAACGCAAGGCGCGCATCATCGCGACGATCTCGGACGGCGAGAAGCCGCTCGGCGTGGAGATTCTCAAGCGGTACGCCGCGCTCGGCCACGAGATCGTCGCGACGGACGGAACCTACCGGGCGCTCACCGCGGCCGGGATCCCCGCGGTGCGCATCAACCGGATCTCCGACGGGTCGCCGCACGTCCTCGACGCGATCCTGCGCCGCGAGGCCGACCTCGTCATCAACGACGCGGCGGGCCCGCGCGAGGTGAGCGACGGCTACCGCATCCGCCGGGCTGCCGTCGAGGCGAGCATCGCCTGCTTGACGAGCCTGGATACCGCCCGCGCGCTGGTCCAAGCACTCGAATCATCGGCCGGGCCACCCCGTTCGCTGCAAGAATACCAAGCCTCGATGCATCCGCTGGCAACCTAAAACGTAGCCCGGCTTTTCGGCCCGCCCCAATTTGCGGTATCCCGGTACTATGGCGAACGTCTCATGAATGCTGTAGCTCCGGCCGTCGAATTGGCGGCGATCCTCGAGCCGGCGTTCGGGCCATGCCCGCATCTCGCGGGCGTGTGCGCGGGGAACGCGTGTTGGGATCCCGCCCGTGGCTACGTTCCGCGCGGCTACCTGGGGGCGACCGGGACCCTCGGCGAGATCCGGCTCGTGCTGGCGACCGCCGAGCCGGGGGAGCCCGACGAAGGGGATGCCTACCGCGGGACCCCGGCCGCGATGCTCGCCGCGGCCGCCGCCCGCTCGCTCGCCGCGTTCGAGCGCGGCCCGCAGCGGCGCAGCGCCCCGGCGCCGTTCCACCGGAACCTGCGCAAGATCTTGGATTTTTGCTGGCCCGGAGAATCGTTGGAAAGCCAGCTCGCGCAGACCTGGATCGCGCCCGCCGTGCTGTGCACCGCGCGGGTCTTCGGCATGCCGGTCCCGCGCGCGATGGAGGTGACCTGCGTCCACGCGTACTTCCGGCGGGAACTCGACGTCTTGGGCGACGTGTTCATCGTGGCGCTCGGCGCGAAGGCGCATGCCCGCTTGGAACGCGGCGGGATCACGGCGGCGTTCATCGCTCAGCATCCCAGCGCCAGGCCGATCACGAAACCCGAAGAGAGCTGGGCCGCGAGCGGCGCCGCTTTCCGCAGCTGGCTTGCCGCGCGCGCGCCCTGAGGCGGCCGGGCAGCCGTAGGGAGTGCGCGCGGGCTCGGGGCGCGAAGTCGGGCCGATGACGCTGACTGCCGCGAGGACCGTCGTGCTGGACGGGCGCCGTTTGGCGCTCGAGGACATCGAAGCGATCGCCCGGGGCGGCGCGCGGGCCGCGCTCGCGGAGGAGGCGCGCGAACGGGTCGCCGCGGCGCGCGCGGCGGTCGATCGGGAAGTCGCGCGCGGCGCCGTCGTGTACGGCATCACGACGGGGTTCGGACGCATGGCGAACATCGCGATCGATGCGGCCGACACGCGCGGGCTGCAGCTCAATCTCGTGCGCAGCCATTCGGCGGGGACGGGCCCCGCGCTCGGCGAGGAGGCCGTCCGCGCCGCGGGCGTGCTGCGCGCGAGTTCGCTCGCGGCCGGCCACTCCGGGATCAAGCTCGAGACGCTCGATCTGCTCGTGGAACTGCTGAATCGCGGCGTGACTCCGGTCGTGCCCTCGCAAGGTTCCGTCGGCGCGAGCGGCGATCTCGCGCCGCTCGCGCACATGACGCTGACGCTGATCGGGGAGGGCGAGGCGACGTATCGGGGCGAGCGTTTGCCCAGCGCCGAGGCGCTGCGCCGCGCCGGCCTCGCGCCGATCGAATTGGGCGCGAAAGAAGGACTCTCGCTGATCAACGGCACCGAGGTGATGACGGCGATCGCCGCGCTCTGCGTGCTGCGCGCGGAGCGCCTGCTCGACGCTGCGGACACGATCGGCGCGCTCTCGGTCGAAGCCTTCCTCGCGACCGACAACGTGTACGACCGCCGCATCAACGCGCTGCGGCCGCATCCCGGCCAAGCTCGCGTTGCGGCGCATCTGCGGTCGCTGCTGGCGGATTCCGAGATCATGCAATCGCACCGCGACTGCGGCCGCGTGCAGGACCCGTATTCGTTCCGCGTGATCCCCGTCGTGCACGGCGCGGCGCGGGACGCCGCGGCCTACGTTCGCGGCGTCGTGGAGACCGAGGCGATCTCCGTGACCGACAACCCGCTCGTGTTTCCCGAGGACGGGGAATTCTTGACCGGCGGGAACTTCCACGGCCAGCCGATCGCGCTCGCCGCGGATTTCCTGAAGATCGCGATCGCGGAGCTGGCGAGCATCAGCGAACGGCGCACGTATCTGCTGCTCAACGGCGAAGAGCGCGGTTTGCCGCTGTTCCTTTCGCGCAAGCCTGGGCTCGAATCCGGCTTGATGCTCGTGCAATACTGCGCCGCGTCGCTGGTGAGCGAAAACAAGGGGCTCGCGCATCCCTCGAGCGTCGATTCGATCCCGACCTCCGCCGGGCAGGAAGATCACGTTTCGATGGGCACGATCGCGGCGCGCACGCTCGAGCGCGTGCTCGAAAATGTGGAAGGCGCGCTCGCCTGCGAGCTCGTGGCGGCGCTTGCGGCGACGGACTTCCGGCGCCCGCTGCGCAGCGGGCGCGGGACCGCGGCGGCCTACGACGCGGCGCGCACGCGGATCGCCCCGCTCGACGGCGATCGGATCCCGGCCGGCGACATCGAGGCGGCGCGCGAGCTGGTGCGTTCCGGCGCGCTCGCGCGCGCGGCGGAAGCGGCGATCGGAGGGAAGCCCGCATGACGGCGTTCGCAGGTTCGCGCACGGTCCGCGCTCCGCGCGGCCCCGTGCTTTCGGCTCGCAGCTGGCAGACCGAAGCGGCGCTGCGGCTGCTGATGAACAATCTCGATCCCGCGGTCGCCGAGCGTCCCGAGGATCTCGTCGTGTACGGCGGGATCGGGCGCGCGGCGCGCGATTGGGCGGCCTACGATGCGATCGTGGCGACGCTGCGCCGCTTGCGCGACGATCAGACGCTGCTCGTGCAATCGGGAAAGCCCGCCGGCGTGTTCGCGACGCACGAGAACGCGCCGCGCGTGCTGATCGCAAACTCCAATCTCGTCCCGCATTGGGCGACCTGGGAGCACTTCCACGAGTTGGATCGCAAGGGTCTGATGATGTACGGCCAAATGACGGCCGGCTCGTGGATCTACATCGGCTCGCAAGGGATCGTGCAGGGAACCTACGAGACGTTTTGCGAGATCGGGCGTCGCCACTACGGCGGCGATCTGGCGGGCAAGTGGATTTTGACCGCGGGCCTGGGCGGGATGGGCGGCGCGCAGCCGCTCGCGGCGACGATGGCCGGCGCATCGATGCTCGCCGTCGAGTGCGATCCCGCGCGGATCGCCCGCCGCTTGGAGAGCGGCTATCTCGACCGCCGTTCCGATTCGCTCGAGGAAGCGCTCGCGCTGATCGCGGCCGCGTGCGCGCGCGGCGAGGCGCTCTCCGTCGGCTTGCTCGGAAACGCGGCGGAGATCTTCCCGGAACTCGTCCGGCGCGGCATCCGGCCCGACGTCGTCACGGATCAAACGAGCGCGCACGATCCGCGCAACGGCTATCTGCCGGCGGGCTGGACGCTCGCGCAGGCCGAAGCCCGCCGGCGCAGCGATCCGCAGGCCGTCGAGAGCGCGGCGAAAGCTTCGATGGCGCTGCAAGTGCGGGCGATGCTCGCCTTCCACGCGGGCGGCGTCCCGACGGTCGACTACGGCAACAACTTGCGCCAGATGGCCTTCGATGCGGGCGTGCAGGACGCGTTCGCGTTTCCGGGATTCGTGCCGGCGTACGTGCGCCCGCTGTTCTGTCGCGGGATCGGCCCGTTCCGCTGGGTCGCGCTCTCGGGCGATCCCGCCGACATCCATCGCACGGATGAGAAGATCAAGGAGCTCTTTCCGGAGGATCGCGCGCTGCATCGCTGGCTCGACATGGCGCGGACGCGCATCGCGTTCCAAGGGCTGCCCGCGCGCATCTGCTGGCTGGGCCTGGGAGCGCGCGCGAAAGCGGGGCTCGCATTCAACGAGATGGTCGCGCGCGGCGAGCTGCAGGCGCCGATCGCGATCGGGCGCGACCATCTCGATAGCGGCTCCGTCGCGAGCCCCAATCGCGAGACGGAAGGCATGCTCGACGGCTCCGATGCGGTTTCGGATTGGCCGCTGCTCAACGCGCTCTTGAATTGCGCGAGCGGCGCGACGTGGGTCAGCCTGCATCACGGCGGAGGCGTGGGAATGGGATACTCGCAGCACGCGGGCATGGTCGTCGTCGCCGACGGAACGCAGGCCGCACGCGAGCGGCTCGCGCGCGTGCTCGAGAACGATCCCGCGAGCGGAGTCATGCGTCACGCCGATGCGGGCTACGAGATCGCGCGCGAGTGCGCGCGCGAACACGGGCTCGATCTACCGATGCTCTGAGCGCACCGCCGCGCCGCCCTTGTAGACGAGCGCGCTCGGCCGCGCGCCGATCGCGTGAACGAGTTCGACGGGATCGTCGATTTCCCAGACGACGAAATCGGCGCACTTCCCCGCGGCGAGCGTGCCGATCTGGGACTCGAGGCCCAGCGCTCGCGCGGCGTTGCGGGTCGCGCCGGCGAGTGCCTCCTCCGGCGTCAGGCCGAACAGCGTGCAGGCGAAGTTGAGCGCGAGGAGCAGCGAGCCCAAGGGCGCGGTGCCGGGGTTCTCGTCGGTCCCGACCGCGATCGGAACGCCCGCCGCGCGCAGCTGCGCGATCGGCGGCAAGCGGCTTTCGCGCAGCGTGTAGAAGGCCGCCGGCAAGAGGACGGCGACCGTGCCCGCGGCGCTCAATGCCGCGATCCCTTCGGCCGAAGTGTACTCAAGATGGTCTGCGGAGAGAGCCCCGAACTCGGCGGCGAGTTTAGCACCACCGCCGTCGGTGAATTGGTCGGTATGCAGCTTTACCGGCAGCCCGAGCGCTTGCGCGGCCGTGAAGAAGCGCGCGATCTGCCGTGGTGTGAAGGCGATCGATTCGCAGTACGCGTCGACGGCGTCGGCGAGCCGCTCGCGAGCGAGCTCCGGGAGCGTCTCGTCGCAAACGTAGCGGACGTAGCCGTCCGAGTCGCCGGAGTATTCGGGCGGGAGCGCGTGCAGGCCCAGATACGTCGCGCACACGCGCAGCGGAAGGCGCCTGCCGAGCTCGCGCGCCGCGGCGAGGATCCGTCGCTCCGTCTGGGTATCGAGGCCGTACCCGGACTTGATCTCGATCGTCGTGACGCCTTCGCCGAGGCGGTCGATCAGGCGCCGGCCCGCGGAGGCGACCAGCGCATCGAACGAAGCGGCGCGAGTCGACCGCACGGTCGAGAGGATTCCGCCGCCGGCTCGCGCGATTTCGGCATAGGTCGCGCCTTCGAGCCGCGCTTCGAATTCAGCGGCGCGGTTACCGGCAAAGACGAGGTGGGTGTGAGGATCGATCAGTCCGGGCGTGATGCAGCGGCCGCGCGCGTCATGCACGACGGCGTTACGCAACGCGGCCCGGGGCAGGGCGGCGCTGCGGCCCACCCAGGCGATCCGGCCGTCGCGCACGGCGAGCGCCCCGTCCTCGATCAGCCCGTATTTCGCCCCCGGTTCGAAGGTCGCCAGGCGCGCGTGCTCCCAGACGAGTTCGTAGGATTCGCCCTCAGCCACGGGGGCGGCCCGCGATGAAGACGCTGTTCGCCGCGGACGCATTGCTGCCCGGCGGCTGGGCCAAGGACGTCGCTTTCGATATCGACGCGCAAGGGAATCTCGCGAGCATCCGGCCGGGTTCGCCGCCGTCGGCCGGGACGCATGTTCGCGGCCCCGTCTTGCCGGGGATGCCGAACGCCCATTCGCATGCTTTCCAGCGCGCGCTCGCCGGCCGGATCGAACGCGCGGGCACCCAGCAAGATTCGTTCTGGTCGTGGCGCGAGAAGATGTACGAGCTCGTGGCCGCGATCGATCCCGAGGGCCTCGAGGCCTTGGCCGCGGCGGCCTACGTCGAGATGTTGCGCGGCGGCTTCACCGCCGTCGGCGAGTTCCACTATCTGCACCACGGGCCCGACGGCAAGCCGTACCCTCGCCGCAGCGAGATGAGCCTGCGGCTCCTCGCCGCGGCGGACCGCGCCGGGATCGGCTCTACGCTCTTCCCGGTGCTGTATTCGACGAGCGGTTTCGGCGGGTCGCCGCACGCGCCGCGTCAGGCGCGCTTCGTCAACGACGTCGAAGGCTACCTCGAGATCTGGGATGACGCCGCCCGGGCGGTCTCGGGAAAACACGATCAGCGCCTGGGCGCGGCGCCCCATTCGTTGCGCGCGGTGCTGCCGGAGCAACTGCAAGCGCTCGTCGCGACGATCGACGAGCGCGACCCAAGCGCGCCCTTTCAGCTGCACGTCAGCGAACAGCGCGCGGAGGTCGAAGCCTGCCGGCGCTGGAGCGGCAAGACGCCGGTGGAGTGGCTCGCCGCGAACGTGAAACTCTCCAAGCGTTGGACGCTCGTGCACGCCACTCACTCGACGCCGCAGGAGCGCTCGACGATCGCGCTCGCCGGAGCGAACGTCGCGATCTGCGCGACGACGGAGGCAAACCTCGGCGACGGCATCTTCCCCACCGCCGCATTCGTGCGCGAGGGCGGAAACTACGCGATCGGCTCGGATAGCCACGTCTCGATCAGCGCGGCGGAAGAATTGCGCTGGCTCGAATACCTGCAACGGCTCACGATCGAGCGGCGCTGCGTCCTTGCGAAGCTGGGGACCTCGACCGGGGAAACGATGTACGCCCAGGCGGCGTTCACCGGCGGCATTGCGCTCGGGCGCCGGATCGGTGCGCTCGTCCCCGGCTACCGCGCCGACCTCGTCGTGCTCGATTCGAATCACCCGCTGCTGGCCGGGCGCTCGCCCGCGACGATGCTGGACTCGTACGTCTTCGCCGCGGGTGCGGCCGCCGTACGCGACGTGATGGTCGGCGGCCGTTTCGTGATCGAAGACGGCGCGCATCGGGACGAGGCGGCGATCGTCGAGCGCGCGCGCCGAACGGGCGAACGCATCTTCACGGAGCCCTGAGCCGAACACAGGCCCCGGTCAGCGTCGATCCGTAGTACGCAGCGATGGAAGAACAACGAACGCGCGAGACCGCGGGCGCGTACATACTTGGAGGGAACGGGAGCACGCTTGCGTTCGCGCACGATCTCGTCCCGGAGCAAAAGCAGATCACGGCGTGGCTCGTGCCGCTGGCCTGGACGCCGATCGGCGTCGTCCTCGGCGAGCCGTGGCAGCGCGTCGGCATCGCCGCGGATAACGTCGCGGGCTGGACGGATCAGACGTTCTCCGCGGACGATCCGCGCTCGTTCATCAGCCCGATCCGCGATCTGGAACTCCTGCTGCGTACCGGCTGGCGTGCCGAGCGGCCGGATCGCTTGAGCGAGAACGTGATTTTGAATCCCGAGGACCTTCCCGAGGATATCCTCGATGGATTGGACCACCCGCCCGCAGCGCTCGTGCAGTGCGCGATCTGCCGGCGCACGTGCGTGCGCGATCATTTCGTCTGGAACGACCGCCAGCTCTGCGCCTGGGACTATCACACCTCCGTGTTCGGCCGGCGCGGCCCGTGGCGCGGCGTGCCCTACGAGGAGCGCCTGTTCGAGACGCTGCCGCGCGCCCCGTACGTCGTCGGCGCGCTGCTCGACGGAATCAACGTCGACGTGGTCCTCGCACTCGCCGGCTTTGCGGAACCGCTGCAGCGCGAACTCGTCAACCTCGCGATCGAGCGCGGCGGTGAGGCCTCCTACCTTGCCGTTCGCACGGACGACGGCTACACGCTGCTGCGCGAACGCCCGCCCGCGCGGTGACCGAAGAGCCCGGGAGCGGGGGAATCAACGCCGCGATCCGGCGTTTGTGGGCGGTCTTCCTCGTCTGCTTTGCGATCTTGGCCGCGCGCCAAATCTGGCTGCAAGTGTTCGCGGCCGAGCGGATCGCCGGCGATCCGCACGACCCGCGGGCGGCGCTGGCGACGGCATATCGCGGCGCGATCCGCGCGCGCGACGGCAGCGCGCTCGCGTATTCGACCAAGGACGGCCGCGTCTATCCGTACGGAGCGGCGTTCGCGCATGCGGTCGGCTATCTCTCGAACCGTTACGGATCCTCGGGCCTCGAGGCCGCGTTCGACGCGCAGCTCAAAGCGCGCCCCGCGCCGGTCGATCCGCTCGCGCAAGCGCGCGCGATCCTCGCGGGCGCGCCGCTCGGGGCGAACGTTCGCGGCGCGGATGTGATCACGACGCTCGATCCGCGCATCCAGCGCGTGCTCTACGATGCGCTCTCCGAGCACGCGCGCGGGGCGGGCGTCGTCATCGATCCGCGAAGCGGCGAGGTCCTCGCGATGGCCAGCGTGCCCAGCTTCGATCCCGGCGCGATCGATCGGGATTTTCCGGCGCTGCGCGTCGATCCGCAGAGCCGCCTGCTCGATCGCAGCACCGGAGGGCTCTATCCGCCGGGCTCCACGTTCAAGATCTTCACGGCGGCGAGCGCGCTCGACGCGGGCGTCGTCGATCCTGAAGAGATCTTCCGCGATCCCGGAAAGTTGACGGTCGGCACGTTCGTCGTGCACGACAACGAAGGCGAAGCGACCGGCTCGCAGAGGCTCGCCGGTGCGTTTGCGCTCTCGAGCAACGTCGATTTCGCTCAGATCGCGCTGCGTTTGGGCGTCGAGCGCTGGTTCGATTACGCGGCTCGCTGGAAGCTCGGCGAACCGCTCGGCTTCGAACTCCCTGCCGCCGCCGATCGCCTGCCGGATCCCGCGAGCGTCTCCCCGTCGATCCTGGCACAACTGGGCTTCGGCCAAGCGAGCTTGCTCGTCACGCCGCTGCGGATGGCGCTCGTCGCGGCGACGATCGCGAACGAGGGCACGACGCCGCGGCCGAGCGTGGTCCGAGCGATCCGGGAAACCGGCGGGCGGGAGAACCGCCGGGCGCAGGCGGCGCTGACCGCGCCGATCTCGCCGCAGACGGCGGCCGCCGTCCGCGACCTGATGACGGCGGTCGTGACTCGCGGAACGGGGACTGCGGCGGCGCTCGCGGGCGTGCAGGTGGCCGGCAAGACCGGGACCGCGACGAACCCTGCGGGAAGACCGCACGCATGGTTTGTGGCCTTTGCGCCCGCGGAGAAGCCGCGCGTCGCAGTAGCGATCGTCATCGAGAATGCCGGATACGGAGGAGTCGTCGCAGCCCCGATCGCACGCCGGGTGCTCGCGGCCGCGCTGGAGCGGACCCATCCCTAACGGGGCCGCGCGCATGATCGAGCGCGTCTTCAACGATCGCTATCGGCTCGAAGGCCGCCTGGGTGAAGGCGGGATGGCGATCGTTTTCTCCGGCTTCGACACGTTGCTGCGGCGGCGCGTCGCGATCAAGGTGCTGCGTCCGCAATTCGCGGCCGACGAGGATTTCGTGCGCCGCTTTTACGATGAGGCGCAGCACGCCGCGAAGCTCTCGCATCCGAACATCGTCAGCATTTACGACGTCGGCCACGAAGGCGATACGTATTTCATCGTGATGGAGATCGTCGACGGCGAGACGCTGGCGGCGATGCTCGCGGACGGCCGCCGCCTGCCCGAGCGCGTCGCGATCGATTATGCGACGCAGATCTGCAACGGTCTCGCCTACGCGCACCGGCAAGGCCTGCTGCATCGCGACATCAAGCCTGCGAACATCCTCGTGACGAAGGACGACATCGTCAAGCTCTCCGATTTCGGCATCGCGCGCGCGGTCTCGACGCAGACCGTCACGATCACGCAACCTGAAGTCGTGATGGGAAGCGTGTTTTATCTTTCGCCGGAACAGGCGCAAGGACGCGAACTGCACGAGCAATCCGATCTGTACAGCCTGGGCGTCGTGCTCTTTCAAATGCTCAGCGGGCGTTTGCCCTACACCGGCGAGACGCCGATCGCGATCGCGCTCAAGCACGTCGCCGATCCGATCCCGCCGCTCGAGGGTGAAGGCGAAGCGATCTCGCCGGCGCTCGCGGGGATCGTCCATCGCTTGCTGCTCAAGGACCCTGCGACGCGTTTCGCGTCCGCGAGCGAAGTCGCGGGCGCATTGCGCGCCGCGCGCGAGAACCCCACCGTCGTGCGGACCGCGGCGGCGAACGGCCAGGGCGACGCCGCGCGTGCGGCGCGCGCGGCGGCGATTCCGCCGCGCCGTTCGCCGTTTCCCGATCGCAGCGCCGCGGCGAAGACCGCGCGTGCGGCGCGCGGCCTGCCCGGCGCGCAAGGCGAACGGCCGGCGCAGCTCGATTCGGGCGTCCCGCGGCCGACGATCCTGCTGCTCGCGGCCCTGCTCGCAGTCGCGGCCTTCGTCGGCTATTTCATGTTCTCGCGGCCGGGCGGCTTCTTCGGCAAACCCGTCGAGCTTGCGGATTTCTCGGGCCAAACGGTCGAGGACGCGGGACGCGCGCTCGAAGCGGAGGGCCTGCATTATCACGTCAACTCCGAGGCGAACGAAACGGTCCCCGTCCGCCGGATCATTCGCCAACTCCCCGCGCCGAAGACCAGCTTGCCGCCGGGGACGACGATCGAGCTCTACGTCAGCACGGGGCTGCCGACCGTCGAGCTCGGCGACGTGCGCAATTACACGGTCGACGATGCGCAGCGGCTCCTGCGCACGGCGAAGTTGACCCCGCGAATCGTCGAGAAGTTCGACAAGGCTCCGAGGGGCTCGGTCCTCGCGCAGGATCCTGCTCCGGGGGCGCGGCTCGCTGAGCGCGGCATCGTGACGCTGACCGTTTCGAAGGGCCTCGCGCCGACGTCCGTTCCCGACGTCGTGAGCATGACGGTCCCCGATGCGACGGCCGCGCTCCAGGCGCGCGGCCTGAAGCTCGAGATCGGCGAGCGTGCGGCGCTCGACGGCGTTCCGGAGAACGTCGTCGCCTCACAGGATCCCAAGGCGGGCGCGAAGATCGACGCCGGCGCGACGGTCAGCGTCGTCGTGAGTGCAGGGCCCGGCAACGTCGTCATCCCGGAAGTCGGCGGCACGAACGTCACGGAGGCTGTGGCGGCGCTGCGCAATGCCGGGTTGGAGGCGACGTTCGTGTACATCGTCCAGGCCGGGACGCCGAGCGGCACGGTGCTCGACGAGTTTCCGGCGGGCGGCACGCAGAAGGCGCGCGGCTCGCAGGTCAGACTCTCGATCGCGGTCCCGGGGACGGTTCCCGACGTCACCGGCTCCACGCTCGACGCGGCGCGCACGGCGTTGCAGAATGCCGGGTACAGAGTCGGCAACGTGGCGATCACCGATCAAGGCGACGAAGGCAAGGTCGTGCGCACCGAGCCCGAGGCAAACGCGGCGCTGCACCCCGGTGAGGCGGTCACGATCTATTACAACGCGCCACCGGAAGCGAAATGATGCGGATCCTCGGGATCGATCCGGGCTTGCGCACCACCGGCTACGGCGCGATCGCACGCACGCCGGCGGGCCTGCGGCTCATCGAGGCGGGGGTCATCACGCCGCGCGTGGATCGGCCGCTCGAAGCCCGGCTCGGCACGCTGCACGTCGAACTCGCGGCCGTGATCGCCGCGACCGCCCCGGACGCGATCGTGATCGAAGAGCTTTGGAGCGCCTATAAGAATCCCGCGACGGCGGTGCTGATGGGGCACGCGCGCGGAGTCCTGTGCCTATGCGCGCACGAGCACGGCGTCCCGCTGCGCCATCTCGCGCATTCGCTCGTCAAACGGACGATCGCGGGCTCCGGCGCCGCACGCAAAGAGCAAGTCAATCGCATGGTGATGCAGCAGTTGCACTTGAAGACCGCGCCGCGCCCGAATGACGTCTCCGACGCGCTCGCGCTCGCGCTCGCGTTCGCGCACATCGACGAGACCGAACGGCGCTTCGCGGCGGTGGCGACCGGGCGCGCGTTGCGGGCGCTCTGATCGTGTTCGCGAGAATCACGGGAACGATCGTCGAACGGCGCGAGGCCTCCGTCTTGATCGAAACGGCCGGCTTGGCGTACGAGATCGTGCTCGCGCCGTGCGTCGCCGAGAAGCTGCGCGAGGTCGATCCGGCGCGCGTGACGCTCGAGATCTATCCCACCTTCGCGCTCGAAGGGAACAGCGGGCGCTTCACGTTTTTCGGCTTCACGAACGCGATCGAGCGCGAGTTCTTTGAATCGCTCTTGACGGTGGCGAGCATCGGGCCGAAGACGGCGGCGCGCGCGTTTTCGCAACCGATGGCGAAGATCGCGCAAGCGATCGATCGCGGCGATCATGCGTTCTTGGTCAAGCTGCCGGGGATCGGCCAGCAGAAGGCGCGGGACATCGTCGCCAAACTGCAGGGCAAGGTGACCCGATTCTTGCTGATCAAGGACGCCGAGGAGCAAGGCCCGCCGCCGATCCCGGGCTACGCCGAGGAGGCGCTTGCCGTGCTGCTGCAACTCGAATACAAACGCACCGAGGCCGAGGCCATGATCAAAGCGACGCTCGAGGCCGTTCCCGCGGTTCGTGATACGGAGACGCTGCTCGCGGAAGTCTACCGGCGCAAGAACCGCATGGAGAAGGTCTCGTGAGCGACTCCGATCAAACGCGGCGCGTCGTGCTCGGCGGCGAGAACGCGCCCGAAGGCGAGCGGCTCGTCGCGCCGCAGGCTTCGATGGAAGAAGCGGTCATGGGCGCGACGCTGCGCCCGCGCACGTTCGACGAATACGTCGGCCAGCGCACGGTCGTCGAAAACCTGAAGATCGCGATCGACGCGGCGCGACGGCGCGGCGAAGCGCTCGAGCACATTCTGTTCTACGGGCCGCCGGGCCTGGGTAAGACGACGCTCGCGGCGTTGATCGCGAAAGAGCTGGCGCAGCCGTTCCACGTTTCCTCCGGGCCGACGCTCGAGAAACCGAAGGACCTCGTCGGACTGTTGACCTCGCTCGGCGAGGGCGACATCCTGTTCATCGACGAGATCCATCGCCTCGGGCGCATCGTCGAAGAGTTCCTCTATCCGGCGATGGAAGATTATCGCATCGACATCATCATGGATTCCGGCGCGTACGCGAAGACGTACAAGTTGCCCTTGCAGCGCTTCACGCTGATCGGCGCGACGACCCGCGCGGGGATGCTCTCGGCACCGCTGCGCGAGCGTTTCGGGATCACGCACCATCTCGATTACTATGATGCGACGGATCTCGAGCGGATCGTCGTGCGCAGCGCGAGCGTGCTCGGCATTCCGATCGATCCGGCCGGCGCGAAGATGATCGCGGGCCGCAGCCGCGGCACGCCGCGCATCGCCAATCGGCTGTTGCGGCGCGTGCGCGACTTCGCGGAGGTCCGCGCCGGCGGCGCGATCACGGAAGAGGTCGCCGATGAAGCGCTGCGGCGCGAAGGCGTCGACGGACGCGGCCTGGATCGGCTCGACCGGGCGTTTCTCGGCACGATCGCCGAGGTCTACCGCGGCGGACCGGCCGGGATCGCGGCGATCGCCGCGACGTTGAACGAGGATGCGGAGACGCTCGAAGACGTCGTCGAGCCCTACCTGCTTCAGATCGGTTTCGTGCAGCGCACGGCCAGCGGGCGTAAGCTCACGGCGGCCGCCTACAAGCACCTCGAGCGCACGCCGCCCGCGGCGATCGCGCAGAGTGCCGCGCAGGAGCGCCTGCTGTAGCGATGCGGCGTGCAGCGTTCGTCGCGGGGGCGGCCTGCGCGTGTTCGTTCGTGCGCTCGCCCGCGGGTGCGACCGGCGGACTCGACGTGGGCGATGCGCCGCCCGCGCCGCACGCCGTCCGGGTGCTGCTCGCTGCCGGTGCAGGCTTCGCGGCGCCGGAACCCGTCGATGCCGCGGGCTTCCGCTGGAACGGCCTGGGTTTCCGGGGGACGTTCGCGACCGTCGCGTTTCCGGACGGCACGCCGGGCTTGGTGAACACCGTGCCGCTCGACGCTTACCTCTACGGCGTGGTCAGCAAAGAGGTCTCGCCGGCGTGGCCGCGCGCCGCGCAAGAGGCGCAGGCGATCGTGGCCCGGACGTACGCACTCGGGAAGCTGCGGCCCGACCGGCTCTTCGACGTCCTGCCGGGGGAGAGCGACCAGCGCTACGGCGGCCTGCCGGGCGAATCCGTGGAAGGGCGCGCCGCGGTCGACGCGACGGCCGGGCTCATCGTCATGGCCGGCACCCAGGCCGCGCGGGTCGCCTTCAGTTCGTGTTGCGGGGGGTACACGGCGGACGCGGGCGACGTCTGGGGGCGCGCGTTTCCATACTTGCCGGCGCATGCCGATCCGTATTGCGTGAACTCGCCGGCGTTTCGCTGGAAGGCGGAGCTCCCGTACGAACGCTTCGTCGCGGCGCTCGGCGGCGAGGTCGCCGCGCTCGGTCCGCTCGAACGGATCGAACTGCGGGCGCCGGATGCTTCGGGACGCCCGCGCAGCATCGCGTTCTTCGGCGGCGGACGGATCTGCGAAATGCACACGCCGGATTTCCGCGCGCGCCTGGGATACTCGGTCGTGAAGAGCACCCTGGTGCGGACCGTGACGTTCGGCGGGGGTGCCGCCCCAGGCGGCCGGGTTGAAAGCCCCGAGGGACCGCCCGGGCTCGCGGGTCCGGGCGGCACGGCGGGGAGCGTCACCATCGAAGGCAACGGCAGCGGGCACGGGGTCGGCATGTGTCAGTGGGGCGCGCGGCAGATGGCCGCCGCGGGCGCGTCGTCGCGCGATATCGTCGGCTTCTATTTCCCGACGACGACGCTCGGGCGCGGCTGAGCCGGGGATGGACGCACGCGCAAGCGTGGATTTGCTTTCGACCGATGCCTATCGCTACGACCTGCCGCCCGAACTGATCGCGAAGGTCCCGGCGGAACCTCGCGATGCGGCCCGGCTGTTGCATCTAGCCGCGGGCGGGACGCTGGAGGACCGGACCTTTCGCGACCTCCCGGCGCTGCTGCGGCCCGGCGACGTCCTGGTCGTCAACGAGACGCGGGTGATCAAAGCGCGGCTGATCGGTACGCGCGAGCCCGGGGGCGGGGCGGCGGAGATCCTCTTGCTGCGCCCGGCCGATCGCGAGCGCTACGACCCCGGCGCGCGGACGTTTGAGGCGTTGGTGAGGCCCGGCCGCCGCCTGCGGGTGGGGGCTCGCGTGAACTTCGGGGACCTGGCGGCCGCCGAGATCGTCGCGGTCGCGGACGACGGCGTGCGGACGGTCCGGTTCGAGACCGCGGGATCCTTCGACCACGTCCTCGAGGGCTTCGGCCGGATGCCGCTCCCGCCGTACGTCGGCGCGGGCGACGCCGCCCGGGACGCGCGCTACCAGACCGTCTTCGGGCGCGTCCCGGGCAGCGTCGCGGCTCCGACCGCCTCGCTGCACTTCACGCGGGACACCTTCGACCGCTTGCGCGAGCGGGGCGTCGAGGTCGTCCCGCTCGTGCTCGACGTGGGTCTGGGGACGTTCAAGCCGGTCGAAACCGAGACGCTCGACGCTCACCGCATGCATTCGGAGCGCTACGAGATCCCAGAGGCGACCGCGAGCGCGGTCGAGGCGGCCCGGCGGGACGGGCGGCGCGTCGTCGCGGCTGGGACGACGGTGCTGCGCGCCCTGGAGAGCGCGGCTGCCGCGGGCGACGCCGAGGTCGCCGCCGGCGAGGCCGCCGCCCACGGCAACGACGGCACAGCCGAAGGTCGCCGCGCCAGGATTCGCCCGGGCCCCGCCGAGACGGACCTCTTCGTCCGGCCGGGCTACCGGTTTCGCGTAGCGGATGCCCTCCTGACGAACTTCCACCTCCCGGCCTCGACGCTGTTCGTGCTCGTTTGCGCCTTCGCAGGGTACGCGCGAGCTCGCGCCGCCTACGAGCACGCGATCGCCGAGCGTTACCGCTTCTACTCCTTCGGAGACGCGATGCTCGTCGACCACTCGACCGGCTCATCGAAGGGCGACACGCCCGCACTGTAAACGGGGCGCCACGGACGCTTGACCAGCGTTGACCGACCGTCTATAATGGCGTTCTATGCCCCTCGGTCGGTAAAGATGAAGCAAGCGGTCTATCCCAGCGGATGGCCGCTCGTTTTGCTTTCGTAGCTTCGGACTCCCGCTCGCCCGGCCTGCCGGCCCGGCCTTCGGCCCGAACCTCCGACGACCCGGGCATTCGGCGCGGCGCCGCTCGCCGTGCGTCAGATCAAAGGAAGCCACACACTTGAATCTCCTCGACGTCAACAACTTCGATGCGATGCGAATCGGCCTCGCGAGCCCGGAGCAGATCCGCGCTTGGTCGTTCGGCGAAGTCAAGAAGCCCGAGACGATCAATTATCGTACGCTCAAGCCCGAGCGCGACGGCCTGTTCTGCGAGAAGATCTTCGGGCCGACGAAAGACTGGGAGTGTCACTGCGGCAAGTACAAGCGGATCCGCTTCAAGGGCATGATCTGCGACCGCTGCGGCGTCGAGATCACGCGCGCGAAGGTTCGCCGCGAGCGCATGGGCCACATCGAGTTGGCGACGCCCGTCACGCACATTTGGTATTTCAAGGGCGTACCCTCGCGCATCGGCATCTTGCTCGACATGTCGCCCCGGCAACTCGAGAAGGTCATCTACTTCGCCGCCTACGTGGTGATCGATCCCGGCCAGACGTCGCTGACGCGCCGCGAGATTCTCACCGAGCTGAAGTATCGCGAAGCGCGCGAGAAGTACGGCAACGTGTTCAAGGCCGGCATGGGCGCGGAAGCGATCCGCGAGCTGCTGCGCGACCTCAATCTGAAGAAGCTGCAAGAGGATCTCCGTAAGGAATTCAAAGAGACGACCGGCCAAAAGCGAATCAAGGCGATCAAGCGCCTGGAAGTCGTCGAAGCTTTCATCAACTCCGGCAACAAGCCCGAGTGGATGATTTTGTCGGCCGTCCCGGTCATCGCGCCCGAGCTGCGTCCGATGGTGCAGCTCGACGGCGGCCGCTTCGCCACGAGCGACCTCAACGATCTCTATCGCCGCGTGATCAATCGCAACAACCGCCTCAAGCGGCTGCTCGAGCTTTCCGCGCCTGAGATCATCATCAAGAACGAAAAGCGCATGTTGCAGGAGGCCGTCGACGCATTGATCGACAACGGCCGCCGCGGGCGCCCCGTCACAGGCCCCAACAATCGTCCGCTCAAATCGCTCTCGGACATCCTCAAGGGCAAGCAGGGCCGCTTCCGCCAGAATCTGCTCGGCAAGCGCGTCGACTATTCGGGGCGTTCGGTCATCGTCGTCGGCCCGAACCTCAAGCTGCACCAGTGCGGCCTGCCCAAAGAGATGGCGCTCGAGCTCTTCAAGCCCTTCGTGATGAAGAAGCTCGTCGACCGCAATCAAGCGCACAACATCAAGAGCGCGAAGCGCATGGTCGAACGCGTCCGCCCGGAAGTCTGGGACGTGCTCGATGAAGTGATTCGCGAGCATCCCGTCCTGCTGAACCGCGCGCCGACGCTCCATCGCCTGGGCATCCAGGCCTTCGAGCCGGTCCTGGTCGAGGGCAAGGCGATCCATCTGCATCCGCTCGTCTGCACGCCGTACAACGCGGACTTCGACGGCGACCAGATGGCCGTCCACTTGCCGCTCTCGGCGGGCGCTCAGGCCGAGGCGCGGATCCTGATGCTCTCCTCGAACAACATCCTGCAGCCGTCGTTCGGACAGCCGGTATCGATCCCGACACAAGACATGGTGCTCGGGCTCTATTACCTCACGTTCCAAAAAGACGAGTATAAGGGGCCCGCCAAGGGCGAGATCCTCGACGATCACCTCGATGCGGCGCTGACGACGGGTCACCACAACATCAAGCAGACGCCGGGCGAGCGCGAGAAGATCGCGACGTTCCACGATCCTTCGGCCGCGATCTTGGCCTTCGAGCACAAAGTGATCGCGCTGCAGCAGTGGATCCTCGTGCGCATGAACCACGAGCTCGTCCGCACGACGGTCGGGCGCGTCATCTTCAACGAAGCGTTCCCGCGCCACTGGGGCGAGGCGTATCGCAACCACACGATCGACAAATCGGCGCTCAAGAAGCTGATCACCGAATGCTACCGTCGCCACGGCAACGCCGAAACGGCGGAGTTCCTCGACGCGATCAAGTCGCTCGGCTTCCGGTATGCCACGCAATCGGGCACGACGGTGTCGATCAACGACATCGTGGTCCCCGACGAGAAGTACCGCATCCTCGACAAGGCCCAGGGCGAAGTCGACAAGCTCGGCGACTTCTTCGACCAAGGCTTCATCTCGGGCGACGAGCAGTACAACAAGACGATCGAGATCTGGTCCAAGGCGTCCGAGGACGTCACGGCCGCGATGCAGGCCGCGCAAAATCCGCTCAACCCGGTCTTCATGATGGCGACCTCGGGCGCGCGCGGCTCGATCTCGCAGGTCAAGCAGCTCGGCGGCATGCGCGGACTGATGTCCGACCCGTCGGGCCGCATCCTCGAGATCCCGGTCAAGGCCTCGCTCAAAGAAGGGCTCACCGTCCTCGAGTACTTCATCTCGACGCACGGCGCGCGTAAGGGTCTCGCCGATACCGCGCTGCGGACGGCCGACTCGGGCTACCTGACGCGGCGTCTGGTCGACGTGGCGCAAGACGTCATCGTGCGCGAAGACGATTGCGGCACGGCGAACGGGATCACCGTCAGCGACATCACCGTCGGCAAGGAAACGATCGAGCCGTTGCTCGACCGCATCATCGGCCGCCGGGCGTGCGAGGACATCAAAGATCCCGAGAAGCCGAAGACCAAGCTCGTGCTGCGCGACGAAGAGATCGACGAAGAGAAGGCCAAGGCCCTGATCTCCGCCGGCATCAAGGACGTCAAGATCCGCTCGGTGCTCACGTGCCAAGCGAAATACGGCGTCTGCGCGATGTGCTACGGCCGCAATCTCGCCACGGGCAAGCGCGTCGACATCGGCGAGGCCGTCGGCATCATCGCGGCGCAGTCGATCGGTGAACCGGGCACGCAGCTCACGCTGCGCACCTTCCACACGGGTGGCGTCGCGACCGAAGACATCATCACCGGTCTCCCGCGCGTCGAGGAGATCTTCGAAGCGCGCAAGCCGAAGGGCCAAGCCACGATCACCGAAGTGGCCGGCACCGTGCGCATCGGCGAGGAGAAGAACAAGCGGATCGCGATCGTCACCGATTCCACGGGTGAAGACCACGTGTACGACGTCCCGCACGGGACGCATCTCGCGGTCTCGGACGGCCAGAACGTGGCGCCCGGCGATCAGCTCAACGAAGGCTCGCTCAACCCGCACGACATCCTGCGGATCAAGGGTGAGACTGCGCTGCAGAACTACCTGGTCCAGGAAGTTCAAAAGGTCTATCGCTCGCAGGGCGTCGACATCAACGACAAACACATCGAAGTGATCGTGCGCTCGATGCTTCGCAAGGTGAAGATCGTCGACGGCGGCGATACGCGGATGCTGCCGGGTCAGCTGATCGAATCCGCCGTCTTCGCGGAAGAGAACGAGAAGATGGCGGCCGAGGGCAAGAAGAAGGCCGACGCATCGCCCGTGCTGCTCGGCGTCACGAAGGCGTCGCTTGCGACCGAATCGTTCCTCTCGGCAGCGAGCTTCCAAGAGACGACCCGCGTCCTCACCGATGCGGCGATCAAGGGCAAGCACGATCCGTTGCTCGGCCTCAAGGAAAACGTCATCATCGGCAAGCTGATCCCCGCGGGGACCGGGATGACGCGCTATCGCAACATCGAGATCCAGCCGGAAGGTCAAGATCTCGATGAAGACGGGCGCCCGCGCGGCGTCGTGCTCGAGTACCTGGAAGAGCCCGAACCCGCGGGCGCCTATCAGGGCTCGAAGATCATCAGCGGCTTCACGGATCGCCGTCCTCCGCTGGAACAGACCGTCCAGTACGAAGGCGACTACGCCGACGACGTGGCCGTCATCGCGCCGCCGAAGACGACGCAGTACCATCCGAAGGGCATCAACCCCGAGGATCTCTGAGGCTCTCACACCCCCGAACGCAGCGACGCCCGCATCGTAACGATGCGGGCGTCGTCGCATGATGCCCCGTAACGTTCGGCTCAGAGCTAGCCCCGGCGGGTGGGGCGGCGACATGCCCCCGCGGGGACGCCCGAGATTTCGCATCCTGCGAAATCCCACCCCACGATGCTTCGCATCGTGGGGACCCCGAGCGGGTTGAAAAGGCGCTGCGCCTTCGGCTCCGCGCCCCCCACACGCAGAGCGCGTGGGGCCCCACTTTCCCGCTCCCGCCATCCATGGCTCCGCGGGAAAGCTGGAGGCCCCGCGGGAGCATGTCGTCACCCCACCCGCCTACAGCTGGCTGAAGGTGGCGGGTCGCTTCACCCTTTGACAACCCGTGACCGTTTGCCGCGGCAGTCGGCTAGCCGGCGTTTGCGGCTTCGGCGCCCTCGGCGGGGGCGGGCTCGCCGTCGTTCAGGACGGCGGAGAGGAAGGCGATATCGTCGGCGGCGTCCGCGATCACCCGGTTCGTCGGCTTGCCGGGGCCGTGGCCGCCGCGCATCTCGACGCGCAGCAAGACCGGCGCGGGTCCGGCTTGGGCCGCCTGTAAGGCGGCGGCGAACTTGAAGCTGTGCGCAGGGTAGACGCGATCGTCGTGGTCGGCGGTCGTGATCAACGTCGCGGGGTACTTCGTGCCGGGGCGCAGATTGTGCAGCGGCGAGTAGGCGAAGAGCGTCCGGAACTCCGCCTCGCTCGCGTCGGCGGCGCCGTATTCCGGGATCCAGGCGTGACCGATCGTGAAGTGGTGGAAGCGCAGCATGTCCATCACGCCGACCGTCGGCAGCGCGGCTGCGATGAGGTCGGGCCGCTGGGTCAGGATCGCGCCGACGAGGAGTCCGCCGTTGCTTCCCCCGGCGATCGCGAGCTTGGCGGAGGACGTATAGCGTTCGGCGATCAGCAGCTCGGCGCAGGCGATGAAGTCGTCGAACACGTTTTGCTTGCGGTCGAGCGTTCCGGCGCGATGCCAATCCTCGCCGTACTCCGCGCCGCCGCGCAAGTTCGCGACGGCATAGACGCCGCCGCGCTCGAGCCAGGCGATGCGGGCGGGCGAGAACATCGGCGTCAGCGAGATGTTGAAGCCGCCGTACCCGTAGAGCAGGGTGGGGGCGCGGCCGTCGCGCACGAGGTCGCGACGGTGCGTGACGAACATCGGCACGCGCGTGCCGTCCTTGCTCGTGGCGAAGATCTGTTCGGTGACGAAGAGCGCTGGATCGAAGGCGACGCGCGGGGAGGTTACGGGAACGCTCTCCCCGCTCTCGATGTCGTAACGCAAGACGCGCGCCGGCGCGGTGAAGCTCGCGAACGTGTAGTACGTGTCGCGGTCGTCCGCTTCGCCGTCGAATCCGCTCGCAGCGCCGATCCCGGGAAGCTCGATGTCGCGCTCGAAGCGGCCCTGCCGGTCGAACACGCGGATCTTCGTCGAGGCGTCCGCCAGGTAGCGTGCAAAGAATCGAAGGCCTGCGCTCGTCGTCGCCTCGAGCGTCATCGAATCTTCCGCGACCAGTTCGTCGAGTTGCCCGGGCGCATCGAGCGCGACGGCAACGATCCGGCCGCGCGGCGCATCGCGGTCGGTCTGAAAGTAGAAGCGCGAGCCGTCGTTATCGATGAATCCGTAGGCCGCATCCGCCTGGGCGAAGAGCGGCAGGACGGTCCACTGCGCGCTCTGCAGATCGATGTAGAACACGCGATTGTGCGGCTCCGTCCCGTCGTGCGCGTCGATGAGGCAATAGCGGCCGTCGTTCGTGACGTGCGGGAAGAAGTTCCAGGTCGGCTGATCCGGCCGCGCGTAGACGAGCACGTCGTCCGCTTGCGGCGTCCCGAGCCGGTGAAGATAGAGTTTGTGTTCGCGGTTCGCCGCGCGCAACGTCTCGCGTTCGTTCGGCGGGTCGTACGCCGCGTAGAAGAAGCCGGAATGGTCTTCCAGCCACGCCGCACCCGAAAACTTGCTCCACGCGACGACATCGGGGAGGTCGAGCCCCGTCCGTACGTCGCGCACGTGCCAGGTCAGCCAATCGCTGCCCCCGTCCTGCGTCGCATACGCGAGCAGATTTCCGTCGTGGCTCAGACTGAAGCCGCCGAGCGAGATCGTGCCGTCTTCGGAAAGGTCGTTTGGATCGAGCAGGACGCGAGCGGCCCCATCCGCGCCTTCGCGCGTGAAAAGCACGGCTTGTTCCTGGAGGCCTGCGTTTCGCAAGAAGAAGTGGCGGCCGCCCTTGCGGAACGGCTCGCCGATGCGCTCGTAGTTCCAGAGTTCGGCCAGGCGCGCGCGCAACTCGGCGCGATCCGGCAACTCGGCCAGATACGCATTCGTCAGGGCTTCTTGCGCTTCGAGCCAGGCACGCGTTTCCGGGGCGTCGATCTCTTCCAGGCTGCGGAACGGGTCGGCGACCGGCGTTCCAAAATACGTGTCGACCGCGTCGCCGGTTTTGGCAACGGGGTACGCGAGGGTTGGTTTCAGCTGGGGTCCTCCTCGTGCGATCCGGGTGGCTGAGGCGACGGACCCCGGCTTGCCTCCTCGCTTCGAGCGAGCGCGATCATTTCACGCATCCTCGGGTGATCCCCTGGCACGGTTTGCTCCCACTCCTCGAACGGCGGCACGTCCTCTCCGACCAAGAAGAGCAGGTAGTAGACGCTCAGCTCCCCGAGGAACGCGAAGCGCCGCCGCAGATCGGCGCTGCGTTCCGCGTACGATGGGAAGCTGTGCAAATAGGCGGCGAAGCTGCCGTGCTCGCGCTCGAGCGCGAGCAGCGTGCGCGCATTCTCGACCGTCGCGGCCACCTTCTTGCGCGTGCGCACGATCGCGGGATCGGAAGCGATCCGGTCGATATCGGCTTCGCCGAATGCAGCGACGAAAACGGGATCGAAACCCTCGAAGAGCCGCTCGTACGCGGGCCACCTCGATTCGATCAGTTTCCAGCTCAGTCCGGCTTGAAAGATCGCGCGCGACATGATGCGGAAGTAGTCGGCCGCGCGGGCAGGTCGAATGCGGCGCGGGATCGCGATCGGTCAGGCTCCGGCGGAAGGCTCGGGGTTCGGCCGATAGCCTGGCGGATGTAGCGGCTGCGGCGGCTGCGGAGGTTGCGAGGCCGGGGGCGCCGCCGCCGGCCAGAACGCGAGCGCGGCGGGGAACAAGCTCAAGACCAGCGCGGCGAGGGCCGTTTGCCAGAGGCCGACCGAGAGGCTGAGCGCCATCGCCCACACCACGTTGCTCGCGTACACGATGAACGGGAACCAGACGGCCAGCTTGCGGACGTCGTAGTCGCGCCGCCACGCGAGACGCCCGACGGCGATGAACAGGATCCCGGTCCCGAACCAGCCGACGAAATTGCGCAACGGCATCCCGAAATACGCGCCGTGCTCGTGCCAGGTCCAAAAATGGACCGACGTCATGAGCGGGCTCGCCATCGCGGGATCGAGCACCAGATCCCACGCCGTCAGCAGCCACGCGCCGAACAGGATGGAGAGCGTCGTTTGCGGCCGCAGGCCGCGTGACTGGACGACCTTCGCGGCGAGCAGATAGCCTGCGAAGCCCATGTAGAACCAGGAGAGCGGGATCGTGTACGGCACGCGGCCGAGCAACTTGTAGCCCAAGAAGTCCGTGTACTCGTAGCCGCCGAAGGGCCACCCCGTTTTCGTGCCGGTCAGTTCCGCCGCCGCCGAGATCACCGTCGATGCCGCGAAGAAGATCAAGGTCTTCCGCACGCCGATGAAATGGAAGCCGAATGCGAGCATCGCGAGCATTCCGGTCAGAATGTCGATCGCGCCGACATTCTGAATCGCCCACACGTAGACCGCGGCCGAGGTCGGGTCCGCGGCGAACTGCGCCGGATGCTGCATCGCGAAGGTGATGCCGAAGATCGCCACCACCTTCACGACGACGTGCAGCGCGAAAAACAGGATCGCTAGCTTCATCCACTCCGACTTTCTTGGACCAGCGGCTGCCCCCGCCAGGTGGCGTTGGGCGAGAGCGCGGCCGCAGAGATGCGCACGACGGCAGGAAGATCGGCCAGGGGAGAGAGCCAGTACGTCGCCGGCGGGTTCACGTAAACCCGGTGCTCACCGGCGAGAACGCCGAGACGCAGCAGCGACAGGGCCACATTCACGCGGAAAAGCGGCGACGTGCGCGCGGACTTGCCCTCGATCAGGCCGGCAAGCACGATCGCAAGCGGGAGTGCCTGCACGAAAGCGACTTCGGCGAACGCGAGGCCGAGCTCGAGTTTGGACGTCGTTCCGTCGCCCAGCGGCAAGGAGCGCGGCCAGTTCTGCCAGGTCTCTTCCGCGCTCGCATACATTTCCACGCTCGCGAGCTCGCCCAGCTCGAAGAAGCCGACCTGAACGCCGCTCGCGCACAGGGTTCGCGCGATCGTCAGGTCTTCGCAGCGCGAGGCGCGCGCAGCCGCGATCGCGCCGGAACGGATGAGCCGCTCGCGCTTGGCGATGAAGCACTGGCCGTTCGCCTGCACCTCTTCGGGGCGGGTCGCCACGCTGCCGGGAAGGCCTTGGCGGTAGATGAGGGTCGCAAGCAGGGCGGGGTGGATCAGCGCATCCAAGTCGTCGGCGACACGCTGGCGCGGAGCTGCGCTGAACGCATCCATCGCCTGGTGGCGCGCGGCGTGTTCGAGGAGTGAAGCGGTGAGATCCGGAGCCGGGCGCACGTCGGCGTCGATCGCGATCACCCATTCGGAGCTCGGGTCGCTCGCCTCCAGGCCCGTCTGGAGGCCCCAAGCCTTCCCGTTCCAATCTTCGGGCGGGCGGCCGGCGGAGATGACGCGGAGGCGAGGGTCGCGCCGCGCATATCGAGCGACGATGCCTTTGGTCCCGTCGCTCGAGCCGCCGTCGACGATCAGGATCTCGCGGACCCAGGGGCCCTGCTCGAGCAGCCCTTCCAGGCACGGACCTAAGCGCGCTTCCTCGTTGAGGACCGGGACGATGACGCTCGCGTTCACGGGGAGAGCCGGCCGGTCGACCGGGACGATTCGATCTCCGGCGCCGGTCCGCAACATCCGCAAACCGACACGCGTACCAAGCAATGCTTGCCCTACGGCAAACAGGGTGGACAATGGATTTTGGAACAGGGGACAGCCTCTCAATCAGGGTCGTAAGCGGCGATGAATTTAGACCGGCGTCCTCCTCTCCCTATGACGCCGCAGCGGCGCGCTTTGAGCGCATGCGCGAGAAAGAGGAGCGGGAGCCGGGTTTCGGGCAGGGCTCGCAGTTGCTCACGCACGGCGGCCCAACCGAGAGAGCATTCGTCCTCGTTCACGGTTTGACTGCGAGCCCGCCGCAAGTCGCGGCGATCGCCCAGCGCCTGTACGAGCGCGGCGCGAACGTCTTCATCCCTTGCCTGCCGCGCCACGGTTTGCGCGACCGCATGAGCACGACCCTCGCCGATCTGCGGGCCGACGAACTCGCCGCCTTCGAGGACGAGGTCGCGGCGATCGGCGCGGCCCTGGGCGCACGGCGAACGATCGCGGGCTTTTCCGTCGGGGGCCTGCTGTGCCTTCGGATCGCGCAGCGGTACCCGTTCGAGCGGGCCGTGGCGATCGCTCCGTTTCTCGGAACACGCTGGCTCCCGTCGCGTTTCGCGCGCAGGGCGGTCCGCGCGACGCTCGCGCTGCCGAACGCTTTCGTGTGGTGGAACCCCTTCGTTCGCGAGCGGCACGGGCCGGCCCACGGCTATCCCCGCTTCGCGACGCATGCCGTCGCCCAGGTCTATGCGCTCGTCTTCGACGCGTTCGCGAGGGCGGCGCGTGAGGCGCCGCTGACGGCGGAGATCCTGTTCGTCTTGAACGCGAGCGAAGCGACCGTGCACAACCGAAATGCGCAGCGCCTCGCGCGCGCTTGGCGGCGCCGCGGCGCACGCGTCGATTTCTATGTCTTGCGCGGCTTGCCGCCCTCGCACGACATCATCGAACCGCTCGCGGACCCCCGCATAGCCAGGCGCGTGACGCCCACGCTCGTCGACTTGATCGATCGCTAGCCGTTCGCGCGATGTTACTCGACGTAGCCTTCCACGGTTTTCGCGTCTCGTAGCGAGGCCTTGGCGGGGTCGGAGCCCGCATCTCGCAGCCCGCGCCGCTGAAGCAGCAAATCGTAGTAGCGGTCAAGCTGAACCTTCACCGCCGCAAGGCGGGCGCGGCCGCCGTCGTCGAGCGTTCCCTCTTCACCGAGGTGCCACAGTTCGTGCTCCTCGGCGACCAACGCTTCGATAGCCTTATGAATCGGTACGTCTTCCATCATCGATCCTTCCGGGCGCGGTCCTTCGGGCAACAACAACCATAGGCGTACGTTGGTTTCCGCCGGTGGAGGCATTCGCGCAACCGGTGTGCTAGCTTCGGGCGAGCAACCAGCCGAGGAGTAGTCATGTATTCCAGCGTTGACCAGTGGCCCCGCGACGTGCGCGTCAAAACCGCCGGTGAGGGACGCCGGTGATCGCAGCGCGTCTGCGCGCCGCCGGCAGGCTTGCCGTCGCGCTCGCGTTTGCAGCGGCCGTCGGCTTGACGGCGTGCACCAAAGTCGAAACCGCGAGTACGCCGTCCGGCGGGGAGGGCAACCCTTGGACCAAACACGGCGTGCTGCGCATCGCGGGCCTCTCGGAACCCGATTCGCTCAACACCGTCGTCGGTAACCAGCAGATCGATACCGATCTCTCCATGTTCTGGGCGGGCTATCTGTTCAACTGGAACGACAAGGACGAATTCGTGCCGGAACTCGCGACCGAGGTCCCGGCGCTCGAGAACGGCGGGATCAGCCCGGACGGCAAGACGATCACCTACCATCTGCGGCGCGGCGTGAAGTGGCACGACGGCGCTCCCTTCGGCGCGCGCGACGTGATCTTCACGTACCGCGCGATCATGAATGGGAAGAACAACGTGCCGAGCCGCACCGGCTACGACCTGATCGCCCGGCTCGACGCTCCCGACGACGCAACGCTCGTCGTGCACCTCAAGAAATCGTGGGCGCCCTTCGTGGCCTCGTTCTTCACGATGTCGTCGACCGCGTACCCGATCTTGCCGGAGCACATCCTGGGCAAGGAACCCGACATCAATCACGTCGCGTTCAACACGCAGCCGATCGGGACGGGCCCCTTCATCATCGATCGCTGGGAGCGCGGCTCGAAGATCGTCTTCCGGGCGAATCCGAACTATTGGCGCGGAAAGCCGAAGCTCGACCGCATCGAATACGCGACGATCCCGGACGAGAACACGATTCTCACGGAATTGCGCACCCACGAAGCCGATCTGGAATTCAACGCGCCGGCGGAACAGTATCCCTCGCTTGCCGGGATCGAGGGCGTCAAGGTCACGCTGACCCCGTTCACGTCCTACAACCAGATCGCGTTCAACCTGCGCAACCCGATCCTCGCCGACGTCCGCGTGCGTCGCGCGCTCGCGCACGCGACCGACACGGGCGTCTTGATCGAGAAGGTCGCGCACGGCGTCGCGATCCGGGGCGATTCGGACCAGCCGCCGTTCCTCTGGGCGCACAACGATCGCCTCAAACCCTACGAGTACGATCCGGCGGCGGCCCGCGCGCTGCTCGATCAGGCGGGCTGGCGGCCGGGCCCCGACGGCGTGCGCGTCAAGGACGGAAGGCGCTTGAGCCTGACGCTCGCAGGCGTCACCGGGGGCGCGACGGGCAAGGCGACGGCCGTGCTGCTGCAGAGTTGGTGGCGCGCCGTCGGCGTCGACGTGCAGCTCAAGTATTACCAGACGGCCCTGTATTTCGCCACGGCCGGCGCCGGCGGCATCATCCAGAACGGCAAGTTCGACGTCGCGCTCTACGGCTGGATGAACGGCGTCGATCCGGACGATTCCACGCAGTTCATGTGCGACCAATTTCCCCCCGCCGGTCAAAACACGAACTTTTGGTGCAACCCCGAGGTCGACCGCGCGGAGGCCGTCGCCCTGTCGAGCAACGACCGCGCGGTGCGGAAGAAGGCCTACGACCGGATCCAAGAGCTGATGCTGGCGGACGTCCCGTTCCTCAACCAATGGTTCGTCCGGCGGATCGACGTCTACAACACCGATTTGAAGAACTATCGCCCCGCGCACGCCGTCACGAACTTCTGGAACTCGTGGGAGTGGGAGATCTGACTGAGGCCTCGGCGTAGACGCCGCCGCTTCGGGGCTTCGAAGGATAGATCGCATCAGAAGTTCGGAATGGGCGTGGAGACGAACAATCTTTGATCGTTGTAAGTCACCGAACTCCGCGACGCGGCAAATGACGCAAATAAGGGACACGAAACAAAATGATCACCGTTGACGACGAAGGCGTCTTGAGAGAACCCCACGACCTCCATGATGCTCGCTTTAGATCGATCTCAGTAGAAGATGGAGTATTGAGGCTCTCTTTCGTGACGGAGGACGGAGTAGGATGGTCGTTCACCTTGCCCAAGATCAAATCGCTTTCCGTCGACACGTTCGAGGGGAGCGGAAATATCGTCTTCGAGATCGAGATCTTCCACAAATGTCGTACAACGTTTGACTTCGCGAGCAAAATCGATTTGGCGTACGGCAATGGAAATGTCCACGATGCCATCGCCGAAGGCAGACTCACGGGATTCTTTTTGTCGTCTTCCTATGGTGCTGAAATTGCAGCTCTTTCAACCGCCAAGCTCGATGAGATAGTGCTCGTTAAGACGTGAGCATGACGATGGGCGTCATCGAGCTAAGAGAACCTCACGACCTTCATGATCTCACTTCAGCTCGATCTCAGTAGAAGATGGAGTCTTAACAGCAAAAGGAGCAGCGATAGGTGATTGCAGTCGACGAAAGAGGTGTCTTACGGGAACCTTTCGATTTGCACGACGCGGATTTCAAGTCGATGGCGATGGATAATGGGAGCCTGCGGCTCATCGCAATCAGCGAGGATGGAGTGCAATGGACGCTCGTGCTTCCGAAGGTTCGTGCAATATCAATCAACACGTTCATCGGAGAGGGGAACAACATCTTCGAGGTTCTCATTTTCAGCAAGCGACTTCCTGAGCTGGAAATTGAGAGCAAGATCGACACTTCATATCTTGACGGCAAGGTGGCCGAAGAGATCGCTGAAGGCCGAATGCTTGCCTTTCATTTGATACCTTGCTATGGGGCGGAAATGACGGCACTTTCTACGGCCACGATGGACGAAATCACGCTCGAAAGGGCCTGAGATATCAATGCTGGTTTCGCCTCGCAGTTCGATTGATGGCACGGCCGGGCAGGTCTCGAACGAGAGCCTGCTGTCTGTAAAGACCAAGCGTCCCGAAGCTTGCCGGAATATACGACTCCACGCTAGGCGAGTTCCGGCATCGGCCGGCCGAATTGAGCGCCTAGGTCCAGACCGGGGGCGGGGCAGCCGGCGCTCGTCTTTCCGGTGTGCCAGGCTGATGGCACACCGGCCTGCCATGCTGGGGCCAGGGCGGGAGGACCGCCCGGGAGGAGCCCAGATGTACGAAGCCGCGAATGTGTATCCGGTCCTGCGCCCGGTCGGGCCGGACGGCACGATCGAGTTGGAAGCCCACGACGGCGATGCCCGTTTCGGCCTGACGCCGCTCGGCGAGGCCGCACTGACGAGCTACCTTTCCCGGCCGCGCCGCCCCCGTCGCCCGCTCGCGGCCGTGCCGGAGCGAACGGATTTGGATTGACTGGCGGCGTCCGTCCTTGCTATACTCCTGTGGTTCCGGCCCACCGGCGGTGGGGCCGGTTTTGTGTGCGCATCCCATTTGGGATCGCGGGTAAGCCTGGAGACTGCGTGCCGACCATTAGCCAACTCGTCCGTATCGGGCGCGAAAAGATCGAGAAGAAGGTGAAAGCACCGGCCCTGCGCGTCGCGCAGACGGGGCCCAAGCCCGGTCACCCCGACCTGCCGCTTCGCACCTTCGAGGTGACGGGGAACCCGTTCCGTCGCGGCGTCTGCACCCAAGTGAAGACGGTCACGCCCAAGAAGCCGAATTCGGCCCTCCGTAAGGTCGCGCGCGTGCGCTTGACCAACGGCGAGGAAGTGACGGCCTACATCCCGGGCGTCGGTCACAACCTCCAAGAGCACAGCGTCGTCCTGATCCGGGGCGGGCGCGTCAAGGATCTCCCCGGCATTCGTTACCACATCGTTCGCGGTACGCTCGATACCTCGGGCGTCGCCAATCGCAAGCAAGGCCGCTCGAAATACGGCGCCAAGCGCGGTAAGAAGTAGAGCGGAGGAAAAACGATGCCACGTAAAGGTGCAGTCCCCAAACGGCAGATCTTGCCCGACCCGCGGTTCAACTCGAAAGTGCTGGCGCGCTTCATCAACAAGGTGATGCTGGCCGGCAAGAAGTCGGTCGCGGAGCGGATCACGTACGATGCGCTCGCGATCGTTCAAGAGAAGCTGCAGCGCGATCCGATGGACGTGTTCACGCAGGCGCTCGGCAACGCCATGCCGCTCGTCGAAGTGCGTCCGCGCCGCGTCGGCGGTGCCACCTACCAGGTCCCGATGGAGGTCCGCCCGGATCGCCGTCAGGCGATGGCCATGCGCTGGCTGATCAACTACGCCCGCAAGCGTCCCGGCCACTCGATGGAAGAGAAGCTCGCGAACGAGCTGATGGACGCCGCGAACAACGTCGGGGCGACGATCAAGAAGCGCGAAGACACCCACAAGATGGCCGACGCGAACAAAGCCTTCGCTCACTATCGTTGGTGATCTAGCATGGCTGTAAGGGATTTTCCGCTCGAACGGACCCGCAACATCGGCATCGCCGCGCACATCGACGCGGGGAAGACGACGGCGACCGAGCGCATTCTGTTCTATACCGGACGGACGCACAAGATCGGCGAGGTTCACGACGGCGCGGCGACCATGGACTGGATGGTCCAGGAGCAAGAACGCGGCATCACGATCACCTCGGCTGCGACGGCGTGCACCTGGCGCGATACGCGAATCAACATCATTGATACGCCAGGCCACGTGGACTTCACGGTCGAGGTCGAACGCTCGCTGCGCGTCTTGGACGGTCTCGTGGCGCTCTTCGATTCCGTCGCCGCGGTGCAGCCGCAGTCGGAGACGGTCTGGCGTCAGGCGAACAAGTACAAAGTCCCGCGGATCATCTTCGTCAACAAGATGGACCGCCTGGGGGCCGACTTCTTCAATTGCGTCGCCAAGATTCGCGAGCGCCTCGGCGCGCGCGCGGTCCCAATCCAGGTGCCGATCGGCGCCGAGGATCAGTTCAAGGGCGTCGTCGACCTGTTCACGATGAAGACGATCGTCTACACGGACGACGCCGGCACGACCATGGGGCACGAGGACGTCGACGGCGAGCTCAAGGAGCTTGCCGAGAAGTGGCGTTTGGAGCTGATCGAGGCGATCGCCGAACAAGACGATGCGCTGCTCGAGATGTATTTCGCGGGCGAAGAGATCCCGATCGAGCGCCTGAAGACGGCGCTGCGCAAGGCCACGATCGCGGGCGACGTGCTCCCGATGCTCTGCGGCTCCGCGTTCAAGAACAAAGGCGTCCAGCCGTTGCTCGACGCCGTCGTGGACTTCTTGCCGTCGCCGCTCGAAGCGAAGACGATCACCGGCGTCGATCCGAAGACGGACGAGCCGATCACGCGCAAGCCCGACGACAGCGAACCGTTCTCGGCCCTCGCGTTCAAGATCGCGACGGACCCCTACGGCAACCTGACGTACTTCCGGGTCTATTCCGGCACGCTCGAAAAGGGTTCGTACGTCTACAACTCGCGTTCGGGCCGCCGCGAGCGGATCGGCCGCATCCTGCGGATGCACGCGAACCATCGTGAAGACATCGACGCGATCGGCGCGGGCGATATCGCGGCCGCCGTCGGCCTGACCGACACGCGCACGGGCGATACGCTGTGCGACGAAAAGCATCCGATCGCCCTCGAGAACATCGTCTTCCCCGAGCCCGTCATCTATCAGGCGATCGAGCCCAAGACGAAGGTCGATCAGGACAAGCTCGGCTCGGCGCTCTCGCGCCTGGCCCAGGAAGATCCGACCTTCCGCATGCGGACCGACGAAGAGACCCAGCAGACGATCATCGCCGGCATGGGCGAGCTGCATCTCGAGATCATCCTCGACCGCCTCAAGCGCGAGTTCAAGGTCGAAGCGAACGTCGGGAAGCCGCAAGTTGCGTACAAAGAAGCGATCACGAAGAAGGTCGAAAAGCAGGGCAAGTTCGTGCGCCAGACCGGCGGCAAGGGGCAGTACGGCGACGTCTGGGTCCGCTTGGAGCCGGGCGAGCCGAACACGGGTTACGTCTTCGTGTGGGCCGTCGTCGGCGGCGTGATTCCCAAGGAGTACCAGAAGGCGATCTCGGAAGGGATCCGCGAAGCGGCGCTCGGCGGGACGCTGGCAGGCTACCCGATTCTCGATTTCAAGGCGACGGCGTTCGACGGTAGCTACCACGACGTCGACTCCTCGGAAATGGCGTTCAAGATCGCGGCCTCGATGGCGTTCAAGGAAGCGAGCCGTTCGGCCGGTCCGATCTTGCTCGAACCGATCATGAAGGTCGAAGTGACCACGCCCAAAGACTACTTGGGCGCGATCAACGGCGACTTGAACCGCCGGCGCGGCATGATCCAGTCGGCGGAGGACGTCCCCGGCGGCGCGCAGGTGATCCTTGCGCACGTGCCGCTCTCCGAGATGTTCGGTTATGCGACCGACATGCGCTCGGCGACGCAAGGCCGGGCGACCTATACGATGGAGTTCAGCCACTACGAGAAGGCCCCGAAGAACGTCACCGACGAGATCATCGCCAAGCAAGGCAAGAAACCGGCGGCGTAGCTCGTATCCACGATGAGGCCGGCCCGCTGCGGCGGCCCGCCTCGAGAAGAAGCGCTGACGGCGATCTAAAGCGCGGGGCTCGTCAGCATAACAACTCGCGCAATGACCCAATCGGGTGAGAGTAAGGAAGTAACGCAAAAAGATGGCGAAGGCAAAGTTCGAGCGGAACAAACCGCACGTCAATATCGGAACGACCGGGCACGTCGACCACGGTAAGACGACGCTCACGGCGGCGATCATCAATTGTCTCGCCACCGAGAATTCAGCGATCGCGAAGAAGAGCGTCGACGATATCGATAACGCGCCCGAAGAAAAAGAGCGCGGCATTACGATCGCGATCTCGCACCAAGAGTACGAGACCGCGAAGCGCCACTACGCGCACGTCGACTGTCCCGGACACGCCGACTACATCAAGAACATGATCACGGGAGCCGCCCAGATGGACGGCGCGATCCTGGTCGTCTCGGCGACCGACGGCCCGATGCCGCAGACCCGCGAGCACATCCTGCTGATGAAGCAGGTCGGGGTTCCGTTCATCGTCGTGTTCCTGAACAAGGTCGACCAAGTCGACGATGCCGAGCTGCTCGAGCTCGTCGAGATGGAAGTCCGCGAACTGCTCTCGCAGTATGAATTCCCCGGCGACGACGTTCCGGTCATCAAGGGTTCGGCGCTCAAGGCGCTGCAATCGAGCGGCAAGCGCGGCGACCCGGATGCCGATCCGATCTTCGCGCTGATGGATGCCGTCGACGTCTACATTCCGACGCCGGAGCGCGCGATCGACAAGCCGTTCCTGATGCCGGTCGAAGACGTCTTCACGATCACGGGCCGCGGAACGGTCGGCACGGGTCGCGTCGAGCGCGGCAAGATCAAAGTCGGCGAGGAAGTCGAGATCGTCGGGCTCCAGGAGAAGGCGAAGAAGACCGTCGTCACCGGCATCGAGATGTTCCGCAAGCTGCTCGACGAGGGTCTGGCCGGCGATAACATCGGCGTGCTGCTGCGCGGCGTGGAACGCAACGACATCGAGCGCGGCCAGGTGCTCGCCAAGCCCGGCTCGATCAAGCCGCACAAGAAGTTCAAAGCCGAGGTCTACGTCCTCTCGAAAGAAGAGGGCGGACGCCACACGCCGTTCTTCGCGAATTACCGCCCGCAGTTCTACTTCCGCACGACGGACGTGACCGGGACGATCAAGCTGCCGGAAGGCGTCGAGATGGTCATGCCGGGCGACAACGTTCAGATGGACGTCGAGCTGATCACGCCGATCGCTTGCGAAGAAGGCCTGCGTTTCGCCATCCGCGAGGGTGGGCGGACAGTAGGCGCCGGCGTCGTCACCTCCATAACCCCTTAGGGTACCTCGGGGCCGGGGGCTTCGTTGCGGGGGGCTCATGTACGCGTTAGTACACTTCGCCCCCCCGCGCCTCGCCCGCCGCCCCGAGCACTTAGGGCGCCTCGTGGCGGGGGGCTGCGTTGCGGGGGGCCTCATGTACGCCGTGGTACACTTCGGCCCCCCGCGCCTTGCCCGCCGCCACGATGCACCCTAAGTGAGCCAGCCCTCGAGTGGTTGTCGGACTTGGTGGGTCGACAGGGGGCGCGGGGCGCGGTATACTGCTCTAGTTCTTTGATAATTGATGTGTGCGCCGGGATGCCGGTTGAGAGAGAGTTCGCAGTTCAGCATGGCCAAACAGAAGATTCGCATTCGCCTTAAGGCGTACGATCACAAGATCCTCGACCAGTCGGCCGAGCGCATCGTCGAGACCGCGAAGCGGACCGGGGCGTTCGTCAGCGGGCCGGTTCCGTTGCCGACGGAGATCAATCGTTTTTGCGTCAACCGCTCGCCCCACGTCGATAAGAAGAGCCGCGAGCATTTCGAGATGCGGACGCACAAGCGTCTGATCGACATCCTCCAGGCCTCGCCGAAGACGATGGATGCGCTGATGCATCTCGATCTGCCGGCCGGCGTCGATATCGAACTGAAGGCGTAGCCCCTCAGCAGACGCGGTTTCGCCCGGCTTTCTTCGCGCGATAGAGCGCGCGGTCGGCCCGGGCGATCAAGGCGTCAGGCGGCTCGTGCGCTTCGCGGAGCGCAACGCCCGCGCTGACCGTGACCGTCGCGCCTCCGATTTCGAGCACGGCGGCCTGCTCGACTGCTTGGCGGATTCGTTCGGCGAGCAGTTTGTTTTTTGCGATGTTCGGCTCGATCGTGACGAGCGCGAATTCCTCGCCGCCGAAGCGGACCGGAATGTCCGCGGCGCGGCTGGTCGAGAGAAGAATCTGCGCTACGGCCGCGAGGACTCGATCTCCGGCGAGATGGCCGAAGCGATCGTTGACCGCTTTGAAATGGTCGATGTCGAACATCGTCAGTCCGACCGATCCGGCGGAACCGCGGTCCTGTAGTGCGCACAGGCGCTTGAGTTCCTCGCTCATGTAGAGACGGTTGAAGAGTCCCGTCAGGTGATCGCGGATCGCGCGTTGGTAGATGTTCTCCCGTTCGAGTTCGACGGTTCGAAAGAGCATCTCGCGCTCGACTGCTACCTGCAGGGGAAGGCTCATTTGCTCGATCAGCGCATCGATCTCCGCGGAGGCATCGACGGGCCGCTCGAGCCGCACGATCGCGGCGCCGTGCGCGCGATGATCGGCCGGCGAAAACAACGGAACGATCAGCGCCGGTTCGCCTTGCGGATCGCCGAGCGGCCACGTGCCGTGCGCGAAGCTCGCGCCGTTTTCGGCGTGCCATTCGGTCTGCGCCTTGCCGAGCACGTCCGCGATCGATTTCGGTACGCCGAGCTTGACGCCGTGGTACCGAAACTCCGAGAGGAACGCTTGCACTTCGGCCGTATCGACGGCCGCGTAGAACTCCAAGCCCGCGACGGGCAAGTAGCGCCCCACGACCTCGATCAAGTGGCCGGCGATGTCGCCGAAATCGCGATAGAGCATCAGCGTGTCGGTGATGTCGCGCAGGGAGGCATTGAGCTTGCTCAGACGCCGGATGTCGACCGTCGTGTCGGCCGTGAGGTAGAGGCCGCACTCCAAGTCCTTGAGACGTTCGATCATGAAGGCCACGAGCGGTTGCGGGATGATCGAGCCGTGCAAGGGCGCGATCTGCCGGATCGGCAACGGATCGAGCCGCGCGAGCGTGTATCCGAGGATCTCGCGGCTCGGCATGTAGTGCTCGTGGAACGGCCGCATCTGTTCGAAGTAGCTCTCGTCGCTCGCGAAAAGCGACCAGCTCTCGCTGAAGCCGCCGAAGAGGTCCGATGAGAACAGCGTGCCCGTCGCCTTGTCGAACGTCGCGAACGCTCCGGGGAACGGACAGTACGGCGTGAAGACGAACTGCAACTCGCGCCCGCCCAGGTCGAGTTTCCAACCGTGCTCGTCGACGCGCCAGAACGACAGCTTATGCAGGCCGTAATGTTTGAGCAATGTCTCGACGCGCCAGTGCGTCACCAGCACGGCGTCCGGCCGCATGAGTTCCTTATCGAGCGCCGGGAGGGCGGCGGCGATGTCGGGGCCGCCGTGGTGGCACACGAAGTACTTGACGTTGCGCAAACCCACGACCGCTTCGACTTGGCGGCGCACCTGCGGCCACGTCAGCGTGGAGCCCGGATCGATCAAAACCGACTGGTCGCCATGCTCGACAAGGTAGCTATGGCATTGGAAGTCGTCACCCGGTAGTTCGCACCCAAGCCACCACGTTTTCGGCGCGATTTCGATCGGGCCGACAGTTGGCCCGATTCGCTCCGCTAACACCTGCTTCGGCCGTGCGCCGTCGACATACGCGCGATACTCCCTACGGGCCATCATCGGAAGCGGCGCCGCTGCAGCCGTCCCTTTTGTGTCTATCGGTCGTTCGGCTGTGTGTGTTGAACGATTCCGGGTCCCGGCGCGCGATGCGTTTGTCGGCCCGGCGTAATCGCCTTGCAGAGCAAGGAGCGCGATTACGTAGGCGCGGCGGCCTTTCGCTCGAATCACGAGCCATGCCGATCCCATTGGATGTCGTCTACGAACGCTCGTTTTCAGGGACGCGACGGCGGATCTTCAACTTGCTCGCCGAGATGGGGACCTCCGGTGATGCCATTTGGCCATTCGCCTCGCAACCGTTCATGCGCACGCCCGGTCCGCTGACGCCGGGCCGTACGGAAGAATGGCATAGCGGTGTGCACGCCGTTCTCGCGGAGGTCGTGCCGGAAGAGCGCATCGTCTGGCAGATCGACAACGAAGGCTTCGACGGCACGCACGGCTATTATCTTTCGAGCGAAGGCAAGAAGACGCACATCGTGCATCGGATCCACGCGACGCTCTCCGATACCGAAGGACGGCTGTTCTGGAAGCGTTTCGACGACGTGCACGCGCGCACGATGCAAGCGCTCTACGACAAACTCGAGCGCGTCCTCAAGCGTTAAGCGCTCGCCGCCGCGGGCGGCGCCGGCAGTTCCAGCGCCGCCACGAACGCCCGGAACGCCCGGTCCGCAGTTGCCCGATCGCCGGTAGCGAGCGCTTCGAGCAGCAGGCCGCGCGCAACGGCGCCGAGCAGATTCGCAGCCGCTCGCGCCTCGCTTGGCGCGATCCCCGCGTCATCGAGGATGCGGCGGAACACGTCGACGGAATCCGCCGTCATGCGCTCCGCGACGGCCCCGAAGCGGCGCCGGTCCCGCAGAGCCAGAACGTGCAGTTCGAGCGTGAACCGCAGATAGCGCTCGTGGCGCGGCGCGCGCAGGAAGAGCCATGCTGCGATGACCTGCGAGCGCACGTCGTAGCCGGGGCGCCGTTCGAGCCAGGCTCCCAGCAGCACCCGCTGCCGGCGCTGGGCCTCATCGGCGATCGCCGCAATCAGACGTTCCTTCGAATCGAAATGGTAGAGCAGCATGCGCGGGCTGACGCCGAGCGACTGCGCGAACGGACGGAGCGACAAGTTCGAGACACCGCGAGCAAGACAGTGCTCGACCGCCTTCGCCAGCAAGCGCGGGCGGAGCGCCGGATCGACGGAACGCGCCATTCGCGCGAGCGTAACATTCATGAAACGAACGTGTCAAGAACTCCGCGCAGGTGAAGGGCTTGGTCCGGCGTACATGAGCCCGCACGATGAACCTTCGCGCGTTATCTCGGATATTGCGAACGCTCGCCCTGGCATGCGCTTGCGCGCTCGCCGCCTCCCCGTTCCCGGCGTGGGCCGCCGATAAGGGCACGTTCCGCGTCGGCCTGCTCAACCCGGTCACCGGCCCCTTCGCCGCGCTCGGTGCGGACGTCAACGCCGGCTTCCAATACTACCTCGCGACGCATGGGGGGCGCCTGGGCGGATTCACCGTCGACGTGCGCACCGGGGACGAAGCGAACTCGACCGATGCGGCGCTTTCGAAGGCCCACGAATTCATCGAGCAAGATCACGTCAATCTGATCGTCGGGCTGGTCAATTCGGGCGTCGCGTACGGGATCAGCGATTACGTGGATCAACAGAAGACGCCCCTCTTGATCACCGTCGCGGGTGCCGACGGGCTCACGCAGGCGAAGGCGAACCCTTCGGTCTTTCGCCTGTCGTATACGAGTTCGCAGGACGCGATGCCGCTCGGGGCTTACACCTGCACGAAGCTCAAGAAGAAGACGGCGGTCGTCGTCGGCCTGGATTACGCGTTCGGCTGGGAGGCCGCGGGCGGATTCGCGCGCACGTACACGGGCGCCGGCTGCAAAGTCGTCCAGGAGATCTACGCGCCGCTCGGCACGCAGGATTGGTCGCCGTTCGTGCAGCGGATCGACAAGAACGCCGCGGTCGTGTATGCCGTGATCGCCGGGCCCGATGCGATTCGCTTCCTCGCCGCCGCGCGTGATTACGGGTTGACCCAGCCGATCGTCGGACACGGCGCGCTGACCGACGAACAGATCTTGCCCGCGGAAGGCGCGACGGCAAGCGGGATCATCACGTCGCTGCATTACGCCGCCACGGTGCCGAACAAGCAGAACGACGCGTTCCGGCTCGGCTACGAGGGCACGTCGAACAAGAGCGTCTCGCAGTACGTCGAGGACGGATATGCGGCAGCGCAAGTCGTCGATGCGGCGCTCGCGAAGCTTCCGGCGGGCGCAGTTCAGGCGAGCGCGTTCACGGCGGCGCTACGCACGGTCCGGGTCGACGCCCCGCGCGGTCCGCTGCACTTCGATGCGAAGCAGCAAGCGGTCTACAACGTCTACGTACGGCGCGTGCGTCAGTTCGGCGGAAAATACCGCAATGAAGTCATCGACAGCTTCTCCGATGTCTCGCAGTTCTGGCGTTACGATCCGCCCGCGTACTTGCAGTTGCCGCCCTACACCAAGCTGAAGGGCACCTGGGCGAAACCATAAGCGCACTTCTGAGCGGCCTGGCGTACGGCATGTTGCTGTTCGTCGTAGCGCTCGGCCTAACACTCTCGTTCGGTCTGATGCGCGTCGTCAACTTGGCGCACGGCGCGTTCTATCTCTTGGGCGGCTATCTGACGCTCGCGCTGATCGCACGCTCGAACGTGCCGTTTTGGGTTGCGGTCGCGCTCGCCGCCGCGGCGACCGCGGCGCTTGGGACGGCGCTCGGCACCGCGCTCTTGCGCCGCTTCGCGCAGGACGAAACGGGGCAGATCGTGTTCACGCTCGGCGCCGGATACGTGATCGGCGATCTGCTGGCGTGGGCCTTCGGGGCGGATCCGCAGACGCTCCCGCGGCCGCCGGGGCTCGAGGGAACGATCGCGTTCTTCGGCGCTCGCTTTCCGAAGTACCGGCTGGCGCTGATCGGCTTCGGCGCGGCGCTGTTCGCCGCGCTCGAACTGCTCTTCAATCGCACGTGGCTGGGTCTTGCGATTCGGGCCTCCGTGGACGATCCCGTGATGGCACGCTCGGCCGGCGTGCGCGTCACGCTGCTCTACACGGCGACGTTCGCGCTCGGCGCGGGGCTCGCGGCCTTCGCGGGCGGCGTCGGCGCACCGCTGCTGGGCCTGACGCCCGCGAGCGGCTTCGATATCCTGATGCTCGCGCTCGTCGTCGTCGTGGCGGGCGGGCTCGGTTCGATCCGCGGCTCGTTCGTCTGCGCCGCGCTCGTCGGGCTGATCCACCAATTCGGCGCGCTGTATTTTCCGGGGTTCGCGTTGTTTGCGACGTTCGTGCCGGTGGCGCTGCTGCTGGCCGTTCGTCCGCGCGGGCTCTTCGGCCATGCGTAATCGCGCCGTCCTCGCGGCGGCAGCGCTCGGCTTGGCGTGCGCGCTCGCGTTCGCGCCGCCGTTCGAGCAGTTCGTGCTGACGCGAGCGGCGATCGCCGCGCTCTTCGCGGTCGGATTCAATCTCGTTTTCGGCTACGCCGGGATCGCCTCGCTCGGCCACGCGGCGTTCTACGCGTTCGGCGCGTACGCCGTGGCCGTTGCGAGCGCACGCGTCCCGGCGCTCGCGCCCGTCGCGATCGTCGCGGCGCCTGCGGGCGGCGCGTTGCTCGGCGCCGGCTTCGCGCTGCTGACGCGGCGCACGCGCGGGATCTACACGCTGTTGCTCACGCTGATGCTCGCGCAGGGCCTCTGGGGGCTCGCGAGCCAAAACGTCGCGGTCACCGGGGGCGACAACGGGATCTCGGGGATCGTTCGGGCCGCACCGTTCGCATCGCCCGCGGCGTTCGGCCTCGCCGCGCTCGCGGGGCTGGTGCTCGGGGCGTTCGCCGTCAAGCTGTTCGTCGATTCCCCGGCCGGCCTCATCGTCGTCGCCGGGCGCGAGAGCGAGGCGCGCGTCGCGGCGTTCGGCTTCGACATCGTCGCGTATCGCGCGGCGGCCTTCGCGCTCTCCGGCGCGCTCTGCGCCTTCGCGGGCGTCTTACACGCCTACGCCGGCGGTTCAGTCACCCCGAGCGTCGCGCACTGGACGACGAGCGCGAGCGCGTTGGTCGCAGCGATCCTCGGCGGCCCGGCCTTCGTTCTAGGCCCGGCGCTCGGAGCAGCGAGCCTCGTGCTGCTGGAGACGGTCGCGTCGTCGCTCACGCAACGCTGGGAGACGGTGTACGGCCTGGCGCTGATCGCCACGATCGTGTTCGTCCCGCGCGGGATCCTCGAGCTGCGGGCGCGGCGTGAAGCGCCTGCCGCCCGGCGCTTGGCGGGTGCGGCGCACGTCGACGAGGGCGAGGCCGGCGGCCTGCTCCCAAGGACGCCGGGGAGCGTCCTGTTGGCGCTTTCGAACGTGAAGGTGTCCTTCGAAGGCGTTGAGATCTTGCGCGGCTGCTCGCTCGATCTGCGCGAGGGCGAGCGGATGGCGATCGTCGGGCCGAACGGCGCCGGGAAATCGACGCTGTTCGCCGCGATCTGCGGCGACGTCGCGCTCGGGAGCGGCACGATCGTGCTTGCCGGGCGGGACGTCAGCGTTTCGGCACCCTACCTCCGGGCACGCTTCGGCCTGGGGCGCACCTATCAATTCGGGGCCGTCCCGCGCGCGCTCACGGTGCGCGCGTTCCTGGAACTCGCGCACCTGGCACGGGCGCGCGAGGACATTCGCGCGTTCGTTCCCATCGCGCGCCTGAGGCGGCTCCAGGCCGACGTCGCCGCCACGCTCGCGCGAACGGGGCTGGCCGGGATCGCCGGCGTGCCGGTCGGGACGCTCTCCGCCGGCACGCAGCGGGTCGTCGAAATCGTCGCCACGCTCGCGGCGCGGCCGCGCGTGCTGCTGCTCGACGAACCGACCGCCGGGCTCGATGAGACCGAGCGCTCGCTCGTCGTCCGGCTGATCGCCGCCCTCCCGCGCACGATCGGCCTGCTCGTCATCGAGCACGATCGCGAAGTCGCGGCCGCCGTCGCCGATCGCATCGGAGAACTCGTGGACGGACGGATCAGGGAGGCCGGCGATGCCGTCGCTCTCGGTACGTGACCTCGCGCCGGCCGGGAGCCGGATCCGCTGCTCGTTCGAGGCGGGCGCGGGGGAGATCGTCGCGCTCGAGGCCCCCAGCGCCGCGGAGACGTCGCTCGTGCTGGCGGCCCTCGCCGGACACGGCGAGGCGAGCGGCTCGGCCCGGCTCGACGGGAACGAGTTGCTCGGCCGCGAGCCGGACGCTCGCGCGGCGCTCGGCTTGGGCTACGTGCCGCAGGGCCATCGGATCTTCGCATCGCTGCGCGTGGGCGAGCACCTGCGGCTCGCCCGGCGCCTGCGGGGTCCACGCCCGCTCGGAATAGCGGCGCTCGAAGCCGCCATCCCGCTGTTGGGCGCGCGGCGGGGGCAATTCGCGCGCACGCTCTCCGGCGGTGAGACCCAACTGCTGCTGCTCGCCCAAGCGCTCGCCGGAAATGCGAGCGTGTTGCTGCTCGATCAACCGTTCGAAGGTCTCGACCCCGCCGCGATCGCGCTCGTCGGGGGCCTGCTGGAAGAGCGCCGGGGCGCCGGCATCGCGATCGTGCTCGCCGACGCCCGGACGGCGGCCGTCCGGGCGTTGCCGCCGACCCGGACGGTCGTGCTGTAGCTAGGGCCCGAAGGCTTGGATCCCGGTCTGGGCGCGGCCCAGGATCAGCCCGTGAATGTCGTGCGTGCCCTCGTACGTGTTCACGGATTCCAGGTTCATCACGTGGCGGATCACGTGGTACTCGTCCGAGACGCCGTTCCCGCCGTGCATGTCGCGCGCGACGCGCGCGATCTCGAGCGACTTGCCGCACGAGTTGCGCTTGAGCATCGAGATCATCTCGGGGCGGGCGGTCCCTTCGTCCATCAGATGGGCGAGGCGCAGCACCGCCTGCAAGCCGAGCGTGATCTCGGTCTGCATGTTCGCGAGCTTGATCTGGACCAGCTGCGTCGCCGCCAGCGGCCGCCCGAACTGCTCGCGCGCCAGTGTATACGAACGGGCGGCGTGCCAACAGAACTCCGCGGCGCCGAGCGCGCCCCAGGCGATCCCGTAGCGCGCCTTGTTGAGACATCCGAACGGCCCCGAGAGGCCGGAGGCGCCGGGGAGGAGCAGCTCGTCGGGCACGAACACGTCGTCCATCGCGATCTCGCCCGTGCTCGAGGCGCGCAGACTGAACTTGCCCTCGATCTTCGGGGCCGACAGCCCGGCCATGCCCTTCTCGAGGATGAAGCCGCGGATCACGTCCTCATCGTCCTTCGCCCAGACGATAAAGACGTCGGCGATCGGCGAGTTCGTGATCCACATCTTGTTGCCGGAGATCCGGAAGCCGCCTGGGACCTTGCGCGCGCGCGTGACCATGCTGCCGGGGTCGGATCCGTGATCGGGTTCGGTCAGGCCGAAACATCCGACGATCTCCCCGGTCGCCAGGCGCGGCAGGTATCGCTGCCGCTGCTCCTCGCTCCCGTACGCGTAAATCGGGTGCATGACCAGGCTCGACTGCACGCTCAGTGCCGAGCGATAGCCCGAATCGACGCGCTCGACCTCGCGTGCGATCAGCCCATAGGCGACGTGGTTGACGCCGGCGCAGCCGTAGCCCTCGATCGTGGATCCCAAGAAGCCGAGCTCGCCGAACTCGTTCATGATCTCGCGATCGAAACGCTCGTGCCGGTTGGCCTCGAGCACGCGCGGCATCAGCTTCTCCTGGCAATACGCCCGCGCGGCATCGCGGATCATCCGTTCCGCGTCGGTGAGCTGCTCCTCGAAGAGCAGCGGGTCTTCCCAACTGAATTTCCGGCGTTCGAGTGTCGTCACGATGCGTCGTCCTTTCGGTCTCGGGGAGTCGCGCCGCCCCCAGCGTTCATACTATCATGCAACGGGTTCGGCCGGCATTACCGCCGGCTCTAGAGGAAGGCGCGAGCGTAGCCTTCCGTCGCGATCCGAGAGCAGAGGGCCGACCATTCGCACCCGTGGCAGGCGCCGCGAATCGAACCCGCAGCGAAGCGCGTCCGCAACTGGGTGATGACGGCCGGCTCCAAGCCGGCTTCGCCCGGCCCCGCGAAGAGCGGACCCAGCTCCGGAATCTTCGCGAGCGCCGGGCCCGCAAGGGCATCGCGCCCCGCGATCGATTCGGTCCGGCAATGCGCCGCCGGGCCGCTTGCCTCGCACAAGGGCTCGCAGACGTCGTCGGGGCCGTCGACGAGTTCGATCGGCTCGCCGCCGCGTAGCCGATCGAGGATCTGCTCGAAATTCCGCACGAAGGCCGGCGAGTAGCCCTCACCGGCGAAGGTGAGCATGCACAGCAGATGGTGCGGCCTCAACCGAATCGCCATCCGGGCCGCTTCGACGGGCGGCTCCCGGCTGCCCGGCGCCTCGACAATCGGACATTTCTCCTTGGGAGAAACCGGACATTTCTACTTGGGTGGAAACCGGACATCTCTACTTGGGGCCGATAGCACGCCGAGCCGTTTGACATCGCACCCGGCGCCTGGTATTCTTTGCAGGTTGCGGTGCAGGGCCGTGAGCGTCTTTCGTGCGCTCACGGCGAAAGAAATATATCAACGCCAGGCTCCGTGGAATCAACGCCCGCGGATCCGACTCCTCAAGGGTGAGACGTCAATGAAGAACATCATCGGCCGGAAGGTCGGGATGACAAGCGTGTTCACCGCCGACGGGCGGTACGTTCCGGTTACGGTCATTCAGGCCGGGCCGTGCACCGTGCTGCAAAAAAAGACGGTGGAGAGCGACGGCTACGAGGCGGTCGCGATCGCCTTCGGCGACGTCAAGAAGTCGCGGCTCACGAAGGCCCACGCGGGCCGCTTCAAACTGAAGAGCCTCGAACCCAAGCGCTACATCCGTGAGTTCCGTCGCGGGATCGAAGGCGTCGACGTCGGTTCGACGGTCACCGTCGCCGGATTCGCCGAAGGCGATCGCGTCGATGTGGTCGGCGTGTCGAAGGGCCACGGCTTCGCCGGCGGCATCAAGCGGCACAACTTCAGCGGCGGCGGCCAGACCCACGGCTCGATGATCCATCGTCAGCCCGCATCGAACGGCGACACGAACGCCGGGCGCGTGGTCAAGGGCAGCCGGCGGCCGGGTCATTACGGCGTCGATCGCACCACGCATCAGAATCTCGAAGTCGTGCGCGCCGACGCGGAGCGCAACGTGCTGCTCGTTCGTGGGCCCGTCCCGGGCGCGAAGAACGGGATCGTCCTCGTTTCTGCGACCGTGAAGCCGGCGAAAGCCGTCGCCGCGGCCGGAGGGAAATAATGCCGAACGTCATCGATGTCACGGGCGGGACCGTGCGCCAGGAGGCCGTTCCCGCCGCGTTCGCGGGCGACGTCTCGGGCAAGCGCAACGTGATGTTCCGCGCCGTCTTTCGCGAGCTCGCGAACCCGCGCGCCGGGACGCACTCGACGCTGCGCCGCGACGAAGTTTCCGGCGGCGGCCGCAAGCCCTGGAAGCAGAAGGGGACCGGCCGCGCCCGTCAGGGCTCGACCCGTTCGCCGCAATGGACGCACGGCGGCGTGGTCTTCGGGCCGAAGCCGCGCTCCTACGTCACCTCGCTCAATAAGAAGGAACGTCGCGCCGCGTTTCATGCCGCGCTCTCGGAGCGCTTCGGCGGCAACGCCGTGACGATCCTCGCGACCGAGAATCTCGAACTGAAGAAGACGCGCGATCTCGTCGCGCTGCTCTTCGGCTCGGCCAAAGCCGCGAAGGCAGCGCCCCGCGTCCTGGTCGTCTTCGCGGAAGCCGAACTGGAAACGGTCGGCGAGCAACTGATCCGCGCCGGCAACAACATCCAGGCCGTGCGCGTGACGCACACCGGTGCGCTCGACGTCAAGGACGTCTTGGGCGCCGTTCACATCGTTCTGACGAGCGCCGCGTTCGAGCAGATCTCGGCCGCCTTCGCCGACAAGAAAGCGAGCGCCTGATGGAAGCCCGAGACGTCATCATCGCCCCGCTGATCACCGAAAAATCGATGGCGGGCACGCTCGTGCAGCAGTACGCCTTCGAGGTCGCTCGAGCGGCGACGAAGACGCAGATCCGCCACGCGGTCGAGGCGATCTTCAAGGTCAACGTCGTGAAGATCAACACCGTCAACGTTGGCGGCAAGCGTAAGAACTTCGCGCGCAAAGGCGCGAAGACGACCGGCAAGCAGCCGGATTGGAAAAAAGCCGTCGTCACTCTGAAGCCGGGCCAGAAGATCGAACTGGGCGGCGTCAACTACTTCGAGCAGTGATCGCATGCCAGTAAAACGTTATCGCCCCACGAGCGCGGGTCGCCGCTTCCTCACCGTGATGGACTTCTCGGAGCTCACGAAAAAGGAACCGGAGAAGTCGCTCGTCGAGGTCAAGAAGAAGCACTCGGGCCGCAACAACAACGGTCATATCACCGTGCGCCACAAGGGCGGCGGCTATCGCAAGCAATATCGCATCATCGACTTCAAACGGACGAAGGATGCGATCCCGGCGAAGGTCGCGGCGATCGAGTACGATCCCAACCGCTCGGCCCGCATCGCGCTGTTGTTTTATAAGGATGGCGAGAAGCGTTACATCCTCGCGCCGCTCGGCATCAAGGTCGGCGACGTGGTCGAATCCGGCCCCAAGGCCGACATCAAGACCGGCAACGCGCTCCCGCTCTCGGCGATCCCGCTCGGCACCGTCGTGCATAACGTCGAGCTGCGGCCCGGCCAGGGCGGCAAGCTCGTGCGCAGCGCCGGCGGCTCCGCGCAGCTGATGGCGAAAGAAGGCGATTACGCGACGCTGCGCTTGCCCTCGGGCGAGACGCGCAAGGTGCAGCTCGTCTGCCGCGCGACGATCGGCCAACTCGGCAACGTCGATCATGAGAACGAAGTCGTCGGCAAAGCCGGACGCCAGCGCCATCGCGGCAAGCGGCCGTCGGTCCGCGGCGTCGCGATGAACCCGGTCGACCATCCGCACGGCGGCGGTGAAGCCCGCTCCACCTCGGGCCGTCCTCCGACGACGCCGTGGGGCAAGATGACGATGGGTAAAAAGACGCGTCGCAACAAGCGCACGACGAAGATGATCGTTCGGCGCCGGAGCTCCAAGTAAGATGAAGGTGCGCAGCTAATGGGTCGTTCGCTAAAAAAGGGTCCGTTCGTCGCAGAACATCTGATCGCAAAAGTCGAGCGGATGAATTCGACGCGCGAGAAGCGCGTGATCAAGACGTGGAGCCGGGCCTCGACGATCATCCCGGCGATGGTCGGCCACACGATCTCGGTCCACAACGGGAAGGCGCACATCCCCGTCTTCGTCACGGAGAACATGGTCGGCCACAAGCTCGGCGAGTTCTCCCCGACGCGCAACTTCAAGGGGCATGGCGGCGATAAGGCGGCTGTAAAATGATGACTGTTAAGACTTCCGTGGCCTACAGCCCGGTTATCACGAAGGCGCGCGGGAGCGCGCTCCCGTCCCGCTGCGGCCTGAAAGGACGCAGCTCATGAGCGATGCAGTGAGCGCTACTGAGCGCACAGAGGCGTTTGCTCACCTAAAATTCGCGCGCGTCGGGCCGCGGAAGCTGCGTCGCGTTGCCGATGCGATTCGCGGCAAGACCGTGCGCGAAGCGCTGGTCCTTTTGCAGTTCAGCGGCGTGTTCGCATCGGAGCCGATCGAACGGCTCCTGCGCAGCGCCGTGGCGAACGCCGAGAACAACCACAACATGGTCGGCGACGGCCTCTACATCACGAAGATCACGGTCGACGGCGGTCCCGGCGGCGGGTTCACGAAGCGCCTCGATCCCCGCGCGCAAGGCCGCGCCGCGTTCAAGCGCAAGCGGATGTCGCACGTGACGATCGGCGTCGGTCCCAAGGCTCCCAAGCATCAGCCCAAGCGCCGGGCCGGTGCCTCGATCGAGCTTTCGACCAAGGAATCGCGCGCACGTGCGGCCGCCAAGGCCTCGGCCCCGGCCAAGCGCACGCGCAAACCGAAAGCCGCTGCAGCAGGAGCGAGCAAGTAAATGGGACAGAAAATCCATCCGGTCGGACTGCGGCTCGGCATCACGCGCACCTGGGACAGCCGCTGGTTCGAGAAAAAGAACTACCGCGCTTGGCTGCATGAAGATGCCGCCGTGCGCAAGTATTTCTTGCGCCTCACGCGTCCGGCTGCGATCAGTAAGATCGAGATCGAACGTCGCGCGAACCAAGCGCGGGTCATCGTGCACACGGGCAAGCCGGGTATCATCATCGGCAAGCGCGGCGTCGGCATCGAAGACATCCGCCGCGGGCTCGAGCACCTCACGAAGAAGTCCGTTCAGGTCAACGTCGTCGAGATCAAGCACCCCGAACTCGACGCGCGCCTGGTCGGCCAGAACATCGTCGACCAGCTCGAGAAGCGCATCGCGTTCCGGCGGGCGATGAAGCAGGCGATCATGCGCACGATGAAGGCCGGCGCGCGCGGCGTGAAGGTCCAAGTCTCCGGCCGCCTTGGCGGCGCCGAGATCGCGCGCACCGAGCACAATCACGACGGCAAGGTTCCGCTGCACACGCTGCGCGCCGATATCGATTACGCGCACGTCGAGGCGTTCACCACGTTCGGCCGCATCGGCGTGAAGGTCTGGATTTACAAGGGCGAGGTTCTGCCCGATGCACCGCGCGGCGGCGACCAGCAGCGTCAGGTCGAGCGCCCCGTGGGCGAACGCGCGACCTTCCGGGATCGCCGTGGCGATCGCGGCCGGGCGCGCGGACGCGGTCCGGCAGCGCCCCCGGCAGAAGGCGAGACCGCGGGAACGCCCGCGCTCGAGGCCGGAGCTACGGCACCGGCCGAGGACGCCGCGGCACCCGTGAACGCTGCCGCGCCGAGCACGGAGCTCGTGGCGGACGTGCATAGCACCGAACTCGTCGCGCAAGCGCCCGAGGCGGAGCCGGCGGCGCAAGCGCCGGGCACGCCGGCCGCCCCTGATGCGCCGAGCAGCGAAACGACGGGAGCGAGCGACTAATGCTGACGCCGAAACGAGTCAAGTGGCGCCGCGTGCACCGCGGCCGGATGAAGGGACGCGCTCTCGTCGGCAACACGCTGACGTTCGGAGAGTACGGCCTGCAGGCGCTCGAGCCGTGCTGGATGACCAGCCGGCAGATCGAGGCTGCCCGTATCGCGATGACGCGCCACATCAAGCGCGGCGGCAAGGTCTGGATCAAGATCTTTCCGGACAAGCCCGTCACGAAGAAGCCTGCCGAAGTTCGCATGGGCGCCGGTAAGGGCAGCCCGGAGTTCTACGTCGCGGTCATCAAGCCGGGCCGGGTGCTCTTCGAGCTGGCCGGCGTCGGTGAGGACGTCGCGCGCGAAGCGCTGCGGCTCGCTTCCGCAAAGTTGCCGATCGGTACGAAGTTCATCTCCCGCGCGGAGGTTGAGGCGTGAAACCAGACGAGTTGACGGCGCTGCGCGCGCTCTCGATGGGAGAGCTCCAGCAGAAGGCCCGCGATACCAAGGAAGAGCTCTTCAACCTGCGCTTTGCGCTGCGGACGGGGCATCTCTCGGATTTCAGTAAAGTGCGCGCGACGCGTCGCACGTACGCGCAAATTCAGACCGCGATCAGCGAGAAGCGGATCGCCGAGGCGAAACATGGAGCAGCGTAACCACCGCCGCGTCAAACAGGGGCGCGTCAAATCGAACAAGATGGACAAGACGATCGTCGTCGAGACCGAGACGCGCGTGCCGCATCCGGTCTACGCGAAGATCGTCCGCAAATCCGTCCGTTTCAAGGCACACGACGAGCAGAACGAATGCGGCATCGGCGACCTGGTTCGCATCATGGAGTGCCGCCCGCTTTCGCGCGACAAGCGCTGGCGCTTGGTCGAAATCGTGGAGAAGGCGAAGTAAAGAGCGATGATTCAGCAAGAGACGCGACTCAAAGTCGCCGACAACTCGGGAGCCCGAGAGCTCCTCTGCATTCACGTGCAGGGCGGGAGCCGGCATCCCTATGCCTTCGTCGGCGACATCATCGTCGGGACCGTCAAGAGCGCGATTCCGGGCGCCGCGGTGAAGAAGGGGCAAGTCGTCAAGGCCGTGGTCGTGCGCTGCAAGCAGCCGCTCAAGCGCCCCGACGGTTCCTCGATCCGCTTCGACGAGAACGCCTGCGTCATCATCAAGGGCGACAAGGACAACCTCGACCCGCGCGGGACGCGCGTCTTCGGGCCCGTGTGCCGCGAGCTTCGCGACCGCGGTTTCCTGAAGATCGCCTCGCTTGCGCCGGAGGTGCTCTAACATGGCGCGCATCGTCAAGGGCGATACCGTCGTGATCCGCCGCGGCAAGGAAAAAGGCAAGCGCGGCACCGTCAAGGCCGTCTTTCCGAAGGCCGACAAAGCGACGGTCGAAGGCCTCAACGTCGTCAAGCGTCACACCAAGCAAGGCATGGGCGGCGCCAAGGCGGCCGGCATCTTCGAAAAAGAAGCGCCGCTGCCGCTGAGCGCGCTGATGCTCGTGGATCCGAAGACGAACCTGCCGACCCGCGTGCGGCGCGTCCGCAAGGCCGACGGCACGACGGTTCGCGTCGCGGTGCGCTCCGGCGAGGAAATCGTCGGGTCAGGGAAGGGCCGATAGATGCCGACACCGAGACTGCGCGAGAAGTATCAAGGCCCCGTGCGCCAGGCCCTGGTCGAGAAGTTCGGCTACAAGAACGTTCACGAGATTCCCAAGCTCGAGAAGGTCGTCATCAACATGTCCGTCGGCGACGCGATCCAGAACTCGAAAGTTCTGGATACGGCCGTCAAGGAGATCGAGGCGATCAGCGGCCAGAAAGCCGTGATCACGAAAGCCAAGAAGTCGATCGCCGCGTTCAAGCTCCGCGAGGGCATGAACATCGGCGCGAAGGTCACGCTCCGCGGCGAACGGATGTACGTCTTCCTCGACAAGCTGTTCAACATCGTGCTGCCGCGCATTCGCGACTTCCGCGGCTTGCCGCGCAAGTCGTTCGACGGCCGCGGCAATTACAATATGGGCCTGCGCGAGCAGATCGTCTTTCCCGAGATCAATTTCGACAAGGTCGACAAGATGCGCGGGATGGACATCGTGATCGTGACGACCGCCAAGAATGACGAAGAAGCGACGGAGTTCCTCACGCAGATGGGCCTCCCGCTCCAAAAGGAAACGGGCCGATGACTAACACGTCCGCAGCGAAGGGTCGCAAATAACATGGCGAAGACCTCCTCGATTGAGAAGTCCAAGCGCACGCCGAAGTTCTCGGTGCGGCAGCATAATCGTTGCCTCGCCTGCGGCCGGCCGCGCGGCTACTACCGGAAGTTCGGCCTGTGCCGGATCTGCTTCCGGGAGAATGCGCATCGCGGCTTCATCCCCGGCATCACGAAAGCGTCGTGGTGAAGTAATGGGCGTCATCACCGATCCGATCGCCGACTTCCTCACGCGGATTCGCAATGCGAACAGCGCGCACCATGAGACCGTCGACATCCCCGCCTCGAAGATGAAAAAGGCCGTAGCCGAGATCCTGCGGGAAGAAGGCTTCATCCGCAGCTTCGAGCTGGTCGCCGAAGGTCCGCAAGGCACGTTGCGCGTCACGCTCAAGTACGGCCCCGAAAAAGAGAAGGTCATCACGGGTCTGCGCCGCATCAGCCGGCCGGGTCTGCGCGTCTACACCTCCCGCACGGAGATCCCGCGCGTGCTCGGCGGCCTGGGCCTGGTCATCATGTCGACGCCCAAGGGCATCATGTCCGGCAAGCGCGCCAAGCGCGAGGGCTGCGGCGGTGAGGTGCTGGCGTATGTCTGGTAAGCACGTTTCGAAGGGACCTCGCTGCTAATGTCACGCATCGGAAAACTCTCCATCACGGTCCCCGCCGACGTCACCGTCGACGTGGCGGATTCGGTCGTGCACGTCAAGGGTCCCAAGGGCGAGCTCTCGCAGCGCATCCTGCCCGTCGTCGCGGTCAAAGTCGCGGACGGCACGGTGAAGGTCGAGCGCAGCGGCGACGACAAGCCGGCGCGCGCCGCGCACGGCCTGACCCGCACGCTGGTCGCGAACATGGTCGAGGGCGTCACCAAGGGCTTCCGTAAGAGCCTCGAGATCCAGGGCGTCGGCTACCGCGTCAACAAGGCGGGCGAAAAGCTCAACTTGATGCTGGGCTTCTCGCACCCCGTTTCGATCGAAGCGCCGGAAGGCGTCCACTTCAGCGTCGAGGGCACGACCAAGATCCACGTCGACGGCATCGATAAGCAACGCGTCGGGCAAATCGCCGCCGAGATTCGCGATCTGCGTCCGCCGGAGCCCTACAAGGGCAAAGGCATCCGCTACGAAGGCGAAGTCGTTCGCAAGAAGGCCGGTAAGGCCGGCAAGGCTGGGAAGAAGTAATGAAAGTCTCGAGAGACCTTCAGCGGCAGAAGCGCCATCGCCGCCACCGCTTCAAGATCGTCGGGACGGCCGAGCGGCCGCGCCTGCAGATCCACCGCACGTTGCACCACCTCTACGCGATCGTCGTCGACGATTCCAAGGGGCACACGCTCGCGGCGGCTTCGACGCGCGAAAAGGGTCTGGCGGATCTGACCTCGCGCACGAACATCGCGGCGGCGCAGCGCGTCGGCGAAACGATCGCGGCCAAGGCGAAGTCGGCCGGCATCACCGCCGTCGTCTTCGATACCAGCGGATTGAAGTATCACGGGCGAGTCAAAGCGCTCGCCGACGCTGCTCGCGCAGCCGGTCTGGAGTTCTAATACATGCATTCTCGTGGTGGTGGTCGCGATCGCGATAATTCGGGCTTCGAGGAAACCGTCGTTCGCATCAATCGCGTCGCGAAAGTCGTCAAGGGCGGCAAGCGCTTCAGCTTCAGCGCGCTCGTCGTCGTCGGCGACCGCAAGGGCAAAGTCGGCTTTGCGATCGGCAAGGCGGGCGAAGTTCCCGAAGCGATCCGCAAGGGCGTCGAGCAGGCCCGCAAGGCGCTCGTGACCGTGCCGATGGTCGAGAAGACCATTCCGCACGAGGTGACGGTGCAAGTCGGAGCCGGCCGCGTCTTCATGAAGCCGGCGGCCCCGGGGACCGGCGTGATCGCGGGCGGCCCGATGCGCGCCGTGCTCGAACTCGCGGGCATCCACGATATCCTCACGAAATCGCTCGGCAGCGCGAACCCGATCAACGTGGTCTATGCGACGGTCGAGGCGCTCCGTTCGCTCAAGACGGCGGAACAGGTCGCCAAGCTCCGCGACAAGACCGTCGCCGAGCTGTTCAACTAAGGACGTTTTTCACGATGGCGGAAGCGAAAAAGGCTAGAAAGAAAGCGGCGGCCGCGCGGGCCGGGCTCGAGTTCACCGTCCCCGGGCTGACGCTCGCGGAGTTGCGTGAGAATAAAGGCGCGCGCCCCAAGCGCGTGCGGATCGGGCGCGGCCACGGTTCGGGCATGGTGAAGACCGGCGGCGAAGGCGGCAAGGGCCAGACCGTTCGTTCGGGCGGCGGCAAGGGGCCGGCGTTCGAAGGCGGCCAGACGCCCTGGGCGCGGCGCCTGCCGCACAAGCGCGGCTACTCGCAGAAGGGCCGCGATACGGGCCATTTCGGCTCGACGCTCGCGGTCGTGAACCTCGCGGCGCTCGCCGATTGGGATCCCAAGGTCGAAGTGACGCCCGAGGCGTTGCTCGCGGGCAAGTTCATTTCGGGTCCCCGCGACGGCGTCAAGGTGCTCGGCGGCATCAAGCCCGGCAAGACGCTCCCGCAGGGCCTGGTCTTCCGCGACGTGGCATTCTCCGCAACGGCCCGCGAGGCGCTGCTCGCCGCGGGTGCGACGCTCGGCGAACCGGAAGCATAGCGCTTGCTCGAGAATCTGCGCGCCGCTTTCCTCGTCCCGGACATCCGCAAGCGGATCCTGTTCGTCTTCGGCGCGTTCGCGCTCTTCGTGTTCATGATCCACGTGCAGCTGCCGGGCGTGAACGAGAAGCGCTGGCAAGATCTGCTCCGCGGCGGCTCGTTCTATAACTTCCTCGGCTTCCTCTCGGGCGGCGCGCTGCAGAAGCTCTCCGTCATCGCCATGGGGATCACGCCGTACATCAACGCCTCGATCATCATGCAACTGATGACGATCGTGCTCCCGAATCTCGAGGAGATGGCCAAGAAAGGCGGCGAGGAAGGCCGCAAAAAGATCGGCCAATACACGCGCTGGCTGACGATCGCGCTCGGCACGATCCAAGCGACCTCCATGTGCGTGAGCATGCAGCGCTCCGGCGTGTTCTACGACACCTCGTGGCAGTATCTGCTCTACGCGATCCTGGCGCTGGTCTCCGGGACGCTCTTCCTGATGTGGCTCGGCGAGCAGATCACGGACAAGGGCATCGGCAACGGCGTCTCGCTGATCATCTTCGTCGGCATCGTGTTGCGCTACCCGCAGTACGTCGTGCAGACGATCCAGCTCGGTCAGAAGCAGGGCGTCAACTGGTTCGGCCTGGCGATCTTCGCGGTGATCGCCGTCATCACGATCGTCTCGATCGTCTTCATGTACCAGGGCCAGCGCCGCGTGCCGGTCCAACAGGCGCGCCGCGTCGTCGGCCGCAAGATGTTCGCCGGCCGCTCGAGCTACATTCCGCTGCGCTTGAACAACGCGGGCGTGATCTCGATCATCTTCGCGATCTCGATCCTGCTGTTGCCGCAGCAGGCGCTTTCGTGGTTCGGGCAAGGCACGACGGGCCCGGCCGCCAACGTCGCGCTCTTCGTCAACACCTGGTTCGGCCCGAGCACGCTGCTCTACAACTTCGTCTACTTCATCCTCGTCGTGGTCTTCACGTACTTCTACAGCTCGGTCGTCGTCAATACGCGCGACATCGCCGACAACCTGAAGAAGAGCGGCTCGTTCATCCCGGGGATCCGGCCGGGCCACCCCACCGTCGAGTATCTCAACAAGATCCTGTTCCGCATCACGACCGTCGCAGCCGTCTATCTGGGCCTCTTGGCGGTGCTGCCGACGCTTGCCGAACGAGGCCTCGGCGTCACGACCTTCTACATCGGTTCGACGTCGCTCTTGATCATCGTCGGTGTGGCTCTCGATACGATGACGCAAATCGAAGCGCGGCTGGCGATGCGTGATTACAAAGGGTTTCTGACGCGATGAGCACGCGGCTGATCCTGCTCGGCCCCCCGGGGGCGGGCAAGGGCACTCAGGCGAGAATCTTAGAAGAGCGCTTCGGCGCGGTCCAACTTTCGACGGGCGACATGCTGCGCAAGCACCGCGCCGAGGGCACGCCGCTCGGCAAGGAAGCGCAGTCGTACATGGATGCGGGCGGTCTCGTCCCCGACGATCTGATCATCCGAATGATGGAAGGCGAGCTTGCCGGCAAGTCGTCGTTCATTCTCGACGGCTTCCCGCGCACGGTGGCGCAGGCCCAAGCGCTCAGCGCGTTGCTCGAAAAGCTCGATCTCCCGCTGACCGCGACGCTGCTGTTCGATGCCGACCGGGCCGAGCTCGTCGCGCGCTTGACCGGGCGCTGGACGAACCCGCGCAGCGGCCGCACCTATCACACCACGTTCAATCCGCCCAAGACGGCCGGGATCGACGACGAGGACGGCGGGCCGCTCGTGCAGCGCCCCGACGACACGCTCGAGGTCGTCTCGAAGCGGCTTGAGACCTACGACGCGCAGACCAAGCCCCTCGTCGAGTATTACGAGGCGACGGGCCAGCTGGTGCGCATCGACGGCGTCAAGCCCGTCGACGACGTGACGGCGGACATTCTGGCGGCGCTGACCGCGAAGACCGGTTCACCGACGTGATCTCGATCAAGTCCGCGCGCGAGATCGAGATCATGCGGCGCGGCGGAAAGATCGTAGCGAAGACGCTCACGGCCCTGGTCGGAGCGGCGAAGCCCGGGGTCACGACGGCCGATCTCGATCGTCTTTCCGAGAAGATGATGCGCGAAGCGGGCGCGATCCCGACCTTCAAAGGCTACGGCGGCTTCCCGGCCTCGATCTGCGCCTCGATCAACGAGACGGTCGTCCACGGGATCCCGGGCAATCGGGCGCTGCGGGACGGCGACCTGCTCTCCATCGACATCGGGGCCACGTTCGAAGGCTACGTGAGCGACACGGCGATCACGATCCCGATCGGGACGATCTCGCCGGCCGCCGAGCGCTTGCTGCGCGTCACCCAGGAATGCCTGATGCTCGGAATCGCTCAGATGCAGCGCGGAAACTCGATCGGCGACATCGCCCGCGCGGTCCAAAAGCACGCCGAGAGCCACGGCTACGGCGTCGTGCGGGACCTCGTGGGCCACGGGATCGGGACGGCGATGCACGAGGAGCCCCAGGTTCCCAACTACGTGACCGCGGCCTCGACGGGCATCAAGATCCGGCCGGGGATGTGCCTGGCGATCGAGCCGATGATCACGGAAGGCACCTACGAGGTGCGTACGCTGGACGACGGCTGGACAGTTGTCACGGCAGATGGTAAACTCTCAGCGCACTTCGAGCATACCGTGGCCCTCACCGAAGATGGGCCGAGGATTCTTACGTTAAGACCGATTCTGGAGCACGGCGACGTCGAAAGATACCGTCCGAAAGAAGAATTAGCGGCATGATCGAGGAGCTTTGGTGATGGCGCGAAAGCGTCGGAGCGGACAGCGGCCCGAGCGTCGGGGATCATCCGACGCGCGGAACGGTGCGAGCGCCACGCCGAAAGAAGAGGCGATCGAAGTCGAGGGGACGATCGTCGAGCCGCTCCCGAACGCGATGTTCCGCGTCGAGCTCGCGGGCGGGCACCGGGTGCTCGCGCACGTGAGCGGAAAAATCCGGATGCATTTCATCCGCATCCTGCCCGGCGATCGCGTCCTGATCGAGCTCTCCCCGTACGATTTGTCCCACGGCCGCATCACCTACCGATACAAGTAACGCCCAAGAGAAGAGAATATGAAAGTCCGACCCTCCGTCAAACGCATTTGCGAGAAGTGCATCATCATCCGCCGCCACGGGAAAGTCCGCGTCATTTGCGAGACGAACCCAAAGCATAAGCAGGTCCAGGGCTGATGGCACGTATCGCCGGTATCGATCTCCCGCGCGACAAGCGGATCGAGGTCGCACTGACCTATATCTTCGGGATCGGCTTGCCGACCGCGCAGAAGCTCCTCGAGCAGACCGGGATCGATCCGAACACGCGCGTCAAGAATCTCTCCGAAGAGGATGAGAAGAAGATCCGCGATGCGATCGACGGGCAGATCAAGGTCGAGGGCGATTTGCGGCGCGAGGTCGCCGGCCACATCAAGCGTTTGACGGATATCGGCTGCTACCGCGGTCTGCGCCATCGGCGCGGCCTGCCGGTGCGCGGTCAGCGGACGAAGACGAACGCCCGGACCCGCAAGGGCCCCAAGAAGACCGTCGGCGCCAAGAAGAAGGCCGTCGCGAAGAAGTAACGCCTCCCCGTGGCCCGGGCCGCCGGAACGAAAGCGCCGGACCCGAGGTTACACGAGCGGAGGAACGCACGCATGGCCAAACGCCGTAAACCCGAGAAACTGCCGCCGGCGCCCATCGTGCCGCGGCTCGGCCCCCCGGAGAATCTCCGGCCGGCCGGCCCGCACGCCGATAAGCGCCGCCGCTCGCGAGCCCAAGAGAAGGCCGCCTTAGCCAAGGCGGCCTTTGACGTTCCCCTCGAGCCAAAGGCCGAGGCCCCGAAAGCTTGACCATCCTCCTCGCTCTCAGGTAGAATCTGGTGTTGGCTGTCGCAGGCAGCCCGGCGCCCTCGCGCGCCCCGAACGTCTCGCCGAGCGTTCGTGAACTCAAGATCGGCTCGCCCGCAAGGCGAGGCCGGCCGAGGCGACGACACCCCGGGCTCGTCTTGCGCGGGGCAAGATAAACATCGGAGAGAGACGTTTGGCTGCCAAGAAGCAAACCAAGACGCGGAAGAAACGCGAATTCAAGAACGTCGGGTCGGGCGTCGCGCACGTGCACTCGTCGTTCAACAACACGATCGTGACGATCACGGACAACCAGGGATCGACGATCGCCTGGGCCTCGGCCGGGAATCTCGGCTTCAAGGGCTCGAAAAAGTCCACGCCGTTCGCCGCGCAGATGGCCGCCGAGTCGGTCGCGCGCAAGGCGATGGAACACGGCATGAAGTCGGCCGAGGTCTACGTGAAGGGCCCCGGCGCCGGCCGCGAAGCGGCGATCCGCTCGCTCCAGGCCGCCGGTCTCGAGATCACGCTCATCAAGGACGTCACGCCCATCCCGCACAACGGTTGCCGGCCGCCGAAACGGCGCCGGGTGTAGGGAGGTTGTAGGAAAAGTATGTCACGTTACACTGGACCCGTTTGCCGCCTGTGCCGGCGCGAAACCGCGACGAGCAAGACCGGCGAGAAGATCAAGCTCTTCCTCAAGGGCGATCGCTGCCTCACGAAAAAGTGCGCGGTCGAACGCCGCGGCACGGCCCCCGGTCAGAAGACCACGGGCAAGCCGTCACGCCAGAAGATCTCGGAATACGGCCGCCAACTGCGCGAAAAGCAGAAGATGCGCCGCTACTACGGCGTCGTGGAGACGCAGTTCGAAAACTACTTCCGCGAAGCGGCGCGCGTCCCGGGTCAAACCGGCAAGACGTTCTTGCAATTGCTGGAGCGCCGTCTGGACAACGTCGTGTACCGCCTCAACCTCGCTTCGAGCCGCGCGCAAGCGCGTCAGATGGTCACCCACCGCCATTTCCGCGTGAACGGACGGATCGTCAACATCCCGTCGTTCATCGTGAAGGCCGGCGACGTGCTGACGATCGGCGAGCGCAGCCAAAAGTCCCCGCTCGTGCAGAGCGGGATCGAGCTCGCGAAGGCTCGCCGCCATCCCGAATGGCTCGATTTCAACGAACAGGACCTGACGGGCAAGGTCGTCGCCCTGCCGAGCCGCGAGCAGATCGACACCCCGGTCGACGAGCAGCTCATCGTCGAATACTACTCGAGATAGACCGAACACCCACTTCACTCGCTGCCGTTAGGCGTACGATCGTGGACCGCGGGGCGGTCTGCGGATAACGTAAACGGCGAAAAAGGAAACACGACCGATCATGACCGTTCTGGATGCACCGCAAGGCGCGACGATCGAAGTTCGCGAGCGCCGCGACAACTACGCAAAATTCGTCTGCGAGCCGCTCGAGCGCGGGTTCGGGATCACGCTCGGCAACGCGCTGCGCCGCGCGCTGCTCTCGGCGATCCCCGGCACCGCCGTGACCTACGTGAAGATCGAAGGCGTGCTGCACGAGTTTTCGACGATCTCGGGCGTCGTGGAAGACGTGACGGACCTGCTCCTGAACCTGAAGGGCCTCGCCCTCAAGCTGAACAGCGACGATCCGAAGGTCCTTTCGCTGAGCGTCAGCGGCGCGCGCGAAGTGACCGCGGCCGACATCACGCCCGATGCGGACGTCGAGATTCTGCAGCCCGACTATCACATCGCAACGCTGACCGGGAAATCCGCGAAGCTCGCGATGGAACTGGGCATCGAGAAGTATCGCGGCTACGTCACCGCGGACAAGCAGCGCAACATCGAGCACATGATCGGTCTGATCCCGCTCGATTCGATCTTCTCGCCGATCCGCAAGGTCAACTTCTCGGTCGACGACACGCGCGTCGGCCAGAACGTCGACTACGATCGCCTGACGCTCGAGATCGAGACGAACGGCGCGATCTCGCCGGACGACGCGCTCGCGACCGCGGCGCAGATCCTGCAAGATCAGCTCGATCTGTTCGCCGGCTTCACGACCGAAGAGAAGGCGCCGGTCGCGCCGCCTCAGAGCGAGTGGGACATTCCCGTCGAGACGCTCAACCTCTCGGTTCGTTCGTTCAACTGCCTCAAGCGCGCCGGGATCTCGAAGGTCTCGGAGTTGCTCGACCTGACCGAAGACGAGATCATCAAGATGCGCAACTTCGGCAAGAAATCACTCGACGAGATCAAGCAAGTTCTGGGAGAGAGGGGATTGTCGCTGCGCCAGCCGTAGCGCCGAAGTCATCATGCCGCACCAAATCGCACAAAAACGACTTTCTCGTACGGACGGTGGCCGCCGGGCGCTGCTGCGCAGCCTCGCGACATCGTTCTTCAAGCACGAGAAGATCGAGACGACCACCACCAAGGCCAAGGAGATCAGCAAAGTCGTCGAACGGCTGATCACGACCGCGCGCCGCGGGGATCTGCACTCGCGCCGCCAGGTCGCCGAGTATCTGCTGGAGCCGGCCGTCGTCCAGAAGCTCTGCAATCAGATCGCTCCGGCCCTCAAGGACCGCACCGGCGGTTACACGCGCATCTCCAAGACCCGCGTGCGTCCGGGCGACGCCGCGGAGCTCTCGCTGCTCGAACTCGTCAAGTAGCCGTTTCGACCGCTCGAGGGCGAGGCGCGCGGCGCTCCGCCCTCGAACGGGAACCTAGCGATGATCGCCTCGTCCGAACGCATCCAACTCCAAGCGGTGACGCGCGAGCTCGTCGCCGACACGTTGACGCCGATCTCGGCGTACCTCGCCCTGGCCACGCCGGGGCGTTCGTGTTTGCTGGAATCCGTCGAGGGGACCGATCGGATCTCGCGCTTCTCGTTCATCGGTTTGGATTACCTCGAATCGGCCGTGATCGACGACGATCCCCAGATCCTCGAACGCATCCGCGCGCTGTTGCGCCGCTACGGCATCGATCGCTCGCAGTTGCCGTTCCCCGGCGGGGCCGTCTGCACGTTCAGTTACGATGCGGCGCGCGTGCTCGAGCCGATCGGGCCCAAGCCCCCGAGCGACGTGCCCTTCGCCGACGCCTACGTCGTGATTCCGGGGACCTGGGTCGTCTTCGATCATTTCACGCATCGCCTCTCGCTGATCGGCTTCGCGCGCAACGCGGGCGAACGGGATGCCGTCGAGGCGCGGCTCGACCGCTACATCGCGCGGCTTTTGGATTTCCGTCCGACGATTCCGGGCGCCGTGCGCGCGCGCGGGCCGGTCTCGGCATCGTTCGATGAGCCGACGTTCCTCGCGCGGGTCGCGGACGCCAAGCGTTCGATCTTCGAGGGCGATGCCTACCAGCTGCAGCTTGGAATCCGCTTCTCGTGCGAGCTGGACGGGACGCCGTTCGATTTCTACCGCCAGATTCGCTCGCGCAACCCCTCGCCGTACATGTTCTTCATCGAGCTCGAGGGTCGCGCGGTGTTCGGTGCGAGCCCTGAGTTCCTCGTGCGCCTGGACGGGCGTACGGCGCGCATCCGCCCGCTCGCGGGGACGCGCGCACGCGGCGCCGACGCGCAGAGCGACGCGCGCATCGCGGACGAGCTGCTCGCCAACGAAAAGGAGCGGGCGGAGCACGTGATGCTCGTCGACCTCGGGCGCAACGATCTGGGAGCCGTCTGCGCGACCGGGACCGTGCGCGTGGACGAACTGATGAAGATCGAGCGCTACAGCCACGTGATGCACATCGTCTCGAACGTCGTCGGCGAGCTGCGCCCGGAAAAAGACGCGCTCGATCTCTTCGCCGCGGCGTTTCCGGCCGGCACCGTCACCGGCGCGCCGAAGATTCGCGCGATGCAATTGATCGACGGGCTCGAGACGGTCGCGCGCGGGTTTTACGCCGGGAGCATCGCGCACATCGATTTCGACGGGGACATGGATTCATGCATCACGCTGCGCAGCGTCGCGACCGCGGGCGGCCGCGCGTATTGGCAAGCCTCCGCCGGGATCGTCGCCGATAGCGAAGCGCAGGCCGAATATGCCGAAGTGTTTCACAAGACGCGCATCGTGCGCGACGTGCTGGGGTTGACATGAGCCGCGCCGCACGCATCCTGCTCGTCGACAACTACGATTCGTTCACGTATAACCTGGCGCATCTCTTCGGCTCGCTCGGCGCCGAGGTGACCGTCTTACGCAACGACGTGCCCGAGCTCGACGTGGCGAGCCTGGACCGCTACGACGGCATCTGCATCGGTCCGGGCCCGGGACGGCCCCGGGAAGCCGGCAAGACGATGGCGGTTCTGGAGGCGGCGGCGCGCGAGGGCCGGCCGCTGCTCGGCGTGTGCTTGGGCCAACAGGCGATCGGCGATTTCTTCGGCGGGCGGGTCGATTACGCGCCCTCGCTGATGCACGGCAAGACCTCGCAGATCACGCACGACGGGAGCGGCGTCTTCGCCGGGCTGCCGTCACCGATCGTCGCGACGCGCTATCATTCGCTGTGCGTCTCGCACGAGGGCTTCCCGGCCGAACTGCGCGCGAACGCCACGAGCGAGGACGCGGTGATCCAGGGCCTCGCGCACCGGACGCTGCCGATCCACGGCGTGCAGTTCCATCCGGAATCCGTGCTCACGCCGCACGGGGGCGAGATTTTCGCGAACTTCCTGGCGATGACGGCGGCCGTACCGCGGTGAGCGGTTTTCCACCGCTGTTGCGGCAGTTGATCGCGCGCCGCGATCTGGACGCGGCGACGATTCGCGCGGCGATCGGCGAGATCATGGACGGCGAATGGACGAGCGCGCAAGCCGCCGCGTTCTTGACGGCGCTCGCGATGAAGGGCGAGACGCCCGCCGAACTCGCGGGCGCCGCGCGGGCGATGCGCGAGCGCAGCTTGCGCGTCGAGCATTCGCTCCCGGTCGTCGTCGACATCGTCGGGACCGGCGGAGACCTGGCCGGAACGATCAACGTCTCGACCTGCGCGGCGTTCGTGATCGCGAGTTGCGGGCTCCCGGTCGCCAAGCACGGCAATCGCGCCGCGTCCAGCAAATGCGGGAGCGCGGACGTCGTGGAGGCGCTCGATATTCCGCTCGACCTGACGGGCGAGCCCGCGCGGGAGGCGCTGGAAGTCGGGCATTGGCTCTTCCTGTTCGCGCAGCGCTACCATCCGGCGATGAAGGTCGTCGGGCCGACGCGGCGCGAGCTGGGCGTGCGCACGGTGTTCAACCTGCTCGGGCCGCTTTCGAATCCGGCGGGCGCGACGCACTTGGTCGTGGGCGTCTCGAACCCCGCGCACGTCACGCTCGTGGGCGATGCGCTCGCTGAACTCGGCGCCGCGGGCGCGGCGATCGTGCACGCGGCGAACGGTCTCGATGAGGTCGCGGGCGATGCGCCGACCGAAGTCTACCACTTCGCGCACGGGAACGTGCGGCGGTATCATGTGGATCCGGCCGACTACGGGATCCGCGTTCCGCTCGCCGAGATCACCGGGGGCGAGCCGGCCGAGAACGCGCGCGCCTTGCGCAGCATCCTGGAAGGCGAGACGTCGGGTCGCTCGGAGGTCGTCGCCTTGAACGCGGCGCTCGCGCTCGTCGTCGCCGAGCGCGCGGAATCGATCGCGGAGGCGTTGGAACTGGCGCGTGCGAGCCTGCGCAGCGGGGCCGCGCTCGCCGTCTATGAATCGGCACGGCGTCCGCGGGAGAAGGCCTTCGCATGAGAGACATCCTGGAGCGATTGTACGAAGCCAAGGCGCGCGCGCTCGCGGACGAAGAACGCCGCGAACCGCTCGCGGGGATCCTCGAGCGGGCGGAGCGCCGCCGGGGGGAACGGCGTCCCTTTGCCGCCGCGCTGCGCACGCCGCCGCTCCCGGCGATCATCGCCGAGATCAAGCGCGCCTCGCCCTCGCTCGGGCTGATCGCCCGCAACTTCGACCCGGTCGCGATCGCCGCAACGTACGAGCGCGCGAACGTGAGCGCGATCAGCGTGCTGACCGAAGCTGACCACTTTCTCGGTGACCTGGCTTACCTCGACGTCGCGCGTGCGGCGTGCACCCGCCCGATCTTGCGCAAGGACTTTCTCTCGACGCCGTATCAGGTGGCGCAATCCGCCGCCTACGGTGCCGACGCGATCCTGTTGATCGTCGCCGGTCTGCACGATCGACTGCTGCGCGAACTGATGCTCGAGGCGGAACGCTTCGCGCTTGACGTGCTCGTCGAGGTGCACGACGAGGCTGAACTGCAGCGCGCGCTCGCGCTGGGAGTCAAGATCGTCGGCATCAACAACCGCGATCTGCGTACGTTCGAAACCGATCTCGGCGTGACCGAGTCGCTGCTCCCGGCGATTCCGCCCGGCGTGCTCGTGATCAGCGAGAGCGGCGTGCAGCGCCCGGCCGATGTGGCGCGCTTGCATGCGCGCGGCGCGCACGGCTTCCTGATCGGCGAGTCGTTGATGCGCGCGGAACACCCGCAAGCGTTGATCGAAGAGCTGCGCCTGGGCGCATCGCGCGTTTAAGGCTGCCTGCAGCCGGTGGACCGAACGCGCATCAAGTTTTGCGGCATGACGAGCGTCGAGGACGTTCGCCTTGCGGTCGCGGCCGGCGCCGACGCGCTCGGTTTCATCTTCGCGGCGAGTCCGCGGCGCCTGACGCTCGAGCAGATCCCGGCACTCGCGCGGGCGGTCCCGCCGCTCGTGACGCGCGTCGCGGTCGTGACGGAGCATGAAAGCGGTCTCGTGCCGGCGTTACGCGCTCTGGGATTCACCGTGCAGTTCAGCGGGAACGAGCCGCCGGAGCTCTGCGAGCGCTTGCTGGACGGCGTGCCGTACGTCAAAGCGTTTCACGTCGTGCCGGGCCGCGCGAGCGCAGCCGGGGCGTTCACCGCGTTCGAGGCGTATCGCGGCGCCTTGTGGATGTTCGACACGTTCGCGGGCGCGCAGGGCGGCGGCGCGGGCGTGCCGTTCGACTGGCAGATCGTGGCCCCGGCCGCGCGCGAGCGGCCGATCGTCGTCGCGGGTGGGCTCTCGCCGGAGAACGTGGGCGCATGCGTGCGCGCGGTGCGGCCGTTTGCGGTAGACGTGCGGTCCGGCGTCGAACGTGACGGCAAGAAAGACATGGATCGGATGCGCGCCTTCGTGCGCGCGGTGAGGGAAGCTGATGCAGAAACCTGACGCGCAGGGATATTTCGGACGGTTCGGCGGCAAGTTCGTGCCGGAAGTGCTCGTAGCCGCACTCGCGGAGCTCGAGCTCGCGATGAATGCCGCGTTCGCGGATCCCGCGTTTTGGGCCGAGTATCATGCCTTGCTGCGCGATTACGTCGGGCGCCCCTCGCCGCTGTTCGAGACGGACCGCTTCGCCGGTTCGCGCGATGCCGCGATCGTCGCGCTCAAGCGGGAAGATCTCAACCATACGGGCGCGCACAAGATCAACAACACCGTCGGGCAAGGGTTGCTCGCGAAACGGATGGGCAAGCAGCGGATCATCGCCGAGACGGGCGCGGGGCAGCACGGCGTCGCGACGGCGACGATCGGCGCGAAGCTCGGCATCCCGGTCGACGTCTACATGGGCGCGCGCGACGTCGAGCGGCAAGCGCTCAACGTCTACGTGATGCGTTTGCTCGGTGCGCGCGTTCACCCGGTGACGGGCGGAACGCAGACGTTGAAGGATGCGACGAACGAGGCGTTTCGCGAGTGGGCCGCGCGCATCGACGACACGTTCTACGTGATCGGGAGCGTCGTCGGCGCGCATCCCTACCCGTACATGGTGCGCGAGTTCCAAAAAGTGATCGGCGAGGAAGCGCGCGCGCAGGCGCTCGAGCGTTACGGCCGCCTGCCGACGGACGTCGTCGCCTGCGTGGGCGGGGGCAGCAACGCGATGGGCATCTTCGCCGGCTTCATCGACGATCCGAGCGTCAAGCTCTGGGGCGTCGAAGCGGCGGGACGCGGCTTGTCGTCGGGAGAGACTGCGGCCGCGATCGGCGCGGGAAGCGTCGGCATCCTGCACGGCTCGCGCTCGTATCTGTTGCAGACGGACGAGGGCCAAGTCAGCGAGACGCATTCGATCAGCGCGGGGCTCGACTATCCCGGCGTCGGCCCCGAGCACGCGTTCCTCAAAGAGAGCGGCCGCGCTGAATACGTGGCGGTCACCGACGACGAAGCACTCGAGGCTTTCCATCGGCTCGCCGAAACGGAGGGGATCGTGCCGGCGCTCGAATCGGCGCACGCGCTCTTCTTCGCGCGCAAGCTCGCGCGCGAACGCGGCAAGGACGGATTGATCGTGGTCAGCCTTTCGGGCCGCGGCGATAAGGACACGTTCCAAGTCGCGGCGCTCGAGGGAAGCGCCGACCTGATGCGCAGCGCCTTGGGCGTCGCGGGAGCGCTGCAATGATCGCGAACTCTCCGGTCGCAGCACTGTTCGCCCGGGCCAAGCAGGAAGCGCGTCCGGCGTTGATCGCGTACATCGTCGCGGGCGATCCGGACCTGGAGACGACCGAGCGCGTCATTTGGGCGCTGGGTGAAGCGGGCGTCGATCTGATCGAACTCGGGATCCCGTACGGCGATCCGCTGGCCGACGGACCGACGATCGCGGCGGCGGCCTTTCGCGCGCTCTCGGCCGGCGTTCGGCCGGCGCACGCGTTCGCGCTCGCGGAGCGCGTGAGCCGGGGCGGCGGGCCGCCGCTGCTCTTTTTCACGTACGCGAACCCGGTCGACCGCTACGGCATCGCTCGCTTCGCGCAGGACGCCGCCGCCTGCGGGGCCGTCGGAGCGATCGTTCCGGACATCCCGCTCGAAGAGAGCATGGCGCTGCGCGAAGAGCTGACCGCGCGCGGCCTCGTGCTTCCGCTCCTCGTCGCGCCGACGACGCCGCTCGAACGGGCGCGGCGGATCGTCGAGGCCTCGACCGGGTTCGTCTACGTCGTCTCCCGGCTCGGCGTCACGGGCGCCGGGCGGCGGCCGGACCTCTCCGCAACGGCGGGGCGGGTCGCGGAGTTGCGCGCATTCGGAGCGTTGCCGCTCGCGGTCGGCTTCGGGATTTCGACCGCGCAGGACGTGCGAGCGGTCGCCGCCTACGCGGACGGAGCGATCGTCGGCAGCGCGCTGATCGATTCATATGTCGGGCTACGCGGGGAAGCGGCTGCGCTGGCCGCGGGCGCCTATGCGCGTTCCCTAGCTGTGGCGCTGCGCACGCCGTAACGAGAGGGCTTGGGGGCCCTGCGTCCAAACGACGAACGTCGCTTCAGTTAGCACACGCCTTTTTCACGTCGCAAAGGACTAGGGTTATGTTTCACCGCTTGCCGGCAGCCCTGATGGCTGCCGCGACCGCTCTGCTTGCGCTCGCGCCGAGCAGCGCCCCGGCCGCCGACGACACGATCGTCTTCGGCGCCGCGGTCGCTGCGACCGGGCGCGATGCGCGCGAAGGTGTCCTCACTCGCGAGGGCTACGATTTTTGGAAAGACTACGTGAACGCGCACGGCGGGATCAAGGTCGGCGGCAAGACCTACAAGGTGGAGATCCGCTACGCCGACGATGAAACCAACGCCCAGACCTCAGCGAAGCTCGTCGAGAAGTTCATCGATCAGGACAAAGTGAACTTCATTCTCGGCCCCTACGGTTCGGCGACGGCGTTCGCGACGGCGGCGGTCGTCGAGCGCAAGAAGATCCCGATGGTCGAAGGCAACGGCTCCTCCGAGAAGATCTTCAGCCAGGGCTTCCGCTACACGTTCGCGGTGCTTTCGCCGGCGAAGCGGTACCTTGAAGGCGTGATCGAGCTCGCGCTCAAGCAGAAGGACAAGCCGAAGACCGTCGCCGTCGTCGCGGCGAACGATCTGTTCTCGCTTGAAGTCGCCTCCGGCGCCGCCGCCTACGCGACGGCCCACGGCCTGCAGATCGTGTACAACAACAAGTATCCCGCGGATACGACCGACGTCTCCGGGATCGTCAGCGGCATCAAGGCCGCGAACCCCGACATCATCCTCAACGGCGGACATCTCCAGGACGCGCTCCTGTTGCAGAAGGGCTTCAAGGAGCAGAACGTGCTCGCGAAGGCCTACGCGTATTCGGTTGGACCGGACACGCCGGACTTCCGCAAGGCGCTCGGTCACGACGCGAACTACGTGTTCGGCGGCACGCAATGGTCGCCGACCGCGAAGTATAAGGGCGCCCCGGGCTTCATCACCAACTCGCAGGAATACGCCAAGGCGTTCGAAGCGAAGTACGGCCACGTGCCCGACTACCACAACGCCGAGTCGTCCGCGGCGTGCCTCGCGTTCCAGTATGCGATCCAGAACGCCGGCACGCTCGATCCCGAGAAGGTGCGCGATGCGCTGGCGAACCTCGACGTCATCACGTTCTACGGGCTCTTGAAGTTCGATCCTCGCGGGATCAACGTCTACAAGCCGATGGCCGTCAACCAGATTCAGAACGGCAACCTCGTGACCGTCTGGCCGCTGGGCTCGGCGAACGCACCCGTCGCGTATCCCGCGCCGGATTGGTCGAAGCGCTAAGCGACCCATCATGACGCCGGAGTCCCGCGCTTCGTGCGCGGGACTCCGGTTTTCTTTCCGGAGGGCCCTTCGCCATCGAATTATTCTTGCAGAATCTCGTCAACGGAATCCTGGCCGGTGGGATCCTGGCTCTGGTGGCGCTCGGCTTCAGCCTCGTGTGGGGCATCATGAACATCATCAATCTCGCGCACGGTTCGTTCGTGATGCTGGGGGCTTACCTGACCTACGTGCTGTTCACGGACTATCACGTCGATCCGTTCCTCAGCGTACCGATCGCGTTCGTGGTCCTCTACGTCTTCGGATATCTCGTGCAGCGTTTCGTGATCAACTTCGTCGTGCGCGCTCCGGTTCTGACGACGTTCCTGCTGACGTTCGGCCTCTCGCTGTTGCTGATCAACTCCGCGCTGCTGGTTTTCCACGGCGACTCGAAGGCGGTCTCGCCGGCCTATAGCGGCGCGAACTTCGCGCTGGGCGCGGTCACCGTGCCCTGGGTGAAGCTGTGGACGCTGGTCGTCGCGCTCGCGATCACCGGCGTCTTGCAACTCTGGCTGACGCGGACGAAGATGGGCCGGGCGATCCGGGCCACGTCGATGGACATCAGCGCCGCGCAGACTGGCGGGCGTTCGCGTGGCGCACGTGTACGCGGTCGTGTTTGCGCTCGGCGCGGGGCTGGCCGGCGCGGCCGGGGCGCTCGTGAGCCTCTCCTATTCGCTCAACCCGAGCATGGGCGAGCCGTTCGTGGTGAAAGCGTTCGTCGTCTGCGTGCTCGGCGGACTCGGGAGCGTGCAGGGCGCGCTGATCGGCGGCGTGCTGTACGGCATCCTCGAAGCGTTCGGCTCGCAGTACGTCGGGACGGGCCTGCAGGACGCCGTGGCGCTCGTCGTCCTGCTGCTCGTGCTGATCTTCCGGCCGACCGGCATCATGGGCAAGGCGACGGCGTGAAGCACGCGGGCCTCGGCGGGATCACCGGGAGCGCTCCGGCGTTCTGGATCGCTTGCGGGGTGCTCGTGCTGCTGCTCGGCATCCCGGTCTTGCACAACGGCTATTTCGAAAACCTCGCTCGCGGCGTCTTGATGTTCGCGACGATGGCGCTGGGCTGGAACATGATCGGCGGCTACACGGGCTACGTCAGCTTCGGCAACGTCGTCTATTTCGGACTCGGCGCCTATACGAGCGCGTTTCTTTCGATGCACGGAATCGACAACGTCTGGCTTGCGATCCCGCTCGCGTTAGTCGTCACGGCGCTGTTCGCGGTGATTTTGGGCTTGCCGATCCTGCGGCTGCGCGGCCATTACTTCGGAATCGCGACGCTCGGCATCGCGCTTGCGACCGCGGAGATCATCGCGAACATCGATGCGCTCGGCGGCGGCACGGGAGCGACGCTCAAGCAGTCGGAGTTCTTCACGCAGTACTACTACGCAATGTGGCTCGTCTGCGCGGCGAGCCTGGTCGCGTCGTGGTTCATCGCGCGCTCGAAGCTCGGCTATGCGCTCGTCGCGATTCGCGAGAACGAGGACGCGGCGGCCGTGCTCGGCGTCAACGCGACGCGCTACAAGATCGTCGCGTGGGCGATCAGCGGGATGATGGCCGGGGCTGCGGGCGCCGTCTTCGCGTTCGCGAACGGCTTCGTCGATCCGCCGACGGTGTTCGGCGCCGACTACAACGTCTTTCCGATCGTGATGGCGATCTTGGGCGGCGTGGGAACGGTCGCCGGACCGTTTGCGGGCGCGCTCCTGCTCACCGCGATCAACGAGACGCTTTGGAGCCACTTTCCACAGATCCACACGCTGTTTTTCGGCGCCGTCATCGTGCTCGTCGTGCTCTTCTTGCCGCGCGGTCTCTTGTTCTTGGTGGGGCGCAAAGGCGGCTGGAAGCAGATGCTCGGATCGCTGCGGGCCTATCGCGTATGAGCGCTCCGGCGAAGCCGCAAGCGTTCTTGCGCGTGATCGACGTCAGCATGCGCTTCGGAGGCTTGCAGGCGCTTGCGAACGTCAGTTTCGACGTCGAGCGGGGCGCCGTGCTCGGCTTGATCGGCCCGAACGGAAGCGGCAAGACGACGATGATGAACATCATTTCGGGCGTCTTGCGGCCCAGCGGCGGTCGCGTCGAGTTCGCGGGGCGGACGATCGCCGACGTGCCGACGCATGCCGTCTGCAAGCTCGGCATCGCGCGGACCTTCCAAGTCGTCAAGCCGTTCGCGAGCCTTGCCGTGCGCGAGAATGTCGCCGTCGGGAGCATGTACGGGCGCGAAGGCGGCAAGCGTTCGACCGCGCAAGCGTTCGATCGCGCCCAAGAGCTGCTCGAAGTCGTCGGCCTAGCGCGCGTCGCGGACCGCCCCGCGAGCGATCTGACGATCCCCGATCGCAAGCGGCTCGAGGTCGCGAAAGCGCTCGCGCTCGATCCCGACGTGCTCTTGCTCGATGAAGTGATGGCCGGGCTCAACGCCTCCGAAGTCGACGAGGCGATCGCGTTGTTGCGCGACGTGAACGCCCGCGGCGTCACGCTGATCGTCGTGGAGCATCTGATGAAAGCGATCATGTCGATTTCGACCGCTGTCGTCGTGTTGGCCGAGGGCCGCAAGATCGCCGAAGGAGCGCCGCGCGAGGTCACGCAGCAGCCCGAAGTGATCACCGCGTATTTGGGCTCGCGATTCGCCGCGAGGCACGCGCAGCGGGAAGGCCAAACGTGAGCGCGGCCGATTCGCTGCGCGTCGAGAAGCTGAGCGCGGGCTACGGTGAGACGCGGGTCCTCTGGGACGTCTCGCTCGACATCGCGCCGGGCGAGATCGTCGCGCTGATCGGAAGCAACGGCGCCGGGAAATCGACGCTGCTCGGCGCGATCAGCGGACTCGTCCGAATCGAGGGCGGGAACGTGCGTTTCGGCGAGCGCGAGCTCACGCACCTCGCGGCCGACCAGATCGTCGCGGCGGGCGTCGTTCAGGTCCCGCAGGGCCGGCGGCTGTTCAACTCGATGAGCGTCCGCGAAAATCTGCTGATGGGCGCGTTTCTGCGCAACGACAAGGAGATCGAGAGCGATCTCGAGCGGGTCCTCACGGTCCTCCCGCGCTTGCGCGAGCGGATCGATTTCCTAGGCGGGCGACTTTCAGGCGGCGAGCAGCAGCAAGTGGCGATCGCTCGCGCGCTGATGGCTCGCCCGAAAGTGCTCCTCATCGACGAGATGTCGCTGGGCCTCGCGCCCGTGCTCGTCGACGCGCTGCTGGAGATCTTGCTTGCGATCAACAAGACCGGCGTCGCGATTCTGATGGTCGAGCAGGACGTGCAGACCGCGCTCGAGTTCGCGCAGCGCGCCTACGTGCTCGAGACCGGGCGCGTGACGCTCTCCGGGCCGGCGGGGCCGATGCTCGACGATCCGCTCGTGAAGAAAGCCTACCTCGGCGTCTAGCCGATCAGACGTCGAACGCTTCGAGGATCGCGACCAGCGCGAACAGCCAGGCGCCCCCGAACGCATACCCGCCGCAAACGTCCGAGAGGAAATGACCGCCGAGGACGATCCGCGACCAGCCGATGCCGAGCGCGAACACGAGGGGCGCGATCGAGAGAGGGAGCTTGAGGTCATGCGGCAGCGAGGAACGGATGACGAGCAGCGCGAGGCCCGCAAACGTGACGGCGGCGGTGGTCGCGTGACCGCTCGGATACGACGAGTCGCCTTCGCGCCGGATCAGCCAATTCGCCGGCCGCGCGCGCTTGAAGCGCCGCTTGATCAACGGGATGGCGGCTTGAGAGGCGAGCTGCGTCAACGCGAGCGCGACGAGTTCGAGCAGCGAGCGGTGGAGCGCGAGCGCGAGCACGAAGATCCCCGCGTAGATCGCGCCGAGCGTCCACCCGAGTCCGCTCGCGGTGAAGAACCACGCGAGCCGAACGCCTCGGCCGTAGAAGGCCGCTTCCGCGCGAACGTCGAGCGAGAGCGTGCGCGCCTCGAGCGTCGCGATCCCGAGCGCCAACGTGGCGGCCAGGCACGTTGCGCCGGCGACGGCATATTCCGCCTCGTGGCGCATCAGGCCGAAGCCTCGAACGATTGCGGCACGATGATCCGTAGCGAGCGCGGGGCGACCGAGTAGGTCGCGGGCGTGCGCGTCGCGATCTCCCCGTCCATCTCGATCGCGCGGCGCGGCCATGTTTCGACCCGCAACTGCTTCGTCGAGATGAACAGCGCGCCGGCCAAGTCGGCCTGGCGGCCGGCGAGCAGCGCTTCCCACGTTTCGCGGAGGGCACGGCGGCTCGCACCCGGGACGGCGAACGCGGTCAGCAGGCCCTCGTCGACGCGCGCGTCCGGGCCGATTTGCGTGGCGCCGAACACGCGGCCGTTCGCGATCACGAGCTGGTGCGTCTTGAACCGGTGGACTCCATCGTCGGCGTCGATCCGGCAATCGAAGGCACGGTGGTTCCGTGCCAGCGCGATCCCGGTCAGCACGTACGCGATGGGCCCGAAGATGCGCTTGAGCAGCGGCCGCGTCGTTCGCGCGACGGATGCCGAGAGCCCCAGCGACGTGAAGTTCAAGAAGGTGCGGCCGTTGACGATGCCGAGGTCGACGTTTGCGACCTTGCCGGCCGCAAGCGTTTCGGCTGCACCCTCGAGATCGAGCGGGAGGCCGATGCTTTGCGCGAAGCTGTTGCCGGTGCCGAGCGGCAGCAGGCCCAACACCGCGTCGCGATTCATGAAACAGCGCGAGACCATCGTCGCCGTGCCGTCGCCCCCGCCGACGACGATCAGGCGGCGCCCCGCGGCGATCTCGTGCTCGATCACCGCCTTCATCTCGTCCGGTTTGCGCACCGGATAGGCCGCGTCGAGCTCGATCCCGCGTTTGATGAGCGCGCGACAGGCCGGCTCGAAGGCATCGCGACCGTTCCGCGCCGACGTATTGATGACCAGCGCCGCGCTGCCCCGGCCCGCCGAAACCATGTCAACCCTATGCCCGCATCGAGGTCCGCATAGCGACCTGCGGCTCACGCGGGGCGAGGAAGGTCGCGAGCGGCTACGTCACCGCGCCCGAGCGGGCCTCGAGCAGCTCGACCGGGATGCCGTTGGGATCTTCCACGAAGGCGATCCAGCGCGAGCCGCCGGGCGACTTTTTCGGACCGCCGAGGATCGTGACGCCTCCGGCGCGCAGCTTCTCGATGAAGGCCGGGAAATCTCCGTCGATCTCGAGCGCGAGATGTTCGTACCGGTTCCCGGTCACATACGGGTCGTGCGCTTCCAGATCGTACACGAGCTCGATGTACGCGTTCCAACTCTCGCCGACGAACGCCATGTCCGCGTTCCCCGGGTAGTGCAGCGGGCCGTCCAGCAGCTTCAAGCCGAGCTGCTCGGTGTAGAACGCGATCGACTCGGCCATGTCGTTCACGAAGATCGACGTGTGCAGATAGCGCGACATCCTATTTCACTCCCTCGGGCTTGGGGACGGTCGGCATGCCGTCGTGACTCCATTCCATCCACGAGCCGTCGTACACGGCGACGTCGCTGAAGCCGGCTTCCAGGAGCGCGAGGTACGAACCGGAGGCGCTCACGCCGCTGCCGCACGAAACGATCGTGCGCTTTGCGGGATCGAGTCCGAGCGGGGCGAGGATCGCATCGAGGCGCTCGCGCGGTGCGATGCGTCCGCCGTTCGCATCTTCGAGCAAGCGAGAACCGGAGAGCCTGCGGGCGCGACGGATGTCCCGGTCGCGCTGCGCGTAGGTCGCGTCGCGTTGCGTTTCGAGCAATTGCGCGTCGCTGCGGCCTTCGGCGATCGCGAGCACCTCGGCGCGCGTCGCGCGCAGCGCGGGCCGAACGCGCGCCGTGAAGCGTTCGGGGCGGGGCTGCGCCGGGGCCGTCGTCAAATCGCCGCCGGCGGCGAGCCAAGCGGGAAGGCCGCCGGCGAGAATGTGGACGTCGTCGTGGCCGTAGTAGCGGCACATCCATACGAAACGCGCGGCATACGGCACGTTGCCGTCATCGTAGGCGACGACGATCGAGCTATCGCCGATCCCGTGCTCGCCCAGCACCGCGGCGAAGCGGTCCGCCGGCGCGACGCGAGCCGCATAGGGCGTGGCGAGATCGTGCAGGTCCTCGGCGTAGTCCAAGTGCACCGCGCCGGGCACGTGTCCCGCAGCGTACTGCGCCTTGCCGTCCGGCGCCTCGACGACCGCGCCGTGCGGCTTGCTGCGCGTATCGACGAGCCGCACGCGCGGGTCGGCGAGTAGCTCGCGCAGGGCATCCGCTTCGATGAAGAGGGGGAGCATGCGCCGTCAGACGGGGATCGCGACGCGCCCGAGGTCGAAGCGCTTGGTCGCGTCGTCGACGATGTACTTGCCGATCGCCAGCGACGACGTCGCCGCGGGCGAAGGCGCGTTGCGAACGTGCATCACGCCGTCCGCGCCTTCGAATACGAAATCGTCGACGAGCGAACCGTCGGCCGACATCGCCTGCGCGCGAACGCCGGAGGGGCCGGGAAGGCAATCTTCGGGCTGCAGTTCCGGGATGTAGCGCTGGAGCGCCTTCACGTACGCGCTGCGCACGAGGTCGCGGTACATCTCTTCCGAGCCCATCTTCAAATATTTCATTCCGAGCTTGAAGAAGCCCGGGTAGGTGATCGCGTCCCAGAGCTCGGGGACGTTGATCGTGAAGAACGTGTAGCCTTCGCGCGCGAAGGCGAGCACGGCATTCGGTCCGAGCCAAATCGAGCCGTCCATGCGCGGCGTGAAGTGCACGCCGAGGAAGGGAAACTCGGGGTCCGGCACCGGGTAGATGTTGCCGCGCACGAGATGCGCCTTTTCCGGCTTGAGGATGAGGTAATCGCCGCGGAACGGCACGATCTTCGGGTCGCGCGCGCCGCCGGTCATCTGCGCGACTTTGTCCGAATACAGACCGGCGCACGTGATCGCGGCCTTCGCTTGGATCTCGCCTTGCGGCGTGCTCAGGACCGTGACGCTGCCGCGGCGGGAGATGCTCGTGACCTCGCGGCCAAGGAAGATGTCCGCGCCTCGTTCGCGCGCCTCGTCCGCGTACGATTCGGAGACGCGGCCCCAATCGACGATCCCCGTCACCGGCGAGAAGATCGCCTTGATGCCGCAGCAGTGCGGTTCGCGCTGACGGATGCCGTCCGCGTCGAGCATCTGCAGGCCTTCGACGCCGTTCGCTTGACCGCGCGCCCACAGGTCGTCGAGCCGGCCCAGTTCGTTCTGTTCGGTTGCGACGATCAGCTTGCCGACTTGCTTGTAGTCGATGCCCTTGGAATCGCAATACTGCCAGGCGAGGCGGCGGCCTTCGACGCAGAGCTTCGCCTTGAACGAGCCCGGCTTGTAATAGATCCCCGAGTGGATCACGCCGCTGTTGCGGCCGGTCTGGTGCCGGTTGAGCCCGGTTTCCTTCTCGACGTTTGCAACCTTGAGGTGAGGAAACCGCTCGAGCAGTTCACGGGTGGTCGCGAGCCCGACGATGCCCCCGCCGACAACAGCAATATCGTACGTCATATCAGAGTATTCTCGCGCAAAGCGCAGCGCGCCCGCTAGGACTTTTCCTCGCTACGGGCGGCCGACCGAACCTCTGCGATGGGAAGAAGGTCTCCATGATGCAATGCTCCGGCAGGTTTCGCGGCGTGCATCGATAGAGCTAACACGGCGACCCCCCCGGACTCGAAAGGATCACTCGTGCCGTCGATCCCCGCTCTGGCGCCGACCCCGTTTCGAAACGAGAAGATCCGCAGCTTCACGGACGAAGCCGACCGCGCCTCGATCGTCGCGGCGCTCGCGCGGGCCCGGGCGACGGCCGGCACGCGCCACGAGCCCACCGTCGACGGCCGCAAGCTCGAGACGGCCGGCGAGATTCGCTCGCAGAACCCGGCGCGCCCGAGCGAGATCGTCGGGATCGTCGGCGCCGCGACGGCCGAGCAAGCGGCGCAGGCCGTCGAGGCGGCCGCGCTGCGCTTTGAATCGTGGAAGCGCACGACGGTCCAGGAGCGGGCCACCTGCCTGTTCCGCGCCGCCGAGCTGATCCGCCGGCGGCGCGATGATTTCAACGCGCTGCTCGTACTCGAGGTCGGCAAGCCTTGGATCGAAGCGGATGCGGACACGGCCGAGGCGATCGACTTCCTGGAATTCTACGCGCGCGAGGCGCTGCGGTATGCGCTCGCTCGCCCGCTCGTTCCGCTTGCCGGCGAAGAGAGTCGCCTGGACTACATCCCGCTGGGCGTGGGCGTCGTCATCCCGCCTTGGAACTTCGCGTTCGCGATCATGGCCGGGATGACCACGGCCGCGATCGTCACCGGCAACACGGTCTGCCTGAAGCCCTCCGAGGATGCATCGGTGATTGCGGCCGTCTTCGTCGACCTTCTGCGCGAGGCGGGCGTGCCGGAGGGCGTCGTGAATTTCGTGCCCGGCCCGGGAGCGACCGTCGGCGAGGCGCTGGTCGCGCACCCGAAGACCCGCTTCATCTCGTTCACCGGTTCGAAGGCCGTCGGGCTGCGCATCAACGAGCTGGCGAGCAAGGTCGCTCCGGGGCAGATTTGGATCAAGCGCGTCGTCGCGGAGATGGGCGGCAAGGATGCGATCGTCGTCGCCGGCGACGCGGATCTCGATGCCGCGGCGGACGGCATCGTCGCCTCGGCGTTCGGGTTCTCCGGCCAGAAGTGCTCGGCGTGCTCAAGGGCGATCGTCGACGCCTCCGTGTACGACGGCGTCTTGAGCCGGGTCGTCGAGCGCGCCAAGCGGCTCGTGCTCGGGGACCCGGGGCTCGGGCCGGTCGACGTGGGGCCGGTGATCAACCGCAAGGCGGTCGACAAGATCCTGGGCTACGTCGAGCGCGGGCGCAAGGAAGGCCGACTGGTCCTGGGCGGGCGAGCCGTGCCGGGCGAGGGGTACTTCATCGAGCCGACCGTGTTCGCGGACGTGCAGCCCGAGGCGGCGCTCGCGCGCGAGGAGATCTTCGGCCCGGTCGTCGCGTTCATCAAGGCCCGCGATTTCGCGGACGCCTTGGTCATCGCCAACGACACGGAGTTCGGCCTGACCGGCGCCGTCTACAGCCGCGACGAGGCGAAGCTCGATCTGGCGGCGCGCGAGTTCCACGTCGGGAACCTGTATTTCAACCGCAAGTGCACGGGGGCGCTCGTCGGCGTTCACCCCTTCGGCGGCTTCAACATGTCCGGCACGGATTCCAAGGCCGGGGGCTACGATTACCTGGGCCTGTTCCTGCAGGCGAAGATCGTCGCGAAACGGCTGACGTAGCGCATGATCGACGAACGGCGGCTTCGCCCGGCGCTCGGGGCGGCCGTGTTGCTCGCGGCGCTCGCGATCGCGGCGTTCGCCGTGTATCCGCGTCCCGACTGGCAGCCGGACGGGTACGCCTACGCCGTTCGCATGCTGCTCGACCTGGGAGTGCCTTTTCAGGAGGCCCTGCATCGCGCCCAGGCGTTCTACCAGCAGACGCCGATCGCGGCGGACCCCGCCGTGGCGCCGCTGCTGCGGGGCGACCAGGCGCCGCTCTACTGGGACGTCTTCAAGCCGCGGTTGCTCTATCCGCTCTTCGCCGCGGTGCTCTTCCCGCTCCGCGGGTTCTACGGGATGCTCGACATCTCGGCCGTCGCGTACGTTTTGGCGGCGCTGGCGGTGTACTATCTCGTGCTCCAGTTCACCGGCGCGCTGCCCGCCTTCTTGGTGACGCTCGGCTTCATGGTCCACCCCACGGTCCTGCTCTTGGCCCGCTATCCTCAGACCGACATGCTCGCGATGCTGTTCTCGACGCTCTCGATCGTCACGCTCGTGCGGATCGCGCGGGGCGGGAGGCGCAACTGGATCGAGGCCTTCGCCGCGGTCGGCTTGCTGCTGGTCTTCACGAGGCCGGCGTTCTACATGCTGATCGGAGGGGCGCTGGGCCTGTGGCTCGGGGCCCCGGCCACGCAGCCGGCGCTGCGGCGGGCGGGCCGGATCTGCCTCGGCATCGCGGTGTTTTGCACGGTCGTCTACCTCAGCGTCGCCTTTGCCCTGGGAACGCCGAGCTTTGCGTACGTGATCGCCGACGCCCGGGACGTCTTCTTTGCGGGGCAGGCGCCGGTCGCCGTGCGGACCTCGCTGCTCTCGCATCTGAAGGGCATCCTGCACTTCTCGGTGGACGATCCGCTGGGGCTGTGGTATGCGAAGATGCTCGTGGACCTGCTCCTGCGCGAGCTCGCGCGGGGGATCCTGACGGTCTTCCCGGTGCTGGCGATCTTCGGGCTGTGGACGATCCGGCGCGATCGAGCGTTCGGCGTGCTCGCCGGGGCCGCGCTCTCGCTGGCCGTCGTGCCGCTGGTCGACCCGATCTCGCTCGATATGAATCGGGTGCTCGAGTTTCCGCTGTTGCCCGTGCTCGCCGTCGGCTTGGCGGCGGCCGGAGTGTTTTTTCAGGCCCGGTTCGCGCATCCGCAGCGGCAGCCGGAGGGGCAGATGGTGGGAACAACTCTTAAGAAGACGCTCCGGGGGGGTTGACTCCTAGTTACGGGGTTGATATCATAGCCGCCGTGACTCTGACGCAGACAACATCGGTGCGGTCAGTGATCCGGCCCGACTCGGGTCTGGCTGTCGGAGTACGTTCCTTGAAAACTGAACAGTGCAGTAGCGCATAAGTCTGTGGGTCTCCGGTCCGGAGCAGGCAAGCGCGGCGAAAGCCGTTTTTTTGTTTGCCCCGAAACGTGAGATTTTTGGTCAGTCGCCCCGAGATCCGGCTCCACCGGTCCTCGGATCAGCGTCTGGCCCGTACAAATATGACCGATGCCGATCGCGAGATCGACATCAAACTCGAGACGTAAGTCTCGGGTAGCTTAGTCAGCGAATTTAGAGCCTCAAAGGCTCCATAAAAAATTTATGGAGAGTTTGATCCTGGCTCAGGATTAACGCTGGCGGCGTGCCTAACACATGCAAGTCGAACGAGGTAGCAATACCTAGTGGCAGACGGGTGAGTAACACGTGGTTAACCTACCTTCGAGTGGGGAATAACTAGCCGAAAGGTTAGCTAATACCGCATGAAACGTGCCGGGGCATCCCGGAACGTTAAAAGGAGCAATCCGCTTGAAGACGGGACCGCGTCCCATTAGCTAGTTGGTGGGGTAACGGCCTACCAAGGCACCGATGGGTAGCTGGTTTGAGAGAGCGACCAGCCACACTGGGACTGAGAAACGGCCCAGACTCCTACGGGAGGCAGCAGTGAGGAATTTTCCGCAATGGGCGAAAGCCTGACGGAGCGACGCCGCGTGTGGGAAGAAGGCCCTCGGGTCGTAAACCACTGTCGAAGGGGACTATATTGAAGGTACCCTTGGAGGAAGCCCCGGCTAACTACGTGCCAGCAGCCGCGGTAAGACGTAGGGGGCAAGCGTTATTCGGAATTATTGGGCGTAAAGCGCTCGTAGGCGGGTCAACAAGTCCGTGAAGAAAGACCTGGGCTCAACTCAGGGAACGGCACGGATACTGTTGGTCTTGAGGCATTCAGAGGGTGATGGAATTCCCGGTGTAGCGGTGAAATGCGTAGATATCGGGAGGAACACCAGTGGCGAAGGCGATCACCTGGGGATGTTCTGACGCTGAGGAGCGAAAGCTAGGGGAGCAAACGGGATTAGATACCCCGGTAGTCCTAGCCGTAAACGATGGATACTAGGTGTATGTGGTATCGACTCCATATGTGCCGTAGTTAACACAGTAAGTATCCCGCCTGGGGAGTACGGCCGCAAGGTTAAAACTCAAAGGAATTGACGGGGGCCCGCACAAGCGGTGGAGCATGTGGTTTAATTCGACGCAACGCGAAGAACCTTACCCAGGCTTGACATCCTCTGACCGCCGTGGAAACACGGTTTTCATAGCAATATGACAGAGTGACAGGTGCTGCATGGCTGTCGTCAGCTCGTGCCGTGAGGTGTTGGGTTAAGTCCCGCAACGAGCGCAACCCTCGTCCTGTGTTGGTCCGCAAGGATCTCTCACAAGAGACCGCCGGTGAGAAGCCGGAGGAAGGTGGGGATGACGTCAAGTCAGCATGGCCCTTACGTCTGGGGCTACACACGTGCTACAATGGGTGCGACAACGAGTTCCAAGCTCGCGAGGGTTAGGCAATCTCTTAAACGCATCCTCAGTTCGGATTGAAGGCTGCAACTCGCCTTCATGAAGTCGGAATCGCTAGTAAACGCAGATCAGCTACGCTGCGTTGAATACGTTCCCGGGCCTTGTACACACCGCCCGTCACGTCACCTGAGTTTAGTGTACCCGAAGCCGTCCGTGCAACCGCAAGGAGCAAGACGTCTAAGGTGTGCTAGGTAAGGGGGACGAAGTCGTAACAAGGTAGCCGTATCGGAAGGTGCGGCTGGATCACCTCCTTTCTAAGGAGTACATGCCGTCGGCTCACGCCTAGCGTGAGAGCGCCGGCGTACTATACTTAAGGTCGACCACAGACGATGCCGATCGCATCCAGGGGTTCGCCGGCCATTTATGGCTAAGGCCGAGCTGAGGATTCGCGGCGCGACGTTTTTCAGCGTCGTTTGCGCACCTCGAGTTTTTCGAGGTACCGACGGAGGCGGGTTTCAACCCGCCGGCATCCTTCAAAAAGATTGCCAGGTCGTCAGACTGCACTGTTCAGCTTTGAGGGAACGTCCCTCGTGGCTCGATTCGAATTTCGCAAGATGTCGATCGATGTTCGCGAGCGTTACGTTGCTTCGATCCTTGAAAACTGCATAGAGAAGAACTTTCATGTGCCAAACATGAAAAAGCGGACTCTCTTTGGATTTTCCGTCCGGAGAGAGTGCAATTTCAAAGAAAAAGACAGAACGTACTTTGGTAAAAAGTACATAAGAGCACACAGGTGGATACCTTGGCACTACAGGCGATGAAGGACGTAGCAAGCTGCGATAAGCTTGGGGGAGCTGCTAACAAGCTTTGATCCCAAGATTTCCGAATGAGGCAACTCACATGCCGTCATGGGCATGTACTCCCCGGTGAATTCAATAGCCGGGGTAGAGCGCACGCGGTGAACTGAAACATCTAAGTAGCCGCAGGAACAGACATCAACCGAGATTCCCGTAGTAGTGGCGAGCGAACCGGGAAGAGCCTAAACCGTTAACGTGTAAGCGATCGGGCGTTGCGTTAGCGGGGTTGTACGGCAACCATCTTCGAGCTGATCCTCGAGGCAGAAGTCAAAAATCCATTCGAAAGTCGAAGCCGGCTGGAAAGCCGCACCAGAGCGGGTGATAGTCCCGTAGGCGAATTCAAATGGACTTCTGGAGTTGTTCGTGAGTAGGGCGGGGCACGAGAAACCCTGTCTGAAGCTGGGGGGACCATCCTCCAAGGCTAAATATGCTGTAGTGACCGATAGCGCATAGTACCGTGAGGGAAAGGTGAAAAGAACCCCCGAAGGGGAGTGAAATAGAATATGAAACCGTGTGCTTACAAACCGTGAAAGGCCCATGCGCAAGCAAGGCTGATCGCGTGCCTATTGAAGAATGAACCTGCGAGTTACGTGGTACGGGCGTGGTTAAGGTGATGAGCCGGAGCCGCAGCGAAAGCGAGTCTGAATAGGGCGTTTGTCCGTATCAGTAGACCCGAAACCAGGCGATCTATCCATGAGCAGGCTGAAGCATGATTAAACTCATGTGGAGGGCCGAACCTGTTGTTGTTGAAAAAACATTGGATGACTTGTGGATAGGGGTGAAAAGCCAATCGAGCCTGGAGATAGCTGGTTCTCCCCGAAATAGTTTGAGGACTAGCGTTGAGATTTAACCCTTGGGGGTAGAGCACTGACAGGGCTAGGGGCCTTACCGGGTTACCGAACCCCATCAAACTCCGAATACCGAGGCGAACATCTCAGCAGTCAGACAGTGGGGGATAAGCTCCATTGTCAAAAGGGAAACAGCCCAGAGCAACAGCTAAGGTCCCTAATCGATGCTCAGTGGTAAAGGAAGTCAGGTCGCAGAGACAACTAGGAGGTTGGCTTAGAAGCAGCCACCCTTGAAAGAGTGCGTAATAGCTCACTAGTCGAGTGATTTGGCGCCGAAAATGTAACGGGGCTCAAGCATCGAACCGAAGCTTTGCGATTGAGGTAAAACTTGATCGGTAGGGGAGCGTTGTAGTGTAGGCTGAAGGTCGACCGTGAGGACGGCTGGACGAACTACAAGTGCGAATGCAGGTATAAGTAGCGACAAATGAGAGTGAGAACCTCTCACGCCGGAAGTCTAAGGTTTCCTGAGCTACGTCAATCGTCTCAGGGTGAGTCGGGTCCTAAGCCGAGGCAGAGATGCGTAGGCGATGGCCATGCCGTTCATATTCGGCAACCACGGATGTCCGTTCAGACTCTCACGCGTAGAACCAGAACATGAAAGCCACGGCGAGCGAGAGCTCGGCGCGGCGATCGCGTTGTGTTTCCACGCGATAGAGCCTGTGGATTAAAGGGATGACGCAGGAAGATAGGTCTGCGCACCGATGGATGTGTGCGTCTAAGCTGGTAGGGGGTAGTGTAGGCAAATCCGCACTGCAACTCCGAGAAGCGAATGGGAGGATCTTCGGATCCGAAGTGATCGACTCTACGCTGCCAAGAAAAGTCTCTAAAAAGGACCATACGTGCCCGTACCGTAAACCGACACAGGTAGACTGGCAGAGCATGCTAAGGCGACGGGAGAACCCCTGTTAAGGAACTCGGCAAATTGACCCCGTAACTTTGGGAGAAGGGGTGCCCTCTACGGTGTAGTCCTCGCGACGATAGCCATGGGGGGCCGCAGTTAACTGGCCCAAGCGACTGTTTAACAAAAACACAGGTCTCTGCGAACGCGAAAGCGGACGTATAGGGGCTGACTCCTGCCCGGTGCTGGAAGGTTAAAAGGAGAGGTCAGCGCAAGCGAAGCTTTGAATTGAAGCCCCAGTAAACGGCGGCGGTAACTATAACCGTCCTAAGGTAGCGAAATTCCTTGTCGGGTAAGTTCCGACCTGCACGAATGGAGTAACGACTTGGGCGCTGTCTCGATGGGGGGCCCGGCGAAATTGCAGTACCAGTGAAGATGCTGGTTACCCGCGGCAGGACGGAAAGACCCCATGAAGCTTTACTGTATCCTGATCGTGGATCTTGAAGTTTTCTGTGCAGGATAGGTGGGAGGCGACGATCCGTGGGCGCTAGTCTACGGGGAGCCAACGTTGAGATACCACTCTGGAAATTTCGGGATTCTAACTCACCGCCGTAATCCGGTGGGAGGACATGGTCAGGTGGGCAGTTTGACTGGGGCGGTCGCCTCCTAAAGAGTAACGGAGGCGCCCAAAGGTTCCCTCAGATCGGTCAGAAACCGATCGTTAGAGTGCATTGGCAAAAGGGAGCTTGACTGCGAGACGGACAGGTCGAGCAGGTGCGAAAGCAGGGCAAAGTGATCCGGCGGTACCGAATGGAAGGGCCGTCGCTTATCGGATAAAAGCTACTCTGGGGATAACAGGCTTATCTCCCCCAAGAGTCCACATCGACGGGGAGGTTTGGCACCTCGATGTCGGATCGTCGCATCCTGGGGCTGTAGTAGGTCCCAAGGGTTGGGCTGTTCGCCCATTAAAGCGGTACGCGATCTGGGTTCAGAACGTTGTAAGACAGTTCGGTCCCTATCCGCCGTGGGCGTAGGAGATTTGAGGAGCGTCGACCCTAGTACGAGAGGACCGGGTTGAACGAACCGCTGGTGAACCGGTTGTCCCGCCAGGGGCATAGCCGGGTATCTATGTTCGGACCAGATAAGCGCTGAAGGCATATAAGCGCGAAACTGACTCCAAGATGAGATCTCAAACTCGTAAGAGTGAAGGGTCGTGGTAGACTACCACGTTGATAGGCCGGGGGTGGAAGCACCGCAAGGTGTGGAGCTAACCGGTACTAATAGCCCGGACACTTTTTACCTACGCTGTCGTTTGGCACTGAAAGTTCTTCTCTATGCAGCTTTCCGGCGCGATTTGCCTAGAGCTCAGGCTCGGCATCGCGGCGGGATCAGATTTCTGGCGCCGATAGCGGCGGGGTTCCACCCGTTCCCATCCCGAACACGGCAGTTAAGACCGCCAGCGCCGATGGTAGTCGGACCGCAGGGTCCCTCGAGAGTAGGACAGCGCCAGATCAAAACAGAGATGAGCCCGCCGGCGGAAACGCCGAGCGGGCTTTCTCTATTGGATCAGAGATCCTCTCGGATGTCGAAGCGCGTGACCCGGCCGTTCTGAAAAGAGAAGACGTGCCCGACCGTTTTGTCTTTGAGACCGTGTGCTTGATCGTGCAACGGCCTGCCCTCCAGGTCGCGGACGGACTGACGAACCTCGACGGCGATCGATCCATCCGCAGCCCGCTCGAAGCGTACGGGCTCGACGTGCGGGCTGACGATCGCCCACTGGCGCGTCCAGTAGTCACGGACACCCTCGCGACCGTGGACGTGGCCGCCCTCCATGCCATTGGCCCAGGCGACATCATCGCTGAGTGCGCCGAGGACACCGTCGATGTCCCGTGCGTTGAAGCGGTCATACATGGCCCTAAGAACCGCGATGTCGTCAGCCATAGGCTCGCTCCTCATGACGGAAGTGTGGTGCAACCGAGGCGATTGGCGGACGCTTACGATCGCCGGGAACACGATACAGCGCGGCGTTGTCCCAGGCAAGGTAGAGGATGCACGAGGGGGACGAAGTTGCCGGAGCAATCAGGAACCGTTGCCCACGATCCATTCGGTGGCCGCCGCCCGACCAGTCACGAACGGCTGTCGGGATCGCCCTGGGATGCGTCGTACCAGAATGGCTCTGCGCCTTGGGACATCGGCCGGCCGCAGCCGGCGATCGTGCGTATCGCATCCGCGGGCGGATTCGCCGGAACTGTGCTCGATGCGGGCTGCGGGACCGGCGAGAACGCCCTTCTCATCGCCTCCCTGGGACTGCCTGTTCTTGGCGTCGACGTGGCTGAGACGGCGCTCGCGATCGCCCGAGCGAAGGCCGCCGATCGTGGGAGCAAGGCTGAGTTTGCTGCGGCTGACGCATTTCAATTGGAGCGTTTGGGACGAAGGTTTGCGACGGTGCTGGATTGCGGACTCTTCCACACCTTCGACGGCGACGAGCGACCACGCTACGTGGCGAGTCTCGCGTCGGTGACCGAGCCCGGTGGAACGCTGTATGTGCTGTGCTTCAGCGACGCCGGCCCCGAAACCGGCCCGCACCCCGTCAGCCAAACCGGGCTGCGAACGGCGTTCAACGCGGCCACCGGGTGGAATATCGCCGCCATCGATCCCGATCGGATTCAGACGACATATCACGAGGCCGCTGTACCAGCCTGGTTCGTGACAATCAAACGGATCTAGACTCCGGGTAACCGCCTGCGCCGCTGATTCGCCGGATCTGCCGCTAGATCACGTGCGGCGTGATGAGGAAGACGATGTCATCCTTCTCGTGACTGTGCTCGCGATTGCGAAAGACGGGTCCGAAGATTGGAAGATCCCCGAGCAGCGGGAGCTTCCGAATCGTGTCGCGATCGAGTTCCTGAATCAGGCCGCCGAGCACGATCGTCTCGTCCTTCTCGATTCGTAAGGTCGTGTCGATCTTGCGATTCGCGATGATCGGATTTCCCTGCGGGCTCGAGCCGAAGAAGGCGCTGTATTCCGGGTGGAGCTCCGCAACGATCGAGCCGTCCGCACCAATCGTAGGCGTCAAGCGCAAGCGCACGCCGATGTCAACGAACTTCACATCGGCGCTCGTCGTGCTTCCGACGGTGACCGTATTCGAGATCGGATAGGACTGACCGACCAGCAGGCTCGCCTCCTTGTTGTTGAGTGTCGCGAGGCGCGGCGTTGCGAGGACCTTGGCCCGATTTTGCGAGATCAGCGCGTTGAGCTGGGCCGCGATCGGGATCGTCTTGCTCGTGAATGCCCACGCGGCGCTCCCAGGCCCGTCATTCGGGCCCGTGCCGCTATAGAGCACGCCGATGTTCGAGCTGTCGGTGATGTTCAGATCGACGACTCTGACTTCGAACATGATCTGCGGTGCCGGGACGTCGAGCGCACGCAGGAAGCTGCGGGCGGTGGCGACCGTACGCGCGGTCCCGTGTACGAGGATCGCGTTCTGACGGTCGTCGACAGTATAGGACTTGTCGGGGAGGACCCCAGCGAGCTGTTTCACAGCGTCGCTCGAACGCGCGTAGCGCAGCGGAACGAGCGTGGCGGGGGCGCCCCCGAGATAATGCCCGCTAGCCGACGTCGTGCTCCCGACGATCGTCACGCCGTCCTCGCGCCGGACTTGAAGGTCGTAGGCGTTGGCGAGAACCCTAAGAATGCGGTCGACGCCCACGTCTTGCAAGCGTAGGGTGACGCGATCGTGTTTGACGGAGCCGTCGGCGACGATGTTGAGGCCCGATTCCGTTGAGATGAGACGCAACACGTCCACGAGATCGGCATCGCGAACGTCGAGCGAAATGGTGCTCTGGCTCGCGATTGCCGGCGAGCAAAGCGCGCAGGCCATGCCGAATGCAGCGGCCCACAGCCTTCTCACGGTGCACCGATCCGAAGCGTCGTCCCGTCTTCCAACGAGAGTACCCCGGGCAAAATCGCGCGGACGATCGATCCGCTCAGGCGGTCGCCTACCGCAACGACACGGACCGAACCGCTCTCGCTCACGAGCGCGCGCGAGCGCGGGCCGCGTGCGGTGGCAAGCAACGTGGCTGCTACCGGTAACGCGCTACCGGCGGCAAGATCGCTGGGGAGGGGCTCCCCGGACGCCCCTGCGTTGGGCGGTAGATACGCGGGAAGCGCGGTGTCGTGCGGCATGGAAGCCTCGCCGCTCACGAAGGGGTCGCGAGTGACGACGACGGCTTCCGGGGCCGCCGGCGCGACATACTCGGGCAGGCGCGGAAGAAGCGCCACCTCAGCCGGTGAGTGGGCGGCTGTGATCGCAGCCGGCTCAGCTCGTGCGATCATATACGTTCCCGGTGCGATGAGGCCGCCGATGAGCGCCACGACGCCGCACGCGAGCAGAAGCAAAGGGAAACGGTGCTGGGGAAGCATGGTGGCACCTCATAGCGTTGGAATTTGGTCCGAAACGAAGCGCAGGGTCGCGAGCCGGATCGTCGCATCGATGCCCGATCCGCGGGTGGTATCGCGCTCGAGTTGTACGTCGAGCACGCGAGCGGGAGTTGTCAACAAAGAGAGCCCGCGAATGACGGCGACGATGCCGGCGAAGTCGCCGCGCAGGCGCACCTCGAACGGGTCCGACCGTTCGCCGATCGCCCGCGCTGGGTCCGCTCGCGGACTTTCCGCGAACGCCGGCGCGGCGGGCGCGTAGGGCTGTGTTGCCGGCATCGGCCGAATCGCAAGGACGCGAACCGAGTTCCGCTCGGCGAGCTCCTGCACGTCGACGAGCAGCGCCCTCGTTTGCGCGCTCGGGTCGGGGCCTAGCGAAACGCCGCGCAGATCAAAGCGGATGCGAGCTGCGGCGGCTGCGATGTTCGAGCGTTGCGCCAGGGCCGAGTCCTCCGCACTTGCACGGGCTGACGCCACGCGCTCGCGCTCGCGAGCATTCCCGATCGCGTCCTCGAAGGGGCGCAGCACGATGGTGCCGCCGATCGCAAAAACGAGGACCGCCAGCACCCAAAGCGCGTGCGCGAGATCGAACGGACCGAACGGGAAACGAAGCGGAACGTTCATTGCTGGCGTTCCTGCAGGCGCACTTCGAAGTCAACACTCGAACCTTCGAAACGCTCCGCATCGTGCAGCCGGGAGACGACGAGTTGTGGGGTCGAGAACCTGCTCGATGCGGCGAAGGCGGCGATAGCTCGGCTCACCGCTTCGAAATCCCGGGCCGCGCCTTTGAGCGTAACGCTCGAGCCTTCGCAAGCGAGTGACGTCAGCCACGCATCGCGCGGGAGGCGGCCTGCGATCTCGGCGATCTCTCTCGCGCGCGCGGCGCCGGTCAGGCGCGTTTCGCCCACGCTCCGGGCGACCGAGCTCAGCCGCGCGACGGTCTCGACCGAGGTTCGAAGAGTTCGCACGGACGCATCGGCGAGCTGCAAGCGGGCTTCTGCGCGGTGCGCGGCCGCTAGTGCCTGGCCGAGCCGCAAGCGTTCGATGCCGGCGAAAACCGCGAGGAGCGCGACCGATAGGAGAAGGCCCAACAGCGCGCGCCGGGCCGCGGACGTGAACTCGAAGCCCGTGATCCTCGCCAGAGACGAATCGGAGGCGCGCTCCAGGAAGTTGAACGCGTTCATGCTGCACGCTCGAGGATGGCGTTCCAAAGTGCGAGCCCGATGCTGAGCGACCAATCGGGGGCACCGGCGCGGCCGACGTCGCTGGGGTAGGCGGATGCGGCGACGGGCGGCTCGTTTCCGATTTCGTGCGTGCAGCCCGTATCGCGTTCGAGCCGTTCGCGCAGGCCGGGCAAACGCGCTCCATTGCCGACGAGCACGATCTGCTGGATCTCTCCGACGCCGTGCTTGCGCGCCACCAGGAGCGCTTGGCCGATCGCGCCGCTAAAAGCCGTCAGCTCGGCTTCGGCGGCGCCGCCGAGCCCCAGCGTTCGCTTTCTGCGTTCGGCTCGTTCGAAATCGATCGCAAGCGACCGTTCGAGCGCGTGCGTCAGTTCGATCGACCCGCCGGGGATGACGAGACCGAACGGCGTTGCACTGCGCAACGCATAGAAGCGAGCGGAGTTCAGCCCGACATCGATGGCTGCGTCGGCGCGCGGTGCGACGCGACGCAGGGCGAACGCGTCGTGGTCCACGCAGACCGCTCGCAATCCGGCGGCGCGCACGATCGCGAGCTTTCGCTCGAGCGCAGCTCGCTTCGCGATTCCGATTGCGATCAGGTTGCGGGCGGGATCGAGCGGCTGCACGCGCACGAGCGCTTCGCCGATCGGATATTCGATTAGGCGCGACGCCTCGTAGCGAGCGGCCTTGGAACGCTCGCGCTGCGGCATCGGCGGCAGCACGATCGGGCGGATCGTCGCGACGTCCTCGCCGAGCGCGCAGACGCACCGGCGTTCCTTGATTGCGAGCTCGCCGAGCCGCTGCGCGATCGTTCGTCCGATCGATTCCGGAGTGGATGGAACGCCGGAGGCTTCGGTGAGATCGAACGCGATCATGCGCTGCAGGCGCGGAGCGTCGCGATGCACGTCGAGTTGCGCGATACGGACGCGCGTCGTGCCGATATCGATGCCGAGCGGGAGCGCGCCGTTCGCGAGCCTCATAAAGCGAGCCCGCCGAGTGCCGCAATGAGCGTTCCGGCGGCGAGGTAGGGTCCGAAAGGCAAGGCATCGCCGAGAGCGGCGCGGCGCAGCGCGAGCAATCCGAGTGCCGCGGCTGCGCCGATGACGAATGCGGCGCCGATTGCGAGGAGTCCCATCGCAACGCCGAGCCCGGCGCCGATGCACGTGCCCAGCTTCACGTCTCCTAGGCCCAGCCCGCGACCGCCCGTTGCCAGGTGAAGACTCAATAACATCCCGCCGCAAGCCGCAGCACCTGCGATGCTGGCGCCGAGCGAGTGGTGCACGATGCCGAGGAGCAGGAGAAGAGCGAAGGTCGGATACGTGATCCGATCGGGAATCGTTCCGCGGAGCGCATCGGTGACGGCGCAAGCGGCGCTCGCCGTCATCAGGAGGCCCGCGGCGGGTCCGATCGAGGCGTTCACGGCGTCACCACCTTGCGTAGCGCAAGCGTGGCCGGCGTAAACGAAGGATCGATCCGCAGCGCATCTTGCCAGTAGCGGCGCGCGGCGCGAGCATCGCCGGAGCGAAGAGCGGCCCATCCCGCGAAGTGGAGGACCTGCGGATCGCGCCGGATGAGCGCGGCGCGTGCGAAATCGGCACGCGCCTCGCCGTAACGGCCCTCGGCCTGCAAGCAAAGCGCGCGATCGAGCAGGAGCGGCTGATCGGCCGGCGTGCGTGCAAGCGCATCGCCGGCGATCTCGATTGCCGCATCGAGCGAGGCGCGCGTACGCAATTCGAAGCCGACGAACGCGAAGCGATCAGCCGCGATGGTGGAGCGGGGATCCCACCATAGGGCGCGACGGTAATAGCGCTCCGCGCGTGCCGGGCGGCCGCCTTGGAGAAATGAATCGCCGCGCGAAACGAGAGCGTCCGCGATCTGGCCGTGGAACAGCAACGCGCAGAGCACCAGCGAAACGAACGCTACGGCGAATCGTCGCCACAGCGGGATCGTGACTACGCGAGGCACCAGTAGTACCCTGCGAGCGCGAGTAGGATCGTATTGCCGACGATCGCGCTCGCTTGATGTAGCGCGAGTTTGCGCAGCGGAGCGGCCAGCGAGCGCAGGCCGAGCGCGAACGTTGCAGGCGGCAGTCCGTGGCCGAACGCGTACACGGCGAGCAGCATCGCGGCGTTATACGGCTGACCGGTCGCCGCGCCGTACGTTCCGATCGCGGAGACGAGCGGCGTGCAGCAGGGCGAGAGCACAAGCGCATTGGATGCGCCCACGAGGAATATCGCTCCGAACGATGTGCCGCGCGGCGTTCGGTCGTGTTCGGCGCAGGGTTTTCCATCGGCGCGAGCAAGCCCGACGACTCCCGCAACGGTAAATGAGCAGGCGAGCGCGGCGTGCGTCCACGTGCTGAAAGGAACGAGACCTGCGAGCAGACCGATCGAGTAGCCGAGGCACGCATACGCTGCGATCAGCCCGGCGAGATACGCGGCGACGATCCGTCCCGCATGCGGCGGATCCGCAGCGGCGCAGCCCGCGGCGGCGACGAAGCGCGGCGCCAGGCATGGACCGGCGCTTCCCGCAACCCCGGCGAGGAAGACAAATGGGGCCGCCGGGAGGCCGTTCACTTTGCCTCCAATCCCTGAGTCGAATCGTAGACGATCGAGGTCGTGGCGGGTCCACTTCCTGGAATATTGCTCATCGCCGTCGGGTCGTGTCCCCCGGGGCAGGTGATCGTGTATCCCGTGCCGTCCGCGTTGGGAGCGAATGTGTACGAGCCGCCGGCATTCGCTGGATCGACGGGTTTCTGAGTGAGATACCTTCCGGGTGCCGTCTTCGCGCCGAAGCTCCGATCGACGGCGCCTGCATCGGGATACTTGAGCGTATCCGAGTAAGCGAGTTCGGCAGCTGTCGCTATCGACCGCAGGTTCGCCTGACAAGCGGAAACGGCAGCCTGAGCACGGGCATGGAAGAAGTTCGGCACGAGAATGCCCGCGATGATGGCGATGATCGCAACGACGATCATCAACTCGAGAAGCGTGAAACCCGCCTCGTGTGTAGGTCGCTGACTCCGCGCGTGCATCGATCCTCCTCGAAAGACTAGGCTGCGCCGGAGACGTGGGCGCGCATGCGTGCGAGGGCGCGATGCTGCACGCGCGAGATCTGTCTGATCGAGAGGCCGAGCTGCGAGGCGATTTCCTCCTGGGTTCGGCCGAGCACGTAGTGTGATACGACGATGAAGCGCTCTGAAGGCGCGAGCAGCGCGAGCGCCTCCTCGAGCACGATCCGCTCGGTGACCAGTAAATCTGTTCCGCGCTCGGAGGTGTACATTGCAGCGTGCTCGTGAAAATCGGCGTGCTCGATGCGCGCCGGGCTAGAAGCCCAACGCGCGTGCTTCGCGGTGCCCACGGCTGCGGGAGCCAGTCCGAGCGCCTCGGCGATCTCGCCGTCGGTTGGTTCATGACCGAGTTGCGCGGCCAAACGCTCGAAAGCGTCCCAGCAACTGCGTTCGAGCTTGCGGATGCCGCGCGGAATCCGAACGAGATGTTCGTGGTCGCGGACATAGTGCATCAGCTCGCCGACGATCAAGATCCAAGCATACGCCTCGAACGGCGTGTTCGAACTGCGTTCGTATCGGCGCCCGGCTTTGAGCAAGCCGATCGCGGCGACTTGCTCGAGGTCGCAGCGCTCGAGCCCGGCGCGCCAGAACTTTCGAGCACCGCGGCGGCAGAGATAGTGATACCGTGTGATCCAAGAGTCGTTATGGCTGAAATCTGCTGCAATCAATGGATTTGTCCGATCACGCTATAGAGGGGAATGAAAATAGATGCCGTGATCGCGCCGACGATCGCGCCGATGACAACGATCAGGAGCGGTTCGAGCGTGGCGCCGAGCGTCGCGGCGCCGGCGTCGACATCGACCTCATAATATTCCGCGATCTTGAGAAGCATCGCGTCGAGCGTGCCGGTTTCTTCGCCGACACGAACGAGTCCGACGACGAATGGGTCGAAGAGATCCGAGCGTTGCATGCGGTTTGCGACGCTTTCGCCGTCGCGAACGGCGGTTCGAACCTCAAGCAGGGCTTGGGCGTAGAGCGCGCTTCCGCTAACCGGTGCTGCGACTTCAAATGCGCGCAGAATGTCGACGCCGGAGGCGAGTAGCGAGCCGAGCGTGCGAGTAAAGCGTGCCACGATCGCGCCGCGCCGCAACGATCCCGCAATCGGCAAGCGCAGGAAGAAACGCTCGAGCGTGGCCTGCGGCAGGAGGCGCGTTGAGTAAAGAGCCGCGACTGCGGCAGTCACGACGCACGCAGCCGTGGCGATTTGAATCACGGGCTCCGCGAAGAGCTTGCCGGCGGCGAAGAGAAAGCGAGTCGAGGCAGGTGGATCGACCCCGAGCTGCGAGAACAATCCCGAGAGCGTCGGGACGATCGCCGTAACGAGAAAGAACACGAGCCCCAGCGCGGCCGCAAGGACGATCGCGGGGTAAGCGAGTGCCGTGCTGATCTTCTTGCGCAGCGCGCGATCGCGCTCGAGGATTGTCGAGAGCCGGTCGAGGACGGCGGCCAGGATCCCCGCCGCCTCGCCCGCCTCGATGAGCGCGATGTGGAGCTCGTTGAAGTCGCGCGGGCGCGTGCGCATCGCAGCGGCAAGCGAGTTGCCGGCTTCGATCTCCGCCGCGACGGCGCGAAGCGCCTCGATGAGCCGCCCATCGCCGCACCGCTCGATCGAGATTGCGAGTGCGCGTTGGATCGGCATCGCGGCCGCAAGTAATGTTGCCAACGCGCGAAAGAACGCTGCCAGCGGCTCTCGACCCGCGCCGCCGAAGCCGGCAGGCCGGGCAACGCGGGCGCGCAGGGAGGTGCTCTCGCCGACCCAAGTTACGAAGAGCGCCCTGGAGCGTAGGCGCGCGACGACCGCTTCGGTTGAGTCTGCGACCATGGCCCCGGAGATCGCCGTGCCCTCGACGTTACGCGCGTGGTAAGCGTAGGTGATACCGCTCATGTGGCGGCCCCCGCAAGCGTCCGGATCTCATCGGGCCGATCGGTGATGGCGCGTGCGTTTTCGAGCGAGACCTCTGCGCGAGCGACCAGTTCGCAGAGGTGGGCCTCGAGCGTCTGCATCCCGGCGCCGCGACCGGTCACGATCGTGTTACGCAGTTGATAGGTCTTGCCGTCTCGGATCAGGGATCGGACCGCATCCGTCGCGACGAGGATCTCGACCGCCGCGCACCGCCCGGCCGACCGTTCGCGTGGGAGCAACCGAAGCGAGGCAATGCCGATCAGCGTTTGAGCGAGGATCGCACGTGCCTCGTGCCGAGCGGCGGCCTCGAACCCATCGATGATCCGATCGACGCCGGCCGTCGCGTCGCCGGTGTGCAGCGTCGAAAGTACGAGATGCCCCGTTTCCGCGGCACCAAGCGCCGCGCGGATCGTCGCCGGATCGCGGAGTTCTCCAACGGCGATCACGTCCGGGTTCGCGCGCAGGGCGCTGCGGATCGCAGCGGGATAGTCCGGAAAGTCGTTCCCCAATTCGCGGTGCGCGATCGTCGAACGAATCGGCCGGTGGAGGTATTCGACGGGATCTTCGACGGTCACGATGTGGCGCGCATCGCTCCGATTGATGCGATCGATGATCGCGGCAAGGGCGGTGCTCTTCCCGCTCCCCGTCGGCCCGACGAAGAGCACGAGGCCGCTGCGACGTTCCGCGAACGCGTGCAGCGCAATCGGCAACTCGAGGTCTTCCAGCCTCGGGATCTCTCGGCGAAGCAGCCGGATCGCAAAGCGCGCGTGCCCCTCGGCGCGGAAGGCGTGAACGCGGAACGAGCCCAGCTCCGCGTGGCGCACCATGCCGTCGGCGTCGCCAAGTTCGCGGAATTGCCGCCGGGCGCTCTCCGTTAGCAATTCCTGCATGAAGTACCCGAGCTCGTCCGCCTCGAGTATCGCTGAATTGATCCGCGCGAGCGTGCCGTCGATGCGCAGCGCCGGCGGCTCGCCGAGAGCCAGGTGAAGATCCGAGGCGCCGCGTTCCCGCGCGATGCGCAGCAGTTCCCCGAGCCGGATCTGCGCGAAGGCGGCAGTCACCATGCAAGTCGCTCCAGCGGAACGACGCGGGAGATTTCAGAAAGCGAGGTCACTCCACCGCGGCACTTCGTCACCGCGTCCTCCGCCATGGGGGCGTAACCGTGCTCGCGCGCCGTGCGCGCAAGGACGACGCTCGAGGCGCCGGCCGCGACGGCGTCCCGAAGCCGATCGTCGACGCAGATGAACTCAAAGATTCCGGTGCGGCCGCTATAGCCGCGGCCGTCGCAGCGCTCGCAACCACGCGCCTCGAAATAGACGCGTTCGCGTTCGACGCGTAGACGCTCGGCCGTGCGCGCGTCGATCGCCGTCGCTTCTTTGCACGATCCGCAAAGCCGCCGGACCAAGCGCTGCGCGAGAATGGCGGTGAGGCCGGCGGCCAGTGATGCTCGACCGAGGCCGAGCTCTTCGAGGCGGTCGATGGCCCGCGGTGCATCTGCGCTGTGCAGGGTGGCCAAGACCATTCTGCCGCTCAGGGCTGCGTGCAGCGCAGTCTGCGCAGTTTCTGCGTCACGCATTTCGCCGACCATGATGACGTCGGGATCCTGCCGCAACATCGCGCGGAGGATTGAGGCGAATGTCGCACCGGCCTTTGCGTTCACCTGTACTTGCGTCGTCCCCGGGATCTGTTGCTCCACGGGATCCTCGACGGTGCAGATGTTGCGAGCGCCGGCGTCGAGGTGCGCGAGCGACGCATAGAGGCTCGTCGTCTTGCCGCTCCCTGTCGGGCCGCAAACTACGATAAAGCCGAATGGCCGCGTGACCGCCTCTCGATACTGCGCCGCGACTTCGCGCGAGAACCCGAGCTCATCGAGTGCGGGAAGGCGCGCGTGGCGGTCGAGCAGCCGCACGACGAGCTTCTCGCCCTCGATCGATGGAACCGAGGAAACACGCGCATCGATCGTATGGCCCGCGACCGTGGTGCTGTATCGGCCGTCCTGTGGCTGGCGACGTTCCGCGATGTCCATCCCGGCCAGCACCTTGATGCGCGAGACAACGGCTTGCGCGAGCGTCGTCTCGAACCGCCCGGCCTCGCGCAAGACGCCGTCGACGCGGAATCGAACGCGTGCGCCGTCACTGTACGGCTCGATGTGAATGTCCGAACTGCGGGCGAGGAAGGCACGGTCGTGCAAGCCGTCGACAGCGCGAACTGCCGGCGCATCGTTCGGCTCGTTGCGCAATGCGGAGCCCTGTGCGCTCGCTCCCCAGGCTCTGCCTAGCGCAAGCGCGATTTGGTCGCGTCGCGCGCGAAGCGGAACGACGCGGAGCGACGTCGCGCGTTCGATTCGGGACAAAGCGATCTCGCTTGGGTCCGATGCGAAAGCGACGAGAAGGCGATCGTGCTCGCAGGCAACGGCTAGTGCCCCGAACTCTTGCGCGATCCCCTGCGGAATCATGCGCGCAACCGACGGTGCGACGCTCGAAAGATCGATTGCGTCCGCCGCTGGAAAGTGAACCGACGATGTAAGCGCGTTCATGCCTCGATCACACTCTGGATCATGCGGGTTGGATGTTGCCGCGTTGGTGACGCGGTGTTTCGAGAACGTTGCTATGTGTCGGACCGGGTCGCTCTCCTTGGGGAACAGAGGCGTCGATTTCCTGCAGGCGTTCAAACGACTTTCTTGATGCACGCAAGTTGTCTGACAACTTGTGCGAAGTTGTCCGATGAGTTGAGCACGGCGCATTTCTCGCTGCATCGGGAATTGCGAATGGTATGGCAACCGTGCGAGTTCTCATCGCCGAAGATGAACCGTCGATCCGCGGCCTTCTCGTGCATCACCTCAAGCGCGAGGGATTCGTTGCGCTCGAGGCGGCCGACGGCACCTCGGCCTTGCGGAGCGCGCGTGCGGGCATCGAAGTCGCGGTGCTCGACATCGGGCTGCCGGGGATCGATGGGCTGGAAGTGCTGCGAGCGCTCCGGCGTGAAGGGCGGGACACGCCGGTCATGCTCTTGAGTGCCCGGTGCGATGAAGTCGATCGGATCGTCGGCTTCGAGCTTGGTGCGGACGACTATGTCGTGAAGCCGTTCTTCATGCGCGAGGTGGTGTCACGCTTGCGCGCGATTCTGCGGCGTGCGGGCAACACGTCGCAGGCCGGGCCTTCGCTGTTGCGATTCGGCGCTTTGGAGATCGATGAGGCGGCGCGGGAGGCACGGGCCGACGGGAAGGATCTCGGCCTGAAGCCGCGCGAGTTCGCGCTACTGCTAGCGCTCGCCCAGCATCCCGGCACGGCGTTTTCGCGGGAGACGTTGCTTCAGCGCGTATGGGGGTTCGACTTCGACGGCGACGAGCGAACCGTCGACGTGCATATGCGCCGTCTGCGAATGCGTATCGAGGAGCAGGGCCGCGTCGCTCGATGCTTGCACACGGTCCATGGCTACGGATACAAGTTCAGTCCTACCGGCTGAAGCGCGGCGGGGTGGTCTGCTGCCGTTTGCCACGTTCGCGGCGCACGTGCCGCAGGGCGCGACGCCGCTGCTCGTGGTGCGCGTCGTCGATTTCGCGGAAGTCGCATGGCGGCGAGGCCGGCGCGCCGCGCTACGCGCGGAACGCCGCTGCGCGAACGCGTTCGCGCTGGCTGCCCGCGAGGTGCTGCGTGCTTCGGATGTGCTCGGCCATGATGCGTGCAGCGCGGTCTTCGTCGCCGCGCTGACGACGCCGGGGCGCGTTGCGTGCGGCAAGGCCTTTCCCGCCGATTGTCGCGCCGTGCTGAGCCGGATCGCATCGACGATGGAGCTTGCGACGGGCTTGCGGCTGGAAACAGGGTGGACCGTCGAATCCCAGGCGAATCTGGCCGCGTCGCTTTGGCCCGCGATCGAGGTCGCACTCGAGCGCGGTGCGAGGGAACGCGAGCAATTCGCGTTCTTCTCCATGATCGGGCACGAACTGCGCACGCCGCTGACGTCGATTCGGGGTTACCTCGATGCGTTGCTGGAAGACGATCTCGACGCCGCATCGACGCGCACGTTCGTGGAGGTCGCACGGACGGAAGCGTTACGTTTGGGCCGCTTTATCGACGGGCTGTTCACGCTTTCGTTGATCGACGCCGGCTTCGAGGGTGCGGAGCGGAGTTGCGATGCGCAAGCGGCCGTGCTCGCGGCCGTTGAAGCGGCGCTCCCCGCCGCACGGCGGCGCGGGGTCACGATCGTGCATGCGCTCGAGCCCGGGCTGCAGGTGGGAATGGAAGCCGATCGCCTTGGTCAGGTGGCAGGCAACCTGATCGATAACGCGCTCAAGCACGGCGCCTCCGGGGGCCGTGTGGAGATGGAATTGCGCCCCTTGAATGCACGCTTCGTGGCGTTGACCGTTGAGGACGACGGCCCCGGCGTCCCAGCGGAAGAGCGCGAGGCGATCTTCACACTTGGGTATCGCTCCGCGTCAGGGAGCGCCGGAGGAACGGGGATCGGCCTCGCCGTCGCTCGGCTGATTCTCGAGCGAGCCGGCGGCGAGGTCGACGTCGGCGAAGGCCGCCGCGGAGGCGCCCGCTTTCAGGCGCGGCTACCGCGCGCCGACCTGGGGGCAGGTGCCACGTGATCCTAGCGGTCCTTGGCACGTATGACGCCGCGCGTTAGCGGACGTCGAGCCTCGCTAGCTCACGCGTTGCGTCGAGCGCGTGGGTGAGGTCGTCGATCAGGTCCTCGATGTCTTCGATGCCGACCGAGAGACGCAGCAGGCCGTCGGTGATGCCGCGGCGCTCGCGGTCCTCTTTCGGGATCGAGCCGTGCGTCATGCGCGCCGGGTGGCAGAGCAGCGATTCCACGCCGCCCAGGCTCTCCGCCAGGCTGAACAGCTTCGTCTCCTTCGCGAACGCGAACGCGCGTGATTCGGGGCCGCGCAGCGTCATCGAGAGCATGCCGCCGAAGCCGCGCATCTGGCGCTTCGCGAGCTCGTGCTGCGGGTGCGAGGGCAGGCCGGGGTAATAGACTTTCGCGACGTCGTCGCGCCCTTCCAGGAACTGGGCGATGGCGAGCGCGTTGCGTTCGTGCTCGCGCATCCGCAGCGCCAGCGTCTTCGCGCCGCGTAGCATCAGGTACGCGTCCATGGGCCCCGGGACGCCGCCGACGGCGTTCTGGTGGAACTTGATCGTCTCGTCGAGCGCCGGATCGTTCGTGATCGCGACACCGCCGATCGCGTCGCTGTGCCCGCCGATGTACTTCGTCGTGGAGTGCACCACGATGTCCGCGCCGAGCGCGAGCGGCGATTGAAAGTACGGCGAGGCGAACGTGTTGTCCACGACGAGGATCTGCCCCGGCGCCTTCAGACGTGCGACCGCGGCGATGTCGATCAGCTTCATCAGCGGGTTCGTCGGCGTTTCCAGCCAGATCAGCTTCGTCGCCGGCACGATCGCGGCGCGGATCGCGGCCGGATCGGTCATGTCGACGAGCGTATACGCGATCCCGTAGCGCGCGAACACTTTCGAGATGATCCGGTAAGTGCCGCCGTACAGGTCGTCCGTCACCACGACGTGATCGCCCGCGGAGAGCAAATTGAGCACGGCGGACGTCGCCGCCATGCCGCTCGAGAACGCGCGCGCGAAGCGAGCGTCTTCGAGCGCGGCGAGCTGCGCTTCGAGCGCTGTGCGCGTGGGGTTCGCGGTGCGGCTGTAATCGAAGCCCTTGTGCTCGCCGACGCCCGTCTGCGTGTAGGTCGAAGTCTGATAGATCGGGACGATCGTCGCCCCGGTCGTGAGGTCGGCCTCTTGGCCCGCATGGATCGCGCGCGTGCTGAACTTCATGCTACGCGCTCGTCTCGGAGAGATGCGAGATGATGTCTTGACGCGTGATCACGCCGAGCGGCTTGCCTTCGCGCAGCACGACGATCGCGCTGTTCGCGAGCGTCAAGAGCCGGTAGGCGCGATCGATCTCGGTCGCCTCGTCGAGCGCCGGGAACGCGCGTCCCATCACTTCGCTCACCGGCCGGTGGATCAAGTCGGACTGGTCGAAGACGGCCTGCATCACCGCGACGTCGTTGATGCTGCCGATCACCTCGCCGCCCCGAATGACGGGCAATTGCGAGATTTCGTAGCGCCGCAGCAAGTCCAGCGCGTGCTTGACGACGTCGTCGTCTTGCACGGTGATCAGCGGCGGCAGCGGCTGCTTGCCGAGCAGCACGTCGCCGACGGTCGCCCGGCGGCGGCCTTCGGCGATGTAGCCGTTCGCGATCATCCACTCGTCGTTGAAGATCTTCGTCATGTAGCCGCGCCCGGAATCCGGGAAGATGATCACCATGACAGCCTCGGGCCCGAGCGTCTTCGCGACGCGCATCGCCGCGACGGCCGCCGTCCCCGCCGAACCTCCGACGAGCAGGCCTTCCTCGCGCGCGATCCGCCGCGCCATCAGGAACGACTCGCGATCGGAGACGCGCATCATCTCGTCGATCACCTTCATGTCGACGGTCTCGGGCAAGTACGACATCCCGATCCCCTCGACTTTATACGATTTCGCGATATCGCCGGAGTAGATCGAACCCTCGGGGTCGGCGCCGATCACGCGGATGTTCGGATTTTGCTCCTTCAGGTAGCGCGCCGTGCCGGAAATGGTTCCGCCTGTCCCGATCCCCGAGACGAAATGCGTGATCTTGCCGCCGGTCTGCTCCCAGATCTCCGGCCCCGTCGTGTCGTAGTGCGCGTCGGGGTTCGCGTGATTGTGCCATTGGTTGGGCATCACGGCACCGGGGATCTCGGCCACGAGGCGTTCCGCGACGTTGTAATACGATTCGGGCGAATCGCCCGGCACGTTCGTCGGCGTGACGACCACCTCGGCGCCGTACGCACGCAAGAGATCGATCTTTTCCTTTGACATCTTGTCGGGCATCACGAGGATGCAGCGGTAGCCGCGAATGGCGGCCGCCATCGCGAGGCCCACGCCTGTGTTCCCGCTCGTCGCCTCGACGAGCGTCGCGCCCGCTTTGAGCTTTCCGTTGCGCTCGGCGTCCTCGAGCATGGCGACGGCGGGGCGATCCTTGACGCTGCCGCCCGGATTGAAGTACTCGACCTTCGCCAGCACCAGACACCGCGCGCCGTCGGTCACCCGGTTCAGGCGGATCAGCGGCGTGTTGCCGACGGCCTGGAGCGCGTTCTCGTAGTAGCCGGCCCGGTTGGTCGAATGCGGAGCGATCATCCTCCCCACTTCCCCGGCCGCCGCCCGCTTCTTTCATGGCCCGGGCCGCACCGCGGAGGCCCGGCGGCCTTGGCGCCCTGGGCTCAGCCCGCCTGCGGGCGCATCCCTCGCCCCCGTCGCCCGTGTTGAGAGCGGCATGGCTACAGATTTTCGCTCAGGACACGATTTTCCGCGGCGCGGGCGCGACGAGTACGGCGGGTTCCTCTGGATCTTGCGGGCCTTCGACAAGGCGCGCGCCGCGGCCGACGGCACGATTCACGATTACATCTATCCCTGTCCGATGGACCGCGGCGTCTTCGAGCGCTGGGGCATCACGGCGGGGGAGTTCGACGAGGCGATTCGAACGAACCGCACCGACGAAGCGATCCTCGCGTGGCTTCAGGCGCGCGTTTCCCCGCAGCAGCGCGATGCGGCGAACCACTGGCTGCTGAGCGACAAGGCCGCGAATCTCGATCGTCAGGATAGCGAAGAGGGCGCCGTCCGCGCCTGACGGAAAACGCGCGACATGCCGCTTGCGCGTCGCGCCGTTCTCTCGATCGTCACGCTTTCGATCGCCGCGGTGCTCGCCGGCTGCGGGCCCTCGGCCGTTCCGCCCGCCGAACAATATGCGTCCGTGAGCGGCACGGTGCGCGATAGCGCGAGCGGCGCGCCGATCGCGGGCGCGACGGTGACGATCAACTTCGTCCTTTCGGCGACGACGAGCGGCAACGGCGCCTACACGATCACGAACGTGCCGAACGGGCCATGGTCGTTCTTCGCGAGCGCGCCGAATTACCAAACGGTGACGAGCACGAACCCGCCGCCGCTCGCGCCGGGTGAGAAGCGGACGAACTTCGACGTCACGCTCGTTCACGTCTAACGCGCCGTTGCGGCGCGTCGTCGTCGCGCCCGATAAGTTCAAGGGCAGCGCGAGCGCCGTCGAGGCGGCGCGCGCCCTCGAGCGCGGCCTACGCGCGGTGTGGGGTGACGCCTGCGACGTGCGCAGCGTGCCGATGGCGGACGGCGGCGAAGGGACCGTCGACGCATTCCTCGCCAGCGGCGCCCGGCGGATCGAGCGGACCGTGCGTGGCCCGCTCGGAACGCCGGTCGCGGCATCGTTCGCGCTCGACGGCACGCGAGCGATCGTCGAAATGGCCGCGGCCTCGGGGCTCACGCTCGTCCCGCAAGGCGAACGCGATCCGAAACGCGCGTCCAGTGAGGGCACGGGCGACTTGCTGCGTGCGGCGCTGGACGAAGGGGCGCGCAGCATCGTGGTGGCGCTCGGCGGGAGCGCCACGAACGACGGCGGCAGCGGCATGCTGCGCGCGCTCGGCGTGCGCTTTCTCGATGCGGACGGTGTCGAGTTGCCTCCCGGCGGCGCCGCGCTCGCGCGGCTCGAGCGGATCGACCCGAGCGGGCTCGATCCGCGCCTGCGCGGCGTGACGTTCGAGGTGGCGGCGGACGTCGATAGCCCGCTCTGCGGCCTGCGCGGCGCAAGCGCCGTCTATGGCCCGCAGAAGGGCGCGAGCGCGCGGGACGTCGAGTTGCTCGACGGCGCGCTCGCGCGCTTCGCTCGGGCCGCTGCAGCGCTGTTGCGGCGCGATTCGAGCGCCGAACCCGGCAGCGGCGCCGCCGGGGGCCTCGGCTTCGCGCTGCACGCGTTCCTCGGCGCGCGGCTGCGTCCCGGCGTCGACGTCATCGCGGACGTGCGTGGGCTGGATATCGCGCTCGACGGCGCGTACTTGTGTCTGACCGGCGAGGGCGCGATCGACGATCAAACGCTGCGCGGGAAGACCGTGTTCGGCGTCGCGGCGCACGCCCGGGAACGCGGGGTGCCGGTCGTCGCATTTGCCGGAGCGGTCGGCGCGAAGGCGGAGGCCGCGCTGGCGGCGGCGGGCGTCGTCGCCTTTCCCATTCTCGATCGCCCGATGACGCTCGCGCAGGCGCAAGCGGAATGCGCCGAACTGCTCGAACGCGCGGCGGCCCGAGCGGCACGCCTGCTCTGATCGTGCCGCATCCGGCGCCGGCTCAGCGCGCGATCGCCGGCGCGCCTAGAGCGTTTGGTTCCAGTTGGCTTTCTTGATATTCGATGGAAGCTCGATCGGAGCCCACACGTTGAAGTAGAGGAGGTCGCCGGCGCTGTTTCTCACCTCGGTCCCGGACAACTCACCTTGAACGGCAACTTGCGTGTTCGGAACGAGCAAATAATTCGTCTCCCGGACGCTGAGCTTCCCATCTTTCGTGAGCGACCCCGGATCGCGCCCTTGCCATACGTGCGTCAGCCGGTAAATGGTCGCCGTGCCGCCCCTCCGCACGGCGCAGGGCTCAGTGATGTTACGGTCGGCATTGAGCGCGTCGTTGCCGCTCGAGAACTTGTAGCCCTCGAGCACCCAATACGTGGTATCGCTGCGAACGGAAGGCGCATCCGTGCTGGCCGCGCATGTCACGCTCACCGGAAGGGGCGCCGGATCGGCGATGACTTCGCCTCGTAACAACAGAAAAATGACGGCGATCGCGCAGACGGTCACGGCGGCGAAGCTGACTTTCAGCCATTTGTCTGCCATCGCGGCCGGTAGCGCCCAACGCCGGCTCGCGATTTGTTCGGAAACGACGAGCGTTACACCCAGCGCCGCGAGCCAGAGTTGCCCATGATGGGTCAACGGCGGGAACTCGAAACCACCGCCCTTGACGCCGCCGCCGCACGCCGCCGCGATGAGGCAAACGACGCCGATGCCGTTGTTGACGACGTTCCGGACGCTGCCGCCGGCGCTCTGCGGCCCTGCGGAATCGCTCGCGCCTGCGCTGACGCGTCGCCCTGAATCCGATGTATTGTCCATGGCACTCTCCTTGATCGCGGCCTTAACACCAGGTCTGGAGAGACGCGGGCGTGACCTGGAACCGCGCTGGGCTCCGATTATCTACGACACGGCGTCCTAACGCCGTCCGTTGCCTGCAGTTCGGCCTCGCCGCGCCGCGACCAAGGATGGGGAAATTCGCCTGTATCGCTTTGCGGCTCAAGCGTCGTCGCCGTAGAGCGCCGGAGCCGGCCGCGTGACCGCTTTCGCGCTTACGGCGCGAGTGCGCCGCCGCGGTCCGGGCGCGCGGGCGCGGGCGGGGCGACGGGGCCCTGCGTGATGCGCACCAGCGAGGACCGGTTCGCGACGAACCGGTCGATGATCTTCACGATCACCTCCGCGAGCTTTTGCGAATCGTGGCGGACCGTCTGTGTTTCGGAGATCACGTCCGCGCCGATGACGGTGACGCCGAGCTCTTCGATCGCGGCGCGATCGGGCTTCACCGGGACCTGCCCGCCCTGCGCGTACGCGTCCAGCAGGAGCCGCGGCGGCTGTTCGTTGACGACGGCGTAGTCGCACACGCGCTCGCCCGTCTGCTCCCGCAACACGCGGACGTGGCTGGAAGCGGAGAAGGCGTCCGTCTCGCCCGGCTGCGTCATCACGTTGCAGACGTAGATCTTCGGGCAGACCGCCTTCGCGATCTCGCGTGCGACGCCGTCGACCAGCAGGTTCGGCAAGATCGAGGTGTAGAGGCTCCCCGGGCCGAGGACGATCGCGTCGGCCTCGCGGATCGCTTCCAAGACCTCCGGCAACGGAGCCGGGCGCGCCGGCTCGAGCGAGACCCGCGCGATGCCGACGGTCGAATGCGAAATCTTCGTCTCGCCTTCCACGTGGCTGCCGTCGTCGAGCTCGGCCACCAGGCGCACCGTCGCGAGCGTCGCGGGGAGCACGCGTCCCTTGATGTTGAGCACACGGCTCGATTCCTTGACGGCGCGATCGAAGTTGCCCGTAATGCCGGTCATCGCCGCGAGGAACAGATTGCCGAAGGAGTGCCCCGAGAGGCCCTGCCCCTCGGCGAAGCGGTATTGGAACAGATCGGTGACGAGCGCTTCATCGTCGGCGAGCGCGACCAGGCACGCGCGGATATCGCCCGGCGGCAAGATGCCGAGCTCTTTCTGTAAGCGCCCCGAGCTGCCGCCGTCGTCGCTGACGGTCACGACGGCGGTCAGGTTCGAGGTGTAGCGCTTGAGGCCGCGCAGCAGCGTCGAGAGGCCGGTTCCCCCGCCGAGCGCGACGATCTTGTAGCCGCGCCGCAGCCGCATGTCGAAGAGCGCGTCGACGATCTGATGTTTTCCGTCCGGCTGGAGCGCCGTGACGATCGAGCGCATCCATTGCCGGATCCCGAAGAACAGCAGCACGGCTCCGATGACGATGAAGATCGGGCCCAGCCACGGCAGCGGCATCAAGTCGTCGAAGAAGTCGTCGATCCGCTCGTTGATGTTGAGGTGCGCGCCCTCCTCGGTCAGCCAACGCGAGATCCCGTTGACCATGATGATCCCGCCGGCGACCGCGACCGCGAGCCAACGCTTGACGCCGAGCCCCGGATAGAGCCAGCGGACAAGGTTGAGCGGGTCGAATTCCTTCACGCGTTGAGGTCTCGATGATCGACGATGACGAGCTCGACGCGCCCGCTCGTGCGCACGTGTTCGGCGATGCGTTCGGCGGTGTAGACGGAGCGATGCCGGCCTCCGGTACAGCCGATCGCAACCGTCAAGCGCGATTTCCCCTCCTCCACGTAATACGGCAACAGGAAATCGATCATTCCGTTGATTCGGGCGATGAACTCGCCCGACGCGGGGACCTCCGCCAAGAAAGCAGCGACCGCGGGATCGCGGCCGTTGAGCTCTTTGAGGTCGGGAACGTAGTTCGGATTCGGCAGAAAGCGGACGTCGAAGACGAGATCCGCGTCGATCGGCAGGCCGTACTTGAAACCGAACGACATGACGACGACGGCGAGGCGCTGTTCGCGCGTGCGGTCGCCGAAGGCAGCCGCGATGCGGTTCTTCAGCGCGGCGTGCGTGTAGTCGGTCGTATCCCAAATGCGGTCGGCTTGCTTGCGCAGCGGTTCGAGTTCTTTACGCTCGGTCTCGATCGCGTCGCGTAGCGAGCCCGCGTCTTCGAACGGATGTCGCCGCCGTGTTTCGCTGTAACGACGTACTATCGTCTCGTCGCTGGCGTCGAGATAGAGCAGATCGAACGTGATGCCGCGCGCTCGCAATTCGTCGAGCGCGCCGATCGCTTCGCCGAACGGACCGTGCGAACGAACGTCCAGCGCCAGCGCCAATCGCTCGATCCGGGCGTACGCGCAGAGTTCGACGAGTTGAAGCGTCAGTTTTGGTGGTAGATTATCGAGACAATGAAAGCCGAAGTCTTCGAATGATTTCATCGCCTGGCTCTTCCCTGCGCCGGAGAGCCCGGTGACGACCACGAATCGGGAGAACTTCACCGCGCGAGCGGGGGTCTTATCCATATGAAGTTGTTTTCGCCTGAGAAGGCCAACGCCCTCATCCCGGTATTGGAGCCGCTGATCGAGGAGATGTGGCGAAAGCGCCAAGAGCTTGCAATCGTGCTCTTGGAGGGAGACCCTGCGATATCCGCCGGGCGTGCCAGACAGACCCGCCTGATCGCGAAGTTGAAATCCGAAGTGATTCGGCTGGTACACCGGATCGAGTCGTACGGCTGCGTCGTCAAGGACCTCGATCTTGCCCTGCTCGACTTTCCGGCGCTGCGGGAAGGCGAGGCCGTCCTGCTGTGCTGGAAGCCGGGGGAGCCCGCGATCACGCACTGGCACGGCACCGATGAAGGTTTCGCGCAGCGCAAGCCGCTCTAGCCGGAAACGAAGCGGGCGCGTCTTGCGACCCGCCCGCTCCCAAAAAGGCTTCGAAACCGCCGCTAAGCCGGCGAGCCGGCCGGTTCGACCTTGACGAAATCCTCCGCGAGCCCTTGGAGCCGGATGTCGCCGAACGTCACCGTGTAGGCTCCGTTCTCGATGCTTTGCACCAGGCCCAACTCCGGGGCCGTCGCGAGCTGCGGGATCTTTCCGCGGATGTCCTCGGGCAAACGCACGGAATCGCCGACCGCGATGCCGCTTTGTTCGAAGAGCCGTTCGAGTTCTTCCAGCAGCATCGGTAACGGTATGCCGTAACCTGCGCTGACTTGCTCGACCGTCTCGTGCTCGCTGATCGAGCAATTGGAGCAGCCGCCAAGGTGGAACTTTGCGAAGACGCGCTTTGCGCCGGCGTGCGTCCGGAACGCCTGCTCCACGGTCATGTCTTTGTTGAAGTTCTCGCTCACCCTAACTCCCTCACTTCGTGGGTATGAACCCAACCGAGCCCTGTGCTGTTTAAACTCTGCCCGCCCGCCCCGCGGTTGCACATCGCCCTTCGGTCAACGATTTGCCCTTCCGGTACGACGAAGGCCGCGTTCCGCCCCGGACCTCCTCGAAGGACGGAGGGACCGGGATTCTCCCGTCGCCAATGGATACCCCTTGTCTCCCGGGTGCCGGGCAGTCGCGCGCCGCAGGGCGTGAGGAAAGTCCGGGCTTCACAGGGCAGGGTGCAGGATAACGTCCTGTCGGGGCAACTCGAAGGAAAGTGCCACAGAAACATACCGCCGGAGCCTCTCCGGTAAGGGTGAAATCGTGAGGTAAGAGCTCACGGAGTTCCGCGGAGACGCGGGCTCGGGTAAACCCCACCTGAAGCAAGATCGCTCGATGAGCCCTTCGGGGCTGGGCGGCCCGCCCAAACGAGTCACATCGCAACGAGGCGTCCGGCGACGGGCGCCCCAGAGAGATGGCTGCCGTCCCCGCAAGGGGATACAGAATCCGGCTTATAGGCACCCGGGAGACAGCCTCGCCGGCCGGTTGGAATTGCGAAGGGTAACGATGCGGGCTTGCGAATATGGCCGGTCGGCCTCTCGGGGGCATAGCTCAGTTGGTAGAGCATCACGCTGGCAGCGTGAGGGTCAGGAGTTCGAGTCTCCTTGCCTCCAGAATACGTTGAAGTCCGCCCGCGCGGGCTTTTTCGTTCTCCGGCGAGGCCCGCGAAAGGCACGTTTCGGTGGTGATCGACGGTGGGCTCGGAATCGAGCTGGAGGCGCGCGGCTATCGTCTCGGCGGCGCGTTGTGGTCCGCGGAGATCCTGCTGCGGGACCCGGGCGCGATCCGCGCGGTGCACGAGGATTACCTGGCCGCCGGCGCGCGCTGCATCGAGACGGCCTCGTATCAGCTCTCCGCGGCCGGCCTGCGTAGCGGCGGCTTCGCTCAGGCGGACCTCGCGGCCGTCTGCGGCCTCTCGGTGCGGCTCGCGCGCGAGGCCGTCGCGGCGTTCCGCACGAGGAGCGGCGATGACGGCGACTTCATCGTCGCGGCCTCGCTCGGGCCCTACGGCGCGGCGGTCGCCGGCGGCTCGGAGTATTCCGGAGCCTACATCGATCCGGAGCTGCTCTACGCGTTCCATTCCGAACGCCTGCGAGCCGTGCTCCCGGCGGCGCCCGACGTGCTGTTTTGCGAGACGATCCCCTCGAAGAACGAGGCGCTCGTCGTGGCCCGCGCGTTGCGGGATCTCGGCGCCGCGCCGCCTGCGTGGATCAGCTTCACGTGCGCCGACGGCGGTCACACGCACGCGGGCGACCCGATCGAGGAGTGCGCCGCCGCGCTCGAGGAGTTCGCGAACGTCGCGGCCGTCGGGGTCAACTGCAGCGCGCCCGAGTTCACGGCTCCGCTGCTCCGGCGCATGAGAGCGGGGACGCGCAAGGATCTGCTCGCGTGCCCGAACCTTGCCCGCGGTTCGAGCGAGGAGCAGTTCTTACGCCTGGTCCCGGAGTGGCTCGAGGCGGGAGCACGCCACATCGGCGGTTGTTGCGGCGTGCGTCCTTCGACGATCGCCGGCATCGCGCGCATCATGGCCGCAGCAGAACGCAGCGGGCAACGCTTTTCGCATTGACATGCCTCGAACGCTCGTGTTAGCTTTCGGAGCATGTTCAGTCGTCCGGTGATTTTCGCGTGTTGTCGACTCGAGGTCCTCGCTTGCCGTTAGGCTGAGGTCGTCGCACGCGTTCTTCGATCCGTCGAAGTGAATCGGGTGAACCCTCTGCCGGGCAGGGGGTTCTTTTTTGCTTTTCAGGTCTTGTGTGGAGGGTTTCGGCATGTTTTCAAAACGCATTTCTCGCCTGGCCGCGATCGCCGTATCGATCGCGTTCGCCGGCGCTACGCTCGTATCCACGGCCGCGGCCGCGGAAACCGGCAGCCTCGCGCAAATCAAAGCGCGCGGCACGATTCGCGTCGCCCTCGAGGGCACGTATCCGCCGTTCGACTACCAGGATGCGAGCGGAAACTTGGTCGGCTTCGAAGTCGATCTTGCGAACGCGGTCGCAAAAAAGCTCGGCGTGAAGGCCGAGTTCTTGCCGACGAAATGGGACGGCATCCTGGCCGGGCTCGATGCCGGCCGCTACGATGCGATCTTCAATCAAGTGACGATCACGCCCGAACGGCAGAAGAAGTACGCCTTCTCGGAAGTCTACACGGTCTCCGGGATTCAGGTGATCGCGCGCAAGGCCGACGCGGCGAAGTTCAAGACGATCGCCGACCTCGCGGGCAAGAACGTCGGCGTCGGTTTGGGCACCAATTACGAGCAGTGGCTGCGCAAGAACGTCCCGCAGGCGATCGTCCACACGTATGACGACGATCCGACGAAGTACCAGGATCTCAAAGTCGGCCGGATCGACGCGGTCCTCAACGACCGGCTCGCGGGCGGTTATCTCTTGCACAACTCCGATGGGCAGCTCGTGACGGCGGGCGAACCGTTCGCCAAGGAACTGCAGGCGGTTGCGCTGCGCAAAGGCGATACGGACCTGCTCGCGGCCGTGAACGCGGCGCTCGACGATCTGCACAAGGACGGGACGTTCAAGCAGATTTCGGAGAAATGGTTTGGGTCGGACGTCTCTAAGTAGACGCCCGCGTTGAATTCCAGCCTCGATCTAATCGCCCAGTCGGCGCCCTTCCTCGTGAAGGGCGCCGGCTACACCTTGCTCCTGAGCATCGGCGGCATGGCCTTCGGCACCGTGCTCGGCTTTGTGCTGGCCTTGATGCGCCTCTCGCAGGCGGCCGCGCTGCGGCGCTTCGCCGCGGCGTATGTGTCGTTCATCCGCGGCACGCCGTTGCTCGTGCAACTCTTCTTGATCTATTACGGCCTCGCGCAGTTCGGTTTGCGGATCGATCCGATCCCCTCCGCTCTGATCGGCTTCAGCTTGAACGTCGGCGGGTACACCTCGGAGATCTTCCGCGGCGCGATCTCGGCGATCGAGCGCGGTCAATGGGAGGCCGCGTTTTCGATCGGCATGACGCCGGCCCAAGCCATGCGCCGCGTCATCGTCCCGCAGGCGGCGCGCGTGGCGCTCCCGCCTCTCGGCAACAGCTTCATCAGCCTGGTGAAAGACACGTCGCTCGCGGCCACGATCCAGGTCCCTGAATTGTTCCGGCAAGCGCAACTGATCACGGCCAGGACCTACGAGGTCTTCACCATGTACTTGGCGGCCGCGTTCGTGTATTGGGTGCTCTCGAGCGCGTTCGCGTGGTTCATCGACGGCCTGGAACGCCGCGCCTCGCTGCACGTGGCCCAGCGTTGAGCGCGATGATCGAGATTCGCGGCCTGGAGAAGCAGTTCGGCGCAAGCAAGGTGTTGCAGGGCGTCGATCTGAGCGTCGACAAAGGCGAAGTCCTGGCGATCGTCGGCCCGAGCGGATCGGGCAAGACGACGCTGTTGCGCTGTCTCAACTTCCTGGAGGTTCCCAGCGCCGGCCGCATCCGCGTCGGCGATAGCGAGATCGATGCGAGCGTGCCGGTCAACCGTCAGGGGCCGCGAATCCGGGCGCTGCGCCAGCGGATCGGCTTCGTCTTTCAGAGCTTCAATCTGTTTCCGCACAGGACGGCGCTCGAGAACGTGATCGAAGGCCCGGTGATCGTCAAGGGTGAGCCGCGCGAAAAGGCCGAGGCGCGAGCGCGCGCGCTGCTCGCGAAAGTCGGCCTCGCGGAGAAGGTCGACGCTTACCCGAGCCGCCTTTCGGGCGGCCAGCAGCAACGCGTCGCGATCGCTCGGGCGCTCGCGATGGAGCCCGAAGTGCTCTTGTTCGACGAGCCGACTTCGGCGCTCGACCCGGAACTGGTCGGCGAGGTGCTCGCCGCGATTCGCAGCCTCGCGGCCGAGCACCGCACGATGATCATCGTGACGCACGAGATGGCGTTCGCGCGCGACGTCGCCGACCGCGCGATCTTCATGGACGGCGGGAACATCGTCGAAGAGGGGCCGGCCAAGAGCCTCTTCGCGGAACCGCGGGAAGAACGCACGCGCCGCTTCCTGCGCAAATTCCTTGGAAGCGCATAAGCAGGACGAGCGCCCGAGGGCGCTCGTCCGTATGCGATGGTGGAGATGAGGAGGCTCGAACTCCTGACATCCAACTTGCAAAGCTGGCGCTCTACCAACTGAGCTACATCCCCGCGCGCCGACTGTTCGAAGCGCGGGCCGGTTTCTCCGCCCTCGGCCGGGCCAGGGGGCCGGCGGACGGTTCGGGCCCCGGTGCGCGCGGCGAGCCCGCCTGATAGGAAGCCGCCCTCAACGTGGCGGAGCATGCCTGCGGGCTCGCCGCTTGGAAGCCGCGCGGGTTCATCGTCCGCTCCGCCGAGAAAGCACGCAATGCCGGTCACGCTTATCGATCCGAAGACCGCTCTCGTCGTCATCGACATCCAAAAGGGCATCGTGGCGAGGCCGACCGCCCATCCCACGGCGCCGGTCGTGAGCAACGTCGTCCGCTTGGTGGATGCCTTTCGAGCGAAGCCGCTTCCGGTCGTGCTCGTGCGGGTGGGCTGGGCGCCCGATTACGGCGATGCGCTCCGCACGCGAACGCAAGCGCCGCTCGCCGGCGGCGCTCCGCCGCCGGATTTCTTCGACTACGCCGACGAGCTGCGCGCCGACCCCGCGCGCGACATCTTGATTCACAAGCGTCAATGGGGCGCATTCTACGGCACGGATCTGGACCTGCAATTGCGCAGACGCGGCGTCACCGGGATCGTGCTCTGCGGCGTCGCAACGAGCGTCGGCGTCGAGTCGACGGCGCGCGACGCGTGGGAACGCTCCTACAATCTGACGTTCGCATCGGACGCGATGACCGACCTGAACGCCGCCGCGCACGACCGCGCGCTCGAGATCATCTTCCCGCGCATCGGCGAGATCGGAACGACGAGCGAGATCCTGGCGAAGCTCGGCTAACGGATGTCGATGACGATCGGCGAGAGCGTCTGCGAACTGCGCGCGTCGACGGCTTGATCCCACACTTCTTTCTTGCCGAAGTAAGCACGCAGGAAGTACGAGCCTGCGGGCACCCCGGTGAACGAGAAGCGGCCGTACGCGTCGGTGAGGCTCGGGCCTATGGATGTCGTTCCGCTCCGCTGTTTAATCAGGGTCTGAGTCGTCCGATCCGTATTCGGCGGCGTCAAGTACACTCTCAGGCCGGGCAGAGCTGGAGCGGAGGCGCCGCCCGGCACGTACCGATAGAATGCTCCGCTGACGCTGACGCCGAACGGCTGCGCCTCGCCCCGCAAACCGCAGGTAGCCATGAGGCACGCGACGATCGTTGCAATCCAGATGCGCTTCATCTTAGAGACTCTCCGAGATTCTCCGGCGGCAGAAGGGCGGAAGAGCCAGGAGCGAGTCTCGCCGCCGCCGTGAGCACGTTGTGCACGGCCGTGACCGGAGTTTTGGCGGCCGGCTGCAACACGATGGGATCCTGCACTTCGGCTTGATGACCGTTCAGCCGGATGCGCTGCGGCGCGTTCAGGTCGGTAAGCTCTTGGACCATGACCGCTCCCGTGTCCTTATCGAACCAAAGGACCAGCGTCGATGGTTGGTATTGAGGGTTTTCCAGCAAGAACTGCTGCTTTTGACCGTCACATCGGCACACCGGCAGCCTTATGAGCGCGTTGGTGTTCCCGCCCCCATCCGGCAGAGCCACGTTCAACGGCACGTTGCTCGGTTCTACGTGAGCGGTCACAGTGATCGGCAGATCGTCCTGTGCATCGAGGAAGATTTTATACCCCGGAATCCCCACCGCGCAAAAAGCTGCAATGACGTAGAGCGCGATCACGGGGTACACCGTTTGCAAGCTGAACTTATCGTAACCGATTTTCAGCGCCGGTTCGTCCGTCTTCAACGCGGAGAGCGCGAACGTTCGAGTCGCCTGCAGATAGACGGCTCCGGCGGCGAAGCACAAGCCGAGCAGTACGTAGGGAAGCGTGATTTGCAACTGAGGGCTCAACATGATCTGATCACCTCTAACCGCGTAAGCGCCGCGCGGTACGCGGACGTCCGGGAGCTCGCGAAGCGCGAACGGAACGCACAAGCCTGCTCGCGTCGATCGGCGACCGGGCCGAGATCTTGTCGGCGATGCATGCATTGCTGTGCAAGGTTCACGACCTCCGCAACTTGGCGAAGACCAAGATCGTGCGACGATTATTCGGTTTGAGGCGTCCGAATTGCGTCCGAGGACGCACCTGCCGCTTCGTGGGCACGATGCTAGGGGACGTGAAAATTTCGCCGCCAGCTTATGTAGGAGACCGACAACACATGCGCGCCATGCAAGTTCGCAACCCGGGAAAGCCGCTCGAACTCGTCGACATTCCGAAACCGGAACCAGGGCCGGGAGAGGTTCGCATCCGCGTGCGTGCATGCGGAATCTGTCACAGCGACATGTTCACGGTCTTGGGCGCGTGGCCCGGGATCTCGTATCCCCGAGCTCCGGGCCACGAGATCGCCGGCGTCGTCGATGCCGTGGGCGCCGGCGTGACGAGTTGGAAGCCGGGCGCGCGCGCCGGCGTGGGCTGGCACGGCGGTCACGACGGGACCTGCATCTCGTGCCTGCGCGGCGACTTCGTCACGTGCAGCGCGTTGCGCACGCCGGGGATATCCTACGACGGCGGATATGGCGAATACGTGGTCGCGCCCGCGAACGTGCTCGCGCCGATCCCCGAAGCGCTTTCCTTCGAAGAGGCGGCTCCGCTGATGTGCGCGGGCGTCACGACGTACAATGCGTTGCGCCATAGCGGCGCACGCGCGGGTGACGTGGTCGCCGTGCTTGGTCTCGGGGGGCTCGGCCACCTCGGCGTGCAGTTCGCGGCGAAGATGGGCTTCGAGACGATCGCGATCGCCCGCGGTGAGGAGAAGCGCGACTTGGCGCTGAAGCTTGGAGCGATCGACTACATCGATAGCGTGAGCGAAGACGTCACGGCGAGGCTCAGCGCTCTCGGCGGCGCGCGCGTCGTCCTTTCGACCGTCACGAGCTCGAGCGCGATGGTGCCCATCATCGGCGGCCTTGCGATCAACGGAACGCTGCTGATCGTCGGAGCTTCACCCGATCCCCTTCCCGTCGAGACGATCGCCTTGCTCGGCGGGCGGCGTTCGGTGCGCGGCTGGCCTTCGGGCACCGGCGCCGATTCCGCCGATACGCTCGAGTTCAGCGCCCTTTCGGGGGTGCGCCCGATGATCGAAACGGTCCCGCTCGAACGCGCGAACGAAGCTTACGAGCGCATGATGAGCGGCGCGGCGCGCTTCCGCATGGTCCTGACGCTCGGCGACTAGCGGCCCCGGCGGTCGCTAGCGTGCGTGCATGAAGAAGAACAGGTAGATCGCCGAAGCGACCTCCAACAGAACGATGAGGCCCACGCTGATGTCGAGTTCGCACTGGCTCGGCCCCAGGCCGCCGCGTGCCGGCGCGGCGGTGATTCGGGCCCGTCGCTCTTGGGTGCCGGGCTCGATGAAGGTGCGGTTCGGGTAGCACTCGATCCACGAATCGCGGCGTGAGTCATAGAAGTAATCGATGGGATTCGCATGCTTCTTGAGCTGGGACATCTGAGGTTACCTCGGATTCTTGGCTCCGATGAAATCCGGTGGCGCGAGCGGGTGCTCTTCCGAGACCGCGAACCTCTTGGGCCGGATATCGCGCGGCGCGAACCACACGTACGCGATCGGGACGAGCAACAGCGTGAGCACGAGCGAGCTGATGATTCCGCCGATCACGACGATCCCGAGGCTCGCGCGGCTGCCGGAGCCCGGCTCGAGTGCAAGGGCGAGCGGCAGATTCCCGGCGACGACCGAGAAGCTGGTCATGACGATCGGGCGAAACCGCGTGCGTGCGCTCTCCGTGATCGCGGCTAACTCATCGCGCCCGCGCAGTCGCAGCGTGTTCGCATAGTCGACGAGCAGAATTCCGTTCTTCGTCGCGATGCCGACCAGCAGCACGATGCCGATCAACGAGTAGAGATTGAGCGTCTGGTGCGTCAAGAGGAGCGCGCCCATCGCTCCGACGGCGGCGACCGGCACCGAGAAGAGGATGATGAACGGCGAGCGATAGCTGTTGTACAGGGCGACCATGAGCAGAAAGACGAGAATCACCGAGAGAATCAGGGAGTGCCCGATCCCCGAGAGCGTCTGCTGCATGAAATCCTGTTGGCCGAGCGGCGCGGGGAACACGACGATAGTCGGCGGGAGATGGAGCTCCGCCAAGCGCCGCAGAAACGCGCTCTGCACGTTGGAGAGCGATGAGCCGGGAGCGACGTTCGCGTTGACGTGGATGACCGTATTGCGATCGGTCCGGGTGATCAGCGGCGCGGTCGGCGTGTTCTCGAAACGCGCGAAATCGCCGAGGTGGACGATCGCGCCGTCCTGCGAGCGAATCGGGATCGCGTTGAGCGAATCGAGCTCGTGCTGGTAGGCGAGCGGGTAGATGACCTGGACCTGCTCGAGGCCTTGCGGCGTCTCGAATTGCGTCACAACGTCGCCGCCGAAGGCGGCGCCCGCGGCCGTCGCCGCCGCGCCGATGTCGACGTTGAGCGCTTGCGCCTTGGCACGATTGAACTGGACCGAGATCTCCGGGGCGAGCTTGGTCCCGGTGCTGTTCACGCTGATCGCTCCCGGCGTGGCTTTGAGCACGTTGAGCACCTGGAGCGCTGCGGCCGTGGGATCGCCGCCTTGCACGTCGGTCACGAGCCAGTCGATCGGTTGAGAGTTCCCTGCGGATTGCCCGGTCGACGGAACGACGACGTTCATCGAGCCGGGTGCGGCCTTATCCGCGATTTGCTTGAAGCGGCGGACCCAGGTATCCGTCGATGACTTGCGATTGTCGCGCAGGAACACGATCAACTGAGCGACGTTCCCCTGCACGACGAAGCCGCCGAACGAGGCGGAGTAGCCGCCGACGATCGTCGCTTCGCTTTGGAGATCGGACTGCTTGTCGATCTCGCTCTCGACGGCATAGGCGCCGCTGCGCACGTGCTCCAGCGGCGTTCCCAGCGGATACGTCATCTGGATGAAAATCTGCCCGCGATCCGTCGCGGGGATGAACTCCTCTCCGATGATACCCAAGGGCACGAGCGCAATCGAGCCGATGAACGTGGCCGCGCAAGCGCCGGCGACGAGCGCGCGATGGCGCAATGCCCAGGGCAGCGCTCGCGTCGCGTACCAATCGCGCAGCGCGTGGAAGCCGTTCGTGAACGCGTCCACGAAGCCGGGCGGGTTCCACTCCGAGCGCAGCGCCCACAGGCCGGCGAGCGTCGGCGTCACGGTGAACGAGACGAAGAGCGACGTCAGCGTCGCGATCACGACGACGAGACCGAACTCGTAGAGATTTCGTCCGACCTGGCCCGCCATCAAGGCGATCGGAACGAAAACGACGACGTCGACCAGCGTGATGACGATGGCGGCCATGCCGATCTCGGAACGTCCTTCGATGGCGGCGATCTCCGGCTCTTGCTTGAGCTCCGTGAAATGGCGTTCGATGTTCTCGAGCACGACGGTCGAATCGTCGACGAGGATCCCGACGACGAGGCTCATCGCAAGCAGGGAGAACGTGTCGAGCGTTAGGCCCGACAGCTTCATCGCGGTCAGAGCGATGGCCAGGGATGTCGGTATGGAGACGCAGACGACGATCGCGCTGCGCCACGAGCGCAAGAAGAAGACCATCGCGATCCCGCACAGGAGCACGCCCTCGAAGAGGGTGCGGGTCACCCCCTCGATCTGCTGGCGCGTGAAGCGCGACTGGATGTTGATGACGCTGAAATCGACGTCGGGGAACTGACGGCGCAGCAGCGGGAGCGCCGCGATCACGTTGTCCGAGGACGTGACTTCGCTCGCGTCGGAGGATTTCTGCACTTGAATCAGCAGCCCGGGGCGGCCCCCGATCTGCGCGTACTGGCGGCGCGGTTCGTTGCCGGCGACGACGGCGGCGACGTCGTTGATGCGCGGGATCGCGTTGCTCGCCGTCCACGGGTCGACCGCGCCCGGCAGGCCGGCGATACCGCTCGTCGAGTTCGACCCGGACCCGCTCCCGGCGGCGGAGACGACCCGCAACTCGCCGATCGACTGGGGGCTTTGAATGTCGCCGCGCACGTCGATGGTCGTCTCACGGTTCGGCTCGTACGCGATGCCGCCGGGGACCCGCTGGTTGTCGTTGCCGACGGTCGTGATGATGTCGTTGAGCGTCAGGCCGCGCGACTCGAGTTTCATCGGGTCGACGGTGACCTCGTAGGCGGGGGTCACGTCGCCCGCGAGGCTGGCAAAGGAAACGCCGGGGATCTGCTGGATGCGCGGCGCGATCACGTTCGCGGCATAGAGCGACAGCTGACCCGGCGAGAGCCGCTGCGAGGAGAGCGCGAGCGTGACGACGACCGATTGGCTCGGGTCGCGAATCGAGACGCTCGGCGGCGTCAGGTTGAGCGGGAGCTGCTTCGCGGCCGACGTGACGGCCTTCTGGGTGTTGACCAAGTCCGCCGCGACGTCGGACTTCAGATCGAAAATGGCCGTGATCGTGGCGCGACCCTGTTGAACGACGGAGTTCGTCGTCTGGAGATCGGTCGTTCCGGCGAGGTTCTGTTCGATCGGCGCGACGATGTTGTCGCGCATCTCGCTCACCGATGCGCCGTTGTACGTTGCGCTGATCGAGATCGTCGGTTGGCTGACGTTCGGGTAGAGCTGTTGGACCAGCGACGAGAGGGAGAGCACGCCGGCAAACGACATCAGCGCGATCAGGACGAAGACCAGGGTCGGCCGCGAGACGAACAGGCGCGTCAGGTTCATCGAACGGCGACCTTCTGGCCGTCGCCGACGCCAAGCTGGCCGTTGGTGATGACGCGCGTTCCCGCCGCAAGGCCCGTCACGATCGAATTCGCATCATCGCTGCCGGTCTCGCGAACGTGAACGGTATGCACCGTGTCGTCGGAACTCACCGTGAGGATCGCCGAGCGGGTATCGTCGGTGAAGGCCGTTGCCGGGACGCCGACGCCGCGGATCGTGGGGAGATCGACGGCCCCTTCGACGGCCATGCCGGGCCGCAGGCGGCCGGCCGGATTGCGCAGGAGCACCTTGACCTGAAAGTCCGTGGAGCCGGGTGCGATCTGATTGAGGACGCCGACGACCGTTCCCGTCAGGACGCCTGCGCCCACGTCGCTCGCGATGATGCGCACGCGCGCGCCCTGCCCGATGCTCGCAATCTGCGCTCCGGATCCGCGCAGGACCGCATAGATCGGATCGATCTGCTGGATCGTGAAGACTTGACGCGTCCCGGGATACTCGCCGGGATTGAGATTCCGGTTGACGACGATGCCGTCGATCGGCGAGGCGATCGTCGCCTTTTGGATTTGAACGCGAGTTTGCTCGGCTTGCGCGAGCGCGACTTTTTCCTGCGCTTTCGCTTGCTCGACGGTCGAAGCTTGCAGGCCGCTGCGGTCGAGGGTCCCATTCGCCTTCACGTTGGATAGCGCCGCCGCGAGCGTGGCTTGGGCAGCGCGCAGAGCCTGCTGGTCGTTGAGCACGAGCGTGGTCTGCGCGTCGACGGCTTGTTGGGCGATATAGCCCTGCCCGGCGAGCTGGCGATCGCGCGCGAGGTTCGCCCGATCGTTCTGCAGCGTCGCCTGTGCGGACGCGACGGCGGTTTGGGCGCTGCGCAGCGCAGCGACGCCCTGGTCGATCGAAAGCGAGCCGGAGAAGACGGTGTGGCTCGTGTTTGCCCGGTCGCTCGCGGCCGTCGCGAGGTCCGCGTCGAGCTGCGCCTGCAGGTCGGCGACGTCGAGTCGCGCGAGGATCTGGCCGCGAGCGACGCGGTCGCCCTCTTGGACGGTCACGCTGTCGGCCGGTTCCGAGAGCGTCGACTGGATGGCGACATTCTGATACGGCGCGACGATCCCGGCGAGCCGTTCGCTAGGCTTGATCGTCTGCACGTGCACGAGCGTTGTCGCGACGTGCAAGAGCGGCGGCGGCTGCGCGGCTTTAGGCTGGCCGGCGCACCCCGCAGCCAGCATCGCAATGGCCAAACCAAGCGATCCTGGAAGCGATGCTGGGGGGTGAACGCGGCTCGCCATCTCGCACATTATACTCGGCCGGCTGGGCTTATCCTTAGACCGGGATCGTCAAGCCGGCCTACCAAGCGCTCGATCCCAGGGTCTCTTGAGAGTTCTTCCCTAAGCTCGGCAGCATGCCACGACGTCTCGCCGCGCTGCTTCTTATGTTTGCCGTGCTCTTCACGTCGTGCCCCCTGGCCTTCGCGCAGAGCGATGCGGGGGAGATCGACCTTGCCGTCGTCGATGCGGTGTCCGAGAAGCCGCTGGGCAACGTGCGCACGTTTCTGCTGGGCGCTCAGACGGCGAACGCCCTGACCACGGCCTCGGGCGCGATCAAGTTCACCGACGTTCCCGTCGGCATTTACCGCATCCGCGTGCTGTTGCGCGGCTTCGACGGCGCGACGACGCGTGAATTCGACGTTCTGCCCAATCGTGCGGTTCACGTGCGCATCCTGCTCTCGAAGCGCATCGAACCACCCGGGGGCAGCCCCGGCGGGACGCCGGCGGCAAGCGATTCGAACCTCAAAGTGATCGGAGTCGTCAGCGTCCACCAGAAGATCTCGATCACGACGACCGACATCAATGCCGATAGCCCCGTTCGCCGCTTATCGGACTCGTTGGCGGATGCGCTGGACAAGCTTGCGGGCGTCTCCATCACCACGGACACGACCGACCCGGACAGCCCGGTGCAAGTCTCGTTGAACAATCAAGATGAATCGCAGACGGCCCTGACGCTGGACGGGATCCCGCTCTCGGCGCCCGGAGCTGCGGGCAACTTGCGCGGCGTCGGCACCGATTTGTTTGCCGGATCCTCGGTCAGTTTCAGCCCGACTGCGGGCGGGCTCGCGGGCGGTGTGAATTTCTCGACGCTACAGCCGACCCAGGCGCTGCAGTTGCGCGCGAACGGGACGACGGGGACCTACGATCGCTCGAATTACGCCTTCGCCACGACGGGGTCGCTGGATCGTCTTGGGTTCGTGATCGAGCATACCTGGCGCGGCGCGAACAGCCCGCTGACGGGAAGGGTCTACGAAGATCAGAGCGGATTGACGTACGCGCACGGCGGGCAGTCCATTTCTGAGAGCGACTTACTCAAGCTCCGCTACACGCTCGGAGACGAGCGCACGAGCATCACCGCTTCCGCGCTCGATACGAATCGGCAGTCCTATCAGATCTGCGCGCAGGACGTCACGCTGCTGCCGTGCGGGATCGGGCCGGATAATCGGTCGTTCGGCCGGTACGGCCTCGCGTATGCGACGGTGCAGTCGCTCGTGGGGAACGTGCTGACGACGATCTCAGGCTATGCCAACTCCGGCACGCAGAACACGAACGATCTCAACCGCTACGTGCTGGAACTCGTTCCCGGGGCGGTCGACCCGGCGGATCCGAACTCGTACGCGCCCACGCTCGACCCCTCCGCCTCATTCACGGACACGCTCACGCGCGGCCTCGCGTACAGCGGCTCGCTCGCACAGGGCAATCATACGTTCAGCATCGTCGGTAACATCTTCTCGGCGAGCAACTCCTCGACGCCGATCGTCGGTTCCCAATACGTCACGCCGTTCACGATCGCCGCGACGTCCTCGCGCTATCAATTCAACGACGCGATCAAATCGAACGACCAGTTGACGCTGACGCCGTCGGTCTCGTTCGCCGACACGAGCGGCGTCGGGGCGTCCTTTCTCGCCGGCATGAGCGCGACGTGGAGGCCGAAGCTGCGCGACACGTACGCGCTCTCGCTCAACGTCGGCAGCTCGCAACCGAATCTCGGCGCGGTCCGTTCGTTCTCCGACCCCGTTTCGGCACGTTTCAATTGCGGCGCCGGCACGGCGGTCGTCGGCGGCCCCGGCGACACCGGCGAGGGCCAGGCGCAATCGGCGTCCGCGATCAACGCGACCTGGGCGCACCAATTCAACGGCGGCGCGACCCTCTCGCTCTCGAGCTACTCGCAAGTGCAATCGGGCCAGCTGATCAACGCGCTGATCGCGGAGCCGCTCTCGTACTATGCCGCGGCCGGCCCGGGCTATCTGGACGCGCTCTACGCCGCCTATCGGGCGCCGACGGTGTGCGGCCTGACGGCGGCGACGCCCACGGTTTACGTCCAAGAGTCGGTTGCCGGGACGCGGCGCCTCTATCAAGGCTTCAACGTCAGCGGGCGCTTCGAGGTCTCGCCGTATATCGCGGTGCTCCCGTCGTATTCGGTGAACCTGGCGGTCCTCGAAGCGGCCGGCGGGCGCCTGGCGGACGGTCCTTCGACGACGATCGTCGGCGCGCAATTGCCGAACCGCCCGATTCACAAAGGGAACCTGACGATCGATGGTTTGCTGCCGCGCAGCGGGACCGAATTGCTCGCGAACGCGCAGTACGTGGGGGCCAACAATCAGCAGAATCTCGGGCCCTACGTCAGCGTCAGCTTCGGCGCCTCGCATCGCTTGGGGCCGGGCCAGTTGACGCTCTTCGAGAACAACGCGTTCAACGCGTACGCGGGGGTGTTCGCGACGAACGACTATGCGAGCCCGCTCCCGCTCTCGGGTGGCGGGACGTACCGAACGGCCGCGACCCCGCTGACGCCGCGCACGATCTTTGTTTCCTATACGATGGCGGTCGGCGGGCCGGCTCCGGGGCCGTCGTTCCGCCAGTTCGCACGCGCGTCCGCGGCACGGGTCGCAGCGGCGGCGACGCCCGCCCCGAACCCGAGCCCGAGCGCGAATCCGCGGCGCTTCCAGCGCTTCACGTCGAATCCGCCGCCGCCGGGCACCGATCCGCTGGCGCTGGCGACCGCACGTGAGACGTGCGACGCCGGCGCGCAGGGCGATGCGAAACCGGTCTACGACGCGCTGCACGCCTACGTTGCCGCGTACGTAAAGAACGAGAAGACGCCGGACGTGCCTCACGTGACGATCGCCGCTCACAAGACGGCGGCCGGCTCGGCGGTGCCGTACTTCCTCGAGTTGCGGCCGAACCTGCCGCGCCCGCCGAGCAGCGCGCAAGCGGGCACGGGCGGCACGCGCCGCGACACCGGCGGCGGCGGGCTCCCCGGCGGACCGGGCGGACCCGGCGGACCAGGCGGACCCGGTGAGCCGGGCGGGCCTGGACCGGGTGGACCGGGCCCGCCCGGGCCGGGCGAGCCCGGCGGCGGCGGAGCGCGGGCCGGCGAGGCACCGATCAGAAGCGGTGAGGTCCTCGCGCAGTCCGAGACGCCCTCGCCCGCGGCCCGAACGCCGGCACAGGAAGCCGCCCGCCGGAACTTCCAAAATTCGCCCGACGTCAAGGCGTTTCGCGGCTTCATCGGCTGCGCGTACGTCACGCTGCTGACCCAAGCGGAAGCAAAGGCGAAGGGGATCGAGTTGCAAGGTGGCCGCCCGGGCTTGCTCTACGTTCCCGGCATCGGGCTCGCGTTCGTCCAAGAGCTCGAGCTCCCGCAAGGCGGCGGAAGTCTCAAGAGCAAGTAGGAGGCCGGCCGTGCAAGGCGTCTAGCCGCTCCCTCGTTCGGCGAGCAAGGCCGTGCAGGGCAATACCCGCGTGCATCAGACTCATCCCAGGAAAGGCTTGGAGAATCACTCCGTGACGATGCAACTGGGACCCCGCCTGATCTTGCTGTGCGCCGCGCTGGCGGTGTCGCTGAGCGCGTGCTCGTCGGGATCGGGCTCCGCGGGCACGTCCGGCCAGTCCGCAGGGCCGGGCGATCAAAGCGCGGGCGCCCCCGGGACTGCGCCGCAAGGCGGAGCCTACGGCGGCTCGCAGGGCGGTGCCGGAGCGGGACGGCGTTTCGGGGAGTTGCTCAAGAGCCTCAATCTGACGCCCGAGCAGACGGCGCAGATTCGCTCGATCGTCGCGGATGCGCGCAAGAAAAGCGAGGGGGCGGACCGCGAGACGCGCCGCGCCAACATGCGCGCCGCGTACACGCAGATCGAAACGACCGTGCTGACCCCCGCGCAGCGCACCGAGTTCGACAAGAAGCTCGCTGCGTTGCGCGCGAAGTTTGCGCAGCACACCCCCGCACCGCAGTAAGGCGCCGCCCATGCGAGCCTCCCGGACGATCGTCTGCGCGATTCTTGCGGCCACCGTCATCGCCGGCTGCGGCAGCCAGAGCACCGGGCGGCGCGCCGGGCGCACCGGAGCGGCCCCCAACCCGGTGCCGACGATCGCAGCGCACCAAACGACGGTGCACGCCACATCGTCGATCTCGGGCGTGATCGCCCCCTACCAAAACGTCGCGATCACGAGTTCGCTTTCGGAACCCGCCGATCAAGTGCGCGTGAGCGAAGGCGATCGCGTCGCAGCGGGCCAGATCATCGCCGTGCTCGACACGGCGGATCTGCGAGCCCAACTCGCGCAGGCGCAGGCCTCCGTCGAACAAGACACGCGCAACGCCGCATCGCTGGATGCGAAGGTCGAGCAAGTGCGCTACACCGGGCGTCTGAACATCGACACCGGTCAGAACGGCGTCAGTTCGGCTCAGGCGGCGCTGGCTCAAGCGCAGGCGACGCTGCAGAACGACCAGGTCAACCTCGAGCGGTATCGCCGGCTGCTGGGCAACGGCTATGTCGCGCAACAGCAAGTCGATCAACAGCAAACCCAGGTGAACACCGATTCCGCGGCGGTCCGGGCAGCCCAAGCAAATCTCCGGACCGCCGTGACGAACGCCTCCGTCAACGGCAACGCCGCCGGCGGCCTGCAGGTCGCGAACCTCAACTCCGCGATCGCGGACGCGCGTGCCGCGCACGCGGCGATCGACCAAGCGCGCGCGCAAGTGCAACAGATCACGGCGGCGCTCGACCGGGCCACCATCGTGTCGCCTGTCAACGGCGTCATCGTGAACCGCAATCTCAACCCCGGCGAGTACCCGGGTTCGCGGACGATTTTCACGATCCAGCAACTCGAGCGGGTCTACGCGGTGCTGAACGCATCGAGCAGCGACACGTTCGCGATACCGGTCGGCGCCTCCGTGACCCTGACGGTCGCGGGCGTGAGCGGGAAGAGCTATACGGGGAAGGTCGTTGCCGTCCTCGGGCAAGTCTCGCCGGGCTCGACGAACTTCACGGTGAAGGTCGTGCTCCAAAATGCGGACGGCCGCTTGCAGTCCGGCCTGCCGGTGACGGCGAGCGTCGCGCTTCCGCCGGTTGCGGGCGTCGGCATTCCAACGACGGCCTTCCTGGATGATACGCATACGACGGTCATGATCGCCGACGACGAGCTCGTCGACGTCGTCGCCAAGGTCGTTCACGTCCATGAAGTCGGCTCCGACGGGACGACCTCGGTCGTGACCGGCCTGAAAGCGGGGCAGCAAGTCGTGGGAAACGGCCAGCTCGGATTGACGGACGGCCAGTCGCTCGCGCAGACGCAGTGATCGGATGCGCCGCCTAACGCAGCTCTTCGTCAACCGTCCGCCGCTCGTCTTCGTGCTGATCGCTGTGATCGCGCTGGCCGGAACGTTCGCGCTCGCGACGCTCGTTCAACAGCAATTCCCGAACATCGACTTTCCAACGGTCAACGTCAGCGCATCGTACCCCGGCGCGTCCCCGAGCGAGCTGCGCGATTCGATCGTGCGACCGATCGAAGATGCGATCGCAGGCGCTCCGAACCTCGACCACATCACGACCTCGATCCAGCAGAATCAGGCCTCGATCTCCGCGACGTTCACGCTGGATTCGAATCAAACGACCGACTTGACCGAAGTGCAAGATCGCGTGCAGACGGCGCGAGCGGCGTTGCCCTCGGATTTACCGGCGCCGTCCGTGCGCACGTTCGATCCCGCGCAGGCCAACGTGGTGACGCTGTCGCTCACATCCCGGTCGCTGACGCTCGCCGGGCTCTCCGCGATCGTGACGAACGACATCGTTCCGGCGCTCGAGCAAGTTTCAGGGGTCTCGTTCGTCAACGCGAGCGGCACGGTCACGCCCGCGCTCGAGGTGACGCTCGATCCGGCGAAGCTCGCGGCATTCGGCTTTACGCCGACGGACGTCGTCAGTTCGATCCAAGCGAACAACGCCCGTTCGCCCGGCGGGCTCGCCTATCTGAAGGATCGCGAGACGGCGATCGACGTGCGCGGCGACATCACGGATCCGGCATCGATCGCGAACCTGCTGATCAGCGGGAACACGTCGGTGCTCAAGGGTGCGACCTCGCCGTCGGGGACGCTGACCCAAAAGTACACAGGCACGAGCGGATCGACCAACCAGGCGCTCCAACTGAGCAACGGCTTCACGAGTTCCGCGACCAGCGTCGCGAGCGCGGGGTCCGGCACGGCGACGACGGGCCTTGCGAGCGATGCGACCAATCCATATTCGACGGCGAAAAAACTGGCCAGCGTCGGCGACGTCGCACGGGTGACGGACTGGTACGAGCCCAAGCGCACCTCTTCATACGTCAACGGGCTGCCGGCGATCACGCTCAACGTGCAAAAGGCGACGGGCGCGAGCGAAGTCACGTCCTCGGAGGCCGTCCTCGCCGCGCTGCCGGGGATCGAAGCGCAGTTTCCGGATATCGCGTTCACGGTGCTCAACGTGCAGGCCGACGAGACGCGCGCCGAGCTCAACGGCGTCCTGCAGACCTTGCTCGAGGGCATCATCTTCACCGGCATCGCGATGCTGCTGTTCTTGAAGTCGTGGCGCAACGGCCTCGTCGTGATGGTCGCGATCCCGACGTCCCTGATGGTGACGTTCTTCGTGATGAAACTCCTCGGGTACACGATCGACATGGTCTCGCTGCTCGCGATGACCTTGATCATCGGGATTCTCGTCGATGATTCGATCGTCGTGCTCGAAAACGTCGAACGCCATTACGAGGACGGCGAGGCGCCGCGGACCGCCGCGATTCTGGGGCGTGCCGAAGTGGCGGCGGCGGCGGTCGTGATCACGCTGGTCGACGTCGTCGTGTTCTTGCCGATCGGTTTCCTGCCGGGCCAAACGGGGCGCTTCCTGGGCGAATTCGGCGTGGTCGTGACGGTCGCGACCTTGACCTCGCTGATGGTGTCGTTCACGATCACCCCGGCGCTCGCCGGCAACTGGTCGTTGAAGTCCAACTGGCGTCCCCCGCGCTTCATCCTGGCGTTTTCGAGCGGCTTCGAGCGGTTGCGCGCGTATTACACGAACGTCGTCATGCTCGGCGCGCTCAAGCATGCCAAGCTCGTGACGGCGGCCTGCGCGCTCTCGACCATCGCGGCGGTGACGCTGATTCCGCTCGGCGCGATCGGGTTCGAGTTCATCCCGGCCGTCGACCGGGGCCAGATCTTCGTGCAGGTGCAATTCCCTACCGGAACGCCGCTGGCGACGACGGATGCTGCGATCCGCACGCTGACGAATGCCTACCTGCAGCTTGCGGACGTGCAACAGATCACCTCGACGGCGGGGAGCTACCAAGCCGGTTTCGGCGGCAGCATCAACCTCGGCTCGAACGGGCAGCTGCGGGTCTTCCTGCGCCCCGATCACAAGGGGCAGACGGCCGACGTCGCCCAGACGATGAACGGCATCGCGCACCGCCTCGTGCCCAATGCCCGCGTGACGGCGATCCAGGCGACCGGAACGCGCGGCGGCAACTCGCAACCGATCGACGTGACCGTCGCGACGACGCGCGGCGAGCCTGACGCCTACGCGCAGCAGATCCTCGGGGCGCTGCAAGAGACACCCGGCGCTACGAACGTCAACGCCTCGGCGCTGCAGCTTGCGCCGCAGATGGACATCGGTTTCAACCGCGACCGTGCGCGCTCGATGAACCTCGACATCGGCCTCGCCGCGCAAGCCGTGCGCGCCGCCTTCGGCGGAACGCTCGCGACCCAGTTCGACACGGTGAACGGCACGAAATACGTCCAGGTTCTCTATCCCATGGCCGATCAGACGAGCCTTGCGACGCTGCGCAACATCGCGCTGCGCAATCGCGGCGGACAAGTGGTCCATTTGGGAGACGTCGCCGTCCTGCTGAACGATCCGTCGCAGGCGCTCATCACGCGCAACAATCGCCAGACCGTGATTCACATCGGCGCGAACCTCATGCCCGGGGCCGCGCTCTCGAACGTTCAGCGCGATTTCCAGCAGCGCGTCCGGGACTTGCACCTGCCGAACACGGTGATCGTCGGAACGGGCGCCGGCGGCGCCCAGCAAAACCTCGCGCAGACGATCAGCGGCATCAGCGTCTCGCTCGCGCTCTCGTCGCTGCTGGTCTACCTGCTGATGGTCGCGCTGTACGACGCGTACCGCGCACCGCTCGTGATCATGTTCTCGATCCCGGTGGCGGCGATCGGCGCGTTCGGGTCGCTCGCGCTCACGCGCCAGAGCCTGAATCTGTTTTCGCTGATCGGCCTGGTCATGCTGGTCGGGCTCGTCAGCAAGAACGGGATCCTGCTCGTCGATTTCGCGAACCGCAGGGTGCTCGCGGGCTTCGATAAGATCGAGGCGATGAGGCATGCGGCCTACGAGCGCTTTCGCCCGATTGTGATGACCACGGTCTCGATGATCGCCGGGATGACGCCGCTTGCGCTCGCGCTCGACCCGGGTTCCGCCGCGAAGCGCTCGCTCGGGACGGTCGTGATCGGCGGGCTCACGAGTTCGCTCGTGCTCACGCTCGTGCTGATCCCGATCATGTACGTCTGGATCGCCCCCGGTCCGCCCGGGAAGCCCGCGGCTGCGCGCAAGCCCGAGAGCGGCCGGCCGCTGGCCCTGGCCGGGGAATCGCCCTGATGTGGTTGACGCGCCTCTTCGTCGCGCGGCCGACGCTGGTCACCGTCTTTCTGGCGCTGGTGCTGCTCGCCGGCGTGATCGGCGGAACGACGCTGGTGAAGCAGCAATTCCCGTCGACCGACGTTCCCTCGATCCAGGTGCTCGTGACGTATCCCGGCGCGTCGACGACGGTGATGCGCGATGCGATCGTGCGGCCGCTCGAGGATCAGCTCGCGGGATCGCCCGATCTCGATCATCTCGAAACGTCGATTCAGCCGGGGCAGGCCTCGATCATCGCCGTCTTCAGCCTGACCTCCGATCAGAACAACGATCTCGTTCAGGTGCAAGGCCGCATCCAGAACGCGCAGCGGCAACTCCCAAACGACGTCCAGACGCCGCAGATCTCGCTGTATAATCCGAGCGAAGCGGTCGTCGTTTCCCTCGTGCTCCGCTCGCGTGCGCTCTCCGTCGGCGATCTCTCCTCGCTGACGATCAACAAGATCGTTCCCGCGCTCGAACAGGTGCCCGGCGTCTCGTTCGTCCAGATGAACGGGACCGTCACGCCTTCGATTCAAGTGAGCGTCAACCCGGGCGCCCTCGACACGTCGGGCTTCACGCTGACCGACATCGTCAGCACGATCACGAACAACAACGTCCGCTCGCCGGGCGGGATCCTCTACTCGGCGAATCGCGAGACGAACCTCGACGTGCGCGGCGACATTCAAGACGTGCCGACCGTCGCCAACCTGCTGCTGGGAAACGGCGCGGCGGCGGCTCCCTCCGGCACGAACGCCTGGAGCGCGCAAGCTCGGCTGTATCGGATCGGCGACGTCGCGAACGTGACCGATTCGTTTGAAACCCAGCGCGTCTTCGCCTATTCGGACGGCGTTCCGTGCGTCACGCTGGACATCCAGAAGTCGGCCGGCTTCAGCGAGGTCGAGGTCTCCAAGGGGGTCCTCGCGACGCTGCCGGAGCTGACCCGCACGTATCCCGACGTGCAGTTCTCGGTCCTGAACGTGCAGTCGACCTACACGCAGCAACAGCTCTCGGGTGTCGTGCGGACCCTGATCGAGGCGATCGTCTTCACGGGCATCGTCATGCTGTTCTTCCTGCGTTCGTGGCGCAATGCGCTGGTGGTCTTGATCGCCATCCCCGCCTCGCTGCTGGTGACGCTAGCGGCGATGAAGCTCGCGCACTTCACGCTGGACATGGTCTCGCTGCTTGCGATGACGCTGATCATCGGCATCCTGGTCGACGATTCGATCGTCGTGCTGGAGAACGTCGAGCGGCACTTCGCGCGCGGGGAAGGGCCGGAGCTCGCCGCGATCAACGGCCGCAGCGAGATCGGCGTCGCGGCGATCGTGATCACGCTGGTCGACGTCGTCGTGTTCCTGCCGATCTCGTTCTTGCCCGGTTCGGTCGGCCTGTTCTTGCGCGAGTTTGGCCTCGTGGTCACGGTGGCGACGCTGACCTCGCTGTTCGTTTCGTTCACGGTCACGCCGACGCTTGCCGCGCGTTGGGCGTTGCTCTCGACGTGGCGATCGTGGCCGCTGATCGACCGCTTCACGCGCGGGTTCGAAGACCTCCGCGGCGGCTACGTCGGCCGTTTGCTGCCGTGGGGGCTGCGCAACGGGCGCTTCGTCTTGATCGTCTCCGCGCTTTCGCTCGTGCTGGCGCTCGCGCTGATTCCGTTGGGCCTGGTCGGGTTCGAGTACGTGCCGCCCGTGGACCGGGGTGAACTCTACATCACCTTGACGTACCCGAGCGGCACGCCGCTCGAGACGACGCGCCGGGGCGTCCTCGCTGTCGAGCGGATCGTCGCCGGAACGAGCGACTTGCGCGCGGAGTCCTCGACGGCCGGTGCGTATCTCGGGCAACTGACCGGCTACATCAGCAACGCGGCGATCGGCCAAATCGACGTATACTTGAACGATAAGCGCGGCCACTCGACCGCGTATTGGGCGCAACAGTTGCAGGCGCAAGCGCAACGAGCGGTGCCGGCAGCGAGCGTCGTCGCGGTCCCGGCGACCGACATCTCCGGCGGCAACGCGCAACCGATCGACGAAGTCATCGCGAGCACGGACGGCGTGCCGGAAAAATACGCGGCGCAGATCGAGGCGGCGCTCAAAGCGACGCCGGGCGCGATCGACGTCACGACCTCGGCCACCGCCGACGCGCCGCAGGTCGAAGTCCAGTTCGATCGGGAGCGCGCTCGCGCGCTGAACGCGACGATCGGGACGGCCTCGACCGCGATCCGCGCGGCGTTCGGCGGCGATCTTGCGACCCAGTTCACCGGCGAGGACGGGCTCAAGGACGTGGTCGTGACGTACCCCCAACCCGACCAAACCTCGCTCGCCGCGATCGCCGCGATCCCGATTCGCGCGAACGACGGCTCGCTGATTCACGTCGGCGACATCGCCCATCTCGCCCAAGCGCCGGCGCCCCCGATGCTCGTGCGCATCAACCGGCAGAACGTGGTCTACCTCGGCGCGAATCTGGCGCCGGGCGCGCTGCTCTCGAACGTCCAGCGCGATTTCGCTAGAAGGCTCGCGGCATTGCACCTCCCCGCGAGCGTCACGGTGCAACCGGCGGCGGGCGGCAACGAGCAGCAAGTCGGCGCCACGGTGCAAGGCATGAGTTACGCGCTGCTGCTCTCGCTGGCGCTGGTGTATCTGCTGATGGTGGCGCTCTACAACAGCTATCGCACGCCTTTCATCATCATGTTTTCGGTGCCGGTCGCGGTGGTGGGCGGTCTCGGATCGCTCGCCCTGACGCACCAGACGCTCAACCTCTTTTCGCTGATCGGTTCGGTGCTGCTCATCGGGCTCGTTACGAAGAACGGCATCCTGCTCGTCGATTTCGCGAACGCGCGGCGACGCGAAGGGATGGATCGCGTCGCCGCAATCCGCGAGGCGGCGCGCGAACGGTTCCGGCCGATCATCATGACGACGTCGGCGATGATTGCCGGGATGCTTCCGCTGGCGCTTGCGCTCGATGCCGGGGCGCAAGCCGCGTCCTCGCTCGGCACCGTGGTGATCGGGGGCTTGGCGAGCTCACTGTTGCTGACGCTGGTCCTCGTGCCGGTCGTCTACGTCGCGCTCGCTGAAGCGCCCGCAGACGACGAGCCGGGGGCAGAACGCGCGGCGCCGGTCACGGAGCCGTCGCTGTTCGACGCGCCGGTTCGCTCGTAAGCGAGGGGTTGGCTCTCACGAGACCGTCGCACCGGCGGCGAGTTCGCCCTTGTCGTACCAAACGTGGATCGTCAGGGCGTGGGATGCGGCGGTCGAGAGCGTCACGTTCAACGCGAACCTGCGAGCGCACGTGCTGCCCGCTTGGGCCACGTGCGCCTTCGTCGGTGAGGGCGCGTGGACGAGGCCCGGCAAGCCTCCCAAAGCGAGGGCCGCTGCCGCAGCGAGGGAGAGTCCGATTGCCGGTTGGATGCGCAGAGCTCCTTGGAGGATCTTGGGCACTGCCATGGTTGCCTCCGGAAAGTGGCTAAAACCACGAGTCGTACCTCATTATTGATTTCGTCCGTCCTAATGCCGTCCTGCCTGAGCCGGCCGGCGAGCATGACCGCCGGTCTTCAACTGACGGGGGATCGGGCGAGGACGAAGCCTTGCACGAACGCCCAGGCGACCTGCGAGCCGTCGACGTCGCCGTGTCCGGAGATGAAAGCGTCGCCGGTCAGGTTGCGGATCAGCTTCCCGGCCGGCAGCGGCGCGTAGGCTGCGTTCCCGTCGAGCAGCGTATCGTCGAACGCTTCCGGGGTCTGTTGGGCGCCGCTTGCGCCCATGCCGCCCCACGGGCTGTTCGCCGTCCCGGGCACGCTGATCGGAATCGCGCTCGCGGTATCGCGCGCGATATACGATGCGATCGGATAGGCGGCGCCGACGGCCCAATCGTGCGAGCTATGCGTGATCTGGATGACGTCGCGCACCTTCGCCTTTTCCACGACGTCTCGAAACGCGCCGACGGGGCGGCTTCCATCGGCGGGCGCCGGCGCGAGGCCGTAATGCGAATAGGCTGCTTGGAGCAGCGAGAGCGTGGTCGCCTGCGCGCCGTTCGGGAGAGCGTTCGCGAGCGAAGTGACGAGTCGCCCCCCGAAGCTGTGCCCGACGAGGTGCACGCGCAACGACGGCTTCGTCTGCAGCGCCGCCGCGACGAGTGGAGCTGCCCCGATTTTTCCGACGGTTCCGGCGCGCTCTTTCATCACGTAATACGTCGTGAGGTTGAGCAGCAGACTTGCCGCTCGCTTGATGTCGCCGATCGGATCGAAGCCGAGCGCGCTGCCGGTCGCCGCGAGGGGCGCCGCTGCGTCGTCGCCGATCACCGCCGCGCCGCCGCCGGCCGACGGCTCGGCGGGCTGTGCACCGAGTTGCGCCGCGATGTCGCGCAAGATGTCCGCTCCGCTGCGGCCCGCAAGACCGCCTTTGCTCGCATCCAGGCCCGGGTCGGCTTCGCCGCTCGCACTGGGGAAGAGCGAAGCGAGCGCCTTGACGTAGGCGTTTTGCCCAGCTTCGCTCTCTAGGGCCCCAACCTGCTGCAGCGCGACGTCGAGCGCCTGTTGTTGCGCCGGGCCGAACTGCCCGTAAACGTCTTTGAGGTTGGCGATTTGCTTGACGATCGCGGCGCCGTAATCGATCGGCGGCGCGTCGCCGACCGCGGCCGCGCCGCCGGCGATCAGATCGGCCTCATCGAACTTCTTCGAAGGCCAGTACAGCGCGACGACGCCCGTGCGCTGCTGGTCCGCCGCCGTCAGGCCCGCCGCGCTCCACGCGTTCGCGACGCTCGTGAAGAAGCCGGTGTACAGCGTGCGCGCGTCGTCGACATCGTTGTTCCAACCGTGCGAGATGACGATCAGGTCGTCGATGCCGCCAAGCAGCGCGGCGATGGCCGCTTGCGCACCGGAGCCGTCGATCGGGCCGAGCGGCGTGATCGCCGCGTCCTTATCGAAGGGCACTTCGACGGTTTGAAATGGAGCGAAGTTCACGATCCTCCCCTTTACTATACGGCTTGGATGGTGCGCATCACGTCGACGAGGCCCGCGCCCTGAAAGGTCCGATCGCGGCGCAGATCGGTGGCGTTGTCGACGAAGAGCGCTTTGACGGTCTCGGGCTGACCGATGTACTCTTTGCGAATCGAAAGAAAGCTCGCGATGAGCCCGGAGACGTGCGGCGCCGCCATGCTGGTGCCTGAGTCCTCGCGATAGGTATACCCGTCCTTCGGGACGGTTTGCGTCGAGCCGTCGGCGTTCGAAATGGTCGCGGGCAGGCGGCTCTGCGCCGACGCGCACGAGATGATGCGCTCGCCCGGCGCCACGAGATCCGGCTTGAGCCGTCCGTCGCCCGTCGGACCTTTGGATGAAAAGTACGAGATGCCGTACAGGTGCGGCGACTCGCGATGCGTCGATCCGACCGTGATCGCGAGATCCGCGTTGCCCGGGTCGTTGATCGTCTGCGGCAGCGTTGCCGGCCAGCCTTTCGTGTAGGCCGTGCTCAACGTTCCGTATCCCGAATTGCCGGCGGCGGCGACGACCACGACGCCCGAACGGACAAGCCGGTTGACTTCGATGCACAGCGGGCTCTGGCCGCAGCCGAACCACTTCGCATCGAACGGGTACCCGACGCTCAGATTGACGCCGGCGATGACGATGCGCCGCCCGTACCCGTTGAGCCGCTGAATCTCCTCGAAGGCGTCGATGATCGATGAGACTTGGCCGCCGCCGAAATCGTCCAGCACGCGCAGGCTGAGTAGCGTGCATTTCGGCGCCATGCCGGCGATCACGGGCGGATATTCGAGGACCCGTTCGTCTGCGCCGGCACCGTTGCGCGTCGTGCGCAAGACGACGGGGTCGGCGGCGGGATCGGTGCCGCCCGGCGCCGTCCATGAACCCGCGATGATGCCGGCGACGTGCGTGCCGTGCCCGAAGGCATCGACCAGCGCCGCGGGGTCGTCCGCGAAGGCGGCGGCCGGAGCGCTTGCGGGCGGAACGGCGGCGGGCGCGGGCGCGGCGCTCCCGCTGAAATCGCGGTGACGCAGCGGGCGCACGTCGTCGAGCACGAGATTCTTATGCTCCCTGAAGTGCGGATGCGTCGCATCGATGCCCGAATCGAGGACGGCCCACACGATCCCCTTGCCCGCCGCGCTATATGCGATGTGAGCGGCGTCGGCCTTGACGGTCGCGATCGTCTTCGTGATCAGCGCCTGAACTTGACTGTCTTCCCAAATCTGATGGATCGTGACGTCCCCATTCCCAGCGGTGCGATCGAGTTCGACGAGCGCGCGCACCTGTGCTCCGGTCAGCGTCGCAAAGACGTACGGGTGCGAGGCGTTATCGTTCGCGCGGTAGGCGATCGGCGCGAGGGTGCGCGACTGGAGCACGATGATGTTGCGCACGACGCTCTCGCGAGCGCCCTGTGCGCCTTCGGGATGCGTCGCGCTCAGGACGATGATGCAATCGTAGCTCGCGTCGGGGGCGACCCGGATCTCCGAGGCGAGAGGTTCGGCGATCACGCGGCCGACGAGATCTTCCGGATTGAAATCTGAGGAGTCGCCGCCCAGGCGGTCGCGGCGGAATTCGATCGGCGCGCCGGGGTCGATGCGCCGATCCAGGTCCAGAACGTGCGCGCCGCTCAGCGTTGCATACAGGAAGGGCGCACCGGCCTGCTCTCCGCTCCACGTCGTCTGCTCCGGCTGCGCGAGCGCGAGCGCATCGATGGCGGATTTCACTTGCCGCAGAACCGCGGGCACGGCGTCGTAGGTGAATTCCGCGGCGTCAATCTGGGTGACTCGGACGCGCACGACGATATCGAACAGCGCGCCGGGGTTCGCGCGCGCAAGGCTGTAGAGAGGTTCGGTGATGCGGCTTTCGTTGGAAGAGTTCATGCGGCGAGCTGCTCCCAAATGACCGATGACCAACGCCCGAGGTGGGCCCGACGGGAAGGTGCCCGAGCAACCGGACGAACCCCTGCCCGGCCTAACGCATCCTTCCCGCAAGGTCCCGCGCTCCGAGGCGCGCGTGGCCGTTCCCGATGGTGGGCACTCAATACGCGATGGACGTCGCTGCCGCACCGATCGCTCCGCCCGCGCTGCCCGTGAAGGCCCGGTTTCCCTGGAAGGCAATAGCGCCGGTCGTCGTCGCGGCGCTCATCGCGCTCGTGCCCGCACCGCATGGGCTCGATCACAAAGCGTGGTTCTATTTCGCGCTGTTCGCGGGCGTCATCGTCGGCCTGATCCTCGAGCCGCTGCCGGCCGCGGCGATCGGCTTCATCGGCATCACGATCGCGGTCACGCTGGGCTTCATCGGCGATACGCCGGCCGACTCGCTGAAGTGGGGGCTCTCGGGCTTCGCCAACGACACGGTCTGGCTGATCTTCGCGGCCTACATGTTCGCAGAGGGGTACGAGAAGACCGGACTCGGACGGCGCATCGCGCTCATGCTGGTGAGCGCGCTCGGGAAGCGGACGCTGGGACTCGGATATGCCGTGGCGCTCGCCGATCTCGTGCTCGCGCCGTTCACACCGTCGAACACCGCGCGCAGCGGCGGCACGATCTTCCCGATCATCAAGAACATCCCGCCGCTCTACGGATCGCTTCCCGGGGAGTCCGCGCGAAAGATCGGCGCGTATCTCCTCTACACCGCGTTCGCGACGACCTGCGTGACGAGCTCGATGTTCCTGACCGCGCTCGCACCGAATCTGCTCGCGGTCGAGATCATCAACAAGACCTCCGGCATTCACATTTCGTGGATGCAGTGGTTCGGCGCGTTCTTGCCGATCGGCTTGCTGCTCTTTCTGCTCGTTCCGGCATTGCTCTACGTGATCTACCCGCCCCAAGTAAAGAGCGGCGGCGAGGTCGTGACGTGGGCACGCGCCCAACTCCACGACATGGGCGGGCTCTCCGGCAAAGAGATCGTCATGGGTCTGCTGGCGATCTTCGCGCTCGTGCTCTGGATCATCGGCGGCTCGTGGATCGCGGCGACGACCGTGGCGCTCGTCGTCGTCTCGGCGATGATCCTGACCGGCATCCTGAGCTGGAACGATCTGCTCGCGTACAAGCAAGCCTGGAGCGTGCTGGTGTGGTTCGCGACGCTCGTCGCGCTCGCCGATGGGCTCAACAAAGTCGGCTTCCTGCCCTGGTTTGGAAAACTGGTCGCGCATACGCTGCACGGCGTCTCGCCGCTATTCGTCGTGATCGGACTCGTGGTCGTGTTCTTCGCCGTGCACTATCTCTTCGCGAGCATCACGGCGCAAGCGACGGCCCTGCTGCCGGTCTTCGTCGCCTCGGTCGCCGTGATGGAAGGCGTGCCGCTGGTGACGATCGTTCTCTTGCTGGCGTTCTCGCTCGGCCTGATGGGCGTGATCACGCCGTACGCATGCGGCCCGGCGCCGATCTATTTCGGCAGCGGGTACATCGAGGGACGCGATTTCTGGAAGCTCGGGGGCGTGCTCGGCGCGGTGTTCCTCGCCGCGCTCCTCGCGATCGGCATCCCGTACGTCACGGCGACGCAGCACCAAGCGGTCGCAACGCACCTCGACGTAGAACATGGACTTCCCGCACCGGCGAAATAGCCGGCCGATTCCCTAAAGATCGCCCGGTACGTCCACGTCGCGCTGCGTGCTTGCATCGGTGAGCACGAGCGCGCGAACTCGCAACCGCGCATCGGTGCGCAGCGCGCGCAACGTATCGCCTTCGGGGAGCGCGGCGAGCCGCGCCCGCGCCGCGGGGCCCAGAATGACGGGATGCGCGGGGCGGCCGGCGCACGTCGGTGCGAGCAGATCGCAGGCCGAGTCGAACGCGTCGATCGCTCGCTCGACGAGCGCGCGATCGACGTACGGCATGTCGCCGAGCAGCACGACGAGCGCCGCGTGCGGATCGACGAGCGCGCTTGCGAGCCGCAGGGAGTGCGTCATTCCGCGCTCGGGTTCAGCATTGATTGCAATCCGGCGCCCGGGCGCGGGCTCGAGCTGCGCGGCCAGGCTCGGTGCCGCGACCACGACGGTTTCGTGCTCGCCGCACGCTGCGAGCACGCGGTCGATCATGCGCCGGCCGCCCACGTGCTCCAGCAGTTTGAGCGAGCCGAAGCGTCGCGAGGCGCCGGCCGCGAGGACAACGCACACACGGGAGCCGGCGCTCGACACGTTCGCGCCGTTAGCGTCCGCAGGCGGAGTCCCCTTCCGCGCACTGGAATCAGGCGTCATGAGCGCAACAATCGATCGGGGTGCACCAGCTTCCATCGCCGGCTTGACGCGCCGGCTCGAGGGCGCCGGCTATCTTGCCGACGCGCCGCTTGCGACGACGATCTTTCTCGCGCTGCGTTTGGGGCAGCCGCTCTTCCTCGAGGGCGACGCCGGCGTCGGCAAGACCGAGGTCGCGAAGGCGCTCGCAACGGTGCTCGATACGCGCTTGATTCGTCTGCAGTGCTACGAAGGCATCGAGCCTTCGCAAGCGCTCTATGAGTGGAACTACACGCGCCAGCTCCTTCACGTGCGCGCCGCGGAAGCGTTCGGCAGCGAGCGCGATCTCGGCGCCGTGGAAGCCGGGTGCTATTCGCGCGAGTACTTGATCGCGCGCCCGCTGCTGGAGGCGCTCGAACACCCGGGCGATCCGCCGGTCTTGTTGATCGACGAGATCGATCGCGCGGACGATGAATTCGAAGCCTTCTTGCTCGAGATACTCTCCGATTTCCAAATCACGGTTCCGGAGCTCGGCACGATTCGCGCCGAGCGGCCGCCGATCGTCATACTGACGTCGAATCGCACGCGCGAAGTGCACGATGCGCTCAAACGCCGCTGTCTCTATTACTGGATCGATCACCCCTCGCTCGACCGCGAAACGGAGATCGTGCGGCGGCGCGTGCCGGGCGTCGGCGCGGCGCTCGCGCGCGAGGTCGCGCGCGGCGTCGAACGGATGCGCGCGCTCGATCTCTACAAGCCGCCCGGCGTTTCCGAGACGCTGGACTGGAGCCGCGCGCTGCTCGCGCTCGGGGCGGAAGAACTCACCGTCGCGAACGTGGAAGCGACGCTCGGCGCCGTCTTGAAATACCGCGAGGATCAGACTCGCGTCCGCGAGCGTGGGCTCGCCACGTTCGTTGCCGACGGAAGATGAAGCGGATGCGGCGCTGCGGGCGCTGGTTGCCTTCGGGCGGATGTTGGCGCTCGGCGGCGTCCGCACGACGGCGGAGCGGATCGCGCGCTTTGCGCGCGCGCTGACGTTCCTCGATCTCTTCGACCGGGACGAAGTCTTCTGGGCGGGTTTCGCGACGCTCTGTTCCCGTCACGACGATCTTCCGGTATACGAGCGTTGCTTCGCCGCGTTCTGGGGCGCGCTCTCCGGCGCGGAGCGTTCCGCGGGCCGCGGCACGATGCGCGTCGTCATGGAGGAACCTCCGCTCGTGCCGTACGGGCGGGCCGTGCCGGGCGAGGCGGTCGACGATGAGATCCGGTGGGTTCAATTCAGCGCCGTCGACGTCGAGCGAGAGAAAGACTTCGGCGCCTACACGGCGGCCGAGTTCGCGCGGTTCCTCGCCGCCGTTCGCGCGGTCCGCCTGCATGCCCCGCTGCGGCGCGAGCGCCGGCGGGAACCGGCAAAGCGCGGGCGCTTCGATCTGCACCGCACGCTGCGTCACGCGATGGAGACCGGGGGGGAGCCGATTCGACGCTACGGCCGCGCGCGCCGGCGGCGCCCGATCCCGCTCGTCGCTCTGTGCGACGTCTCGGGTTCGATGGAGCCGTACACGCGAGCGCTCCTCGCGTTCGTCCATGCCGGAATCGCATCCGGCCTTCCCTTCGAAGCGTTCTCACTCGGGACGCGGACGGTGCGGCTCACGCGAGCGCTGGCGGCGCACGAGCCGACTCGCGCGCTGATCGCAGCGGCGCGCCTCGCGGATGATTGGGCCGGCGGGACCCGGCTGGGCGAGACGCTCAAGGCGTTCTTGGACGGCTGGGGGCAACGCGGGACCGCCCGCGGCGCGATCGTCGTCATCGTTTCGGACGGCTGGGATCGAGGCGACTTGGCGCTGTTGCGCGAGCAGATGCAGCGGCTCTCCCGCCTGGCCCGCCGGATCGTTTGGGTGAACCCGCGCAAGGCCGCGGAAGGCTACGAACCGCTCGCCGGCGGGATGGCGACGGCGCTCCCATTCGTCGATCGCTTCCTTTCCGGGCATAGCCTGGCCGCGCTCGACGAGCTTGCCTTGGCGATCTTCGAGGAAGACGGCGCCCGCCTGCGACAAAGGTCGCGCGGCGACAGTCTACATCCTCACAGGCTCTAGAGCGAAGCACTCCCCAGGTCCCCACGCGGAAGGAGCTCCGGATGCAGGTCCCGGCGGCTTTCGACTACGTCGTCGCCCACTCGGTCGACGAAGCGCTGGCCCTCTTGAAGGCGCGCGGGCCCGACGCGCGGGTGATGGCAGGCGGGCATAGCCTGCTGCCGATGATGAAGTTGCGGCTCGCGAGCCCGACGGCGATCGTCGACATCGCGCCGCTGGATACCGAGCTTCGCTACATTCGCGCCGATGGCACGGGTGTGCGGGTCGGCGCGCTCGCAACGCACCGCGACCTGCTGGAGGCGCCGCTCGTTCGCGAGCGTGCGCCGATCCTCGTCGACGCGGAACATCTGATCGCGGACCCCCTCGTGCGCAACATGGGGACCGTGGGCGGCTCCGTCGCTCACGGCGACGCTGCGGAAGACCTCGCGGCGGCGTTCACGGCGCTCGACGGCATCGTGACGATCCGCTCGTCGAACGGCGCGCGTGAACTTCCGATCGACCGCTTCTATCTCGGGCCGTTCACGACGGCGCTCGAGGAGGGCGAGCTCGTCACGGAGATCCGCTGGGAGCGGCTCGCGCGCAGCAGCGCCTACGTCAAGGTGGAACGGCGCTACGGCGACTACGCGGCGGCGGCGCTCGGCGTCGCCTTCGATCTCGCGGCGGACGGCACGCTCGCAAACGTGCGCCTGGGCATGTGCGGCGTCGGCTCGACGACGCTGCGCGCGCGCAATGCGCAGGCGTTTCTCGAAGGGAAGAAGCCGGATCGCGCGACGCTCGCGCAAGCGGGGAAGATCGCCGCCGGCGAGTCGGAGCCGATCGACGATTCGCGCGGCAGCGCGGACTACAAGCGAGATCTCGTGCGCGTGCTGACGCCGCGCGTGATCGAACGCGCGCTGCACCGTGGTTCCGCGAGCGGCAACGGAGGGACCGTCCATGCGAATTAGCGTCGAGGTCAACGGCGAGCAGCACGAGAGCGAGGTCGAGCCGCGGCTGCTGCTCGTGCACTATCTTCGCGAGCAGCTCGGGCTGACCGGAACGCATTGGGGCTGCGACACGACGAGTTGCGGCGCGTGTGCCGTCCTGCTCGACGGCGACGCCGTGAAATCGTGCACGGTCCTCGCGGTGCGCGCGAACGGCCGGAAGATCACGACGATCGAGGGGATCACGCACGCCGACGGCTCGCTGACGCCCGTGCAAGAAGGCTTCCATCAGGAGCACGGCTTGCAGTGCGGGTTCTGCACGCCGGGGATGATCGTGACCGCGACCGCACTGCTGCGCGCGAATCCGAATCCCAGCGAAGACGAGATCCGCGAGGGTATCGCCGGCAACCTCTGCCGCTGCACGGGCTACGAGAACATCATCAAGTCGATCCAGTGGGCCGCTGCGTCCGAGCAGCAGGAGAAGGCGCCGGTATGACAACGGTCATCGCTCCCCAAAAGAACGGCCACACGCTCGGCGACCGCATGCTCCGCAAGGAGGACGCGCGTTTCGTGCGGGGCATGGGCAACTATGTCGACGACGTGCAGCTCAAGGGCATGCTGCACTGTTCGATCTTGCGCAGCCCGTTCGCGCACGCGAAAATCGTCTCGATCGACGTCTCGCGCGCGCAGGCGGCGCCCGGCGTCAAGCTCGTCGTCACCGGTGCAGCGCTCGCCGCTAAGGGTCTGGCGTGGATGCCGACGCTGGCGGGCGATACGCAGGCCGTGCTCGCGACCGACAAGGTGCGCTTCCAGGGTCAAGAGGTCGCGTTCGTGGTCGCCGACAGCCGCTACCACGCGCAGGACGCGCTCGAATTGATCGACGTCGAGTACGAGCAATTGCAAACGCTCGTCGATCCGTTCAAGGCGCTCGCGCCCGGGGCGGCCGTGATTCGTGACGATAAGGCGGACAAGACGGACAACGTCTGCTTCACGTGGGAGACCGGCGATAAGGCCGCCACCGAGCACGCGTTTCGCCGCCCGGACGTCGTCACCGTCAAGCAGCAGATCTTCTACCCGCGCATCCATCCGGCGCCCATGGAGACCTGCGGATGCGTCGCCGATTACAACATCGCGACCGAGAAGATGACGATCCACATGACCTCGCAGGCGCCGCACGCCCACCGCACGCTCTTCGCGATCGTCAGCGGCCTCGCCGAGCACAACATTCGGATCATCTCGCCGGACCTGGGCGGCGGCTTCGGCGGGAAGGTCCCGATCTATCCGGGCTACGTCTGTGCGACCGTCGCCTCGCTCTTGCTCGGCAAGCCCGTCAAGTGGATGGAGACGCGCGCGGAGAACTTGATCGCGGACAGCTTCGCGCGCGATTATCACATGACGAGCGAACTGTGCGCGACGAAGGACGGCAAGATCCTGGCGAGCCGGATCGCGATCGTGGCCGACCACGGCGCGTTCAACGCGCAGGCGCAACCGGGCGCGCAGTGGCCGATGGGCTTCTTTCCCATCTTCACGAGCTGTTACGACATCCCGGCGGCCTACGCATCGGCGACCGGCGTCTACACGAACAAGGCGCCCGGCGGGATCGCGTACCGTTGTTCGTTCCGCGTGACGGAAGCGATCTATTGCATGGAACGCACGATGGACGTGCTGGCCGACGAGCTGGCGATGGACGCGGTCGCGCTGCGCAAGAAGAACCTGATCACGAAGGAGCAGCAGCCGTATCGCTCGGTGATGGGCTGGGAGTACGACGGCGGCGATTATCCTGCCGCGTTCGACGAAGCGCTGCGCATTGCGGACTACCCGGCGCTGTTGCGGGAGCAAGAGCAGGCGCGCAAGGAGGGCCGCCTGATGGGGATCGGCATCTCGACGTTCACGGAGATCGTGGGTGCGGGCCCCGGCAAGAGCTGCCACATCGCGGGGATCGAGATGTTCGACAGCGCGGAACTGCGCATCCATCCGACCGGAAAAGGCGTGCTGAAGCTGGGCGTCAAGTCGCAAGGCCAAGGCCACGAAACGACGTTCGCGCAGATCGTCGCCGCGGAGATCGGGATCCCCGCGGAACACATCAACGTCGAGGAGGGCGATACGGACAACACGCCCTACGGCCTGGGCACGTACGGCAGTCGCAGCACGCCGGTTGCGGGCGCCGCGACGGCCGTCGTCGCGCGCAAGGTTCGCGAGAAGGCCAAGCGCATCGCCGCGTATTTGCTCGAAGCGAACATCGACGATCTCGAATGGACGGGCGATGCGTTTCGCGTCAAAGGTTCGCCCGATCAGACGAAGACGATGGCCGAGCTGGCCTTTGCCGCCTACACGAACCTGCCGCCGGGCGAAGAGGCCGGCCTCGAGGACGTCGCCTACTACGATCCGCCCGAGATGACGTATCCGTTCGGCGCGTACATTTGCGTCGTCGACATCGACAAGGGCACGGGTCAGGTGACGGTCCGGCGCTTCATCGCGGTCGACGATTGCGGCGTGCGCATCAATCCGATCGTGATCGAAGGCCAGATGCACGGGGGCCTCGCGCAGGGCGTCGGGACCGCGCTGATGGAGGTCATGGAATTCGACGAGGAGGGCAATCACCTCAACGCGAGCTTCATGGACTACCTGATCGTCACCGCGATGGAGGTGCCCAAGAAATGGGAGCTCGGCGAGTACGTGACGCCGTCGACGCACCATCCGATCGGGGCGCGCGGCGTCGCGGAGTCGCCGACCGTCGGTTCTCCCGCGGCGATCGTCAACGCGGTGGTCGATGCGCTCTCGCCGCACGGCGTGTGGCACATCGACATGCCGCTCGCGCCCGCACGGGTTTGGAAAGTGCTGCGCGATCACGGCGTGACGGAGTAGCGGCCGGTGCACGGGATTCACACCAGCCCGCGCCTGGACGTGATGCGTCGAGCCGGAGAACTCGTGGCGGCGGCGCAGCCGTTCGCCTTGGCCACGGTCGTGCGCGTCGAAACGCCGAGTTCCGCGAGCGCCGGCAACCGGGCGATCGTGCGGCCCGACGGGCGAATGGAAGGCTGGCTCGGCGGCGGTTGCGTGACGCCGACGGTGCGCAGCGATGCGCTCGCCGCGCTCGCGAGCGGCGAGGCTCGCCTCGTTCGCATCACGCCGAACGTGCGCGCTCCGGCGCCGGCGAACGTGACGCTCCGGCCGATGTCGTGCGGCAGCGGCGGGACCGTCGATGTCTGGATCGAGCCGTTCCTCGCGCCGCCTGCGCTCGTGATCGGCGGCGCGTCGCCGGTCGGCCGCGCGCTCGGCGATCTCGGCGGCGCGCTCGGCTTCCGCACGGTCGCATACTCCGGTGAGAATGGTGATTCGCTCGGAGGCGTTGAGGCGATCGCAAGCGCACTGCAGGCGCGCGTCGCGAACGAGCCGCGCGACGTCTGGCTGGTGGCGGCGAGCCACGGCGATTTCGACGACGATTTCTGCGAAGCCGGGCTGCGCTTGGGCTATCGCTACGTCGGCTTGATCGCAAGCGCGAAGCGCAGCCGCATCATCGAGATCCATTTGCGGCGGTGCGGCTTCGATGAAGCGGCGCTCGGCGCGTTTCATCCCGCCGCGGGCTTGCGGATCGGCGCGAAGACGCCTGAAGAGATCGCGCTCGCGGTGTTGGCGGAGATCGTCGCGCTGCGGCGCGCGGATACGCCGGGCGAACGCGAGGAGCCTGTTGCGCAGACGGCGGCGCGCGATCCGGTGTGCGGGATGGACGTCGAGACGGCGAGCGCCGAGCACCGCTTCGAATATGAGGGCCGCACCTGGTATTTCTGCTGTTCGGGATGTCGCAACGCGTTCGAGCGCGACCCGAGCGCCCACGGCGCCGCTTGCTGAGCGCACGAAGGAGCCCCAATGCAAATCACGAGCAACGCGCGGATCGATGCGCCCCTGGATGCGGTTTGGAACCTGCTGCGCGACATCCCGCGCGTCTCGCGCTGCCTGCCCGGCACCGAGATCACGGAGATCGTCGACGCCACGACCTATAAGGCGAAGGTGAACCTGAAGGTCGGCCCGCTCTCGGCCGCCTACAAGGCCACGATCGCCGTCGGATCGCTCGATGAGGCGACGCACTCAGCGCAATTTAACGTCGACGCGCTCGACGTCAAGGGCCGCGGCAACGCGACCGCGCTCGTCTCCACCTCGGCGCAAGCCGACGGCGACGGCACGGCGATCGCGGTCGTCGCGGACGCGAAGGTCTCCGGCGTGATCGCGCAGTTCGGTCAGGGCGTCCTCAAGGACGTCGCCGGGCGAATCATGCAACAGTTCGCCCTGAACGTCGCAAACGAAGTCAAGGGCGTGAGTTCCGCCGCGCCCGCGGAGAACAAGCTCGACGCCGGGGCCGCCGTCATCGGCGTGGTCGGCGACAAGCTCAAGGGCGTTTTCGGAGGCAACCGCTAGCGCGGGCTCTCCGTCGTCGCGGGTTGCCGCGCGGGATGAATCGGCTCGCTCCCGGCGGATAAACGGCCGCCGGGCCTGCGCGCGCGCAGCGCGACGATTTCGGCGACGATCGAGACCGCGGTCTCCTCGGGCGTGCGCGCGCCGATGTCGAGCCCGACCGGCGCGCTGATGCGCGCGAGCCCTGCGTCGGAGACGCCCGCAAGGCGAAGCTCGGCGACGCGGCTCGCGTGCGTGCGGCGGCTCCCCATCGCGCCGATGTAGCCGGCCCGCGTTCCGAGCGCCACGCGCAAGAGCGGGATGTCGAACTTCGGATCGTGCGTCAGCACGACGATCGCCGTTCGCTCGTCGACGTGCGCCTGCGCCAAATATTCGTCGGGCCACGCCACGATGACGTCGTCGGCGTCGGGGATGCGCGCTTTCGTCGCGAAAATGGGCCGCGCGTCGACGACGACGACGCGATAGCCGACGACCTTCGCGAGCGATGCCATCGCCCGCGAGAAGTCGATCGCGCCGAAGATGTACATCACGGGCTTCGGTGCGAACGCTTCGATGAACAGGCGCACCGCGACGCCGGTCGGTTCGCCGTCGGGCCCGAACTCGCGCAGCGCCTTTTCGCCCGCCGCAAGGAGCGCTCGCGCTTCGCCGGTCGCGGCGTACGTCAGGCCCGGCGTTCCGAGATCGCCCGAGCTTTCGGCCTCGGAGGCGAGGAGCCGCAGCCCGGCGCCGCCCTCGTCGATGCGCACGGCCGAGGCGATCGGCGCTTCGGCGCGCAGGGCGCGCGCGAGCCGCTCGAACATGCCGGCGGGCCAGTCGTCGAGACGCTCGATGAAGACATGGATCGTTCCGCCGCACGTCAAGCCGACCGAGAATGCAGCCTCGTCGCTGATTCCGTAGCGCACGAGCCGGGCGCGCCCGGTCGCGATCGCGTCCTGCGCTTCCTCGTAGACTGCGGATTCCACGCACCCGCCGCTCACGGAACCCGCGACCTCGCCGAGCGCGTTCACGGCGAGGACCGCCCCCGGATCGCGCGGCGCCGAACGCTCGACGCCGACGACGGTCGCCAAGGCGATGGGGATCCGGCGGTCGCGCCAGCCCTGGACGGCCTCGAGGATCTCACGCATGCGGGTCGCTCCTTGGTCAGCATGACGTCGCATCGGTTGCAGGGGTTCCGCGCCGGCGCGGCGCCGGCCGCTTGCGCTCAACCGATGAACGTCCCGTCGCGGCGGAACGGTCGCGGGGGCCCGGGCTCGGCGAGCGGGATGACGTCGGTGATGAGCCGGCGGCCGTCCCAGCGGTGCAGGTGGAACGCGGGCGGCTCCATCACGAAGCGCTCCGGCTGCGCTCGATCGAGCGCGAACTCGAGCTGGTGCGCGGTCGAGGGACAGATCGACGCGAGCGTTCCCCCCCAGCGCACCAACATCGAGCGGTGTAAATGGCCGCAGATCACGCGTTCAACGTGCGGATGACACGCTACGAGCGCCTCGAACTGGGCGCGACCGGCGAAGCCCTTGTCGTCCATCAGCGGGAAGCCGGTGAGGAACGGCGGATGATGCAGCGCGAGGATCGTCGGGGTGCGCCGCCGTGCAAGCTGGTCGTCGAGCCACGCGAGGCGTTCGGCGTCGAGTTCGCCACCCTCTTCGCCTGCGCGCTGCGAATCGAGCACGATCACGCGGACAGGCGTTTCGAGCACGTACTGCAGCGGCCCCGTCGCCGGTAGCCGTTCATCGAGAGCAAACGCCGCGCGCAGCGGCTCGCGCGCGTCGTGATTGCCCACGACGAGCGCGTAGGGCATCTCGAGCGCAGCGAGCAGCTCGCGCAGGTGGTCGTATTCGTCCGGCGTCCCGGCGTCGGTCAGATCGCCCGTCGCGATCACGAGCTCGGGCGCGGGTCGAAACGCGTTCAGGCGCGCGATCGCGCGGCGCAAGAACGCCGCGGTGTCGACCGCCTCGTAGGCGAGGCGGCCGCGCGGCTTGACATGCAGATCGCTGATCTGAGCGAGGATCATTCCGGCAACTCGATCAGGGCCGCATCGCCTGCGTGGAGCCCGACGGGCTCGCCGGCCGCGAGCGCCGTCGAAGCGGGCGCCTCGACGATCGTCACTTCGTCGCTCGCGCCGTCGACCGCGACCCGTACCCGGTCGCCGAAGAATTGCACGTTCGCGACGCGGCCCCGCCAGCGTGCCTCCGCCGGCGACACGATGCGCAGGTGTTCCGGGCGCACGAACACGCTGCGCCCGTCGTGCGGCAGGCGATTGATCGTGCCGACGAATTCGGCGACGAAGCGCGAGCGCGGTCGCTCGTAGATCTCACGCGGGGTCCCAATCTGCGCGATCTTCCCGTGGTTCATGACGACGATCCGGTCGCCGAGCGCCATGGCTTCGGCCCGATCGTGCGTCACGTAGACGCTCGTGATCGCGAGCCTCTTGAGCAACTCGCCGATCTCCGCCCGCAGGCGCGCGCGCAACTGGGCGTCGAGCGCCGCGAGCGGTTCGTCGAGGAGCAGCATGCGAGGGCGAATGCAGAGCGCACGCGCCAGCGCCACGCGCTGGCGCTGGCCGCCCGAGAGCTGATCGATATGGCGGTGCGCGAGCGCTTCGATGCGCGTCAGTTCCAGCATCTCGCGCACGCGTTCCTCTCGTTCGCGCGCCGCGAGGCGCCGGACGCGCAAGCCGTAGCCGACGTTCGCGCTCACGTCGAGATTTGGAAAAAGCGCGTAGCTTTGAAAGACGATCCCGACGTCGCGGCGTTCGACCGGGACTTCGGTCACGTCCCTCCCGTCGAAGAAGACGCGGCCGCCGGGATCGGGGCGCTCGAGGCCCGCGATCAGGCGCAGCGTGGTCGTCTTGCCGCAGCCGGAGGGCCCAAGCACGACGAGGCTCTCGCCGGCGCGGATCTCGAGGTCGAGCGGCTCGAGCGCGCGCGTGCCGTCGGCAAAGGTCTTCGAACAGGCGGCGAGCCGAACGCCGACGCTCACGTCCAGGTCCGTTTCGCGGCGGCCTGCAACGCCGCCAACACCGGCACGATCAAGAGCAAGAAGATCAAGGTGTACGCGCTCGCGGTCTCGAGCCGTGCCGAGGCGTACGCGTCCGCCAGGCCCACCGGGAGCGTCTTGAGATACGGCGTGTGGAGCATCCAGGTGATGTTGAACTCGCCGATCGACAGCGTGAAGACCATGAGCCCGCCCGCGACGATCCCAGGCAGTGCATTGGGGACCACGATCGTGCGGAAGCGCTCGAAGAAGCCCGCGCCCAAGCTCGCTGCACCCTCTTCGAGCGTGCGCAGATCGATCGACGCGAGTACCGCGGCGACCGCGCGCAACATGAACGGCAACGTGAAGACGACGTGCCCGACCAGGATGAAGGTCCAATTCGTTCGGAACGGGCGGATGCCGCCGTAGCATTCGAGCAGCGCGAGCGCGAGGGCGAGGCCCGGGATCGCGAGCGGCAGGGTGACTAGTTCCTCGAAGGCGCGCGCCCAGCGGCTCCGCGACGTGACGAGCGCATAGGCGGCGGGAACGCCGAGCAGCGTGCAGACGATCAGGGCGGCGAAGGCGATGCCGGCCGATAGGGCGACGGTGTCGTGGTACTCGCTCCACACTGCAGCGACATGCGCGAGCGTGAAGCCCGCACTCGGGCCGGCGGCGTAGTTTACCATGACGCCGGCGAGTGCCGACAGTACGATCGGCACGATCAGGAACGTGCTGACTGCGAGCGTGAGGAACAGCGCCGCAAAGTGCGTCCAATGGCGCCTCATCCGGCGGCCGCGACGGGGCCGCCCGCGCTGCTGCGAGCGAGCGCGAGCACGCTCCAGGTGATCGCCCCGAGCACCACGCTGAGCGCGGCCGCCGTCGCCGCGTTCGCTTCGTTCGTGAACGCGGTGTAGATCGTCATCGGCAGCACGTTCAGTTCCGTCGCGAGGGTGAACGCGGTTCCGAACGCGCCCATCGAGGTCGCAAAGCAGATCGCACCCGCAGCGATGAGCGCGGGACGCAGCGCCGGAATCGTGACGTCAACCATCACGCGCAGGCGTGAGGCCCCGAGCGAACGCGCTGCTTCTTCGAGCGAAGGGTCGAGCGTTTCGGCGGCGGCCATGACCGTGAGCGCGACTCGTGGGATCGAAAAATAGAGATAGCCCACGAAGAGACCGGTCAGCGAATACGCAAAGACGACCGGATGCCCGAGCAATCGTTCCGTGAGCGCGCCGATGAGCCCCAGCCGTCCGCCGAGCATGATCACCAAGAAGCCGATCACGACGCCCGGGAACGCGAGCGGAAACGTGAGCAAGCCGACGAGCAGATCGCGCCCGAAGAAACGGTTGCGCTGCAGGAAGACCGCGGTCGTACCGGCGAGCGCGAGCGTGACGAGCGTGACCGCAAGCGAGAGCGCGATGGTCGAAGCCAGGCTCGAAGCATAGCGCGGATTGGTGACGACGGATGCATAGGCCGCGAGCCCCTGCTCGCCCGTGGCGCCCACGACGATCAGCTGCACGAGCGGGATGAGGAAGAAGGCCGTCGCGAAGAGCAGCGCCGGGAGCGCGAGCGCAAACGGCGCGCGGCGGCCCGCGGTCATCTCACCGCGGCGAGGTACGCTTCACCGAACTTCTGCTGCGCGGCGGCCATGCGCTGGTAATCGACCGACGTGGCGCGCGCGTAGTCCGACGCCGGCAAGAAGTGTTCCGCCGCTTCGCTCGGGATCTTCCCGATCACCGGGCGCATGAAGGCGCCGGCCCAGATCGCCTGGCCCTTCTCGGAGAGCACGAAATCGAGCGCCTTGTGCGCGTTCTCGGGATTCGGATCGTTCTTCACGACGCTCATCACGTACGGTACGGTCAGCGTGCCCTCGGCCGGAATGACGAACGCGACGTTTGCTTTGTCCTTGTACTTCGCGCGATAGGCGTTGAAGTCGTAATCCAGCAGAATCGGGATCTCGCCTGAAAGCACGCGCGCGTACGCGGTCTGTTTGGGGACGATCGGCTCGTTCGCTTGCAGCTGCTTGAAGTACGTCAGCGCGGGCTGAAAGTCATCGAGCGTCCCGCCCAGCGCATGGTTCACCGCGACCGCGCCGACGTAGCCGACGAACGCACTCGACGGGTCCAGGTAGCCGACCAATCCCTTGTAGTCGGGTTTGAGCAGATCTTTCCACGAGCGCGGGATCGGCTTGCCCTTGAGCGCATCGACGTTGACGAAGAAACCCAGCGTCCCGGAATGGATCGCGAACCAGTAGCCGTCCGGATCGCGCAGGCCCGGCGGAATCTCGTTGAAGCGCGCGGGCTTGTAAGGCTGCGTGAGGCCCTTTTCTTTCGCTTGAATTCCGAACGTGACGCCGTAATAGACGACGTCGGCGATCGGACTCTTCGCTTCGGCGATCAATTGCGCCACCGACTGGCCCGAGTTCTTGTTATCGGGCGGGATCACGACGCCGGTATTTTGCTGGATCGCTTTGAGCATCGTGCCCCAATCGGCCCACTCGGGTGGACAGTTGTAGCATACCGCGTCGTTTCCGGAGGCGCTCGCCATGCCCGCGCACAGTACGAGGGCAACGGCGAATGCGAAGAGGCGCTTGAGCATAACGTGTCTCCCATTCCAAAGCGATGTGCTGCGCGCTTTGGCACGAAAGACGCCGCTCCTGTGGGCTTAAACGAACGATAACGTTCATAATCAAACGATAGACTGCACCGCCATCATCAAACGATAGATCACGCCTCTGAAAACTCTGTGTCTGCACGCGTGATGCAGTTCACGATGACGTTTCTGCATGCGAGCACGACGCTGCGCGAAAGTACCGCGCACGTGCGGGCCTCGAGGATCTCCGGCGGCGCGTCGACTCTTGGCGCTCTCCGGCTTCAGGCTGTTCCGCGCTCCGTCGACACGAGAGAAGCGACTGATGCCGGGGACCGCGCCCATGCCGAAAGTCCCATGAAATGGCCCTGGTGAGCCGGGAAACCGAGCGTTAAGCTGGTCTTAAGAGACCTTAGGATTTAGTAGCTACGCAGCCCGAACCGCGGTGGCTACGGCCGCGGGGGAATGCAGACATCCACACTCGTCAAGCGCTCGGCATCATCGGCCTGGTTGTTTTGCTGGCCTCGTTCGCGGGCTGCGGAGGGGGAGGCGGCAGCAGTTCGCCTTTCCCGAACCCGACCGTCAATCCCGACCCGATCGGGAGCGCCACGCCGAAGCCGTCGGCGTTGCCGAGCGGCGCGATCCCGACGCCGACCGCGACGGCGAGCACCGGGCCGACCTCGACGCCCACGAAGACGCCCACGTCTGCCCCGACGCCCGTGAAGACGCCGACGCCCTCGCCGACGCCCTCGGGTGCGTCCACGCTCGTCGACTGGCCGACGTACCAGTTTGACGCGCAGCGCAGCGGCTTCAACCCGTACACGACGGGGATCACGCCGGCATCGATCTCGCAACTCCATGTGGCCTGGCAACGGAACATCGGGGGCGCGCAAATCCAACCGATCGTCGTCACGAACGTCGCCGGGCATCAGGCGCTCTTGATCGTTGCACAGAACGCGACCGCGGAAGCGTACGATGCGTTGACGGGTGCGCTCGTCTGGCAACAGACGCTGCCGGGGCAGAACGTGCAAGATTGCGGCACGAGCGGGATCACGGGCACGGCGCAGTTCGATAGAGCGCTCGGCGCGCTGTTCATGGCCGCGGGCAACGGCCTCCCGTACCCGAACTCGAATCACACGGTCCTGTATCGTCTCGACGTCGCGACCGGTGCGGTCACCGGGAGCGTCGACGTGACGCCGGCGTCGACGATCCTCGCGGGCGAAGCCGACTACGGGCACACCGGCATAACGCTCGCCAACGGACACATCTACCTCGGCACGGGCTCCAGCTGCGAGGGTACCACGGTCGGTCTGCCGTCCTGGCGCGGCCGCGTCGTGTCCGTGGATCCGAGCGGCATGACGCTGCTGAACACGTTCTTCAGCACCTGGGGACACGGCGGAAACTACGGCGGCGGCGGCGTGTGGGCGTGGGGCGGTGTTTCGGCCGATCCGAGCGGCAATATCTACGTGGCAACCGGCAACGCGGAGACGAACAGCACCGTTGGGCAGCCGATCGCCTCGCCGTTCGCGGCGACGGACAACGAGCAAGCCGGCTACGCAGAGCATCTCGTGAAGCTCAGCGGCGATCTCTCGACGGTCTTAGGCGCCAACTACCCGGGCTTCAATTTCGCCATCGGCTTCCTGGATTTGGACTATGCCGGGACGCCGGTGATCTATCAGCCATCCGGCTGCGCCGTGCTCTCGGCGACGCAGGGCAAAGGCGGCACGCTGGTCATCAACAACACGCAGAACAGCCTCACTGAAGTGAAGAGCTTCGCACTCTCCGTACCGAGCGCCGGCGCGCTCTACATCGGCAATCCGGCGTTTTCACCGAACACCGGTTTCCTCTACGCTGCGATCACGTCCGCGGGGAACGGCAGCTCGCTGCTCCCGCCCGGGCTCGCAGCCATCGGCGGCTGCGGCTCCTCGATCGTCTGGCATACGCAGTTCGGGCCGGATTCGGCGCTCTACACCGGCAGCGAGAACCCACGCTCGGCACCGACCGTGACGGCAGGCGGCGTCGTCTTCTTGGGGACGCCCTGCACCTCCGACGGCAGCGGCGGTTGCGGGAGCGCGGGGGCAGTCAACGGGGCGCTGTGGGCCGTCGATGCGACGACGGGGAACCTGCTCGGGGGCGGCAAACCGCTGCTCGTGACGGGTGACAACATCCGGATGGCTCCGAGTGCGGACGGGCTCTGGCTTTTCGTGCTCGATGACAGCGGCAATTTCTACGGCTTGACGGTCGACCCGTCCGTGAAAGCGATCGCCGCCACCACCGGCCGCCACGTGTTGCCCACGTTCCGGATCCGCGCCCACTAGCGGCGCATTTCCCGCGGGTCCCGCAAAGGGGCGGCCGCGGCAACAAAAAAGCCCGTGGTTACGGGCTTTTTCTTGGTGGGCCATCCTGGTCTCGAACCAGGGACCTCATGCTTATCAAGCATGCGCTCTAACCAACTGAGCTAATGGCCCCGAGCGGCCTTTTCGGTTTTGACGCGACTCCCCGACCTCCTCCGTTGCAAGGAAGCTTTCGCGTTCGGCGAGCCTAGGAGTAGTAAGTTTGATCGCTCGCTTTGCCGGGTATCACCTTCCGCGAAGACGATGAGGACCTTTAAGGCCCGCTATCGGAGCGAACGTTCGTCGGTCGGAATCGCTCGCCGCGCGGTGAGCGACTTCGCGCGCGTTTGCGGTTTCGACCGGGTGGCCCTGAGCGACATCGAGTGTGCGGTCGGCGAGGCGCTGGCCAACGCCGTCGAGCACGGACATCGCGACGAAGGCTGGTTCAGAGTGATCTGCGAGTTCGACGCCGAGACGCTGATCACCGAGGTCAAGGACCTGGGTTCGGGCTTTGATTTTCAGCAGCCGGTCGTCGCGGACGCCGCCGAACTGCGGCTCCGCGGATTCGGCCGCACGATCATGGGCGCATGTATGGACGGCGTCCACTATGCCGACGGCGGGACGCGCGTGCGGCTCGTGAAGCGAGTATCCGAGGAGGCGGCGCGAGCGCAGCGCAACGCGCCGCTCGGAGTCTTACGAGGGGTCTTTCGCGGTTCGGCCCAACGGAGACTCGACGGCCGGTCTTAGACGAGCGCCATCCACTTCTTGACGGCCTCGTCGTCTTTTTTTGTTTGTTCCAGCGCGAGGTCGCGCATCAGGTTGAACTCGCGTAAGAGTTCCGCGCGCTCTTTCTGCGCGAAGTCGAACTCTTGTTGCAGCCGATCGAGTTTGGCCTGGCGGGCGTCGTCGCCGGCCTTTTGTTGGATCAGGCGCAATTGCGTGCGCCGGGCGATGGCGTCGGCGAGCCGTTCCAAGCGCTGTTGGGCCCCGGCGCTCGCGTCGCCGATCCGATCCTCAGGGGCATCGGCGAGCGAACCGTCCGGCATCGCGTCGGGCTGGGGCGGACGGGTGGCCGAGGGCGGTTTGGCGCGGTCCGCTTGCGCGCGCCCCACTGGTGCGAGCACGCGCTAATCCTTGATCGTTCGCAGGAATTCTTTGACGATCGCGTTGTCGGCTTCGCGCTGCTTCATCGCGACGTCTCGCATCAAGTTCATTTCGCGCATCTGTTCCGAACGTTCGTCCTGGAATTCGTTGAACATCAAGGACTGCTGCTGCATCTCCAATTGGTGCCGCATATTTTCCGCGTTGAGCCCGACCTGGGCCCATTCGTATTGCTGATCGAGCGCTTGTTGCGCCGCCAGCGTCGGGTCGCTGCCGCTGATGTTGCCGAGCCCGCTCGGGCCGCCGCCCGCGATCGTCGCTCCGACTCCGCTCGCGATGAGCGCGGGATTGGCCATCGCGACGCCGGCGCCGACCTCCAAGAGGCCGCCGAGATTGAAACCCATGGGATCTCCTATCGTTGGCGAGTGTGCTGGATTAGGCGCCGTCGACGGCGTCCTCATCGAGGGGATTCGTAAGCGCCGCGAGGCGCCGATCCAGGCCGGCATCGGCGTCGGGCTGCTGCACGTTCGCGGCGTTGCCGGTCGCGCCGGAGCTGGTCGCGCTGGAGTTGGTCGCGCTCGCGCCAGTCGCGCCCGTGCCGTTCGTGCTGCTGAAAGCGGAGAGCGCTGCGAGCGTGGCGCTCGCGGCATCCGTCGCCGGCAAGGGAGCGGCCGCCGTCTGCGCCGGCGTTGCCGCCGAAGGCGGGACGACCCCGCAGCCGGCGGCGTAGGCGTCTGAGAGCGCGTACGCCGAGGCGAGATCGTCCGGGCGAGCGGCGACGAGCGTGTCGCGGACCTCTGGACGGCTCGCGATTTCGGAGTAGTGGCGCAAGACGGAATCGGCGTAGCCGAGGTGCGCGCCGTCGCCCCAGGTCGTCACCGTCCCCTGCGCCGAGGGCGAACCGGCGTTATAGGCGGAGAGCGCGCGGCGTTCGTCGCCGCCGTAGCGATCCAGGAGCCCGCGGATCATGCTTGCGGCGTAGTCTGCGTTTTTGGCGGGATCGCCGGCCGCCGGCGTTCGGGCGAAGGCGTGGTAGCGGTCGTCGATTTGGAAGAGACCGTGGCCGTGGCCGCCGTCGCCCGTGATGTTCCGCCCTGAATCGGAGCCTGGCCCGCCCGTCTCCTGGGCGGCGACGGCAGCGAGGAAGGCCGGATCGAGGTGGTGCGCGCGGGCGGCTTGGGCGATTTGCGCGCCGAAGCTGATTCCCGAGAGGTCGTTCACGGAGCTGTTCCCCTGTCCGGATGCTGGTGAAGGTTCGCCTTCCGCTTCGCGACGAGGGACCGCGTTGACAAGGGGGGGCGGGCACTCTATCATAGGGCGGTTCTTTGGACGAGGCTCCTGCCGGGGGTCTCGACTTTTGTGTATGGGGCGCGCGAAAATTATCGACGTGGAGCCGGTCCTTTCTACCGGCCGTGAAATCTGGGTCCGTGACGATGTTGGGGTTCCCGACTTCGGATCGTACGTTTTCCCGACCCCGGCGCGGGTCGAGGTCTCCGTGCGGCGCTCCGACCGGGACCTCGAAATCGCGGGGACGATCGACATCAGCTATGCGGGCTCGTGCGACCGCTGCCTCGAGGACGTGCGAAGAGTGCTCCATCTCGAAGTAGACGAGCGGCTTATGCCGAAGTACGACCGGGACGGCCCCTTCGCGGAGAACAACGTTCTGGACGGGAGCCAGCTCGACCTCACGGACCTCGTCCGGCAACTGATCGCTTCGGCGCTACCCCTCGCGCTCGTCTGCTCCGACGAATGCCAGGGTCTGTGTCCGGTCTGCGGCCTCAACAGAAACGGAGACGCGTGTTCTCACGCGTCTTGACCTTGGAGAGATCATGGCAAACCTAAAATGGAAGACCCCGCGCTCGAAGACGCGCAGCCGTCGCGCGGCAAACTGGAAGCTCTCGCCCGTCACGACGGTCGAATGCCCTCAGTGCCACCAGCCGAAGCGGCCGCACTTCGTTTGCGCGAAATGCGGAACGTACGACGGCCGGCAGGTCATCGTGCCGAAGGACGAACACGCTGGTCACGATCACGCCTAGCCTCCCTTCGCGCGGACGGCACTCCCGCGAGGGGAGCGCCGGATGGCGCTGAACGGCCGCTCTTCCGGTATCAAGCAGTACGGCGTCCGCATGGCGGGCGTCGGGCATTTCGTCCCCGAGCGGCGCTTGACGAACCGCGACTTCGAGCAGATGTTCGAAACGAGCGATGACTGGATCGTCAGCCGCACGGGGATGCGCGAACGCAGGATCGCCGAGCCCGATGTGCCGGTCAGCGTGCTCGGGATCGGGGCTGCGCGCAGCGTTCTCGAGCGCACGAACCTTACTCCGGCCGATATCGATTGCTTCATCGTCGCGACCGTCACGCCCGATTTCATTTTTCCCGCGACGGCCTGCATCATCGCGGCCGAGCTCGGCGTCGCGGGCCGCCCCGGCTTCGACATGGAGATCGGCTGCAGCGGTTTCGTTTACGGCCTGACGATCGCCTCGAGCCTGATCCGCACCGGCGTCTTCCGGCGCGTGATGTTGATCGGCGCCGAGAAGCTCTCCTCGCTCGTGAATTATCAAGACCGGGCGACCGCGATTCTCTTCGGCGACGGCGCGGGTGCGGCGATCCTCGAGCGCTCCGAAGAGGACTCGTTCTTGGGAAGTTGCCTCGGCTCGGACGGTTCAAACCCTGAAGTGCTCTATCTTCCGGCCGGCGGCTCGCGCGAGCGGATCACGGCGGAAGGGATCGAGCGCAAGCGCGACACCGTGCACATGCGCGGGCGCGAGGTCTTCAAATTCGCCGTCACCAAGATGGTGGAATCCGCGACCGACGCACTCGGGCAATCCGGCTTGACGCCGCACGACGTCAAGTGGTTCATCCCGCACCAGGCGAATGGGCGCATCATCGAAGCGGCCGCCAAGTATTTGGACCTGCCGCTCGATCGCGTGGTGGTCAACATCGCGAACTACGGCAACACGTCGTCCGCTTCGATCCCGATCGCCTTTTCGGAAGCGCTCGATCGCAACGCATTCAAGGCGGGGGACGTCCTGTTGTTCACGGCGTTCGGCGCCGGCCTCTCGTGGGGCTCGGTCGCCTGGAAGTGGACGGGGCGCGACTAGCGATGCGCGTCGGAGTCATTTTCCCCGGGCAGGGGTCGCAGTTTGTGGGAATGGGCGGAGCGCTGGCCGAGACCTTTCCCGTGGCGGCGGAACTCTACGAACGCGCGAACGAGATCGTCGGCTACGATCTGCGCTCCATCATCGAGCGCGGACCCGAGGAACTGCTGCGCGAGACGCACTACAGCCAGCCGGCGATCTTCCTCGTCAACTACGCGCTGTTCGCGGCCGTCGGCGAGGCGCTGCGACCCGTCGCGAGTGCTGCGCACTCCTTCGGCGAGTACTGTAGCCTGACCGTGGCGGGAGCGCTGACGTTCGACGAGGCTCTGCGGCTCGTCAACGAACGGAGCCTTGCGATGCAGGCGGCCGCGGAAGCGGCGCCGGGCGGCATGTGCGCGATCCTAGGGCTCGACGTCGAGAAGCTGCGCGGTGCGGTCGAGCGCGCGCGCTCCGCCGGGCGCGTTCAGTTGGCGAATTTCAACGCCCCGGGGCAGATCGTGATCAGCGGCGATACGGCGGCGGTGCGCCGGGCCGCCGAGCTTGCGCTCGAAGCCGGTGCGAAACGCGTCGTGCCGCTCAACGTCTCGGGCGCTTGGCACAGCGAGTTGATGCTCGCGGCGCGCGAGCGCTTTTCCGGGTACGTCGAGGCCGCGCAGATCGCATCGCCGCAGATCGCCGTGATCTCGAACGTCGATGCGCAGCCGTACCGGGACATCGCCACGATCCGCCGCAATCTCGTGCGTTCCGTGACGGATGAGGTGCTCTGGCACGCGACGTCGCTGCGGCTGCTGGAAGAGCACCTGGATTTGATCGTTGAATTTGGAGGGTCGCCCGTGCTCTGGCCGATGCTCAGACGCTTGCCGAACGCACCCGGGGGCATGCACGTCGGCGATCCCGCCGGCGTCGAGCGCCTCGCGAGCAAGCTTGCGGCGAAGGCGGCCGTCTGATGGCCAATCCAGTCGCTTTGGTAACCGGCGCAAGCAGAGGGATCGGCCGCGCGATCGCCGTCGACCTGGCGCGCCGTGGAGCGGACCTCGCGCTGCTCGCCCGCAGCGAGGCCTCGCTGGCGGAAACGGCGGCTCTGATCGAGGAGGCACGCCCCGGCGCCGCGGTGCTGATCCTGGCCGCGGACGTGACCGATTCCGCCGCCGTCGAACGCGCGGTCGCGGCGACCGTCGCGCGTTTCGGCCGCATCGATTGGGTCGTCGGGAACGCCGGCCAAGCCGCGGACGCGCTGATCGTGCGCACGAAGCCGGATTTGCTCGACCGCTTGCTCGACGTCAACCTGAAATCGGCGTTCTACCTCTGCTCCGCCGTCGCGCGGCCGATGATGAAGCAGCGCTCCGGGTCGATCGTGCTGATTTCGAGCATCATCGGGCTCAGCGGCAACGCGGGGCAGGCGGCCTACGCCGCATCCAAAGCCGGATTGCTCGGCCTGGCGAAGTCGCTAGCGAAGGAATTGGGGTCACGGAACGTAAGAGTGAACGCCGTCGCGCCGGGCCTGATCGAAACGGCAATGACCGAGGCGATGCCGGCCGAAGCGCGAGCCCACTACCTTCAAACGATTGCACTCGGACGCACGGGGACGCCGGAAGACGTCGCCGGTGTCGTCACGTTCTTGTGTTCAGACGCCGCACGCTACGTCACCGGTCAAACGATCGTGGTCGACGGCGGGTTCTTGATGTAAATGCTGCGCGGGAAAGCGCATGGGGAGATTCATGGCGACCACCTTTGATCGAGTAAAGAAAATCATCGTCGAGCAACTCGGCGTCGACGAAGCGGAAGTGACGCTGGAAGCGTCGATCACCGACGACTTGGGAGCGGACTCGCTCGATCAGGTCGAGCTCGTGATGGCCTTCGAGACCGAATTCAACATCGACATCCCGGACGAGGAAGCGGAGAAGATCAAGACCGTCGGCGACGCCGTCAAGAAGATCGACGAAACCGCTCCGAAGGCGTAGCGCCGCGCTTTGCTCGAAGCCTTAAGCGAGAAGCTCGGCGCGATCTTCGCGCGACTCGGGAATCGCGGCCGCCTCTCGGAGGCCGACGTCAACGAAGTTGCACGCGAAGTTCGCATCGCGCTGCTCGAAGCCGACGTCAACTTGTCCGTCGCGAAAGAATTCGTCGCGCGGATCAAGGAGAAGGCCGTCGGCGCGGACGTCTTGGCGTCGCTGACGCCCGGACAGTCGGTCGTCAAAATCGTCTACGACGAACTGGTCTCGCTGATGGGCGGCGCGACGGCGCGACTGCAATTCGCCGACGCTCCGCCCTCCGTGATCATGCTCGTCGGGCTGCAGGGCAGCGGGAAGACGACGCACGCGGGCAAGCTCGCGCTGCGGCTCAAGGAGCAGGGCCGGCGCACGCTCCTGGTCGCCGCCGACATCTACCGGCCCGCGGCGATCGCGCAGCTGCAGACGCTCGGCAAGCAGATCGACTTGCCCGTGTGGGCCGAAGCGTCGCGCGACCCCGTGAAGATCGCCGAGCACGGCGTCGCGGAAGCGCGCCGGCTCGGCATTTCGACCGTAATCATCGATACCGCGGGCCGGCTGCAGATCGACGAAGCGCTGATGACGGAGCTGGAACGGATCAAGCGCGCGACGAAGCCCAAGGAGATCCTGTTCGTCGCGGACGCGATGACGGGTCAAGAGGCGACCAACGTCGCCAAGGGCTTCAACGACCGGCTCGGGATCACGGGCGTGATCCTCACGAAGCTGGACGGCGATACGCGCGGGGGTGCGGCGCTCTCGATCTGGCAGGTGACGGGGGCGCCGATCAAATTCGTGGGCGTCGGGGAGAAGCTCTCGGCCCTCGAGCAGTTCCATCCGGACCGGCTCGCCTCGCGGATCTTGGGCATGGGCGACGTCCTGACGCTGATCGAGAAGACGCAGAGCGTCTACTCCGAGCAGCAAGCCAAGGACCTCGAGGAGAAGCTCCGCAAGAACGATTTCACGCTGGACGACTTCCTCGACCAGCTCCGCCAAGTGCGGAAGATGGGCCCGATGAAGGATCTCCTCAAGATGATCCCCGGGCTCGCGCGGGCATTGCCGGCCGATATCGAATTACCGGAGAAAGACGTCTCGCGGGTCGAAGCGATCATCTGCTCGATGACGCGCCGCGAACGTCAGCGGCCCGAGATCCTCAATGCTTCGCGCCGCCGGCGGATCGCGATCGGGAGCGGAACGCAAGTTGCCGACGTCAATCGCCTTGTCAAGCAATTCGAAGCGTCCCGCCAGATGATGAAACAGTTCGGCGGGAACAAGAAGAAGATTCCCAAGATGCTCGGGCGTCTGGGTAGCGGCAAGTAACCGCACCGGCGCATTCGCGCCGAACATCGCATAGAAAGAGAACGAGAGAATTCATGGTCAAGATCCGACTGCGCCGCACGGGCGCCAAGAAACAACCGACGTACCGCTTCGTGGTCGCCGACGTGCGCTCGCCGCGTGACGGACGCTTCATCGAGATCCTCGGGCACTACAACCCGCGGACCGAGCCGAAGACCGTCGTCTTCAACGAAGAGAAGGCCAAGGAATGGCTTGCGAAGGGTGCGCAACCCAGCGACACCGTTCGCCGGCTGTTCGCCGAGCGCGGACTCATCGAACGCGGTCCGATTCCGACGAGCAAGCGCAAACCGAAGAGTTCAAAGGGAAGCTAGCCGATGAGCGCGTTCGACGACGAGTTCGGCCTCTTCGGAGATGAAGGGCCGCAGGAGGACGAGCGGCGCTCGACCCTCGGAGCGCGCAAGATCGAAAGCGGCGATTCGAACAACGACGAGATCGAGTTCGAGGACGCGCGTCCGCGGCGCCCCTCGAACCGTTCCGCTTCCACGTCGACCGGCTCTCCTTCGACCGGCTCAGGGTTCACGGGCCCAGCTGGGCGCAACGGCGTCGCCCGGCGGCGGCGCGACGCTGCCGGACCCCGCGAGCAGTTGCCGGCGGAGATCGCGCACCCGCGCGCGACCGAACTCCTCACCTATCTGGCGAAGAAGCTGGTCAGCAAGCCGGAAGCCGTCGCAGTGGAATTGCACCAAGATCGCAACGGCGCCGTGCTCGAACTGGAAGTCGATGCCGAGGACTTGGGCAAGGTGATCGGCCGCGGCGGGCGGGTCGCGCAAGCGCTTCGAACGCTCGTGCGGGCCGGGGCGCAGGGACGCGTGACCGTGGACATCATCGACGTCGATGAAGACGACGAGGACGACGAGGTCGAGGGCGCGTTGGAAGCGACGCCCGCGCCGAACGCCGCGCCGGAAGAGTAGCACGTGCCCTCCGCTCGAGTCGCGGTCGCTCGCCTCGCGGGCGTTTTCGGGATTCGCGGCGAGCTGAAGTGCAAGCCGGCGGCGTTCGGTGACGCCGTCCTAGCTCCGGGCCGAACGTACTTTACCGCCGCCGATCCCGCGCAGGGCTCGGCGGTCGTGCTTGCGAGCGTCCGGCGCCATCACGAGCGCTCGATCGTGACGGTCGCGGGGATCGATACGCCCGAGGCCGCGCAAGCGCTCGTCGGCACGGAGCTCTTCCTCGAGCGTGACGAGATCCAACTTGGCGCCGGGGAGTACTTCGATGCGGACCTCGTCGGCTTGCGGCTCCTCGACGAAGCCGGGCGCGACTGCGGAACGGTCGTGCGGGTCGAGCACTATCCCGCCCAGGATTGCCTGGTCGTCGCTCCCGGGAACGCGCTCGTTCCGCTGGTCCGCGCGTTCGCGCCGAAGATCGATCTTACGGCGCGAACGATTGCGATGACCCTGCCGCGCGGGCTTCTGGACGAAAGCGACGCGGAACAGGCCTGAGCTTAGCCGTGCTTGCCCTTCTTGACGGGCCCTAGGATCGAGTCGAACGTTTCCTTGACCACGCCCTGCAAGGCGAGATCGTCTCCCGTGCGCCCGCTGGCTTGGAAGTTGGAGTGGCGCGTCGCGACGACGTTGCCGGCGCAGTCGTATGCGACGAGGTCGAACTTCGCGTAGGCATACGCATTGAAGCCTGCTTCGATGCGCGTGAAGACCAGCGAGCCGCCGAAGATGCGCGCGCTCGGAACGAGGCCGGCGGAAAGGCAGATCTGAGATCCCTGAACCGCGAAATCGCTCGTCGTGGAATCGATGAAGACCGGCGCCTTGATGCGCTTGGTGAGCTCGCGGGCGATCATATCTTCGATCTCGGCTTTTGCCGCGGCATCCGCCTTCCCGATCACGTGGAGGACGGCGACCTGGATATCGTCGCCTGAGGGCGCCAGCGCGGAGGCCGTTGAGGTTTGGGGCGTCGCCGCTTGGCCGGAGGACCCGCCGCTCGGGCCGCCAGCCACGTCTTGCGCGGGACGCTTTTCGAAGAGCGCGTTGAGGTTCGCCTCGTTCTTTTTCGCGGCCGGCGTGGCGGTCGCCGTGGGGGGCGGCGTTGCTTCGAGCGCCACGGTGTAGCGCCCGGCGTGCCGCAAGATCGCCGTTCTGATCGCATCGGCCTGCGCGGTCGCCTCGTTGTACGTCCCGATCTGAAGCGAATCGCTCCACACTTGGATCCCGGAGTGCGTGCTGACGACTTGGTTGATGAGCGTGATCGCGTTTCCGAGCGGCGAGATGTAGCCCGTCACGTAATAATCCGCGCCGGCATCGCGCGCCGCGTCGAGGAAATGCTGGCGATCGGTCCCCGCCGCCGGTGCCTTGACCGTGACTCCGCCGAGCGCCGTCAGGCGAACCGCATAGAGCGCGCTCACTTTCCCGCCCGCCTGCGGATCGGCGTTCCCCGTGACCGTCAGCGGATACACGACGACGACGGGATCGCCTTGGGCGCCGCTGGCGCCGAGCAGCGGCACCGTGAACGCGCAAAAGGCGAGGAGTGCGAGCAGATGTTTCATGCGGAGCGTCTTTCTGATGAGGAAGGTGAATTCGCGCGCGCAGGCGTCCAGCGAGCCCACTGTGCGCTAAGGAGTGCGCCGTAAAGGAAGATGATTCCCATGTAATAGAGCCACAGCAATAGGATCGCGAACGTCGAAACGGCGCCGTACACGCGCATGAGATTCACGTGCGTCGAGTAGACCGCGAATGCGATCTGGGCGATCTCCCACGCGACCGCGGTGAAGAAGGCACCCGGGATGCCGAACCACCACGGCATCCGGTCGTTCGGAAGATACGTATAGAGGATCGCGGCGAGCAGGAAGATCAACACGAACCCCGTGGCATAGCTGACCACCTGCGAGGCGACGACCGACTCGCGCAGCCCCCCGAGGTGCACCACGATCGAGACGAGCAGCGGGACGGTGGTCGCGGCGAGCAGCAAGACGCCGGTCACCGGCAACATGACCAGGGCCAGGAAGATGTCGCTCAGGAAGGGCCGGCCCTCCGGGATTCCGAGCGCGCGATTGAGCGCATACGCCAGTGCCATGAACAGATTCTTGGCCGACCAGGCCAGCACGAGCAGACCGATGATGCCGGAGATGATTCCCGGGACGCCGCGCGTCTGGACCAGCAGGTTCAGGTTGTCGGCGACGATCTCGTGGATCCCCGGGGCGAGCGTCGCGATGAGCGCCAGCCCGCGCTCTTGGCCCGCCTGCGTTCCGTACACGTAGGCAAGGATGCCGAGCGTGAGTAACACGATGGGGAAGATGGCAAAGAGCGCGTTGAAGGCGATCGCCTGGGCCAATAGGACGCAGCCGTCTTGCGAGAAGCGGCGCGCCGCGCCGCGGAAGACGTCGATCACGCGGCCCATGGAGCGCCCCGCGTGCTTGGAGCGCTGATCGTCACTGTCCTGATCGACGGTCTGCCGATCGAGGCATCGATCCCGGCCGTGCTGAGCGCCGGCACGATCGTGGCGCCGCTGGACCCGTTCGTGCGGCGTCTTGCCCGGCGCATCGAATTCGACCGCGCGACCGGGGCGATCCGCATCGTGGGGGACGGCTGCACCGCGGAACTAGCGATCGGAGACCGCAGGCTCCGGGGAGATTCGAAGGTCGCGAGGCTCCCCATCGCTCCCTTCGTGCGCGACGGGCAACCCCAAATCCCGCTCGCCGCGGTCGCGCGAGCACTCGGAGCGAGCGTGAGCTACGATGCGCGTTCGCGGACGGTCGAGATCATCGAGGCGCCTGCGCCGGCGCTCGCGAGCCCCCTCCCCCAGCCGGTTCCGGCGGGTCCGCCCCGCGCGACGTTCACGCCGCAGCCGATCGCGACGCCGCGGCCCGTGGTGAGCGGTATCCCGCAAGTGCGGCGAACGCCGATCGAAGAGCGCCCCTCGCAGCCTTAAGCCGAAGGCGTGGCCGCCGAGGCCGCGGCATGACTGGGGAGCGGCGGTGCTTCGATCAGCGCCTTCAGCGTGAGCAGCATCTTGCGCTGCATGATGAAATGCGCCGTGTCGACGAGCGGGACGGGCGGCACGTGCGGGCCGAGCCTGAAGCGCGCGATGACTCGCGTGCGATACGGGTCGAGCGCCTCGAGGACGAACGCCCAGGTTCCGTGCAGCGCGATCCCCCCGGCTTGCACGTTCGCCCAGTCGCCCGGGGCGATCAGGACGAGCGAGCGCTCGGGTTCGATGCGAGCGACGATCTGGGCGGCTTGCCCGTTGAAACGCTCGGGCGCGCCGAGCGGAATCGTCTCGCCGACCGAGCGCTCTTTCTGGAATTCCGGGACGATGCGATCGGCGGATGGCATCTGGGCGCCGACGAGGTTCTCCAGCGCCGTGTAGCTGTAAAAGCCCGCCCGGTCTTGCCCGAGCTGCACGAACCAGGGCCAGATCACCTGCGGAGTCGCGGCGATCGTGACGGCATGCGTTGCGGAGTAGACGGCATCCCGCGAGAGGTCGTCTCCGGGATAATTACGCGCGAGCTCTTCATCGGTTGCGCCCCAGCGGGAGTAGATTGGTTGCAGCACATTGTGCGCGACGGCCAGACCTGCAACGGCAACGCCGAGGGCAGCCCCGCGCTTCGCAAGTTTCTTCAGCATGCCGTCAAGGATCGAACCTCCGTGTGAACGCGGCGTGAAGCCGTGCGGCGCAAGCGGGCCGGTAGTTGCGCGGGCGCGTCGAGGCGAACCAAGCAGCTATGGAATGGCTGCGGTTTTCGGCGCTCGAGCGTCATTACGGGGCGCGCGCGATCTTCACGGGCATCGGCGGCGTCCTTGCCGGCGGCGCCCGCGTGGGCTTGATCGGCGCCAACGGCGCGGGCAAATCGTCGCTGGTGCGGATCCTTGCGGGCATCGACGACCCCGACGGCGGGACCGTGGTGCGCGCGCGCGAGGCGCGGCTGGGCTACCTTTCGCAGGCGAGCGTCGAGGACGCGACGGCGACCTTGCGCGAGCTGCTCGAGGCGGCCTTCGCGCGTGTCCACGACGAGGAGGCGCGGCTGCGGGCGCTGGAGGTCGAGCTGAGCGCGGCGGCGGAGCGCGGCGACGATTCCGCGCAAGCCGCGCTCCTGCAGCGTTACGGCGACGCGCTGGAGGCCTTCGAGCGCCACGGGGGCGAGTCGATCGAACGCAAGATGATGGCCATGCTTGCCGCCTTCGGGTTCGCCGCGGAGGATCTCGATCGTCCCCTGGGCGGATTCTCGGGCGGCCAGCGCACGCGCGCCGCGCTCGCGCGCATGCTGCTCGAAGAGCCCGACTACTTGATCCTCGACGAGCCCACGAACCATTTGGACATCAAGACGGTGCGCTGGCTCGAGGAGTTTCTCGTGAACGACCCTCGCGCGTGCCTGATCGTTTCGCACGACCGTATGTTCTTAGACCGGGTCGCCACGGAGATCTGGGATCTCGAGCGAGGCTCGCTCGTGCCGTATCTCTGCGCGCCCGGCCGAGCGTACGAAGACTATCTCGAGCAGAAGTCCGAACGCATCCTGCAGGCGCAACGCGCGTACGATGCCTCGGTGGCGGAAGCGGCGCGGCAGCAAGCGGCGCTCGCGGAACTGCGCACGCACGGTTCGCACAACTATTCGCACGTGCGCAGCCGCGAGAAGAAGCTCGCGAAGGTCGAACGCATCGACGCCCCCGTCGCGACGCGGCAACGCGTCGCGATCAAGCTCGATGCGGCCAGGCGCGCGACGAACGGGATCGCGCTGCGCATCACGCGTCTCTCGAAGCGCTATGCGAAGCCGCTGTTCGCGCATCTCTCGATCGACGTGACGCGGGGCGAGCGATTGGCGATCGTCGGGGAGAACGGCAGCGGCAAATCGACGCTCTTGAAGATCATCGACGGAACGGTCCGCGCGGACGAAGGGAGCGTGCGCATCGCCGACGGCGTGAAACTCGCGTACTTTTCGCAAGAGTCCGATGCCGCGCTGCCGGGCGGCGTCTCCGCGGTCGAAGCGGTGCTGGCCTCGGCGCCGATCCTGCCGCAGGATGCGCGCGCGTTGCTCGGCCGCATAGGCTTGGGCGGCGAGGCGGCCGATAAGCCGGTCGAAGCGTTTTCCGGCGGAGAGCGCCGCCGCATCATGCTCGCCTGTTTGATGGCGCGCGCGTCGGATTGCCTGCTGCTCGACGAGCCGACGAACGATCTGGACATCGCGAGCCGCGAAGCGCTCGAGGGCGTGCTCGCGGAGTATCGGGGCGCGATGCTCGTCGTGTCGCACGATCGCTATCTGCTCGCGCGCATCGCGGAACGCGTCGTTGCGCTCGGCGACGGCGTGGCGACGATCTTTCCCGACGGCTACGAGGCCTACGAAGCATCGCTCGATGCGCCGGCGGCTCCGCCGGCATCGCCCGCCCGCTCGAAGGCCTCGCCGCCTTCCGCGATCAGCCGCGAGGCGGAGCGCGAGGAGCGCAAACGAAAGGCGGCGGATGCTCGGAAGCTCGAAGCAGCGGAAGCGGAGGTCGCTCGCCTGGACCGGCTCGTCGCTGATCTGCGGGTCGCGTTCGGCGATCCCGCGACCTACGGCGACCCGCAACGCGTCGCGGACTTCGGCGCCCAGCTGAAAAGCGCGGAGCGCGAAGCGGCACTCGCGATCGAACGTTGGGAGCGGCTGGCGCTCGCGCACGAGGGCGAACCGGAAGCGTAAACGCGCTGGACGCGTTTCGGACGGCGCGGGTTCTATTCTCGTTGAACGCTCGCCGGGACCGCGAACGTGGGTTCCGTGCGGGCCGCATCGTCCGCTCACTCGTTCTGGAGGAATCACTATGGCTAGGCTCAGCGCTCTGATCGACCCCTTGGCTCTCCTCTTGCCGGAGAGCATCTACGTGATCGTCGCGGAGGCACGGCATCCCCACGAGCCCATCACCGAGGTGCTGGATAAGGCGTTCGAAGGCGCGGGCGCTCATGAACGCGCCGAAGCGCAACGCCGCGTCGAGGTCATCATCGGCCTCGCGAACGCGGTGAAGAACGCCGCCGCCGGCCGCGCGCAAGAAGCGCGCTCGTAACAACGTAAACCTCGTCGTGCTCGCTCGTGCTCCGGGGACGCCCCCCGAGCACGGGCGAGCGCAAGCGCGACGCATCGCGCTCCGTCGTCAAAGAGAAACTGGAAAGGACGTGGCGTGATGGGATCGTTCCACTACGATGTCGCGATCGTCGGTGCGAGCTTCGGGGGCGTCGCTGCGGCGCTCGCTGCGGCGAGCGATCCCGCCGTTCGCGTCGTGCTGCTCGAGCCGACGAATTGGGTCGGCGGCCAGGCGACCGCACAGGGGCTCACGCGCTGGGACGAGGCGGACGTCGCCCGCATCGAGACGTGCGGCAGCACGAAATCGTATCGCGATCTGCGCAACGCGATTCGCGATTGGTACCGGGCGAACGCGAATCTCTCGACGTACGGCAACAGCCAGCAGTTCTTCAATCCGGGCTTCGCTCAACCGGGCTTTCCGTTCTCGGCGGACCCGAGCGTCTCGCAACAGGTGATCCTCGCGCAACTGAGCGCGCTTGCGCCGCGCCTGGATCTCAAGCTCGGTGCGAGCGTGACCGCCGTCGCCGTGCAGAACGGCGCGGTGCAGGGTCTCACCGTGAGTTCGGGAGGCGGCACCGATACGTACACTGCGAACGTCTATCTCGATGCGACGGATTTGGGCGATCTGCTTCCGCTGGCCGGGCTACCCTGGACGATCGGCGCGGAATCGCACGCCGACACGGGTGAACCGGGTGCGCCGGCGCAGGCGCATCCGGAATGGATTCAACCGATCACGGTGCCCGTTGCACTCGAGCGAAGGCCGGAAGGGGAGGACCATCGCATCCCGCAGCCCGCGAACTACGACGCGATCGCGCGGTCGCAGAACTTTCGCGTGAACGACGGAGACATCTCCGGCGTCTTCGCCGTCGGGCCGGGCGGCGGCGAGACCCTCTGGGGCTACCGCCGCTACATCGACGCGCGCAACTTCGATGACGCGGACTATGCCTTCGATCGCAGCACGCTCAACGTCGGCAGCAACGATTATCAAGCGGCCGTGATTCCGACCGGGGACGCGCAGCAGGACGCGGCGATCGTGCAGGGAGCGCGCAACACGTCGCTCGCGTTCGTCTACTGGCTGCAGAACGATTGTCCGCGCGACGGCGGCGGCGGCAACGGGTATCCCAATCTGGCGCTGCGCACGGACGCCTTCGGGACTGCCGACGGCACCGCGCCCGCGCCGTACATCCGCGAATCGCGCCGGATCGACGCGCTGACGCGGATCGTGCAACAGGATATCGACCCCGCGTACTTGCCGGCCGGATCCGTGCGCGCCCGGCTGTATGCGGATTCATGCGGGATCGGCTGGTACGGCATCGACGTGCATCCCGCGAGCGGATCCGGAACGCCGTGGGCGGGGTTCGGAACGCTCCGCTTCCAGATCCCGCTGGGCTCGCTCTTGCCGAAGACGCTGGGCAACTTCTTTGCGGCGTGCAAGAATATCGGCGCGACGCATCTGACGTCGGGTGCCTATCGAGTCCACCCGGTCGAATGGGCGATCGGCGAAGCCGCCGGCGTGTTCGCGGCGTACTGCACGACCCAGCGCGTGGCGGCGAAAGACGCCTGGAACGATCCTGGACGCGTGTGGGCGTATCAATATCGTCTTGTCGCGCGCGGCGTGCCGATCTTCTGGTGGAGCGACGTCACGTTCGAAGGCGACCGGCGCACGTTCATGGCGGCGCACTTGACCGGCGTGCGCGGAATCTTCCAGGGCGACGGCACGCTCGCGTTCAATCCCGCCGGTGCGGTTTCGCCGGCCGATCGAGCGGCGCTCGATGCCCGCGTCGGGCGCGCATTGCCGTGGCCGGCACAGGCGATGAACCGTGGAGAGACGGCGATCTGGATCTGCGATCAATTGGGCTTACCGGTGTGAGAGGACGAAGCGCGAGCGCGGCGCTCAGCCTTGCCGCGCTCGCGTTCGGTTGCGCATTCGTTCCCGGGGAGGCGTTCGCGGCGGCGCGGATCGCCCCATTAGGCGCCGCCGCGCGAGCGGCCGCAGCGAGTTTGCAACGGATGTACGCCGGAATCAACTCGGCGGCGGTCGAGACCTACGTCGCGAGCGCGCTGCTCGATCCGCGGCTGCCCGTCGGAGATACCGAACGATGCCTGCGGACGGACAACTCGGTCAGCACGGTGGCAAGCCCGCTCGCCGCGCCGGTGTTCCCGAGAGCTTCGATCGCGCAGCGCGCGCGGCTCGTTGAAACGCTCGGGGCGTATTTGGAGACCGTCGCGGTCCTCGCGGCGGATACGGCGCCCGCCGGAGTGACCACGGACCTGGACGAAATGAGCAGGGCGGTCGGCGGCTTGAAGCAGAGCGCGGCCATTCACCTCGAGCGCGATCTCGCGATAGCTGGGCCCGTCGCGACGCTCGCCGCGAGCGCCGACGCGCTGAACGCGCAACGGCCGCGCGGCGCCGCGCTCGAGCGCGCGTTCGGCGAAGCGGACCCGACGATCGTCGCGCTGATCGATATCCTGGCGAAAGACGCGAGCGCCGGGCACGCGGAGGCGCTCTCCGGGGCCGGTAACGCCTACGCGGCCTGGCTTGCCGCGTACGATCGCGTGCGCGGCCGCGCGCTGACGGGCGCTTCGCCGGCGGCGCTCTCGCCCGCTCCGCTGCGGCGCTGCGCGGCGCCGCCGTATGCTCCGCGGACGATTCCCCCGTTTCCGGGAACGCAAGCTCCGGCACTCGCCGGCGGCGCACCGGCCGCTACTGCGCCCTCGTCGACGATCGACGCGCAGGCCGACGCCGCGACGCTCGGAGTTCGCTTGGCCATCCTCGATCGCGTCCGCGCCGCGGCCGGCCGGTATCGTGCGATCGGCGGAGCCGACGCCGCAGTAGCGATCGACGGGCTGCGCGGCGTCAACGACGCGCTGGTGCAATTCGTCCGGCAACCCAACGACGCGAAGGCCGGCGCCGCGCTCGAAGCCGCGATCGGCGCGTTTCGCGCAGATGCGGAGAGCCTCTTTGCCGCGTATCCCGCTCCATAGGCCGGGGGCGTCAGCGAACGGCGTGCGCAAGCGCTGCAGCAACGGTCGCCGCCGAAACCCGGCGCCGCGTTGCGCTGTTGGCGCTTCTGAGGGAGAAGCCAAGCGACTGACGGCCCTCCGGCAGCTTTAAGCGACGCAGAGGACGCATCAGGCGTCGTAAGAGGCATAGACCGCACCCCGGCTCGTAGGCTCAAGGTGATCCGTTTGCGCGGTTTCCAGGCGTCACTTGTCGCGCCGCTCGCGGCGCTTCTGGGATGCACGACCCTAGCGATCGTGCTCGCGGGACAAGCCGGCTTGGCCGTCTGCTCGTATCGCGTCGTCGTTCCGTCGCCTGCCGGTGCGATGCCCGGGATGCCGGGCATGGGCGACATGCGTGACATGGCGGGCATGCACGATATGCCGCCGGGCATGCACGATATGCCGGGCATGATCCCGGGGCTCTCGATTTGCCCGGTGGTGCTGGGGCTAATCCTGTTCGCCGCGGCGGCGATGTGCTGGGCGTTCGTCGCGCAGTGCGCGGACCGCGATCGCGCTTATAGCCGGCGGCGGCTGCTCGGCGTTGTCGCGCGTCTACCGTTCGGCAGGACCGTGCTCGCGATCTCCACCGCAGCGACGCTGCCGCTCTGCGTCATCGCCGCAACCGAAGGTACGGCGCACCTCTCGCTCCTATCGCTCGCGGCGCCCGCGGCGTGCGTCATCGGCGCGTCGATAGCGATCACTGCGCTGATCGCCGGGTTCGCGCAGTTCGCCATCGCCCTCGGCCGCCGGCTCGTGTTTGCGATCGCGGCGATCTTTGTGCGCCGCGTTTACAAGGCGCTGCGCTTCGAACGACGGCCGGTCTCCGCCGCCACGTCGTTCGGCGATGCATGCGCGCTTGCAGTCGGCGGCGGATTGCGCGCTCCTCCGGCGCTCGTGTGACCCTCGCCCCCGCGCGGGGCTAGCACGGAACGTCGCGACCGCCGCATTAGCGGGCGGCGCAGAAAAAGGAGCCTCATTATGCCCACGCGCCTCTTGGGTGTGTTTTTGGGCGTGCTGTTCTCGCTGGTCGTCGCCGCATCGCCGGCGGCGATCGAACAGATCCACGGTCGCGTCGTCGCGATCGACGCGAAGCACGGCACGTTCGAAATCCATCACGATCCCTTCCCGGCGATGCCGATGGCGATGACCATGCTGGTTCAGCCCAAGCACAGCGGCGATCTGGGGAAACTCCACGTCGGCGAAGTCATCAACGCGACGATCGATACGACCGCCGTCCCTTGGTCGGCCTGGAACATCCGCCCCGCGACCCCGACCGTGAAGACGCGATGAGGCGCGTAAGGAGGGCCTTCCGGGCCGGCGCGACGCTGGGCGCGCTCTTGCTCATGCTGTTCGCGGCGCTACCCGCACGCGCGGATGTTGCGGGTCTGGTTCGAGGTCATGTGACCGTCGACGGCATCGCCCGTTTGGGGGTGACCGTGACGATCTCCGGCGAGGCGTCCAGGTTGACGACGCAGACCGACGCGGCGGGGAACTTCACGATTCCGCGCGTGCCTTTCGGGCACTACCTCGTCACCGCCCATCTCGCGGGAAAACCCGATGCGATCGCGACGATCGACGTCTCGACGGGCTCTGTGACGGCCTTGACGTTGTCGATCGGAACGCTCCCGGAGATCGGCCGCACGACGGCGTCGAATCGCGGCATCGGCGGAACGCCGGTCTCTGAAAACACGCTCGGCCGGACGACGATTGAAGGCCTCCCGCAAAGCCAGAGCCTGGACCGGTTGATCGAGACGGTCCCCGGCATCGTCCGCTTCTCGTATGACGAACCGGTCGCGCACGGCTTCCACGGCGTCACGTATGAAGTCGACGGCGCGCCCGTGCCGCAGACCACGAGCGCGAATTTCTCGGAACTGATCGATCCGCGCAACATCGATTCGCTCGAGATCTTCACGGGGGCCTTTCCCGCCGAATTCGGCGGCCAGCGTCAAGGCGCCGTGATCAATATCGTCACGAGCCGCGACACCGGCGCCCCGGGTGGGACGCAAGCGATCGTCTCGCCCGGAGCGGGCTCGTATGACACAGCGACCGGGAGCTTCGCGGGAGCATTTGCGGCCGGGTCGACCCGCATCTATCTCAATGCCAATGGCGAAAGCACCTCGCGGGGCCTTGACGCGCCGACCCGGAGCGAGTTGCACGACGACGCGAGCCTCTGGGACGTCTTCCTGCGCACGAGCACGCCGCTCGGCCCCAATGATACGCTCGCTTTCGATTGGTCGAATCAATACAACGCCTACCAGATCCCGATCAACACGGCGGCGAGCGCCGACGATCCGATCGTCAACGTTCCCGGGCAAGACGACGTGCAGCGTGAATACAACCGCTTTGCGAACCTGAACTTCACGCATACCTCACGCGACGGGAACGGCTTCCTGCAAGTGATCCCCTGGTATCGGTACACGCGCGTCGTCTATGCGGGCGACCTGGCAAACGCTGTTCTCGCGCTCGACTACAACCCGGATGATTGCGCACCCGCAGCGCCGCCGTGCCCGCTCGCCGGACTCTCGCAGGACCGTGCGGCGAACGCCGAAGGGATCCGCACGTCGTATTTCCGGTCGTTCGGGGCGCACGCACTGAAGGTCGGCGCTGAAACGTCGGTCGAGAACTTCACGAGCGCGGAGACGATCCTGCTCCCCGGCGAAGCGCCGTTCCTCGACAACGTTGCCCAGCGCGGCAGCGCCTTCGCCGCCTACGCGCAAGACAAATGGACGCCTTCCCGCGCGCTCTCGTTCCAGTTGGGCCTGCGCTACGATCGCTCGAGTGGATTCGTCTCGGGGAGCGAACTGCAGCCGCGCGCGGGCGTGAACCTGCGGGTCGGGCCGCAAACGACCGTGCACGCCTACTACGGACGGATCTACGCGGCCCCGGCGCTCGAGGATACGCGCCGCGATGCCGTCATTGCGGGAGGCGGATCGCCCGCCGATGCGCTCCCGGTCTACGATCTGAAGCCCGAGCACGATTCGTATTACGAGATCGGACTCGCGCATACGTTTGGCGGCGGGCTTTCCGGCTATCTGAACGGCTGGGAGCGCAACGCTTGGAACGTGTTGGATACGACCCAGATCTTTCCGACGCCGATCTTCGCCGTCTTCAACAACGCGCTCGGCTTGGCGCACGGTCTAGAACTGCGCCTCGAACAGCGGCGCGCGGCGGACTTTTGGTATCTTTCGGCGAGTTACTCGCAGTCGGTCGCGGGAGGGATCTCCGGCGCGACGTTCCTCTTTCCGCCCGACGTCGTCGCGGATACCTCGCTCAATCCCGAAGACCACGACCAAGCGCTCGCCGTGAACGGCGCCTACACCAAACGATTCGGGCCGGCGCGGCGCACGTATGCGACGCTCGGCGCTGAGTATGGGACCGGCTACCCGGTGCAGTTCCAAAACGGCGCGGGGCGGCTGCCGCCGCACTTGACGTTCGACGCCGCACTCGGTCGCGTCCCCGCCGGCCGCTCGCTCGGCTTCAGCCTAGGCGCGCTGAACTTCACGAATCACCGGTATCTGGTCAAGGTCGAGAATGGGTTTAATACGACGCAATGGGCACCAGGGGCACAGGTTCGCTTGCAACTCCAGGCGCCGCTGTGATGCTGCGTATCGATTCCGGCGGCCGGCCCGGGCTCGATCGCACGAAGGCGCAAATCGTTTAACCAATCTCGGACGAGCGAACGTTCCCACTCTGGAACTCAGAATCGCGACGACGCCGGAGATTCGGACGGAGATGGATCAACTGATAACGGTCCGCGAGGTCATTCGCCCGAATTTTCACCTTGGTTGGAATCTCTTGCTGGCGCTCGTGCCGCCGGCGCTGAGCATGCTGCTGTTCGATGACGAACGAAGGCGGGGCTGGTTCTGGTGGCTCGGCGTGGGCCTGTTCGCCGCCTTCCTGCCGAACGCGCCGTACGCTCTGACCGACGTCATCCATCTGTTCGAGAGGTTCGATGCAGAGCCGGACTTGCCGCTGTGGGCGATCGTTCTGATCGTGATCGAGTTCGGCGCCTACGCCCTCGTGTGCTTTCAGGCCTACGTGTGGTCGCTGATGAGCCTCGTCGCCTATTTGCAGCGGCACGGGTTGCGCTGGAGGAGCATCGCCGTCGAGCTGCCCGTCAACGCGCTGTGCGCGATCGGCATCTACCTCGGCCGCATTCAGCGGCTGAATAGCTGGAACGTCGTGACCGCGCCGCGGCGCGTCCTCCGCCAAACGGTCCACGGCCTCGTGCACGCGGAGCCGGCGCAGGCGATCGTCGTGGTGTTCGTGGTGATTACGGTGCTGTATTACGTCTTCAAGGCGATCGATATCGTGATTCGCGCCTACCTGACTCGCACCGGGCGGGTCGTCCGGCGTTAAGAGCGCATGGTGGCGTTCGCGGGCCCTGCTTGCAGTCAGGGCTCCCCTTCGAGCGCGTGCTTGCTTAGGAACGCGTTGACCCGCGCCTGCACCGCTGCCTGGTGTCCCAGGAGCAGATGGCCTCCGGTCGTCAGCGGCATGAACTCGGCCCCCGGGATGTGCCGTGCGGTGTACTCGCCGAAAGCGAATGGGTTCAGGCCGTCATCTCGGGAGTGGATGACCAGCGTCGGCGCGCTGATGTTGCGCAGCGGGTAGCCGGCCTTCGGATCGACCGCCGCGACCTCGTTGCGCAGACCATCCGTTCGCATCGTGACCGGTTCGAACGCATCGACGATCGCCGTCACGAGCGCCTGCTCGTCGAACGAGAGCGCCGCGCGCAACCCCGGTTTGACGTCGTAGATCGCCTCCAATCCGGCGCGATCGACGCGTTCGAGTGCCCAGTATGGAAAATCTGAACTGAAGAGTGCCTGGTAGACCCAGGCCGGGACCGGTAAGCGCTGCTCGCCGGCCGTGAGCGGCGTGTAGGGAGCTGAGGAGACGAGCACGAGGGCCGAGGTTCGTGCCGGGTACCGGAGCGCAAACTGCAGCGCGGGCGGCACGCCTCCGGACATGGCCAGGATCGCTACGCGCTCGATTCCGAGATGATCCAGCAGCGCTGCGAAGGCGTCGGCTTGCGCGGCGGTTGAGGCATCGGCAGGCAGCGGACTGCGCAAGTAGCCGAAGCGCGACGGCGCGATCCAGCGGAACCCCTTGCCGCCGAACGCCTTCGCGATCGTCATGCCCTGATCGTAGCCGCCGCCGGCGCCATGCGCGACGAGCACGGCCGGCCCGCTGCCCCAATCGGCAAATTCCACGGGCCCGCGCGGAGTCGCTATGACCCGGCTCTCACCGGTCATGCGCTCGGAAATCGCCCGCATGTCGTGTCGATACGCGAGGTAGATCGCAGCGGAGCCGATGACGATCGCTCCCGCGACGGCGAACGCGATCGTTCGCCACGCGGACGACGGATTAGGCGTGGCGAGCGCCTCGGGGCTGGTCGGCCTGGGCCGGTTCCATCAACTGGTCAGAACTGGACGTTTACGAGCACTTCCCCACGTAGCCGCACTGCTGGAGGCATTGGATGCAGCCGCCTTGAGAGATCAGCGGGCCGCTGCACTTCGGGCACATGCCGACGCCGGTCTGCATCGCGCGGCGCACGTTGATCGCCGTTCCGCCGACGTCGACCGAGGGAGCCTGCATCGTGCCGCCGTTGCCGTTGCCCTTACCGGTAAGCCCCGTGTGGCCGATCAGATCGATCGATTTGGCGTTGGCATGCTGTTCGCGCTGGTCTTCCTTGGTGTAGGGGAACTGAGGCTCGGCGACCGGTACGACGCTCGCTTCGCCGCGAACCTCGGGCGTCGTCGTGCCGAGCGGAAGCGCTAGCGCGAGCGCCTTCGCGAGGCCTTGCGAGATGCCGTCCGCGCAGGAGAGCGTGGTCGGGCCGTGGCCGTCGCGCATCTTGGGATTGGGGCAACGCATGCCCTCGAATTTCTCGATGAACTTCTGCGGATCGGCGCCGTAGCGCAGGCCGACCGACATCGCGACGCCCAGCGCTTCGAGATAGCTCTGCTGGCACGAGCCGCTCTTGCCCAGCTTGAAGAAGACCTCGAACGGATTCCCCGCCTCATCCTCGTTCATCGTGATGTAGAGCGGGCCGCAGCCGACGTTCGCCTGCACCGTGCGCCCGCGCATGACCGGCGGCCGCTGGCGGTATTCCGTGCGCTTAGGAGTCTGTTGGCGGACCTTGAGTTCCTCGTTTTGCGCCTTGAGGTTCTCGACACGCGCGACGAGCTCGCGCACGGCTTTGCCGCACGACGAGTTCAGCTCGCTGATCCGCGCGTTATCGGCCTGGAGTGCCTCCACTCGGTCGACGAGCGCCGCGATCGTCTTGGCTACCGTTGCCTGTTCCATGTTTATCGCGCCTCCAGCAGCGCATTCGCTCGTGCAATCAACGCTTCGAGATCCAGCTCCGCATCGGAACGGATCGCGATGCGAACCGGGGGTGTCGCGGCGGCCGCGGGCGCGCCTTCGCCCGATCCGGTGTCGCGGTTGCCGTCCTTGATGTCGCTATCTTTCGAGAACGTCACGACTTGCTCGGTACGCGAGCCGTCGCGGTAATACGTGAATCCCTTGCAACCCGACTCGTACGCCCGGAGGATCGCCTTCGCGACGTTCTCCCGCGTGTCGTCGTTGGGCGCATTGATCGTGTTATGGCTGACGAGACCATTGACGACGTAGCTATGTGCTCCCTCGACTTCAATGTCGTACGTCTGTGCCTCGGAGGTCTCGATGCTGGCGACTTTGACTAAGTACTCCCTGGGATCAGCGAGAGGAACTTGGAGCTTCTCGAGCGTGCTCGCGAAGCAATGTTGAGGCCGCCGTTCTTTGAGGCTGCGCAGATTGCTGAATTCAGAGTGCGACCGTGCGAAGACTTCGGCCGGCACTCGGGCCAGACGCTGCGGGTTCGCAGATGCTGCCTTCTTTCGGCCTTCCACGGGATTGATCAGCTCTTGCAACTCCGCGCTGACGCGGACTTGATGTACGAGGTCGCCGTCGGCCTTGGTTTCGGTCCAGCGATAGCATGCCGGCAACCCCAACGAGCGGCAAAGCGCTTCGAGTTCGTCGGCTAATCGCCCGCTGATCCCAGCATAGAGGACGAGCGCATTCCTATGCGCGTCGTGCGCGAGGTATCCATCGAGGCTGACCCCGTTCAGGAACGCGATCTTCTCGGCCATAGAGCCTCGGAGGATCTGCGGCGGGACGTGCTTGTTCTTCGCGCCTTTGCCGACCAAGTCCGCAACGTATCGTGCGAGAGCACGCGACGTGAGATAGCGCGTCCGCACTCCGGTTCGCTTGTCGACGATGACCCGCGGCCTCCGACCGAACAGGCGCGTGCTAAGGGCGTCAAACGCACGGGCGACGTCTCCGCTCTCGTCTTTCTCGGAAAGACCAACGTTCCCAGTAACTTCGATCGTGTGCCCGTCAGCCGCGATCATCCCGAGCCAAAGCGCAAGCTCGGGACCCATTTCTTGCGGCAATGTCACCGCAGTGGCCGTGGTACGGAGCGGATAAGGCGTGACATCGATCGGGGCGCCGCCTGGTCCCGAGGTCTCTTCGAATCGGCCGACGATGAGATCGCCTACCTGAAGATCGGCCATCGCCTTCCAGCCGTTGATCGTAAGGACGTGGTGCGACTCGCTAGCCTCGAGAGTGGCTCCATTCCGGGCACGGATTCGGACGGTCTTCACGCGGCCGTTATTGTAGAAGGCGGTCACTCTCCGGCGCACGCCGTCATGCGCGACGACATGATACGCGTCGTTCAGCTCGCCGAACGAGCCCTCCGCTGCGACGCCCATTTGCTCGATTGGAATGAGGCCGCGATCCGTGGGAATCAAGGTGCCCTCGGCTACGCACTTGGAGACAGCATTGCACGTGTCTTTTTGAAACGCCGCAAGCATGTCGATGTGCTCGTTGACGGAGACATCGGCCGCGACGGTGAAGATGCGCTGCCACTTTTCAGGGGCCTTCGAGAGGCCCTTGAGCGAGCCGCGATTCTCTTCGATCTCGGCCAGCAGCTCCTCGGAATAGAAGCCTTCGTCCTTGGCGATCTCTTCGAACAGCGGCAGAACGTAATAGAGGTGCTGCGGGCGACCCTCGGAGTCTTTCATGACGTGCTTGGTGTAGGCGATCCCGAAGTACGGCTCGCAACCAAACGAGCATCCCGCGATCATCGAGATCGTGCCCGTCGGAGCGATCGAGAGGAGCGCGGCGTTGCGGCGCGGGCGCGGATCGTCTTTCCAGATCGAGAGGTGCTTGTTCGGAAACTCGCCGCGTTCGCGCGCCAAGAGTTCGCTCGTTTCCTCGGAGCGCTCTTTGATGAAGCGCATCAGCTTCGCGGCGAACTCGATCGATTCCGGAGAGCCGTAGGGGATCTCGAGTTGGATCAACAGATCGGCGAAGCCCATGATGCCCAGGCCCACGCGCCGGTTGTTGTTGACCATCTCCTTGATCTCGGGGAGGGGATAGACGTTCGCGTCGATCACGTTGTCGAGGAACCGGATCGCCAGCGCCACGGTCGGCCCGAGCCGGTCCCAATCGACATCACGGCGCGACGAATCGAAGAAGTGCCCGACGTTGATCGACCCGAGGTTGCACGAATCATATCCGTGCAAGGCTTGCTCCCCGCACTGCCGGTTGTTGAGGTAGGCGAGCTTCGCCTTACCATTGCGCGACGGCGACTCGAACCCACCGACGAAGAAGTTGTGGAAGTCGTCGACCGTTCCGTTGTAGACGTCTTCATAGCCGTCGAATTCGACCGATACGACGCGATGGTTGAACGTCGAGGCCGCTTCCTGCAGGGCCGCATACGAGCGGAACGGGCTGCTCTCGCGCGAGATCTCGGCGGAGACTCCACGCTCGCTGCAGCGGCGCTGCCAGTCGCGCTTGAGGACCGCTCCCGTTGCCGCCTTGAGCTCGGTGTAGACATCGAGCTGTTTCTCGCGTACCTGTGCCGCGTGCCGGTTCGAGGTTCCGCGGCGCGACGAACGGCGCTTGGCGATCACTTCGGGGCGTTTGTTTGCGGCGACCGTGCCGCAGATCTGCGAGCAGAACGCGACTTCGCGGTTGACGTAAGGAATCTCGAAGTGCGCTCCGCAGCCTTCGCAGCGCTTCGTGATGAGCAAGGCGCCGGTCGCGTCGATGACCGCATCGTAGCCGGCCTCCAGCGCTTCCTTGAGGTGCCGAACCACGCGCGGGTCGGCGTCGACGTGCTCCATGCCCAGTTCCATGGCCGCCCACTTGGCGAGGCCGAGGATCCCACCGTTGAGATGGTTGGCGCGCCAGCCGCTGAACTGCGCCGGCAGCCCCATCGCTGCGGCGTAGTCGGCCCATTCCTCCAGGCTGAAGCGGCGATCGTGCGCGAGCGTCAGTTCGAGCGCCGCAGCGCGCAGGTCGTCGTTCGATGCACCCTTGTAATTCTGATGCTCAGTGATGTAATGGTGCTCGAGGCGGTTCGAGGCCTTGCCGTTGTTGATCCACCAATAGTCTTGCGACCGCGCAGGCGCGTTCGGGAAGACGTCTTTGATCGAGGCCTGGAAGCGCGTCATGATCTTGAGGCTGTCGCCGGCTTTGAGATCGCGAACAGCCTTGTACGAGCCGTCGCGCAGGCGGAACTTGTGATCCTCGGTGGCGCGGATCGTCGAGCCGTCGTCGAGACGCAGCTTGAGGATCGCTTTCCCCTTGCCCGTCAGGCGCGGCCGGCGCATCGTGCGCACGGTGATCGCGCCCCGGTCGTCGTAGCAGAAGACCGGCACGTCGGCGCCTTGCGCCGCTAGTTCGGCGATCGGCACGTGACCGCGGCCGTCGGCGACGGCGACGAGCGTCTCGCCCGTCAGGCACGGGTTGGTCGCGTGGATCGGGCCGAGGCCCGGCAGCGGGTTCCAATCGGGATGATCGAGGAAGAGGACGCCGGGCTCGCCGTTCTGCCAGGCGCCTTCGACCAGGCCCTCCCAGATCTCGCGTGCGGGGACCGTGCGCACGACCGTTTTCGTGCGTGGATCGATCAGCTCGAAATCGGTATCGTTCTTGACCGCGGTCATGAACGCATCGGTCACGCCGATCGAGATGTTGAAGTTGTTCATCTGCGTTTGCAACAGCTCTTGCTTGAGCATTGCGAGCTGCGCTTCGGAGTAGTGCCCGGAATCGGACATACGATTGTAGAGCGCGCGGTTCTCTGCGTCGAGTTCCTTCTTGCAGCGCATAAATGCAAACACATCGGGATGGTCGACGCGCAGCACCCCCATGTTGGCGCCGCGGCGCACGCCGCCTTGCTTGATCGAGTCGGTGGCCGCGTTGAACACCTTCATGAACGACACCGGGCCCGATGCGTCCTTACCCGTCGAGATGACGGGCGCGCCGTTCGCGCGCAGCTCTGAGAATGCGTATCCCGTGCCCCCGCCTGCCTTCTGAATGAGTGCCATCGCCTGCAAGTTGTAGAAGATGCCCTCGATCGAGTCGGGGACGGGCAGCACGAAGCAGGCGGAGAGCATCGAGAGCGGACGCCCGGCGTTGACCAGGCACGGCGTGTTCGGCAAGAAATCGCGCCGCGCCATCATGTCGTAGAAGGCGTGGCTGACGCCCGAGACCACGGCGTCGGCGTCGCGGCCGAGGCGCTCCGCGTAGGGACGCTCCGGAACGGCGATCGCGGAGGCGACGCGCCAGAGAAATTCCTTGGGCGTTTCGACCGTTCCGTCGGCCTTCTTCGCGAAATAGCGCTCCTTGAGGACGCGCATCGAATTCGCGTCGAAGGCGGGCTCGGCGAGGCCGCGCAAAGCGGAGGCGTCGGCGGGGAGAGGGGCGTCGGGCATCGGGAACCTCCTGCGCGTGGATTCGGGGGTCAGCGATCGAACGCCTGTTCGATATTTCGACGGCGGCACGACGCTCAGTACCGCATATTGTACGACGTTACGACTTCGGGCACAAGATGTTGGGGTCACCGATGTTCGGGCGCACTATTCCTTGGGGGTACGCGGTGGATAGGGTGTGCAGAAAGCGGCCCCGGGGGTGGACTGACGGCGGGATGAGCGAGGGTCTTGTGGACAAGTGCGAGGAGAGCGGGGAGAACTCGGGCAAAACGCGCCGAGTGCTCCGCCCGGATGGATTCGCAGACAGCCTCGCCGCCGTATCTCTAGACGAGCTTGCCGACGGCGGCGTTCGGGGGATCATCGTCGATCTCGACAACACGCTTCTGGGCTACGGCTTGGACGATATCGCCGCTCGTGACGCCGCTTGGATCGAATCCGCCCGCGGCCGGGGTTTTGCGCTCGTGCTGGTCTCGAACAACTTCACGGATCGGGTGCGGCGCGTCAGCGAGCAGCTCGGCGTTCCGGCCGTCCCCAATGCGCTCAAGCCGTTGCCGCGCGGCTTTGCGATCGCGCTGCGGTTGCTCGGCACGCCCAAATCCGCGACGATCGTCATCGGCGACCAGCTCTTCACCGACGTGCTCGGCGCGAAGCTCGTGGGTCTGCGCGTGATTCTGACGCGGCCGCTCGTCGCGCACGACTGGCACGGCACCCGCGTGCTCCGTTTCCTAGAGCGTCTGGTGCTCGGATCGCGAAGGGCCTGACATGGCGCTCGAGGCGTTCGTCTTCGACCTCTACGGCACGCTCGTCGATTTCACGTCGCTGCACGAGCACGTCGCCGGCGTCGCTTCCGAACCGCAGCGCTTCGTTGAGACCTGGCGTGCCAAGCAACTCGGTTACGCGTTCGCTTCGACGCTGATGGGCCGCTACGAGGATTTCGACGTGCTGACGGGCTACGCGCTCTCGTTCGCGGCGGCGGCGCACGGCGTGTCGCTCGACGAGGCGCGGCACGCCGCACTCGTCGACGCGTGGTCGAGCCTGCCCGCGTATCCCGAAGTCCCCGCGACGCTCGCCGCGCTGCGCGCACAGGGAAAGCGCCTGGCGATTCTGAGTAACGGCACGCCGCGGGCACTCGCGCACACGGTGCGCCGCGCCGGGCTCGAGGGCGCCTTCGATACGGTGCTCAGCGTCGATGCGGCTCGCGCCTACAAACCGAGCCCGGCCGTTTACGCGCTCGCGGAGCGCGCGCTCGGGCTCGAACGCGCGCAGATCGGCTTCGTTTCCTCGAACGGCTGGGACGCGACCGGCGCCGCCGAGTTCGGGTTCGAGGTGTTCCGCTGCAACCGCGGCAACGCCCCCGCCGAAACGTTCGGCGCGCCGCCGGCGCATACGATCGCGTCGCTCTCGGAACTGGTGGGGTTCTGAACGTGCTCGCGCGCGCGCCGCTGCGGCTCGCCGTCGTCGGAGATCCGGTCGCGCACAGCCGCAGCCCGGTCCTGCAACGGGCCTTCATGGCCGAGGCCGGCGTCGAAGGCACCTACGAGGCCATCCGCGTCCGCTTGGGCGAACTGGGTGGCGCTCTCGCGGCGTTACGCGCCGAGGGCTACAGCGGGCTGAACGTGACGACGCCGCTGAAGGAAGAGGCCGCGGCACTGTGCGACCGGCTTTCGCCCGCCGCGCAAGCGCTCGGCGCGGTCAACACGATCGTGCTCGGCCCAAGTGAGACGTTCGGGGCGAACACGGACGGCGCCGGGGGCGTCGGGGCGCTCGAGGCGGCCCTGGGCGACGCACGCGGCAAACGCGTGCTCGTGCTCGGCGCCGGGCCGACGGCGCGCGCGGTCGTGTATGCGCTCGCGCACGCCGGCGTGATCGTGACTGTCTGGAACCGCACGCGCGAACGAGCTGCGGAAATCGCGGCACGCTTCGGCGCCCGCGTGTGGGACGGTTTTTCGACGTGCGACGCCGTGTACGCGACGCTTCCGCCCGATGCGGACGTACCGGCGGCCATCGAGCGCGCGTTGCGAACGGCGCCGGTCGTGCTCGATGCGAATTACGGCCCGCGCGCGACGCTCGGCGCCGAACTCGGGCGCACCGTCATCGACGGCGGGGCGATGCTCGCCGCGAGCGCCCGGCGCTCGTTCGAACTCTGGTCCGGCACACTCGACGAACAGGACGTGTAGCGCGCTGTAGCACGCTGCATCGGCACATCGTGAGTCTCTTTTGGGAATTGCACGCCGGGCTGCCGCGCGAGGGACCCGGCGATGATGAAGCGACGAAACACGTTCTGTCTTTGATCCCTAAGATGGACACGCCGCGCATCCTCGACATCGGATGCGGTCCGGGGATGCAGACCTTGTGCCTGGCGCGATGCACCGACGGGGATATCGTGGCAGTCGACAATCATCAGCCGTTTCTAGAAACGCTCGCTCGAGCGGTCATTGTCGCAGGATTGGCGGCTCGAGTGGCGACCGTGAATGCGTCGATGGACGCACTGCCGTTCGGCGATGAATCTTTCGATCTCATCTGGTCGGAAGGTGCGATATACTGCATGGGTTTCGAGTCTGGACTCGTGGCATGGCGTCGCTTCCTCGTGCCGCGTGGCGTGCTGGTCGTGAGCGAACTGACTTGGCTATCCAGGAACGTGCCGGCGGAGCCGAGGCGATTCTGGAATGAGCATTATCCAGCCATGCTCAGCATCGACGAGAACGCCGCACTCGTAAAGAAGAGCGGCTATAACCTGTTGTCGACGTACCTGTTACCGGACACGGCTTGGTTGAAGGACTACTACGACCCGCTAGAACGGCGGATCGCCGAGCTGTGCCAAAAATACAAAGAAACGGAGAAGGCGTTGTCGTTCCTCTCGGCCGAGCTGGGGGAGATCGCGCTGTACCGACAGTTTAGGGAAATCTACGGGTACGTCTTCTATGTAATGCAGCGTCAGTAGCGACGGCGACTCCCTTGAAGCTCGTCCGCCGCGTTGCTACGATAGCGGCGAGATGCGAGGGCAAGAGAACGATGTCGGCTCACCGGTCGTCTGGCGGAGGTTCGATCCGGAACGCGACGACGTAGCCGCGATCACTCGCTTGCTGCACGAGGCATACGCTGCACACGGGCGGCGCGGCTTGAACTACACCGCCGTCGATCAGGATGACGACACGACTCGGCGTCGGCTCGAAAATGGGATCGCGCTCCTCGGCTGCGTCGACGGCTGCGTCATCGCGACGGCCACGCTTTATCTCGATCCGCGATCCCCCGGAGTGCCGGATCTTTACCGGCGGCCGGAGTACGCGTTCTTCGCTCAATTCGCCGTTCTTCCGGAAGTGCAAGGTCGCGGCTTTGGCACGCATCTCTGCCGGCTGCTCGAAGATCTGGCGAGAGCGCACGGCAAGCACTACCTCGCGCTCGATACCGCCGAGCCGGCAACGGACCTCATCGCTTTCTACGAACGCCTCGGCTTCCGACGCGTTGACGGCACGCAGTGGCCGGGCAAGACGTATCGCAGCGTCGTCATGGCGAAGGGACTCTCCTGAGCTGACGAGGTCATGCGGGCGTCCGAGGCCTACGGCGCCGAGATTCCGGCGCGCGCGGCGGCGCTGCGGAGCACGCGAACGTACAGAACCGTCCACAGGATCAGCCCGCCGATGCAGCCCAACGCGATCCAGGGCGATGCGGCAGCCGCCGTCGCTACCGGCAGCGTGAAGCTCGCGATGACGCGCAGCAGCGCCTCGCCGAGCAAACCCAGGCCCCACACCAGCGTCATCAACCGAAACGCTCGCCGCACGCCGGGGCGCTCGCCCCAGGCGCGATCCAGCGCCGCTGCGCCTGAAACATCGAGCATCTGGCGGTTCAGCCGAAAGATGAGCGGCCGTTTCCCAGCGAGCGAGCCCAAGAAGAACGCGCTGAAGACCAAGGTGAACAGCGAGTCTTTCAGGATCGCGAAGAGCGCGTTGCCGGTCGCGAAAGCAAGTCCGATCCCGGTCAGGATCGCTCCCAGCGAAACGGCCGCAATGATGCTCACGCTGCGTGTCTGAACGATCCCCAAGAGCGTGTCGGCGAGCGGCAAAACGGCCGCGAGCGAGAGCGCGACGACCGGCGAGAGCCCCGCGTGCAAGCCGGCCTGCACGGCGATGAGCGGCAGCACGACGTCGAGCGCAAGCATGCGGTACAGACCGGAAAACCGGCTCAGCCGTGGCGGTCCGCTCGGGGTACTCACACCGAATGTACGGCACCGCACGGCAGGGGTTTCAGCCCGCCGATAGCAGGCTGGAATCGCGCCCGCTCGCTTGAAAAGGAGCGGCCACATGAAAACGGCTCCGGAGACGCACGACCGCGACCTCTTCGCACGCCTCTTAACCGAAGCGCGCCGATTGGATCCCGCCGTCCGATCCGGCAGCATGTTCGGATCGCCGGCGATCTTCAAAGGACGCAAACTGGCGGCGTGCGTCTATGGGAACGCCATCGGTCTCAAGGTCCCGCAGGAGGTCGCGTCCGCGAGCCTGCAGGCGGGACGTGCAACGGCTTTTCGGCCCTATGGCCGGCCCGCCATGCGCGAGTGGATCCAGATTGACGGCGGCGTACACGCGCTGCAAGCCTGCCGGGACCTGCTCGCCGCTGCGCTGGCCTTCGCCAAGGCAAACGATCGCTAAACGCACCGAGCACAAAGCGCGGCGCTCGGGCTCGTTCGGTTATGCCGATTCCCGAGCGATCGCGCGCATCCGATCCGCGACGATCATGCCGCCGAAGCACAGGGCGCCCCCCAAGAAGCTCGACGCCAGCTCCGGCGGCGCAATGGAATGCCCGGTGAAGCCGAGGTACATGCCCAGGAGGCTCACGACCAATGCCGCCGTGCCGAGCGAAGGCGCACGTTCAGGGGCGACTCGAAGTCTCTGCAGCGGTGCGTACAGAAGCGTCGAAAAGGCGCCGCCGAAGAATGCCATCGCCAACGTCCACCAGCGCGCGTGAGGCCAAACAACAGCGAGCGCGACGGCAATCAAAGCTATGCTCCCGGTTTGCCGAAACAAGCTCTTTGGATTGACGGCCTTCGGTGGTATCAGAGAATTTAACATCTCTCGAAAAATTTTCTCCGCGATCTCCGCAGACTCCGCGCGAACGTCGCGCAACCGGCCCCGAAATCACGAATGGCAGTAAGTAGGTGCGATCACGATTCGACGCCGATCTAGCCGCTCGACGTCAAAGGCGGCTGTTCGTGCAGGTAGACCCAGCGTTCAGGCCACGGGGCAGGGATCGCATTACTCCCGGCGCCAAGTGATTCGCGAACCTTCGCGTCGTTTGCGGGTATGACGAAGCTTTGAGGCCAGCTGAGCGCGACTACACCGGTCACTTCATGGGCGCAAGGCGGCCATGGATCGCGATGGCGGCTGCGCTAGCGGTGGGCCTGGTGACGATCGGCGATGCCAAGGCCGACTTGGCGCTGAAGCCTCCTATTTCAACGCTCGGTTGGCTTCTCGGCTCGTGGACGTGTCAACAAACCGATTGGGACACGGGACCTCGGAGCGGTCACGCCACCATCAGGTATACGGCAAATCCGAACGGCAAAACGATCGATTATCGGCTACGTGCAGGTGGCGCCGGCTCGGTGGGACGCATCACGTGGAATGACGATACGTCCCATTACCTGGACAAGTCTTCCGAGACGAACGATGCCGGCGGCGAGCAGGGGGGTCTGATCGCATCGAAGGCTGAGGTGACGGCGAATAGGATGGTGTTCCACGGAGTCTTCCTGTCGCATGGCGGCGCATGGCGAGCGCGCGTCACGACGGATCGCAAAACGGCTGACGAGTTCACCGAAACCTCGGATCAATTGCTTTCCGACGGCACTTGGAAAACAATCGCCGTTGCAGCGTGCCACCGAACGAGCCTGACACCGATCTGAATGACTCTCGATCAACTGGAGTGGACAATTCATGTCTAGGCTGGTGATCCTGCAGCTGTTTCCGTTCCTCGTGATGATTGCGGCGCTCACCTATTGCGCTTTCGCGGTCAAATTTCGTGTCCGTCCGCTTCTGAAACCCAGGGGCGCATTGATCCTGACGCTGATCAGCTTCGCGCTAACGATCTTCTCGCTCGTCAACCTGCCGCATCATTGAACCTGAGCTGAGCTCAGCGCGCTTCCTCGAGCAGGGCGGCTGCCTCGCGCAGGGCAGCGCGGAGCGCGTCCGGCGTGGGTGGGCAGCCGCGCACGATGACCGCGGCTTCGAGTTCGATGCCCGCGCCCGCACCTGCTGCGGGCGCACCGGCCCAGGGACCCTCGCCCACCGCGCAGTCCCCGACGGCGATGATCACGCGCGGGCGCGGGACCGCATCGAGCGTTTCGCGCGCGGCGTCGCGCATCGCCTCGGTCATCGGGCCCGTGACGGTGATCGCATCGGCATGGCGGGGCGATGCGACGATGTCGAAGCCCTCGCTCGTGATGTCGTAGAACGTTGTGTTGAGCGCGCTCATCTCGTGCTCGCAACCGTTACAGCTGCCGCAGACGAGGTGCCGGATCCCCAGTGAATGCCGGTAGCTCATCGCCTCACCGGTCCGCGCAGGCGTAGCAGAGGTTGAAGCTCTTGTTCACGAGCGGGAAGTCCGGGATGATGTTGCCCTCCATCGCACGTGCGACGACGGGCCAGTTGCGATAGGATGCCGAGATCGCGTGCACGCGCTCGAGCAAGCCCGCCGCGCCGACGTGCACGGCGATCGTCTCCGTCCCGCGCGCTCCCTCCACCGCTGCGACGGCGACGCCTTCGGGGATGCTCGCGAGATCCGGGCCGGGGAGCGCCCGATCGCTCAGCCGCAACAATGCATCGCGGATCAGGCGGCACGATTCGCGCAGTTCTTCGCGCTTCACCGTGCACCGCGCGAAGGCGTCGCCGCTCGACTCGCTCGCGGGAGTGACGGCGAGCGAGCGGTACGCGCCGTACGGCGCATAGGCGCGCACGTCGCGCGTGCCGCCGGAGCCGCGGTGCGCCGGGCCGACCGTGCCGAACGCCGCTCCCAAATCGCGGGAGACGACGCCGGTCCGCTGCCAGCGCGAAACGAGCGAGCCGTTCGCGAACAGCCCGACGGTGTACGCCTCGATGGCGGGCGCGAGCACCGCGAGCTCGCCGAGCAGCCGGGCAGGCTCGCGAACGACACCCTCGCCGACGCCGCCGGGCACGATCGCATCGAAGAGCAGGCGATGGCCGGTCGCGAGCGCGCACAAGCGCATCGCGCGCTCTTTGAGCGCCATCCCGTGCGCGAATCCAGGTCCGAAGCCTGCGGCGGACGCGCTCGCGGCGAGATCGGCAAGGTGGTTGTAGACGCGCTCCAGCTCGCAGACGACCAACCGCGCGAATTCCACCTCCGGCTCGAGCACGATTCCGGCGAGCCGTTCGAGCGCGAGCGCATACGCGTGCGAACGGGCGGCGCTGCAGCCCGCGCAGATGCGTGCGACGAGCCGCGCCGCGGCGCGCGGCGAGCGGCCCTCGAGCGCGCGTTCGACGCCGCGATATGAATAGCCGAGCTGCGCATCGAGGTGCACGACGTTCTCGCCGCCCGAGCTGAACGTGAAGCGCCCGGGCTCGATGATCCCGGCATGCACGGGGCCGACGACGAACTGCATCACGCCCGCGCCCTTGGCGGTGACGGCGATCGGCATCGTGCCGGCGCGCCCGCGAAACGGCCGCACGTCGGGCGCTCCGAGAAAGCGAACGCCGTACTCGTCCGCGATCTCGCGCTCGTCCCACGAGAAGAGCGGGCGGATCGCCGCGAGCGAGGGGAGTTCGCGATCCGCTTCGAGGCTGCGCGAGAGCGCAACGACGCCGCCGGGCTCGAGAAACAGATAGTGCACGCCTTCGCCGCACGCGTACGCCCCGAGCGGAACCTCGAGCAGCGCCGCGCGCTCGGCGAGATCCGGCGCGGCGAGCCAGGCGAACGCGCTCACGGCGGCCCCGCGCCGATCGCCGCCGCCACGGTTTGGATCAAGCCGCCGAGCGACGTCCAAGGGATGACCGCCGCCCCGAGTGCGCCGCCGAGTGCGAGCGCGGCGGCGCCGGTCGAAGACGGCGCCGAGACGCGAACGCCCGTGTGCGCTGCCCCGGGCGCGCGCCCCGATTCTATTTCGATCGCGGCGCGCGAGAGCGCGGCGAACGCGAACGCCATGCCGACGAGCCCGAGGACGAGCGCGGTCCACTGGCCCGAGAGCACGCCCGCGGCGACGACGAGCAATTCGCTCACGAAGATGCCGAACGGCGGCAGCCCGCCGAGCGCCGAGAGCGCGGCGAGCAGCATGCGCCCGCCGGGGCCGCTGTTCCACAAGCCGCGCAGCTTCGCGAGCGACGTCGTGCGGCGCTCGCGTTGAACCAGGCCCGTCGCGAGGAAGGCGGCCGATTTTGCGAACGCGTGCGAGAGCAAGTGCACGAGCGCGGCAAGCGTCCCGAGCCTGCCGCCGAAGCCGAGCGCGAGCGCGACGATCCCCGCATGCTCGACGGTCGAATACGCGAGCAAACGCTTGAGGTCGGTCTGCGTGAGCATCAGAGCGCCCGCGACGACCGTCGAGAGCGCGCCGAGCCAGAGCAGCAGGTCGTGATCGAGCGGTCCGACGCCGAGCGCCGTCGCGACCGCGAGCGTTCGCACGAGCGCGTACAGCGCGCAGGAGACGAGCACGCCCGAGAGCAGGCCGCTCACGGGGGCCGGCGCCTTCGAATGCGCGTCGGGCAGCCACGCGTGCATCGGCACGAGCCCCGCCTTCGTCGCGAATCCGATCGTCATCAGCGCGATCGCCAGGCGCGCGAGCGGCGGCGCTTGCGGCGGCCGGTGCCCCACGATCGCGGCCCACGAAAGCGCGTGCGCGGGGTCGAGGCCGAGCGCGAGCGTCACGTGCCCGAGCACCATGAGACCGAACAGTGCGAAGGCGATGCCGACGCTGCACAGCACGAGGTATTTCCAGGCGGCCTCGAGCGATTCGGCCTCGCCTGCGAAGCCCACGAGGAACGCGGTCGCGAGCGTCGTCGCCGAGATGCCGAGCCACAAGATCGCAAAATTATCCGCGAGCACGACGAGCAGCATCGCACTCCAGAACGCGCCGAGCAGCGCGTAGTAGACGGACACGCGCGACCAGGTGACCGCTTCGTCGGGGTCGCCCACGATGTCGCCGACGCGCTGCTCGAAGATCGCTCCGCCGGCTGAGAATGCCGTCGCGAGAAAGCCCAGCGTCGAGACGAGCGCCGCGAAGCCCAGCGAGAGGCCGTCCACGCGCCCCACCATCGCAACGAGCGCGCTCGCGGCGAGCGCCGCGAAGGCAACCTTGGCGGCGCGGCGCGCGGGGCCCGCCGGGAACGCCAGCGGCACGAGCGAGGCCGCGAACGGCGCGAGCACGACGAGCGCGAGCGGGTTCATCCGCGCAACCGCCGCAAGAACTCGACGTCGAGCATCGGATTCTGCACGACGAACGCGCGCACGAGCGCAAGGCCGATGAACGTGCCGACGAGCGCGTCGAAGGTGGCGCCGAGCTCGACGGATTCCGGGAGCTGCGGCGCGAGCACGGCGCCCGCGAGCGTAACGCCTGCGCCGAGCGCGAGCAGGCCGATCACGTGCGCGAGCAGATTGCGATGGACGACGAGCATCCCGACGCCGCACAGCGTCACGTAGGCCACCATGCCTTGCATCGGGATCCCCGCCAGCGCCGGAATGCGGGCGAACGCCGCCGCGACGAGCGCGAAGCCGATCGCGAGCAGCAAGCGCAACGGCATGGAGACCGACGAGCGAAGGTTCGAGGCGCTCGGATTCCCGCGCATGAACAAGACGATGCCGAGCGGCGCCACGAACACCTTGATCGTCGTCGTGATGAAGAAGAGGCCGAAGGCGAGCTTCGATTCGTGCGTCGAAGGTTCGATCAGGATGCTCGCGAGCACCGCGAGCACGACGTACGCGGCCAGAACGTACGAGGTGCGCGCGCTGACGATCAGGATCGCGCCCGCGACGAGGACCAGCAGCTCGAGGCTCATACCGGCCGCCCGAACAGATGCAGCGCGATGCTGGTCGCCGCGAGAATGAACGCCGTCGCAAGGACCTGCGGCACTTCGAAGAGCCGCAGCTTCGCAAGCGCGTTCTCGACGAACGTGATCGCGCAAGCGATTCCGATGAGCCAGGCGCCGTCGACGAGAGGCCCCGTTCCAGGGAGCAGCATCGCCGCGAGCAGCAGGAAGCCGAACTGCTTCACGTAGGCCGCCAGATGCAAGAGCGCGAGTTGCCAGCCGGAGTATTCCAGCAGCATCCCCTCGTGGATCATCGTTAACTCGTAGTGCGTTTCCTGATTGTCGATCGGCACGCGCGCCGTCTCGACGAGCGAGACGAGGAAGAACGCCGCGAACGCGAGCACGCTTTCGGGGCCGAACGGCACGGACACGAGCGCGCTGAGGCGCGTTCCGTTTCCGAGCGCCGCGGCCCCCAGCAGTGCGACGAGTAGCGTCGGTTCGATGAGCGCGCCGAACGTCGCTTCGCGGCTCGCGGCCATGCCGGCGAACGCGCTGCGAGAATCGAGCGCCGCGAGCGTCAGCGCAAAGCGCCCCAAGCCGAGCAGAAAGGCGAGCGCGACGACGTCGATGAGCGAGAGTCCGCGGCTCCACGGCAAGAACGGCAGCGCCGCGACGAACGTCAGCGCGACACCGAGCACGATCCCGGGTGCGGCGATGGCAATCGGCGATGCGCCTTCGGGCAGCACGGCCTCTTTGCGCCAGAGCTTCGCGAGGTCACGGTACGGCTGGAGCGCCGAGGGGCCCGGGCGCCCTTGGAGACGCGCGCGCAACAGCTTCATCGCACCCTGCAACAGCGGCGCGAGCAGCACGGCGGCGAGGACTTGCAGCACGACCGTCATCGGGCCGCCGCCACGACGACGACGAACAACGCGAGGACCGCGTAGGCCAGATAAAGCCGCAAGCTGCCGCTTTGCACGATGCGCGTGCGGCGGGCGACGCGCAGCGTGACGGCTGCGAACGTGCGCGCGGCTTCATCCGCGACGTCCCGGCTCGCGGTGCGGTAAAAGACCGCGTTTGGAAACCAGGGCGAACTCCCGGCTTCGAGCGTGCGCTGACGGTCGGGAATCAGCACGAACGAGAAGATCCTCCGCAGCGGCTTCGTGAAGGCGGTCGCGCTGTATTGCGCGGCCGGCGTGACCGGCGAGCCGCACGTCCAGGTCGCGACGCTGCGCACGCCGCGACTGCGCGCGAGCGCGAAGGCGACGAGCGCCCCCGCGATCGGCAAGAGCGCGAGCGTCGCCGGGAGCAGCGGGAGCGCCGCAAAGCGCAGCGCGGGCGCGCCGATCAGCGTCTCGGCGACGCGCGAAAACGGCCCCGTTGCCAGCGCCGGAAAGAAGCCGAGCAGGATGCAGCCCGCCGCCGGCACGAGCATGCCGGCGAGCGAGATGTCGAAGCGTTCGCGGCGCGCGGCCGGCGGTTGTGGCCTGCGCGGGCGGCCGAGGAACGCGACGCCGAAGACCTTGACGAACGTCGCGGCGGCGAGCCCGCCCGTGAGCGCGAGCCCCGCGATCGCCGCGAGCAGCGTCAGCCGCGCGAGCACGTCGCCGGCGCGCATGCCGCCGATCAGTCCTTGGAACGTGAGCCATTCCGACGCGAAGCCGTTGCTCGGCGGCAGGCCCGCGATCGCGATGCAGCCGGTCAGGAAGAGCGGCGCAGTCCAGACCAGCCGGCCCCACAAACCGCCGAGCCGGTCCAGATCGACACTCCCTTCGCTCTCCGCGATCGCGCCCGCGCCCAGAAACAAGAGGCCCTTGAACAGGCCGTGGTTGAGCGCGTGAAAGAGCGCCGCCGTCAACGCGAGTGCGGCGACGCGGGGGAGCCCTTCGGCCTGCGTCAGGAGCGCGACGCCGAGACCGATCGCGATGATGCCGACGTTCTCGACCGACGAATACGCGAGCAGGCGCTTGAGATCGCGTTCCGCGAGCGCGAACAGCACGCCCCCGACCGCGCTGACGGTGCCCACCGCAACGAGCGCCGTGCCCCAGATGGCCGGCGCGGGCGCTGCGAGCGTGAACGCGACGAGCGCGAGCCCGTACAGCGCGACCTTGAGCATCGCGCCCGAAAGCAGCGCCGAAGCGTGCGGCGGCGCGACCGGATGCGCGCGCGGCAGCCAGAAATGGAACGGCATGAAGCCGGCCTTCGAACCGAAGCCGGCGAGCGCCAGCAGAAAGACGGCGGTGCGGGAGCCCGCGGGGAGCGTGGGCGCCGCGAGTGCGATCGCGGCGAACGTCGGATCGCCGGCGTGCACCGCGAGAATGACGAGGAGCACGAGGATGCACGCGGCGCCGGTCTGCGAGACGATCAGGTAGAGAAACGTCGCGCGCCGCACGCCGCGCAACTCGCTGTGCGCCGCCACGAGGAAAGCCGAGATGAACGCCATCGACTCCCAGGCGAAGAAGAACGCGGTGACGCTCTGCGCGCAAAGCACGAGCAGCATCGCGGCGCTAAAGGCCGCGAGCAGGACCGCGTCGACGGCGCGTCCTCGCCTCGCGCTCCACAACGCGACCGCGACGTCCAGCGCCGCGATCAGCGCGCAGAACGCGGCGGCGAACGGCGTGATGCCGAATGCGAGCGCGAGCGCCGGGATCGGGCCCGCGAGCGCCCCGAGGGCGATCGCGCCGTGCGTGAGCCCGGTCCATGCGAGCGCCGCCGCGACGGCCGCGACCGCCAGGATCGCGGCCACTCCGATCGTTCGCACGGGCGGCTACGTCCTCGCTTCGCTGCGCAGATCTTCGAGGACGCTCTGCACGCTGACGAGGTGGTTGTCGAAGATCTCGCGCGCCGAGTCCAGCAGCCGCCAGATCGCGGGGTCGCGAACTTCGTAGCGGATCGTGTTCCCATGGCGCTGCGTCGTGACGAGATTTCGGCCGCGCAGGACGGCGAGTTGTTGCGAGAGCGTCGATTGCTCCGCCCCGAGCCGGTCGCGCAGTTCGCCGACGTTCAGGGGCCCGCCCCGCAACTCGTCGAGGATCTGGATCCGCAACGGGTGGGCCAAAGCCTTGAAGAACTCGGCTTTGAAGGAATATCGCACTATTCGAATATTGCAGTATTTGAGGGCTCGAGTCCTCCTCGCGCGCTTTCGAGCCTCCGGGTGCTCTAGCCCGGCGAGCGCTGACCGAGGACCGCTAGCCTCTCGCCCGGTTCGCCGGAGCGACGTCGTGCGCGCCGAGCTGCCTGCCGCGCAGGAACTGCGGCGCGCAATACGCCTCGGCTCCCAGCGCATCCGCCGCGTCCCAGACGAACCGCGGGTGGCGGATGAACCCGCGCGCGATCGCGACGGCGTCGCAGACGCCGTCCTCGATCAATTGCGCGGCGAGCCGCGGATCGTCGATGCGGCCGACCGCGATCGTGGGAACGCCCGCCGCCCGCCGGATCGCGCCGGCGAACTCCGCCTGATAGGCCGGGTAGACGTCGATCCGCTGCAGCGGGGAAAGCCCGCCTCCGGAGACGTCGATGAAGTCGCAGCCAAGCGCGCGCAGCTCATGCGCGAATGCGATCGAATCCTCGAGCGACCAACCGCCCTCCGCGAAATCGGTCGCGCTGATCCGAATGCCGAGCGGCTTTTGGCTGGGCCAGGCCGCGCGAACGGCCGCGAAGACTTCGAGCGGGAAACGCATGCGGTTCTCGCGGCTGCCGCCGTAGTCATCATCGCGCAAATTCGAAAGCGGCGAGAGAAACTCGTGCAGCAAGTACCCGTGCGCACCGTGCACTTCGATGACGTCGAGATCGATGCGCGCCGCGCGGTGCGCCGCGGCGACGAACTCGTCGCGTACGCCGCGCAACTCGTCGCGCGTGAGCGCGTGCGGCACGTGCCAGCCCTCGTCGAACGCGAGCGCCGACGGCGCGACCGGCGTCCAGCCCTCGGGGCCGCGCACCGGCCCGCTCCCTTCCCAGGGGACCATGGTCGCCGCCTTGCGGCCCGCGTGCGCGAGCTGCGTGCCGAGCGGCGATGCGCCGTATTTCCGGTAGAATGCGACGACGCGCGCGAGCGCCGCCTCGTTCTCGTCGGAGTACAAGCCCAAGCAGCGGGGCGTGATCCGCCCGGCGGCGCTGACGTGCGTCGCCTCCGTCAACACGAGCCCGGGCCCGGAAACCGCATACTGCCCGAGGCTCATCACGTGCCAATCGGTCGCGCCCCCGTCGTCGGCGGAATACTGGCACATCGGCGAAACGACGATCCGATTGGCAAGTTCGAGCGAGCGCAGGTCGAGCGGCGAAAATAAGCTAGGCATGCTAGCGACAACGCCGCAAGCGGTCGGGCGGGTTGCGCTGCGCTGACCCTTCGACGAGGTCAGGGCGCCAGGGCGCCGTCGCGCATCGGGCGAAACCGAGGCCGACCCCTGGAGAGGTGGCAGAGTGGTCGAATGCACTCGCTTGGAAAGCGAGCAGACGTGATGAGCGTCTCGGGAGTTCGAATCTCCCCCTCTCCGCCAATCGCGCGATCGCGCCGCTGACTCACCAAACGCTCGGCGACAACCGATATGGCTCTCATGGGAGGGCTGTATTTCACGGGTTGCATTCCGCTCGGCCTCATGCTGATCGCGCTGTTGTCACGCGCGGCGACGCCGCCGGAGCGGCGATGGTACAGCGCGCGCGACCCGGCCTTTCGGATGGCTCTTGAGGTGATCATCGGCATCGTCCTGCTGGTGGGAGCGCTGCGCGTGCTTCCCGGCGAGGCGCGCACCGCGGGCGCGTACTCGACGGATTGGAGCTGCCGCCAAGGGACGAGCTTGGACATGCAGACGGTCACCGGGATGTGCACCGTCCAGAAGGGCGTCGTGCGCGCAAGATATACGACCGGCTCAAAAGGCGGTCGGTCGTACTATCTCACGGTTTCCACCGCGGATGGGCGCCTGCATTCGGCGTACATTCCGGGGGACGGCGACAGCATGGCCGTGTGGAACGCAGCCGACGGGCACCCGGAAACGCCCGCTCGCGTGCAACTGGTGAACGGACGCGTCACGCTCGTCACCACGGACGCAGGCACGGCGACGACGCAGTTCATGCCGCAAGCCACGCTCTCCGGCAGCGAAATCTTCGCGTCCTTCGGCGCAGGGCTCGTCCTCGCCGGAGTCCTGGAAGGCGCCCTGGCGGCGCTGTTCTTACCGGCCGGGTGGTAGCGAAAGCGTTTGACGGTTGAGGAACGTGCCGATATCATCGGCGCCGCGACATACGACGCTAGACGGCGCTAAGCCGCGCCTGACCGCCTGCGGCCCCTCGCCCGTGCGATCGGACGCGCGGGCGAGGGGCGGGGCGGACCGCTTAGACGGTGACGAGCACGTCGTCGACGACGTTCGCTTCCTGATCGGCGAAGACGGGGTTCGAGAGATAGCGTTCGCCCGTGTCGCAGCCGATCGTCACGATCGTCTTGCCCGCGAATTCGGGACGCGCCGCGACTTGCAGCGCCGCCCAGATGTTCGCGCCTGCGGAGATGCCGACGAGCAGGCCTTCCTCGCGTGCGGCGCGGCGCGCCGTCGCGATCGCGTCCTCGTTCGTCACGCGAATGATCTCGTTGTAGATCTGCGTGTTCAGCACGTCGGGCACGAAGCCGGCGCCGGTCCCTTGGATCTTGTGCGGGCCGGGCTTGCCGCCTGAGAGCACGGGCGACGCATCCGGTTCGACGGCGATCACGTAGGTCTCGGGCTTGCGAGCCTTGAGCACCTCGCCGACGCCCGTCACCGTTCCGCCGGTGCCGACCGCTGAGACGAGCACGTCGACCGCGCCGTCGGTGTCGTTCCAGATCTCCTCGGCCGTCGTGCGGCGATGGATCTCCGGGTTCGCCGGATTCTTGAACTGCTGCGGCTGGAAGTACTTGCCGGGATCGCTCGCGCGGATCTCCTCAGCCTTGCGAATCGCTCCGGGCATCCCCTCGGCGCCGGGCGTGAGGATCAGCTGCGCTCCGTACGCCTTGAGCAGGTTCCGGCGCTCGATCGTCATGGTGTCGGGCATCGTGAGGACGAGTTTATAGCCCTTGGCCGCGGCCACGAACGCGAGCGCGATCCCCGTGTTGCCGCTGGTCGGCTCGATGATGATGGTGTCGGGGCGCAGCTTCCCGTCGCGCTCGGCCGCCTCGATCAGCGAGACCCCGATGCGGTCCTTGACGCTGCCCGCGGGGTTGAACGATTCCAGCTTGACGAGGACGGTCCCGGCGAGGCCCTTGTTGAGCCGGGGAATCTTGACGAGCGGCGTGTTTCCGACCGTATCGGTGATATTCTCGAATATGCGTGCCATGCGTGCTCCCTAGAGAAAAAAAGAAAACCCTCTGCCGGTTCGGCAGAAGGTCCGTGCTGCGAAGAACGATGTCCTAAGATTTACGCGCGCACAGCCTCCCCCGAACCATCGAGGGTCCACAACAGCAGCGCGAAGCCATTGGGAGGCAGAACATCGGTTTGAGGCTAGCATTCCCTCGGCGACGCGTCAAGGATGCCGCGGGGCCGGGCGAGGGGCCGGGGCCGCGGAAGGGGTGGACGGCGTCGGCGGCGCGGGCGTTTCGGGCGCGGAGACGAGCTGTTCGTGGGCCGTCACGATCCGCCATTGGCCGCGCTGCTTCGCCGCCACCCACGACGAGAGTCCGTACTGCTTGCGCTCCCATTGCGGCGCGGTCGCGCCGTAGATCCACCAGCGCACGTCGATGGCGACCACGCCCGGCGCCAAGCTGCGGGAGTCGATCCGCACGAAGTGGATCTGGGCGTCCTTGAACGGATCGCTGAACGCCGCGCGGGCGGCCGCCATGATCGCCCAACTCCCGTGTAGGGTCAGCCCCGTCGTGTCGGTCGATTCGGCGTCGTCGCTGAAGGAGCGCCCGAGCGCCGTCGCATCGTGCCGGTTCCATGCGGCGAAGTAGCTCTCGACGAACAGCGAGAGCACGAACGCCGAATCTTCCGCGCCCCGCGCGTAGCCGTTGCGCCCGCTCGCGAGGAGCAGCGCCGCGGCGAGAACGGCGGCGGCGAGCGCGCGCCTCAAATCGCGAACGGGTGCCAGATCGTCTTGATCTCCGTGAAGGCGGTGACGTCGTCGAGGCTCTGCATCTCGGCTGAGAACCAGGCCGCCCGGGCCGGCGCCTCGCGCATTCGCGTGCGCTTGAGGTTCTCGGAACTCATGCGTTCCAACTCGGCCGAGAACGGGCGATCGAGGCCCACGGCGTCGAGCGCGTTGACGTCCATGTGCCGCGCCAGGTGCGGCGCGAGCTCGATGCGCTTCCCCGTCAAGACGTTCACGGCGCCGGGCGGCAGATCGCAGGTCGCCAGGCACTCCGCGAACGCAACGGCCGTGAACGGGTCGGTCTCCGAGGCGACCGCGACGACGGTGTTCCCCGCGACGAGCGGCGGCACGATCGTCGAGACCAGCCCGAGCAAGCCCGGCGAATCCGGCGCGACGATGCCGACCACGCCGACGGGCTCCGCGCCCGAGACGCTCAGATACGGCCCTGCGACGGGGTTGCGCGACGACACGAGCGAGGCATACTTGTCGCACCAGCCGGCAAACCAGACCGTGCGGTCGATCGCGGCGTCGACTTCGCGAAACGCCTCGCTGTCGGTCTCCGCGGCGGCCCTCAGCCGCGCGGCGAGGTGATCGCGCTGCGATTCGATCATCTCGGCGAGCCGGTAGAGCACCAGGCCCCGGCTTGCGGCGTCCAGCCCCGACCAGCGCCCGAACGCCGCGCGCGCGGCCGCGACCGCATCGCGCAGGTCCTTGCGGGAGGCGCGGGCGACGTTGATGACACCGGCCGGCGTCTCGAACTGATCGCTGCGTGCCGATTCCGAACGCACGAACGCGCCGTCGATGAACAGCTTGTGCATCTTGCGGACGTCGAGCCGCACGGGCTCGCGATGCTTCGGCATGCGGCCTTCGTACGACGCTGCGCGGCGGCGAACCTCGAACGCGAGCAAGCGAGGAAACGCGATTCGCACGTGCCAAACGCAAAGCATGTCGAACGCACGCCGGCGCGTGAGAGTCGGAATCGACGTAGGTGGGACGTTCACGGACCTCGTCGCGCTCGACGAGGCCGGTGCTCCGCTCGCGCGCATCAAGGTGCCCTCGACGCCGCGCGCGCCCGAGACCGGCGTGCTGGCCGCGCTCGCAGCGTTGCTGGAAGAGGTCCCGCCGCAAGCGATCGCGCTGCTCTCGCACTCAAGCACGATCGCGACGAACGCGCTGCTCGGGCAGATGCACCTCAAGCTGCCGCGCATCGCCCTGCTGACGACCGAGGGTTTTCGCGACGTCCTCGAGATCGGGCGGCAGAACCGCAGCGAAGTCTACAACCTCGCCGTCAAGCGCCCGCGTCCGCTCGTCGAGCGGCGGCGGCGGCTCGGCGTGCGCGAACGCTGCGATCCCTTCGGCGCCGTCGTCGTTCCGCTCGAAGCGCCCGAACTCGAGCGCATCGCCGGCGCGGTCGAACGGCTGCGCGTCTCGGGCGTCGCCGTCTCCTATTTGCATTCGTATGCGAACCCGCTGCACGAACGCGCCACGCGCACCGCGTTGCACGCGAGGCTGCCGCATCTCGACGTGACGCTCTCGAGCGACGTCGACCCGGAGTATCGCGAGTACGAACGCACGAGCACGGCCGTGGTCAACGCGCTCTTGCGCCCGCTCGTGCGCGGGTACCTCGAGCGGCTCGCGGCGGGCGCGCGCGAACGCGGCGTCGGCGCGCCGATCTACGTGATGCAATCCAGCGGCGGCACGGCCGCGCTCGATGCGGTCGTGGACCACCCCGCGACGATGCTGGAGAGCGGGCCCGCCGCGGGCGCGATCGGCGCCGCGTTCTTGGGGCGCGCGCTCGGCATCGACAACGTGCTCTCGTTCGACATGGGTGGCACGACGGCGAAGGCCGGAACGATCGTGGGCGGCGAGCCGCAAGTCGCGCTCGAATTCGAAGCGGCCGGCCGCACGCACTCGGGCCGCGCCGTCAAAGGCTCGGGGTATCCGGTCCGGTTCCCGTTCGTCGATCTCGCGGAGGTCAGCGCCGGCGGCGGAACGATCGCGTTCGTGGACGAGGGCGGAGCGCTGCGCGTCGGACCGCTCTCGGCCGGTGCCGACCCCGGGCCCGCCGCGTACGGCCGCGGGCGCGCGGCCACCGTGACGGATGCGAACCTCGTGCTCGGCCGCTTGAGCGGGCGCGCGCTGCTCGGCGGTGCGCTGCCGATCGACGTCGCGCGCTCGCGGCGCGCGCTCGCGCGCTTGCGCAAGAGCTTGCCCGAACGCGATCTCGACCAACTCGATCTCGACGGGCTCGCGGCCGGGATCGTGCGCATCGTCGACGCCGAGATGGCGAAGATCCTGCGCATCGTCACGGTCGAGCGGGGCTTGGACCCGCGCGATTTCACGCTGATCGCGTTCGGGGGCGCGGGCCCGCTGCACGCCTGCGCGCTCGCTGAGGATCTCGCGATCCCGCGGGTCGTGATTCCGCTCGATCCGGGGCTCTTCTCGGCGTTCGGCCTGCTCGCCGCGGACGTGCGCGCGAGCGCCGTGCGCACGTTCGTCGAGCGCGTGGAGCTGGTCGATCCGGCCGAGGTGGAAGCCGCGTTCCGCGTCATGGAGGTCGACGGCCGGCAAGAACTGCGCCGCCAGGGCGTCGCGGCGAAGGCGATCGCGTTCGTGCGAGAGCTCGACATGCGCTATCTCGGCCAGGGCTTCGAACTCTCGATCCCGGCGCCGAAGCCCTTCGATCTTGGCGCGCGCGGCGCCGCGCTCGCTCGCTTTCACGAGAAGCACGCGCAGACCTACGGTTATTCGGCCCCGGAGATTCCCGTCGAGATCGTCAGCGCGCGTTCGACGGCGCTCGGCGCGCTGACGAAGCCTGTGCTCGGAACGATCGAAGCGCGCGGCGCCGAGGAGCCCGCGCCGGGCGCGCTGCTGGAGCGGCGCAGCGTTTATCAAAGCGGACTCGGGCGCACGGACACGGCGGTCTACGCGCGCGCGGCGCTCGCGGCGGGAAACCGGCTGACGGGGCCCGCGCTCGTCGAGCAATACGATTCGTGCACGTTGATCGCGCCCGGCTGGTTCGCGCGCATCGACACGCGCGGCAACATCGTGATGGAGCGCAACGCATGACGCCTGCGCGCGCCGCGGCGCCGGCCGCGACCACGGTGGATCCGGTCACGAGCGAGCTGATCAAGACCGCGCTGATCTATGCGAGCGAAGAGATGGGGATCGCGGTGCGCAACGCGGCGCACTCGCCGAACATCAAGGAGCGGCTCGACCACTCTTGCGCGCTCTTCGACCGGCGCGGCCGCTTGATCGCGCAGGCCGAGCACATCCCCGTCCATCTCGGCTCGCTTCCGTGGGGGCTCGAACGCACGCTCGCCGTGCTGGCGGAACGTGGAACGGCGCTGGAGCCCGGGGAGATGTGGGTCGTCAACGATCCGTACATCGCCGGCACGCATCTCAACGACATCACGCTGATCCGCCCGATCTTCAGCGCGGACGCCGCGGGCGGCGTTCGGCTCGCCGGCTACGCGGCGAACAAAGCGCATCACGCGGACGTCGGCGGGAGCGTTCCCGGATCGATCTCGCCCGACGCGCGCGAACTGTGCGCCGAGGGCCTCGTGATGCCGCCGTTGCGCTTGATGCGCGGCGGCGAAGTCTGCCGCGAGACGCTCGAGCTCGTCCGCGCGAACTCGCGCACGCCCGCGTCGCGCGGCGGCGATCTCCTGGCGCAGATCGCCGGCAACGTGATCGGCGAGCGGCGCGTGCTCGAACTGCTCGAACGCCACGGTTTCGAGACGTTCGAAGCCGCGATCGAAAGGATCCTCGCCGAGAGCGAGCGGCGGATGCGCGCCGCGCTGCGCGCGTTCGGCGAGCGCGAGGTCGAAGCGAGCGACGTGCTGGAGCCGCCCGGCGGCGGCCCGCTGCTGCGCATCGTCGCGCGCGTTCGCACGCACGACGGCACGCTGGAGGTCGATTACACGGGGACGAGCCCGCAGGTCGATTATCCGCTCAACGCGGTCTTCGGCGTGACGCTCTCGGCGGTGCATTACGTGATCCGCGCGGCGACCGATCCGACGATTCCGATGAACGACGGCTGTTTTCGCCCGGTGCGCGTGAGCGCGCCGCTCGGCACGCTCCTGAATCCGCGCAGGCCCGCGCCGGTCGGCGGCGGCAACGTCGAGACCTCCGCGCGGAATTGCGACGTCATGTTGCGCGCCTTCGCGCAGTTCGCGCCCGGCCGCATCCCGGCGCTCTCGAGCGGAACGATGGCGAACGTGCTGGTCGGCGGCACGGGGAGCGACGGCGTTCCTTGGGCGTTTTACGAGACGATCGGCGGCGGCATGGGCGCGCGGCCGGACGCCGACGGGATCGACGGCATCCACACGCACATGACGAACACGCTGAACACGCCGGTCGAGGCGATGGAACGGTACTTCCCGATCCGCCTGACGCGTTACGAGTTCGCGCGCGGCACGGGCGGCGAGGGCCGGTTTCGCGGAGGCTGCGGCCTGGTGCGGAGTTTCACGCTGCTCGCGGGGCGCGCGACCGTCTCGCTGCTCGCCGAACGGCAGCGGGTCGCACCGAGCGGCGCGCAGGGCGGCGGCGACGGCGCACCCGGTGCGCACGCGCTGCGCAGCGGCGGAAAGCGGAAGAAGCTCGGAGCGAAGGTGACCTTCGAGATCGCGGCCGGCGACGAAGTCATCGTCACGACGCCCGGCGGCGGCGGATACGGCGATCCGCTCGAGCGGCGGCGCGGCGCCCAATCCGCCGACCGCGCGAGCGGGCTCGTTCGGCGCAGAGGAGCGCTGAGGACCTCGCCCGTCGAACGCTAGCCGGACGATGCAAACCTGGGATCCTCGCGGCTATCAGGAGAACGCCGGCTTCGTCGCGCGGCTCGGCCTGCCCGTGCTCGACCTCCTCGCGCCGCGGCCAGGCGAGCGCATCTTGGACGTGGGGTGCGGCGATGGCGCGCTGACGGTTGAGATCCTCCGCGCCGGGGCGATCGTGACCGGCATCGACAGCTCGCCCGCGATGGTCGCGGCCGCACGCGAACGAGGGCTCGACGCGCGCGTCGCCGACGCGAACGCGCTGACGTTTCGCGACGAGTTCGATGCCGCGTTCACGAATGCGGCGCTGCATTGGATGGCCGACCCCCCGAACGTCCTGGCCGGCGTGCACGCCGCGTTGCGCGCGGGCGGCCGGTTCGCCGGGGAATTCGGAGGGTTCGGCAACGTCGCTTCGATCGTCACCGCGCTCCGCGCGGTCTTGCGCGCTCGCGGCGTCGCCGCGGATGCGATCCCGCGCTGGTATTTCCCGACGGCCGGCGAGTTCGCGGCGCTGTTGGAGCGCAGCGCCTTCGAAGTGCGGCAGATCGCGCTGATCCCGCGCCCGACGCCGCTGCCGACGGGGATGCACGGCTGGCTCGCGACGTTCGGCGAACGCTTTTTCGCGCTCTTACCGGAGAGCGAACGCGAGCGGGCTTGCGCGGAAACGGTCGAGCTGTTGCGGCCGGCGCTGTGCGCGGACGACGGCGCGTGGAGCGCCGATTACGTACGGCTCCGTTTCGCCGCGCGGCGCATCTGAGTGGCGCTCCTGCTGACCGTCGTGCGCCACGGAAGGACGGCCTGGAACGACGCGGGCCGTTTTCAGGGGCATACGGACATCGCGCTCGACGAGCAGGGCCAAGCGCAAGCGCGGCGCCTCGCCGTGCGGTTGGGCGAGGAGCGCTACGTTGCGGCCTTCTCGAGCGATCTCGCGCGAGCGCGCGAGACGGCCGAGACGATTCTCGGGCCGCGAGCGGCGACGCTCGTGCTGGATGCTCGCTGGCGCGAGATGCGCTTCGGCGAGTGGGAAGGCCTGACGTGGCCCCAGATCCTGGCGCGGTCGCCCCAGATCGAGGCGGAAGGAGCGGCGAAGCCGCGCTTCTACACGCCGCAGGGCGGCGAGAGCTTCGATGCGGTGTGCGCGCGCGTCGGAAGCGCGCTCGCCGAACTCACGCGCGAACCTGCGCGTAGCGGGAACGTTCTCATTGTGACGCACGCCGGGCCCCTGCACGCGCTCCTGCGCGTCGCCCTGGGCGACGAACGCAGCGACGCGCTTGCCGTGCGGTTTTCGCCGGCGAGCGTGACGCGCTTACGCCGCGACGGCGCGGCCTGGGATCTGATTGAGCTCAACGTGACGGACGAGGTCGCGACGACGGAGTATCCCGATGCGCGAAAGTGAAGCGATCAGGCGGCTTCGCGCCGGGATAAGTCCGATCGATGCGCAGGGCGCGGCGCTCGCGCGCGAGCGCATCGCGCGCTTGCCGCGCGCCGTGGGCTCGCTCGGCCGCATCGAAGCGCTCGCAACACAGCTTTGTGCGATCGCCGGAGGTCTCCCCGAGCGACCGTACACGCACAAAGCGATCTTGATCTGCGCGGGCGACCACGGCGTGACCGCCGAGGGCGTCAGCCCGCGTCTGCCTGAATCGACGCCGCAGCGCATCGCGCAAATCCTGACGGGGAGCGCGCCCGTCAAGGCGTTCGCGCGAGCGAGCGGCGCGGACGTCTTCGTTGCGAATTTCGGCGTGCGCGAGAAGCTCGCACCCCATCCGCTCTTGATCGACGTGCTGATCGGGTACGGAACGGCGAATCTCTCCAAGCGTGCGGCGATGCGCACGGTCGACGTCGAACGGGCGCTCGCGGCCGGGGCCCAGGCCGTCGAGCTGGTGCTCGGCGACAACGACTACGATGCGCTCGCGCTCGCGGAGATCGGCACCGGGAATAGCACGAGCGCCGCAGCGCTGGTGGCCGCGTTCACGAGCGCGCCGCCCACGGCCCTCGTCGGCCGCGCGCCCGGAATCGACGCTGCGATGCTCGGCCGCAAGCGGCGGGTCGTCAGCGAAGCGGTCGGCGCACTCGACGGTGCGGACTGGATCGAGATCGTGCGAGCCGTCGGCGGGTTTGAGATCGTCGGCCTCGCGGGGGCGATCCTTGCCGGCGCTCGGCGCCGGATCCCGATCGTGCTCGATGGATTCGTCGTTGCGGCCGCGGCCCTGATCGCGCATGCGATCGAGCCGAACGCGCTCGGGTACTGCATCGCAGGTCACTGCTCGCAAGAGCCCGGCCACCGGATCGCGCTCGAAGCGCTCGCTCTCGCGCCGCTGCTCGATCTGGATTTGCGCATGGGGGAAGGCGCCGGCGCGGCCCTCGCGTTGCCGATGCTCGAAGCGGTCACGCGCATGCTGCTCGAGGTGAAAACATCCGAGGACGCGGGCGCATCCGAACGCGCGTGAGCGGCAGGGAGCGCCGCCGTGCGGCGGAAAGCGGCCCAGATGCCGGATACGGAAAGAACCAATTACCTCTACCTGCCGGGCGGCGAGCGCGCTCCGGAAGAGATCAACGTCGTCGTCGAGATCCCCGAGGGCTGCCGCAACAAGTACGAGTACGACAAGGCGCTGAACGTCTTTCGGCTGGACCGCGTGCTCCATTCGCCGATCTACTATCCCGGCGACTACGGCTTCATGCCGCAGACGCTGGCGGAGGACGGCGATCCTCTCGACGTGCTGATCCTCGTCGTCCAACCGACATTTCCCGGATGCCTGGTCGTCGCCCGCCCGATCGGATTGCTGCGGATGATCGACGACGGCAAGCCCGACGACAAGATCCTCGCGGTGCCGGTGGGCGAGCCGGAATATGCCGGCATCCATTCGCACTCGCAGATCTTCCCGCATAAGCTGCGCACGATCTCGCATTTCTTCGAGACCTACAAGCTGCTCGAAGGCAAGCGGACCAGCACCGACGGCTGGGCAGACGGCGCCGCGGCTCGCCGGTCGATCGTCGAATCCGTCGCGCGCTTCCACGAGCAGCATGCCCCCGCCCAGGAGCCGGCGCGGTAAGCGCTCGGCGGCTCTTTGGATGGCGCGTGCGGCTCATTGGACCGCCGGCGCCGCTTGCGCTCGCATGAAAAGCGACCCCGTTTTGCCAAGATGACGGGAGACCCGGCCCAGTGTCGCGGCGCCCGGGACTCACCGCACAGAAGGGTCGGTTCGTTCGTGAGCAAGATCAAGGTCAAGAACCCGGTCGTCGAGCTCGACGGCGATGAGATGACGCGGATCATCTGGCAGATGATCCGCGAGAAGCTGATCCTGCCGTACCTCGACATCGATTTGAAATACTACGACCTGGGGATCGAAAACCGCGATGCGACCGACGACCGCGTGACCTTGGAAGCGGCCCGGGCGATCAAGCGCCACGGCGTGGGCGTCAAGTGCGCGACGATCACACCGGACGAGGCTCGCGTCGCGGAGTTCGGCTTGAAGAAGATGTGGAAGTCGCCGAACGGCACGATCCGCAACGAGCTCGACGGCACGGTGTTCCGCGAACCGATCATCTGCAAGAACGTGCCCCGCCTGGTCCCCGGCTGGACCGAGGCGATCGTGATCGGGCGCCACGCATACGGCGATCAATATCGCGCCACGGAGTTCGCGATCCCGAGCGCCGGGACGCTCACGCTGAAGTTCGTGGCCGACGACGGAAGCGCGGAGCACGAGGAGCAGGTCTTCCATTTCCAGGGGCCCGGCGTCGCGCTCTCGATGTACAATCTCGACGCCTCGATCCGCGGTTTCGCGCACGCCTGCTTCAACTACGGGCTCATGCGCGGCTGGCCGGTCTACCTTTCGACGAAGAACACGATCCTGAAGACCTACGACGGCCGCTTCAAGGACATCTTCCAGGAAGTCTACGACGCGGAATATCGCTTGCGCTACGAGGCGGCCGGGATCGGTTACGAACACCACCTGATCGACGACATGGTCGCGTGTCTGATGAAGTGGCACGGCAAGTACGTGTGGGCGTGCAAGAATTACGACGGCGACGTCGAGTCCGACATCGTGGCGCAGGGCTATGGATCGCTCGGCTTGATGACCTCGGTGCTGCTCTCCCCGGACGCTCAGACGATCGAGGCGGAAGCGGCGCACGGCACGGTGACGCGTCACTACCGCCTGCACCAGCAGGGCAAAGAGACCTCGACGAATCCGATCGCCTCGATCTTCGCGTGGACGCGCGGTCTCGAGCATCGCGGAAAGCTCGACGACACGCCGGAGGTCGTCGCCTTCGCGCACACGCTCGAGCGGGTCTGCATCGAGACCGTCGAGAGCGGGAAGATGACGAAGGACCTCGCGATCCTGATCGGCCCGGATCAGCCCTGGCTCAACACCGGGGAGTTCCTGGACGCGCTCGACGCCGCGTTGCGCCGCCGGATGGAGGCGCCGGTCGCGGCGGGCGCTTAGAGGCCCGCGACCTCCGCGGCGAAGGCGCGCGGACCGGAGCGCGCGAGCGTATCGTACAACGCGATCGCGGAAGTGCGCGCGAGCACGCCGTTCTTGAACCAGGCGAAATCGCCGCGGTTCGGCGCGAACGCACGCAGCTGCGCTTCGACCACGCGATAGGCGTGCACCGAGAGCACGTAGTCGTGATCGCTCAGGTGGTTGATGAACGCTTCGATCGGAACGGGCGCGGCCGCGAGCGAGAACTCGCTGCCCGAACGGCGAACCAGCCCGTAGTCGACGGGATCGACGCCCGCGATCAGGGCCGCGGCGCGGCACCAGGTCACGACTTTCGCCTCGTCGCCGAGCGAGGGGGCTGCATGCGCGGAGAGCAGCGTGGTCACGAAGCGCGGCGAGCGGCCGCGCACGATCGACTCCGCACCCCCCAGGACGTGATGGCCGCCCGTCTCGCCGATCGCCGTCTCCTCGGTCAGCGTGCCGTCATCGTTCCATTGGAACACGACGGCCTTCGTGATGTCGTGCCACAGCGCCGCCGCGACGAGCGTATCCCGGTCCACCCGTTTCGTGTCGCTGAAATAGACGCGATCGTAGGTTTGCGCGAACTGCGCCGCCATCGTCGCATTGAAATACTCGTGAACGGCGAGGCCGCCGGGATAGGCATGATGCGAACCGTCGGCCGATCCGGGAACCGACCAGAACGGTTGCGGCGCGCTGCGCGCTTGCGGTTCCGTGCCGTTCGGGAAGATGCCGGCGACGGGCGCGTCGGCCGCGATGAACCCCTCGGCGGCGAGCCGGTCGCGCAGTTCGCGGCGGCCCTCGGGCGACGGCGTGCGCAGACCGTAACTCGGCTTCGGATCGCGCAGCAGCGCGAGGACGCTTTCGCGCAGGCTCGCATCGCCGATCGAACGCGCGAGAGCTTCGACGCGCGCATACATGCTGCGCACGCGGGGCGAGGAGCGCGCGATCTCGGCGGCGCGTGCGTTGCCCGGGCGCAGGCTCGGCCCCGCGGCGGGCAATTCGAACGCATCCGGCGGAGCGGAGGCCTCGGCATCGCTCGCGAGCGCGAGCGGCGCGGCCGCACCGGCGATGATGCCGAGGAACTCGGCGCGAGCGAAGAAGCCGCTACGCTGTTGCGCGACGCACATACTGGAGGAGTCTACCGCAGCGAGGTTATCTGCGGGTTAAGCCGCCCTCAGCTCACGACGCAGCGGAACGTCGCGTACATGTAGGGATACTCGTTCCGGTACCAATTCCGGAAACTGCGGCGCACGAGCGCGGTCACGGTGACGGGCGATGCGCCTTTGCAGACGAAGTGCTCGTCGTCGAAGAAGTCGGCCGAGTACTGCGGATAGGACGCCATCGGCGTGAAGCCCGCGAACGGCGCGAACGGCGTCGCCGTCCACTCCCAACCGTTGCCGGCGAGATCGTGCACGCCCCAGGCGCTCGCGCCGAGCGGGCGGATCCCGACCGATTCCGGATCGAAGCGGCGCAGGTCCATGTTCGCGTGCTCCGCCGTGGGCTCGTCGTCACCCCACGGGTAGCGCCGCACGCTGCCGTCCGGCGTGCCGTACGCGGCGCGGTCGTATTCCGCTTCCGTGGGCAGGCGCGCGCCGCGGAAGCGGGCGTAGGCGCTCGCTTGCGCGTGCGTCGCGTACACGGGCCAGGTCAACGGCAGCGCGACTTCGTCGAGCAGCGTGCGCAGACGCCATGCGCCGTCGCGCCGCAGCCAGAATGGCGGGACCGGCCCGCCGGCCTCAACGAAGGCGAGGTAGTCGCCGTTCGTCACGTTGTTCACGTCGATCTCGAAAGCGCCGACCTCGACCTCGTGGCCTGCGAATTCGTTGTCCCAGCCGAATTCGGCGGTCGCACGGCCGGCGCCGAGCAGCGCCGTGCCCGCCGGAATCGCGACCCTGCCGCCTGCGAGCGCCGGGCTCTCGGTGACGCGCAGCCGCCCGCCGCCGATCTTGCGCTCGCCGGGCAACCGATGAATCAAATACAGCAGCGTCTCCTGGTGCATCTCCTCGTGCTCGAGGATCGTGAAGACGGCCTCGCCGCGCTCGAGCAGCGGCGAATCAGAACGTTCGAGATCGGGCCGCGCGAGGGCCGCGAGCACGGCCTCATCGCAGGCCTGCGCGAAGGCCTGGACGGTCGCGCGTTCGGGCCACGCATGCGCGCCCTTCGTGCGAGCTTCGGCTTCGCTGGCCGGATCGATGCCGCGCTCGAAGAGCGCTTCGAATTCGCCGTGCACGAGCGGGGCGCCGAGCGCCTTGCGAGCCAGCACGTTGAAGCTGAACGCGGGGATGTGGCCCTCGTAGAACACCAGCGGCAAGCGCAGCGGAATCGGCCGATCGTAGTACGCCTGGGGCGCGATCAAGTCGAAGAGTTGCTGCGTCCTCGCGCGGTTCGCGAGATAGCGAACGCGCAGGGCATCGCGATCGAGCGCGTCGCGGTCGAGCAAATTCCGGTCGAGCATGGGCTGGCCTCCTCGCTACTATCGACGCCGCCGAGCGGCCCGGTTGCGCCGCGAACCCTTGCGGCCGCGCGCTAGAGGCGCAGGTACTCGCGCAACCCTGCGAGCCCGCCCTCGCGGCCGATCCCGGACTCCTTATACCCGCCGAAGGGCGAACTTGGATCGAAGCGGTTGTACGTGTTGGCCCATACGACGCCGGCATTCACTCGCTCCGCCGTATGGAGGGCGAGCGCGGGGTCGCTCGTCCAGACGCCCGCGCTGAGCCCGTACGGCAGATTATTGGCGCGCTCGATCGCCTCGCCGGGCGTGCGGAACGTCATGACGCACAAGACCGGCCCGAAGATTTCCTCGCGCGCGATGCGCTGCGAGGGCTGCACGTTCGTGAAGAACGACGGGGCGAAGAAGAAGCCGCGCTCGGGTAACGCGCCGCGCTGCTGCACGAGCGTCGCGCCTTCGTCGACGCCGCTTTGAACGAGCGAGCGGATCCGTTCTAACTGCTCGCGCGAGTTGATCGCACCGACGTCGGTGTTCTTGTCGAGCGGATTCCCCAGACGCAGGCGTTCGATGCGCGCTGCGAGCGCCGCCACGACGTCCTGTGCGATCGACTCCTGCACGAGCAGCCGCGAGCCCGCGCTGCAGACGTGGCCCTGGTTGAAGTAGATCGCGTTGACGATCCCTTCGATCGTCTGATCGAGCGGCGCATCTTCGTAAACGATAAAGGCTGCCTTGCCGCCAAGCTCGAGCGTCAGCCGTTTGGCGGTCCCCGCCAGAGCGCGGCGAATCGTCTTGCCGGCCTCCGTCGAACCGGTGAACGCGATCTTGTCCACGTCCGGATGTTCGACGAGCGCGGCCCCCGTTGCGCCGTCGCCGGTCACGACGTTGAGAACGCCCGGCGGCAGCTCCGCCTCCGCAGCGATCTGGGCGAGCAGCAGCGCGGTGAGCGGCGTCGTTTGCGCCGGCTTCAGAACGACCGTGTTCCCGCAGGCCAGCGCCGGTGCGATCTTCCACAGCGCGATCAGCAGCGGGAAGTTCCACGGCACGATCGCGCCGACGACGCCGAGCGGACGGGCCCGCTCGGGCGCGCGTACGGCCCATTCCAGCTTGTCGGCCCAACCGGCGTGATAGAACAGATGCGCGGCGGCCGCGGGCAGATCGAAGTCGCGCGATTCGCGGATCGGTTTGCCGACGTTGAGCGTCTCCACGACGGCCAGCTCCCGCGAGCGCTCCGTGACGGCTCGCGCCAGGCGGTACAAATACTTCGCGCGTTCGCTCGGGCGCAATTTGCGCCAGGCCTTCTCGTACGCGCGACGCGCGGAGCCGACCGCGCGATCGACGTCGTTTTCGTCTCCGAGCGCGACCTGCGCGAGCGTCTCTTCGGTCGCCGGGTCGATCGCGACGGAGCGGCGCCCGGCGGCAGGCTCGACCCACGCTCCGCCGATGAAATGGCCGTACGATTCGCGCAGGCGCACGGACGCCGTCGATTCGAGCGAGGGTGCGTAGACGAATTCGGGTTGCGCGTCCATCTCAAACGCTCGCGACGTACACGCCGCCGGCATACGCGCCGGTCGTTTGCGTCTGATATTGCATCACGAGATCGTCCAAGAGCGAGGACGCACCGAACCGTAAGCGCGCCGGATGCAGCCAGCGCGCACCGAGCGTCTCGGCGACGATCGCGAGATAGCCCAGCGCGGACTTCGTCGTGCGGATCCCGCCGGCGAGCTTGAGGCCGGCGATGCGGCCGGTGCGCCGCTCGTGATCGCGCAACGCTTCGCACAGCAACAGCGCGATCGGCGGGGTCGACGAGATCGCGATCTTGCCGGTCGAAGTCTTGATGAAATCCGCGCCGGCTTCGAGCGCGAGGTCGGCGGCGCGACGGATCGTCGCGTACGATCCGAGTTCCCCCGCTTCGAGGATCACTTTGAGCGGCGCGCCGCGCGCGCTGCACAATTCGCGCACGGCGCGGATCTCCGTTGCAACGTGCCCGTCGCGCCCGGCCAGCAGCGCGCCGCGATCGATCACCATGTCGATTTCGTCGGCGCCCGCATCGAGCGCCGCTTGCGTGTCGGCGAGCTTGACGTCGAGCGCCGAAAGGCCGCTGGGGAACGCGGTCGCAACGGACGCGACCCTCACGGCGGAACCGGCGAGCGAGGCCTTCGCCGCCGCCACGAGCGACGGATATACGCAGACGGCGGCGACGGGCGGCAAATCCGCCGCGGGCGCTATCGCGCGTGCGCTCAAGGCGCGCACGCGCCCTTCGGAATCGCGCCCCTCGAGCGTCGTGAGATCGGTGCAGCGCACGATCAACGCGATCGCGTTGCGCTTTGCCGCGGCCTTGATCGAGCGCTTGGAGAGTTCCGCGGCGCGGGCTTCGAGCACCGCAGCGTTGACGCGAGGCCGAGCCCGGCAGGCGGTGCGCAGCGATGAGAGCATATGGGTGCGTCCGTTCTCCGGCGCGCGGTCGTGACCTCGGGCCCGTCAAGGATTGCCCGCCCGGTCCGCGAACGTGCGAGCCGTTTTGAGCAACGAAGCTACTCCATCACGGCCGACGCTCGACGGCGTACGCGTCCTCGAACTCGGAAGTTCCGTTGCCGGCCCGAGCGCCGGCCGCCATTTGGCCGACCTCGGCGCCGAGGTCTACAAGGTCGAACCGCCGGAAGGCGAGGGCTTGCGGACCTGGGGGAAACTCGCACCGGACGGCACGTCGTGGTGGTTTAAGGCGCACAACCGGAACAAGCGTTTTTTGTGCTTCGATCTCCATGACGAGCGGGAACGCCGCATCGTGCGGGAGATCGCGCTGCGCTGCGACGTCTTGATCGAGAACTTCCGCCCCGGCCGGATGGCCGAATGGGGCTTGGGTTACGACGACTTGCGGGTCGATGCGCCGGGACTGATCTACGTATCGATCAGCGGATTCGGCCAGGACGGACCCTACGCGCAGCGCGCGGGTTTCGGCAACATCGCGGAGTCGATGGGGGGCCTGCGCTATCTTTCGGGGTTTGCGGAGAATCCGCCCGTGCGAATCGGGATCTCGATCGGCGACGAGATCGCCGGGCTCTATGCGACGATCGGCGCCCTCGCCGCGCTGCATGCGCGCGAGCGGAGCGGCCGGGGCGACCACGTCGACGTCTCGCTCACCGAGGGCTGTTTCAGTCTGCTCGAAGGCGTGCTGCCTGAATTCGGCGCGACCGGAGCCGTGCGCGAACGGCAAGGCAATCGCTACCTGAGCGCCGCGCCCAACGGCATGTATCCGACGCGCGACGGCAAGTGGATCTCGCTCGGCGCGAACGCCGACGGAATCTTCCGGCGTTTCGCCGCGCTGATCGGGCAGCCGCAACTCGCCGGCGATCCGCGCTTCAATTCGAACGCGGCGCGCACGGCGAACTCGCCCCAGCTCGACGAGATCATCGAACGCTGGACGCGCACGGGCGATGCGGACGAGTTGACGGAGCGGCTCAACGCCGTCGGCGTCCCGGCGGGTACGGTGAACTCGATCGCCGACATCGCGGCCGATCGCCACTTCGCCGCGCGCGGCGCGATCGCGCGGGTCGCGGACGACGCGGGCCGGCCCGTGACGATGGCCGCACCCGTGCCGCGCTTCCGCGAGCGTCCGAGCCGGCTCGAGCGCGCCGCGGGCGCCGTCGGGCGCGACACGGCGGCGATCTTACGGGAACTCGGGCTGACGGACGCTAGGGACCCGTCAGCGTAATCGTATTACCGAGCAGCGTGACGGCGCCGTTGCGCGCGAGCACGCGCCCGTTGACGACGGCGCCCGTGCCCAGCGAGATGGACGAGAGCGCGAGGACCGTGCCGTTGAAGATCGACGATCCGTTGATCGTCGCCGAGCTGCCGGCCTCCCAGAACACGTTGCAGGCGTTCGCGCCGTTGATGAGTACGACGCTGCTGCCCGTCGCCGTCGTCAGCGTGCTCGCTGCCAGGAAGATGAAGACGGCGTTCGGGTTGTTCTGAGCGTCGAGCGTGACGGTCCCCGTGATCGCAAGCGAGACCGGCGCCCGGTAGACGCCCGGCGGGATCACCCTGCCGCCGATGTCGGCGGGCACGGCCCCTAAGACCGGGCGTCCTGCCGCGTTGTTGTAGGCGGCCGTCAAGTCGGACTGCGCCTGGGCGGCGACGGGGTTCGCAGCGTTGATCGTGCCGGCGGTCACGGTTCCGGGCGGGAATCCGGTGATCGCCGCGCCGGGACTCACGCCGAGATTCCCGGTGACGTTCGTCAGGCCGGAGTTCGTGACCGTGGAGCCGGCCAGCACCGCGAAGTTCGCGGCGGTGCCGAGCGGCACGGCGGAGCCCGTGATCGCGTTTTGCGCGCACGACACGGCCACCGGCGGCAGCGTCGCGATGGGGATCGGCGTCGGCGTTGGAAACGGGGCGGGCGTGCTGCCCGGCGGGCCCACCGTCGCGGCCGGTCCCGGAGTGGAACCGGTTGGGCCGGTGAAGCCCGGCACGTTGCAATTGCAACTGCCGCCGCAGCCGGCCAGGAGCGCCAGTGCGGCCGCCGCTGCGAACTCGCGGACGTGGGACCGGCGTAGGCGCTCGCGCATGTGCATGTTCCTCACTGCCGCTTAGAACTTCACGCCGAGACCGAGATACGGACCGTCGTGTGTCTGACCGATCGGGGCATTTTGCTTTGCGCCGTACCGGTCGCCGCCGAAGCCGGCTTGCAGATACACCGGGGAGTGCGCCCACACGTAGGCCAGACCCAGATCGTACTTGAGAAGCTGGTACTGCAGGCGATACGTCGCCCCGTAATTCAAGCTGGCCGCCGACGTCACCGTATAGTCGCCGCTCGCGCTCGGGTAGTAGAATGCTGAGCCGAACCAGCCGAGGCCCCGGCGCAGATCGGGCAACTTTTCGATCCCGAAGCCGACGGCGTTCAACTGCGGGTACCCATAGTTGTTCGACGCGGCGACGTATCCCAGGCCCGCGTAGATCCGGGGCGCCGCGACTTGATACTCCAAGCGAACGTCGAAGGTGCTCTGGCGGGCCAAGAACACCGGCGTGAAGGCGTAGCCGCCGTCGATCGTCGCGAAGCCCGTGAACTGATTGCCGTACGTATCCGTGAGATTGGTGGTCGTCACGTAGGCGTCTTGCCGGTAGTCGAGCTTGAGCGCGAACTTCGAACCTGCCGGTGCATAGGCCGCGCTCACCACGTACGAGCGCGGGCAATACTGGCCGGAAGAGAACTCGTTGTAGTTACTGGGCGCGGAAAACGCGCCTTGCACGAAGCCGCGATACGATGCTTCCGTCGGCGCCGCAGTCGGCGCTGCGGTCGGAACCGGTGCGAGCGTGGGCGCGGCGGTCGGCGCCGCGGTCGGCGGCGTTACCGGCGGGGCGGGTGCCTCCGCCGGGATGTAGCGTACGACGACCAAGCGCTTGTCGTGCACCCACAGGACGTAGGCGCCCAGCGCTTCGGAGAGCACGCGAACGGGCACCAAGATGACGCCGTGATAGAGGACCGGCGGAACGTCCAGCGGCCGCGCTTCGCCGTTGATGATGACGTCGTCGCGCCCCAGCGTGACGGAGACGCTCGAGCCGCTCTTGGCCGCGGTGAGCGTCTTGCCGCCGTTCGAAATCGAAACGGTCGCACCCATCTGCTCCAGCATGCTACGTAGCGGAACGTACACGTGGCCGTTCCGCTCGATCGCGGCCAAGACGCGGCTCTGCTTGAGGATGTCGGGCTTGGCGTAGACGGTGTGGTCGTTGTACAGGATCGGAATCTCGCCGGAGGGCGGTGACCCGAAGTCCGCCGCCTGCGCCCTGGCCGTCAGCCCGGCCGCAAAAAGGGCGAAGCAAAAGAGCCCCGGCCACGGCGGGGACGGCGCGTGCTTCGACGTGCGGCCGGCAGGCGAAAACGGCAGGATGCTATGGACTGCCCGTCCCGGCGCCGGTTTATTCGTGCGTTCCCGCGAAATTCTCAGAGCGGTCGACGCCCGCCTCGCTCTTGCCCCCAGTGCCGCGCTTTGCGCGGCGGAGCCGTCTAGTTCGTGAACTCCTGAACGACCATCAGCTCGCTGCCGTCGGTCGCGACCGCGGCGATCCCGACGTGCGCGTAATGCGGGTCGAGGATGTTGCGGCGGTGCGGCTCGCTCGCCATGAGCGCCCGCTCCGCGGAAGCGCGGTCGGCATTGAGCGCGATGTTCTCGCCCGCATAGGAGAATTCATAACCGGCGCTGTGCATCCGGTCGAAGGGGCTGTCACCGTCGGGGGTGGTGTGCGAGACGTAGCGGCGCAAGAGCATGTCCCGGGCGTGGCTGACGGCGAGGCTGCAAAGGCGCTGGTCGAGCGCCAGGGGCGCGAGGCCGTTCGCGCGGCGCGCCGCGTTGATGTCGCTCAGAATGAGGCCGGCCTCGGCGCTCCGCTCGTCGGCGCGTGAGGTCGTGAAGGTGAGCGCCACGATCGTATCGCCGGCGACGGTAGGCGCCGTCGATAACGGCGCCTGCAGAGCGGCCCATAGGCCGAAAAATTGAAGCGCAAAGATGAGGGCAACCACGGCGTCCGAGCCTTTGGAGGGAGGGAGGATCCGTCCACGTTAGTTATCGGCCCGGCGGGGTTGAAGGGTTGGCTTTAGGGAGGCTCTGTGCGCCCTATCACAGGGTCCCGCGCCGCCGCTGCTCGTCCTCGATCGCGACAAAGAGCGCCTTGAAGTTGCCTTTTCCAAAGGACAGGCTGCCCTTGCGCTGGATGATCTCGATGAAGAGGGTCGGCCGGTCGCCGAGCGGCTTCGTGAAGATTTGCAGCATGTAGCCGCGATCGTCGCGATCGACCAGGATGCCGAGTTCGCGCAGGACGCTCGTCGCCTCCGGTATCGCCCCGACGCGCGCCTCGAGCGCATCGTAGTAGGAGCCGGGCGTTTCCAGGAACTCGACGCCGTTGGCGCGGAGCGCGCGGACCGAGGCGATGATATCGTCCGTGGCGATGGCGATGTGCTGCACGCCGGCGCCGCGGTAGGACTCCAGATACTCCTCGACCTGCGAGCGGCCCAGGCCCTGCGCGGGCTCGTTGATCGGGAACTTGACGCGCCGCTGCGCGTCCGCCATCACCTTCGAGCGCAGCGCGGTGAACTCGGTCGAGATGTCGCGGTCGTCGAACGAGGCCAGCTGCGAGAAGCCGAAGGCCCGTTCGTAATAGCCGGCCCAGCGCTCCATCTCGTTCCAGCCGACGTTCCCCACGCAGTGGTCCACGTCGCGCAACCCCGGAGCATGCGGCGCGCGGGCGGCGGTGCGCCGGGGCGCGTAGCCCGGCAAGAACGTTCCCGTGTAGGCCGAGCGTTCGACGAACGTGTGGATCGTGTCGCCGTACGTCGCGATCGAAGCGGTCACGCAGGTTCCGTCCGCATCGGTGATCGCCGCGGGTTCCCGCACCGGCAGTGCGCCGCCGGCGAGCGCGGCAGCGAAGGCGGCGCGTGCGTCCGGGACGCGCAGCGCGATGTCGCGGACGCCGTCGCCGTGACGGCGGACATGCTCGGCGATCGGATCATCCGGGTTCAGGCTCGTCGTCAAGACGAAGCGCAGGCGACCTTGCTCGAGCACGTAGGAAACGCGTTCCGCGACGCCCGTCTCGGGGCCGGCGTAGGCGGCAATCTCGAAGCCGAACGCGGTAACGAAGTAATGCGCGGCCTGCTTCGCGTTGCCGACGTAGAACTCGAGATGGTCCCAATCCAAGCGCTCGAGCGCCGTGGGAACAGTCGCCGTCGATGCCATGGGCGAATCCCGTTCGCGACAGGCACCCCCGTCACCCTGAAGTCCGCGACCTTGCCCGCGTCACCCCGCGCTGGTCGATGGGTCGGCCTCGCCGGGCACGCCGGCGCCGCCGTTTTCTGAGGCCGCCGGCTGCGGTGCGCGCGCGTCGATGAACGCCGTGCGCGCCGGCAGGCCGAGATTCGCGCGAATGACGTTGATCAAGATGCAGCCCTGTTCGATCGCATCGTCCAGCGCGACGTGCGTGTGGGGCAGCCCCGCATCGATCCACTCCGGAGGATATTGCCGTTTTCCCACCTGGCGGTATTGCCGTTTCATGACCGCGGCGGCATAGCTGCGCAGATCGAGGCTCGCAAAACCGACGGGGCTCTCGCCGAGTTCGCGTTGGAAGTAGTAGTACAGGAACGTGAAATCGAATCCGCTCGGCGCGCCGCACACGATCGGGCGGCCGAAGCGCCGCATCTCGCCGAGCCACGCGCGGCAGTCGGCCATCGCGAGATAGGGCGAGACGAGATCCTCGCGTGATTTACGATACGCCGCCGCGTTCTCGGGGCGGGCCCACCACGTCATCGTGCGCTCGTCCACCTGGGCTCCCGAGAGCAATTCGAGATTCCGTTCGAACGTTCCGACGAGTTCCTTCTCGAGCGTGAACGCCGCCATGCCGAAGCTCAGCATTGAGAAGAGGCCGGGACACGGGCCGTCCGCTTCGATGTCGAGCGAGACGTACAGTTCAGGTTGGGACGTAGATTCTTTTCCGATAATGGGCCTTCTTTGCAGACGCTCGCGCGTGTTCCCCTCCGCGAGCAGGCGGCCGCGAGCGCGTTCGAAACTGATCGGGGGTGACGAGTTCGTGGCTCGAGGTTCCCGCCGGGAGCGACTTTCCGCTCGCGAACCTGCCGTACGGCGCGTTTCGCCGGCACGGCGACGCGGCCGCGCGCATCGGAGTCGCGATCGGAACGCGGATCCTCGATATGCGCTTCGTCGCGCAGAGCGGGTTGCTGCACCAGGCGTTGCCGCAAGCGGTGGACGTGTTCTCGCAGGGAACGCTCAACGCGTTTCTAGCGCTCGGCTCCGGCGCCTGGAGCGCGGTGCGCGCGCGCTTGACCGAACTGCTTCGGGCCGGCAACAGCGAGATCGTCGACGCGGGGATCGCGCAGGCGGCGCTCGTCTCGCAGGATGCCGCGACGCTCGTGCTCCCGATCGACGTCTCGGACTACGTGGATTTCTACGGTTCGCTCGAACATGCCGAGAACGCCGGCAGACTCTTGCGCCCCGGCTCAGAACCGCTGTCGCCGAATTGGCGCTGGATGCCGGTCGGATATCACGGCCGGGCCGCCAACGTCGTGGTCAGCGGGACGCCGATCGTGCGTCCGCGGGGCCAAATCGCCGGGGGGGACGGCGCTGGGCCGCACTTCGGGCCGACGCGCATGCTCGATTTCGAAGTGGAGCTCGCCTTCGTGACCGGCAACGGTCCGCCGGGCGGCGATGCGCTCACGCCGGCCGAGGCGGAACGCCGGATCTTCGGATTCGTGTTGCTCAACGACTGGAGTGCGCGCGATATTCAGGCGTGGGAGAGCCGGCCGCTCGGCCCGTTTCTCTCGAAATCGTTCGCGACCTCGATCTCGCCGTGGGTCGTCCCGCTCGAGGCGCTGGCGCCCTTTCGCGTGGCCGGCCCGCCGCAAGTTCCGGCGCCGTTGCCGTATCTCGCCGCCGGCGCCAAACGCGGTTTCGACATCGGGCTGCGCGCGCTGCTCGCCTCCGCGGAGATGAGCGCCCGCGATCTGCCGCCCGTGGAGATCGCGCGAACGAACGCCGCCGGACTGTATTGGACGCCGGCTCAGCAACTCGCGCACTTGTCCAGCAACGGCTCGCGCCTGCGCGCCGGCGGCTTGTACGGTACGGGCACGATCTCCGGCAGCGGGCCCGGCAGCTACGGGAGCCTGCTGGAGACGACGCGGCTCGGCCAAGTGCCCCTGGAGCTTCCCGGTGGATCGCAACGCGCGTTCCTCGAGGATGGAGACACCGTCGTGCTGCGCGGCCGGTGCGAATCCGCCGCGGAACAACTGGGCTTCGGGGAAGTCCGGGGAACGATCGTTCCCTCCGGCTGAAGCGGCGCTAGGGATCGCGTTCCGGCGTCGCCGCTGCCGCGTCGCGGAATTGAATCTTGCCGTGCGTGCCGTCGCAGAACGGTTTCGTCGACGACGCGCCGCAGCGGCAGAGCGCGACGTTCCCGCGTGGGTCGGCCGCGAACGCGTTGCCTTCGGCGTCGACGAGCGTGATCGGGCCGGTGACGAGATAGGGGCCGTTGGCGCGGACCTTGATCCTGACGTCTGACATCGGGCATCCTTCGTGCGCGCTCCATCGCGCACCCGTTCCGCGCGTCTGCGCGCGGCGCACCCAAGCCCCGGGAGCGCCGCGAGCGACGGCGAAGAGCCTCCTTCGATGAACGCACCGTGCGTCCGGCCTATTGCCGGCCTGCTCGCAATCGCGCTGCTGGCCGCCTGCCAAGGGAACGTCGGGTCCTCGTATCCCTCGGCTTCGCTTCCGCAGCTCTCCCCGAATCCGGGACAAAACTATTCGTCGGCGCAGCGCCAAAGCCGCACCATCGCCGCGAACACGAACGTGCGCAGCGACGACGACGCGCTCGATTTTCCGGTGGTCGACGGGTTCGGGCTGCGCCTGGTGTTGCGCGAGGGCGGCGCCTTCACGCCGGCCCCTCTTGGGACGGGAAGCCCTTCGAGCCCGGGCCCCGGCGGCACCGCTGCCTCGCGAACGGCCCTCGGCGCGCAAACGCCGGCGCCCAGCGCCTCCGCGCCGAGTGCGCCCGCGCCGAGCCCGTCCGCGAGCGTTTCGCCCTCCGCGTCAGCGCGCCCAGGCGGCGCGGCCGGGACGGGCACGCCTAAGCCGGCGGCGAGCGCGACCCCGGTTCCCGCGAAAGCCGAACTGAAGCTGACGACCTATCCGGACAACGCCCCGGAACTCCCGGCGACGGCGGGCCTTGCGCCGCGCCGCGCGCTCGTGCGCGGATATCTCGTCCTGCAGCGCGACGTGACCGTCCTTGGGCCGGGCGCCTTCGAATTCGTCTTGCCGCCCGCCGAACGGCCGGCCGGGCGAGCGTTCACGATCGCGGTGTACGAGTCGCTCAAGCACGGCAAGCTCAAGCTCTTGGCGCAAGACCCGGACGCCGCGCTGGCCGCGGAACGCGTGCGGGGCGCCGCCGCGAGTGAAGGGCCGATGCTCCTGCATCGTGGTCGCGGCTACGTCGCGATCCTCTATGCCTCCGATGTGGCGCCGCTGACCGGCCAAACGCAGGCGCCGCAATTCGGCCAGCCCCAAGGCGGGTTTACTCCACCGCCGGGCCAAGCGAGCCCCGGCGCACCCGCGCCGGTGGGAACCGGCCCCTTCGCGAGCCCTTCGGCCGCCATTCCTCACTAGCGAAAAGAGCGTGCGAAACGTCTGCGCCGCGCGCGCTCGACCTATGGTATGATAACGGTCGCCTTGCCGGGGGTTGGGCCCCGCGCAACGTGAACCCGTGAACCCCGCCAGGCCCGGAAGGGAGCAACGGTAAGCGGGCCCTTGCGTGTGCCGCGGATAACCCAGCTCTCGGCCAGGCTCTCTGGCCGGTGCGGTCCTCACACGGCTGCGCCGTGCAATTCCGGAAAACGAACCGATGACGACGAGCGAACTCGGTGCCTTGGTAGGCGCGGCGATCGGCCTTCTGGCGGTCGTGCTTTACCATGTCGTGTACGTCGCGCCGCGCCTTTCAGCGTTGCGGCGCATTCTCGACGGCGAAAACGACCCAAAGGATCAGGCGGAATCGATCGCGCGCGATCGGGCCCGCGTCGACGCCGCGCTCAAGAGCGCCGACGAGCGGCTCGGCGAGCTCGAGCGCATCGTCCGGCGGGAGGTCTTCCGACTCGGATTCATCCGGTACAACTCGTTCAGCGACGTCGGCTCGGACCTTTCGTTCGCGCTCGCGTTCGTCAACGCGGAGGGCGACGGCGTCGTCGTGACGAGCATCTATTCTCGCGAGGAAACGCGGACCTACGGCAAGGGCGTCAAGAAGTTCATCACGCAGCAGGACGGTTCGAAGGAGGAGCTGGGGGCCATCGCTCTCGCTCGCACCGGTCTTGGCAGCTGACCCTCATATGAAGGGCTGGCTCATCAAGATCGTTCCGCCGGCCGGGTACACGGTGTGGCGTTACGAGTTCTCCGCGCTGAACTTGATGGCAATCGCGCTCGTGTTCGCCGGCATCGTGGCCGGTGTCGGCGGCAGCTACTTGTACGGGATCTGGCATGCCGAGGCGCGCGTCCACGAACTCCGCGTCCAGACGGCCGACCAGCACGACCGGCTGACCAAGATCGATCAGGAAGCCGCGCAACTCGATGCCGAACTGCGCGACATCGCGCACCAAAACAAGCAGATCCGCAGCATCATGGGCGTCTCGGAGCACGCTGCCGGGAGCGAACGAGCGAACAGCTCGCAGACGCCGGCCGGGGCCGCTCGGCAGAAGACCCGCGCGGACGAGTTCTCGTCGGTCGAAGATCACTTGCTCCGGCTGCGCGCCGATTCGGCGCGCATGAGTTCGGAGAGCGCCCAGTTGCGCGAGGTGACGCTCCACATTCTCAACGTGCGGCGTTTAGAGGAGATCGCTCGCTCGCGCGTGATCGCGGCGATCCCCTCGATCAGCCCGACGGGGCGCATGGACATCTCGTCCGGGTTCGGATTCCGCTATACGCCGTGGCCTGAGTTTCATCGCGGCCTCGACATGGCGGCGGACTACGGCGACTCCGTGCGCGCAACGGCCGCGGGAACGGTCGTATCGGCCGGTTACGACGGCGGTTTCGGCAACAAGATCGACATCGATCATGGGAACGGCTTCCATACCTGGTACGCGCATCTTTCGCGGATCGACGTTCAAGCGGGGCAGCGCGTCATCAAGGGACAGCCTATCGCCGCCGTCGGGTCGACCGGCGAATCGACGGGGCCCCATTTGCACTATCAGGTCATGCGCGACGGGGAAGCAATCGATCCGGCGCCGTTCCTTTCGGGCGTCCCGCCGAGCGTCCTCGCGACGCTGCCGCGCTGAGCTAGCAGCGACGGGCCGCGCATGGCTGGCGCGGTCTTGCGACGAAGAGAGCGAACAATGAGCATATCCTGTACGCTTGCGACGGTCCTCGCGCAGGTGCTGCAACTGTATTGGTGCCTGATGATCGCGTACGCTTTCATCTCTTGGGTGCCTTCGATTCGCGGCCGCTGGGTCGAGTATCTCGCGATGCTCGTCGACCCCGTCCTCAACCCCGTGCGCAAAATCATCCCTCCGGCCGGGGGCTTGGATTGGGCCTTCCTCGTCGTGATCTTCGTCATCGGATACCTCGCTCAGAAGCTTCCGCAGCTCTCCGGCTGCTACGGCGGCGGTTAGCGTCCAGGATGCTTTCTACGGCGGCCGGCCAAGCGAAAACCGCTCGGCACATTCGGAATTTCTGCATCATCGCGCACATCGATCACGGCAAGACGACGCTTTCGGACCGCTTGCTCGAAGTGACGCAGACGATCGCCCAGCGGCAAATGGAAGAACAGTTGCTCGACGCGATGGACCTCGAGCGTGAGCGCGGCATCACGATCAAGATGCATCCGGTGACGCTCGCGTACACGGCGCGCGACGGCCAAGAGTACGAATTGAACTTCATCGACACGCCGGGCCACGTGGACTTCTCATCGGAGGTTTCGCGTTCGCTTGCCGCCTGCGAGGGCGCCTTGCTCGTGATCGACGCAGCGCAAGGCATCGAGGCGCAGACGCTGGCGAACTACCATCTGGCGCTCGACCATAATCTCACGATTATTCCCGTGATCAACAAGATCGATCTCCCCGCCGCCGACCCCGAGCGCGTGAAGGGCGAGATCGAGGATTTGCTGATCGTCGAGGGCTCGGATGCGATCCTCTGCAGCGCGAAAGAGGGGATCGGGATCGAGGAGATCCTCGAAGCGATCGTCACGCGAATTCCCCCGCCGAGCGGGCGAGAGGATTACCTGCGCGGGATCGTTTTCGACGCGCAATTCGATGCCTACCGCGGCGTCGTCTCGTACGTGCGCGTCGTCGACGGGAGCTTGCGGCCCGGCACGCGCTTCATGTCGATGGCTCAGAAGAAGGTCTACGAATGCACCGAGGTCGGCGTGTTCAAGCCGGGAATGCTCAAGACGAACCAGCTCGAGATCGGCAACGTCGGCTACGTGATCGCGAACATCCGCTCGCTCGGCGACATCGACGTGGGCGACACGATCACGGAAGCCGCGAACCCGGCGCCGGAGCCCTTGGCCGGCTACAAACCGATCGTCCCGATGGTGTATTGCGGGCTCTATCCCAACGAGGGCGTCGAGGTCTCGGCGCTCCGCGACGCGCTCGAGAAACTTTCGCTCAATGATTCGGCGCTGCACTTCGAGCCGGAGAGCTCGATCGCGCTCGGGTTCGGCTTCCGCTGCGGGTTTCTGGGCCTCTTGCACATGGAGATCGTGCAAGAGCGGCTCGAGCGAAACTACAACCTGGACTTGATCGCGACCTCGCCCTCGGTCGTGTTTCGCGTGACGCTGACCGACGGCAGCATCGCGCTGATCGACAACCCCGCCAAGCTTCCGGCGCGCGACAAGATCGCGCTGATGGAAGAACCCTACGTGACCGCGACCGTGATCACGCCGCCCGAGTACGTCGGGGCGATCATGGAGCTGACGCAGAATCGCCGCGGGACGCTCAAGAATATGGAGTACCTCAGCGACGGCCGCGTGATCCTGACGTACGAGATGCCCCTGATCGAGTTGATCGTCGATTACTTCGACCAGTTGAAGTCGCGCACGAAAGGCTACGCCTCGCTCGATTACGAGCTGATCGGCTATCGCGAGGGCGATCTGGTCAAGCTCGAGATCATGCTGAACGCGGAGCCCGTCGACGCGCTCTCGTTCATCATTGCGCGCGAGAAGGCGCCCAGCCGCGGCCGGGCGCTGACCGAGAAGCTCAAGGAGCTCATCCCGCGTCAGATGTTCGATGTCCCGATCCAGGCCACGATCGGCGGCAAGATCGTCGCGCGCGAAACCGTCAGCGCGATGCGCAAGAACGTGCTCGCGAAGTGCTACGGCGGCGACATCACGCGCAAACGCAAGCTGCTGGAGAAACAGAAAGCGGGCAAGGAGCGCATGAAGCGGGTCGGGCGAGTGGATCTGCCGCAGGAAGCCTTCATGGCGGTCCTCCGGCTCGACGACGATTAGGAGGCGGCACGTGCCCGAATGGCTCCTCGAACGCAACTTTAGCGACCTGCAGGTCGGCGAGCGGCAAAGCTGCCGGGCGCGTACGATCACGGAGACGGACATCGTGATGTGGTGCGCGTTGACCGGCGATTGGTTTTGGCCGCATTCGGACGCACCGGCCGCGGCGAAATCGATGTTCGGGCAACGGGTCGCACCGGGCATGATGATCTGGGCGTTCGGCGGCGGGCTCGGCGTGCCGGCGCATTCGCGCACGATTGTCGCGAATTACGGCGCGGAGCGGATCCGCTTCACGAAGCCGGTCTTCATCGGCGATACGATTCGCTTGGAGCTCGAGATCCTGGCCAAGAGCGAACGGGAGCCCGGGCGCGGTGTGGTGGACCTTGGCTGGAATCTCTTCAACCAGCATGACGAGCCGGTCTGCGTCAGCGTCGTGAAGATTCTGATGGCCGATGCGGCGGGCCCCGGAAGCTAGAGCCAGGGATCTTCGGCGCCCGCGTACACGTTGCCGTGGAGCGCGTCGGGCTCGGGCAGGGGCTCCGCTTCGACTTCGTCGGTCACCTCGTTCACGAGCCGGGCGAGTTCGCGCTGCAGCGCGCCGATCTCCGTCTGCGACATCACGCCGTCCGAGATCAACAGGCGCTCGAAGCGCGGTATCGCGTCGCTCTCGCGGAAACGTTCGACCTCCTCTTTGGAGCGATAGGTCCGGTCGTCGTCGTCCGTCGTGTGCGCAAGGAAGCGGTAACACTGCGCTTCCACGAGCGTCGGACCGTCGCCGTTGACGGCGCGCGCGCGGGCTTCCCAAAGCGCCCCGTACACGGCGAGCGGATCGAAGCCGTCCACGGTGACGCCCGGCATTCCGTAGCCGGCGGCGCGCTCCGCAATGTTGACGATCGCCATTTGGCGGCTTTGCGGCGTCGAGATCGCGTAACGGTTGTTCTCGCACACGAAGATGACCGGCAAGCGCTGCACGGCCGAAAAGTTCATCGCCTCATGCCACTCGCCTTCGCTCGTCGCGCCGTCGCCGAACGTGCAGAAGACTGCTCGCCCGGACTCTGCACGGTGCTTCAGGGCGAAGGCGGCACCGGCCGCGTGCGTGCACTGCGCGGCGACGATCGAACTGATCGTCGCGATGCCCAGCTCGCGCGCGGTCACGTGATTGATGATCTGACGGCCGCGCGAGCGATCGCCCGCGCGCGCGAAGAGCGAGCGGAACAGATCGCGCAACGGAAAGCCGCACGCAAGCAGCGCACCCGTGTCGCGATAATAGGGATAGAGCACGTCCTTGCCGCGGACGAAGGCGAGGCCAAGCGCGGCGTGAATTGCCTCGTGCCCCTGCGAACTCATCGCGATCGCGATCTTGCCTTGGCGATTGAGTTGAAAACCGCGGGCGTCGACGGCACGCTGCAGGAGCATGTTGCGCAGGATCGTGCGCAGCTGCGGAGGCGCGAAGGCTTGCGTTGACGACGTCGAGGCCATACGGGCTGATCCTCCTTGCTCGGGGAAGCAGCGAGCCGTGCCGCGCGGTTCGCGCAGCGTTCGCTTGGCGCCGCCGCTGCTCCCGCTACGCTGCGCTTCACGGATCGTGACGTGCGCCGTGTTTACATCCCCTGGGCTGGGGGGTATAATCCAGGTGTCTCGAGACAAGACGCCATACTCCCAAAAGGAGGGCGATTGGGATCGCAAAATCCACCCGGGCATTTCGCCGGAGTGTGACCGCTCCACCAGATCGCTTTGTCGCGCAGCGCACAACGAACGCATCGGACGCTTTCCGATAAACGGCGCGCGCACTCGTGACGATCTGCTCAACGAAGACGCCGCGCTAGCGCGCGGCGTCTTCGTGCGTGCAGGACGACGTTCGGCCGGTGCGAACGGGGAGCGCGATTGACGGCCGGCCGTAAGCCGGCGGGGAGCCTGCGATGGAACGATCGGTGAGCGACCTCGGCATCGTCATCCCGAGCGGCGGGTTGATTCCGGCTCCGGACGTTCCGCAGCCGAACATCTATCCGATGGAGTGGCGCGTGCACACGCCCAAGCTCGCGGAACTGTACGAGCGTTCGAAGCAGCACCTCTGGAACCCGTCGGATTTTCCGTGGGAGCAATTGCGACCCGAAGATTTTTCGCCGGAAGAACGCATCGGCATCATGTATTGGTATGCGGTGCTGGCGAACTTCGACGGGTCCGGGCCCGCCGTGTTCGCGAAGGCGACGATCCACGCGTTCGAGCAGCACGCGGAGGATCCGGTGCGCAAGTGTTTCTTTTCGATCACGCGCGACGAGATGAATCACGAGGAGTGTTGCCAGCGCGTAATACAAAAGCTCGTGCCGGGCGGCCCGCTCGATTTCGTCGCGCAGAGCGACCTCGAGCGCGCCGCACAGAACAACATCGGCTGGCTCTACCACAACGGCGGCCGGTATTGGTCCGGGTACTCAGCCTCGCTGCAGAAGTATCCGCTCAGCGTCTTGTTCACGTCGTTCATGATGGGCGAAGTGGCCAGCTCCACGCTGTTTTTCGGGATGGCGCAGAAGGCGGCGCATCCCTTGTTCCGCGAGATCTTCAAGAAGGTCGGCCAGGATGAAGCGCGCCACCTCGCGATCTGCCTGACGATTTTGGAGAACGACTGGCCGGGGCTCTCGGACGAGCACAAGCACGCGATCACGCGTCAACTTCGCGCCGGATTCGTGTTCCTCTCGATGATCCTGTGGGAACCGCCCAACCAGTTCTGGGACATACCGGAGTATTTCTTGCCGAACCATCGCGTTCTCGTGCAGCACGCGCGCAACGGCGGGCTGGGCGTGCTGGACTACGACGAGCAGGCGGAGAACTGGCGGACGGCGCTCGCGCGAGTGCGGGCGATCGTCGAGGAGTGGGGGATCGCATTTCCAGCGATCCCGGAGCTCGACCTCGATGGGGTCGACGTCGGGCACATCGGCCCGGAGGACATCATCCCGGTCTTCTAGGCCGGCGGTCGTCGTCGCGCGCGGCTCCCGGGAGCGCCTCCGGGGCGGCCAGGATCATCGCGGCCAGCAGTGCCGCCATCATCGCCGTCGAGACTTCGAACAGAATCGAGTCCATGCTTGGGAGATCGGCCCCTTTCCGGTGTGAACTTAAGGTTCCCCATTTCGAGGAGCCCGTGACCGGCCGAATCGTACGTCTTCGAGCCCCTTCGTTCTACCGCCCAATAGCTTCCCGTCCGGCGCCGGTGGAAAAGCGTCTCAGGGCTCCTGGAAATCCGCCTGTTCCCAAACGCGATTGGCGAGGTTGCTCTGGACCGTCGCGATGTAGCCGTCGGCGGCGGTGGTGTGCCAGCGTCCGGCATACCAGCGGCCGACGCATCCCCAGGCGTCTCCGGCCGCATATTGGCCGCCGCGGTCGACGGTGTTGAGCCAGGTCTCGTAGCCTTCGAAGCACCCGCGCCAAATCGCGTAGGTGAGGTCGGCGTTGAAGGCTGTCGAGATCGCGATCCCGGGCCAGGCGCTGACCTCATACGGGTAGCGATTTTGGAGGATCCCCCAACTCTCGGGGCACTGGCCGGAGTGTCCCACGGGGTCGTCGACGCCGAGACCGTGACCCGGCGGGCAACGCGCCGGGTCGGTCCCCCAGTCGCCTTGGGCGGTCTGCCGCCACCAGGATTCCGTCACGGCCTGCGCGCGCGCGATGTCCTCGTCGATCCCCCATTTGCAGGCCGCCCATTGCAAGATCTCGTCGGTCGTCCCGGTGAACGCTCCGTCGACGCGCGGCGCGATCGCCGTCCCCTCGCGCGGATCGTCCCCGCTGAAGAACGATGCCGGGATCCCCTGGCCGCCGCGCGTCGCGTTCGCACCCGCGTTCATCCGCTTGTTTTCCGCGACGCTGCGGACCGCTGCGGCGCAGGCGGCATCGCCGGGGAGTGCCGAGCCCGGCGGCAGCGTCGTGAAATGCTGCGGGTTCGGCGTCGGCTGCCCCGTGGGCTGCGCGCTGGGTTGCGCTGTTGGGCCGGGGCCGGCGCCGCTCTGCGTGGGGGTTGCCGCCGGTGACGGCGCACCGCCCGCGGCCCCGCCGCCGGCGCAGGCGGAGCACCCGAGTGCTGCGCCGAGCGCGAAAAGACGAACGAGCTTGCTCACACGGCCATCGTACCCAAGACGCTGCGGGCGTCACGGCCGCCGGCGCGGTGTGCGCGCTCTCACAGCGTGTGCGAGCGGTCGAAGCCCCTGCGTCCGAGCGGTTCCTCCGCGCGGGTCTTGATTTCGTCGACCCGCGCCCAAGAAGGCGGCCGGGCCAGCACGGCCGCGATGAATCGTTCGACTTCCTCCGCGTCGCCTTCGACGTCGATCTCGAGCGCTTCGGGCTCGCGCAGATTGCGCACGGTGCCGGCGACGGCGAAACGGCTCGCGTGCGTCACGACGGTGTCGCGAAAGCCGACCCGTTGCACGCGTCCGATCAGAACGACGATCTTTCGAACCATGCTCGGGCCATTCGCGCGAAGGCGGCGGGCGCCCGTCCCCCGTAAGGAGCGGCGTGAAACCAGCGACGGCCGAGGAAAACGCGATCGCCAGGCGCAGCGCGGAAGTCATGTACGAGCGCGATCATGCCGCGCGCGCGATGGGCATCGAGCTGCTCGAGGTCCGGCGCGGCTACGCGAAGGTCGCGATGACGATTCGCGCCGACATGGTGAACGGCCACGACATCGCGCACGGCGGCTACGTGTTCGCCGTTGCGGACACGGCGTTCGCGTACGCCTGCAACTCGCGCAATCACGTGAACGTCGCGTTGCAGTGCTCGATCTCGTTCGTCGCTTCGCCCAAGCGCGGCGAACGCGTCGTCGCGATCGCGGAGGAAGCCGCCCGGACGAATCGTACCGGCGTGTACGACGTGCGCGTGCTGGCGGACCCCGGCGAGAAGGTCCTCGCGCTCTTCCGCGGGGTCCCCTATCAGCTCGCGGCGACGCTCTACTAGGAGTTTGGCGGACTTGTGGCCGCCAAATGGTAGAATTGGGGTATGGGGGACAACTTCGTTTCGTTCGATCGTGACACGCTATTTCTGATGCCTCCGAGCGTCCAGGATTGGCTTCCGGAGAAGCACTTGGCGCGGTTTGTCGTCGATGTGGTATCGCGCTTGGATCTGCGTCCGCTGCGGGACTCGTACTCCGGCCGCGGTTCGGCTGCGTACCATCCGGAGATGATGGTGGCGCTGCTGTTTTACTCGTACGCGACCGGCCTGCGAGCGAGCCGGAAGATCGAAGCGGCGACGTACGAATCGGTGGCCTTTCGATATATCGCGGCGAACACGCATCCCGACCGCGACACGATCTGCGCCTTCCGGCGCCGCTTCTTTCCGCATCTTGAGGCTCTGTTCAATCAGATCCTGATTGTCGCCAAAGAGTTGGGGTGCTTGGAAGTCGGCCGGGTAAGCCTGGACGGCACCAAGATCAAGGCGAACGCATCCAAGCATCGCGCGCTCAGCTTGAAGGGTGCGAACCGGCTTGAAGTTCAGCTGAAGCGAGAAGTGCGCCGGATGCTGGAACTCGCCGAGGCGGCCGACTCGGCCGACGAACGCGACGGCGGGATCGATATTCCTGCGGAAATCGCACGCCGCGAAGATCGCCTCAAAGCCATTGCTGAGGCGCAAGAGCGGATCAAGGCGCGCGAAGCGGAGCGCCAAACCCAGGAACACGTCGAGTACCGGGACGTGGTGGCCGATCGCGACCGGATCGCGGAGAAGATCGGCCGCAAGATCAGGGCGCCAAAGAGGCCGAAGGATTGCGTTCGTCCGGAGGCTCAAGTGAACTTGACCGATCCGGAATCGCGCATCATGCCGAGTTCCGAAGGGTTCGTTCAGGCTTACAACGGGCAGGCCGCCGTCGACACCGGTTCTCTGTTGATCGTCGGCGCTGAACTTAGCCAGCGCCCAATCGATTGCCGTCTGCTCAAGCCGATGCTGCGAAAACTTACGGCGCTGCCGGTCGGCAAGCCGCACGAGTTGTTGGCCGACGCCGGCTACTTCAGCGAACTCAACGTTGAGTTATGCGTCGAGAGCGGGGTCGTGCCGTACATCGCTCCCAAGCGCGATCGCCATCATTGGGGCCTGCGGCGATTCCGCGTTCCAAAAGCTCCGAAGCCTGGAGCCTCTGCTTTGGCGCAAATGTTGTACCGGCTGCGAACGCCGGAAGGCCGTGCAATCTTCGCCCTGCGAAAATGCACCGTCGAGCCCGTTTTCGGGAATCTCAAGCGCGCCTTGGGCTTCCGTCAGTTCTTGCTTCGCGGCCATCGAAAAGCCAGCGGAGAGTTTCTCCTGGGCTGCACAGCCTGGAACCTCAAACGCTTGCACACGCTGGCGATGGCTTGAAGGGAGCGAGGTGAGACCACCCACTTCATGTCGGCGGTGGCCGATCACGACTGGCTCTCCCGCGAAAGAGTCGATTCGCGTCCCTTCAAGCCCGCCAAACTCCTAGCGCGATGCTGGTCTACGCGGCGACGAAGAATCCCGGCAAGGCGCGCGAGCTGGCGGCGCTCTTCGCCGGCACGCCCTGGACGATCGGCCTGTTTCAAGAGTATCGCGAACCCGTCGAAGGCGAGACATCCTACGCCGAAAACGCGGCGCTCAAGGCGCGCGCGCTGCGCGCCCAGCTCGTGCAAGCCGGGCGGACCGATGCCGCGGTGCTCGGGGATGATTCGGGGATCGAAGTGAGCGCGCTCGGAGGCCGCCCCGGCGTCCTTTCCGCGCGCTACGGGGGCGAGGGCGCGGACTGGGCGGCGCGCCGCGCGCTGTTGATCGCGGAGCTGGATGCAACCGGAAGCTCCGACCGCAGCGCGCGCTTCGTGTGCGCGCTGCATTTCATCGCGCCGGACGGCCGAGAGCACGGGTTGCTACGCGACGTCGCCGGCACGATCGTCGCGCGAGAACGCGGCGCCGCGGGCTTTTCCTACGATCCCGTCTTCGAATATCCGCCGCTGCGGAAGACGTTTGCGGAGCTCTCCGAAGAGGAGAAGAACGCGCTGAGCCATCGCGGCCGCGCGTGTCGCGACCTGTACGCGGCGCTCGCCGGGGCCGAGGGCGAAAATGGCGCGGCCGAGAACCCCGACCCGAACGGGATGTAGCTCAGCTTGGTAGAGCGCCTGCTTTGGGAGCAGGAAGTCGCAGGTTCAAATCCTGTCATCCCGACCAGTAAAGGCCCGTGCTTACGGGCTTTTTCGTTGGTCGCGGAAGGCGTCCGGCCGGAGCCGGAACCGTTGCGTTCCGGCATCGAGTCCCAGCGGAGACGACGTGAGTCGTCTTGCGTTTACTCGGCGGCGAGGAGCGCCGTATAGCGCCGTTGCATCTCCTCTCCCGAGACGTCCTCGATGTGGCCGCCGATCAACCATTCATGACCGAACGGATCTCGAACCGTGCCCGATCGTTCGCCGTAGAACTGGTCTTTTAGCGGCCGCACGACGGCCGCGCCGGCGGCGACGGCCTGGTCGAACAGTCGATCGACGTCACTGACGTGAAGATGAATGGCGACCGTTGTTCCGCCGACCGAACGCGGGCCACGGATGTCGTGATCGGGATACTCGTCCGAGAGCATCACCGTGGTCGCACCCAGCTTGATCTCCGCATGACCGATACGTCCGCTTGGTTCGGAGAGCCGAAAGATCTCTTGCGCGCCGAACGCGCGTGCGTAGAAGTCGATCGCTTGCGCGGCGTCGTGAACGCGCAGGTATGGGAAGACTTCATGGATGGTGACCTGCGCGCGCTCAGGTGTCGTCATCATTTCTCGCTTTCAGTTGCGCTAGTGTGTGGTCTGCCTCCAAGGATAGCGCCGCGTGGGGCTCCCGTCTTGAACGTTTTTTACCTGGTGGATCCTCGGAGTGCGAGGTCGCCGGCGACGTGATGGTGGGCGCTCGTCGCGGCCGCAGGACGATACGCGGTCGGAGCGACGCCGGCGAACTCCCGAAACTCTCGGGTCAAGTGGGACTGATCGGCGTATCCGGCCGCCGCCGCGAGCTCCGCGAGCGTGCCCGTCCACCCGGCGGCGAGCTGCCGCACGGCGCTTCCGAAGCGTTGTATGCGCAGGTACCGCTTCGGCGTCAGCCCGACCGTGTCGCGGAAAATCGCGATGAAGTGCTTCGCGCTATATCCCGTCTCCCACTGGATTTGCGTCACGCGCTGCTGGGGCACGTCGGCGGCAGACGCGTGCAACGCGCAAGCAACCGCCGGATGCATGAGCAACGGACTCCGAAGTCGCGCCGCGAGCGTGTCCTCCAGGACCGCGAACGCCGCGTCCGGCGTTGCCGTCGCGGCGAGCCGTTCGTGCAACCAGCGCCCGCGCGCTCCCCACAGCTCCTCAAGTGGTACGTGCCGATCCGTCAGCTCGCCGGCGGGGAATCCCAGGACGGCGCCGGCGGCGCCCGGCCGGAACGAGACGCCGACGACGAAGCCGCGCGGCTTCGGACCGCTCACGTAATATGACGACTGCGGTCCGTGCACGATACCGGCGGTCCACCGGTGCAGGACGTCGCTGCGATCGGCCGCCCATGAGAGCGGCTCGTCGTGAAGCGCGACGACGAACTGCGCATTTCCCAACGGCAGGTGGTGCTCGTAGACCGTTGAGGGCTCAGCCCGGAGGTTCCACCAGAAGCGCTCGACGACGACGTCGAGGGGCGGCCGAGGACGATAGACGATCATGTGGCGTTAGACGCTCGACGATCGTGCGGCGTTAGCTGTAGCGGCGCGATATCGTCCAGCGCCCGGCTCGATGACGGCGGCGGCCGTTCAGGTTCAGATCCCGTCATCCGGATCGGTCAGCCGTTAACGCGCACGACCCGTTCGTGCAATTCCGCGCCGTCCCACGCCAGCAGGCGAAACGCCGCTCGCTCGAAGGCGATGCTTGGAAAGCGCCGGCCCGCGCCCACGAGCGGGACCAGCTGATCGCTCGTGCTCGGCCCCGAAGTGACCGTCGTCGTCGCCCAGCGCGCCGTGCGAACGCAATGGAGGTGTCCGCAGATCACGCGGACGACGTGCGCGTGTTGCTCCACGACGGCGCGCAGTTCGCGCTCGCCGGCGAAGGGAAAGCCGTCGAGCGGAAAGATCCCGGCCCGGAACGGCGCCTGATGCAGCATGATCAGCGCCGGGCGGGGATCGCTCGCGAGCGTGCGGTCGAGCCAGTCGAGCCGGGCGGCGTCGAGCGATCCGCCGGCCCGGCCCGGGTCCGTCGAATCGAGCGCGATCAAGCGCAGCGGGAAGCGCTCGTCGGTGTAGCAGAGCGGGCCGCGCGCGGGCACATCGTGGGTCCCGCGAAGGGCGGTTCTGAGCGCTTCCCGGTCGTCGTGGTTGCCCGGGATCGCCAGCCACGGCATCGGCAATGGCGCGATCAGCTCGAGGAATCGAGCGTATTGCGCGGGCGCGCCCGATTCGGTCAGGTCGCCGGTGAAGACGACGACGTCGGGAGCAGGCGCGAGGTTGCGGACGCGAGCGACGCAACGCGCGAGCGCGCTCGAAGTGTCGAAATACCGCAGGGGAGCCCGCGTCGAAACGTGGACGTGCGAATCGCTGAGCTGCGCGATCAGCATGGCGAACGAGGTGGCCGCAGGCCGCGTTTCGTACGAGGGATCCAGGCCCCATGGCCCTGCCCGCGCCCGTGGTCTAATGGATAAGGCACGAGTCTTCTAAACTCGAAGATGGGGGTTCGATTCCCTCCGGGCGCGCGATTCTTTCACGTTTCCGGCTCCTCTGCAAAGTCGCCGGTAGGACGCTCGCAGGACGCCGGGCGAGATACGCTCGATTTCACGAGGAGGCCGGACAGGTCCACGGTAACCCGCACGGCGTATACATTGGCCGTCCGTGGTGATTGTAGCTCAGTTGGTTAGAGCGCTGGACTGTGACTCCGGAGGTCGCGGGTTCGAGCCCCGTCAATCACCCCAAATTATCATCCCGTGCCCCATCCTCGCATCGCCTTTCTTTCGAGGAGATATCACTCACTCATGAAGCGTTTGCTAGCGGTTGGTGTTTGTTGTTGTGCGGTGGCGGCGCTCGTCGCTGCAGGCCCCGTCGGCCCGGCGCCCGCGGCGACGAGCGGGCTCGCCTTCGATTCGGTAACGCGATTTAGCATGGGCGGCGACGCCGGCGCCGCGGAGCCGGGCACGTTCGAAGCCGATTTCGAACAGGCTTCGAAACCCCGGCCCGAAGGGAAACAGTACCACGGGCCGTTCGCCGGGATGATGAACTCGGCGTTGCAAACCGCGAGCAACGCGCAGGCGATGATGCAGAACGGCACCGCGGAACACCACTACTACGCGGGTGCCCTCGAACGCACCGACGACATCGCGGGGCGGACTGCGACGATCACCGACTGCAACGCGCGCACCATCACGACGCTCGATCTCGCGAAGAAGACGTATCGCGTCGTGTCGATGGACCAGCCGGAAAAATACACGCCGACGTCGAGCGGGCCATCGCAGCCGCGCCCCACTCCGACCGATGACGGCACGCGCTATTCGATGGTCGTGACGACGACGGCGCTCGGCGCGCGCAAGATCGGCCCCGATCCGACGAACGGCTACAATCTCGACGTCAAGATGACGGCGACGAAGCGGACGGGCGAGTCGCAAACCAACGACATGTCGATGACGTCCTACTACTCGAACTACCCGAACCAGAATCTCGTCTGCTCGCGCTACGGCGGCGCGGCGGCGCCGGGACCAGGCCCGGGCGCACTTGCCAGCAGCTACGGCGCCATCTCGCGAGCGATTGCCGGCGGCGGCAAGGACAGCCGGTTCAAGGTCTCTTCATCGGGACCACCGATCCCCTCGGGCAAGCTCTCGCTCTTCGACGTGTTCGCTCCCAAAATGCAGGGCAGCGGTGAAGGCGCCGGACCGAAGGGCGGGTTCGGGATGGTCACGGAACGCGGGCACGTTCGCGGCATCACCGACGCGGATCCCGTCTTCAGCGTCCCGCCGGATTTCACGAAGGTACAATAGTCGCCGCGAGGTGACCGGCCATGACCCCGGTACGGCTTCTAGTGCTTTCGCTTGCCGCCGCCGTATCGGGGGTCGCCGCCGCATCGGCCGACCCGACGCCGGCGGGCGAGCGGCCGCAGATGCCCGCGGTGATCGAGGGCAGGCTGGGCGAGCCGCTCTCGAACGGCGTTCTGCGCTTCAAGGTGGTCGAGGTGCGCAGCGCGCGGCCGGAAGATCACCCGGAGTCCGTCGTGCCGCTCGCGAGCGAGAAGGTGATGGTGGTGACTGCGCGCATGCGCAACGTCTCGCCGCAGGCCTTCGCGGAACGGCTGACCTACACGCTCGACCAAAACGGGGAAGCCTCGTTCAAGATCCCGCAGCATTTCTTGACGCCGATCGCGCTGCGGATCCTGCCGGGCGCCACGGCCCAGCAATCCGCGCTGTTCCCCGTCGATAAGACGCTGGTCCCGACGACGCTGATTTTTCAGTGCTCCAGCTGCGGCCAGAACTTCAAGCCGTTTCGCGTGACGTTGCCTTCCCCGGCGCCGTAGAGTAGGGTTCCGCTGCGCGACGTGAAAAAACTGAGGTCGCGGCGCGCCTTTAGCTCAATCGGTAGAGCATCGGACTTTTAATCCGCTGGTTCCGGGTTCGAGTCCCGGAGGGCGCACATTCGACATCGCACGGCGGCCTCGTACGGGCCGTCTTGCTTTTTCCGGTTCCGGCGGCGCCGCGACGATGCGCGCGCCGGGCTCCGAGAAAGCCCCTAGACGAGGGGCCCACTCGGTCGCTACGATTGCGCCATGACGGAGATCCAGGGACAAACGGGCAGCGGCGCACCGGCGCAGCCCACACCGAAGACCGGCGCTAGAAAGGGGAACGGCGCGCTGATCGCCGCGATCGTCGTGCTGGCGCTCGGCGCACTCTTTGAGATCGTCTGGGCGATCTCATACTGGTTTCGCGGGTAGCTCGCCTTCGCTTGCACGGCGGCGCTCTCGATACTGCCGGGCTTTTTCACGATTGCCGCAGGAGGACATGCTGCACCATGTGCCCGAGCGGTTGCGCGAATGATCGAAGAAGGCGAAGCGACACGTGCCTTCAGGACAGGCCTTGAATCTCGCCCACGTTCCGTCGAGCATCGCCTCGAACGCGATCGCGAAGAGCGTTCCGAGGGCCCGGTCGATGCCGGTTGCCTGCGGCGTGAGCGCGGCTCTGCCGTCGTCGCCGAAGCGCACGGTCAAGCACGCCCGCCGCGTGAGGTTCTCAGCGACCGCGAGCGCGGCGTGGTCCGGGCGCATGCCGTTGTTCGCCAGCAACATGCTGCGCAGCGCTTCGCGGCCGGCCCGCGCCGTTTCCAAATCTTCTTTGCCGAGCGCGGCGTCGCCGGCGAGAAGGCCGTGCGAGAGCAGCCACGCGCCGAGTTGCGCGGGCGTCCCGAAGTCATCGCGACCGCTCTCGCAATCGCGCGAATTCACGAAGGCCTGAATCAGGCGCAGCCGGCCCGGGGCCGGCTTGCTGCCGATGTGGTCGATCATCTCCGTGCTATGTTCGTCCTTCGGGACCGGATGCCGTTCATCGCGTGAACCGATCGGAAAAGTACGCACCCGGGAGCGCCTCGCCCAGGAGACGCCGCTCGAGATCGTCGGACATCACGTACTCCCGGTTGCGGGCACCTTTCGCGCCGGGAGCGCGCTGCCTCAGAGTCTGGATCAATCGCTGGAAAAACATTGTGTCACCTCTCCCTTTAGAGTTTCACGCCCCACCCGGGGAAGAGCGGGTGGGAAGGTCGCCGCGGCGGTGAGACGCGCGGCCAGGGACTCACCGGCAGCCGATCGGGCTCCGGGATGATTTCCGTGCGTCGTTCCGACATCTCGGGACCTCCAGTGGGCATGTGAGTAACCTGTAAGTATTATACGATAGTTATCGCCACCTGTCAACCTGCTTTGATGGTTATGGCTCGTGCCGGAGCGCCCATAGGAGCGGGCCGCGCCATGCACGCGTTCATGGGGTCCGGCGCGGGCCCGGGGGTGCGCTTCGGGCGCGCGCATTTCATGCGGCGCGGCTTGCCCGCCGCGGCGTTCGCAGCACTCCGTCACGCAACCGCTCGAAGCCGCAAACGAAGCTAGGATTCCCCGCGTTTTCGGGGTATAATGGCCGACGGTCCGGGCGCGATCGAAATTTGCACCGCTAGCTCAATGGTAGAGCAGTTGACTCTTAATCAATTGGTTCGGGGTTCGAGTCCCTGGCGGTGCACCAAGTTTCACGAGACCTCCGGGACCCGTTCCGGAGGTCTCGTCCGTTTCAGCCGCCCTTCGACAAGCTCCGGGTGACAATGAAAAGCCTCGTCAGCCTGAACCGGTCGAAGGGGAGCTTGACGGGCCGAATCTCGAAACGTTATAGTTCATCGGTTCTCGGGCGAATGGCGGAATTGGTAGACGCGCTGGATTTAGGTTCCAGTGGGGAGACCCATCAGAGTTCGAGTCTCTGCTCGCCCACCAAACGCCCCACACAATCGAAAGATGTTTTTGCGGAAGTAGCTCAGTGGTAGAGCATCGCCTTGCCAAGGCGAGGGTCGCGAGTTCGAATCTCGTCTTCCGCTCCATTCGTTTCTAGCGGGGAATCCTTTGGCCGCCACGACCCTCAAACGCCTCGACCCGACGCAAGTCGAGCTCGAGATCGCCATTACCGCCGCCGAGTTCGCCGCCGCGCAAGAGCGCGCGTTTCGCAAGCTCGTGAGTACCTCGCGTATTCCCGGGTTCCGGCCCGGTAAGGCGCCGCGCAAGGTTTTCGAAGCCCAATACGGATCGGCCGTCATCGCCGAGCGCGCCATGGACGATCTCGTCCCGGCCGCGTATTCCGAGGCTCTCAAGGAGCACGATCTCGAGCCGATCGAGCGGCCGACGATGGAACTCTTGCCAGAGGAGCCCGAGCATCCGGTGCGCGTGAAAGCCACCGTCAGCGTTCGGCCGCAAATCGAGCTCAAGGAATACAAGGGCATCGCTTTGACGAGCCCCTCGACCGCGGTCTCCGATGCGGAGATCAGCCGGAGCCTCGAAGCCTTGCGCCGGGAGACTGCGACGCTGATCCCCGTCGAGCGCCCGGTTGCGCTCGGCGATATCGCGACGCTGGATTATACCGGAACGATCGATGGCGTGCCCTTCGAGGGCGGTTCGGCGACGAATCAGCCGACGGAGGTTCTCGAAGAACGCTTCATCCCCGGTTTCGCGAGCGGCATCGTCGGACTGCGGGCCGGCGAGAGCAAGGACGTCGAGGCGCAGTTCCCGGCGGACTATTCGAATGCGGACCTCGCGGGCAAGAAGGCGGTCTTCAGCGTCAGCGTCCACGACGTCAAGGAACGCGAGTTGCCCGAGATCGACGACGCGTTCGCGCAGCGCTTCCGCGAGGGGGCGACCGTTGACGATTTGCACGCCGACATCCGCGCGCGCCTGGAAGCAAACGCGAAGAGCCGCGCGCGCCGCGCGATGAGCACGCCGCTGATCGAAACGCTGCTCGCGACGCACGACGTCCCCGCGCCGCCGATCCTGATCGATCGCGAGGCGGCGTCGCTGTTAGATGAAGCTCGCAACTATGCGCGTCAAGCCGGAGTGCCCTGGGAGGAATACCTCACGGCGCAAGGGACGAGCGAGGAAGCGTTGCTCCTGCAGTACCGGAGCGAAGCGGAGCGCCGCGTTCGTTCGACGCTGTTGCTCGAGGCGATCGCGCGCGCCGAGGGCATCGAGGCGACGAATGCCGATTTCGACAACGAGTTGTCGATCATGAGCCGCCAATACGGGCAGCCGAAGGAAGCGATCTTAGAGATCCTTCGTCCAAATCTCGGGGCCTTGGCCGACGGCATCGTGCGCAGCAAGACGATCGAGTTCCTGATCGACAATGCGAAGGTGACGGAGAGCGCGGCAGAAACTTCCCCGGCCCCAGCCGAGTCAAGTACACTGTAGTCCGAGGAGGTTGATCGATGGGCCACTTAGTCCCGATGGTCGTGGAACAGAGCGCGCGCGGAGAGCGGGCGTTCGATATCTATTCGCGCTTGCTCAAGGAGCGCATCATCTTCGTCGGGGGGCCCGTCGACGACCAGCTCGCCAACCTGGTCATCGCACAGCTCCTTTTCCTGGAGCGCGAGGATGCCGATAAAGACATCGACATGTACATCAACAGCCCGGGCGGCAGCGTGACGGCGGGGCTGGCGATCTATGATACGATGCAGTTGATCAAGCCGGACGTCGCCACCATTTGCGCCGGCATGGCGGCCTCGATGGGCTCGATCCTGCTGACCGGCGGGGCGCCCGGGAAGCGGTTCGCGCTCCCGTACGCCAAGATTCTGATCCACCAGCCGTGGGTCTCCCAGGTGGGCGGCCAGGCCACGGACATCGAAATCCACGCCCGGGATTTAATCGCCACGCGCCGCTCGCTCGCCGGAATCTACGAACAGACGACGAAAAAGCCCATTGAAGAGATCCTGAAGGACATCGAGCGCGACTACTACATGACGGCGCTCGAGGCGAAGGAATACGGCCTGATCGACCAGATCTTCTCCAAGGAATATCGGACCGGTCAGAGCGCTCTAACCTAAACGATGCGCGAATCCAACGAGGTGAGTCCGATGTATCCCAAGGCGTCAGCCTAGTGTTCCGCTTCGGGGACGAGAAAGGCCAGCTCAAGTGCAGCTTCTGCGGCAAATCGCAGGAGCAGGTGCGCAAGTTGATCGCCGGCCCAGGCGTCTACATTTGCGACGAGTGCATCGAACTCTGCAACGAGATCATCGAAGAGGAGCTCTACAAGAGCTCCGATGAGAGCGTGCGGCTGCGGAACATTCCGAAGCCCAAAGAGATCAACGCGATCCTCAATCAGTACGTGATCGGTCAAGAGCGCGCCAAGAAGTCGCTCGCGGTCGCGGTCTACAACCACTACAAGCGCGTCAACATGGGCGGCGTCGGCGACGACGTCGAGCTGCAGAAGTCGAACATCCTGCTGGTCGGCCCGACCGGCAGCGGCAAGACCTACCTCGCGCAAACGCTCGCAAAGATTCTCGACGTGCCGCTGGCCATGGCCGACGCGACATCGTTGACCGAGGCCGGCTACGTCGGCGAAGACGTCGAGAACATTCTGCTGAAGCTGATCCAGGCCGCGGACTACGACGTCAAGCGCGCCGAAAAGGGCATCGTCTACATCGACGAGATCGACAAGATCGCGCGCAAGAGCGAGAATCCGTCGATCACGCGCGACGTCTCGGGCGAGGGCGTCCAGCAAGCGCTGCTCAAGATTCTCGAAGGGACGACGGCGAACGTTCCGCCCCAGGGCGGCCGCAAGCACCCGCATCAGGAATTCATCCAGATCGATACGACGAACGTGCTGTTCATCTGCGGCGGCGCGTTCGACGGCCTCGAGAAGATCATCGAATCGCGCGTCGCGTCGAATTCGCTCGGCTTCCGTTCGATGCCCGAATCGAAGAAGTCGCAGAAGGTCGGCCGGCTGCTTCAGCAATTGATGCCCGAGGATCTGCTCAAGTTCGGCTTGATCCCGGAATTCATCGGGCGGCTGCCCATCGTCGTCACGCTCGACGCGCTCGACGAACTCGCCTTGCGCCGGATCCTCGTCGAGCCGCGCAATGCGCTCGTGCGGCAGTTCCAGAAGATCATGAGCCTTGACGGCGTCGACCTGACGTTCACGAAGGAAGCCCTGATCGCGATCGCCATCAAGGCGCAAGGCCGCAAGACCGGCGCCCGTGGCCTGCGTTCGATCTTGGAAGAAGTGATGCTGGACGTGATGTACGACCTGCCGTCGCTGACCGGCGTCAAGAAGTGCGTCATCAACAAAGAGGTCATCGAGAAGAAGGAGCAGCCGACGCTGATCTACGCGGATCGGCCGAAGGATCTGCCCGCCTAGCCAACCGCCGGCGGCACCGAGCGGATGAGCACCGTCGTCTAACGACGTGTTTGCTTCGCCCCGGAGGTGTGCCGCGTGACCGATCTTCATAGCCGGATCTCGGCGAATTGGTGGCTCTTTCTCGCACGAGGAATCGTCGCCGTGCTCCTTGCGATCGCGACATTCGCTTGGCCGGGCATCGCGATCGGCGTCCTCGTGCTCTTGTTCGGCGCCTACGCGACGGTCGACGGCGTCTTGGCGCTCGGCTTTGCGATCCGCTGCGCGGCCAAACACGAACGCTGGCTTGGGCTGCTCCTCGAGGGGATCCTCGGCATCCTCGTCGGCGTCGTCGTTTTCGTCCTGCCGGGAGCAGCCGCGCTGAGTTTGGTGCTGCTCGTTGCGTTCTGGGCGATCTCGACCGGCGTCTTCGAGATCTTCGCCGCCGTGCGGCTGCGTAAAGAGATCGAAGGCGAGTTCTGGCTCGCGCTCGCGGGGGTGCTCTCGATCGCGCTCGGTGTGTGGTTCTTGCTGGAGCCGGGCCTCGGGCTGCTGGCGACGGTCTGGACGCTCGCCGGCTACGAACTGCTCTTCGGCATCCTCTTGATCGGCTTAGCGTTCCGCGTGCGCGGCGTTCGCGGCGGCACGCTCACGCTGGCTCAGAAGCCCTAGCCGGGCGCTTCGCGGCGCGCGAGCGCGGCAGTCAGCGTTCCAAGCCGGCGTGCGTCGTACGCCTGCACGAACGACGCGAGCATGCGGGCCGTCGCTCCCCACACGTGGAGCCCGGAGTAGTCGAAGATCCAGGTCGCGACGTCGCGCCCGGGGAGCCGCTCGATTCCGCGATGCACGGCGCCCGGGGCGACGACGGCGCGGAGCGGCACGAGATGCAGCTCCGCCGTTTCGCCGCCGTCGAGCCGCGCGCCGAGCGGCGGCTCGATCAAGCCCACGAACGGCGTCACCCTTGCCGAACGGTCGATGACCTCGACGGCGTCGAGCTGCGCGACGATCTCGATGCGCGACGGCGGGATCCCGAGCTCTTCCTCGAGTTCGCGCAAGGCCGTCGCGCGCAGATCCGCGTCGTCCGTGTCGACGAGCCCGCCGGGAAAAGCGATCTGCCCCGGATTGCGCCGCAAGTGCCGGGCGCGCCGCACGAACGCCATCAGCGGGTCGGATTCCAGCACGATCGGGATGACGACGGCCGCGCACAGCATGCGTTGCGCTTCGGGCGAAGGCGCCGCGAAGCCCGCGCGGCGAAGCTGGACGCGATGGGATCACGCGCGGCGGCCGGGCGCATCCTCGAGGTTTCGATCGTGCTCGCGGCGCTCGCGCTTGCAACCGGCTTGGTGGCACCGTCCCGCCGCGCCGTCGAACGCGTTTACAGCACGGGCGTTTATCCGGCGATCGACCGGACCGTGCGCAGCTTCACGGATCTGCTGCCGTTCTCGCTCGGCGACGTGCTCTTCATCGCGCTCGTCGCGGCCCTGCTTGCGGGCTTCGGGATCGCACTGACGCGCGCGCTCGCGCGGCGCAAGGCCGCGCCGCTATTCTGGTTCGCGTGGCGCACGCTGGTCGCGCTTGCGGCCGTCTACCTCTGGTTCCTGGCTTCGTGGGGCTGGAACTACCTGCGCGTCCCGGTCGCCGACAAACTCGTCCTGCACCAGGACCGGACGAACGAAGACGCGGTGACGCGCCTGGCAAACCGCACGGTCCGCGAATTGAATCGCTATGCGGGCGCAGCGCATCGCGTCGCGTACGACGATGCGACCACGTCGGCGAAGCTGCGGCCTGCATTCGAGGCGGTGATCGCGCGCCTCGGCGATCGCACCGCGTTCACGGCGCCGCCCCCCAAGCCCACGCTCTTCGACTTCTTCATGAAGGCGAGCGGCACGCAAGGCTTCACCGACCCTTGGACGCACGAGATCAATCTCGACCGCGCGACGTTTCCCTTCGAGCGTCCGGCCACGTTCGCGCACGAGTGGGGCCACATCTCCGGCTTCGCCGATGAATCCGAAGCGAACTACATCTCCGTGCTGACCTGCACGACCTCGAGCGACCCCCTCCTGCGCTACGCGGGCTGGCTGCTCGTGTGGTTCAATCTCCCCTCCGACGTGCACGTGACGCAACGCGCCACCCCGCAGGTCTACGCCGATCTGGAAGCGGTGCGCAAACGCGACGAGCGTCAAGTCAAACCCGCCGTCGCGCGCGCGCAACAGGCCGCCTACGGCCAGTATCTCCGCGCGAACCATGTGAAGGCCGGCTACGGAAGCTATCGGCTCTTCGTGCGTCTGCTGACCGCGGCGGACTACGACGCGCGCGGGCTGCCGGTCCTGCGTTAGGTCGAGCGCTCGAGCGCGAACCCCCGCCGCCCGGCGGCCGGCGGTGCGGCGACGCTGAAGTGCACGCGCGCCGAGCCGTGGCCGAAGCGCGCGTCGAGCGTATGCGCGCCGAAGCCGAGCGCCCACACGTAGCGGCCGTCCGTCGGCGCGAGTGCCTGCCCGTCGACGCGAACGTCGCGCGGCGGCGCGGACCCGCCGAAAGCGAAGACGAGCCGCTGGTTGCCGCCCGGGTAGAGCGCGAAGCGATCGCCCTCGCGCGGGAAGAGAATGCGGTCCGAGCCGCGCGCGCCCGCGGGCTGATGCGCGAGCCACGGCGCGTACGCCTCGTCGAGTTCGACCGGAGGTGCCGATCGTGCGGCGGTTCGCGGAGCGTCGGGCGCGACCCATTCGGTGACGACGGTGGTGCAACGCGCATCCGGGGCGAGCCCCGTCGTCGCGCAGATCGGTTCGCGCCGGTAACCGCGCGGCGCGGCGAAGGGCGCCGGGTCCGCGTTCTCGTGCACGTGCAGCATGATCCGGTTCCACAACGGTCCCGCGCCCGTGATGCCGGAGACGTGGCGCATCGGCGAACCGTCGAAGTTGCCGGCCCAAACCGCGACCGTGTAGCGCGACGAAGCGCCGACCGTCCAGGTGTCGCGAAAATCCGAGGACGTGCCCGTCTTCGCGAGCGCCGGAAACGGGAGCGCGAGGACCGAGTTGACGCCGAAGGCTTGCGCGCGCGCGTGCCGGTCGGCGAGCATGTCGCGCACGAGCGCCCAGGCGGGATCGTCCGGGAGGCTCGCAGGCGCGGCGGGCGCGGCGTCGGCCGTCATGCGCAACGCGAGCGGCCGCCCCGCGCGCGCGAGCGTCGCGTAGGCTCGCGCCAGTTCCGCGAGCGTCACTTCACCGCTGCCCAACACGAGGCCGAGCCCGTAGTGATTCGCGGGCCGGTCCAGATGCGAGAACCCGAGCGCCTGCAAACGCGCGAGGAACGGCTCGACGCCGACGCGTTCGAGCACCCGCACTGCGGCAACGTTCAGCGAGTTCGCGAGCGCGCTGCGCACGCGCACGGGGCCGCTGAAGCTGCCGCTGTAGTCGCCGGGCCGGTAGATGCGCGCGCCCGGGATCGCGTAGGCGGCCGGCACATCGGCAAGGATCGTCGTCGAACGCACGACCCGCCGCTCGAGCGCGAGTTCGTACGCGAACGGCTTGAGCGTCGAGCCCGGTTGCCGCAAGGCCTGGACCCCGTCGTTGCGGCCGAGCGCCGCATCGTCGAAGTAATCGGGCGATCCGACGTACGCAAGGACGTCGCCCGTGCGGTTGTCGACGACGATCGCCGCCGCGGCGCTCACGTGCCGCGCGCCGAGTCCCGCGACGACCGCGCGCACTTGCCCTTCGACGAAACGCTGCAGCCCGAGATCCAGCGTCGTCACGACGTACGTCGTGCCGTTCGGCAGCGAGCGCGCGAGCGCGAAGAGCAGATGCGGCGCGGCGACGAAACCGCGCGAGCGCGCCACGACCGCGACGTTCTCATCGCGCGCGTGCTCGAAGGCATCCCGTGAGATCGCGCCGTCGGCGCGCAGACGCGTCAGGATCGCGCGCCGGCGCAACTCGAGTTCCGCGCGGTGCCGGTAGGGATCCAGCGCCGTCGGATCGTTCGGAAGCGCCGCGAGCAGCGCAGCCTGCGCGAGGTCAACGTGCGCCGCGTCCGTGCCGAAGTAGGCGCGCGCGGCAGCCTCGACGCCGAAGAGGTTCGAGCCCATCGGGATCCGGTTCGCGTACGCTTCGAGGATCGCGCGTTTCGAAGCGCCGTTCTCGATGCGCTGCGCGCGGAGCGCCTCGACGATCTTTCCGGAGAGTCCCGGCGGAACGGGCGCGAGGAGCCGCGCGAGCTGCATCGAGATCGTCGAAGCGCCGTGCGGCAGCCGGCCCGTTCGAAGGCCTTCACCGAACGCGCGGAGCGTGGCGAGCCAGTCGACCGCGCCGTGAGAGAAGAAGCGCCGGTCCTCCGCCGCGACGAGCGCCGCGACGAGGACGGGCGCCATTCGTTCGAGCGGAACGGGGCTCGTCTCGCGGTCTCCGTCACCGCTGATGCTGCCGAGCGCAAGGCCGTTGCGGTCGGCGAACGCGATCGTACGAACCGGCATTGCGAGCGAGGCCGCGCCGATCGGACGCAAGGAATAGGCGCCCAGGAACGTCAACACGAGCGCGCAGGCAAGCGCGATACGCGAGGGCGGGTTGAACCGATCGAGTCGCATGCGATGGATCCGCCTGGGCTTCGCACTCTGCGGAGCGGTAGCGGCGTCGTTCTTGCCCGCGGGTTGCAACTCCCGGACGCCCGCGCCGGCCCGTCCGGCGGCGATCGAAGCGCTCCCCGATCTCCCGCTGCCGGCGTTCCTCGCCGCGGTCTCCCCGCGCGGGCAGGCCGAAGCGGGCGCACAAGTGCGCGTCGTGTTTCGCGAAGATGCGGTCGCGCTCGAGGCGCTCGAGGCGCCGGAGCGCCAGGCGCTGCTCGAACGGTTCGTCCTGGAACCCCAGGTTCCGGGGCGCTTCATCGTGCTCACGCCGCGGATGATCGGGTTTCAAGCCGACGCGCCGCTGCCTCTCGCCACGCGGTTCCGCGTCACGCTGCGCGCGGGCCTGGCCGACTTGCACGGCCATTCGCTCGAGAGCGATTACGCCTGGACGTTCACGACGCCGGGGATCGACCTCTCGACGAACCTTCCGGCGGATCGCACGGCGGAGCTGACACCGAGCGAACGGACGCCGCAGGTGACCGTCAGCTCGAACGTCGCGCTCGATGAGTCCTCGCTGCTCGCGAACGCTCGATTCACCGCGGACGGCGGCGCGACGGCCGCCGTAACTGCCGCGCTCGTCCCGACGCCGGCGCCTTCGGGAAGCGCGAGCGGCGAAGCAGGAGCCGACCGGGCGCAACGCTTCGACTACGTGCTGCGCCCGAGCGCCGAGCTTGCGCCCGGGAGCGCCTACACGTTCGAACTGGCGGCGGGCATCTTGCCGCGCGACGGCAATCTCGGAACGCCGTCGAAGCTCGCGGGACTGCTGCGCACGTACGGCCCGCTCGCGTTCAGCGGCACGCGCGCGGCGAACCGTCCCGAGGAGAACGGCGGCGACGGCCGCTTCCGCGGCGGCGTCCCCGCGTTCGTCTTCACGAACCCGCTCGATCCGAAATCAGTCGCTGCGTCCGTGCATCTCGCGCCCGCGCCGCGTTCGGCGGGCGTGCTCTTCGCGGCCGCCGATTCGGCGCCCGAGTTGCTGATCAATCAGGCGGCGCTCGAACCGAACGCACACTACACCGTGACCGTCGACGCGACGCTGCGCGACACGTTCGGGCAAACGCTCGGCACGCCGCTGACCCAATCCTTCGACACGGGGGAGTTGGCAGCGGACCTCTGGGCGCCCTCGGGTCAAACGATCTTCCCCGCATCGCGCGGCATCGATCTCGTCGTCACGACGCAGAACCTGCCGGCGCCCTATCGCGTGAAGTTCAGCGCGATCGCGCCGCAGGATCTGAGCTGGTTCGATCCGCAGGACGACGACGCGATCGGAAAGCGCTTGGGCGATGCCGCCGGTTGGAGCGCGATCGCTGCGCCCGAGCGGCGCGACGAAGCGGCCGACACGCATTACGATCTGCGCGCGCGCCTGGACGGCGCGACCGGCATGCTGGCCTACGGCGTCACCGGCCGCACGAACCAGTATCGCGACGAGCACGCGCGCGAGGTGTGGGCGGAACCGCGCTTCCAAGGCGTCGTGCAGCTTTCGAACGTCGGCATCTTCGCGCAGTGGTTCCCGAACGCGGGCATCGTTCTGCTGCACCATCTCTCCGACGGCTCGCCGATCGCCGCCGCGCAGGTCGAGATCTACGAATCGCTGCTCGAGCGCAAGGCGACGGCGGCCCCGCCGCCGTGCGCGCGCGGCATCACGGACGCGCAGGGCCTGCTGCGGCTCGACGGCGCGGCGTTCGGACGTTGCGCGAGCGTCGCGACGAGCGCGAACGAGGCGCCCTCGCTGCTCGTGATCGCACGCGACGGCAAGGATTGGTCGTACGCGCGGACGGGCCCGTACAGCCTCGATTACAGCAGCGACGCGTACTTCGGCTGGTCGGCCGGGACACCGGTCGCGCGCGGCGCGATCGTTCCGGATCGCGATCTCTACCAGCCGGGCGAAGACGTCCACGCCGCCGGGATCGCCTATTTCGAAACGAACGGCGTGCTCGCGCGTGGACGGGCCGCGCAGTATGCGCTCACGCTCGAGGGTCCGAGCGGCTCGAAGAAGGCGCTCGGGACGGTCGCGCTCGATCCGTACGGTGCCTTCACGGCGCACTTTGCGCTGGATCGCCGCCAAGAGCTCGGCTATTACACCCTGCACGCCAAGGCCCTCAACGGGGAGGAACTCTACGGCTCGTTCCGCGTCGCGCAATTCCGGCCGCCGAATTTCAAGACGGCGCTGAGCCTCGACCGTGCCGTCGCGTTCAAAGGCACGACCGTCACGGCGAACGTGACGAGCGCGTACCTGTTCGGCGCGCCGCTCGCGAACGCGCGCGCGCACCTGAACATCACGCGCTCGCGAACCTGGTTCTCGCCGCCGGGCTTCGATCGTTTCTCGTTCGGGCGCGAATGGCTCTATCCCGAGGAGCCGCCCAGCGTCTCGAGCGACGTGCTCGACGCGGACGCCGTGCTCGATGCCTCCGGCAAACTCGCGCGCCCGTTCACGATCGAAGGTGACGTGCCGTACGCGCTGGCCTACCGGGTCGACGCGCAGGCGACGGACGTCGCGAATCTCGCCGTCGACGATACGGCCACGCTGACCGTCCTGCCCAGTGAGACGCTGATCGGGCTCGCGCTGCCGTTCGTCGCGCAGGCGGGCTCCGCGTTCGCCGTCGAGGTGGTCGCGAGCGACGCACAAGGCGCGCCGCAAGCGGGCCGCCGCATCAGGCTGACGCTCTCCGAGCGCATCTACGAGCGCGCGACGCAGGTCGTCGAAGGCGCGCAAACACCGGCCGACGCCGTGCACTACAAAGACGTGCAGCAGCTCGAGGTCACGACGGCCGCGAGCGCGCAGCGCGTGCAGCTGACGGCGCCGGACGCCGGCGAATATCGCGTGCGCGCGAACCTGGCCGATGCGCCCGACGATACGAGCGCGACCGATCGCTCGATCTGGGTCAGCGGCGGCGGCGAGGCCGCTTGGGGTCCGCAAGACGGGATGACGCTGCCGATCAAACTCGACAAGGCGACGTACCGCGCGGGCGAGACGGCGACCGCGGTGATCGAGTCGCCGTTCGCGGATGCGGATCTCTACGTTGCGGTCGTGTGTCACGACGTCATCTGGAAGCAGATCGCGACCGTGCGCGGCAATTCGCCGCGCGTGCAGTTCCTGGTGACGCCCGGGATGCTGCCGAACGCCGCGTTCCAAGCGGTCCTCGTGCGGCGCGGAGCGCCGCTCGGGCGCGGGGAACTTCCCGAGATCGGGAAGCTGGCGCGCATCGGCTTCGTGCCGTTCAAGGTCGCGCTCGACGACAAGTACGTCGCGCTGCAGATCTCACCGCAAGCCGCGAAGGTCCTCCCCGGCGGCGAGCAGACGGTCCGCGTACGCCTGCAGGATCGCGCCGGCAGGCCCGTGCAGGGCGAGCTCGCGCTCGCGGTCGTCAACGATGCCGTCTTGCAGCTCAGCGGTTATCGCTTTCCGGATCTCGTGACGCTCGTCTACGGCGAGCAGCCGATCTCGACGCGCTTCGCCGACAATCGCGCGCTCGTGCAACTCAATCCGAGCCAACGGCTGGAGGAGAAGGGCTTCGGCTTCGGCGGCGGGCTCGAGGCGGGCGCCGCGGGCACGCGGCTGCGTACCGATTTCCGCGCGCTCGCGTTCTACGACGGCGCCGTTCGGACCGACGCTCGCGGCGAAGCGAGCGTGCACTTCAGAATCCCCGACGACCTGACGACCTGGCGCATCCTCGCGATGTCGTTCACGGGCGACGCGCGTTTCGGGCGCGGCGACGCGACGTTCGTCGCGGCGAAGCCGCTGGTGACCGACCCGATCCTGCCGCAGTTCGCGCGCCCCGGCGACCGCTTCTCGGCGGGCGTCAGCGTCACGAACGTCGCGAACGCGCAAGGCAGCGTCTCCGTCGAGGGTGCGCTCGCGGGCGGTCTCGCGTTCGTGCGGGACGGCAACAGCGTCGCCACGGCGACGCTGACGGGACCGATCGAGCAGCTCACGCAAGCCTATCGCTTCGAGGTGCGCGTGGACGGCCCGCAGGATGCGCGCGTGACGTTCCGCACGAAGCTCGGCGCGAACGGCGATGCGTTCGCGGTCCCGCTGCCGGTGAGCACGAGCGACGTGCTCGAGAGCGTCATCCAAACCGGCGCGACGCGCAACCGCGCGCAGATTCCGTTTTCCGTCGCGAAGGATGCGCGGCGCGACGCCGGAGGGCTCGACTTCACGCTCGCAAGCTCGCTCTTGCCGTACGCGGGCGAAGCGATTCGGAATGCGCTCGAGGGCGACTCGCCATTCCTCACGGATGCGGCGGGGCGCATCGCGGTGGCCGCGGATGGGCTCGTGCTCGGCCGGCGTGTCGGGCCGGCGAGCGAACGCGCCGCGTTACGCGCGGCCCTGGAGCGCAATCTCACGGCGCTCCGCGCGCTGGCGCTCGCCGACGGCGGCTTCGCGCAGTGGCCGGGCGCCACGCGCAGCGAGATCTTCTCGACCGCATTTGCCGCGAGCGCGCTTGCGCGCGCGAAGGCCGCGGGCGTGAACGTGGACGGCGACATCGCGCATGTGTCGACGTACCTGGGCAAGCGTCTCGCGGATCCCTGCGAAGGACGCAAGAAGTGCCCCGCGACGGAACGCGATTCCGTGCGGCTGGAGGCGCTGGAAACGCTCGGGACGCTCGGCGACGTGCGCAACTCGTATCTCGACGAGATCGTCGCCGGACGCGGCCACCTTTCGTACTACGAAAACGTCGAACTCGCGCGGCACATGCTCAAGCTGCCGGGCTATCGCGCCGCCGCGATCGCGCTGCGCGACAAGCTGCTCGAGCAGGTGCACGAAAGCGGACGCCTTTCGACCGTCGACGTTCCGGGCGACTATCTCGAGACGCGCGTCGCGGGCCAAGCCCAGATCGTGGCCCTGCTCGTCGAGAGCGGCGCGCCGCTGGACGCGATCGACCGCGCGCTCGCCGCGTTGCTTGCCTCGCAAACGAACGGGACGTGGCCGTGCCTCAGCGACGCGGCGGAGGCCTTCGACGCCTTGGGGAGCTACGCGACGCTCGAGCGAGTGCCGCCGAACTTCACGGCCCGCGTCGCGGCCGCCGGAAAAGCGGAGCAGCTCGCGTTCCGCGGCTTCGGTCAGCCGCCCGCGCAGCGCTCCTTCCCGGCCGCGGCGCTTTCGCCCGGACCCGGGACGGTCGACCTCTCGATGACGGGTACGGGAACGCTGCACTACCTGGTCGCGTACCGCTACGCCCTGACCGGCCCGCAAGCGGGGCGCTACCAAGGCATCCGGATCGACCGGATCGTGCGCCGCGCGAACTCGCCCGACGTGGCCCTCTCGTTCGGGCTCGCGGCCCCCGGCGCCCCGGCCGCCTTGCCGCCCGGCGCGGTCTTCGACATTGAAGATCGCATCGTCACGGACCATCCGATCGACCATGCGGTGATCGTCGATCCGCTCGCCGCGGGGCTGGAAGCGATCGATACGGCCTTCCGCACGTCGCCGGCATCGTTCGAACCGCAGCTCGACTCCTGGGAGATCGGCTACCAGCAAATCTATCGGGATCGCGTGCTCGCGTATGCGCCGCACTTGGAGGCGGGCGTGTACGGGATCCATTACCTGGTGCGCACGCAGACGGAGGGTACGTTCGGCTGGCCTGGAGCCGAGGTGCGCCTGCAGTACGCGCCTGAGGAGTTCGGGCGGACCGCGGCGACGGTGCTGACGATCGCGCCGGCTCCCTAGGGGGGCAGGCCTGCGCGCCTACAAGCGCTCGACGAACTCGGCGATCAGGGCGGCCAGCTCGTCCGGCCGGTCGAGCGGGGCGTAGTGCCGGCAGCGCGCCAATTCCACGAAGCGGCTCCCCGCGAGCGGGCCGGCGACGCGCTCGCGCGCGAGTGCGGGCGTCATCGGGCGGTCGCCGCTGGGCGCGACGACGAGCGCCGGCGTTTCGATCGTGCGTGCTTCGTCTTCGAAATCGAGCGATGTCCAGGACCGATAGGATTCGAGCGCGACGTCGCGCGGCACGCTCGCGGCCGCGGTCAGCAGCAAGGCGGCCGTCTGCGGCGGCTGCGGCGCGGTCGTCAGACCGCCGAGCCAGCGCGCCGTCACGTCCGGGTCGGCGATCGCCGCGTGGAAGAAGGCGTCCAATTCGGGCGGAAAGGCGAGCGCGCGCGCCGGCACGCTTGCGACGAGCACGAGCGCGAGCGTTGCATCGGGGCGGTCGATCGCGAAACGCTGGGCGATCGCCCCGCCCATCGAGTGCCCGACGACGACGAGCGGATCGAGCCCGAGCGCATCCACGAGATCGCCGAGATCGCTTGCGAACTGTTCGATCGTGAATGGGCCGGGCGCCGCGTTCGAGCCGCCCATGCCGCGCAAGTCGACTGAGAGCGTGCGAAAGCGCGGGCCCAGGCGAGCGAGCGCCGGCTCCCAGATGGAACTCGTCGCTTGCCAGCCGTGCACGAGCAACAATGTCGGCTCGTTCCCCGCCGTGCCGCCGAACGCGTACGCGAGCGATGCCCCGTCGGCGGCGCGATAGCGTTCCATTTCAGCCGTTCACCGCGTGTGACGCGCGCGATTTTGTGGTACGAACGCGGCACGCTCGCGCCGGTAACGGACCGTCGCTCCGCAGCCTGCTTGCGTCAAAAGTATGCAGAGAGATCCTGCGCAAGACGCGCCGATGCGTCGCTCGCGAGTGCGCATCTGCAAGCGCTGGGGCCTGTGGTGTGAGCGAAATATTGCCGATAAGTGTGATGTATGGCCAGCGAACCCGGACGCCGTGAAGGCGCAGTAATCGATACGGGGCTGCTTCGCAGAGTCCCGCTGTTTGGAGGCTTCTCCGAGCAACAGCTTGGTGACGTCGCTCGCCTCGTGCGAATCCGGCGCTTCGGCAAGCACGAACTCATCGTGCGCGAAGGCGACCCCGGCGAGGCGTTCTACTTGATCCTGGCAGGGACGGTGACGATCGTGCGCACGGCGAGCGACGGGCGCGAAACGATCCTCTCGATTCTCAAGGATCGGGATTTCTTCGGCGAGATGAGCGTCCTGGACACCTCGGCCCGGTCGGCGAGCGTGCGCGCGATGACGAACGTCGTGCTCGGCGTCATCGAGCGGGAGCCGTTCCTCGATCTGATCGACCGCACGCCCGGCATAGGACGCTTGCTCGTCATCGCGCTCTCCGAGCGGCTGCGCGCCGCCAATCAATTGATCACCTCGACGACGTCGCAAGACATTCGCTCGCGCTTGGCCACGCTGTTGCTCAACCTCACGCAAAGTTTCGGCGAGCCTACGGAGATCGGCACGCGCATTTCGCTGCGCCTGACGAACCAAGAGCTGGCGAACATGATCGGCACGACGCGCGAGACCGTCAACCGGACGCTGAACAAGTTCTGGGACGAGCATCTGATCGACATGCGGACGACGCACATCATCCTAACCGATCTGGAGAAGCTGCGCGCGCTGACCTGAGCCGCCCGGCGCCCTGCGGCAGGGCCTCTCCGGCAGGGGTCAGAACCTAGGAGGTTCGCTTCGTGAACGGGAGGCTCGTAGTTCTGCGCGGCCCGGGTCTGCTCTTCGTCGTTTCGGGTCCGTCGGGAGCCGGAAAAGATACGGTCGTCGAACGCTTGCTCGTTCGGCAACCCCGCCTTCGGGTCTCCGTGTCGGCGACGACGCGCGCGCCGCGGCCGGGCGAGACGGACGGCGTTGCGTACTACTTCCTAGAACGCGAGGCCTTCGAGCGCAAGGCGGCCGCCGGAGCGTTCTTGGAGACCAAGGAATACAACGGGAATCTCTACGGGACGCCGCTCGCCGCGATCGAGGCGTTGCTCGCGGAGGGGTACGACGTGATCGCCAAACCCGAGGTCAACGGCGCGCTCGCGATCAAAGCCGCCTATCCCGACGCCGTTTTGATCTTTCTCCTGCCCGATAAGTTTTCGCATCTCGAGAGCCGCTTGCGCGCCCGCAGCACCGAGAGCACGGCCGAGATCGCCGAGCGCCTGGCGATCGCGCACGACGAACTCTCGCACGTCAACCGGTTCACCTACGCCGTCATCAACCAGCACGCACCCGGCGGACCCGGAGAAAAGCTCCCGGCCGTCGACGACCTCGAGGCGATCGTGCGCGCCGAGCGCCTCCGCATCACTCACACCCTCGCTAGCCAGATCAAGGATATCAGCACTTCATGAGCGATCCCGTTTTCGGCGACCTCGACGGTCTCCTCACCCACGTCGACTCCAAGTTCACGCTCGTCAACGTCGTGACGAAACGCGCCAAGCAACTCAACAACGGCGCGCCCGCGCTTACACCGGATGCAAACCCGAACAAGCCGGTCTCCACGGCCTTCGCAGAAGTCTCCGCCGGAAAAATTCCGTATCGCCGCGTGCGCGAAGGGATCAAGTAACCGCGCGGCGTCTTTGTCTTGGTCAGGAGGATATGCGAGAATGTGCGGCATCGTAGGTTACGTGGGGGCGAAGGACTCCGTTCCCATCATCCTCGATTCGCTGCGGCGGCTCGAGTATCGCGGATACGATAGCGCCGGCATCGCCGTCATCGACGCGCAGGGCGCGCTCTGCGGAACGAAAGCCGAGGGGAAGCTCTCGCGCCTGGCGGAGCGTTTGCGCACCGAACCCTTGAGCGGGGCGACGGGCTTGGGGCACACGCGCTGGGCCACGCATGGCCGCCCTTCCGACGTGAACGCGCACCCGCACCTGGACTGCGGCCGGAAGATCGCCGTCATCCACAACGGGATCATCGAGAACTACGCCGTGCTGCGCGCCGGCCTGATCGAGCGCGGGCACAGCTTCCGTAGCGAAACGGATACCGAAGTGCTCGCCCACTTACTGGAAGAGCACGACCACGGCGACATCGTCAGCGCGGTCCGCGAGACCCTCAAGCTGGTGCGGGGCGCCTACGCGCTCGGCGTCCTCTCATCCGATCATCCCGACCGCCTGGTCTTCGCGCGCAACGGCGCGAGCCCGCTCGTGCTGGGCATCGGCGACCACGAGATGTACGTCGCCTCCGACACCCCTGCGATCTTGCAATACACGCGCAAGCAAGTCGTCATGCGCGAGCGCGAGATGGTCGTCGTCGACCGCGAGGGCTACCGGCTGACGGATTTCGAGGGGAACGCGATCGAGCGCGAGGTCCAGCAGATCATGTGGGATGCGACGTCCGCGGAAAAGGGCGGCTTCAAGCATTACATGCTCAAGGAGATGTTCGTCCAGCCGAGCGTCGTCAAAGAGACGCTGGCGGGACGCATCGACGAATCGGGCGACGTGCAGCTCGCCGCCGAGCTGAAGATCGATGAGGGCTTGTTGCGCGCGATGACCAAGATCTCGGTCACGGGCTGCGGCACCGCGTTCCATGCCGGAATGGTCGGCATGTACCTGTTGCGGGCGCTCTGTAAACTGCCGGTCGAGATGGAGCTCGCCAGCGAGTTCCGTTACGGCGACCGGGTGCTGGATCCGCGCACGCTGACGATCGCGATGTCGCAATCCGGCGAGACGGCCGATACCATCGAAGCCGTGAAGGTGGCGCTCGAATCGGGGGCGCCGGTGCTGGGGATCTGTAACGTCCTGGGATCGCACCTCACGCGCCTGGCCGACGGCACGCTCTACACCCGCGGCGGCCCCGAGATCGGCGTGGCGGCCACGAAGACCTACGTTTCACAGACGATCGCGATGGTGCTCTTCGCGCTGTACCTCGCGCGCGTGCGCCGCTCGACGCCGCTGGGGAAGCTGCGCGAGATCGCCGACGCGACGAAACTGTTGCCCGCGGCGATCGACCTCGTACTCAACACCTCCGATGAGATCGCGAAGGTCGCGCGCAAGATTCGCAAGGCGCGCAGCGTGCTGTTTCTGGGCCGCTACGTGAACTATCCGACGGCGCTCGAGGGGGCCTTGAAACTCAAGGAGATCTCGTACATCCACGCCGAGGGCTATGCGGCGGGGGAAATGAAGCACGGCCCGATCGCGCTCTTGGATTCGAAAGTGCCGGTCGTCGGCATCGTCACGGACGGCCGCGTGCGCGAGAAGATGCTCTCGAACCTCGCCGAGGCGAAGGCGCGCGAAGCGAAGCTGATCCTCGTCGGCAACTACGGCGACGACGAGGTCGAGGAGCTCGCCGATCACGTCCTGTGGGTGCCGAAGGTCGCCGAACTGCTCTCGCCGATCGTGAACATCGTCGCGCTGCAGCTGCTGGCGTACCACATCGCGGACATCGAGGGCAAGGACGTCGATCAGCCGCGCAATCTTGCAAAGACGGTCACCGTTGAGTGAGCTGCGCAGCGACGGGCGCGCGATCGATGCGTTGCGCCCCGTCACGATCGAAGTCGGAATCCTCGCCTTCGCCGAGGGGAGCGCACTGATCTCCGTCGGCAAGACGAAGGTGCTCTGCGCCGCCACGATCGAGCCGAAGGTGCCGCCGTGGCTGCGCGGGCAAGGGACCGGCTGGGTGACCGCAGAGTATTCGATGCTGCCGCGCGCCACGCAAGAACGCACGCAGCGCGAGGCGGCGCGCGGCAAACTCGGCGGGCGCACGCACGAGATCCAGCGGCTGATCGGCCGCTCGCTGCGCGCGGTCACCGACTTGCGGCGCCTGGGAGAGCGCAGCGTCGTCGTCGATTGCGACGTCCTTCAGGCCGACGGCGGAACGCGCACGGCCTCGATCACGGGGGCGTTCGTCGCGCTCTCGCTGGCGTTGCGGCACGCGTTCGATCCCGCCGGGAACGGCTGGCCGCTGCGCGGTCAGATCGCGGCGACGAGCGTGGGCTTCGTCGACGGCGTGGCCCGGCTCGACCTCGCGTACGAGGAGGATAGCCGCGCCGAAGTCGATATGAACGTCGCGATGACCGATTCCGGCGCGTTCGTCGAGATCCAGGGGACGGCGGAGGCGAAGCCGTTCGATCGAGCGCAACTCGATGCGATGCTCGCCCTCGCGAAATCCGGTATCGACGAACTCTTCGAACACCAGCGCGCGGCGATCGCGTCGGCGCTCCCGCTCGCCGGCGCTCGTGGCCGCTGACGCCGCGCGCCTACGCGCGCTCCACGAGACGATCGCGGGCTTCTACGTTCGCGACCGCAAGCTGCTGCGCGCGCAACGCGATCTCGGCAAAGCCCTCGAACGCGGCAAGCCGATCTCCGAGCGGGCCGCGCGCCGCTACCTGGACGCCGTCGAGCGCTATTTCACGGGCTTTTCGGCCGAGGCCGGGACGCAGCTCGCGAAGCTGGAGCGGCGCTTGGCCCAGGTCAGCCAACTGCAATACAACCTGACCGCGGAACGCGGCGTCGCGGTCAAGCGCGTCGCGGCGACGCAAGGCGTCCTCGCAACGATCGCTGAACTCCGCCGCTAATGAAGGTGCTCGAGAGCGTCGGGCGCGGAACGCTCGATCTGCTCGAATATGCCGGCGGGGTTGCCAACCTCTCTGCCGAGTCCGGCGGGCTCATCGCGCGGCTTCGGATTCGGGTTGTGGAGACGCTCTCGCAGGCCTTCCTGCTCGGCGTGCAATCGACGCCGATCGTGCTCTTGACCTCGCTGTTCACCGGGATGGTCTTTTCGCTCGAATCGGCGATCCAGGCGGTGCAGTTCGGCATGCCGGGCTTGGTCGGAGCGGCGGTCGCATACACGGCGGCGCGCGAGCTTGGGCCGATGCTCACGGCCGTCGTGGTCGCCGGGCGCGTCGGCGCCGCCATCGCGGCGGAACTGGGCTCGATGGTCGTGACCGAGCAGGTCGAAGCGCTCGAAGCGCTCGGCCTCGCACCGACCCGCATGCTCGTCGTGCCGCGGCTCCTGGCGCTGCTTGCGACCTTGCCGCTGCTGACGATCTTCGCCGAGGTGGTCTACGTCACGGGCGGCATGCTGCTGGCCTATTCGGTCGCACACATCCCCTACGCCACGTTCATGGACGGCGTGCGGCAGGCGATCGACATGTCGGACGTCTTCAAGGGGCTGCTGAAAACGCTCGTCTTCGCGGCGATCATCGTGCTGATCGGTGCGTATCAGGGGCTCGGCACGCGCGGCGGCGCGGCCGGCGTCGGGAAGGCGACCACGGGCGCCGTCGTCACGGCGATCATCTTGATCTTCATCACGAACTTCATCATGTCGTACTTCCTGTTCGAGTACCACACGTGAAGATCGCGCGGCTGGAGAACGTCAGCGTCCGGTACGGATCGAAGGTCGTGCTCGAGAATTGCTCGCTGGATATCGAACAGGGCGCGATCACGTGCCTGATCGGTCTCTCAGGTTCCGGGAAATCGACGATCCTCCGTCTGCTCAACGGGCTGCGGCGCCCCGAGAGCGGTCACGCGTATGTCAAGAACGTCGACGTCTGCCACATGAGGCGTCGCGAGTTGATCGACCTGCGGCAAACGATCGGCTTCGCGTTCCAGTTCGCCGCGCTTTTCGACAGCCTGACGGTCGGCGAGAACGTCGCCCTCCCGCTGATCGAACACACGAACATGTCCCCGAGCGAGATCGACCGGATCGTCCTGCAGACGCTCGAGACGGTCGGCCTCGAGCACGTCGCGGATCGGATGCCGGCCGAACTGTCCGGCGGCATGCTCAAGCGCGCGGGATTCGCGCGAGCGATCGTCACGAACCCCGAACTCGTTCTCTACGACGAGCCGACGACGGGCCTGGACCCGATCATCACGCATTTGCTGACGGATACGATCAAGCGCTTGCGTAAGAAGCTCAATGGAACCGCGGTTGTCGTGTCACACGATCTCGATAGCATCTATGCAATGGCGGACTATATCGCGATGCTCTTCGAGGGAGCGATCATCGAGTTCGGTACCGTCGATGCCGTGCGCAATTCCCCGAATCCAATCGTGCAGCAGTTCTTGCAAGGGAGTGAAGTTGGTCCTATTCCGATCTAGCGTGCGCCCCGCCGTCCGCCCGGGGACGACGCCGTGAGCCGTCAGGCGTGGGTCGGCTTCTTCACGCTGCTCGGCACGTTTGCGCTGCTCGGCATCTATTGGGTGCTCTCGGGCTTGGACACGCGCGCCGCGGGCTACAAGACCGCGATCCGTTTCGACACCGCGGCGGGGCTGCGCCCCGGCTCGCAGGTGTACCTCAGCGGCGTTCCGATCGGGATCATCGACCGGATTCACCTGCAACCCGACTACAGCGCGGACGTGATCCTGGTGGTGAAGGCGCGCGTCGATATCCCGCGCGATTCGAAGTTCCTGATCCAAGCGCCGCTGACCGGCGACCCGAACCTCGTCATCGTGCCGCCGCGTCTCAAGGGCGCCAGCCGCGAGCAACTCGCGGCGCTTCCGATCCTGCCGCACGAGATTCGCCCGTATGACGAACAGCCGAAAGGAACGAACCCGACGACGGTGGCCGACCTGCTGGCGGAGGGTCAAGGCGAAGTTCGGCGGCTCGATGCCGTCCTCTCGGAACTCGAGGCCTCGACCCCGCGGCTCCTGCGAACGGTTCAAACGACGTTGGACAACGCGAGCGAAGCAAGCCGCACGGCGAACATCGCGATCACGCGCCTCACGGCTCAGACGGGCACGCTGATGAATCGTGCCGGGGCCAACATCGTCGATCTGACCGGCACGCTCGATGCGGCCGCAACGCGCGATTCCGTGCGTGTCGATGCCCTCTTGGAATCGCTGAACAAGACCTCGGTCGCGCTCAACGAGACGGTCGAATCGATCAGGAGTATCGCGGCCGACAAGCGCGTGCATCAGAACATCACCGAGACGACGGCGTCGATCGCGCTCACGTCGAAGACGATCGCCGAGATCACGGGCGACTTGCGCCAGGTGACCGGAGACCCGCAGACCCAAGCCCAACTGCGCGACACCGTCGCGCGCCTCGACGCCACCGCACAGAAGCTCGACTCGCTGATCGGCGTGCTCGGAGGCCGCAGCAGCGTGTACGGCGTCGATCCGCACGCGACGCCCGCTCCATACGATCCGAACGCCCGGCCGGTCCTGCGCTCCGGACCCGCGTACAACCCCGGAAGCCCTCTGCCGGCCAACCCCTGGAGCATCGGGCCGGGCGGCGCGAGCGCGCGCGCTTCCGCCACGAGCGGCCCCGGCGTGGCGCCGGGCGCGGAGTTCGCGACGCCCCTCCCCGGCCGCTCCCCCCTCGACAAGTTGGGAGACCTGGCGAAGAGCCTCGCGCAGTTGCAAGTGCGCGTGAGCATGCTGACCCCCGAACGCCCGGGCTCGGCGAACACGGGGGCCGGGTCGCCGCTCCTGACCGCCGACCGCGGGCCGCAGAGCGACGTGAACCTGATGCTGCTGCCGCGCGGAAAGACGAGCGTTCTGACCGGCGTCAACGATCTCGGCGCGCAATCGACGTACAACTTCGCGGCCCTCTCGCAAATGGGCAAGTTCAAGGCCGGCGGCGGCGTGATCTATTCGCAGCTCGGCGTGCTGGGGAAGGTGCAGGGCGAGCGCTTCGGCTTCGAAGGCCGGCTCTACGACCTGCGCCACACGACGCTCGACGCGTACGGCCGGATGATCGTCACGCCGCAATGGGAATTGTTCGCCGGCGAGCGCGACGTTTTTCACATCGACCGGCGAACCGTTTTCGGCATTCAGTTCCAGGTCCCGTGATTCCGCTGGCGGACGATCGGCGGCGCCGCACGTTCCCGTTCGTCACCTACGCACTGATCGCCGCGAATCTGCTCGTCTTCGCCCGCGAGCTCTCGCTGCCCGATACCGAGGCATTCATCAACGCCTTCGCGGCGATTCCATTCAATCTCACGCACGGCGTCCAGCTGGCTTTTCCAAGCCCCCATCCGACGGCGCTCACGCTGCTCAGCTCGCAGTTCTTGCACGGCGGCTACCTGCACGTCGGCTTCAACATGCTCTTTCTCTGGATCTTCGGGCCCCAGATCGAGGACGCGTGCGGTCATTTCGGGTTTCTCGCGTTCTATCTGATCTGCGGGGCGATCGGAGGCGCGACGCAGACGCTCGCCGACCCCTCCAGTCACGTCCCGCAAATCGGCGCTTCGGGCGCGATCGCGGGCGTGCTCGGTGCGTACATCGTGAGCTACCCGACGAATTCGATCGCGACGCTGGTGCCGCTGGGCTTCATCCCGCTCTTCATGCGAGTGCCCGCGGTCCTCGTGATCGGGGTTTGGGCGGCCGTCCAATTCGTGCACGGCTTCGGCAGCGTCGCGCCGAACGCGGGGAGCGAAGCGGGCGGCGGCACCGCGTATTTCGCGCACATCGGCGGATTTCTCGCCGGGGTCTTCGGCATCGCACTCTTCCGCAGGCGCAGGGTTCCGCCGCGTAGGTATCGCTATTATCCCTAGATGACCACCGTCAAAGCACGCGTCGGGATCCTTGGGGCGGGCGCCATGGGCACGCTCTTCGCGTATCTGCTCGCAGACGAGTACGATGTGACGCTCGTCGATATTCGCGGCGACTTGGTCGAGACGATCGGCGAGCAAGGCGTGATCGTCGACGAGCTGCCGCCGCGACACGTGCGCGCGACCTGCGATTCCGCCAAGGCCGTCGCTTGCCAATTCCTGTTCGTCTTCGTCAAGGCGACCGATACGCTGCGCGCCGTGCGGCCCTTCGCCGGGCAGTTGAATCCCGCGACGCCGATCATTTCGTTGCAGAACGGGCTCGGCAACGAAGAGGCGATCAAGACCGCGCTCGGCGGGAGCGTTCCGCTGGTCCTGGGCGTGACGACCGAGGCCTGCGTCTCGACGGGGCACGGCCGGTCGCATCGCCTCGGCATCGGCACGACCGTGCTCGGCTCGGCGGGCGCCTCACCCGCGACTTTGCAATCCGTCAGCGCGCTGCTGGGCGGCATCGGCCTCGCCGCGCGCACCGTTTACGACATCCGTCCGCACCTGTGGGGAAAGCTGCTCGCGAACGCGGCGATCAACCCGATCGCGGCCCTGCTCGACAGCAAGAATGCGGTCATCCCGGCGACGCCCGATGCCGCGGAGCTGGCGCGCGCGATCGCTTACGAGGGCGCGGCGGTTGCGAAGGCGCTGAAGATCAGCCTGCCGTTTACGGACGCGTGGGAATACGTGAAAGGCGTCATCGCCTCGAGTGCGGACGGCCGCAACTCGATGACGATCGATCTCGCCGCGCGCCGCAGGACGGAGATCGACTACATCAACGGCGCGATCGTCGCGGCGGGCCGCCGAACGGGCGTCCCCACGCCGTACAATGAGGCGCTCTGGCGCATCATCAAAGCGCGCGAGCACGTGGCCGCGGAGTAGTCTGCGTCGTCAGTGCAGGCGGATCGCGCCCGTCAGGACCAGGAGTACGAGCGTGCCGATCGCCGAAATCGCAAGCGAGATCAGGCAGCCCGTGCGATTGCTGAAGAAGATGAACACGTGCTCAGCTCGGAGCGGGCGCGAAACCTAAGCTGAACGGCGAGCGGCCCGTCTTCGCGACGAGCCAGCGCGTCGCTCGATTGCTGACGGTCGTCAGCGAGCCCGCGAGCAGCAGCGAGCGGACCTCGTGACGCGAGATCTTGATGCCTCCGCCCGGCACCAGCATCGCGGTGGAACGCTCGATCTCGCGCAGGGTCGCGACCGCGAGCAGGATCGGCAACAGGCAGAAGAGCCGGATGAAGAAGGCCCCGCGCGGGATCGTCGTGATGTAATCGAGCGAGAGCCGCAGATCTTCTTTCGCAACGCCGACGAGGTCCATGATCGCGAGATGATTTTGCGCGATGCGATCGCCGCGCAGAATCGTTTGGTGGCTGCTGCCGCGAACGCGCAGCAAGTCTTCGGGAACGAACGCCGCGTTCTCGTGCTCGATGTCCCAAGCGATGTCTTTGAGGATGTTGACCGTCTGCAGCGCTTCGCCGAACGCCTCGCAATGCACGAGCAGCCGGCGGTAGGTCGGCGTCTTGACGAGCGGCGAGTGCACGTGCCAGAGGTCGGTCAGCAGATGGCCGACCGTCCCCGCGACGAAATAGCAGTAGCGCCGGTACTGCTCCATCGTCTGGATCCTGATCCCATCGGGGAACCGTCCGACGAACTCCGCCATCCCGCTCGCGAGCTCGCGCGTCCAGCGCGCGACGACCGCGGCGCTGGGCGCTGGGAGGCTGCGCCACATGCGAAACACCTGATCGGTCCCGGCGAGGAGCTCGAGATACGCCTGGTCGCCGTGAACGCCCGCGGCATCGGCCGCGAACGTCGCGGCGAGCGAGGGATCGTCGAAGCAGGCGCAAAAACGGCGCAGCAACTCTTGGCGGCGCTCGGCCGGGAGCGCGCCGTCGTCCTCGATCGTGTCGGCGATGCGGCACAACAGATAGCCCGTGAGGACGGCGCGCCGCAGCGTACCGGGCAAGAGTTTGATCCCGATCGCGAACGTGCGCGAGACCCGCCCGATCAGCCCCATTCCGAAGGCGAACGCAGCCCGCTCGTCTTGCACCGCGCCGGCGTTGATCTGCACGGGGCCAGCGTTGCCCGCCGGTCGCATGAGGTCCTGGCGAGGTCACCGTGCGGACGCCGCCGTTTTCTGTCGATACCTACGGCATGGTCGAGTACAGCATGGCGCTGGACAAAGGCTTCCAATTCGGATCGATGCACGGCCCCGCTTGGGTTCCCATCGGCATAGGCGTCGTCGCGCTCATCGTCGTCTGGAAGATCATCGGCGGGTTCCTGCGACCCAGCTCCTAGCCTCAGCGATCCTCGCGGTCGTCGCGCGGGTGCGCGTCGTCGTACGTGCGCCGCATGTGCTCCAGCGAGACGTTCGTGTAGATCTGCGTGGTCGCGAGGCTCTCGTGACCGAGGAGTTCTTTGATCGTCATCAGATCCGCGCCGCCTTCGAGCAAATGCGTGGCGAACGAGTGCCGCATCACGTGCGGCGTCGCGTGCAGGGCGATCCCGCTGAGATCGGCGTAGAGGCGGAACACCTTGCCCGCCTGATTCGCGCTCAAGCGGGTCCCGCGCTCGCTTAGGAACACCGCGTCATCCGCGCTGCGCGGGCGCACGCCCAGATACGCCTGCAGCGCGTCGGCCGCGGCATGATTGAAGAGCACGATGCGCTCTTTGTTCCCCTTGCCGATGACGCGCATCGACCGCCGCGCGATGTCGACGTCGCCCAGATCGAGCCCGATCAGCTCCGCGCGCCGGATCCCCGACGCGTAGAGCAGTTCGAGCATCGCCACGTCCCGCAAGCGCAACTGGTCGCTGCGGCCCGCGATCCGCGTGCGCAAGAGCCGCGCCACGTCGTTCTCGGCCAGGACCTTCGGGAGGCGTTTCTCGGCTTTGGGCGGGGCCACGTCGAGGGCGGGATTATCTGCCCGGCGGCCTTCACGGCGCTGGAGTCCGAAGTAGGCCCGCAGCGCGAACAGCTTGCGGCGCACGGCAACGGCCTTGAACTTGCGCGGCCCCATCAGGTCCATGATGAACCGGCGGATATCCGAGGCGGTCACGTTGGCGAGCCGGGCCGTCGCATCGGCCGCGCCCGCCGGCGCGCCGAGAAAGCGCGCGAACGACTCCGCATCGCGGGCGTACTCGTCGGCCGTGCGGCTCGAGAGGCCGCGCTCCAGATTCAGGTACGCCATGAATTCCCCGAGGCCGGGGTCCGCCGGCACATAGCTCACCGCGCGAGCAGCCTCCCCGCGCTCGAAGCCCGGATCCGCCCCCGAGTCCGCCGCGTCGGCCGTCGTGCCTGCCGCCGGACCTGCCCCGCCGCCTCAAACTCCCGCGCCCGCCGTGTCAACCGCGACCATCGCCCAAACTCAGGGTGCCAAATCATAGTTTGAGTGCTTCGCCGCGCCCGATCGCAGGCCCTGCCCGCTCCCAGCCCTGCGGCGAAGCACTCAAACGATATAGGCCTGTGCTGGGCCACGCTGGGTGGCTGGGGGGGGGCGCTTCGCTGCCCCCTTCTTGATTGCGGGGATAGGGTGGCTGGATGTTGCGCTGAGGTACTCGGCGGACGAAGGCGGCCCTGCCCGCTCGCAGCCCTGCGGCGAAGCACTCAAACGATATGGGCCTGTGCTGGGCCATGCTGGGTGGCTGGGGGGCGCTTCGCTGCCCCTTCTTGATTGCGGGGAGGGGGTGGCTAGATGTTGCGCTGGTACTCCGCGGACGAAAGCGGGAAGCTCGAGGCATCCTGGGCTTGTCGTTCTTCGACAAGCCCAGATTCCGTCTGACTCGTCAAGCCTGGGGTAGGGCTTCGAAGGGCTTCCCGGACTTGAGGACGCCGTAGGCGAGGACGAGCAGGCGGCGCATCACGGCCACGATGATCTGCTTGGGCCGCTTCCCGTTCGCGCGGAGGCGGCCCGCGAAGGCAGAGAGGATGGGATTGCAACGCATGGCCACGATCGCCGGCATATAGAGAACCCGGCGCACATGCGCATTACCGGCCTTTGACACCCACGATGCCGAAACCGAAGTGCCGGAGCGGAGCTCACGCGGGCAAAGCCCGACGAATGCGGCGACCGCTTTCCCGCTACGAAACTCCGTGAGATTGGGCAACTCGCCGAGCAGCGTCGTCGCTACCCGTTCGCCGATTCCGGGGATCGACTCCAGAAGCGCGCGGTTCCCACGCAGCGTCGGGTCTTGGTCGATCGTGTCGTCGATCTCCTCATCGATCTCGCTGATCTGCCGCGAAAGAAAAGCGATCGTCGTCTCGATCGATGTGCTCACTTCATCCACGCCGGGGCCTTGCAGCCGATTCTCCTCTTGCACGCGCATCTCAATGAGGGCGGCGCGGCGGCGCCCTAAACGCTGCAAACGCCGCTCTGACGGGCTCGGAGGCTCCCACAGCCGCGGCTTCATCGCAAGGCAGTAACGGGCAATGAGAGCGGCATCGGCCTTGTCGGTTTTCGTCCGCGAAAGCTCGCTCTGCCCGAAGCCTTTGATGGCCATCGGATTCACGATACTCACCACGTGCCCGCGCTCGGCGAGGAAGATCCCGAGCTCCTCACTCCAGCCGCCGGTCGCCTCCAGGCATGCGTGGACCTTCGCGACCTTGCAGTTCTTCAGCCAACCGGCGAGCCGTTCGAAGCCCTTCTGCGAATTCGGAAAGCTATTCTTGCGCGAGCGACCATCGAAGAGCAATGAACAGTGGAAGTCGGCCTTGCCGACGTCGATGCCAAGAACTGATTCCATGATGCCCTTTCAAAAAGCATCGGCGGTAGCAAAGTGACCTCCCTGACAATATGCGGGCTCATGCCGTCGGCAGGCCCTAGATTCCGTCCGGTCGGCTACCGCCGCCGCGTCGGGCACCTATCTGGGCTACGGGCTCGGAAGCCCGAGGGTGACACGGTGTCACCGACGCGGAGGCCCGGGTCTTCGACCCGGATCACCGGGAACACCCGGCGGCGCCAAGATATCAGGATGACGAGCGATAGGTAGGCGGCGGTTGAATTGCCTCGGCCGTGTTGCCGATACACGTTTCATAGGCACCGCGCCGCGGTGTGTGAGCTGCGGCGTCTCGTTAGGAGAGTACGTGCAGGGAGTAGCAGAGAAAATCGCGCCGACCGTTCTCTATGGGCAGCGTTCGCGCGTGATTCCGGGGGCGAACGGCGCGATGCAGTTTGTCTCGGAGCCGGTGTATCTCTCGGCGGAGGACTTCTGCCGGCATACGCTGATCCTCGGGTCGTCGGGCTCCGGCAAGACGACGCGGGCGTTCAATCCGATTCTGCTGGATGCACTGACGAAGTTTGAAGCCGGGGGGCTCGTGCTCGCGGCGAAGCCTGAGGGCGTGCGGGAGGCCGTCGAGATCTGCCGGCGGGCGAAGCGTGAGTTCGTGCTCGTGCAGCCGGGGACGGACGCGGGGATCGACCTGTTCACCGGGAGCCCGGACGTCGATTCGATGTACCTGCGCGACCTCTTCGGACGCTGCGGCGCCGAGATGAAGCCCTGGGTCGATGCGGCGGTCGCGCGCATGAAGAACGCGTTCGTCATGCTGAACACGGCGGGGCCGCAGTATTACACCTTTGACAACCTCGCCAAGTACCTCTTCGACGAGAGCTATGCGAACGATCTGCGCATCTATTCGCTGACGAAGCTGCGCCAGGTGCGCGAGGACTCGGCGGAGGCTTGGACGATTCGGGAATCCGTCGATTACGAGGACAAGCGCTACCGGAACTTCCCCGAGCAGACGAAAGCGTCGATCTCCTTCGCCTGCGCGCAGCTGCTCGATCCGCTGCGCGAGTTCTACATCGTCAAGACCTTCGCCAAGCCCAAGTCCTTCATCTCGATCAATGAAGTCTTCAACGGGCTCGTCATCATCTTGCACGTCCCGCGAATCCGCTACGAACGCGCGGCGCAAGCGATCTACACGCTCGCGAAACGGCGCTTCTTCAGCGCGGTCGAGAACCGCCGCGGCGACCCGATGCTCGATCAGGACCGGCTCGTGGTCTTCGGCGCGGACGAGTATCAGTTGTGCATCTCCGAGACCGACGTCGCCTCGCTTGGAATCGTGCGCTCGAGCCGCTGCGCCGTGCTTGCGGCGACGCAGGGGATATCCTCGCTGCTCTCCGTGCTCGAGAAGGATCTCGTCGCCACGGCCGTGCAGAATTTCTCGCAAAAGCTGCTCTTCAAGACCGACGACATTCCGACGCTCAATGCGTTCAACGAGGTCCTGGGCTTCCGGGACGGCGCGCGCTCGATCTCCGCGAAATCGGTGTTCGACATGAACCGCAATCAGGCGCTCTGCCACATCACGGCCGGGGACAAGACGATCGACGAAGTCCTCACGATGCAGCCGCTCTTCATCGACTGACGGCTGCGCGAAAACGCGCCCCGCTCGGGCGCAGGGCCCGCGGCGGGGGCGCGGAAGGTTTCGACCGGTTGCTTCCCTTTATTGACGCTTGCTCGCTGGAGGTGGGTTCGTGAACTGTCCGACTTGCCAATCCCAAATTGCCGACGGCGCGAGATTTTGCGCCACCTGCGGCGCACCGGCGCCGCAAGCCACGCAAGTCGGCGCGTACACGGAGCCCGTCCCCGAGACGAGCAACCCGAAGGATCCGATCACGCTGGGCGATCTGACGATCAAGATCGAGGGCGAACTCGTGCCGGTCGTCGACGTCGAACTCGGGCGGCAACAGACGGTGTATTTCGAGCACCACATCCTGCTCTGGAAGCAGCCGAACGTGACGCTCGGCTTCATGAACCTGCAGAACGCCGGCAAGCGCTTCTTCGCCGGCTTGCAGATCTTCATTTCGACGGCGCAAGGCCCGGGCAACATCGCGTTCTCGCGCGAGGCGCCGGGACAGATCGTCGCGCTGCGCCTGCGGCCGGGCCAATCGGTCGACGTGCGCGAGCATCAGTTCTTGCTCGCCTCCAGCAACGTCAATTACGACTTCTTCTGGCAACAGGGCCTCGCGAACATCATGTTCTCGCGCGCGGGCCTCTTCATCGACCGCTTTACCGCGCAAAGCGGTGAGGGGATCGTTCTGCTCCACGGCTACGGCAACGTCTTTGAAAAGACGCTCGGGCCCGGCGAAGCGATCGACGTCGAGCCCGGCGCCTGGCTCTGGAAAGACAGCAGCGTGCGCATGGACACGATCTCCGTGTTGCAATCCGGCGGCGGCGGCGGGTTCCTCGGGGCGCTGGGCGCGCTGGTCGGCGGCGCATCGATCATGATGAACCGGCTGATCGGCCCCGGACGCGTCGGCTTCCAATCGATGACCTATCACGAACCCGCGACCGAAGGCGCGGCGCAAGCGGGCGGACAGAGCAACATCGGCAACGTCTTCGGGTCGCTGTTCAACCCGAAGCAGTAAGCTCGGCCAGGCGCAGCACGGTGTTCCAATTGCGGGCCGTGCCGCGCACGCCGAGCGCCCGTTCCAAGCGCGCGTTCGTCAGGCGCGAACCGCCGATCCCTTCCGGATAGACGATGTACGCATGCAGGCGACCGGCGCGGGCACGCTCAGGTCCCGCGACGGCCGCTTGCAACGCGGCGGCCGCGCCGTCGCCGGGCTCGGTCTTGAGAAACATCACGACGAATCCCGCCGGGTTGCGCGTCGCCTCGGCGGGGAACGGATTGCCGGCAACGACCTCCGCGAGGTCGGCCGCCGCGCGCACGATGACGTCCGTGCGGAGGTCGAGTTCTCGCTCCACCGCGCGCTCGATACGCCGTTCGAGTTCGGCCCGATCCTCGTCCGCGCGGCCGCGAAAGACGAGATTGCCGCTCTGAAGCAGCGAGCTCACGTCGCGCAGCCCGATCGCCGTCAGGAGGTCGCGCAACTCCGCCATGGCGAGCGGCTTACGGCCGCCGACATTGATCCCACGCAGCAGCGCGACGTGCAGCGTGACGGCGAGCTACGAGACGTAGCTCGAGGTTGACGCTGAATCCGGCCGCTTCGGCGCGTTCGACGACGGCGAGCACGTTTTCGATCTCTTCGTCGACGTTGACGATCTCGGGCGCGCTGATGCCCACGGGCGACGCGTTCTCCCAGAGCACGCGCCGGGCCGTCTGAAGCGCCGAGCGAAGCCGCTGCGGCGTCACTTCCAGGACGGTCCAATCGTCCAGCGACGCGGGCGGAACGATGCGCCAGCCGCGCCCCGCGAACTCCTCGTCATCGACGAAGGCGTTGGGAATCGCGGCCAGCACGTCGAGCGACTCGCGGTCGGCGGCGCGCAGCGGCAGATCCATCTCGGAGAGGCGCACGACGTAACGGAAGAACGGCATGCTGCCGACGCTGTAGGTTCCGGCCGGTGAACCCACGTTGACGTGAATCATTCCGTACGTCCTTCGTGCGCCTCCGCGACGCACCTCCAGCGTACTTCCTTCGCTCAAAGAGCCGAGGGGCAGGGCTTCGGCGCCCGCGGCGTCAGCGTTCGAGCGTGAACGGGATGTCGAAATCGGCGGCCAGCTTCTCGAGCCCGGCCCACACTTTCACGTGAATCGGGACGCCCCCGGCGCGATGCGCGAGCGTCTTTTCGTACTCGATCTCGCCCGCGACGTAGATCCGATCCTCGCCGGGCGTCTTCTCGGAGTCCTTGAAGGCACGCAGTTCGCGATCCATATCACGCTTGAAATCGTCGAGATCCCGGAAACCGTCGACCCTGAACGCCCCGAAGAAATGCGAGATCTTCCCCGGTTCGGGAGCATCGGACGGGAGCGGCAGACCCGTGCCGAAAGCCCCACCCGAAAGCACGCCGCAGAGGATGTCGACCAGCAAGCCCAGGCCGTAGCCTTTGTGCCCGCCGTTATCGATGCCGAAGCCGCCGAGCGGGAGCAAGGCTCCCTTCATCGCGGCGGCCGCATCGAGCGTCTGCTGACCGTTCTCGTCGATCGCCCAGCCGGGATTGAGCGCCTTCCCCTTTCGCTGGTAGACTTCGAGTTTGCCGCGGGGGACCGTCGTCGTCGCGAAATCGAGCACGAATGCGGGCTCGTTCGCCGTCGGCACCGCGTAGGCGAAGGGATTCGTGCCGAGCATGATCGCTTTGCCGAACGTCGGCGCGCCGTAGCGCACGGAGTTCGTGGACGAGATCCCGATCATGCCGTGCTCGAGCGCGAGCATCGCGTAGTAGCCGGCGATCCCGTAATGATTGGAGTTCGCGACCGTGCCGAACGCGGAGCCGTGCGCTTTCGCTTTTTCAATGACGGCATCCATCGCGCGCCGCCCCGTGGGATGCCCGAGTCCGTTGTCCGCATCGAGCGCGATCGAGGTCGCCGTTTCGCGCAACACCTTCACGTTCGGTTTCGGATTCATCAAGCCGCTGCGCAGGCGGCTCACGTAATACGATTCCAGGCGCGCGAGCCCGTGCGACTCAACGCCGCGAAGATCGGCTGCGACGAGCACCTCCGCGACGATCGCCGCATCGGCCGGCGCGACGCCGGTCTTGGTCAGCACGGCCGTCACGAAGTCTTTGAGTTTTGGTTCCGTCGACAGGCGATATTCGGTCGTTGAGATCTCAGCCACGATTCCTCCAGGCATTCTTGACACAGGGCATCTTCTTGCACTTCCGTTCCGTCGGTGGACGACCTTGCGGCGCTAGATCGTCTCGACGCTCGCTCCTTGGCTTGCGATCGCAAGGTGGCGCACGTCGCTTCCGATCCCTTCCCGGGCGAACGCGTCGTGCATCGCGCGCCCGATCGATTCGTCGTTCGAGTCGACGAGCGCCAGCACGCTCGGCCCCGCGCCCGAGAGCGTGATCGAGAGCAGCCCGGGCAGATCGAACGCGAGCATCGCGTCGAAGCCGGGGACGAGCGGCGCCCGGAACGGTTGATGGATCCGGTCGCGCGTCGCCTCGCGCAAGCCCGAGAACGAGCCGCTCGCGAGCGAGGCGGCGAGCAGCGCCGCGCGCTGCACGTTGAACACGACGTCGGCGCGCGGATAGGTCGCGGGCAGCAAAGCGCGCGCGGCCGCGGTCGGCAGGACGATCTGCGGCGTGACCACGATCGCACGCAAGCCCGGCGGCGGCTCGAAGCGCAAGTACTGCGGCGGCGAGCCGTTCGGCTGCGCGGCGATGACCACCCCGCCCAGGAGCGCGGGGAGCGCGTTATCCGGATGCCCTTCGAGCGTGCAGGCCATCTGCGCGAGGGCCGCCGGGGTCGGACGCCTCTGGGCGAGCTCCGCGCCGATCGTCACGCCGAGCACGGCCCCTGCGGCGCTCGCGCCCAATCCCTTACCGAGCGGAATGTCGTTCTGCACCTCGATCGAGACGTTCGGTCGCGGTGCCGCGCCCAAGACGAGATCGAGGCCGCGCAGCACTTCGGATTCGAAGCCGGGATTCGTCGGCTTCGCCGAGCCGCCGTCGATCGTGAAGCTGAAAGCTTGCGCCGGCTGCACGCTCGCTCGGACCGAGAGGTCCAGGGCGAGGCCGATCGCATCGAACCCCGGCCCGAGATTCGCGCTCGAAGCGGGGACGCTGACGCTGAACGCTCTACGCATGCGGCGCCGCGATTCGGTCGATCAGCGCGCGCAGGCTCTTCTCATCCGGCGCGTCGACGATGCGGTTGGCAAACGGCGCGTCCGAAGCGTGATAGCGCGCGGCATAGGCGCCGTCCTTGAGCACGTGCCCGGTCAGCACGAGCACGACGTCGTCGTCCGCGGCGATCGTGCCTCCGGCGCGCAAACGGCGCAGCCCGGCGAGCGAGGCCGCCGAGGCGGGCTCGCACCCGACGCCGTCGCGGCCGATGACCGCGCGCGCATCGGCGATCTCGTCGTCGCTGACGTCGAGCACGATGCCGCCGCTGGCGCGCACTTCGCCGAGTGCCTTCTTCCACGACGCGGGTGCGCCGATCTTGATCGCGGTCGCGGTCGTTTCCGCGCGGACCGGCACGAGCGGTTCGCCGCTGCGGAACGCGCGCGCGAACGGCGCCGCGCCCGCCGCCTGCACGACCGCCAGACGCGGCAAGCGATCGATCAAGCCGAGCTCGAACGCTTCACGCAGGCCCTTGCCGATCGCGCTCGTGTTGCCGAGATTGCCGCCGGGCAGCACGATCCAATCCGGCGCGCGCCAATCGCGCAGATCCAGCAGCACGAACGCCGCGCACTTCTGTCCCTCGATGCGATACGGGTTGACGCTGTTCACGATCGCGACGCGGGCCGGATCGAGCGACCGCACCACCTCGAGCGCGCGATCGAAATCGCCGTCGACGGTCGCGACCGTCGCACCGTAATCGAGCGTCTGCGCCATCTTCGCTTCGCTCACGCCGACGCGCGGCACGAGCACGATCGCCGCGAGCCCGGCGCGCGCCGCGTACGCGGCCATCGAAGCCGCGGTGTTTCCCGTGCTCGCGCAGATCGCGACGCGCGCGCCGCGCTGGTTCGCGCGCGAGATCGCCACGGTCATCCCGGCGTCTTTGAACGACGCCGTCGGATTCATGCCGAGATGCAGGTAGGCGACGCGGCTCGCTTCGGCGTACGCGGCGCCTCGCTTCGCGGTATAGAGCGGGACCGCGTTTTCGCGCAGCGTGACCACGTTGCGGGCGTCGAGCGGCGGAAGCAGCTCGCGGAAACGCCAGACGCCGCTCTGATCGAGCGGATCGTTCGAGCGGCGACGTTCGCTCCAGAGCGCACGCAGGCTCCCGGCGTCCTTACCGGCGAGCGACGGGCGAAAGGCGGCGAGCTCGCCGCACCGATCGCACGTGATGACGTCCTCGCCGAGCGGTGCGGCGCATTCACTACAGACCAGTTCCACGTTGGCGTTCTTTCTCTAGCGCGGACGCGTGATCGCGCCGTCGGCAGCCGACGAAACGAGATACGCGTACTTCGCCATCACGCCGCTCGTATAACGGGGCGCGGGCGGGTTCCAAGCGCGGCGGCGCTCGGCGAGTTCTTCTTCTGCGAGCGCGACGTCGAGCCGGCGGCCCTCGACGTCGATCGTGATGACGTCCCCGTCGCGCACGAGCCCGAGCGGGCCGCCTGCCGCGGCCTCCGGCGCCGCATGGCCGATCATGAGCCCGCGCGTTCCGCCCGAGAAGCGGCCGTCGGTCACGAGCGCCACCGATTCACCCAGGCCGGCACCGACGATCGCGCCGGTCACGCCGAGCATCTCGCGCATCCCCGGGCCGCCCTTGGGGCCTTCATAGCGGATCACGACGACGTCGCCGGCGTGGATGCGTCCCTCGGAGACGGCCTGCATCGCATCTTCTTCTCGCTCGAAGACACGGGCCGGCCCCTGATGGTACGTCCGTTCGTGACCCGCGATCTTCACGACCGCGCCTTCGGGCGCGAGCGATCCGCGCAGGATCACGAGGCCTCCGCTGGGTTTGAACGGCCGCTCCGCATGTGCGATCACGACTTGGCCGGGCGTCTCGACCGCCGTCGCCGTCGCTTCTCGCAGCGTCTGGCCGGTGACGGTCATCGCGTCCGGATGGACGAGATTCGCTTCGACCATGCGCTTGGCGATCAATTGAATTCCGCCCGCGCGATCGACGTCGAGCGCGACGTACTTGCCGCCCGGACGCAGATCCGCGATGATCGGCGTGCGCGCGCTGATCCGGTCGAAATCTTCCAGTTCGAGCGGCACGCCCGCTTCGCGCGCGATCGCGAGCAAATGCAGAACGCTGTTGGTCGATCCGCCCGTGCCCGCGGCCGCGGCGATCCCGTTTTCGAACGCTTCGCGCGTCAGCAGGTCGCGCGGCAGCACGCCGCGGCGCAGCAGATCCATGACGAGCTTGCCCGCTTCGTAGCCGATTTGATCCTTGCGCGGATCGGTCGCACCCGGGCTCGCGCTTCCCGCCGGCGAGATGCCGAGAAACTCGAACACCGTCGCCATCGTGTTCGCGGTGTACTGCCCGCCGCAGGCGCCGGCGCCCGGGATCGCATGATCCTCGATCGCTTGCAAGCGCGCGTCGTCGATCTTCCCCGCGGCGCGCGCGCCGATCGCCTCGTAGATGTCGACGATCGTGAGATCCTCGCCGTCGAGCTTGCCGGGCGCGATCGAGCCGCCGTACACGATCAAGGCGGGCACGTTCAAGCGGATCAGGCCCATCGCGGCGCCCGGCGAGGTCTTATCGCACGCGACGAGGGCGATCATCGCATCGAACATGTGCCCGCGCCCGACGAGCTCGATCGAGTCCGCGATGATCTCGCGGCTGACGAGCGAGGTCTTCATCCCCTCGGTGCCCATCGTGACGCCGTCGGAGATTGCGATCGTGTTGAACTCCATCGGCGTTCCGCCCGCATCGCGCACGCCGCGCTTGACGTGTTCGGCGAGCTTGCGCAAGTTGAGATTGCACGGCATCGTCTCGATCCACGTGTTCGCGATGCCGACGATCGGCTTGCGCAAATCTTCCGCGCTGAATCCGACGGCTTTGTACATGGCGCGGGCGGCCGCGCGGTCGCGCCCGTCCGTGATGACGGCGCTATGCGCCTTGATATCGTAGCTCACCGGTCAATCTGCGCGCGCGGCGCACGGCTGTCCTGCCGCCGCACGCGCTTACGAGCCGGCCCGGGAGGTTAGATGCTCAGGCCGTGCGCCGCAGCGCGATCCGAGAGCCGCGAATACCAGCGGACGAGCATCGCGTAGCGCACGCAATCGAAGTAGATGAACGAGAGCAAGACCACCGGCAGCGTGCCGATCAAGGAAGCGGGCTCCCGCGCCCACGCGATGACGGCGGCCAGGTACGTGAAGCTCACGGGGATCGCCAGAAGGACGAGCGACCCTCCGACGACCGCGAACGTCGAGAAGAATCGATCCTTCGTCATCCGGAACGATTCACGAAACGCGCTCCACTTGCCGGAGAGCACCGCGCCGATCGTCACCTGCGACCAGAGCACCGCGACGACGATCCCCGGCAGGACGAACGCGAACAGGCCGATCTCCGTCGCGAGGCCCACGGCGACGATCGCGCTGAGCATGATCCCGAAACGCCCCGGCGTCATCCGGAAATCGGAATCCAAGCGGCGCAGCGCCGAGGGCATGATGAAAAACACCGAGAGCAGCGCCAGCACCAAGAGCGACCGGATCCCGAAGCTGGAGATCAAGGCCGTGACGAGCGCCTCGGGGCTGTCGTTCGCCGGCGCCATGAAGCGCAGGCCGGCGGCGGTCGCCGCGGAGCAGATCACGGCGAACGCGGCGTAGACCTTCCAGCGCTCGCGCATCAGCCATAAGCCCTCGCCGAACAGGTCGAGAAACGAACTGTCTTCGCCCCAGCGGGCTGAAAACGTGCCGATCGCCATGCGAATCCCCGCGGACAAGGTTTCTCTCCGGGTTATCGGCAGGGAGGGCGCCCGGCTATAGCGATCCCCCCGGACGCCGCCGCCGCTTACTATGCCGTGCCGACCGAGGGATAGCCGTCCCGGCGGTAAATGCCCCCATATGGACGGCGTCGCGCGCAAACCGAAGCGCCGCCACGACGAGGTCGTGGAGCGCCTGACCGTGCGAATCGTCTCCGGCGAGTTCGCCCCCGGCACCACCTTGCCGGCCGAGCCCGAGTTCGCCCAGCAGCTCGGCGTTTCGCGGACGGTCCTGCGCGAGGCGCTGCGGGTCCTCGCGGAAAAGGGCCTGATCGAGGCGCGCCACGGCTCCGGCACGCGGGTCGCGCCCGTCGCGCAGTGGGACCAGTTCGACGCGGGGATCCTGAGGGCGCGCCGCGCCGGCGGCGCGATGTTCGCGGTCCTCTCCGACATGATCGAAGCCCGCCGCATCGTCGAATGCGCGGTCGCGGCCCTGGCGGCGGAACGCGCGGATGAAAGCGATCGCCGCGCCTTGGAACGCGAGATCGACCGCATGCAGGCGAGCCTCGAGCAGCCCGGGCTCTACGCCGCCGCGGACGCCGAATTTCATCGCGCGATTCTGCTGGCAGCGGACAATGCCATCCTCTTGCGAATGATGGAGCCGATCCGCACGCTGATCGCGTTCGGCCAAGAGTTGACCGACACGCTGACGATCGAGCAGCATCGGGCGCTCGGCGAGCATCGCGCGATCGCGAGGGCGATCTGCAACCGGGATGCGCCGGGGGCGCACAGCGCGATGCACGAGCACCTCACCAATACCGAGAGCGACCTCCGCAGAATCCTGAAGGAACGTTGATTACCGCCGAACTCCTGGCCCGGCTCCGGGCGATCTGTCCCGGTCCGCGCAGCGTCCTGGTGGAGCCGGAAGATCTCTTGGCATACGGCTTCGACGGCACGTGGTACGAGAGCGTCCCGCTCGCCGTCGTCCTCCCGGAAAGCGCGGCGCAGATCGCGGAACTGCACAGGCTCGCCACGCGCGAGCGGATCCCGCTCACGCCGCGCGCGATGGGCAGCGGGCTCTCCGGCGGCTCGATTCCGCTTGCCGGAAGCATCGTGTTGAACGTCATGCGCATGAATCGCATCCTCGAGATCGACGAGGTGAACTTCGTCGCCGTCGTCGAGCCCGGGGTGATCACGGCCGATCTGCAGCGCGCCGTCGAAGCGAAGGGTCTCTTCTACCCGCCGGATCCCTCGAGCTTGCGCCAGTCCGCACTCGGCGGGAACGTCGCGGAGAACGCGGGCGGCGCGCGCTGTTTGAAATACGGCGTCACGCGCGATTATGTCGCCGCGCTCGAGGTCGTTCTGCCGGCCGGCGAGATCATCCGCATCGGCGGCAAAATGGTCAAGAACGTCACCGGCTACGATCTGCGCGGACTCTTCACGGGAGCCGAGGGGACGCTCGGCACGATCTCGCAGATCACCGTCCGCCTGATCTCCAAGCCGAAACACTCGGCGACCGCCACCGCCGCGTTCGCAAGCATCGAAGATGCGGCGGGCGCGGTCACGGCGATCATGTCGAGCGGCATCGTGCCGACCTCGATCGAGTTGATGGACCGTCTGACGATGGAGTGCGTCGAAGCGAGCGCCCCCTGCGGATTGCCGCTCGCCAGCGACGCGCTGCTGCTCTTCGCGGTCGACGGCAACCACGAGGCGATCGTCGCGAGCGAACTCGACGAGATCGCCGCGCTCGCGCGCCGCTGCGGCGCGAGCGAGATCCGCATCGCGCGAACCGCGGAAGAGAGCGCGGCGTTGTGGAATGCGCGGCGCTCGATCTCGCCCGCGCTCGCGCGCCGTCGGCCCAACAAGCTGGGCGAGGATATCTCCGTCCCGCGCTCGGCGATCGTGCCGATGGTGCGGGCGATCCGCGAGATCGCGGCGCGTCATGCGTTGCCGATCCCGGTCTTCGGCCACGCGGGCGATGGGAATCTCCATCCGAACATCCTGTGCGATCGCCGCGATGCCCAGGAGATGGTGCGCGTGCGCCTCGCCGCGCGCGAGATCTTCGAAGCAGCGCTTGCGCTCGGCGGCACGCTCTCCGGCGAGCACGGGATCGGATTGCTCAAGAAACAGTTCATGGAAGAGGATCTCGGCGCGGGCACGCTGGCGCTGATGCGCCGCATCAAAGATGCCGTCGATCCTGCGGGCATCATGAACCCGGGCAAGATCTTTCCCGATCCGGGCGGAGCCGATGCGTTTCGCCTCTAACTCTGCGCGATGACCGAAAGCGACGCACCCAAGCGCGGCTTCAGCGGGGCCGACGTCCCCTCTGAAAGCGTGTATAACCAATGCGTTCGCTGCGGTTTATGCCTGCCGACGTGCCCGACCTACGTTGAAACGCTCGTCGAAACCTCGAGCCCGCGCGGCCGCATCGCGCTGATCAAGGCCGTCGGCGAGGGGCGGCTCGACCTGTTGAGCCCGGGTTTCGTCCATCAGATGTCCGAGTGTTTGGATTGCCGCGCCTGCGAGGCGGTGTGCCCCTCCGGCGTCGCGTACGGCGGGCTGCTCGAAGCCGCGCGCACGCAGATCGAACGCGCGACGGCGCCCGCGCAACCGGCCGGGCGCAAGCTCGTGCGCGGCTTCGCGCTCGGCGCGCTCTTTCGCAATCTCGGTCTGATGCGGTTCGTCGCGTGGTGGCTGCGTTTCTACCAGCGCTCCGGCCTGCAGAGCTTTGCACGAAATTCCGGCTTGTTGCGCGCGTTCGGGCTCGAGAAGCTCGAAGCGATGGCCCCGCGCATCTCCGAACGCTTCTTCGTCCCGGCGGATCAAGATTGGAAGACGACCGCGCCGCCGCGCAAGCTGCGGGCGTTCATGCACGCCGGCTGCGTGATGCACGTCGCGTTCGCCGAGGTCAACGAAGCGACGGTGCGCGTGCTGCGCCGCTCGGGCTGCGACGTCGTCGCGCCGGCCGATCAAGGCTGTTGCGGCGCGATCGCCGTGCACGCGGGCGATCTCGAGCTCGGCCGCGAGCTCGCGAAACGCAACATCGCCGCGTTCGAGCGCTCCGGCGCCGATGTCTACGCGATCAACGCCGCGGGCTGCGGTTCATCGCTCAAAGAATACGGGCACCTTTTCGCCGGCGATCGGCGCTGGTCGGAGCGCGCGGCGGCGTTTTCCGCAAAGGTTCGCGACATCACCGAACTGCTCGACGAGCTTGGGCTCGATCGGGCGGGCCTGGGACGGATCGACGCGGTCGTCACCTATCAAGAGCCGTGCCATCTCGCGCACGCGCAGCGCATCGCCGCCGCGCCGCGCCGTTTGCTCGCGCAGATCCCGGGCCTCGTCCTGCGCGAGATGGAAGAGAGTTCGCTCTGCTGCGGAAGCGCGGGCATCTACAACATCACGCAGCCGCAGATGGCCGAGGAGCTTCAAGCTCGCAAGGTTCGGAACATCCTCGCCGTCGATCCGGGCCTGGTCGCGACGGCGAACCCCGGTTGCCAATTGCAGGTCTCCGCCGGCATCGTCAAAGCGGGCAAGACGATCCCCGTCAAGCACATCGTGCAATTGATCGACGAATCGTATGCCGCAGGCGAACGCTCGGGGGCGGGTGCGGCTAGCCTTCGAACTCCCGCCACTCGGTGATCGCGCCGTCTCTGAAGTGAACGAGCGCGCAGCCGGGCCGTTCGCTCCAGCCGTGCGCCGGGTCGAAGACGCCGAAGCTGTACTCGACGGCCGCGCGTTCGCCCTCGACGGTCGTCTCCCGCGGGATGATGCGCCAGCGCGGTCCGTCTCGAAAGAATCGCGTGAAGTGCGCAAGGATCGCCTCGCGCCCGACGATCGGATCGTGCTTTGCCTCGCGGTACGTGGCACCGGGCGCGAAATGGGCGACGGCCCGCAGGGCGTCGCCGGACTCCCAGGCGGCGAAGAGTCCCTCGAGGGATTCCCGCGGCGTCATGCGCGACACGCCGGCGTCAGCCTACGAGCGCGAGCATAACCGAAACGCTCCGACTCCGCCCGCCGAACTCCTGCAACCATGGCTCGATCGTTCTGCACCGGTCGAACGACGGCGCTACCCAACGTTCGGTAGCGGCCTGAGGGACCAATTCGGTCATCATCGTGGCCGGTAGCGCGCATTCCGACGGTGATCTCATGCTGCGAACGAGCGAGGCTCCGCTGCGGAGCTGGATTCCGAGAGTATCCGGAGGCAGGCACTTAGAACTTGTCTCTATGCCGCATCGAGCCACGAGCCTTCAGAGCCGCCTACAGCCCGGCCACGAACGGCGCTGGAAGCACATCGCTCGGCCGCGTGCTCTCGCGGCATTCGCGGCGGCCGCTCGCAGCGACGTGGTGCTCGTTGCCGCCGCCAGCGGCTTCGGCAAGAGCGTCGCGCTGCGCCAGCACCTCACGACGCTCCGAGAGCCCGGCATCGAGTACGCGTTACGGCGCGATTTCGACGTCGCCGACGTCGTGCGCGCGCTGGCGACGCTGATCGGCGTATCGGAAGGGCTCCCGGCGATCGTGCAGGCAGCGACGCAACGCGGCCTGCGCCCCTACGTGGCCCGCTGGCTCGGCGAGCGCATCGACGAGCGCGGGGTCCCGTGGATCGCGCTCGACGACGTGAGCTTGGCGGCGCCGGAGGTGCGCGCGTTCCTCGGCGATCTGCTCGCGCAGCCCTCCTCCTGCCGCTGGTACGCGGCCGTTCGCGAGGCGAGCGACCTGCGTCTGGCGATGATTCTCGGCGAAGACCGGCTCGCGACGGCGATCGACGACTCCGTGCTCACCTTCGACATCGAAGAGATCGCCCAACTCGCGCATTCGCGTGGAGTTGCGCTCTCGGTCGAGCAATCGCTGGAATTGATGCTCGGAACCGGCGGCTGGCCCGTGGCCGTCTCCATCGCGCTCCAGCATGCGGGCGATGGCCCCTTCGACCGGCGGCTGCCCGCCGCGCGCGACGCGCTGCGCCGCTATGTGACGGAACGCGCCTGCAGCGAACTTCCTCATGCGCAGCGGGAGCTGCTCTCGTGGGGTGCCTACGCGCCGCTGCGGCCGGCGCTGCTGGAACGGCTCGGCATCCCGGATGCAGCGCAAATGCTGCGCGATCTGAGTCGCGTGATGCCGCTCTTGCGTTCGGTGGGCGAGGAGTTCTCCGCGCACGATCTGCTGATGGAGCCGTTCGTCCGGGAAGAGGCCTTGCTTTCGACGCACGCGCGCAACGAAAAGTGGCGGCGCGTCGGCGATGCGTACCTTGCCCTGGGCGAGCACGGCGAGGCGCTGCGCGCGTTCATCGCCTGCGGCTACGCGCAACGGCTCGTTCCGCTCCTGCGGGAGCACGGCGATCGTCTGATCGAGCGGGGCTTCGGCGCCGACGTGGCGCGCGCGCTGGCGAAGATCCCGAGCGTGCGCCGCAGCGCCGAGCCCGCGCTCCTGCTGCTGGAAGCGACGACCGAAACCGAGCGCGGCCGAAAGGACGTCGCGGAAACTCTTCTGCGGGCGGCGTGCGCCGCGGAGGGCGAAGTCGCCCGCGTCGCGGCGGTTCGTCTCGCCGTCGATCTCGTCAACCGCGGCCGGCCGGGCGCCGTGGACGCGCTCGCGCCGTTCGCGGCGCAGTATCCCGACGATCCGCAAGTCCAGAGCGCGTACGCGCTCGCGCTGGCCGCCGCCGGAGATCGCGTGCATCTCGCGGCCGCCGTTCGCGCCGGCGTCCGTTGCGCGCTGCGCTGCTACGATCCGCTCGTCGCAGCGCGCGCCTGGCAGCGGCTCGGCCTCGCGGCGCACTTCGCGGGGGCACGAGCCGAAGCGCGCGTGCATTGCGAGGCGGCGCTCGAAATCACGTTCGAGGAGGGCTTCGACGGCGTCGAGGCCCGCGTGCGCTCGCTGCTCTACAGCATCGCGGTCGCCGAGGACGACGACGCTGCGATCGTCGCGGAGGCCGCGAAGATGGTGGCCGCGGCACGCCGGGCCGGGCTGCGTCAAGTCGAGATCGCCGGCCTGACGGCGCTCCTGGTCGACGCCGCGGAGACCGGCGACGAGGCGCGGTTCGCCGAGGCCGAGCGGGATTTCGCGGGTCTTGGCCCCGTCCGCGGGTTCGCCGACGCATTCCCGTACGCGTTCGCGCGCGCCCTAGGCGAGGCGCGGCGAGCTCGCCTTGCTTCCGCGGCGGCGGGCCTCGAGCGCATCGTGTGCGAGCGCGAGGAACCCCCGGAGATCATCGCGTGCGCCGACGCGCTGGCGACCTTCTTCGCCGCCGCCCGCGAGCCGTTGAAGGCCCGCGAGCGCCTGGGCGAATTGCGCAAGCGCTCGCGGCGCTACTCGATCGATCCGCGCGCCGCCACGGCGCACACGATCGTGCTCTTGCACGTCGTGAACGCGATCCTCGAAACGCGACACGGCCAGCGCGCCGCGGCTGCCCGTCACGCGCGCCAAGCGACGCGCTCCGCGGCGACCAAGCGCGAGCGCGCGCTCGCTCGCGCCGCCCACGATTTTTCCCGGGCGGAGGGCGCCGGAGAATGGCGTCGCGCGCTCGACGGGCTGCGCGAGAGCGGCCTCGCCGGCTACGCCGACCTCTTCGCGCTGCTGGGCCCCGCCAGACGGGAGCCTTCCTTCACGGTTTTGAGCGCGCTCGAACGCGACATCTTGAGGCTCTACGCGCAGCGCCGGCAGGCGAAGGAGATCGCCGACCTGCTCGGCCGGAACGTTGAGACGGTGCGCACGCACATCCGGAACGGCACGAAGAAACTCGGGGTCAAGGGACGCGAGGCCCTGATCGAATACATCGCAACGTCGGGCGAATTCGCATGAGCGATTACCTAACGTTAGGTAGCCTGCGGATCGGGACGAGGACCTACCGTCTGAGCAGACTCACTGCTCCGCCGGAGGTTCGTCATGCATGTCCTGAGCGCGCTCCTCGCATTCGTGCACCATTTCATCCCGCTCGTAGCGGTGCCGCCGATCGGCTGCTAGGCGCCTGGGCGCCCGCCGGGTGAGCGTTGCTTCGCTCGCCGGCCGGTGCGCTCGCCGTCCGGTGCGCTCGGCGTCCGTACCGGCGGTCTGCGGACCGCCGATGCTCGCGCGAAAGTTCGCTGGGGCGGATGGATTCGAACCACCGCATGGAGGATTCAAAGTCCCCTGCCTTACCGCTTGGCTACGCCCCAATGTCAACGTTCTTTTCGCGAGGCCCTTTGAAAGGGCAGCGCCTCGCTTTCTGCGCGCGGCCTAGCTGACCCCTCTGAAGATGCTGGATCGCTCCCTGGGCTTTCAGACATCGGACGGCGTGCGATGCCGCCTGCGGACGTATCGGCTCGACGACGTCGATGCGCTGGCGCGCGCGGCGGACGACCCGTCGGTATCGCGCTGGCTGTTGGCGGGGTTTCCGCATCCGTACACGCGCGAGGACGCCGAGCGTTGGATCGCCGCGACGCTCCGAGAGAGCCCGGCGCGAAATTTCGTCATCGAAGCCGCGGGCGCGTTCGCCGGCGGCTGCGGCTACACGCCGCTCGACGGGAGCCGGTCGGGCGTGGCGATCTTCGGATATTGGGTGGCAGCCCAGTACCGGGATCGCGGCATCGCCACGGCGGTCGCACGGGAACTCAGCGAACACATCCTGGGCCTCGGATTCCGGCGGCTCGAAGCCGGCATCTTCGCGCCGAATGCGGCCTCCGCGCGGGTTCTCGAAAAATGCGGGTTCACGCTCGAAGCTCGCTTGCGCGAAGCGCTCGTCGAGCGCGACGGCACGCCGTGTGACGAACTGCTCTACGTGCGGCTGCGGGAATCGCCCGCGGGCGCGTAGGCGCTCATTGCCCGACGACGCTGCCGATCGAGCGCATCACGTTCTGCGGGCGCATCGCATCGGCCGCCGCGGTCGCTTCGAAGCCGGAGTGCACCATGCAGTCCACGCATTTCGGATTGCCGCTGGCGTGCCCGTATTTTTCCCACGGCGTCGTCGCCAGCAGCTCCTTGTACGAACGCGCATAGCCTTCACCGAGCAGATAGCACGGCTTCTGCCAGCCGAAGAGGCTGTACGAAGGCATTCCCCACGGCGTGCAATCGTAGTCCCGCTCGCCCGTGAGAAAATCGAGGAAGAACGGGCTCGCGTTGAACTGCCACTTCTTCTTGCCGCTGCGCCACGGCTCGAGCATCGCGCGGAAGAGCTGCGTCGTCTGCGCGCGGGCCAGAAAATGATTCTGATCGGGCGCCTTCTCGTACCGATAGCCGGGCGAGATCGTCATGCCGTCGATCTTCAAGTCATCCATCAGAAAATCGAAGAACTCGCCGAACCGCTTGGGGTCGGCGCCGTCGAAGATGGTGGTGTTCGTCGTGACCCGGAAACCGCGCGCCTTGGCGGCGCGAATCGCCTTGACCGCGATATCGAACGTGCCGGGGCGCGCGACGGCGGCATCGTGCACGTCCCGCGGTCCGTCGAGGTGGACGCTGAACGAGAAATACGGCGAGGGGTGGAACTTGCCCAGGCTCTCCTCCAAGCGGAGCGCGTTCGTGCAGAGGTACACGAACTTGTTCCGCGCGACCAAGCCCGCGACGATCTCGGAGATCTGCGGGTGCAGCAGCGGCTCACCGCCGGGGATCGAGACGACCGGCGCGCCGCATTCCTCCGCGGCCGCGAAGCACTGCTCGGGCGAAAGGTGGGCACGCAGCACGTCGACCGGGTGTTGGATCTTGCCGCAGCCGTTGCACGCGAGGTTGCAGCGGAACAGCGGTTCGAGCATCAGCACGAGGGGATAGCGCTTGTTCCCCGCTAGGCGCTGACGAACCACGTACGAGCCGACGGCGACTGCTTGCTTGAGCGAGATTGGCACAACGGACCCCCAACTATGACGCGAGCATGCCGTGTTCGCGGAACCACGTGACGGCATCGGCGAGGGCCCGAGCGAGCGGACCGGGCGCATAGCCGAGTTCCCGCTCTGCCTTCGCGCTCTGGTAGTACATTCGCTGCCGGCTCATGCGCACGGCCTCGACCTGGACGCTTGATTGGACGCCCAACGGGCCCGAAACGGCTTCGGCGCCGTAGGCATACGCTAGCGCCAGTGCGTGCGGGACCCGCACCCGGGGCGCCGGACGGCCGACGAGCGGCGCGAGGCGCTCGAGCAGGACCCGCAGCGTGAGGTTCTCGTTGCCGAGGATGTAGCGCTCGCCCGTTCGGCCGTGGGCGTACGCGAGCAGATGGCCGCGGGCGACGTCCCGTACGTCGACGACGTTGAGGCCCGTCTCGACGTACGCCGGCATCTTGCCCGTGGCGAAACGGACCACGATCTCCCCGGTCGGCGTCGGCTTGCGATCCCAGGGGCCGAGCGGCGTCGAGGGGTTCACGATCACCACGTCGAGCCCATCGCGGACCGCCGCTCTCGCCGCTTCCTCCGCCAGGTACTTCGAGCGTTTGTACACGCCGACGAGCGCCTCGAGCGGGCTCTGATGCCTCTCGTCGGCAGGGCGTCCGTCCGAGCGAACTCCGATCGCCGCTACGGAACTCGTGTGCACGACGCGGGGGACTCGGGCCGCCTTGGCGGCGCCCAGCACCGCTTGCGTGCCGGCCACGTTCGCGTGCAGCACGGCTGCGGCGTCGCGCCGCGCGAGCGAATAGAGCGCGGCGACGTGGAAGAGCGCCTCACAGCCGCGCAGCGCATCGGCGAGCGCCGGCAGAAACAGATCGCCCGCGACGCGCTCGACCGGCAGGCCGTCGAGATTCGGGGCCTCTCCGCGCACGAGCGCGCGCACGGCCCAGCCGTCGGCGAGCAACGCCCGCACCACGTTAGCGCCGACGAAACCGGAGGCGCCGGTCACGAACGCCGTGCGCATCGGCCTCAGCGAACCGCGAGCCGAAATTCGCGCGCGCGCACGCGCTCGACGAGGCCGCGTAACGTCGCATTCGTCAGCGAAGCCGGCGGTGCGGCCAGCATCAGCGACTTGACCTCGGCGCGCGAGATCTTCACGCTCCCGCCCGATTCGAGCATCGCGTCAGAGCGTTCGAGTTCGCGCAACGTCGCCACGGCCAATAGCACGGGCAACGCACAGAATAGACGCACGCGCGGCGCGCCGAGCGGGATCGCCGCGATGTAGCGGACGGCGCGCTCGAGATCGCTGCGCGCGAGGTCGATCAGCGGTTGCAAAGCGGAGCGGTTGGCCGCGCGTTGCGCCGCGGCCAAGAGATGCTCCTGACTGCTGCCGCGCGAGGCGAGCAGGTCGGCCGGCACGTAGATCGCGTTCTCGCGTTCGGCGTCCCACGCGATGTCCTTGAGGATGTTGACCGTCTGCAGCGCCTCGCCGAACGCCTCGCAATCGGCGAGCAGCCGCTGCGACACCGCCGTGCCGACGGCGTGCGAGTGCGCATGCCACAATTCGGTGAGCAGATACCCGACCGTCCCCGCGACGTAGTAGCAATACGTGCGAAACTCGTCGATTGAAACGAGTCGCAGCCCGCGCGGATATTTCAGGACGAAGCGGCGCATCCCGGCCACCATCTTGGTCACCCAGCGCCGAAGGATCGCGCGGCTGTCGGCGTCGAGCGAACGGTAGGCGGCGAAGACGTCGGAGCCCGCCGCGACGAGCTCGCGATGATCCGCGATCCCCGTCAGCTCCGCGGCCAGCGCCTTGAAGTCCGCGCCGGCATCGTCGAAACCGGCCAGGAAGCGGTCGAGCAGTTCGGCCTTGCGCTGCGCGTCCAGCTGGAGATCGTCTTCGATCGTGTCCGCAATGCGGCAAAGCAGATAGCCGATGCGCACCGGACGCTCCAAGTGCGTAGGCAACAATCTGATCCCCAGCGCGAACGTGCGCGAAACGCGCGGCAGGAGCAATCGGAGACGTCGCTCGCTGCTCGCGTCCACCGGCTCGAGCTGGAAGGTCATCGGCGTTCCGTCATCCGTTTTGGGCAAGCGACTCGCTCAACGCCCCGCGCGACGCGCATATCGCCCGAGCGCCGAGAGCGGAAATTGCAGGCGATACTGGTGGTAATTCAGATAGAAATGTTGCGGGAACCCTGTGCCCGTGAAATGCGGCTCATCCCACGTGCCGTCCGGCCGCTGCGTGCGCAGCAGATACTCGACGCCGCGTTCGATCGCGGGTTCGAACGCCGCGGCGATCTCCGGCAGACGCTCCGTGCATGCGAGCAAACCGATCAGACCCCATGCGGTCTGGCTAGCGGTCGACGGACCGATGCCGCGCAGCGAGGGATCGCGGTACGTCTCGGTCGTTTCACCCCAGCCGCCGTCGGCGTTCTGCACGCTGCGCAGCCACACGGCGCCGCGCACGACCGCGCGATCGATCGCCGCTCCGGCGGACATCGGGCCGAGCGCCGCGAGCGCCCCGCTCGTGCCGTACACGTAGTTCACGCCCCAGCGCCCGAACCACGCACCGTCGGCTTCTTGCTCGGCGAGCAAGTAGGCGAGGCCGCGCGCGAGCCGAGAACCTTCGATCTGCGCGCACCCTCGCGCGACCATCTCGAGCACGCGCGCCGTCACGTCGGCCGTGTTCGGATCGATCATCGCTTTGAGATCGCCGTACTGAATGCGATTCAGCCACGCTTTGTCGTTGTCGATGTCGAATGCGGCCCAGCCTCCGGGCTTGCACTGCATCGTCGCGATCCACTGCGCGCCGCGCTCGATCGCCGTGCGCACGCGCTCGGGCTGCGGATGGTCGACGGCCGCGAGCGCCATCACGGTCATCGCGGAGTCGTCGACATCGGGATACCAGGAATTCTCGAACTCGAAGGCCCAGCCGCCCGGCTTGCCCTCGCGATTCTTGACGGCCCAATCGCCGTAGCGTTCGACGATCTGCTTCTCCATCAGCCATGAGACCGCTCGCACGAGCCGCGGATCGTCGCGCCGCACCCCCGCATCGACCAGCGAGCGCACCGCGATCGCGGTATCCCACACGGGCGAGAGGCAGGGCTGCACGCGATACGCGCCGCCGCCGCTGATCGTGAAGCCGTCGAGCGCCGCGAAGCCGCGCACGACGACGGGATCGTTCACGTCGTATCCGAGCGCGCGCAGCGCCAGCATCGAATTGAGCATCGCGGGCAGGATCCCGGCCCAATCGCCCGTCGGCTCTTGCCGTTCGATCGTCCAGCGCTCCGCAGCCTTCAACCCGGCGGCGCGAAACGGAACGTAGCCGTGATGCTCCATCCAGCGCAGCGCGCCGTCGAGCGCGTTGAGCGCGAGTGCCAGCAAATCGTCGCCCGCATCCGGCAGGACGAAGCGCACCTTCGCGTGGCCTTCGACGCAAAGTTCGTCGAGCGAGATCGGCGCGCCGTACACGGGCTTGCGATCGAACACGATCGTCAGCGGCACGGTGCTCGCGCGCGCCCAACTCGAGAGATCGTAGATCGACAGCGGCCCGCGCCCGGGGAGCAGCATCAACCACGGCGGCAACGACGGCAGATCGTACCAATCGTACGCGCCCACGAGCGCGAGATGCATCTTCGTGAAGATCCGTGCCTTCGCGATCCCTCCGCGCGCGCGAATGAACTCGCGTGCGCGAACGAGCGCCGGATCGTCGGGCGGCACGCCGAGCATGCGCAATCCGAGATACGCTTCGATCGAGACGCTGAGTTCGCCGCCGTCGGCGTATGCGAGCTCCCAGCCGCCGTGAGCGCGCTGCTCTTCGCGCAGATAACGCTCCGCATCGGCACGCGGTACGCGATCGAACGTGCCCCAGACGTAATGCAGGAGCATCAGTTCCGCCGCCATCGTGACGTTCGATTGCAGTTCCGCCCACCAGACGCCGTCCGGCCGCTGCAACGCGAACAACGCATCGATCGCGCGTTCGACGGCATCGTCGACGGCGGCGGGGTCTAGGCGCAACGCGTCCGAAGACTGAACCCCGATGCTCATACTCGCTCGAACCGCAGCTTGGACCGGCGCTGCCGTGTGGCTTGGTCTCGTAGTCGCACGGGGTTCATTTTGGCGCGCGAACGGCGTCGGCCTCCGCACGCCTCACCCCAATCGCTCGCTGCCGGACGTGTGGGCGATCGTTCCGGCGCGCGACGAGGCCGACGTCGTGCCGAAAACGCTGGCCGCCCTGCGCGCGCAACGCTATCCTGGGAAGTTCTCCGTGCTGCTCGTCGACGATCTCAGCACGGACGGCACCGGGCCTGCGGCCGCCGCCGCGGGCGCCGAAGTGCTCGCCGGCCGGCCGCGTGCCGAGGGCTGGACCGGAAAAGTGTGGGCGCTCGAACAGGGCGTTCGCTCCGTTCGCGCGCGCGGCGAGTCGCCGGCCTATTGGTGGTTCACCGATGCAGATATTCTGCATGGGCCCGACGTTCTCGCGAAACTCGTGACGACCGCGCAAGACGAGAAACGCGATCTTGTCTCGCTGATGGTACACCTTCACTGTCGCACGCCCGCGGAGCGTCTCTTGATTCCGGCGTTCGTCTTCTTCTTCATGAAGCTCTACCCGTTTCGCTGGGTCGCCGATTCGCGGCGGGCGACCGCGGCCGCGGCGGGTGGTTGCCTCTTGCTGAGCGCCGCCGCGCTCGAACGAATCGGCGGCGTCGAGCGGATCAAAGATGCGCTGATCGACGACGTTGCGCTGGCGCGCGCGGTGAAGGACGGCGGCGGCGCGTTGCGGCTCGAACTGAGCGACGAGTCGCAGAGCATTCGGCCCTACGAAACGCTCGGCGCGGTGTGGTCGATGGTCGCGCGAACCGCCTACACGCAACTTCGCTATTCGCCGTTGTTGCTGGCGGGCACCGTGCTCGGTATGACCGTGCTCTACGCCGTGCCGCCGATTGCAACGGTGGCGGGCATCGCTCGGCGCCGTCCGGCGATCGCGGCGGGAGGCGCAATCGCCTGGACGCTGCTCTCGATCGCGTACGCGCCGACGTTGCGGCGTTATCGCACGAGCGTGCTGCTCGCTCCGCTGCTGCCCGTCGCCGCGGTGCTGTACACGGCGATGACGCTCGATTCGGCTCGCCGCCACGTGCGCGGCTCGGGCGGCCTCTGGAAGGGACGCACGTTCAAGCCGGCAACGCGATGAGCGCCCGTGCGACGCGCTCGAGCGCTGCGAGCGCACGCTGGGCGTCGCGCGCGAATCGCACCGCTGCAAGCGGCCGGCGCGCGAACGCGAGCGCGACGCGCTCGGGGCGCAGCGTGCCGCTCGCATCGATCGCGCCTTCGAGCGGCGGCAGATCGTGTTCCGCGTCGTCGCTGACCACGCGCACCATCGCGGGCCGAAGGCCGCGCGCCGCGAGCGCGGCGGCGAGCGCGACTCCCTCCATATCGACGACCGCGGCGCCCGTGCGCTGCGCGAGACGGCGCTTCTCGTTCACCGACGTCACGACCGAGGCCGCGGTGTAACCGACCACGCGCAACGCGCCCGCGAGCGATGCTGCCGGGCTCGCATCGCACGGATAGCAGCGCTCGTCGTCGAGCACGCCTTCGTACACCACGACGGTCCCCGGCGCGAGCGGTTTGAGCGCGCCGCACAGGCCGGCAACGATGATGCGTTCGCCCGCGAGTTCGCGGGGCAGTCCATCCGCGGCCCGCGCTCCGGCCGCGAGCACGATCGCGCGCGCACCGGCACGCCGGACCGCGGCCGCCTCCGCGCCGCGCGGAACCAAGAACAGCGCGTTCACCCGCGGTCGAGTTCCACGATCGCATCGCGCCAGCGCACGGAATGCCCCGTGATGCCGGCCGCCCATACCGCCAGGCCCAGGAGATCGCGCGCCGGCACGAGCCACCAGACGGAGGGGCGGCCGACGCCGAGCGCCCGCCGCGCGGCGGCATGCAACGCGAAGCGCGCGCCCAGCGCGACGGCAAGCAGGCCCGACGCGCTCCCCCGGCGCCGCGCGAGCGCGAGCGCGAGCAACGCGAACGAAATCGGATAGGCGAGGCAGAGCCCGAGATACGCCGCCGGGCGGAGCGCGCGCGTGGTGCGCGCCCAGCGCAGTTCGTGCTCCCACAGCGCGGCGAGCGCGGTCTCCGTCACCGTCGTCGTGACGATCGTATCCGCAAGCGCGATCCGGTGCCCGCGTTCGCTCACGAGCCGCCCCAGGGCGTGATCGTCCGCGAGCTCGTCGAGCGCGGCGAACCCGCCGATCGCCTCCAGGATGCCGCGCCGCACGGCGCTGGTCGCTCCGAAGCAGTAGCGCAGCGGCTCGACGGCGCCGGCGACCAGAACGCTCGGCGCGAACTGTTCCTCGATGCCCATCGCGCCGAGTTCGGCAACGAGGCCCCCGAGCGGTTCGCCGCGATACAGCGCGGTGACCGCACCGACCGCCGGGTCGGCGAACGGGGCCGCCAGCGCCTGCAGGTACGTGCGCTCGACGCCGATGTCCGCGTCTGCGATCACGACGATCTCGCCGTGCACCGCGTGCTCGCAACCCGCGAGCGTGCGAACCTTCGGATTCCCTCGCGCTCCATCATCGCCGATCGCGATGCGCGCGATGCTCGGCCATTCGGAGGCGACGGCCCGCGCGACCGGCAGCGCACCATCGTCCGGCGAGCGCACGCAGAACAGCGCGGTGAACGGAGCGTAATCCTGCGCGCAAAGCGCGTGCAAATGCTCGGCGAGCCGCGGTTCGGCGCCGTGCAGCGGACGCAGGGCGCAGATCGCCGGCCGCGCCGCGGGCCTAGGGCGCTTGCGAGCCGCGAAGCGCAGCACGCGCGCCGTCGCGAAGAGCGTGTAGCCGGTCGCGATGCTCGCGGCGACCGCCGCCGCACGGGACGCAACGTCACGAAGCATCGCGCAAAGCTCCGTATGCGATGCGCTGCGCGCCGCTCGCCGCGAACGCGGCGGCGACTTCCGGGCTCGTCAGCGCGGCAAGTTCGCCCGTCATCGCGTAGCCGCGGAGATCGCGGGGCATCCCCTCCCACGGACCGGTCGCGATGTGAAAGAACAGTTCCGTCGTGCCGTCGGAAAGCTCGCTCGCGAAGCGCACGACGCGCTCCGCGGTCATCTCGCCGACGTCGGAGAGGCCGAACACGCGATCGTTGCTCGCCACGCCGGCGAGGCGCAGGCGCGCGCGCATCAGCGCGACCCACGGTGCGAGCAACACGCCGTTCGCGAAGCGCAAGCCGAAGCGATCGCGATTCGCGCTCCACGACGGCAAGAACGGCTCGTAGGGCACGCGCATCGGCGGCCGCCCGTAGTCGCGTGCGACCCGCAGGATGATCCCGAGCACCGTGGGATGCAAGTGGAAATGGCACTGCGCGTTCACGTGATCGAGCGGCAAGCCGCTTGCGGCGAAGCGCGCGAACTGCGCCCGCACTTCGATCTCGAGCTGGCGGCGAATCCCGGGGCGGAAGAAATAGCGCACGCCCGTCGCGGCGAGATCCTTCGAGAACATCCCGTCCGGCGCGAGCAGTGCGGGGATCGATTCCGGCGGCGCCGCCGGGCGGCCGTGCACGAGCACCACGTGCAAGCCGACTCGCAGCGAGCCGAGCGCCCGCGCTCGGGCGACGGCATCCGCCGCGGCCGGCTCCGCCACCATCAGACTCGCCGTCGTGACGATCCCCTCGCGATGCGCGCGCTCGACCGCCTCGTTGACGGGGATCGAGAGGCCGAAGTCGTCGGCGTTGATGATGACGCGCTTCATTGCGCGCGCCGGGCGGCGAGGTGCGCGCGCCCCGCAACCGTTTCGTCGAGAAACGCGGCCTGATAGCTCACCATGTCCACGACGCCGGGAAAGCGCGCGTCGCCTTGCGGCGGCCCGCGCCGGAAGCCCGCACCGTCGCTGACGACGATGCCGCGCCGCAAGCACTCGGCCAAGATCGTGCGCAGGGCGCGCTCCGGGGCCGCGCTGACTTCGGGATCGACGAAGGCACCGGGCGGCAGCGCGTTCAGGCGCGCCAGAAACGCCCGAACGGCCTCCGCTTCCGTGAAGCGTTCCACGAGGACGAGATCGGCTGCGAAGAGCGCGCTCGCGGTCACCGGGCGCGCGGCCGCGAGCGAATGCGCGATGTCGCCGGGATCTTCGGGCGCGAGGATCCGAAAGAGCATGCCGAGCCGGCGGGGACGGAACGGATCGTAGGCGACGGCCGCGAGCATCACGCTCGCATGCGGTGCGACGTGCGTGAGGATGCCTTTGAGCGGGTGCATGCGTCCGTCGAGGCTGTACGTCCCCTCCGGATTGATGTAGAACGTCGCGCCCGAGCGCACGATGCGCACGATGTCCGCGACGTCGTCGGCGACTTGCGCGCGCGTGGCGTCGAGCATCTCGCGCCGGTACGGTTCCTTGAGTTGCGCGAGCTTGATCGTCTGGTGCGCGGCGCGCGCGTAGCGCGGCGACTGCACGTCGCTCAGGCGCTGCGGCGCATCCGGCAGCCGCGCCGCGACGTCCGGCACGAGCACGTCCGCAAGCGGCAGGTCGCCGTGAGCCGCTTCGAGCCTGCCGGCGAGGCTGCGCAGCGGCCGCGACGAGAGCTGATTTTCGACCGGCATCAGCCCCATCGCGCGAAACAGGAAGCCGGCATTGACGTGCCACATCAGCGGTGCGAGGACCGGAAAGCGATCGGCGAAGAAGCCCGGTTCGTACATGCGCCGCGATCCGATCGAGAAGACCGGCAAGCGCCACGGTCCGCGCGAGAGCACGCGCCCGACGATCGCTTCGCCTTCGTCCTCGTGCTGGTGATTCGCCACGAGCACGGTCGCGCCGCGCCGAAACGGCAAGTGCCCCCATTGGCGAATGCGGATGTGCCGCGCGACGATCGGCCGCCGGAACGGCTGGCTGAGCAGCACGATCGACGAGCCGTACCAGGGCGCGAGCGGACGCGCCCCGACGCGTAACACCGTCAGCGATCCAAGGGCGAAACAGACGCCCGCGGTGCTGAACAAGCTCCGGAATCCGGCGTGCGCGTTCGGCGCGTGCGAGAGCAGATAGGCGCCGATGAGCGGCGCTGCGACCATGGGCAGGTTGGAGACCGTCGCCCAGATCCCGAGATCGCGCGCCACGTCGCCGAGCTCGGGGATCGCGTCGAGCGCGAGCGCCCAGCCGACCGAAAAGACGGCGCCGAAACCCAAGCCGAACAGGATCGCGTACCCGAAGATGAAGCGCAAATCCGGGAACGCCGCGAAGCCGACCGCGGCGAGCGTCATCGGGATCCCGGCCGCGGCGACGACGAGCCGCCGGTCGATGCGATCCGAGAGGATCCCGGCGAGGATGCTCGACACGATCGCGCCGACGAGCGCGGACCCGGCGACCAGGCCCGTCTGCAGCGATGCGTTGTGAACGCCGAGCACGTCCGTGAAGAAATACAGCACGTACGTGTTGAGCAACGCCATCCCGAGGATGATGAAGCCGCGGGCGACGACGGTCACGACCAGATCGTGATGGTCGCGAACTTTGGCGTGTTCGGAGTGTTCGTAACCGCGGGCCGGAACCAGCCGCAGCGAGAACGCGCCCACCGCGATGACCAGCGCCGTGATGGCGAGCGCGGCCTGCGCCGAAAGCAATCCCGCGATCGCAAGGCCCGCGACCGTCCCGAGCAGCGTGAGCGCGCCGCGCACGCCGGTCGCCATTCCCCAGGCCCGGCGCGGCACGAGTTCGGGGAGCAACGCCTGGTAAATCGTCGTCGAGGCGGTCAGGGCGATCGTCGCGACGATCAGCCCGAGCCCCACTTGCCACGTCTTCGTCGCGAAGATCAGGGCGCCGATCGCGAGCGCATCGACGATCAGCGCGATGCCGGTCTCGGTGCGGCGGTCCCCGCCGTTGCGCTGCGCGCGATCCGAAAGCGCGCCGACGACCGGCGGGACGACGGTCGCCGCCGCGGCCGCGAGCGTCGTCAGCGTCGCGAGCGCCCAAACATGCCCCGCCGGGTCGATGCGCAGCAACAGCGCGGGGATGACGATCGCGAGCAAGGCGCCGTCCTGGAATTGCACGGCGATCCACAACGCGTTGAGCGCGAAGTGGAAACGGACGCTAGGCTTGGGCTCAGATGCCGCCACTATCGGACGTGTCGGTTACGAGCTTATAGTCCTCAAACGTGGCGTGCGCTTCGACGTGGTAGCCGGGGACCTTGATCTCCGCGTTCTCGGTCTTCGGCAGCGGGAACCCGTCGACGTGGATGGGGTTCACTTCGACGGCGATCCATCCGCCGTTGAGGTAGTTCCACTGCACGCGACGCAGGCCGTCATCATCGATCTCGGCGGCGATGTTCTTCAGGTGGCCCTTCGTTCGATCCGTCATCAGCAAGTGGAAGCGGTCGCCGACTTTCTGGACGTCGGTGAAATCGTACGTCTCCTTCCACTTCTGCGGCTCGAGCGGATCGAGGCTGATGTTCTCAAAGCCCTTTCCGAACCACGGCATGTGCCGGAAATGAATCGAAAGCAGATCCGGCTTGACGAACTTCCCGTCGCCGTCGAGGTGGAATCCGATATACGGAAACGTCTTGAGCTTGAAATCCACGTGAATTCGAAACGTGTACGAATTGAGCGGCGCCATCCGCGCCGCGGAATTCGCGATGACTGCGGACGCCTCGTCGTTCGGCGCGCTCCCCAAGAGCGCGACGGTCGCCGCGATCGTTAAGATTCCCCGGAATAGGCCCCGCATGGAATCGGGACTTCGCGCAACAAACGACCGTTGCCCTCCGGCGGCGGCGCCGCGGCGGCGCAGAATGACGAGAGCGCCCCCGCATGGCGAGAACGCTCTCGTGTTCCGTCGACTCTCGACGTCCCTACGGAAACTTATGCTCCCGGGCTAGCGTTGCGCGAGGAACCGCTTGGCGCCGAGGTAGCGCTGGGCCCAGTAGCTATCTGCGAGCCGGCTGATCATCACGCCGTGGCTCGAGCTGTGGATGAACTTGCCGTCGCCGACGTAGATGCCGACGTGCGACGGTCCGGGCAGGTATGTTTGAAAGAACACGAGATCGCCGACGACCATCTGATCGTTGATGCGGCGTCCGGCATAGTATTGCGCGTCGGCCGTGCGCGGCAGGTGAATGCCGAGCATCGCGAAGACGTGCTGGGTGTAACCCGAGCAATCGAAGCCGCTCGGCGAGGTGCCGCCGAACACGTACGGCGTGCCGATGAAGCGCATCGCATTACGCGTGAGCGATTGCGCGATCGAGGACGTGCGCGAAATCAAGCGGCTCGCGAAGCGGTTGATCTCGGTCGAGGCCGCGGCGGGTGCTGCGGTCCACATCGGAAGGTCCGGCGCGTCGACGATCGCGCTTTCGGCTTCGGCGGGTGCGGCGGAATCGGCGGGCGAGGACACGGCGACATCCGTGGCGCCGGCATCGGGCCGGCTGGGGGTTTCGGCGGCCGTCTGGCGGGCCGCGGTACGAAGGGTATCGGATGAGGCGGGCGCGGCGTCTCGAGTGCCGGCGTAGCTCGGCGCAGCCGCGAATGCGAGCGCGCCGACAAATATCGCAACCGAAAGTGTTCGGACCAACTCTGGCTCCTATTCGACGCTTGCGAGGTTAGTTGACGGGTTCGGACGGGAAGCTCGCCCGTGCGCCGACCGGCGCATTCACCCCACCGTGGAATCCCCCGTTTCGGGCAGCAGCCCGAATTCAGCGTTCTCGGTTAGTGAAGGGTATAAGCAATAACCTCGACAGGCTGGAACCTGCCGATGTTTGTCGGAGGCCCAATGTGGGGATACTCCGCCTACCCTTCTTTTTCTGTCGACTTGCGATTCCCTACCTCGCCGGAGTCGGCGCTTCTAGGAGATCGCTTCTCGTATCGCTTCCACTACTTGGCGCGTGAGTTGGTCGATTTGGGCGCGATCGTCGCCTTCCATCATAACGCGAACGAGCGGTTCCGTGCCGGAGGGGCGAACGAGCACGCGCCCGGTTGCCCCGAGCGCTTCTTCCGCTGCGGCGATCGCCGCGCGAACGCGCGCGTCCATCACGAACACGTGCTTGTGTGACGTGCGCACGTTCACGAGAATCTGCGGCGCGACGCGCAAGCGTGCGGCAAGTGCGCGCAGCGTGGTGCGTTCGCGTGCGACGATCGAGAACAAACTCACCGCCGTCATCATGCCGTCGCCCGTCGTGTTGCGCGTCAGATCGATGATGTGCCCGGATTGCTCTCCGCCCAGCGTCGAGCCTTCGGCCAGCATGCGTTCGAGCACGTAACGATCCCCGACCGGCGCACGCAACAGCCGCAACCCCGATTCGGCGAGCGCGCGTTCGAGTCCGATGTTGCTCATCACCGTGCCGACGATCGCATCGCTCGTGAGCGTGCCCGCGGCGTGCGCGCGCTCCGCGAGGATCATCATCACGTGATCGCCGCTGAGCGTCTCGCCGGTTTCATCCACGAACAGCGCGCGATCCGCATCGCCGTCGAAGGCGACGCCGATGACGTGCTTGGATGCGTCGGCGGCCGCCACGTCGCGCACGCGCGCGCACAGCGCGGCGAGGTCGGTCGCGCCGCAGGCGACGTTGATGCGTGCGCCGTCGTTCTCCGCGTGCATCGCGACGACGTCCGCGCCGAGCTCCGCGAAGACGCGCGGCCCGAGTTCGTAAGCGGCGCCGTAGGCCGCATCGACGACGAGCGTCAGTCCGCTGAGATCTCCGCTCGCGTCGCGCACCGCCGCGGCGTATTTTTCGACGAGCCCCGGCGCGGAACGCGCGATGCCCACGCCGGCGTGCGTCGGGCGCGGCAGGTCCGCCGCGTCGATGCGCCCCTCGATCTCGGCCTCGTCGGCATCGCTGAGTTTGAAGCCGTCCGGGCCGAAGAACTTCAGCCCGTTGTCTTCGATCGGGTTGTGCGAGGCGCTGATCACCACGCCCGCCGCCGCCTCGATCGCGCGCGTCACGAACGCGACCCCCGGCGTCGGCACGATCCCAAGCGAGAGCGTATCGCGTCCCGTCGACGTGATCCCAGCGATCACGGCCGCCTCGAGCATCGTTCCGGAGAGGCGCGTGTCGCGACCGATCACGACCGGACGTTCCACGGCATGGCCGTGCGCCAGCACGGCCGCCGCGGAGCGGCCGACTTTGAAGGCCAGTTCCGGGGTCAGGTCGAGGTTCGCGACCCCGCGCACGCCGTCGGTTCCGAAGATGCGGGCCACTCTACTTCTTTCTGCCTCCGGGCAAGAAATGCGCGCGGACGCGCACGAGATTCGGCGAGACCGTCACCGCGTCGATCGCCGCGCCGTGCGCGTCGACGACGACCGGACGTTCCATTTCATCCAGCGAGCCTTCGCCTTGCGGCAGCGGCACGTCGATCCGCGCGCTGTCGATGCGCGCCAGATCGCTCGTGACGCCCCGCGCGGTGACGCTGACCGGCGCGAGCAGCGCCGATTCGACGACCGTGGCGTAATGCCGTTCGTTCAGGTAGCGCACGCTGACGGGGACCGCGCGCGCTTGCACGCGTTCGATCGAAAGCGTCACCGACGACGGCACGAGCGACTTGATTTGGAAGCGCGGCGCGATGATCTCGACGGGCACGTTGTAAACGCCGGGGCCTTTGCCTTCCAGGCTCAAGACCGCGCGAACGTCTTCGGGCCGCACGAGGCCGCCGCCGCGCGGAGAGACGATCGAGACGAGCGCTTCGGTGTCGCGATAGCGCGCTTGCAAGCCCGGGAGCAGGCCGCTCGTGACGATCGGGACGGTGAGCTGCCGGTCGAACCGCGCGGCGATCACGGGGGAGGGCGCAAAGCGCAAGTAGGCCCACGCGCCGAGCGCGAGCGCGAGCGCGATCAGCTTGAGCTCGAGGTTGTTGCGGATGCGTTCAAGCATGCGGCTGCACCCAGCCGGGCGGCGGCACTTGAGCTTCGCCGCCGCGCGGCGCCTTGCGCCCGGCCCGCGGCAGCCGGCTGGTCTCGCACAGCGCCACGAGCACGTTGCGCAAACGCGCCTCGTCGTCGAGCGCGCGCGAGAGGCGCCCGCTCTGCGCGATCGAGATGCTGCCCGTCTCCTCGGAGACGATGACGACGACGGCGTCCGTCTGCTCCGAAAGCCCGAGCGCGGCGCGATGGCGCGTGCCCATGTGGCGGCCGCCGCCGATGTTCTCCGAGAGCGGCAGGAAGCAGCCCGCGGCTTCGATCTCCGCGTTGTGAATGATCACGGCGCCGTCGTGCAGCGGCGTGTTGCGCGCGAAGATCGTCAGCAACAGATCGAGCGTCACCTTCGCCTCGAGTTTCGTGCCGCTCTCGACGAACTCGCGCAGACCCGTCGTTTGCTGGATCGCGATCAACGCGCCGACCCGCTCGCGTGCGAGCGCGACGGCCGCGCGCGCAACGGTCGCAAGCGCCGCATTGCGCGCAGCGCTGCCCTCGCTGGATTCGCGCCGCACGAGCAGCCCGCCGCGGCCGAGTTGTTCGAGCGCGCGCCGCAGTTCCGGCTGAAAGACGATCGGCAGCGCGACCGCCGTGCCGAGCAGCACGACCTGCAACACCGTCGCGAGCACGAGCAGGTGCAGCAGCGTCGCCGCCCCGAGCATCAGCAGCAGCACCAGCAGACCGAGCAGAATCTGCACGGCCCGAGTCCCGCGAATCAAGAGTAGGATGTAGTAGATGAACACCGCGGTGACGGCGACGTCGAGCACGTCGAGCGGGCCGATCCACCAGAAGAGGTTCATGCGCGCAGCAGCGCCTCGGCGTGGGTCTCGATGATCCGGCTCGCGCCGAACTCGGGCGCGCCCAAGCGCGCCGCTGCGAAGCGCGCGAGCACGTCGTCCTCGAGCGGCAGCAGCGGAACGATCCTGCGCGCCCGGCCGCGCAGCTCCGCATCGACCACCGCGACGGTCAGATCGAGCGCGTTCGCCTCGGATTCCAGTTCGACGAGCAGCCCCGCGGCGCTCCGTTCGCAGGAGACGATCCCGCGCGGCCGCCCCGGCCCGCCGAGCGCGCCGGCGAGCGCCGCAAGCCCCGCGCCGCCCGCGGGGACGATCTCCAGCACGACGAGCGGCGGGACATCGATCCGGGCGGCGCCGATCTGGGCGAAGGCCTCGTCCGCCTGCGGCGCGGCCTCGCAGCGGACGTACGTGCGCGCGAGGGATCCGGCGAGCGCCCAGGAGGTCGGCGTCGCGGCGAGGGAAACCAGGAGCGATGCAACCGCTTCGCGCTCGCTTCCGGCCAGCGCGCGATCGAATCGAAGGCTAAGCGCCCGTCTCACACCAGCGTCCTTCGCCCACATCCATGGATGAGTCCCGTCGCGCGCGCGTCGTCAGCGTCGGACGTAACGCGGCCTGGATCGCGTTCGACGGCGCACGCGAGCTGAGCGTCGCCGACATCCCCAAGCGTTTGGAGCGCCTGAACCTGGTCCCGGGCGATCTCGTGCTCGCCCGGCCGCTGGAGGACGGGCGCGTCCTGGTCGAATCGCGCGAAGCGCGCGCCTTCTCGCTCGAGCGCACGACCGGCGGCGGCCGGCGCAAGACGATGGCCGCGAACGTCGACACGATCGCGATCGTCGCGGCGTTCGAGCGCCCGCCGCTGCACCCCGCGATGATCGACGAGCTGCTCGCTTTCGCCGAGATCCAGGGCCTGGGTGCGGTGCTGCTGTTCACCAAGCCGGATCTGATCGAGCCGGAACGCGCCGAGGCGGTGCTCGCGCTCTATCGGGGGCTGGGATACCATGTGCTCTCGCTCGATCCAAGGACCGGCGACGTCGCCGACGTCGTGCGCGAACTCGAAGGGCGCCACACGCTCTTGATCGGGCAGTCCGGCGTCGGCAAGAGTTCGCTGTTCCGCGCGCTCGGCGGCGACACGCTGGTCGGGGAGGTCTCCAAGATCGGCCGCGGGCGTCAGACGACCACCAGCGCCCGGCTGCACCGTTTTCCCGGTGGTTTCCTGATCGATAGCCCCGGCGTCGGCGAGTTCGAGGTGCGCGATCGGCCGTGGGCCGAGACCGCGCGCGGCTTCGTGGAATTCGCGGCGCTCGAGGGCGAGTGCCGCTTCCGCGACTGCAGCCACCGGGACGAGCCGGATTGCGCCGTCAAAGCGGCGGTCGCGGCGGGGCGGATCGCCGAGAGCCGCTACGCGAGCTACCGGACGATCGTCGATCGCACCTAGCCGGAGGGCCGGGCCGCGAGCGGCGCGGCGATCTCGCCCGGATCGCGCACGCAGCGCACGGTCCCCGCGCCGGCGGGCCGCAAGCCCTCTTCGACGATCGCGATGAGTTGCGCGAGCGCCGCCGAGGCGAACGGGAAAAGCGGCTGCAGCCCGTAGCCGAAGCGCGCGTAGCCGTCGACGTGCGTGGCGTTTTCGACCTCGTAGAACCAGGCCCGTTCGCCGTGGCCCGCGGCCTTGATCGCCGCGAGATACGGATGCGCGTTGATCGCGGGCGGGACCAGGATATCCGCGCCGCCGGCGAGCGAGATGAACGGGCGTCCGATCCGCCCCGAAGGCGAAAGGCGCGCGATCCGCTCCGTCGCGGCCGCGGAGGGCGCGTAGGCGATCCGCTCGTCCAGCGAGCGCAGCGGCGCGGCGCCCGCGTCGAGCAGCTGCGCGTAGACGAACGTCGTCACGTCGCAATAGAACGGCGGCCACGCCAGGTGATCGCGCCAGAGCGAGGGATGGGCCGGGTCGTCCTGCCGGCGGTCGGGCGGGAAGCCGAGGGCGAGCAGGCGCTCGCGGCCGGCCGGCGTGACCTCTCCGCCCGAGACGAGCGGGAGCGCCGCGCCGATGAATGCGGGCAGGACCGTCAGCAGATTGCGGGCCGGCGACCAGCCGACGCCGGCCCAATCGAAGCCGCCGTCGACGAGGTCCGGCCTGCGCTCCAGCAGCCGGCGCACTTGCGCGCCCCCGTTGGAGAGGCCGACGGCGTACGTGCGCTCGGGCTCGCCGCGGCGCCGGCGCAGCTCCTCGCGCGCGTAGCTGATGACGGCGACGTAATCGTCGTCCCAATGCTCGATCGCGCTCGGCGCGGGATCGAGCGCGCCGAGCCGAATGCCGGTCCCCTCCGGGAACGGTCCCGGGAACGGCGGGGTGTAGGTCGCGGTCCCGCCGTCGTCCGGCCCGACCACGGCGTTGTAGGCGATCCCCTTATTGCTCGAGACGAAGGCGAAGCCGCCCGCGAGCGCGGTTTCTCCGAAGACGAGGTCGTTCGCGAACTCGCTGCGGGTGGCGGGCGTGCCGGCGGCCAGCAACCTTCCGTTCCAGGCGGCCGGGATCCGCAGGAGCGTGCGCTGCCCCGGGCCCAGCGACGTGTGGATCAGCGTCCCGGGCACGGGCAGGCTCGCCGGGGAGCGATACCCGGGCCCCACGAGGGCGCTCGCGTCGAGGGCCGGCTCGAAACCGGGCGCGTTCGGCGGCAGCGGGGCTTCGCCGAAGCGCAGGTCGGGCAGGAAAATCTCGCCTAGGATCTCGATCATGCTGGACGCTCCCGCCGCCCTGTGATACGATGGGCGGCGTGTCCGCCCGCCGGGCACGTTCTCGTTTGCCCTGCCGGAGTACTCGTGCCGAATATCAAAGCCGCAGTCAAGTGGACGCGCCAATCGGAGAAGCGCCGCAAGCGCAATCTCGATTCCAAGACCCGCCTCAAGACGCTCTTCAAGAAGGCGAAAGCGAGCGAAGACACCGCGCTCGTCTCATCGGTCGAGAGTCAATTCGATAAGGCTGCGCAGAAGGGCATCATCCACCCGAACAAGGCTGCGCGCAAGAAGTCGCGGCTCGCGAAGGCCGTCAGAACGGCCGCCGTGGCCCGCGCGACCGCTCCCGCCGAAACGGCGGCAAAGGGCACGAAGGGCACGAAGGGCCGCAAGAAGACCGCGAAGTAGCGCTTCTCGACGCTCGAAATGACGAAGAAGCCGCTCGAACGAGCGGCTTCTTCATTTCTCGCGGGCGCGCGCGCCGCGTGCGCCGCGGCGGTCTACTTCTCGACGACGTACGTTCCCGGTGCCGGGGCAAGAGCGGGAAACTCCGCGCCGCCGGGACGCTGGTCGGCGACCGGGCGCTTCGCGCCGGAGCGCTCGGCGATCCAGCTGAGCCAATTCGGCCACCACGAGCCCGGCGTGGCTTGCGATTCCGCGAACCATTCGTCCGGATTCGCCGGATTGGAGGCGGCCGCGCGCCACGAGCCCTTGCCCTTTGACGGCGGATTGATGATCCCCGCGATGTGGCCCGAGGCGCCGAGCCGGAACTGCACGTCGCCGCCGAAGGTCTGCGTCATGCTGTAGACGGAGCGCCACGGCGCGATGTGGTCCTCTTGCGTCGCCACGGCGTAGGTATCGTTCTTGATTCGCCCGAGATCGAGCGGAACGCCCTTGACCAGCAGCTTGTCCGGTTTGATCAGGTTGTTCTCGACGTAGAAGTTGCGCAGGTAATAGTTCTGCATCGTGCGCGGCAGCCGCGTCGCGTCGGCGTTCCAGTAGAGCAGGTCGAAGGCCGGCGCATCCTTGCCCATCAGGTACCGGTTGATCGAAGGGTTCCAGATCAGATCGGTCGAGCGCAGCAGGTTGAACGTGTCGGCCATCTCCTCGCCCTCGAGGTAGCCGCGCGTCGCCATCTTCTTCTCGACCAGCGCGATCGCTTCGTCGCTGAGGAACGCACGCAGGTCGCCCGCGTGCGCGAAATCCGTCATCGTCGCGAAGAACGTCGCGGAGACGGCAAGCTGTTCGCCCGTGCGCGCGAGATAGGCCAGCGTCATCGCCGTGAGCGTTCCGCCGATGCAGTAGCCGATGACGTTGATGTCCGCCGTGCCGGAGATCTTCTTCACGACGCGCGCCGCGGTCAGCGCGCCGAGCTCGACGTAATCCTCCATGCTCAAGTGCGCAAGGTCCGCGCCCGGGTTGCGCCACGAGATGATGAACGTGTGGAGCCCGCTGTCGACGCAGTACTTGACGAAACTGTTCGCCGGCTGCAGATCGAGGATGTAGAACTTGTTGATGTACGCCGGAATCAAGAGGATCGGACGCTCGTAGGTCTGCTCGGTCGAGGGCGTATACTCGATCAGCTCGATCAACTCGTTGCGGAAGACGACGTTGCCCTTCGAGATGGCGACGTTCTTGCCCAGTTCGAACGCGCTCTTGTCGACGAGCGCCGCGCGGCCGTTGTTCTTCTCGCGGTCCTCCAGCACGTTCTGCGCGCCGCGGACGAGGTTTGCGCCGCCGGTGCGGAAGGTCTCCTCGATCACGGCGGGATTCAGAAATGCGACGTTTGTCGGACTCATCGCATCGACGAAGACTTTCGCGAAGAAGCGGACTCGCAGGCGCGTCTCGTCGTCGATGTCGGGCGCCTTGTCGATCGATTCCAGCAGCGTCTTGCTCGCGAGCAGATAGCCCTGCTTGAGCGCATCGAACGCGGGATTATCGGTCCAGGCCTGATGCTTGAAGCGCGCGTCGCCCTTATCGGGTTCGATCAGCGGCGCGGGTTTCTCACCGCCGGGAGGCGTCACGGCCTGCGTTGCGATGTTGACCCAGGCTTTTGCGAACTCAGCCTGAGCGGAGAGGAGCGACTCCGGGTGCGAAAGCAGCGAGCCCCACACCTTGAGCGCCGCCGAATTGATTCCGAGCGGGTCCAACTGGTCCGCGAAGGGTAGCTGTTTGTCGTCTTTGCTCACGCAGACCAGTTTACGAGCGGCGGGCACGGGCCCTGCTCGCCCCCGGGAACAACCGCGCGCGGCCCAAGGCCGGACCGGCGGCACTTCACTTGGCCATGCCAAGGCGCGCAGGCGCCTCGCGCGAATATCAAGGCCGTAACGAGCGTCCTCGCCGGCGCGAAACACTTCGAGCGACCGAGTCAACGGTCGCGTCGCAGCCGAGGCCGACCCGCCGAGGCCCGCGGCCGGTAATGAGTTCGAGTGGAGAGTATCGGTTTGCGCGGTTTCCTCGCGTTCAATGCGGTCCGCGGCCCAAGGCCGGCCGAGTGGCCCGCGGCCGCCCTGCGAGTGGGCGGCGGCGCATGAACGGCCACATCCTGATCGTCGACGACGACGATGACGTTCGCAGAGTGCTCCGCCTGCTGCTCGAGAACGCGGCCTACACCGTTTCGGAGATCCCCGACGGGCGCTTGGCCGTCGCGGAGGCCGCGCGGCTGCAGCCCGACGTGATCCTGATCGACTGGGTGATGCCCGAACTCGACGGCTGCGCGGCGACCGCGCAACTCAAAGGCAACCCGCGGACCGCGGCGATCCCGGTCGTCATGTTGAGCGCGAAGTTGAACGCGGCGGACAAGATCGACGCGCTCGCGGCGGGCGTGAGCGACTTCGTGGACAAGCCGTTCCGCAGCGCCGACGTGCTTGCCAAGGTCCGCTTCCACGTTTCGGGAGGCCGGGCGCCGCAGCCCGCGCAAGCCGCAACGCCGCGGCGCCCGGCGCGCGGAGCGGTCCGCGATCTCGACGAGCTTCGGGCCAGCGCCGACGCCGCAGCGGCGCGCAGCGAGTATGAAAGCGCGGCGACCGCCTACTCGCTCGCGGCGGAGGCCGCCGCCGCGGCGGGCGATGCGGGCGGGGCGAACGCGCTGCTGCGGCTCGCCGGGAAAATGTCCGTCTTGCAGGCCGAGACGAGCTCCGAGCCCGCTCCCAAGCACGATGCGTACCGGGCGGCCGCGCGCTTCTTCCTCGCCGCGGGCGATCTTTCGCTTGCGACCCATGCGAACGCGGCCGCGCGAGGTGCGCTCGCGCGGCAGGATCCCTCGTGAGCGTGCCGGCCTCGCCGCGCGCCGGGAACCTGATGGTCGCGCTCTCGCTGCGTCCGCGCTTCATCGCGGGCCTGGGGCTCGTCGCGCTGCTCGCGATCGCGCAATATCTTCTGCTCTCGCTCGCCATCGCGGAACAACAGCAAATCGCCGTCGCGATGAACGCCGCCGGTTTTCAGCGCTCCCTCGTGCAGCGCGTCGCGCTCTCCGCGAGCCGGCTCGCCGCGGCGCCCACGAGCGCCACGCAAAGCGCGGCCCGGCGCGCGCTGCTCGACGCGGCCGGCCTGCTCGAACGGCGCAAGACGCAACTGCTCGACGGCGATTCCGCCCTCAACCCGCGGGGCTGGCCTCCCGATTCCGTTCGCCGCCTGTACTTCGATGCGCAGCCTCCGCTGGACCGGGAACTCGCGGCGTTCATCGCGCACGCGCGGCGCCTCGCGGCGCTCCCGAACGAGCGCGCGCGGCTCGACGGCGCGGATCTCGCGGGGATCCTGGAGCGGCAAGAGCCGCTGCTGCTCGCGCTCGACCGCGCCGACGCGGCCTATCTCGAAGATTCCGCCTATCGCAACGACCGTTTGAATTCGATCGTGCGCGGCACGTTCGTGGCCTTGCTGATCACCTTGATCGGCGTCTTCTACATCCTGTTCCGTCCCGTCGAGGGCAAGATCAAGGCTCAGCGGGCGCAGTTGCTGCGCGAAAACGACAGCCTCACGAACGTCGTGCGCAGCTCGCGGACGCTCGTCGAGGCGCTCTCCTACGAGGCGCTCGTCGTGCGCTTCATCGAAGGCGCGACGCGCATCTTGGGCGTCGAGGCGCTCCCGGTCGAGAGCCGCGAGCTCGATCTCGTGGAAGCGCCCGGCCCGATCGCCTTCGAGCAGCTCGCGCCCGAGGAACAAGCGCTCGTGCGCGAGGCGGCGCGCGAAGCGGGCCTGCGCACGAACGCCGGCGCGACGTTCGTCGCGCATGCGATCGCGCTCCCTCCGGGCGACCGCCGGCTGACGATCGTGGCGCGCAGCGAGAGCCGGATCCCGCCGAGCGATCTGACGGCGCTCGAGTTCTTCGGCTCGTACCTGACGCTCTCGGCGCGCAACGCGACGCTCTTCGCGAACCTGCGTGACCGCGAGAGCCGTATCGCCGAACTCGACAAGCTCAAGAGCGACTTGATCGCGATGCTCGCGCACGATTTCCGCGGCTCGCTCACGACGATCATCGGCTATGCGGAACTGATGAAAGAGGGCCTGATCTCGGGCGACGAGGTTCCCGCCGCCGCGCAGACGATCGAAGGCGCGGCCTGGCGCCTGACGCACCTGGCGGCGGACACGCTGACGATGTCGCAGCTCGAGCGCAACGAGATCGTCCTCAATCGTGCACCCGTCGACATCGTCGAACTGCTCGTCGAGACGATCCACGGTTTCGGGCAATCCGAACGGATCACGTTCGCTTCCGCCGAACCGACGCTCGTCGCCCCGTGCGATTCGCGCCGCATCCATCAAGCGCTCGAGAACCTGATCGGCAACGCGCTGAAGTACTCGACCGGCGCGGTCACCGTCACGCTCTCGCGCGACGGCGACTGGGCCCGGATCGCGATCGCCGATCTCGGGATCGGCATCCCGCGGGCGGATCTCGAACGGGTCTTCGAACGCTTCGCCCGCGCCGACAATGCGAAGCGCGCGGGCATCAAGGGCTCGGGATTCGGACTCTATCTCAGCCGGATGCTCGTCGGCCTGCACGGCGGAACGGTCGCCGTGGTCAGCGAGGAGGGGAAAGGCAGCACGTTCACGCTCTCGCTGCCGCTGCAGGCGGATGCGGTGCCCGCGCTCGCCGTCACGGATCGACGTTGACGATCAAGCGCGTGCCGCGTTCGCGGCGCCCCAGCGGCGCGAGCGTCTCGCGAATGAACGCGGCGACCGGCTCGCTCTGCGCGCTCTTGATCGCGATCCGGTAGCGCCACTCGCCGTTCACGCGCGCCACGGCGAACGGCGCGGGCCCGAGCACTTCCGCCTCGACGCCCCGGCGCACGGCGTCGGCATAGCGTTGTGCGGCGCTCTTGACGGCGGCCAGCTCGCGCCCGATCACCGCGAGATAGACGAGCGCGCCGAACGGCGGATAGCGCAACTCGCGCCGGATCTCCAGCTCCTCGGCGGCGAACGTTTCGTAATCGTGCGCCGCGGCGGCCACGACGGCCGGATGCCGCGGTGAATACGTCTGCACGATCGTCTCGCCCGCCAGCGCCCGCCCGCTGCGTCCCGAGACTTGCGCGAGCAGATCGAAGGTGCGCTCGGCGGCGCGAAAGTCGGGAACGTGCAGGCCGATGTCGGCGGCGATCACGCCGACGAGCGTGACGGCCGGAAAGTCCAGCCCCTTCGCGACCATCTGCGTGCCGACCAGGATGTCGCCGCTCGCCGCGAACTCGTCGAGCAGGCGCGCGTGATCGCCGATGCGCGTGGTCGTGTCGCTATCCATGCGCACGATCTTCGCGTTCGGGAACAGCTCCTGCGCGAACGCGACGACGCGCTGCGTGCCGACGCCGAAATCGCGGATCGCTTCCGCTTTGCATTGCGGGCAGCGTAAGGGGACCGGCCGCGAGCGATCGCACTGATGGCAGCGCAGCAGCCCTTCGGCGCGGTGCACGGTCAGCGAGACGCTGCAGCGATCGCATTCGGGGACGAAGCCGCAGGCGCGGCAGAGCATGAACCCGGCGCTGCCCCGCCGGTTCACGAACAGCACCGTCTTCTCGCGGCGCGCCAAGCGCGCGGCGAGCGCCTCGACGAGCGCCGTGCTGAAGATCCGGCGGTTCCCTTCGGCGAACTCCTGCGCGAGATCGACGATCCGCGTCGGCGGCAAGGGCAAGCCGGTCGCGCGTTCGCGCAAGCGCAACAGCGGGATCTGCGGCGTGCCGGCCGCGGCGTAGGCTTCGAGCGGCGGGGTCGCGCTGCCCAGCACGAGCACGCCGCCGGCCAAGCGCATGCGCTCGCGTGCGACGGCGACCGCGTGATAGCGCGGCGCGCCGTCCTGCTTGTACGAGGTCTCGTGCGCCTCGTCGACGACGATCAGCCGCACGTCCGGGAGCGGCGCGAAGACGGCGCTGCGCGCGCCGACGACGACGTCGATCTCGCCGCGCATCGCCGCGAGCCAATTCTCGAGCCGCTCGCGTTCGGAGAGCGCCGAATGCAGGACGGCCACGCGGTCGCCGAAGGCGCGCTCGAAACGGCGCGCGGTCTGCGGCGTCAGCGAGATCTCCGGCACGAGCACGATCGCGCGCCCGCCCGCGGCGAGCACGGCCTCGATCGCCTCCAGATAGACGAGCGTCTTGCCGCTCCCGGTGATCCCGAACAGGAGGACTTCTTCAAAACGCGCGCGCCGCGTGCGCTCGACGATCGCCGCGATCGCGGCGGCCTGCTCGGCGCTCGGGACGTGGTCGCGCTGCATCGCGCGCCGCGTCACCGGCCGGCCCGCGATCGGCTCGATGCGCTCGTGCAAGGCCCCGGCGCGCACGGCGCGCGCGATCACCGCGCTGGAGTAGCCCGCGTGCAGCGCGTCCGCGCGCCGCAGCGTGCCCGCCTCGCGCACGAGCGCGACGAGCGCGCTCGCGCGGGCGCCCGCGATCGGAGCGCTGCCGGGCTCGAGCACGCGTTCGGTGCGCTCGGCGATCGCGGGCGCGCGCATGACCCGCTCGCGCACGAGCGCGCCGGCGCGCACGAGCGCGGCGAGCGCGCGCAAGAGCGTCGCGCGATCCCCGGCGCGCCGCGCTTCGGGGTGGCGCAGCAGCGCCTCGACGGAACAGCCGTCCGGAAAATCTTCCCAGAGCAGGCGCACCAGCCGCGGCGGCACCGAAGGAAAGCGTTCCGGCCCCGGCACCGCGCCCACGATCCGCAGGCGCTCCTCGACCCGCGGCAGCGCGCTCGCGTGCACGACCGCGCCGAGCGCCTCGCCGAGCGAACAGCAGTAATGGTCCGCCATCCAGCGCGCGAGCGCGAGCCCGGTCGCATCGAACGCGCGGCCCCCTTCGCCCAGGCCCGCGATCTCGCGGAGCCGCTCGTCCTCCGCGGCGGGGCGCGGCCCGTCCACGACGTAACCGTAGACCTCGCGGCCGCCGAGCGGAACGCGCACGACGCTGCCGACTTCGAGCGAGAGACCGGGCGGCACGAGATAGCTCAGCGCCCGGTCGAACCGGCTCGTGCGCAGCCGGACGAGGACGTCGACGGCTTGGATCAGCGGAACTCGGCGCTCCCGGGGCCTTCGTGCAAGCGGTTCCAGACCGCGCGCACCGTGCGCGTGGGGACCGTCACGCCGAACTCCACGTCGCCGATCGCGCGCGGCAGCACGAAGCGCACGTTGCCGTCGCGCGTCTTCTTGTCGCCGCTCATCGCGGCGAGCAGCGCATCGACGTCGTCGCTCGGCGCGATCAGCGGCAAGCGCAGGAGCGCGAGCAGCGAGAGCACGCGCAGGTGATCGCTCTGCGAGTAGCGTCCGGTCCGCAGCGCGAGCAGACCCGCGCCGCGCAGGCCGATCGCGACGGCGGCGCCGTGCGGCGTGCGATAGCCCGTGACGCGCTCGATCGCATGCGCGAACGTGTGGCCGAGGTTCAACAGCTCGCGCGCGCCGTGCTCGAGCTTGTCGTCGTTGACGACCGCCGTCTTGATGCGCACGGAATCGGCCACGATCGCTTCCCACGGCCACTTTTTGAACGGGTGCGGCGCGAGCGTTTCCAGCGAGTCGAACGATTCGCCGCCTTCGAGCACGCCGTGCTTAACCACCTCGGCCAGCCCTTCGCGGATCTGCCGGTCCGGCAGCGTCGCGAGCGCGCCGATGTCGCAGAATACCGCGCGCGGATCGCGGAACGCGCCCGCCAGGTTTTTGCCCGCGGCGAGATCGATGCCGGTCTTGCCGCCGATCGACGCGTCGACCATCGAGACCAGCGACGTCGCCACGTGCGCGTACGGGATGCCGCGCATGTACGTGGCGGCGACGAAACCGAACAGATCGCCCGCGACGCCTCCACCCACGCCGACGGCGAGCGTGCCGCGCTCCGCCCCGAGCGCGGCCAGGCGCTCCCACAGCGTGGAAAGCGTCCGCGCGTTCTTGCGCCGCTCCCCGAGCGGCACGCTGACGAGTTCGGCGCGCAGCGCACGCGCGAGCGGCGCCGCACGGCCCTCGAGGTTGCGGTCGGCCAGGACGATGACCTTGCGGTAGCCGGCGTCGCGCACGAACGCCTTGACGTGCGCGTCGACGCGTTCGTCGATGATCACGGGATAGCCGAGATCGTCGAAGCGCGTCACGCGCCCCGCTCCAAACGGACGAGCTTCGCGATTTGCTTGGCGAGCGCGACGCGCGAACGCAAGCCGCCCTCCACCACGATCTCCGATTCGCGATAGAGCGGCTCACGCGCGGCCAGGAGCGTGCGCACGCCGGCGAGCGTCGGCGCCTCGCCGATCACCGGACGGATCGTGCGCGAGCGGCGCAGCCGTCCCAAGATCTTCTCCGGCGTCACGGCGATGTAGATGCGGACGGCGTGCTGCGCGATCAGCGCGCGCGTCGGCGGATGCGTCACCGCGCCCCCGCCGAGCGAAACGACCTTCGCCGCGCCGCTGAACGCGCTCTCGGCGGCGGCGCGTTCGTATTCGCGGAAACGCGCCTCGCCTTCGGTCGCGAAGATCTCGTGGATCGGGCCGTGCCGCTCGGCGATCAGCGCGTCCGTATCGACGAACTCGATATCGAGCTCGCGCGCGAGCCTGCGCCCGATCGTCGTCTTGCCCGCCGCCATGAAGCCGACGAGCGCCACGTGGACCTTCACGAACGGCTGGTCGGCGTACGGTCGAACAGGTGCGCCGCGGCCGCGACCGCGCGCTCGAGGTTGTCGCGTGTCTCGTCGATCGAATCGCCGCCGAACTTCTCCAGGATCGGCCCGGTCAGCGCGAGCCGCGCCATCGCTTCGCCCACGATGGACGCCGCGGGGACGACGCACACGTCGCTGCGCACGATCGAGGCGGGCGCGACCGTCCCTTCGTGCAAGTTCACGGAAGGCAGCGCCTTCATCAGCGTGGGGATCGGCTTGACGGTCGCGCGCAGGAGGATGTCCTGCCCGTTGGAGATGCCGCCCTCGATGCCGCCCGCGCGATTGGAGCCGCGGCGCACTTCGCCGCCGTCGAGCTCGAAGATGTCATGCGCGGCCGAGCCCGGCGCCGACGCGACGTCGCGCCCCGCGCCGACTTCGACGGCCTTGACGGTCTGCATCGCCATCAGCGCGCCCGCGAGGATCCCGTCAAGGCGCGTATCGGGCTGGCGGTTCGAGCCGACGCCGACGGGGACGCCGCTGATGCGCACGGTGTAGGTGCCGCCGAGCGTGTCGCCCGCGGCCTTGGCGGCGTCGATCGCCTCGATCATCGCGCGCGCGGCGACGGGATCGGGGCAGCGGACCTCGTTCGCGTCGACCGCCGCCTGATCGAAATCATCCGGGACGACGGCGTGCACGGTGCCGATCTGCGAGACGTAGCCGGAGGTGCGGATCCCGAGCGCTTCGAGGAATTGCGCGCAGATCGCGCCGAGCGCGACGCGCATCGCCGTTTCGCGGGCACTGGCCCGTTCCAGAATGTTCCGCAGATCGCGCTGCCGGTACTTGAGCGCCCCGGCGTAATCGGTATGACCCGGACGCGGATTCGTCAGCGGCTTGCCGCCGCCGGTCAGGGGGTCCATCAGCGCGCGCACGTTCTCGAAATCCTTGTTGCGCACGAGGATCGCGAGCGGCGAGCCGAGCGTCACCGAGCCGCGCAGACCGGCCAGAAACTCGACCGTGTCGGTCTCGATCTTCATGCGCCCGCCGCGGCCGTAGCCGCCCTGGCGGGCCCGCAGCGCCGCGTCGATGGCGGGAACGTCCAAATGCAGATTCGCGGGGAGTCCGTCGAGGATGCCGACGAGCGCGGGCCCATGGGACTCGCCGGCCGTGAGATACCGAAACATCACGTCCGCCTTCGACGTCGCGGCGGGGTTCTCCGCGACCGGTGCGCGCGCGCGCCCGGGGCGCGGGCATGATCGCGCTGGGCGGGCCGCTGCTGCTGGGGTCCGTCGCGGCGCTCGCGCTGCTGCGTGCGCGGGGGCGGCCGCCGTTCGCGGCGCGCTTGCTGGAAGGGAGGCAGCGCGAGATCCACCGCGGCCTGCGCGGCTGCATCGAGGCGGCGCGCGAATCTCCTAGCGCGGTTGCAGCGCGCTTCGCGCAGGCGGCCCGCGCGCTCGATCCCGCGATCGATGCGGTGAGCTGCTTCGAGCGCACGGGGCCGGACCTGCGTTGCACGTTCGCGGACGGTCCGGACGGCGCGTTCGTCCGCGGCATTTCGCTTTCGATCGAAGAGGGCGGCCCGGCGCCGGTCGAGGCGTGCTTGCGCGGGCACCGCATCGGCTCGGGCGGCACCGCGCAGCCGCTGCTGGGGACCGACCGCGCGTTCCTGGCGTTGCCGCTCGCGGACGGCACGCGCGCCTTCGGCGCGTGGTACTGCACGTCGCGCCGCGTCGACGCGTTCGCCGCCGAAGCCGCGCTCGTCACGCTCGCCGAACTCGTGGGGCCGGTGCTCGCGCTCGCCCGCGAACGCGCGCGCGATCGCGAACATGCCTCGGTGGACGCGCTGACGGGATTGCTCACGCCGCGCACGTTCCGCGACCGGCTCGCCGAGCTGAACCTGCGCGGGGGTCTGCGCTACGCGCTCGCGTTCATCGACAGCGACAATTTCAAGGCCTGCAACGATGCGCTCGGGCACGCCGCGGGAGACGCCGTGCTCAGGGAACTCGCGCGCATCTTCTCCGCGAGCGCGGGCCCCGAGGCCGTCGTCGCGCGCAACGGCGGCGACGAATTCTGCGTGCTGTTCGCGGGGCTCGCGAAGACCGACGCGATCCGGCGCGCGGAAGCGGTGCGCGCCGCCGTCGAAGCACACGCCTTCGAGCCCGCGCTCGGCGGCCGCACGCCGCCGCTCCCGATCACCGCGAGCATCGGCCTCGCCACGTTCCCCGAAGACGCGGACGGCGGCGCCGCGCTCCTCGAACGAGCCGACGCCGCGATGTATCACAGCAAGCGCACCGGCCGCAACCGCGTCTCGTTCTACACGCTCGACGGAGCGCTTTGCGGCTTTCCCCCAAGCACGGCGGCCAAGCGCGGTGCCGCGCCTGGCTCATAGGTGGGGGTGCGCTCGCCTGCTAGCCTCGCCATGGGCGGCCAGGGCGCCCCTCGCAATAACGCTGACGAAGAACTCCAAGGCCACTTCAAGGCGTCACATCTTCCCCCGCATTGGAGAAGTTGCACGAGATGGAAAAAACGATCGTCGAGCTGTCGGATGGCGACAGCACATGTCCCGTCAACGGGCACTCGCGCGCGCCGCTGCGGCCGCGTGCGAACGTCGAGTGGTTTCCCGAGCTATTGGACCTCTCGGTGCTCCACCGGCCGTCCGCGCTATCAAGCCCGATGGGCTCCGAATTCAACTACGCGCGCGAGTTCAGCGCGCTCGACCTGGGCGCGGTGAAAGCCGACCTGTTCGCGTTGATGACCGCGTCGCAAGACTGGTGGCCGGCGGACTTCGGCCACTACGGGCCGCTCTTCATTCGCATGGCCTGGCACAGCGCGGGAACGTACCGCATCGGCGACGGCCGCGGCGGCGCGGGCTCCGGCGAGCAGCGCTTCGCGCCGCTCAACAGTTGGCCGGACAATGCAAACCTCGATAAAGCGCGGCTCTTGCTCTGGCCGATCAAACAGAAGTACGGCCGGAAGATCTCGTGGGCCGATCTCATGGTCCTGGCCGGAAACTGCGCCCTTGAATCGATGGGGCTCAAGACGTACGGTTTCGGCGGCGGTCGCGTCGACGCGTGGGAGCCCGACGAAAACATCTACTGGGGCCCGGAAGACGCGTGGCTCGGCGACAAGCGCTACAGCGGCGAGCGCGAACTCGAAAATCCGCTCGGCGCCGTGCAGATGGGCTTGATCTACGTCAACCCGGAAGGCCCCAACGGCACACCCGATCCGCTCGCCGCCGCAAAGGACATTCGCGAGACGTTTCTGCGCATGGCGATGAACGACGAGGAGACCGTCGCGCTCATCGCCGGCGGGCACACGTTCGGCAAGACGCACGGCGCCGCGGATCCCAAGAAATACGTCGGTCCCGTTCCGGCTGCCGCCGGACTGGAAGCCCAGGATCTCGGCTGGCGCAATACCTTCGGCACCGGCAGCGGCGACGACACGATCACGAGCGGCCTCGAGGGCATCTGGACGTCGACGCCGACGCAGTGGAGCAACGGATTCTTCGACAACCTGTTCAAGTACGAATGGGAGTTGAGCAAGAGCCCCGGCGGCGGCTTCCAGTGGAAGCCGAAGGACGGGGCCGGCGCCGGCACCGTCCCCGACGCGCACGATCCCTCGAAGCGGCACGCGCCGACGATGCTGACGACGGACCTCTCGCTGAAGCTCGACCCGATCTACGCGCCGATCTCGAAGCGCTTCCACGAGAACCCGCACGAATTCGCGGAAGCCTTTGCCAAGGCGTGGTACAAGCTGACGCACCGCGACATGGGCCCGATCTCGCGCTATCTCGGCCCCGAGGTGCGGGCCGGCGAGATTTGGCAAGACCCGGTCCCCGCGGTCGACCATCCCCTGATCGACGAGCACGACGCCGCGGAACTCAAGCGCCGGATTCTCGCCTCCGGGCTCTCGGTCTCACAGCTTGTCGCGACCGCGTGGGCGTCGGCCTCGACGTTCCGCGGCACCGACAAGCGCGGCGGCGCGAACGGCGCGCGCATCCGCCTCGCACCGCAAAAAGACTGGGCCGTCAATGGGCCGGCCGAGCTGGCGACGGTGCTGAAGACGCTCGAGAAGGTCCAAGCGGACTTCAACGCCACGCTCTCCGGCGGTAAGAAGGTCTCGCTGGCCGACGTGATCGTGCTGGGCGGCGGCGCGGCGATCGAGCAGGCGGCGAAGAGCGCCGGGCACGCCGTTACGGTGCGTTTCGCGCCGGGACGGACCGATGCGACGCAGGAGGAGACCGACGCGCACTCCTTCGCGGTGCTGGAGCCGAAGGCCGACGGCTTCCGCAACTACCTCGGAGGCGACCACTCGCGTTCGCCCGAGCAGCGGCTCGTCGATCGCGCGCTGTTGCTCACGCTGACCGCTCCCGAGCTGACCGCGCTCGTCGGCGGCTTGCGCGTCCTCGGCGCGAACGCCGGCGGCTCGACCCACGGCGTCTTCACGAAGCGGCCGGGCTCGCTGACGAGCGACTTCTTCGTCAATCTGCTCGACATGTCGACGACGTGGCAGCCGGCCGGGGAGTACACCTACGAGGGTCGCGACCGGCGCACCGGCGAGGCCAAATGGACCGGGACGAATTACGACCTCATCTTCGGCTCGCACTCGCAGCTTCGCGCGATCGCCGAGGTCTACGCCGTCGAAAGCGAGCACTTCGTGCGCGACTTCGTCGCCGCGTGGGAGAAAGTCATGAACCTCGATCGCTACGATCTCGCGGTTCCTGTCTAGCGATCGAAGCCCGCAAGGGAGACGCCATCAGGCGGCGCGTCGCATCATCCGACGCGCCGCCTCTCGTGAAGTTCGCCGACGCCGGGACGGCGGACGTGTACGACGGAACCGACTCGAAGGCCGCGGGGCGGACTCTTCCTGTTGATCTGTGGCGCGTCGCGCAGCGCAAACTTACGCAACTGGATAGCGCCGGACGGCTTGACGACTGATGAACGTACTCATGCCGGTTGTGATCGGCACTTGAGCAGCAAATTCTAGTTCGATCTCATCGTGATAGCCAAAATGATCCTTGACCGCGTTGACGTGACTTGCGCAGGAGCCGAGTGCAACGTCTGCAACGGCCTTGCATAGGTTCTCTCGGAAACCGCCGCATTCTGAGGCGTGGCAATGGCAGTGGTCGCGGTCGTGCACCATGCAGCAGCTGTCAAGAGAGTCATATGGCTTTTCATTGTAGCCGGGGTCGAGGTTGTCGCTGAGCGTCGTGATGTTCCCGACGGCATCCTCGACGTAGCCGTGATCCGCCAGCACCACGTTCGCCGGCGAGACGAGCTGGTTGTCGGTCGGGAAGTAGCGCGTGCTGTAGGTGAGGTTCTGCTGCGTGCCGTTGCCGTACGCGATCGCCGTCACCGGCCCGAACGGCGCATAGGTCGTCGCCGCCACGAACACGTCCGCGGAGGGCGCCGCAAGCGCCGCCAGACGGCGGCGGGCCGGCGGCCGCGCAGCCATCGACCGCGAGGCCACGAACGCGCTCGGCGCCTTGTACGTCGCCGGCGTGAACGTCCGCAGCGTTACGCTCTGCGCCGCCGCACCTTGGCGGATGCCGATCGGCTGCGGGCGGCCGACGGCTGCCCGTTGCGGGATCGTCGGCTCGGGCGTGCTCACCGTCGTGTCGGCGGGCCCGCCCTTGCGGCTCAGGCTCTGCAACTGCACCGCCGAGAGCGTCGCCTGGTGCTGCGCCGAGTACGGCCGATCGGCATAGTCGTACCCGAAGCCCACGATGTAGCCGTCGGGAAGTGTCCATCCCGCCGAGCAGTGTGGTGGCGCTCGTTCATACCAGCGCTAATGGCCATCCTGCTTCGCTTCCCACGTGTCGTAGTACGCGCTTTCGTCCACGTGTGCGCACGGCAGCGTGCTCGTGGGTTTGCCGTCTGCGCCCGTGATCCGAACGGCGGTTGTGGCGCCGGGCAGATTCCGCGGCTTCTCCCCGTTGACGCAATACTGCGTGACCGTCGACCCGAGTATCCCGCCTTGGACGTCAAAGCCGACTGCCAGGCCGTCGCTGGTCCAGTACACCTTCGACTGCGATCCGCCGCCGTTGATGGTCGCCAGATCTCTTGCTACCGCAGCGACGGAATGATAATGCAGCTGATACTCATCGAACCGCTTCATCTGTGCCGGGACCAGCTGCGAGATAACTTCCTGTGCTCGCCGAACCCTCCAATCGCTGTTCCCTCGCTCATCGCTCGGTGTCGCCGGATTAAGGCCAATGCCGTACTCACCGTTCCAACGACGGTTCCTTGGCTCCAATTGATAAGTCTCGGTATTGCCTTCCCATACGTACTTCCGAGAATAGCGTGCCACTGCGGTAACCGCGACTCTCCCTGTAGCGCTCGGCCCACTAATCGTCGAGCCGACCGGCATCACGATCTCAACCGCATTACCGCCGTTCACATTCCTGAGCCAGGCGCATGAAGAAAGCAGCAACGAGACCACAAGAACCGACAAAGCACCGGTGGCGTGAACCACGGTTTTCAATCGCGTTTACCCCTGCCCTCAGGCCAAGTGTCGTAGTAGGCCTTTTCATCGACATGCGCACAAGGGAGCGTGCTAACTCGGTGGCCGGTCGCGTCTCGGAGCGTCACGGCCGACGTGGCGCCGGGGAGGTTCTTTGGCTTCTCTCCATTGATGCAATACTGCGCCACCCAGGCCTCCAGCGCCAAGAAGTCTCGCGCGCGTTCGAAGTGAAACTGCACCACAAGACCGTCAGCCGTCCAGTATGTTGCAAAATGCGGATCCTCGGGCAAATCAATATTCGTGCTAGCTAAATCCCGGATCGCGGCTGCGATCGAATGAAAGTGACGCTGGTTCTCGTTTAGTACCACATGTGACAAGGAGCCCTCACTCCAAGGTGGAAGCGTCGGCAGTTCCATACCAAGGGACCCGTACCAGCGATACGGCCGCGGCCACAAGTCAAGCGTGACGCTGGTATGATCCCACTCGTATTTGCGCTTCTTCGGTGTCACCGCCGTTACGCGCAATACGCCCTCGTTGCTCGGCCCCGTGACCGTGGAGCCGATCGGAATCACGATCTCGCTCGGAGCGGCCTCGGTATGTGCCGAGTTGCACGAGCAGAGGCCGCACGCGCTCAGCAGGATCAGGGCTGCGGTCATCAGGCTCGATCGCGCTGAATGCCGTCGGCCCGTACCGGAGGCTCCTCGAACCATTAACTTGCCTGACATGAACGCGACTCCAAACAGCAGTCACCTGTGACGAGACGGATAATCATCAAAGGACACTTACGTGACAGCGAGATCTCTTTAGAAAGGATACCAGCGCAGATTGCTCCTCAGCCAGGGTTGCACTTCCATATAGTTATAGATGGCGTCGCCAGCAGCAAACTCACCAAGCTTATCCCAGATCGGAAGAGGGCCTAGAAAATCCGCTCCTATTGTTGCAGCGCAGTTATGAAGATCAGTGTCGCATTTGTTCTTGCAAGGTATCTCCGGGCAGAGCTTACTGCAGCGGCAATGGCAGCGGTCGTGGTTCACGCAGCACTCATCGAGCAGATTTCCGAGCTTCATGTTACGGCCAATGTCATCGCAATTCGAAAAAGCGGTCTCATCACGTTTCTGGCCGTTCACCCATCCAGGGCCGCAGAAGCTGCCCCAGATACGTAATGACCACAGGCCGCTTGGATCGGCCATGGATGTCGGGTCATCATAGCCGTACTCAAAGAGATTCCCACTCCACGATACGGCGCCGCCGGGATGCACCTTCGCTCGAAACAGCGTGCGTTTGTGGAAGCGCTCGTACAGCGTCGGCTTTGAGATGATGCCGAACGGGTCAGCCTGCGTGTAGCGGCCCCAGTTTGGGCGGTACCAGCGGGCGTTGTTGTAGCTGCGCTCGCTCAGGCCGTTCGCGCCGGTGTCGAATTGCTCGGAGACTTGGCCGGGGAAACGTAGCGGCTGATGCACGTCGCCCGAGCGCAGCGCGAAGATGCTGCCGTACGGCTCGTGCTCGGCTTGCCAGGTCGTAGTGGCGGTGATGTCCGTCTGCTGCAGCGGCGTGCCCAGGTGGTCGGCGTACGTCCAGTGCGTGCCCAAGGAATCCACCTGCGCCACCGGACGGTCGCCCAGCCACACGTACTTGTACGCGATCGCAGGCGTCCCGGTCGTGAACTGCGCCGTCTCCGCCAACAGGTGCAGCTTGGGATCGTAGAACGTCTCGCGGATCTGACCGCTCTTGAGCTTCGTGTAGACCCGCTCCTTGAACCCGTCGTACTTGTAGGCGCTCACGTAGCGCGAGTCGGATTGCAGCAGCTCCCGCAGCGTGTACGCGAAGCTGCTCTTCTTGTCGTTGAGCTCGTTCCCGAACGGGTCGTAGGTGATCGCCCGCGTCGCGCCGTTCTCGAGCACGCTCGCGAGTTGCGGTAAGCCCACCGAGCCCGCCGCGCCGGGCTTATAGCTGAACGTGCCGGTGTGCGCGGTCCCGAGCTGCAGCGCGGTGAGGTTCCCCATCGGGTCGTAGCTGTAGCCGTTCCCGGCGGCCGTCCCCCACAGCTTCGCGCCGGAGTTCGCCGTGGTGAGCCGGTTGAGGTCGTCGTAGGCGAAGCTGCGGCTGTAGCCGGGGTCGAGGTTGTCGCTGAGCGTCGTGATGTTCCCGACGGCATCCTCGACGTAGCCGTGATCCGCCAGCACCACGTTCGCCGGCGAGACGAGCTGGTTGTCGGTGGGGAAGTAGCGCGTGCTGTAGGTGAGGTTCTGCTGGGTGCCGTTGCCGTACGCGATCGCCGTCACCGGACCGAACGGCGCGTAGGTCGTCGCCGCCACGAACACGTCCGCGGACGGCGCCGCCAGCGCCGCCAGCCGGCGGCGGGCCGGCGGCCGCGCAGCCATCGACCGCGAGCCCACGAACGCACTCGGCGCCTTGTACGTCGCCGGCGTGAACGTCCGCAGCGTCACGCTCTGCGCCGCCGCGCCTTGGCGGATGCCGATCGGCTGCGGGCGGCCGGCGGCTGCCCGTTGCGGGATCGTCGGCTCGGGCGTGCTCACCGTCGTGTCGGCGGGCCCGCCCTTGCGGCTCAGGCTCTGCAACTGCACCGCCGAGAGCGTCGCCTGGTGCTGCGCCGAGTACGGCCGATCGGCATAGTCGTAGCCGAAGCCCACGATGTAGCCGTCGGGAAGTGTCCACCGCCGAGCAGGGTGGTGACGCCCGTTCATACCAGCGCTAATGCCCTTCCTGCTTGGCTTCCCACGTGTCGTAGTACCCGCTCTCGTCCACGTGTGCGCACGGAAGTGTGCTCGTGGGTTTGCCGTTTGCATCCGTGATCCGAACGGCGGCTGTCGCTCCTGGTAGGTTCCTAGGCTTCTCCCCGTTGACGCAGTACTGCACGACATTGGCACCGAGCGACAGGAACTGCGGTAGGCGCTGCACGCTAAACCAAACTGCGAGCCCGTTAGCGGTCCAGTACCATCTTGGTCCTCGCGCTGAATAGCCTGCTGCCGGCACCAGGTCTTTGATAACTCCGGCCAGCGAGTGATAGTGCAACTGGTACTCTTCGAGGACGGCGTTTGAAGGCGTAGCATTGCCCGACTCTTGGGACCCTAACGAGATCCCAAGCCCGCCATACCAGCGACGAGTCCGAGGTTCCCCGTGAAACGTCGCAGTAACATGGTCCCAAGCGTACGCGCGAGAGAATCTCGCGACTGCAGTGACGGACATTGGCCCCTCGGTACTCGGCGCTGTGATGCGCGAGCCGATCGGCATCACAAGTTCGACCGGCCCCATGTCACCCGGGTTCCTTGGTGCTGAGCATGAACATAAGAAAAGCGATACTGCCATCATGCCTGCCAATAGTCGTGACGACAATCCCATCGATTGCCTCAGGCTACTTTCATATGCAACGATCTGTGATTCATCTCGCTATCTTCCACCGAAGAAGCTTCCAAATATGCGCCATCCCTCGACGGGGCCCAACATACCCCCGGAGATATACGCCTTAGCAGCGAACTCGAGCATTTGCTCGTCATGCAGGCCAGGATGATCGAGGAATGGATCCACTAAGGCTGCATCAAAGCCGAGTTTGAGGTCGCAGTTGACCTTGCACGCGGACTCGATAAGAGAACAACCGCCCGTATGACAGTGGCAGTGGCAGCGATCATGTGTCATGCACGCAGCGTCGAGCGAGTCGGCTGGCGATACTCCTCCCTTTGCCGGTGGTCCCCCGATATCATCGCAGTGCCCAGCGAACGAAGTCTCGTCTAGCACCTGACCGTTCGTCCAGTTCCCCCCGCAGAAGTTCTTGTAGATTTGTCCCATTCCGATCGTGAGTCCCGTGCGATCGCTCAGACGCTCCGGGTTCGCATACGCGTATCCGAATGCGTTTCCGGACCATACGCCATCTGCCGGATGTACGTGCGCCTTGAACCAGCTGCGCTGGTGGGCATATTGATACAGCGTCGGCTTTGAGATGACGCCGAATGGATCAGCCTGCGTGTAGCGGCCCCAGTTTGGGCGGTACCAGCGGGCGTTGTTGTAGCTGCGCTCGCTCAGGCCGTTCGCGCCGGTGTCGAATTGCTCGGAGACTTGGCCGGGGAAGCGTAGCGGTTGGTGCACGTCGCCCGAGCGCAGCGCGAAGATGCTGCCGTAGGGCTCGTGCTCGGCTTGCCAGGTCGTCGCGGCGTTGATGTCCGTCTGCTGCAGCGGCGTGCCCAGGTGGTCGGCGTAGGTCCAGTGCGTGCCGGAGGAATCCACCTGCGCGACCGGACGGTCGCCCAGCCACACGTACTTGTACGCGATCGCAGGCGTCCCGGTCGTGAACTGCGCCGTCTCCGCCAACAGGTGCAGCTTGGGATCGTAGAACGTCTCGCGGATCTGACCGCTCTTGAGCTTCGTGTAGACCCGCTCCTTGAACCCGTCGTACTTGTAGGCGCTCACGTAGCGCGAGTCGGATTGCAGCAACTCCCGCAGCGTGTACGCGAAGCTGCTCTTCTTGTCGTTGAGTTCGTTTCCGAACGGGTCGTAGGTGATCGCGCGCGTCGTGCCGTTCTCGAGCACGCTCGCGAGTTGCGGTAAGCCCACCGAGCCCGCCGCGCCGGGCTTATAGCTGAACGTGCCGGTGTGCGCGGTCCCCAGCTGCAGCGCGGTGAGGTTCCCCATCGGGTCGTAGCTGTAGCCGTTCCCGGCGGCCGTCCCCCACAGCTTCGCGCCGGAGTTCGCCGTGGTGAGCCGGTTGAGATCGTCGTAGGCGAAGCTGCGGCTGTAGCCGGGGTCGAGGTTGTCGCTGAGCGTCGTGACGTTGCCGACGGCATCCTCGACGTAGCCGTGATCCGCCAGCACCGCGTTCGCCGGCGAGACGAGCTGGTTGTCGGTCGGGAAGTAGCGCGTGCTGTAGCTGAGGTTCTGCTGCGTGCCGTTGCCGTACGCGATGGCCGTCACCGGACCGAACGGCGCGTAGCTCGTCGCCGCCACGAACACGTCCGCGGACGGCGCCGCGAGCGCGGCTAGACGGCGCCGGGTCAGCGGGCGCGCAGCCGCGGACGACCGCGAGGCCACGAACGCGCTCGGCGCCTTGAACGTCGCCGGCGTGAACGTCCGCAGCGTCACGCTCTGCAAGGCCGCGCCGCGGCGGATGCCGATCGGCTGCGGGCGGCCGACGGCGGCCCGCGGCGGGATCGTCGGCTCGGGTGCGCTCACCGTCGTGATACTCACGTAAGGCTATATGTCCGCATAGCTACTTGCATCAACATGCGCGCACGGGAGAGTGCTCGAGGGACGGCCCGCGGCGTCTTTGATAGCCACGGCGCCGGAGGCGCCGGGAAGATTCGCCGGCTTCTTGCCGTTGATACAGAGCTGCGAGATCCAAGCGGTCACGACCGAACCCTGCGCGTACAACAGTACCGTCAGGCCGTCGCGCGTCCATCTCGTTCCCGTAGAACCGCTGGAATCGCGGGCAGCGTGTAAGTACTGCAGGACGGTAGCGTAGGAATGGAAATGCAACTGGTTCTCAGCGATCGGCTCGAACTCAGCGGGCAGGATACCCGCCAACACTTTGCCGACCTCGTCATGCCTTGGCTGCCTAGGAACACCGATGCCGAGCGCACCCTGCCAGCGGTGATCGCGCGGAACCAAGTCATACGTGGCATGTCCTGTGCCCCACTCGAACTGCCGTTTTGTTGGTGTCAGCGCCGTCACCGTGAGCGTTCCGCCCTCGGCAGTGGGCCCGCTGACGCTCGACCCGACCGGGATGACAGTCTCCGGCGGGACGATCGTCTCATGGCTGCCGGCGCACGCTGACAGGGAGAGCAGGATCATGAGGATGGTCGGCATTCGCCCCCGTGATGATCTCAAGTGTAGTCTCTTTTTCGGATCGCGCCAGCTGCTGGCTGCGAGTTTGCTGACGTGGCGCCAATCACTCCGCCGAAAACTGCTCTGCAGCTCGCCACAGCCGTGCTGCGCTGCCAAATGAGCGCCCCGACTGGTTTATGGTCCAGTTGATTCGCGCCCACGACCGTATTTCGTCTGATCGGCTGCGCGCGGCTAGGAGCCACATCCTGAACTGCAGCCGACTCTGGCGTCACGGCCGGCATATCTGTCATTTGTCGCGAAAGCCCTTATCCTTCGGCCACGTATCGGTATAGCCGCTTTCATCCACGTGCACACAAGGTAGCGAGCTTATGCGGCGTCCGCTTGCGTCTCTGATCGCAAGAGATGGTGTAGCACCAGGCAGATTCTTAGGTTTTTCCCCGTTCACGCAGAACTGTGTCACCGAAGCGTCTAGTGACAAGAACCCTCCTGCGTGCTCAAAGTGAAACAACACCCACAGGCCATCGCTGGTCCAGTAGTTCGTGAAGCCTGCCCCGTCATGCGTGTTCGATGCAGTCACAACCTTGATAACTGACGCGGTCGAATGATAGTGCGCCTGGTACTCCTCAAGCACGATGTTTGAAAGGCCATAGTGCCCAGAAGGAAGGTCACCCAGACCAATCCCGAGCCCGCCATACCACCGCCGAGTGCGTGGTTTCAAGTCGAAAGTGGCCAAGGTATGGTCCCATTTGTACTGTCGTCGAAATTTTGTCACCGCAAGGACAGTCACCGGCCCCGCGTTGCTCTCTGCCGTGAGGCTGGCCCCTTCAGGGATTACGATCTCCACGGCCTGGCCGGGGCCAACGTTACTGTGCGGCAAACATCCGAGCAAGCACCATAGACTGACGAGCACGCAAGCCGAACGAGAGGCGGAGCGGATGATGCATCTCCCATTGAGCGCTGCTCTTTGTAGGCCGCTGAGCGTCATCTTCCGGCAGAGGCCCATCGCCAAATCTCAACCGGCCCACCGAATAGATCCTCGATTCCTGACTGTGCAAAGCTTTCTCGCGCCATGTTATCAGGATCCCATGGATGGTCCATGATCGGATTCACGCCAACCGTGCAAACGTACAGGACGAAGTCGGCGCGGATCTTGCACCGTGCCTCCTCTCTTGCACAGCGCCCATCGTGGCAACCGCAGTGGTCGCGGTCGTGCTGCATGCAGCAGGCATCAAGAGAGTCATACGGCTTTTCGTTTCGATTAATCTCAGGATGACCGCCTATGTCGCCGCAGTGACCCGCAAATGCCGTTTCATTTATTAGCTTTCCATTGGTCCACCCTGGGCCACAGAAGTGCTGGTAGAACTGGAACTGGCTGGGAATTGGAGAGAGCCCCGTAGGATCGGTGAGACGCTCCGGGTTCGCGTACGCGTATCCGAATGCGTTTCCGGTCCAGTCAGCATCCGAAGGGTGCGCGTGCGCCTTGAACCAGCTGCGTTGATGCGCGTATTGATACAGCGTCGGTTTCGAGATGATGCCGAACGGGTCGGATTGCGTGTAGCGGCCCCAGTTTGGGCGGTACCAGCGGGCGTTGTTGTAGCTGCGCTCGCTCAGGCCGTTCGCGCCGGTGTCGAATTGCTCGGAGACTTGGCCGGGGAAGCGTAGCGGCTGATGCACGTCGCCCGAGCGCAGCGCGAAGATGCTGCCGTAGGGCTCGTGCTCGGCTTGCCAGGTCGTCGCGGCGTTGATGTCCGTCTGCTGCAGCGGCGTGCCCAAGTGGTCGGCGTACGTCCAGTGCGTGCCCAAGGAATCCACCTGCGCGACCGGACGGTCGCCCAGCCACACGTACTTGTACGCGATCGCAGGCGTCCCGGTCGTGAACTGCGCCGTCTCCGCCAACAGGTGCAGCTTCGGATCGTAGAACGTCTCGCGGATCTGCCCGCTCTTGAGCTTCGTGTAGACCCGCTCCTTGAACCCGTCGTACTTGTACGTGTTCACGTAGCGCGAGTCGGATTGCGGCAGCTCCCGCAGCGTGTACGCAAAGCTGCTCTTCCCGTCGGAAAGCTCGTTCCCGAACGGATCGTAGGTGATCGCGCGCGTCGCGCCGTTCTCGAGCACGCTCGCGAGTTGCGGTAAGCCCAGCGATCCCGCCGCGCCCGGCTTATAGCTGAACGTGCCGGTGTGCGCGGTCCCCAGCTGCAGCGCGGTCAGGTTCCCCATCGGGTCGTAGCTGTAGCCGTTCCCGGCGGCCGTCCCCCACAGCTTCGCGCCGGAGTTCGCCGTGGTAAGCCGGTTGAGGTCGTCGTAGGCGAAGCTGCGGCTGTAGCCGGGGTCGAGGTTGTCGCTGAGCGTCGTGATGTTCCCGACGGCATCCTCGACGTAGCCGTGATCCGCCAGCACCACGTTCGCCGGCGAGACGAGCTGGTTGTCGGTCGGGAAGTAGCGCGTGCTGTAGGTGAGGTTCTGCTGCGTGCCGTTGCCGTACGCGATGGCCGTCACCGGACCGAACGGCGCGTAGCTCGTCGCCGCCACGAACACGTCCGCGGAGGGCGCGAGCGCCGCCAGACGGCGGCGGGCCGGCGGCCGCGCAGCCATCGACCGCGAGGCCACGAACGCGCTCGGCGCCTTGAACGTCGCCGGCGTGAACGTCCGCAGCGTCACGCTCTGCAAGGCCGCGCCGCGGCGGATGCCGATCGGCTGCGGGCGGCCGACGGCGGCCCGCGGCGGGATCGTCGGCTCGGGCGCGCTCACCGTCGTGTCGGCGGGCACGCCCTTGCGGCTCAGGCTCTGCAACTGCACCGCCGAGAGCGTCGCCTGATGCTGCGCCGAGTACGGCCGATCGGCATAGTCGTAGCCGAACCCCACGATGTAGCCGTCGGGATAGGTGATCGTGTTCCGGTTCCCGTTCGCATCGTACGTATAGCTCTGCGTGTACGCCGTCCCCGAGATCGTGTGATTCTCCACCGCCACCAAGCCCCGCCGATCGTACGCGTACATCGTCGAGCCCGAGGCGTCGCTCATCTTGGCCATCCGCCCGATGCCGTAGTTCCCCGCGGTCGAGCTGTCATAGCTGAAGCTCGTGGCCGTCGTCGAGGTTCCCTTGACCGCGGTCTCCTTCAGCTCCCGGTTCAGCGCGTCGTAGGTGTACGTCGTCGTCACGCCGTTGGAATCGGTCGTCGATATGAGGTTCCCGTCGGGATCGTAAGCATACGTCGTCGTCCCTTGGACCGGCGAGATCTCCGTGCGAACCCGGTCGAAGTCGTCGTAGTGGTACGTCGTCACGTTCCCATTCGGGTCGGTCACGCTCGTGGGGTTGTCGTGCAGATCGTACGTGTACTTCGTCAGGACGGTTCCGGAGCCCAATAGGCGCGTCTCCGCGAGCTGGCGGCCCGCCAGATCGTAGCCGTAGCCGTAGTTCGCGCCCGTGGCGTGGTTCTCGTCGTTGAAGCTGGCGAGCCTTCCCTGCGCCGTGTAGGCAAACTGCTTGGCCGTGCCGTCGGCGTTCGTGATTCTCACCAGGTTCCCGTTGACGGCATCAAAGCCGTACGCGGCGCTCCACGTCGTCGACCACGTGCCGCAGCCGGTCGAGGGGATCGCGCATCCTTGCGCCTGCAGCGACGTCGGCTGGTCGAACGTGTTGTAGCCGACGGCCAAGCGTTCTTGCTGCACGTTCCCGGGGCCGAAGCGCGTCGCGGTCGTGGCCCGGCCCGACGTATCGTAGCCGATCGCCAAGCCGTTGCCGACAGGCTTCGTCACGCTCGTCGTGCGGCCGGCTCCATCGTACGTATACGTCGTCACGAGATTCTGCAGATCGCCCGCGACGCCGAGCAACGTGCTCGTCAGCGGCCGGCCCAGCGCATCGTAGGTGAATTCCGTAACGACCTTGTTCTGGTCGGTCACGCTCTGAGGATTCCCAAACGGATCGTAGCTCGTGAACCCAGCTTGCGCGGCATAGGTGGTAACGTGATTGCGCGCGTCGGTGATCTTCTGCAGCTGACCCGCTCGCGCATGATCGCCGTTCGTGTCCGTGAAATATGCGTATTTCGTGAGCTCCGTGACGTCCGTCCGCGGGCCCGTCGCGGTGAGGATGCGCCCACGGGCATCGTAGGTCCAACTCCGCGTGTACGTGGTCAACACCCCGTTCACGTAGCCGGTGGTGGAGCGCTGCAACAGCAAACCCGTGGTCGAATAGGTATCGGTGACCGACATCGTGCTGCCGGGCTGATCCACCGACGGGAGGGTCGTCACCTGCGGCAGATCCTGACGCGGGTCCCCGACCGGATAGTAAGCGTACGCCGTCGTGCGCGTGGAACCGGCCGTATCGAGGTTCTCGACCACTTGCGTCGGCCCCGGATAGGCCTGGCCGTTGCTGTCCCGGCCGTACGTGTACGTAATCGTGTGTTTCGTGGTTCCGTCGATGCCGTCGTCGCTGACGGACGTCTTGCGGCCATAGGCATCGTACGTGAAGATGCGCGTCTGATCGCCGCCGCACTTGCACAACGGCCCCTGGATGCTCGTCATGAGGAACGAGTTTTGGTCGATCGTGACGGCCGACTGGCGCCCTTCGCCATCCGTCACCACGACAAAACTTCCGTCGTTGCCGTAGTTGAAACTCAAGTCCCCGCCCGTATCGGGGCATGGCGGTGCTCCCGACGCGCAGCGCCCGGTGAGCTGCGTAGCGACGCGCGTTCCGTAGTAGGTGTTGATTTCCTCAGCCGCGCCGGAGGGATCGTCGACTTCGAGCAAGTTGTTTTGCGAGTCATACTGGTAAACCCACGAGTGCCCATCGGGCTCGGTCACGCTGCATAGCTGATTCGCACTGCAATTCAGGCCCGAATCGTAGGTCAATGAAACGACCGTACCGGAGGCTGGCCGCGCCGCCGGGCACGTGCCGGATGCTAGCCACGAAACGCCGGTCACTCGATTCTGCCCGTCGTAGTAGAAACAGAGCTGACGATTCAACGGATCGACGACGCTCTTGATCCGGTCGTTCTTGCCAGCGCCGCTATCCCGCACGACCGCTTGCTTGTTTCCGACCCGGTCGTCGAGTTCGGTCAGATCGCCCAAGCTATTAAACGCCCAGATTCTGCCGTCAAAGCTCTTGACCGTATAGGACGTTCCATCGGCGCTGACAGTAAGCGTCAATCCGGACGTGCTGTTGTAAGTCGACGAACCGTTCGTCACGCCGCTGAAATAGTGCGGCATGCCCGTCCAATCGAGGTACGTCACGTTTTGCGAAGCAAGCTGGCTGAGGTCCAAATGGGCATCATAGTTGTCCTGCCAGTTATTTCCCACGTATTTCGGCGAAATCGATTGGTTTGCGTAGATCCGTGAGAACTTCAAGCCAAACGGACCGGATAGAGCAAGGTCGGTTTGTTGATGCCACAGTTCGCCCGTGGAAAGGTCGACAGGACGGCCGACAGACGGAGTATCGCAGCGTCCCTCCGGGCATGGACGTTCGGGCTCGCCTCCGAGCACGTTAATCCAGGCAAACCTTCCGGGCGGGTTGTCGTAGTAGGGCTGGAACATGCAGAATCCCGTCGTGATCCAGTCAACCAGCATGAGATACCGGTATGGCGCATAACCGACATTTGCGTGAATCGTCGCGACGGTCGAGAACGTCGGCGTCGCGGACTCAATTTGCGGGTTGTACGACATCGTGATGCCGGGATAAGCCGTTGTGGTGAGGTCCCATTGGACAGGGTAACCGCATCCGTACAGTTCGTCATCCTCGCCGCTGGCGGTGAATGACACGCTCCGCCCCGGGAGCAGCGTGAAGCACCAATCGGCGCCGCAAGAGGGAGCCGGGGTGCTGATCGCCGCGGCCGTACGCCGTTGCAGGGCCGCGAGCGGCCGAGCCTGACGGTGGAACCCGCTTGCGATTCGCGCGCGTAACTCGTCTTTGACCGCCGTCGATTGCGCCGTTACGGGCGGCGAGGCCTGGGGCGTCGGGACCGCCACGGCTGCAACCAATGCGGCTAGCGGAGCCACATCGGCGTGCGCGTTCGGCTGTCTGACGAACGGCGCATTACGGTCGCCGGAAACGGCGCTCGAGGCCGCGGACATCGAGCTTGGCGGCGAGGTCATTGCGGCGTTCGCGGGTCTTGCAATCGCGTTTGCAAGCAAAGCGACAACGGCAAACCAGCCGAGCATAAGGCGCATCGGTCTATTCTCCTGTACGCGGACCGCACTCAGCTTATCGTTTGCTATTCTTGTTAGTCAACATGAGCTAACGCATAGTTATATTGGTTAGTAGTGCGGACGAAGACGCGATTAGATGTTCACCGTAACTGGAATCAGCAGCGAGCAATTCGTCCCATCCGGGCGTGCCGCAGTAAGCGTCGCCTGAATGCGCGCTTGGCCGGGCGGCAACGCGGTCGTTGCGAACGGGAACGTCGCTTGCCAAATGCCGGGGCCCGTTTGCGAGAGCGTCGTAGCGACGGAGCCATAGGCAAGCGAGACCTTCGTGACATTCGTCGTGGTCATCGCGACAACGGCGATCGACGCGCCGTTCGTGACGAGCGTCGGTTGCATGCCCGCGTAGAAGATCTGCGGCGCATCGCCCGGGCGCGCAACATTGCTCGCGGGCAGGTGACCGTATTCGAAGGTATTTCTAGTAGAAACGACCGGCGAGGTCGCCGATGGCGCTGCAGTTGGTGTCGGTGTCGGTGTTGGTGCCCGCGCGGTCGAGTTTTCGGCAACGTGGCTTGCAGGCTCCGGCGTAGCTCGCGCCGGCGGCAACGTCGCGTTCGGCATCAGCGTCGGTAGCGGGCGCGGCGTCGGGATCGCGGGCAGCGGCACGCCGAGCTGCGCCGGCGACTCGCCGTCGGCGATGATGTGCGGCGTCACCACGATGATGAGCTCGTTGCGCGACGAACTGCTCTGGCTGTTCTTGAACAGATTCCCGACGAGTGGAAGGTCGCCGAGCAGAGGAACCTTGTTGACGGTCTTCTGCACGCTCTCCTGGATCAGACCGCCGATCACGAGCGTCTCGTTGTTCTTGAGGTGCACGACGGTCTGCGTATCGCGCGTTGAAATCTGCGGAACGCCGTTGAGGATCGACGTGAGGCTGTTCACCACGGGATGGAGCGCGACGTTCACGTCGCTTTCGGATGTGACGAGCGGCGTGATGTCGAGGGTGACGCCGGTTTGGAACGACTGTAGTTGCGTCGTCGCGACGGTCCCCGTTCCGCCGCCCGTCGTCGTCAGGATGTTTATCGTATCGCCGGCGCGGATCGTTGCGGTTCGGCCCGACAGGGTCGTGATCCGAGGATCTGCCAGGACTCGCGCATTGCCGTTTTGGACTTGAAGGTTGAGCTGGACGTTGAATGAGAGCGGCGTCCGCGTGAGCGGCTGGAACCCGCCCAGGCGGCCTGCGGCGCCCGTAACCGCATCGTTCGGCGGCGCAACTTCGCTAAAGGTCGTGCCGAGCAGCGGGGGATCGAGCATGAGCCCCAGATTGCGCGCAACTTGCTCGTCGATCTCGAGGACTTCCGTGTCGAGCACGACGAGCGGCACGGGCACGTCGAGCTTCGCCAGCACGTCCCTCGCCAACCGCAGGGTCGCCGGATCGCCGATCAGGGCCACTTGCCCCGGCGTCCCGAGAGCGCTCACTTTGATGCCCGGAACCAATTCCTGGAGCGTCTGAATGACCGGCGCCGCGGCGTCGCCGCCCGCAACGCCCGCTTGCAGCGAGTTCGCGTTCGGCACCGCGGACCTGAGCATGACCACTTCGAAGTTGCTGCCGATCGCGCCGGCCATCGAAGGACCCGCGGCCAAACCGCCGGCAGACGCGGCGGGCGCATCGAGTTGCTTCAGTGCGGCCGCGATGCGGAGCTGTTCCGAGGCGGTCGCCGTCACCGAAAGCGCGTTGAGGTCCTTGTCCACGTTCACCGCAGCATCGGGAAACGTGCGCGACAGCAAGTCCGCCACCGAGCCTGCGTCCAGCGTCACGATGCGATACACCGCCGTATAGCGGCTGCTCGCCGGCGGGACGTCGAGTTCGGCCACGAGCGCCTTCGCTCGAGCGACGTCATCCGGTGCGCCGGATAGCACGACGCTCGAACCCGAAACGTCGGCCCGCACATGCGCGACTTCGCGTGAAACCGCGCGCGCCACGTCAGGTGCGCGCGCTTGGACGATCTGGACCGCTTCGGCGTTCGCTGCGACGCTCGGCGCGGGCGCTGGGCTCGGCGCATCCAGCGTGCCCAAGATGCCCTTGACCTGCGCGAGGTCGGCGGCGGAGGCCCGCACGAGCAGCATGCGATTAGGCAATACCGTGAACCGGGCATCGCGAAAGAGTTCGGCCAGCTTGAGCGCGGTACGTTGCGCGTCGAGCGTGTGCAGCGCGACGGCTTCGATGCTTGGCAGCGTGGGGTTTCGCACATCGATGCCTTGGAGCACCGTCCGCATCGAAGCGACATCATCCGCCGCGGCAACGATGATGACCGCATTCGAGGTTCGATCGCCTCGGATCCGTGCGCGTGGGAAAAGGTCTCGCAACACCGCTGCCGCGCGGTCGACCGAAACAACCGAAACGGGCAGCACCGCGATCTCCGGTGTCGACACCGCTCCGGCCGGCGGCGCCCAACCGAAGGCACAGGCTACGAATGCGACGAGGAGAAACCCAGCAGGGCGCCGCCGGTTCGACTCAGGGCGGCGTTCGACCATCATCGCGCGCCCGAGCGCTTGCGCGGTCGCAGTCCAATGCTCCGTTGCGCACTGGGCGTGTCGACAATCGCACTTCGGACGTAGCTTAAACGCTCGGTGATTCTAAGCATCAAGGTAAGCGTATATTTGGCGGCTCCGCATTTCCTTTCAGATAGCGGGGCGCGCTGCCGCTTCTCGGCTGAATGCGACACGCGTCACGAATAGCGGACGCAGCGTGACCGCGCTAGTACGCGGGCGTTCGTACTACCTTAGCGTCCGCGCGGGTAGACCACGACGGAGAGCGAGCTGAGGGCGGCGCGCGCCTCCTTCTCCTGCGCCTCGCCGCTGTGGGCCGTGAACGCCGCGACGACGCTGCGGCGGCCGTCGAACACAACGTATTCGTAGCGCTCGTACATTTGGCCGAGTTCGGATCCGTATGAGGCGCGCAACCATGCCGCCGGCATGCCGTTCGCGAGCAGCAGGCGTTCCTTGTGATCGATGAACGCGCCCTCGTACTTCTTGCGCACGTCGCTCTCGTGCGAGGTCGCGAGCGAATCGAACGTGCCGATGAAGGGCCCGATCTCGATCACGATCGAGCGCTGGTTCCCTTCGCCGCGATTCTTGACGTAATAGGCGACGGGGTGCGGCTCTCCGTCGTCCGGCGGCGGATCTTTGAAAACGACGCCGCGCCAGCCGGGCGGGGGGGAAAAATGCACGGCCGGATCGTTGTAGTCGGGCGCGAGCGAGGGCGAAGGCGAAGGCGCCGGCTCATCGGCCGCCGCGGCGGCGAGCGGTGCGCCCAAGACGAGGGCGGCGGAAAGAACGAAGGTCGAGCGTTTCATCCTTGGTCGAGAACCTCTGCGAGCGCGGGGAGCGAAACGGCGTGGCGATAGCCGACGTTACGGTGGTCGTCGTCGAACTCTTCGTGCCGTACGGCGAGCCCGAGTTCGCGGATGCGCGCGACCAGCACGCGCGCTCCGATGTCGAGCGCGTATTCGTCGCGCCGCCCGCAATCGATGTAGCGCAAGCGCAAACGTCCCAGTTCCGCCGCATGCGTGCGAGCGCGCTCGGCGGGGTCGAACGCGAGCCAGCGCGCGAACACGTCTTCGCGCAATTCGCCCGTCTTCGTGTCGAACGGCAGGTCGAGGGCGAACGCGCGCGCTTCGCGCGGCGAATACGCCGCGGTATAGCCCAGCATCTCGATCGTCGAATACTCGGCCGCGGAACGCTTCGTCTTCGCCTCGAACGCCGCGACGAAGGCGGCGATATCGCCGCCGTACGCTTCGAGTGTACGCTGCGTGGCTGGGAATGACGGCACGTAGGCCGCCCTGAAATACGCATCGCCGCTGTGCGAGGCGAACGCGCAGAACGTGCCGGGATGCTCGAGCACCAGATGCAGCGAGCCGAAGCCGCCCGAGGATTTGCCGAACACCGCGCGGCCGCCCTCGCGCGCCAGCGTCGGATAGGTCCGGTCGACGTGTCCGATCGCGTCGCGCACAACATAGGTCGCGTACGCGCCGTTGTGGATCGAATCGACGTACTGCGAGCCGCCCAAGCGCGTGCAGCCGTCGACGATCGCGAGGATCACCGGCGGCATCTTCCCCTCGACGATCAGGCGATCGACCCACTGCACGACGTTGGTCTCCCACGGGCGCGCCGAGAGCATCGCCGCGACGTTGCCGGTGTAGCCGTGGATGCAATACAGCACGCCGTAGCGGCGGGACGCGGCCGGATCGAAGCCCGGCGGCAGGTAGACCGCGAGCGGACGGCTCGCAGGGTCTCCGAGCGGATTGTTCGCGAGCGCCGCGGAGTCGACCCAATCGATGCGCAAATCGCCGCGGAGTCCTAGCAGACGCGCGAGTTCGGAGGAAGCCATCCCCGCATCTGTGCGCGGCGGACGCGCCGGCCCCCTCCGAGGGCTTGCCCTGCTCGCCTCGGAACAGGCCGACGATGATACGCGGCGTCGACTTACGCGGGGCGCTCGCGATCAACGCGATCTCGATGATCGGGATCGGGCCGTTGATCACGATCCCGCTCGTGTTGATGAACCTCCACGGGCCTCTATCGCTCGTGGGCTGGGTCCTCGGCGCGCTGCTCGCGCTCTGCGACGGCCTGGTCTGGGCCGAACTGGGCTCGCTGCTCCCGGGCTCCGGGGGAACGTACGGCTTCTTGCGCGAGGCGTTCGGCCGGGCCGGGCTGGGCAAGATGCTCGCGTTCCTGTTCGCGTGGCAGACGCTCTTCTCGGCGCCGCTCAATCTCGCGACGGGCTACATCGGCTTCTCGAATTACGCGAGCTACCTCGTGCCCGCGCTCGCGCAGCACCACGCCTGGCAGGACTGGCTCGCGGTCGCGGTCGGGCTCGCGACGATCGCGCTGCTGTATCGCCACATCGGCAATGTCGCGAAGATCAGCGTGGCGCTCGGCGCGATCGCGATCGGGACGCTCGTGCTCGTCGCGGCGGCGGCGTACGGGCATTTCGATGCCGCGCGCGCGTTCACGATCGAAGGGGGCAACGGCTTCGGGATCGGACTCCTCGGCGGGCTCGGCTCCGCGATGGTCCTCACGATGTACGACTACCTCGGCTACAACCAGGCGGCGTGCTTGGGCGACGAAGTGCGGGACCCTTCCAAGACGCTCCCCCGCGCGATCGTCGGCTCGATCCTGGGGATCGCGGTCCTGTACATCACGTTGCAGATCGGCGTCATCGGGGCGATCTCGTGGCACGAACTCGTTCCGCCCACGCCCGACGCAGCGGCGCCGCAGGGCGCGCAGTTCGTGGCCTCGACCGTCGTCCTGCGCAGTTGGGGGCCGCTTGCGGCCGCGTTCGTAACCGTCGCGATCCTGGTCACCGCGTTCGCTTCCACGTTCGGGTGCCTGCTCGGCTATTCGCGCGTGACCTATGCCGCCGCGATGGACGGCGTCTTCCTCGCGCCGTTCGCGCGCCTGCACCCCAGCGGCCGCTTTCCGAGCGTCTCGCTGCTCGCGATCGGTCTGCTCGCGCTTCCGGCGTGCTTCGTCTCGCTCGACACGGTGATCTCCGCGCTGACCACGGGAATGGTCATCATCCAGAGCTTCGGCGGGATCGCCGCGCTCTTCGCGCTGCGCGCGCGCGCCAAGCGCAGCGGAGCGCCGGCGGGCACGACGTACCGGATGTGGCTCTATCCCGTGCCGGCGCTGATCGCGTGCGTCGGTTGGACCGCGATCTTCTTCTCCGCGGGCGCCTGGGCGATCGCCTTCGGGCTGCTCACGCTCGGCGCGGGCTGCATCGTCTATCTGTTCTGGGCGCGCAGCGCCGCCGTGTGGCCGTTCGCGGCCGTCGCATCGCTGCTGCTGCTCGCGTTGGCGTGCGCGCCGTTGCCGGCCGCGGCCGCACCGCTTGCGGGCTTCACGCACAGCGCGATCGTCGAGCGCGACGGCGAGCCCGTCTTCACCGTCGACGGCAAGCCGTTCTTCGTGTACGGCGCGGCGTTCTTCTACGAACGCATTCCGCGCTCGCGCTGGGCCGCGTCGATGCGCGAGCTGCGCGCGCTCGGCATCAACACGCTCGATCTCTACGTGATGTGGAACTGGCACGAGATCTCCGACGGCGACTTCGATTTCACCGGGCGAACGAACCCGCGCCGCGACCTGCGTGAAGTGCTGCGGCTCGCCCGCGCCTACGGCTTCAAACTCGTCGTGCGGCCGGGCCCCGTCGTCCGCAACGAATGGCGCAACGGCGGCTATCCCGCGTGGCTGCTCGAGCGGCCCGAGTACGGGATGCCGCAGCACGACCTGCTCGAAGGGCGCTATCCGCCGACCGCGACGCTCCAGAACGCGCATTCCGACGCGGCGGCGGCGCAATGGCTGGCGAACGGCACGCACGTGCGCTATGCGCGCCGCTGGCTCGAGCACGTGCTCGCCCAATTCGCGCCGGTCGCGGGCAACGTGATCACCGTGCAACTCGACGACGACCAGGGCGCGTACATCGACAACGACACCTGGCCGGCCCCGCATCTGCAGGCCTATCTCGAATGGCTGCGCGACGTCGTGCACGGCGTCACAGGGCCGGCGCTGCCCACGTTCATCAACACGTACCAGATGAAAGTGACGGCGGCGGCGCCCGTGTGGGCCTGGGGGAACTGGTATCAGAGCGACGCGTACTCGATCGGCGAGCACGACCGCGCGCAGTTGGAGTTCTCGACCGGATTGCTCGGCACGCAGCCGCGGCGCCCGGTCATGGTGAGCGAATTCCAGGCGGGCTGGCTGCAGCAGCCGGACGACGTCTATCCGCGCGCCGCGGATCCCTCGAACACGCTGCTCGCGCTGCACACGATGCTCGCGCAGAACGCGCGCGGGATCATCAATTTCCCCGCGCAGGATACGCTCGCGCCGGCCGGCATGGAGGCTCCGTTCTCGAACGAGTTCTACGCTTGGGACGCGGCGCTGACGATCGACGGACGCCGGAGCGCGCGCTACGCCGCGGTCAAGCGCGTCGGCGATACGGTCGCCGCGTTCGGAAGCGCGCTCGCAGCTTCGCGCACGGTTCCGGACGCCGCGATCGTCTACGCGACGAGCGCGCTCGACGAACGCTTCGCGACGAACGGCGCGATCGCGGAGATCGCCGCGCGCGCGATCGAAACGCAGCAGGCTTGCCGCCACGAGCGGCTCGCGTGCGAACTGGTCGATTTGCGCTTCATCGAAGGCGACGCGCTCGCGCGGTATCCGATCGTCTTCTTCCCGCTCTCCACGAGCGCCGAGAGCCCGCCCGGCGCGCTCAACGCCGAGGCCGCGGCAAAACTCGACGCATATGCAAGCCGCGGCGGCATCGTCGTGCGCGGCGAAGCGAGCCCCGAAGCCGTCGCCGCGGCACTCCTCGCGGCGCACCATCAGCGGATCGTCGAAGGGCTGCCGGACGCCGTCTTCGCGCGCAGCACGGATCCGGCGTTCGCGGGCTTCTTGATCGTGACGAACTACGGCGACCGGCCTCGCTCATATGCAAACGTTCGCGTGCGCACGGAGCCCGGCAAACTGATTACGCTTCCGCGCGTCGCGCTCGCGGCCCGCGACGCGGCGGTCATTCCTTTGCCCCTTCGACAGGTTCAGGGTGACAAAACCGTTCGACAGCCTCCGGGTGACAACGTCCTCCCCCGTCACCCTGATCTTGTCGAAGGGTCTTTGGCCTTGCGCGGGGATGCGCATATCGCCGTTCCCGCCGCGGCGCGGCGTAGCGTGCCTGTGGGGAAGGCGCTAGTGTTCTCGGCCGATTTGTTTCAGGACGGGCTCCCGGTATTCGTCCTGCAGAATGCGCTCGTTCGCGTCGTCGTTTCACCGAATGCGGGGGCGCGGGCGTTTGCCTTCGAGGATCTGGCCACGGGCGACAACGCCTTCACGAGCGTCGGCGCGCTGCGCGACGACGTTGCGCTCGAACCTCCGCTCTCGACGACGGACCGCATCGCGCGCTACACGCACGACTTCCCGGCCGGCATGTTCAATCGGCCCTACGCCTGCGCGCCGCTCGAGGACGGCTCGGGCGCCGCTGCCTTGCGGTGCACCTACGACGCGCCCGACGTCGTGCCGCACGGCGCACGCTTCGAGCGCACGCTGCGGCTCGCACCCGAGGGGCGCACCCTGGCGGTCGAGGAGCGTGCGGTCTTCGGCGGCGACCCCGCCGAACGCTCGGGCCAACACGCGGTCACCGTGAACTCGCTCGCCCTCGGCGACGCGCGCCCGGCGCCCGCGCACGGCGACCCGCATTCCGCAGGAAGCACGCAGAGCGTCCTCGCCCCCGATCCGCTGCCGTTCGTGCCGCTTTCGATCCGGCGCGTCGAGAGCGGGAATGCGCTCGGGCTCTACGATCCGGGGTCCCGGCGGCTCGCCGCGATCGCTTGGCACCCGGGGGACGTCGTCGACGCGCAGATTCTCGAGCGGCGGGCCTCGATCGTCGTGCGGCTGACGCGCGTGGACGGCCTTCCGGCACACACGTTCTACCTGCAAGCGCCGGCGCCGTCCCTCGATGCGGCCCGAAGCGCGCTCGCCGCGTTCGCCGCCCGCGCGGCGCGCGTCTCACAAGGGGCAGATTCCAGCGCCGCGAACTGTCGGCAGGCCGGGGAAGTGGCGGAACGGTAGACGCAGTCGCCTCAAAAGCGACCGGGTGAACGCTCGTGTGGGTTCAAATCCCACCTTCCCCATGGAAAGAGGCCCGTGTTAGCGGGCTTTTTCGTTGCTCGAATCCGCCGCGGTTGCCATTCGGTTGCCATTCGCGCCGAGCAGATGACGCACGGCGTCAGCCCTTGTCCTTCGCCTGCTGGACGCGCTGCGCCCGGAGCGCCTCGAGCGCATGATCCGAGAGCGCGATCCGGGCGACGCGCTCGGTCTTCGTCGCCTTGTACCACGTCGTTCCCGGCGTCTGCCCGATCGCGCCGCGGATCGTCGCCGCGCGCTGTTCGAGGTCGAGGTCCGCCCACTTCAGGCCGGCGAGTTCTCCACGCCGCAGCCCGGTCTCGAACGCGAAGACGATCATGGCCCCGTCACGCGTCCTGTTCGCCTCGGCGATGAGTCGCAGCGCTGTCGCCGGCCTTCGCGAGTCGCGTCAACTCCTTCGAGGCCTCGGGCTCGGTCCGAAACTCCCTGACGACCTTCACGCGGCGCCGGCCGTTCTTCATGGGCGGTGACGGTTCGACGATGCGGAACGGACGCGAGTCGTCGGCGTCTATCATCACGGTCCAGCGTCCAGACTGACGCCAGTAGATGCTCACTTGATATCTTGGCCCCACTTTCGTCGAACTGTTCTGGCAGAGCGTTCAATCCCATCAAGCACGGTCACCGTCAGCGTACCGCATTTTTCGCAGCCTGCGCGACCCCCGAGGAGATCTCCAACATTCCGCATCTGCTCTCTTCTGACGATGACTGACCGAATTGGAAACCCGTCGTTTACGCTATGGTTCAGTCCGGATGCTAAGATGCTGGCCACAATGATCACACATCTGCCACTTGTGACCAAGATAGTCGAGGCACCACTGCTGGACTACGCCGGTACCGAGCAATATCTTGGCGGCGTTTCTAAATCGATGGTCAAGCAGCTGGCCGCGAGGGGTGCGATAGAGCGGGTCCGCATCGGCGGGCGCACTCTTTTCGTGAGAGACAGCTTAGACCGATACATCGCGTCGCTGCCACGCCAATAACGGAAATGCGCGATTCGCTAAATATCTTCGGCGAAGATCGTGCCTAAGTCACGTCTGCCATCGATGATTCGCAGCACTTCCACGTCTTTGTCATCATCGCGGATGCGATAAAAGATAACGAACGGGCGCACAGGAAAGGCGCACGTCGGCACCAAACTCCGGGCGCGGTCGCCCGCGCGTGGTGAACGTCTTGAGAACCTGGCACCGCTCAATGAGGCGCTCGATGAGAGTCCGTGCGCGGTTTGGACTATCTTCTGCAATGTAAGCCGAGATCGCGGCCAGGTCCGCAAGCGCGCTGGGCGTGAATCGGAGGCGTGCCAATCAGAGACGTCGCGACTTCTGTTCGACCTCGTCGATGATCGCGTCGAGATGCTTGCACACCTCCGTCTCGTCTAGAAGCTCACCCCGGTCGGCCTCGTCGATGCCTTCCTGGATGTCGGCTCTTAATTGCTCGAGGAATGGATCCGGCGAGCGCTGCTCCATGGCATTATGATACCACGCAGGGGAGCTTGAGCCTGGCATCACCGCCGGCGTCCTAAGGCGACGCGCAACTCATCTGGCTCCGCCTGCTTGATCAGGGCTTCCGCAAGCTCGCTCGCCGATGCGCGGCGCGCCGGCGCTCCCTATGCTACGGCGCAGGCTGGCGTTCGAGATCTGCGAGGCGATCGATCGCGGCCGGGCTACGGCGGATCGTCATCGTTTGCTTGGTTGGCTGGCTGGCAGGCGCCGCTCGACGCCAGGACCACACGATTTTGAAAACCCGGACGCCCGGGGACCAGATCGGCTCCGGCTAGCCGTGCGCGAGCGGGCGAGCCCTCGAGCACTTGGGTTGTCCGTCTTGGCGCCCAGCCTGCAGCCCGGCTACCCGCTCGAGAGGGAGTCAGCTCCACAGCGACGCCCAGACGCGATCTCGCGCTGCTCTCGAAGGCGGCGCGGGCTGCGTCGGCGTGCTCACAGCGGGCGCTCGGGGCGCGCGTATCATGTCTCCCGTATGGTGATCCCTTTCCGGGTCCGCAAGGCCGTCGGAGACGAAGAACTCGTCGTCGTCGCCAAAGTGTCCGTTCTTGACGACCACGTGGTGAACCGCAGACCCAAACCGCTCGATCGCCTCTTAGGCCGCCAGAACGGCATCCACGTCGCCGCCGCCCTTGGAACGCCCTCCGGGCTCGCGTCCTGGCGGACGACGATCCTTTTTACGGCGCTTCATGCTTTCAGTCTCCGCGCTCGCCGCTCGACGACGCGCCTGTAAGATCCGGACTGGCAAGCGGCGCACATCGTCCGGTCGGACTGTGCATCGGCCTTTCCGCATATGACGCACTTATGCGCTTCGCGTAGGCGCATCCGGCGATCGCGCATCCGTTCGGCGGCGGACTTCATGCGGCCGGCACGCTCACCTGTGCGACGAATTCGCCCGGTGCGGTCGTCGGAAGGCCCAGGTCGCGCATTGCATCGAGATAATCTGCGATCGCATCGGGCGCGGTCGCGAGCAGTTGATCGCGAGTGTCGCCGACGAGAAGCAAACCGGGAAGATCCGGCGCGAGGCCGCTCCAGGTTCCGTCGTCGGCCCGTTCGAGAACGATCGTATAGGTCATGAGGTCGGCCCTTTCCAGGTTCCGTCGATTTGCTTGATGAGCTTCGCGACGGTTCCGGCCGCGAGGTCCTTCTGGCCGTGGTCCGGGATCGAGAGGATGTACGGGTAGCCGTCGTGCCGGTAGATCATGTGACTTGCGCGGCTGCCGCGACGGACGAACGTCCACCCTTTGCGCTCAGCGCGCTCGATCAGTTCCCGCGTCTTCACCGTAACTGTATCATACACCTAGGGCCAAGGCGCCGATGGTCACACCCATCCGCCATGCTCGACGGCCCGGAGCGTGGTCACGATCATGCCGGCCCGCTCTGCGACCAGCTTCGCCGGCAAGCGGCGGCAGAGCCGGGCGGCACGAACACGTTCGCCAAGCCGAGCAAGCCGACGTTCTAGCGCTGGGAGAATCTCGGCAATATTTTGACGCCACTGATATCATGATAGCACTATGACAAAGCAGCTCCTCATTCGCGTCGACGAGACCGTTCATGAGAGCCTGAAGAGGCGGTCCAGCATCGAGGGCCGATCGGTTAACGAGATCGTCGGCGAAGCCATCGGCGAGTACACGCAAGCTCACCCGATCTCGCGGGAAGCTCTGCTGAAAATGGCTCGCGCTATTGCGGTCGAGGATGCGTCGCTCCTGAGGGTGCTGGCGGATAGCTAGCCTGTCCGCATACCAATACCTAACCGAAGACGACGTCATCGCGTTCTACGAAGAGGTGATCGGGAAGGGGCATCGGCGGCCGCCGGCAACTCCCGGCGACCCTCGGGAGGTGGGTTCAAATCCCACCTTCCCCCCGATAGCTCGCTCGCGCTCGGCTCTTTACAACCGGGCGCTCTTGGCCCATCGTAGGTGAAACAATATCACCACGAAGGGAGACCTACATGGCGAGTTTCGTCCTGGTGCGTCACAACGTCCGCGACTTTCCGGCCTGGAAGACGGTCTACGACAACGACCGCCCCAATCGCGCCGAGGCGGGCCTGACCGACAAGCAGCTCCTGCGCGGGGCGAGCGACGTAAACGAGGTCGTGCTCTTGTTTGAGGCCCGCGATCTCGACCGCGCGAAGGCGTTCGTCGGCTCCCCCAAGTTGCGCGAGGCGATGGAGCAGGGCGGCGTCGTCGGCAAGCCCGACGTCTACTTCCTCGAGGGCTGAGCGCAAGGCCCACGGGCACGGCGGCGCCAACCTGCACCGCGATGGATACGACGAAGACGGCGCACCGCTTCGAGGCGGGCGCGCTGCGCGGGGAAGTTTGGGTCGCGGGCGATAAGTCGATCTCGCACCGGGCACTGATGTTCGCGGCGGTCGCGCCGGGCGAATCGACGATTCACGCGCCCAATCGCGGCGCGGACGTGCTCGCGACGCGCGATGCGGTCGCTGCGCTCGGCGCCCAGGTCGACGACCGCGGAGAGACGATCGTCGTCCGCGGCGGCGCCTTGCGCTCGCCAGCGGACACGCTCGACGCGCGCAACTCCGGCACGACGACGCGCTTGCTGCTCGGGCTCTGCGCGGGGCAAGGCGTCACCGCCACGTTCGACGGTGATGCTTCTCTGCGGCGGCGCCCGATGGAGCGCGTCGCGCGTCCGCTGCGCGCGATGGGCGCCGACGTGCAGACGACCGGCGGGCGCCTTCCCGCGACCGTTCGCGGCATCGTCGCGCCGCCCGGCGGGACCTTCGCGCTCGAGATTCCCTCGGCCCAGATCAAATCGGCGATCCTGCTCGCGCATCTCGGCGCGCGGGGCCGCGTCACGGTCACCGGCGACCGGCACTCACGCGATCACACGGAACGGATGCTGCGCCATTTCGGGCGCACCGTGGAATTCGACGGCGAAACGATCGTCCTCGAACCGGGCGTGCTGGCGCCGCAGACGGTCCGCGTCGCCGCCGACCTCTCGGCCGCCGCGTTCTTCGTCACCGCGGCCGCGATCACGCCCGGGAGCGACCTGGTGGTCCGCGACGTGGGCGTCAACACGACGCGCACGGGCTTCCTCGACGCGCTCCTCGCGATGGGGGCCGATCTCGAGCTAGACAAGGAGCGCGAGGTCTCAGGCGAGCCGGTCGCCGACCTGCACGTCCGCTATCGTACGCTCCACGCGATCGCGATCGACGAAGCGCTCGTCGTGCGCGCGATCGACGAGATCCCCGTCCTCGCGATCGCGGCCGCTCACGCGCGCGGCACCACGGTGATCCACGGAGCGCAGGACTTGCGCGCGAAAGAATCGGACCGCATCGCCACGACGGCCGCGATGCTGCGCGCTTGCGGCATCACCGTGCGCGAACTGCAGGACGGCATGGAGATCGACGGCGGCGGCGCGCATGCGCCCGAGCGCACGCTCGAAACCCACGACGATCACCGCATCGCGATGGCCGCGGCGGTCCTCGCGGCGCCGACCGGCCCGCACGCGATCGACGATGCCGGCTGCATTGCGGTCAGCTTCCCCGAATTCGAGGAGCGCTGGAACGCGGTTCAGCGCAGAGGCTAGCGGCGCCCGTTGCGCTGCACGCGCAGTCGCTGGAAACCCGTTCGCACCGAGAGCAGGACGCCAGCGATCGCGGCCGCCGTCGAACGTATGCCGCGCGTCGCGCGTTCGAGATCGGAGAGCGCGACGTTCAGGCGTTCGAGCGTCAGCGCCAGTTCCGCACTACGCTCGTTGATGCGCGCGAGATAGATCTCGGCCATCGGGCCCGCGCGCAGGATCGGATGCTTGGCCAGCGCGTCGATCCGCTTCTTGAGGCCGAGCCCCGGACCCGCGAGCCGGGCGACGCCGATCCCGCAGAGGATCAGCGTAAGAACGAAGCAGACGCCCAGGATGGCGAGTCCGAGCCGGGTGGCGTCGCTCATGCCGCGGGACTATCGCTCTTTGCCGGCGCCGCCGCGCCGTCGGATTTGGCCGCCGGGGGCGCATCGGGTTTCGGAGCGCTCGCGCCCGCCGCGGGCTTCTCCGCGCCGTCCTTGGATTTCGCCGGACCGCCGCCGCTGGATTTGCGCGAATCGGTGATGTAGAACCCCGATCCCTTGAAGACGATCCCGGTCGCGCTGAAACGCCGTACGAGCTCCCCGCCGCAGGCCGGGCACGCCTCGCTCACCGCCTCATCGAAACCGTGGCGAATGTCGGTCACGACGCCGCACGAGCGGCATTCATATTCATACAGGGGCACGCAGGACTCCCGGAAGGTCTAAGATCGCGCGAGCGCGCGAGGTTGAGGTTCGAGTATACGAACTCTTAGCACTTCGCGTCAACGACTGCTAAAGCCCGCCGAAGGCGTCGTCCGACTCGGCGAGCCCTTTGAAATGCTCGAGCGAGCGGTCGAGGTCGCTCGCGAGCCGCGGGCGCACCGCCAGCCGGTCGAAGAGCGCACCGAGCGCGCCGCCGTACGTCGGGTAATCCATCCGCGCGACGACCCGGCAGGTCTGCGATTTCGCCTCAACCCGGAACTCCAAGCGCCGCCGCAGCGAATAGGCGCCGACCAGCGAGAGGATGTGGCCTTCCAGCAAGCGCTCGACCTCGAAGAGCTCCTCGCTCTCACCGGGGATCGCGGAGCGGAGCAGCAGCTCGCTGCCCAGCCGCAGCGGGCCCGGCTCGACGAGGTGGACCGTCCGCAGGAACGAGAGCCAGACCGGCCACTTCTCCGCCTCGCGCAGCAGCGAGAAGGCCAGCGCCGACGGCGACTCCAGCTCGATTGCGCTCTGGATCGCCTGCGGGCCCATCCGTCCCGGCTCTGCGAGGGAGGGAACCATTCCCAAGGCGTTCGCCCCCGCGGGCCTGAGCCCTCCGCTGGGCACAATCCATTGGGCCCGGCGCGGAGGTGCCTACGACCGGTTGGGCTTCAGGCCGCCTGCTCGATCATCGGGCGCAGCAGTTCCTTGAGCTTGGAGCGGGCCCGCGACAGGCGCGAGCGGACGGTGCCGATCGAGATCCCCGTCGCCTGGGCGATCTCCTCGTACGAGAGCTGGTCCACCTCGCGCATCGCGACCACTTCGCGGAACGGCGCCGGGAGCGCCGCGATCGCGGCGTTGAGACCCTCGACGGTCATCGCATCGAAGCAGGCGGAGTACGGGTCGCCGAACGCGTCGTTCGCGTTGCTGGCGTCGCCGATCGCGTTCTGCAGGCGGCTCAGCCGCACGTCGGCGCGCTTGCGCTTCTTGTTGTGATCGAAGAACACGTTGATCGTAATGCGATAGAGCCACGTGTAGAACGACGATTGGCCCCGGAACCGGTGCAGATTGCGAAAGATTCGCAGGAAGACTTCCTGGGTGAGGTCCTCCGCGTCGCCCGGCGTCACGTTCAGCTGGCCGAGGATCCGGCGAACCTGCGCGTCATAGGACATCACGAGTTCGTCGAACGCTTCGGGGCGCCCGGCGCGATACGTCGCGATCAGGCGGAGATCGCGCGCTGCGCGCAGCTGCTGTTCGGGGCCGGCGATCTTGCGTTGAGTGGGGCGCATCGAATCCTCCGAGACTTTACGTGCCTCAGAGAATAGCGAGTCAAACCGAAATCGACTGTGAGGTGGACTACGGTTGCGCGCCCAGCTGCAGGCGCCCCGCGCCGGCCGCTCGCGCGAACGCGACCAACGTCTCGATCCCGTACCCCAGAGCCCCCTCGTCGACGCGGAACAGCGCGCTGTGCCCGGCATGCACGGAGCCGCACTCTTCGTTCCGGATCCCCAAGCGCACGAGCAGGCCCGGCACGCGCTCCGCGAAGTAGGCGAAGTCCTCGCCGCCCATCGTCGGCGCGGGAGTTTCCACCACGAGGCCTGACGTCTCGGCGAGATATTCCCGGAACGCCTCGGTCAGGGCCGGATCGTTCACGACGGCCGGGTATCCGTACTTCACCTCGAGCGTCGCGCGCGCGCCGTACGCGGCGGCGATCCCCTCGACGATCCGGCGTGCTCGCGGCTCGAGCCCGGCCCGGATGTCGCGATCCTGCGTGCGGAACGTTCCGCTCATCGTGACGCGGTCGGCAATGACGTTGTTGCGATAGCCGCCCTCGATCGTCCCGATCGTCACCACGACCGCGGCGAGCGGATCGGTCTCGCGCGCGGCGATGTTCTGCAGCGCGAGGACGGTCGCGGCCGCGCAGGGGATCGCATCGATCGCGATGTGGGGATAGGCCCCGTGCCCTCCGACGCCCTCGATCGTGACCGTGAACTCATCCGCGGCCGCGTTCACCGCGCCGCCGCGCAGGCCGATCGTGCCGGTCGCGAGCCGGTGATCCACGTGGAGCATCGCCACCGCATCGACGTGGGGATCCTCGAGCGCGCCCGCCTCGATCATCGGCAGCGCGCCCCCGGGACCCTCCTCGGCGGGCTGGAACAGCAGCACGACGTCGCCGCTCTGCGTCGCACGCGCGGCCTGCAGCACGCGGGCCGCTCCGAGCAGGATCGCAGTGTGCGCATCGTGGCCGCAGGCATGCATCTTGCCCGGAACTTCGGAGGAGAACGGTTCGCCGGATCGCTCCGTGATCGGCAGCGCGTCCATGTCCGCGCGCAGGCCCGCGACTTTCCCCGGGCGTGCGCCGCGGATCACGCCGACGACGCCGGTCTTCGCGATGCGCCGCCGCTCGATGCCCAGCGCATCGAGCTCTCGCTCGACCAGCGCGGCCGTGCGCTCCTCCTCGAAGCCGAGTTCGGGGTGACGGTGGATCTCGCGCCGCAGATCGATCGCGCGGGCGACGACGGCATCGGGGATGGCGAACGTGGAACTCATGCGTGATGAGTTGGTCGCACGCCCGGCGAACCCTTATCGGGAGCGGTTAAGGCTCGGGAACCTCGACGATTTCGAGACGCCCGTCGATCCATGCGAGAGCGATCGCCCATGCCGAAGAGATCCGCGCGTGCGTGATCGTCCTCGGATTGAGCGTGAAGGAAATGGGACGGCGCGGGCGCTCGTTTACGCCGCCGGTCGCATCATCGCGGTCTGCCGAATCCATATCCACGTTCCTCCCGACTCCGTTCAATCTCGCGCAATCGTATGGGTAGATGCAGCGTGCGAGAAGTTCCGGAGGACCCACCGCCCGGCTCTACGGCTGAGCCGATGGGCCTCCCGGAAAACCCGGATACGCGTTTACGAACGGTACCGCAAGAACGCGGGGACTTCGATGTCGTCCATGTTCACAGGTGCGACCTTTTCGAAATCCGTGCCGCGGAACGTCGCCGCGGCGGCACGATGCGTCGTCGGCGAGCCCGGTCCGAAGCCTGCGGCGAGCACCGTGATGCGGACCTTCGACTGCATCGCGGGATCGATCGACGCGCCGAAGATGATTTGCGCGTCGGAATCGACGGCCCGCGCGATCATCTCGGCCGCTTCGTTCACTTCGTACATCGCGAGATCCGGACCGCCCGTGATGTTGAAGATCACGCCGCGCGCGCCTTCGATCGTCGTCTCGAGCAACGGCGACGCGATCGCTTTTTGCGCGGCGTCCGCGGCGCGGTGTTCGCCCGTGCCTTCGCCGATGCCCATCATCGCGCTGCCCGCGTCGGTCATGATCGCCTTCACGTCGGCGAAATCCAGGTTGATCAGGCCGGGCTGCGTGATCAGATCCGAGATCCCTTGAATGCCTTGACGCAGCACGTCGTCGGCGTACGCGAACGCTTCTTGCAAGGGCGTGCGCTTCTCGATGATCTGCATGATCCGCTCGTTGGGGATCGTGATCAGCGTGTCGACCTTCGCTTCGAGTTCGGCGATGCCGCGCTCGGCGATTTGCATGCGGCGGCGGCCTTCGAACGCGAACGGCTTCGTCACCACGCCCACGGTCAGCGCGCCTGATTCGCGCGCCAGCTCGGCGATGACGGACGCCGCGCCGGTCCCGGTGCCGCCGCCCATCCCGGCCGTCACGAAGACGAGATCCGAGCCGTCCAGGATCATCGCGAGGTCCTCGCGCGATTCGTCGGCGGCTTGGCGGCCCGCATCGGGGTTTGCGCCCGCGCCCAGGCCGCGCGTGAGGCCGTTGCCGATCTGCACGGTGTTCTGCGTGCGGCAGTTGCGCAACGCTTGCACGTCGGTGTTGATCGCGTAGAATTCCACGCCGTGCAGCCCGGCATCGATCATCCGGTTGACGGCGTTACAGCCGCCGCCCCCGATTCCGATGACCTTGATCGTGGCGGCGTGTTCGGGGTTATAGCGTCGAACGTCGGACATCGGCTCCTCCAATGGCAAGCGAAAGTCGGTCAATTCCAAAGATCGCCGAACCAGTTGGCCACGCGTGCGAACGTGCCGCGCGAGCGGTTGTGGGGAACGGCCTGTTCGCCTTTCGGCCCGGCGAGCACGAGGCCGACGGCGGTCGCATATTCGGGGTGTTTGTACGCATCGCTGAGGCCGCCGATCGCCGACGGCACGCCGATGCGCGCCGGCAGGCCGAAGAAGGACGCCGCGAGCGCATCGAGCCCGTCCAGCCGCGCGCCGCCGCCCGTGAGCACGATCTCGGCCAGCGTCAGTTCGCGCGGCGTGTGCTCGCCGATCTGAGCGCGCGCGATCTTGAAGATCTCCGCGATGCGCGGTTCGACGATCGCGCGCAGCTCGGCCCGCGTGACCATCTGCGTCGTGCGGCCGTCGAGCGAGGTGATCGCGAAGGGATCCTCGCCCTCGCTCTTCTCGCGCAGGCTCGCGCTCGCGCGCTTGACGCGCTCGGCCTCGGCGAACGAGGTCTTCAGGCCGAACGCGATGTCGTTCGTGAGGATGTTGCCGCCGACGGGGATCGTCGCGGTGTAGACGGCCCCGCCGCCGCCGAAGACGGCGATATCGGTCGTTCCCCCGCCGATGTCCAAGAGCGCGACCCCGACCTGCTTCTCCTCGCTCGAGAGCGTCGCGGCGGACGAGGCGAGCGGCTCGAACACGACGCCGGCGGGTTCGAGCCCGGCGCGATGCACGCACTTGAGCACGTTCGTGATGAACGCGGCGCCGCCGGTCACGATGTGCGTCTCCACTTCGAGCCGGGCGCCGGACATGCCGATCGGATCGACGATGCCGTCGTGGCCGTCGATCATGTAATGGCGCGGCAGCGCGTGCACGATCTGGCGCTCGCCCCCGACCTGGATCAGCTTGGAGGCATCGACGACCCGCCGTACGTCGTTCGCGACGACCTCGCGCTCGTCGCCCGAGATCGCGACGACCCCGCGGTTGTTCGTGCTCTGCATGTGCTCGCCGGTCACGCCGACGTAGACCTGGGAGATGTGGATCCCCGCCATCCGCTCGGCGCGTTCCGTCGCCGCCTCGATCGAGCGGACCGTCTCTTCGAGGTCCGTCACGACCCCGCGCCGCAAACCGCTCGAGGGCGCCTCGCCCACGCCGATGACGTCCAGGCCCCGGGACGTCGCCGTGGCGACGACGGCGCAGGTCTTGGTCGTTCCGATATCCAGACCCACGATCGTGCCCCGGGGTGATTTCATGACCCTAGATATTGTGGTGGTGGGGCTTGGAGTCCTGTATATGTTGTGGGTCGCGTCGCTCGACGACGGGGGCTGCCGGTGCCCGCAGGTCGATCGCCCGCAGGCTCGGGTCCGGGCCTAAACGCGCCTGGATCGCGTCCAGGAGCCGGAGCTTCTCCGGCAGATCGGCGTCCCCGCCGAAGCGGATCAGCGGGCCGCCCGCGAGCGAGGCTTCGAGCCCGCCGTAGCGGTCGAAGCCGAACGCCACGAACGCGTCCCGCGCCCCGCGCAGCACCGCCGCGTCCGCTTGCAGCCGCGCGAGCGGCTCGCTGTGCAGGAACGTGCCCGGGGGACCGGCCGCCAGCGTCCCTGCGCGAAACTCCGGGCGTGGCATCCGGGCGCAGCCGCGTTCGAGGACCCGCCGCTGCGCGTCGATCGTCAGCGCGGCGCCGCCGGCGGCGAACAGGCAGCCGAGCGGCGCGCGTTCCACGATCGAGATCGCGACCGCGTTCGGAAAAGCGCGCCGCACCTGCGCGCTTTGCACGTACGGGATCGCTTCGATGCGCTGCTGCGCCGCGCGCGTGTCCAGCAGCCAGATGTTGCGCCCCGGCTCGAGCGCGGCGCGCGCGAGGATCGCCGCGCGCGGCACGATCGCGTTCCCCGTCACGTCGAGCGCGCCCAAACGAAAGCCCGGCCAATTCAAGGCGTAGGCGATCGTGCCCGCGAGCGCGCAGGCCAGGAACACCGCGACGACCCAGAACACGCGCAGCCTCGCGAAGAGCGACGGTTTGCTGCGCCGCGACGCCGTCGTCACGCGCTGCGCTCCGAAGGAATCTCGAGCACGAAACGTTCGATCGCCTCGCGCACGCCGTCGTGCGCCCAATCGCCGACGACGGCATCGGCCGCCGCGGCGAGCGCCGCGGGCCCCGAGCCCATCGCAACGCCGAAGCCGGCCGCCTCGAGCAGAGGAATGTCGTTGTACGAATCGCCGATCGCGAGCACGCGCTCCAGCGGAATCCCCAAGCGCGCCGCGACGTCCGCCAGCGCCACGCCCTTGCTCACGTGCGGGCTCATCGCTTCGACGAACTCGGGGTTCGAGCGCGTCACGTAGGCGTCCGGGCCGCAGAGCGCGAGCATGCGTTCGTAGACTTCGGGCGTCCGCTCGCGCTCCGTCACGATGTTCAGCTTGGTCGTATCCCGTCCGGCGAAGGTTTCCCGCAGCGAATGCACGACGATCGGCTCGACCCCGGCCAAGTGCGCGTACAACTCGCTGAAGCGATTGTGCTCCTCGCAGTAAAAGCGATCGTCCGCGTACATCTGCACGTGGTACCCCTGCGGCCGGAACTCGTCGTAAATGCGCAGCGCGGTCGCGTTCGCGAGCGGCGTCTCGCTCAGGATCGCGCCGCTTTGCGCATCGAAGATCGCGGCTCCCTGGTAGCAGATGACGGGCGCCGTGATGCCGAGCGCCCGGATCGTCGGAACCGTTCCCGCGAAGATCCGGCCCGTGACGATCGTCGCGAGCACGCCGCTCGCTTGTGCGCGGCGCACCGCCTCCGCGACCGCGCTCGCAAGCTCGTTCCTCGAGGAGAGGAGCGTGCCGTCGAGATCCAACGCCAAGAGCTGCGGGCGGAGCGCCGGACGCGCCGTCAACGCGGCTCCTCGACGCGCAACAACGCGGTGCGCGCGTGCGCGCGCAGGCCTTCGAATTCCGCCAACGCCGCGAGAACCGGCGCGTCCGCGCGCATGCGCTGCGCGCTGTTCTCGATCGCGGACGCCGTGCGATAATAGTCCGCCAGCCGCAAACCTGAAGAAAAGCGCCCGGCGCCCGCGGTCGGCAGCACGTGATTCGTCCCCGCGATGTAGTCGCCCGCCGCGACGGGCGTCTGGTCGCCGGCGAAGATCGCGCCCGCACGCCGGATCTTCGGCACCAAGCGCCACGGATCGGCGATCTGCAGCGAGAGATGCTCGGGCGCGAAGCGCTCGATCACTTCGAGCACTTCCGCTTCGTCCGCGGCGTGGATCAGATACGCGCCGCCGGCGAGCACGCGATCCACGATCTCGCCGCGCCCGCAAGCCGTCGCGAACTCGCCCTCCAGCAGCGCGCGCACGCGCTCGAGCACGTCGAGTTCGCACGAAACGGCTGCGACGCGCGCGAGCGGATCGTGCTCGGCTTGCGCGATCATCTCCCCCGCGACGAACTCCGCGTTCGCGTCGCCGTCGGCCACGACGAGCACTTCGGAGGGCCCCGCGAGCCCGTCGATCCCGCAGATTCCGAACACCTGACGTTTCGCTTCGGTCACCCACACGTTGCCGGGCCCGACGATCTTGTCGACGCGCGCGATCGTCGCGGTGCCGTACGCGAACGCGGCGATCGCCTGCGCGCCGCCCACGGCGTACAGCTCGTCGACGCCGCACAGCGCGCAGGCGAACAGGATCGCGGGCGAGATCGTGCCGTCGCGTCCCGGCGGCGTCGCGACCGCGACGCGCTCGACGCCGGCGATCTTCGCGGGCACGACGGTCATGATGACGGACGAAGGCAGAACGGCGGTCCCGCCCGGGACGTACGCGCCGATCGCGGCGAGCGCGCGGTGCACGAACGCGCTGCGCGTTCCGTCGGCTTCGCGCCGCTCGATATCGAGCGGGCGTTGCAATTCGTGATACGCGGCGACGCGGTCGCGCGCGAGTTCGAGCCCGGCGGCGATCTCGGCCGGCACGAGCGCGCGCGCCGCGTCGAGCGGCGGAATCGCGACGCGCCCCCCCCCGGCCGCGAGGTCCGGCGCATCGAAACGGCGCGTGTACTCGAGCAGCGCCGCATCACCGCGCGCCCGCACGTCCGCCAAGATCGCGGCGACACCTTCGCGCACGGCCGGCGGCGCATCCCATCCGCCGCGATAGAGGCCCGCGAGCGCCGCCTCGTCGCGCGCGCCGACGATCTTCACGAGCGCGCCTCGAACGTGAGACCGCTGAACGCGTGGTCCGGATCGAGCCGTTGCAGCAAGCTCATCAGCGCGCGATACTTCGCGCGGAAGCGCACGGGATTCACGACGAAGCGTGCGGTCGAGCGATCGATCTCCTCGAGCACGACCAGATGGTTCTCGCGCAGCGTCGTGCCGGTCGCGACCAGATCGACGATCAGATCGGCCAAGCCGACGAGCGGCGCGAGTTCGACGGAACCGTGCAGTTTGATCAGCTGCGCGGAGACGTCGCGCTCGGCGAAATACGTCTCGGCCGTGTTGATGAACTTCGTCGCGACGCGCAGGAACGTCGGCAACGGCACGCCTTCATGGTAGCCGTCCGCGCTGCGCGCGGCGACGACGAGCCGGCACGCCCCGAACTCGAGATCGGCCAGCTCGCAAACGTGACGCTCGGTCTCCCAGAGCGTGTCCTTCCCGACGATCCCGCAGTCGGCGGCGCCGAATTCCACGTACGCCGGGACATCGCTCGGCCTCAGGAACAGGATCTCGCTGCCGTCGCTCGTCTCGACGGAGAGCTTGCGCCCGGGGTCCTTGGGAACGTCGACGCCGGCCGCGCGCAAACGCGCGACCGCATCGTCGTACAGCGCGCCCTTCGGCACGGCGATCACGAGCCGTTCGCTCACGCGTGCACCTCCCCGGCCGCGTGCCGGCGCCTTCGCTCGAGCGCGATCAGCACGCGTTCCACGCTCAGCGACCAGCCCACGGCGCTCGCCTGCATGCCGAAGCGCGGCAGCAAGGAATCGTACCGGCCGCCGCCCGCGATCGCGAAGCCCAGCTCCGCGACGAATCCCTCGAACACGAAGCCGGTGTAATACGCGAAATCGCGCAGCAGCGAGAGATCGATCGCGATGCGATCCTGCACGCCGCGTTCGGCCGCCTGCGCCACGATCGTCGCGAGCCGCTCGATCCCGCGCCGCCCTTCGGTCGTGCGGCAGAGCTTCTCGGCGAATGCGAGCACGTCGCCCGTTCCCCGGCTGAGCGTGAGCGCCTTGAGCTGCGCGAAACGATCCGCGTATCCGGCCCGCTCGGCGAACGCTCGCAAGCCGACCAGATTGCGCGCCGAGACCAGCCGCTTGCACTCCACGACGGCCTCCGCGCCGAGATCGAGCCCCGCCAGCACGCCGTCGACGATCGAGACGTGATTGATGTCGACGCGCGCATCGCGCAGGCCGAGCGCGTCGAGCGCTTCGAGCGCGGTGAACAGGCATTCCGCATCGGCCTCGACGCTGCGCTCGCCGATCAGCTCGACGCCCGCTTGCGTGAACTCGCGCATGCGGCCTTCCTGCGGGTCCTCGTAGCGATAGGTCGGCTGCAGGTAGCACAGCCGCAGCGGCAGCGGCGCCGCCTGCAAGCGCGAGGCGACCAGGCGCGCGATCGGCGTCGTCATGTCCGGCCGCAGGGCCAGCAGCCCGCCGCGGCGATCGGTGAACTGGAACGCCTGCTCGGCGAGCTGCCCGCCGAGCCCGGCCTCGAGAACGTCGAAGTACTCGAAGCCCGGCGTCTGGACTTCCGCGTACCGGTGGCGCGCGAAGACCCCGCGCAGCGCGTCCTCCGCGGCGCGTTTGAGCGCGAGCTCTTCGGGGAGCCAGTCGCGAACGCCGGCCGGCAATCTCATCCTTGGGTCCTCGTTTCGGAGCGCGCAGCGCGCGCGGCGCGTCTTTCAGGCATTCGGTAGAGGGCCCTCCCAAACGTTGCTGCGCGAGAAAATCGTCTCGAGCTCGTGGCGCACGTAGGTGCCGTTCGAGATGCCGCCCGGCAGGCGCGCGTAGCGCTCGCCGTCGTGGACGACGATCGGCGTCCCGCCCGGCGCGTCCGCCAGGAGCGTCGCGAGCGCGTCGATTTGGCCGCGATTCTGCGCGCGCACGTGCCAGCCGTTCGGCACGGGAGCCGGCGCCCGGCGCGTAAAGGGCGTCACTTCGTTCACGGTGACGGACGTCTCGACCGGCGCCTCGTCGCCCGGGACCGAGCCGCGCCGCTCGCGGAAGCGCACGCGCCCGCGCACGGTCACGATCGCGTCCTGGACGAACGCGCTCTGAAGCTGCGCGTACGTCTTCGGGAAGACGACGAGCTCGACGCTGCCGCCGACATCCTCGAGCGTCGCGAGCAGCATCTGCTGCTGCGCTTTCGTCATCGTCCGGCGCACGGCCGTCAGCATTCCGGCGACCGTGACCGCCTCGTCGTCCTCACGGTTGCCGAGGTCCTTGATCGGCGTCACGCCCCCGCGCAGGAGGTCCTCGGCGATGTCCGCGAGCGGGTGCCCCGAGACGTAGATCCCGAGCGTCTCCTTCTCCCAGGCGAGCCGTTGCGTCATGGAGGGGGGCGGGACCAGCGGGAGGACGCGGGCCAGCTCCGGCGTCTCCTCGACGCTCCCGAACAGCGAGGCTTGGCCGACCTCCCGATCCTTCGCGGCTCGCGTCGCGGCATCGAGCGCGCCGTCGAGCGCGCCGAGCAGCTGCGCGCGGTTCCCGGGCAGGCCGTCGAGCGCGCCGCACTTGATCAGCGCTTCGTAGACCTTGCGGTTCGCCGCGCCCGGCTCGACGCGCGCGACCAGATCGAAGACGTCCGTGAATCTGCCGCCGCTCGCGCGCGCCTCGAGCAGCGCCCGCACGGCGCCCTCGCCGACGCCTTTGATCGCGGCGAGGCCGAAGCGGATCTGCGAGCCGACGACCGCGAAATCGACGAGCGACTCGTTCACGTCCGGGGGCAGCACGTCGACGCCGAGCTTCTTGGCCTCGTCGATGTACTCGACGAGCTTGTCGGTCTTGTCCTTGACCGACGTCATCAGCGCCGCGAAGTACGCGATCGGGTGGTTGGCCTTCAGGAACGCCGTCTGATAGGAGATCCAGCCGTACGCGGCCGCGTGCGATTTGTTGAAGCCGTAGCCCGCGAACGGTTCGACGAACGCGAAAATCTCCTCGGCGAGCCGCGCGTCGATGCCGTTCTTCACCGCTCCCCGGATGAACTTCTCGCGATAGACGGGGATCTTGTCCTTTTGCTTCTTCCCCATCACCTTGCGCAGCTCGTCCGCTTGCCCGAGCGTGAAGCCCGCGATGTCCCGCGCGATCTGCATGACCTGTTCTTGATAGCAGGCGATGCCGTAGGTTTCGCTCAGGATCGGCTCGAGCTTGGGATGCAGGTAGCGCGGCTTCGTGCGGCCATGCTTGTTGCTGATGTACTGCGGGATCCACTCCATCGGCCCCGGACGGTACAGCGCCACGAGCGCGATGATGTCGTCGAGAGAGCTCGGCTGCAGCTCGCCGACGACACGCCGCATCCCGTCCGATTCCAGCTGGAAGACGCCGGTCGTCTCGCCGCGCCCCAGCATCTCGAACGTGCGCGCATCGTCGCTGGGGATCGCGGCGAGATCGAACGACGGATCGGTCGTGCGCTTGATCTCGTCGCTCGCGGCCTTCATCACCGTGAGGTTGCGCAAGCCGAGAAAGTCCATCTTGAGCAGGCCGATCCGCTCGACCATGTTCATGTCGTACTGGGTGTTCACGTCGTCGTCGCCCAGTTTGATCAAGGGGGCCCAATCGACGAGCGGGCCCGCGGAGATCACGACGCCGGCGGCATGGGTCGAGGCGTGCCGCGCGAGCCCCTCGATCGAGCGCGCCGTCTCGAGCAGCTTGCGGATTTGCGGTGAGTTATCCGAGAGATTCGCGAGTTCGGGGATGTTCGCGAGCGCCTGCGCGATCGAGAGCCCGCCCGGGCCCGAGGGGATCAGTTTCGCGACGCGGTCCACGTCGCCGAGCGGCACGCCGAGCGCGCGCCCGGCATCGCGCACCGCGGCCCGCGCGGCCATCGTCCCGAACGTGACGATCTGCGCGACCCGGTCGCTGCCGTATTTTTGCGTGACGTAGGCGATCACTTCGTCGCGCCGCTCGACGCAGAAGTCCGTATCGATATCCGGCATCGAGATCCGGTCGGGATTGAGGAAGCGCTCGAAGAGCAAGTTGAAGCGGATCGGATCGAGATCCGTGATCCGCAGGCAATAGGAGACGATCGAGCCGACCGCCGAGCCGCGGCCGGGGCCGACCGGGATATCGCGATCCCGCGCGTACTTGATGAAGTCCCACACGATCAGGAAATACGAGGCGAAGCCCATCTTCGTGATCACGCCCAGCTCGTAATCGAGCCGCTCGCGCAGGACGGGGTCGTTCGCCGCGCGTGCGGCGCCGTAACGCTCGATCAGTCCCGCCTCGCAGATCTCGCGCAAGTACGCCTCCGGCGTCTTTTCGCCGAGCAACAGCGGCTGGTCCGTCGCTTGCGGCACCGGATAGAGCGGGATGTTGAACGTCTTCTCGGGGATGCGGATGTCGATGCGCCGGGCGATCTCGAGCGTGTTGTCGCAGGCGTCCGGCACGTCGGCGAAGAGCGCACGCATCTCCTCGTTCGATTTCAGGTAGAACTCGTGCGTCATGAACTTGAGCCGGTTCGTATCCGCGACGGTCTTGCCCGTGCCGATGCAGAGCAGCACGTCGTGCGCCGGCGCATCCTCGCGCACGAGATAGTGCGAGTCGTTCGTGGCGACGAGCGGCAGATTCATCTCGCGCGCAAGCTCGATCAGTCCCGCGTTGACGACGTCCTGTTCGGGGATGCCGTGGCGCATGATCTCGATGTAGAAGCGGTCGCCGAAGATGTCCGTGAACGCGCGCGCCGCTTTGCGCGCGCCCTCGCGATCGTTCTTGAGCAAGGGCTGCGCGCAGAGCCCGGACATGCAGCCGGAGAGCACGATCAAGCCGTCGTTGTGTTTGGCCAGCAGATCCATATCGATCCGCGGCTTGTAATAATACCCTTCGAGGAACCCTTTGGAGATCAGCGCCACGAGATTGCGATAGCCCACGAGATCGGCGGCCAGCAGCGTGACGTGCGCTTCATCCCGCACGGTGCGGTCGAAGCGGCCGCGCGGCGCGATGTAGGCCTCGCAGCCGACGATCGGCGTCAGCTTCGAGTCGCGAGCGGCGTAGTAGAACTCCATCGCTCCGAACATGACGCCGTGATCCGTCAGCGCGACGGCCGGGGCCCCCGCCTCGGCGGAGCTCCGGCACAAGGAATCAACGCGGCACGCGCCGTCGAGCAACGAATACTCGCTGTGCACGTGCAGGTGGACGAAGGAACTCAAGCGCGACTCCGAGCCTTTGGGTGTTCGAAGCTCGTTGCTTTCCCACCAGGCCCCTCCCCGCCTGGCACGAGCGCACGGCCCGCTCGGGCCTCCTGGCGGCAGGACCAGAGGCGGCGTGCGCGACGGTCCGCGGACGTGCGACGAAGGTCGTGCGGGGTTCGCCCGCCGGTCGTCTAAGATGGATGGACGTTTCAGAAGGACGAAAAGAGGGTCTCGAGCTTGATCAAGCACGACGTCGTGGTCATCGGCGGCGGGCTCGCGGGAATGCGAGCCGCGGTCGAAGCGGCCGAACTGGGCGCTGACGTCGCCATCGTTTCCAAACTGCATCCGGTCCGCAGTCACTCGGGCGCCGCACAGGGCGGCATCAATGCCGCACTCGGCAACAGCGCCGAGGACAGCACGGAAGCGCACGCGTTCGACTGCGTGAAGGGCTCGGATTATCTGGGCGACCAAGACGCGATCGAAGCGATGGCGGAGGACGCCCCGCGCCAGATCGTGTGGCTCGAGCATCGCGGCTGCATCTTCTCGCGGCTCCCCGACGGCAAGATCGCGCAGCGCCCCTTCGGCGGCGCGGGCACGCCGCGCACCTGCTACTCCGCCGACGTCACGGGCCTCGTGATCCTGCATTCGCTTTGGGAGCAGCTCGAGCGCTTCAACATCAAGGTCTACGAAGAGTACTTCGCGACCGCGCTGTGTATCGAGGACGGCGTCGGCACCGGCGTCGTCGCATACAACATGCGCACGGGCAAACTCGAGCTCGTCACGGCGAAGGCGACGATCTTCGCGACCGGCGGGCTCGGCCGCGTGTATCGCAAGACCACGAACGGCTACGCATCCACCGGCGACGGTATGTCGATCGCGTACCGGGCAGGGATCCCGCTGATGGACATGGAGTTCGTCCAGTTCCATCCGACCTCGCTGAAGGTCAACGGCGTGCTCCTTTCGGAAGCCGCCCGCGGTGAAGGCGCCTACCTTCTCAATAGCGAGGGCGAGCGCTTCATGTTCAAGTACGCGCCGAACAAGGGCGAGCTCGCCTCGCGCGACGTCGTCTCGCGCGCGGAATGGACCGAGATCCTCGAAGGGCGCGGCGTCAACGGCTGCGTGTTCTTGGATTTGCGCCACCTCGGCCGCGAGAAGATCCTCGAGCGGCTGCCGCAGATTCGCGAACTCGCGCTCGACGCGACCGGCATCGATGCGATCGACGCGCCGATCCCGATCTTGCCCGGCATGCACTACGCGATGGGCGGCATCGAGACCGACAAGTTCGGCGCGACGCGCGTTCCCGGCGTGTACGCGGCGGGCGAGGTCGCCTGCATCAGCGTCCACGGCGCCAACCGTCTGGGCGGCAATTCGCTGCTCGACACGATCGTCTTCGGCGCGCGCTCGGCGCGCCACGCGATCGAGTACATCAAGTCGTCAGGCGACGTGCGGCCCTCGGAGCGCACGCTCAAGAGCGAGCAGGACCGAATCAAGGGGATCCTCGCCCGCGAGGGCGGCGTGCGCCACACCGAAGTGCGCAAGATGATCAACGACGCGATGAGCGATCACGCCTTCATCTTCCGCAATGAAGCTCAGCTCACCGACGGCATGGCGGCCCTGCGCCAGGCGCGCGAGGCGGCGCAAACGATGACCGTCATGGACAAGTCCAAGACGTTCAACACCGATCTCGTCACGTTCCTCGAAACCGAGTTCCTGATGGACGTCGCGCAGCCGATCATGCTCGGCGCGCTCAACCGCAAGGAATCCCGGGGCGCGCAATCGCGCACGGATTTTCCCGATCGCGACGACGAGAACTGGACCGTTCACACGTTGATGCGCTCCGCGGGGCCGAACGCGGACCCGGTCCCCGATTACTCGCGCAAAGTGACCTTCACGAAGTACCAGCCGCAGGTGAGAACGTATTAGATGCAACTGACGCTCGATATCTTCCGCTACGACCCCGACGCCGACGCGGTGCCGCGCCGCGACAAGGTGACGCTCGAGGTGCCGGACGGCTGCACCGTCCTCGACGCGCTCGAACAGGCGAAAGCGGAGGTCGACGGGACGATCTCGTTCCGCCGCTCGTGCCGCTCCGCGATCTGCGGATCGTGCTCGATGAACATCAACGGCACCACGGGCCTGGCCTGCAAGACGCCGGTCCGCGACGTCATCAAGAAGGACGGCTCGATCAAGGTCGATCCGATGCCGAACTTCGAGCCGATGCGCGACCTCGCGGTCCACATGGATCCCTTCTGGGATAAATACTCGCGGCTCAAGCCGTACCTGCAGCCGGCCGACAAGGATTCCGATCACGAGCGCGAGCGCCGCGTCTCGCCGGAAGACATGAAGAAGCTCGTGCTCGTCGCGAACTGCATCATGTGCGCGACCTGCTACGCGCTCTGCCCCGTGGTCAGCGTCGATCCCTCATTCGCGGGACCGGCCGCGATCGCGTACGCCTACCGCTTCATCGAAGACGTGCGCGATTCCAAGCGCAAGGCGCGCGCCGCGCAGATCAGCTCCGACTATTTGTGGTTGTGCGCGCATTGCTACGCCTGCTCGTATTGCCCGAAGGGCGTCGAGCCGAACGACCGGATCATCGACACGAAGCGCGCGACGATCGAAGAGGGGCTCACGAGCGGCGCGGGCCCGCGCCACGCGCTCGTGGTCGCGAAGACGATCAAGCAGACCGGCATGCTGCAAGAGACCGAGGTCATCCAAGGCACGGTCGGCCGCTTCAACATCAGCGGGCTGCTGAAGGTGATGCCGCTCGGCCTGCGGATGCTCTCCCGCGGAAAACTCCCGCCGCTCTTCGCGCACCCCGTCCCGAAGGTCGACGAGATCCGCACTATTTTCAACGCGCTGGAGGTTCCGGTAGGTTCATGACGACGACGAACATCGAAACGGCAGCCGCCGCGAAGCCTCGCTCGAAGTCGGCGCAAACCAAGCGCTACGGCTTCTTCCCCGGTTGCGTCGCGAAAGAATCGTGTACGGAACTCTTCAACTCGACGCTGCTCTTGGCCGACAAGCTCGGCATCGAACTCGTCGAGCTGACCGCGGCCTCGTGCTGCGGCGCCTCCGTCCTCAACGATCTCAATCGCGACGTCGCCCGCGTGCTCAACGCCCGCACCTACGCCCAAGCCGAGGCGCTCGGCCTCGACGACGTGATCACGATCTGCTCGACCTGCACCGGGCACATGCGCGCCGCGAACAAAGAACTGCTCGAAGACGAACATCACATGGAGCACGCCAACGGCATCCTCGGAAAGTTCGGCGCGAAGTACAACGGCACGGTCACGGTCCGCCACTTGCTCTGGCTCCTGATCGACGACATCGGCCTGGACAAGCTCCGCTCGATGGTCGTGCATCCGCTGCACGGCCTGAAGGTCGCGCCGTTCTACGGCTGCCACATCATCCGGCCGGAGAGCGTGAACGGCTGGGAATCCGCGCGCAACCCGCACTCGCTCGAGGACATCATCGAAGCGCTCGGCGGCGAGCCCGTCGATTACGCCGGCAAGACGCGCTGCTGCGGCTTCCACGTTCAGCTCGAGAAGGACGGGATCGCGCCGAACATGGTCGGCCAGAACATGCGCATGGCCAAGGACAAGGGCGCGGAGGCCGTGCTGACGCCCTGCCCGCTCTGCCACCTCGCGCTCGACGGCTATCAAGCGGATTCGGCGGCGCGCTGGGGCCGGACCGACCTGCCGACGTTCCATCTGCCGCAACTCGTCGCGCTCGCGCTCGGCGTCGATGCGGCCAAGCTCGGCCTCAAGCGGCACATCGTCTCGCCGGGTCACATCCTTCAGACTCACCAGCTCGCCCCGATGCACGTCGGCTAGAACGCGGGCGTGCCCGTCGAGATCTGGACTGCCGATTTCTCGCAGTTTCCGGGTTCGGCGGAGCACCTCGCGGCGCGCCTCTCGGGCGACGAACGAGAGCGGCTCGCGCGGCTGCGCGAGCCGGATCTGCGCCGCCGCTTCCTGCTGCGCCGCGCGATGCTGCGCAGCGTCTTGGGCCTCGTCACAGAGGGGCCCGTGCAGCTCACCTACGGGCCTGGGGGGAAGCCTGCCGGGGCGGCTGCGGGTTCGCCGCACTTCAATCTCGCGCACGCGGGTCCGTTCAGCGTGCTGGCGATCGGCGGCGACCGCGCGCTCGGCGTGGACGTCGCGCTGGAGGCGGACCTGCCGGACCTCGCCGGCCTCGTGGCGCGCGCCTTCGGCCCCGACGAGCAAAGCCGCTTCGCGGGCCTGCCGCCGGAGCTGCGGCTCGCCTCTTTCTATCACGTCTGGACGCAAAAAGAAGCCGTGCTGAAGGCCCTGGGCACCGGACTCTCGCTCGAACCGGCGCTCTTTTCCGTCGAGGCGGATCCGCGCGCCGCGCCGCGCCTTGGCGGATCCCGGACGCCGCTGATCGAGCCCGCGCGCTGGGCCCTGGCCGCGCTCGACCTCCCGATCCCGCTTCGCGGCGCAATCGCCGTCGAGGGCCCTGCGGTTCGCGTGCTGCGCTCCCGCGCCTTCGACGTTCTCTCGCTCGCAGCGTGAGCGCCGGGCGGAGCGCGGGACCTTTTGCCTACCTTGGTCGACCCATTGCCTCTACGTTCCGCCGCAACGGCCCGGATAGGATGGGTTAGCCCAAGCTAGGGACCCGGCTTTCCTCCGGATAGAATCCATTGCGTTCTTCTTTCACGCGACCGGCAAACGAAGGCCGAGCTCAGCTCATACGACAGCAGGCCCCGTGCTGACGATCGCGGCGGCGCTGATCGCCCCGGTCCTGCTGTTCCTGTGGTTCCGGCGCGGCTGGTCGTATCGTTCGCCGTGGCCGGCCGCGGCGGTCGCACTCGCGTTCGCCTACCTCCACGTGCGAGCCGTCCAGGCGTACGTCGCGGATCCCGGCGAATGGGACTTTGCCTGCTTCTGGCTCTACGGCCACATCGCCGCCGCGGGCTTGAACGTGTACGACCCGGCGGTCTTTCATTCGTTCGCGAAGCCCTTCACGATCGACGTGCCGTTCGTCAAGGAAGTCCTCGACGTCGGCTTCCCCTACCCGCCCCCCTCGATCTTTCTGGTCCTGCCGCTCGGCTACGCCGCCCACTTCGGGGGAACGAGCCTCGAGATCTGGTTCGCCGTGCAGTTCGTCGCGCTGCTCGCGGCGGCGCTCGTTCTCGGGCGGGCCGCGCTGCCGGATGAAGGCCCCGGCGCCGCCTTGCTCGTCCTTGCACTCACGCTCTCGATGCCCGCCCTCGCCACCGACACGGGGTACGCGCAGACGAACTCGCTCTGCCTGCTCTTCGTCGCGCTCGCGTATGCGGGCCGTAACGCGAACTGGGGGCCCATCTTCACCGTGCTCGCGCTCTGGGTGAAACCGTACGCCGGCGTTCTGCTGCTCGCGGACCTGGCGCGCCTGCGCCTGCGCCGTCTGGGTATCGCGTGCGTCGCCCTGGCCCTGAGCCTCGGCGCCGCGTTCGCCTTTCTCGGCCCGAAGACGATGCTGGCGTACGTCGTCGCGGGCCCCATCGGCCGCGAGCCCGCTTACGTGTACGCCGAGAGCTCCTCGCTGCTCGGCGTCCTGCTCCGGCTCGCAGGGGCCGGGCACCTCCCCGCTGCGGCCGTCCAGCCCTTGTACCTCGCGCTCGCGGTCCTGCTGGCGGCAGCGACGCTGGTGCTGTGCGCCCGGGCTCCGAAAGGAGATGCGCTCGCCTTCTGCCTCGCGCTGCTGCTTGGATTGCTTCTCTATCCCGGAGCCGGCGCTTCGTACGGCATCGTCCAGATCGTTCCGCTCCTGGTGCTATGGAATCTGCGCGAGCGGCTCCCCGGGAACGCGCTCGGCGTGGGCGCGCTGATCACGCTCTCGATCTTCCTGCAACGTCACATCCAGTCGGGATTCTCCCCGAACGCCCTGCTTTGGGCATATTGCGGCTACGCCATGATCGCGCTCTCCGGCCGCAGTTCGGGCGCCGGAACCGCACGCCGGGACCTAACCTCTCGCGCGCCCGCCTGATCGCGCACGTAGGACGAACGGACCAGCCGGAGAGGCGAAGCAACCTTCCTGGGGCCAAGGGCATGCGCTAGCATTGAGCCGTGGATCGTACCGAACGCCGTCCCCTCTCGCGGCCCCTCGCGCAGCGCCTTTGGGGTGACCCGCGCGGCGAGCTCCCGCCGCTCGTCCCCCAACCGCGTCAGGAAACCTATCCGCTGACTGCCGCTCAGGAGCAGATATGGGTCACGGAGCGGCTCGTCCCAGGGCGGCCGGTCTACAACGTCTGCCAGGCGTACGCGATCGACGGCGAGGTGGACCCGGCGGTGCTCCGAGCTGCGCTCGCGGAGGTCGCCCGCCGGCACGAGTCCGTGCGGACCGGGTTCTTCGAAGTTGCCGGGCGCCCGGTGATGCGCGTCGAGGCGGCGGCGACGCCGGCACTCGCGGAGATCGATCTGCGCGAGCGGCCCGGCGATCTGCAGGCGCACCTGGATGCGGAAGCGCGCGTGCCGTTCGATCTCTCGCGCGCGCCGCTCCTGCGGGCGACCCTGTATCACCTCGGCCCGGCGCGCTACGCGCTCTTGGTGGTCTCGCACCACCTGATCCAGGACGGGGCTTCACGCGGGATCATCGGCCGCGACCTCGGCCGCGCCTACGACTGGATCGCCGGAGGGACCCCGTTCGAGACGCCGGCGCTCGGCTTCGGCGATTTCGCCCGCTGGCAGCGCGGCATCCTCGAAGGCGAGGCGCTTGAGAAGCAACGCCGATTCTGGCAGGCGGCGCTCGCGACTCCCCGGGCCTGCGCGGAGCTTCCGGCGGATCGCGCGCGCGGGCCGGCCGATCAGCATCGCGGGGAGCGTTACCGTTACACGATCGACGCCGGCACGTTCGAAGCGCTGCGCGCGCTCGGCCGCGCGAGCGGCGCCTCCACGTTCATGACGCTGGCGGCCGCGTACATGGCGCTCGTCTTCCGGTACAGCGGCGAGCCGGACGTCCTCGTCGGTTTCCCCACCGCGGGGCGGATGGTCCCTCAGACGGCCGGGCTCGCGGGGTGCTTCGTCAACACGCTGGCGCTGCGCGCGGATCTCTCGGACGATCCAAGCTTCCGCGTTCACCTCGAACGCGTGCGCGACTTCGCGCTCGGCGCCTATGACAATCAAGATCTGCCGTTCAATTCGATCGTCGAGGATCTCCGCGTGGAACGAAGCCGCGCGCGTCCGGCGCTCTTCTCGACGATGATCTCGCTCGTCGAACGCGACCGTCCCACGCTCGCCATCAGCGGGCTCGGCGTCACGCCGCTCGAGATCAATCCCGGATCGGCCATCAGCGACATGACGCTGGAATTGCGCGAGACCGCCGCCGGGCTCTCGGCGCGTTTTGAATACAATTCGGATCTCTTCGACCAGTCGACCGTCGAACGGCTCGCGCGGCATTTCGAGGCGCTCATGCGCGCGGTCGCTTCGCAACCCGGCCTCGCGATCTCGCGCGTGCCGCTGCTCGACGGCGCGGAGCGCAGTGCCGTGCTCGCGCTCGGAAACGGAGATTTCAGCGGTCCCGCGCTCGAACGCGCCTTCCACGAGCTCTTCGAGGAGCAGGCGGCGCGCGAGCCGGCTCGCCTCGCGCTCGAATTCGGCGACGAACGCCTCGACTATCGAACGCTGAACGCCCGGGCGAACGCTCTGGCCCGCCGGCTCATCGGCGAGGGCGTTGCCCCGGGCGCGACCGTCGGCCTGTTCCTGGACCGCTCGGTCGAGCTGATCGTCGCGCTGCTCGGCATCCTCAAAGCCGGGGCGGCCTTCCTGCCGCTCGACCCCACGCTCCCCGCCGAGCGGCTGCGCTTCATGCTCGAGGAGACTGCCGCCGCGCCCGTCGTCACGCGGCGCCGCGAAGCGGCCGGGCTCGCGGGGATCGGCGCACCGCTGTTGCTGCTCGACGGCGAAGGGACGGGCGCAGAGCCCGCCGCGGACCCGGTCAATCCCGGCCTGCGCGTTGCGCTCGACGACCTCGCCTACGTCCTGTACACCTCGGGCTCCACAGGACGTCCCAAGGGCGTCCTGATCCCGCAACGCGCCTTCGTCAACCACATGCTTTGGATGCGAGACGCCGGCCTCGTGACCCCCGCCGATCGCGTCCTGCAAAAGACGCCGATCGGTTTCGACGTCGCGCTCTGGGAATGTTTCGCGCCGCTGTTGGCCGGCGCGTGCATCGTGCTGGCCCAGCCGCTCGTTCACCGCGATTCGGCCGCCCTGGTCGCGACGATCGTCGAGCGCGCGATCAGCGTGACCGGCTTCGTTCCGGCGATGTTGCGCTTCGTCGTAGAGGAGCCGCGTTTCCCGGAGGCGCGCAGCTTGCGCAGCGTCTTTTCCGCCGGGGAAGCGCTCCCGCTCGAGCTGGCGCAGCGCCTCGCCGCCCGTTCCCAGGCGGAGCTGTACAACCTGTACGGGCCGACGGAGACCACGATCCACTCGACGGCCTGGCGGGTCGAGCGCGGCACGGAACGGATCGCGATCGGCCGCCCGATCGCACGGACCCGGGCCTACGTGCTCGAACCCTCGGGCGAGCCCGCCCCGCTCGGCGTCGCGGGCGAATTGTGCATCGGCGGGGACGGCGTCGCGCTCGGCTATCTCGCTCGACCCGAACTGACGCTCGCGGCGTTCGTGGACGATCCCTTCGCGGGGGCCGGAGCGCGCTATTACCGCACCGGCGACCGCGCGCGGCTCCGGCCCGACGGAAACATCGAGTATCTCGGGCGGCGCGACCGTCAGGTCAAGATCCGGGGCCAGCGCATCGAGCTGGGCGAGGTCGAAGCCGTCCTGGCGGCGCAGCCGGGCGTCGCCGAGGCGGCCGTCGTGATCCACGACCTGGGCGCGAGCGGTCCGGTCCTCGCCGCCTACCTCGCGCTGCGGGCCGGCCCGCCGCCGGCCGCGCGCGAACTGCGCGCGCGTGCGGCCGAGCTCCTGCCCGATGCGATGCTGCCGGCGTTTTGGACGGAGCTGCCGAGCCTTCCGAAAACGGCGAGCGGCAAGATCGACTACAAGGCCCTCCCGCGCCCGGCTCAGATGAAAGCGCCGCTGCGGGAGCCGCCCGAGGGCGAGCTCGAGCGGGCGATCGCCGAGATCTGGTCGAGCCTGCTCGAACGGACCGATTTCGAGCGGAACGAGAGCTTCTTCAATGCGGGCGGCCACTCGCTGCTCGCGATGAGGGCCTTGGCTCGCATGAACGGCACGCTCGGCGCCTCCCTTTCGCTCGCGGAATTCTTCAAGGAACCGACGATCGCGGCACTCGCCGCCCTCATCGCGCGTGCGCACGCCGCGGGGATTGCGCCCACCTCCGCGACCGACGATCCGATCGAGGAACACGTCGACCCCGCTGAACTGGCGGAGATCCGCGCCGAACTCGAAGGCCTCGGCGACGAGGAGATCGATGCGCTGCTGCGGCGGGCGCTCGGCGGCGAAGCCTAGCGCAGCTGGGACTAGGCGCGCCTAACCCCCGGGACTTCGGCCTCTCGTGGGCTCCGCTGGTGGGACCTACCATCGTAAATGATGCACTCCCTCACTGCGGATTATCCGACTTCGTTCTCGCAAGAGCGCGTCTGGGTGCTGCAGCACCTGGATCCGGCCGGCCGCGCGTACCAATTTCAGGCCACGCTCACCTTTGACGGCCGCCTCGACATCGGCGCGCTCGAACGGAGCCTGCGCACGCTCGTGGCGCGGCACGAGATCTTCCGCACGACCTTCCCGTCGCTCGAGGGGCGCCCGGTTCAGCGGGTCCACGCCGAGGCTCCCTGCCCGCTCCCGCTGCTGGACCTTTCGAATCTGCCGGAAGCCGAAGCCGAGGCGCGGCTCGCCGTCGCGATCGAAGAGGAGCTGGCGCGGCCGTTCGACATCGAGCAGCTCCCGCTCGCCCGCTGGTCGCTCGTGCGCATGCGCTCGGACCGGCACGTGCTCACGCACGTCGAGCATCACATCGTTCACGACGGCTGGTCGTTCTACGTGTTTCTTGACGAGCTCGCCGCCTGCTATCGCGCGTTCGCGAACGGCGGCGCTCCGGCGCTCCCGCCGATTCCGGCGTCGTTCGGTCAGGTCGCGGCGCGCCAGCGCGAGGAGGCCGCGAACGGCGGATTCGAAAGCCAACTCGACTTCTGGCGCACGCGCTTGGCCGGAGCGCCGCCGCCGCTACAGTTGCCGGCGGATCGCGCTCGACCGGCCGTTCAATCGTACAACGGCGCGTCGCTCTGGACCGAGCTTGCGCCGCCGCTCCGCGACGAGCTGGCCGCGCTGGGCCGCCAGGCCGGTTGCACCCCGTTTATGACGCTGTTCGCCGCATTCGCGACGCTCTTGCACCGCTACACGGGCGAGCGCGACCTCTGCGTCGGAACCGGGGTCGCGGCGCGCGGGCCCCAGACGGAGCTGGCGATCGGCATGCTCGTCAACAACGTCACGCTGCGCTGCGATCTCTCAGGCGATCCCTCGTTCGCCGAACTGCTCGGGCGCGTGCGCTCGACGACGCTCGACGCCTACGAACATCAAGAGGTCCCCTTCGACCGCGTGGTGGATGCCGTCCGTCCGGTGCGCGACCGCTCCATCCATCCGCTCTACTCGGTGATGTTCAGCTTCCACGACAGCCCGGCGCCGGATTTGACGGTTCCGAACGCGACGGTCACGCTGCGTCAAGGGCTCGACAACGACACGGCCAAATTCGATCTCAACGTCATCGGGATGCCGCACCCCGGCGGCTTGAGGCTGCGCTGGGAGTACAATCGCGACATCTTCGACCGCGAGACGATCGAGGCGCTCGCCGCGCACTATCACCGCCTGCTCGAAGCCGCCGCGGACGAACCGGAACGCCGCATCTCCCGTCTGCCCTTGATGAGCGAGGCCGAACGCCGCACCGTCCTGGCGCTGCGCGGCAAACGCGCGCCCTACGAACGGGATGCCTCGATCGACCAACTCTTCGCGCGCCAAGCCGCGCGCACGCCGGACGCCGTCGCGCTGGAGGACGAACGCGCGAGCCTGACCTACGCCGAACTCGATGCGCGCGCGAACCGGCTCGCCGGCCACCTGCGCGCGCTCGGCGTCGCTACGGAGACGCCGGTCGCCATCGCGCTCGAGCGCGGCGTCGCGCTCCCCGTCGCCGTGCTCGCGATCCTCAAAGCCGGCGGCGCGTTCGTTCCGCTCGATCCGAGTTACCCGCGCGAGCGTCTCGCGTTCATGCTGCAGGATTCCGGCGCGCGCCACATCGTGACCGAGCGCGCGCTGCGCGATCGCTTGCCCGTGGACGGCGCGTTCGTCGTCAGCCTCGACGAGGACGCCGCCGCGATCGCGGCCGCTCCGAACTCCCCGCCCATCTCCGCGAACGGGCCCGATTCGCTTGCCTACGTCATGTACACGTCCGGATCGACCGGCACGCCGAAGGGCGTCGCCGTCGTGCACCGCGGCGTCGTGCGCCTGGTGCGCGGCAACGATTTCAGCGAGATCGCGCCGGACGACGTGTTCCTGCAACTCGCGCCCCTGAGCTTCGATGCCTCGACGTTCGAACTGTGGGCGCCGCTGCTCAACGGCGCGCGCCTCGCGCTCGCTCCGCCGGGCTCACGCGGCCTCGACGAGCTCGGGCCGGTGCTCGAGCGGCATCACGTCACGACGCTCTGGCTGACGGCGGCGTTGTTCCATCACGTCGTCGACCTCAAGCTCGAGGCGCTGGCGGGCGTTCGGCGCCTCATCGCCGGCGGCGACGTCGTTTCGCCCGATCACGCGCGCCGTTTCCTCGAGCGTTTCCCGCACGCGCAACTCGTCAACGGCTACGGTCCGACGGAGAACACGACGTTCAGCTGCTGTTACAGCGTGCCGTCGGCCGAGGGGATCGGCCCGAATCTGCCGATCGGGCGGCCGATCGCGAACTCGACCGCCTGCGTGCTCGATCCCTTGGGCCAGCCCCAACCGTTCGGCGTGCCGGGCGAACTGTACGTCGGCGGCGACGGCCTCGCGCGCGGCTACCTGAACGCGCCGCAGCTCACCGCGGAACGCTTCGTTCCCGATCCCTTCGACGACGACCCGAGCGCCCGGCTCTATCGCACGGGCGATCGCGTCCGCCTGCGCCGGGATGGGAACCTCGAATTCCTCGGGCGCCTGGACGCCCAGGTCAAGATCCGCGGATTCCGCATCGAGCCGGGCGAGATCGAAGCGGTGCTGCGCGCGCACCCGAACGTGCTCGAAGCCGCCGTCACCGTCGTCGAGGAGCGCGGCGGCCGCGCGCTCGCGGCCTACGTGCAAGCGGCGCCGGGCGAGCCGCCCGGCGAGCCGGAGCTGCGCGCCTACCTGCGCGCGAAACTCCCCGAATACATGGTGCCCGGCCGCATCGCGATCCTCGCGGACCTTCCCGCGCACCCGAGCGGCAAGCTCGATCGCAAGGCCCTGCCGCCGATCGCGCCCGCCGCGCCGGCCGCGGGCGACGGGCGCCCGCGGAGCCCGACCGAGACGATCCTCGCCGGACTGCTCGGCGAATTGCTCGGCCGCGAGCCGGGCCGTGACGACGACATCTTCGCCCTGGGCGCGCATTCGCTTCACGCGATGCGGATCGTCGCCCGCATCGCGCAACGGTTCGGCGTGGAGCTCGCGCTGCGCGATCTGTTCGAGTTTCCCACGGTCGCGCAACTGGCCCGCAAGATCGACGGCGCGCCGCGCACACCGGGCGCGATCCGCATCGAACGAGCGGGCGGGCGCGCGGCCGCGACGCTTTCGGCGCTCGCCGGCCGCCTCGGCAAACGGACGTAGGCGCGGCGATGCTCGACACCTTCGACGCGGAGCTCGAATATTGGCGCGCGCGCTTGGCCGGAGCGCCGCCCGCGTTGCAATTGCCCGCCGATCGGCCTCGAGCGGCCGCTCGATCCTACGAGGGCGCCGTCGTTTCGAGCGAGCTTGCGCAGCCGCTCACCGGCGCCGTCGAAGCGCTCGGCAAGCGGACCGGCTGTACGCCGTTCGTGACTCACCTTGCCGCATTCGCGACGCTCCTGCACCGTTACACCGGAGAAACGGACCTCTGCGTCGGGACCGCGGCCGGCCCGAACAACAGCGTCGCGCTGCGCTGCGATCTCTCCGGCGATCCCCCATTCGTGGACGTGCTCGAGCGCGTGCAATCGACGGCGCTCGGTGCATTCGCAAACCGCCGCGTGCCTTTCGAGCGCGTCGCGGAGTCCGTCGCCGCCGTTCGCGATCCCGCCGTCCACGCGCTCTATTCGGTGGCGTTCAATCTGCACGACGATCCGGCGCCGAACCTGACGGATCCGCCGGGAAGCGCGACCGCGACGAGCCGGTCAGGCGATTTAGCGGCGAACGTCGATCTCGAGGTCGTCGGGACGCTGCACCCCGGCGGCTTGACGCTGCGCTGGGAGTACAACCGCGGCATCTTCGACCACGAGACGATCGCGGCGCTCGCCGGGCATTATCGCCGCTTGCTCGAAGCCGTCGCCGGCGAGCCGGAACGCCGCATCTCGCGCCTGCCGCTCATGAGCGAGGCCGAGCGCCGTGCGGTTTTGGCGATGCGCGGCAAGCGCGCGCCCTACGAACGGGATGCCTCGATCGACCAACTCTTCGCGCGCCAAGCCGCGCGCACGCCGGACGCCGTCGCGCTCGAGGACGAACGCGCGAGCCTGACCTACGCCGAACTCGATGCGCGCGCGAACCGGCTCGCCGGCCACCTGCGCGCGCTCGGCGTCGCTACGGAGACGCCGGTCGCCATCGCGCTCGAGCGCGGCGTCGCGCTCCCCGTCGCCGTGCTCGCGATCCTCAAAGCCGGCGGCGCGTACGTTCCGCTCGATCCGAGTTACCCGCGCGAGCGTCTCGCGTTCATGCTGCAGGATTCCGGCGCGCGCCACATCGTGACCGAGCGCGCGCTGCGCGATCGTTTGCCCGTGGACGGCGCGCGCGTCGTCAGCCTCGACGAGGACGCCGCCGCGATCGCGGCCGCTCCGAGCGCCGCCCCCATCTCCGCGAACGGGCCCGATTCGCTTGCCTACGTCATGTACACGTCCGGATCGACCGGCACGCCGAAGGGCGTCGCCGTCGTGCACCGCGGCGTCGTGCGCCTGGTGCGCGGCAGCGATTTCAGCGAGATCGCGCCGGACGACGTGTTCTTGCAACTCGGCCCCTTGGGCTTCGATGCCTCCACATTCGAGCTGTGGGCGCCGTTGCTCAACGGCGCGCGCCTCGCGCTCGCCCCGCCCGGTCCGCGCGGCTTCAGCGAGCTGGGGCCGGCGCTCGAGCGTCATCGCGTCACGACGCTCGTTCTGACGCCGGCGCTGTTTCATCAGATGATCGACCTCAAGCTCGAGGCGCTGGCGGGCGTTCGGCGCCTCATCGCCGGCGGCGATGTCGTTTCGCCGGATCACGCGCGCCGGTTCCTCGAGCGTTTCCCGCACGCGCAGCTCGTCAACGCCTATGGTCCGACGGAGAACACGACCGTCAGTACCTGCTACAACGTGCCGTCGGCCGAGGGGATCGGCCCGAATCTGCCGATCGGGCGGCCGATCGCGAACTCGACCGCCTGCGTGCTCGACGCGCGCCGGCAACCCCAGCCGTTCGGCGTGCCGGGCGAACTGTATGTCGGCGGAGACGGCCTCGCGCGCGGCTACCTGAACGCGCCGCAGCTCACCGCGGAACGCTTCGTTCCCGATCCCTTCGACGACGACCCGAGCGCCCGGCTCTATCGCACGGGCGATCGCGTCCGCCTGCGCCGGGATGGGAACCTCGAGTTCCTCGGGCGCCTGGACGCCCAGGTCAAGATCCGCGGATTCCGCATCGAGCCGGGCGAGATCGAAGCGGTGCTGCGCGCGCACCCGAACGTGCTCGAAGCTGCCGTCACCACCGTCGAGGAGCGCGGCGACCGCGCGCTCGCGGCCTACGTGCAACCGGCACCGGGCGAGCCGCCCGGCGAGCCCGAGCTGCGCGCCTACCTGCGCGCGAAACTCCCCGAGCACATGGTGCCGGGCCGCATCGCGATCCTCGCGGTACTCCCCGCGCACCCGAGCGGCAAGCTCGATCGCAAGGCCTTGCCGCCGATCGCCGCGCCCGCAGCGCCGGCCGCGGGCGACGGGCGCCCGCAGAGCCCGACCGAGACGATCCTCGCCGGACTGCTCGGCGAATTGCTCGGCCGCACCGCGATCCGCCGTGACGACGATATCTTCGCCCTGGGCGCGCATTCGCTGCTCGCGATGCGGATCGTCGCCCGCATCGCGCAACGCTTCGGCGTCGAACTCGTGCTGCGCGATCTGTTCGACCATCCGACGATCGCGCAACTGGCCGCCAAACTCGATGCCGCGCCGCGCACGCCGGATGCACCCGGCGTCGCGCGAGCGAGCGGGCGCGGGGCGCCGACGCTCGAAGCACTGGTCGAACGCCTCGGCAAGCGACGCTGACGGCCGGGAGAGGTCGACCATCATCATGACCGCGCAAACCCGTCTCCAGGGGCTCTCGCCCGTAGAAAAGCGCGAACTTCTCGCGAAATTGCTCGCCAAGGAAGCGGCCCGCACGCGCTCGTTCCAGCTCTCCTTCTCGCAGCAGCGGCTCTGGCTGCTCGATCGCATCGATCCCGGCACGCCCGCGTACAATATCTCGCGCCACCTGCGCATCTTCGGAGAACTCGATGTCGCGGCGCTCGAACGGGCGCTCTCGGAGATCGTGCGGCGCCACGAGGTGCTGCGCACGCGCTTTGGGCCGATCGACGACGAACCCGCGCAGATCGTCGGCCGCGCGAACTCGCTGCCGCTCGACGTCGTCGATCTTCGCAACCTTCCGCGCGACGAGGGCGAGGCGGCGCTGCGCGAACTCGCGCAAGGCGAAGCCGGCCGCCGCTTCGACCTGACGCACGACCTGATGGTGCGCACGAAGCTCGTCATCCTCGACGCGCAGGAACACGCCCTGCTGCTTGCGTTCCATCACATCGCGGTCGACGGCTGGTCGATCGAGATCTTCATGGACGAGCTCGAGGCGCTTTACGAGGCCTACCACGCCGGGCGAGAACCCGCTCTCGAGGAGCTCGCGCTGCAGTACGCGGATTTCGCGACGTGGCAGCGGGAGCGCGCCGAAAGTCCCGCGGATCTCGCGTATTGGCAAGCGCACCTCGCGGGCGCGCCTCCCGTCGTGAAACTGCCGGCCGATCGGCCGCGGCCTGCGGTCCCCACGTTCGCAGGCGCATCCGCGAGCGCCGCGTTCCCGCGCGCGCTCGCCGATCAGATCGCCGCACTCGCGCGTTCCGCAGGCGTCACGCCGTTCATGGTGCTGCTCGCCGCATTTGATGCGCTGCTCGTGCGTTACGGCTGCGGCGAAGACATCGTCGTCGGCACGCCGATCGCCGGGCGCTCGCGGCCGGAGCTCGAGCCGCTCATCGGGTTCTTCGTCAACACGCTCGCGCTGCGCGTCGATTGCTCGGGCGATCCGCCGTTCGCCGAACTGCTCGCGCGCACGAAGGACGTGACGCTCGCCGCATTCGAGCGTCGCGACGTGCCGTTCGAGCGCGTCGTGGAGGCCGTACGGCCGCAGCGCGTCCCCGGCGCGAACGCGCTGGTGCAAGTGCTCTTCGCCCTTCAGACCGCCTCGCACGAACGGACGGCGTTCGCGGGCTTGCGCATCGAACGGATCCGCGTCGAGAACACGACCGCGAAATTCGATCTGACGGTCTCGATCTCGGAGTTACGCGAAGGGCTCGAGGTCCAATGCGAGTACTCGACGGCGCTCTTCGATGAGGCCACGATTCGCCGTCTCCTCGCCGACTACGAACGGCTTGTCGCCGCGTGCGTCGCCGTACCGCAATCGCGCTTGTCCGCGTTCCCGCTCGCGCCGCTGCCTGCCGCGCCGGCTGCGCCGGCGCCGCAACTCAATGCCGCACCGCGCACGCATTCGCGCGGCGACGAAGCGCCGCCGGACGCGAAGATCCTCGTTCCGCTGCGCGCGCTGTGGACCTCGATCCTCGGCAAAGACGAGATCCTTCCCGACGACGATTTCTTCGAACTTGGAGGACACTCGCTGGGCGCCGCGCGCCTGCTCGCCGAGTGCGCCCGGCAATTCTGCCGGCGCGTGTCCTTCGGTGAGTTCTACGCTCGGCCGACGCTCCGCGCGCTCGCGCACTCGCTCGGCGAGCCGCCGGACGCGTTGCCGCAGCCGGCGCAGGAAGGCTTGCTGTGGAAGCTGCAGACGGCCGGAGAGCGCGTGCCGTTCTTCTTCCTTCACGGCGACACGGCGGCCGGCGCGCCGTACTGCCGCGAGATCGCGCGCGGGCTCGGCGCCGATCAGCCGTTCTACGCCTTCGCTCCGCATGGCTCGGACAGCGGCCCCGTCCCGCCGACGATCGAGGCAATGGCCGCCGACTTCCTCGCCCGCATCGAGGCGCTCCAGCCGAACGGTCCCTACCGGCTGGGAGGCTTTTGCCAAGGCGGAATCGTCGCGTTCGAGATGGCGCGCCAACTCGCGGCGCGGAACATCACGGTCGAACGGCTCGTCATCGTCAACGCGCCGGCGCCCGAGCGGCGCTACACCGCGCTCGGGCCCGCCTTTCGCGCGGTCGCGCCGATCTTACGAGTCTCGCCGCGCCGGCGCCAGGTCCTGCAATTGTTGCTGGTCTCGCGCATCGTGCGCATCCAGGCCGCGCTGCGGCGCGGACCGCGCGCCGCGCTGGAGCAGATCGGTGACGCGCTCAAGAGCGTCGCCAGGCCACGTGCCTGGCAACTCGCGGCCGGCGGCGACGTCGCGGGCGCGGCACTCGACGACCGTGCCTTCGAGGCGCTCTTGGCGGCGCAGCGCGGCTATGTCGCGCGCCCGTACGCAGGGGCGATCTCGCTGCTCTGGGCCGAGGGCGAGCCGCAGCTGTACGACGCGGATCCGACGGTCGGCTGGCAACGCTATGCGCGGACCGTCGACGTCGTGTCGATCCCGGGAGATCATATGTCGTCGGTCGTCGAGCACGGCGAGCTGGTCGGAACGCTGATCGGCAAGGCGCTCTCCGAAGGCGCCGCCGCGCCGCCCTCCTTAGCGCGCTCGCTCTAGCTCACCGCAGCGCGCTCGCTCTAGCTCACCGCAGCGCGCTCGCTCTAGCTCACCGCGCGCCGGTCCCATCCCGCGCTCCCACGAGCGCGCGCACGCGTGCTTCCGGCAGCGCGAAGAACGTGATGCCGTCAGCTCCCGTCGTCGTGCGCGCGGAGAGCAGGGCGTCGTCGATCGCGGCCTCGGTCGCTTCGACGGTCGCGTCGAAGAGCCCATCGAGCACGTCGGGGTCCGCCACGAGCGTCCGAGCAAGCGTTGGCGGGCCCTCGCGCGGCGTGAGGTTCGTCGTGCTGAACGCGATGAACAGGTCGCCGCTGGAGACGTGCGACGTCGCGCCGCTGCGCGCAAGGCCCAGCGTCGCGCGCACGGCGAGTTCGCGTAACCGGTTGTGATCGAGCGGCGCGTCCGTCGCGACGACGACCACGATGCTGCCGTCGGCGGCACGTCCGTGCATGCGGAACGCGGCCGCTTTCGGGAAGATCGGGAGATACTCGCGGGCCAGCAGCCTTCCGACGGGCACGCCGTCGATGCGCAGTTGCTCGCGCGCGCCGGTGTTCGCGTTCAGGAGCACGCCGACCGTATACCCGCCGCTCGCGGTGCGTCGCGACGCCGAGCCGATCCCGGCTTTGAATCCGAACGCCCGCATCCCGGTCCCCGCCCCAACGCCCCCGCGCGCGAACGCTCCCGCGGCGGCCGCGTCGAGCGCGCGGACCGTATCGTCCGCCGTGACGTGCCGGCCGCGGATGTCGTTGAGCGCCTGATCGTCGCACTCGGCGACGACCGGGAGCGGAACGTCGTCACGGACGCCGATCGCCGGGTAGCGGCGCAGCATCCAGTCGACGACGCCGTCGTCGACGCGGCCGACGTCGAGCGTGTTCGTGAGCGCGACCGGCACCTCGAGGAAGCCCGCCTCGTCGACCCAATGCGCGCCGGTCATCTCGCCGTTCCCGTTGAGCGCATAGGTGGCCGCCGCCACGCGTTCGTTCCACGGGTCGGCGTTCGGCAGCACGACCGTGACGCCGGTCCGGACCGGACCGCGGCCCTCGATGCGCGGGCCTGCCCCCTCGATCTTCGTCACTTGGCCGACCAGCACGCCCGGCACGTCCGTGATGAGGTCCAGCGGACCGCTCGCAAGCAACCCAACCGGAACGCGCGACGCGGCTGGGCAGACGGCGGGAACCAGGCTCGCGACGAGTGCGAAAACGCAGCAGCGCAGCGATCTTCGGAGCAGCAACATCACGCTTAGGTTGACTCTTGGGCCGAGGAGTTCTTCCTGCGCGGAGCCTCTTTGGAGAAGGGTCTTTCGGAGAAAATGGCAGGCACGCAGAACGAACCCGGGTAACGAGTCCGGGTTACACCGGAGGATCGCCGCCATTCTCATCGTTTCGAACTCCGCCTCGCGCCTGAAAGAGCATCTCGGCGCGCTCGGGCTGGCCTCGAGGGACGTGTTCCAAAACCTGTCCGTAGCGGAGCTCTACGAACACGCCCTGCGCCGCAACGAAGCCGTGCTGGGGGCCGACGGTCAGCTCGTCGTCGAGACGGGCGAACACACCGGCCGCTCGCCGAAGGACAAGTTTTTCGTGCGCGAGCCTTCGAGCGAGCACCACATCGATTGGGGCGAGACGAACCGCCCGATCTCGGCGGAGCGCTTCGATGCGCTCTTCGACCGCGTCGGCGCGTATTTGCGCGGGCGCCCGCTCTATGTGCTCGACGCCTACGTGGGGGCCGATCCACGCTACCGCCTGCCGATTCGCGTGATCGCGGAGAGCGCCTGGCAGAGCCTGTTCTCCCGCAATCTGTTCATCGTGCCGGACGAGCTTCCGGAGGATTTCGAACCGGCGTTCACCGTCGTCAGCGCGACGGGCTTCAGCGCGGATCCCGAACGCGACGGGACGCGTTCCGGCACGTTCGTTCTGGTGAACTTCGCGCGCAACACGGTCCTGATCGGCGGGACGCGCTTCGCGGGCGAAATCAAGAAATCGGTCTTCACCATCATGAATCACCTGATGCCGTTGCGCGGCGTGCTGCCGATGCACTGCTCGGCGAACATCGGCCCGCAGGGTGATTCCGCGATCTTCTTCGGACTCTCCGGCACGGGCAAGACCACGCTCTCGGCGGATCCCGCGCGTCCGCTGATCGGCGATGACGAGCACGGCTGGTCGGGCGACGGCGTCTTCAATTTCGAGGGCGGCTGTTACGCGAAGGTGATTCACTTATCGCAGAAGGCGGAGCCGGAGATCTGGAACGCCTCGCATCGCTTCGGTTCCGTTCTCGAAAACGTCGCGATCGATCCCCGGACGCGCGAACTCGATCTCGATTCGGCGCAAAAGACCGAGAACACGCGCAGCGCCTACCCGCTGAACTTCATTCCGAACATCGTCGCGAACTCCATGGGCGGGCATCCGAAGACGATCGTGATGTTGACGGCCGATGCGTTCGGCGTGCTGCCGCCGATCGCGCGATTGACGAACGAACAGGCGATGTATCATTTCCTCTCCGGGTACACCGCGAAGGTCGCGGGGACCGAGCGCGGAGTTACCGAGCCCACGGCGACGTTCTCGACCTGTTTCGGCGCGCCGTTCATGGTGCACCGCCCGACGGTCTACGCCAACTTGCTCGGCGAGCGGATCGCGCACCACGACGTCGCGTGCTGGCTCGTGAACACGGGTTGGAGCGGCGGCGGCCCGGGCGTCGGCGCGCGCATGAAGCTCGCGTACACGCGGGCGATGGTCAACGCGGCGCTCGATGGTTCGCTGCGCAACGCCGAGTTCACGACGGAGCCGTTCTTCGGCCTGGCGATCCCGCACGAGGTCCCCGGCGTGCCGAGCGGCGTCCTTTTCCCGCGAAACGCATGGACTGATACCACTGCGTACGATGCCGCGGCCAAACACCTCGCGAAGCTCTTCGCGGACAACTTCGCGCGGTTCGCTGCTCACGCGACGCCCGCCGTTAACGCCGTGGCGATTCGCCCTTAGCTGAACCGGCGATTCGACCCTAGCTTAGGTTCCCCTAAAGTACCTTACCAGGCGGACGCTTTCCGGACGAGAGTGCTGTATCATCACAGGCATGTACGTCGAGCGTGACGAGCTTGTGGCGGCTTATCTAGTCCAGCGGTTTGGAGCCGTGACGCTGGCGATGTCGACGCGCGTGCACTGCTTCGGCGAGGTCACCGAGGCGGAGGCCCGTCAGGCAAACGCGACGCGGAAGCCGACGGGGCCGCGCCGCAACCTTCACGCGGTGCCGGCGCGCAACGTCATTTTGGGTTCCGACTCAGAGGTCGACGCCCCATTACCTTGACGATCACGCGCTTGGGGCGCCGGCCGTCGAACTCGCCGTAATGAACGCGTTCCCAAGGGCCGAGATCCAACGCCGAGCGCGTGATCGGAACGGTCACTTGATGGCCTAGCAGCATCCGCTTGAGATGCGCGTCCGCGTTGTCTTCACCGGTGAGATGGTGACGATATTCCGGACGGCGCGGCGCGAGCTCTTCCAGCCAGGTCATGATGTCCGACCACAAGCCCGATTCATGGTCGTTGACGAAGACGCTCGCCGTGATGTGCATCGCGCTCACCAGGACGAAGCCGTCGTCGATCTGCGATTCCGCGACGATCCTCGCGACGTCGTCCGTGATGTCCCGGATCTCGTAGCGCTGCGGCGTCGTGAACGTCAGGTAGGCGGTGTGCGTGGCAAGTCCTTCGCTCATGTCGCTCCTTTGCTGCATTCCTGCGAGGCGGCGCGCGATAAGGAAAGGCCCGCGTCACGAATGCCGCGGGCCTTTCTCTTTCGCTCTAAGCTAGCGGCGCTCAGAAGTCGTCTTCGGTCGCCAGCGGCGAGACGTCGTCGTCCTCTTCTTCTTCCTCGAGCTCTTCGTCTTCGTCCTCGAGGACGTAGCCTTCGTCGATCTCGTCCTCTTCGACGAGCGGTTCTTCTTCGAGCAGGTCATCGGCGAGGACGTCGTCGCCGAGCCCTCCGCGCAGGCCGCCGATGCCGGCGACGTCCGCATCCAGGTCCGGAGCGCTCACGGTGCGCGGCGCAGCCGCGGTCGCGGCGGCGACTTCCTCATCGCTCGCTTCGATCTCTTCGTCCTCTTCGGCTTCCTCGTCGCCTTCGGGCACGCCGCCCTCGCCGCCGAGCAGACCCGCACCGGGAAGCCCGGCGCCGATGCCGGCACCGGCGCCGAGGCGCTCGCGCTCCGCTTCGCGCGCCGCAGCCGCCGTCTGCGAGAGCCGCGGATCCTCGTCGCCGACGAGCAACCCGATCTCCTGAGCGGTCGCGGCGACATCGTCGTCCGCGATCTTGATCTCGACCTCTTCACGGTTCTCCGTGAGCACCTTGACGTCGAGCGCGAGCGACTGGAGCTCCTTGATCAGGACCTTGAACGATTCCGGGACGCCCGGTTCCATGACGTTCTCGCCCTTGACGATCGCCTCGTAGGTCTTGACGCGGCCGACGACGTCGTCGGATTTCACTGTCAGCAGCTCCTGCAGCGTGTAGGCCGCGCCGTACGCCTCGAGAGCCCAGACTTCCATCTCGCCGAAGCGCTGACCGCCGAATTGCGCCTTGCCGCCCAGCGGCTGCTGCGTGATCATCGAGTACGGGCCGGTCGAACGCGCGTGGATCTTATCGTCGACCAAATGCGCGAGCTTGAGCATGTAGATCATGCCGACCGTGATCGGCCGGGCGAAGCGGTCGCCCGTGCGCCCGTCGCGCAGCCACGTCTTACCGTCGGCGGGAAGGCCCGCGTCCTGCAGCCACTCCGAGATGTCTTCGGCGTGCGCGCCGTCGAAGACCGGCGTCGCGATGTGCATGCCCAGCATGCGCGCGGCCCAGCCCAGATGCGTCTCCATGATCTGCCCGAGGTTCATGCGCGAGGGCACGCCCAGCGGGTTGAGCACGATGTCGACCGGCGTGCCGTCTTCCATGTACGGCATGTCTTCTTCGGGCAGCACCTTCGCGATGACGCCCTTGTTGCCGTGGCGGCCGGCCATCTTGTCGCCCTGCAGAATCTTGCGCTTCTGCGCGACGTAGACGCGGACGAGGTGGTTCACGCCGGGGGAAAGCTCATCGTTGCTCTCGCGCGAGAAGCGCTTGACGTCGATGATCTTGCCCTTTTCACCGTGCGGAACTTTCAGCGAGGTGTCGCGCACTTCACGCGACTTCTCGCCGAAGATCGCGCGCAGCAGGCGCTCTTCCGCCGTCAGCTCCGTCTCGCCCTTGGGCGTGACCTTGCCGACGAGGATGTCTTCGGGGCGAACCTCGGCGCCGATGCGGATGATCCCGTTCTCGTCGAGGTCCTTGAGCGAATCCTCGCCCACGTTCGGAATGTCGCGCGTGATCTCTTCGGGCCCGAGCTTCGTGTCGCGGGCTTCGCACTCGTATTCCTCGATGTGGATCGAGGTGAAGCGATCGTCCTTGACCATCCGCTCGGAGATCAAGATCGCGTCTTCGTAGTTGTAGCCTTCCCACGGCATGAACGCGACGAGCACGTTCTGCCCGAGCGCCATCTCGCCCTGATCCGACGAAGGGCCGTCGGCGAGGATCTGGCCGCGCACGACCGTCTCGCCGATCGTGACGATCGGCTTCTGGTTGATGCACGTTCCGGCGTTCGAGCGCGTGAACTTGAGCAGGTCGTAGGCTTCGGCCAGGCCGTCGGCGTCGTTGCGCACGACGATCTGGCGCGCGTCGACGTGCGTGACGACGCCGTTCTGGTGCGCCAGGACGCAGCCGCCCGAATCCTTCGCCGCGCGGTACTCCATGCCGGTGCCGACGATCGGCGCCTGCGGACGGAGCAGCGGCACGGCCTGACGCTGCATGTTCGCGCCCATCAGCGCGCGATTCGCGTCGTCATGCTCGAGGAACGGGATCAGCGCCGTCGCGACCGAGACGATTTGCTTGGGCGAGACGTCCATGAGCTGCACGCGTGCGGGCGGCTCCGTGACGTACTCCTCGGCGTAGCGGGCGACGACTTGCTCGGCGGTGATCTTTCCGGTGCGCGCGTCGACCGGCGTGTTCGCCTGCGCGACGATGAACTCGTCCTCGCGGTCGGCGGTGAGGTAGCGGATCTCGTTCGTCACGAGGCCGTTCGTCACCACGCGATACGGCGTCTCGATGAAGCCGAAACGGTTGACGCGGGCGAACGTCGCGAGCGAGCCGATCAAGCCGATGTTCGGGCCTTCCGGCGTCTCGATCGGGCAGATGCGGCCGTAATGCGAGTGATGGACGTCGCGGACTTCGAAGCCCGCACGCTCGCGCGAGAGGCCGCCCGGCCCGAGCGCCGAGAGCCGGCGCTTGTGCGTCAGCTCGGCGAGCGAGTTCGTTTGGTCCATGAACTGCGAGAGCTGCGAGGAGCCGAAGAATTCCTTGATCGCCGCGACCACGGGCCGAATGTTGATCAGGGCTTGCGGCGTGACCGTCTCGATGTCCTGAACGGTCATGCGCTCGCGCACGACGCGTTCCAGGCGCAAGAGGCCGACGCGGAACTGGTTCTGCAGCAGCTCGCCGACCGAGCGCACGCGGCGATTGCCGAGGTGGTCGATGTCGTCCACGTTGATCTGGCGCCCGAAGACCTTGATCAGGCGGCGGATCACCGCGATCATGTCCTCGCGGACCAGGCACTTCTTGCCGATGTCCGGCACGTTCAGGCCGGCCGCGACGTACTCGCGCTCGAGCTTCCCCGAGAGCTTGTAGCGTCCGACGCCGGCGAGATCGTAGCGCTTCTCGTCGAAGAACAGCGACTCGATCAGCTTCTCGGCGTTGTCCGCATTCTCGGGCTCGCCGGGGCGAAGCTTCTTGTAGATCTCTTTGAGCGCGTCTTCGCGCGTCTTGATGTCCTTGTCTTTTTCGAGACAGTTCTGGATCAGCGGGCTGCCGTCGAAGAGCGCGAGGATCGCTTCGTCGTTCTCCCAATCGAAGCCGAGATCGGGGCGCGAGAGCGCGCGCACGAACGTCGTCGCATAGATCTTGCGATTCTTGTCGATGCGGACGCCGATCGTTCCCTCGGTCTCATCGTTCTTGGTCCCGTTGTCCGTCTCGAACTCGATCCAGGCGCCGCGGTTCGGGATGATCGTCGCGTTGAACGTCGGCCGGTTGTTCGTATCGACGTCCTGCATGAAGTACACGCCGGGGGAACGGACGAGCTGGCTGACGATCACGCGCTCCGCGCCGTTGATCATGAACGTGCCCTTGTCCGTCATGAGCGGGAAATCGCCCATGAAGATCTCTTGGTCCGGGATGCCCTTGATCTCGCCGGATTCCGCCGTGATCAGACGGACGCGCACGCGCAGCGGCGCGCTGTACGTCATGTCGCGCTCGCGGCATTCCTCGACGGAATACTTCGGCTCGCCCAGCGAGTGCTCGCCGAACTCCAGCACGAGATTACCGGTGAAATCCTTGATCGGCGAGATCGACTCGAACGCTTCCCGCAGCCCATCCGTGATGAACCAATGGAAGCTAGCCTTCTGCAACTCGATCAGGTCGGGGACCTCAAGGACGTGCGGAATCTTGGCAAAGCTGTGCCGCGGGCGCTTCGAGCCGGGATCGGCATACGTCGGGACCGTGAACGCACCGGTCTCCGGCGCGAACGCGACGGCCAGGGGCGCGCTCTTAACGCTGGGAGTCACCTCCGCCTCGGTAGCGCGCTTGGAGCGGGACGTCTTCCCCGCACCGGCCTTCGCCGTCGACGACTTGGGGAGGGTGGATTTCGCCATGCTCTTTATAGTTTTCTCTCACTCGGCGCGGGAATGCTCCGGCACGGCAATAGGACGACAGGGGACACGCTCCGCGTGCCCGCCTGCGTCCAGTTTCGGCCAAGGGGCATAGACGCCTATAATAGCACGGTAATCAAGCCCCCGCAACCGCGGCGGCGACTCCGCAAAGCAAAAAAAGCGAGGGGCCCGACGGATCGGTGCCCCCCACTCTTTCGCTGTTCGGCTACCGCTTAGCGGTAGTTGCTGCGCGGCTGGAAGCAGTCGCGGCAGTACACGGGCTTGTCGCCACGCGGTTGGAACGGCACTTCGGCCGTCTTGCCGCAACGGCTGCAGGTCGTCGTGAACATTTCACGCGACCGGCCGCCCTCAGCGCGGCCGCCGCCGCCAAAACCGCCTGCGGCACCGCCGCCGGCACCACGCTGCGCCTTGCGGGCAGCTCGGCAATCCGGGCAACGGTTAGGCTTGTTCTGGAAGCCTTTGCTGGCGAAGAACTCTTGTTCCCCAGCGCTGAAAACAAACGGGTTGTTGCAGTCGACGCAGCTCAACGTTTCATCGGTATACATAGTACGAGACTCCAGGCGTCAGGTTGGTGATTTCGACTCGCTACGTACCGAGATAGGAGCTATGCTGCTAACTGTCGTTGTCCGCGCGGGTTTCGAGTTGCGCTATTCCGACGCCGGGGCCATCGCGCAACTGGACCGACTATACCACAAAAGTCGGAAAAGGGAAGAGGCTAAAGTTCGAGCTCCATTGTTTGATGGAGGATCCCCGCATCCCAGAGCGTCTCCCCCGTTGAAGTGAAACCCGCTTTCGCGTAAAAGGATGCGGCATGCATCTGCGCGTGGAGCCGCGCGCGCGCGTAACCCCGCCGGCGCGCCTCGGCGTCCAGCGCCGCCAAGATGCGCCCGCCGACGCCCGCGCCGCGCCGGCGAGGCACGACGGCCATTCGGCCGATCTGCACCGTCGCTCCGTCGGCCTGGTAGAATCGGCCGGCACCGATCGGCTCGTCCCCGTCGCGCACCAGGGCGTGGACCGCGCGCGCATCCGTGCGATCGTGCGCGTCGACTTCGAGTTCGGGCGGAACCCCTTGCTCCTCGACGAACACGCGCAGGCGGACCGCGAGTGCGTCGCGCATCCGGCCCGAATCGGTGATGTCGAACAGTTCAACGTGCACGATAGCGTGCTCCCTCATCGTCGGCAAACCCCGCGAACGATATCTCGCCGCGATGCTTGCATCGATCGCGAACGTCGTCGACTTCCTCGTCGTCAACGACAACTCCGGGCTCGAGCGCAGCGAGAACGCCGCCGTCTTGGAGGCGAGCGCCTTCGGCCGCGAAGGCCGGCTCCAGATCGTGCGGCGGCCGTTCGCCGGATTTGCGACCATGCGTAACGAGGCGTTCGCTCCGCTCCTGGCGTTGCCGCGACCGCCGCAGTGGCTCCTGTTCATCGACGCCGACGAGGTCCACGGCACGCAGCTCGCTGCGATCGCACGCGAGGTGCTGCCGCGGCTAGGGCCGGAGATCGGCCAGCTCGACGGCTATACCTATCACTTCTACGGGACGTACCGCTGGATCACCGACGTCGCGCGGCGCATGATGTTCTACCGGTTCTCGCCCGGCTTGCACTTCGTCAACGACGTCCACGAGAAGCTCACCGGCCTGCGCGGCGGCGCCGTCGTGCTGCCGTACATCTATCATCACTACGGGAACGTCGGGCTGCCCAGCCGCTACGCGGAGAAGAACCTCGTCTATTACGAGTTCGGGAACGCCACGCCGCGGCCGCCGGATCCGCACGCGGCGACGCTCGACGTCTTTCTCGCGAAAGCCGAGTCCGTGCGGCCCTTCCGCGGCGCTCACCCCGGCGCGGCGCGGCCGGTCATCGCCGAGCTCGAGGCCGAGAACCGCGAGCTCTTCGCCGAACTCGACGCCGCCTTCGCGGCGCGCAGAACGCCGGCGGTTCGACGGCGCGCCGCACTCTGCGAACTCGTCGAGACGCTGCGCGTTCGGCTGCGCTCCGTGCAGCATCCGGGGCTTTACCGCGGGCCGCTTTCGGCGCGTTGACGCGCGCAGGGGACTCTCCTGCCCGGAGGCGAAGGAGCCGCGCGTGGACGCCCGGTCGCACGCCCGCAGCTTCATCATCGTCGGCGCGATCTTCTGCGCGCCCGCGGCGGCGCTTGCCCACGGGCAGCCGGGCCAAGTTTCCGGTCTCGCGGGCCATGGCCGTCCGTTGATGCTCCATACCGGCGTGTCCGTCCCGCTCGGGCCGCGCGTGCGAGCGCCGGAGCCGGGTTCGCGCGGCCAAGAGGGTTCGCCGGGCCGCCTGATCGAGGGGATCTCGAATCCGCACGGCATCGAGAGCGCGCCGGCCCCCACGCCGAGTTCGGATTTCGACCCGCTCAAGCGGCGGCGCATCGCGCTGCCCGCACCTGCGCCCGCGTACCAAGAGATCTGATCCCCTCCGTCGACCTCGCGACGGGCGTGATCGAGCGGGCCGGTGCCGTCCTGCTCGTCGCTTCGCGCTATCCGAACCTGCCGGAACCGCTCTGGACGCTCCCGGGCGGGCGCCGCAGAGAGGGCGAGTTGCTCGCGGCCGCGCTCGAGCGCGAGTTTCGCGAAGAGACGGGGCTCGAGATCGTGCCCGGCGAGCTGCTCTACGTCAGCGAGTCCTTTGACCCTGTGGGCGGCGTCCACGTGCGAAACGCCACCTTTCGCGTGAGCGGCGAGGGAGAGCCGCGGATCGTTCCCGGCGAGGCGCACGTCGTCGCCCTAGAGTGGGTCGCGCTGCGCGACCTTCCCGCGCGGCTCACCGTTGCCGTCGTCCGCGAGCCGCTGCTCGCCGCGCTCGCCGGGACGGGGAGCCGCTATTACGGTTTCGCCGACGCGGGCATCTCGATCGAGTTCGCCGATCTCCCTTGAGCGTTCGGCCTCGCCAGCCACTCCTCGCGCCGCTGGCGGTATAGCACGATGTCGACCGGTCTGCCGCGCACGACCGCGCCGTGGCGTTGAATCTTCAACTGCACGAAGCCCAGCGCTCGCAGGAGCCGCCGCGATGCGAGATTCGCGGGCACGCAGCAGGCGTCGACCTGCTTGAGCGCGATCGATGCGAACGCCGTGTCGATCAGCGCCGCGACGGCTTCCCGCGCGTAGCCGCTGCCCCGGTACGGCGCGAGCAGGCTGTAGCCGATCTCCCCGATGCCGCGCACTTGATCTCCGAAGCGCAGCGAGATCCAGCCCATCGCGCGGCCCGATTCGTTGTTGATGACGAGCCATTCGAAACGCCCGATCGCGCGGGCCTCGAAGCGCTTGGGGCGCGCGGCGACGCGCTCGCGAAACTCCTCGCGCGTGTAACGCGGGACATCCTGAAATTCGCGCAAGTGCGCGCTCTGCATGATGCGCCACAGCACGTCCGCATTGTCGACGGTCACGGGCTCCAGCCGCAAGCGCGGCGTCCTCGGCGCAATCACGGGCGGATCGCCGCGTCCTGAAAATCCCTCACGCTGCGGGTCGTTTCGGCGCCGGCCGCCGGAACCACTCGAAATCGCACGCCGTCGCCCGGCCGCGCCAAGAGCGCCGCGGGGCCGGCGCCCGCCGGGATGGCGTAGACCTGCGGGCCGCCCCGCAGCGTGAAGTAGACGGTGCCGTCCGCCGCGGCCGCCACGCGGTCGAGCGTGCCGCCGCTGGGAGCTCCCGGCGTCGTGCCCTGCGCTTCGCCGCCCTGCGCGAACGCTTCGTAAGCCGCGAGCGCGTCGGCGACGGGCGCGGGACTGGACGCGTTGCCGACGATGACGTGCCCGCTCTGCGCCGCGACCAGCGCGAGCGATTGGAACTTTCCGGAATCGGCGACGAGCGGAACGACCCACGTGTTCCGTCCGAAGACATCGTAGAGGATCGGCTGCGTCGGAACGAGCCGCCCCTGTTTGACGAGCGGGTGCGACGCGACCGCGTTCTCCGCGCCGGCGGAATTGAATTCGCCGCCCGTCGCCGTGTAATAGGTCAGCGCCCCGCTCACCGTATCCATGTAGGTGAAGCCGGTCATCGACTGGTCGGTCAACATCGGTGAGGTGTGATCGACGAACCACACGAAACGGTCGGCGCCCGTCAACAGGCCGAACACTTCACCGCGGGCCGGAATGTGGACGTCGCGTCTGGCCAGCAGCGAGTTCCACAGGCCGTGCACGTAATAGCCGAACCAATAGTTGTAGCGAAGCGCGAGTTCCGGCGGGTAGACGCGCGTGACCCAACGCGGCAGCGAGGCGAAATCTTCGCGGGCGACGCGGCGCATGCTGCCCGTCGCAGGATCGACGATCGCAACGCCCGTCACGCGCTGCCCGCTCCAGCCGATCGTCGGCCGGCCCAGCGTGCAGAGGTATTGCGGATCCCCACGATCGTCGAGTTGCAGCGTGGTCCCGAGAATCTGCTCCGTCCCGTAACGGAAGTACACGTGCCGGTAGAGATTGTCGTTGAGCAGGGCCGAGGGGATGTAACGCATCGGCGCGCGCGCGCGCAACTCCGGCGTCGCGTCCGGGCGCTCCGCGCTGACGACGATCACCCCCGGGCTCGTGCGCCGCGAGAGCCACTGGACGAAGCCCTGAAACTCGAGCGGGGCGACCCACACGAGCCGCCCGTTCTCCACTTGGATGTTGTACGTGCCGACCCGGTAATACGCGCCGAGTTGACCGATCACTTTCTCTCCGGCGAAGAGCGCGGATTCTTCAGGGACCACGCGCAGATGCTCGAGCGACGCGTTCGGGGGCGCGGCCTTCGAGAGCGTCACGCTCGGCACGTCGCGCAAGCCGTTTGCATCGACGATCGGCGCGATCGCGAGCACGACCGCGAACGCGCCGAGCACCGCAACCGCCGCGAAGTACGGCACGAGCGACGGCTTGCGCAGCGAAACGATCCGGCGCGCGGCGATGATCGTGCGCGCCGCGAGCATCATGCTGAGCGCCGCGTTCGGAACGAGCGTCAGCAGCAGCAGGACGAAGGCCTGCGGGAAGACGAGCGCCGGCATCTCCGAGTACACGTACGCGGCGACGATCGGCACGCCCACGGCCAGGCGCAGCCGCTGACCGCGCCACCAGCCGGCGGAGAAATCGAGGTTGACGAGCCCGAGCGAGATGAAGGCGGTGGCGAGCAGGACGACCATCGGCGACCCCCTTTCGCCTCGCGGCGCCGGAATTCACCCCTAGCGGGCGCGCGGCTGGGGCGCGATCGTACGGCACGATGCTCTCTCTCCACGACGCGCTCGCGCGCGGGCTCCCCGCCGAAGTGACGTTCGCCGCGACCGTCACCTCGCAGCCACACTTCTTCTACGGCTCGCGCACGCATGCCGAGCACGAAGCGTTCTACGTTCGCGCGCGGGATGGGACCTCACTCGAGGTCGTCGACAACGTGTTGCTCGCGCCCCCCGCGCCCGTGCACGTCGGCGACCACATCAGGCTGCGCGGCGAACTCGTACCGCAGACGCGCTACGGGCCGATCGTGCACTGGACGCATCACGATCCGGCGCACCGGCATCCCGACGGCTACATCGACGCCGGCGGGCGACGCTACGCCTGACGTGCGCGCCGAACGAGTGGCTACTTGCTCTCCGCTGCGGCGCGCGCGTTCTCGGCGAGCAACTGCGGGATCGTCACGAAACGATAGCCCTGCGTTCGCAACGTCTCGATGATCTCGGCCGTCGCGGCGATCTCTTGCGTGCGGTCGCACGTGCGCGGCGGAAGCTTCGCCCGCGCGCACAGCTGGCCGCGATTGCCGTCGTGCAGAACGATGATGCTGCCGTCGTGCACGCGCGAGACGACGCGGCTCGCGATCGTCGCGTCGCCGGGCTGCTCCCAATCGTCGGGGAGCCGGTCGGACCACATCACGACGGTGTAGCCGTCGCGCTTGGCTTGTGCCATCAGCGAGAAATCGCGCTGACCGAACGGCGGGCGCATCAAGCGCGGCCGCACGTTCGCGACCCGCGCGAGCGCGTCGTCGGTCCGCGCCAGCTCGGCATGAACGAACGCCGCGGACCTCCCCAGGAGGTGCGCGTGATCCCACGAGTGATTCCCGAGCGCGTGCCCTTCGCCGGCGATCCGCCGCACCGTGTGCGGATAGGCCTCGACCGCGCGCCCCACCACAAAGAACGTCGCATGCACGCGTTCGCGGCGCAGCACGTCCAAGATGCGCTCGGTGTACGGCGGATTGGGGCCGTCGTCGAACGTCAGCGCGACCACGGGTTCGTTCTTCGGCCCGCTCACGACGGTCTTGCCGAAGAGCTGGTTGCGCGGATCCTCGACCAGCTTCCAGCCCAGATATGCCGCGGCCGCGAGCACCAGCACGGCCAGAGCGAAGCGGAGCCTCAGCTGCTCGAACGCAGTCGCGCCTGCACGGCGGCGATCCGCGCCCGGAACGACGGCGAGCCGTATTCCAGAAAGTCCGCGACGAGCCGTTCGTACCGCGGCTCGGAGAGCGTCGTCCCTTCGAGACGCAGGATGTCGGGGACGGGTTTGGAGCGCTCCAAACGGATGTGATATTCGCGGCCCGCGTTGCGCGCCCAGTACGCCGGGTCCGTGAACGTGAAGCGGCGCGAGCCGTGCTCGCCCGTGATCTCCTGATACACGGCGATCTCATAGCTCGTCGACGTGTCGCCGCGCGGCGGCTTGCTGGTCAGCTCCCAGATCCCGTCGAGCACGGCTTTGCCGAACGTGAACGACACGTCGGTCGTGCGCCGCGGCAGCGAATCGATCTTGACCTGCAGCCCCGAGCGGTTGCGGCCGCGATATTCCGCGCTCGAGACGCCGTCGAGATCGGCGAGCCGGTATTCCTCTTCGGCGATCGGGCCGCGCGCGCGGCGCACGAGCAGGCTCATGCGAATCTCCGAGCGCGAGTGCGCGACGCGGTGCGCGGCCTCATAGCTGGCGCGCTCCGTGCGTTCGAAGATCAGCCAGCCCCCTGCCAGCGCCGCCAGGCCCCCGAGGAACACGAAGAGAGGGACGATCGAGCGATGCATTCGATCCGGTCCCTTCGATTCGAAGGCGTGCGACCCCGCGCGTCGCGGGAGCGCCGCAGATCAACCGGCCGCCTTCTCGTCGAGGACGCGGTTCACGACCGCGTCGGCCGCCGCATTGTCCTTGCGGCGCACGTGCGCGATGTCGACGTTGCGCAGGCGCGCCAGCAGCTTGCGCGCGCGCGAGGCGAGCGGGATGAGATCGGGATGTTTGACGCGGTAGACGCCCGTGAGCTGGCGCACGACCAGCTCGCTGTCGAGCCGGATCGCGAGGTCCTCGACGCCGAGGTCGAGCGCCGCCTCGAGCCCGGCGAGCAAGCCGCGCCACTCGGCGACGTTGTTCGTGGCGATCCCGACGTACTCGCCGATCTCCCGCAACACGGTCCCGTCTTCGGCGAGCAAGACCGCGCCGCCGGCGGCGGGCCCGGGATTGCCGCGCGATCCGCCGTCGGCGAACAGTTTTGCCTTCACGCCGGATCCTTTTGCGCGATCGCCTCTCCGTCGACGACGAGTTCGCCGCGCTGATTGGTCACCGTGGTGCGGCAGCGCAGGCGGCGCCGCTCCGTCAGGATCTCGAGGACCTCAGTGCACGCGGTGATCGTATCGCCGATGAACACCGGGCGCAGAAACTTCAGCGTCTGCGAGACCATCAGCCCGCCGGGTTTTTGCAGGAGCATGCCGTTCGTCGCGGAGAGCAGGCCGGCCGTCAACATCCCCTGCGCCGCGCGCTGCCCGAAACGGGTCGTCTTCGCATACTCGGCATCGACGTGCAGCGGATATTGATCGCCGCTCACCGCCGCGAAGAGCAGAATATCCGCTTCCGAGATCGTCTTCGTGAACGCGGCGCGATCGCCGACCACAAACGCCTCGAACGGTTTCACTTCGTAGAACACTGGTACCTCACGCTCGAAATTGGGCGAGAAAAGCGCTCGCGGCGCGGACCTCCACGCCGGCGCGCGCGAAGCGCAACGGCGCATACGTTGCATCCGGGACCGGCGTCGCGGCGAGCGGTGCCGCCGTGCCGTCCGTCGCGCGCAACGTGCACTGCCCGGCGCCCGCCGGCACGAGCGCCGTCGCGTACGGCGCGAGCAGCGTCGCGAAACCGCCCGCGGCGATCTCGAGGGGCTGGGCCTCGGCGGTGAGCGCGAGCGGCAAGCCGTCCAACGACAGCGTCCGCGGCTTCTCGTCGAGTTCGAGCCGTTCGAAGATGAAACGCGCGTCCGCCACGAGCACCGTGCGCGGGAGGCCGCCGTCGACGTACGCGAGCGGTTCCACCGTCGTGCGGCGCCCGGCGTGGAAATCGAGCACGTCCGCGGCTTTCTCCACGTGCAAGGCGCGCGGTTTGCCGTCGTTCCCGAGCCGGTTCCAATCGAAGATCCGATAGGTCAAGTCGCTCGCCTGCTGGACTTCGAAGAGCACGATGCCGGCTCCGATCGCATGCAGGGTCCCCGCCGGCAGATAGAACGCATCGCCGGCGGCGACCGGGACCGAGCGCAACACGTCCCCGAGGCTGCCGTCCGCGACGCGCCGCTCGAACTCCGCGCGATCGGTGTCGCGCCGCCAGCCCAGCACGAGCGTTGCGCCGGGCTCGGCCGCGAGGATCAGCCAGCACTCCGTCTTGCCGTTCGGCTGCCCTTCGACGCGTTGGGCGTAGGCGTCGCCCGGATGCACCTGGACCGAAAGCGCGTCGCGCGCGTCGATCAGCTTCGTGAGGATCGGGAAGCGCTCGCGCGCGTCGAGCTTGCCCATGAACGCGGCGCCGAGTTCGGCACGCAGCGCCGCGAGCGTCTTGCCGGCGTGCGGGCCGTTGAGGACGCGATTGTCGTCCCAACACTCCCAGGATTCGCCGATCTTGGCCGACGGATCGCCCGCCTTTCCGTAGCGGCGCACGAGGCCGTCGCCGCCCCAAATCAGCTCGACCAGCTTCGGCTCGATCAGGAACGGATAGAGCGTCGCCGTCATAGCGCGAAGAGACTCATGCCGCGAGCTTGCGCCCGCGCGGTCCGCCGGCCCTGCCCGCGCGGCCGCGCGGCGCGCCCCTCAACCGGCCGGCGGCAGGCGCAGCGCGAGCTGCTGGTGGGCGGTTCGGCCGATCTGCCCGCGCGAATTCCCGTGATCGGCGCCGTCGCTGTGGTAGACGAGCACGATCGCGCTGCCGGGCTCCAGGTGATGCGGCACGCTGACGGCCACGGTCGCGTTGCCGTCGACGCTCGCGTCGAAGTTGTTCTGCGAGCCGTCCCCGTCCAGCGGCGCGAACGTCGATCCGTCCGGCGAGAACGTCACCTCGAAGAGGCTATAGTGCCCGAACGCGATCAGCTGCGAGAACGTGAACGTGATCCGGTCGTTCCCCGAAGGCAGCGTCACGACATCGGCGGAGCCGCGGCCCGCGAACCACTTCCCGAGCGTGAAGGCGAGCGACTCGCCCGCCGAGTTCACCGCGAGGGCATCCGAAGAGTCCTCGAGCTTGGCGGGACGGACCCCGGCGACGTGATCGATGTTCTGCGGCCCGGCGCTCGCCGTCGCCGCCGAATCGGCGACGAAGACTTGAGGATCGACGACCGTCGTGCGCCGGGCGATCTGCGAGTAGAACGTGGCGTGCGTCGTGAACGGGAGCTCCGCCGCGAGCAGCGGGCCGAATGTCCCTGCAAAAAGCGCCGCGCCCATGCAGAATCCGGCAACCGAGCGACGAATGTGCAGCCCCTGAACGTTCATTGCGAGAGCCCCTTTCCGGTCCGACGAGGAAGCTAGACACGCTAAGCCCCGATCTCGCCTTTCAAGCTTGTGCGAATGCGGCCGCCGCCGCCTACGATACCCGGCCGCCGTTCGTGACGTACCATGTCGTCGCCCACGTCAGCGTTCCGTCGTTACAACGCGAGCGTGACGTGATCCGTTCCGTCATGGTCCGCACTCGCGACGATCTCGCCGTCATCCAGGATCTGCCGCAAGGCAAGAACCAGGTCGGGCACGGCTTTCCGATCACGCCGGTATTCGATGCGATCTCGAGTTTCGGGTTCAACTGGAGCGTGACCCGGACGGGCGAGCTGACGGCCTACGTCCACGACGTCGCGCCGCTGAGATTCAACGCGCCGCACGCCGGCGGCGACGTCGTCGTATCGCGCTTGCGCTACTTCCACGCCGAGTATGCTCCGGATTCGAGCGAAGCGCCGGACGGATCGCTGCACGTCACGCTGCAACCCTATCAGTTTCTCGTCGATCAAGTGCCGCGCGACGACCTCTTCTTCGATGACGTGATCTGCAACAATGCCACCGGTCTCCCGTCGCACGTGCGCTTGACCGGCGGGCACGAGTCGCAGATGGCGGTCGATTACGACATGATCGAAGGGCGTTGGCTCGTCCGCCACGTCCACTACGAAGAGACCTACCTCGGTCCGCTCTCGCTGTTCCGCGTTCATTCGAGCGCGGATGCCGATTACAGCGACTTCACGTTCCCGCAGACCGCGCCCGATCCGCGTTTGGCCGACTGATGCGAGCCGTCGTTTTCGAAGCCGGTGAGGCGCGCGTCGGGAAGCGCCCGATCCCCAAGTGCGGCGATGACGACGTCCTCGTCGATGTGGCGTTTGCCGGCCTCAACCGCGCGGACGTCCTCGAGCGGCTCGGCAAGTACGGCTCGCCCCCCACGGCCGACGGCGCCGCGATCCCCGGGCTCGAGCTCGCCGGGACCGTTCGCGCTCGCGGCGCGAACGTCCGCAGCCTGCGCGTGGGCGACCGCGTTTGCGCGCTCGTGCCGGGCGGCGCTCACGCCGAGGTCGCACGGGTGCACGCCGCAAGCGCGGTGCTCGTGCCGGATTCGCTAGCGCTCGCGGATGCGGCTGCGCTCCCGGAGGCCTACATCACCGCCGACGACGCGCTCTTCGCACTCGGTTCGCTGCGTCTGGGAGAGACGGTCGTCATCCATGCCGTGGCCAGCGGCGTCGGCCTTGCGGCGCTCGAACTCGCGCGCACCGCGGGCGCCCGCACGATCGGCACGTCGCGCTCTCCGAAGAAGCTCGCGCACGCGCGCACGCTCGGCCTCGACGTCGCGCTCGATCTCGAGGAATTCCCCAAAGGCGTCCTCGATGCGACGGATGGGCGCGGCGCCGACGTGATTCTGGATTGCATCGGGCCAACGCTCTTCGATCGCAACGTCGCGGCGCTCGCGACGCGCGGCCGCATCGTGCAGATCGGCACGCTCGGCGGCGCGCGCGCGGAGACCGGCAGCGCCGGGCTGATGGCCAAACGCGGGCATTGGATCGGAACCGTTCTGCGCTCGCGCCCGCTCGAAGAGAAGGTCGTGCTCGCGCGCTCGTTCGCCGAACGCATCCTCCCGCTGGTCGCAAACGGAACGCTCGCCGCGCACGTCGATCGCTTCTTCCCGCTTGCGGCGATCGCGGAGGCCCACCGCTACATGGAGGAGGATCGCAACGTCGGGAAACTCGTGCTGGCGATCCGTTCGAACTGATCGCGCGGCACGCGTTCAGACGTGCGTGCCGAAGAGCGCTCCGATCCCCGCGGTCACGGCCATCGCGAGCGCGCCCCAGAACGTCACCCGGATCGCGCCTTTGAGCATGCCGGATCCGCCGGTCTTCGCGCCGGCGATGCCGAGCAGCGCGAGAAACAGCAGGGATCCGGCCGCGACCGCCGCGATCAGGTAGGCGGACGGTGCCACGATCGCCGTCGCGAGCGGGAGCGCGGCACCGATCGAGAAGGCGGCCGCCGACGTGAGCGCGGCCTGGATCGGCTTTGCCGCCGACGTCTCGGTGATCCCCAGCTCGTCGCGGGCGTGGGCGCCGAGCGCATCGTGCGCCATCAGCTTTTCGGCGACGGTGAGCGCGAGCGCCTTGTCCAGGCCGCGCTTGATGTAAATGCCCGCCAGTTCTCTGAGTTCGCCTTTGGGGTTCGCGCCCAGCTCGGCGCGTTCGCGCGCGAGATCGGCCTGCTCCGAATCCGCTTGCGAACTCACCGAGACGTATTCACCGGCGGCCATCGACATCGCACCGGCGACCAGACCTGCGACTCCGGAGATCAGGATGCTGCCGTGCGGAGCATTCGCGCTCGCAACGCCGATGATCAGGCTCGACGTCGAAAGCACGCCGTCGTTGGCGCCGAGCACGGCGGCCCGCAGCCAGCCTAGCCGGCCGACCATGTGATGTTCGGAAACCTGCATCACCTTCGTCTCCCCATGCGCGCGGGCCGTGAAACGTACCGCGTGCAAAAGGCGCCCTTGAAATTCAACAGGCGCAGAAAGCTCGCACTTTTCTGCGCCTGAACATCGGAGAGGGAGAGATTCGAACTCTCGAGACGCTCATCACGTCTGCCCGCTTTCGAGGCGGGTGCCATTAACCACTCGACCACCTCTCCGCGACCTACCGTATATCGCGTTCGCCGTCACGGTCCCCTTCCCGGCCCGAGCCCATCGAAGGGCGCCTGCGCGCCGCGAAGAAGGCCCGCAGCTGGGCCGCGGTCTGGGCTTCCAGGAGTCCGCCCTCGACGGCGATCCGGTGGTTGAGCGCGGGGTGCGCGACGAGGTCGACGACGGAACCCGCGGCGCCGCCCTTCGGGTCGGGCGCGCCGAAGACGAGCCGCTCGATCCGCGCCGCGACGAGCGCGCCCGCGCACATCACGCACGGCTCTTTCGTCACATAGACCGTCGCGCCGTGCAGCCGCCAGGCCCCGCAGAGCTGCGCCGCCGCGCGCAGCGCGAGCATCTCGGCATGCGCGGTGGCGTCGCGCCGCAGCTCCTTTTCGTTCGAGGCTTCGACGACGCGGCCGTCGGCCAGCTCGAGCACGGCGCCGATCGGAACGTCGCCGTGCGCCGCCGCCGCGTCGGCCAATTCGATCGCGCGCCGCATGCGCGCGAGATCGTGGTCACGCCGCTCGAGCTGCGAGGCATGCTGGTGCGGTCGGTGGGAATCGAACCCACAACCTTCGGCTTCGGAGGCCGACACTCTATCCAATTGAGCTACGACCGCATGCTGCATGCCGGCTGGAACGGCGTTACTTCTGATCCTCCGGCGAGAGCGGCGCGGCGGCCGGCAGATGCTTGAAGAGATCGAGCTTATGATCGACGAGTCCGCGGTAAAACTTGCGGACGCAATCGGGGTGTCCGAAGAAGTAGGTCCGCGCATATGCGAGATCGTCGCCCGAAGAATCCGGAACGTAATGCGAGATCTCGATCTCTTCCATCTGTCCGCGATCGACGGGATGCGGGCAGAAATCGCAGGGAATTGTTGACATGCAGGGCGCCTACCTTAAAAAAATATTGACTCGGGCAGGATTTGAACCTGCGACCAAGGGCTTATGAGTCCCCTGCTCTACCGCTGAGCTACCGAGCCATGTGCGTTCGATTGTTAGTGCGATCGGAGTCTTCGCCGATGTAGCCTCGCCTATTGCCGGGTACGGCGACCCAGGGTTCATTCTTCTTTTCGTCGGTCGCGCTCTTCTTCTTTTCGCCCTTCGACACGCTTAGGGTGACATGCTCGGGGTGACATGGACCTTCGACACACGTGAGTGCTTCCCGGTGGCAGTTCACGAGGTCGCATCGCTTGAAACCGCGATCGCCGGGCGATGCTTTGCCCCGCGGCGCCCGCCGCTCCCTTTCGCGGCGCGCCCGCTATGGCGAGCAACGAGATCGGGAGACCGGACGGACGCCGCTTTGCAGATTCAGCCTTCGAGTGCACGAGCGGCGCCGCGCGGCGAGCGAGGGCTCGCCTCGGCGGTCGAGACGGCAGCGTGCACTCCCGCCTGCCCTCGGGGCCGGCTCGGTTCAATTCAGGCATTCCGGTACTCTTTTGCGAACATTTGGCAAAATCTCTTGCGGCGGGTGCGACTTTTGAAGTAGAGTTTTTCCAAACCTCCGCCGATAGTGCCGAAGGCGCGGCGTCATGCACCCCACCGCTGAGGAGGACTCGCCATCGTCTTGTGGAGTGCCCCTGCGCCGGCCGCAGCATTGAAAGCGATCGACCCGATCGGGCACCGGCCGTGCCCGCCGCTGCTCGATCGCTTGGGCCGCCCGATCACCTACCTGCGCATCTCGGTGACGGACCGCTGCAATCTCCGCTGCATCTATTGCATGCCCGAGGCCGGCCTGCAATGGATTCGCCCGCCGGAGATCCTCACGTTCGAAGAGATCGCGCGGGTCGTCGAAGCGGGCGCCGGCGCGGGCTTGCGCAGCATCCGGCTCACGGGCGGTGAACCGCTCGTCCGGCCCGATCTCCCGCGACTCGTCGGGATGCTCGCGGCCGTCCCCGGCATCGCCGACATCTCGCTCTCCACGAACGGCCTGCGCCTGGCGGAAGCGGCGGGTGCGCTGGCGGCCGCGGGGCTTCGGCGCGTCAACATTTCGCTCGACACGTTGAGCGAAGAGCGGTTTCTCGCGATCTGCCGGCGGCCCGGTCTCGAGCGCGTCATCGCCGGAATCGATGCGGCGCTCGCTGCCGGACTCTCACCGGTCAAGCTCAATTGCGTCGTGGCCCGAGGGCGCAACGACGACGAGATCTCCGCGCTCGCGTCGCTCACGCGCGAGCGCGATCTGCACGTGCGCTTCATCGAGATGATGCCGGTCGCGGAAAACGCGGCGTTGCAGCGCGCCGCATACGTGTCGTCGGACGAGATACTGAAACGGCTCGCTTCGGACGGCGAGCTCGTGCCCGTCGACGGCCCGCCGGGCAACGGACCCGCCGCCTACTACGCGTTTCGCGGCGCACGCGGGACCGTCGGCATCATCAGCCCCATGTCGCATCACTATTGCGAGCGCTGCAATCGCGTGCGCCTGAGCGCCGACGGGCGGCTGCGGCTTTGCCTCTTCGGCGACCATACCGTCGACCTTCGTGCGGCGCTGCGGGCGGGCGCTTCGCAAGAGGACCTGGCGGATCTCTTCCGAGGCGCGATGCCGATCAAACCGGCGAGACACCACCTCCGGCGCGGCGAGGCGGCCGGCCGGATGCGCGCTTTCTCCGAGATCGGCGGATAGCCGCTCAGACGCGCTCGAGGACGACCGCGATCCCCATGCCGACGCCGATGCACATGCACGCGAGGGCGTAGCGCCCGCCGCTGCGCGCAAGCTGGCGGGCCGCGGTGAGCACCAGGCGCGCTCCCGAAGCGCCGAGCGGATGGCCGAGCGCGATCGCGCCGCCGTTGGGATTGAGGCGCGGATCGCCGGCGTCCAGTTCGAGTTCGCGACAACACGCCAGCACCTGCGCGGCGAACGCTTCGTTGATTTCGATCACGTCGAGGTCGGCCGGCGTGATGCCGGCGCGCCGCAGCGCCTTGCGCGACGCGGGCACGGGCCCGAGCCCCATCACCCGCGGCGGGACGCCGGCCACCGCCGACGCAAGCACGCGCGCCAGCGGCCTCACGCCTGCCCGCTCGCCGAGCGATCTGCTCCCCACCAGCAGCGCGACCGCCCCGTCGTTGATGCCGGAGGCGTTGCCGGCGGTGACGACCCCGCCCTCCGCCAAGGGCCGCAATTTCGCGAGAGATTCCACCGTCGTGTCCGGCCGCGGATGCTCGTCTTCGGTCACGACGCCCGGCGGCCCGCCGCGCGCCGCCGGAACATCGACCGGCACGAGCTCCTCGGCGAAGAATCCCGCGGCTTTCGCGCGCGCCGCCTTGCGCTGCGAGTCGTAGGCGAAGCGATCGCAGGCCGCGCGTTCCAGGCCCATCTCTCGCGCGAGATTGTCGGCGGTCTGCGGCATCGTGTCGTCACCAAAGGCGGAGACGAACCGCGGATTCGGAAAGCGCGCGCCGATCGTCGCATCGAAAACGGCGATCTCGCGGCCGAACGCGGTCGCACTCTTCGCGACGACGAACGGCGCGCGCGTCATCGATTCCACGCCGCCGGCCACGAACAACTCGCCTTCGCCGGCGCTGACCGCGCGGCTCGCTTCCACGACCGCGCTCATGCCGCTCCCGCACAGCCGGTTGAGCGTGATCCCGGCGCTCTCCAGGGGCAGACCCGCCAGCAGCGCCGCATGACGGCCGATGTTACGGCTGTCTTCTCCGGATTGCGAGGCGCAGCCGAGCACGACGTCCTCGACGTCCTCGGCCCCGAATGGGCTGCGCGCGATCAGCCGCCGGATCGCTCCCGCGACGAGGTCGTCGGGGCGAACGTGCGCGAGGCTCCCGCCGTGGCGGCCGAACGGCGTGCGCAGACCGTCGTAGAGATACGCATCGAGCACGCGCCTACACCTGCGCGGCGTCGCGCAAGCGGAATCGCTGGATCTTGCCCGTCGCCGTCTTCGGAAGTTGCGTGACGAAATGGAAACGCCGCGGATACTTGTACGGCGCCATCTTCGTCTTGCAGTGGCGCAACAAGTGCTCCTCCAGTTCGGCGCCGGGGCGGACCCCGTCGCGCAAGACGATCCAGGCCTCGGGCTTGACCAACTCCTGCGAATCGGCGCGCCCGATGACCGCCGCCTCGAGGACTTCGGGATGCTCGATCAGCGTCGCTTCGATCTCGAACGGCGAACACCAGATGCCGCCGACCTTGAACATGTCGTCGGAACGGCCGCAGTAGTAAAAAAACCCGTCCTCATCGCGGTAATACGTGTCGCCGCTGTTGAGCCAGCCGTCGATCATCGTGTCCGCCGTCTTGTCCGGATTGCGCCAATAATAGGCGGCGGTCGACTCGCCCCGGATCATCAGCCGGCCGAGTTCGCCCGGCGGGGCCTCGCGGCCGTCTTCATCCAGGATGACGGCCTCATAGCCCGGGACCACTTTGCCGCTCGACCCGGGTTTGAAATCGTCCGCCCGGTTCGAGATGAAGATGTGCAGCGCTTCGGTCGATCCTATGCCGTCGAGGATCACGAGCCCGGTCTCTTCCCGCCAGCGGCGGAAGATATCGGCGGGGAGCGCCTCGCCCGCCGACACGCATGCGCGCACGGACGAGAGGTCGGGCTTGCGTCGCTCGAGCTCTTGCAACTGCGCGGCATAGAGCGTCGGCACGCCGAAGTAGAGCGTCGGCCGAAACCGTTCGATCGTCTCGAACGTGGTCTCCGGAGTCGGGCGGGCCTCCAGCAGCACGGCCGTCGCACCGCTCCACAGCGGAAACGTCATGGCGTTGCCCAAACCGTACGCGAAGAACAGCTTGGCGGCCGAGAAACAGCTATCGCTCTCACGCACGCCGAGCGTCAGGGTGCCGTAATAGTGACTCGTCACGACCATGTCGCGGTGCAAGTGCACCGCGCCTTTCGGCGAGCCGGTCGAGCCGGACGAGTAGAGCCAAAAGCACTCGTCGGCCGGCGCTGCCGGGACCGCCTCAAAGCTCTCGGATGCTCGCGCCCAGCGAGCGAATGTCGCGCCCTCGCCGTCGATCTTCAAGACGTGCGCCGGCTTGTGCGGCGAGAGCGCGAGGGCGGGTTCGACGTCCGCAGCGAACTCCGGCGAATACGCCAGCGCAGCGCACGCCGAATCACCGATCATGAACGCGTAGTCCCGGGCGCGCAGCAGGGTGTTCACCGGCACGGGAATGATCCCGGCTTTGATCGCCCCCCAAAACAGGTAAAAGAACTCAGGGCAATCTTTCACCACGATCAGGAGGCGTTCGCCCCGGCCGATCCCGAGATCCACGAGCCCGTTCGCAGCACGATTGACCGCCGCCGCAAGTTCGGAGTACGTCACGGTGCCCCGGCTGCTTCGGATCGCCGGCTTGTCGCCGCGGCCCTCCGCGATGTGCCGATCGATGAACGGAAGTGCGACGTTGAACCCGGAAGCATAGGTGATACTGCCTTCCGGTCCGATCTGCAGCCATGGCGTTTGCATTGACGGCCTCCTATTTCACCCGTGGACGATACATGTGACTAGCCGCTTCCGGCCGGCGCCGGGCCTTTTGATCAGACCGGCCACGCAGGGCGACCTCGAGAAGATCATCGAGCTCGACACGCTCTTGACCGGCGTACCGAAACCGGACTATTGGCGCGAAAAGTTCGCCAGTCACGGACGGCGCAGCCGCAACAACTTCTTCCTGGTCGCGACCACAGCCGAAAATGGTCTGCTCGGATTTATCATCGGCGAGGTGCGCGCCTGGGAATTCGGCTCGCCCCCGTGCGGCTGGGTCTTCGCGATCGCGGTCGATCCGAACCAGCGCCTGGGAGGCGTCGGCACCGCCCTCCTCAACGCCGTTTGCAATTGCTTTCGCAAGGCCAAAGTCACGAAGGTTCGAACGATGCCGGCGCGGAGCGACCACTTGATCATGTCCTTCTTCCGCAGCCAGGGCATGATGGCGGGCCCGTTCATCGAGCTCGAGAAGGACCTCGACGAATGAGACTGCACATGGCGACGCGTCACGCGCTCTTCGCGGTGCTCGAACTTGCGGCACAACCCGAGCGGCAGATGTCGGCTGCGGAGATCGCGGTGAAGTACGGCATCTCGCCGAATCATCTGGCGAAGGTGCTGCACGCACTCGGACGCGAGGGGCTCGTTGAAGCATCACGGGGAGTCGGCGGCGGCTACCGTTTTGCGGGGAACGTCAAGCGCACGAATCTGCTCGACATCATCCGCATCTTTGAGCCGGCCGGCACGTTGCTTGCGAGCGAGCGCGAGGCCGACGATGCGACCTCGGAAGCGCACGCGCTGCGCCTCGTGCTCGAGGAGATCGACGATACGGCGCGCGCCACGCTCTCGTCGATCAGCCTGGAGACCATGCTCAAGCTCGTGTCGCGGACGGGAAAAGGGCGCAGAGCGAACGGTCTCATCTAGATATACTGTCCCGAGTCGACCTTGAGCACGTGGCCGGTGATCATGCGTGCGTGGTCGGAGAGCAAGAACAGCACGGCGGCCGCGATGTCGCCGGGCTCGGGCAGGCGCCCCAAAGCGCTCTCGTCGAGGGCCTTGCGGCGGAACTCCTCGGCTAAGAGCAGCGTCATGTCCGTGAGCACGAGGCCCGGCGCGACCGCGTTCACGGTGACGCCTTTGCGGCCGAGCTCCCGCGCCGCGGTCTTGGTCAAGCCGATCAAGCCCGCTTTCGATGCGGCGTAGTTGGCCTGCCCGAACTTACCGCGCAGACCGTTGATCGATGCCAGGTTGACGATGCGTCCGTACCCGGCCGCGATCATCGCCGGCGCAGCGGCGCGGATCAGATTGAAAGCGCCGGTCAGATTGACGTGAAGGACGCTCTCCCACTCTTCGTCGCTCATCTTCAGCAACGACCGATCCTTGGTGATCCCGGCATTGTTCACCAGGAGCAGCGCGGGCCGCGCGAGTTTCGCGACCGCCGCTTCGACCGCGCGGGCATCGCCGACGTCGACCTCGCTGAGGGAGGCGCCGTGCGGAGCGCCGGAGCCCGCCCGATCGAAGACGTGGACCTCCGCGCCGGCAGCCGCCAGGAGCTCGGCAATCGCGCGCCCGATCCCCCGGCCGCCGCCGGTCACGATCGCTGATTTCCCGGAGAAGTCCCATGCCGGACCGGTCGTCATGGCGCGCTCACACCATCTGCAAACGCGCGAGCTTGCGATGCCGGAACGCGCCCCACAGCGCGGCCCCGATCGCACCCGCGAAGATCGAATCGGGATGGCTCGCCGCGGTCAACTCGACCTTTTCTTTGACGAGCGCCTCGCCGATCGCGGCGACGAGGCCGATATCGAGCGCCCAGCCGCCGCTGATCATCACGACCCCATCGCAGGCACCGATCGATTTGAGCAACTTCGTCAGGCGCAGAGCCATCGACTCATGGATGCCGCGCAGGATGTTGGGCGCGGAGATCCCGCGCGAGACCATGTTGATGACATCGGTCTCGCCGAGCACGGCACAGATCGACGAGACCTTCTCGGGATTGTCCGCCTGCAACGAGAGCATCCCGATCTCGTCCTGCGCGATCCCCAGATACCGCGCGATGTTCTCGAGGAACTGCCCCGATCCCGACGCGCATTGGCTGGTCATCTTGTACGAGAGCACCTTGCCGCCGTCGTCCACCTTGATGGCACGCGCGTTCAAGGCGCCGATGTCGAGCACGGCCCGTGCTCCGGGGCACAGGTAGACGGCGCCGCGAGCGTGCGTCGTCATCGAATAGAAGTGGCCGGTCGCGAAGCTCAAGCTCTCGGCGTCGCCGGTCGAGGCGACGTAGGCGACGTCGTCCCGCGAGATGTTCGCGGCGCTCAGGACGCCTTCGTAGGTTTCGCGCGCCAGCGCGAACGGATCGCGATTCCGGATGCGCGCCGTCTCCTTCGCAAGCCACTCGTCGCCCCGGAACAGCACGGCCTTGACGCAACCCGCGCCGATGTCGATGCCGGCGGTGAGCGGGCTCAATTCAACACCGCCCGCGCGGCGAACGTCGCGCCGCCGAGCGCTCCGGTGTAGATCGAATCGGGATTGATGTTGATCGTGACGTCGCCGTAGTTCTCTTTGATCAACTTGCGCAGCTCGCGGACGGCGGCTTCGTTCTTGGCGACGCCGCCGGTAAACGTGAATTGATCCTTGACGCCGCCGGCGCGTGAGATGATCGACATCGCGCGCAGGACGATCGCGCGATGCAATCCGGCCAGGATGTCTTCGCGCCTCTCACCGAGCGCGAGGCGATCGCGCAGCTCCGCGCCGGCAAAGACCGTGCAGGTCGAGTTGATGCGCACGGTCTTGCTCGATTGCATTGCCAGCGGCCCGAGCTCGTGCAAGCCCATGTTCATCTCGTCGGCGATGTACCCCAAGTACCGGCCGCACCCGGCAGCGCACCGGTCGTTCATCTGGAAGTTCTCGACGATCCCGTGCGCGTCGACCTGAATCCCCTTGGTGTCTTGACCGCCGATATCGAGCACGGTGCGCGTCTGCGGATACATGATGTGCGCGCCGAGGCCGTGACAGAGGATCTCCGAGCGGATGTGCTCCTTCGGAAAAGGCAGGCGCACGCGGCCGTAACCCGTTCCGACGACGTAGGTCTCCTCGAGTTCGATCGCCAGCGCGTCCTTGACGGGCTGCGCGACGCCGGCGGCGGTCTCCCGGCCGAAGCTGCCTTTTTCCAGCGCGCGCAGAAATTTGCCCTCCATGTCGCCGGACGGGGGGCGATTCTCCACGTCGATGATCGACTTGTCATAGACGTTGAGCATCAGCTCGAACGGCAGGCCGGCCTCGCGCGAGACGCTCTCGCCGGCCTGCATGAAATCCGCGCCCGCCAGGTCGCGAAAGAAATCCGACTTGCGCCTTGCCCCGGGCACGAACAGCGCGCCCGCGCGTTCGCGCAGGCGCCGGAAGACCTCTTCCAGCGCGGCGGTCAAGGCCGCCTCGCGGCCGGCGAAGCGCAGTCCCCTGATGTTCGAGATGCAGGTGCGCTCGAGGTCGTCAAGCTGCTCGATGAATTGAACGTGGCGGAAATTGCGCTCGAGATCCGCGACGATCGCCTCGACTTTGTCCGCCACGCCTTCAACGGCGCTCAGATTCCGGCGAAACAGCGTCAGGCGCGTATCGACCAGCGCCTCCTGCTTCGATACGGCGGCCGCCGTGTCGTAGTTCGAGCGTGAATTCGTGATGCCCCGGCCCAGAACGTGCAGGTTCTCGTCCATCACGACCGCCTTCGTGGTCGTCGAGCCGAGGTCGATTCCGATAAAGCAACGCATGAGGGGTCCTCGCTCAGCCGCGGCGCTTTTGTTCGATCATCTGGAAATAGCTTTCCAGACGATTCTTGATGTTGGCCGCCGAAAAATACCGCGGGTCGACGAGATCGGTCTCGATGAACGCCCCCGGCTTGCCGGTGCGCTTCTCGACCTCTTTCATCATCATCAACTGGCCGGCCGAGAAGCTGTTGCAACTCTTGATCGAGTTCGTGAGCAGGCCGTCGGCGTCGTAGTCCTCGACGTACTTGGCCAAGATGTCGACCCGCGTCGGCAGGCTGCGATTCGTGTAGCAGCCCAGGCAGTAGTCGGCCAGGGATTCGAGCGGGTTTTCGGGATCGTGGCGGAAGCCGAGATCGTACATGCCGCCGACCTTCGTGTAGCTCGACGCCACGACGACCGCGCCCTCGTCGTAGAACATCTTCCAGAACTCGCGAAAGTTCGTCCAGTTCGGCGGACCCTCCACGACCAGCCGGTACTTCTGATCGTCGAACGGCGAGCCGTCCGGGGTCACCGGCCCCTGCTTGGCCTCGATCCGGGCCTGCACTTCGGAACGCAGTTCGTCGTAATACTCGATCGCTTCCGGCGTCCCGCGAAATGCCGTGAAGATCGGGCCGATGTAATAGACGCCTCCGAAATAGGCGTCGATCGGCGACGGTTTCACCTTGCCCTGCTCCAAACACCACACGAGGCCGTCCTCGGCCTGCGCCGAGTTCTTCAAATACTCGCGCAGCCGGTCGATGTCGAACTTCACGCCCGAAACGTCCTCGAGCCCGGGGATCACCACGTCTTTGAGCTGCTTGACGATGTAGTCGCGCATGGGCTTGGTGACGTAGCCTTCGCTGGCATACGGCACGTGCAGCATCAACGTCGGACACTTATACTCTTCGCGCAGCAGCTCGAACCATTTCATGAACGTGTAGCAGCCGGTGTAGGAGAGCAGCAGCACGTCCGGATCGGGAAATTGCTTGCCGTTCGGTGCGATGTTGCCCCTTCGCATCTGGCCGATGTCGGCCTTGACATAGGTGCAGACGTCCTCGGAATGGCCCCCTTTCTCGGCCTCCATGATGTAGTTGCCCGAGAGCTTGCGCATGCCGTTCTGGATCGCGTTGATCTCCGGCAGATTGTTGACGATGTCGAAGCACATCAACAACTCGTTCAAGTTCCCGGGTACGAAGGTCGACGACACTTTGCGGCCGGTCTCGTGCTTGCCGGTGATCGCCTCGTAGTTCTTCGCGATCATCTCTTTTTGCAGAAGCATCGAGCGTTCTTTGACGATGATACTCATGGCTTCAGCTCCACAGCTTGATGGAATCGGCGAAGGTGCCCGCCTGTTCGCGAATCGGCTGCATCTGCCCGGAGTTCTCCGCGTATTTGAACGCGATGTGGGGGATCTGCGCCTCCGTCAAGCGCCGGCAGATCATCGGGCGATCCAAGAGCGCGGGATCGCAGAAGCTGGGCGAGGCATAGATCACGCCTTCCGCCTGGGTCTCGCGCACGCGCTCGACGTGGAAGCGGCCCTTGTCCTCTTCCTTCGGCACGTACTTGCAGGACGTTTCGACCGAGGACGTCAGATAGGTCAGCGCCAGCGCTTCGATGGGATCGCCGGTCTGCGGAACGTCGCTCGTGAGGAAGCGATTGACCAGCGCGTAGTCGTCCTCCACAACGTAACAGCCCGCGATCTCGATCGATTTGATGAGCTTGAGCGGCGGCTGCTCGCAGAACGAGCCGTACACGGCGACGCGCACGTTGTCGCGCTTGGGGCGATCCTCCGCGGCGGCCGCCGTCATGTAGTCGCGCAGCATCGCGTTGTGCTCCGCGACGTCCATCATCAGACCCGCCCGCATCAGCAGATAGACTTCAGAGGCCGGCGCCAGCCACGGCCGGCTCGCGCGGAACGCGTACACGTCACGGACCAGACGGCGGTTTTCGTTGTAGAGCCCGATCGAGCGGCGCAGCTCGTCGTCGCCGACCGCGTGCCCCACCAGGGCCTCGAGGCCTTCGCGCAGCTCGCGCAACTCGTTGATGTAATACACCCCGCCGATCTGCGGATCGAAATTCTGCGGCGTGTCGAAGAATTTCGTCCAGACGTTCGGAAACATCATCTTCCAGATGCCGGAGAGATTCCGGATGACGTCGCAGACGAACGGAAAGATCATCGCGTCGACGAAATCGAGGCGCCCCGTCACGCCGAGTTCGATCGTCGAACGGGGTATGCGGCAGATGTAGCTCTGATAGTAGGCGTCGCCGTGGATCACTTCCAGCTGATCGCCGCCGCCGAACGTGCCCAGCGGCAAGCAGCCCGCCGCGTGGATCAGTTCCAGCGGAACGTAGACCGGCAGAAACCCGACGACTTTGCGCCCGGGCACGGCGGATTTCCAGGCCCGAGCGGCGGTGAAGTCCAGATCTTCGACCAGGGCGCTCGCGCGCGCGACGATCTCGGCAGTTGACGGCATCGCTCAACACCCCTCCCATTTTGCCGGCCGCTTTTCGAGAAAGGCCGTCAGCCCTTCGACCGCGTCGCGCGTCGACATGAGCTCGAAGCGGTAGAGCCGTTCGAGATCCGCAAACTTCATCTTCACGCGCTCGACGAGATCGTAGCGGGCGGCACGCACGGCGTAGCGCAGCACTCGCGGACTCTGCGCGGCGAGCGACTCATCGAAGTAGGCCAAGGCCGCGGCTTCGGGATCCGCGCTCAGGGCCTGGACCAATCCCAGGCGATACGCCTCCGCGCCGTCGATCGCGCGCCCGGAAAACAGGATGCTCTCGGCGGCCGGGCGTCCGATGCGCTCGGGCAGCAACACGGAGGCCGGCGGTGCGAAGACGCCGACGTGGATCTCCGGCTGGCCGAACTTCGCGTCCGGCGCGGCGAAGATGAAGTTGGAGGCGATCGCAACCTCCATGCCGCCGCCCAGGCACTGGCCGCGCACCGCCGCGAGGATCGGGATCTCCGCCTCGATCATGCGCACGATCAGGGCCATGAAGGTCTGCAGCATCGCCTCGAATCGGCCCGGCAAATGCTCTTGCACGCTCGCACCAAAGCTGAAGTGCGGACCTTCGTGATCGATCAGCACCGCCGAGAGCGCGCCGTCGGGCAGATTGGCGGCGAGTGCGCGGTCGAGCGCGCCGATCATCTCGGCGTCGATGATGTTCGCCTTCGGGCGCGAGAGGCGCAGCCGCAGCAGCTTGCCGTCCCGGTCGCGCCAGATTCGCAGCGGTCCTTCGCTCATCTGCCGGTCTTCGCAGCCGGCAGCAGGCTCTCGGTCAGTTCGGGCGACCACGGCACGCCGGCGGCCAACGCCTGACGCAGCGCGACGAAATCGATCTCGCGATCGTCCTTCGTGCCTTCGTTGAAAGCGCGAAAACCGGCGCGCGCTTCGGTCATCATGTTGAGCGCGAGCCAGGCGCGGTTGTTTTCCTTGTTGGCGTTCCAAGCCGCGAGCTTGGGCTTGCGCAGTTCCTCGAGCGTCTTCGTGAAGCAGTCCGGGAACGTGAGCAGGATCTTCGCGCAGAGCTCTTCGACTTTTTCGTCGAGCAGCGAGAGGTCGATCGTCCCCGCTTTCACGAGAGCCTTCCCCGCCTCGAGCTCGGCGCCGGTCTTGGGCTCGCCGTGAACGATTCGGCCGTAGGCGTCGAGATAACGATCCGTGATCACGAGCGGATTGGCGACGAACGCGCCGTCGACTTTGAGCGCCGGGACGATGTCCGTGATCATGCCGAGTCGAGCGCACTTGTGCGCCGACCACGGCTCGCACAGCGACCCCGAGACCATCGCCATCTCGCTGCCGATCATCACCGGCAAGAAGTCGGTGGCGCCGCCGACCGGCGCCGATCCGTGTTTGGGACCCGCTTGCCCGAAACGAGCGAGATCCTGTGCGATCGTGAAATCGCAGGCCATCCCGATCTCCTGGCCGCCGCCGACGCGCATGCCGTTCGCGCGCGAGATCACCGGCTTGTCGCAGCCCAGGATCGAAGAAACCATGTCGTTGAAGAGGCGCATGTATTGCCGGTATTCTTGCGGATTGCCCGCGTAATACTCGGCGTATTCTTTCGTGTTGCCGCCGGTGCAGAATGCCTTGTCGCCGGAGCCCGTAAAGACGACCGCGACGACGTCGCGCGCGTTCGAAGCGGCGCGGAAGGCGAGGATCACGCCTTTCACCATCTCGGTCGTGTAGGAATTGAACTGCTTGGGGTTGTCGAGCGTGATCCACGCGTTGTAGAGCCCCGCGACGGCCTTGCCGTCGGGCGTGCGCGCCGGGCGCTTCTCATACAGGACGCCCGGCACGACGCGATGCGCGACGAGGTCGTGGTCGTTCAGTTGCTCCGGCGCGCAGGTCCGGGCGATCCGTGCAGTGTCCGCAATCATGGTAGCCTCCGAAGATCCTCGCTCATCGTGCGCTCAGGGGACGAGAATCGCGCGCCGCGTCAGCTTGCGCGCGTGCACGTCCGCGAAAACTTGATTGATGTCGTCCAGGCGGTGGCGCTCGACGAACGGCGCCACGCTGATCTTGCCTTCGTAGACCAGCTCCAGCGCGCGCGGATAGAGCTCCGGCGCGCAGCCCCAGTTACCGAGCGCCCGTGCGTGAAACGCCATCAGGTTGGAGAGCCGGAGCTCGACTTTGTCCATCGTGAAGCCGACGACGGCGAGCGTCGCGCCGTGCACCAGCAACCCGAACGCCGTCGACTGTCCGGCCGCCGTGCCGGAACATTCGAAGATCACCCACTCGCGCTGCGGGAGCCCGCGCTCCGCGGCGAACGCGGCGATGCGCTTCTTCAACGTCTTGGGATCGGCGTCGCGGACGTTGATCGTCATGGCGGCGCCGTGGCCGGCGACTGCCGCCAGCTTCGCGTCGTCGACGTCGAGTGCGACGACCGTGCCGCCGAGCGCGGCGGCGATTTGAACGCAGTACCCGCCGACGCCGCCGGTCCCGACGACCACGCAGAGGGCCGGCGCCTCCACCCCGGCTTGCACGACCGCCTGATACGGCGTCGTCACCGCATCCGCGACCGCCGCCACGTCGGCAAGGCCGAGCCCGGCCCGCGCCAACCGATCCTCGTCGACCGGACACAACCCGATCGCAGAGACGCAGACGTGCGTGGCGAAGCCGCCGTCGATATCGTTGCCGGGCATCGTCTGGTTCGGGCAGATCGTTCCCTTGCCGCGCCTGCACGCCTCGCACGTGCCGCATGGGATGACGGCGGGCACGATCACCGCCGTTCCGAGCAGACCTTCCGCTCCGCGTCCCGCGGCGACGACGCGGCCGCTGATTTCATGTCCCAGCGTCAACGGAAAGGGCAACTTCGTCCGCACGCCGTCGAAATAGTAGCCCAGATCCGTGTGGCAGACGCCGCAGCCGGCGACCTCGACCACGACCTGGTCCGCCGCCGGTTCGGGCAGGTCCATGGCCGCCTTGACCATCGGCGCTCCAACCCCCGTGATCAGCCACCGATGCGGAGCTGCGGACATTCCCATCCCTTTACGAACTCACGTGCGAATACTGGTATTCGAGTACCATAATACCTCTTTATGAGTCAAGCCTACATCAAACGGGCTGCATCCGGGCCGCGCTCGCCGGGACGATGCGCGCGGCGCCCGAGTACACGTTGAAGCGCCGCTCGCGCACGAATCCGACGAGCGTCAACCCGAATTCGCGCGCCAGGTCGACGGCGAGACTGCTCGGGGCCGAGACCGCGCACAACAGCGGAACGCCCGCCGCGAGCGCCTTCTGCACCAACTCGTAGCTGCTGCGGCCGCTGACCATCACGATCGAATCGGAGAGCGGCAGGCGACGGTTGAGCAGGGCCCAGCCGATCAGCTTGTCGAGCGCATTGTGCCGTCCGACGTCCTCGCGCACAGCGATGAGACCGCCCTCGCAATCGAACAGCGCCGCCGCGTGCAACCCGCCCGTCTGCGCGAAGACGCCTTGCGCCGCGCGCAGGCGCTCCGGCAACGCCACGATCATCTCCGGATCGATCCCGCCGCCCAGGCCCGTCACGCGATCGAAGCCGCGCATGCGCAGCGCTTCGATGTTCGCCTTGCCGCAGACGCCGCAGGCGCTCGTGGTCGCGAAGTGCCGCTCGAGCGGCTCGAGCGGCGGGAATTCGCTCGCGACGAGATCCACGTTGACGATGTTGTACTGTTGCGCCGGATCGACGCCCGGATCCACGCAGTATGAGATGCCGCGGATCTCCTCGAGCTCCGCGATCACGCCCTCGTTGTAGAGAAAGCCGGTGGCCAGTTCGAAATCATGGCCCGGCGTTCGCATCGTGATCGCGAGCGTGCGCTTCGCACCGGAGGCGCGCAGACGAATCTCCAGGGGTTCTTCCGTCGCCACGCGATCGTAGCGTTCCCGGCCCACGCCGTCCTCGAGCGAGGTCAGACGAATCTCCACCGAGGCTCCGGGCCGGCTGCGCGTCGAATCGCGCGCGGCCTCATTCACGGCTCGTTCTCGATCTTCGGGCGCAGGTCGCGCACGCGTATGGCCTTCCCTTGCGAGCGCGGGACTTCACCGGGGCGCTTGATGACCACGCGGCACGTGAGCGAGAGCAGCGACTTGACGTGATGTTTGATCGCTTGGGCGACCGCGGGGTAGGCAGCTTCGTCCGCCGTGCCCTCGGCTTCGACCTCGAGCGTGAGCTGGTCGAGCGCGCCCTTGCGCTCGATCACGAGCTGATAGTGCGGGGCGACGCGCGGGAAGCCGATCAGGACGCTTTCGATCTGCGAGGGATAGAGATTGACTCCCCGCACGATCAGCATGTCGTCCGTGCGGCCGGTGATGCGCCGGATGCGCACGTGCGTGCGCCCGCAAGCGCAAGGTTCGTCGCTCAAACGCGTGATGTCGCGCGTGCGATAGCGGACCATGGGCAGCGCTTCCTTCGTCAACGTCGTGATGACGAGTTCGCCGGTCCGGCCGATCCCGAGCGGCTCGTGCGTCTCCGGATCGATGACCTCGAAAAGGAAGTGATCTTCCCAGCCGTGCAGCCCGGCTTGCTCTTCGCATTCGCAGGCGACCCCGGGACCCATGATCTCGGAGAGGCCGTAGACGTCGATCGCCTTGATCCCCAGGCGCGCCTCGAGTTCGCGCCGCAGCGATTCGCTCCAGGGCTCGGCGCCGAAGAGGCCCACGCGTAACACTCCCCCGCGCAGATCGACCTGCATCTCCTCGGCGACCTCCGCGACGTTGAGCGCGTAGGAGGGCGTGCAGCACAGCACGTTCGCGCCGAAGTCGCGCATGAGGATCACTTGCCGCTCCGTTCCGCCGCCCGAGGCGGGAACGACGGTGCAGCCCAGCCGTTGCGCTCCGTCGTGCGCTCCGAGGCCTCCCGTGAACAGTCCGTAGCCGTACGCGTTGTGAACGATATCGCCCGGCCGCGCGCCTGCGCTCATCAGCGAACGCGCCATCAGGAGCGACCAGTTCTTCAGGTCTTCGGCGCTGTATCCGACGACCGTGGCCTTTCCCGTCGTCCCGGACGAAGCGTGCAGACGCAGCAGCGACGTGCGCGGCAGCGCGAACATCCCGAAGGGATAGTTGTCGCGCAGATCCGTCTTCACGGTGAACGGAAAGCGCTCGAGATCCGCGAGCGTTCGCAGGTCGCCCGGTGCGACGCCGGCCCGATCGAAACCGCGCCGATAATGCGGCACGTTGAGGTACGCATGTTCGAGCGTGCGGCGCAGGCGCCCCAGCTGCAGCTGCGCCAGATCCCCGCGCGGCATCGTTTCGATCTGCGGCGAAAACATGGACGAGCTGGGGGCCGGACGGGTGCGAGCCGAGTTCATCGAGCGCTCCTCTGCAAGACGGGATCCAGGGCGGTGTCGGGGTCGCGGCGTGAGGTCTCGAGCAGCGCCGCGACCTCGCTCGCGAGTGCGGCGCCGTCTGCGCGCAGACGGTCCGTCCAGTTCGAAAGCAACCCGGAGAGCCGCGCCGCGCCGCGCGCCCCCGAATCGCCGTAACCGCGCGCGAGCGCGGCAAGCTCGGCGAGCCCGCAGGCGAGCGCGTAATCGGCCGGCGCCGTCGCGAGGATCGTGGCGAGCCACGCATCGATCGCCTGCTGTTCGCGAACGAAGCGATCGGAGTTCGGGCGCAACGGCCGCAGCGCCGCAAGGGCCTTGAGCGCGGCGTACCCCAACGGCCCGCTGGTCCGCAGTTTGAGCGCGCGGCCGGTGCGCGCGGCCGGTCCGCGTTCGCGCGCCGCCGCCTTCGCGAACGCCGGCGGCAAGATCGCGCGAGCGTCTTCCCAGCTCGGGGTCAAGTAATCGACGACGTCCAGCGGCTCGTCCGGGCGCGCTCCAAGCTCGCCGCGAATTCGCGCGAGCCGTCCGCGCCGCGTCTTGATCTGCGCCACGCGAATCGCGTCTTCGAAGATCATCCAGGCCGCGAGGCGCCGCGCGACGATCCCCGTCAGCTCGGCATCCGCCCCGGCGCCGCGCTGCTCGTCAAAGCGCGCGACGTCGTGCAAGCGCCGCAAATAGCGCCGCGCGTAGGCTTCGTCCTGATAATCGACCAGCCGCGCCAGGGCGTGAGCGATCAGCGCGCGATGCCGCTCGGGAAAGCCGGCGAGATCCGCGCGAAAGGCCGGCGGGAGCGGCTCGAGCGCACCGGCTCCGGCCCCGGGATCGGGGGCTTCGCCCCGAAAGCCGCGCTCGAACTCGGCGAGATTCGCTTCGGGCGCAATCCCCACGTCCGCGATCGCGCGCCGGCACTGCTCCGCCGAGAACGGCAGAACGCCGGTCGCGGCGACGGCGCCGAACAGGCGCGCATTGAGGGCGCCGCTCTCGTGCTGCGGTCCTTCGATCGTGACGAGCCGTTTGGTCGCCGTGCGGAGCGCGTCGAGAGCGAGGCTCGCGGGCGTGACGGCGTCGCCGGCGGCGATCTTCTCGCCGATCGCGTACACACGCGCCGCGGCGGTGACGACGGTCGTCCCCTTGCCCGCGTGCCCGTTCCGCAACGCGCGCAGCGCTTCGAACGGTTCGAGCGACACGACGAGATCGACGTTGCCGGCGCTGGGAAACAGGCAGAACAGCGGCTCGCACCCGTCGTCGCGTTCGGCGGAGAGCTCGATGTAATACGTCGTGGCGCCCGTCCGCTGCGCGACGCCGGGAATCGACGTCGCGCAGGCGCGATAGCGCGCGGCGTACGCCGCCTCCGCGATCCACTCGGCAAGCACGCCGCCGCCCTGGCCGCCGATCGCACAGATGAGCACGGCGAGCGGACGCGCGGCGTTCACGATGCTCCGAGCACGCCCATCAGCGTCCCTTCGAGCCGCGCCGCAAGCGCCCGCGCCCAGCCCGCGTTCACGTGCCGGGTCGCGCGGTAGAACGACGGGCAGAGCTTCGCCGCGTGCGCGACCTCGCCGCACAACCCGCAGTCCACGCAACTCGCCGCGATGCGGGCGGGCCGTCCGTCTTTGAGCGGATCGCGTTCGTCCTGGAGCGTCAACGATGGGCAACCATTCAAACGCACGCAGGGATGGTCGCCCGCGCAGGCCTCGGCGTCGACTCCGAAACGCGCGCGCGCGACCGGCTCGCCGCGCCGCTCGGCGGCCGCCAGCTGCGGCTGCTCGCGGCGGCGGCGCGCGAGCATGCACTCGCGATCGGCGATCACGACGCGCAATTCGGGGCCGCGCGCATCGAAGGCGGCGCGCAGCGTTGCGAGCGTCGCACCGACATCGTACGCATCGGCGCGCCGGATCCAGCGCACGCCGATCCCGCGCAGCGCTTCCTCGATCGAGACGCGCGCGCTGCGACCCCACGGCGTCGAGCCGCTCGAAGGCACGTGCTGCTGCCCGGTCGCGGATGCGTAGCCGTTGTCCAGGATGACCAGGACCGCATCATGCCCGTTCCAGTGCGCGTTGATCGCTCCGGTGGCGATCCCGTTGTGCCAGAACCCGCCGTCACCCATGACCGCGAAGGCGGGCTGATCGAGCGCCGCCCCGACCGCTCCGGCGCTCGCAAGACTGAGCCCGTAGCCGAGTACGGTGCTGCCGATGAAGAAAGGCGGCTGCGTCGAGAACGTGTTGCAGCCGATGTCGGAGGAAACGTGGAACGGCCCGCGCTCGCGCTCGAGCAGTTTGAGCGCCGTGAAGATCGGCCGCTCGGGGCAGCCGGTGCAGAAGCCGGGCGGGCGCGCGGGCGGCTCGGGCATCGCGCCCGCGGACGCGCGCGCCTCCGCGGCGATGCGCGCGCCGCGACGGCGCGCCTCGAGCGCGAGCGTTTCCGGCGCGGCTCGTTCGAGAAACAGCGCGAGGCCGTCGCGTACGACGTCGGCCGTATACTCGCCGGCCATCGGCAGCATGTCCTTGCCGTGCACGCGCGTCCCGACGCCAGCCGCCTGCGCGAACGCGCGCACTTGCTGCTCGATGAAGTCCGGGTGGCCCTCCTCGACGACGAGCACGCTGTCCTTACCGTCGAGGAAAGTGCAGATCTCATCGCCGATCAGCGGATAGGTGACGTTCAGCACGAGCAGCGGCACGTCGCTTGCGCCGTCCGCATCGGCTGCGCCGAGCAGCAACAGGCCGCGCATCACGGTGCCGTACGCGCCGCCCTGCAGAATGATGCCGAATCTCCCGCCTGCGCCCGGAAAGTGTTCGTTCAACCCGCGCTCGGCGATGAAGCGCTTCGCGGCCGGGAGGCGTTCGGCGAACTTCGCCTTTTCGTGCGCGTACGTCGAGGGCGGAAGGACGATCTTGCCGTAGTCGAATCGCGCGCCGAAGCGCGCCTGCGCCAGGCTGAACGCGGGCGATCGATTGTCCTTGCAGATGAAGCGCCCGGTCATGTGCGCCGCCCGGATGCGCAGCGAATACAGCACCGGGAGCCGGCACGCTTCCGAGAGGTCGAACGCCGCTTCCGCGAGGTCGACCATGTGCGGCAAGTCGTAGCGCGGTTCGATCAGCGGCAGCGTCGATTTCATCGCGAACGCATAGGTCCGCTCTTGAATGACGCTCGCGCCTTCGCCGTAATCTTCCCCGACGAGGATCAGCGCGCCGCCGGTGACGCCCGCCGACGCGAGATTCGAGAGCGCATCCGAGGCGACGTTCGTGCCGACGATCGATTTCCAGGCGACCGCGCCGCGCAACGGATAATGGATCGAGGCGCCGAGCAGGGCCGCGGCCCCGCCCTCGCCGGCCGATGCTTCGAGTTGAACGCCCAGCGGCGCGAGGACGCCGTCGCGCGCGTCGGCGAGAACGTCGAGCAGATGCGAGACGGGCGCGCCCGGGTATCCGCCGACGTACGCGACGCCGGCCTGCAAGAAGGCCTTCGCGAGCGCGACGATCGCCTCGCCGCGAAACTCGTCGCCGTCGCCGAGCTTGAGTCTGTCGACGTCGCGCGCGAACGAGCGTTCCCGAACGACGGTCGCGGCCGGTTCCGCGGCGTGCTTCAGCTCCACCCTGGGCGCGCTCCGGGGCCGCCGGCGCCCGTGCCGCGCACGGGGAAGTTCGGCAGTGCGAACGCCTGCGTGAAGCCGGCCCGCGTGACGATCGTGAACTTGCACAGCCATCCGCCGGCGAGCGCACAAGCGCCCGCCGCGGCGGCGAGCACGGCGCCGGCGAGGGGCGCCGCGAGGAGTAGCGCTGCAATCAGCGCCGCCGCCGAGAGCGCGATCGGCAGCAGCGTCCCGAGGACGAGCATCGGCCGATCGATCCGCTCGAGCGCCTTGCGCGTCCCAAGCGGCGCCGGGCCGCGCGCGAACCGCGCGCGATACGCGTTCCACGCGAGCACCCGCGCCGTCACCAGGACGATCAGCAGCGCCGCGACGAGCGGCGGCGCGACGTGCGAACGGCCGGCGAAGAGTGCAAAGGCGCCCGCGCCTTCGGCCAGGCCGCTCGCCGCGATCAACGGAACGATCTGCGGTTCACGCCAGGCCGGGATCCCCTTCGCCGCCTCGAGCATGCGAGCTTGACAGTAGAGCATCGCCGCCGCCAAGAGACCCGCGAGCGCCGCAAACTCGGCGCGCCCGAACCACGCCGCGGCCGCGAGCGCGGCGAGCAGCAGCGGTGCGACGAGCGCCTCGCGCGACATCCACGAGGTTTGCGGATGCAAAAAGACGCCCAGGAAGCGCAGCGGCCGCCCGATCTCGAGCGCAACGCACGCCAGGCCCAGCGCGACGAAAAGCGCCGCCGCCAGGCACGCCGCACGCGAAACGCCGAAACCCGCGAGGCTCGCCGCGGCCACGCAGAGCGCGAGCCCAGTGCCGGTCCCGCCGCCGATGAAGTTGCCGGCCGCGCGCGCGTCCCAGGCGGTCTGGCCCCACGGCGCGACGCGTTCGATCGTCACGAGACGCCTCCGAGGACGGCTGCACGCACGTTCTCCGAGCCGCTTTCCTCGCGCGGCGCGGGCGCCGTATCGCGCGCGACGGCGGGAGTGTCGAACAGGTAATAGATCGCGGCGCCGAGACCGAGTTCGGCGTGCATCGTGAAATGCGGATTCTCCGCCAGCAGCCGCGCGACGTTGCTCTGCGGATCGTCGAGGTCCCCGAAGTGCAGCGCGGCCGCGATGCAATCGTTCACGCAGGCCGGCGTCGCCTCGGGATCGAGCCCGGGCACGCGGCCCTCCGCGAGGCCGCGGTCGATCCGTTCGACGCAGAACGTGCATTTCGTCGCGACGCCGAGCCGGCGCGCATCGAAGCGGGCCGTCTCGGTCGCGTTCGGAGCGGAGCCGTAGGCGAAGGTCGCGTGGTCCGTCTTGAAGCGCGCTTGGTACGGGCAGGCCACGATGCAATAGCCGCACCCCAGGCACAGATCGTAGTCGATCGTGACGATGCCGTCGTCGCGCTTGCGCGTGGCCGTCGAGGGACACACGCTCATGCAGGGCGGATCGTCGCAATGCATGCACCCGACCGGCACGAACGCGCGCCGCACGTTCGGGTACTCGCCCGACTCCATGTCCAAGACGCGGCGCCACTGGACGCCCGGCGGCGTCGCGTTCGCGTGCTTGCACGCGGCCGTGCAGGTTTGACAGCCGACGCAGCGGCCGAGATCGACGACCATCGCCCAGCGCGTCATGCCTGCCTCCCGACGCGCGCGAGCGAGACGCGCACGAGATCGGCTCCGGAACCGGTCGCATCGGTCAGCGGGAGCGACATCGGGACCAATCCGTTGACGCTCGGCATCCCGAACGTCTTCGCGAGCGGCTGCGCCCAGTGTTCGAATTGGCCGACGATCAGCAGCGTGTCGGGCCGGATGCCTTGGCGCAGCTCGGCCCGGCCGCGCGTCGCGCGCGCCGGCGTGCGCACTTCGACGAGATCCCCCTCTTCGATGCCCAAGCTCGCCGCGGTCTTCGGATTGATGATGACGCCGCCGTGCCCGGCGACGTTCTGCGAGACCTCGCGCATCAGCTGGATGTCCGCGTTCCCGCCGCAGACGTATTGCATGCTCTTGGCGGTGATCAGCCAGAACGGATAGTCCTGGGGCTTCCCGCCCGCCGCGACGAGCGCGCGCTCCCAGATCTGCGGGAAATCTTTCCACGCCGGCAGCGCCTGATATTCGGCGAGCTGCGCGTCCCACCACGTCATGTCGTTCTCGTGCAGGCGGCGGCCCAGTTCGCGCCCGACGCGCATCAAGCGCTCTTGATACGGCAACTCGAAGCGCAGGTTCCGGCTCGCGAGCGCGGGCGTCAGATACCAATCCAGTTTCGAGAAGGGCTTCGTGCGGAAACCGTGCTCCTTGTACCACTCGAGCCCGTCCGTCGCTGCGCCGCCGGTCATATCGGCGCTTGCTGCGCGGCAGACGGCATCCCAGATCTCCTCGACGCCGTGCGGCTGCGCCGGGTCGAGCGTGAAATCGTAGTTCTCGCCTTTGAGCGCAACGCCGGCGGCGCCGCGATTGATCGCCGCGTTGTAGCCTTCGAGCAAGCCCGTGCGCCGCGCGAGGTCCGTCGCGATGTCCGTGAAATCGCGGACCTCTCCGGGCGGCGCGATCGCGGCTTGACGCAGCGCGACGCCCTCGTTCTCCCAGAACTGCTCGACGTATTTCGTTCCGCCGACGCGAATCAGCTGCCAGCTTTCGATGTCGACGGCTTCGGGCAGCAGCACGTCGGCCAGGTGGTTGGTCTCGTCGAGCGTGTACGCGAACGCGACGATGAACGGGAAGCGCGCCATCTTGCGCACGAGCCCGTCGGAATCCCAAAACGAGATCGCCGGGTTCGTCCGGTACACGAACCACACGTCGGGCGGCGTGACTTCCGGGATCCCCTTGGGCGTATCGTCGAGGAACATCCAAGCCAGTTGCGTCGGGCCCAAGGCTTGACTCCACGGTCCGTTCGCCGCGAGCGGGATCAGCGTCTTGTAGGCGTTACGGATGGTCGAACGCGGCGTCCACGTGTCTTTCCCGGTCGGATTGAGCGGCTGAAGCATGAAGCCGTCCGGCCCCGGAACGACGCTCCCGATGCGGTCGGACATCGGGCGATTCAAGCGGACCGTCGTGCCGAGCGTTCCGCCGGGGACCTCGAGCGCGCCGACGAGCGTGACGGCGACCGTGCGCGCCCAACAACACTCGTACGCGCCCCAGCCGTTGTTCACCGTCTTGCCGAGCGTGATCGCGACGGGCCGGAACGGCAGCGTGACGCCGTCGATCTCGATCGTTTGCCCGATGCACGCCTCGGCCAAAAACTCGGCTGCGAGCCGGCGAATCACGGCGGCGCCGACGTCGCAAATCGGCTCGGCCCATTCCGGCGAATACGGCTGCATGTGCGCGACGAGTTTGCTGAAGCCGGTCTCGCCGTGGAGCGTGCCTTCCGCGAGGACCTCGCTGTCGGGGCCGATCTCGATCGCGTCGGCGTCGTAGCCGCCTTCGAGCGCCGCAACGGCGTCCGGCGCATCGTGCGGGACCGCCGCGGCACGCTCGAGGTCCCACAGCAGCGGCTTGCGGGTGACCCTATCTCGCAAGTAATACCCGTTCGGCCCGACGAGATACGGCGACGCCGTGCGCGTCTTGAGGAATTCCAGATCGAGCGCGGCGCGCGGATGCTCGTGCAACATCACGTGCAGCAGCGCGTAGAGAAACGCGGCGTCCGTCTTGGGCCGGATCGGAATCCACTCCGCTGAGCACGCGCCGGTGACGGAGAGGTGCGGCTCGACCTGCACTCGCTTCATGCCGCGGCCGCGCGCATCCGCATGGCGCTTGACGGCGGAGACGCCGCCCGAAGCATCGGTGTTACTGCCGATCGAGATCAAGTACCGGCAGCGCGGCGTATCGGGCGAGACCGTGAACGCGCGATGCCAATACTCGCCGTAGAGGTGCTCGGCGTGAAAGCACTTGACGCCCTGCCCGCTGCCCAGGCCCATATCGATCGGCCCCCAGGCGGACAGGAACGCGGGAAACGTCCCCATGTAGTTTTGCGGGGTCCCGCCGCCGCCGAAACTGGCCGCGACCCGCGGATACCCGGAGGCGTCCAGCAGCCCGCTCGCACGGATCGCTTTCAACCTGTCCGCGACCATATCGAGCGCTTCATCCCAGGAGATCGGCACGAAACCCGGATCTTCGTTGCGCCCTTTCTTGGGATTCGTGCGCTTCATCGGCTGCAGGATCCGATTCGGGTTGTAGGCCTTCTGCACGAGGCCGTACGCCTTCACGCAGACCTTCCCGGCGCCCGGATGGATCGCCGCCGCCTCGAAGTTCGGCTCGACCGAGAGCGCGACGCCGTCCTCGACGCGAACGGTGAGCAGATCGGGCCCCGCGACGCACTGGTAACAATACGTCGGCACGCGCGTGCGGCTCGAGGTCGCGGCCGTCACGGCAGGCTCGCCCCGGCCGCCGCCGCAACGGCCGCCTTCGCCTTGAGGCGTTCGACCGTCTTGCTCACGTCGACGACGAAGCGCACGTGCTTGCCGCGTGCGATCTGGTCGACCCGGTCGCGCGCCGTGACCTCGAAGGTGACCAGACGCCCCTTCACCTCCGAGATCGTCGCCGCGATCGCGACCGTCATGTCCAGCAGCGTCGGCGCCGTGTGGTCGAGTTCGATGCGCGTGCCGACGGAATGTTCGCCCTCATCGAGGTAGTCGAGCAGTCCTTCGCAGCACGCCGTTTCGATGTCGTGCACGAGCGAGGGCGTCGAATAGACACGCGCCTCGTCGCCCATGAAGTCGATCGTCCGCGTCACGCCGACGCGAACCTGCCGCGAGATCGTCACGCCCGGGGCGAGCGCGGGCTTCATGAACGCCTCCGGCCGGGGATGGAGAGCGGATCGGCTGTCGCGGGAGATCGGCGAGTCGTCATATTCCCTGCATGTTCCGGCTGACGGTGAGGGCGGAAACGGCTGGTGTGCGCAACAGAAAGATGAGCCCGAACTCGGGCGAGTTCGAGCGCACCACGTACGATTCGAGACTGAGGCGACGAATGTCGCAACCCTACGGGCCTGATAGAACCTTACTGCAAAAGTCGCAGGCCGCGCAAGAGTGTTTCACGAGAATACTCGTATTCCCGTACGACAATACAAATTTCGGCGCCGACCATACCATTCTAAGGTGCGCCTAACCGTTTAGATTGTGTTTCCTAATGCGAGAGGGGGCCGCCGATTCGGTTATTGCGCGGCGAGCGTCTCCCACGCGCCGTGTTCGATGACGATCCGAATGTCGCGCGCTTCCATGCCGTTGTGATCGGTTGCGGTGAACGCATGCACGCCGGTCGAACCGCGCAGCGGCTTCATGGTCTCAAGGGCGCTGGCGACGGCGTCACCGCTGGGATCACCCTTGGTCCGCGCGAGCGCCCACGCAGCGACGTGCGCCGCATCCCACGCGAACGAGGCGAAGTTGTTGGCGCGAGCGTGATACGCTGCGCGATAGGCCGTGATGAACGCGGCTTGCTCGGGGGTCGGGTGGGTCAGATCGAGGCTCTGATCGGCGTACACGCCGTACCCATCGCGGCCCGAAACCTTCAGGAAATTATCGGACACGATCCCCGTCGAACCGACGATGTTCACCTTGAGGCCGAGCTGGCGCGCTTGGCGAACCAGCAGCGCCGCAGCCGGCGACGCCGTCCAGATCAGGATCGTATCGGCGCCTGCGTCCTTGGCTTTCTGCAGTTGCGGCGTCAAATCGGTCGCATTGATCGCGAACGAGTCGTCGACGACGATCTCGACGTTCTGGGCCTTTGCTTCGCTCTCCACGACCGAGGCGCCGACCGTGCCGTACTGCGCCTCGTCGTGCAGCAGCGCGACCTTCGTGCCCTTCAGCTTCGTCCGGATGAAGCTCAGCAGCTTCTGCGCCTCGAGTTCGTTGCGCGGCGTCACTTCGAACGTGTACTTGAGCACGCCGTGCGGCGTATTCCAGATCACCTGCGTCGGCGTCATGTAGATTTGGGCGATCTTGCTGTCGTTCGCCACGCGCGCCACGGCCGTCGAGGTGGGTGAGAGCGAGGAAGCGATGAACAGCGCCACCTTCTCGCCCGCGAGTTGCGTCGCCAGCTGCTGCGCCGTGTCGGCTTTACCTTCGTCATCGAGGATCTTGAACTGCACGGGCCGCCCCGCGATGCCTCCGTGCTCGTTGATGTCCTTCTCGGCGATCAGCAGCGCGTTGCGCTCCGGCTCGCCGAGCGGCGCGTAGTTGCCGGTGATCGAGAGGATCGCACCGATCACGATCGGTGGGCCCGCGGGCGCCTTCGGAGCGGCGCCCAGAGTGAAGAGCGCCAGCGCTAGGAGCGCCGCGCCGGCCGTCGATTGCCGTACCAGCCGCATATAGACTCCTTGAGAGCGAGAGAAAGGAGAAAATTTCTTCCGACCCGATTGTATGCGAACCATGTTGCAACTCCTTGTGGCCGGTTTGACCGTCGGGAGCGGCTACGCACTCGTCGCGCTCGGAATTCACATCATCCTGCGCGCTACGCGGATCGTGAACTTCGCGCAAGGCGAGTTCGTCGTCGTCGGGGGACTCCTCGCGCTCTCGCTCGTGCAGTGGCTCCACGTGAACACGTGGATCGCGCTCGTGGGTGCAACGTGCTGCGGGTTCGTGCTCGGCTTGATCTACGAGCGCGTCATCCTGCGCCCGGCGGCGCGCTCGGGCGAGATCGCGCTGACGATTGCGACGATCGGGACCGTTTTCATTTTGCTCTACGGTCATGCGCTCGTGCCGGGCTGGGGCAGCTTGCCGCAACCGCTTGCGGCGTTCAGCGGCGACGCCTCCGATGCGCTGCACATCGGCGGCGCCGCGGTCCCGATCCAATCGATCTGGGTGCTCCTGCTGCTCGCGGCGGCCCTGGCCGCGTTGTGGCTCTTCTTCGACCGTTCGTATTACGGCAAAGCGATTCGCGCGGCGGCGAACAATCCGAACGGGGCACGCCTCTTGGGCATCAACGTCGCGCACGCGCGCGCGTTCTCGGTCGGGATCGCGATTGCGCTCGCAGCGTTCGGCGGAACGATCCTCGGACCGATCACGCTCGTCGGCGGCGCCGGCGGCGTGACGATCGCGATCAAGGGATTCGTGGGCGCGGTCGTGGGCGGGCTGGAATCGGCTCTGGGCTGCGTCGCGGGGGGCCTCTTGGTCGGCGTCATCGAGATGCTGCTGCAGGGCCGATTCTCCTCGGGCGTCGCCGATCCGATCGTCTATTCGCTGCTGCTCGCCGGTCTGTTGGTCCGGCCGCAAGGGCTCTTCGGCGCGGCCGGCGCCGTGCGCGATTGATCGCGCGACTCCGCGCCGACACGCGCGCGCTCCCGCTGCTCGCGGGGCTCGTTTGCGTTTTCGGATTCTTCGCTGCAAACAATCCGACGTTCGCGCAGGCCGGCACGTACGCTGCGATCTACGCGATCCCGGCGATCGGCCTCTCGATCCTGCTCGGCAACGTGAACCAGATCTCGATCGGGCAAGCGGGCTTCTTCGGAATCGGCGCGTATAGCGTCGCGTATTTCACGACGGTCCACGACTGGCCGTTTTGGCCCGCGGCACTGGTGGGAATCCTGACGGCCGCGTGCGTCGGGCTCGGCTTGGGTTTCATCGCGCTGCGTTTTCGCGGCCATTACCTCGCGATGGCGACGCTCGCGTTCGGCCTGGTCATGGTCGGAATCTTTCATGAATCCCGCCCGCTGGGCGGTGCGGCGGGGATCACCGGCATCCCGCTCGCGCGCCTTGGGCCGTTCGCGCTGCAAGGGATAACCGCATATACGTGCACGTGGCTCATCACGTTCGCGTTCGCGCTCCTATCGCGCAACCTGTTACTCGGCCGCACGGGCCGCGCGTTCGAAGCGATTCGCAACGATGAGCTCGCCGCGGAAGTCGCGGGCGTGCCGACGCGCCGCTACAAGATCGTCGCGTTCGCGTACGCCGGTGCGCTCGCCGGCGCGGGCGGTGCGCTGTATGCGGCGTTTCTCGGCTTGATCGTCCCCGAAGCGGTCGGCGTCCCGCTCTCGATCGATTTCTTGCTGATGGTCGTTCTCGGCGGCATGGGCCGCATCTCAGGCGCCATCCTGGGCGCGGCGATCATCGGCTTCCTCGACATCAGCGGACACGCGTATGAAAACTGGCGCGAGGTCGCCTACGGTGCGCTCGTGATCGCGATCGTCGTCGCGGCGCCCAGCGGCATCATCGGTTTCATTCGACCGCGCAGCCGCGGGCCCGCCGCGACTGCGGCCGGCGCGAACGGCGTCGTCGTGCCGCTGCGCCGCGCGAGCATCGCTCCGCCGGGCGATGCCGCGCCGCTCGCCGTCAAGGGCGTGAGCAAACGTTTCGGCGGCTTGCTCGCGGTCGACGGCGTCTCTTTCGAGTTGCGCCGCGCGACGCTCACCTCGCTCATCGGTCCCAACGGCGCGGGCAAGACGACGCTCTTCAACGCGATCAGCGGGATCGGCCGGTTGACGGCGGGCCGCATCACGATCGCGGGCCAGGACGTGACCGGCATGGCGCCGCACCAAATCGCGGAACTCGGCGTCGGAAGGACGTTTCAGAACGCGCGCCTCTTCAGCGACATGACCGTCCTCGAGAACGTGATCGCCGGCGCTTTTCGCACCGAGCGCGCGTCGCTGCTGGGCGACGCGCTCGGCGTAGGGCGCCGCCGCGAGCGCGAGGCGCGCGAGCGGGCGCGCGCGACGCTCGCGCGACTGGGCCTTGAAGCGATCTCCGACACGCTTGCAAAGGATCTCGCGTTCGGCGATCGGCGGCGCGTTGAGCTCGCGCGGGCGCTCGCAGCCGATCCGTGGCTGCTGCTCGTCGACGAACCGGCGGCCGGACTCAACGCGCGCGAGCGCCGGCAACTCCACGACGATCTTCTCCGCTTGCGCGACGAAGGCGTGACGTTGCTGCTGATCGAGCATGACATGAAGCTCGTCATGTCGATCTCCGAACGCATTCTGGTGTTGCGCTTCGGGAGGATCATCGCCGACGGGGACGCGCACACCGTTCGCAACGATCCCAAGGTCGTCAGCGCCTATCTCGGAACGCGCGCTTGATGCTGCTCGAGATTCGCGATCTGCACGCCGGCTACGGCGGCCTCGAAGTGTTGCGCGGCGTCTCGCTGCGCGTCGAGGCAGGCGAGCTGGTCGCCGTTCTCGGGCCCAACGGCGCCGGCAAGTCCACCCTGTTGCGCACGATCTCGCACATCGAAACGAAGCTGATCTCCGGCACGATCCGCTTTGCCGGGCACGAGATCGCGCACCTTTCCGCCGAGCGCATCGTCCGCTTGGGGTGCCTGCACGTCCCCGAGGGCCGAGGGCTCTTCAGCGAGCTCAGCGTCGACGACAACCTGCGGCTCGGTGCCTACGCGCGCGAGCGTTCCACCCTCGGCCGCGACGTGCAAGCGGTCTACGAACGCTTCCCGGCGCTCGAAGCGCGCAGGGCGCAAACCGCCTTTTCGCTCTCGGGCGGCGAGCAACAGATGCTCGCGATCGGGCGCGCGTTGCTCGCGAAGCCGCAACTGCTGATGCTCGACGAACCGTCCACGGGGCTCGCGCCGCTGATCGTCGATCAGATCTTCGAGATCGTGGCGAACCTGCGTGGGACCGGCACCGCGGTGCTGTTGGTCGAACAGAACGCCTATGTGACGCTGCAGCATGCGGACCGCGCGTACGTTCTGGAGAACGGGGCGATCGCGTTGGAAGGGACCGCGGCAGCGCTCGCGCGCGACCCGCGCGTGCAGGCGATCTACCTGGGCGGCACGATCGAGGAGTAGCCGCGCGGTTCGTGACCGGCGAGATCGCCGGCAAGCCGCATCGCAAGCGCGCCCGCGACCCGGCGGCGATACTGCGGCGAGGTCCAGGTCGTGCGCATCGGCGCGGCGGCTCTCTGCACGATTTTTCCAAGGCATTCGAGCGCGCCGGCGTCGAGCGGCGACCCGGCGAACGAGTCCGTCCGCTCGAGCAGGAACGGCCGGGTTGCGACGCCCGTCAGCGCTACGCGCAACGCGTGCACGATGCCGCCGCGCGCGAGCAGCGCGACCGCGACGCCCGCGAGCGGAAAATCGATCGATCCTCGTTGCCGCGCTTTCGCGTACGCAGCCGGCCAAGGGTCCGGCGGCAGGTGCACCGCGACGATCAGCTCATCCGTGCGGACGCGCAGATGCGCGGCGCCGTCGTCTTCGAACACTTCGGCGAGCGGCACGCGGCGCGTTCCGGTCGTGCCTGCGATCTCGACCTCGGCGCCGTACGCGAGCAGCGGCGCTGCGAGGTCGCCGCTGTAGGCCGCATAGCAGCGCGTCCCGCCCGGCGCGACGTGACAGCGCTCGCCCGCGTATTTGCGGCAATGATCGTTCGCGTCGCGAAACCAGGCGCTCTGGTTGTAGTACACGCAGCGCGTGTCGAGCGCGAGGTTGCCGCCGAGCGTGCCGGCCTCGCGGAGCGCAGGTCCCGCCACGGCCGAAGCCGCCTCGATCAGCGCCGGGTGGGAGGCTGCGATCGTTTCGTCCTCGATCAGTTCGGCCAGCGTCACGGCCGCGCCGATCGCGAGCCCCGCCGCCGAACGCGCGATCCGGCGCAATTCCGGAATGCCGCGCAGATCGATCAGCGTGGCCGGTGCGCCGAGTCCACGACGCAGATTCGGCATCAGGTCCGTGCCGCCGGCGACAAAGCGGCTCGCCGGGTCCGCGCGACGCGCGGCGAGCGCATCGCCGATCGAGGACGCGACGCTGACGTTGAAGATCGGCAGCAGCCCCGCGCTCACACCGCGACCTCACGTTCGACCGGCCGGCGCTTGGCGATCGCGTGCAGCAAGCGATCCGGTCCGATCGGCAATTCATCGACGCGCACGCCGATCGCGTCCGCAACCGCGTTCGCCAGCGCCGGCAAGAACGATGCGAGCGATCCTTCTCCCGCCTCCTTCGCACCGAACGGACCGCTCGGATCCATGCTCTCCACGATGTGGACCTCGATCGGCGGAGATTCGACGATCGTCGGCACGCGGTAACCCAGCATGCTTGCATGGAGCGCGAGCCCGCGCTCGTAACGCGTCTCTTCGAAGAGCGCTTGCCCCATGCCCATCCAGACCGATCCCTGGACTTGCGCCTCGACCGCGAGCGGATTGATCGCGAACCCGCAATCGTGAGCGACCCAAACCTTTTCGACCGAGATCACTCCGGTTTCGACGTCGACGGCGACCTCGACAACTTGCGCCGCGTAGCTGAAGCTCATCGTCGAACCAACCGCGCCGCCGCGATGTTTTCCGCCTTGAAATGCCGGCGGACACGTGAACGTTCCCTGCGCGGTGATCGGACCGCCGGCGGCGAGCGCCGCGCCGACCGCTTCGTCGAAGGACAGCACGGGGCCCGAACCATCCTTGCGCCGGAACGACTCGTTCTCGCACGCCACCTCCGACTCCGCGGCGTCGAGCTTGCACGCCGCCGCGGCGACGAGTTTGGCGCGCAGCGCGCGCGCGGCCTCGAGCGTCGCGTTGCCGACCATGACCGTCACTCGCGAAGAATACGAGCCGTTATCCTTGGGCGTGAGCAGACTGTCGGCCGCGACGACGCGTACGCGATCGAGCCCCACGCCGAGGACGTCGGCTGCGAGTTGCGCCATCACCGTGCTCGAGCCTTGCCCGATCTCGGCGGCACCGGTGAGCAGCGTGACGGCCCCGTCGAAATCAAGCCGCAAGTTGACGGTCGCATGCGGCTCGCCGGTCCAGTGGACGGGCTTCGCGGCCCCGCTCACGTAATGCGAACACGCCATCCCGAGACCGCGCCCCGGGGCGAGCTTTCCGCGGCGTTCGCGCCAGCCGCTGGCCTTCTCGACGAGATCCAAACATTCCGCAAGCCCGTAGCTCTCGACGCGCAGCCCGTTCGGCGTCTCGGCCGGCGCGCTCAGCAGGTTCACGCGGCGCACCGCGAACGGATCCAGGCCGAGCTCGGCCGCCATCTCGTCGAGCAGTGCTTCGAACGCGTGGCGCACGTCCACCGTGCCGTGTCCGCGCATCGCACCGCACGGCGGCAGGTTCGCGTAGACGCGATACCCGTCGAACTTGACGTTCGGAAGATCGTAGAGCGCGTGCAACAGCGCGCCCGCGTACAGGATCGTGACGAGCCCGTACCCCGCGTAGGCTCCTCCGCGTTGCACCACCTCGCACTCGCAGGCCGTCAGCCGCCCGTCGCGCCGCAAACCGAGCCGCAGCCTCACGTCGGTCTCCGGGCGCCCGCGGTGCGTCAGGAACGTCTCCTCGCGGCTCAAGCGCAACGCGACGGTCCCGCCCGCGGCACGCGCGAGCAGAGCGCAGATCAGCTCGAAGTTCAGCGCTTCCGTGCGTGCGCCGAAGCCGCCGCCGATGAACGGCTTGATCACGCGGATTCGACGTTCTTCCATGCCGAGCGTGCGCGCGATCATCAAGTGAACGTAGTACGGCACTTGCGTCGACGTTTGAATCGTCAAGTAATCACGCTCGGCCTCGTACTCGGCAAGCGAAGCGCCCGGCTCCATGTGCGCTTGATTCACTTCGGCGCAGCGATACGTTCGCTCGCGAACGAGCTCGGCTTGCGCGAACCCCGCCGCGACGTCGCCGAACGTGTGATGCACCTCGCGTTCGAGATTTCCCGGTTTGTTCTCGTGCAAGAGCTGCGCGTCCGGGGCGCGCGCTTGCGCGGCCGAGAAGTACGCGGGCAGCTCCTCGACGGTGAACCGGATCAGCGCGAGCGCGCGAGCGGCGGTCGCCTCGTCGACGGCGGCTACCGCGGCGACCGGCTCGCCGCGGTAGCGCACGCGTTCGCGGGCGAGCGGGTATTCGTTCATCGCGATCGGCAAAACGCCGTAGGTGTGCGGGCAATCCTCGCCGGTGACCACGGCGCGCACGCCCGGCAGGGCGCGCGCTTGCGAAACGTCGAGCGCGACGATGCGCGCGTGGCTATAGGGACTGCGATAGATCTTCCCGGCGAGCGCCCCGCGCCGTGAAAGATCGGCGGCGTACCGCGCGCTCCCCGTCACCTTCGCGATGCCGTCGACGAGCGGCGTGCGCTGCCCCGCGACGGTGTGTGCGCGCGTCACCTCCGGCGTCATTGCGTTCGAGCCGCGGCGAGGACGGCGTCGACGATCTTGACGTATCCCGTGCAACGGCAGAGATTCCCCGAGAGTGCGGAGCGAATCTCGGCTTCGGTCGGGTGCGGCTTGCGCCGCAGCAGCGCTTCGGCCGCCATGATCATGCCCGGCGTGCAATATCCGCACTGTGCGCCGAGCAACCGGTGGAACGCGTCCTGCAAGCGATGCAGGCGGCCGTTCGTCGCGAGCGACTCGATCGTCTCGACGCGCTTGCCCTCGCATTCCGTCGCGCGCGTCAGGCACGAGAGCCGCGGCCGGCCCTCGATGAGGATCGTGCACGCGCCGCATTCGCCGCCGTCGCAGCCTTGCTTGGTTCCGGTGAGACCCAGCGCGTCGCGCAAGTAGTCGAGCAACACGACATGATCGGCGACGAGTTCGTCGCACACGCTGCCGTTCACAGTGAACGTCAACCTGCGTCTGGCGGATACGGCCGAATCGGTCACGCTGGATCCTCGAGCGGAGGCCACCCGCACGCGAGGAGCGGCCTGGGCCACAGCCCGCCATCGCGGCTAGATAGTGGTATTCGAGTACCATAATGCAGGTTTGGCTGTCAAGCGCGGCAGGCTGCCTTGCCCGGATCCCTGCGCTCCGGCTACGAGCGTCGAAGGCAGCGAAACGCGCGCGCGCCGCACCCGGAAACGCTGCATGAAAAAACCCCGCGAAGCCATGTTCCACGGGGTTTTGACGCTCATGCGGTCGGAGGGACTCGAACCCCCAACCTACAAGTTCGTAGCCTGTTGCTCTATCCAATTGAGCTACGACCGCAAGCGAACGCCGCATGACGCGGCGACCTCGCATACTACCGCGCGACGCTCGCGTTCCCTGCCGGGCGAGCTTGCGCCCAGCGGTTGCCGATCGGCGCGACGTCCAAGGCGCTCACCGCGGCCACGATGGATAGCGAACCGCGCTCGGCTTACGTGTTCCGACCGCTCGTTGCGGCCGATCTGCCGCTTATTTCACGCTGGCTGCGGGCCGCGGAGGTCGCGCGCTGGTGGGGCGATCCGGAAACGGAACAAGCTCTGATCGCGCAAGATCTCGCGGAGCCGCTGATGCGGCAGTGGATCGTCGAGCACCAGGGGCATCCCTTCGCCTACGCACAGGTCTATCCGGCGCATGCATGGCCGCAGCCGCATCTGGCGCATCTCCCCGGCGGAGCCGCGGCCATCGACGCGTTCATCGGCGAACCGGCGATGCTCGGGCATGGCCACGGCAGGCGTTTTCTGCGTCAGCTCGCCGCCATGGTGCTCGCCGAGGGGGCAGGGGCCGTCGCAATCGACCCGGCCATCGACAACCACCGCGCCCGGCGCGCCTTTGCCCAGGCCGGCTTCGCCGAGGAAGGCATCGTGGAAACTGCGGCTGGGCCCGCGGTGCTCATGCTCTATCGAGGAGCGGCAAACCCCGGAGAGCGCCGGACTCTCGTAGAGGATGGCGGAGAGAGAGGGATTCGAACCCTCGATACACTTTGACAGCGTATAACGGTTTAGCAAACCGCCGCCTTCAGCCGCTCGGCCATCTCTCCGTGTCGTTACGACCGCTCTTTCATGGGATTTGCCGCCGCGCTTTTCCTGCCTGGGCGCGGTTCTCGCCTTCCGCGCAGCCCCGACTCCCTCGCGTGGATCCCGGACGCGGCGGTACGTCCACGGACGACCGAAAGTCCCATAGGGCGCGCCTGGTCCAACGCCCCCGCGCACGGTAAGCTTGCAGAAAACCGGCGGTCGGGGCCGCACCGTGGCGTGCGCGGATCGCAGACCGCCAAAGATCGACGGCTCTTCCGGAGGACCGGATTGAGGACTAACGAGCGCTGCGCGCAGCCCCCGTCTTGGGATTCGGATGCCGAACGTGGATGAACCGGGCCGTCTGATCGAGCGGATCGAGGCGGGCGACGTCGCGGCGTTCGAGGCGCTCTACGACGGCTTCCATCGCCTGGTCTACGCGATCGCCTTTCGGACGCTCGGCACGCACGCCGCCGCCGAAGACGTGACGCAAGCGGTCTTCCTGAAGATCTGGACGGCGCCGCGCGCGTTCCACGGCGGCAACTTCGCCGGCTGGATCGCCCGCGTTGCTCGCAACCGGGCGATCGACGTCTTGCGCGGAACGGAGCGTGAACGCGGCGAGCTGCCGGCCCAGATCCCATGCGACGGCGAGCTCGACGACGGTCTGCTCGCCCGGGTCGACGCGCACCGGGCGCGCGCGCTGATCGATGCGCTTCCGCAGGAACAGCGCAGCGCGATCGAGCTCGCGTTTTTCGAAGGCCTCACGCACCAGGAGATCGCGCAACGGACCGCCGCGCCGCTGGGAACGGTGAAGACGCGGATCCGCACCGGCCTCCAAAGACTGCGCGCCGGACTCGTCGAAGGCGCGCCGGCGTGAGCCGTTCCGACGAGCACTCGCCCGACGTGCTGGCGGCGCTTGCGGTCGGCGCGCTCCCGGCCGCGGCGGTGGAGCCCGCATTGGCGCATCTCGCGGCGTGCCCGCCGTGCCGCGCCGAGTATCGAAGCCTCGCAGGCGCCGTCGGGGTCCTGGCGCAGACGCACGACGAGGCCGCCGTGCTCACGGCCGGCGCCTCGGCCAAGCTCAAGGAGCGGATCCTGCGCGCGGCGCTCGCGGCGCGTCCCGCCGCCTCGAGCGGCGCCGGCGTCGCTCGCGTCGTGCCGCTCGATGAGCTCGTGAACTTCGCGCCGGGGATCGATTGGGCGGTCGTGCCCGCGCCGGGCGTGACCCTGGTGTATTGGGTCTTCGACCCGCCGGCCTGCGGAGAGATCCCGGCCGAACGCCACGCGTTCACGCAGGCGGGGTTCGTCCTGCAAGGCGCCGTGACGCTGCATTACGGGAACGGATCGTCGCAAACGATGCAGCGCGGCGACATCTACTCGATCGACCCGGAGACGACGCACGGGGCAACGTTCCAAGAGCGCACGATCCTCTTCGACGTGTACGCCCCGAAGAACGCGCAGTACGAGCAGCTCTACGCGGCGATGCGCGCGCGACGTCGCGCGTAGCGTCAGCGCGCCACGAGCGTCGCGAGGCGGCGCGCGACGTCGCGCGCCGCCTCCGGGCGGCGCAGGACCTCGATGCTCGCGCGGATGCGCTGCGCGGCCGCGCCGGAGCCCAGGATCTCGTGGACGGCGCGCGCGATGCCGTGCGGTCCGAACGCGCGCACCGCGGCCTTGCGCGACACCAGATAGCGCGTGTTGCGTTCTTCTTGACCGGGTAACGGCTTCACGAGGACCATCGGGAGCCGGGCCGCCAGCGCCTCCGAGGACGTCAATCCGCCCGGCTTCGAGAGCAGCACGTCGCTCGCGTGCATGTAGTCATACACGTTGTCGACGAAGCTGCGCACGCGCAGCGGGTACTCGATCCGTTCCGCGGCCTCCAGGACGCGCCGCTCGATGCGCCGGTTCTTGCCGATGACGATCGCGCCCGCGATCGGCTCCTCCAGTTCCGCGAGCGCGCGCATCATCACGTCGAGCGGCCCGATGCCGAGCCCTCCGCCCATCATCAGCACGACCTTGCGATCCCCCGGCAGATCGAGCCGCGCGCGCAGCTCGGCGCGGGACGCCGCAGGTTCGCCGAAGCGCGGATCGACCGGGATCCCGGAAACGAGGATGCGCTGCTCCGGAACGCCGCGCGCGAGCAGCGTCGCTCGCATCTCCGGCGTCGCTACCGCGTAGGCGTCGATGTTGCGGTAGATCCAAAACGGGTGCACGACGAAATCGGTCACGACGCCCGCGACGGGCAACTCGGGCGCATAGAGCTGCTTGTACGCGGACATCACGCCGCACGGGAAGGCGTGCGTGCAGACGACCGCATCCGGTTGCATGCGCCCGATCAGTTCGCGCAGGTTCGCCGCGGTGAACGCGCTGAGCCACTTGCGAAAGGGCCCGGCCTCCTTGGCGCGCTCGGCCCGATCGTAGATCACGCGATAGAGCTGCGGAACGGTCTTGACCATCCCGATGTAGCCGTCCGCGACGACCTTCGAGAACACGGAGGCCGCGTACCGGTACGAATCGACGATCTCGCTCTCGACGGGCGGGTCGAGGTTCGCGAGTTCGGCCGCGACCGCTTGCGCCGCGGCGATATGCCCTCCGCCGACGGCGGCCGTCAAAAACAGGACGCGCCGCGGCGAACCCTCAGTGCGGATGCGGGTGGTCGTGATCCGAGTGGTCGTGACCGGAGTGATCGTCGCCGTCCTGTGATTCCTCGGCGAGCACGAAGAAGTCATCGAGGATCTCTTGCGCGAGCGTTTCGTCCTCGAGGAGCTTTCCGCCGTCGTCCGTTACCACGAACTCGTCGACGCTCTCGCAATAGCACACCGCGAAACCGTTGTGCTCGTCGTCTTCCACGAGGCCCACGACCTCGAACTCGAGCTTCCCACCGTCGCCGGTCTCGACGATGAGGACGTCGCGGAGCTCGACTTTGCCGCCTCCGGGCGTCTCCCCATTTTGCGCGTCGATGGCAGCCTCCTTGAATCTAGTGCAGGTAGCGGGCGACGTTCGCGTTGTGTTCCGCGAGCGTTCGCGAGAATGCGTGGTGCCCGTCGCCCTTGTACACGTAGAACAGATATTGCGAGGGCTCGGGGTCGAAGGCCGCCAGCAGCGACGGACGACCGGGATTCGCGATCGGAGTAGGCGGGAGCCCCGTTTGCTTATACGTGTTATATGGCGAGTCCCGTGCCAGATCGGCCGCGGTGATCACGTCCTTGTGATGCGCGAACGTATACTCGATCGTCGCATCAACTTCGAGCGGCATCCCGATGCGCAGCCGATTGTAATAGACGCCGGCCATCAGCCGCCGCTCGTCGTCGGCCTTGGCCTCCCGTTCGATCAGCGACGCTAGCGTCACGACCTGCGCGACGTTCAAGCCGAGCCGCTTCGCCTTGCGCTCGGCGTCCACCGGAAGACGACGCAAGAACTCGTCGGTGAGGATCTTCGCGACCGCGGCGGGCGACGCGCCGGTCGGGACCAGATACGTGTCGGGAAAGAGCACGCCCTCGAGCGTCCGCGTGCGCGAGCCCGGCAGGTCCAGCGAATGGCTCATGAAGTACTCGGCGTAGCTATCTTCCGTACCGAGCGAGCGCTCTGCCAGCTCGTGCGCGATCTCGCGCGCGGTGTAGCCTTCGGGGATCGTCACCCATACCGCGACCTGCGAGCCGCCGGAGACGATCTCGCTCAGGATCTCGCTTTCCGTTTGGTGGGGCGCGAAGCGGAATTGACCGGCCTTCAATGCGCCCTGCTCGCGGCGCAGCCGCGCGAGCAGATTGAACGCGAAGGGCGACCGGATGACGCGCTGCTCGCCGAGCAGCCTCGCGACCTCGGAACCCGTCGCGCCGCTGGGAATGACGAGCGTCGTTTCGCTCTGCGGGAGCGAGCGATCGCCTTGCAGCCAGGCCCAGGCGCCCGCGGCCGCGAGCGCGGCGGCGACCGCCGCGGCCAGCAGCAGCGTTGCGATGCGGCGCGCCGCGCTCACGATTCGGCGAGGCGCTTTCTGCGCGCGAGATACGTCTCGAGAATCAGCGCCGCCGCCATCTGATCGACGACGCGCTTGCGTTTCGCGCGCGAGACGTCCGCGGCGATCAGCGTCTTGGTCACTTGCGCCGTCGTCAAGCGCTCGTCGACCCGCGCGATCTCTCCGCCGAAGACGCGGCCGAGCGCGCTGCAGAACGCGTCCATCTTCGCGGCCGCCGGGCCGCGCGTGCCGTCGAGCGCGAGCGGGTCGCCGACGACGAGCGTCGCGGCTCCGTAGTCCGTCGCAAGCGCGACGAGCGCCGCGAGATCTGCGCGCAGATTCGTACGCTCGAGCGTTCGCAACGGAAGAGCAAACGTGCCGCCCGGATCGCTGATCGCGACGCCGATGCGGCGCTCGCCGACGTCGAGCGCGAGAATCGCCATGGCGGACTCTTACCCAATCGCCGGAGGCGAGGCCTGCGTCAACTCCGCGAGCATCTTGCCGGCTTTGGGGTGCTTGCCGAGATGATACGCGACGAACGCTTCGACGGCGCGCGTGACGGCAGGACTCGCGAGCGAGCGCGCCCGCAGCGCTCCCGTCCCCCCGCGCGGCGCGCCGACCGCGCGGAAGTTCGCGACGTCGGCCGGGCCGAGCGCGTACGGCTCCGCGCCCCCGGGCCGGCAGCTCGCACAGGCGAGCCCGCCCGCTTCGAGATCGGCCCACGCGTCGAGGCCCTCGAGCGACCGCCCGCAGCGCACGCAGGCTTCGGCCGAGGGCCCGATGCCGAGCGCCTCGAGCAGGCGCAGCTCGAAGCGCGGCAAGAGCGCGCTCGGCTGCGCGTTCGCTCCGAGCGCCCGGACCAGCCCCCCGAGCAAGTCGTAGACCTCCGGCAGCGCCAGATCGTGCTCGCAGAACGAATCGAGGATCTCGGCGGCGACGTGCGCCGTCGCGAACGCCGCGGGCTCGACGAGCGCGCTCCAGTGCGTGCTGGCGATCTCGGCGGAGACGATCACGTCGAGATTGCGCCCGCGATGCAGCGTCAGCGTGGCCTCGGCCAGAAACTCGAGGCGTCCCGCGAGGTGGCTCTTCGCCCGGCGCACGCCCTTCGCGACGGCGTCCAGTTTTCCGCGCTCCGCCGTGAACAGCGTGTAGATCCGGTCCGCCTCGCCGAGGTTCCGCGCGCGCAGCACGAAGCCGCGCGCCTTATAGCTCCGTTCCCGAGCGCTCACGACAGCGCGGCGCGATCGAAACGCAGCGGAAGCAGCTCGGCCAGCGTGCTCACCTCGCGCACGCCGTCCGCCGATTCCATCACGACCCGCAAGTCCGCGCCGAACTCCGCGAGCGCTTGGCGGCAGGCCCCGCAGGGCGGCAGCGCGGCGCCGGGCCCGGCGATCGCGATCGCATCGAACGCGCGCGCGCCCGCGGCGACCGCGCTGAAGAGCGCCGTGCGCTCGGCGCAGATCGAGAGCGAGTACGAAGCGTTCTCCACGTTGGCGCCGGTGAAGACCCGTCCGTCGCGCGTGCGTAACGCGGCCCCGACCGGGAACTGCGAATACGGCGCGTAGGCGCGTTCGCGTGCCGCGCGCGCGGCCTCGAGCAGTTGGGCGTCCGCCTCAGGAGGCGACACGCGCGCTCTCGCCGTCCTTGTGCTCTTCCGCGGCGGGCAGCGCTTTGCCGTTCGTGAGGATGCGCACGGCGAGGATGCGCCGTCCGCGCGTGCGCTCGATGCGCAGCGAGGCATGCTCGTCGGCCGCGATCTCCTCGCCTTCGAGCGGCAGCCGGCCGAACAGGCCGACCGCGAGGCCGCCGATCGTTTCGAACTCCTCGTGCGGGAGCTGCGTGCCGAGCTTCGCGTTGACGTCTTCGATGTTCGTGCCGGCTTGCACGATCGCTTCGTCGCGGTCGATGACGTGGATCGCTTCTTCCTCGCCCTCGTCGTGCTCGTCGCGAATCTCGCCGACGATCTCCTCGAGCAGATCCTCCATCGTGACCAGCCCCGCGGTCCCGCCGTATTCGTCGACCACGACGGCGAGCGAGAACTTGCCGCGCTGCATTTCGCGCAGCAATTCGGAGATGCGTTTGGTCTCCGGCACGTGCGTGATCGGGCGCATCAGCGCGCGGATCGGCGTCGCCGCGAGCGCGCCGTTCGAGAGCGCGATCAGCAGCTCGCGATCGTGCACGACGCCGATCACGTTGTCGATCGTATCCTCGTACACGGGCAACTTCGAATAGCCTTCGGCGATCACGAGATCGAGCGCCCGGCGCGCCGGAGCGTGCACTTCGACCGAGACCATATCGGGCCGGGGTTTCATCACCTCGCGCACGATCGTATCGCCGAACTCGATGATCGAATGGATCATCTCGCGCTCGTCCTCTTCGAGGACCTTCTGCTCGGCGCCGACGTCGACGATGTTGCGAATGTCGTCCTCGGTGATGAACGGACCGTGCGCGGCGTTCGAAACGCCGAAGAGCCGCACGATGCCGCCGGTCACGAACAGGAACGCGGAATTGAGCGGCGTCATGATCCAGGTGATCCGCTCGAGCACGGGCGCCAGACGCGCCGACCACGCCTCGTTGTGCGCGACGGCGATCGTCTTGGGCCCGATCTCGCCGAAGATCAGCATCAGCACGACCATGATGCCGGTCGACCATTCCGGTGCGTGCGGCACGCCTTCGCGAATGAAGATCAGCGTCGCGAGCGAATCCGCGGCGAGCAGCACGATCGTATTCCCGATCAGCATCGAGGTCAGGAAGCGGTTGCGATTCTCGAGCAGCCTCAGGAGCGCGTCGGAGCCCGGGACCCCCCGCTCGGCCAGCGTGCGGGCGCGCAGCCGCGAGAGCGAGACGATCGCCGACTCCGAACCCGAGAAGAACGCCGCGGCGCCGATCAGCAGCACTAGAGCCAGAAGCTCCGGCCACAAGGCCCCCAAGGACAGGTTTTCCATGCGGCTACTTACAGGACGCTGTGCGGGCGCGGGGTCATGCGGCCGGGCTCATCGAGCCTCGGAGCGGGCGCCGGGACAGCCGGAGGGTCGGTTTCCAAATCGCGCACATTATAGCACATGGGGCGCCCGAATCAGGAGCCAGATAGAGTAACTACCAAGGACGCCGAGTAGCGCGCCGAGGAGGACCTCGCGGATGCTATGGATCCCACCTTCCACGCGGCTCTGGCTCACGAGGAAGGCCAGGAAGAACGCCAGCAGCGCGACGATCGGGTTTTGCGCGAACAGGGCGATCAGCGTCGCGCCGGCCCCGGCGAGCGCCGCGTGCCCCGAGACCGCGCCCCCCTGGAGCGCCGAGCCGTGCCGCCCGACGTATGCCTTGGCGAAGACCGTCCCGATCGCGACGATCCCGAAAGAGACGAAGACGAGGTTCGGCGGAGCCTGGGCGACCGCGACGTAGACCTGATGCCCGGCCGCCGTGATCCCCTCGTAGAACATCATGTAGCCGACGATCACGGCGCTGATCGAGAGCACGAGGACCGCGCCGGCCGCGGTATCCTTGGCGATCTTCGCGAGCGGGTGGTGGGCCACGGTCATGAGATCGACGACCGATTCGATCGCCGTGTTCAAGAGCTCGAACGCGATGACCAGCGCGACCACGACGACGAGCACGGCGACGTACTGGCGCTGGAGCCTCAGGTAGAGCGTCACGAACAGCACCAGCGCGCCGATCACGAGGTGCACGCGCATGTTCGGTTGCGTGCGCGTCGCGTACAAGATCCCTTGGAACGCGTAGTGAAACGAGCGCCAAATCCGGCTCTCGGTGACCGGTTTGACCTTGGGCGGCAACCGCAGCGGATGCATCGCTGCGTAACCTTCGGCGCGAGTTAGCCGGTCCCGCCCTCGAGGTAGGGCCAGGGCAGGCCGATCGCGCTCGCCAGCCGCCGCTCCTCGGCGACCATCGCGCGACGCTCGGCGGGCGCCTCGTGATCGTGCCCGAGCAGGTGCAGGACGCCGTGGATCAGCAGCCGGTCGATCTCGGCCCCCAGCGTCGCCCCATAGCCCGCCGCCTGGCGCGCGGCCGCATCGACGCTGATGACGATGTCCCCGAGCAGGCGCTCGGGCTCGCCCGGGGCCGCCCGCCCGCCGGCCGCGCGCCGCGCGCCCTGGTCGAGCAGGGGGAAGCTCAAGACGTCGGTCGCCCGGTCCTTGCCCCGATGTTCACGATTCAAGCGCCGGATCGCGGCATCGCCGACGAACGAAAGCGAGAGGCTCGCGTCCGCTTCACCCGCCGCCGCAAGCAACTCGCGCGCGACGCGCTCGATGCGGCGCAGCGGCAAACGGCGTTTGCGCGTGGTGTTCCGCAGGTAAACGCTCACTGCGAGCGCGCGTACGCGGCCACGATTTTGCCGACGAGCGGATGGCGCACGACGTCGGCGACGTCGAGTTCGACGATCGCGATATCCGGGATCTCGCCGAAGAGCGCACGCGCGTCGAGCAAGCCGCTGTGCACGCCGCGCGGCAAATCGATCTGCGTGACGTCGCCCGTGACGATCATCTTCGATCCGCCGCCGAGCCGCGTCAGAAACATCTTGATCTGTTCGCGCGTCGCGTTCTGCGCTTCGTCCAAGATGATGAACGCGTCGGCGAGCGTGCGCCCGCGCATGTAGGCCAGCGGCGCAACTTCGATCGTTCCGCGCTCGAGGTAGCGCGCGACCAAGCCGTCGTCGAGCAGATCCGAGAGCGCGTCGTAGAGCGGGCGCAGATACGGATCGACCTTCTCCTTGAGATCGCCCGGCAGGAAGCCGAGCTTCTCGCCCGCTTCGACGGCGGGCCGCGTCAAGATGATCCGCGCGATCTCTCGCGCGCGCAGCGCGCGCACGGCCATCACGACCGCGAGATAGGTCTTGCCCGTCCCGGCGGGGCCGATGCCGAACGTCAGCGTGTTCGCGGCGACCGCGTCGACGAAGGCTCGCTGGCCGTCGCTCTTGGGACGGATCTCCTTGCCGCGCTGCGTCGTGAACAGCGTCTTCGGAATCGCATTCGCGCCGCGCCGCGCGATCAGATCGCGGGCCGCGAGCGCCACGTCATCGGGCGTCAGCAGCGCGCCGTCGTTAGCGGCGACGCGCATTTGCCGCAGCACTTCGCTCGCGGTCTCGACGCCCGAGGGCTCGCCGACCAGCCGAATCCGGTCGCCTTCGAGGTGAACCGTGACCGGCAGCAGTTCCTCGAGCGTCGTCAGGTTGCGATCGTGGTGCCCGCAAAACGAGAGCGGGTCGGTGACGGAGCCCAGTTCGAAGATGCGCTCCACGCTCACCCGTGCAGGCCCCGCTCTCGCAACGACAGCGGGGGTAAGAGCACTTCGGAGACGACGATCGCCGAGAGCAGCGGCCGCCCCCCGCGCAACGGGGCGAGCAGCGATTGCGCCGCGTCCGCCGAGGGCGCCTGGGGCGCCGGCGCCGCGGCCCGGCGCGCGGCAGGCGGCGTTTGCGGGCCCGGCCGTTGCGGCGGCGCGAGGACGACGGGCGGCACGTTCGCCCGGCGCTGCGCCTGCGCTTTCGCCGCAGCCTCCGCGGCCGCTTGCGCCTTGGCCCGGGCTTCGGCGACGGTCTGCGCCGGGGCCGCAGCTTGGGCTGCGGCCTTGGCATCGGCTTGGGCCTGCGCCTGGGCTTGGGCATCGGCCAGCGCTTGCGCGGCTTTGCGTTTGATCGCTTCGATCAGGAATCCGCCGAGTTCATCCATCCCGCGCGCTCAGCGCCCGCCGCTCGCCGGGGGCGGAGTTCCGCCTTGCCCCTCGGGCGCGACGCCGCCGGAGATCGCCGAACGCATCTCCGTGTCCGCTTTGAGGTTGTTGAGCCGGTAGTAATCCATGACGCCGAGATTCCCGTTCCGAAACGCCTCGGCGATCGCCTGCGGGATCGCCGCTTCCGCCTCGACGACCTTCGCGCGCATGCGCTGCGTTTCGGCTTTCATCTCTTGCTCGGCGGCCTGAGCGCCGTACTGCCGTTCCGCCGCCTTCGCTTGCGCGATCCGCCGGTCGGCCTCGGCCTGCGAGGTCTGCAACTCGGCGCCGATGTTCTTGCCGACGTCGACGTCCGCGATGTCGATCGAGACGATCTCGAACGCGGTCCCCGCATCGAGGCCCTTCGTGAGAACGGCCTTCGAGATGCGGTCCGGGTACTCGAGCACTTCCTTGTGATCGACGGCCGCGCCGACCGCCGAGACCACGCCCTCGCCGACGCGCGCCACGATCGTCGGCTCGCCGGCGCCGCCGACGTAGCGATCGAGGTTCGCGCGCACGGTGATCCGGGCTTTGACGTTGAGCTGAATGCCGTTCTGCGCGACGCCCTGGAAGACCGGCGTCTCGATCACGCGCGGATTGACCGAGGTCTGCAGCGCTTCGAGAACGTTGCGCCCAGCCAGATCGATCGCCGCTGCGCGCTGCCATTCGAGCGGAATCTCGGCTCGCTGCGCCGCGATCATCGCGAGCGTCACGTTGTCGACGTTGCCGCCCGCGAGGTAATGCGATTGCATCTGATCGACGGTCAGCGGGAGCCCCGCTTTGCGCGCGCGCACGAGATTGTCCACGATCACGCCCGGCTTGATGCCGATCAAGCGCATGCGAATCAGCGAAAGCATCGAGATCGGCACGCCCGCGGCGAGCGTTCGAATCCACAGCCCGAGCGGAAAATAGAACAAGAACAGCGAGATCCCGACGATGATCGCGAAGATCACCAGCGGCGTTGCGAGACCGATCATCGAGTGAATGCTTTCTGTGAAACGGGGCGCACGAAGATCCGTGCCCCCTCGACGCGGGTCACTTCGATCGGCTCGCCCGCCGGGACGAAATCCCCTTCGGTCAAGACGTCGACGCGCCGCCCGTCGAACGAGGCGACGCCCGCCGGGCGCAGATATGAGCTTGCGACGCCGATCGCGCCGAGCATGTGCCGGTGCCCCTCGCTTGCGACGTAATCGGGGCCCTGCACCGCGGCGAACGTGAGGCGGCGCAGGAACGCATTCTCCGGCAGGACGCGCGTCGTCAGCCAGAACGCGATCGCCGTCAGCACGATCGCGATCGAGATCGATTGCGCCGCTACGAACAGGAACGCGAAACCGAACGAGAGGACGACCGCCGCGACGAGCGCCGCGGTGCCGAGGAACCCCGCAAAACCGTGCCCCGGAACGACGTGCAATTCGAAGAGGATGCCGATGACGCCGGCGAGCGCGAGCACGATGACGAACGAGTTGCTGAAGCCCGAATAGACGTGCGTCCCGAAGAACAGCGCGAGCGAGCTGACGCCGATCGCGCCTGCGATCCCGTGCAACGTCTGCATCTCGATCAGCAGCCCGAGCATTCCGAGCGAGAGCAAGAGCCCGCTGACTTCGGGGCTCGTCGCGAAGCGCGCGACGCTTTCGGCGAACGTGTAGGCGGCCGGCCGCGTCGCGGAACCGGCGATCCCGGCGTTACGCAGCGCGTCGGCGACGTTCGCGGCGCTGCCGTCGCTGATCCGGCCGCGCTGCGCCTCGTCCGCGGTCAAGGCCAAAATGGCGCCCGACTTCTTGTACGAGGGCGCATCGACGTTCGCGTCGACCATCGCCGACGCGAGCGTCGTGTCGCGATGGTTGCGCGCCGCGGTCGAGGCGAATTCCGCGCGCAGGGCGGCCACCGTCTTGACGCTCTTGGGGATCGGCTCCGCCGCGCCGATGCTCGATCCGGGCGCCATCTCGATATGCTGCGCCGAGAGAGCGATCAGCGCGCCTGCGGAATACGCGCGCTGCGAGATGAACGCGACGGTCGGAACGCGCGCGCCGAGAATCGCATCGCGAATCTCGAACGCCGAGCTCACGAGACCGCCGGGGGTGTTGATGTCCAAGACGATCGCCGAGGCGCCCTGGGCGTTCGCCTCCTCGACCGCGCGCTGCACCATGTGCGCCATGCCCTCGTCGACGGTCCCTTCGATCGGGATCACGACGGCCGCGCGGTCGCCGGCCGAGGCGGCGGCGAAGCCGGCCGCTCCCAAGAGCACGGCGGCGGCGAACACCAGGCGACGAATGACGGCGTTCATACGTGCGGTTCTACCTGCGCCCCCGGCGGAAGTTGCGGAACCTCACGCCCCGAGCGACTTGAGCTCCTCCAGGACGACCGTCCGGATCGTGTTCCCGTCCGCTTCGCCCTTGAGCTTGGGCATCAACAGTTTCATCGCGGCGCCCTGCGTGCGTTCGGCCGGGGCGAGCGATTCCAAGGCGGCGCGCACGTCGGCCCGGATATCCTCGGCCGACCTCTGGCGCGGCAAATAGGCGGCGAGGATGTCCCGCTCGCGCGTCTCTTTCGCCACCAGATCCGCGCGCCCGGCCTTTCCGTATTCGGCGATCGAGTCGTTGCGCTGCTTGACCTGTTTGCGCACGACGTCGATCTGCTCGTTCTCATCGGGCTCGCGCCCGGCTTCGATCCGGCGGTACGAGAACGCCGAGATCGCGGAACGCAGCGTGTCGATCAGCACCTGGTCCCGCGCTTTCATCGCCCCTTTGAGGTCGGCGGCGATCGCATCTTTCAAGGCCACGAATCCCTACTGCTCCTCGGTGGAAAGAAAAGCGCCGCATCGTCGCGGCGCTGGGAACGTCTCTCGCTCAGGCGCGACGCTTACGCGCGGCCGCAGACTTCTTCTTCTTGCGGACGCTCGGCTTCTCGTAATGCTCGTGTTTGCGAGCCTCGGCGAGAACTCCGGCCTTTTGAGTGGCTTTCTTGAAGCGACGCAGCGCACTTTCGATCGTCTCACCCGGTGCAACGCGAATCTCCATGAACAACCCTCCCTTCGGCCTACGCGCGGACGCGTGGTATGGAAAACTGCGCCGGCGCACGGCGCGACGGCCGACGAAGCGTACCACACCGCCATCCGAGCGTCAAATGAAAAAGGCGCCCGCTCGCCTCGCCGCCGGAAACTACGGCGTCCAAGGCATGTATAAGGGGGTGTCCCTCTTCCCCCCTAGGAGGAACCAATGGTCGCTCGTCCCACGATCGATTCCGGCACGGAACTGCAACGTGCCTTTGACATCCTCGCCAAGAATTGGATCCTGGCCCTGCCGACCGCGATCGCGTCGCTGGCGGCCCTGTTCTTCGCCGTGTTCCTGGTCGCATCGCTCGTCGCGTCCGTCGTGGGCATCGGGGTCGGCTCGGAAGGCCGTCACCTCGGCGCCGGCGCCGCGCTCTTTGGGATCGGGACGTTCGCCGCGCTCGGCGGCTTCGTCGCGATCGTCCTGATCTCCATGCTCGCGCAGGCCGTCGTCGTGCACGGCGCCGAGGAGGCTTGGGTCGGGCGTCCCGTGGACCTGACCGCGAGCCTGGGCGTCGCGATCGCGAGACTTCCGGCGCTGATCGTCGCCGGCATCGCGATCATGCTCATCATGATCGTTCCGATCGCACTCTCCGCCGTCCTGATCGGGATCCCGCTGATCGTGGTCGTCGGCTTCTTCCTGATCTACGTCCTGCCCGCGATCGTGATCGGAAACGAAGGCGGGGTCGCCGCGATCGGCACCTCGTTCCGGCTCGCGAAGGACAACTTCGGCCCGAGCGCCGTCGCCGCGATCGGCATCTTCGTCGCGGTTGCGATCGGCCAAGCGATCAACGTCAGCCTCGGGCACGTGCCCGTGATCGGGTGGCTCGCCGCCTTCATCGTCGGCGGGTTCAGCTCGGCCTACGCCGCCCTCGTCGCGGCGCGGTTCTACACGCTCTTGACCGGTGCCGCCGCGCCGAGCCCGTACATCGACTACGGCAATGCGCCGATCGGCGGACCGCCGGTCGTCCCCCCGACGCCCCAGCAATAGGCTCTTAGCCCGGCGGCCACCGTAACGCGCGGCGGCCGAGCACGTGCAGATGCAAATGGTGGACGGTCTGACCGCCGTCGTCGCCCTCGTTGACGACGACGCGGTAGCCGCCCGGAGCATGCTCGCGCCCGATTCTCGAAGCGAGCGCGAACAATTCGCCGACATCGCGCGCGGGGACCCCGGCGACGTAGTCGCCGAGGTTATCCGCGTGGTAGGCGGGCACGACGAGGACGTGCAGCGGAGCCTGCGGGTTCAGATCGCGGAACGCGACCGCGTGCTCGCTGCGCGCGACCTCGCTCGCGGGGAGTTCCTTGCGAACGATCTTACAGAAAATGCACTGCGCGCTCATCGCGATAACATGCGCGGCCGGGACTGCGGAGGCCTGGCCGGGCTCGGCCTTTTTAGGGCGGACGGCCCTTGCCCGGTGCCGCCCGTCGATAGTCTCATAGAGAGCAGCGCGAACGGCGAGCGCCGTCAGCTTCCCGGATTGAAGGGGCCCGAATGCAGTTCGACGCCAGCCTCGACTTGGCGCGTTTGAGAAGAACGCTGGATGCGCTCTCGCCGGCGGGAGGCCGGCTGTGGCTTGCGCTCATCCTCGTCGCGGGGCTTCTCGTCAGGCTGTGCTTCATCGCCGCACCGGGCTACACCGACGACATCACGATCTTCGTCAAGTGGTATGAATCGGCGCTGGCCTATCCCCCCTCGCAGCTCTACGCGCGCGATCCTTCGATCAATTATCCGCCGGCGTTCTTGGTCGTCCTCGAGCTTGCCGCCGGAGTCTATCGGACGTTCGTGCATGCGGATCCCCAGCATGCGATTCTGACGACGTATGTGAAGGCGCTCGGGATCGCCTTCGATCTCGTCGCCGCGACCCTCGCGTACATCCTCGTGCGGCGGCTGGCATCACCGAGCGCGGCGCTGGCGGCGGCGGCGTACTTCGCCTTCAGCCCGGCGATCGTGTACATCTCCGGTTACTGGGGGCAGTGCGACTCGCTGCCGGTCGCGTTCGCCCTCGGCGCGGTGCTGCTGCTGTTCTCCGCGAACGCGACGCTCGCGTGGCCGCTGCTCGCGTTTGCGGCGCTGATCAAGCCGCCGATCTTGCTCCTCGTGCCGCTCTTCCTGCTCTATCCGCTCGTCGCACCGGACGCCGCGGAGCGCAAGCGCCGGTCCCTCGGGGCCGCTGCGGGCATTCTCCTCTCGCTCGCAATGTGCGAGGCGCTCGCGCTCGCCTTCTTTCCGCAACCGGCGATCCTCGCATCGTCGCGGGATTTCATCATCAAGGTCGCGCGCGAGTCGGCGGTGTTCCACTTCACCTCGCTCGACGCGTTCAATCTCTGGGCCCTGTTCGGGGATTTCTTCGCCTCGGATCGAGTGCGCTGGGGTCCCCTCTACATGCAGTATTGGGCCCAGCTGCTGTTCGTCGCCGTCGCGGCCGCGATCTACGGTGCCTATGCGGTCAGGCGCTCGAAGACCGCGTTTCTCGAGGCGGCCGTGCTGGTGTTTCTGGCCTTCTTCCTCTTCATGCCGGAAATGCACGAGCGCTACTCGATCTACGCGACGATGTTCGCCGGCGTTCTGCTCTATCGCCGTCCCTATGCGATCGCCGCCGCAGTCCTTTCGATCACGACGCTGTTGAGCCTCGAATACGCGCTGACCAACATGCTGCTCTCGAACGCGCACGTCACGGCCGTCAACATCAACGAGTTTGCGCCGTGTCTGGTGCGCGTGTGCGCGCTCGCGAATCTCGCGGTCTTCTTTTGGCCGGCCGCTCGCTACCTCGCTCCGCTGGCGCAGCCGCGCACGACCGGTTGGCTGAGCGCGGCCGGCGAACAGCGAGCCGTTCGCTGATCGCCGGCCCGCCGGTCAGCTCTTCGGTTTCATCAGCTCGTAGTGAATCATCGATTCCGGAGTCGGAATCACGCCGTCGACGGACGACTTGAAGACGAACTGCACGATCGAGTGCGTGATCGGGATCGCGGGTGCTTGGTCGTGGATGAGGGCGTTGGCCTCCGCGTAGATCGCTTGGCGTTTTGATTCTTCGACCGTCCGCTGGCCGCGCAACATCAGCTCGTGGAAATGCTCGTCACGCCAGAACGAGTAGTTCTGCGCGTCCGGCTTGACCGCGCTGTCCTTGTCGAGCAGCGTGTAGAGGAAGTTGTCGGGATCTCCGTTGTCGCCGGTCCAGCCGATCAAGCAGGTCGGGTGCTCGCCGTTTCGCACCGCTTTGAGGAACGCCGCGAATTCCAGCGGCGTGAGCGTCGCGTCGATCCCGACATCCTTGAGATTCGCTTGAATCGCTTCGGCGATCCGTTGCGGCTCGGGCATGTACGGTCGCGGCGCGGTCGGGTAGTAGATCTCCGTCTTGAAGCCGTTCGGGAAGCCGGCCTTCGCGAGGAGCGCCTTGGCCTGCGCGACGTCGTGCGGATACGCCTTCACGTTCGGGTTCTCGCCGAGCATCCCGGGCGGCGTCCAATTGTCCGCGACGACGGCCCCGGCCGCGTAAAAGCCCGTCGCGATCGCCTGTTTGTCGAGCGCGAGCGCGACGGCCCGCCGCACGAGCACGTTGTCGAACGGCTTGCGCTCCATGTTGAGCGCCAAGTATAGGACGTTGTTCGAGGGCTGCTTGTAGACCGTCAGGCCCTGCTGGGTCGCGAGCGTCTTGACGTCGTCGGGACGCGGATCGATCAGTCCGTCGATATCGCCCTTCTGAATCGAGAGCACACCGGTCGATTGATCGGGGATGTCGCGAATGATCACCGTCGCGTAGGCGGGTTTGGGCCCGTCGTAGTCGGGGTTCGCGCTCAGCGTGATGTGGTCGTTCTTGACCCACTCGGCCAGCGTGTACGGGCCGCTCCCGACCGGTTTGAGGCCGAAGGCTTCGGGATCTTTGATGATCGCCGAGGGCGAGCCGACCGCGAACGGCGCCATCGCGAGGTTGCGCAGGAACGGGCCGAACGGCGTGGTCAGGTGGAATGCCAGCTCGGTCGGGCTCGCGATCGTCACGTCCGCGATCACGCCCGGATAGCCGCCGAATTGACTCGCGTAGTACGCGTACGGATAGGTCCCGTGATAGGGATTGCCCTTGAGGCGCCAGCGATCGAAGTTGAACTTGACGGCGGTCGCATCGAGCGGCGTTCCGTCGGTGAACTTCAGATTCGGCTTGAGCTTGAACGTCCAGGTCTTGCCGTCCGCGCTCGTGGTCCACGAGTCCGCGATCTCCGGCTGGATCTCGAAGGTTCCCGGCTTGAAACGGACGAGATTCTGGAAGATCAGCTGGGTCGTCGTGTGCGAGATCCCGTCGGTCTCATGCGATGGGTCCAGGCCCACCACGTCCTTCACGCGGCCGACGACGAGTTGGGTCCCGCCGCCGTTGCTCTGCCCGCCGCCTCCGCATGAGGCGAGCGTGCCGGCGCCCAGGATGACGGCGAGCAAGAGGGTGAGCGCGCGCAACCGGGTTGGCAAAGTCTGCATCGGTCTAGCTTACCTCGATTTGATGGAGAATGACCACGAGCGGGTCGAGCTGTTGCCGGCGGGATCGGCGACGCGCACGGTCACCCGCACCGCGCCGTCCGCGAGATCTCCCGGCGGACTGTACGTGATGAAGTTCGTCGAACGCACGGCGGCGGAAGTGACGTCGCGGCCGTTGACCGTGAGCACGATGCTCGCCGCATCGATGCCGACGTCCAGCGGCGAATTGAACGTCGCGTAGATGCTCGGGCGCGGATTGTTCGTCGTCTGGCCGGAAGCGGGCGCGATGTCGACGATCGCGGGCGGCGTCGTCACCGCGGAGAGGCGCGTCGCCGCTTCCATGCGCGGGGCCTGATTGGTGGCGACGCGCAGACGCGCGAAGACGGGGACCTGCACGACGTTGAAGCGCTCGGGGATCACGAAGCGCGCCCGATAGACCCCCGGCGCATCCTCGCGCATGGCGACCCCCGTCACGTAGTCGCCGATATCGAAGCTGGCCTGCGCGCCCGCGGTCCCGTGCATCTCGAGATCGAGCGACTCGCCGGCGCGCAACGGGCGCGTCGCCGAGATCGTGAACGATGCGATCCCGACGTCGGTCGAGGGAGCGGCCGTCGGCGGAACTTGCCGCGTCACGATCACCTGACGGATCTCGCCGCTCTCGGGATTGCTGCGCACCGTCACGTAATCGCCCAACCGGATGTCCGCGATCTTGGCGGGGTCCCCGTTGATCGACACCTCCGAGACGCGCTGCCCCGTGATCACGCGCCCGCTGCCGAGTACGATCGCATCGGGGGAGACGGCCGCGACCGGGCCGGTCGTCGACTTGAAGAAATCATGAACTTCGAGGACGCGGCCGTCCTTCGCGAGCACGACGCGCAGCGCGTCCCCGACGCGCACGTCGGAGAGCTCGCCACGGAGCTGCGAGCGAATCGTCGTATCCTCGACGTAAAAGCGCGCCGTGGAAGTGACGGCGATCGTGCGCGGGTTGCCGCCGACGAGCAGCGTGAGCGCGGGCGGCGCGGCGTTCGCATCGATCGCCGAAACCGTTCCCAGCAGCGTGCTGCCGCCGCCGGATGCGGCCCGCTCGTTCACGTTCTTGCCGATGAACGGCGAGACGATCTCGATCTTGGCGCCTTTCTGATCGTAGTTGACCACCGCGCCGAGCGCCGCCCCGATGAAGCGCAGCGGAACGAACGTCGTGCCGTCTTCGTCGACCGGCGCTTGATCGAGCAGGATCGGCAGCCCATTGACGCGAGCCTGACGGCTCCCGACGACCACCGTCGCAGCGCCCGATGCGAGCGTCGCGGAGATCGCGTCGCCCACGCGCACCAGCGGAATGCCGAACGCGGCGAAGACCGCGCGCAGCGGCACCATCACGCGACCCTCGACGACCTCCGGCGGGGCTTCGCCCTGCAACGTCTCGCCGTTGATGACGATGACGATCGACCGCGCCGCCCGCTCGGCGGCCGGCGTCGGCGAAGGCGCGGGAGCTGCCGCTGCGACGCTCGGGAGGGTCGCAGCGCATACGAACGCGACGGCACGCAGGAACTTCATCCGCTCCGGCTTTCCGCCAAAACCTCTCGATATACCTCGGCGGTCGCCGCGGCACAGCGATCCCACGTTTGCGTCCGCGCGAAGCTGCGCGCGCGCTCGACGTCCAGGCCGCAGCCGCCCGCGAGCGCGGCCTCCATCAATTCGCGCAACGCGCGCACGTCGCGCGCGGCGAAAACGCCGACATACGGCCGAAGCACGCCCGGCACCGCATCCGCGCAGGCCAGCACGGGCGTGCCGACCGCCGCGGCCTCGAGCATCGGAAGGCCGAACCCCTCGCACCATGCCGGATGCACGAGCGCCGTCGCGCCGCGGCAGGCCCGTGCCAAGCGCGCGCGCTCGAGCTCGCCCGTGAAGCGCAGGGCTCCCCGCGCGCGTTGCGGGCGGCGCGCTTCCGGCGCCAGGTCGTCGTGCCCCGTCACGACGAGGTCCGCCTCCAGCGCCTCCGGGAGCGCCTCCCACGCGGCGAACGCCGTGACGAGATCCTTGTGCGGGCGATGGTTCCCCACGAAGAGGAAATACGGGCGCGGCGCGGGCTCCGGCTCGACCTCGCCCAGGAACGCGTCATCGACGCCGAGCGCGATCACGCGCACCTTTCCGGGGGGCACGCCGAGGAATCGCTCGAGATCGGCGACCGTGCGCCAATCGTCCGTGATCACGCGCTCCGCGCGCGCGCACAGGCTACGCACGACGACCCGGTAATAGGGCCCGACCTTCGCCTTGAACACCTCGGGGTAGCGCAGATGGATCAGATCGTGGATCGTGATCGCGAACCGGCGCGGCGCGAACAGCGGAGCGTACAGCGAGAGGAAATGCGTCAGGCGCGGCCGCAGCCGCGCGAGCTCGAGCGGGAAGCGCGCCTGTTCCTCCAGCGAGAAGTTCTCCCCGCGCCCGACCGTACGGAAGCGCAGATCGGGCGCGACGCGCGGCAAGCGGGCGACGAGTTCTTGCGAGTACGCGCGCATGCCGACGGACATCTGCCGCGTCAGGCGCGCGTCGAGCGCGACGTCCGTTCCCGCCGCGGAACTCAACGTGGGGCCGGGCCGCCGCGCGCGAGCGCCTTCCAGCGCACGACGGCCGGATAGAGCGCGGATGCGCCCGCGATGTAGGCCCCGCGCCAGCCGTCGCGCCAACCGCCGCGCGCGAAGAAGAGCCAGGGCGCCCGCGCCGCCGCGCGTGCCAAGGAGAGCGCCAGCGCCGGGCCCGACCCTTCGAGCCCCGCGGCTTCGATCGCCGTGTACCGCGCGAACTTCTCGCGATACGCCGCGAGCGAAGGGTACGACTCGTGCAGCAAGCGGCCCGCGAGTTCGAGGACCGCGCCGTCGACCTCGAGCCGCTCGTGCAATTCCGCGCTCCCTCCCGCCGCCGGACGCGCGACGATGCGCGCGCCCTCGGTGCGCACCAGGCGCAGGATCCGTTCGTCCCCCCAGCCGCATCCGCCGATCGCGCGTCCGCAAAAGTAGGTCGTGCGGCGCACGGCGTAGCCGGCGACGCCGGGCGGCGGAACCGCCGCCAAGACCGCTGCGCGCAGCGCCGGATCGAGCGCCTCATCCGCATCGAGCATGAACGTCCAGGCCGTGCGCACGCGGCCCAGCGCGAACCGGCGCGCCTGCGCGAAACCCTCCCAAGGCCGAACGACGACCTCCGCTCCGCGCGCACGCGCGAGCTCGGCCGTTCCGTCATCGGACTCGGCATCGATGACGAGCGTCGCGGCTCCCGGCGGCACGCTCGCCAGCGCCGCAGGCAGGCGCAGCGCTTCGTTGCGCGTCAGGACGACGAACGTCAGCTCGGCCGGATTCAGGATTGCGCCGAGAGCTCGGCGGCGAGGGCGCCGAGCTTGACGCCTAGGCGCTCCCTCGAGCGCTCGAGCGCGGCACCGATGAAATCGCGGTAGAGCGGCGACGGTTTCGTCGGCCGCGACTTGAATTCGGGGTGCGCTTGCGTGCCGACGAACCACGGATGCATCGATTGCGGCAGTTCGATGCATTCGACGAGCGAGGTCGAGTTCACGGTGTGGTGCCCCGAGAAGATCATGCCGCGCTCTTCGAAGATCGGCTTATAGCTGTTGTTGAACTCGTAACGGTGACGGTGGCGCTCGCTGATCTGCAAGGCGCCGTAGGCGCGCGCGGCGAGCGTCCCCGCTTCGAGCGTGCAATCGTAGGCGCCCAGCCGCATCGTTCCCCCCATCAGCGCGATGTGCTCTTGATCGGGCAGGAAGTCGATCACGGGGTCCGCCGTCTCCTCATCGACCTCTTTCGTCATCGCATCGGAGAGCCCGCAGACGTTGCGCGCGAACTCGACGCAGGCCAGCTGCATGCCGTAGCAGATCCCAAGGAACGGTATCTTCGCCGTGCGCGTGTATTCGATCGCGCGCAGCTTGCCCCGCACTCCGCGCATTCCGAAACCGGGCGCGACCAGCACGCCGTCCACGTCGGCGAGCACCGAAAGGCCCGTGTCTTCGATCGTCTCGGAATCGATCCGCTTGATGTTCACGCGCGCGTCGTGGAAGATCCCGGCGTGATGCAACGCCTCGTTGATCGAGATGTACGCATCCTTGTGCTCGACGTATTTTCCGACGAGCGCGATCGTCACGTCCACCTTCGGGTGGAGGATCCGTTCGACGATCCGCTTCCAATCTTCCAAATCCAGGGGCTTCGTCTCGAGCTTGAGCTTGCGAATCACGGCCTTCGCGAGCCCTTCGGCCTCCAAGCTGAGCGGCACGCGATAGATCGTCGGCGCGTCGCCGTTTTGCACGACGTCGCTCGCGCGGACGTCGCAGAACAGGGCGATCTTCTCCTTCAGCTCGAACGGGATCGGCCGCTCGGAGGAGGTCCGCACGATGATCGCATCCGCCGAGATGCCGATCGTGCGCAGCTCGCGCACCGAATGCTGCGTGGGCTTGGTCTTCAGCTCGTCGGCCGCTCCGAGGAGCGGCAGCAACGTCAAGTGCACGAACATGACGTTCTCGTCGCCGAGGTCGTGGCGGATTTGGCGGATCGCTTCGAGGAACGGCAGCGATTCGATGTCGCCGACGGTGCCTCCGACCTCGACGATGCACACGTCCGCGCCGCTCGTCTCGGCGACACGCCGGATCTTCGCCTTGATTTCGTTGGTGATGTGCGGAATCACCTGAACGGTGGCGCCGAGATAATCGCCCCGGCGCTCTTTTTCGATCACCGAGGCGTAGATTTGCCCGGTGGTGACGTTGTTGGCCTGGGTGAGCGATTCATCGATGAACCGCTCGTAATGGCCAAGATCGAGATCGGTTTCAGCGCCGTCTTCCGTCACGAAGACCTCGCCGTGCTGGTACGGGTTCATCGTCCCGGCGTCGACGTTGATGTACGGATCGAGCTTCTGAATCGAGACCGATAAGCCTCGACTCTTGAGCAGCCGGCCCAAGGAGGCCGACGCGATGCCTTTTCCGAGTGAACTTGCGACCCCGCCGGTAAAGAAGATGAACTTCGCCATATGGGGAGATGAAAGTTCGGCAAGCGACCGTAGGGGTCCCGCCCGGCTGCGCGTCGCTCGGCGGTAGGAAGGCCGCGCGAGGCGAACTCACCGAGCGATGGGCGCGCGCGACGAGTGGTACGACGGATTCTTCGAGGGTCTCGCGCTGGAAATGTGGTCCGCGGGGTTCAGCGCCGCCGAGACCGCGCGGGACGTCGCGTTCCTGGCGGACGAGCTTGCGTTGCGTCCCGGCGCGCGGCTGCTCGATGTGCCCTGCGGAAACGGCCGCCACCTGCGAGCGTTCGCCGCGCGCGGCTTCCGCGTGAGGGGAATCGACCTTGCAGCGGGTTTCACCGAGCCGCTCGCACGTGATTTCGCAAACGCCCCGAACGTCGAGATCGTGCGCGCGGATCTGCGCCGCGCCGAGCTCGGCGGTCCATTCGACGGCGCGTATTGCTGGGGGAACAGCTTCGGCTACCTGCGGCGCGACGAGGATGCCGCGTTGCTGCGGCGGATCGGGGCGGCGCTGCGGCCGGGGGCACGCTTCGCCCTGCAAACCTCGCTCGTCGCGGAGGCCGCCGTTCCGAATTTCTCGGAACGGCACTGGGAACAAGCCGGGGACATCTTCGTCTTGATGGATTGCGCGTACGACGCGCGCGAGAGCCGCATCGACGCGGTCTACACCTACATTCGGGGCGCCGACGTCGAAGTGCGCCCGCTTTCGCTCTGCGTCTACACGCTCGCCGAACTCGGCGCGCTCCTGAGAGAGGCGGGTCTTACGCCGATCGCGGCGTACGGCTCGCGCGAGCGCGAAGCGTTCGAACTCGGCGCGCGCGAAGCGATCGTCGTCGCCGAAAAGATGCTTGAACGATAGGGCACACGGGCTCGGCGGCGCAGACCCGCAGCCGCCGAGCACTCATGAGGCACTGCCGGCTCAGCCGACGGTGATCTTCTTCGGTTGGGCTTCCGGATGGCGGCGGAAGCTCAGGACGAGCATGCCGTCCTGGACGCGCGCTCCGATCGTGTCCGCGTCGATGTCTTCGGGAACCGTGAACGAACGCGTGAACGAGCGCCGCTCGGTCTTCCCGGCAACGCTCAGGATGCCGTCCTTGAAGCTGACGTCGATCTGCGTCGAGTTGTAGCCGGGAACCGGCACTTCCACTTCGTAGCCGTTCTCGGTGCGGCTCACCTCGTAGTCGAAGCCGTACGAAGCGCGGATGTTCTGGAAAGGATCGAAGCCCAAAAGGTCCCGCAAGGGGGTCCACGGGAGCGCCCGGTCGGGTGCGAGCGCGCTTCCCGGGCGAATTCTTTCAAGCGAGTTCGACAAGATCTCTACCTCCATCTGATGTTACGTGGTCGGAAACTCCTCGCAGACAAGATTATAGCGCGATTGGCACTCTCGTCAAGAGAGTGCTAACGGTGCTAAGCGGCCGGGTTCAGGTTGATCGCGAGATAGCGTTCGCAACCGGCGTAATCTTCGCCGACCTCGATATGCGCGTTCGGATACGCCGCCTCGACCAGCGCCGAGAGCGGATCGATCGTCGCCGGCGCCGCCTCGAACCAGACGCTCGCGCCCGCCGCGGCAAGGCTCGGCAATTGCGCGATGAGCCGGCGATAGGTCGCCAGGCCATCCGGGCCGCCGTCGAGGGCGACCAGCGGCTCGTAGCCGACGGGATCGGGCTGCTGCGGCACGCGTTCGGTCGGCACGTAGGGCAGGTTCGCGACGATGCAATCGAACGGGCCGCAGGCGACCAGCGGCTCTCCCAGGTCGCCCTGCACGAAGGTCATGCGGTCGGCGACGCCGTGCGTGCCCGCGTTCCTGCGCGCGACCCACAGAGCATCCTCGGAGATGTCGCTCGCGACGACGCGGGCGCGCTCGCATTCGGCGGCGAGCGTCACGGCGAGCGCGCCGCTCCCCGTCCCGACGTCGCACACGCGCACTTCGCGCGCGCCGTCGGCCAGGCGCGAGCGCACTTCGTCGAGCACGGCTTCGACGACGTGTTCGCTCTCGGGGCGCGGCACGAGCACGTGCTCGTCGACGTAGAACTCGCGGCCGTAGAAGCCCGCCTTGTGCGTGAGGTAGGCGACCGGCACTCCGCGAATGCGCTCCCCGATCAGCACGCCGAAGATCTCGTTCAGGCTCGTATCGAGTTCTTCAGCGCCGTGCGCGAGCAGCCAGGCGCGGTCGGCCTGGAGCACTTCGCCGAGCAGGATCTGCGCGTCGCCGAAGGCCTCCGCCCGCACGTTCGGCGGGGTCTCGGGCGCCGTGCGCAAGCGCAGGATCGCGACGGCGAGCGCTTGCGCGATCGTCATGCGGCGCTCGTCGCGCCGGCGAGCAGGCGCATCTTCTCGTCGGCTTGCAGGCGCGCCACGATCCGCTCGAGATCGCCGTTGAGGATCGCGCCGATGTTCTGGAAGTTCTCGTTGATGCGATGGTCGGTGATGCGATCTTGCGGGAAGTTGTACGTGCGGATCTTCTCGGAACGATCGCCCGTGCCGACTTGGCTCTTGCGCAGCGAACCGACGGCTTCGGCCGCCTCGCGCCGGGCGCGATCGAGCAAGATGCTCCGCAACATCGTCATCGCGCGCTCGCGGTTCTGCAATTGCGAGCGTTCCTCGCTGCACGACACGATCACGCCCGAAGGCACGTGCGTGATGCGGATCGCGCTCTCGGTCTTGTTGACGTGCTGGCCGCCGGCGCCGCTGGCCTTGTACGTATCGATCTTGAGATCCGAGGCGTTGATCTCGATGCCGTCCACCTCTTCGGCCTCGGGCAGGACCGCCACGGTGACCGTGCTCGTGTGGACGCGGCCTTGCGCCTCGGTCACCGGGACGCGCTGCACGCGGTGCACGCCGCTCTCGTACTTGAAGAAACGGTACGGGCCCTCGCCGCCCTTGATCCCGAGCACGACTTCCTTGTAGCCGCCGGCCTCGCTCTCGCTCTGCGAGACGAGTTCGACCTTCATCTTCAGCGACTCGGCGTAGCGCGCATACATCCGCGCCAGCTCCGCGCCGAAGAGGCTCGCCTCGTCACCGCCCGCGCCCGCGCGGATCTCGATGAAGATGTCCTTCGCGTCGTTGGGATCGCGCGGCAGCATCAACTCCGTGAGCTCCGCCTCGAGTTCGCGGCGGCGTTCGCGCAGGGCCTTGGCTTCCTCTTCCGCGAGCTCGCGCAGATCGGGATCCGCATCCTTGAGCAGCAACTCGTTCGCGCTCTGTTCGTCGAGCAGCTTGCGATAGGCGCGATAGGCGGCCACGGTCGGCTCGATCGCCGACCGCTCCTTCACGAACGCGGTGAAGCGCGCCTGATCGAACGTGCCGCCGGAATGGGCCAGCTCCGCTTCGATTTCGTCCAGGCGTTTGGAGAGCGTCGCGAGACGCTCGAGATTGAACACGTTATGCGAACCCTGCAAAAAGGCGAGCCGCTGTGCAGCGACTCGCCTGAAGGTGAGGACGGCTAGCTAAGCGCCGGCGGAGACGGCCTCTTCGGCTTTCTTGCGCTTGCGCTCGGCGGCTTCGGCCTTCTTCTGCTCGGCGGCGGCCAGACGCTGGTTGAACTTGTCGACGCGGCCGGCCGTATCGATGAACTTTTGTTGGCCCGTGAAGAGCGGGTGGCACGCGGAGCAAATCTCGACGTTGATCTCTTTGAGCGTCGAGCCCGTCGTAAAGACGTTACCGCACGCGCAGTGCACGCGAGCTTCGGGGAACCATTTGGGGTGGATCTTCTGTTTCACAGCCATCTGATTGTAACACCGCCCGCAAGGGGCCTCCCGCGGACCCCGGGTCTCAGACGCCGACGACGGCGCGGATCAGGCTGCGCGCGAACGGGACCCCGATGCCGGTATCCAGGTCGTAGCCGACGCCGGCGTTGTAACCAGGAGCAAGCGTCGGAGGGCCCGCGTCCGGGGTCGGGCAATTCACCGGGTCCGTCACGCCCGCGCCCTGGCAGTACGTGAGCTGCGCGTTGTTGCCGTAGGTCACGTCGTAGAACGTCGCCGCGTAGCGCGCGGCGTTCTTGTAGATCGCGTAGAACAGCGGATTCGGATTCCCCAGGCGGTACGGATGCGAGCTCGCCGCGGTCGCGCAGGAGCTGGTCTGCTTGCAGGCCTGCAACACGAGCGCCCACATCGCGGCCATCTCCGGCGCAGCGGCGCTCGTCCCGCCGACCGCGCCGAATTGCGCGCCGCCGAAGCTCTTGTCGGCGTAGAGCAACACGGCGACGCCCGTCGCCGGATCGGCCTCCAGCGCCACGTCGGGGATGTTGCGCATCGAGCCCTGGATCCCTGAGACGCCTTGCTGGAAGGGGGGCTGGCTGAAATACGCCGACACCCCGCCGCCCGTGGCGCCCAGGCCCCCGCCGGTCTGCAGGCCCCAGGCGGCGAGCGGCCCGACGATCTTGCCGGCCCCGTCGAGCGGCGTCGTGACGCCGCCGACCGCGACGACGCTCGGGTCGGTCGCCGGATAGCTCACGCAAAGCGCGTTCGCCTGCGCGGGGTAGGTCGACTGGCACTCGTTGGAGCCCGCGTCGCCGGACGAGACGAACACGGCGATCCCTTGGGCGACGAGCGTTTGGAAGATCGTCGGTTCGAGCCCCGTGCCGTCCGATTTGAACGGGTAGGGCAAGCCGGTCCCGACTTGCGAGAACTCGGCCCCGCCGTAGCTCAGGCTCAACACGTCCGCCGTGTTCCGGTCGATCGCCGTCTGCATCTCCTCGTCGACCTCAGCCAAGCCCTGGTAGGCGTGTCCCGCGCCGGACGGGCACGGCTGCCCGTTCGCGACCACGCAGCCGTCGTTGGGGTTGTACGACAGGAAGAACTGCACGCTCGCGTCGCGTGCGAGGGAGGCGGCCTGTTCCGTGTCGAGCTGCGCTTCCGTATCCTCGGGGTTGCAGGTCGAGGTCGGTGAAATGGACGGGCTGGCATTCGGGTCGCTGCTGGCCGTGCAGGGCCCCGTCACCGGCGGCGGCGTCGCGAAACCGCTGGCCCCGTTGACGACGGGGTCGCTCGAATTCGCCGAGACGATCGTGACGCCGCTGGACCCCTTGACGCCGAAGAGCGACTTGTAGGCCTCCGCGTCGCCGACATGGTTCCCCGTGGAAACGGAGACGGGCCCCGTTCCGATGATCCCGAGCGTGATCCCCGCGCCCGTGAACCCGGCGTTGTAGGCGCCGGTATAATCGAACGCCGCGGCGATCTGCTGGGGTGCGAAGCCGGTCAGGCGCCCGTTCGAGATGCCCGAGGCGCGCACGAAGGAATGGTGGTAGCGCTGCGGCCGCTTGACGATGTCGACCGATCCGACGATCGGGACCGCGGCGGGGAGCTGCGGGCGCGTCGAGGGCGCGACGAACGTTTCCGTGCCGTGGCGATAGACGCCGAACGTGGTCCCGAACGCGCGCTCGAGCTGCGCCTGCGTCCCGTTCACGTGCAGGAGCATCCGCTGCCGCCAGGTCCCGACGGCGATCCCCTGCCCGCGCAGGTAGGCTGCAGCGGCGTCGTAGTCGGCTTGCGTCGCGAGGAACCGGTCGGCGATCTCCTGCGGTTCGAGGAAGTGCCGGTAGAGCGGCGAGCTCGGATCGCTCGCCGCCGCCGCGTACGCCGCGAGGCCCTGGGGATTCCGCCAGCGGACCGCCACGTTGAAGGCGAGCCGGCCGAATTGCGCCGGACCGAGGTACTGCGAGCTCCGCACGAGCGCGGCGTCGTAGCCGAAGCTGCCGACGGCCGCCGGCGCGTTCGGCCCGCTCGAGGGCGACGCCGGCAGTGCGGCCGTGCCGCCGTGCCCGCCGCAGGCCGAGGCCGCGAACGCCAGGACGAGCCCGCCCGCGATGCTGCGGAGCGCCACGTGCGCGCGCCTCACCGGAACGCTCCCTTCGCGGCGCGGTGCAGCGAGCGGAAGACCGCCGCATGGCGCCGCAGGCGCTCGCGCTCGGCCACGAGTCCGATCGAGGAGCGCGCGAGCCCCACGGCCGAGCCGAGGCTCTGCGCCGAGCGCGTCGCGCTCGAGGCGTTGACCGTCGCGGCCTGCAGGGTCAGCGTTTCAGTCAGCGTGTCCGTCTGCAAGGGCGTCCCCGAGGTCTGGACGAGCGAATATTGGGTTTGGCCGCTGTAATCGTAGTAGTGCGTCACGACGTCGCTCTCTTGCAGGCAGACAACGCCCAAGCCGGGCGCGGTGTAGGTCGTCGTCGTTTCGAGTTCGGTTTCACCGAAGACGATGTCGACGCGCGCGATCGTCTGCACGAGCGCGTTCGTCGGCCGCCCGGCGAGTAGCGTGGCCGAGAGGTTGCAGGCAGACGGCGGAGCCGTCGGGCCGGCGTTCACGTAGCTCTCCGACGAAGGCACGGTCGGATACACGCCGCCCGGGTACCAGACCGGCTGCACGAAGCGTTGCACGGGGGTCGGCGTCGGTGCGGGCGTCGCCGAGGGCGAGGGGGCCGGCGTCGCGCCGTAGCTGTAGGCGATCGAGACCGGAATGTAGGGACCGGCCGACGGCAAGACCGCGGGCGCCGCGACCGAGAGCAGCGTGTTCGGCGGCGCGAGCCCGTCGCCGTACGGCGTGCCGGTGATGACGAAGGGGACCGAGTAGCTCCCGGTTCCGTCCGCGTTCTCGATCGCAAGCGACGTCGTGCCGTCGACGAACTGGGCCTGTTCCCGATACGTCCCGTCCGGATTGACGGTGCGCGAAGTGATCTGGCCGTCGGGATCGGTCTCGGTCAACGTGAGCGCCGCGTTGTTCGGGGACGTTCCGATCCGGCCGGCCGCCTCCGGCAGGACGTCGAGCAGGCCGTTCCCCGGCCCGTAGATCGTCACGTATTTCACGCCGTCTGAGGTCGTCGTGCTGGAGCCCACGATGGAGACCGCGGTCGTCAGACCCGCCGTGCCGTACGCCAGATATTCGTCGGTTACGAGCGTCGTCGTCTTCAGCGGCGCGACATCGGTCTCGGTGATCTTGAAATCGAACAGCCCCGTCCGCGAAGCGAACGTCGCGCCTGAGGTCACCGCGATCTGCTGCGCGATCGTCGAGACGGTGGTGACGCTGCTCGTCGGGTTCGGCGACGGCAGCGGCGGGATCGTCCGCGGTGGGCGCACGTACACGAGCGTCGAGGCGCCGGCGTAGGCGAACGCGTCGCCGTCCCCCGCCGGGCGGGAGCCCGTGAAGGACGGGCTCGGGGTCGGGCCGCTTGGTGCCGCCGTCGGGGGCGTACCGCCCCCGCCGCCCCCGCCGCCGCAGCCCACAAAGGCGATGCCGCAAGCCAAAGACGCGACAACGGCAAACCAAGCGCGTATCTTCACGCGGGCCGCCTTAGTCTCAGGGCGCTACGATTCCTAGCTCCGCCCGCCGTCCAAAGCGCTCCCCCGCTGCACTTCGAAGCGCTCCCCGCCGCACAAGGATGACCCGTTCTGCCGGAAGGCGAACGCGAAAGCGTCGTTTTCCGTTTTTTTAACGATGCGAGGTTCCTTGGTTCACCGTACCCTTCGCCCGGCCGTCTTCGCGCTCATCGCCATCAGCGCGATCGCCGCTGCGGCGGTCCCCTTCCGCGCGACCGCGCAGAGCGCGCCGCCCGCGGCAGCCGCCGCTTCCCCCTCGGCCGCACCATCCGCGGTCCCGGCGCCGCCGGCCGTCACGCCGCCGCCCGAGCCGACGCCGCAGGTGACGCCCCGCCGGCACGGCCCCAAGGACCAGCCGGACGAGTTTCCGTCATCCGCCCCCACTTCGCCCGCGTTCGCGACGCTCGACGGGACCTGGGAAGTCCAGCTGCAGTTCATCGATCACACGGACTACTCGCATTTCAAGCTCAAACAGAGCGGCCAGTCGATCACCGGCACTTGGAACGTCGACAAGGACGAGTATCCGCTCGAGGGCACCTATGACGGCCGTCTGTTCAAGTTCACGGTCAAGCAACCGTCGACGACGCTGCAACTGAGCGGCTACGTCGAAACAGCGAGCGACATGGTCGGCATCATCGTCCACGAGAAGGGCGAGAACACGGTCTTCACGGCCTCGCACCGCCTCCCGATCAAGCCGATCTTCGGGCGCCGCAAACCGGCATAACGGAGCGTCCGCTCGTACGCGAGTGGACGTTCGGACTCGCATGGAGAACGAGATGCTCCATGCGAGATCACGAGTTCGGCTTCCGCACGCGCGCGCTGCATGCCGGAACGCCACCCGATCCCTCGACCGGCGCGCGGGCGATGCCGATCCACCTATCCTCGAGCTTCGTCTTCGATTCGACCGAACACGCGGCGGAGCTGTTTGCGCTGCGCACCTACGGCAACATCTACAGCCGGATCGGCAACCCCACCGTCGCCGCCTTCGAAGAACGGATCGCGAGCCTGGAAGGCGGGCTCGGAGCGGTCGCGACGGCGAGCGGGCTCGCGGCCCAACTGATCGCGATCCTCTCGCTCGCGCAGGCCGGCGATCACCTCGTCGCCTCGGCGAGCCTCTACGGCGGGACGGTCACGCAGTTCACCGTCACGCTCAAACGCATGGGGATCGAATGCTCGCTCGTCCCCGGTGACGATCTCGCCTCCGTTCGCGCGGCGATCCGGCCGAACACCGTCGCGCTCTACACGGAGACGATCGGCAATCCGGCCGGAAACGTCGCCGATCTCGAAGGCTGGGCGGCGCTCGCGCACGAGCACGGCGTTCCGCTCGTCGTCGACAACACGTTCGCGACGCCCGTGCTCTGCCGTCCGCTCGAATGGGGCGCGGACATCGTCGTGCAATCCGCCACGAAGTTTCTGAGCGGGCACGGCACCGTCATCGGCGGCGTGCTGGTCGAGTCCGGAAAATTTCCCTGGGGTCCCAAGCATCCGCTGCTGGCGCAGCCAAGCCCCGGCTATCACGACATGAACTTCGCTGAGACGTTCGGCGAGTACGCGTTCCTGATGCGCGCGCGCGTCGAAGTGATGCGCGACGTCGGCGCGTGCCTGTCGCCGATGAACGCCTGGCTGCTGCTGCAGGGCGTCGAGACGCTCCCGCTGCGCATGCCCGCGCACGTCGCGAACGCGCGCACGATCGCGGCGTTCCTGCAAGCCCGCGACGAGGTCGCGTGGGTGAACTATGCGGACCTTCCGGAGCACCCATCGCACGCCCGCGCGCGCAAGTACTTGCCGCAGGGCGCAGGCTCGATCTTCACGTTCGGGCTGCGCGGCGGGCGCGCGGCGGGGCGCGCGTTCATCGAAGCGCTCGAGCTGTGGAGCCATCTCGCGAACGTCGGTGATGCGAAGAGCCTGGTGATCCATCCCGCCTCGACGACGCACCAGCAGCTCGATGACGCACAACTCGCCGCCTCCGGCGTCACGCCGGAAATGGTGCGCCTCTCCGTCGGGCTCGAGGACAGCTCCGACTTGATCTGGGATCTGGAGCGCGCGCTCGCGGCCGCGGCCGCCGCAACGCAGGTGGGCGCATGATCGTCACCACCGTCGCCGAACGGCGCGATCTGCTCGCGCGCTCGCGGACGGTCGCGATGGTCGGCGCCTCGGCGAACCCGACGCGGCCGAGCTACTTCGTGTTCTCGTACTTGCGCACGCGCGGCCGGCTCGAAGTCGTCCCGATCAACCCGGCGCTGACGGAGATCGACGGCGTGCGCGCGTATCCCACGCTCGCCGCCTACGCCGCCGAGCGCGGCGCGCCCGACATCGTCGACGTCTTTCGTAAACCGGCCGACGCGCTCGGCGTCGCCCGCGAGGCGATCGCCGTGGGCGCGAAGGCGATCTGGTTCCAATACGGCGTGATCAACGCCGAAGCGATCCGGCTCGCGGACGAGGCGGGGCTCGTCGTCGTCGTGGACCGCTGCATCAAAGTCGAGAGCGCGCGCTTGGACGGCGGGCTTTCGATCGGCGGGATGAACAGCGGCCTGATCAGCTCGCGCCGTTTCTCGCCGCTTGCGGGCCCGCGCCGTCCGTGAGCCTCGCTGGGGATCTCGACGCGCGGCTGCTCGCGTTGATCGGCGCGTGGTCGAGCATGGAGGCGGGCTGCGATGCGGCCGGGTTCGAGGCGCTCGCGCTCGAGTTGTGCGCCTACCAGCTCGCGACGAATCCGCCGTACGCGCGCTTCGCGGCGGCGCTCGGCATCACGCTCGCGCGCCCGCCGCGAACGCTGGGGGAGATCCCGGCGGTCCCGGCCGCCGCGTTCAAGGACGCGACGCTCGCGACGTTCGACGTGCGCCGGGCGCAGCTCGAGTTTCACACGAGCGGCACGAGCAGCGCGGCCTCCGGGCGGCATTTCTTCGAGAACGCCGCGCTCTACGACGCGTCCTTGCTGGCGGCGTTCGATCGCTTCATGCTGCCGGACGGCGCGCGTTTGCGGTACTTGAACCTCGTGCCCGACGCGCGCCGCCGGCCGCATTCCTCGCTCGGCTACATGATGGCGCGCGTGAGCGACCTGCGCGGCGACGGCCGCGCTCGCTGGTTCCTCAACGACGCAGCGCCCGCGAGCGCGCCGCTCGAACTGGACGTCGACGGCTTCTCGCGCGCGCTCGCGGCGGCATGCGCCGAAGGCCGGCCCGCATGCATCGCGACGACCGCGTTCGCGGCGGTCGCGCTCGTCGATGCGCTCGATGCGCGCGGCTTGGAGTTCGCGGCGCCCGAAGGCTCGCGGATGATGGAGACCGGCGGCTTCAAAGGCCGCTCGCGCATCGTCGAGCGCGACGAACTTTACGCGCGGCTGTCGGCGCTGCTCGGAATCCCGCAAGAGCGGATCGTGGCGGAATACGGCATGACGGAGCTCGCCTCGCAATATTACGACGCGCCGGATGCGCGCGCAGCCGCGCCCCGCGTGAAGATCGCTCCGCCCTGGCTGCGCTCGCTCGTCGTGGACGCGCAGGGGCGCGAGGTTGCCCCGGGCGAGACCGGTTTCTTGCGGCACATCGATCTCGCGAACCGCTCCTCGGTCATCGCGATCGACACCGAAGATCGCGGCTACGCGCAAGCCGGCGGCATCGTGCTGCTGGGCCGCGACGCCGACGCTCCGCCGCGCGGATGTTCGCTCGATGCGGAAGAGTTGCTTGGAAGAACGCGCTGAACTCGAGCTGCGCGAGCTTCCCGCCGCGAGGATCGTCGAGGCGCTCGGGAACGCCGCCGGACGCTGGCGCGATCCGGCCTTCGCGCCGCGCGCAACGGTCGTGCCGCGCATCCGCCGGCGCACGGGCTACAGCGAACCCGTCGTGCAGCACGCGCTCGACCGGCTCTTCGAGACGCTGACCGCCGAGAGTTTGCGAACGACGATCGCGGGCGAACTCGGAACGCTCGACGCGCTCGACGGCTTCGTGAAGCGTCCGGGCCGCCCGGACGGCTGGGCTCGCGGCGTGCGGCGAGCGGTCGTCGTCTCGAGCGACACGACGATCGGCGTCGCGCTGCCGGCGGCCGTCTTCGCGCTGTGCGCGAAAGCGCAGGTCACCGTGAAAGACCGCGTCGACGGGCTCGTCGCGGCGTTCGCGGCGACGCTCGCCGGGGAGGAGCCCGCGCTCGCGCACGCGCTGCAGGCGGCGCAATGGGACGGCCACGACGACCCGGCGGCGCGCGCGACGCTCGCCGCGGCGGACGTCGTCGTCGCGTACGGCGGCGACGACGCGCTCGCCGCGATCCGTTCGCACGTCGAGCCGCAAGCGCGCTTCGTGCCGTTCGGTCACCGGACGAGCATCGGGTACATCCCCGCCGGCGCCCTCGCGGACCTCGCCTGCGCACGCGAGCTCGCGCGCGGCGCGGCGCTTGACGCACTCCTCTACGACGGCGAGGGCTGTCTCTCGCTCCATGCGCTGTTCGTCGAGCGCGGCGGCGCCGTCACGCCGGCCGTCTTCGCCTCGCTCGTCGCCGAGGCTGCGGGCGAACTCGCCGCGCGCTTCGGGCCGCCGGAAGCGCCCGAGCCCGCGATCTCCGTGAACTATCGCAAGCGCCTCGCATTCCGCGCCGCGAACGGAGACGGGCGGGTGCTGCTGGCGGGGTACGCCGTCATCGCCTTCGATCCGCCGCACGACGAACCGCCGCCGCTGCACGCGCGGACGCTCGGCATCTATCCGGTGGACGCGGCCCGTGACGTCGCGGCGTACATCGACGCGCAGCGGCTCCCGCTCGAAGCACTCGCGACGCCGCGCGGCGCGGCGACGCAGAGCGTTCTCGCGCTCGCCGGACTCGCCGGCGCGGCCCGCATCACCGAGCTCGGGCGGCTGCAGTCGCCGCCGCTCGGCGGCGAACACGGCGGGAGCGGGCGGATTCTGCCGTTCGTGCGTTGGATGTACCGAGACACGTGAGCACCTTCGAACGGATCGTCACGGAGATCCCCGGACCTCGCTCGCGCTCGCTCGCGGCTGCGATGCGGCGCACGGAAGCACGCGGCGTCACGTTCGTCTCCGCGGAATGGCCCGTGTTCTGGGAGAGCGCCGAAGGCGCGACGGTCACCGACGTGGACGGGAACCGCTACCTCGATCTCACCTCCGCGTTCGGCGTCGCAGCCGCCGGTCACGGCAATCCCGCCGTCGCGCGCGCGATCGCGCTGCAAGCGGAGCGGTTGATGCACGGCATGGGCGACGTGCATCCCAGCGACGTGAAGATCGCATTGCTGGAGCGCCTCGCCGCGCTCGCGCCGCTCGACGACGCGAAGACGTTCCTCTGCTCTTCCGGCGCGGAGGCGGTCGAGTTCGCGCTCAAGACGGCGCTGCTCGTGACCGAAGCTCCGAACGCGCTGGCTTTCGGCGGCGCGTATCACGGGCTCTCGTACGGCACGCTCGAGATCAACGGCAACCCGAAATTCCGCAAGCCGTTTCTTTCCCAGCTGCGCCAAAAGACCACCTTCGCGCGCTTTCCCGACGCGCGCGAGAACGACGCGCTCGAGCGCGCGCTTGACGGCCTTCGGCGCGCGTTGCGCCGCGACAAGACGATCGGCGCGCTCGTCGTCGAACCGATCCAAGCCAGGGCCGGCGTGATCGTGCCGCCCGACGGTTTTCTCCAGGGCCTGCGCGAGATCACCCGCGACAACGACGTCGTGTTCATCCTCGATGAGATCTACACGGGCTTCGGGCGGACCGGGCGCATGTTCGCCTGCGAACACGAGAGCGTTCGGCCCGACATTCTTTGCGCCGGCAAAGCGCTCTCCGGCGGCTTCCCGATCTCCGCGGCGATCGGCAGCGGCGAGATCATGGATGCCTGGGTGCCCTCGCAAGGCGAGGCGCTGCACACCTCGACGTTCCTGGGCAACCCGATGGGCTGCGCCGCGGCGCTGGCGAACATCGACGAACTGGAGAACCGGCGCCTGCCGCAGCGAGCGGCCAAACTCGAAGGCGTCATGCGCGAGCGCCTGCGCGAGCTCGCGCGCTGCGAAGCCGTGGCCCACGTGCGCGGTCGCGGTTTGATGTGGGGGATCGAACTGCATGACGGCGCTCGCGCCGCATCGATCGTGCGGCGCGCGCTCGCGGCCGGCGTGATCCTCTTGCAATCGGGGTTACGGGGCGAAGTGATCTCGCTTTCGCCGCCGCTTTCGATCGAGGACGCTCAACTCGAGCGCGCGCTCGAGGTAGTGATCGCGAAGATCGCCTCGAAGGTTCCGGTATGAGCGCACCCAAACTTCGCGTCGGCGTCGTCGGCTCCAGCTTCGGCGGCACCGTCCACGTCCCGGCGTACCGAGCCCAAGGCCGCTTCGAGGTCGTCGCGATCGCCTCGCCCGCGAACGCGGCGCGCGTCGCGCAAGAACGCAAGATCCCGCACGCATTCGCATCGGTCGACGAGATGCTGGAAGGCGTCGAAGTGGACGTCGTCTCCGTCGCGTCGCCGCCGTTCGCGCATCGGCACGACGTGCTCGCTGCGCTCGCGCGGGGCAAACACGTGCTCTGCGAGAAGCCGTTCGCGCTCGATGTCGCGCAAGCCGAAGAGCTCGTCGCGGCTGCGCGGAGCGCGGGGACCGTCTGCGCGCTCGCCCACGAGTTCCGCTACACGCCGGCGCGCAGCGCGACGCTGGAGCTGATCCAAAACGGCCATCTCGGCGCGCTGCGCGAAATCGAGGTGACGTTTTTCGCGGGCATGCTGCGCGCATCGGGGACGCGGCCGAACTCGTGGTGGTTCCAGCGTGCCCGCGGCGGCGGCCTGACGGGCGCGTTCCTCTCGCACCTCGTCGATCTCTCGACGTATCTCGCCGGGCGCGCTCCGCTGCGCGCCGCCGGCTACGAACGGACGGCGAACCCACAGCGCACGGTGGACGGCGTCACGTTCACGAGCGACGTCGCCGACGGCGCATTCGCCTTGATCGACTACGGCGACGGCCTGATCGGCCGCGTCAGCGCGGACGGCACGCGCGCGGTCACGTCGCTGACGGTCGCCGCGCACGGCGAACTGCGCTCGGTCGCCTCGACCGGCTCCGACCTCGTGGACGCGACGACGTTCACGATCGACGAAGAGGAGACGGCCGAACTCGAACTGCGCCCGGCCGCCCACGCGAAGCTCGCCATCGTCCACCCGAATCTGCCGCCGTTCGTCAGCTTGCTCGACGCCTTCGCGAACGCGATCGACGGCAAACCGTCGAACTATCCGACCTTCGCCGACGGGCTGGCCACGCAGCGCGTGCTCGCCGCGATCGGCTACGGCGCGACGGCCGGCTAAGTTCTCATCGCAGACGAATCTGATAGAGGAGGCTCACGTGTCGGTGCACGACATACGACGCCCGGGCGATCTCGGAAGCCAGGATGAGTACGCCTGCGCAGCGGACGAACGTCTCCCGAGGTACAAGCTCCCCGAGCACGAGTCTTCGGCGCAAACGGTCTACAATTTCGTGCACGACGAGTTGCTGCTCGACGGCAATTCGCGCCAGAATCTCGCAACGTTCTGTACGACCTGGACGGAGCCCGAGGTTCGCCTTCTCATGGCCGAGTCGATCGACAAGAACATGATCGACAAAGACGAGTATCCGCAGACCGCGGAACTCGAGAAGCGCTGCATGCACATGATCGCCGATCTGTGGCACGCACCGGCCGCGGCGACCACCATCGGTTGCTCGACGACGGGATCGAGCGAGGCCTGCATGCTCGGCGGTCTGGCCTTGAAGTGGCAGTGGCGCAAGCGGCGCATCGCGGCCGGCAAGCCCCACGACAAGCCGAACTTCGTGTGCGGCCCCGTGCAGGTCTGCTGGGAGAAGTTCGCCCGCTACTTCGATGTCGAGATCCGCCAAGTGCCGCTGGCGGGCGACGAACTCGGACTGCGGCCGCAGGACCTGCGGAAGTATTGCGATGAGAACACGATCGGGGTCGTCCCGACGCTCGGCTTGACCTTTACCGGCGTTTACGAACCGGTCGCCGCACTGGCAAAGGAACTCGATGCGATCCAGCGCGATACCGGGCTCGACATACCGATCCACGTCGATGCCGCGAGCGGCGGCTTCGTCGCGCCGTTCATTCAGCAGGAGCTGGAATGGGATTTTCGCGTCAAGCGCGTGAAATCGATCAGCACGTCCGGCCACAAGTACGGCCTCGCGCCGCTCGGCGTGGGCTGGGTCGTCTGGCGTGACAAAGTCGAGCTGCCGCAAGAGCTCATCTTCGACGTTTTTGTGTAATACAGCTCGCCGTGGGCAATCTCGAGCGGCAGAAGCGGGATTTCGAGAGTCGACCACAACGTAAGTTCGATGCGCGCGTTTGCAAGATCCTCAACTTCAAGCGGCATAAATCGCATATCGCTCGCCGCGCGGATAGCGGCTTCAAAAACCGCCCGCGTAACCTCCTTTCCGGAAATAATCATCGACGCCCGCAGACTACCCCCGACCCATACCCCGACATCGGCATTAATGGTGCCCGAAGCGCGGACATGCACCTGTTTTGAAAATTCTGCGAAATCGGGCGCGATCTTTGTCGCGAGTGTATATTCCAACACTTTTCTTGCCAGAGTGATGAGTGCCCTTGCATCATCGTCCGATAAACCATGCCGAACCGCTACGAAAACATTTCCCGAAAAACGAGCGGTATTTTCCCATGCCTCAAACACCGGGGAGCGGAAAAGAGGACTCCATCCCTCGCGGTTCCCGCGGGTACAATCGCGCAACCCATTCGGCTCGCAAATAATTATCGAGGGTGTTCTTTCGGTAGGTGCGATTTTTCTTCGAGCCGTCCGTTCCGCAGTGCATAATTGCGCGCGAATCCTTTAATGGATACGATGACGCATTCTCCTTCCTGTAATTCTTTCTCGGCCCAATCCAGAACCGCCTGAACGCGAATACGTTGTTCGCGATATGTATTAAAATCGTAAGCGTGCGTTCAAGGCCGTCTTGACGGCGAACAGGCTCTCTTGCTGAGAGCCGACTATACCGGCGGCGGAAGCGCGGCCGTCACGGTGTTGCTGGTGAGCGGAATGGCGCCCGTCGCCTGCAGATGCCAGGGCAGCAACTCGTTGATCCGGTTGATCGGATGCTCGGCGATGCGCGTTAGCACCTCGCGGAGAAACGCTTCTGGATCGAGGCCGTTGAGTTTGGCGCTGCCCAGCAGACTGTAGATTGCCGCAGCTCGCTCACCGCCTGCATCACTGCCGGCGAATAGGAAATTCTTGCGTCCAAGCGCTACGCACCGCAACGCTCGTTCCGCCGCGTTATTGTCGATCTCAATGCGCCCGTCGTCGCAGTAGCGCACCAGGGCGTCCCAGCGGCTTAGCGCATAGCGGATCGCTTTCGCCGTCGCGGATTTCTGCGAGAGCCTTTCGAGCGTCTGCTCCATCCAAGCTTTCAACGCATCCAGCAGTGGGCTGCTGCGTTCTCGCCGCACCGCGCGGCGCTCGTCGGGAGGGCGACCGCGAATCTCTTGCTCGATGCCATACAGCTCCCCGATTCGGTTCAGCGCCTCCGCTGCCACGGGAGACTTGTGCAGTTCGGCCAGATCGACGAACTTGCGGCGAACGTGGGCGAAACAGGCCGCTTCAATCACCCGGCCGCCGTCGTAGATCTTGGAATAGCCCGCATATCCGTCGGCTTGCAGAATGCCGGTGAAGTCTTCGAGATGCCGCTGCGGATGCTCCCCCTTGCGATCGGGGCTATAGGCAAACCAGACCGCCGGCGCGACCTTACCCGCTGCAGGCCGCTCGTCGCGGACGTAGGTCCAGAGCCGACCGGTCTTGGTCTTGCCACGCCCGGGTGCGAGCACCGGAATAGGCGTATCGTCGGCGTGCACGACGTCAGCGGCAAAGACATGTGCGCGTAACGCGTCGGTCAATGGAGTTAGCAGTGCATTGACCTGTCCGACCCACTGTGCCAACAGCGTGCGGTCTAGCTCAACGCCCTCGCGCGCGTAGATCTCCGCCTGCCGATAGAGCGGCACATGATCGCCATATTTGCTGACGAGCACGTGCGCCAAGAGGCCGGGACCGGCCATGCCGCGTTCGATCGGGCGCGTCGGCGCCGGCGCCTGCACGATCGTATCGCAGCGCGCGCAGGCCAGCTTGGTGCGTACGTGGCGAATCACCTTGAAACGCACCGGCTCGAGTTCGAGCATCTCGCACACGTCTTCACCAAGATGCTTGAGGTCGCCACCACAGTCCGGGCAGCATGATTCCTGCGGAACGATCGTCTGAGTTTCGCGCGCTAGATGTGCGGGAAACTCGCGCCGCGGCTTCGGGATGCTCGGAGAGGTTGGTACGCCAGCTTGTTCGGCCAGCACCGAAGAGCGCTCTGTAGCGGCTGCCTCGAGCTCCTCGACCCATAACTCCAACTGCTCGATCTCTCTCTCGCGCTTCTCGCTGCGGTTCCCGAACTGCATGCGGCGCAACTTGAGGAGCTGCAACTTTAGCGATTCGATCTCGACCGTATAAAAGCGGAGCAGCGCATCCTTGACTGCGAGTTGCGCGCGCTGCTCGCGCAGCAGCGCCTTCAGATCCGCAACGCTCAGCCCATCGAGGTCGGTAAGCTCGCCGCTCGAAGCATCCATTCCTTAAATGGTATGCATGCTGCGCACATTGTCAAGGATGATCGTACGCGCAAAATCGAACACGCGCTTCGCAACGTGCTACGCCGTTACATCTCGATGAGCGGACCAGCGGTACGTACCGTATGCCGCCAATCGATTCCCTCGAGCAACATCGACAGTTGCGCTGCCGTCAGCGATACACGTCCACTCTGCGCCTGCGGCCAGACGAAGCGACCGCGCTCCAACCGCTTCGCCATCAGGCACAGCCCCGTTCCATCCCACCACAGCAGCTTCAGCAGATCGCCGCGCCGTCCGCGAAAGACGAAGACCTGACCGCAGAACGGATTGCTCACCAACACGTTCTGCACAAGAGCGCTCAGACCAGTGAACCCTTTGCGCATGTCCGTCACGCCCGCAGCCAGCCAAACGCGCGTGCCGCCAGGCATTCCGTTCGGCACGATGCTCAACGGTGCAACTCTGCAACGAGTGCGCACACCAAGGCGGCATCCAATGCATCGGTCTCAATCCGCAACGTGACACCTGAGCCGAAGACGAGTTGAACAACGGCGCTACCACCTGCGTCCGCGCTAAGGCGCCGAGCCGGGCGCGGATCCGGCCCCAGACCGCGCGTTGCCGGCTGTGGCGTGCGCACGGCACGAACTAAGCTTACCGGCACAAACGTCGCGTTTGCCGGCGCGGCATGAGCGCGCGACGATGACTGCGCCTGCGCATCGAGCCTTCCAGCACGATAGAGCCTCTTCCAAAGGCTCAGGCTCGAGGGATTCAGACCGTGTTCGCGTGCGATCGCACCGATCGACGCGTTAGCGCTTAGCGTCAGCTCAACGATACGGCGCTTTTCGGCCGCCGGCCAGCGGCGGCGCGGCGCGCTCTGCTTCGGTGCTTTTGCTGCTGCCATGGAGACCTCGCGACGAAATGTACGTTGCCTCCATCATCGTGAACGACAGCCCTCAAGCGCAAGACGGTCCCCAACGGACGCTTACTTAAAATCAGAACCGATCGACATGGCGCAAATACATCATGAAGCATGACATGAATGTATGAAAAAGCGGCCCGCTTCCTGCGAGCCGCTCATTCGCGGTCAGTGGTCTTGGCGCTTACTTGACCTCCGCCGCCACTTTCGGTTGGCTGACGGTAAACGAGCGCCCGCCCACTCGCCGCTCGGTGTACTGACTGCCGTCGACCGACACCGACGAGCACACCTCTGCGCCCTGATGCGCCCACTCAAAGGTGCGGCAGAGAAGGCCAATTTCGTCCAGCCGCCACGTACCCTTGATGGTCCGTGCCGTACGGTGATTCCTACCGGGCAACGCCGTCTGATCTGCTTCCGCCTGATTATCCTTGCTCAGGCGAATTTGCATAATGTCACCCGGCTCGCCGGTGACATAATCAATCACCGATCCGGGAACGAAGATACCCTTGAGTTCGGCAATCGCCAGAGACGGCGCTTCTTTTGGAGCCGGAGAAGCGACTGCCGTCGCGGTAGCGTTGTCGGTCGCAAAAGCGGCCGTGCAGACCGTGCCAAGCAGCGAAAGTACCGCCGCAAAGCTAATTGCAAAGAACTTGTTCATACCGGCCACTCCATTCCGAGTGACTAGGACGGGCAGAATCATGCGTTCTACCCTTGCCCGAAACTATCGTACACAATTCGCGTTAATTGTCAATTTATGCGTGAATCTGAAAATACCGCCCGGCCGCGCCTTTCGGACGGTCAAACCGTCCGAAAGGCGCGGCCGTAACCGGAACGATACTTCGTGTGGGACGTCGTACGTCCCACACGAAGTCGGCTTGATTAATTGTTTGAAGGGAAGTCGATATTGCTCTGAACCCGCATTCACCGGATGATACGGCGAATTTGATGTAGTCGACGAGCGATTTTGCTATAATTGACAAGTGATTCACGCTGATGAAACGCCGGCGAATTAATGAACCCGACGGGTGAAGCGAAAAACGGCGTCTTGCGGCCGGATTTCGAACGGCGCGTGATGATTCACTTTCGGGGTTCCGTTGTTACTTCGGATGCAGGTCTGCTTGCGTATCGCGAACTCGATGACGCATTGGGATTGAGCGAATCGGCGAGCGATCGGCTAACCGACGCACGCACGGGCAAGAACGGCCGGCACGCGTTGGTCGGCATGCTTCGCCAATCGGTCTTCGGACGGCTCGCCGGGTATGAAGACGTGAACGACGCCGAACGGTTGCGGCACGATCCGGCTATGCGCTGGATCATCGGCGGTAAGGCCGCGAAAGGCCATGGTGCATCACCGAGCGGGCCGATTCGAGACGCGCTGGCTGGCGCAATCGGAAAACCTCGCAGCACTTACCGATCTTCCGGGTCTTTGGATCGACCGTGTTGCCAAACATCGTAGCGGCGATCGCATCGTGCTCGATTTGGATTCGAGCGTCAGCCCGACGTATGGCGAGCAAGAAAACAGCGTTTGGAACGGACACTTCGGCTGCACCTGTTACCATCCGCTCTTTCTCTTCAACCAGCATGGCGATTTGGAGCGAAGCGTGCTTCGCCCTGGAAGCGTGCACAGCGCCGACGGCTGGGAAGGCGTCCTCAAGCCCGTCGTCACGCGCTACCAGCGTACTGGCAAGACCATCGCCTTTCGCGGCGATGCGGCCTTCGCGCAACCCAGCATGTACGGGTACCTCGAGTCGTTGGGAATCGAGTATGCAATCCGGCTGCCGGCGAATCAGATTCTCCAAGCGCGGATTGCCGATCTACTCACACGACCGGTCGGTCGCCCACCGCACTACGTCTTGCGATTCTATCGGAGTTTTCGCTACGGAGCAAAGAGTTGGTCCCGTCCGCGACACGTCATTGCCAAAGTAGAGTGGCATCCGGGGGAACTCTTGCCCCGGGTCGGCTTCATCATCACGAATCTGGCGATATCCAGCAAGAGCGTGGTCGCGTTTTACAACAAACGTGGCACCGCGGAGCAGTGGATCAAGGAAGGCAAGGGTACGATCAAATGGACGCGGCTTTCGTGTCGCACGTTCAACGCAAACGCCGTTCGTCTGCAGCTTCATGCGCTCGCGTACAACCTCGGGAACTTTCTGCGCACGCTTGCGACGCCGGAGGCGATTGCGAATTGGTCGCTCACGTCGTTGCGTGAGAAGCTGATCAAGATCGGCGCCAGGGTCGTCAGCCATGGGCGCTACGTCACGTTTCAGATGGCCGAAGTCGCGATCCCGCGTACCCTGTTCGCCGAGATCCTCAACCGGATATCTGCCCTGCGTTCACCGCCGCTAACCGCACCATGAACGTCCTGGTCGAGCGACCATCGCCGGCGATAAAGACGGGAGATTTGTGCTCTGATGACTCTGAAAATTGCCGTTTTCACCCGCTCTTGCGTTATGCGCGGCTTGCGGCCCCGGAAACCCGCTTCGCGCCCACCCGACCGCTCGAGAGCGGCCGGATTCGGGCGACTCTGACTCGAAAAGGAGAGCCATATGGGGAATCCCAGATTAGACGAGCAAATGCTCATGACGCGGGCGTATTGGATTGTTCAGACCTTCTATCTGTGCGAGTAACAGAGTTGCAAGACGTGCTCATGGACTGGCGACGATTCCATGCTCCGTCTCGCGAGACGCGCGCTTGAAGTGCTCCGCAAAGAATATCCGCCTATGGTTGCGAGCGTCCCGGGGTTGCAGGGCTACGAAATCTCTTGGGAGCGAATTGCACGTTAGGGCGCGGCATGCCGGTTGAAATGTTCCTGTCGGTAGTGCTCGCGGTGCAGGTGTGGTTCGGAACCTATTCGGTCCTCGATGCGGGAAAACCAGGCACGCCGGTGTTGACGAGCCGCCAGCGACGATGGCTAGAATCTATTCGCGCAACGTCGGCATATGCGAAGCGTTGGAATCATCTGCGTTTCACCGAACAAATCGCACCTGACTCACCGAACGCGACCCCACTAATCGTGTTCGACGTGCAAGACTGGACTCCGAAGTTCACCGGCGCCACCGCGTTCCATGTCATCGGTGAACCCTGCAACGCGTTCTATTCGCCAACGGTCGGAAGAATGGTCAGTACGACGGAGGCGACCGGTTGTCCAAAATACCAATTCCCTCCCGTCCACGAAGAAGAATCGGCTCCAAGACCACTTTGAGGCGCCCGACGGCTGCCGTCGACGACGTCCTGAATCATAAAACCAACCATAAAGACGCCGTGGCCTTCTGGTACAACGGGAAGGGCACGCTTGACCTGGACCCGGTCGGCTACAAGGCGCTGAGCGCGGCTGTGGACGGTCTTCGTAAGAACGGCACGAATCTTGGGACGTATCCGAAGGCCTACCTCGAGACGCTGCTTGCACATGCAATAGTCGATGTCGGTTTAACATCTGCGATGCGTCTACCCGATGCGGTTCCCCCGCTGAATAGAAGATGCGAGGGACATGACGCTATTGGCATATGCAGAGCCGGCAGTCGCCCATGCCCCACCGGCGTAATATTTTACCGCGGCGGTGTGCTCGGCGGTGTACCCTCCCGCGCCTGCGCCCAAATCATCGAAGTACAGCGACATGGCCGTGATAGCGTCGTCGGCCGCCCACGGACTCGGAACGGAGTGCCCGCTCACTGACGCAATGCGCGCTTCATAGGTGTGCCACGTGGAAGGAATGAATTGCGCCGGACCCATTGCCCCGCCATAGCCGCCGCCCTGCGGACATGATATGACCTGCTTTACCGGATCAAAACCGAGCCGTGTGCCCAAATCGATAAACGGAGGTATATCGCGCGTCGGTTTCATTACGTTCGCAAAGGGTGTGCCGGAATTTTTCCCGACGCCTGCGCCGGTCGTGAGATTTGTGACATAGCACTGCCCCACGTTTTTCCCAAAATCGGATTCTTGTGTGAGCACGGCAAGAATGAAGGCGGGCCGCACACTGGTTTTCGTCTGCGCACTTTGCGCATATTTGAGCGCGTTTGCGAATTGAATCGGAGCGGCGTCGCGAAGCGGGAAAAGCGCGGCGCGAATCGCGGCGGCTTTCGCCTGTTGAGCGGCAAGGTCTTTTTTGTAGGCAGTTTCCTGATCGGTAGCAATGGCGAGCAGCTGCCCTCTGTTTCAGTTTCGCGTGAGGCCATCCGAACGGACATAATTAGTGAGGGCGTGAAAGGTCTCACGCATGCAAAGGAACCACGAATCTCCGGACCCGGAGGTTCCCGCCAAGGCAGCGCGCCGGCGGTTTTCTGCGGCCGAGAAGGCCCGCATTCTCGAGGAGTACGACCGCGCCTCGGCGATCGAGCGAGCGGCGATCTGCCGCCGGGAGCGCATCTACTCATCGCATCTCTTCCACTGGCGTAAGCAGCGCGCCGCCGGAGCGCCGCTCGACGCCAAGCGGGGGCGTAAGCCCGATCCGCAAGGCGTGGAGAACACGCGCCTGCGCAAGGAGAACGCCACCTTGGCGGAGCGCCTGGCCAAGGCTGAACGGGTGATTGACATCCAGGGAAAAGCATACGCGCTCTTGCGGTCCGTAGTCGGCGAGAGCGCGGAACAGACGGACTTGCCGCCGTCGAGAAAATCGTAATGGATCTCGCGGCCGAGCTTGGCGAACGCGAAGCTTGCCGGCACGTTGGGCACGCGCGAGCGAGCTTTCGGCGTCGTCACGTGCTTGAGCCTCCAGCGCTCGAGGATCCGCCTGAACGAGTGAACCCTTCCTCGCGGCCCTCGCGGCAACAGCGGCGGTATCAAATACGGCAACTCACGCGAAGCGAACGCAGCGATACCCGCACGCGCCGTCCGTCATCGTTGGCGCTGAGCATGGAGGAACGTCAGATCGTCTTGGATGCGATTCATCAGCCGCGCTTCGTAGATCGCAGCGTACCGCACATCCACGCGACGCTCATGGACGAGGGGACCTATCCCTGCTCGATGGCGACGATGTATCGGGTTCTCCACAGCGTCGGCGAGGTCGGCGAACGGCGCGATCAGGCAACGCGGCCTGCACGCGTAAAGCCTGAGCTCTGCGCGACGGCGCCGCGTCAGGTGTTTGCCTGGGACATCACCAAGCTGCACGGGCCGCGGAAATGGAGCTATTTCTATCTCTACGTGATCGTCGATATCTACAGCCGCTTCGTCGTGGGTTGGATGGTCGCCGATCGCGAAAGCTCCGAGCTGGCTCGCATTCTGCTGTCGGAAACGATCCGCAAGGAAGGCGTCGACCCGGCAAAGCTGACGGTGCATTCTGATAACGGCAGCTCGATGGCCTCGAAACCCGTCGCCTTCCTCCTTGCCGATCTAGGCGTGACCAAGAGTCATTCTCGGCCTCACGTCAGCGATGATAACCCGCACATCGAGTCGCTGTTCAAGACCGTCAAGTATCAGCCGGAATTCCCAAAGACGTTTGCTAATCTCGCTGAGGCGCGCGTCTTCTGCCGCACCTTCGTGCAGTGGTACAACACGCAGCATCGCCACAGCTCGCTCGCGCTCGTATCGCCGTCAGACGTCCATCATGGCCGCGCAGGCGCGATCCTACGGCAGCGCCAGGTCGTGCTGGACGCGGCGTATGCCAAGCATCCCGAGCGATTCGTTCGCGGCGCTCCGAGAGTTCCGCAACTTCCAACCGCATCATACATCAATCGCCCCAAAGAAACCGCAAGCGACACGCCACAACCGTCGCAGATCCAGTCTCGCGACTACAGCAACTCAGCGGAGATTGCAGCAACGATCAAGCCACTTGAACTCAGCGCTTGACAATCGAATCAAGCGCCACTAAACTCAAGGCGCCGCACACTAAATCACGCGCAGCGCGTGGTCTCATTCGAGCTGAAAGCTTCCGCTGCTGTTTCTGCGATTTATCCGCGGAAACCTGTTTTTGCTGAGTAACGACGGCATACTTTGCATCGACGGTTTGATTTTGCTTCAGCGCCAAATCGGCTTTCTCGCTTTCCGTCTGCGCTTTGGCCGTCTGGATGGTCGTAAAGAGACTTTGCAACTGGGTTTGAATCAAGACGAATGCGTCGAGGTCGCTGAAAAAGCCGGTCACGTCCTGCGAGCCAAGCGCGATGTCTACAATTGAGGAATCCTCAACCATCTGCGTCTGGCGCAAAATCGAACCGAGTGATTCCTTTCCTTGTTGAATGATGATCAGCGGTCGCCGCGCACGGCGAACTGCGCTCGGTCGCCTCGACCGGCTCCGACCTCGTGGACGCGACGACGGCAAGCCGGCGAGCTATCCGACCTTCGCGGACGGGCTCGCCACGCAGCGCGTGCTTGCCGCCGTCGGCTACGGACCGACGCCCACCGGCTGACTCCTTCCCTGAATTTCACGATACCGGCTCAAGGCAGGGTGCGTTACAGTTAGGCCGGCACCGCCGGAGCAGCCGCATTTCCCATACGATCTGCGCGTCACGGCGTCCGCCGAGCCTTCGGGGCTGGAAGCAGAGGTCGTCGATGCTTGCACGGAGCGTACCGCTTCGGGGCCGCCCGCCACGAATGCGCAACGCCCGATGACGCTGCTGCTGCACCGCCTGTTCACGACCGAACCTCTGCTCGCGCTGTTTGCGACGATCGCGCTCGGCTATCTCGCCGGAAAATTCAAGGTCGGCAACTTCGTCTTGGGAGGGATCGCCGGCACGCTGCTCGTCGGCGTCGTGATCGGACAGCTCAACGTCCCGTTGGACAGCGGCATCAAGGCGATCTTCTTCGCGCTGTTCATCTACGCGGTCGGCTTCCAAGGCGGCCCGCAGTTCTTCCATGCGCTCGACAGACGCTCGCTCAATCAGCTGGCCGCCTCGTTCATGATGTGCCTGACGGGCTTGTTGTGCGTTCTGATCGCCGCGTGGACGTTCGGGCTCGATCGCGGCATGGCGGCCGGCCTTGCCGCGGGCGGGCTCACGCAGTCCGCGATCCTGGGAACCGCCGGCGACGCGATCGGCAAGCTCGGCGTCTCTCCCGCGCTCACCAAGACGATGCAGACGAACGTCGCGGTCGGGTATGCCGTCTGTTACATTTTCGGATCGCTCGGGCCGATCATCATGGTCACGTGGTTCCTCCCGATGCTGATGAAATGGAACGTGCGGCAGGAAGCGGTGAAGCTCGCGAAGGCGATGTCCGGCGGCCGCGCGGAACTCGATCCGGGGCAATTCAACGCGATGCAGGACATCGACACGCGCGTGTACGCGATCGCGCCCGCGAGTAAGGCGATCGGTAAAACGACGCTCGCGATCGACAAGGAACTCTCCGATGCGGCGGTCGAGGCGATCTATCGCGACGGCAACGCGCTCGATCTAACCGAAGCGACGCTGCTCCAGTCCGGCGATCGCGTCGCGGTCACCGGCACGATCAGGGTGATGGAGACCGCCGCCGATTTCTTCGGGCGCGAGGAAGCACCGCCGAACGGGCAGCTGCTCGTCCAAGAGCATCGCGAGATCATCCTGACCAACCGTTCCCTGGCCGGTCACGAAGTCGGCGAGCTGCACGACCGCGTCAACGTCGCGACGCGCCACGGTGTGTTCTTGACGTCGGCCAAGCGCATGGGCCGGGATCTGCCGCTGCTGAGCAAACTGCGCTTGAGCGGCGGCGACGAATTGCACTTCACCGGGAGTCCGGCAGATCTCGATCGCGTGCAGGCGAAGATCGGCTATAAGATCAGCGCCGCGGCGGTGACCGATTTCGTCTTCTTCGGGATAGGCATGCTCGTCGGCATGTTGATCGGCTTGATCCAGTTCAAGTTGTGGGGCGTCCCGATCTCGATCGGGAGCGGCGCCGGCTGCCTGCTGTCGGGCTTGTTCTTCGGCTGGCTGCGCAGCGTCCATCCGCGCTTCTCGGCGTTGCCCCTGGGCGCGTCGAACTTCTTGCGCGATTTCGGGCTCGCCGTCTTCGTCGGAACCGTGGGGATCGCGGCCGGACCGCCGGCCCTGCTCGCGATTCGCCAATACGGCTTCACGCTGTTTTTCCTCGGCGTCGCCGTGACGCTCGTGCCGCAGATCGTCACGTTCTTCTTCTCCTACTACGTCCTGCGCATCAAGAACCCGATCGAGGCGCTGGCCTGCGTCGCGGGCGGCCGCAGCGCGAACCCCGCCTTCGCCGCGCTGATGTCCAAGGCCGGGAATGCCACGCCCGTCGCCGCGTTCACGGTCACCTACGCGGTCGCCAACGTCTTCCTCACGTTGTGGGGCCCCGTCATCGTCGGCATCATCACCAAGAACGCAAGCCCCTAACTCGAGCGAACGGAGACCATCAATGGCCGCGAAAAACGCTTACAGCCAGTTTGCAGACCTGAGCCCCTTCGAGCTCAAGGACCGCCTGATCGAGAGCGCGTCGTCGAACGCGCAGCGCCTGATGCTCAACGCGGGGCGCGGCAACCCCAACTTCCTCGCGACGCTGCCGCGCTGGGCGTTCTTGAGCTTGGGCGAATTCGCCATGGGCGAAGCCGAGCGTTCGTATTCGTACCTGAATACCGGCTTCGGCGGCCTGCCGGAGCACGAAGGCATCGCGCAGCGATTCGAAATCTACGCGAACCATCATCGCACGGCCGACGGCGTCGTCTTCTTGCGAGCGGCGATCTCCTACATCAAGGATCAGCTCGGCCTGGATCGCGACGCCTTTCTCTTCGAGATGGTCGGCGCGTTTCTGGGTTGCACCTACCCGACGCCGCCGCGGATCCTGCCCCACACCGAAACGATCGTCAAAGCCTATCTCGCGCAGGAGCTCTTCGGCCCGATCCCGGCCGCCGGCGACTTCTCCGTGTTCGCGACCGAGGGCGGCACGGCCGCGATGGCCTACATCTTCCAAACGCTCAGCGTGAACAAGCTGGTGAAGCCGGGCGAGAAGATCGCGCTCGCGACGCCGATCTTCTCGCCGTATCTCGAGATCCCGGTCCTCGCCGAGTTCGGGCTCGAAGTCGTCGACGTCCGCATGGACGAGCACGATGACTGGCAGCTCCCCGATGCCGAAATCGCGAAGCTGTTGGACCCGGCGATCAAGATCTTCTGCCTGGTCAACCCGAGCAATCCGCCCTCGACGAAGCTCGCGGACCCCGTCTTGGACAAGATCGCCGCGCTCGTGCGGGACCATCGGCCCGACCTGTTCATCGTGACCGACGTCGTGTACGCGACGTTCGCGGACGATTTCGTTTCGCTCTTCATCAAGGCCCCGCGCAACACGCTCGCCGTGTACTCGTTCTCGAAGTTCTTCGGGGCAACCGGCTGGCGCCTCGGCGCAATCGCGCTGCACGAAGACAACGTCTTCGACGCGGCGCTCGCCGCTCTGCCGGAACCGCGCAAGCTCCTGCTCGATGCGCGCTACGCCTCCCTGACGACGCGCCCCCGCGAGCTGCGCTTCATCGACCGCTTGGTCGCCGATAGCCGGGCTGTCGCCTTGAACCACACCGCCGGCCTCTCCGTCCCGCAGCAGGCGCAGATGGCGCTGTTCGCGCTCAACGGCTTGATGGACCGCGAGCATCACTACAAGAACGCCGCGAAACGGCTGGTGCGGGAGCGCTATCAAGCCCTCTATCGCAACATGGGCGTCGAAGTCGCGCACGAACCGAACGACGTCAACTACTACACGCTGATCGATCTGCAGGAGATCGGCGGCACGCTCTACGGACCCGAGTTCGAGGCCTGGTTCGTCAAGAGCGACCTCGGCACGAGCTATCTGTTCCGCCTCGCGCAGGAGACCGGCGTCGTGCTCTTACCCGGTAAAGGCTTCGAAGTCGTCGACACGTCGGCCCGCGTCTCGCTCGCGAATCTCACCGATATCGAATACGCCTCCATCGGCAAATTCACGCGCCAAGTGCTGGACGAATACTATCAAGACTTCAAGCAGGCGACGGTCGCCGTCAGCGGTTGACGTAGGACATGTCGGCGTAGCGCTCCCCGGCGGCCGAGCCTTTGGGCGCGACCTCCTCGATGCGCCGCAGGTTCTCCGGGGAGAGCTCGATATCGGCGGCCTTCGCGTTCTCCTCGAGCCGCGCGACGCGCTTGGTTCCAGGGATCGGCACGATCTCGTCGCCCTGCGCGAGGACCCATGCGAGCGCCACTTGTGAGGGCGTCGCCCCGAGTTCGTCCGCGATCGCGCGCACGCGTTCTACGACGGCGAGATTCTTCGCGAAGTTCTCGCCGGCGAAGCGCGGCGCGAAGCGGCGGTAATCGTCCGGCTCCAGATCCTCGACCCGGCGAATCTCGCCGCTGAGCATGCCCCGCCCGAGCGGGCTGTAGGCGACGAGCGCGATCCCGAGTTCGTCTAGCGTCGCGCGCACGCCGGTATCCTCGATGTCGCGGCTGAACAGCGAATACTCGCTCTGCACGGCGGCGACCGGATGCGTGCGGTGCGCGCGCCGGATCGTTTCCGCGGACGCTTCGGAGAGACCGATGTAACGCGTCTTGCCGGCCCGAACGAGTTCCGCCATTTCGCCGACGGTCTCTTCGATCGGGGTCTTCGGATCGACGCGGTGCTGGTAGTAGAGATCGACATGATCGACGCCCAGACGCCGCAGCGACGCATCGATCGCGCCACGCACGTAGGCTCGCGAGCCGTTGACGCCGCGCGCGGCCGGATCGCCTTCACGGACGATCCCGAATTTCGTCGCCAGGAAGAAACGCTCGCGGCGTCCTGCGAGTGCCTTGCCGACGAGTTCCTCGTTCTTTCCGAACCCGTACATGTCGGCGGTATCGAGGAACGTGATGTCCAGTTCCAGCGCGCGATCGATCGTGCGCAGCGATTCCGCTTCGTTCGCGGCGCCGTAAAATTCGGACATTCCCATGCATCCCAAACCGAGCGCGGAAACGAGCGGGCCGCCGCGGCCGAGCTGACGCTGTTTCATCCGATGTACCTCCCTCGACGCCCGCGCCGAGCGCGCCGCGCTATCTTCTCCAGGCGACCTAAGAGCCGCCTTGCGGCAGTAGTCCGTCTATTTCACGATACCGCCGCGAGCCATGCTGCGCTACACTGTGCGTGCGGTTGCTCGACGGCTCCGCTTTCATGCTGCAGCGTCCGCTGCATCACGACGGCGGGAGCCGAACCGTCGGGTTGCGGCAGTCGGGGTCAACCATGTTCACGCGCGCCGCCATCACCACGCCTACGATCGCACTTTCTACGTCGATGCCCGCGCCCGCCGGCGTGGACTTGCTCACGCGCACGACGCTGCAGATCGATCGAATCCTGTCCGCACCGCTGATCGCGCAATTGACGCTCGCGTTGCAGCACGTCCCGGGCGTGCTGCTCGCCGACGTGGACGCCGTCAGCGCCCGCGCCTCGATCGCGCACGATTCCGGCGTGCCCACGGCTTCATTGCTCGCCGCCGCCGCCGGAGCCGGCGCATTCGCGCACGTCGTCGCCGATGCGCCTGCGCCGGACTCGCTCGGCTGCGCGCCGGCGCGCCCGCGCTACCTGCGCGACCGCCGGCTCCTGACGATCGCGGCGGCGCTCTTCGTGGCCCTCGCCGTGATCGACGCGCTGATTCCGGCGCTTGCCGCGCGGGACGGCTTGCTCGTGGCGCTCTCGCTCGCGTTCTGGGTCTTCTTCCTCGCCAGATCGATCGCCGCACCGCGCTGAATTGCAGCGCACGCGCAGCGGGCTCCGCGGACGCCTTTCCAAGAACGGTTTCGCATCGAGCCCGTCTAAGATCGCACATCGCTGCGTTCGCCAAGGGGCACCCTCGCGCGGGCGTGTTCACCGATAGCTGAAAGGTCAGGATGAAGACCCTGCTCGTGTTCGACCTGGACGGGACGCTCGCCGAAAGCAAATCCCCGATCGATGGCGAGATGGCGCGGCTGCTCGGCGCTCTGCTCGCCGTCGTGAAGGTCGCGATCATCTCCGGCGGCGACTGGCCCCAGTTCGAAGCGCAGGTTCTCGCGCGTCTCCGGGATGACGGCGCTCTGGGCCGATTGTTTCTGCTGCCGACCTGCGGCACCAGATTCTATCAATACGCCGGCGGCTGGAACAAGCTGTATTCGCACGACCTCAGCGAGGCGCAGCGAGCGCGGATCATCGCCGCGCTGCAGGCGGCCGTCGCCGCTTCGGGCTTCGCGGCCGAGCGTACGTGGGGCGAGGCGATCGAAGATCGCGGCAGCCAAATCACGTACTCGGCGCTCGGTCAACTGGCGCCGGGCGACGAAAAGAAGCGCTGGGACCCCGATTTTGCGAAGCGCAAGCAGATCAAAGCGGCGCTCGACGTCACGCTCCCGGATTTCTCCGTGCGGCTCGGCGGGTCGACCTCGATCGACGTCACGCTGCCCGGGATCGACAAGGCCTACGGGGTCAGACAGCTCCGCGACATCCTCGGGATTCCGATCGGCGACATGCTCTTCGTCGGGGACGCCCTCTTTCCGGGCGGCAACGACTACCCCGCGCGCGAGACGGGCGTCGCCTGCATCCAAGTCGACACGCCGAACGAGACCAAGCGCGTGATCGAAACCGTCATCGCCATGTTCGGCGGTGCCGAGCCGGCGCAGTAAGGGGCGCCCTCAGAGCCGGAAGAGCCAGCGAACGCGCGGCGCGATCGCGTAGTTCAGCTGCAGGAGCACGATGAAGCCGATGCTGACGTACGTGTTGATCGCGCACAGCGCGGCGCCGAACGCGTAGAGCCCTTGCGCCACGACGATGCGCCGCTCGATCGCCGCGCGGATGTCGGGCGTGGTCGCGGCCTTCACGAGGCCCGCGCGATTCGCGTACGCCCAGCTCGTATACACGATGATGCCCAGCAGCAGCACGTTGGACCAATAGATCAGCAGCGCCGTCCGGAACGTGATGAACTCCGCGAGCAACGCCGTGGAGAACGGCGTCAGCGTCACGGCGAGCAGAAAGACGATCGAAATCCACGCGAAGTTGCGGTCGCCGCGTTCGATGTAGGTGAGCTGCGTCTGCTGGCCGACCCAAAAGATTCCGAGCGTCAAGAACGTCATCAGATACGGCAGCAGACGCGGTGCGAGCCCCGCCAGCGCGTTCCAGAGGTCCGCCTCGGAGTGGATCGCGCCGGGCATCGGGACCCGCAGATCGAGCACCAGGAGCGTCATCGCAATCGAGAAGACGCCGTCGCTGAGCGCCCCGACGCGCTCGAGGTTTTGGCCCGCGATCAGGTTGTACTTCGCGCCCATGCTCGCTCAGACGTCGGGGTCAGGCGAACTGTTGCGAGCCCATGCTCCCGCGGCGCGGGAGGCTCAGCGCAGCGAAGCTTGCGAGGCCGGCGTTTCGCCCCGCTCGAGGTGACGCCACAGGATGTTCAGCGCGGTCGTGACCGCGCGCTGCCGCACGTCGGCGCGCGTCCCCGGGAAGGTGACCCGCCGTACCAGCGTCTCGTCCCGCGTGGCCAAGCCGAAATAGACCAAGCCGACGGGTTTCTCCGCCGTGCCTCCGGTGGGACCCGCGATCCCCGTCGTGGAGAGCGCGACGTCGGTTCCAAGGGTCGCGCGCGCGCCTTGCGCCATGGCTTGCGCGACCTCGGCGCTCACCGCGCCGTGCGCTTCGAGCAAGCCGGCGCCGACGCCGAGCAGCGCGGTCTTCACCGCGTTGTCGTACGCGACGATGCCGCCGCGGAAGACGGCCGATGCGCCCGGCACGCGCACGATCGCATCGGCGAGGCCGCCGCCCGTGATCGATTCGGCGGTGCCCAGCGTCAGGCCGAGCGTCTCGAGTTCCCGGACGATCGCGCCTTCGAGCGTCTCCTCGTCCACGCCGAAGAGCCCGCTGCCGATGCGCTCGCGCACGGCCGCCTCGACCGGCGCGATCAACGCGCGCGCGGCCTCCGCGTCCGCGGCCTTCGCCATGATCTTCACGTCGACGCGGCCTTCGTGCGCGAGCATCGCGATCTTCGGGTTTTCAAGCGAGCGAAACAGATCCTCGACGCGTCCGTCCAGTTCGGATTCCCCGATCCCGACCGTGTGCAGCGTGCGCGTGAAGATCCCGCCTCCGAGCCCGTAGCGCGCGCGCAGCCACGGCACGAGCGAATCCGCGAGCATCGGTTTCATTTCTCGCGGTACCCCCGGCATGCACGCGACGAATTTGCCGTCGGCCCGAACCGCGGCGAACCCGGGCGCGGTCCCGTTCGGATTGTCGAACACGGCGGCGCCCCGCGGCAGCATCGCTTGGCGCCGGTTGTTCTCGGTCATCGGCCGCCCGAACGTCCGGAAGCGCTCCTCGATCGCGCGCAGCGACGGCTCGTGCAGGTCGAGCGGGAGACCGGTCGCCTGGGCGACGGCCTCCTTCGTGAGATCGTCGACGGTCGGACCCAGGCCCCCGGTCGTCACGACGCCGTCCGCGCGCGCGAGCGCGCCCGAGAGCATCGCCGCCAGGCGCGCGGCGTTGTCGCCGACGGAATGCTTGGCGAAGACGTCGACGCCGGCATCGGCGAGCGCGCGCGCGACGTGCGGCGCGTTCGTATCGAGCAATTGGCCGAGCAAGATCTCCGTGCCGATCGTGACGATCTCGACGCTAGGCATGCGGACGCTGCTCCGCGAGCTCTTCTTCGAACCAGCGCGGATAGCGCACGCGAACCTCGACCTCGAAACCTTCGGCCGAGCGCATCATCGCCGAGCGCCGCGCTTGCGAATCGCCCAGCCGCGTGCGGTTGCGCTGACGCTGCACGCCCAGGCACTCGATGAACCGCTCGAACGTCCGATCGAGCGCGCCCTGCAGCGCCGCCCGCAGCACGCCGCCGACGCGCGGCGAGATCCCGCCCGTCGAGATCGCGATCCGCGCCGCGCCGGCCTTCACGACCGCCTGCATCGCGACGAAACCGTGCTTGGGCTGGTCGATCGCGCACAGCAGAAAGCGGTGGCGATCGGCGAGTTCGCGCAAATGCATCGCGAGCGTCTCTTCTTGGGGCGTGAAGATCACGAAGAACGCCTGCGCGACGTCGTCGTCACGCAGCAGCCCCTCGTCCTTGATCCAGAGCACGTCGGCCCCGGCCTCGCGCAGCGCTTCGTCTTTCTCGCGCGCCTCGCGATCGTTCCCGATCACGACGCAGCGGCGCCCGCGCAGGTTCAGGCCGACGGGAAAAAACAAGAACGGCGGTTCGAGGACGTTTGCACTGCTCATCGGTCGCTCGCGTTCACGCTGACTCCATCTTGGGCTTCAATAGTCGACTGGGCGCAGATAGAACTCGTTGATCGCGGTGTTCGAAAGCATCGCGGTCGTCGGCAAGTGCCGCTTCCAGTGCGTCGCGTCGACCTTCCGGCGCACGAGCCGGACTTCATCCTCGGCGAAGTCGCGCGCGACGATCTGCGCGTCCGAATATCCCAGCAACAGGAGCGAGAGGATCGCATCGGCGCGTGGATAGGTGATGCCGAGATCGGCCTCGTCGGTCTGATTCGCTTCGAGATCGGCGCTCGGGGCCTTCGCGACGATCGGCTCCGGCACGCCCAGTTCCCGCGCGAGCGCCCAGACCTGCGTCTTGTAGAGATCGCCGAGCGGATTGAGCGGCGGTGAATCGTCGGCATGCCACGTGAAATACCCGAGCAGCCGTTCCGTCTTGTTCCCCGTGCCGATCGGCAGCGCGGCGAGCTTCGCCGATTGATCGAACAGCACGATCGAGCGCGTGCGCGCCATGATGTTCCCGCGCCGGCGGGCGTCCGCCTCGGGCTCGAACTGCAGGTAGCCGTCGACGGCCGCCGTGATCTCGATCGTGCGCTCGCGGCAGCCGAGCGCTTCGACCACCAGGTGCGCGTGCGCGAGGCTGTCCGGGCTCGACGTGCGGTACGGCATGCGGATGCAATGCACGCGCTCGGGGCCCAGCGCCCGCGCGCACAGGAACGCCGTCACCGCCGAATCGACGCCGCCGGAGAGCCCGACGACGGCGTTGCGGATCCCGCGCCGCTCGATCAGCTCGTCGCGCAAGAACTCCTCGAGCCAGCGCGCCGTCAGGGACGCGTCGATCTCGAGCCGCGGCGGGCGCGGCCGCGGCGCGACGATCACGGGCAGCGCCGTCACGAGACCCCTTCCGGCGCCGCCCCTTCGGGCGCCGGGGGGACTCCGAACGTTCCCGTCGCGCCGTCGAGGACGTCCCGGCGCCAGTGCGCGAGGTGCGGCAGCAAGTCCGCATCGAGCAAGAGGTCCGGGAGCACCGCGGCCAGATCGCCCAAGAGCGGGAGATTTGCCCGCGCGAGATCGATCTCCGCAAGATCGAGATCGGCGCGCAAGATGCAGGCGCCCAGCGGCGGCCCGCTGACGATCGCATCGCCGCGCGGTCCGATCACGCACGACGCGCCCGCCATCCCTTTGCCGCCCTCGAAGCCCGCGAGCCCCGCGTAGATCACATAGACGCCGTGTTCCACCGCGACCGCGCGCAGCAGTTGCTCCCAGTGCGCGACGCTCTCGAGCCGCCCGTCGACGCCCGCCAGGCCCCGCCCGGGCGAGGCGCTCGGGATGACGATGAAGCGCGCGCCTTTGATCGCCGCGAGCGTCGGCACGATCGCATGCCAGGCGTCCTCGCAGATCAGGATCGCCATTCGCCCGAAGCGCGTATCGAACGCGCCCAGCCGCCGCCCGCGCGAGAGGAACCGCTCTTCGTCGAAGACGCCGTACGTCGGCAAGAACAGCTTGCGATGCACGTGGAGGATCCGCTCGCCGTGCGCGTCGATCGCAAGATAGAGCGCGGCGTTGTAATACGTCCCGCCCGAGTTTTCGTAGAAGCCCAGCACGACGTCGACGGGGCGCGGCGCGGCGCCGCAGGCCGTGCGCCAGCGCGTTCCGAGCTCGGCGGCCATCGCTTCGGCGCTGCGCGAGAGATCGTAGACCGCGCCCTCGAGAAAATATCCCGTCAACGCGGCTTCGGGAAGCACGATCAGCTCCGGTGCGTCATCGCCCGCGAGTTGCGCGAAGATCTCCGTCAACTCGGCGAGATTCCCCGCCAAATCGCCTTTGCGCGGCTTGCTCTGGACGATCGCGAGGTTCACACCGCTACCGTTTCCCCGCGCAGGCCCCTCGCGCGAATGCGCTCGTCGAGCTCCTCCGCGGGATAGGTCCAGATCTCCGCGAGCGTCGGGTGCAAATGCGGGATCTTGATGAAATCGTGCACCGTCGCGCGGTACGCCATCGCGACGATCATCTCGTGAATGAGGTCCGAACCCTCGGGGCCCACGACGGCGGCGCCGAGGATGCGGCCGTCGCTCGGTGAGGCCATCATCTTCACGAAACCTTTGGTCCGATCGATCGCAATCGCCTTCCCATGCTCGTCGAAGCGATAGCACGCGGCCAGGTACGGCGTTTCCGCTCGCTGGAGCTCCTTCTCGGACTCGCCCGCGATCGCGACCTGGGGATCCGTGAACGTCGTGTGCGCCTTCTGGAGCGTGTAATCGGCCGGCTCGTGCTCGCCGAGCAGCGCGTTGCGCGCCGCGAGCTCCCCCTGGTAGATCGCGACGTGCACGAGCGGATAGGTCCCGAGCACATCGCCCACGGCGAACACGTTCGGCGCCGCGGTGCGCAGATCGGGACCCGTCTCGATGCCGGTCATGGTGTGGTAGCGCACGCCGGCGAGTTCCAGATCGAGGTTCGCCACGTTCGGCAGCCGGCCGAGCGCATAGAAGATCTCACCGGCCGCCAGCACCCGCTCGGCGCCGTCCTGCACGTAGTGGATGAGCTTGCGCTCGCCGTCGCGCTCGACGCGAATCAGCCGCGCGCGCGCCTCGACGCGGATCCCCTCGTCTCGAAACGCCGCGGTCAGTTCGTCCCCGACGTCGTCGTCCTCGCCCGTCAGCAGATGATTGCTGCGCAAGAGCATCGTCGTCGGGACGCCGAGCCGCGCGAAGTACTGCCCGAGTTCGCTTGCGACGTAGCCGCCGCCGAGAACGGCGAGTGATTCCGGGAGACGCTCGAGCTCGAGCGCGGCATCGCTGTCGATGTAGCCGGCCTCGGCGAGGCCGGGCACGACGGGCGGCGCCCCGACGCTCCCCGTGGCGACGATGATGTGTTCCGCACGGATCACCGTGTGCTCGCCTACGGCGACCTCGTGCGCGGAGAGAAAACGCGCCGGTCCGCGGTGGATCGGGAAATGTTCGAGTTGCTCGATACGGTAATCGGCGAAGCCGCCGACCAACTTCCGCTTGCGGGCGACGATCGCGCCGATGTCGATCCGCGGCTCCCCGGCATGGACGCCGAGCGCGCCGGAGTTCCGGATCAGATGCGCGGCATCGCCCGAGGCCAGCAGGGTCTTCGAGGGCATGCAGCCGCGCAGGATGCAGAGCCCGCCGAGCGGGCCCGCGTCGACGATCCCGACCTCGGCGCCCAGCGCCCGGGCGGTCCGCGCGGCGGCAAAACCGCCCGACCCGCCGCCGACGACGAGTAGATCGTAGGTATGCGTCTTCACGCCCTCCACAACCCTTCACCCCCCCGCGCGGTGGCAAAACAGCCTGCTTGCGGAATAACGTTAGCGTTAGCGGGGCCCGGGTCGTCCTGCTTGGAACCCAGAAACCGTCGATGTCCGCTCAATTCACGCTCCCGGAACACAATGGAACGGCCCGCTCGCGCGTTACGGCGACGCTCTTGACCGCCGGGGCCGCCCCGGCCGCCGTCGTCGCCGCGGCAGGCTTGGGCGTCGGGTTCATCGGCTGGTATTTCCTGATCGGCCGGGTCCACGGCTCGGAGAACCTGCACGACCTGCTGCTGTTCGCGTGCCTGGCGCTGGGGGCGGCGGGCACGCTGCTCGCCTGGTACCGCTACGGCGCGTACTTCGCGGCGCGCGCCACCGTCGATCTGCCGGCGGCGTTGCGCTGGGACGCGCCCTCTTGGGCCGCGCTCGCCCTCGGCGTCGCCGGGATCCTCGCGCCCGTCAGCGGACTCTCCCCAAGCCGCGCCGTCGGCATCGGAATCGCGCTGTTCGCGCTGATCAAGCTCCTCGTCGCCGCGAAGTTCAATCTCACCGTGCGCGACGTGCTGCTCACGTTCGTGACGACCCGCATCCCGATCTTATTGATCGCCGAACTCGCCGCGGTGCTGATCGGTCAGCGGCCGGGCCAACACGTCGCCGCCTCGGCGAATCCGCTGCTCGCGGTCTGGGGCCGCTGGGACGCCGTGCACTATCTCGACATCGCCCGGCGCGGCTACTACGGCACGGACATGGCGTTCTTCCCGCTCTATCCCGCGCTGATCAGGCTCGTCGAGCTTCTTCCTGGGCGACCGGCTCTTGGCCGGCCTGCTGATCTCCAACGCGGCGCTCTTCTTCGGGTGTCTGTATTTCTACAAGCTCGTCGAGCACCAATACGACCGCACGGTCGCGCACCGCGCGGTGTTCTACGTCTCGATCTTTCCGACGGCGATCTTCTTCTCCGCGGTGTACACCGAGGCGCTGTTCTTCGCGCTCACGGTCGCGTCGTTCTATTACATCCGCGAGCGGAAGTGGCTGACCGCGGGACTGTTCGGGGGCCTGGCCGCCATGACGCGCGTCGAAGGCGTGCTGCTGTTCGTCCCGTTCGCGATCGAGGCGCTCTTCCCGGACGGACGTTTCGCACCGGGGCAGCTCTTCAGTTTTTCCTGGCGGACGCTACGCGTCACGGTCGGCGGCGCGCTGATCCCGCTCGGCCTGCTCGCCTACATGGGGATCCTCTGGGTGTTGCGCGGAGATCCGCTCTACTTCACGCACGTTCAATCGCACTGGGACCGCCATCTCGCCTATCCCTGGGTCAGCGTGATGCACGCCTTCCAGACGATCGCGAAGACCCATCTCCCGGTCACGATCGCGGGCCAAATCATCGAACTCGCGTTCACCGCGCTCATGCTGGGCGTTCTGGCCGGAAGCGTGGGGCGCATGCGCTGGTCCTATTGGGTGTATATGCTGCTCTCGATCGTGGTGCCGATGTCGACGTCAAGCCTCATGAGCATGCCGCGCTTCGCGCTCGTGCTGTTTCCCATGTTCATGATGCTGGCGGTCTGGGGCATCCGCCCTGCGATCAACAACGCGATCGTTTCCTTCAGCCTCTCCTTGCTCGGGCTCTTCACCGTGCTCTTCGCCGACTGGTACTGGGTCGCGTAGCGATGGAGGCGATCGAGCGTTTCTCGCAGCGGCGCGGCGTCCGGCAGTTCGTCAAGTTCGGGATCGTCGGCGCGTCCGGCTTCGCCGTGAACATGATCGTGTTCACGATCATCCAGCATTTCACGCCGCCGGAGCTGCGCGCGGGGCGCTTCCCGTTGCTCTCGTCGATCGCGTTCTTGACCGGCGGCGTCACCAACTATTTCTTCAATCGCATCTGGACGTTTCGTTCGAGCGCGCATCCGCTCAAACAGGGCATCCAGTTCATCACCGTGTCCGTCATCGCGCTCGTCGTGGGGCTCGCGGTCGCAAAGCTCGCGGCGCCGCTGGTCGGGACCGGTCACCGCGCGCAAGTCCTCGTCACGTTCGCGGGCATGCTCGTGAACTTCTTCATCAACAAGTATTGGACGTTTCGAACCGAGGACTGAGGCGTTTCGGCCCGTGGGAACTCGGGCTGCTCGCCGTCCTCATCTTGGGCCTGGTCTTGCGACTGCGCGGCATCCACTCGCCGCTGCTCGACCATCCCGGCTGGCGCCAGGGCGACACCGCGGCGATCGCGCGCAACTTCGCGACGCTCGAATACAACATCTTTCGGCCGCAGGCCGACTATAACGGGCCGCCCCCGAACTACGTCGAGCTCGAGCTGCAAATCGTTCCGTTCCTGGCCGCGACGCTCTACAAGATCTTCGGGGTGCACGAGATCTTCGGCCGCGCGATCTCGATCGCGTTCAGTCTGGGCACGGTCGCCGTGCTCGCCTATTTCGGCAGTTGGCTCTTCAAAAGCGCGGTCGCGGGGATCGCCGCGGCGCTGCTCTTCGCGATCTATCCGGGCAGCCTCTATTACGGCCGCACGTTCATGCCCGACACGACGATGGTGTTCTTCCTGAGTGCGGCGCTGTACGCGACGACGCGCTATCTCGTCGAAGAGAAGGCCGGATCGTGGAAGGGCTTCGGCCTCGCGGCGCTGCTGACGGCGCTCGCGCTCTTGGCGAAACCCGTCGCGATCGTCGCGCTCGTTCCCATCGCCGTCGTGATGGTCGCGAGGTTCGGCGTGCGCGGGGCGTTGCTGCGGCCGCAGCATTACGCGCTGCTCGCGCTCGCGCTCGTGCCGCTTTGGCTCTACGACCGCTCGATCTCGGCCGTCGCCGAGTGGCACTGGGCGAGCGGGATCACGCAACTGCACGTCATGCCCGCGCTCGCGCGCGCCTTCGCTTCGCCGCGCGCGTTCTGGGAGCGGCTCGGCGACACGTGGACCGTCCTGCAGATGTTGCCGGGCACGATGCTCGGACGCGCCTCGTGGTACCTGTTCCTGGCGGCGCTGCTCGTCCCGGCGCGCTCGCGCGCGCCGGGCCTGCAATTCGGCTGGCTGTGCGGCGCGCTCGCCTACGCGTTCGCGGTCGTGACGGTCGAGCGCGTCGATTACTATCTCTATCTGCTCTTGCCGCTCGCGGCGTTGTGGAGCGGCGGCGCGGTCGCGTGGTTCGCGGACCGTTTGCCGCAGCGTTCGCCCGTGCGCGGCGTGGCCGCGGCCGTGGCGCTCGGCCTTGCGATTCCGCTGATCCTCGCGAACCGGCAACTCGTCACGCCGTACTACCGCTACAACGGCGGCGTCTACGCGCGCGCGCTCGCGCTCGACCGCACGCTCGATCGCAACGCGCTGGTGGTGATGGGGCACTACGATCCGTCGGTGCTGTACTACATCAACCGCAAAGGCTGGGAAGAGGACCCGTTGCTCTGGCGGCCCTTCGATCAGCAGAGCGCGATCCGCAAGGGCGCGCGCTACTACATTTCGATCGAAGACAACCGGCTCAAGCGAAACCGCGACCTCTACAACTGGCTCCAGGGGTTCCCCGTCATCGATCCGCGCGCGCGCTGGCCCGTCTACGAAACCGATCTCGCAAAGCGGCTTCCGGGCGCGGAAGAACGCTGGCGAGCCTACCGCCGCAGCGCCGGAGAGCGCGGCCCGACCTAGGGCGAGCGCCTCAGGGGAGCGGCAACAGCGACCCGTTCGCGCCCGCCGCGGGCGCTTCCGTCGAGCGGTCCACGGCTCCGGTCTCGACGAGCTTGCGATAGACGATCAGGCGATTCGTGTTGCGGGTGACCTCTTCGGCGAGCGAATACGAATCGCGGATCGCCTGGGTGAGCTGCGCCGAATCGAAGGTGTAGTCGAAACGTTCGAGCCCGGTCACGATCTTCGTGTTGAGCTTCTTCATGTCGCCGTAGGAGCGCCGGATCTGGGCACCGGTCTCGCTATAGGCGGGGAAGTTGGACATCACGATCTCGCGTTTGACCTTCGCCTGCTCGATCTCCGACCGAAGCGCGGTCAGACGCACGTTCTGCGGATCGTAACGGGCGGCGCTCGCGAGCGCCGCGAGCGCGTCGTCGAACTTCGAGGCCTGGAACTGCTCTTCCGCAACGAGCAGCTCGGCGGCGACGAGGCCCGTCCGCGCGTGCTCGTCGCCGGGCGTGGTTCGCAGCGCCAGACGGTATGCCAAGGCGGCATCGTCGACGCGGCCGCCTTCGAGCGCCAAATCCCCCTGATGGTTGCGCGTCGCGGAGATCCGGCGTTCGATGTCGCCGGAGCAGCCGGTCGCACCGCCGAGGACGGCGATCAGCAGAAGGAACGATAGGAGTCGAGTCACCGGAATATCTCCAACGCGGGATGCGGCGCGGGGCCGCACCATACGATTAGTGGGGATGGTAGAACAACCCGGCCACGCGCGCGATCGCGACCGCGGCGGGATAGAGGATCGCCTGGGAGCAGAGCGTGCCGACGATCGCCGTCAGGGCGAGATAGAAGACCATCGCCTTCACTTCTTCGAGCGAACGCTCGCCCTTCGCCGCTTGGTCGGTGATCAGCGCTGAAGTGGGATCGACCACGAGCGTGAACGAGACCGTCGCGATCCCGTTGATCAGCCCGGAGAGCCCGGTCGCCGTCGTGCGCGCCGCCAGATTCAGCACGGAGGCGTAATACGCGGCGACGACGCCGATCGCGTAGATCGCGGTCACGAGAACGTTGAAGATCAGCAGCTTGCGCGGCACGAGGCTCGGGCTGAAGCGGCGCAGCGTCGCGAGCGACGGAAGGCGCACGCCGGAGAGGATCGACCACAGCACGCGCGGATCCCCCAAGCGCGAGAGCGCCGAGAGGACCGAGCCCGTGCGCTCGAACGCCGCGATCCCGCGCAAGAACAGCGCGATGAACGTCGGCAAGAGCAGCGCGCCGATCGCCGTGCCGACCGTCCCCGCGAGCACGATGAAGCGGATCTGCATCTCGAGCGTCTGCGCGACCGCGGGCGCGACGGAGTGCGCCTGCGGGCCCGCACCGTGAGCCGCCGCGTCCGCGAGCGCGCCGAGCGCAGGCGTCAGAAAGAGCGACGCCAACCGGCTCGCCGTGACGAACAGGTTGAAGAGCGAGATCGACGTCGCGATCCGCCCGGATTGCACGCCGGCCAGGCGCGCCGCATACGCACCGATCTGGATCGCTTGGACGACGGCATTGAGGATCATCGCAAGCACGAGTTGCGACGACCAAAAGGTCCCCAAGGGAGGCGCTAACCTCGACTACGCGACGGCGGCATCGGGGCGCCATGTGATCGCAACGTCTTCGAGCGGGCCGAGCACGCACAGACCCAGGCGCTCCGGCGCGAGCAACTCCGCGGCGAGCGCATCGATCTGCTCCTTCGTCACCGCATCCACGCCGGCTTCGATCTCTTCGGGCGGCACGCTGCGGCCGAACGAAAACTCCGAGCGCCCCAGCCGCACCATGCGGCTCGACGTGCTCTCGAGGGAGAGCGTCAAACTCCCCTTGATGTGCTCTTTCGCGAGCAGCACTTCGTCGTCGCGCACGCCGCGCTGCGCCGCCGCGTGCAGTTCGGCGACGATGACGTCGATGCACTCGTCGACGCTCGCGGGCGAGGTCCCCGCCGAGACGCCGAAGAGGCCCGCGCCGCGGTAGCCCTGCTGGAACGAGTACACGCTGTAGGCGAGGCCGCGCTTCTCGCGCACTTCCTGGAACAGGCGGCTCGACATGCCGCCCCCGAGGATCGTGTCCAGCACGGCGAGTGTGTAGCGCCGCTCGTCGCACACGGGCAGGCCCGCGGCGCCGAGGACGACGTAGGCCTGCTCCGTATCCTTCGTCTTGACCAAACGCTGCGGCGTGGAGCGCGGCACTTCCGGCACCGGCGGCTCGCAACTCCCTGAGAACTGCGCGAACGCCGCGGCGAAGGCGGCGACGATCCGATCGTGTTCCACGTTCCCCGCGGCGGCGACGACGACCGTGTTCGGGGCGTAGCGTGCGCTCATGTGCGCGCGCAAGTCATCGCTCGTGAACGAGCTGACCGTCTCCGCGTACCCGATCGTCGGCTCGCCGAGGTTCGAGCCGGTCCACATCGTCCGCGTGAAGAGATCGTGGATCATCTCGTCCGGCGAGTCGTCGTACATGCGGATCTCTTCCAGCACGACCTTCTGCTCTTTCGCAAGCTCGCCGGGATCGAATTTCGAATTCAAGAACATGTCCGTGAGCACGTCGGTCGCGAGCGGCACGTGCGTGTCGATCACCTTCGCGTAGTAACACGTCGCCTCTTTATCGGTGAACGCGTTCATCTGACCGCCGACGCGGTCCATCTCTTCGGCGATGTCGCGCGCGCTGCGGCGTTGCGTCCCTTTGAAGAGCATGTGCTCGATCAAGTGCGAGATGCCGCGCTGCTCGCGGCGCTCGGCCGCGGAGCCGACGTCAGCCCAGATGCCCAAAGACGCCGAGCGAACATAGGGCATCGATTCGGTGATGATCCGAACGCCGTTCGATAGAGTTGACTTGCGATACAAACGCTAACTCCCAGGCGCCCGCACGACTTGCGGGCCGCTCTCATGCTTCGGGGCGGCCCGCCCAGGGTCCGGTCCTTTGGCGGCGCGCGCATTGGCCTCGAGCTGCGCGCGCCAATCAGGTGCCCAATAGACGCCGTTCCCCGCGCGCACGCGCGCGGCGTAGACCCGCCGGTCGACGCGGCGGGCGCTCGCCGAGAAGACCGTGCGGCTCGTCGGAACGGCGAGGTCGCCGGAGACGATCGCGCCCGGCGCGACGGCGATCGGGACCGTCGCCCACACGTCGACTTCCTCGACGTCGCCCGCCTCGAACGTGGCTTCGATCAGTTCGATCGCCTGCTCGGCGAACGCCGCGGCGCCGACCGGCTCGCGCAGCTTCTCACCGTCGAGCACGATCCCCGCGACTTGATGCGGTCCGATCCCGTCGACGCGAATTTTCGTGATCTGCGCGGGCCCACGCGTGGCGAGCAGCGAGCGCCCGATCTTGACGGCCTCATCCTTGCGATTGCCGGTGGAACGCACTTCCGCGTTGACGTCGACGACGGAGGGCTGCGCCGCAAAAACGCAGGCCGGCGCCAGCGCCGCGACGGCGAGCGCGGCGGCGGCGGCCGCCCGCCGCATCAGTAGCTCTGCGCGAAGTATGCGCGCACCTTCGCGGGCTCGCCGCACGCCACGCACGTTGCCGGCGCTTCGAGCGGACGGCAATTGCGCGTGGAGGCGCCCGTGGAATCCTTGACGGCCGCTTCGCATTCCGCGCGGTCGCACCAAGGGATGTCGATCATGCCGGCGCGCGAACGGCAGAGCGCTTCGAACTCCGCGCGGTCGGCGGTGCGGAACGTGTGGCTTTCGAGAAACGCCTTCGCCTGCGCGAACAGCGCGAGCTGGATATCGGCGAGCAATCCCGGAACTGCGGCGATCGTCTCGCCGAGCGGGAGCGTGACTTTCTGGCCCTCGGCTTTGAACTCGCGGTCGCGCCGCACGAGCGTCGCGACGCCGTTCTTGAGATCGCGTTCGCCGAGCTCGATCCGCAAGGGCACGCCGCGCAGTTCCCACTCGTTGAACTTGTTGCCGGGCGTGCGCCCCTCGCGGTCGTCGAGCTTCACGCGGATGCCGGCCGCCTTCGCTTCGGCGTAGAGGCGCCGCGCCGCGGCGCTGACCTCGGGGTTTTCGCCGCGCACGATCGGCACGATGACGAGTTGCGTCGGCGCCATCTTCGGCGGCAAGCGCAGGCCGCGGTCGTCGCCGTGCACCATGATCAGCCCGCCGAGCATCCGCCACGACATGCCCCACGACGTCGTCCAGGCATGTTGCAGCGACTGATCCTCCGCGGCGAACTCGATGTCGTACGCCTTCGCAAAGTTCTGTCCGAGATCGTGCGAGGTGCCCGCTTGCAGCGCACGGCCGTCCGGCATCAGCGCCTCGATCGAATAGGTGTGCAGCGCGCCCGCGAAGCGCTCGCTCGCGCTCTTCTCGCCGGTGTAGACGGGAACGGCCGCGACGTCTTGCGCGAATTCGCGATAGACTTCGAGCATCTGCGCGACTTCGGCCGTCGCCTCTTCGTGCGTGGCGTGCGCCGTATGGCCTTCCTGCCACAAGAACTCGAGCGTGCGCAAGAACGGACGCGTCCGCTTCTCCCAGCGCACGACGCTGTTCCAGAGATTGATCAGGATCGGCAAGTCGCGATGCGAGTGCACCCACTGCGCGTAGAGCACGCCCACCATCACTTCGGAGGTCGGACGGATCGCCAGCGGCTCCTCGAGCTCCTCGCCGCCGCCGCGCGTCACCCAGGCGACCTCCGGCGCGAACCCTTCGACGTGCTCCGCTTCTTTCGTCAGGAGCGAACGCGGGATCAAGAGCGGGAAGTAGGCGTTCTCGTGACCGGTCTCTTTGAAGCGGTCGTCCAGTTCGGCCTGGAGGCGCTCCCACAGACCGTAGCCGTACGGCCGGAGTGCGAGGCAACCGCGCACGGGCGCCTGTGCGACGAGCTCCGCCTTATAGCAGACGGCTTGGTACCAAGCGGAAAGGTCTTCGTCTTTGGGCGGGATCTCTTTGACGAGCGTAACGGCATCAGACATACAAGCGCAAGCAAGTTCGGACGAAAGGAGCGCATTCCCCCGCCGGGCGGCGCATGGAAGGTGCACCTTCGGCGGCGAACGTGGCGGTATGCCGAAATTGACGCGGATCTACACGCGCACCGGCGACGATGGGACGACGGGTCTCGTCGGCGGGCAGCGCGTCCGCAAGAACGCGCCGCGCATCGACACGTACGGGACCGTCGACGAGCTTTCGAGCGCGATCGGCCTCGCTCGCACCGCGCTCGCGGCCGAGATGAGCGGGCAGGGCGCGGCGGCCGCGGCCGATCTCGACATCCGGCTCGCTTGGGTGCAAGACGTCCTGTTCAACCTCGGCAGCGACCTGGCGACGCTGCCGCAGGACCGTTGGGACGGCATGCCGCTCGTGAGCGCCGCGGATGCGAGCGCGCTCGAGCGCTCGATCGACCGGGCCCAACGCGATCTCCCCGTCCTCGCGAACTTCATTCATCCCGGCGGCTCGTACGCGGGTGCGTTCCTGCATCAGGCGCGCACGATCTCGCGCCGCGCCGAACGCCTGCTCGTCAGCCTCGCCGACGACGAGCCCGTCTCCCCGGAAGCCCTGCGCTTCCTCAACCGCCTCTCGGACGCGCTGTTCGTGTGGTCGCGCTGGATCAATCACGCGCTCGCGCAGCCGGAACACCTTTGGGAGCCCTCCACATGCCCCCCCGACTGACGGCGCACGCCGCTACCGGCCGCTTGGGCCGCGTTTTCGCGATGCTCGGCCTTTGCACGCTCGGCACGATCGCGGCCGGCGGGCCCGCTGCGGTTCGCGCGCAGACGGCGGCTCCGGCGCCTCCCGCCGCGGCGCAGAACGGCACGCTGCCCACGACTGAAGAGATCTATACGCGCGTGCGCATCGCGTGGCGGCGACGCGCGGTCCCCCCATTCACGCGCTACACGGTCACGGCCGTCTACCAAGCGAACGGCAGGACGTTTCGCGACGACTTCCAGGCGTTTTACGGCGCCGCCGACGGCCGCGTGATGGCATATAACGTGCCGCTTCCGCCGCAAGAGAGCCGCGCTCGCACGCGCGGTTTCCCGATCACGATCCTCGGCTACGACGTCGACACGAATCCGGCCGGGCATCCTCCGCTGCGCATCCCGACGCCGCGGATCGCTCCGTACGCGCCGCTGGGCTTGGGCACGCCGGGCTCGCTGCCCGAAAGCGCCGCAGGACCGCAGCCCTCGCCGAGCCCCGAAGTGCTGCGCGAGTTGGGGCGCGTCGTGACCGTCGCGCGCACCTACGCCGTCACATTCGCCGGCGTCGAGATGGTCAACGGCACATCGGCGTACCATCTCCGGCTGACGCCGCTGCGCAATCCGAACGTCTACAAGCTGCGCGATCTCTGGGCCGACGCGCGCACCTTCGAGGTCGAGCGGCTCGAGGTCGCGGGCATCACGGCGATCACGCCGCTCGCCCAGAGCGCGGCCCGGATCGATTTCAAGGACCTCGACGGCAAGCGCGTCATCGCGCGGATCGCGGCGCTGGAGCCGCTGCGCGTCTTTCACACGGTCCCCGGTTTCGGTTCGACGACCTCCTCTTCCAGCGTGCAACATCTCGTCTACGCGTTTCGCGAATACCAGTTCCCCGAGCATGAGGATCCGGCCGAGCGCTATCAGCTGAACTTCACGCCGCCCTCCGACAACTGAACGACGCGACGAATCGTGCCCGGATTTCGCAGCATTCGAACGGCGCTGTTTATCTGCGCGCTCTGCCTGCTCGCGGCGAGCGCGCCGCGGGCGGTCGCGGCCCAACCGGCCGCGCCGGCGCTCGGAAGCCCGGCACCCAGCGACGCCGCGCCGGCGGCGGAAGAGATCTTCGCGCGCGTGCGCAGCGCCTGGCGGCGGCGCACGGTCGCGCCGCTCACGCGCTACAAAGTCACGGCGTTCTACGAAGCGAGCGGCAAGACGTTCCGCGAAGATTATCACTGCTTCTACCGGGCACGCGACGAGCACCTCAAAGCGTTCAACGTGCCGGTGCCGCCGGCGGAGAACCAAAAGAGGCTAGGCGGCTTCGCGCTCTCGATCCTCGTGGTGACGCTCGACACGAACCCGGTCGAACATCCCCCGATCAAGATCCCGACGCCGCAACTGATCCCATATGCGCCGCTCGGCCTGGGCGTGCCCGGCTCCGAACCGGCCGATCCCTCCGCCGCGGCTACGCCCTCGCCGAGCCCAGCGCCGTTGCGCGAACTCGGACGCGTCGTGAGCGTCAACCGCATCTATGCGATCGAGTTCGCCGGCGTCGAACGCGTTTCGGAGATCGAGACCTACCATCTGCACCTGAGGCCGCTGCGCGAACCGCAGGTCAACAAGCTGCGCGAGCTCTGGGCAGACACGCGAACCTTCGACGTCGTGCGGCTCGAGGTCGCGGGCGTGGATGCGCTCGAGCCGCTCGGGCCCGATGCCGCGCGCATCGATTTCACGAGCATCGGCGGGCGCCTCGTGATCGACCGAATCGCCGCGCTCGAAGCGATTCGGGCGTTCCGTGACGTCAAGCACCTGGTCTTCTTGTTTCGCGAATACGAGTTTCCCGATCGCGAAGCACTGGACGAGCGTTACGAGCTGAACTTCACGCCGCCGCCGCGCTAAGCGCCGGGCACGGGGACCGGCGCGGGCAGCGGGCGCCCGTCGATGCCGGCGAGCGCATTCTCGACGGCGAGCAGCGCCATGCGTTCGCGCGTTTGGCGCGTCGCCGTTCCGACGTGCGGCAGCACGATCAGATTCGGCGCGCTCAGCAGTTCGTGATCGAGCGGCAAGGGCTCGGGATCGCTCACGTCGAGCGCGGCGCCGGCGATCGTCCCTTCGCGCAGCGCGCGCGCGAGGGCCGCCGAATCGACGATCGGCCCGCGCGCGATGTTCACGAGCACCGCGCTGCGCTTCATCCGCGCGAAGCTCGGGCCGCCGAACACGCCGACCGTTTGCGGCGTTTGCGGCGCCGTGATCGCCAGGACGTCCGCTTCGCGCAGCAACTCGTCGAACCCCAAATAGCGCGCGCCGTGTTGCGCTTGATCGGAGCGCGGCGCGCGATTGTGGTAGATCACGTCCATGCCGCTCGCGCGCGCACGGCGCGCAAGCGCGACGCCGACGGCGCCCATCCCGAAGATGCCCAGGCGCTTCTTCGCGAGATCCTCCGCGAGCGGCATCGCGCCCGAGGCCGCCCACGAGCCGTCGCGCACCCACGCGAGCGCTGCGGGCAACGCGCGCAACGCGAGCAGGATCAGCGCATACCCGATGTCGGCCGTCGCCTCGACCACGACGCCCGGCGTGTTCCCGACCGTGATGCCGCGCGCGGCGCAGGCCGCGAGATCGATGTGCTCGTAGCCGACCGACGACGTGGAGACCACGCGCAAGTTCGGCGCGGCCGCGAGCATCGCCGCATCGACGGCGAGGTTCGTCGTGCAGATCAACGCCGTCGCATCCGGGAGTTCCGCGCGCACGCGCGCGGCGAGCGCTGCAGCCGCGGCCCCACCCGCTCCCGGCGAGCCGTCGTTCCCGGAAACGTCACGATACGGCACGGCCGCGAGCCGTGCGCGCCCAGCATCGAAGAGATCGACGGCGACGACGATCATGCACGTTCCTTTCCGGCACTCATGCATCGTGTGTTCCGCTCGAGCGGAACGAACCCGCCTGCGGACTCGTTGCAAGAAGCGAGGCCGCTTCCCGAAGGAATGTTGCAAACCATCGGGGGAGTAGGCAACCGACCTGGTTCCCGTTTGTCTTCATCTGAAAGGTATCGCCGCATGCTCAAGAAACTCGCCGTCGCCGGCCTCGCCGCCGCCACGCTCACGCTCACGAACCTTCCCCTGGCCGGCAGCGCCGCGCCCGACGGAAAGGCGATCTTCACCGCCCGATGTGCCGCCTGCCATCAAGCGACCGGCGCAGGCGTTCCCGGAGCGTTCCCGCCCCTGGCCAAGAATCCCAACGTGACCGGAGACCCGAAGGGTCCGATCGCGGCCGTCGTCAAGGGCAAGCAAGGCGCGCTGAAGGTCAACGGCACCACCTATAACGGCGTCATGCAGGCCTGGCGCGGCGCTCCGCCCGCACTGTTGAGCAACGCCGAGATCGCCGCCGTGCTGACCTACGTCCGTTCGTCGTGGGGCAACAAGGCCTCGGCCGTGACCGAAGCGCAAGTCGCGGGCGTCAAGTAGTCTCGCGCACCGGCACCTTTTGGACGACAGGGCCCCGGCGCCGCCGGGGCCCTGTTCTTTTTCCCCGGCTCTTCAGCGCAGATGCAACGTGCCGCTCGGGCCCTCGATCCTCGCTTCAAGTCCGGGCTCAGCCGCGCGCTCGACCGTGACGCTCTCGTCGAAGATCGAAAGCAACGCGCGGATGCGGCGCGGCTCGGGATGGAGCACGCCGAATGCCGCGAGTCGCAGCCCGGGCGTGAGCGCCCGCGCCGGATGCTCGTTCTCGCCCCAATCGATGAAGAACGGCAGCGCGCCGCCTTCGCGCGGGCTGCGGGCGGAGGTCATGCGCCAGCGCAGCATCACGCCGTCGGGGCGCGCGCGGGACATCTCGAGGATCTCGCCCGGGTCGTAGCCGTTCGCGAGGCCCCGCGCGACGATCTTTTCGAGGGGCGCCGCCGGGCTCGCGCACCAGGCCGCCAGCCGCGGCGCGGCCAGCCCGTCGAGCCCGAAGAGCCTGCCCTCAGGCGGCGCGTCCCCTTCGGGGTCGCTCCCGACGATCTCGAGATAGGCGCCCGCGCCGAGCGCAACGAGCGCGTTCCGCGAGCCGAAGCCCAGATGTTTGCCGCCCGGTTGCGGCGCGACGCCGAGGGCATCGCCGAGCTCCTTGACGGTCTGCTCGAGATCCGGCGTCGCGTAGATCAGATGGTCGATCACGGTTGAGTTCTACTCGAAGCGAAGGGCGTCGATCGGGTTGAGGCTGGCCGCCTTGCTCGCCGGATAGTACCCGAAGAACACGCCGACGATCGCCGAGAACGCGATCGAAACTCCGACCGCGGTCGGCGAGACGACCGCTTGCCATTGGCCGAACGCCGCCACGACGAACGATGCGAGCGTGCCGAAGACGGCGCCGATCAGGCCGCCGACCGTCGAGAGCACGATCGCTTCGACCAGGAACTGCTGCAGGATCGCGCGGCTGCGCGCGCCGACGGCCATCCGCAGCCCGATCTCGCGCGTTCGTTCGGTCACGTTCACGAGCATGATGTTCATGATCCCGATCCCGCCGACGACGAGCGAGACGGCCGCCACGCCCGCGAGCAGCATCTGCAGCACGCCGGCGGTCGCCGTGGCGGCATCGGCGATGTCTTGCAGATTGCGCACCGAAAAGTCGTCGAGCTGCGGCGGGACGATGCGGTGGCGTTGCCGCAGCATCGCCTTCACGGCATCCTGCGTGTCGCTCATCGGAGTGCCGTCGCGCACCGAGATCATCAGGGTGCTCACGAAGCTCTGCCCCGTCAGCCGTTGCATCGACGACGTGTAAGGGATCAAGACCACGTCGTCTTGATCCTGGCCGAAGCCGGTCTGCCCGCGCGCATCGAGCACGCCGATCACCGTGAACGGCACGTTCCGGATCAGCACGCTCTTGCCGAGCGGATCGCCATCGCCGAACAGGCTTCGAACGACGGTCGCACCGAGAACGCAAACCTTCGCGACCGCGGTCACGTCGTTCTGCGAGATGAACGTCCCTTCGCTGAGCCCCCAGGTTCGCACGAACGAATACGTCGGGGCGACGCCCGTCACCGTCGTCTGCCAATTCGTCCCGCCGCCGACGACCTGTGTGCGCAACGAGACCACCGGAGAGACTGCGGCGACCGTCGGTATCGTCGCGAGCGCGAGCCCGTCGTCGACCGTGAGCGTCGAGGCCGCGCCGGCGCCGCTCGCGGCCCCGCCCGTCGTGACGTTGCCCGGCATCACGATCAGCAAGTTGCTGCCCAGGCCCTGGATCTGTTTCTGCACGGAGGCCTTCGCGCCGGCGCCGATCGCGACGGTCACGATGACCGCGGCGACGCCGATGATGACGCCGAGCATCGTCAGCAGCGAACGGGACTTGTTGCGCATCAGCGCCCGCAGCGCGAGCCCGATGATCCCGCGCAGCGTCATGCGACGACTGCCTTCTTGGCCGCTCCGTCGGACTCGATGAGACCGTCGCGAAACGTGATCAAGCGCTGCGCATACGAAGCGACGACCGGATCGTGCGTCACGACGAGAACCGAAATCTTCCGTTCCTCGTTCAAGCGCGTCAGCAGTTCCATGACTTCGCGCGATTTCTTGCTGTCGAGGGCGCCCGTCGGTTCGTCGGCGAGCATCATGCTCGGATTGTTCACGAGCGCGCGCGCGATCGCCACGCGCTGCTGCTGACCGCCCGAGAGTTGATTGGAGAGGTGTTCCGCGAACCCGTCGAGGCCGACGATCTCGAGCGCCGCAAGCGCGGCCGTGCGCCGCTTCGCTTCCGGAACGCCGGCATAGACCATGGGCAGCTCGACGTTCTCGAGCGCGCTCGTCCGCGGCAGCAGGTTGTAGGTCTGGAACACGAAGCCGAGATGGAGGCTGCGAATGTCCGCCAGTTCGTCGGCCGAAAGTTGCGCGACGTCGCGGCCGTCGAAGCGGTAGCGCCCCGAGGTCGGGCGGTCCAAGCACCCGACGATGTTCATGAACGTCGACTTGCCGGAACCCGAGGGGCCCATCACGGCCACGAACTCACCCGGCTCGATCGAGACCGTCACGCCCGCGAGCGCGACGACCTGCTGGTCGCCGACGACGTACACCTTGCGCAGGTCCTCGACTGCGACGACGGGGGTGCTCACCGGCCGCCGCCCATCCCGCCCGGGACTCGCGTCGTCGTGGAACCGAGCGCCGCGGGCGCCGCCGCGCTCGCCGACGTGGAGCCGGCCGCCTTGCCACCCGAGACGACGACGTTGTCGCCGGGCGAGAGCGACGCACCCGCCGCCGGGACGACGGCCGCCGACGCGCCGCTCACCAGGCTGACCGTCACGTTGACCGCCCGCAATGCCCCGCCCGCGTCCTGAACGTAGAGCCGCGACTGGCTGCCGGCGACGATCGCGCCCGTTCCCGCGGAGCCTGTGGCTCCCCAGGGCGAGGCTGCCGCGCTCGAGCGTGGCGCCGACGTCGCCGAACCGGAAGCCGTGCTCTTCGCTCGGGCCGGACGCAATTCGGCGGGCGGGCGCCAACTCAGCGCGGCGATCGGCACGACGAGCGCGTCGGCGGCCGTGTTCCCGACGTGAATCGACGAGTTCGCGGTCATTCCGGGGAGCAGGCGGCCGTCGGTATTGTCGACGAGGACGACCGCGGTGTAGGTCACGACGTTGGAAACGACGGTGGCGTTGATGCGCGTTTGCGAGATCGTGCCGTGGAAGGTCTGCCCAGGGTAGGCCAGGACGCTGAAGTCGACGGCTTCACCGACTTTCACCGTGCCGATATCGGGCTCGCCGACGGCCAAGTCGACTTCCATCTTGCGCAGGTCTTTGGCGATCGTGAACAGGGTCGGCGTCGAAAATGAGGCTGCCACCGTCTGCCCGACCGAAACGGCCCGGGAGACGACCGTCCCGTCGACCGGCGAGGTGATCACCGTGTGGTCGACGTCGAGTTGGGCTTGCAGGACGCGGCCCTGGGCGACGACGACCGCGGCTTGGGCCGCTGAGGCGGCCGAGCGCGAGGCGGATGCCGATGCGAGCGAGGCGGTCCCCGTCTCCGTTTGCGCGATGCCCTGTTCGGAACTCGCGGCGGCCTGGCTGCGCGCGGCGACCGTCTGCAGCCGGGCTTGGGCGGCCGACACTTGGGCGGACTTGTACGAGCCGCTCGCGGCGATCTCGGCGGCGGTGTCGGCATCGACTTGGCTCTGCGCGACGTAGCCTTGCGCGAGCAAACCCTTGCTGCGCGCGAGCGTTTGGTCGGCGAGCGTCAGCGTGCTCTTCGCACTCGCGACGGCGGCGTCGGAGCTGCGCACCGCGGCGTCCGCGACGAGCACGGCCTGCTCGGCGGCAGCCTTCGTGGAGGCGGCCGCGCGCGCGGTCGCGAGCGCCGCGTCGGCGCTCGAGCCGGAGCCTTGCGCCGTCGCGACGGCGGCGGTCGCCTGGGCTTGCGCCTGCGCGAGCGAGCCCTTTGCCTGGTCCAAGACGGATTGCAACTGCGTCGGATCGATGCGGGCGAGGACTTGGCCGGCGTGCACTTTGCTGTTGAAGTCGACTTCGAGGCTTTGGATCGTCCCCGACACTTGCGAACCGATGCTGATCGTATCTTGCGGGTTGACGACCCCGGTCGCCGTCGCGTAGGCGACGAGCGTTTGGCGCTGGACGGGCGCCGTCACCAGCGGCGTCGTCGCCGGCTGCCGGAAGAAAAAGTAGTACACCGCAATTCCGATGGCCAGCAGGACGGCGAGCGCAATTCCGATTTCGACGGCTCGCGGCGAGAAGCGCTTCTTGGGAGGCGGCCCCGGAGGAGGAAGACCTTTGCCGTTCGTGCGCGGCGTCGCCGTCGTCTGCTGCATGGCAGCTATCGTATCGCTCGAATGTGTAGCGTTTGTGTCGTACTATCGATCTTTCGTAGCGTCGGCTTCCAGCGTCTCCGAGGTGATGACGTCGATCTTGGCGCGGGCGCTGTCGTAGCGCACCTTCGAGCCGAAGGCGCGCTCGATCGCGGTCGAGACGACCATGGCCCGTCCGCGCAGCGCGAACGGCGCCTGCGAGAGGACGAGCGGACTCCCGTTCAGCGTCGCGTTCTTCTCGCCGAGCTTCATGAGCAAGGTCTTGTTTCCGCGCACGAGCGCGATCTCGCGGGTCTTCGGATCGAAGCTCGCGGCCGCGCCGAGTCCGCCTGCGACCGCTCGAACGGGCACGAAGGCCTGGCTCGCGTGCGTGACGGGCGGAACGTCCATAGCGACGCGCTGACCATCGACCTCGAGCGTCGCAGGGCGCGCGAAGAACATCCCGATCGCCGCGAGCGTCGCCGCCAGGAGCGTCCCGAAGACGATCGAGCGGCTAGGGAGCAGCGGCAGCGGCGAGTTTTCCGGCTGCGGTCTCATGGACGTAGTCGGGATATTCTTCGGCAATGACCTTCTCGATCTCGATTCGTAAGGCGTGCAACAGATCGGCTTCCGGAAAGGTTCCGACGAGGGCCCCTTTCCGGTAAATCGCGCCCTTGCCCTTACCACCCGCGATGCCCACATCGGCCATCTTTGACTCCCCGGGGCCATTGACGACGCAGCCCATCACGGCTACCTTGACCGGCGCCGTGTACTCTTTCGCGATCGCCTCCACGCTGCGCGCGAGCGCGACGACCTGGATCTCGGCGCGCCCGCACGAGGGGCAGGCCGTGATGTCGAAGCCCTTTTCGCGCAAACCCAGCGCCTTGAGGATCCCCCAGCAGACGGGGACTTCTTCGATCGGGTCGGCGGCGAGCGAAACGCGCATCGTGTCGCCGATCCCTTCCCAGAGCAGAATTCCAAGGCCGATCGAGCTCTTGATCGTGCCTTCGCGCGGCAGGCCGGCCTCCGTGATCCCAAGGTGCAGGGCGTAGGGCGTTCCGCGCTCGGCCAGGCGCCGGTCCATGAGCCGGTAGGCATAGACCGTCGTCGCGACCTCATGCGCCTTGAGCGAGATCACGATGTCCGTGTGCCCGAGATCTTCCAAGATCGCGACGTGGCGCAAGGCGGATTCGACCATCGCCTCGGGGGTCAGGCCGAACTTCAACTCCAGATCGTGCGCGAGCGAACCGAGATTGACGCCGATGCGGATCGGCGTCTTGCGCTCGATCGCGAGCTCGACGACTTCGCGCGTCTTCTTCGGATCGGTGATGTTGCCCGGATTGAGCCGCAGCTTGGCGACGCCCGCATCGATCGCGGCCAGCGCCATGCGGTGATCGAAGTGCACGTCGGCGACGATCGGCACGGGCGAGCGCTTGACGATGTGCGGCAGACCCTCCGCGTCGCGGATGTCCTGGCAGGTGACGCGGACGATCTCGCAGCCGGCCATCGCGAGACCGTAGACCTGTTCGAGCGTGCGCTCGTAATCGGCGGTGTCGGTCGTGGTCATCGACTGGACCGCGACCGGATGCGTGCCGCCGATCCACACGCCCTTGGCGTCCGATTCCCCGCTCTTGTTCTTGAGATAGACCGGCTTCGATTCCCGGCGAAAACGAACCATGACTAAAAGACGCCTTTTCCCGCGACGAGGTTCGCGATGTCGTGGTAGGCCACGAAGAGCATCAGAACCATGAGGAGCGCGAATCCCGTGACGTGGACGAATGCCTCACGCTCGGGATCGACCGGTTTGCCGCGGAGCATCTCCGCGAGGATGAAGATGCCGCGACCGCCGTCGAGCGCCGGGATCGGCAGCAAGTTGAAGATGCCCAGCGCCATCGAGATGCCCGCCGCGAGCTGCAGGTACGGCGCCCAGCCGAGATCCTGCAATTGCGATGCGGCGCGCCCCATGCCGATCACGCCGCTGACGTGCTGGAAGCGGTCGCCGGGGTGCATGACGAGATCCGCGACGCCCGCGATGTTCCCCACGAAGAGCGCGACCGTTCCGAGCCAGGCTTCCTGAACGCCCTTGACGGGGCCGACGCGCTCGAAATTCGGGATGACGGCAAAGCCGATCCGGCCCTCGACCTTTCCGCCCTCGGTGACGGGTTGCGGCGTCACGTGGATCTCTTGGACCTGGCCGTGCCGCTCGAAGCGCACCGTCAGCGGAACGTTCGCCGAGCGGTGGATCCGTTCGACCATCGCCTTGCCGCTCGTGACCGGCTCGCCGTCGATCGAGACGATGCGATCGCCGAACTCCAGGCCGGCGCGCGCGCCGGGGGAGCCGGCCTTCACTTGGCCGACGAGCGTGCTGTTCGCATCGGTCGCGATGCCGAACGCGACCGCGCTCGCGAGCAGGATCACGAACGTCACCACGATGTTCGCGATCGGGCCCGCGCCGACGATCGCCAGGCGCTGCCACGGCTTCTTGCTTTGGAAGTTGTCCGACCCGTCGAGTGCGGCCATCGTGCTGCGGTAGCTGCGCTGCTGCTCGGCCTCGCTCGACTTCCCGTCTTCGCCCTGCATCGCGCAGTAGCCGCCGATCGGCAACAGGTTCAGGCGGTAGTTCGTCCCGCTGCGCGGCGAGGTCCACTTCAGGAGCGTCGGCCCCATGCCGAGCGCGAAATCGTTGACGCGCACGCCGTTCCAGCGCGCCACCAAGAAGTGCCCGCCTTCGTGCAGCACGATCAGAACCGAGAGCATCACGAGGAACACGAGGGTGTGCGTCAGGGTGTCGATGGTCATCATCATCCTATTGAACGCCGCGAATCGAGAGAACGATGCCGGCGCGCTTCCACCGCATGGCGAGCGAGATCCCGGGCCCTGGCGTCGGCGGCGCGCACGGACCCTAACGAGAGCGGTTCGTCGGGAGTGCCTACGAGGACCTCGCGGACGACCTCCGGGATCTCCCCAAAGAGCAGAGCGCCCTCGACGAAGGCGTGCACGACGACCTCATTGGCGGCCGAAAGGGCCGCCGGGACCGTCCCGCCCCGCCGCAGGGCCTCGTAGGCCAGGCCCAGGCACGGGAATCGCTCGAGATCGGGCCGCTCGAACTCGAGCCGCACGCGGGAGTCGCCCGGGGCCGCGCCGAGCGCCGCGAACGGATCCGCGGCGGCGATGTCGGGGAGGCGCTCGGGGAACGCGAGCGCGTACCCGATCGGCAAGCGCATGTCGGGCGGCGCGAGCTGCGCCTTCACGTTGCCGTCCCGGAAGATCACGAAGCCGTGCGCGATGCTCGTGCGATGGACGGCGACCGCGATCCGCTCGCCGGGGATCCCGAAGAAGCGGCTCGCCTCGATCACTTCGAGCCCTTTGTTCATCAGCGAGGCCGAGTCGATCGTGTTCTTCACGCCCATCTGCCAGGTCGGGTGGCGCAGGGCGTCAGCGACGGTCGCCCGCCGGATCGCTGCGGCGTCCTTTTCCCAGAATGGGCCGCCCGAGGCGGTGAGCACGAGCGTCGCCACGCTCTCGGGCGCCTCGCCGACCAGACACTGAAAGAGCGCGCTGTGCTCGCTGTCGACCGGCAAGAGCAGCGCGCCGCTCGCGCGCGCGGCCGCGAACAGCAGCTCGCCGGCCGCCACCACGAGTTCCTTGTTCGCGACGGCGATCGTGATGCCGCGCTCGACGGCCGCGAAGACCGCATCGAACGCGACGGCGCCGTCGGTCGCGGCGAGCAGCACGTCGGCGCCGCTCTCGACCGCGACGGCGAGCAGCCCGGCCGGCCCCGCGAGCGCCCGGCCTCCCGCCGGCAACGCGGCGCGCAGCGCGTCGAGGCCGCTTTCCGCGGCGCAGGCGGCGACGCCCGGCCCGAAACGGCGCACTTGCTCGGCGAGTTCGATGACGCGCGAGCCCGCGGCGAGCCCGACGACCTCGAAGCGCTCCGGATGGCGCGCGATCACGTCGAGCGCCTGCGTGCCGATCGAGCCGGTCGAACCGAGGATCGCCACGCGCCGCCGCTTGCTCATCGGACTTGCGTCTCGCGCATCAGCTCGTGCAGCCCCGGCACCGCGAAGCCGATCAGCCACAGCGAAAAGTAGAATCCGATCCCGCCGAACATGAACGAATCGAAGCGATCGAGCACGCCGCCGTGGCTGTGCAGCGCGGAACCCGCGTCCTTCACGCGCGCATCGCGCTTGAGACCGCTCTCGACGAGGTCGCCCGCCTGCGCCGCGAGCGAGGTGATCGCGCCGATCAGCGCGCCCTGCCACCACGCGAAGTGCAGGGCCGGCAGGAAGGCCAAGCACGCGCCGAGCGCGGTCGGAACGAACAGCCCGCCGAGCGCCCCTTCAACGGTCTTGCGCGGCGAGATCGGCGTCAGCGGCGTGCGCCCGAACGAGATGCCGACGACCATCGCCGAAATGTCCGTCATCGCGATCAGAAAGAGCGCGGCGAACGTGAGCGGCATCCCGATCTCGGGCATCGCCCGGATCGTGACGAAGTACGAGAGCAGCTTGCCGATGTACAGCACGCCGAGCAGCGTGTAGCCGCTCGCCGCGAGCCGGTTCTCCTTGGCGGTGAACGTCGCCGTCGCGAGCGCGATCACGACGGTCGCGCCGAGCAGCACGCTCTCGTAATGCCGGATCATGCCGAAGTACGCGAGCGCGATGTAGGCGACGACGGCGCCGAGCGCGACGGGAAACTCGACCGTGGGCCCCTTGCGCCCCGAGAGCTGCGCGAACTCCCAGAGCGAGCCGACGGCGATCGCCAAGACCAGCAACGCGTAGGCCGGGGGCCAGACGACCGTGCCGAAGCCGACCGCGGCGATCGTCAACCCGGTCGCAATGCGGCGCGGCCAATCGACGCGCTTGGCCTGGGCGGGCGCGGCCGCCGGGGGGGCCGGCGGCTCGGCCGCCGTCACCGTCGCCTGGGCCGCCGCGGACGCGCGCGCGGAATCATCCAAGGCCGGGCCGCTCGTAGCGCTCGTAGCCGGCGAGCACGCTGACGCCCCCGGCATGCTCGCGCACGCGGAGCACGCGCAGCTCGCCCACGCCGAACGCGGGGAACGGCGGCGCGAGCACGCGGAACTCGATCGCGCGCGAGCCCAGGCGCGCGCGCGCTTGGGTTTCGGGCAGGAGCGTCAGGCTCTCGAGCGTCGCATCGGCCATTCAGACTTCCATGATCTCTTTTTCTTTGTGAACGACGAGGGCGTCGACATCCTTCGTGTACTTATCGGTCAGCTTCTGGACGCGCTCGACCGCCCGCTTGTTCTCGTCTTCGGTGAGCTTCCCGTCTTTATGCAGCGTCTTGAGTTCGTCCACGCTCTTGTGGCGGATGTTGCGGATCGCGATCTTGCCGTCTTCCGCCTTCTTGCGGATCACCTTCACGAGATCTTTGCGCCGCTCTTCGTTCAGCGGCGGGATCGAGAGGCGCACGCTTTGACCGTCGATGTGCGGCGTCAAACCGAGGTCGCTCGTTTCGATCGCCTTGCGGATCGCGCCGACCGTCGAGCGGTCGAACGCGGCGATCTGCAGCGTCCGCGAGTCGGGCGCGCTGACCGTCGCCACCTGCTTGAGCGGCACGTGGGCGCCGTACGCCTCCACGTGCAAGCGGTCGAGCAGCGCCGTCGAAGCGCGCCCCGTCCTCACCGAGCTAAAATCGCTCCGCGTCGCTTCGAGCGCCTTGCGCATCTTATCTTCCGCGGCCTTGATGACGTCCTCGAGCATCGATCCCACAACCTTTCCACAGTCTTTTCGTGTGGTTACGGTGTCGTGGGAACGCGCTCCCGTGGGCCGACGTAGGTTCCGATCGGTTCGCCCCACACCGCGCGCCGGATGTTGCCCGGAACGTTCATGTCGAAGACGACGATCGGGACGCGATTGTCCATGCAGAGCGTCAGGGCGGTCGAATCCATCACTTCGAGGCCGCGTTGCAGCACGTCGAGATAGTCCAGCGTGTCGAAGCGGGTGGCGCTGGGGTCCTTGAGCGGGTCGGCGTTGTAGATCCCGTCGACCTTCGTGGCCTTGAAGATCGCCTTGGCCCCGATCTCGACCGCGCGCAATGCGGCGGTCGTATCCGTCGTGAAGTACGGGTTCCCGGTCCCGGCCCCGAAGATCACGACGCGCCCCTTCTCGAGATGGCGCATCGCGCGCCGCCGGATGTAGGGCTCGGCGATCTGGTGCATCGCGATCGCCGTCTGGACGCGCGAAGGCACGCCGATGCGCTCGAGCGCATCCTGCAGCGCGAGCGCGTTGATGACCGTCGCGAGCATGCCCATGTAGTCGGCCGTCGCGCGATCCATCCCGACCGCCTCGTGCGGCTTGCCGCGCCAGATGTTGCCCCCGCCGACGACGATCGCGATCGAGACGCCGTCTTTCGCGACGTCGGCGACCTGCGCCGCCATCTGCGCGGTCGTGCGCGGATCGACCGAACTCTCGGGCGAGGCGAACGCCTCACCCGAAAGCTTGAGCAGGACGCGATCGTAGGCCGGCTTCCCTTCCGCCACGGGCGCCTAGCCTTCGCCGAGCGAGAACTTGGCGAAGCGTCGAACTTGGATCTTCTCGCCGAGCACGCCGACGACCGAGCCGATCAACTCGGCGATCGTCTTCTCGTCATCCTTGATGAAGGTCTGATCGAGCAGCACGCGTTCCTCGTACCACTTGTTCAGCTTGCCCTCGACGATCTTCTCCAGCACGTTCGCGGGCTTGCCGGGCGGGGCGCTGCGCGCGAACTCGGCGCGCGCTTCTTCGATCTGCTCGGCCGGGACCGCCGCGCGGTCCAGATACTGCGGCGACATCGCCGCGACGTGCATCGCGATGTCGCGTGCAAGCTCTTTGAAGCGCGGGTTGCGCGCGACGAAGTCCGTCTCGCAGTTGATCTCGACGAGCACGCCGATCTTGCCCCCGGCGTGGATGTAGGCTTCGACGAGCCCCTCGTTCGCGGTCCGTTCGGCTTTCTTGGCGGCCTTGGACTGGCCGAGGTCGAGCAGTTCCTTCTTGGCGGCGTTGTAATCGCCGCCGGCGCGCAGCAGGGCGTCGCGACAATCGATCATTCCGGCGCCGGTGTCCTCGCGCAGACGCTTGACCTCGGACGCCGCGGGCTTGTACGTAGTCAACTTATACTCCTGAAGGGGCCGGTTCGGGTTCTTCGACCGCGGGCGAATCGGCGTATGCGTCGTCATAGCCGCTTTCGACTTCCGTGCGACCCTCGATGATCGCATCGGCGATCTTCGAGACCATCAGTTTGACGGCGCGGATCGCGTCGTCGTTGCCGGGCACGAGATAGTCGATCTCGTCGGGATCGCAGTTCGTGTCGACCACCGCGATGATCGGGATCTTGAGCTTGCGCGCTTCCAGGACCGCGATGCGCTCCTTCTTCGGATCCACGATGAAGACGGCATCCGGCAGGCGGTGCATGTCCTTGATCCCGCCCAGGAACTTCTCGAGCTTCTCCAGCTCGTCGGTCAGGCGCCCGACCTCTTTCTTGGGGAGGCGGTCGAAATCGCCTTGGACGCGCATTCCCTCGAGCTCGCGCAGGCGCGAGATCCGCTTCTGGATCGTCGCGAAATTGGTCAACGTTCCGCCGAGCCAGCGCTGGTTGACGAAGAACGTCCCGGCGCGCTCGGCCTCATCCTTGACGGCATCCTGGGCCTGCTTTTTGGTCCCGACGAACAGGATCACTTTGCCTTCGGACGCCATCTTGCGGACGGCGGCGTAGACTTCGCGCAGCTTGATGACCGTCTTCTGGAGGTCGATGATGTAGATGCCGTTGCGCTCCTGGAAGATGTACGGTTTCATCTTCGGGTTCCAACGGCGGGTCTGGTGGCCGAAATGGACGCCCGCTTCGAGCAGCGCCTTCATCGAAATGACGGAGGTGGACATGGGGGAGCCTTTCTGGTTTCGCCCGGACCTGCATCCTTGCCGCCCGGACAGGCTGAAACCATAGCGCCCGGCATCCTGCCGGGCGGAATAAACAACGCATGGGAGTATAGCACGGCGGGCGCCGGTCGGCTACCCCGAACCCGCGGCCCGTGCCGGAGCGGCCCCGTCGAGGCTAGTCTGCGCGCCTGGTCCGCCGGGGTCTGGCGGCCGCGATCGATTCGGGCGAGACCGGCACGTCGCCCGAGGGCGGTGGAGCGGCTTGGGCGGCTGCCCGGTTCATCCGCTGGATCTCCTCGTACACCTCGGAACGGTGAACGGAGACATCGCGCGGAGCCTCGATACCGAGCTTGACCTGATCGCGTTCGACGGACACGACGATGATGCGCACATCGTCGCCAATCATGATCGACTGATTCAACTTGCGACTGAGTACGAGCATGTGCCCTCCATGGATGCTTTGAAGGGCCGCTTCGCTAGGGTGAGTGAGCCTCCTGTCGCAGGCCCGGGAATGGCGTGCGAACCGCGTAGCGGGAATCGTCCAGCATGACCTGGCGGCCCAGGCGCGTGGACCGGTTGATCACGACCGGGGCGTAGAGATTGACCGTCGGCCCCTGGGACGGGTCGGCCGGCGCGACGATGCAGTAAATGCTCACGTCGCCCGGAGATTCGATCTCGAGCGTGGTCACCGCGTAGCGCGGGAGCACCGGCTCGTAATCGGGGAAATGGGACCATGGCTCGATGACGGGCAGCGCGATCGAGGGTTCCTCGAGGCTGCGCAGCCACGTTCCGGGCTTCGTATCCGGGATCCGGACGATCGCGAATTTCCGCAGCTGCCCAAAACCGGGCAGGCCCCACGGGAACGTGATGGTCAGCGCTTCGGGGGTATTGGAAATCCACGTGCCCATAAAAAAATTACCGATCCTCTATCGAGCGGATATACGTTCTACCGACAATATCGGCTGAGGCCGCACAAAAGTTGACCTCCGCTCGTCGCCTTTCGCCTGCGCCAAGCTCAGATCACGGCACGGCTTGTCCCCAGCCGAGCGAAGGGTCAGACCGCGAATTGGGCGGCGTAGAGCTCGGCATACGAGCCGCCGCGTTGGAGCAACTCGTCGTGCGTGCCCATCTCTCGGACGCGCCCGCCTTCGATGTACAGGATCTTCGTGGCGCGCCGGATCGTCGAGAGCCGGTGCGCGATGATCAAGGTCGTGCGGCCGGCAAGCAGCCGATCGAGCGCCGCTTCGATCAGACGCTCCGAGTGGCTGTCGAGCGCGCTCGTCGCCTCGTCGAGGATCAAGATCCGCGGGTCGCGCAGGACCGCGCGCGCGATCGAGATCCGCTGGCGCTGGCCGCCGGAGAGGCGGGCGCCGCGCTCGCCGACGCGCGTCTGGTAGCCCTGCGGCAGATCGAGGATGAACTCTTCGGCGTTCGCTTCGCGCGCCGCCGATTCGATCTCGGCGCGCGTCGCATCGAGCCGGCCGTAGCGAATGTTCTCTTCGATCGTCCCCGAGAACAGCAACGCTTCCTGCGGCACGATGGCGATCGCCGCCCGCAGCGCCGTCAGACGAAGATCCTGCAGGTCGATGCCGTCGAGCGTGATCCGGCCTTCCTGCGGCACGTAAAAGCGCGGCACGAGATTGACGATCGTCGTCTTGCCGGCGCCAGAGGGGCCGACGAACGCGACGACGTCGCCCGCCGCGATCTCCGCGTTGAAATGCTGCAGCACGGAGCCGGTCGTGCCGGGATACGAGAAGCCGACGTCCTCGAAACGCAACGCCCCCGCGATGCGCTCCGGCTCGATCGGCTGCGCGGCGGTGTCGGCTTCGATCGGCGAATCCAGCACTTCGAAGACGCGCGACGCGCCGACGAGCCCCTTCGAGAGATCGCCGACGTAGGTCGCGAACCGGTTGATCGGGTTGGTCGCGATCACGACCGCGCCGAAAAACATCAGCACTTGGCCTGAGTTCATGCGGCCGACGGCGACCTCGCGCGCGGCCACGACGAGGATCGCGAGCAAGCCGATCGTGATGATCATGCCGACGACGGGCGTCTGCGTCTTGCCCAGCTGCGTGAGCTTCATGTACGCGCCGAAGAAGTTCTCGTTCGCGTCGCGGAAGCGCGCGACTTCGAAATCCTCGCGTCCGAACGCCTTGACGACCCGTTCGCCCTGCACGACTTCCGAGAGGTTCGCGGCGACGTCGGCGATCCGGTCCTGCGCGCGCACGGTCCCGCTACCGATCAGGCGCGTGAACATCGCGACCGCGTAGTTGACGAACGGCGCGACCGCGAGAATGAACAGCGTCAGCAGCCAATCCGTGCGGAACATCTGCACGAGCGCCGCGACGAACGTGACCACCGTCTGAAAGAGTTGTGGCAGCGAGATGCTCACGGCGTCGGTCATCAGCGCGAGATCGTTCGTGAAGCGCGTGAGGAACTCGCCGGGCCGCCACTTGTCGAAGTGCGGGAGCGGCATGCGCAGGACGCGCTCAAACATGCGCGCTCGGAAGGTCGCGATCAAGCGCTGGCCGCTCCATGCGGTCAGGTATTCTTGGCCGTACTGCGCCGCGTAGGAGATCGCCGTCGCGGCGAACAGCGCCGCGACGATCTCGTAGAGCAGCATCATGTCGAGGCCGGGGCGCGTCGCATTCGGGAAGACGCGATCGGCCAGCATTTGCGCCGCGAACGGATAGGCCAGCGGCCCAAGCCCCGCGATCACCCCGAGGAACATCGAGGCCAGCAGTTTCGGATAGAACGGCTTCGCTTCGCGCAGAAGCCGCGCGACGATCTCGCGCCGGCGCGCCGGGGGAAGCGATTGGCTCATCGAAAAGCCTCGCGCTCGCGCGAAACCTTCCGGATACCGCCCTGGTAGATCGTCACGACACCCGTTTTCGACGGAGGCTGGTCGATGGACTGTTATTTTCACGCGAACGTGCCCTCGGTTGCGCGCTGCGCTGGCTGCGCGCAACCGATCTGCGCGACCTGTCGCGACGAGGCCGCCAACTGCCCGAGCTGCCGGCTCGCTGCCCGGATCGACGCGGCGGCCGCGGCGCGCGGCGAGTTGCCGGGCGACGTCGGCCGGCGCCGCGGCGCGCAGCCCCCGCCCTACGCCGAACCGGAACCGGCCCCGCGGGCGGCGACGCTCGTCGCGGTCGGCTCGCCCGAGACCCGGGCGCTCGTCGGGCTCGGCTATCCGCTCTGGCCGCTCGCCGCGCTCGCGCTGCTCGACCCGAAACGCTCGCCGTACGTGCGCCGTCAGGCGCTGCAGGCGCTCGGGCTCAACTTCGGCCTCTTCGCGCTCTGGCTGGTCCTCTCCGGAATCGCGCAGATCCCGTTCTTGGGCATCTCCGCGATCCCGATCCTCGCCGTTCTCGCGCCCGTCTGGCTCGTCGCCAGCGTGGCCTACGGGATCAAGGTCTGGAACGGCGACGAGGTTCGGGTCCCGCTCGTCAGCGACTGGCTCGACGAGCACGCTCCGGACGATCGGACCCGAACAGCCTAGGCCCACCCCCGGGGAGCCGCCGCGCCTGGGCGTAGCGCTCCAGGAACGCCGCCGCCGCCGCTTCGTGATCGAGGATCGGCGCAGGATACCCGCTCGCGCCGAAGAGCGGGAGCGCCAGTTGCGCGCGCGCGGCCGCCGAGCCCGGGTCCAGGACGTCCGCGTCGGGCACGCCCGACAGCTCCGGGAGCCAGCGCCGGACGTAGGCGCCTTGCGGGTCGTACAGTTTCGCCTGTTTGAGCGGGTGGTAGATGCGCGGATGCTGCGCCAGATCGGCACCGACCCCCGCGACCCATTGCCAGTTTCCGGTCGCAAGCGCGGGGTCGTCCTCGATCAGCAGGCGGTCCCAAGCCGCCCGGCCGACGCGCCAATCGACGCCCAGATCGAAGCACAGAAAGGACGCGGCGACGAGCCGGACGCGCGGATGCATCCAGCCGGTCGCGGCGAGTTGGCGCATCCCGGCGTCGACGAGCGGGAAGCCCGTCCGCCCGGCCAGCCACGCCTCGAGCTGCGGGTGGCCCGGGGCGAAGCGGAAGCCGCGCATGTGCTCCTGGAGCGGCTCGTCCGGGGCGTTCTCGAAATACCAGGCGAGCTGGAAAAAGAAGTCGCGTTGCGCGAGCGAGCGCACGAGCTTCGCGAGCGAACGGCGCTCCTCGGCCAGCAGGTAGGGATCCCGCGCGCGCCGCTCGATCAGCGCCAGCGCCCTGCGCGGCGAGATCGTGCCGAACGAGAGCGGCGCCGCCAGGCACGAGGTCGGCGGGCCGGCCGGGACGTGCCTGGCGGTCGGGTATTGCAGCGCCGGCCCGGCGAGATACCGTTCGAACGCCGTCAGGGCCGCGCCGCCAAGTGCTGGGAGCGAGCTAGCCTCGTCACGTTCGTCGAGTTCGCGTGCCGAAGGGAGCGGTTCGCTCGCCAGCTCGTGCGCGGCGAAGCGCGGCTCGACGGCGCTCGGGATCCGCGCCGCGCCGAGCCACGCGGCGACGTACGGCGCGAGCGCGCGATAGCCCGAGCCGCCCCCGTCCGCGCGCGCGGCTGCCGTTTCCTCGGGTGAGACGGCCGGCGCGTCGTGAACCGCCAGCGCCCGAACGCCGCTCTCCTCGAGCGCGGCCTGCAAGCGGCGCCCTTCTTCGCGCGTCGCGGAATCGTAGGCCGCCGACCAGGCGACGGTCTCGACGCGCGCTTCCCTGGCCAAGCGCTTCGCCGTCGAGACCAGCGGCCCGCGCCGCACCACGAGCGTCGAGCCCCGGGCGCGCAACTCCCGCGCCAGCTCTTCGACGGCCGCGCGGAAATAGGCGGCCCGGCGCGGAGAACGCGCGAGCCTGCCCTGCGTCGAGGGGTCCAGGATCAGCGCCGGGACGATCGCGCCCGAACGCGCCGCGGCGGCCAGGCCCGCGTGATCGTCGAGCCGCAAGTCCCGCGAGAACAGGTAGAGCGCTCTGCGCCCGGCCTCAGAGCGAGCTGATGAAGGCGGTGACGTCGGAGACATCCGCTTCGCTCAGCGGCGCCGGATACAACTTGGGCATCGGGGGGACCGGGTTCCTGATCCAGGCGTCCACTTGGGCCGGGTTCTTGCGCGTGCGCTCGTGCCGCAGGCTCGGCCCGACGCCGCCCTCGACGCCGGTGGCGCCGTGGCAGGCGGCGCAATTCTGCGCGTAGATCGCCTTGCCGCGGCCCGCGTCCGCGACGGCTTGTGCCCCGGGGGCCGCCTTCAGCCCGGTCGATCCGCTATCGGTGATCGGCCCGGAGACCCGCTCGGGGGCATGCGCGGCCTGCGTGCCTTTCGTGCATCCCGAGGCGCAGAACGCGATCGTCGCACCCACCGCCAGCACGATTCCGAACCGTCGCAACACGCAGCACCCTCACCAATTCTCGGAGTGCGTTCAGTTCCGCAGCGGGAGTCCGCGTCCCGCTTGCAAATTCGTGCGCATGCCGCCGCGAACGCGTCCTTCGCTCGAAGAGAGATCGGACCTCACGAATCGCGCCGTGAGGTTGCTGGTGTGGGCCGAGCGATTCGTCTTCTTCTGCATCGGGGCGCTGCTGTTCTTGGCGGCGATCGTCTTGCTCTTCCGCAGCACCGAGAGTCTGTGGGGACTGATGATCCATCCGCGCGACGATGCGATCCGCTACGGCTCCGCGTTTCTCGACATCATCCTGCTCGTCTTGATGGTCGTCGAGCTCGCGTACACCGTCGTGCTCTCGCTGCGCGGCGCCGTCTTGCTCGCGGAGCCGTTCTTGATCGTGGGATTGATTGCCGTCATCAGGCGGATGCTCGTCATCACCGTCGGCGGCGTCGATACCGCGAGCACGGCGCCGCGCGGTTCGGTGATCTCGCAGAGCGCCGCGGAGCTCGCGATCCTGACGGGCGTCGTGGTCGTGTTCGTCGGCTCGATCGTGCTGCTGCGCGCGCGCCCGGAGCCGCGCAGTTCCGCGCGGGTCATCGAGCAGCTCAGCGAATAGGGCGCGCGGACGCCGCGCTCAGCCGCCGATCTCGGAGAACGCGCGCATGCGGCTGGAGGTCTCGCCCAACTGCAGGTGGTGCCGTTCCGGCTTGATCAGCATCGCCAGAGCGAGCAGCGCGGCGAGTTCGCCGCGCGTCGCGCCCGCCCGCAGCGGCCCGCGCAGGTCGAGCGCTCCGTCGCCGAACAGACACAGCCGCAGCTTGCCGTCGGCGGTCAGCCGCACGCGGTTGCAGGTCGCGCAATACTCGTGCGAGAGCGGGCTGATCACGCCGAGCGAGCCGGGCGCGCCCGGGTAGGCGTAATACCGCGCCGGACCGTTGCCGCCCGGCCCCGCGACGGGCTCGAGCGTGCCGTACGCGCGCGCTCGTGCGAGAATCTCATCCGAACCGACGTACGCATCGCGTTGCAGCGAGACGTTCTCCGTCACCGGCATCAGCTCGATGAAGCGGACGTGAATCGCGCGCTCGCGCGTCAGCGCCGCGAACGCGCCAATCTCGTCGTCGTTGCTCCCGCGCATCACCACGCAATTCAGCTTGATCGGGCCTAGGCCCGCGGCGAGCGCCGCGTCGATTCCGGCCAGCACGCGATCGAGCCCCGGCCGCCGGGCGATCGCGCTGAAGCGATCTTCACGCAGCGTATCGAGCGAGACGTTCACGCGGCGCAGCCCGGCCCGGGCGAGCGCCGCCGCCGACTCCGCCAGCAGCAAGCCGTTCGTCGAAAGCGAGAGGTCCGTGATGCCGCCGATCGCGGCGAGCCGGCCTGCGAGCGCGGCGAGATCGCGCCGCAGCAGCGGTTCTCCGCCCGTCAAGCGCACGCTGCGCAGCCCCATGGTCGCCGCCGCTTCGACGACGCGCGCGATCTCTTCGTACGTGAGGATCTCCGCCTTCGGCACCCAAGGGAGCCCGGCTTCCGGCATGCAGTAGACGCAGCGCAAATTGCACCGGTCCGTCACGGAAATGCGCAGATACGTGATCCGCCGATTGAACTGATCGGTCAGCGGCGCCGCGAATCCGCCGAGCAGGTCGATCTCTTGGAGCGCCATTGCCGCATTAGAAGCCGGGGCCGCGGCGCCCGTTCCCATGCCGCCGCCGCTTCCGCGGCAGCGGTTACCGCGCCCGCGTCTATTTCGGGGGGTCGAAGACGCTCGCGGCGATCGGCACGTTCAGTTCGTAGCCGTCGATCTTCGAGGTCACGTCGGCCTTGTACGACGGCAGGTTCACGCGGCCGACTTGCTCGCTCACGAGTTGAAAGCCGGAGCGCTCCACGAACGTCTGGTCGAACGCGACGTCGCCGCCGTCTTCGTACGTCCACGTGTAACCCTTGATCGTCGCCGTCGCCTCGTCGACGCGCACGTCGAGGTGCAGGATGCGGCCATGCTTTTTCGGCACGAGGCGGAACGTCGTGACGCCGCCCCCGCTGCCCAAGCTCGACATCACGAAGACGTTCGGCCATTCGGACGGCGCTTCGATGCGCGGGTAGACCTTCTGAAACTCCTTCGCGAGCGCCGGGACCGTATCGAACACGACCGCTTGCTGATCCGGCCGGCGATAGTAGGCCGTCCCGCTCAACGTCGTCGAGATCGGCAGCAGCGAGCGCAGCACGGCCGTGACGGTCACTTTCGCCTTATATGTCCGCAGCTGCGCGTTGAGCTGCGTCATGCGCGCGTAGAGCTCCGCCGCGGCAGGCGGCAGCTCGCCGCCCGTTGCGCTCGCGATCGGCGAGGCCGGCGCGCCGGGGGTTTGCGCGCCCGCGGGCGCGCCCGCGACGGCGAGCGCGACGGCCGCGGCGAGCGCGCTGCGTGCGAGACCGGCGGCGAAGCGAATCTTCAGAATGGAACCCTCCCGCCGTTCAACGCCCGGCACGCCGCGCGGGTTCCAGCGCTCGCGAGATTTCGGCCAGCACGCTCGCGTCGCGCTCGCGAACGGCGGCGGCCTCGAGCGCGGCGTACGCCCGCGGCGAGCCGATGCGGCCCAGCGCCCAGGCGACATGGCCGCGGACGAGCGCGCTCTCGTCCTGGGCGAGCGCGCGTTCCAGCGCGGGCACGCTGCTGCGGTCGAGCTGGTTTCCCAGCGCCACGGCGGCGTTGCGGCGCAGCACCTCCGGCCCGCGCCAGCCCATCGCGCTCGGCCGGTAGCGCCGCTTGAATTCGGCCCCGCGCAACGTCAGCAGACGTTCCAGGCGCGGGAAGGCCGCCTCGGCATCGGGCGCCGCGAACGCGCGCGCGGCGCGCGCCCCGGCCCGCCGCGTCGGCGGGCAAGCTTCCCCGCAAAGATCGCAGCCCCACACCCAGTCTCCGGCGAGCGCGCGCAGCTCGAGCGGGATCGCATCCTTGCGCTGGGTGAGATCCGAGATGCAGCGCCCCGCGTCGATCGTGCCGTCGCCGCGCAGGGCGCGTGTCGGGCAGACCTCGATGCAGCGCGTGCACGAACCGCAACTCTTGCGCAGCGGCGCATCCGCCGGCAGGGCGAGCGTCGTGACGACCTCGCCCAGAAACACGAACGATCCCAGGCCCGGCACGATCAGGTTCGTGTGCTTGCCGGCCCAGCCGAGCCCGGCCCGCTCGGCGAACGCGCGCTCGGCCAGCGGCTTCGTATCGCAGGCGAGGACCGAGCGCGCCGCGGGATCGATCCGCTCGATCTCGCTCGCGACGGCCTGAAGGATCGCGCGCACGCGCGGATGATAATCCGCCGCCCAGGCGTAGTTCGAGATCCGCCCGGTCAGCGGCGCGCGGCCCCTCGGCGGCGCCGTCCCGAACGGCAGCGCGACGCACACGACGCACGCCGCGCCGGGCAGGACGCTGCGCGGCGCGGCCGCGCGCGCCGCATACTCCGCATCGTACGGCCAGTTCGCAAAATCGCCGCGAGCGAACGCCTCGGCCATCCGCGCGCGGGCCCGCTCGTCCGGATCGGCCGCCGTCACGCGCACCGCCCCCGCCCCGGCGGCGAGCGCCGCGGCCGTGACGCGCGCCTTGGGGGAAGCCGTCTCGAGCACGCCCGCTAGCTTCGCGCCGCTTGCGGGCGGCCTTCTTTACGCTCCGGTCAGACGGAGACGGGGCGGAGCGCCGGGCTCCCCAAGGGGTTCCCCTTGCGCAAATCGAGGACCGCCTCGAGCATCTCGCCGGCGCGCCATTCGATGCGGAAGCCGAACCCTCGGCACAGATCGAGCATCGCGAGGTTATCCGAGAGCACGTAGCCCAGGATCCGCGCGACCCCTTCCGCGCGGCCGACCTCGATCAGGCGCCGCAGCATCTCGCGGCCGAGACCCTGACGCTGAAAATCATCGGAGACGATCAGCGCGAACTCGGCGTCGTCCGAAAGATGCTCTTTGATCAGGCGGCCGATCGCGCGGATGCGCGGCCCTTCGCCGGGCGCTTCGCCGAGCGCGAGCAAGGCGATTTGCCGGTTGTAATCGATGAAGCAGAGCTTGGAGAGCCGGTCGTGCTCGATGCGATCGGCGAGCGGCAGCGGATGCGCGAAGCGGAAGTAGACGCTGCGCTCGGAGAGCTTCTCGTCAAACTGCCGGACGAGCGGTTCGTCCTCGGCGCGCACCGGCCGGACCGCGATCCGCTCGCCTTCGGGGTTCGTCCACTCCCCGGCATACTGCGAGGGGTACGGGCGAATCGCGGGGCGCGGCAACTGGGCGTCCGGGACCTCGGCGCCGTAGAGCACGACGCGCGCGTCGAGCGCGAGCAACCCGTCGGGCGAGGCCACGAGCGGGTTCACGTCGATCTCGCGAATGCGCGGGTTCTCGACGACGAGCCGGCTGAAGCGCACGAACAGTTCGGCGAGCGCCTCGACGTCGACCGGCTTGCGGCCGCGCGTGCCTTTGAGCGCTTTGAAGATGCGCGTGCGTTCCATCGCGTGCAACGCGAGCGTCGTCGTCAGCGGAGGGAGCGCGAGCGCGCGATCGCGCAGGATCTCAACGAGCGTGCCGCCCAAGCCGAAGATCAGCACCGGCCCGAACTGCGCGTCGGTCTTGCTCCCGAAGATCAACTCGTAGCCTTCGAGCTTGATCATCGGCTGCACCGTGACGCCCAAGAAGTTCCCCGGGCCCACGCGCTCGCGGACGGACGCGTCGATCGCGTCGAAGGCTTTGCCGACCGCGTCTTCCGTCTTCACGTTGAGATGCACGCCGCCGACGTCGGTCTTGTGCGTGACGGTATCGGAATGCAGCTTGACGACGACGGGGAATCCGAGTTGGGCCGCGGCGGCCTTCGCTTCTTCGCGCGTCGTGGCGATCACCGTCGGCACGGTCGGGATCCCGTATGCGGCGAGCAGGCGCTTTGATTCTTCTTCCGTCAACAGCGTGCGGCCCTCGGCGAGCGCCGCTTCGACGATCGGCTTGGAGACGACGCCGTCGGGATATTCGGCGGTATCGGAGGCCTTCGGCGTCTCATAGAGCGCGCGCAGGTTCTCGTCGTATTGCCACATGTGGTTGAACACGCGCGCCGCCGTGTCGGGATAGCGGAACGTCGGGATCCCCGAACGGCGCAGCAGAGCCGCACCGGGCGCGACCTCGGCGCCGCCCATCCAGCAGGCCAGGACCGGCTTGCCGCTTTGGCGCGGGATCTTGGAGATCAAGTCGGCGGTCTGCACCGCGCCCGCGATCGCTTGCGGCGCGAGGATCACGAGCAGACCGTCCGCGGTCGGATCCTTCACCGCGAGTTCGAGCGCCTTGGAATAGCGCGTCGGATCGGCATCGCCCAGGATGTCGATCGGATTCCCATGGCTCCAATGCGGGGGCAAGATCGCGTCGAGCGCGGCGAGCGTCTCGGGGGCGAGCGGCGCGAGCGCGCCGTGTCCGCCGACCAGCGCGTCGGTCGCGAGCACGCCGGGGCCGCCCGCGTTCGTGACGACCGCCAGACGATTGCCGCGCGGACGCGGTTGCTTCTCCAGCACTTCCGCCAGATAGAACAAGTCGTTGATCGAATCGACGCGCAACACGCCGCTGCGCGCGAAGACCGCATCGAGCACTTCGTCGCTGCCGGCGAGCGCGCCGGTGTGCGAGGTCGCGGCCTTCGCCGCTTCCGCCGTGCGGCCGGCCTTGATCAGAATGATCGGTTTGCTCGTCGCGACTTCGCGCGCGGCCGAAAAGAACGCGCGCGCGTCGTTGATCGATTCGACGTACATCACGATGCTGCGCGTGGCCGGATCGTCGCCGAGATAGTACAAGAGATCGGCCCAGCCGACATCGACCATCGAACCGACGGAGACGAAGTGACTGAAGCCGACGTTCTCCGCCAGGCTCCAATCCAAGATCGCCGTGCACAGCGCGCCGCTCTGACTGACGAAGCCCACGTTGCCGCGTAACGCCATCGCATTGCCGAACGTCGCGTTCAGGCCGCTCGTCGGCGACATCACGCCCAAGCAATTCGGTCCGATGACGCGCATGCCGAAACGGCGCGCGTGCGCCAGCAGCTCCGCTTCGAGCGCGACGCCCGCTTCACCGACCTCTTTGAAACCGGCGGAGAGCACGATCGCGGCGCGCACGCCCGCTTCGCCGCAGTCGCGAATGACATCCGGGACCGACTTTGCCGGCGTCGCGATCACGGCGAGATCGACGACCTCGGGGACTTCGGCGATCGACGGATACGATTTGATGCCCAGCACCGACGGGTGCGACGGATTCACGGGATACACGGTTCCGCCGAATCGGTTCGAAATCAGATTCCACAGGACGCTCTTGCCGACGGAGAGCGGACGTTCGGTCGCGCCGATGACGGCAACCGATTTCGGGCGAAACATTTTTTCAAGTGGGCGTGCCATTGCGTGAAGAATCCTGTCGCCTTGTGAGAAGCGTGCTTTTTGCGGATAATCGCACAAATCTCACATATATGCAATCGGAAAAGTGCGACAAAAGTTTAGCTTGCGTCGTTCTGAAGAGGCCCTGGCGGTTGGCGGCTGCGTCCCTGCGGGCCGCAGCGGGGACGGAAGCGCGCTCCCGCGCGCCTTCGTGATATCCGCGCCGGCGGCCACGACGTCTTGACGAGTCGTCAGAAGAACTCGAAGCGTTCGTGCTCGGCCGCGTAGGCCAGCAGCCCGTCTCGGACGTGAAAGACGCGGCGGAAGCCCGCGTCGGAGAGCCGCCGGACGGCCCAGCGGGATTTCGCGCCGACGCGGCACGCGACCACGTAGGTCTGCGCCGAATCCAACTCGTGCAGCCGCCCTTCGAGCTCGGAGGCGGGGATGTGAAGCGAGCCCGCAAGCAGGCCCAACGCGGCCTCGTGCGGCTCGCGAACGTCGAGGACGACGGCCCCCGGAACGTTCGCGAGGAACGCGTCCAGCTCGCGCGCTTCGATCTCCTGGGGCCCGTCCGCGGCAGGCGGCGGCTCGGGCGGCGCGCTCACGTCGCTCAGCGTCGCCTGCGGCCCGCACAGCACGCACGCCGGGTCGCGCGGAATCGCGATCTCGCGCGTGCGCGCGCCGAGCGCGTCGATCAGCAGCAGCCGCCCCGCGAGCGGCTCGCCGATGCCGAGCAAGAGCTTCAGCGCCTCGTTCGCCTGCCACGCGCCGACGATCCCCGCCAGCACGCCGAGCACGCCGCCCTCCGCGCACGTCGGCACGCTCCCCGCCGGCGGAGCCTCCGGAAACAGACAGCGATAGCACGGCCCGTCCGGCGCGAACACCGAGACCTGTCCGTCGAACCGGAAGATCGAACCGTAAACGTCGGGCTTGCGCTCCAGCCGAGCGGCATCGTTGACGAGATAGCGCGAAGCGAACGTGTCGGTCGCGTCGATGACGACGTCGTACGGTCGCACGAGCTCGCGCGCGTTGCTCGCCTCCAAGCGCAACGGATACGCATCGACGGCGACCTGCGGATTGAGCGCGCTGATCCGTTCCGCGGCGACCTCGACCTTCGGGCGGCCGAGATCGGCCTGCGCGAAGAGCACCTGACGTTGCAAGTTCGTCTCGTCGACCGTGTCGTCGTCGACGATCCCAATGCGTCCGACGCCCGCCGCCGCCAAGTACGCGAGGACCGGCGAGCCGAGTCCGCCCGCGCCGACGACGAGCGCGCGCGCACGCAGCAAACGCTCCTGCCCGGCGAGCCCGACTTCGGGAATCAGCAGATGGCGGCTGTAGCGGCGCAGCGCGCGCCGCCCGGCAAGCGAGCTCACGGGCGAGGATGCCGCGAGTTGAGCCACGCGAGCACGGCGCTGCGCGCGTTCTCGCCGGCCGAGGTGTGATCGCTGTCGATCGTGACGAACGTCTTCGGCTCCGGTGCGCGCTCGAACAGTTCGCGCGCGCTCGCGAGGCTGACCATCATGTCGCGTTGCGCGGCGACGTAGAGCACGGGGCGCCCCGTCAGGCCCGCGAGCGCCGCATCCACGAGCGGTTCCGTCAGCGTCGCAAGCTCCGGCAGCGTGAGGCCGTCGACGTACGAGGCGCGCAAGTCGCTGACGATCGTGCCGCGCAGCGCCTCGAGCGCCGCGAGCCTGCCGTAGCCCGACGCAATCGAGATCGCGCCCGCAAGCGTGCGATCCGCCGCGCACGCGCGCAGCGCCGTCGTCGCGCCCATGCTGTGGCCGAGCGTGTAGAGCACGCTCTCGCCGCGCTCGCGAGCGTACGTCACGGCGGCCGACATCGCCGTGACGAGATCCTCGGGCGAGCGCAGCACGCCCCCGCTCGCACCGAGTTTGTGCCCTTGAAAATCCAAGCTGACGACGCGGTACCCATGGCCCGCGAGGAACGCGCACAGAAAATCCAAGTTGTGCTTGGAGCTCGAATAGCCGTGCCCCGCGATCAGGCAGACGCCTCGCGCGCGGCGCGGTTCGTAATCGAGCGCGGCGATCTCGCTTTCGCCCGCCGGGATCCGAACCAGCTCGAGGTTCACGCCTGCGGCGCGCGCGCGTTCGCGCGCCAGCCGGTCTCCCCGTCGCGATAGTGCTCCTGCTTCCAAATCGCGACGCGCGCCTTCAATTCGTCGATCACGTACTCGCACGCGTCGAACGCGGCCGCGCGGTGCGGCGCGGCAACGGCGACCGCAACGCTCGCCTCGCCGAGCGCGAGCTTTCCGATCCGGTGCAGGCAGGCGATCCGGCACGGCCCGAAGCGCTGCTCCGCCTCCGCCGCGATCTCGCGCATCTGCGCGAGCGCCAGCACCGGATAGGCCTCGTACGAGAGGCCCTCGACGCTCCGCCCGTCATCGGAGCGTTCGCGCGCGACGCCCAAGAACGCCACGACGGCGCCGTCGGCATCGGTGCGCACCGCCTCGATCGCGCGTTCCAGCACGAGCGGTTCGCTGCCGATCTCGACGACGGCCGCGGACACGCTAGCCTCCGCCCACCGGCGGCAAGAGCGCGACTTCGTCTCCCTCGGCGAGTTGCGCATCGGCGGGAAGGAGCAGCCCGTTGAGCGCGATCCGCGTCGAGGCGGTCAGTTCCGCGAGCGCGGGATGCTGTGCGAGCAGGATCGTCCAAAGCTCCCGCGCGCTCGAACCATCGGGCGCCGCGATCTCGCGCTCGGCGAACCCGACGATCTCGCGGATGCGCGCGAACGCCAAGACGCGCACGTTCATCGCGTCTAATACCCGCCGAGGTCGGTCGTATACCCGTGCGCCGTCAGCCACGCGCGCGATTCTTCGTGCAGCCCGAGCAGATCGATCCGATTGCAGGTCAGCTTGTGCACGAGCACTTCCCAAAAATGCCGGTCCTGCGCGTACACGTCGTCGGGGAGCTGGTTCTCCGTCCGCGAGAACTCCCGCAGGCCTTCCCAATCGCGCGCGCCGAGGATCTCGCGCAAACGCGCTTCGTAGGCCGCGCCGCCTCCGTTCGCCGTCATGCAGGCCTCTTCGTCACTTCCGGGATGAAACGCTCGAGCGCGAGCGCGACGCCGTCTTCCGCGTTCGTCGCGGTCACGTGCCCGACGGATTGCCGCACCTCGGCCGAGGCGTTCCCCATCGCGATGCCGACCTTCGCCCAGCGCAGCATCGGCACGTCGTTTTGCGAATCGCCGATCGCGAGCACGCGTTCCGGAAGGATCTGGAAATCGGCGCAGAGCCGCGCGAGCGCGTTGCGCTTGCTGGCATCGCGATTGAGCACGGCGCATTCCACGAAGTCGCCCCAGCGCTCGTGCCGGAAGCTGACCGGCAGATCGCCGAACTCGCTCTGCATCGCGGCGACCGCCTCGCTTCCGAGAAACCGGATGAACGTCGGCGCGCGATCGAGCACGTCGGCGAAGCGCTTCGCCTCGCGCCAATGCGGGCCCGTCATGTCGTCCATGTAGATCTTGGAGCCCTCGAGCCGCCAAAACGATTCGTCGCTGTAGAGCGCGAGCGAGAGGCCATTCGCCTCCGCGAATTCGACCATCGGTTTGGCATAGAGGAGCGGGAGCGGGAGCTCGTTCAGGATGCGGTTCGCGTGGAAATCCTTCGTCAGCGCGCCGTGGCAGCAGATGATCGGCAAGTTCAAGCCGAGCTCGCGGGAGATCTTGCTCGGAAGGTCCACGCCGCGACCGGTCACCAGGACGACGCGAATCCCCGCTTCGAGCAAAGCGCGGATCGCGGCACGGTTCCGGGGCGAGACGCGATCGTCGGGGCCGAGCAGCGTGCCGTCGAGATCGAGTGCGACGAGATCGAAGCGCATAAGACGGTCAGCGTCATTAGGGGCGACAAAATGCCGCTCCTTTACGTTATACTCACCGAGATGAAAAGCTCGCGCTGCGGCCTCGCCTTCTTTCTCGGCCTAGGCGCCGTTGCCGGCAGCATGGCGTTCGCCGAGGCCGCCGACGTGTGCTCGCACGACACGCTGAACGTCGACGGCACGGCGGTCGGCGTCCAGATCTGCGCGACGGAGCCCGCGAAAGCGGCCCCGAGCGGCAAGACGGCCTCACTCCCGGTCACCGAGTCGCTCTCGACGAAGGATCAATCCTTCCAGCGCACGACGACCCTCGAGTTCCTGGGAGGCGACGAGCTCTCACGCACGATCGACAACGTTCCGCTTGCGAAGCTGGGCATCCCCAAGACGCTGCACCTCACGCTCGGCCACAAGCCAGGGTCGCTCGTGCTGGAGCACGCGCTCCTGATCCCGGGCGCCGTAACTCTGAAATAGAGGTGCAACCCGAGCTAGGCAATGCGGGTTTCAGCAGGGCATGAGACGCCGCTATATCGCGTTTTCCAGCGCGAAGATCCCCGGGGAGTCCCACTAGACCGATGGGCTGTAGAGCCGTCGATCCATCCCTGACCCCCCGCGACCAAGCGCATTTCCTCAACGAGAACATTCCCGCCGGCCTTTTCGGCGGCGTCGGCGTCGACGCAGAACGCGTCGCCTGGCGTCTCTCCCCCGAGCCCTTCCGGCTCTCGCACGCGACCCTCGCGGCGATCGAGCGGCTCGGGCCCGATCTCCTGCGATTCTCGCGCGTCCTCGCCTCGCTCTATCAGCGCAGCGTGCGCGGGACGGCACCGGCGTTCATCGCCGAGTACCTGGACCGCGGCAAGCCCGAGACGATCGTGCGGCTCGGGCGCCAGAACCGCTTCAAGAGCGACGTTCCCGGCGTGATCCGGCCCGACTTGATCCTGACGGAGGGCGGCTTCATCGCCGCGGAGCTCGACAGCATCCCGGGCGGCATGGGCTTCGTCGGCGCGATGGCGGAGGTCTACTGCCGGCTCGGCTTCGATACGGTCGGCGACCGCGACGGCATCACGCAGGGCTTCGCCGCGTTGCTCGCATCCGTCGCCGGCAAGCCCGCTCCGACGACCGCGCTCGTCGTCTCCGAAGAATCGAAGGATTATTTCGCGGAATTGGACTGGCTCGCGCGTTCGCTGACGGCGGCGGGCCTGGGCGAAACGCACGCCTGCAAGCCCGATCAGATCATCTTCACCGAAGAAGCGCTGTTCGTGCGCCTCCCGGACGGGCGCGAAGAGAAGCTCGACGTGGTCTACCGCAACTTCGAGCTGTTCGATCTCCTCAACGTGCCCAAGGGGGATTTGATCCTGTATGCGGCGCGACACAATCGCGTCAAGATGACGCCGCCGCCGAAAGCGCACCTCGAAGAGAAGCTCGCGTTCGCGCTGCTGCATCATCCCGCACTCGCGACGGTGTGGCGGCGCGAACTCGGCGAGGCGTTCGACCATCTGTGCAAGGTCTTTCCGCAGACCTGGATCCTCGATCCGCGCCCGGTCCCGCCGCAGGCCGTCATTCCGGGCCTGACCGCCGCGGGCGAGCCGCTGCAGGATTGGATGCAACTCGAAACGCTCGGCAAGAGCGAGCGCGATTACGTGGTCAAGCCGTCCGGCTTTTCCGAACTGGCCTGGGGCTCGCGCGGCGTGAAGGTCGCAAACGATCTCACCCGCGAGGAATGGCACGATGCGCTCGCGGGCGGGCTCGCCGCGTTCGAGCGCACGCCGTACGTGCTGCAACGCTTCCACAAAGGCAAACGCGTGCGCATGCCCTACTTCGATCGCGCGAAGGACGAGATGGCGATGATGGACGGCCGCGTGCGGCTCTCGCCGTATTTTTTCGTGACGGGCGACAGCGTGCGCCTCGGCGGCATCCTCGCGACCGTCGCTCCCGCGGACAAGCGTTTGATCCATGGGATGTCGGATGCGATCATGGCGCCCTGCGCGCCGCACGAAAGCGGATACTAGCGGCCGAGCGCCTCGAGCAGCGCGTCGATCTCCTCGAACGTGTTGTAGCCGTGCGGCGCGACGCGCACGCCGCTCGGGCGAAACGTCGTGACGATCTGCGCCGCGCCCAAGCGCCGCCCCGTCGCGACCGGATCGGCGCCGGGGAGCCGGAACGTCACGATACCGGAGGAGATGCCGGCGCCGCGCGGCGTCTCGAGCTCGGCGCCCGCGCGGTGCAATCCTTCGACGAGCCGATCGGTCAGCGCGAGCACGTGCGCCTCGATTCGCGGCAGCCCCGCCTCGGCCAGCACGGCCATCGAGCGATCGAGCGAGAGGATCCCGATGAAGTTCTGCGTGCCGCCCTCGAAGCGCGAGGCGTTCGGCGCGAGCGGCTGATCGTAATCCAGGAAATCCCAGATGTCCGCGACGTCCTTCCAGCCGCGCCAGCGAACCGTCAGGCGCTCCTGCAGTTCGCGCGCAACGTAGAGGAAGCTCACGCCCTGGAGCGCCATCAGCCACTTCGCGCCGCCGGCATAGAGCGCGTCGATGCCGCACGCGCGAACGTCGAGGCCGAACGCGCCGAGCGCCTGAATCGCGTCGACGCAGAACCAGGCGCCGCGCGCGTGCGCGATCTCGGCGAGCGCCGCGAGATCGTGCCGGTATCCGTCCGCGAAACTGACCCACGAAACCGCGACCACGCGCGTGCGCGCCGACATCGCCGCCTGCAGCACGTCAGGCGTCAGGCGCACGCGCGGCGCATCGATGAAACGGATAACGACGCCGTATTCGCGCAGCGCGAGCCAGGGCAGGGCGTTTGCGCCGAACTCGTTCGCGCACAGCACGATCTCATCGCCCGGCGACCATTCCAGGCCGCGCGCGACGACGTTCGCGCCGTCGCCGGTGTTGCGCAAGAACGCGATCTCGTCGGCGCGCGCGCCGACGAATCGCCCGATGCGTTCGCGAAATTCCGCTAGGTGCGATTCGACCGATAAAATCCCAAGGACGCCCCTGCGGGCATGCTCTCCGATGAAATCGACGAGCGCGTCGCGGGTCGCGTTCGGCAGCACGCCGACGGCCGCGTGATTGAGGTAAACGAGCCCCGGCTCGAGCGAAAACGCCGAGCGAGGAAGCGGGGCCGAGAGGGTCATGCGGCCCCGAGCATCTCCTTCGTGTGCCAGGCGATGTTCTGCGCCCGGTCGCCGACGCGCTCGAGCGCGGCCAGGACGAAGAGCATGATCGTGCCCGCGCGCACGAGCCCGGCGTCTTCCTGCATCTCCTCCTGCAGCGCCTCGATGCCGCGATTGTAGAGCTTGTCGACTTCGTCGTCCTGATCGATCACGCTCGTCGCGATCTCCGAATCGCGCTCGGTGTAGGCGCGCATCGTCTCGGAGAGCATCGAAACGGCCTCGGCCGCGATGCGCCCGATCTCGACGGAGGCCGGCCGCAGCGGCACGTCGGCGAGCTTGATCGCGTTCTTGGCGATGTCGACGGCGTAGTCGCCGACGCGCTCCAGGTCGACCACGATTTCGAGCATCGCGGCGACTTGGCGCAACTCGCCCGCCACGGGCTGCTGGCGCCAGATCAGCTCGATGCAGGCGGCTTCGATCTTCCTCCGCAGGTCGTCGATGCCGTCGTCGCCGGCGATCACGCGGCCGGCGAGCGAGGTGTCGCGACTGTCGAGCGCCGCGACCGCGAAGTGGATCGCGTCCGCCGCGAGCGCGCCCATCCGCACGACATCCAGCCGTGAAGACTCCAGCGCCTCATGGTACGCAGTGCGCATCTCGCGATTTCCCCTTTTCCAAACTCAGATTGCGCGCCCGGCCCGACCGCGCTCGTTGCGTGCAGTATACCACACGCGAGGGTCTGCTGTGCTTGCCTCGAAAGGCGGTGCCGTCGAAGGAGGACCCGATGAACCAAACCGCAGCGCAGTACGAGACGATCCTGGTCGAGCGCGACGGCCCCATCGCGATCGTCACCCTGAATCGCCCGAGCGTGCTCAACGCCCTTAATCTCTTAATGCTAAGCGAACTGCGCGGCGCGTTCGCCGCGCTCGACGCGGACGCCGAGGTGCGCGCGATCGTTTTGACGGGCGCCGGAGCAAAAGCGTTCGCCGCCGGTGCCGACATCAGCGAATTGAACGCGCTGCCGAACGCCGTCGCCGGCGCGCAGCAAGCGCGCGTCGGACAGGGCCTGACGCTCGCGCTCGAGCGCTCGCAGAAACCCGTGATCGCGGCCGTCAACGGCTTCGCGCTCGGAGGCGGTTGCGAGCTCGCCTTGGCAGCCGATATCCGCATCGCCGGCGCCAACGCGAAGTTCGGCCAGCCCGAAGTGAACCTGGGCTTGATCCCGGGCTACGGCGGGACCCAACGCACCGCGCGCCTGCTCGGCCGCGGCCTCGCATCGTATCTGTGCTTGACGGGCGAGCTGATCGGCGCGGAGGAAGCGCTGCGCGCCGGGCTCGTCGAGAAAGTCGTCGCACCGGAAGGCCTGCTCGATGAAGCCAAGCGCATCGCGCACGTCATCGCGGCGAAGGCTCCGCTCGCGATCGCCGCGGTCAAGCGGACGATCAACGACAGCATCGGGCTCGGGCTCTCCGAAGGGCTCGCGATCGAGGCGCTGGCCTTCGGCACGCTCGTCGACACCGAGGATTTCACCGAAGGCACGAAGGCCTTCTTGGAAAAGCGCAAACCGAGCTTCAAAGGAAACTAGAGCGCTACGGGCGCGGCTCCTCCAGCGCGAACTCCCACGCGTTCCAGAAGTCGCGCCCGAGCACGTTCGGGCGAAAATGCGCGAAGCGTTTCGAGACGGCGTACGCGCTGCGCTCGAAGCCGAGCGGAACGATCGGCAGATCGCGCACGAGGATCTCGTGCGCGCGCCGGTAGAGCGCGGCGCGCACCGCCGGATCGTAGCTGCGCAGCGCGCGCGCTTCGAGCGCGTCGAAGGCGGGATTGCAGTAGGCGCCCGCGTTCCCGCCCGCGGGCGGCACGGCGGTGCAGCCGAACAGGTACGAACGGTCGGGGTCCAGGCTCGGCGACCAACTCGTCAGCGCGAGATCGAAGCGGCCCCGCTCGAGGATCCCGCCCGCCGATTTCGCGCCCCAAAAGAGCCCGGGCGAATACGAATGGATCGTCGCGTCGACGCCCGCGCGGCGCAGTCCGTCGGCGATCTGGACCGCCGCGGCGCTGCTGCTGCGCCAGCCGCCGGCGATCGCGAGTTCGAGTTGCAGCTTGCGCGGGGCGAGCACGCTGCGGGCGGCATCGGGCGCGTACGCCGGAAGGCGCTCCGCGCCGCTGAGCTCGGGTGCGAGCTGGCCGGTATCGGTCGGCACTTCGAGCCCGCGATAGACGGCCGATGCGAGCTTCTCTCGCTCGATCGACGCGGCGATCGCGCGCCGCACGAGCGGATCGCGCAGCTGCGGATCGCGCAGATTGAACTGAAGGTAATCGACGATGTTCGTCGTCGCTTCGATCACGCGCAGACCGGCGTGTTGCGCCGTATCCTTCTGCAAGCCGGAGATCGTGGTCAGGTCGAGCGCTTGCGATTCCACCTCGAAGAGACGCGTGAGCGGGTTGGGCAGCACGCGCACGCGCAGGCGCGAGAGCGCGGCCGGGCCGCGCCAATATTCGGGGTTGCGCTCGAATTCGAGCTGCTCGCCACGCCGCCACGCCGTCAAGCGAAACGGCCCGAGGCCCACCGGATGCTCGTCGAGCGAACTCGCGTTCAGATTCGCGTAGCGCGCGGCGATGTGCCGCGGCAAGATCGCAAACGGATCGTTCGCGCCGAGCGTCAGGAACGACGAAACGAACGCGGCCGACGGCGCCGCCAGGCGCACGACGAGCCGCTCGGCGCTCGGCGCGTCGATGCGTTCGATTTGATCGACGGTCGAGCGGTCCGGCACGTTCGTCGCGGGATTGCGCAGCGCGTTCGCCGTGAACGCGACGTCACGCGCGTCAAAGGGTGCGCCGTCGGACCAGCGCCCGGTTCGAATGCGGTAGACGATCGTGCGGCCGTCGGCCGAGATGCCGCCGTTCGCGCGCGTCGGCAGCGCCAGGGCCCGGTCGGGGACGAGGTTCCCGCGCTCGTCGACCAGGAATAGGTAGCCCTGCGTGAGCGGCGCGAGCTGCCAGCCGTACGGCGTGTTCAAGATCGTGTTGAGGCTCGAAGGGTCCTCTTCGAGCGAAAGCGTCAGCTCGGGCTGGGCCGTCGCTGCCGCCGCCGGCGGGATGCGCAGCGAGAGCGGAGCGCGAGCGGCGCCGAGCGTTTCCCGGGCGTGCCCCATCGCCGCTTCGATCGCGGGATTGAGCCCGGCCCAGCGCCCGCGGATATCGCCGCTTGGATCGATCACGACGAGCGTGGGAAAGCCTTCGATCTTGTACGCCGCCGTGACGCGCTCGTCCCGATCGAGCAGCACGTTCCGCAGCGCGTGCGCGCGGGCGTAGCGGCGAGCGACCTCGGCCGATTCTCCGACGTTCACGGCGAAGACCTCGACGTCGGGATGCGTGCGGGCGAAGTGCTCGACGAGCGGCAGGGAGAGCTTGCACGGCTCGCACCAGGACGCCCAGAAATCCAGGAAGACCACGTGCCCGGGACGCTCCGGGAGCCGGTAGCGCGCGCCGTCGAGCCGCTCGGCCGAGAACGCCGGGGCTCGTTCCCGGCCCGCGGGCGCGAGGAAGCGCGGCGCGATGAAGATCCGGTACAGCGCGATCAGGACGACGACGAGGGCGAGGACGTCGAGCAGGCGGGTAAAATTCCAGCGCCGGGGCGGCGGAGGGGTCACGCCGGACGGTTCGCGCCGTTACACCTTTGGCCATGCGGGAGGCCCTGGCACGTCTCCATCTAATGAGGGGCCACGATGGCGACACCCCGCCCCGCGACCGTAGCTATTGAAAGCCGGTCACTTCCGAATACCAATCGCAGCGCACTCATCCTCGAGCACTTCGATAAGCTCCCGATCGGGGGCGTTCTCGAACTCGACGACGAGCAGGATCCGCGCGCGCTGCGCAACGAGTTTCAAGAACAGCGTTCCGGACGGTTCGCGTGGGACGCGCGCAACCTGGGCTCCGGCCGCTGGACGGTTCGCATCGAGCGGATCGACGAACAATCCGACATCGCGACGTTCCTCGGGCACTGTTCGCCTTTCGCGAACGCGCGCATCGCGACGATCCGCGAGCTCGCGCAAAACGCCGCCGAGCGCTCCTACGATGCCGGCGAGACCATTTTTGACGAAGGCGAGATTTGGCCGTACATCGCCTTCGTGCGCAGCGGCAAAGTCGTCTACACGCTCCTCTCCGCGGACGGCAAGACGCATTCGCTGGGCGAGCGCTTATCGCAGGATGCGCTCAACGAAACGGGCACGTTCGACGGCGGCGGCGCAACGACGCGCGCCGAGGCGCTCACGAAGTGCACGCTGATCCTCATCCCGAGCGAAGCCGTCGTGCATGCTTCGCGCACCGACGCCGATCTCGCCATCGGCTTCCTGACCGAAGCCTCGCAAGCGCGGCGCCGCTCGATCGATACGATCGCCGACCTCGCGTTCGCGCACGTCTTACAGCGCGTGGCGAAGTTCTTGCTCTCCTACGCGCCGGCGACGACGGGCATGGCGCGCGGCCTCTCCGGCATCGAGAACCTCTCGCAAGCGCAGATCGCGGCGGCCGCCGGAACGGTTCGCGACATGGCGGCGCGTGCGTTGTTGCGCTTGAAGAACGCGGGCGCCGTGGAACTGGATCGAGGCCGCGTGCGCTCGCTCGACCGCGAACGCCTGCAAGCCTTCGCCCACAACGTCCAAGCGCCGCCCGTCTAGCGCGCTACGAGCTCAGCGCGGCGAGCGCTTCGCGGAACGTGCGGACCGGAACGACGCGGATCCCCGCTTCGCGCGAAACGTCGGCGTAGTTCTCGAGCGGAACGAAGAAGACGCGCGCGCCCGCGCGTCTCGCCGCGATCAGCTTCTGCGTCGTGCCCTCGATCGGGCCGACGCGGCCGTCGACGGTGAGCGTCCCCGTGCCGGCGATCGAATCCCAGGCGTAGTGCCGGTTCGGACGCAGCGCGCCGTAGATTTCCAAGGCGAACATCAGGCCGCCCGAACTGCCCGTGATGTTCCGCAGATCGAAGCGAACCGCGACCGGCAGCGTGGGCTTGAGCGTTTCCGGGGCGAGCGCGATCCCCAGGCGCGTTCCCGCCGCGGTCGAGATCGTCGTGACCCGCGCGCGCGTCACGCGGCCGCGGCGGCGCACCTCGACCCGGACGGCGGTCCCGGGCGCGAGGCCCCCGATCGCCTGCGCGACGTCCCGCGCGGCGTCGATGCGGCGGCCGCCCACCGAGAGCAGGACGTCGCCGGGCAAGAGCAGGCCGCCCGCTTTCGATTCGGCGAGGATCTCCTCGATCACGATCGATTGCGGCGGATCGGCCACGTGGAACCCGGCCGCCCGTTCGGCCACGACGGCGGCGACGTCCTGGCTCGTGCTCATCGCGTCGTCGAGCACGCGGTCGTACTGCTGCATCGAGACCCCGGCGGGCGCGATCGCGTCCCGCCCGACGAGCCGCACGCCGGGCAAGAGGCCCGCGGCGAGCATCAGCGTCGTCGCCGGGAGGATGACCACGTCCGTGAGATAGTAGCGCTCGTTCGGCGCGGCGTAGCCGTCGACGAAGACGCGCGAGCGCAGATCGACCGCGAATCCCGGCACCACGAGCCAATACGGCGTCGGCGTGACGCAGAGCGCGATGCCGAGCCCGATGACGGCGAACGCCGCCAGGGCCCGGCGCCTGGTCCGCTCGCGCACGTGCGCTAGGAGACGACCTCGACGGCCGCCTCGCGCCCGTCGCCCGCGGCATCGAACGCTTCGCGTTTGCTCTTCGCGGCCGCTTCGGCGAGCGCGCTGCGCGGCGCCGGCGCCGCCGCCGGAGCCGGGGCCGCGGCGGCTTGCGCGCGCGCCTGCTGCGCGGCCAGCGTCTCCTGGCCCTTCTTCACCGAGCCGAGCGCCGTCGCCAAACGCGCCTCCAGTTCCGCGAGCATCTGCGCGGCGTACGCGTCGGCCCCTTCGCGAACGCGGCGCGCTTTCTCCTCGGCTTCGCGCAGCACGATCTCCGCCGTCGCTCGCGCTTGCTTGACGATCTCCGCCTGATCGATCAGTTGCGAATGCGCGACCGTCGCCTCGCTGACGATCTGCTGCGCCTTCTCCTGCGCGTCGCGGATCACGCGCTCTTTGTTGTTCGAGATCACCTTCGCCCGCCCGACCTCCTCGGGCAGCGTCGAGCGCATCTTCTGGATGAAATCCGCAAGCCGCTCTTCGCTCAGGATGCGCATCCCGAACGGCAGCCAGGTACCGTCTTGTACGTAACCCTCGAGTTTATCGATGACGCGATAGATCGACATGCGTTCCTCCGTTCGGACGTTTCTTGGCCTGCATGAAGCGCAAGACGTCTTCCGGCACGAATGCCGTCACGTCCCCGCCTTGCAGGAAGACTTCTTTGATCAGGCTCGAGCTCAAGAACGAATACCCGACGTCGGACATCAGAAACGTCGTGTCCACGTTCGCCAGAGAGCGATTCATGTGCGCGTAGGCCATCTCGCTCTCGAAATCCGAAACGACGCGCAGCCCCTTGACGATGACGTCGATCTTCTCGTGCAGCACGAAATCCGCGAGCAAGCCTCGAAAATGCGAGACGCGAACGTTCGAATGTTTCGCGAGGCATGCGCGCAGCATCTCCTCACGCTCGTCGAGCGTGAAGAACGGATCGCGCTTCTGCGGATTGACGACGACCGCGACCGTCACGAGCGGGAAGATCGCCGCCGCGCGCTCGATGACGTCGAGGTGGCCGTTCGTCGGCGGATCGAACGAGCCCGGGCAGCACGCGTGCGACTGGATGCTAGGCTTCTGCATCGGCCGCCAAAAACTGCAAGGTGACCTCGCCGTAGCGCGCTTCGCGCAGGGTCGCGAAACCCGGTCCCGCCAGCGGCGGCGCATCCGTGCGATGCTCGTACACGAGGACCGAGCGTGCATCGAGCGCGCCGCGCTCGCGCAGCGCGGCGAACACCGCGAACGGCGGCGCGAGCGCGTAGGGCGGATCCGCATAGACGATATCGAAGCGGCCGCTCACGCGTTCGCTCGCGCGTTCCGCCGGCGCGCAGACGACCGCCATGCGCTCGCGAACGCCCAGCGCATCAGCCGTTGCGAGGATCGCCGCCGCGGTCGGCGCGTGGCGCTCCACGAACGTCACGAATGCGGCGCCGCGCGAGAGCGCCTCGAAACCGATCGCGCCGCTTCCCGCGTAGAGATCGAGCACGCGCGCATCGGCAATGCGCGCCGCGAGCATCGAATACAGCGCTTCCTTGACCTTGCCGGGCGTCGGACGGACGGCGAGCCCGCGGGGGGAGCGAATCGAACGGTTGCGCAGCGTTCCGCCGCTCAGCCGCATCGAGCATCCCCACGCACGATGGTCATTCAGCGGCTTTCGCCGCGTCTCGCCGTGTACCTCGGAGTAGCGCGATCGCATCGCGCAAGTGGTGGATAACCGCGCACGGCTTGTGGATAAGTTGAGGATAGCCGCGGCCCTCCCAGTCGAACCAGAGGCCTTGCATCCCCGCGCGGATCGCGCCGTCCACGTCCGCGAGCGGATCGTCGCCGACGTACCAGATGTTCGCGGGCGCGCAACCGAGAGCGCGCGCAAGCTGCTCGAACGCCGCGGCGCCGGGCTTGCTCGCGCCGATCGTCTCGCTCACGAGGATCGGCCCGTCGAAGCCGATCGCGCGTGCCTTGCGCTCTTGCAGCGGGCTCCAGCCGTTCGTGAGGATCGCGTGCGGAATCTTCGCTTCACGCAGCGTCGCGAGCAAGGCGCCGGCGCCCGGCAGCGCGCGCACGAACTGCGGCACGCGCGCGACGCATTCGCTGCGAAAACGCACGGCGAGTTCGCGCGCATCGAAGGGCCGCTCGCCGGTCTGCTCCGCGCAAAGCGCGAGCGCGTCCTCGAGCGTCTGCGTACCGCTGCGATAGGCGTCCAGCGACGTCGCGATCGCGGCCCCAGCCGCGCCGGGCAAGAGTTCGCCGAGCACGCTGATCTCGAGCGAGCGATCGATCCCGAGCGTGTGATCGAAATCGAAGCCGACCGCACTCGGCGCGGCGAGCGGCACGTTCAACTGCTCACGAGCGTCGCACGCGTGCTTGCGTCCTCCTCGACGAGCTCGCGCAACGCGCGGTGCTCCGGCCGCTCGAGGTGCGGATCCGCCGCGACGAGCGCGTCCGCGTCGGCCTTCGCCCGCATGTAGAGCGCGAAATCGTTGACGAGGCTGCCGAGCAGCCCTGCTCCTCCGCCCGCTTGCGCCGTCCCCGCGAACTCGCCCTCGCCGCGCAAACGCAGGTCCGCTTCCGCGATCGCGAAACCGTCGGTCGTCTCGGAAAGGATCGAGAGCCGCTCGACGCCGGCCCGGTCGTCCGGCGCGATCAGCACGCAATACGAGCGCTCGGCACCGCGCCCGACGCGGCCGCGCAATTGATGGAGCTGGGCGAGGCCGTAGCGATGCGCGTCGAGGATCACCATCACGGTCGCGTTCGCGACGTCGACGCCGACCTCGACGACGGTCGTCGCCGTCAGCACGTCGATCTCGCCGCGCGCGAACCTCGCCATCACCGCGTCTTTTTCGCGCGAGGCGAGCTTGCCGTGGATCAACGCGACGCGCAGATCGGGGAAGACGCGCGTCTGCAACTCCTCGAGTTCCTCGATCGCGCTCGTCAGCGCGGATTCCGACTGATCGACGGCCGGCGCGACGACGTACGCCTGGCGCCCGCGCGCAACGTTCTTGCGCACGAACTCGTAGGCGAGCGGCTTGCGGCTTTCGCGCAGCACGTACGTTTCGATCGGCGTCCGGCCCGGCGGCAGCTCGTCGACGATCGTCAGATCCATGTCGGCGTAGCGCGTTTGCGCGAGCGTGCGCGGGATCGGCGTCGCCGTCATCGCGAGCGTGTGCGGCGCGCGGCTCTTCCCGCGCAGCTTCGCGCGCTGCATGACGCCGAAGCGGTGCTGCTCGTCGATGACGACCAAGCCCAAATTCGCGAACGTCACGTCGTCGGTGAGCAGCGCGTGCGTGCCGACGGCGAGCTCGCATTCGCCGCTCGCGATGTGCGCCAGCGCCGCATCGCGAGCGCGCGCTCCGAGGCTGCCGAACAGCGCCTCCGTGCGGATGCCGTAAGGCAGCAAGAGCGGCGCGAGCTTCGCCGCATGTTGCGCCGCGAGGATCTCCGTGGGCGCCATCAACGCGGATTGCACGCCGGCTCGCGCGGCCAGCACGATCGCGGCCGCGGCGACCAGCGTCTTCCCGCTCCCGACGTCGCCCTGCAGGAGGCGATTCATCGGGGCCGGGCGGGCCATGTCGGCCCAAAGCTCCGCGATCGCCCGCTTCTGCGCGCCGGTCGGTGCGAACGGAAGCTCCGCCGTGAACGTCTCCCAGAGATCCGGCGGGGCGACGAGCGGCACCGCGCCGCCGGCGGCGCTGCGCTCGGCGCGCTTGAGCGCGGCCGAGAGCGCGATCCCAAAGAACTCCTCGAAGATGACGCGCTCGCGCGCGGCCACGGCGGCTTCCGGCGTCGGCGGCCGGTGCAGCGTGCGCCACGCTTGGCGCAGCGGCGGGTAGCCGTGCTTGGCCAAGATCTCGGGCGGCAGCCGTTCGCGCAGCAGAGCAGCGAGCGCATCGAGATTGCGCTCCACGATCGTCGCGAGCGTGCGCGACGAGACGTCCTTGCTCGCGCGGTAGACCGGCACGATCTCGCCTTCGTAGACCTCGTCGGGGCGCATGATGCGATGCTGCAGGACGTTGATCTCGACGCCGACCGAACCGCGCCGGATCTTGATCTGCGCGCGGCCGTGAATGAAGATCCGCTCGCCCGCCGCCAGCTTGCCGCCCAGGCCCCGCCGCCCGAACCAGGTCGCCTTGATCCGCCCGGTGCCGTCGTCGATCTCCGCCGAAACGATCTGCACGCGGCCGCGGAACTCGCTGACGGCGGCGATCGTGCCGACGACGATCTCCTCGAACGAATCGGGATCGCCCGCGCTGCGCGAGCGTTCGAGCGCCGCGCGCACGACCTCCGCGATCGGCGTCGGCCTGCGCCAATCCTTATAGTCGCGCGGATAGGTCGCCGCCAAATCCGCCGGCGTCCGAATGTCGAGCGTTTCGAGCTTGCGCGCGAGTTCGGGCCCGACGCCGCGCAGATCGCGCAGCGTTCGTGGGCTCGCGAGGCTCACTTCGCGCGGCGTAGCAGCTCCTCGCCGACGTCGTCCAGCGCGACGCCACGTTCCGCCAGCAGGACGAGCAGATGGAAGATCAGATCCCCGCTCTCCCAGGTCAGTTCGGCCGGTGCCGCATTCTTCGCCGCGATCACGACCTCGGTCGCTTCCTCGCCGACCTTCTTGCAGATCCGATCGACGCCTTCGCCCAGCAGCTTCGCGACGTAGCTCTTGGCCGGATCGCCGCCGCGGCGCTTTTCGATCGTTGCTTCGAGGTGCCGCACGGCGCGTTCGAACGCCCGCTCCCGCGGCGCTTCCCCGGCGAGCGTCCGCTCGAAACAGGTCGCGGCCCCCGTGTGGCACGCCGGACCCGCCGGTTCGACGCGATACAGCAACGCGTCGCCGTCGCAATCGACGGAAACGCCGACGACGCGCTGCGTGTTGCCCGACGTCTCACCCTTGTTCCAGAGCGCGCGGCGCGAGCGGCTGAAGAGCCATGTGGAGCGCTCGGCTAGCGTGCGCTCGAGCGCCTCGCGGTTCGCATACGCCAGCGTCAGCACGCGGCCGCTGGCCGCATCCTGGATGACGACGGGGAGCAGGCCGTCCGCTCCCCACGCCAGTTCATCGATCGACATGCTCCAAGTCTACGATGGGGCGCACCGGGATTCCGCGCGCCGCGAGCTCCGACTTCAGCGCGCCGATGTCCAGTTCGCCGAAGTGGAACAGCGAGGCGGCCAGCGCCGCGTCCGCCCCCGCCGCGAAGGCCTCCGCGAAGTGCGCGGGCGTCCCCGCGCCGCCCGACGCGATGACCGGCACTTCGACCGCATCGCGCACCGCGCTCGTCAGGGCGAGATCGAAGCCAGCCTTCGTGCCGTCGGCATCCATGCTCGTGAGCAGAATTTCCCCCGCACCGAGCGCGGTCGCTTCGCGCGCCCACTCGACGGCGTCGCGCCCGGTCGGCGTGCGGCCGCCGTCGATCACGACCTCCCAACCCGTCCCCGCGTGCCGGCGGCGCGCGTCGATCGCGAGCACCACGCATTGGCTCCCGAACTCGTCGGCGGCGCGCCGCAGCACCGCGGGATCGCGCAACGCGGCGCTGTTGATCGAGACCTTGTCGCACCCTGCGCGCAGCAGATCGCGCACGTCGTCCGCGCTGCCGACCCCGCCGCCGACCGCGAATGGGATCGTCAGCTCGGCCGCAACCGCGCGCACGACGTCGAGCATCGCCCGGCGTCCCTCGATCGTCGCCGTGATGTCGAGAAAGACGACTTCATCCGCGCCGCGTGCCTCGTACACGCGCGCGAGCGCGACGGGATCGCCCGCGTCGACGAGTTGCAGGAAGCGAATCCCCTTGACGACCCGCCCGGCCTTGATGTCCAGGCACGGAATGATGCGCTTGGCCAGCATCGTTCAGCGCGCTCGCGTTCTCGCCGCGGCTTGCGGCAGGCCGTCGATCGCCAGGACCAAGAGCGCGAGATCGTCGTCCACCGTGCCGCCGGTCAACGTGCGCACTTGCGCGACCAGCGCATCCGCGCAGGCCTGCGGATCGCGCGGCCCGTTGCGCAGCAGCCGCATCGCGCCGGAATCCTCGAGCTGCTTTCCCTTTCGGTCGCGCGCCTCGCTCAGGCCGTCGGTCGCAAGCAAGATCAGATCTCCCGGCAAGAGTTCGAGCGTGCGCTTCTCGTAGCCGAAGGACGCATCCAGACCGATGATCGGGCCCGTCACGTCGAGCTGGCGCACTTCGCCGCTGCGCCGCAGGAACGCGCCCGGGTGCCCGGCGCTGGCGTATTCCAGCTGCATCGCGGCCAGATCGAGCACGCCGACGAAGCACACGACGAAGAGCGACGGGTTCTTGATCGTGTCGAGAAAGACGCGATTGAACGCCCCGAGGATGTGCGCCGGATCCGGATCGCTGATCGCCAGCGCCCGAATCGAGTACTTGACGAACGCCGTGTTGACCGCCGCCTCGATGCCCTTGCCGCTGACGTCGGCGACGATCACGAGCGCGCGGCCCTCGCCGAGCTTGCGCACGTCGAAAAGGTCGCCGCCGACCGAGACGTCCCGCGTCGCCGAAATGTAGGCGGTCCCGATGCGCGTGCCCGCCGGCTCGTCCCAGCCGGTGCGGAACGCGCCCTGCAGCGTCTCCGTGATCCCGCGCTCGCGATCGATCTGCGCGAGCATGCGCGCGCGCGAGCCGACGAAGATGATCCCGAACACGCCGAACGCCACGATCGCCCCGAGCGCGACGGCCAAGGTCTGATTGATGTGAACTTTCAGTTCGCGCTGCGCGCGCTGTTCGCGTTCGTCCAGCAGCGCGCGCACGCCGGTCGCGTCGGCCTGCACTTGGTCGCTGAGGACTTTGCCGATCTTCTGCAGGTCGCGCGAGGTGCGCGCCGAGCGCGGCTTCTCGAGCAAGGGGCGCGCGACTTGGTCGATCCACTCGCGGTTGAGCTGGCGCATCTCGTCGAAGGCGGCTTCGAGCTCGCGGATGTCGAGCGGCGCGGTCGCGTCCTTGAGGCGCGCGATGCCGAGGTCGAAGCTGTCGACCGCGCTGACGTACGGCGAGAGATAGGACTCGTCGTTCGTCGCGAGATAGCCGCGCAGCCCGTTGTCTTCTTGAAGCTGCAGGCGCAGCACGGCATCGAGCGTCTGCTCCGCGTGTGCGAGCGTGCGCTGCAAGGCGGCCGACGAATCGAGCTGCCGGTAGATCCCGAAGGCCGTGATCAGGGCGATCGCGAGCACGAACGAGATGACCGCCCCGAGCACTAACGCTCCGCGCAAGTTCGACTCTTGGTAGGCGATCCGTCGGAGCTCTAGCATCGTCCTGAGGGGGGAATCGAGGCGACGCCCAGATTCGAACTGGGGAATAGAGCTTTTGCAGAGCTCCGCCTTACCACTTGGCTACGTCGCCGTTTGTGCCTGTCCTTGGCTTTCCCTGAGGGAGCCCCACGAGCGGGTGGCGGGAATCGAACCCGCGCGTCAACCTTGGGAAGGTCGCAGGCTACCATTACATCACACCCGCGAGGTGGGCTTCGGGAAGCGCCGTTCGGTACCGGGCGGCTGCGTCCCCCCAAGGCCGGAACTTTCCCGCCGTCTGTGTTGTATAGTCGATTGAACGGCGCCAGCGCCGTCCGAAACGCACTTTTTCTCTAGGAGTTCCTTCGTGAAGAAGATCCTCGTCATCGCCACGGGATTCGCCCTGCTGGCAGCGCTCGCCGCCCCTCCCGCGACCAACGCGCAAGCAGTCCAGACGGCAACCACGCCGACCGTCCTCGTGGCGAAAGGCGCCGAAGTCGACGGTGCGCTGCAGCAGGCCCTCAGCAGCAAGACGAACCAGAACGGCGACCATTTCACGCTCACGCAGAAGGACACGTTCTTCCATCACAAGCCGCAGTTGCGCGGCGCCGTGATCGACGGGCACGTCGAAAACGTCTCGCCGGCGGGCCCCGGGAAGAAAGCGACGCTGAACCTGGTGTTCGACGACATTCAACTCGCCGACGGCTCGACGATCCCAATCCAGGTGAAGCTGATCTCGCTCAAAGACGTCGAGCCCCAGACCCACAAGATCCGCGACACGGGCATCATCCTCGGTTCGGCGTTCACGGGCCACCTCGTCTCCAAGCACACGGGCAAGAACGGCGGAACGCTCGCGGGCGCGGCGGCCGGCGTGGCGCTCGTCGCGACGCTCAAGGACGACATCAAGGTGCGCCGCGGCACGACGCTGCGCTTGCGCTTGCTCCAGCCGATCGTCACCGGAAACTAACCGCTTGCAGGCGGGCGCTGCGGGGGCCTTCGACGTGCAAAGGCGCGTCAGACCGTCTCCCCGTAGCGCTCGCGGTGCAGCCGCCGGGCGTGCTGGACCCAGCGGTCGTACACGATGCGGTTGCGGTGTTCTTGCGCGTGAGCCGCGAAGTGTTCGGCGTCCTGCGGCGTCCATAGCGCGATCTGACGGTAGTTGAAGATCCCGTACTTGTTCAGCGAGCGTTCCAGGACGGGGCCGATACCGTCGATCGCCGTCAAATCGTCGCGGACCGTGACCCCCGGCGTGATCGGCACGGGTTCGCCCGCTTCGATTTCATAGAGCAGGCTGCGCATCCGCAGCAGGTCGGCATCCTTCTTCGCGCTCGCATCACGGCAGGCCGCGAGATCGCTCTGAAGCGCGAGCACGACGGTCGCCGAGAATCCTCCGGCGGGCGGCGCCTGCGCGCTTAGCGGCGGCGTTGCGAGCGGGGTGGGGGCCGGGACGGGGCGAGCCGGGCGTTCCGCACTGGGCCGCTCGCGGCGGCGGCGCTCCTGCTCGGCGCGTTCGCCTTCCAGCGAGATCGCATGCAGCGTCCAGCCGATGATGATGCCGAGCGCGAGCGCGGCGAACAAGGTCAACAGGGTCTCGACGATCACGGACGACACGGCGCTCTCCCCGGCTTACTTGACGACGAAATCAATGCGACGGTTCTTCTTGCGGCCTTCGGGGGTCGCGTTGTCGGCGATCGGGCGGCTATCCCCGTAGCCGATCGCGATCGCGTGATGCGAATCGACGCCTTTTGAAAGCAGGTACGCCTTCACGGCCTTCGCGCGCCGCTCGCTGATCCGGCGGTTCACTTCGCGGGCGCCGATGTTGTCGGTGTGCCCCTCGACGATCAAGCGCGTCGCGGGCGATGCGCGCAGCGCCCGCGCGACCTGGTCGAGCGCGCGCTCGCAATCGCGCGTCAGTTCGGCGCTGCCCGAATCGAACTGGTTGCATTTCCCGCCGACGGCCCGCTCGATCGTCGCCGCCGGGCCGGACGGCTCGGGCGAGGCGGCGGGCGCAGCCGTGGCGGCGCTCGGCGCGGTGCCGGCCGCCGCCGGGTTGCCCGCCCGCGCGACCAGCGTCAGATCGTCGATGACGGTCACGTTCTCACCGGCCGCCGCGTTGGCGTCCGCGACGAGTTTGGTCTTCACGTCTTCGCTCGGGACCGCGCCGCGCAGCGAGATCGTATCCCCGTCGGCGACCAGGCTCGCGCCGGGCGCGTCCGTCCCGAACGCCGGCAGGATCTCGGCGGCGTTCGCGCTCCAGCCCGTCGCGGCCAGGCCCGCGCGCACGCGCAGCCGGTCCTCGACACGATCGGCGCCGTAGAGGCTGCGCGCGCGCGCGAGCACGGCGTCCCGAATCGCCTGGCTCGGCAAGTCGCCGTCCAGGCTGACGCGTCCATCGCGCTGCGTGACGTGCAACGAGGGTCCGGGCGCCGGCGGCGCATCGGGGCTCACGGCCGCGCCGGTCAAACTCGCCGTCGCGGAGCGCGCGACCCGGGGCGAAGTGTGACGTGAGACACTCCACCAGCACAGCGCGACGAACGCGAGCGAAGCCAAAGCTAAGACGAGCCGATTATTCACGAAGGATTCGCCTCCCGTACGCCGCGCCGCGTGAACCTCGCTGCAATCATCACGCGCCGAGGGTCGGCGAATCCTCCGCGCCGGAAGCGGTCAACCATTATCACGGTACAATACTGGGAAAAGGGTCCGTACCACCCCCGCATCGCTCGAGGTTCCCATGCCCCACGCCGTTGAAGGAGGCGCCGCCGCCTCGGAGTTCACCCAGGAGCTGCAGCGTCTGCTGATGGGCGACATGGTGCTTTCCCCGCTCTCCCTGATCCGCGCGAATCCCGAATTGACGGCCGGCGAGCCCGGCAACGAGGAGCGTTTCGACGACGCCGAGCTGCCGTTTCTTTGGGCGGACGGCATCCATTTGGGCGCCGGCCCGCGGGGCGAGAAGCGCGTGCTGCTGCTGGTGCTCGGCGCAGACGCGGCCGGCAAGCGTCGCATCGTCGAGATCCGCTGCGTCGCCGCCGAGACGGAAAAGACGTGGCTCGCGCTCTTCCGCGACTTGCGCGCTCGCGGCCTGCGCGCGCCGGCGCTGATCACCGCCGACGGGACCGCCGCCTTCTGGCGCGCGGTGAAGAAAGCGTATCCCGAAACGAAACAGCAGTGGTGCTGGCTGCACGTGGAGCGCCAGGTCTTGGATAGCCTCTCGGGGATCGCGCGCAGTCGCGCGCTGACCGCGCTGCGCGGCATCGCCCGGGCGGCAAACGAGGACGAAGCGCGCACGCGGATCCTCGCGCTCGCCTCCAGCCTGCATTCCGACGCGCCGTTCCTCGCGGCGAGTTTGCGCACGGAGATCGAGCGGCTCGTGGCCTATCTGCGCTTCGATCCCGAAATCCGCGTCACGCTGCGCACGACGCACGCCGTCGAGGCGATCTTCACGCCGGTCGCGCTCTGACTACGGACGCGACTTCTCGCGCTCCTCGCGCGCGAAGGTGGCTTCGACCTCCGCTTTGATCTGCTCGAGCAGCCGGCGGCCCGTGGCGTGCGCGATGCGCGTCCCGACGGCGGCGTCGAACAGCCTTCCGGCGATCCCGCCGGGCGGCACGTACGTGCCGTCGAGCGCGAGCCAGCAGGCGTTGTAATCCTCATCCGCCACGATCTTCAGCGTCCCGTCGAAATCGGGGAACGGCCCGCCCCCCTCCGGCCGCCACTTCACGTGGACCGTATCGTTCCAGCCGGAGGCCGGCCCCACGCGTTCGAACGTCGCCGCGACGCCGCGCTGCAATTCGAGCGGCAGATCCGGCACCGATAGCTCCAGGCGCGCCGCACCCTCGCCCGCCGGCACGCGGCAGGCAAAGAAGCTCTCGAGGAGACCGGCCGCCCGGTTTAGGGGTACGTCGATGTAGATCCGTTCGCGGAGAATGCTTTCGGCCACGGGTCCCTTTCGCTGCGAGTGCGCAGGCGGAGCGCTTCGCCGAGCGGCTCGGGCCGCCCCGCGCGAGGGGTTCCGGCCGCCCAGCGGCAACAACGCGCCGAACGCGACGGCGGCCCGCGCCCTCGAGCGGCCGCGCGCGGTGAGGGGGAAGCGTGTCATCCGAACGAGCCACGGCCGACTTGGTCGATCGATTCCGGCCGAGCGGCCGCGTCGCGAGCTGCGCGCTCGCCTTCCGCGATTTCGGAGGCCGCACCCGGTTCTCGGGCGCGATTCGAACGATCGAAACCTTCGAAGACAACGCCGTCGTCAAACGCGTGCTCGGCGAGCCGGGGAACGGCAACGTGCTGGTGATCGACGGCGGCGGATCGCTGCGCACCGCGCTCGTCGGAGACGTGATCGCGGGCTTGGCGGTCGCGAACGGGTGGGCGGGCCTGGTCATCCACGGCGCCGTGCGCGACGTCGCGGCGCTGCGAGAACTCCCGCTCGGCATCAAAGCCTTGGGTTCGAATCCGTGGACGAGCGGAAAGACCGGATCGGGAACGGTCGACGCCGCGGTCTCTTTCGGGAACGCGACCTTCGCGCCGGGCAATTGGCTCTACGCCGACGAGGACGGCGTGCTCGTCGCGCAGGGTGAACTCGACTAGCAAAGGCGAATCGAACGAGCGAAAAGGGTTGCCGCCGCATCTTGACGCAGAGAATCATTTGTGCTTAGACGGACGCTGATCGCAGTGACCGCGCTGCTCGTCCTGGTCCCCGGTCCCGCGCCTCGCGCGGAAGGCTGTTCCGTTACCAACGGGCAGTACGTGCTTCTCAAATCGAATCGTCTCGACCCGGACGTGTTCGTCTGGGACGCGCGCCTGCGGCTCGTCAATTATGCCGCCGGCGAATGGAAGAACACGCAGGACGTGCTCGACCACACGCTGCTCTCCAAGCCCGGAACCCGCGCGATCGTCATCGGCTGCGAGCCGCAGGTCATCCGCTTCCGTTACGAGCAGCCGATCCAGGACGCCGTCGGCCTCAAGATCGTCAGCGGGCCGCAGCGCGGCCGCTACGGGTGGGTCGCCTCCGACGACGCGCAGATCATCGCGACCGCGGCTTCTCCGACTCCGCCGCCGCGCCGCCCAGTTTCGCGATAGCGCGCACGCCCGCCCGGGCACGTAGTCTAATAGGGCGCCTCGCCTGGAAGGGGACGACCTATGATCGCCTGTACCCCGCAGCTCCGGAACCGCAGCTTCGATCGTCCCGGCGGTAGCGCGCGTTCGTGACGCGGGAGCAACCGCTCGCGGGCGTGCGCGTCCTCGATCTCTCGACGATGATTGCGGCGCCGCTGGCGGCCTCGATGCTCTCCGACTGGGGTGCCGAGGTCGTCAAGATCGAGCGCCCGGTTCACGGCGATCACGTTCGCCGTTTCGGGGCGCAACGTGACGGCGAGGGCCTATACTGGAAGACGCTCGCGCGCAACAAGCGCAGCGTGGCGCTCGATCTGCACCGGCCCGAGGCGCAAGCGCTCCTGCGCCGCTGGATCCCTTCCTTCGACGTCCTCATCGAGAATTTTCGGCCGGGCACGCTCGAGCGTTGGGACCTCGCGCCCGAACGGCTGCGCGAAACCACGCCCGGGCTCATCGTCTTGCGCATCACCGCGTTCGGGCAGAGCGGTCCCTATCGCGATCTCCCCGGCTTCGGCACGCTCGCCGAAGCGATGTCGGGCTTGGCGGCGGTGACGGGATTCGAGGATCGGCCGCCGCTGTTGCCGGCCGTGCCGATGGCCGACATCATGGCCGGAAACCTCGGCGCCGGCGCCGTGAGCGCGGCGCTCGTGCGCCGCGGACGCGATGGGCGAGGCGAAACGATCGATCTCGCGATCTACGAGGCGATGCTCAAACTCGTCGAACTGCAAGTGATCGAATACGATCAGAACCGCACGTTGCATCATCGCATCGGCAATCGCATCGAAGACACCGCGCCGCGCGGCGCGTACGAGTGTTCCGACGGCAACTGGGTCGCGCTCTCGGCGAGCACGCAGCCGATCGCCGAACGCGTCCTGCGCACGATCGGCGGCGACGCGATGCTGCGCGACCCGCGCTTCGCGACGAACGAGGACCGCGTCGCGCACGCGGACGTGCTCGACGCCGCTCTCGCCGCGTGGTGCAAGCAACGCGACCGCGCGACCGCGCTTGCGATCTTCAGCGCCGCCGATTGCGCGGCGGGGCCGCTCGAGAACGTCGCGACGATGCTCGAGAACCCGCAGATCGTCGCGCGCGGGTCGATCGTCGCCGTCGACGATCCGGCGCTGGGCCCGATCCGCATGACGAACGCGTATCCAAGCTTCACCGAAACGCCTCCGCGCGCGTTCGTTCCCGGGCCGCGCGCGATCGGCGAGCATACGCGGGCCGTGCTCTCGCGCGATCTCGGCTTGGGCGATGCGGAACTCGAGCGCCTGCAGGCGAGCGGGGCGATCGACTGGCCCGCAGCGGCGCCCTCGTGAGCGCCGCCGTGCTGCCGCTGTGGCGCTCGCTGCTGTTCGTGCCCGCAAACGTCGAGCGCTTCGTGCGCGCGGCGCACGAGCGCGGCGCCGACGCCGTGCAACTCGATCTCGAAGACAGCATCGCGCAGAGCGAAAAAGATGCCGCTCGTCGCGCCGTGGCCCCGGCTGCGGAATATCTCGCGGAGCGCGGCTGCGACGTCGTCGTGCGCATCAACCGCCCGCTGCGCGCCGCGCTCGACGATATCGATGCCGCGGTCGCGCCGAGCGTTCGCGCGCTCACGTTCCCGAAGGTCGAGAGCGCCGATCACGTGCGCCTGCTCTGCGAAGCGATCGGTGACGCGGAAGCGCGGCGCGGCATGCTCGCGGGCTCGACGCGGGTCATCGCGCTGATCGAGACGCCGCGCGCGGCGCTCGAGCTTGCCGCGATCGCGGCGGCCGACCCGCGCATCGTCGCGATCATCTTGGGCGGCGAGGATCTGGCGACCGCGCTCGGCGTCGCCTCCGACAGCGAGCTCTTCGTGCAGCTCGCCGGAAACCTCGTCGTGGCCGCGAACGCCGCGGGGATCCTGCCCCTGGGCCTGGTCCACTCGATCGCGGAGGTCCGCGATCTGGGCGCATTCGCGGCGGCCGCGCGGCGCTCGCAAGCGCTCGGACTGCGGGGCGCATTCTGCATCCACCCCGCGCAAGTCCCGATCCTCAACGCCGCCTTCTCGCCCTCCGAGGCCGAGATCGCACGGGCCCGCCGCATCGTCGCCGCCTACGACGCCGCGCTCGCGGCCGGGAACGGCGCGATCGCGCTCGACGGCGCGATGATCGACGTCCCCGTCGCCGACCGCGCGCGCGCCCTGCTCGCGCGTGCTGAAAGATTCGCAGCCCAACCTCGTTGACTCAATCGAAAGGAGCCTAATGCAACCACGCGTTTCCCGCTCGACGTTCATCACCGCGACCGCAGCCACGACGTTCGCCTCGATCGCCGTCCTTCGCTCGCCCGCCTTCGCCGCCGACGTCACGGTGAAGATCGGAACGGATCTCGAGCCGACGCACCCCACCGTCGCGCACCTCCAGTCCGCCGCCGAAGCGATCGCGAAGGATTCGAGCGGCGCGATCGACGTGAAGGTGTTCCCGTCCAATCAGCTCGGCAACGACGACAAGATGCTCTCGCAAGTGCGCTCCGGCGCGCTCGAGATCATGGCGATCGGCGACAACATTCTCGCGCAACTCGTCCCGACGACCGGCCTCAACAACATCGGTTTCGCTTGGAAGGATCCGGACGCGGCGTTCGCGGCCTGCGACGGAGGCCTGGGCGCCTACGAGCGCTCCGACATTGCCAAGCACGGTCTCTTCGCGTTCGAGAAGATCTGGGACGAAGGCTTTCGCCAGATGACCTCGAGCACGCGGCCGATCCACACGCCCGCCGACCTGGCCGGTTTCAAGATGCGCGTTCCGCCGAGCCCCATCTCGACCTCGCTGATTCGCAGTCTGGGCGCTTCGCCGACGACGATCAACTATGCCGACCTCTACTCGGCGCTGCAGACGCACGTCGTCGACGGCCAAGAGAATCCGCTCGCGAACATCGAAACGCAGCGCTTCTACGAAGTCCAGAAATACTGCTCGCTGACCAATCACATGTGGGTCGGCTATTGGCTGATCGCCAACGCCGATTTCTGGAGCCGGCTGACGCCGAAATACCAGCAGATCCTCGATCGGCGCTTGAACGAGGCGGCCGTCGCGCAGCGCGTCGACTCGGTCAAACTCAACGATACGCTCCGCTCCAAGCTCGCCACGCAGGGCCTGACGTTCAACACGACCGATCCCAAGCCGTTCCGCGACAAGCTGATCGCCTCGGGCTTCTACAAGCAATGGCAAGAGACGTTCGGCGAGGCGGCCTGGAACTTGCTCGGGAAATACGCCGGCAAACTGGCCTAGGCGTTGGCGATCACGAACGATGACGGCCTAGCCGCGGTGACGGGCGTTCCCGGAACGCCCGCCGCCGCTGCCCGCCGCGGCCCGCTCTGGGCATTCGATGCCTGGTTCGGGCGAATCATCGAAGGCATCGCCTCGGTCCTCGTCGTCGTCGAGGTCGCCATTCTGCTCGCGGGCGTCGTCTCGCGGTACGTTCTCAACCGGCCGTTGATCTGGACGGACGAGCTGAGTTCGGGGCTGTTCTTGTGGCTCTCGATGCTCGGCGCGGTCATCGCGCTGCGCCGCGGCGAGCACATGCGCATGACCGCAATCGTCAACCGTTTCTCGCCGGCGTGGCGGCGGCGTCTGGCGACGCTCGGCATGCTCGCGACGGTCCTGTTCGCCGCGATCCTGTTGCCGCAGGCGCAAACCTACGTCGGCGCGCAGTGGTCGATCATCACGCCGAACCTGCAAGTCCACGATTCCTATCGCGTGGCGGCGATGGTCGTGGGCTTCGCCCTGATCGGCGCGTTCGCGCTGTTGCGACTGGCGAGCGAATCGTCCTGGGCGGACGCGCTCGGCGCCGCCGCCTTGGCCGCGGCGCTCGGCGGCGCCTTTTGGCTGTTGCGTCCCGAGTTCGCGGCGCTCGGCAACATCACGCTGATCGTCTTTTTCGCCGGACTCGTCGGCGCGTGCGTGTTGCTCGGCGTGCCGATCGCGATCAGCTTCGGCGTCGCGACGCTCGCCTATCTGACGTTCGCGACGCACGTGCCGCTCGGCGTCATCGTCAGCCAAATGGATCAGGGCATGTCCTCGCTCGAACTGCTGGCGGTGCCGCTGTTCGTGCTCCTCGGGCTGCTGCTGGAGATGACGGGCGTCGCCGCGGCGATCGTCGAGTTCTTCGCGGCGCTGGTCGGTCATCTGCGCGGCGGCCTCTCGTACGTGCTGTTCGGCGCGATGTTCTTGATCTCGGGCATCTCCGGCTCGAAGGCCGCCGATCAGGCCGCGGTCGCGCCGATCCTGTTTCCTCAGATGAAGCAGCGCGGCGCGAACCCCGGCGAACTGGTCGCGCAACTCGCATCGGCGGGCGCGATGTCGGAGACGATCCCGCCGAGCCTCGTGCTGATCATCATCGGCTCGGTGACCGGCGTCTCGATTTCGGCGCTGTTCACGGGGGGCTTGCTCCCCGCCGCGGTCGCCGCGATCGCGCTGCTGATCGTGACGTATTTTCGCTCGACCACCGATTCCGGCCGCGGCTTGCGCGCCGATGGGCGCACGATCGCGCGGGCCTTCATCTACGGGTTGCCGGGCCTGGTGCTGCCGTTCATCATCCGCACGGCCGTGCTCGCCGGCGTCGCGACGGCGACCGAGGTCTCGACGGTCGGCGTCATCTACTGCGTGATCGTCGGCATCGCGATCTATCGCAAGTTCGACTGGCGGCGCGTCACGCCGATCCTCGTCGAGACCGCCTCACTCTCGGGCGCGATCCTGTTGATCATCGGCGCCGCGACCGCGATGGCGTGGGCGCTCACGCAAGCGGGCTTCGCCCAGCAACTCGCTTCGGCGATCGAAAGCGCGCCGGGCGGCCGCAGCGGTTTTCTCGCGATCTCCATCGTCGTCTTCGTCGTGCTCGGCAGCATCCTCGAAGGGATCCCGGCGATCGTGCTGTTCGGCCCGCTGCTCTTTCCGATCGCACGCACCGTCGGCGTGAACGACGTGCAGTACACGATGGTCGTGATCCTCGCGATGGGCATCGGGCTCTTCTCGCCGCCCTTCGGCGTCGGCTTCTATCAATCGTGCTTGATCGGCCGCGCGGATTCCGACGAGGCGATCGGGCGCATCTTTCCCTATCTTGCCGCGGTGTTCGTCGCGCTGATCTTGGTCGCGGCGATCCCCTGGCTTTCGACCGGCTTCTTGCCCTCAGCGCACCGCTGATCCGGCTGCGCGGCGCTCAGGTTGCAATTGCGAGGTGCGCGCGCATCCGCTCGAGCGCGCGATACTGCATCCGGGAGACGCGCCGCTTCGTCAACCCGAGCTTCGTCGCGATCTCGTCTTGCGAACGTCCGAAGACGTAGTGCGAGACCACGATGAACCGCTCCGCCGGCGCGAGCAATGCGAGGGCCTGCTCCAGGACGATGCGCTCGGTCACCACGGCATCGAACGCGCGCTCGGGCGTCGCTCCGATCGCTTGCTCACGAAAGCCCGGCGCTTCGATGCTCGCCGGGGTCACGCTCGAACGCGCGAGCTTCGCCGCGCTCGCTTGCGCCTTCGACTTTCCGAGCGCGATCGCGATCTCATCGTCGCGTGGTTCGCGCTCGAGTTGCGTGGTCAAGCGTTCGTACGTCTCCCAATACGCGCGTTCGAGCGTCCGAATGCTTCGCGGGATCCGCACGAGATGCTCGTGATCCCGGATGTAATGCATCAACTCCCCGGCGATCAAGATCCACGCGTACGCTTCGAACGGGATGTTCGCACTGGGGTCGTAGCGCCGCGCCGCCTTGATGAGGCCGATCGCCGCGACCTGCTCCAGATCCGAGCGCTCGATGCCCGCGCGCGCGAATTTCCGTGCGGCACGCCGGCACAGGATGTAATAGCGCGCCACCCAGGCATCGTCGTGTGCGAAATCCGACCCTAGCATCGAGCGGCTCCGAGCGCGAGCAAACGTGCAACGCGCAAGCACTCGTTCGCGTCCGCGGGTCGGCTGAGGAACGGCGATGGTGGGCGGTTCATGCCTCGATCACGATGAGGACCACGCGGGTAGGTGACGCCGCGTCTGGCCGGCGTTTTTGCACGAGATGGACGGAACCGGCCGGACCAGATCGTCATGTTGTCTTGGAGGACAACGCGGCAGATTCCCTGCCACCATACGAACGATTTGCGGGCTCCGAGCGCCTCGAGCCTGGGGAGCCGGAAGATGTCCGACAACTTTACCGCTCAGCCGGGTCTCGCTTTTGCGTTCGCGGAAGTGAGGGCGCATGGGAAGCACGGATGAAACCGGTGCGAAGCGATCGCCCCAATGCGGCGACGCGGCGAACGTCACGGCCATCGACCGGCTCGCAATCAAAAAGGCCGCCGCAGGGCGCGCCGCCGTGGGAGCGGCGGCCGCCGGCGCCGCGACCGCCGGCGCGCTTTCGGCAGGAGCGCTCGCTACCGGAGCGCTCCTCTTCGGAGCGCTGGCCGTCGGAGCGCTGGCGGCCGGTGCGGTCGCGGTCGGACGCTTCCGGCTTGCCGACGGACGCATCAAGCGGCTGGAGATCGATGAATTGATCGTCCGCCGCCTGACCGTCCTCGAACAGACGCGCCCACAAGGTTAGCGAACGACTACTTGCTCTGCGCCGCGGCACGCGCGCGCAAGAGTTCCACCGATCTCTTCGGATCGATCAGCGGGCGCTTTCCGTCGCCCGAGAGCGTCGCGCCGCGCACGATCAGGTCGATCGTTTGCTCGGGGGTCAGCGACGGATCGAGCGCGATCAGCTTCGCGGCGAGGTTCGCGACGTTCGGCGCGGACATCGACGTGCCGCTGAGCTGGATCGTTCTGCCGCCCGGCACGGTGCTTTCGACGTGATACCCGTCGGCGTAGGCGCGAACCGTCGGGCCGTAGCTCGTGAACGAGGTGGCGTCACCCGCTTGATCCACGGCGCCGACCGTCAACAAGTTCGGATGGCGCAGCGAGGCCGGGATCGTGTCGTCGAACGTTGCGTCGCTGTTCGAATTCCCGGCCGATGCGATGAACAGGATGTTCGGGGCGCTCGCGATCGCTGCATCGAGCGCTTTCTTATCCCAAGCGAACCAGCGCTGCGCGAGTTGCTTGCGCGTCGCCGCATCCTTGCCGAGCCCGTTCTTCTCCAGCGCATCTTCGTAGCCGCTCGCGCTGCCGCCCCAGCTCATGTTGACGACTCGCACGCCGTGCGCCTTGAAGTAGTCCACGTATTCCGCGGTGTCGTCGTCCCCGCGCTTCACGATCTCATCGGTCGGCGCCGTCGGAATCGTCTTGTAATCGTAGGTGAGGCGGCCGACGAGGATGCGGGCGGCGGGGTTGTCGCGCACCGCGATGCCGGCCACGTGCGTGCCGTGCACGTATTGTCCGAAATACTCCAGGGATTCGAAGAACGTGGCGGCCTCGGCGGGTTTGAGCGTCGAGAGCTTCTGCTTCAGCGCCGTCGCGTTCGGGCTATCGATGTTGTTCTGCAGATCGCTGAGCGCTTGCAGATCGTCCAGCATGGACGGATATTGCTTCGAGCGCTCGGGCGAGATCGGGAAGAGGATCGTATCTTCTTTGAAGCCGAGCAGATCGAAGCCGAGGCCGTGCGGCCCGTGAGGCCCCGGATGCGGATCCGTGAAGCTCTGAGCGGGAAAGAGCGAGAGATCCGTGCCGCTATCCCAGATCGCGACGATGACCGGCGTCAAGCCGCTCGCGCCCGCGAGTGAAACGTCGCGGCTCGCCCAGATGTCCGGCCTCGCGGCGGCCGTGTTCTTCGCGAGGTATCCCGTGAGCACGGCGAGCGCAGGCGCTTTCGTCGGATACAGGACGTCGTCGAAGAACCGCGTGAAGACGATCGTCGCGGCAAACGCGCCGCTGAGCGCGTGCGTCTTTTCAACGGCGGGGTCAAGGCCCGCTTGCACGTTGCCGAGCACGAGCGCGGGCGAGCCGATCTCGGCCCCGGTCTTCGCTTCCTTGAGCTGATTCCCCACGATTCCATACGGCAGCGCGCCGATCGCGGCCGCGTAGTGCTTCTCGAACGCGGCCAAGAACGCGGGACCACTCGTTTGCCCCGTTTCGAGCCGCGCTTCCAAGATCGCCTCAATGCGCCGCCCGCTCGTCAGCCTCGCGTCGGGCTTATCTTCCAGCGCCCGAATCCGGCGCACGAGATCGAGCGCTTCGTGGTTCTTGCCGGCGAGGGCGAGCAGTTGCATCTTTTCGCCCAGCAACGAGCGCAGCGTCGCGAAATCGCGGATGTCGTAGCCGTCGAGCGTCTTATCGATATCCGCCGCAACTTGCGCCGCAAAGGTTCCAAACGTCGCGGGATCGGCTTGCACCAGCGCCGATGCCGTGCCCGCGACCGAATACGTGTAGCGCGGCAAGTCCGCTTCGGAGTTGACCGGCTTCTTCGCGGTCTGCGCCCCGGCTGCGACGCTGAGGCAAGACAGGAGGGCGAGAATGAGGGCGGCGTGGGTTCGAGCGGCCGCGAAAGCTCTGAAATCCGCGATCACGGGCATCCTTTCTTCGGCGAGTTCGCGCCACTTTCGCGGCCGCGACCCTGAAAACCGCGTCCCGCAGACGAGGCGCGCGCCCCGGTTCCGGAAGGGGCGGCCGCACGCGACACCGTAGCCCGGCGAACGTAATGACTCGTGGCAGCGCGTGAATCGCCCCTTTGTTGCCCTAGCGACGCCATGAGCGAGGAGCTTGCCTCCGGCCGCCGGCTGATCGTCAAGATCGGCTCTGCGCTGCTCGTCGATGAAGCGACGGGCGACATTCGCCGCAAGTGGCTCGCCGCGCTCGTCGAAGACATCGCTCGCTGTCGCGCGCGCGGTCAGGACGTGCTGCTCGTCTCCTCCGGCGCGATCGCCGTGGGGCGCCGCCATCTGGGCCTGGTCGGCCGTCCGCTCAAGCTCGAGGAAAAGCAAGCAGCAGCCGCGACCGGCCAGATCCGTCTCGCGCATGCCTATCTCGAAGCGCTCGCGCACCACGGGATCAGCGTCGCGCAGATTCTGCTGACGCCCGACGACACCGAGGAACGGCACCGCCATCTCAACGCGCGGGCCACGCTCGAGCAGTTGCTCGCGCTCGGCGCCGTGCCGGTGATCAACGAGAACGACACGATCGCGACCGCGGAGATCCGCTTCGGCGACAACGATCGCCTCGCCGCGCGCGTCGCGCAGATGATCAGCGCGGATACGCTGGTGCTGCTTTCCGATATCGACGGCCTCTACACCGCCGACCCGCGACGCGACGGAGCGGCGACGCACCTTCCGGAGATCCGCGCGCTCACGCCCGAGATCGAGGCGATGGCGGGGCAGGCGCCCGCGGGCTACAGCTCCGGCGGGATGGTGACCAAGCTCGCGGCGGCGCGCATCGCGATGGCCGCGGGCTGCCGGATGGTCATCGCGCACGGGTACGGGTTGCACCCGCTCGCCGCGCTCGAGGCGGGCGCCCGCGCAACCTGGTTCTTGCCCGATTCGGAGCCGCGCACCGCGCGCAAGCGCTGGATCGCCGGGGCCGTCAACGTCACGGGCGTGCTCGTCGTCGACGAAGGGGCGGCCGCCGCGCTGGAGCACGGGGCGAGCCTGTTGCCGGCCGGCGTGATCGCGGTCGACGGCAGCTTCGAGCTGGGCGACGCGGTGATCGTGCGCAGCCGCGACGGCCGGGAGCTCGCGCGCGGGCTTTCGGCGTATTCCAGCGCCGACGCGCAGGCGATCGCCGGCCACAAGAGCCGCGAAATCGAGGCGATCCTGGGCTACCGGGGACGGGACGAGATGATCCACCGCGAAGACCTGGTGGTGAACGGCAGGCGGCAATGACGATCGGACCGGCATGACGACGCTCGAACGAAGCTTCGCGGAACTCGACCGCGAGATGCGCGCGATCGGCCTTGCCGCGCGGCACGCCGCAAGCGTGCTGGCGCGCGCGGAACCCGCGCGGAAGACGGCGGCGCTGCGGGCCGCCGCAAGCGAGGTGCGTGCGGCCCGGCTTGAGCTGCTGGCGGCGAACGCCGCGGACATGGCGGCGGCCGAGGGGCTCGCGCTCTCGGGCGCGCTGCTGGACCGGCTGCGGCTCGACGAGAAACGCATCGAAGCGATGGCGGCCGGCCTCGAGACGGTCGCGGAGCTGCCCGATCCCGTCGGCACCGAACTCGCGCGCTGGACGCAGCCGAACGGCCTGGACATCGCGCGCGTGCGCATTCCGATCGGCGTGATCGGCATCATCTACGAATCGCGCCCCAACGTGACGGCGGATGCGGGCGGACTCTGCTTGCGCTCCGGAAACGCCGCGATCTTGCGCTGCGGCTCGGAGAGCTTCAACTCGTCGCGCGCGATCGAAGCGTGCTTGCACCGCGGGATCGTCGCGGCCGGTTTGCCCGAGGCCGGCGTGCAGCTCGTGCCCACGCGCGATCGCGCCGCGGTCGGCCTGATGCTCGGCATGACGGAAGCGATCGACGTGATCGTGCCGCGCGGCGGACGTTCGCTGATCGAGTGCGTGCAGCGCGAGAGCCGCATCCCCGTCATCGCGCATCTCGAGGGGCTCTGCCACACGTACGTCGATCGCGCCGCCGATCCCGAAAAGGCACGGCGCATCGTGCTCAACGCGAAGATGCGCCGCACCGGCGTCTGCGGCGCGACCGAGACGCTCTTGATCGACCGCGCCGTCGCCTCCACGCTTCTTCCGCCGATCCTGGCGGATCTGCGCGGTGCGGGCTGCGAGATTCGCGGTGACGCGGAGACACAGGCGCTCGACCCGCTCGTGCTTCCGGCGAACGAGACCGATTGGGCGACGGAGTATCTCGATGCGATCATCGCCGTGCGCGTCGTCGCGGGCCTCGACGAGGCGATCGCGCACGTCAACCACTACGGTTCGCACCACACCGATGCGATCGTCAGCGAAGATCAGGCCGCCGCGGAACGCTTCCTCGCCGAAGTGGAGAGCGCGATCGTGCTGCGCAACGCCTCGACGCAATTCGCCGACGGCGGCGAGTTCGGCATGGGCGCCGAGATCGGCATCTCGACCGGCCGTCTGCCGCCCCGCGGCCCCGTGGGCGCCGAGCAACTCACGAGCTACAAATACATCGTCCGCGGCGAAGGTCAAACCCGGCCCTAACCCCGTCACCCTGATATCTTGGCGCCGCCGGGTGTTCCCGGTGATCCGGGTCGAAGACCCGGGCCTCCGCGTCGGTGACACCGTGTCACCCTCGGGCTTCCGAGCCCGTAGCCCAGATAGGTGCCCGACGCGGCGGCGGTAGCCGACCGGACGGAATCTAGGGCCTGCCGACGGCATGAGCCCGCATATTGTCAGGGAGGTCACTTTGCTACCGCCGATGCTTTTTGAAAGGGCATCATGGAATCAGTTCTTGGCATCGACGTCGGCAAGGCCGACTTCCACTGTTCATTGCTCTTCGATGGTCGCTCGCGCAAGAATAGCTTTCCGAATTCGCAGAAGGGCTTCGAACGGCTCGCCGGTTGGCTGAAGAACTGCAAGGTCGCGAAGGTCCACGCATGCCTGGAGGCGACCGGCGGCTGGAGTGAGGAGCTCGGGATCTTCCTCGCCGAGCGCGGGCACGTGGTGAGTATCGTGAATCCGATGGCCATCAAAGGCTTCGGGCAGAGCGAGCTTTCGCGGACGAAAACCGACAAGGCCGATGCCGCTCTCATTGCCCGTTACTGCCTTGCGATGAAGCCGCGGCTGTGGGAGCCTCCGAGCCCGTCAGAGCGGCGTTTGCAGCGTTTAGGGCGCCGCCGCGCCGCCCTCATTGAGATGCGCGTGCAAGAGGAGAATCGGCTGCAAGGCCCCGGCGTGGATGAAGTGAGCACATCGATCGAGACGACGATCGCTTTTCTTTCGCGGCAGATCAGCGAGATCGATGAGGAGATCGACGACACGATCGACCAAGACCCGACGCTGCGTGGGAACCGCGCGCTTCTGGAGTCGATCCCCGGAATCGGCGAACGGGTAGCGACGACGCTGCTCGGCGAGTTGCCCAATCTCACGGAGTTTCGTAGCGGGAAAGCGGTCGCCGCATTCGTCGGGCTTTGCCCGCGTGAGCTCCGCTCCGGCACTTCGGTTTCGGCATCGTGGGTGTCAAAGGCCGGTAATGCGCATGTGCGCCGGGTTCTCTATATGCCGGCGATCGTGGCCATGCGTTGCAATCCCATCCTCTCTGCCTTCGCGGGCCGCCTCCGCGCGAACGGGAAGCGGCCCAAGCAGATCATCGTGGCCGTGATGCGCCGCCTGCTCGTCCTCGCCTACGGCGTCCTCAAGTCCGGGAAGCCCTTCGAAGCCCTACCCCAGGCTTGACGAGTCAGACGGAATCTGGGCTCGTCGAGGATGTGCGCGGCGCAGGGTGAGGCTTCTCGCAGCGTCAACCGGAAAGGACACACGATGCCTAGGCTCACGATGCTCGGCGTGACGCGCGCGACGGCAGCCGCGCTCGCATTCGCTTTCCTTCAAGCGGTTGCGATCCCGGCGAGCGCGCAAGGCGCATCGCCCGCGCCTGCGCCGTCGGCGGCTCCGTGGAGTTGGCCGACGATTCCGGGCTGCTTAGCCGACCCCGAGATCAACGTGAGCGGTAAGCGGGATTTCGCCTCGCCGATCTGCGCGGTGTATGAGGACCTCTTGAAATCGGGCGCGACCGAGATCGAGCTCGACTCCGCGCGTCACGTGAACGCGCAACTCGGGGGCGTGCTCTATCCGGCGTTCGTTCCGGGAACCGAGGTCGTCCGGTTCACGGTGACGCCCGCGTTCAACGCCTCGTTCGAACGGGCGAACCGTCTCGTGCGCGTCTCGGAGACTCGCACCGGCGCGATGTACGGCTCGTGGTGGACCACGACCGCGCAACTGCAAGACGGTACAACGTCGCTCGATGCGGCGCGCATTCGGGCGATCCTGGCGCTGACGTACACGCCGTCATGCATGGCGACCTCGACCGAAGTGCGCGCGGGCGTTCGCGCCTACATGGGCGTCGTCGCGCCCGCGTTCGATGAGCCGGGCGGCAGCATCGAATTCTGGTTCCCGCCCGACGCCGTCGTCGCCGGGCCTGTCGTCGACGTGCCGGGCAGCGCGGGCTGCACGCGCTGAGCGAACGCTCAGCGGGACGAAAGCGGCTCGCCCGGGCTCGCGGCCGCGGGGTGCATCGCCGTCCCTGACTCAATCGATACGTCGACTTCAAACCGCTGTTCTTGCGGAGAGGGCGTCTCCCAACTGCGAACGTAGTGCAGTTGGAGAGTTCCCTCGCCGATCCGTCGAGGCTCGAATACGAATACTTGTACTCCAGGTTGACCGACGTTCGGTCCTGCGGCCTCGTTCATGGTCTGTCGCAGCAGTCTCAGCAGGCGTGTGGAGCTTGGTCGAACATACCAAAAATAGCCGGTCGATGGATTCGCTTTCAGGTGGACTTCGAGTTGGTCTCCAACCCTTAGATGCACCTTGCTGCCGTTGTCTGCGTCGATAATGACTTTGGTTTCCGCCTCGGCTCTCTGCGGATCGCAAATAATCGCGAGAAGGACAAGCAGAACGAGCGACATTCCGGAAACAGCCAAAGACCTGCGCCGCGCATTCAAAGGCATCACGAATTCTCCCTCGGAGGCATCACGAATTCTCCCGCTGATGGCTCCCTGAACGTTCCCTACGCCTAGTGAACCGTTCCTTGCCGCTGCTACCGCGTTTGACCAAGGCTCGAACCGGCGCCCGCGAACGGATGGGGATATGGAAGATATGCTCGCCAATCCGTTTTGGTTTGCGCTGACGACCGAGCACGCGGGGATCGCGATCGGCACCGGGCCGGCGCGCTGTTATCCGGCCGACGTCATCCCTTTCGGCGGCGTCGAATCGTCCGCCCCACAGGCGATGCGCGCGCTCCGCGCGCTTTTGACGGCGGGGCAAACGATCTATCTCGCCGGCGACGACGTGCCCGCCGTTGCGGGCATTGAACCGGTGGGCCGGATGGCGGGATGGCAGATGCATCTTACGGGAACGCCCGGCTCCGATGCGTCGGCCGACCCTGACGATGTCGAGATTCGATCGCTGGGCGGCTCGGATGCGCCAGCGATGGTGGCGCTCACGGATCTCGCCTTTCCGGGCTTCTTCCGCGCGAGGACGCACGAACTCGGGGCGTACCACGGCATTCATGTCGACGGCGCGCTCGTGGCGATGGCCGGCGAACGGCTGGCTCTCCCGAACCTTCGTGAGATCAGCGCGGTCTGCACGCACCCGGGCCACACGGGTAAAGGCTACGGCGGCTTGGTCGTGCGCCGGCTTCTGCGCGCGCATTCGGCCGCCGGGATCAGAAGTTTCCTGCACGTCGCGGCGGCAAACGAGCGCGCGATCCGGCTCTACGAGCGGCTTGGATTCGTGAAGACGGCGCCGATACTCTTTCATCACCTTCGCGCTTGCTAGCCCGCGGCGCCGGACGAAAGCGACGGCGATCTGGCCGCGAACGCTCTCGCGAGCGCTCGCAGCCCACCTCGCCTACGCCGCGCTCTTTCGCTTGTGCAGGACGACGGTGTTGCCTTCGGTATCGGCAATCGCCGCCATGAAGCACGACTGCGTCTCGAAGCGCATGAGGACCGGTATCCCGCGCGCCCCAAGGTCCGCGAGCGCGGCATCGAGGTCGGTGACCGCAAAGAGGATGCCGTTGCTGGGCTGGAACGGCATCACGCCCTCGCCGCCGCCCCATAAGCCGAACGTCGTGCCGTCGGGGAGCTCGTACTCGGCGCCGCGGTCGCCGGGATACACCACTGCCGGTTCGAGCCCGAGCACGTCGCGATAGAACGCGATCGCTCGCGGCGCGTCCTTGACCATGAAACCGCTGAGATCCATGCCGGTGATGCTGAAGGCGCGCAACGCGCCGGGCAGCTTTTCGAGGGCCGACGTCCAGCCTTCTTCGTGGCGTCCGCGCTGTTCCTCGCCGGTGAAGTTCTCGTGCGTGAGCACCAATTCTGTCTCGTCGCCCTTCGCGTGGAAATCCAGCGACAGCATCGTTTCGTTCCCTTCCAGCTGGCCGTCGTCGTCTTCCCATTGCCACGTCAGCGAAAGACGCTCGGGAACGCGCAGTTCGCGAATCGAACCGCGAACCACGAACCGTTCGCCGTCGGCGGCGAGCATGACGATCCGGTACGGCGCGCCGGTTTGCGCCTCGAAGGCGATCTCGGAAATCGTGGTGCCTGCCGGCGACATCCAGCGACGCATGATCTCGGGCTGCGTCCACGCAGTGAAGACGCGTTCGCGCGGCGCTTTGTACGTGCGGCGCAGGACAAGCGATGTAGCGGGGGCGGCGGTATCGGTCTGACTCATGGTGCCTTCCTCCTGTGATGCTTACCGGTGATTTCGATATCGAGACGGTCGAGAGCGGCGTTCCAAAACGCCTCCTGCGCCTCGAGCCAAGAACTCGCCGCGTGCATGGCCTTGGGTTCGAGCCTGCAACGGTGCACGCGGCCTACGATGTCGCGATGGAGTACGCCGGAATTTTCCAGGACCTTGAGGTGCTTGGTGATTGCGGGCGCCGAGATCGGGAATCCGGCGGCGATCTCCCCGACGGTCATGCTCCCCCGCGCGAGACGCTCGACGATGCGACGGCGCGTTGGATCTCCCAGCGCCGAGAACACGCGATCGAGCTTCACACTGTTAACCATGCGGTTAACTATACACGGGCGCGCGAGCGCCGTCAAGGCATACCTCAGGGTCGATTAATGCGTGCCTAGCGACGCATCGACGACCGGCCACTCAGTGCGATGTAGGCATTCCGAATGTAGATAATGGTGGTATTTAGGTGCGGTTTTGCATGTAGATGGACTATGTGCAAAACGCACTCTTGTAGGGGGGCTTTCGTACCATGTAAATTGTTGCCCAGCTACCCTGGATCGCCGGAACAACTCTCATGCGCCTCGGACGCTTCACGCGTTCGGCCGGACGATTTCCGTCAACGCTCTGCGATAGCGATCCCTTCACGATGACCCGCGAGAGACCAGGTGTCCGCAAGAGCGTTCCTGAGCAGAAGCGTCCATTGCGCTCGCCGGAGGGTCGGGCCCAGCGATGCTACTCTCGTGAGCGCCGCGCGAAACCGATCGCACGGCGCTTTGCATGCGGCCGGCGCCGCCACGCGGCTCGCGCAAAATCCGGCGCGCGCCGCTCTTCGACGCGCACCGCACGACTATACACCCTGAGCTGAAGGATGCAAGAAATGAGTTCGCACCGATGCTGTTGACCGAACAGGAAAAAGCCAAGGCGTTCATCTCGCGGCTTGCCGAGAAGCATGCCAACCAGAGTTCAGCGCTGATCCCGATCCTGCAAGCCGTGCAAGCGGAATACGGCTTCGTCTCAGAGTTCGCGATGCAATACGTCGGCGATCTCCTGGGGATTTCCGCGGCGAGGATCTACAGCGTCGCGACGTTCTACCAGTTCATCAACACGAAGCCGAAGGGCAAGTTCATCATCCGTCTCAGCCGCGACATGTCCTCGGTCATGAAGGGTGCGAAGCTCATCGCGCGGCAGCTCGAGAACGATCTCGGCATCAAATTCGGCGAGACGACGCCCGACGGCATGTTCACGCTGGAGTGGACCAGCTGCATCGGCATGAACTATCAAGCGCCGGCGATGATGGTCAACAACGAAGTCTTCTCGAACCTCACGCCGCAGCGCGTGCATCGCATCCTCGAGGAGTGCACCGAGGGCTTCCGCTCGCGCCGGCCGGCGGTCGGCAGCGTCGGCGACACGTTCACGAACACGCTCACGTACGCCAATCACCAGCCAAACGCCGGTTTGAAAAAGGCGCTCGCGCTGACCCCGAGCGAGGTCATCGCCGAGGTGACGGCCTCCGACATCCGCGGCCGCGGCGGCGCCGGCTTTCCGACCGGCACGAAGTGGAAGCTGGCGGCGGCCGCTCAGAGCGATATCAAGTACGTGATCTGCAACGCCGACGAAGGCGAGCCGGGGACGTTCAAGGACCGCATCATCCTCACGCACCATGCGGACCTCGTCTTCGAGGGGATGACGATCGCCGCGTACGCGATCGGCGCGCGCGAAGGCATCATCTATCTGCGGGCGGAGTACACGCACGTCCGCACCCAATTGGAGGAAGTGCTCGCGGCGCGGCGCGAGGCGAAGCTGCTCGGCAACGGCATTCTCGGCAAAGCGGGCTTCGACTTCGACATTCGCATTCGCATGGGCGCCGGCGCCTACGTCTGCGGCGAGGAGACCGCGCTCCTCGAGTCGCTCGAAGGGCGTCGCAGCGAGCCGCGCAACCGCCCGCCGTATCCGGTCGAGTCCGGCTTCAACAACCGCCCGACCGTGGTGAACAACGTCGAGACGCTGGCCTCGGTCTGCATCATCCTCGACCGCGGGTCACGCTGGTTCACGAGCATGGGGACCGAGCACTCCAAGGGGTTCAAGCTCTTCAGCGTTTCCGGCGACTGCACGCGGCCCGGCGTGTACGAGCTGCCCTGGGGCGTCTCGGTGGAACAACTCCTCGCGCTGGTCGGCGGCGAAGGGGCGAAAGCCGTGCAAGTCGGCGGCTATTCGGGATATCTCGTGCCGCCGAGCGAGTTCAAACGAAAGCTCGCGTACGAGGACCTGGGCCTCGGCGGTTCGGTGATCGTCTACGGTCCCAAACGCGATCTGCTGGAGGTCGCGGAGAACTATCTCGAGTTCTTCGTCGAGGAATCGTGCGGCCAGTGCACCCCTTGCCGCGACGGGAATCCAAAGCTGCTCGAGGGCGTGCGGCTGCTCCTGAAGGGGACGTGCTCGACGCGCTACCTGAACGAACTGATCAGTCTCGGCGAAACGATCGAGCGCGCGTCGAAATGCGGGCTCGGTCAATCCAGCCCAAAAGTGCTCTTAGCGGTCTACGAACATTTCCAGGATGAAATCATGGCACGCCCGATCGGAGCGGCTCGCTAACATGTGTAGTGACGTCATCACCCTCGACCCCGCAGCGCCGGCCGCCGACCCTTCGATCTCCGTCACCGTCACGATCGACGGTACCGATGTGACGGTTCCCTCCGGAACCTCGATCCTCGACGCGGCCAAGACGATCGGCCTGCGCATCCCGACGCTCTGCGCCCATCCGGATCTGCGCGCGGTCGGCGTCTGCCGCATCTGCGTCGTCGAGGTGGAAGGGCAGCGCAATCTCCAAGCGGCCTGCACCTATCCGATCAACCGCCCGATCACGATCGTGACGACGAGCCCGGCGGTCCGCAAGGCGCGACGCCACGTCATCGACTTGCTGCTCGCCAATCACCACGGCGATTGCAACACGTGCAAACGCAACAGGAACTGCGAGCTGCAGGCGCTTGCGACGGAGTACGGCGTCGGCTCCTTCCGCTTCGGCCAGCCGGCGGAGGCGAAGTACGCGATCGATCGCTCGAGCGGCTCGATCGTTCGCGACATGAACAAGTGCGTGCTCTGCCGGCGTTGCGTGCGGACCTGCAGCGAATTGCAAGACGTCGGCTGTCTGACGATCGAAGGCCGCGGCCCGAAATCGAAGACGACCACGTTCGCCGACAAGCCGCTCGCGGCGGTGACCTGCATCAACTGCGGCCAGTGCATCAACCGCTGCCCGACGGGAGCCCTGACCGAGGTCGACCAAACCGACGAGGTCTGGGCGATGCTGGACGATCCGACGAAGCACGTCGTGATCCAGACGGCGCCGGCGCCGCGCGCCGCGATCGGCGAATGCTTCGGCCTCGAACCCGGCACCGCGGTCACCTTCGAGATGAACACCGCGATCAAGCGCCTCGGCTTCAACGGCGTGTTCGACACGAACTTCTCCGCCGACCTCACGATCATCGAGGAAGGGACCGAGCTGCTGCTGCGCCTTTATCAGGCGCTCGTCGGCAAGGATGCGACGGTCAAACTGCCGCTGCTCACGAGCTGCTCGCCGGGCTGGATCAAGTACATCGAACACTTCTACCCCGACATGCTCGCGCATCTCTCGACCGCGAAGAGCCCGCAGCAGATGTTCGGGACGATCATCAAGACCTATTACGCCGCGAAAAAAGGCCTCGACCCGAAGGACATCGTCTCGGTCGCGTTGATGCCGTGCACGGCCAAGAAGTTCGAATGCAACCGCCCCGAGATGTGCGACAGCGGTTACAAGGACGTCGATTTCGGGATCACGGCCCGCGAACTCGCGAAGATGGTTCGCGAAGCCGGCATTGATTTGCCGAAACTGCCGAAGTCCGATTTCGACGATCCGTTCGGCCTGCCGACCGGTTCCGGCGTGATCTTCGCGGCGACCGGCGGCGTGATGGAGGCCGCGTTGCGCACCGTGCTCGAACTCGTGACCGGCAAGCAGGTCGAGAATTTCTACGCGCACGCCGACATCGTCCCCGTGCGCGGCTTCGAAGGGATCCGCCTGATCGAGTTGCCGATCGCCGACGTCGGCCCCGTCCCGGACTTGCTCAAGCATCTGATCCCCGATTTCGAATGGCTGCGGGGTGCGACGCTGCGCGTCGGCGTCGCTCATGGGACCGGGAACGCGCGCAAGGTGATGGACGACATCAAGAACGGCGGCCCGTTCAGCACCTGCCACTTCATCGAGATCATGGCCTGCCCCGGCGGGTGCCTGGGCGGCGGCGGACAGCCGATTCCGACGAGCCCCGAGATCAGGGCGAAGCGCGCGAAGGCGATCTACGGCGAGGATGCGAGCTACGAGGTTCGCAAGTCGCACGAGAACCCGCAGATGCTGAAAATCTACGAGGAGTTTCTGCCGGAGGGGCCGTGCAGTCACAAGGCCCACGAACTGCTGCATACGAGCTACACGCCGCGCGGCAAGTTCATCTCGTAAACATTGCGCGGAGGCGCTCATGACCGTGACGACCACGTTTGACATCGACGAAGCGCCGATCTGGGAGAGCCTGGCGAGCGCAGGCGTCGCACCCGACCCTGCCCGGATTCGAGAGATCTTGGCGAAGGGCCGCGGCATGAAGGGGCTCGACGCGGACGACATCGTGCCGCTGATGGCCCTGCGCGACCCCGAGCTGATCGCCGAGCTGTTCGACACGGCGCGCTTCGTGAAGGACAACATCTACGGGCGGCGCCTGGTGATCTTCGCGCCGCTGTACGTTTCGAATCTCTGCTCGAACGAATGCCTCTACTGCGCGTTCCGCGTTCGCAACAAAGAGGTCGTACGGCGGGCGCTGAGCCAAGGGGAGATCGCGCGAGAGACGCGCGTCCTGATCGACCAGGGCCACAAGCGCGTCTTGCTCGTCGCCGGCGAGTCGTATCCGAGGGGCGGCCTGCAGTACATCCTCGATGCGATCGAGACGGTCTATTCGGTCAAAAACGGGAACGGCGAGGTTCGCCGCGTCAACGTCAACATCGCGCCGCTCACCGTCGCAGAGTTCGTCGCGCTCAAAGGCGCGCACATCGGCACGTATCAGTGCTTCCAAGAGACCTACCATCACGAGACCTACGGCAAGGTCCACGTCCTGGGAAAGAAGGCCGATTACCGCTGGCGCCTGCAGGCAGTCGACCGCGCGATGAGCGCCGGGATCGACGATTGCGGGATCGGCGCGCTTTTCGGCCTGTTCGATTGGCGCTTCGAGATGCTCGCGCTCATGCAGCACATCCGCCACCTCGAGTCGGCCTTCGGCGTGGGGCCGCACACGATCAGCGTCCCGCGCATCGAACCCGCGACCGGCTCCGCCTTCTCCGACGCTCCTCCAAGCCCGGTCGACGACCTCAGCTTCCGGAAGATCGTGGCGATCCTGCGTATCGCGGTCCCGTACACCGGCATCATCATGTCGACGCGCGAGACCGCCGAAATGCGGCGCGAGACGTTCGCGCTCGGCGTCTCGCAGATCTCCGGCGGGAGCCGCACGAACCCCGGCGGGTACGCCGAGGCCGCCCGCGACGACACGAGCCAATTCTCGCTCGGCGATCACCGCTGTCTCGACGAGGTGGTCTGCGACGTCGCGCAGCTCGGCTACGTGCCGTCGTTCTGCACCGCGTGCTATCGCTTGGGGCGAACGGGCGCCGATTTCATGGATCTGGCCCGGCCGGGCGACATCAAGCATCATTGCGACCCGAACGCCGCTTCGACGTTCCAAGAATACCTGATGGATTACGGCACCGACGAATCGCGCGCCGTCGGAGAACGCGCGATCGAAGTGTCGATCGCCGGCATGGACGAACAGACGGCGCGCTATTCGCGGGTGATGGTCGCCAAAGTCAAGCAGGGCAGACGTGACGTCTACCGCTGAAACGGTCTAAGTGCGCACCGAAACGGACCAGCTCGGCGCGCGCACTTTGCCGGACGATTCCCTGTACGGCATCCACACGTTGCGGGCGCTGGAGAACTTCCCGCTCTCCGGGCGCCGCGTCCATCCCGGGTTGATTCACGCCTACGGACTCGTGAAACTGGCGGCGATCGAAACCGTCCGCGAACTCGGCGGGTGGAGCGAAACGCCGGAGCGTGCCGGCGCGCTCGAGCGCGCGTGCACGGAGCTTGCCGAGGGGAATCTCGATCGCCACATCGTCGTCGACGCGCTCGCGGGCGGCGCCGGGACGAGCCTCAACATGAACGTGAACGAGGTGATCGCGAACCGCGCGCTGGTACTGCTCGGGCTCGCGCCCGGCGAGTATCAGACGATCTCGCCGCTCGACGACGTCAACCGGCGCCAATCGACGAACGACACGTACCCCACGGCGCTCAAGCTCGCGGCGATCCGCGGGATTGGGCGGCTCGAGGAGCGGCTCGTGCGCCTTCAGGAGAGCTTCCAGGCGCAGGAGCAGCACCTGGCGGCGATCGTCAAGGTCGGCCGCACGGAATTCCAAGACGCCGTGCTCACGACGCTCGGCCGCGAGATGGGCGCCTATGCCGAAGCGATCAACCGCGATCGCTGGCGCGTCTACAAGTGCGTCGAACGGCTGCGCGTCGTCAATCTCGGCGGCACGGCGATCGGAACGGGCCTCGCCGCGCCGCGCGCGTACATCTTCCGCGTCGTCGAACGCTTGCGCGAACGTTCGGGGATCGGCTTCGCGCGCGCCGAGAATCTCGTCGAGGCGACCCAGAACGCCGACGTGTTCGTCGAGGTTTCGGGGATGCTGAAGGCGTGCGCCGTCAGCCTCATCAAGATCTGCGGCGATCTGCGCCTGCTCTCGTCGGGCCCGGCCGCCGGGCTCGGCGAGATCCGGCTTCCCGCGCGCCAAGCCGGTTCGAGCATCATGCCGGGAAAGATCAATCCGGTCATTCCGGAAGCCGTGACGCAAGCGGCGCTGATGGTCTGCGCGCACGACCAAGCGATCGCCTCGGCGGCGAGCCTCGGCTCGCTCGAACTCAACGCGTTCATGCCGCTGATCGCGGACGCGCTGCTGACGAGCATCGATCTGCTCGCCGGCGCATGCGACATTCTCGCCCGCCTGTGCGTCGACGGCATCGAGGCCGACGCCGAACGCTGCCGGGAGAGCGTCGAGGCTTCGACCGCAACGGCGACGGCGCTCGTTCCGGCGCTCGGTTACGACGCCGTCGCGCGTCTCGCCGCCGAGGCTGCGGCGAGCGGCAGCGGCATCCGCGAACTCGCCGTCGGCGGCGGCTTGCTCGATGCCGCGGCCTTCGACGCGCTGATCTCTCCCGCGGCCGTCTGCCGCCTCGGCAGCCCCGACGGCCCGGCATGACGCAGAGCGCGCCGCGCGGCCTGCGGCTGCACATCGGCATCTTCGGCCGCCGCAACGTCGGGAAGTCGAGTTTGCTGAATGCGATCACGCGGCAGCAAGTGTCGATCGTCTCCGAGGTCGCGGGGACGACGACGGACCCCGTCGAGAAGCCGATGGAGTTGCTGCCCGTCGGCCCAGTGCTGTTCATCGACACCGCGGGCATCGACGACGAGGGCGCCGTCGGCGACCTGCGCGTCGCGACGACGCGGCGCGCCTTCGAGCGAACCGATCTCGGCATCGTCGTCACCGACGGCGGCTGGGGACCCTACGAGGAATCGATCGCGGCGGCGCTCGCCGAGCGCAAGACGCCGGTGATCGCCGTGCTCAACAAATGCGATCTGGCCGAGCCTCCCGCCCGGACGCTCGAGCGGCTGGCCGAGCTGCGGCTCCCCGCCGTGCGTTCTGCGGCTGCGCTCGGCGAGGGGATCCTCGCGCTGCGCCACGCGATCGTCGAGCATGCGCCCGCGGACTTCATCGCCAATCCGGATATCCTGGGCGATCTCGTCGGCCCCGGCAACCTCGCGGTCCTCGTCGTGCCGATCGACAAAGAGGCGCCGAAAGGGCGGCTGATCCTTCCGCAGATTCAGTCGATTCGCGATCTGCTCGACAACGACGCGTATTGCCTGGTCGTCAAGGAGCGCGAGCTGCGCGCGGCGCTCGACGGACTCAAACATCCGCCGAAGCTCGTCGTCACCGACTCGCAAGCGTTCCTCAAGGTCGCGGCCGACACGCCGCCCGGCGTGCCGCTGACGAGCTTCTCGATCCTGTTCTCGCGTTTCAAAGGCGATCTCGTCAGCCAGACGCTCGGCGCGATGGCGATCGATACGCTCCGGCCCGGCGACAAGATTCTCATCGCCGAAGCGTGCGCGCACCATCCGATCGCCGAGGACATCGGCCGCGTGAAGATCCCTCGCTGGCTCGCGCAGTACGTCGGCGGTCCGCTCGACATCACGACGGTCGCAGGCAAGGACTATCCCGACGACCTGGGGCCGTACAAGCTCGTCATTCATTGCGGCGCGTGCTCGTTCAACCGCAAGGAGATGCTCAACCGCATCCTGCGCGCGAGAGCGGCCGGCGTGCCGCTCACGAATTACGGCCTGACGATCGCCTTCAGCCTCGGCCTCTTCGAACGGGCCCTGCAACCATTCCCCGCCGCCCACGAAGCCTACCGCGCCGCGCGAGCCGCGAGGCAACAGCGTCACCCTGAGCGTCTCGAAGGGTGATGGAACTCGCAGCGCTGCTCCGGCAGACGACCTTCTCCGGCGCGGAGATCCAACGGCTCCTTTCGCTTTGTGCGCCCGCCGACATCGAGCGACTGCGGCAGGCCGCCTACGATCTCACGACGGCGGAGGTCGGCGATGCGGTGCATTACCGCGGGCTGATCGAGATCTCGAACGTCTGCACGCTCGATTGCAGCTATTGCGGCATCCGCAAAGGGAATCACGCCGTCGAGCGCTATAGCCTGAGCCGCGCGCAGGTCGTCGAGGCCGCCCTCTGGTCGGCGCGGGCCGGCTACGGATCGTGCGTGCTGCAATCGGGCGAGCGGCGCGATCCCGCGTTCGTCGAGTTCATCGAAGACTGCGTCCGCGAGATCAAGGCGGCTTCCGTCTGCGCTGCGCTCCCGGAAGGTCTCGGCATCACGCTCTCGCACGGCGAGCAAACGCCGGAGACGTACCGGCGCTGGAAGGCGGCCGGGGCTCATCGCTATCTGCTGCGGATCGAAACCTCGAATCCGGAACTCTTCGCGCGGATCCATCCCGCAGGTCAGCGGTTCGAGACGCGCGTGCGCGCCCTCGACGATCTCCGCGACACCGGTTATCAGGTGGGCACCGGCGTGATGATCGGGATCCCCGGTCAGACCCTCGCCGATCTCGCAGCCGACATCCGCTTCTTCGCCGGGCGCGATATCGACATGATCGGCATGGGACCGTACATCACCGCCCCGGGGAGCGCGATGGCCGATCGCGGCATGCTCGAAACGCAGACGCTGTTGCAGCTGTCCCTCTCCATGATCGCGGTGACGCGACTCGTCTTGCGCGACGTCAACATCGCCGCGACGACGGCCCTGCAAGCGCTCGTCCCCGACGGACGCGAGCGCGGTATTTCGTTCGGCGCGAACGTCACGATGCCCAATCTCACGCCGCGCGAGGTGCGCAAGAACTATCAGCTCTATGACGGCAAGCCGTGCATCGACGAAGCGCGCGCGGAGTGCCGGAGCTGCCTCGAAGGGCGCGTCATCTCGATGGGCCGCCGCGTCGGCTGGAACAGCTGGGGCGATTCCCGTCATTACGGGCGCCGCGTGGCCGGCCCGCCGGCGGGCACGCATCCCCGCAGGCCGGCGCCGCACTCAACTCAGCCACACGAGCGGGCGAACGCGCAATAAGCGGTCCATCTACGGCTCGCCAGCTTGCGCCTGACCTTGATATCCATACAGCATGGCCATCTTCAAGGCAAAGCTCACGAGTAAGAACCAGCTCACCTTACCGGCAGGCGTCATGGCGTTGCTTCACGCGCGGCCGGGCGGCGTCGTCTCCACCTCGGTCGACGAGGATAGCGGGACCGTCACGGTCGCCGGCCCGGACTTCGGCGAACGGCTGGCGCCGTGGCTCGGGCGCTGGGCGGCGGACGAACACGGTGCGACCACCGGAGAGATCGACACCTGGCTCCGGGAAATCCGTGGGGCGCGCGAATAGGGCGGTGACGACGACGGCTCTCGATACGAACAAACTCGTCCACTTGCTCGCGCGCGCCGACACGGAAGAACCAAGGCGCTCGGTACAGATCATCTCGAAGCGGCGCAGCGTGGGCCGCTCGCCGTCTGCGCCGTCGTCTATGCAGAGCTCGGCGCCCATCCGCGCGCCACTCCGGAAGAGATCGATCGAATGCTCGACGATCTCCGCATCAGGATCGATTGCCGCTCGAAAAGGATCGCCGGCATGGCCTACTACGTTGTGATTCGTGAGCGAGGCGCGGCCTGGAATTGGTCGTTGCCGATGCGCAGGCAGACGGAATGGGACGCGCATGCTGCGTTCATGGATGCGCTTGTGGACAAGCGAATCATCCTCGCAGGCGGCGCGCTCGGAGGCGAGGACGACGCCAAGCGCGTCTTGCACATCGTGAACGCGCCGGAGGGGCCACAGAGACGGCAATCGAGACGATTCTGGCCGACGACCCATGGACGCCGCTGAACTTGCTGAGAACGGTGCGCATCGAGCCGTGGACCATACTGCTGGGAGGTTTCGACTGAACTGAGTGTACGCGGTGTACTGCGACGGCGACACGCAGATCCAGCCCGCGCTCGCCGCGGTCACGTGAATCGCAAAAGCTCAGCGAGCGCGTGGCGCGGCACTACAGACGCCGGAGCGCACGAGAGGCAATGCTCTCTCGCGCGCCGGCAGGACGTCGCGGACGAAAGCCGCTAGCTCTTCACGTCTCTCTTTAGCGCATCGACTTCCGCTTGTGCTTTTTCGTTGATCTTCTGCGTCGCTTCGGCAACGTGTTCTTTCGCGGCCAGCTCGTGTTCGCGATGTCTACGCTCGGCCTCCGCCGCGTCCTGATGGACTTGTTTGCTAACGGCGTCCTTGACGTCCGCCACGTCCGCCTTGAAGAGCTCGTGGCCGCCGCGAATCGCCTCTTTGGCACCGTGCGCGGCGGCGTCGATGTTCTCTTTGGCTCGTTCGGCGGCAGCGTGAATCTTCTGACCGATCGTGTTCGACGAATTCTCAGTTGACATGTGTTCCTCCATCAACAGTGCGTGATCGCTATAGTGCGGCGTACCATCCGATCTTGCACCGCCGATTGAACGCTGTCAGCAAAGTAACGGTTTACAAGATCGGGCGCCGCCGGTCGCGCCGAAATTGGTCAAGTACCAATTGGCAGACGGCCTTGGCGAGAGCCGCTAGACTCTACCCTTGGGTGCTGCTACGGCTACGCCGCGACCGGGCGAACGTTCCGATGGGGACGTCGCTCCAGGGGGAACGCGGCTCACTTGCCGGCAGCGCCGGGGGCCCAACGAACCTAGCCCATCCGAACCACTCTTGGAGGAAACGATGACCACCATTACTGACGCATTGGGTCGCGCTCGCAGCGAGGCCCAAGAGCTCCACAAACAGATCGAAGCGAACACGGCAAAGAATCACGCGGCGCTAAAGGCCGACATTCAAGAGGCCGGAGTTCGAGCGAAGCAACTCGCCTCGTCGCTCAAAGCGACGGCTGACGGACAGCGCGCCGATGCGAAGCACCACGTCAAGGATGCGATTTCCAAGCTCGAGGATCTCGCAAAGCATGCGCACGATGTCGCAAGCGCCGGAGAGGCGCAACTCAAGGAAAAGAATCTCGCGATGCTCGAGCAGGCCGGCAGCGCGCTGCGGAGCCTGAGCCAAGCCCTTGCCGCGGATCGCTCAAAGGCGGGGAAGGCGTAATCATGGACAACTACGTCGCCATCGTCTTCAACAACGTCGACGCCGCCACCGACGGTCTTCACGAGCTTTGGAAGCTCGATCTTCGCGGCGACATCACCGTGCACGGTGCAGCAGTGCTGCATCGCGATCGATACGGCTACATCCAGGTCGCGACGAAGCACACCGATCCCGGCCTTCGGACCGCCATCGGCATCGGCGTCGGAGCGCTCCTCGGCGCCTTGGCGGGGCCGGTCGGCGTCGCGGCAGGCGTCGCCGGCGCTTCGACCATCGTTGCCGGCACGGCCGCCGGAATCGGCGCCGCGACCGGGGGCGTCATCGGCCTGACCGCCGATGCGGTGAAATCCGGCGAGCATGAAGAGGCCGCCTATGAGAGCGGCTTCGTCCTGGATCGCGGGCAGTCGGCCGTGATCGCCGAGATCTCCGAGGACTGGACGACACCGCTGGATACGGCCATGAAGGCTCTCGGCGGCAAGATCTATCGCCGGCCCAAAGGCGCTGTCCGGAAGGACTCAATCGATCCCGGGCTCGGCACCTACCCGGACTACCCGTATTACCCGTACCATCTGTACCCCTACGACTACGACCCCTACTGGGCCGCGTAGCCGCACTGGCGAGGGCGAGCGATACATCGCTCGCCCTCGTTTCGTTTTCGGCCGAGCTGCGACGTCGTGACGACCTGGAAACCCTTGGCGAAGTGCCGCTACGAGTTGCGCTTCAACAGCCAGTGCAGCAGAAACAGGAAGCCCGGCGCCGCGAGCGCGACGAAAGCGAAGCCTTTCGGAAAACCTGAGGATATGATCCGGTGTGCAGCATAGAAGCCGGCGAGGCTCGCGATCGTGATGCCCGCGCCGACGCCTTCCCAGCGCCAGGCCACGAGCATTCCTAGGCAGATGCCGAGCGGGAAGAACAGAAAGAGAACGAGTTCGTTCGCGCTGAGCTTCGAGAGCTGCGAAAGGCCCGCTCCTTCCCCAAACGCGAACAAGAGCACGACGCCGACGGCGGCGATGCTCAAGACTCTGGCCAGCCACTTCAGCGCGAGCAACGAGCCTGCGGTGTTCGTCATCGAGCCATGCTCCTCGTGCGCGCGAATTCGGCCGGCTATGAAGCTGTCTCCTGCTCGAAGCGAGGTCGATACTCGTCCGGCACGAGCGCGTCGGGATAGTGGAAGTTCATGTCCGTGTCATCGCGAACGCTGCTCACCGGACGACGGTACACCGTGCCGCCGAGCGGGCCCATGACCGCGCCGATCGGCCGATCTTCGTTGTCGGTCACCTCTGCGATCACTGCGAACTGCCCGTCTTTGAGGCTCGAGCCGGCCTCGCGAACGGCTTGCTCGCGCTCCCTTGATTTGAGCGCCTCCGCGACGTCGCTCGTTGCGCCGCCGATGTGGATGGCCGCGCCGACCGGATCGGCGAGCGCGCCGATCACGGTGCCGAGCGTAAAGCCGGCCGCGGTCCGAAGGCCCTGATCGTTGCGTGGTTGCATCACGACGTCGATGCGTCCGCGATCGTTCCGCCGGATGACGCCGGCAGCGTGCACCGTGAGCTCGTGACGACGATCCAGATCCCGAATCGCGTGTAACCCTTCGACGGCTTGGACCTCGATGTCGAAGACGATCGCGACGTAGTTGTTCATGCCTTCACCTTTGCCGGCTCCGTTACGTTTCGTTTGGAGGCGCTACTCGATGCGCAGTGAGCGAAGCTCCGGTATCGCGGCGGAGAACAGCTCGATGCGTTCCGACGGTGAGACCGTCAATACGTCCGCAAGGCGGTCCAGCAACGCGGTCGACGGCCGGACGTCGGCGTCCGACTCGAGCACCGCGTACCAGACGCGCGAGACGCCGATCGCCTCGGCGAGCTCCTCTTGCGTAACTTTCTTCCCGTGCTTCACCGGGAGCCGTTCGTAGGATCCTAACCGCTTCGCACCGGGATCGATCCGGAGCCGAAACTCCTTGAGCAGAGCGTGACGAGGAAGTTGAGCGATCACGGCAAGCATTGCCTTTCTGAGCAGTGGCTACCCCCATGATGGAAGAGTCGCGGCATCGGAACCACCCACGTTCGCTCTACATCCCGGCTATGTTTCGTGCGCACGCTCCGCCGCGGGAGGAGACAAACTCCGGTTCACCTATACAACGCTTGTACGTAACCTCTACAGTTACTCGACGGTTGACGCCGCGGAGGGCCAAAGAGCGGTGAGGAGCGCCGACGAACGCTTCGGGACGTTACTGCGCCGGTATCGTCTGGCAGCCGGACTCACGCAGGAGGAGCTGGCCGAACGCGCCGGCCTGAGCTTCGTCAGCGTGGGCGCTCTGGAGCGAGGAGACCGCCAAGCTCCCCGGTTTTCGACCGTCAATCTCCTGGCCGATGCGCTCGGCCTCGCGCCGGAGGAGCGCACGGGGCTCCGAGCCGCGGCTCGTCCCAAGGGCCACGTGCCCCCCGCGCCGGCGGCGACCGATCCCCCGCCCACAAATCTGCCCTTCTCCGTGACGTCTTTTCGGGGCCGCGAGCTCGAACTCGAGCAGCTCACGCAACTCGTGATGGAGCGCCGGCTGGTGACCCTTTGCGGCGTGGGCGGCATCGGAAAGACGCGGCTGGCGCTCGAAACGGGACGCCGAATCACGACGCTGTCCCCGGGGACGTTTCCCGGGGGAGTGTGGTTCGTCGACCTCGCGCCGCTCGACGATCCCTCGCTCGTCGACCACCAGATCGCGCGCGCCATGGGTATCGAAGTGCGGCCGGGCACGGCGGTATTCGACGCACTGGTCGGCGCGTTGCACGACATCCAAGCGCTGCTCATCCTCGATAACTGCGAACACGTGCTCGAGGCGGTCGCTCACGTGGCAAGCCGGCTCATCGCAGCATGTCCCCGGTTGCATCTCTTGACGACGAGCCGCGAGACCTTGCGCATCGCGGGGGAGCGCGTGGAGCGCCTGAGCGCACTCCCGTTGCCCGAAGCCGGCGACGACGTCGCACCGTCAATCGCGGAATTGCTCGCTTCCCCGGCAGTGAAACTCTTCTTGGATCGTGCCGCCGACAGCGGGCCCGCACAAGCCGTCGACTTGGAAGACCCGGAAGCGCAGCAATCACTCGTCACCGTTGCCCGCCGTCTGGAAGGCATTCCGCTAGCGATCGAACTCGCGGCGGCCCGAATGGCGAGCTTGCCGCTCGCGGCGCTCGCGCAACGGCTCGACGACCGCTTTCGTCTGCTGTCGACCGGAGATCGCACGGCAAGGCCCCGTCACCAAACGCTTCGTGCCGCGCTGGATTGGAGTTACGACCTGCTCGCGGATTCCGAAGCGGTGTTGTTGGATCGCCTCGGCGTCTTCGCGGGCTCTTTCACACCCGCCGCAGCGCAGAGCGTCTGCGGCGACGATCTGATCGCGCCCGACGACGTTCCGGAACTGCTGGCCTCTCTGGTCGATAAGTCCTTGGTCATCGCCGACGTCCGCTCCGGCGCGGCGCGCTATCGCCTCTTGGAAATGATCCGCTTCTACTCCGTCGAGCAGTTGGCGAAGAAGCCCGGGGAACGCAGGCGGATGGCGCGGCGCCATGCCGATTACTATCGCTCGGTAGCCGAGCGGATCGATGCGGCCGGCGCCGCCTTCGAGCCGACCGAGGCCTTCGAAGGCGTCCTCGACGACGTTCGAAGCGCCCTTGTTTGGGCGCTGAGCGGGGACGGCGATCCGGACCTCGCGGTCTCTTTGGTCGTCGCATTACGCTGGGTGTTCCATCCGCTCTCGCTCAACGCGGAGGGAACGATCTGGAGCGAGCGCGCGCTCGCGGCCATCGGTGAACGCGCTGGGCCGCGCCAGGAAGCGGATCTGCTCCGCAATATCGCGATGTTTTCTTGGTGGAGCGATACCAATCGCACGCTCGTCAGCGCCGAACGCGCCGCCGCGTTGTACCGGCAGCTGGGCGACCGTCCGAACCTCGGCAACGCGCTGGCCTGGCACGCGTTTGCGCTGTACACCCGGGGCGAACGGGCGGAGGCTGACCGCCTGGCGGCGGAGGCAGTCGAACTCGTCCAGGCTCGCGGGCAAGAGCACTATCGGGTTCTCGTCCTCATCGCACGAGCCCTGACGATGCCGGTTTCCCAGGCCCCGGCCCGGCGGCGTTTCCTCGACGAGGCGCTGGCGCTCTGCGATCGACACGCCCCGGAGAGCAGATTCGCCGCCCCGTTCGTGCTGTCGGCCTGCGCCATCGTCGCGTTCGAGTCGGGTGAACTGGAGCGCGCGCGCGACTACTCACGCCGGCGCGTCGATCAGTCGCCGACGCAAGCCACCAGAGAACTCGCGCTCACGCATCTGGCCTATTACGATCTCGCCGCGGGTGACGTCGATGCGGCGCGCGCGGCGGCGCGCGAAGCGCTCATCGTGCCGGGCACGACGAGCCGCGCCTTCTTCGGCGCCGTGCGGACGATCGCCGGAGTTGCGGCGCACGACGGTGACCCGGTCACGGCCGCGCACCTGCTGGGCGCCGTCGACGCCCTTGTGGCAGCGGCGAGTTACCCGGAGCATTTCGCGGATCTGGAAGCCCGCAGACAAGCGTACGCGCTCGCACAGGCCGCCCTCCCGGACGATGCTCGGCTGGCAACGCTTCTGGCCGAAGGCCGCGCGCTGACGCGAGAGCAGGTCACCCAGCTCGCACTCGCCGTCACCGACGACGAGTGGTCTCATCCGGGCCAAGATACGTCTACCTGAGGAACTGCTCCGCCTCGTTTGACGGAAGGGCGAGGGGCGTCGACTTCGTGCGATCGTCTTCGAATTGCCCGAAGACCGCGGGATCCTGCCGAAAGTGCCGCTCGAGCCGGCCGATCCGATGCGCATCGTTGGGATGGTCGGAGAGGATCTCCGGCGGCGATTTGAGGTTCGCGTTGCTGAAATCCTCGAACAGCCACACGAGGCCCCAGGGGTTATATCCAGCCGCGGCGCAGGTGTCGGCTCCGGTGAGGTCCGCAGCCTCCTCCGCCGCTCGCGAATAGTGATTCTCAGCCAACTGGCTGACGGCCGTAACGCCGAGAATCGTCCCGATCGAGGGCCCAAGGATGATCGTCGCGGCGATCGCGCGCCTGCGGATCGCCTCGTCGCGCTTCATCAACTCCATCGAGTCGTGGTGCAGCAAGTGCGAGGTTTCGTGGCAAAGCGTCCCGGCGAGTTCCTCCGTGTTGTGCACGAAATACAGCAGACGATCGACGACGTAGATGTTCCCGCCGGGAGCGGCGAACGCGTTCGGCTCCTGTTCGTGAACGATATAGAAGTGAATCGGAAGCGCGTACTGTGGTTGTATGACTTTCGTGATCGCCGCGGCGATGGGGCGCAGCGTGTCGTACAGCGGAGACGACTTCACGATCTCGCCCTGCGACTTGAGCTGCGCGAACAGGTCTGCTCCCGCCGCAGCCTCCTCGGAGGCTGCGGCTTGCGCCGGCGTCTGGGATTGCGCCGAGGCCTGCGGGAGCGATGCGGGCGCGATGCACGCGCCCAAGGCTACCAGAGACGCGAGAAGGTAGGGACGGAGTTTGGAACTCACGCCGTCGCCCGCCGGTTCGAGCCATCGCCGAGACCTTTGATGCGGAACGCGAACGCCACGAGCGACGTCCCGGCGAGAACGGCATAGAAGCCGATCGTGTAGACGAGTGCGAGCACTCCGAGATTGGGGTACAGCAAGACGTAGAAGCCGAAGGCGACGGTGATGACGCCCAGCAGCAGCCACCAAAACTCGTTCTCGATGTAGGGGCGAAGCAGCACCGCAGATGAGATCTCCAGCATGCCGGTCGTGATCCACCACAACGCAAAGAGGTAGGCAAGCGCCAGCGGCCCGGCCGCGGGGTTGGAGAGGATGATGATACCGAGCGCCCCCTGGACGAGGCCCGTGAGCACGAGCGCCCACCAGTTTCCGACGCCCGTGAACGATACACCGGCGGCGATGGCCCCTAAGCCGCTGAGGATGCAATACGCGGCGAACACGTAGATGAGTCCGCCTTCCAGCGCTGCCGGCGATGCGAATGCAAATGCGCCGAGTGCAAGTGCGACGATCCCGCGCACCAAGAACGTCCACCACTTGCCGGATAGTTGGTTTACAGCATCTTCGATCATGTTCTTACAACCTTTCTTGACGTGTCACAGAGGATTTATTTGAAATCGGGCTCGTAGTCGTACGGATACAGATAATCCGCGTACGTCCCAAAGAGCGAATTGTAGCGCACGTCGCTTGTCGAACGGCGATAGATCCTGCCGCCGAGCGGCCGAATCGCGCTGTTCAACGGCGCTTCCCACTCTTCTGAAATCTCCGCGATCACTGCGGACTCTCCGCGATTGAGCACGAAGCCCGTTTCGAGCGCCGCTTCCTCATGCTCGCCGGATTTCACCGCGTCTGCGGTCAATCCGATCGCTCCACCCGCAGCTGCGCCGACGCCGGCTGCGGTACCGACCGCAATCGCCGATGCACCGGCGATCCCAGCGGCTACGCCGACGGGCCCGGCCAGCGCGCCCAGGAGCGCACCGAGACCGATGCCGAGCGCCGTGCGCAGGCCGGGGTCCGTGCTCTTGGTCGCTACCTGAACGTAGCCGAATTCGTCGCGACGGATGACGGCGGCGCCGTGCACCGTGATGTCCCCGCGGGCGTCGAGGTCCCAAAGGGCATGGAGGCCCGCGCTAGCCTTTGCTTCATTATCGAACACGATGGCGATGTACTTACTCATGGGAACTCCTCTTAGAGGCGGCGACCAATGCGCGTCGACCGCCTCAGCGTGATTGAAGCGTACGCGCGATCGCTGATACTGTGCGCGTTCGCATCCGGGCCGATCGCCTTCGGCGGTCGCCGTTGTCGAAATCCTACAGCGCGCCCACCTCGCCGTCTGCAAATCCGCAGTTGACAATTCCGTGCCTTGGGCGCGGCCGGCCCAGCCCCCGGAGACGTGGTCTAGCCGCCGCGCGGCGTTCCAAATCCCTCGTCGAGCGTATCGAGTTCTTCCGCGACGCGCACCGCGAGATCGGGGAGATCGAGCGTTCGATCCGCGGTGATAACCACGGCGGTGGTCGAGTAGCGGACATACCGGGCCGCCGAACGTCGATCTGATACATGTCGGGGGCAGCGCGTCGAACGTCACGCGTACGTCGGGGCCGGAGCTGCTACCGAGTGCTCCGGCGCATAGACCTGCGGTAGTCGCCGGTCGACGGTAGAACCGTGTCGCCCGCTAAGAAGGCGGCGCGAACGATGAGGATGAGTGCGATCCATATTGGGATTTTCACGGCGATCAAGCCAAGCGTCGCGGGCAGCGTCGGAACGGTCGTGCTATCGAGCAGAGCTCGCCACACGTCTTCCGCGATGCGCCCTCCGTCGGAGACGGCGGTCAGCGCCGAATAATCGTGAGCTGAGAATGCGCCAAGCGCCAGGAACGTGCCGTTCGTTTCGGCGATGAGAGCCCATGGAATCGCGAGAAATGCGAGTGCCCAGCGCAGAAGCGGGCGGCGAAGCGGCTCGTGCGCGTAGAGCAGGAGCGCCGCTGCGTTCGCCACCGCCATCTGGTGAATATGCAGGAATGGCCCCCCGAGAAGCGTGCACGCGGCCGCGACGAGCGGCACGCACGCCGGATCCTCGAAGGCCCGAGCGCAGCGTCTCGCGAGCCAGACTCCGGCGGCGAGCATCGCGATGTACGAAAGCCAGCCCGCGTCTAAGGCAAACGATCTCGAGCTGCCCGCTCGATAGAGCAGTGCGCTCAAGCTATACTGTTCGGCGAGCCAGCCGAGTTCGCTCTGCGCGTGAGCCGGTAGAACGACCGTAAAGTATTCGATAGTGGCCGCAACGCCGACGTACGCGAGCGACAGGGCGGCAAGCACCACGGCGCAGGCTAACAGCGGAAGGCGTGTCCGGGGAATCCAGACAAGCATCGCGATTGCCGCCGCCAGGCCGAGATGCGGCTCCAACATGGCGATCGCGATTGCGATAGCGGCGCTCACCGGACGCCCCCTGCGAAGCGCGTAGGCAGCCGCGCACAGTGCCGCTAGAACGAGCGGCACGATCTGGCCGGAAAGCAGCGCGCCGAGGCTCGAAAATACGACGATGAGCCCGATCCAAATGCCCGGGAGCTTCGTCAAGCGAGCGAGGAGCACGATCGTCATCACGACCGCGCCCACGCTAAGCGCGAACCACAACGCGCTAGCGAGCAGGAACGGAAGCTGCCCGAGCGGGCTGAGTATCGCGAAGGCGTAGCCCGGCAGGGGCGCGGGCACGACGAGGTACCGCAACAAGTGAAAGCCCGCCGAGCGCGTCGCCGCCGCCTCGCAGCTTCGCAGTGGTTCCGATCGATACGGATCGGCGTGCGCTCCGGCGACCTGGGCGGCGCAATAGAACGCTTGGAAATCGCTCGCGGTGGTGATCGGGCCTTCGATGCCGCGCACTGCCAGACCGCGGAGCGCGAAGGCCAGCGCGCCTGCGCAGACGGCGAGCGCGAAGCTCATGACCACCCAGCCGCCGCGAGGTGTCCCTGCCATGCCTGCTCCTTCGGCGGGCGGGAACGCTTACCAAGCGGCAGCCGGCGGCGTTAGCGAGGCGCGAGCGTCAGTGCGAGAGTTCGCCGGCGAGTTTGTCCAGGCACTTGCCCCAGCCATTCTCGTGCGATGCTCGGGATTCGTCGCGCAAGAACAATTCATGCCTGAGGGTAAGCTCGGTGCCGTCCCCGTCTTGCGCGAACTCGAGCGTGAGGAGCGTATGCTGCTCGTCCTTCGGATCATCCTCGATCCAACTCCATGTCAGCGCGAGCCGGCCGGGCGGCGATACCACGCGATAGACGCCATGCAGCGTCCACAACTCGTCATCGGCCATACGCAAGACGATCTTATATTCGCCGCCCTCGCGAACGTCTGCGTGGGCCTCCTCGATCTTGACGTCCTCCGGCCGGATCAACTCGGCGAGGGCATTGATGTTCGCAAAGGCGTCGTAAACGCGCGCCGGCGGGGCATCGAAACGGCGGCGGATCTGCACCGCCGGAAGTGTGGCTTGACTCACGATTTCCTCTTTTCATTGGGGTGTTTAGAGAGGAGTTGTTCGAGGCGGTCGAGCGTGCCGTCCCAGTAGCGGCGCTGACGCTCGACCCATGCCGAGACTTCTTGCATGGCTTGCGGTGAGACGGTGCAGTAATGCACGCGCCCCTCGATCGTGCGCTGAAGCAACCCCGCTTCTTCGAGCACGCGAACGTGCTTGGAGATCGCGGGCTGAGAGATCGGAAATTCCGAGGCAATCTCGCCGATGGTGAGCGGCCTGCGGGCCAGGCGCTCCACGATTCGGCGGCGCGTGGGATCCGCGAGAGCGGCGAAGGCGGAGTCGATATCTATAACCATTGGTTTATATAACTATATGGTTATGCGTCAATCATGTCAAGCCGCGAGGCTCGGGATCGCCGCCGTCCGCTTCCGCAGCGCGCAGAGGATTGCCTCAGCGGCGGCGACTTGCCGCGGGTGCTCCTAGGAGTTGGGCTCGTGCGCAAGGCGAAGCACCGACCCTATGGACTGGTACGAAGCCGAAGTGGCGCAGCTGGTGAACCGCCTGGCGGCTGAGCCCATCTCCGCACCTGCCGTTTTCTACGGAAGCTCGTCCATCACGCTCTGGGATTCGCTCGCTTCAGATCTCGCGTGCGAGCGCGCGGTAAACGCCGGATTCGGCGGATCTACGCTCACCGCGTGCAGCCACTTCTTCGAGCGAATCGTTGCGCCGCTGCGCCCATCGGCGCTCATCGCCTACGCGGGTGACAACGATCTGGGCGACGGCCAGAGCCCGGAGGACGTCGTCGCGTCGTTTTGCGGCCTGGCTGTACAAGTCGATCGACGGTGCGGTACGATTCCCTTCGGATTCATCTCGATCAAGCCGAGCCCGGCACGCGCCGCGATCCTCGACCAAACGCGCACGGTTAACGCACGGATTCGCGAGCTGATCGAGCGCCGGCCGGGGGGCTACTACGTCGACGTGTTCACGCCCATGTTTCTTGGGGACGCACCGAACCCCGATCTGTTCTGCGACGACGGGCTGCACCTCAACCGCGCGGGCTACGACCTATGGACCCGGATCTTGGTGCCGTTTCGTCACCGCTTTTGCCTACCCGTGACGGCGGAGGATTGAAATGCGGCGCGAGTACCATCGATGGTACAGCCATCGCGTCCGGCGCGACATGGAGGTGCTCGTCTTCGGGCACGCCGGCGACCGCGTCTTGGTGTTCCCAACACGTCAGGGGCGCTTCTACGACTACGAGAACTGGGGCCTCGTCGAGGCCGTTCGCGAAAAGATCGAAGCCGGCCGCATTCAACTCTACTGTATCGACAGCTTCGACTCGCACAGCATCTATAAATGGGACATTACGCCGCGGGAACGAATCGAGCGCCTGCGTTGGTTCGAAGACTACATCCTGTGCGAGGTGCTGCCGCTCTCGCGCCATCTCAACCCGCATGCACCGCTGGTGGCACACGGCTGCAGCATCGGCGCATATCATGCGGTGAACATGTCGCTTCGGCATCCGTGGCTCTTCCGTAAGACCATCGCGTTCAGCGGGCGCTACGATCTCACGCACGCCTATGCGTGGTATCCAGACCTCTTCAGCGGCTACTACGATAACGACGTCTATCTCAACACGCCGGCTCACTTCATTCCGAATCTGAATGACGAAGGCATCTTGCAACACGTACGCGCTTTGGACATCCGTCTGGTCGTCGGCGAACACGACTACTTCCTCGACAGCAACCGCCGCTTGAGCGAAGCGCTGTGGAGCAAGGGCGTCTGGCACACCTTCCAACTATGGAAAGGACATGCCGCCCACGCTCCGCGCTACTGGCGCGAGATGGTGGCCCAACACGTCGGCTGAGCGCCGCGCTCGCCTAAACCGGCCGCACGCGGTTCGCGGGCATTACGAAGGGTTTGCGCGGCGCCTCGGCGCCGTGGCTGGAGCGCGACGTTTGGGCGCGACGAGCGCATAACTCTCATCGACCCACTCGCGCAACACGGCGAGCGGAACCGCACCCGACGCAACCGGCACCGACACCCATCCGGCGCGTCCCAGGCCATAGCCGGTTTCGGATGCGCCGGGGAGGGAGAGCGCGAAATCGTGCGCGGCGCGCAGCTTGAGTGCAATCGTGGCCGGGGTCCCCTCGTCCGGCCGGCCAAGAAAGGCGAAGACCTTCTTGTTTACCTTAGCGACGCTCTCGCCCCAGGGGTGGTCCTCATACGCGCCCGGCAACGAGAGCGCATACGCGTGGAGCGCCTTCCAGTGGCTGCGTTTGGGCGACACGGCGATCACGTTTCGTTAGCCGGCACGTCGGCCACTGCCGGCCCAGGGCGGCCGCTTCCTGCGCGATGCCGCACGCTGCTATCAACACGAGCAACACGAGGACGATTCGGCCATGCGCTACCGCAGAGCCCTCGGCCGGGTGATCGGCTCGGCAGCCGCCGGGCACACGTCAGGCTGCGCTGAGGAGAGCGATCACGTCATGATCGTTCCGAGCTCTCTACCTGGAATGATCCCGCGGACGTGCGGGCGCCGGCCGGCGTCATCGTCCTCCGCGGCACCGCGAACTCAGCGCCGAATTCCCGGCGCATTTCCATGCGAATAGACCCGCAGTCGCCCGTTCCGGCCGGCGACACGACGCTTTTCGGACGTCATGGGCCATATGATGGAGCACCATCGCGCCGTAAACGCGATTCCGCAGATTGCAGCGCTCCCCAAGCGCACGTTGAGGTTGCGGAGGTTATCGACGGCTGATGAACCGAGCGGTGCCGCCAACTCTCCGTTGCGACTCGTTCGCGAATGACGTGGCGCATCGTGCCGCCTCGCGTCACTTCGGTCTCGACATCTCCTTACCGTAACGAGCCATCCGTGAACGAAAGGACAGGGTAAATGGCGACTTCTGTTACAGGTTTGGCAAACCGAGAGTTCCTGCCCAGCGGCGCCACGCGGCGCCCTCGATCGGCATCCGAACTTGCCGCCGCCGCCGCCGGCGCGTTCGACTACACGGTCACCCAGGTCGGCGTCGTCGGAAATGTCACCGTCTACTACGCAAACTTACTTGGCGCGCCGGGTCAAGGGCTCGCGACGCAAATGCTCGCTGAAGTGACCGGGCCCTATGCGGACATGGAGGGATACTTCGCAACCAACGGCGGCGCTGTCGATGTCGTCATCGCGCCGCTGAGCGGAAGCAACGACGGGTCGGGTGGAGCGTATCATTATGGACGCGATTTCACTGCAGGCGGCACGCTCTACTTAGATGCGACCTTTGCAAATGCGACGACCAACCCGTTGGAACTGGAGGTCGCTCTCTACATCGCCGAGCTGACGGAATGCTTCATGGGCGCCCAAGGCAAGGGCTGGGGATGCGGCTCCTCCAACGGCGAGGCCCTTTCGCGGTACTTCGCCGAGCGCGAGACACCGCCCGGCACGTTCCCGCAATGGGGCATCACGGGGCCCTCGTGGGCTCAAGCCGGTTTCCCGGACTGGATCAGCAAGACCGAGGGCACCGACAGAGACTACGTCAGCATTGGTTGCGGGATCGTTTACATCTACTGGATGCGCTCGCTCGGCTACAGCGCGCTGCAAATCACGCAAGCCGCCGGAGCGACCTTCGCGGCAAACTACCAAACCCTGACCGGCAAGACGACAGCGTACGCAGACCTGCAGGCCGCGCTAGCGGGCAAGACCGTGACTTCGGACAACCCGTTCGTGTCCCCGACCGGGAGCTGGCATCAAAATACGATCGGCAGCGTAGCGGGCGCGCCGCAGGCGGCAGGCGATCCCAGCGGCTACGTATTCGCCGCACAAGCCACGCAGCATGTGAACTACCGCGGAAGCAACAACCACGTCTGCGAACTCTGGTGGGACGGCGGCTGGCACTTCAACGACCTGACGGCCGCCGCGGCCGGCGCGCCGAACGCCGCCGGCAGTCCCTACGGATATGTCTTCGACGCGCAGGGGACGCAGCACGTCAACTACCTTGGTCCCGACGCGCACGTGCACGAGTTGTGGTGGGACGGCAACTGGCATCACAACGACTTGACGGCGGCGGCCGGCGCCCCCAACGGGGTCGGAAATCCCCGCGGATACATGTTCGATGCGCAGTCGTCGCAACACGTCAACTACCGTGGCGTCGACAACCACGTGCACGAGCTGTGGTGGGACGGAAACTGGCATCACAACGACCTGACCGCGGCTGCCGCCGGAGCGCCGAACGCCGTTGGCGATCCTGCGGGATACATGTTCGCCGCCCAAGGCACCCAACACGTGAATTACCGTGGCACCGATAATCACATTCACGAGCTGTGGTGGGACGGAAGCTGGCATCACAACGATCTCACGGCCGCGGCGGCCGGAGCACCCAACGCCGCCGGTGATCCGGTCGGCTACATCTTCAACGATCAGGGTACGCAGCACGTCAACTATCTGGGAACAGACGGACACGTGCACGAGCTCTGGTGGGACGGCAACTGGCATCACAACGACTTGACCGCGGCGGCAGCCGGAGCTCCGAAGGCGGTAAGCGATCCAGTCGGGTATGCCTATGAGCTGCAGGGTACGCAGCACGTCAACTACCGTGGCTCCGATCACCACGTCCACGAACTCTGGTGGGACGGCAGCTGGCACCACAACGATCTGACCAATGCCTCCGGCGCCGGCGCGAATGCGACCGGGAGTCCTAAAGGCTACATCTTCGCGCAGCAGGACACGCAGCACGTCGTCTATACAGGCAGCGACAAAACCGTCCACGAGCTCTGGTGGGGCTAGAGTAAGGCAGACCTGCAACCACGGTTGCCCGCACCGTGGTTGCAGGTCTGCATCGGCACCCGCATGCGATCCACTCATGGGAACGCTTCGCTGCTGAAGACATCGTCAGGAGCGATCTGCGCCGGAGCCGCGAGACGCAGGCCAAGATCGCGTCCGAACGACCGTCCACACTAAGGCGAATGCTGATCCGCCGTGAGCATGGCAGCTAGGCCGTCGAGCGCGGATGACATGACGCCGGCGTCGCGTTGCGCGCGAGCGAGGATGTAGGCGCCTTGCAGGGTCGCGATAATGGTTAGCGCGAGCTGACGGCAATCGTACTCGGCGCGCAACTCGCCATGCGCCTGCGCCTCGCGCAGCGCCGCTTCGAGCAAACCGCCGATGTGCGTGAACGTCGTCGCCAACGGCTCGCGCAGCTTCGGCGAGGAAATCACTTCGGCATCGTAGGCCAGACGCCCGACGCGGCAGCCGCGCAGCGCACTGCGCGGGGCCCGCAGATAGTTCAAGACGCGCGCCAGTGCCGGTTGTGTCCCATCGCCGAGGAGCCGCTGCGCATCGGCCGACAACTCGCACTCAAATTCATCGATCGCGGCTCGCGCGATCTCGCTTTTCCCCGAAAAGTGGTGGTACAGGCTGCCCTGGCCGACACCGGCGGTATCGAGGATCGCCCGTGGGCTCGTGGCTGCGAAGCCGCGCTCCCATAAGAGCGTCTTCGCCGCGCGGACGAGTCGCTCACGTGCCGTCAACGCCATCGCGAGTTCGATTTTCCGATAGGGTCTTGCATAGATACATACTAGTTGGTATGCTGACTCGCGTCAAGCACTTGTCTCGGAGAGAACCATGCAGCTGAAGAACAATCCGCCGGCGCTCGACCGGCAACATTTAGGAACGGCTCGAGTCGCACGGCTCATCGACCGCGTCGAAGCCCATCGCGTCGTGCTCGGCCCGCTTGCGGCGACCGGGCTTCACCTCCATACCGGCGGGACCATCGGGTACATTCTCGACGGCGAGGTCGCGTTTCAAATCGAGGGCGAAGAGCAACGCATCCTACACGCCGGCGATGCGTTTGTCGAGCCTGCGGGATCCCGCATTGCGCGCTTCGACAATCTCTCCGACGCTCGGCCGGCAACGTTTCTGGCCCTGTATCCGCTCGCCGGTGACGAGCGACTGATCACGCCGATCGATCCCTCGTCGCCGCCCGCTGCGACGTAGCATCTCGAGGAGCGCGACGTTTGGGCGCGACGAAAGCATAACTCTCGTCGACCCACTCGCGCAACACGGCGAGCGGGACCGCACCCGACGCAACCGGCACCGACACCCATCCGGCGCGCCCAAGGCCATAGCCGGTCTCAGATGCGCCGGGAAGGGAGAGCGCGAAATCGTGGGCGGCGCGGAGCTTGAGTGCAATCGTCGGCGGCGCCCCCTCGCCGGGCCGGCCGAGAAACGCGAAGATCTTCTTGTTCACCTTCGCGACACTCTCGCCCCAGGGGTGCTCCTCGTACGCGCCCGGCAGTGAGAGCGCATACGCGTGCAAAGCCTTCCAGTGGTTGCGTTTGGCCACGACGAGCACGTTCGTCAGGCGACACGCCGCTCACTGCGTGGCGAGCGGCGCCACGCCCTGCGCGCAAATGCCGGCGTCTTCGTCACGAAAGGCTCGCTCGGGGATGCGAGCCAACTCTGGGAGATGATCGCGCCGCCGATCGTCTGCCGCTCGTTTATCGGCCGTCACGAGGAGCTGCTCTTCTTGCAGGAACGGCGCGAGCTCGCGCGGGCCCGTCGCGGCGGCCTCGTGCTCGTGGCGGGCGAAGCCGGAATCGGAAAGAGCCGCCTCGTCGCCGAGTTCCGCGATTCGCTGCTCCGGGCACGCGTCCGCATCGCGACATCGTATTGCCGAGAGTTCGCGCAGCGACCGTATGCGCCGATCCTCGACGCGCTCGCGAAGCTCGATCCGCAGGCCGGCGCTTTCGCCGAACCGGCGAGCCGCGGCGATCATTTCGACGCGATCCTGGGCGCATTCCGTCTAGTGGCGCAGCGCCGATTGGCTTTGGGGCGACTGGTCTTGACGCACAGGGCCCACGTCGGCCGCTACTCCGGAACGTGCCACCGGCCGTCGGAGGCGATGAGCGCGGCGGCGGCTTTCGGGCCCCACGTCCCGCGCTTGTAGGGCCGGACCGCATGGTGTTTCTTCAAGACCGGATCGACGACGGCCCAGGCAGCCTCGACGGCGTCCTCGCGCGTGAACAGTGCCCCGTCACCGCGCATCGCGTCGCCCAGGAGGCGTTCGTAGGGCGACTGTTCGCCGGTCTGCTCTTCGAGCAGGAAGAGCTCTTTTTGCGTGCCGACGAATTCCGCGCCGGCGCTCTTCACGCGCACGGCCAGGGCGATTTCGGTGCTCGGCGAGATGCCGAAGCGCAGATAGTTTCCACGAGCGCTTGTCGCGGCCGCATCGCCAAAGAGTTTTTGCGGCGGCGGCTTCCACTGCACGACGACCTCTGTTTTCGTCGCGGGAAGGTACTTGCCGGAGCGCAGGTACCACGGCACGCCCTCCCAGCGCCAAGAATCGATAAACAGGCGCAGCGCGCAGAACGTCTCGACGTCCGAATCCGGCGCGACATTGGGCTCGTTGCGATAGCCGGCGTACTGGCCGCGCACCAAGTCCTCCGCCTTGATCGGCCGCATCGCCTCGAAAACCTTGGCCTGTTCGGTATGCACCGCGCCGAAGTCCCGGATGCCGGGCGGTTCCATGGCGAGCAGCGCCACGATCTGGAAGATGTGATTCTCGACGACGTCGCGCAAGCACCCCGCCGTTTCGTAAAACGAGCCGCGCGCGCCGATGCCAAAATCTTCAGCTAACGTTAGCTGAACGCTAGCGATGTAGTTGCGATTCCAGACCGGTTCCAAGACCGCATTGGCGAACCGGAAATACAGGATGTTCATGATCGCCTCCTTGGCGAGGAAGTGATCGATTCGGAAGATCGAGTCTTCCGGGAACGCGGCCCGTGCGATCCGGTTCAATTGGCGCGCCGAGGCCCGATCGCGCCCGAAGGGTTTCTCGACGATCACGCGCGCGTTCGCGGCGAGCCCCGCTGCGCCGATCCGTTCGATGACGGTTCCGAAGAGCTCCGGCGGGATGGCGAGGTAGTGCGCGGGCCGCCGCGCATCTCGCAGCGCCTCTTTGAGCGCCGCGAACGTAGCCGGCTCGTCGTAATCTCCGCTCACGTACGTCAGGAGTCCCAAGAGCCGCTGCAGCGCACGCCGGTCGTCGACTCCGCCGGCCCGCTCGATGCCGTCGATCACGCGTTTGCGCAAGCGCCCCGGACCCCATGCCGCCCGGGCGACGCCGATCACCGGGACCGCCAGAACGCCGCGCTTCACCAGCGCGTAGAGGGCCGGGAAGATCATCTTGTGGGCGAGGTCGCCGGTGACCCCGAAGAGCACCAGCGCATCCGATTGAGGCAGCTTCGGCATCAGGCGCCGCTTTCAGCGCCCGCTTCAAGGAAGGGCACGAAGTCTCGCAGCGACGTGATTCCGCTCGCGAAGATCCGCTCGAGACGTTCCGTTTGCTGTCCCATAGAGCCCCATACCGCCAATCGCCAAGTTCTTAATCTGACTGTTCCGGAAGCCGGAAGGAAGTGGGCGGACGGCGAAATGCTCCTCCATCTGGGGGATTCCGGCCTTTAGGCCGGAGGCAGGTTGGGCGGGCATGTCCGACTCCCATCGCAACGCACGCGAGCCTGAAGTGTTCGCAGACCTTCCCGAAACCGACCCGGCGCGCGAGGTCATCGCGGCGATCCTCGAGCTGGTTCCGGTTTCGCATTGGAGCTTTGCGCGCTTCAAAGGCGACGGCGACTCCGACCAGTTGTTTTCGTCCACCGGTAACGGCGGCGATTTCCGGCACCTCAAGAGCCTCTATAAGATCCAGCGCCAAGGCAGTGTCGGCCCGCGCATCACGGCGACGAGCGACGAGCGGGAACCGCGCGCGAGCGAAGAGACGCTGCTCTTCGCCGACAGCCGCGCGAATTTCGGAATTCTCACGCTACTGCGGACCGCGGAGCTCGGCCCCTTTGCATCCAGCGAACTGCAAGCGCTCACGCTCGCTCTGGGCGCCGCGTCCGAATGGCTCTCGACGCTGCGACTGTTCGAGTCGCACGATGGGCCGCACCTCGCCGAGTTTCACCTCGACCACGAGCCGGCGCAACCCGTTCTGCCGGACGAGCGGGCGGACTCCGCGTTGTACGTTTTGGATCTCGATCTCTCGATCGTCCTCACCTGGTCCGAGCAGAGCGAGCGCAGGGTTGCTTTGATGCCCCTGCAGGCGCGCCTCGAAAACCGCCTTCCCGCGATTCTCGAAAAGACGGTTCGCACGTTGACTGCGTCGTGGGCGGATGCGGCGAGCCGCAAGCCGGGCGTCTCGCGCCCCGTGCCGCTTCTCGTGGTTCGCACGTATCCGCTGAGCGGGCCGGCCGGCTTGTTCATCGGCGTTTCGATCGCGCGCTCGCGCTCCGGAAGCTCGCTCGGGGTGGCTGCGGCGCATTTCAGCATCTCGCCTCGAGAGATCCAAGTGCTGGCGCTGCTCTTGGACGGAGCGCAACTCGAGGATGTCGCAAAACGCTTGCACATCGCCACTTCGACGGTCCAGGACCACATCAAGAGCCTGTTACGAAAGACGCAAAGCCGCAACAGATCCGAATTGATCGCGAAGGTTCTCCGGGCGCCGAACCGACAGCACTAAGCGCGGCGCCAGGGTGCCCGCGCTGGGCGATCCGGCCGGGAGGGACTCTCCGAGCGGTGACTTATTCAGACGGGTAATCCCCGCTAGGCCGGTTCGAGAACGGAGCCATCGTCATGCGGATACGTAGGCCGCTCGTCACCACCGCGTTGATCGCCGCGGCGATCGTGCTGTCTTTCTCCGGTCGCGCGCAGTCCGCGCCGTCGACGACCGCGCAACGCACGCTCGCCGGCTTGGCGCCGTTCAGCACGTTGCTGCAAACCGGCGCCGGACGCGGTGCGCTTGCCGCGAACCTCGCGCGCACTGGAGCGATTCAGACCGGCACGAGCGGCCAGCACGCGCTGCAGCCGTTTCCGCAGCAGCAGACGCAGGCGCTCAAGGACGCGACGATCACCGACGCCAACGCGCTCGAACTCGCCGATGGTCTCGGCAGCGCGCTCGGCCGCGCGTACGCGCAACTCGGGTCGTGCACGAGCACCGACGATGGACCCGCGTACCCGACGTGCACGATCGAGGTGCCGACGCTCGGAAGCTTGCTCGCATACACCGCTCGTCTCACTGCCGCGGACGCGAACGCGGGGAAGTTCGCCTTCTCGAACGCAAGCACCGGGGTCATTCAGCGCTCGAATGACGCGGCCGCCGCAATCGCGGTCGTGAACGGCACGACCGACATGTACGGCCGAGCGTACCTGCCGCCGGTGTGCCGCAGCTCGGTCGACGCGTTCGGCGATCCGCGTCCGTTTCAGACGCAAGCGCAGTTTCGCGTCTTTTGGGCCGTCGACTACTTCGGCAAGATGAAATCGAACCAGGAGTATCTGTGCGGACCGATCCAGGATCTGCGTCAGAGCCCCTCGTTCCCGAGCGGCCACACGACGTACGGCTACACGGAATCGCTGCTGCTCGCCATCCTAGTGCCGGAGCGCTACGCACAGATGATCGTGCGTGCGGCGGAGTACGGCAACAGCCGTATCATCGTCGGAGCACACTACGCCATGGACGTTCTCGGCGGCCGGACACTCGCCGAATACGACGTCGCTCACCTGCTCGCCGGCGATCCGGCCTACCTGGGGCAAACGTTCGGCAGCGTTTCGCCGATCGCGCAGTATCGCGACGCGCTCGCCGCCGCTGCAAAGGACCTGCGCCGCGAACTCGCAGCGCGTTGCGGCGCCGCAATCGCCGTGTGTGCGCGCGACGACCGGAGCCGCTTTCGCGACGACTCGGTCAGCGCGGCGTTCTACGAGAGCACGCTAACCTACGGGCTACCCGTCGTCTATCCAGCGAGAGCCGGCACGGTCGAGGACGTGGCGAGCATCGCACCCGAGGCCGGTTATCTGCTGACGGCGGCGTTCCCACAGCTCACGCTCGCGCAGGCCGACCGCATCCTCACCGCCACCGAGGGACCCGGCGGGGGATTCCTCGACAACGGCTCGGCGTTCGGCGTCTATTCACGGCTGGATCTCTTCCGGGCCGCGCGCGAGGCCGCGCGGCTTTAGTATAGGATCGAATCACGCCCCCGCGTTCGTCGGCGTCGGTCCGTGCCGTCTAGATTCCACCGTGCGCGGCGATCGCGGCGATCGAGCTCTCGGAGACGCCGAGCTTGCGCAGCGACTGCTTCGTCGGCGCCTCGCCGCCGTGACTGATCCGCTTCCAGCCGCGCGGCGCGCTGCGTACGAAAACCGAGTATCCGGCGCTCTCGCCGACATTGTACGAGCAGAGCGCGTAGTTGCCGGCGATGATGACGTTCGAGACCGTGATCGCGAGCACGTCTCTCTGCACGGGCGGCACCTCCGTTCGGAGCGCCGCTTCCTCGGTCGCCCGAACCGCGCTCACGTCGGCCGGTTTCCCATAGTCGGCTGCGCGAACGACGAGCGGAAACGCTGCGGTTAGCAGCGCCGTCAACACGAAGACGGGCGCGAACGGGCGCTTCTTCATCGATACCTCTCAGTCGCCGCCGCCGGCTTACCGCGAACCGAGGTTCGCGCAGGCGAGCGAGCGATCTTCGGTCTTGTACGAGCTGTGCACTTCGACGACTGACGGAGTCGCCAGGATCTTCGAGAGCGGTACGTCGAGGAGGCTCTCCGAGGTACCGTCGACGAGCGGAGAGAGTGCGTGTATGATGGGCGGCTTGACACTGGCGCACGTACCGTGGTGGATGTGGGCCGTTTGCACCTCACCGGACGGTTCGTTGACGACGTGAACTTCGACCACCGTCTGCCCGTCGAGCAGTTTCAGCGCGACGGTCCCGTATTCACTCGAGCCGCCGACAGCTTTGAGCGGATAGACCTTTCCACCGACGCCTCTCGGTTCCGCGGATACGGCCACCGCGGCGAGTAGCGACGTGGAGGCGGCGAGCGTCACAATTGCGATCTTGAACGTGTTCACTTTGGACCTTCTACTTCTTGCCGATCGGGTCGTTCGAGTGTGAAGCCTTGCTGTAACTCAGCGGCTTGCTGCCGGCCGGATTGCCGTTCTCCCGGAGAAGGAAGGCCATCACGTCGACGTACTGCTCGTGCGTGAGACTCCCCGGATCTCCGGCCGGCATCAGGCTCGTCATGTATTTGAAGATATCGCTGACCGTCAATTTTCCCTGGGCCCCGGGCGCGGTGAGGTCCGAGCCTTTCAAAGCGGGTCCCGAGACGCCCTCGAGGTTCACGCCGTGGCAGCGCGCGCAACTGCCGGCGTACACCTGCGCACCCGCTGCGGCTTGTGCGGACGTGTACAGCCCGCGGTTCGTTGCGGTTGCGGTTGAGATGCTCGCCGCCGCAACGAGCGTCGCGGCGGCGAGCATGCTGAGTGATGAACGCTTCATCGAAGTGCGTCCCTGCGCCGATCCACGGCTACGGCAGTGCGAAGACGTACAGCTTTCCGCCCAGCGGAATGTTCTTGAAAGCGGGAACCATCTTGGGGCCACCCCACAGCGGGCTCACGCCGCCCCAGCCGGCGGTCACGGCGACATACTGCTTGCCGTCGATTTGGTAACTGACCGGTTGACCGATGATGCCGGAGCTCACGTGATGCTCCCACAGCACCTTCCCCGTCTTCGCGTCGAAGGCGAAGAACTTCTGATCCGGTGAGCCGCTGAAGACGAGCCCGGTGTCGGTGCTCACTTGACCGTCGTTCCAGGGAAGCTTCGTATCGTGCGACCACACCTGTTTACCGGTGGCGACGTCGATCGCTTGCAGTGCGCCCCAGCCGTTGGCGCCCGGGACCGGAGCGACCTGGAACGTCTCGTCCAGATATCCGAGGCCCGCCTTGAACGGATCCGGGCTCTTCTGGCCGGAGATCGTCATGCAGGTCTTCATCGTGGAAACGAACGCATAGCCCGTGTTGGGATCGAACGATTCCGACCACCAGTTATTGCCGCCGAAGAACGCCGGGCACGTGAAGACCTGCTTGCCTTCGTGCGGCAACTTTGCCTTATCGATGACGGCATTGCCGTCCTTATCGTAGCCGATGACCGACGTGACCTTGGTAAACGGGTGGGCGTGAATCAGTTTGCCGTTCGTCCGGTCGACGACGAAGAACCAACCGCTGCGCGCGGCCTGATAGAACACCTTGCGCGGCGTTCCGTCGATCGTGACGTCGGCGAGAATCGGCGTGCCGACCGCGTCGTAATCCCACGGATCGTTGGGCGTTTCCTGAAAGTACCACTTCACTTTCCCGGTGTCGGGATCGAGGCCCAAAACCGAGTCGGTGTACAGGTTCTTTCCCGGGCGCAGGTCGGAGAGCCAGGGACCGGGATTTCCGACGCCCCACAGCAGCGTGTCCGTCTCCGGATCGTAGCTGCCGGTGACCCATGGGTTTCCGCCGCCGTGCAAGTACCGCGCGCCCGGCCACGTATTGCCGCCGGGCTCGTTCGGCGCGGGAATCGTGTAGCGCCGCCAGCGCTCGGCACCGGTCGCCGGATCGAGCGCGGCCACGAAGCCGCGCGCGCCGTACTCACCGCCGCCGTCCGCAACGATCAGGTTGCCCTTGACGACCAGCGGAGCGCCGGTCATGAAGAAGCCGACGCCGCTCTCCGGGTAGACGGCCGTATTCCAGACGACCTTCCCGGACTGCGCATCGAGCGCGACGACGTGATTATCCAGCGTTTCGAAGTAGAGGTTGTTGCCGTACAGCGCGACGCCTCGATTGACGACGTCGCAACAGACGGTGCGCAGGGCCTTCTTGACCAGCGGATAGTCATACTTCCAGAGCAGCTTGCCGCTGGTCGCCTCGAAGGCATAGATGTGGTTCAGCGGCGCCGATACGATCAGCTCGTGGCCGTTGACGATCGGCGGTGCTTCGAAGCCGTTCGGAATCGGAATATCGTACGTGAAGACTTCCTTGAGTTGCGTCACGTTGTCGGGCGTGATCTGTGTGAACGGCACGTGCGCGTGCCCATCATAGGTGCGCAGGTACATCAGCCAGCCGTCATCGGTCGCTGCACCGGTCAGGCGCTCGTCGGTGACGGGCTGATAGGCTGATTCGGCATACGCCGGGGCGCCGCGCAGCGCGAAAGACAAACCGAAAAGAGCGGCGACGGCGAACGCGCCGGCGATCGCGCGACGGATGCCGCAAGGAACAGACATAGGCTACCTCCAGCGGGTGCGAAAGCGATTCCTAAAAGAAGCCCAACGCCTTGGGGCTGTAGCTCACCAACGCGTTCTTGGTCTGCTGGTAGTGCTCGAGCATCTTGAGGTGCGTTTCACGGCCGATCCCCGACTGCTTGTAACCGCCGAACGCGGCGTGAGCGGGATAGGCGTGATAGCAGTTCACCCAGACGCGACCCGCTTGAATGCCGCGCACCAGACGGTAGCCGGCGTTCGCGTCGCGCGTCCACACGCCCGCACCCAAGCCGTAGAGCGTGTCGTTGGCGATGCGCAACGCATCGACTTCGTCTTTGAACGTCGTCACCGATACGACCGGCCCGAAGATCTCCTCTTGGAAGATGCGCATCGAGTTGTCGCCGTGAAAGACCGTCGGCTGAACGTAGTAGCCTTCTTTGAAGGCGCCGTCGAGCAGATTGCGCGCGCCGCCTGCCAAGACCGTCGCACCTTCTTGTTTCCCGATGTCGATGTACGAAAGGATCTTCTCGAGCTGCTCGCTCGAGGCTTGCGCGCCGATCATCGTTGCGGGATCGAGCGGATTGCCCTGTTTGATCAGGGCAACGCGCTTGAGCGCACGCTCGATGAACTCATCGTAGATCGACTCTTGCACGAGCGCGCGCGAGGGGCACGTGCAAACCTCGCCCTGGTTGAGCGCGAACATCGTGAAGCCCTCGAGTGCCTTGTCCAAGAAATCGTCGTCCTTGGCGCAAACGTCGGCGAAGAACACGTTGGGCGATTTGCCGCCCAGCTCGAGCGTCACCGGGATCAGGTTCTGCGACGCGTACTGCATGATGAGCCGGCCGGTCGACGTCTCGCCGGTGAACGCGATCTTGGCGATGCGCGGACTGGAGGCCAGCGGCTTACCGGCCTCCAGGCCGAAGCCTTGCACGATGTTGAGCACGCCGGGTGGCAGCAAGTCGGCGATTAACTCGATCCAGACCGCGATCGAGGCCGGCGTCTGCTCGGCCGGCTTGATCACGACGCAGTTTCCCGCCGCAAGCGCCGGCGCGAGTTTCCACGTCGCCATCAGAAGCGGAAAGTTCCAAGGAATGATTTGACCGACGACGCCGAGCGGCTCGTGGAAGTGATAGGCGACCGTGTCGTGGTCGATCTCGCTGAGGCTGCCTTCCTGCGCCCGGATGGCGCCCGCGAAGTAGCGGAAGTGATCGATCGCGAGCGGCAAGTCGGCCGCGGTCGTCTCGCGGATGGGCTTGCCGTTGTCGAGCGTCTCAGCCAGTGCCAAGAGGCCGAGATTGGCTTCCATCCGGTCCGCGATCTGGTTGAGGATGCGGCTGCGCTCCGCGACCGGCGTGCGGCCCCACGCTTCGCGCGCGGCGTGCGCGGCATCGAGCGCGAGTTCGACATCCTTGGCCGACGAGCGCGCAATCTCGGTGAAAGGCTCGCCGACGACGGGGCTGACGTTGAGGAAATACTCGCCCTCGACCGGCGGCACGAACTTGCCGCCGATGAAATTGTCGTATCGTTTCTTGAACGGATTCTGGACGCCGAGCGCGCCGAAGTCGAATAAGGTTTGGTGCTCGAGCACGGATGGAGGCATACTTCACAACTCCGTTTCTATCTATGTGGTGAACGTAGACTATGTGTTGAACGCATATATTGACGACGTTCGCGGATGATCACGGGCCGGAAACAAGTTGCCTAAACTGGGTGCCTCACATAGTAGGTATCGCCGCCGAGCGCTACAACTATACAAAAGTATGCGGCCGAAAGCGGCGGCGCTCGTCGCCGACGATCATCCCCTCTTTCGCGAAGCGATCCGCAGCATTGTCGGGGCGCTTCTTCCCGAAGCGTGCTTTGTTGAGGCTTCGGGCTCGTTCGAGATGCTCGCCGCAATCGGCCGCGGCGAGCCTTTCGATCTCGTCTTCGTCGATCTCGTGATGCCCGGGCTCGATCCGTTCGATGCGCTCGCGCTCGTACGCGGGCGCGTGCCGGACGCCCGCATCGTCGTCGTCTCATCGCGCGAGGACTGGCCGACGATCCGCCGCGCGCTGGCTCTCGGCGTCGCCGGCTACATTCCGAAATCGACGCCGAGGCCGGCCATCGAGGCTGCGATCCGGCTCGTGCTCGAGGGCGGCACGTACGTCCCAGAGCACATCGCCGACGCCGATGAGGCCCCATTCAAGGGCCCCGAAACGCTGACCGAACGGCAACAAGCGGTCCTCGAGCAACTCGCGCTCGGTCTCTCCAACCGTCAGATCGCGCAGAAGCTGGGCGTCGAGGAAATCACCGTCAAGGTGCACATCTCGGCGATCTTGCGCAAGCTGCGCGTCAAGAACCGCACGCAGGCCGTGGTCGCGGCTCGGTCGCTGCTCGCGTGAGCGCGCGCTCGAAGGCCTCGGCGCGGCGAGCCTGGACGAGCAATCCCGATCCGGCGGCCGCGGCGCGCGAACTCGCGGAGCAGCTTGCTTCGCGCGAAGAGTCAACAACGATCTTCTTCTGCTCCGCGCGCTACGATCTCGACCGCCTAGGTCAGGAGCTGCTTCGCGAGTTCGACGGCAAGGCTCTGTTCGGTTGCACGACCGCCGGCGAGATCGGTGAAGGCGGCTACCGGCAGGGTTCGATCGTCGCGCTTTCGCTTGCGGCGTCGCAATACGTCGTCGTCAGCGAGCACGTCGAACGGCTTTCGGTCGGGTCGGTCTGGCGCGTCTATCAAAGCGTGCAATTACTGTTGCGCCGCTTGCGCGTCCGGGTGCCGCGTGCGGACGCGAGCAACACCTTCGCCGTGCTGCTCATCGACGGACTCTCCGGCATCGAAGAGCCGGTCGTCAGCGCGATCAAGTTTCAGTTGGGGGATATCCCGCTCGTCGGCGCGTCGGCCGGCGACGACTTGTTCTTCCGCGAAACCGCGATCTTTCACGGCGGCGCGTTTCACACGGCGTCGGCGGTCCTCGCGCTCGTTCACACGCAACTCCCCTTTCATGTCTTCAAGACGCAGCACATCGTCCCGTCGGATCGCAAGATGGTCGTGACGGAGGCGGACCCCGTGCGCCGTTTGGTGACCGAGATCAACGCGGAGCCGGCCGACGAAGAGTACGCGCGGCTCTGCGGCGTTGAAGGCCAGCAACTTCGGCCGATGGTGCTCGCGAAACATCCGCTCGTGGTCCGGGTCGGAGGCGAGCCGTTCGCCCGGTCCGTGCAAAAAGTCAACGACGACGGGAGCCTCACGTTCTATTGCGCGATCGATGAGGGCCTCGTGCTCTCGGCCGGCAAGGCCGGCACGCCGGATGCGGACCTAGAAGGGCTCTTCCTCCGCATCGGTGATGCGGTCGGTGTCCCGGAAGCCGTGCTCGGCTTCGATTGCATCTTCCGCAAGCTCGAACTCTCGCAGCGCCGCCGGCTCGACTACGCCTCGCGGCTGCTTTCATCGAATAACGTCATCGGTTTCTCGACCTACGGCGAGCAATTCGACGCGATGCATCTCAATCAAACGTTCACCGGCGTGGCGCTCGGCGCGTTGCCGGCATGACGGATCTGCTCGACACGATCCCCGGCGACGACTTGGCTCGCGAGAACGCCAAGCTGCGCAAGATCGTCAAGGCGCTGATGGACCGCGTGGAACGCGGCACCAACGATCAAGGCGGCGCGTTCGGTCTGTTTCAAGCGGCGATCACGCTCGACGTGACGGTACGCCAGCGCACCGCGGAACTGCAAGCAGTCAACCGGCATCTGCTCGACGAGATGGCCGAGCGCGAGGCGGCGGAACGCGCGCTCTACGCCGCGAAGCTCGCCGCCGAACAGGCGAATCTGAGCAAGACGAAGTTTCTGGCCGCGGCGAGCCACGATCTCCTCCAGCCGCTGCATATCGCGCGCCTGTTCCTCGGCGAGCTGCGCGAACGAGCCGGCGCGGATCCGCGGCGAACGGTCGAACGCATCGAGACGGCGCTCGAGTCCGCCGAACACCTCATCTCGACGCTGCTCGAGATGTCCCAACTCGACGGCGCCGCGCAAAGCGTCGAGCTTGGCGACGTGCGCATCGACGACGTACTCCAACGCTTGCGCGAGGAGTATTCGCCGCAAGCCGAGGAGGCGGAGCTGCGTCTTCGAGTCGTGCCGAATGACGCGCTCGTGCGGACCGATCGCCGCTTGCTCGAACGTCTGTTGCGCAATCTGCTGAGCAACGCGCTTAAATACACCGAGCGCGGCGGCGTCGTGTTGGGCTGCCGCAGACGCGGCGCGGTGCTGCGGATCGAAGTCTGGGATACGGGGATCGGGATTCCCGCCGAGCGCCTCGGCGAGATCTTCGAGGAGTTCCGGCGCCTCGACGCCCCGGGGCGAACCAACGGTCTGGGCCTTGGGCTCGCGATCGTCGAGCGCATCGCGAAACTGCTCGAGCTGCGCGTCGACGTGCGCTCGCAGGCCGGTCGCGGCTCGATGTTCGCGGTCGAGGTCCCGCTTTCGCACGCAACTCCGGCATCCGCCCCCGCGCCGGCCGTTCCGCCCGAACCGCCCGCTCTCGCGCCGCCCGCTCTCGCGCCGCCGCGCTCGGCTCGCGGGGCGCGGCGCGTGCTGGTCATCGACGACGACGCCGATGCGCTCGACGCTTTGCTCAACGTGCTGCGCGCTTGGGGATGCGAACCCGCCGGCGTCACGACCTTCCGTGAGGCGATTGCGTTGGCGCGCGCCGGCGGCGACGCGCCCGGCTTCATCATCGCCGACTTCCACCTCGGCGACGGAGCGACGGGGCTCGATGCGATCGCCGAATTGCGCCGTTCTTTTGGGGTCGACATTCCCGCCGTCGTCCTATCCGCCGACGGCGGCGACCGGCCACGGACCGCAGCACGCGCGGCGGGCTGCAGTTTCCTCGACAAGCCGACCAAACTCGAGCGCCTGCGCGCGCTGCTCGCCGCACCGGCTGAGCGCGGAAACGCGCCGCCGATCCAAACGGTCACCGTCGCGAGCGGTGCGCACAATGCCGTAACGATCGCTCCCTAAACACATCGCCTTGCTGAGCTGCCGGAGGGTGGGGCAGCGGGGTTCCACGAAGCGAGCCGGGGTAATGCGTAAAATGACACGTGCCAGTTTCTTTGCTGTCGCGGCTTAGCTGTTTCTTTGTCACGGCGCCCGTCGTCATTAACGCTAAGACACTCTGAGCCGAACGGCAAGACAATTCTTATCTCGCGCGCAAGGAATGGCCGCATGTCTGCGCCATTGACCGCCAAACGGGTCGATCGCCGGGATGGTTGACCCGTCGGCTTACGTGGCCGCGGTAACCGGCGCGATATTCAAGGGCCTCGCGAAGTGGGGCGCGATCGTCGTCTTCGCGGCGATGTTCGTGGACTGCTTGCCCTTCGTGGCCTTCGTGGCTCCTGGCGTGATCATGCTCGTCCTCACCGGCTATTTCGCGGCCGGCCAACCAACACTAAGTTGGGTTCTGCTCTTTGCCGCCGCATGCGCCGGAGTCATGGCATCCGACACGTTGATGTTCGCTATCGGACGCTCGGGCTATCATCGGATCGCCGTTGTGCGTCGACTCGTGGATAAGCAAGAGAGGCTGCGGCAAGCGATTTTGCGCCAGAAGGCGTTCGTCCTGATTTTCTATCAATTCCCGCCTTACTCGAGAATGTTCGCGCCGTTGATCATGGGAGCAGCGCGCTTCTCTTGGATTCGATGGGCCGCGCTTGTATCCACGAGCACCGTTCTATTTGTCGCGAGTTTCTTTGGGATCGGCCTCATGGCGGCCCTCGGCGGGCGCGCTGCATCCGGTGCGACGGCCTCAGCCAATTCCATTAGCATCCTCTTCGTTTTCGGCTTTTTCGCCTGGCTCTCAGTGCTGATCTATCGTCTGGTGCAGCGCCGCCGCGACCAAAGCGACGCGCTTTGAGCGAAGTGAAGGGCCGTGCTCAGCCGGCGCTTTTTCCCTCCACCCCGGCCTCCTTCAGGAACCGCCGTAACTCGATCACGTCGTCAACGCCGAGGTCCTTGTGACGCGGCTTCGCGAACACGGCGTTGACTGAGCCGATCTGAAAATCATACTTTCCATCATGGCGAAGCTGTGCGCTGCCGAGGCTTCCGATGAGCGACAGGACATCCGGCCATTCGAGGTTGTGCGCAATCGGATGCGCGAAGATCTCTCGCAAGACACGCGCGTGGTGACCGCTGAGGCCGTGATCGCTCATCGCCCGAACCGGCCTATGGATAGGGCGGTCGCCCCGGCTGTCTCGAGAACGTTCAACGTTGCTATCATTCGGTAACCTCATCGTCTATGCGTTTGCTGCCGCTCTTCAAATGAAGAGCGTACGCTACTGGAATGCACGTGATGTTCGATTACCCGTGCGGCGACATATCGTAACGTAGGAACCGCGCCGCCTCCTCGCGCGTCGTCCAATTGCCTTTGAACCCAAGCCGAGCACGCGATCGCGATCACACGTGCCAGGAACCGGATTCGGCATTCTTAGCCTTGCCGGTCACCGCTAGATAGCTGTCATCAGCGTGGGCCTGACGCCCTCGTGTCTTTTTTCGAGCGCGCCGTACTGACCGGAGGCTGCGCTGCGGTACGATCGATTGCGAGTCTTTCGAACACGCTCTGCAGCACGATCGCGTGATTGTGCTCCACATCCTTGGCCGCATACACGAGCGTGATCGCCTGGGCATTGGCCGCAGCGGCGATCACTGACTCAATGCTCGACGCGGTTCGCGCGGTCTCCAGCTCCTCGCGATAACGCTTGCTAAACTCGTGCCAGCGCTCCGCATCGTGATCAAACCATCGCCGCAGCTCAACGCTTGGGGCAATGTCCTTCTCCCACGCGTCGATGCGTAGATCTTCCTTGCTAACACCGCGCGGCCACAAACGGTCAACGAGCACGCGAAAGCCATCGGTCTCGCTGGGTGCATCGTACGCTCGTTTCCGGCGTATTTCCATTTTCAGCCCTCCCCCGATAGGAGCCGGATCCGGCGCTCTTTCGTCAGGCGCCCAAGGTGACCGAGAGCCGAGGCCGTTCGTCGGTCTCTACGCTCTACTTGCCCACGACCTCGACCAGCCGGCGCCTTTTTCGGCGCGATACCGGCGTACAGCAGTGCGAGGAACAACCGGCAAACGGACGGGGACGCCGCGGCACAGACATGCGGCCGATCAACTGCTTTGCCGGCCGAATTCTGCTAGCGGAGGGTTTGAATTAGGCTTGCCTAATATCCACATCCCAGCTCCACATCAAGCCGCGGCGCGGCCGCATGGGGGGAACGTTGCACCAGCTTCTTCCGCGCATGCTCCACTCCGTAACGAGCGGACGCGCCTGCCGCCGAAGCCTGCTCCAGGCGCTCCTCGTCGCGTCCTTCGCGCTCGCCCCGCTTTTCGCGGCGGCCGCGGCCGAAGAGAGCAAGCCCGATTGGAGCGCCGTCGCCGCGAAGATCGACGCCGGCGTCACGCGGGCCGTCGAGCTCGCGAAGAGACGGGAGAGCGGCGCCGCGGCGCTGGTGCAGTCCATGGATTCCGACGTCTTCGAAGCGAGCGGCATGGAAGCTCGCCTCGGCGCCCGCGACGCCGCGCTCAAGGCGGTGCTCGAAGGCCATCTCGACAAGTTGGTCGCGCTGGCCAAAGGCGCACCGTCCGGCGCGCTCGCACTCGAGGCCGCCGCCTTCCAATCCGATCTGCACCGAGCGGCCGCGCTGTTGTCGGGCGAGCGGAGCGGCGACCCGGCGAGCCTCTTCGCGTACGCGCTGCTGATCGTCGTGCGGGAAGGCTTTGAGGCGATGCTGATCGTCACGGCCGTCATCGCCTACCTCGTCAAGACGGGGCATGGCGACAAGCAGCGCGTGATCGGCAACAGCGTCGCGGTCGCGGTGCTCGCCAGCGTGGCGACGGCGATCGTTCTCGGCTTGGCGTTCCGCGGAGCGGCCGTGAGTCAGGCGGTGCTGGAGGGCGGCACGCTGCTCGTCGCAGCCGCCGTCCTCTTCTCGATGAGCTATTGGCTCATCTCCAAGGCCGAAGCGCAGAAGTGGTCCGCCTATATCAAAGGCAAGGTCGAAGGCTCGCTCTCGTCCGGTTCCATGACGACGCTGTGGCTCGCGAGTTTCCTCGCCGTCTACCGCGAGGGCGCTGAGACCGTGCTGTTCTATCAAGCCTTGACCGCCGGCGCGAACGCGGCCGGCCTGTTCGCGATCGGCGCGGGGTTCAGCCTGGGCTGCCTCGCGCTCGGGGCCCTCTATTGGGGGATGCGGGCCGGCGCGCTACGGCTACCCGTGCGCCCGTTCTTTCAGGCCACCGGTTTGCTGCTCTACGTGATGGCCATCGTGTTCGCGGGCAAGGGCGTCATGGAACTGGCGGAGGGTAAGATGTTCACGCCGACGCTCCTGCATTGGGCGCCGGAGCTTCCCGCGCTCGGCATCTACCCGTACGCGCAGAGTCTCGCGCCGCAGCTTCTGCTGCTGATCGCCGCGGCGATTTCAGCGGCCGTGATCCTGCGCCGTGAGAGCGTCAGAGGGCGCACCGGCCGGATTGCCGCGCCGAACAGCGCTCAATAGTTTTTCATTGAACGTGTTTACCGGCGGGCTGGGGCGCCCGCAGGCGCAAACTCGCCGAGCGTTCGTCCCTGGCTCGCGAGCTCCGCGAGGATCTGGCCCGGATTGCGATGGTCGGGAATCAGAAACTGGGACGACGCTTCGTCGTTCGCCGGCTCGCCGCCGCGGCGATACGGAGCCACGTCGCAACTGCCCGGGCTGAAGATGCCGCACCCGTCCATCGCGCGAGCCTGAAAGTCTTCGTCCTCGCGCGTCGTCAGCGCGAGCCGTTGTTCGGGACAAACCAGCGCGACGATGGCCAGCACGCGAAGATTACGTGTCGTCGTCGATGCCGGAGTCGTTGCGATAGCCTCGCGCGGGCCGAAGCCGCGGCAGCGAGATGCCGGCGACGGCGCCGCGCCGTGCGAGTCACGCGACGTAGCGCAACAGGCGGAAGAGCTCGCTGCATTTCATCAACCTCGCTTCGATCGATCATACTCCCAAGATTCGTTACGCACAACAACAACGACTTGACGCACGGCTAGCTGGAGAAGTCGCTGCGCCTAACACAACGACGCTCATGTTGCGTCTTACACGTCACCGCGATGGAATTGCGCAACCGCACGCATGCCGTTCAGGAAGGGGGCGGTACGCGACCCTTTTGGCCCATATGCAATCACGCCCGCTTGCATTACATTGAAGTGTAGGCATAGGACCTGGAGTTCATGATGCGCCCTTTACGCGCCGTCGCATTGGCATGTTTTGTCGCCCTTGCCGCCTGTGGCGGCGGCGGTGGTTCCACCACACCGGTAGCCAAGGCGACGCCGACGCCGGCGCCGACGGGGACCCCGCTTCCTGTCGCCTCCGTCACGAGCGCCTTGCAGGGCGCCCAGACGTATTTCGCAACGCTTCCGCACCAAAATCTCAATGCGGACCTGGCGGCGCTCGCCTCGCAGATGGTCGCATCGGGTGCATTCTCGACGGCCGTCGTTTCGGACGGCGGCATCACGGCGACGTTGCCGGACGGATCGACGGCCCTGGTGTTCGCCGATCACCCGGAGAGCCTCGGCTACGCCTCCGGCACACAAGCTTCGGCGCGGGTCGCGCCGAGCGTCGCGCCGAGCGTGGCCTCGCGCGTCCGTCCGGCGATCGGCGGGAGAGCCGCAACGCACCAGATCGCGTTCTTATACAACGATCTGGACAGGCTCACGTTCGACCCTACGATTCAGAACGCGCTCGGAAATGCATTCACCGCCGGGCTCAACGCCTCGTCCGACTACGGCGTCAGCGTTCTTCCGATCACGCTCGACAACGTCGCCGCGCTCACCGGCATCGACCTGCTCGCATTCGCGACGCATGGCATGGTGACGGGCAATCAGACGCCGCCAACGTCTTCGCCATCTTCGGCCAGGCGATTCTCCGCTGCCGTCTCCCCGACGTATGTGATGGATTCCACAACGTGCATCACGGAAGCGACGAAAGCAGAGTACGCGGCGGACGATGCAGCCGGCCGGATCTTCTATTCGAAGTCGCTCTCCGACTCGGGGTCGTGCGCGGGGACATGGGCTTTCACGGCGGCCTTCGTTGCATATCACGCCCAGTTTAACCCGGGCGCGATCGTTGACAACGAGTCGTGCTGGGGCCAGAGTCCGAGGATCAGCGCCGCCGTTACCTCAACGCTCGGAGCGGCAGGCGTGGGACGGTATCTCGGTTGGACGAAAAGCGTCGCCAGCGTCGACGCGGATCAAACAGACACGTTCCTGTACGATCGGCTCATTGGGGAGGCGACATCCGGATCGACGGGTTTGAAGCGCTATGCGACCCAGCAAACGCCGCCGCAGCGCCCGTTTCCCCTCGATGACGTGGAAACGGCACTCGCGAGTGAACTCCGCTCGGGACCGCTCGGGACCGGCGCGGGCGGTGGATCTCAAACGTACGCTCAATCGAACACGCCCTACGCGCAATCGCAGTTGGTCGTCACCGACCTCGGCGGGGAGACCGTCGCGAATCCGCCGGTCGAATACGCCTTTCCGTCCATCTCGACGATGGCGATGACGAGCGAGACGACCGCGGGCGGCACGCTCGCCATCTACGGACGATTCCCGTTGACGGCCGGAACCGTCACGATCACCGATCTCAGCGGCACGTACACGCTCGAGCCGATATCGTGGACGAACTCGCGCGTCACGGTTTCGCTGCCGGCCTCCGGCAACGGCTCCAGCGGACTCGTGCAGGTCGTCGGCGCGGACGGGTTGACGAGCAATCAAGTACCCCTCACGCAGTGGAGCGGCTCCCTCAGTTACGTCGAGAACGATACGTTTACGATTCTCGGCGGGTACCAGGGCCACGGCACCGCGAGTTACACGACCGCTTTCAATATAACATTCCGCTCCGACGTTCATCCGACGGTGCCGTCGATCGACGCGTCCCCCGTCCCGCAAAACCTGTACTTTCCACAAGTCCAAGGAAACTCGACGGCCACGGTCACGGCGTTAAGCGGCCATTTCACGGGTTCGACGCCTCCTCCGCCTGCGGCGAGCGCGACGTTCACGCTCAACGCGACGGACGCGATGTCGCCCGGACCGCTGCCGCCCGCGCAGGATACGTTTTTCTTCGGGGCGCAGAGCGGTCAACCGTCGCCGTGCAACAACGGAACCGCCGGCCCCGAAGGCGATGCCGGCAATGTGTTCTGCCCGGCCGTGCAGTTCAACCCGAACGACGTCGCATCGTGTACCGGGACTCCGCCGGCGTCGAACCCCGAGGGCGTTTGCGGCGAGAACGTCCACGCTCCGTTCGACACGTTCTCGCCCTTCGGAGGCTTCGGCGTTTCGACCGGCGCTGCCGAGACGATCGATCCGGCAATCGTCTCGTTCACGATGGATCCGGCGACGTATGCAGTGACCGTCTCCTCGCCGCAGACCTCGTTCGTGCGGCTGTTCGGGGGCATTGCCGAGTGGAACGCGAATGCGCTTGTCTCCGGAACGATCGGCGCTCCGTTGACGCCGCCCAACGAGACGACACCGGCTCTTCGTTCGCGCGCGACACCGGCAGCGCGACGATGACTACCCCGAAGAAACGTCTTCATTAATCTTCGAAGCCTGCCCGCGGGACGGCGCCTTCCGTCGGCGAAGAGCGCCGCGTGGTTGATACGCTAACGTACTACGGCGGGCTCCGTCGGAACGTGCGGCGCTATGGTGCGCTCCGCCAATGCGTCGAGCCCGTCTCCTAGGTGCGCGATCTCGCGATCACCGGCGCCGGCCTGGTCACGCCGATCGGCGGCAACGTTGCCTCCTCATGGGAGGCCTTCTGCGCGGGGCGCCTCGGCGTCGTCCGCGCGCCGGCCTCGACCCGCTGGGACGGCTGGTGGGCCGAGATCCCCGACGCGTACCTCGCAGGGCGGCTCGATCCGGCGACGGCGAAGCGAACCGATCGCTTCGTGCAGTACGCGCTGCTCGCAGCGGGCGAAGCGCTCGGCGGCGCCGCGCTCACGCCCGACCCGGAGCGGACCGCCATCGTCCTCGGCTCGACGATGGGCGGCGTCCCGTCCATCACCGACGCGCGCGCTCTGCTCGACGGGGGTGGGCCGGCACGCGTCTCGCCGCGGCTGATCACGTGCGTGATCCCGAACATGGCGGCCGCGGCGCTCGCACTCCGCTGGGGCTTGCACGGCCCGCAGTTGACCATCTCGACGGCCTGCGCCTCGTCGCTCGACGCGATCGGCCACGCCGCGCGGCTGATCGAGCGCGGCGACGCCGACGTCGCGCTCGCCGGCGGGACCGAGACGCCGCTCGCGTCGGTCGTCGCGTGGAGCCTGCAGCACGCCGGGGCGCTCGCGACGGCAAACGAGGCGCGACTCGCCTCGCGTCCTTTCGATCGCGCGCGAACCGGCTTCGTGATGGGCGACGGCTGCGGCGTGATCGTGCTCGAACGCGGCGCGGCGGCGCGCCGGCGCGGCGCGCGCATCCTCGGGTACGTGCGCGGCTACGGCTCGCTTGCCGACGGCTATCACCTGAGTTCGCCCGATCCGACGGGCCGCTGGGAATCGCGCGCGATGCGCCTCGCGCTCGCTGAAGCCGAGCTCGGCGCTGATGCGATCGACGCCGTGTTCGCGCACGGGACCTCGACGCGCGCCGGCGACGCAGCCGAGATCTGCGCGATCGACGCCGTCTACTCCGAGCGCCGCGCCCCGATCCCGGTGACCTCGCTCAAGGGGCACGTCGGACACTCGATGGCGGCGAGCGGCGTCACCGCGCTCGTCATCGCGCTCCGCGGGATGGCGGAACGGAGCCTCGTCGCAACGCTAGGAACGACGGAACTCGACCCGGCCGCCCGCTTCGATCTCGTCATCGGGGAGCCGCGCGCAATGGAACTGCACGCCGTACAAGTCAACGCATTCGGATTCGGCGGTCAGAACGCATCGGCCGTCGTTGCCGACCAGCCGTAGATCCTCGAGTCACTTCCGTCCAGTCCAACGAGCCTCAGGATGAACTGCGAACCAGCACGCGGGCGCGCAGAACCTCGTTGGCCTTTTCGACCTCGAAACGATGGGGATCGAAGTCGCGCCGTCCGCGCCGCGACCAGGTTCGAAAGTGCTCGTAGTCCTCGTGCCTAGGATTGCGAAGGACGCGTAGGAAATCCGCGTAGCCGCCCACGCCGCCGACGTCCTCCGGCGGACAGGCGTTCGCGCCGTCGACACAGAGGGGGTACCTGACGTCCGCCTGCGCGTCGAGAATCGCTTCCACCCGCACGCGATGGCGCCAGCCGTCGCCGAAATCGTAGTCGTAGAAGAATTTCGAACCCTTGCGGAGACCGAAGTCCCCGATGCGGCGACCGTTCTCGTCGCGCATATCATTCGGAAATTCGCTATCGGGCACGCCGTATTCGATGCCGTCGATCTCGAAACGGTGGAGGTGATAGCTCTCCCAGCCCATGACCCGCTCCAAGCTCGCGCTCAAGGACGTGAGCGTCATCGTCTCGGGGACGAGCAATCGGCGCCACACTCGCGGCCTTACCCGTTCCAAGACGATCTCGAGTTGCAAGACGCGCTTCACCGCCTGCGTCTTCGTCGCCGCTCCCGTCCGGCGCGGAGCACGCGGCGGTCCGAACGTGCTCAACCAGCTTTGCAGAATCCAAGGCGTGACGTCCTTGAAGAACGCGCCTTCGGCCGGTTCTCGATGCTCCTTCTCACGGATCGCGAACAGCGATCGCAGCGCACGCAGCAGTGTGCTCATCTCAGCCGGCGGGAAGGAGAGGATGCCGTGGATCTCCGGCTCGCCTCGCGGCCCGGCGATGACGCGGGCGAAGAGCGTGCTCCCGGCAGTTGCGTAGTACGTCGCGGCCCGCTCGCGCACCGGCGTGACCTGTCCGCTCCAGAGGCTCTGCAACTCCAATCCCACGTCGCGGCGAACCGCGCGAACCCGGTAGGGATGCAGATGACTTGCGCGCATTCGCGCTAGGTAGACTTGCTGTCCGCGGGAGAGTCGCAGCGGGCCGCCGTCCGCAAACACGTCGGCGACCGTGTGACCGTCCTCGGTGACGTGCCGGTCGAACAGGAACCAGGTGTGGAAATTGCTCCGGCAGGATTCGCTCTCCACCACCGAGGCGAGATCGCCGCGCCGCTCGAGGTCGCCGAAGATTTCCGCCTTCGCCGCGCGCATCGGCCCGGCACACTGCGGGCTGTGCGCGAACGCTAACATCGCGTCGGTCAGCGCGACGCTTTCTTCGCGCGTGAACTGTGACAGGGAAATGACCTTCTGCGCGCCGGGTTCGTCGGACATCGCTCTAACCTTTACCACGTTCGTTCGGCTCGTCTCTCCTCGGACACCTTTGCCGGTATCGAATCGCCGTCAGCTATAGGGTGATCCCATCGATGGAAACGGTGTTGCCGACGACAGCGGAGATCGCCTGCACTGCAGGCGCGCTTCGTTACCTTGCACGGCTCTCCGGCGCGAAGGTTGATGCCGTCATCGTCGCGATTCAGCGAGGCGCCGCCGGGCGCGGTCAGTTGCCCCATTCGAACCTCCTCGCGCGGCACGAGTTGCCGATGATGCGCAAACCGCGCGTGCGGCGCGCGGGCGCGCCAACTGAATTAGCCTTGCAGTTGTTCGTGAACCCACGAGCGCCAGGTGTCGGGCAGTTCGGGGACGAGCAGCTCTGCTAGACGGCTGCGCTCGAATAGGTAGATCCGACACTCGAACAGCCGCACGCCGTCAATCGCGACCACCGGGGGGACGTCGCGCTCGCAGGCGCAAACTCGCCGAGCGTTCGTCCCTGGTTCGCGAGTTCCGCGAGGATCTGGCCCGGATTGCGATGGTCGGGAATCAGAAACTGGGACGACGCTTCGTCGTTCGCCGGCTCGCCGCCGCGGCGATACGGAGCCACGTCGCAACTGCCCGGACTGAAGATGCCGCACACGTCCATCGCTCGAGCCTGAAAGGCTTCGTCCTCGCGCGTCGTCAGCGCGAGCCGTTGGTCGGGACAAACCAGCGCGACGATCGCCAGCACGCGAAGGTACGTATGGTCGTCGATGCCGGAGGCGTTGCGGAAGCCTCGCGCGGGCCGAAGCCGCGGCAGCGAGATGCCGGCGACGGCGCCGCGGCGTACGAGTCGCGCGACGTAGCGCAACAGGTGGGACAGCTCTTCCCCGAGGTCATGGTGCAGCCCGAGCAACACGCCGGTGTTGATGTGCCTGTAGCCAGCGTCGAGCCAGCGGTCGAAGCTCCGGATGCGCCGCTCGAAATCAGCCTTGGGCGACGCTCCGGCGTCGGCTCCCATGAATCGCGCGTAGGTCTCAGGGATGAAGGTCTCCTGAAACAACGCCATCGTCACCGGGTCGCCGGGACTCACCCAGTCGCTCAGGATCGCGATCTCCGGTTCGACGAGACTTCCGATGTTGAAGTGAACGTGCTCGAATCCCATCTCAAGCGCGGTGCGTAACGCCCAACCCACCAGGAACGCGTTCGCGAGCCTGGCGTGCGCATCCAAATACTCGCCGGTGAGGAAAATGACCGCCCGGAAGCCTTCATCGTAGAGGACGTGCAGTTGCTCTTCGATCGTCTTCTTGCCGGAGAAGCGTCGCACGAGCGCCGCATTGCTGCGGCGCATGCCGCACATCTTGCACAGGGAGTCGCAGTAGTTGTTCAGATAGAGCGGCGCCGAGACCGAGAGCTGCGGCGATCTGGCGGACGTAACGCGTCTGGCTGCCGCCACGAGTTCCTCGGTCGAAACGGCCGGCGCATTCAAGAGCGCGAGCGCCGCAGTTGCCAGATCAAGATCGGCGACGCCTTCAGCTAGGATCGTACGAACGTCGATGCCGCCTGGCGCGGTCAGTTGACCCATGCGAACCTCCTTACGCAGCACGAGTTTCCGAGGGCTCGCAAAGCGCCCCTGCTGCGACGAAAGGCTCCATCATGGGACGGGCAACGTCTAGCGTGAGGACGAGGTGATCGCGAGTTCGCGCTCGCTGATCTCCGGAGCAATCTGAATGATCTCGACGTTGCCGTTTGGGAAGCGTGCGACAATCTCAAGTTCGCCACCCATTGCTTCGATATAGCGCCGCAGCGTGCTGACATAGACGTCTGTACGGCGCTCGACCTTTGAGACCTCAGATTGCGACATGCCAAGGGTTTCTGCCAACGTCTCTTGCGTCATCTGGCGCGCACGCCGAATCTCGCCGAGCAGTGCCGCGCGCTTCGCGCGATTAGCCTCGACCCTTTCCAGCACGCCAGGCTTCGAGCGATTCGCTCGGATATCGTTCCACTTCTTTGTGTTTGGCATCAGATCAGACCCTCGGACTTCAACTCTTCAAGATAGGTCGCGTAAAGACGATCGGCTTGCGGGACCATGCGCTCGTAGAAACGCTCGTCTCCGGTCTTGTCCCCGCCGATTAGGAGAATCGCCGAGCGACGCGGATCGAAGGCGAAGAATGTTCGCAACGGATCGCCCTTTGATTGGGTTCGCAGCTCTTTCATGTTGGAGAATGCGGATTGACGAACCGCATCGACATACGGACGACCCAGCGCCGGACCGATTTCAATCAGGCGATCGATGGACTCGTTGAGAGCTTCCTGATCGCTCGCATCGAGCAAAGCATACCACTCCTCGAATTCCGCCGTCCCTTCCACCTCCCAGGCCATACGCCATTATGACATTCGAAGACTATTCCGTCAAGTGACTATTTGCGCAATATTGCTCTGCCGCAGGTGGAGCGCGTCCTTCTTCTTCACGGCGGTCCCGCGGCTGCGCGCGTAGCGCCGCAGCATCTCTCGGACGAGCGGGTGCTCCGTGGGCGTCTCGAGCCCGGCGGTAGCATGGTGGAGCGCGATCGCGGCCAGCCGCCGGCGCAGCAGGGCGTGAATCGATAGCAATCGCGCATCCAGCCGAATCAGGGCGCGTCACGCAAACAGCGTTCGAGTCGATGGCGAGAGCTACATAGCGAAGGGGCCAGGCGCTGCCGCCTGGCCCCCTTCGCGTTCGATGATGTGCGTCGCGTTACCGGACGAGCGGCGCCAGTCGCCTTACGGTCGATGCAGTGCGCGCCGAGGATCCCTGTTGCGTGATGATCCCGGAATATGCGTAGAGACCAGGAAAACCAGAGCCCGCTACGGCCGCCGAAGCGCTTTCCCCAATGCCGACCCAAACGGCTGAGTCTTGCGAGAGGTAGATGTAGTGACCCGTGATGGATGCAAACACGCAGGAGCGCCAATCACCATTTGGGCAGTTTGCCTTTTCCGCGAAGAAGGCTGATTCGGCTTGATTCCATTGGCCGGGACCGACATTGCCGTCAGCAACTCCGCCGCCGGCCCCAAAGGAACCAGGCTGCGCAGCCGCTTGACCCATGAAAACCAGCTCGGTAGCATCCGTGTAGGGATAGGTATTGGCGGCTACCGCAGCGGCTTCAGCTCGTGCCGCCTCTTGATCGTATTCGTCGATCACGACCGGCCCAGTTGCGGGATACGAAACGGCGGCGCGGTCGATGTTGAGCTGCTTGAGCCACGCCGACTCGTCGCTCGAGAGTTGCGAGATATTCACGCTCCCGAGCGCGAGCGTCGCGCCATTCACGGTGATGCTGCGATGCAGGATCGTGTAGGTCTGATTCGTTGTGGGCGCAGCGTCGAGCGCGATCGTGAGGAAGTACGTTCCGTTCGCGACAGCGCCGAATGAGAACGTCCCATCGGTTGCGGTGGTCGTAGTAACGGTCGGTGCTGCAGGCGAACCGCAGCCAGCCCATCCCTGGCAGGCTCCCGAGGGCAGAGCACCAAGCGTCACCGTCGCGCCGGCGATCGCCGTCTTGGCGACGTAGTCGGTCAGCGTGCCGGTCACGGCGTGCTTTGCGGGCGCCGCGGTCGGCGATGGCGTTGGGGTCGGCGTCGCGGGAGCGAGCGTCGGCGTGGCCGTTGGGCCGCCCGTTGGGATCGACGAGGATCCGCCTCCGCCGCCACCGCAGGCAGCGAGCGCGAGCGTTGCGACGGCGATAGCGAGAGCGCGGCGTACGAATTGTGGTGACGGCATTTTAGAAGGTTCTCCGTGAGACCCGCGTTTGCGCGGCTTGTAAGCACTTAGGGTCGCCATCACGCTGCGGTTGGCTAGCCTCCGAATAACCGGCGAGGATCCGGAGTGCTATCCCAATGTCACGAACACGAGAATCGACGACGGAACTAAACGCGTTCTGCCGGCAACTCGCAGCCCAATAAGGCAACTCCAGTAGTAGTCGGCAATCAACGTGCCGACGGCCAGGACTCTCCGATCTCGCAGCAACCGGAGCCCACCGCATCACGACTGAGTCGGAGCGATGGGTTCTCACGATCGTTACCGTGGCCGGCGCGAGGTCCCGGGTCGCAAGGTCGGCGTCGACGGCCCGTGCGAACTCGGCGAGCGCCTCCGAGAGCGCGGCGGCCGCCGCGGGCGCCGAATCGGCCGCCGGCGCAGGCGCTAGGAGGCCCCTCTGGCCGTCCGGGATGACCTGGGAGCCGTCCGAGCGCGCTTTCACCGTGAATTCCAAAAGAGCGTGAGACTAGGCCGCGCTCGGTGCGGCGGTCAGTGCACAGCGGCCGATGCGACTCGCACAATTGCGGTTGAGACTCTTGCGGTCAAGTACCGGAGGCTGTGAGACTGAGTCTTTAAGGAATATGCATACGATCGAGGGCTGCTTGGGCACTTGAAGACGCCATCATTCCACGCTGGGAACGACTTATGCGCCCGGTTACGAGCGTCGCTAGACGCCACTCTTCGGATCCTGAACTGATGAGATCCTTTGGCGCGCAAACATCGCATCCCGGCTCTGCTCGTAGATACGCAGCTGCCGTCTTGTTACAATGATCCGCCAGCCTCCAAGCGCGACCACCGCGGCAGGAATCAACCAGAAACACTGCGGGTTGTGCGTCAATCCCACGAGGAACATTGTTGGGTAAACGGCGATCATGCATCCGAGAATCGTCATTATGGTAAGCTCCTCACGTATGATTGGCCCCTGTTCTTCTATACGCTGATTAACGAGCTCGATCTGTCCCGGGGCATCTCCGCGCTTCTTGTCGATATGCGTTGCGAGCGCTTCCAACGACCATCGTTTGTCATAGTCGCCCCTGTCCAGGCAAATGCCGAATGTGATGTCGATATCATCGTAAAACGCAATCCGGCGCCAAAGCTCACGCTGACTCTCCACAATGTTGCCCGGCCGGGGTTGCTGCCTTAGAAAGTTAAGAAACGTCTCCTCATCGTAAGGCAGCTTCGGATTCTTTCGGTGTCTGCTATAAATGGCACGCAATTCGGATTTGGTGTCTTCCATTATGGATTCAGTCTTTCATAGTTTCATCTAGCAAGGAGACACCGGCGCAGCTAGGGCCGCGATGGAGTCGGTGAGTTGCGGCGGGGCAGTGCGTGGCGATCATCTCCTCCGCCGGTCGCTGGCTCGCCGCGAATCCGAAGGCACCGGCAGCTATTTCTTCAACGGACATCAATACATCTGGATCGCGAAGCGCACCTCATCGAAGCACCGCCGCGAGAGGCTTTTCCGCCTGATCCAGAAGTAAATGATGCCGCCGTCGCCCCAGTGCGCTTCCTCCCCGTCGATTTGGAAGAGCAATACCCACTCTTTCGCGGCCTCCGCGTAAGCGCGTTCAGCCTCAGCCCATTCTTTGGCGTTTTTCGGAGCCACGCCGTTTGCCTGGAGCACGAACCCCAAATCCATCGGACCTTGGATCTCGAATGCATAGCCGAACAATCGATCGAACGGTTCTCCGAACGGCAACGCATAGAGCTCGAGCAGCGCCGCGTCGTCGCGGCGGTCGGCCGCAAAGTCCGGGCGCTCGGCGTCGTCCCACTCTGCGAGTTCCTCGGCGGACTGCAGGGACTCCTGATCGCGCAGACCCAAGTACTCGATAAACGCGAGAGAGGACGGATGAAGGAGACGCGGCTCCTCTTTCCTCGGGTCCGGGGGCACGGGCCTTCTCGCTAATCCCGAGGCCGCTTCCTGAAAGAGAACGCGCCCCACGTCGACTACGTGAGGATCAAAAAAGAACGACAGCAGCCCCGTCGGCGGCAGCACTGCTCCCACTTCGTATTGCTGCAGGCTGGCGAGATCGAACTGCGCGATAAAGTCGAGCGGTTGATCGTAGGCCGGTACGCGCTGAAACCAGGAGCGCGATTCCTGCACGGTTCGCACGGGCCAAGCGATGCCTTCGTTCAGGTCCGGAGCGCCGCCGATCTTTGAGGCGCCGAGAGGGATCTCGACGTCGGGTTTGCGCGTCCTCACGATGTGCAGCGTGGGACGCACGGCCGCTTCGATCGCGCGCGCATGTCGCACGAGTCCAAGCCGCTCGAGCGTCGGCGTCAATGTCTCACGCGTGACCATGCCGTCTCCGATCGCAGGCGAGGCACGCTAATGCCACACGTTCCGATGGCTCGCGCAATCGCCTGAGTGCGATTCCCATTCAACTCAATTCAACAGATTCTTGCTGATTCGCATCGCGGTCGTCATGAGCTTGCCACGCGCCCGCTTGCGGAACTGGAGGCCGGCCGCCCGATAGAGTCGGCCGATCTGCTTACCCGTCGATAGCACATTGAACGGTAGTCGAGTGCACGAGGCGGACCCCATTATCGATAGGAAAACTGACCGAAAGCTTATAGCTTCCTGGCCTGAGATGGTAACCCCACGTCGAAAGTCCACTCTGCCTAACTAAACGCTCCCCTTGCTCGATCATCCGGGAGCGAGTCGAGAACGCTGCAGGGATCGCAGCGTCGTCAAATGACTGCATATTTCCGTGTAGATCAACGATTTGAACTGAAAAGTCCATGATGAGCATGTGTGTCCAATCAACTGTGACAGCAGGCCCGTTATTGACGACCCTCAATGTCACGATGGGATCGGAGCCGTTCGAATACGTCGCCTTGTCCAAGCCGGCACGCAACGTCAGTGACGAAAGCGAGGAATCGGCAAATGCAGCGGTGTTGAGAACTCCCATCGTTGCTACGATAAAGGCGACGATGTTCAGCTGCCATTGGAATTCGGCTCGGTTCATTCTAACCCGCATTCACGGGATGGAGGGGCTGAAAAGGCATCTAGGTTTATGCCAAACTCGCAGATCCTTGCGCGCCTGAGAAGGGGATATTCCCGGGCACTATCACGGGGCAAAGCTCGCCTCCGACACGCGCGACTGCACGTTCAAATCAATGCGGGAACGCGATCGGAAGATCGCTTCGGCGACGCCGACTTGCCGTGCGTTTGCGTCATCCGGCGAATCGTTGGGACTGCGTCCTAATCGCACGCATCGTTGCTCCGCGTTAAGGTCCCGGCCTTACCGGGCCTGTAGATGACGGGATCGGAATGGAACGGGGACGCGGAATCACGGCATTTCGGGTATCGCAATCGCGTCAAGACTGATTTGGACGCCGGACGGTCGGAATATCCTCGATTCCTTGGTCTGCACGTCCGCGACAATCGCGAATTCGCAACCGGTCTTGGCAATCTCTCGCGCGCCGATAGTGCTCGTCGACCGGGAAACGGAGTAGCAGCTGCCGGCCCCCAGTTTTTCGGTCTCTCAGCCCGCCGCAGACGGGGCCGCTGGGTTCGCGAGCCGGCGGTGCGCCTGATCCCAGTCGTCGAGATCGTTCAAGCTGACCGCGTGTGCGAACGTGGGGTCGGCGATGCCGAAGCGCTCGCGCCGCTCGCCTGCCATCTCGGCGTTCATATCGCGCGTGAGGATCTTGTGGTTGAACGCCGCGACGGACTCCGGCGCGAGGTTGCGCGCGTGTTCCTTCACCCATGCTTCGAGCTGCGGATAGCTGGGCTTCTCGTTCTCGACATAGGCAACGAAGGCCGCGTTATCGATGCCCAGGCTGCCGGTGAGCAGCTCGTCGAAGCCGCCGGCGCCGTGCCGGTAGCCCTCCGGCAGCCGGCCGGAGGCGTAAAGCAAGATCTTGAGCCACAAGCGCGGTAAGTGCCGGATGCCGAGCGGGCCCGGCACGCTGGAGCTGATAAGTGGGACGATCTCTTCGGGCATCGGCGTTTACCTCGGGGTGCATGGTGTCAGCCGCAAGCGCCGGGTTGCGATGCCGGCGACGACGTCTCTTCTTCGTTTTCGTCGACGTCCTCGGCGTCGATTACTTTGCGCGACGCAGCGGCGGAGGGAGGTAACGAAAGCGCTCGCGTTCCCAACCGGCCGCATAATTGCAAGCGCTGTAGATGCTGTCCAGGAACGACGCTAACATACCGTCGGGGTTCGTCGAGCTTCGAACGGCCTCATAGGGAAGGATCCATTCGTTCGCCTGGTTCGACCACGTTGCGGCCGCCGGCAAGATCGGCAGCGATTCGCACCCTGCAGGCTGCGGAAAGATGTAGCCGTAGAAAATCGGCGGACTCGCATCGTCTCCAAGATAGAAGCCGACGTTCATCATCTCCGTGTCGAGTTCGTACCTGGGAAGATAGCCGCGATCGCGAGGCGCTTCGACGTGCTCTCCGCTAAAGAGCAGCAGCGAGAAATCGAGCGCTCCCCACCACAGATACAAACCCATGCGGCCGGCAAAGTGAGAGCGCCAACGATCCATCGCCCCGCTGATCGATATGAGGGCTCCATGCCAGCGTCGCGCTTCGAGCGGATCGAACGCCGCCGGGCGCCGGTCTTCGTCGAGCGGCGTCCGGTCGGCAATTTCTTGCGGTATTGGAGACAACGATGCTACAACGCCCGCGGCGGCGAGGGCGCCGCGAAGTTCTGAGAAGACGTGCGCGACGGTACGCGGCTCGCTCAGCGCAATACTTCTGCGTGCGCCGTCGCTGGATTCGAGCGTCATTTCCGCTGATAAGACGTCAACCGACACCTGAATCGCTCCGCCGTCGTAGGGTATCAAACCGGTGCTAAAACCGCGCGGCGTCAACGCAAGCGCGGTAAACAAGAAGTTCGGTTGGTGTGGTGAGAGCGCCAGGCGAAGCTTGCCGAGCATCTGCGCGTACAGATGTAAACTTCTCTTTGTCGGGGCCAAGGAGGAGGCGTCGAGCGCGGGCCACTGGTTCGTCAGATCGTGCATTGCGCCGGCGACCTTACTGGCGCTCGACCGGCGGAACGTAGTGCCCTTCGCGCCACTCTAGCGCCGTGCGCATGACGTGCCGCAACGAGAGCAGCGAGCGCGTATATTCTTCGCACACTGGGGGGAGCAGATCGGCGAGCCGTGCGATCGTCCTAGCGGGCGGCTCGAGGCCGGAGGGGTAAGGCGCGTTCGCGGCATTCAGCCAGACAGCCGTCATCCCCGCGGCGGCTGCGCCGTGGATGTCGCGAATCGGGTCGTCGCCGACGTACCAAATGCGGTCCGCCGGTAGTCCCAGAGCGTTCGCGAGCGCATCGAAGGCTGCTCGCGCCGGCTTTTCTACCCCGATGTCCTCGGAAATCAGCACGCGCCCCGTAAAGCCGGCACACGCGGCCTCGCGCTGCGCGATGCGGGACCAGCCGTTGCAAAGGACCGCCGTGGGAATGCCAAGCGAATCGATTCGGTCTAAGAGCTGCCGGGTTTCAGCCGACGCTGCGATAGAACGCGCGGCAATACCGTCGGCGATTTGGCGGAAGCGAATGACGAGGAAAGATCCCTGCATCGACCTGCCGAGGAGGCCGGCGGCCCTGTCTGCCAGCCGGGCGGGCTTCACGATCTCGCCGGTGCCGGCCGGGAACAGCTCGTTTGCCGCCTCCGTCGCATCGCCGGCCCGGAACGGCTCGCCCTGTTCCGCCCAGCGCTCTCGCAGCAGCTCGATGAAGGCCTCGCGCTCCAGCGGCAGCGAGGCGGTCAGCGTGCCACGCAGCGCGAATCCCAAGCCGATCATCGAGCATCACCGAGCATGAGAGGTTCTGAGCTATGAACGCGCACGATCCGAATCCTGCTGAGAATAAGGTCTGGTACCTGAAGAAATCGCGCTTGTTCAGCGCGGCAACCGACGACGTGGTGCGCGAGTGCGAGCATTATTTCACGCAGGTCGTCTTTCATCGCCGCCAGCCAATTTTCGAGCAAGGCGATCCCGGCCGGCTCGTGTACCTCGTTAAGAGCGGTCGCGTGCGAATCGCAAGAGGGACTGAGGACGGCTGCGACCTTACGATCGCGATCCTTGGCCCGGGCGATCTGTTCGGCGAAGAAGTCGCCTTTCACGAGGTCGTCCGCACGACGTTCGCGGTATGCATCGAAGACTCCATCCTCTGCTCGGCAAACGGCAAAGATCTCTTCGAGCTCATGACCCGGCATGCCGCGCTCGCCGTCAACATCGCTCGGTACCTTGGCGAACAACGGGACCAGGCACTTTCGGTCGCCGAGGATCTAGCATATCTCAAAGTTCCCGAGCGGCTTACGCGTCTGCTGGAGCGTCTCGCATCCGAGCATGGCACGCCGTCCGGTGACGGGACGCTCATCGACGTGGATCTGACGCACTCCGAGATCGCCTCCCTCATCGGCAGCACGCGCGAGACGGTGTCTCTGCAACTGAAGCGTTTGGAGAACGAAGGGCGCATCCGGGTTGCAAAACGCAAGATCGTCCTGCGAGACCTCGCCCCGCTGCCGCAGTGAGCCTCCGACCCCAACTCATCGTTCCGCGTTCCCCTCACGTCCTCTTACCTTAGCGTTACGCTTTCTGAGCGGCCGTAAGGGCCGTTACATGCCGCGCTGACGGGCGCTACCCCGCGCGCGGGTTCGGGTGGAGCGTGCTATTTCGTAAGGGCGCTCACCAAGAAAACGGCTGCGTCGTGCTACGCTCCTGATCGAGTTACGAGCAGCGTTCTGAAGGGTCGGTTTCGGTGAAAGCTCTAGCCGTCTACAGGTCAAACGGATCGGGCATCCGCGTCGTCGACGTTGCCAAGCCCGATGTCTCGCAGATCGAGAGCGGACGCGGAGTGCTCGTTCGCGTCTTGCGCGTCGGCGTCGATGGAACCGACAAGGAGATCCTTCAGGGCGAATACGGGTCGCCGCCGCCGGGTGAAGACTTCCTGATCTCCGGTCACGAGAGCTTCGGCGTGGTCGAAACCGTCGGCCCCAATGTCACGGACTTAGCCGCCGGAGACTTCGTCGTCGCAACCGTCCGGCGCCCCGGAACGAGCCGCTATGACGCGATCGGCACGTCCGACATGACGACCGACGACGTCTACTTCGAGCGCGGCATCAACTTGCGCCACGGCTTTCTGGCGGAATATTACGTCGAAGACGAAGAGTTTCTGGTCCGCGTTCCCGGAAGGCTCAAAGAGATCGGCGTGCTGCTCGAGCCGACGAGCGTCATTGAGAAGGGCATCGCGCAAGCCTATGAGATCCAGCGCCGGCTGCGCGTCTGGCAGCCGCGCTGCGCCGCCGTCTTGGGCGCCGGGACGATCGGGTTGCTCGCGACCATGGCGCTCCGTCTGCGTGGGCTTGAAGTTCACACGTTCGCGCTCGAAGCGGCCCCGAATCTGAACGCGCGCCGAGTGGAAGAGCTCGGTGCGCATTACCACGCGACGAAGGAGAGGCCGTTCTCGAAGATCGCGGCGGAATTACCGCCGCTCGACATCATCTTTGAAGCGACGGGTTTCGCGCCGCTCGTCTTCGACGCAATGGAGCGGCTAGGGAAAAACGGCGTCTTGATCCTCTCGTCGGTGACGGGAGGGTCGCGGACGTACGAAATCTGCGCCGACCGCATCAACCTCAACTTCGTCCTCGGCAACAAGGTGATGGTGGGCACCGTCAACGCCAATCGCGAGTACTTTGAGATCGGCGTGAAGGACCTGGCGACGGCCGAAGCTCGCTGGCCCGGGTGGTGCGAATCCCTCATAACCCATCGCGTCAAGGGCTTGGAAAAACATGAAGAGCTCCTCGATTTGCTTTGTCACAGCAAGCACGCAATCAAAGTCCTTTGCGAAGTCGCACCGCTGCCATGACTGCTGAGGCGCAACGGCTGGCCGCCGAACGTTCCCGCGCCGCGCGTTGGTACCGCTGGGGACCATACTTGAGCGAGCGCCAGTGGGGCACGGTGCGCGAGGACTACAGCGCCGGCGGGGATGCCTGGCACTATCTGCCTCACGATCATGCGCGTTCGCGCGCATACCGCTGGGGAGAGGACGGCATCGGCGGCCTCAGCGACAATCATCAGCGCCTCTGCCTTGCCGTGGCGCTCTGGAACGGCAGGGATCCGATTCTCAAAGAGCGCCTCTTCGGCTTGGCCGGCCCCGAAGGCAACCACGGCGAGGACGTCAAGGAGTGCTACTACTACCTTGACAACCTCCCGTCGCACGCCTACATGAAGATGCTCTACAAGTATCCGCAGGCGGAGTTTCCGTACGCCGCCCTGGTCGATGAGAACAAGCGGCGCTCGAAGGAGGATCCCGAGTACGAACTGCTCGACACCGGCATCTTCGAGCACGGCTACTTCGACGTCGTCATCGAGTACGCAAAGGCCGATCCCGAAGACATTTTGTGCCGCATCGAGGTCACGAACCGCGGCGCGGAGCGCGCCGCGGTCCACGTGTTGCCGACGCTCTGGTTCCGGAATACCTGGTCGTGGAGCACCGGAGCTCCGAAACCGCGGCTGAGCCTGATTTCCGCACGCGATGCTTCGGACGGTACCATCTCCGCGGATCACCGGGCACTCGGCGCTCGGTACTACCACTGCGAAAAGCCCGCCGAGCTCCTGTTCACCGAAAACGAGACCAACGACGAGAGATTGTTCCGCAGTCCCAACGCGTCGTTACATGTGAAAGACGGCATCGATTCGTATATCGTGCGCGGCGACGCGCTCGCGGTGAATCCGGATCGTACCGGAACGAAGGCGGCGGCTCATTACCTCCTCGAACTCGAACCCGGGGAATCGAAGATCGTTCGCGTGCGGCTCACCGAGGACGCGGGGGAGTCAGCACCCTTTCACGGCTTCGATGAGATCGTCGCGCGGAGGCGCGAGGAAGCCGACGACTTCTACAACGACATCCTGAGCTTCCCGATCGATGACGATCTTCGTAACGTTCAGCGCCAGGCGTTCGCGGGAATGCTATGGAGCAAGCAATACTACCACTACTCCGTTCACGACTGGCTCGAGGGCGACAAAGCGCAGCCCGCACCGCCTATGGAACGCAACTCCGGGCGGAATCATCAATGGGTCCATCTCTATAACGAAGATATCCTCTCCATGCCCGACGCCTGGGAATACCCTTGGTTCGCGGCCTGGGACTTGGCGTTCCATTGCATCCCGCTCGCGCTGATCGATTCGCACTTCGCGAAGCAGCAGCTGCTCCTGCTGACGCGCGAGTGGTACATGCACCCGAACGGGCAGTTGCCGGCCTACGAATGGGATTTCGGAGACGTCAATCCGCCGGTGCACGCGTGGGCAGCGCATCGGGTCTACCAGATCGATCGAAAAATGAGCGGGACGGGCGATACGCTGTTCCTGGAACGCGTCTTCCAGAAGCTGCTGCTGAACTTCACCTGGTGGGTCAACCGTAAAGACGCGCGGGGAAACAATGTCTTCGCAGGCGGGTTCCTAGGCCTCGACAATATCGGCGTGTTCGATCGGAGCGCGCCCCTTCCCAGCGGCGGATACCTCGACCAATCCGACGGCACGAGTTGGATGGCGTTCTATTCGCTAAGCATGTTGGGCATCGCGCTCGAGCTCGCGAAGACGAAGCCCGCCTACGAAGACATCGCTTCAAAGTTCTTCGAGCATTTTCTCTACATCAGCGCGGCCATGAACCGGATCGGCGGCGCCGATCGTGGGCTTTGGGATCCAGACGACGGATTCTATTACGATTACCTTCATCTTCCCGGAAGCGAACCCGTCCCGCTGCGCGTCCGCTCTATGGTCGGCCTCATTCCCTTGCTGGCCGTCGAAGTCATTGACGGTGCCGTGATGAAAACGCTGCCGAACTTCGCCCGGCGGGTCGAGTGGTTTATTGAGAACCGCCCGGACCTCAGCGGCAACGTGATGTGCATGCGGCGGGAAGGAATCGCCGATCGCCGCATCCTTTCGATCGCCGGTCCGGATAAGATCGGGGAGATCCTGCAGCGGATGCTCGACCCGGATGAGTTCCTTGGACCGTACGGTCTGCGCGCACTCTCGCGCATTCACTCGGCGCAGCCGTTCCGGATATCCATCGACGGTACGCCGTATTCGGTGGGATACGAGCCCGCCGAATCACGCAGCAACCTCTTCGGCGGCAACTCAAATTGGCGCGGCCCGGTCTGGTTTCCACTCAACTACCTCATCGTAGAGGCCCTTCAGAAGTTTCACCACTATTACGGCGATGAACTAAGGTTCGAGCTGCCGCACGGTTCGGGAAGCTATGCGACGCTCTGGGAGATCGCTACCGACCTATCCCACCGGCTCATCGCCACGTTTGCGCGTGACGATTCCGGGCGCCGCCCCGTCTTCGGATCGAACGATACGCTACAGACCGACCCCAACTTCGCCGGCTACATCTTGTTCCACGAATACTTCAACGGCGACACGGGCGCAGGCCTAGGTGCAAGCCATCAGACCGGCTGGACCGGTCTCGTCGCCAAGCTAATCCAGCAATGCGCCGAATACTGCGGCCAAGGCAAATCGCCGCTCGATCGTCGGGTGCCGAGCCTCACCGCATCGCTGCTTACGAATGAACCGGTCAGCGGAGTTGCTTCACCATGAACTACGACTTGATCGTCGTCGGTACGGGTGCCGGAGGCGGCACGCTCGTGCACGCGTTGGCCGCCTCCGGTAAAAGGATCCTCGTCCTCGAGCGGGGCGACTTCCTGAAGCGCTCTAAGGACAACTGGAACGCACGCGCCGTCTTCACGGAGCAGGAGTATACGGCGCAGGAGCGGTGGCTTGACCGCAACGGCAAGCCGTTTCGACCGGGCATCCACTACTTCGTGGGCGGCAACACGAAGTTCTATGGAGCCGCGTTGCTTCGCTTTCGCGAAATCGACTTCAAGGAGCGGCGGCATCATGGAGGCATCTCTCCCGCCTGGCCGCTCGGCTACGCCGACTTCGAGCCGTACTACGCACGTGCTGAAGAACTCTATCACGTTCACGGCCGGCGCGGAGCGGATCCCACCGAGCCGTGGGCGAGCACGCCGTATCCCTTCGAACCCGTCTCGCACGAACCGCGGATCGCGGAGCTCGCCGATGATTTCGAACGGCGAGGCCTGCATCCGTTTCCGCTGCCGCTCGCGATCATGCTCGACGAATCAAACTCCGAGAAGAGCCGGTGCGTTCGTTGCAGCACGTGCGACGGGTTTCCGTGCCTCGTCGACGCGAAAGCCGATGCGCATACGATCTGCGTGCGGCCCGCGCTGGCGCATTCGAACGTCACGCTGCTGACCAACGCTTTCGTGCGGCGTCTGACGACGAGCGCGAGCGGCCGCGCGATCGCGGGCGTCGTCGTCGAACGCGGCGGTTTCGAGGAGACGTTCACGGCGGATATCGTCGTGCTCGCATGCGGCGCCGTCAACTCCGCGGCACTCCTCCTTCGTTCGGCAAACGATCGGCATCCGAACGGCCTCGCCAACGGCTCGGGCGTGGTTGGACGTCACTACATGGCGCACAATAACTCGGCGCTGGTCGCCGTTTCGAAGCGCGCCAACCCAACGGTCTTCCAAAAGACGCTCGGCATCAACGATTACTACCACCGCGCGGACGACTTCGAGTTCCCGCTCGGGCATTTTCAAATGTTGGGGAAATCGGAGGCCGAGGAGTTCAAGGGCGACGCGAAATTCGCGCCCGGCGCCGCGCTCGAGCTGCTGGCGACGCACGCACTCGACTTCTGGCTGACCTCGGAGGATCTGCCCGACCCGGAGAACCGCGTGACCATCGAGCGCGACGGCTCCCTGCGGCTGAGCTACACCGAAAACAATCTCGAAGGTCACAAGCGTCTCATTGCCAAGCTGAAGGGCTCGCTCGAGCACGTCGGGTGCGAGACGCAGCTCTTCCCGAACGCGCTCTATCTCGGCAAGAAGATCCCGATCGCCGGCGTCGCGCATCAAAACGGCACGATCCGCTTCGGCAGCGATCCCGCGACCTCGGCTCTGGATATCAACTGCAAGGCGCACGAGCTCGATAATCTCTACGTCGTCGACGGGAGTTTCTTCGTCTCGAGCGCGGCCGTCAACCCGGCGCTTACCATCATCGCGAACGCGCTTCGGGTTGCCGGCCATCTCTCGCAGCGTCTGCACGTCACGGACGCGACGATCGCTACGGCGTAGCCTCACTCTCTCAACCTAAGGGGACCTCAATGCGTACCAGACTTCTGTTCGCGGCAAGCGCCCTTGCCGTTTCACTCGCAATGCCGGCGGCGGCCGCCGAACCGACGCTCTTGCTGCGGAGCGCGCGTGCGATCGACACCGTGCGAAACACGGTCGTGTTGCCGCTTCATCGCGGAACGGCCGAGGGGAAAACCGTGTGGTACATCCTAACCGACGTGTCGGACGCCGCTGCAGCGAAGGCGCAGAATCTGGTCTTTGCTCCTGCGCTCGCCTCCGTCGGCGCGACACAGACGGTGACCGAAAAGGCGGGCGTTTGGGACTTCGCGGCCGCGCCGGACTTCTCGCAGGGGCGCGTTTTCGCACCCGGCCCTGGCGGCTTTCCCCCCGCGCGGGCCGTGCCGGGGGCAACCGCACCGGCCGCGTACTCGCCGTTTGTCAAAGCCGCGGCGACCGTCTACAACGCTCCCATCGTGGCCACCGGCGAGGGTCCTTTCGACGTGACCACCCACGCGAACACCGCCGATCGCGTGCTCGCCGTCGATAAAGCTCACGGAACCGTGACGCTGCTACTCGCGAACGGTTTCGCCGGCGGTAAGCGTGTGTTCTACATCAGCACCGAAGCTTCGGATCGAGGAGCCGCGACGATCGAACGGGCGACGTACGCCCCCGCCATCGCGAGCGCCCCCCAAAGCGCGCGGCTGCCAATCCTGGTTATCGCCAACGGCCAAGCACAGGGTCTCGCATTCGCAGCTCTTCACGGAAACCTCGTCGAGAACGCGACCCTCGCGAACAGTGCATCGCTTAAGACTTCGAGGAACATCTTGGGAGATCTGCCTGCGAACGGGCCGAGCGGCGGTATTTACGATCCGCTTTGGGATGTCTCCGTCGGCGCCTGGAGCGACGCGGCGCTTGCCGCGCATCGAAATGGAACGCTCAAGAGCGCTGAAGACGTGCAAAAGGCGGTTGCTGCAAAGCTCATCACCGGACCCGGAGGAAAGCCTTTTGGCCCGGTAGGGTTCGACGTCAATTGCCCGGTGATCGCCATCGATCCATAGACGAGCAAGAGCGCGCGATGCCATCCGCGTGCACCGACGATCGGTGTTAAGGGCAAGCATCTCTTGATTGCTTTGGGCTCTCGAGAAAGCCTACGGCAACGGTCACAACGCCGGACCAGGCCTGTTTTCCCAGGCCGATCCCGCTGCCGCGCGCCCGTGCGAAAGGCGCGTGCGATCGACTAACGCCGTAGCTCCTCGCGGGCCTCGCCGCAGCGTCGCGTGCCTGCGCCCGGCGCATCCCCCGGTTCACGATACCCCGCGGCGGTTGTGAGGCATACGATAAGAGCCTACCTTCTCGAGGCGTCCGGCGGCAGCAAGCGGGCGAATCGTTGAGCGCGGCAAGTCTGCACGCACCGCAACGCATCCGCTCGCGAGGATCACGAACATGGGGTCAACGACAGCCGGTCTTGGAGAGCGCTCGCCGGAGATCCTCGAGCCGAACGCGCCATGCGAACGTAACGGCGCGGGAGTCCGTGTCGTCACGGTAATGCCTGATGGCAAATAAAACCGACTCCACGATGCACTCCACACCGCACGCCGCGCCCGAACGGGCGACCGGCTCCGGCGAGGACTATCTGAAATCGCTTTCCATGCCCGACCTGTTCGCGAAGCTGGGAGCGACGAAGGACGGCTTGACGGCGGCAGAGGCGGCCAAACGTCTGACGCAATACGGTCCCAACGAGATCGCGGAGAAGGTCGAGAATCCGTTCTTGAAGTTCCTCGGCTACTTCTGGGGACCGATCCCGTGGATGATCGAAGCGGCCGTCATTCTGTCCGCGGTCGTCCGCCATTGGTTGGATTTCGGCGTCATTCTGCTGCTGCTGTTCACGAACGCGATCGTCGGATTCTGGGAAGAACATCAGGCCGGGAACGCGATCGCCGCCCTGAAATCCCAACTCGCCGTCAATGCCCGCGTTCGGCGCGACGGGAAATGGGTCAACCCGAAGGTCGCCGAGCTCGTGCCCGGCGATGTCGTCCGCGTGCGGCTCGGCGATATCGTGCCGGCCGATGCGCGCTTGCTCGAGGGCGATCCGATCGAGGTCGATCAATCCGCGTTGACGGGCGAGTCGCTGCCGGTGGCGCGCAAACCGGGCGAAGCGGTCTTCTCCGGATCGATCGTCCGGCAGGGTGAGACCGACGCGATCGTTTACGCGACCGGAACGAACACGTTTTTCGGCAAGACCGCGGCACTCGTCGAGCAGGCGAAAACGGCCAGTCACTTTCAGAAGGCCGTCCTGCGGATCGGCGATTACCTGATCGTGCTCGCGGTCGTTCTGGTCGCGGTGATCGTCGGCTTCGGACTCTTCCGGCACGACCCGATGCTCGACACGTTCGAGTTCGCCCTAGTGCTCCTCGTGGCCGCGATTCCCGTCGCGATGCCGACGGTGCTCTCGGTAACGATGGCCGTCGGTGCGCGGCTGCTCTCGAAAAAGCAAGCGATCGTGACCCGGCTTTCCTCGATCGAGGAACTCGCCGGAGTCGATATCCTGTGCTCCGATAAGACCGGCACGCTGACCGAAAACAAGCTGACGCTGGGCGATCCCTTCTGCTTGAGCGGCACGCCGGCAGAGAAGCTCATCCTCTACGCTGCGCTAGCCTCGCGCGCGGAGGACAAGGACACGATCGACCTGACGGTCATCGGCGGCGTGAAAGACGCCGCGGCTCTCAAGGCGTATCACGTCCTCCACTTCCAGCCCTTCGACCCGGTGCACAAGCGCACCGAAGCAACGGTCAAGGGCGCCGACGGAAAACAGTTCGACGTCGCCAAGGGCGCTCCGCAAGTCATGCTGCAGATGTCGAGCAACGCGGGCGCGGCAAAGGCGGCGGTCGATAAAGCGATCGATGGGTTCGCCGCGCGCGGCTTCCGGTCGCTCGGCGTGGCCAGGGCGGACGAGAAGGACAAGTGGCAGTTCCTCGGCGTGCTGCCGATGTTCGATCCCCCGCGCCCGACGGCGAAGGCCACGCTCGCGAGCGCGAAAGAGATGGGCGTCAGCGTCAAGATGGTCACCGGCGATCAAGTCGCGATCGCGAAAGAAACCGCGCGCGCGCTGGGCTTGGGGACGAACATCCTGGATGCCGCCAATCTGGGCGACACGAAGGAGAAAGCGACCGGCCAACAGGCGCAGGCGATCGAGCAGGCCGACGGCTTCGCGCAGGTCTTTCCCGAACACAAATACCACATCGTCGACGTTCTGCAGCAACGCGGCCACATCGTCGGCATGACCGGCGACGGCGTGAACGACGCGCCCGCGCTCAAGAAAGCCGACTGCGGCATCGCCGTCTCCGGCGCGACCGACGCGGCGCGTGCGGCGGCTTCGATCGTGCTGATGACCTCCGGCCTGGGCGTCATCATCGACGCGATCAAGGAAAGCCGCCGAATCGTTCAGCGCATGAACAGTTACGCCATCTACCGCATCGCGGAAACGCTGCGCGTGCTCTTCTTCATGACGCTGGCGATCTTGGTGTTCAACTTTTATCCGCTGACCGCGGTCATGATCGTGATTCTGGCGTTGCTCAACGACGGCGCGATCCTCTCCATCGCGTATGATAACGTCCGATACAAGCATGCGCCTGAGGCCTGGGACATGCACATGGTCCTGGGGATCGCTTCCGTGCTGGGGATCGTCGGCGTCGCGACCACGTTTGGGCTCTTCTATCTGGGCGAACGCGTGTTTCACATCGACCGCCTACATATCCAGACGCTGATGTACCTGAAGCTATCGGTCGCCGGACACCTGACGATCTTCATCGCCCGGACCCGCGGCCCGTTTTGGTCGATACGCCCGGCATGGATCCTCTTGATCGCGGTACTCGCGACGCAAGCGCTCGCGACGCTCATGGCGGTGTACGGATTCGGCATCATGTCCCCCATCGGCTGGGGTTGGAGCGGCTTCGTGTGGGGTTACGCGGTGATCTGCGCGCTGCTGACCGATCCCATCAAACTGCTCGCCTATCGTATCTTCGATCGCGTTCAAGCGCCGGCGGCGCCCAAGCCGCCGGCGGATCGCCCACGGCAGGCCGCAGCCGTCGCTTCATAGCTGAACCCTGAGCGCGCGCTCTGCGGAATTTGAAAATCACCGGCACCAAAATGAAAGATCGACGATGAGCAAACATGATGCGGGAGCGATGGTCGCTCCCAACGGCAGCGCGGCGGCGCCGGAGACCTTCGGCTTCGACGTCGCCTTGTCGACCGCGGTCGCGGGCGACGGTACGCGACCTGCAGCGATTCCCAAGGGGCCGCTCGCGCCGGAGATGCTCGAGCGGATGCACCGCTATTGGCGAGCCGCGAACTATCTCTGCATCGGTCAGATCTATCTCTTCGAGAACCCGCTCCTGCGCGAGCCGCTCAAGGCCGAACAAATCAAGCCCAGGTTACTTGGCCACTGGGGCACGTCGCCGGGGCAAAATCTGATCTACATCCACCTCAACCGCCTCATCAAGAAGCACGACGCGAACATCATCTACATCTCCGGCCCCGGACACGGCGGCCCGTCGCTCAACGCGAATTCCTATCTCGAAGGGTCGTACACCGAAGTTCATCCGGAGATCACCCCCGACGAGAACGGTCTGCGCCTGCTCTTTCGGAAATTCTCGACGCCGGGCGGCGTGCCGAGCCACTGCGGACCGCACGTGCCGAATTCCATGCACGAAGGCGGCGAACTCGGCTATTCGATGGTCCATGCGTTCGGAGCCGCGTTTGACAACCCCGATCTCATCGTCGCGTGCGTCATCGGGGACGGAGAATCCGAGACGTGCCCCCTCGAAGGAAGCTGGAAGTCCAACAGCTTTCTCAATCCCGTGGACGACGGCGCCGTGCTCCCGATCCTCCACCTCAACGGCTACAAGATCTCGGGGCCGACCGTTCAAGCGCGAACGGGCGACGACGATTTGAAAGCCCTCTACGTCGGGCGCGGTTACAAGCCGTACTTCGTCGAGGGCGACGACCCGCAGGTCGTGCACCAACTCCTGGCCGGGGCTCTCGACGCCTGTTACGCCGAGATCCGAGCGATCCAGAAGGCGGCCCGGGAGCACGGGTTCGCAACGCAGCCGATCTGGCCGATGATCGTCCTGCGGACGCCCAAGGGCTGGACCTGCCCCAAAGAAGTCGACGGCATCCCGATCGAAGGGACGTTTCGCGCGCACCAAGTCCCGCTTGCGAGCGTTCGGGAAAACCCCGAACATCTCAAGATTCTCGAGACCTGGATGAGGAGTTACAAGGCGCACGAACTGTTCGATGAGCACGGCAGATTCATCGACGAGTTGGCGGAACTCGCGCCCGCCGGGAATCGCCGCATGGGGGGCAACCCGCACGTGAACGGCGGCCGCTTGCTGACCGAACTCGACCTTCCCGCGTTCACCGATTATGCGCTCGAGATTCCCGGCCCCGGTCAAGTCGCCGCCGAAGCTCCGCGCAAGCTCGGCGCCTTCTTCGCGGACATCTTCCGCCGGAATCCGAGGAACTTCCGCATCTTCTGCCCTGACGAGACGAACTCCAACCGCCTGAACTCCGTATTCGAGGCGACGAACCGCCGCTTCATCGCGGAGACGGTTTCGATCGACGAGAAGCTTCGCCCCGACGGGCGCGTGCTGGAGGTCCTGAGCGAGCATTGCTGCGAGGGCTGGCTCGAAGGCTACTTGCTGTCGGGCCGGCACGGCATGTGGTCGTCGTACGAAGCGTTCGCGCAAGTCGTGGATTCGATGCTGACCCAGCACGCCAAATGGCTCGAGCAGTGCCGCGAGTACTCTTGGCGCAGGCCGATCGCATCGTTGAACGTGCTGCTGACGAGTCACGCCTGGCGAAACGATCACAACGGCTTCAGCCACCAGGCGACGGGCTTCGTCGACAATGCGCTGGCACGCCGGAGCGAGACGATTCGGGTCTACTATCCTCCCGACGGCAATTGCCTGCTCAGCGTTTTCAACCATTGTCTGCGCAGCCGCAACTACGTCAACATCGTGACCTGCGGCAAGCAGCCGCAGCTTCAATGGCTGACGATGGACGAGGCGCTCGAACATTGCTCGCGCGGCGCTTCTACCTGGCAGTTCGCGACGAACGACGGCGGCGGCGAACCGGACGTGGTCCTGGCCTGCGCCGGAGACGTGCCGACCATCGAGACGTGCGCGGCCTCGTGGCTGCTGCAAAAGCACGTTCCCGGCATCAAAGTGCGCGTAGTCAACGTGGTCGATCTGAGCGCCCTCATGAAGCCGGAGAATCATCCGCACGGCATGGACAACATGTCGTTCGACGACCTTTTCACGACCGGCGCTCCGGTCATCTTCGCCTTCCACAACAACCGCTGGCTGATCCACTCGATGGTGCACGGGCGCTCCAACGAGGCGCGTTTCCACGTGCGCGGCTACATGGATCGCGGCACGACGACCACGCCCTTCGACATGGTCGTGCTCAACGAGATGAGCCGTTATCATCTCGCGCTCGACGCGCTCTACCAAATTCCGCGGCTGCGCGTGGCGGCGGAGAATGCCGTCGAACTCTTCAACGCCAAGCTCTACGAACATCACACCTACATTCGCGAACATCTGCAAGATATGCCCGAGATCACGAACTGGCGCTGGACGGCCGACTTCAGCGAGGCAAGCTCGCCTCCGCCGCTCGCCAAAGGTCATCCGCGGGCCAACTTGTTCACCGACAGTTGAGCCGGGGTCATGCACACCGGAAAGTCTCTCAGGCTTGGCCCGCTCTAGGCGTGGTGCGTCCGGACTGCATTGGGAATGGACTTATATGGACGACTATAAGAACAGCCTCCCCGGCGAAGTCGACGACCATCTCGATTCGGGTGAACTCCATCAATTGCGCACGCAGGCCGATAACGAACGCCCGCTCACTCGACACGAAGCCGACGTCGCCGGCATTACCGAGACCCCGGAGACCGAATACGGCGAGGGGTCACTCAACCCGAATGCCGAGGACCAACGCGATGCCCATGAAGCATGAGGGAAGTTGAGGCCCAAGGTTCCGAGCGCATGACGCTGGATTTGGGAAACCCAACGCTGCTGCCGCCAGCCGCAATTTAAGACCGGACGGGGGCCGGAAAGCCTGCAGCTCACATCGCTGCGCAACGCAGTTCGAAGTGCCGCCCGAAACGGCAGGAGCCGACTTCATCGAGGCGCAGGCTAGAGGCATGACGGTGGATCGGCGCGATCGACGTCTAGCCTTTCAAGCAGCCTTCCGAGCAAGAGCTGGCGCACGATTACCTTTGGCGCTGCGCGAAAGTGTTGCCCGAACGGGGACGGATCGCCATCTTCAATCGCTCGTACTATGAAGAGTTGACCGTCGTTCGAGGCGGAACGCGCGAAGCTCGCCGACGGAACGAACGGCTGACCAACCGTGGCCGGGCGCGGCCGAGCGAACTGCCGGACGCCCGGCTCTTGCCGCGGTATGTCCAGGCTGCCTTGGGGATGAGCTGATATGGACGACCATAAGAACGGCGTAGGCGCCTTCCGCGACCAGATCGACGGCAAGTTCATGCGCGCGCTCATCCGCGCGACAAAGCCCAGCCGCTCTTCTTGAATGGGCTTCAGCCACTCCACTACGAGTCGGGACTCAACGGTCAGGCTCGCAGCGCCCGTTCGCTCCGGCGGCGCAGCCAACGTAGCTGCGGGCCGGCTGCGGCAGGTCATCGCTTCGCCACGTTCATTCGTAGGCGACGAGACTCGCCTTCCGTGAAGCACGGATCGTAAATCGCATTGCCGGCCATCCGGCGCCAAGCATCGGGCCGGCTCGATGATGCTATCGGTCGCGGGCGCAACTTTGGCGCGCGCGGCGTCATAATGCCGCTATGGAAAAGAAATCGCCGGGATCGGGCAAGAGTTCAGAAACCAATCCGAGCACGCGCAAGCGTATCATTGCCGTCGCTTATGCCGCTGTCGCTATCGTGCTGCTCGTCGCCGTTCAGGCGTATTGGACGCGCGGTGCGCAGCGCGAAGCGATTCCCTACAGCCAATTCGAACGGCTCTTGGCCGGCGGGCAGATCGCCGAGGTCTCCGTGGGTCCGGGCAGCATCGCCGGAACGCTCAAAGCGCCGCTTGCGAATGGGCGGCGAAGCTTCGTCACAACGAGAGTCGATCCTCAGCTCGCCGACAAGCTCGCAAAGCAAGGCGTCGCCTACGGCGGCGAAGCGTCGAACGGGCTCGTCGGATATCTCCTAACGTGGATCGTGCCGCTGGGCATCTTCTATGCGATCTGGGCTTTCGGCGTTCGCCGTATGGCCGAACAGCAAGAAAAGCGGCTGGGCGGGGCGATGTCGATCGGCAAGTCCCGCGCTAAGACGTTCGTCGAAACGGATACGAAGACAACGTTCAAAGATGTTGCCGGCGTTGACGAGGCAAAGGCCGAGCTCGAGGAGATCGTCGCGTTCTTGCGCGATGCGAAAAGCTACGGGCGTCTTGGAGCTCGCGTCCCCAAGGGCGTTCTCCTCGTTGGACCGCCGGGCACCGGAAAGACGCTCCTCGCGCGAGCGGTCGCCGGGGAAGCGCAGGTTCCATTCTTCTCGATCTCCGGCTCCGAATTCGTAGAAATGTTCGTCGGCGTCGGTGCGGCGCGCGTACGCGACTTGTTCGAACAGGCGCGGAAAGCGGCACCCTGCATCGTCTTCATCGATGAGATGGATGCGCTTGGCCGCAGCCGGGCGCAGGGTTCGTTCGGCGGAGGTTTTGACGAAAAGGATCAGACCTTGAACCAGCTCCTCACCGAGCTTGACGGCTTCGACCCGAGCGTCGCGGTCATGCTGCTCGCGTCCACGAATCGACCGGAGGTCCTCGACCCGGCGTTGCTGCGCGCCGGACGCTTCGATCGCCAGGTTCTCGTCGACCGTCCCGACCGCAAGGGCAGAGCAGAGATCCTGAGGGTCCACGCCGCGAAGATCGTCACCGCGGCAAATCTCGATTTGCATGCGGTAGCCGGGATTACGACGGGTTTCACCGGCGCCGATCTCGCGAATCTCGTGAATGAGGCCGCGCTCGTCGCAACGCGACGGAACGCCGACGCCGTGACGCGCGAGGATTTCACGATGGCGCTAGAACGCATCGTGGCCGGACTCGAAAAGAAGAGCCGCTTGCTGAACGACGCTGAACGCCGCCGAGTGGCCTATCACGAGATGGGTCACGCACTCGTCGCCGCAAGCCTGCCGGGTGTGGATCCCGTGCTCAAGGTATCGATCGTCCCGCGTGGTGTCGGTGCGCTTGGGTACACGATCCAGAGCCCGACCGAGGACCGCTTCCTGTTGGCCGCGGGCGATCTCGAGGATCGTATTGCGGTATTGATGGGAGGCCGCGCATCCGAGACGTTGATCTACGACGGCGAAATTTCGACCGGTGCCTCGGACGATCTTCAGAAAGCGACGGAGATCGCGCTCGAAATGGTTACCCGCTACGGCATGAGCGCCGAACTCGGTCAACGCACCTATGCGCCCGCGCAGCAGAGCTTCCTCGGGCCGCGACCCATCGAGCGCAGCGGGATCGCCGAGGCCACCGCACGTGAGATCGATGTGGCGGTGCGAGCGATCGTCGATCGCGCATGCGCCCGGGCGCTGCAGATCTTGCGCACGCGACGCCCGGATCTCGAAGAAGGGACGCGCTTGCTGCTCGCGACGGAAACGTTGACGGCGGAGGAGTTTCCAGCACTCGCCTCGCGGTTGGAGCCGCTGCCGCTCAGTGCGTAACCTGGGCGGAGCGGTCGGCGGCGTTCGCCGGCCATGGCGGTGGCGGAATCACGAGATCTTCGTGACCGAGCTTGGAAGCGGTCCGCTCGTGCTCTTGGTCCACGGTATCTACGGGGGCGCCTCCTCGTTCGAGTTCCGCAAACTCGCCGCACTGCTGGCCAAGCATCATCGCGTCGTCGCCTTCGACCTGCTCGGCTGCGGACTCTCCGAAAAGCCGGATCTCGAGTACTCGACCGAGTTGTTCGTCGAGCAGATCGTCGACGCGATCGAAAGATTCGCCGAAGGACCGCTGACGCTGGTCGCGAGTTCGCTCGGGGCGTCATTCGCCATCCGCGCGGCGCGGCGCGTCCCAGAGCGCGTCGGCCATCTCGTTACGATCTGTCCGGCGGGCTTGGCCGGCGTCCTGGACAAAGACCCCACCGCAGCACAACGCGCGGTCGGCCGTCTGATCCGCTCGCCGCTGGCCGGCGAGACCGTCTACAACGGCTTTGTCTCAAAACCGTCGCTGACGTGGTTCCTGCGCACGCAAACGTACGCCGACCCGGCCTCGGTGACGCCGGATGTGCTCGCGCATTACTACGCCGTGACGCACCAGCCGGGAGCGCGCTTCGTCATCGCGTACTTCGTCGGAGGAATGCTGCCGTGTAACGTCACGACCGACCTGCCGCTCGTCGAAGCGCCGGTCCAGGTGCTCTGGGGCGAGCGCGCATCGCAAACCAATCCCGTGCGCAACGCGCGAGAGTACGTGCGCTTGGCGAAGGATGCACGACTCGTGACCTTCCCGAACTCGGGCCTCTTGCCGCACGAGGAAGAACCCGAAGCGACCGCCGCCGCGATCCAGCAGTTCATCAGCGCGCCGACGACAGCGACGTCGGGAGTCTTGTAGTCGCTTTTCGGGACGTTCGGTTGTCAGAGGCAGGCTAGCGCGGGTCGGTTCGCTGCTCGCGAGCGCAGCCGGCCTGTTCGCGATCGGCGCGGGGTTCAGCCTGGGCTGCCTCGCGCTCGGAGCCGTCTATTGGGGGATGCGGGCGGCGCGCTACGTCTACCCGTTCGCCCGTTCTTTCAGGCACCGGTTTGCTGCTCTACGTGATGGCCTTCGTGTTCGTGGGCAAGGGCGTCATGAACTGGTGGAGGGGAAGGTGTTCACGCCGACGCTCCTGCGCTGGGCGCCGGGGCTTCCCGCGCTCGGCATCTACCCGTACACGCAGAGTCTCGTGCCGCAGCTTCTTCTGCTGATCGCCGCGGCGATTTCAGCGGCCGTGATCCTACGCCGTGAGAGCGTCAGAGGGCGCGGCGCCCGGATTGCCGCGCCGAGCAGAGCTCAATAACTCCCGCGCGCCGTCAACCGGCGGAAATCCACGCGCGCGCCTGCGCGGCTTCGGTTTTCGGAAAGCATCTCATCGGCCGCGGCATCAGTGAGCCGAAGAACAGCCCGGCCCGCACGAGCCACTCGATATCGGTGACGATGGCGATGCGCTCCCAGTGCGTGATCGATTTCAACCCGAGCGTCACGTCTTCCCAGGTCGCGCTTGGCTCGATGCTGACGACGTCGCCTTCGGTCTCGTAGTAAAGCCGGACCTTGCGATGCCTCTGAAGGATGCCCCGAACGGCCGGAATGAGGATGTCGTCGTAATCGGCCTTCGTAACCCGCCCTTGGCTGGAGATCGCGAGAACGTTGTCGGGGAAGCCTGCGAGAGCCGCGATCATGGCCATGCTCCTTGACACTTAGAAACGAACGGGCGTCAGCACCAAGCTAACATCGACCGGTCAACGCGGAGCAGCGGGAGAGCCACGCCGTGACGGAGCGTTAGGCTCGTGATTGCTGACGCGCTCGAAACCGGCTCGCTGCGCTGATGTGATGAGCATCGATGCAATCATGCTCAGGGTTACCGTTATCGGCTGCGAAAGCGCTGCAAGGCGGGGATCAGCCTGCCCTCGGCAAAATCCAAGTCCAAGGTTGGTCCGAATTAGATCGGCGATTCCCTAGCTAGGGAGTCAGTTTCCGACCGGCGTTAACACAGCTGATAAGAGTCTGCTAAAGGCCGAGCCCAAGAGCTTCTTGCAGATCCTTCCGAGACATATCCGCGAACGTAAGAATTCGGTCACTACTAATCGACGGTCGCTCTTCGCCGCCGACGCGAAAGCCTCCATTACTGAGCACGTTAAGAAGCCTAGCTCGAAACTTCCTTTTTCCTGCCGCATGTGCCTGAAGCAGCGATTTCGGGTTCTCTCGAGCTTCATCTCTTAACAGTTCAATAGCATAAGACTCCAGCTGCGCTTCGGTGGCGAAGGCGCTCGCAATAAATGCGTTGTCGATGATCGCAACTGCCTTAATCAAGAACGCAATCATCGTTGTGGCCTCCTTGAGCGTCGGATAGCTGCCTCCACTTTCTAGATGTCCGACAAGTTTTTGAACATCAATCCCGGCATGCGTATTTGATATCGAGGCAGCATGCCTATTGAAGTACCCGCGAGCGATCGGGTTCAGTTTGTGATGTGCGTTCTTATGAACGATGCTGTTGCGCCAAACAGACGCAGCATCGACGAAAGCGAGTGCAGCTTCGTCAATTGAACCTAATGCCGCCATCAGGAGCTTCGACCGCTCAAACACAGAATACATTTCCGATTTTCCGCTGCCGGTGCTCTTCTGGATTTGCTTGCAAATCTTCCGGCGAGTATCGGGCTCAGCCTGAAGTTTTCGGTCATTCCCAGTTTCCTGCAAGTAGGAATCGAATCGACTATGAACGAGGATTAACACTCCGCCGAGTAGCAGCCGACGACTTTGATTTGCTGCTGATCGGAGATCTGTCGGAACAGGCCACTTTATCGTGAGGTTGTGCTGCGTGCTTCCAGCGGCAATCTGCTCGAGACCGACTATTGCTGTGTTGAGTTGAAAGACGGCGTCACCGCAGTATCTGTTGAACGACTGGCGCGCTGGTGTACGCTGAACAAACATGCGTGTGGGTGCAAGGGGAATCGAACCCAACTGTCCCGGGAATGAATCAGCGGCGTCACTGAGATCGCTCACAATAAGACCCGGTGCCCCAACCATGTAAGACCATACACCCGGGTTATTCGTATGCGGCATGGTCGAGGGCTTCCTGCCCTATCCGACCGAAGTGGAATCATTTGCCGCTGGAACCCTTAGAGCGCAATCGCATGAAAGGCGGCCGCATGCGTCCTCGTTTCGCGGCGCAAAGCACGGCCAACGACGAGCCAGGCGTCGCCTCGTGATGGCACGGACGGGTGCCCTTGGCGGTGCTTAGCAGACAGCGCCCCGCCCCACCTCCTGGTGGCCTGTTGTATCGGCAGTGACGAAGGGCCTCGGTTGCCACCCGAAGTACGCAAAAGACAGGACAACTGCAAACACGTGGATCTGGTTCAAACGTTGCTGTTTCAGGATCAGACTGTCGATTGGGCCCGCCGATGACAAAGGATATTTCTGAGCCTCCGGTGACCATGCCTGAAGGTAGGCGCTTCACTTTACCTCGATGGCGTAGCTTCCGTACCAGAGCTCATAAACGGTCCACCCTCACGCTGCTGATCAGTAATGCCGAGTGCTGCTGCACAGGGAACTCCGCGAAGACCCCGCCCTGTACGTTCTCGAAAATTTCTGTGTGAGCCCAGCGCCAAAAGTCGAGTACAGGTTTTCCAGGCACAGCTGGTATCGATTCAGAGCCGGTAACGCTGCGAAGAGATACCCTCGTTAGAAGGAGCCTCTCGTACTTCACGGTCTCAGTCATACGAGAGCCCGCAACGTATTCCGCGCGCCGTCCTGGAGGCGCACGATCAAGGAGGCGCCCAGATCCGCCGCCGGCCGGCGCAGGCGGCGAAAAGCAAGGGGGCGCAACCAGCGCCCCCTGCTCGTCGAAGCCTCGCCGTGTCCTCCAGGCGCACGTTTGTTGGGAAGCCTAAAGGAACGCGCGCGTCAGCCCATGGGACGTCTTCACCGTACCGAGCAAACCCGCCGTACATCTACGCCGGCGGCCTAATAAGCGCGCCCGCTCCGGAACGGCCGAACGATCCGCCACCACCGCAGGCTGCGAATTTCGACAGCCTAGTTCCAATAAGGCGCCAAGAGGGGACGGCAAAAAGCACTCCGTACCTCCACAGAGCAAGCAAGCGGGCCGTCTCATCCGCGGGAGCGATAACCGGCTCGCACACCTCGCGCGCCCATGACGAACGGACCCGCCACCAAACTTCAATTTCTGGCTTGGAGAGCAACACCGTGGACGACAAGCTCGAACTGCAGGAAGCAGCGCGCTCAATTTCCACAGACCGAAAATCCACGCTGCTTCGAGGTCTTAGCAGCACCGACTTCTCAGAGCACTTTGTGGTTCCCCTATTTAAGAACCTTGGCTACGCATTCGAACCACCGATAGACGACGTTCTCATCGCCAAGAAGCGCAACGCGTTTGATCAGGACGAAGTGCATGCGATTCTCGTTTGCTCCCTCGCGCTAACCATGGCCGATAAGAGCATCGTCGAGAGTTCCATTAACCGCCTCCTAGCGGCTACTGATCAAATAGTTCGACGATACAAGCGCGCGAGTGTCGCCTGCACGATCGTCAGCTCACGATCCATTAACGAAAAGGCCGAAGAAGCATTTCGCTGCGCACTACATCTAAACGTCACGTTCGTCGGCGCCCACGATTTGATGCACCTAATCGATCAGCACGCGCCGGAACTCTGGCTCCGAGAGAACGCTGGTGTCCATAGATACCTAAACAACCTCCGCAGAGACCTCCTTGGCGACACAACGGTCCGGGCCCGAATCCCGCAAGACCTCCAAACGCCCGAATCTCTCTCAAACGCGACGACGAACGAACGATACATAGAGCTAACAGCCTATAGAACAAGGATAACACCTCAAAAACGTCTCGGAAAGGTTGCCCTACGGGAAGATCTCGAGCGCCATGAAGCCTCCCACCTATTTGAGCGCCATGAGCGATTGATAGTCTTGTCCGCAGATGCCGGCTTTGGGAAATCTACGGTCCTTCGACGTAGCGCTCTCCTGCTTGCCGAGCACGCATTAACGAGCACGCCTCGCGCCCGGATTCCGTTCCTCCTTCGCGCCGTGGATCTCGCCGACTCTCGGCCCTTGCTTGAATATGTCTCACGGCGCTATCGTGAGATGAGCCAAGGCGAAAGCGCCGAAACGCTTGACCCCAAGCGAATCGTCATCTTTATCGATGCGCTAGATGAAATCCGAACCTCCGACACGCGTTCAGACATCCTTAATCAGATTCTCTCTTTTAATCGCGAGTACCCTGAATCGCAGGTGATCCTATCGGCCCGCGATTACGCGTCGATTAAAGACCTTCCAGGCTACAGGGAGCTTACTGAGTTCAAGATTCAGGCGATCGGACTGACAGAGGCAGCCAAGATCGTCAAACGCTCTCAACGTGCTAAGAATAATTGTGAGGCGCTCGTAGGCGATACATTGCGTCGCCTGCAGGAAATGCACGGAATAGAACTCAACCCGCTGCTAGTTTCCGTTTTCGCAGCAACGGCGGATGATCAACGACCCGATATCCCAGCAAACATAACAGAATTGTTCAAGAAGTTCACCGAGTTAATGCTCGGTCGGTGGGACGAAGCGAAGGGCTTTAATCAGCAATATCAGGCCCCCCTGAAGGACTTCGTTCTCTGTCATGTCGCGCATAAGATGCATTCGGCAGGAGCAAAGGAATGGCCGCTCGACGAATTCTCAGACGAGGTTTCTACGTTCCTCGAGCGTCGCGGCCTGCAAGCAGACATCCCGCAACTCCTAGATGAGGTCCTATTCAGATCTGGACTAATGCGCGTCTCTGGCGCGAACGTTGAATTTCGCCATTTACTCCTTCAAGAGTTCTTCGCCGGCCGAGCCATAGTCGACGGAGATGCCGTCGACCGCCTGCTTCCTGACGAATGGTGGAGAAATGCTCTAGTATTCTTTTTCGGCGAGAATCCTGGCCACGAGCCCTCACTGCGCCGAAGTCTACTCAATTTTGAAACCCGCAGCAGCGAAGAACTGTTCAACTGCGCTCTCACACTCGGCCTTGCACTTCAGGCTTGCTATCTTGTAGAACTGCCCCTAAGAAAGCTTGTATTTGAGCGTGTACTGAACGCCTTAACCCTTGGAAGAGACTGGTTTATCTCCGGCGAGGGTGACGCCAGATACCCGCATCTTTCCCATGCCGCGTACTATTTCTCAGGGCGTGAAGCGGTGGCCCTAAGCATTGCATCCCAGTTTCTGGACGACGTGCCAGCTACGAGCGATGTTGGCTCGTTCTGGCAGATCATCACCTTGCTGGAGACGCATAACTACGACGCAGCGCTTCGCAGGCTTGAGCAGTTCCAGAGCCAGGTCTCCGAGCTCTGGTTTGCATTGGACGTTGCGGCATTCATCCATCTTGAGCTTCGACCAGGCCTTACGGACGCCGAGCAAGCTACGCTTAATCGCTGTCGAGCGAAAACCCTGGAGAGAACGAAGCCGAACGCTACAGCCATACTGCGTGAAGTCCAATTGCAACTGCAGGAATTTCGCGCATCCAAATTGCCGAGACCAGGCCGTTGACGGGCGAGCCGACGACGGCGGCTCCAGTGGTACAGCAGACTCAAGAGGCGTTTTCTGAATATCTTCAGCCTAATGCAGAAAGGCTTGAGGAATTATTCACGCGCGGCATCGTCGCATTCGATACGAACGTGCTGCTTCTCGGTCTCAAGCTCTCACGGGCCTTTTACGATGCATTAATGGGCACACTTTGCTCGATCGGCAAGCAAGTTTGGCTTCCGCACCAGGTCGTTTTAGAATTCAGTCGGAATGCACGCCCAACCATCAACGAAACTGAGCGTTCGGCACTTGCGATAAGAGATGAGCTGCTTCACGTCTTAGACAATCACACCCATCCGCGTGCTGACCTGGTACAGCTTCGTAGACATATTCAGACCTTCTTTCAGGACCACTGCGTGCCAGACGGATTTAGTGCCGTGCAAGAAGACTTAGCCGAGCGATTCGACGCTATATCTGACTTCATGTCAGGCAGATTCGGTGTCGCCTTTACCGAAGAGCAGCTGGCAAATATTCGCAAGGAGGGCTCTGCTCGTTATGCCGCTGAACGGCCGCCGGGCTTTAAGGATGCAAAAAAGCCGACAGCGGATCGTGCATACGGCGACCTAATACTTTGGAGACAGCTATTGGATCGAGCAAAGGCCACCGCCTTGCCGGCTATCTTTGTAACAGCCGATTATAAGGAGGACTGGTGGTGGCGTGTGTCAGGGAAGACGCTCGGGCCTAGGCCAGAGCTCCGTTCGGAGTTCAAGGTGTTCGTCGGAGAGGAGTTCTATATGTATTCTATCGACCAGTTTCTTCGTCATTCGTTTCGGCGGCACCACGGTCGGGCTTGCCCAAGCAGTCTATTGGCCGAACTCGGCAAGCACCGAACGCTTGAGGCATCGGAGAGCGCGCGGGCCACAGCGGAAGCTTTCAGCTCGAATGAGACCACGCGCTGCGCGTGATTTAGTGTGCGGCGCCTTGAGTTTAGTGGCGCTTGATTCGATTGTCAAGCGCTGAGTTCAAGTGGCTTGATCGTTGCTGCAATCTCCGCTGAGTTGCTGTAGTCGCGAGACTGGATCTGCGACGGTTGTGGCGTGTCGCTTGCGGTTTCTTTGGGGCGATTGATGTATGATGCGGTTGGAAGTTGCGGAACTCTCGGAGCGCCGCGAACGAATCGCTCGGGATGCTTGGCATACGCCGCGTCCAGCACGACCTGGCGCTGCCGTAGGATCGCGCCTGCGCGGCCATGATGGACGTCTGACGGCGATACGAGCGCGAGCGAGCTGTGGCGATGCTGCGTGTTGTACCACTGCACGAAGGTGCGGCAGAAGACGCGCGCCTCAGCGAGATTAGCAAACGTCTTTGGGAATTCCGGCTGATACTTGACGGTCTTGAACAGCGACTCGATGTGCGGGTTATCATCGCTGACGTGAGGCCGAGAATGACTCTTGGTCACGCCTAGATCGGCAAGGAGGAAGGCGACGGGTTTCGAGGCCATCGAGCTGCCGTTATCAGAATGCACCGTCAGCTTTGCCGGGTCGACGCCTTCCTTGCGGATCGTTTCCGACAGCAGAATGCGAGCCAGCTCGGAGCTTTCGCGATCGGCGACCATCCAACCCACGACGAAGCGGCTGTAGATATCGACGATCACGTAGAGATAGAAATAGCTCCATTTCCGCGGCCCGTGCAGCTTGGTGATGTCCCAGGCAAACACCTGACGCGGCGCCGTCGCGCAGAGCTCAGGCTTTACGCGTGCAGGCCGCGTTGCCTGATCGCGCCGTTCGCCGACCTCGCCGACGCTGTGGAGAACCCGATACATCGTCGCCATCGAGCAGGGATAGGTCCCCTCGTCCATGAGCGTCGCGTGGATGTGCGGTACGCTGCGATCTACGAAGCGCGGCTGATGAATCGCATCCAAGACGATCTGACGTTCCTCCATGCTCAGCGCCAACGATGACGGACGGCGCGTGCGGGTATCGCTGCGTTCGCTTCGCGTGAGTTGCCGTATTTGATACCGCCGCTGTTGCCGCGAGGGCCGCGAGGAAGGGTTCACTCGTTCAGGCGGATCCTCGAGCGCTGGAGGCTCAAGCACGTGACGACGCCGAAAGCTCGCTCGCGCGTGCCCAACGTGCCGGCAAGCTTCGCGTTCGCCAAGCTCGGCCGCGAGATCCATTACGATTTTCTCGACGGCGGCAAGTCCGTCTGTTCCGCGCTCTCGCCGACTACGGACCGCAAGAGCGCGTATGCTTTTCCCTGGATGTCAATCACCCGTTCAGCCTTGGCCAGGCGCTCCGCCAAGGTGGCGTTCTCCTTGCGCAGGCGCGTGTTCTCCACGCCTTGCGGATCGGGCTTACGCCCCCGCTTGGCGTCGAGCGGCGCTCCGGCGGCGCGCTGCTTACGCCAGTGGAAGAGATGCGATGAGTAGATGCGCTCCCGGCGGCAGATCGCCGCTCGCTCGATCGCCGAGGCGCGGTCGTACTCCTCGAGAATGCGGGCCTTCTCGGCCGCAGAAAACCGCCGGCGCGCTGCCTTGGCGGGAACCTCCGGGTCCGGAGATTCGTGGTTCCTTTGCATGCGTGAGACCTTTCACGCCCTCACTAATTATGTCCGTTCGGATGGCCTCACGCGAAACTGAAACAGAGGGCAGCTCGAGACGCCACTATTGAAACGTCCCCCGCTATTCAAAGCAGCGGTCCTCTTTCAGACGTACCTGTCGAAAAGTACTTTCGAAGCCTCTTCTCAAGGGGATTCCAGCCGGAGCCTTCGATTGAAGAGTGAGGTACTTGGCTTACCGTCAACGGCTAGCCATTCTGCAGCTTATCCGTCGCAAAGAAGCTCGGGCCGCATCCGCATCTGGCACTCGGAGTGGCGTTCAGGACAACCTATGGCTACGGCGGAAACGAGGGCGGCATGAGATATTCTCTTAACGACAAAGGCTCGAGGGACGATGTTCAGCAGACGCGCATTATGGTGATTGCCTGTTCTGCGTTTGTGCATTATCTACGGGCCAGCTTGAGTCAGACGCGGGATTGCATAGTTCAGTGAAAGCCCAATATCCCGAATACGAAAAGCCCGAAGCGACGACGTTAGAGGATATTTGGGCTCGTGGCCTTGTCGTATTGGACACGAATATCTTACTCCGCCTCTATGAGTCTTCCGAGGCGACGGCTACGGCAATCTTCGCAGCTTTAGAGGGATTGAAGCGTTCCCGTCGCCTTTGGATACCATTCAAAGTACTTGATGAGTATTATCGCACGCGGGAGAGGACGTTTGATGAGATAGAGAGTCGCGCTCATGAGCTTGGTAGAGCGGTCCGGGAGTCTCTCGAGCCCTTGATAGAAAAGTTGGAGAACATGCGACACCCAGCGCTGCAAGACCGCGTCGTTGCGGAAATTAGGGGAGCACTCGCTAAAGTCACAAACATTACCACTGGTAGTGAGAGGCCCGACGTGCGTGGCCGCATTGATGCGGTAACGAACTCGCTTGATAGGCTATTTGATGACAATATCGGAAACGGTTTCAGCGAGAAGCGGATTGCGGAAATCTGCGATACCGGTGAGCGACGCTATAAGCAGCGTATTCCCCCCGGCTTTGAAGACTCGGCGAAGCGCGCCCCTGACAAGTATGGTGACTTAATCATCTGGATGGAGATTCTTGATAAGGCGAAGACATCGGCGTTGCCGATGCTTTTTGTTACAGAAGATACTAAAGCCGACTGGTGGTTAAGGACCTCCTCGGGCGGCGGGAATGTGGGTCGCATAGTTGGCCCAGAGCCGATGTTATTGCGCGAGTTTCACACTACTACTGGCCAATGGATATGGATCTATAGCCTATCAGATTTTCTTGAGCAGAGCCGGACGAAGCTGCAGATCGAAAATGCAACGCCAGAGGCGGTGTCAGAGATCCGAACGGCGGAGGAGATGCAAAGAGCGCGTGTGGCTAGGGAGTGGCAGTCGCTGGAGTCACTGTTGGCTGGGCAGAAGGAGTTGACGCGTTCGGCAAGGGCACGGCGACTTCAGGATATCTTGAGCGAGTATGCTCTCGGAAACTTTGGGATCAAGATTCCGGAGCCGGAGGTCGAGTTACGTGCAGGAGTTCTTAGATCTCGGGAATCCGAGCTAAGCGATGGCGTTCCGGAGCCGGGGACGTAGCGACAGATCGTCGCGGCCTTCATTCACCCACTTCCTCTCAAGAAGTAGCCAATGCAGACGTTCTCCGGGTTTCGCGGGTGCGGAACCAGCGCATGCTCCGACAACGCTAGACCTTCTATGAGTTTCCGCCGGGCCTCCGAAAGCGCAATTGAATCTGCGTCTTTGTCAAAATTTGCATGCCGACCAGTCGCACGTATGGGCTGAAACGTAACACCGCGGTATCGGCCTCCAGCGCGGGCGCCAGGAGGCCCCTCTGGCCGCCAAGGAAGACCTCGGAGTCGTCCGATCGTCCGATCACGCTTCCACGCCCTCTTCTTCTCGCCAAAATCGCAGATCCTTGCGCGCCTGAGATGGGGATGCTCTCAGGCGCGATACGCGGTAGCGCGGTAGCAAAGTACGAATGGGACCGAGCACGGCTCCCGCCCTTCCCTTACTGCTACTGCGATCCGCTACTGCGATCCGCGTTGATCGGTCGTCGAACCGCGGGCGGCGGGATCCGCCGTTGTCGGCTACCACAGGTAACAAATCGGGGTCGCGTTTTGCGGCGGCACGCGTTCGGCTTAGGACAGCTGCGAATGGTTGAGCTGCATTGCCGCTCAGATTCAGCGGCAGGGAGAGCGTCGACAGCAGTCTGGTTTCCAGCTCCCAGGGATTCTCGACCGCAGCGAAAGCGATGTGAGCATGCGCAGCCAGCCAAGAATCCAGCACGATTTCGCCGGGGTTTGTGAACGTGTGGCGGCGGCCGCTACCAACGCGACGCAGGCGGATTCCAAGCTTGTCGGCGAGGAGACAACCCAGAGTAAGCCGCAACGTCGAGCCCTCCGAGTTGCCTGTCAAGTGATCACGAAGGCGGTCTCTCACAGTGCGTGTGCTCGCCTTCGCAGTCGTTGCCTTCTTCGGCGCGATACCGATGTACAGCAGCACTTGGTTGAGGGCGTTCCGATGGCAATCGGCTATTGGAACGCCTGGAGGGACCTCGTCGAAATACCAAGCATAGATGCCCGCCAATTTCGGAACGCAAGCAAAGCCTTTGAGGATTTCAGCAGCACTCCACAGCCGCGCAGGTCGCAGCAGCAGCTCAATTGCTGCCTCATCGGTCGAGGCGTTCACGGTCGCGTCCATATCTACGATTGTCCTTCTTCGCTCGCAGTATAAGCCAATTCCCGACAATTGACTCCCGGAATGATGTGCTGTGCACCATTCAACGCGGCGACCCTCCCCGGCGTCTCAAAAAACCACCCGCTATTATCGAGCGGAAACCGAACGAAGTCGCCAGGCTTCGCCTCGTCTCTGCCGGGAGAATCGTGGATTTCCTTTGCAGGTCGACATCGTGGGCGGCGGCAGTTCCAAGCCTCCACGGTGTAACCGCGGGTTCCCAGCGGCGAGATTCCCTCGGCCGAGCGCCACGCGCCGAAGGAAACGCTTTCGAGCTTGCAGATTCGCCTCCCGTTAAGCCCGCCGGACGCGCTTGACGTTGATGGTCCTTCCGCCGCATCGCAACGGGATCGCAAGCCAACGGAAGCCGAAGCGCCGGCGCTCCGCTAGATGCGCAGGGCCGCGGCGGGTCGCGCGGCGCGCATCTTAGAAATCCTGATGCAATGACCATATTCGACTTGCCGACGCTCGACCCGACAGACGCACTGACTCAGGTGCAGGCGACGCTCGCGGCCCACCCCCTCCTTGCCCGCATTTATGACAACGATTTCATCGCGGCTCTCATCCGAAGACGCGCCGCGCACGACAACACTCTTCTACTTCGTCTAGTACAGCCCCGCGACGAAATGAACGTCGAGTACTGGAACGAGGTCGTCGACGACTTGGTCGCGCTCGATGCTGTCGGCGGCTTCGACGCGTTCCGCGCCAAATTCCGTAAGCTGGACGGGCCGTCCCTTGACTCCGCGCGAACCGAACTATTTTTCGCGGCCTGGCTCAAGCACAACGGGGTCGACCTAGTGCTTGAACCACCCGTAGGCCAGCGGCATTGCGAGTTCGTAGCGGAGACGAAGCCGCAGACGTGGTGGGAGATCAAGACGCCGCTCGACATTGAGGAGCTGCGATCCGATGCAGCCGTCCAGTTAGATGTCCAGCGGCGCCTTCGTTCGGTCAAGGAGCCGTACGTTCTGAACCTGCGCCGCTACGACCTGACGCTGCAGCGCGTGCCCGCGGCTGTCAAGGCGATCAAGCGCGACATTCGCGCCCACCATCTCGGTGGCGAATCGCTGCCGCACGACTTCGAATCAGATGGCCTCGTCGTCAGTGCCGGAGCAACAACGAAGCGCTCGACGGGCTACCTCGGGACGATGCTGAGCAAACCGCGAGTCTTTGGGAACGAGAACAGCGACCGAGTGGTCCGCCGCATCGTCGACGCGGCGGACCAGATTCCGGCGGAAGGCGGCGGCGTTATTGTGATCGACCGGTCGTCGTCCGATTGGATCCAGCACGAGGACGTCGAGGACGCTTGTTACGGCGAGGAGCGGATGCGTACGCTGAACGGCCGGTTGCTCGCCTGTCGGCTTCCCGGTGTATTCGACAACCCCTCGAAGGCCCGCATCAGCGCCGTCATATCGTATACGCGCCGCTGGCGCGACGACTCCGGCACGTTGATGACGGTTCTGCACAATCCAAACGCGTCGAAGCCGCTGCCGCCCGATGCGCTGCGGTTCAAGGCCGTACGGCAGACCCGCCGCGAGACCGAGGGCCACCTCTTCCGGCTGGTGACATCGTCGGCCGAGGTCTAAGCTTCAGCAAGGTCCGCGCCACTGCGCCGTTGCAGCCATGGCCGCGCGCCGTATGGAGCGTAAATTGTTTTCTAGCGACTACCGACGGCATCAGTTTGCCGATGAAACGGCCATACAACGCAGCGTAGCCGGCGACAAGGATCATGGCTAGGGGTGCGGCGCGCCAGGGCCATCAGATTCCGCCGGGGGCTTCGGTCCCAATAAGGCGCCCTCGTGTTCCCGAAAGCTATTCGCCAAGCCGAGGCTAACAATCCGGAGCACCTAGCGGCGTAGAAGACATTGCTGTTCCCGGCGAAATATCATCGGGGATCGCGATGCGTGCTCCCGTTCAGGCTGTTGCCGAACCTTCATCTATCTTCCACGCTTACACGCCCACCTCCGAGCCAAATGCCGCCAAATGCTCCAGACGCAAGAGCCAGCGCGGCACCTCGGGCGAAGGGGCGCAGGTCTCGATCAGTCACTTCTGCCACGTCATCGCGAACAAACACGAAGACCAACTCGTCCTTTGCCGGCTCCGCACCGAATGGAGCAGCCAAAATCACATGTGGGACTGTTGCCTGAATGGGCGGCCGAAAGCGGCCCCAAAAGGCTCGATACGAAGCTTCGCTTCCCCGAATCGCCATCAGCACGGCTGCCTCATGCTCATCTAGCCATTCCCTCATCGCCGACGCGCGGCGTTCGAGCTCCAGCGGGAATAGCGCGGCAACGCTAACAGCGGTCGAGCGCGAATCGAGCCCTTCGCGAACAAGGAGGGCGGAGAACACGGTCGGCGTGCCGCTAATGAGGAGCGCTGCTCCGGAGATTGTTAGATATTTCTCGCCCTGAATAGCACGCCTCACCGCCTCGTATCCCCATGCAGCACGCGTGCGGATTCCCTCCTCGAGGAAGGCGAATGTTTTCGCCTCGTCGACGAGAACACCAAGCGGCGCACCGCTGAGCCACAGACGTATCACTTCTGCAGGCCTATCGACCATGCTCGCAGAGGGCGGCGCGAAGCTTGGGAATTGTAGCAATGCCTCCGCGACGTCTGCAAGTAGCCGAAGTTCTCGCTCCCCGACGGCGTTTGCATCGATGGCCGCCTCGATCTCGACGATGGCTGGCGAAAGTGAATCGACAAGTGCAGAGAAGCGCGGCGACAGGCGCGGCGAGACTCCTGAAAGATACGCCGACTGGCGCAGTTCGGCAGGGAAGCGGCGGACCATCGTTCGGGCACGGGCTTCGAGCGTAACGGTGACAAAACGCCTTAGGCTCTCGGCCTTTCGCTCCAAGGTGCGTCGGAACAGAGAACCTCGAAGGGCCCGATCGAGCAGCCCGGCAACATCTTCCTCATCGGTGCCTGCGCCTTGGAGCAAGGCGTTGATTGCTAAGTCGAGGTCATCAACCGATGGCTCGAACTGGGACTCATCGTCTCCAGCCAATGGCTCGTTGTTCATCGTGCAATCGATGTTTGCGTGCTGCGTGAGGAACTCGAGGCGATCGTCGGTAAATCCTCCGAGCCTTTCCAGCAGGCGTAGGATCAGCGTGACAAGTCCGCTTTCGAGCTGGCGGTTTGCTACCTCACGGCGGAGCGCTAACCAATCGATTTCGTTCTGCCTTGCCACCTCTGATCTCATGCCGGTAGAAAATATGGCCTTACCGACCAGATCGACGAATGCCCGGCCAGCGCGCCCGACAACGTTCTGAAACTCTTCAGCCGAGATTCTATGCCGGACTCCGCTCCTATCCGTACGATATAGCGATTCAAACAGTACCGCCGACGCGTTCACGTTGAGCCCCTGCGCGACCGTGGGCGAGGCAATCGTGAGCGATGCTTGTTTGTCGCGCATGATTCGCTCCACGATCGAACGCACGGGAGCGGGCAACTTTCCGTGATGCAGTGCTATACCACGCAAGATTGCTTTGGTCACACGATGTTCTGGTCCGAGCCACTCGTACAGAGCCGCCAGCTCAGACGGCAGCACGGAAGCTTTCAGCTCGAATGAGACCACGCGCTGCGCGTGATTTAGTGTGCGGCGCCTTGAGTTTAGTGGCGCTTGATTCGATTGTCAAGCGCTGAGTTCAAGTGGCTTGATCGTTGCTGCAATCTCCGCTGAGTTGCTGTAGTCGCGAGACTGGATCTGCGACGGTTGTGGCGTGTCGCTTGCGGTTTCTTTGGGGCGATTGATGTATGATGCGGTTGGAAGTTGCGGAACTCTCGGAGCGCCGCGAACGAATCGCTCGGGATGCTTGGCATACGCCGCGTCCAGCACGACCTGGCGCTGCCGTAGGATCGCGCCTGCGCGGCCATGATGGACGTCTGACGGCGATACGAGCGCGAGCGAGCTGTGGCGATGCTGCGTGTTGTACCACTGCACGAAGGTGCGGCAGAAGACGCGCGCCTCAGCGAGATTAGCAAACGTCTTTGGGAATTCCGGCTGATACTTGACGGTCTTGAACAGCGACTCGATGTGCGGGTTATCATCGCTGACGTGAGGCCGAGAATGACTCTTGGTCACGCCTAGATCGGCAAGGAGGAAGGCGACGGGTTTCGAGGCCATCGAGCTGCCGTTATCAGAATGCACCGTCAGCTTTGCCGGGTCGACGCCTTCCTTGCGGATCGTTTCCGACAGCAGAATGCGAGCCAGCTCGGAGCTTTCGCGATCGGCGACCATCCAACCCACGACGAAGCGGCTGTAGATATCGACGATCACGTAGAGATAGAAATAGCTCCATTTCCGCGGCCCGTGCAGCTTGGTGATGTCCCAGGCAAACACCTGACGCGGCGCCGTCGCGCAGAGCTCAGGCTTTACGCGTGCAGGCCGCGTTGCCTGATCGCGCCGTTCGCCGACCTCGCCGACGCTGTGGAGAACCCGATACATCGTCGCCATCGAGCAGGGATAGGTCCCCTCGTCCATGAGCGTCGCGTGGATGTGCGGTACGCTGCGATCTACGAAGCGCGGCTGATGAATCGCATCCAAGACGATCTGACGTTCCTCCATGCTCAGCGCCAACGATGACGGACGGCGCGTGCGGGTATCGCTGCGTTCGCTTCGCGTGAGTTGCCGTATTTGATACCGCCGCTGTTGCCGCGAGGGCCGCGAGGAAGGGTTCACTCGTTCAGGCGGATCCTCGAGCGCTGGAGGCTCAAGCACGTGACGACGCCGAAAGCTCGCTCGCGCGTGCCCAACGTGCCGGCAAGCTTCGCGTTCGCCAAGCTCGGCCGCGAGATCCATTACGATTTTCTCGACGGCGGCAAGTCCGTCTGTTCCGCGCTCTCGCCGACTACGGACCGCAAGAGCGCGTATGCTTTTCCCTGGATGTCAATCACCCGTTCAGCCTTGGCCAGGCGCTCCGCCAAGGTGGCGTTCTCCTTGCGCAGGCGCGTGTTCTCCACGCCTTGCGGATCGGGCTTACGCCCCCGCTTGGCGTCGAGCGGCGCTCCGGCGGCGCGCTGCTTACGCCAGTGGAAGAGATGCGATGAGTAGATGCGCTCCCGGCGGCAGATCGCCGCTCGCTCGATCGCCGAGGCGCGGTCGTACTCCTCGAGAATGCGGGCCTTCTCGGCCGCAGAAAACCGCCGGCGCGCTGCCTTGGCGGGAACCTCCGGGTCCGGAGATTCGTGGTTCCTTTGCATGCGTGAGACCTTTCACGCCCTCACTAATTATGTCCGTTCGGATGGCCTCACGCGAAACTGAAACAGAGGGGCACCAGGGCCTCATTGAAGGCCGGGAAACGAAGAACCCCTTGCCGTTCAAGCTTCAGCGCTAGTTCACCGAGGGGCTCTACAGAGGTACGGCTTGGGCAGAAAATCAGAACTGATTCGCCGAGTTCGATCAACCGAAACGCCGCAGCGAGCAGAAGGTCGTGATTCTCCTGCGGGAATGGCGCTCGCCGGCGGCCAGTCGGCGCGACACTATCGACTAAGTGTTCGATGTATGGTCGCTCGTCATCCACTTCGAGGTCGATCCTTGCGTGATCTCTTCGCCAGCGGATCGTTCCCCACGACGTCTTGGACGGTCGCCAGTCCGATCGCCGACCCTCAGCTTTTCTATCATCGCCACCGAGCCACGCCGTATAACCGTCGACGCTTCCTGGTGGCAGCAACGCGGAGAGGCAAACAATACGTAGTGCATCGCTGCGCAAACGAAGGATGCGCTCGATAAGCAACTCATAACGTAACTCACGCTGTTGCGGACCGATGAGATGTCCCTCATCAAGGACTACCAAGCCGACATCGTCTAGGAGAGATGCGTTGTGTCTTAGTGCAAAATCGAGTCGCTCGGGCGTGCAGACCTGAATCATGCACCGACCGCCCGCCTCGTCAGCGTCGGCCTCGTAGAATCGACTTACGCCGATTCCGGCACCAAGGCAGCTGAAGATGCCCCGCAGCTCGCGCTCAATCTGAGCCGACAACGCTCGAAGCGGCGAGACGTAGATGACCTTACGATTGGCCGCAAGCGCCGGCAGCATGCACAGCTGTGCGATGCGCGTCTTCCCCGCGCTTGTCGGAAGAGCCAGCACGAGATCTTGCTCTTCGAAGACGATATCGGCCGCGACTAGTTGAGAAGGCCATAGATCGACTTCGGCCCTTGGGCGCAATGCAAGGGCGCGGATAAATGAAGTGCGCATTGCTGCCAACGCGGGATTCCCAGTTGTTGGGACGGCTAGGTGGAGACATCGAGCTTCGAAATCATCGAGTAACAGGTCAGTGAGCCGGTGCAACCACCACGCCTCAAGCCGACCCCACATTGCAGAACACGCGACGCCGAACGTCAGCCTCTCGCGGGCGACGCGGAGGTCCGCGACTTCGCCCGTCGCGAAGAAGGCTAGCAGCGCCGCGACAGATCGGTGGAAGCTTGTTTCGAGGGCATGGTCTGCAATCGCCTCTTGGTCTTCCGGGGCCTGTCGATCGCGCTCAGCCGCGTTGCGAGCACGAATACGCTCCCTAGCCGAGCCGAACCGGTGCAGTAGGACGTCGACGAAAAGGTCGACGCTCGGAGACCTCTGCCCATAAGGACGACTCAGGAGCACCGAAGCCATTGCGTTCTGACGCGCAAGGTGGAATACGGCCGCACCGAGCACAGTAAGGAACGCGTGCCTCGGTGTTTCTAGTCCGCGGCGGATGACCGACGCGATGCACTGAGCCGCGGCGTCGAAGCTTCGCACTGCCAGCTTCGAGTCTCCACGCTCGTGTAGCTCCATCGCAGTAGCAATTAGACCGAAGGCGTAGTCGATAAGTTCGCCCGAGAGATTGGGGCGAAACCCTGGTGCGTCGGGCGGAAGCCGGCCTTCGTTCCAGATTAGATCTCTGGCTGCGCCCAAAGTCCTGAGCCGCCCGCGAAATTTGGGATCGAGCCAGGCTTCGACCATGCCGCCTTCCATCTACCGTCGAACTCCAAGCAACGCATAGACGTCGTCGATGAACTGTGCCAACGTATCGATCTTTAGTGTCGTCAAGTAGGTGCGATTCTCGGAATTCAAGGCAGCGATCAAGTCGCCGATACAATTCGCCGTTGAGGTGGCAAAGGCCGCAAAGATGATATGGCGCGTGATGTGTTCTGAGCGCAAAACGAGTTCGCTCGCAACCGCGTGCTCGAGTTCGGCGTTACCGGCCCGGCGTTGCTCGTCGATCACAAGCACGAGGTCTTCCGCTCGGAGGTGGCCATTGTCCGCTTCGACGGCGTACCGCGCTTCTTCCAGCGCGTCTCCTTTCAGATAATCTCGCACCTTCGACTCGCCCTTGTAGAAGATTGCTCGTCCATCGACGAGCCGCACGCCGATGCAATCGACGCCGTGCATCGCCACGTTGACATTCTCCTTGCGCCGCAAGCGATAGGAGACCGTGGCACCCAGGACGATCCGAACGAACTCTGAGGCAATGATCTCGCCGAAATCTCCGATTCGGACGTTTCCCGGCTTAGGGAGACGCGCTCGCAACGCGATGGCGCCCGCCTCGTACCCCAAGCGCTCAACGGTAGCCGGGTCGATAACCGCATCGCGCACGAGTTCCCCCATGCGCACGATGAAGGCTGCCCGGACCTCGTTCCGCAGTTCGTGCGCGACTAGATGGACGTGCTCGAGGGTCTCATCCCGGAACTCGTTCAGTTGTTCCGGACAGAACCTACCGCCAAGCTCGACTGAGCCCAGGGGCGGGCGCACGGCCTGGCCCTGCCGCGTCACGTGAGCGCATGACCGGGGTGCCAATAAGCACCCGGAATCCACGCGATAACCACAGAATCGGTACCGATCAACATGCACTGCTTTTCCGAACGTCTTGCCGCGCGCCCCGTTTCATATTCTGAGATGTCGCCTGCCTTCCGCTTAATCATGAGGCGGGCACCCTGAGCGGCCCGACTGGGACCGACGCCCGGATCATCTACGTTCCGGCCTTATTTTGGCGGCAGGCTGAGATGGCTGCTCTCGAAGGCGTTGAGAACGATGCAGATCAGCTCGCCCCGCTCATCACACTGAAGCCTCCCGGTATGCCAGATCCACCAGACGTGGAGGCGGAGGTCGAGCCACGCTTCCTCGAGCCGCGTCTCGTCGACACAGCGACGCAACCCCCGCATGCGTATATCGACGCGGTCGGTGAGCAAATCGGCGCAATCGCATTCGGAGAGGGCCGGCTCGCGCTCGGACGACCTTTGCCGTTCGTCTACTGCGACACTGCCGAGGCTGACGATTATTTCGACACCTCCCGGATGCGGCAACTGCTAGGGCGCATCTGTGGCCCGGCCGTGCCGGTCTGGCGCAGTCGCACGCCGGAGTCTCGGCTTGCTGAGGCGCTTCGCCTTGGAGGCGACGGGCGCGGCATCGCGGCACGAGTTCAAATTGGGGACCTGGTGACGCAACAAGCGCTACCCGCCAGTTTACGCCTCACCGCAGACCACGTTGACCTCATCCTCGATCTTTCTGAGGATGTCCAGACCATGTCGACGGTTCCGTCAGATCCTTCTTGGTTTGAGCGATTCATGGCCGTCGCAAACGACTTGCCATGGCGGCGTGTCGTATTGCTCGCCGGCGGTTTTCCGAAGACGCTGAAACGACTTGGTTCCTTTCAAATTGCGCGTAGCTGCAAGAAGATGCAACTTGCACTCGCCGAAATGAACACCGGCCGTCACATCATTCGCGGCGATTACGGTTGCATCTATCCAAAGCTGATCACGTTACACAGCGGCCGACATCATCCGAACTTGCGCTATGCCAGCGACGACTCTTGGATCGTACATCGTGCGGATCCGGCCCCGCCGGGCGAGAAGTCGCCATACTGGTCGCTCTCGCGAGATTGCATCGATCACCAGTCGTTCAAGAGCCCGAAGTACAGTGTCGGTGATCGCGCGATTTACGAGACAGCAAAAGGCCGATGGCCGCCGGGATGGGCGAAGTCTGCACTTGCGCGCGCTCTCTCGCATCATCTTCGCCTCGCAACTCTCGAGGCGCAACTCGGTACTTAGACGGGTAGCGGAAAAAGCGACGTGCTTGAAGATGCCAAGATCGGCCCAACCGGCGCCCTTTCAAACTTGCTCCAACGGGACGGAATCGAAAGCAGTGTATGCGCGAGACGAATGCACTCACTCTCACCGATTCTTAAAAGGAGCCGCTGCACGAGGGCATGGCGCGTCCCGGAGCTTGGAATCCCATTCGCTCTTGCTATTTCCTGGAGCTCAGATCCGCGAAGTGCTCCCAAGACCCATGTACCCGACAGCTGCTCGTGCTCGGTCGCCTCGCGAATATGGTCGAGGCAATGACCGTTAGGGGCTTCACGCGCGACCCACAGCCCCCACCACGGCCCAATGATCTTTCGAGCCTCATCAGCGTGCGACTCGGTCGTGACGAGCGTTACGCGCGGCAACGTGCGCTCAGCTACAGTTGCCTGACGAGCGAGGCGCCGCAAATCATCCGCCGCGCTCTTCACCTCGAAGGCGTGAAGCAAAGTTGGCGCAAGCACATCAACGACCGACGAAAAAATACGCGCCTCGTCGATCGTCTCCACATCCACGGTCTTGGCCTCATCGTGCACAAGTCCACGAATGAGCCGCTCGTTAAGAATCGAGATCATCTCGACCAAGAGTTACGTCTTCCCCACCGAGCTCGCCTCTGCTCCCCAACATGCTCTTGCTTGCGGCGTCCGCACGCTGCTCTCGCCAAGGGCTTTGCAAGCGGCATCGAGAGACACCGCCCATTCGATGGCCAGGACACGCTGGTTTGACTCAGCAAAGGACTGTAGCAAAACGAGGATCAGCCAGCCGGTGACCCTGAGAAGCGCCATCGCCGTCGCTCGTTGCGGTAATCGATCGGGAGGCAAAATTGTCCCTTGGCGTGAGCGCGAGCGTTAAGCCGGGCATACAATCAACCCGCAGTCCCTAAGGGACGCGGGTTTGCGGAATGTGCCGAGAGCCAGAATCGAACTGGCGACACCAGGTTTTTCAGGTCTGTTGAACGACGCACGGATTGTTGTTTCCCTCGTGTTTTGACGCTCTCATTCGTCTCCTAAGTGCCGAGCTTCTCGCCCATTGAGGGTACGAATGAGGGTACGGAGGGACGCCTTTGCTTGGCCTCGATGCTCGCGAGTATGAGTCGGTGGATTTATGCCGTCGGTCCCCTAGGTCTACCGCCAAGAAGAACCTCAACCTCGATGGAGCGACGCCGGCGTTCCAGTGCGTGTGGCGACGGAACTATCGCCGACCAGTCCGCTCGAGCTTGGCCCCGCCGCGTCCCGTTTCGAGTGAGCCGACTGTGCGGGCAGAGCGAGCAGGCTTCCGCGTGGATCGAAGATCAGGGCTTAGGGGCGAACATCATCCCCGCAGCGTCGCGGGGCTGCGCCGGGAGGCCCCGTTCACGATACCCCGCGACGGTTGTGGGGCATAGAATAAGAGCCTACCTTCTCGAGGCGTCCGGGGTAGCAAGCGGGCGAATCGTTGAGCGCGGCAAGTGTGCACACACCGCAACGCAAGCGCGCTCGAGGTTCACGATGATGGCGCCAATAGCAGCCGGTCTCGATTTCGCGGCAACGCGGCTCGGCGTGATCACGAGTCCGCAGGCATGCCCTCGACCCCGGGCGCCGCGATTCTTGACGAAGAGCGGCCGTCTTGAATGCTCTACCGCTCACCGGAGCCGGTCCTCGAGCCGAAGGCGCCGTACGAGCATGACGGCGTGGTCAACGACGTGATATTTCCATCGGCGACCGACCCGCGCGCGGATGGCGCCCTGGACGTCTACTACGGCGCGGGGGATCACATCATCGGGGCCGCCCGCGTCAGCTTGCCGAGCAAGATCCCCATCGTCATGGAAAATCCGAATGGCGGATAGGCACCCGCCGCAGACCGGGACGAAGACCGGGCCCGATGCGAATCCCGCCGCCGCCGGAAAGGACGACCTGAAGTCCCTCTCCATGCCCGACCTGTTCGCGAAGCTGGGAGCGACGAAGGACGGCTTGACGGCGGCAGAGGCTGCCAAACGTCTGACGCAATACGGTCGCAACGAGATCGCGCAGAAGGTCGAGAATCCGTTCTTGAAGTTTCTCAGCTATTTCTGGGGACCGATCCCGTGGATGATCGAAGCGGCCGTGATTCTCTCCGCGGTCGTCCGCCACTGGCTGGATTTCGGCGTCATCCTCCTGCTGCTCTGCACCAACGCCATCGTCGGATTCTGGGAAGAGCATCAGGCGGGGAACGCGATCGCCGCTCTGAAGTCGCAACTCGCCGTCAACGCCCGCGTTCGGCGCGACGGAAAATGGGTCAACCCGCAAGTCGCCGAGCTCGTGCCCGGCGACGTCGTTCGCATGCGGCTCGGCGATATCGTGCCGGCCGATGCGCGCTTGCTCGCGGGCGATCCGATCGAGGTCGATCAATCCGCGCTGACCGGCGAGTCGCTGCCGGTGACGCGCAAACCGGGCGAAGCGGTCTTCTCCGGATCGATCGTCCGTCAGGGCGAGACCGACGCGATCGTCTACGGAACCGGGGCAAACACCTATTTCGGCAAGACGGCGGCACTGGTCGAGCAGGCGCGGACGGTCAGCCATTTCCAGAAGGCCGTGCTTCAGATCGGCAATTACCTCATCGTCCTCGCGGTCGTCCTGGTCGTGCTGATCGTTGCCGTCGGACTCTTCCGGCACGACCCGATGCTAGACACGTTCGAGTTCGCGCTGGTGCTCCTCGTGGCCGCGATTCCCGTTGCGATGCCCACGGTGCTCTCGGTAACGATGGCCGTCGGCGCACGGCTTCTCTCGAAAAAGCAAGCGATCGTGACCCGGCTGTCCACGATCGAAGAACTCGCCGGCGTTGACATCCTCTGTTCCGATAAGACCGGCACGCTGACCGAAAACAAGCTGACGCTGGGCGATCCCTTCTGCTTGAGCGGCACGCCGGCCGACACACTCATCCTCTACGCTGCGCTCGCCTCGCGTGCGGAGGACAAGGACACCATCGACTTGACGGTCATCGGCGGCGTGAAAGACGGCGCGGCCCTGGCGGCGTATCAGGTCCTCCACTTCCAGCCCTTCGACCCGGTGCACAAGCGCACCGAAGCGACGGTCAAGGGCGCCGACGGAAAACAGTTCGACGTCGCCAAGGGCGCTCCACAAGTCATTCTGCAGATGTCGAGCAACGCCGGCGAGGCAAAGCCGGCGGTCGACAAAGCCATCGACGGGTTCGCCGCGCGCGGCTTCCGATCGCTCGGCGTGGCGAGGGCGGACGAGAAGGATCACTGGCAGTTCCTCGGCGTGCTGCCGATGTTCGATCCGCCGCGCCCGACCGCCAAGGCCACGCTCGCGAGCGCGAAGGCAATGGGCGTCAGCGTCAAGATGGTCACGGGCGATCAAGTCGCGATCGCGAAAGAGACCGCGCGCGCTCTGGGGTTGGGGACGAACATCCTGGATGCCGCCGGTCTCGGCGACACGAAGGAGAAAGCGACCGACCAACAGGCGCGGGCCATCGAGCAGGCCGACGGCTTCGCCCAGGTCTTTCCCGAACATAAGTACCACATCGTCGACGTCCTGCAGCAACGCGGCCACATCGTCGGCATGACCGGCGACGGCGTGAATGACGCGCCCGCGCTCAAGAAAGCCGACTGCGGCATCGCCGTCTCCGGAGCGACCGACGCTGCGCGTGCAGCGGCATCGATCGTGCTGATGGCATCCGGCCTGGGAGTCATCATCGACGCCATCAAGGAAAGCCGCCGCATCGTTCAGCGCATGAACAGCTATGCCGTCTACCGCATCTCCGAGACCCTGCGCGTCCTGCTCTTCATGACGCTGTCGATCTTGGTGTTCAACTTTTATCCGGTGACGGCGGTGATGATCGTGCTCCTGGCGTTGCTCAACGACGGCGCGATCCTCTCTATCGCGTATGACAACGTCCTATACAAGAACGCGCCCGAGGCCTGGGACATGCGGATGGTCCTGGGGATCGCTTCCGTGCTGGGGGTTGTCGGCGTCGCGACCACGTTCGGACTCTTCTATCTCGGGGAGCGCGTGTTCCACATCGACCGCATACACATCCAGACCCTAATGTACCTGAAGCTATCCGTCGCCGGACACCTGACGATCTTCATCGCTCGGACCCGCGGTCCGTTTTGGTCGATACGGCCGGCCTGGATTCTCTTGATCGCGGTACTGGTGACGCAAGCGTTCGCGACGCTCATGGCGGTGTACGGATTCGGCATCATGACGCCGATCAGCTGGAGCTGGGCAGGCATGGTGTGGGGTTACGCGATCATCTGCGCGCTCCTAACCGATCCCATCAAGCTGCTCGCCTATCGCATCTTCGATCGCGGTCAAGCGCCGGCGGCGCCCAAGACGCCTATGGATCGTCCGCGGCAGGCCGCAGCCGTCCCTTCGTAGCGACGCTTGGAGTACGGCGCGCTGCGCAGCTTCTAAAAGACACCAGTGCCGGAAAGAAAGAGCGACGATGAGCAAACAGGACACGGTAACGACGGTCGGACACAACGGCAGCGCAGCAGCCGCGGAGACCTTCGGCTTCGACGTCGCCTTGTCGACGGCGGTCGCGGGCAACGGTACTGCGGCAGTGCCGCTTCCCAAGGGGCCGCTCACGCCGGACATGCTCGAGCGGATGCATCGTTATTGGCGGGCTGCGAATTATCTCTGCATCGGTCAGATCTACCTCTTCGAGAACCCGCTGCTGCGCGAGCCGCTCAAGGCCGAACAGATCAAGCCGAGGCTGCTCGGGCACTGGGGCACGTCACCGGGGCAAAACCTGATCTACATTCACCTCAACCGGCTCATCAAGAAGCACGACGCGAACGTCATCTACATCTCAGGTCCGGGACACGGCGGCCCGTCGCTCAACGCGAACTCGTATCTTGAGGGCTCGTACACCGAAGTCCATCCGGAGATCACGCCCGACGAGAACGGCATGAGGCTGCTGTTTCGGAAGTTCTCGACACCGGGCGGCGTGCCGAGCCATTGCGGACCGCACGTGCCGAATTCGATGCACGAAGGCGGCGAACTCGGGTATTCGCTGCTTCACGCCTTCGGCGCGGCGTTCGACAATCCGGACCTCATCGTCGCCTGCGTGATCGGCGACGGGGAATCCGAGACGTGCCCGCTTGAAGGAAGCTGGAAGTCCAACAGTTTTCTCAATCCGGTGGAGGACGGTGCCGTGCTGCCGATCCTGCACCTCAACGGCTACAAGATCTCCGGGCCGACCGTGCAAGCGCGAACGGCCGACGAGGACTTACGTGCCCTCTACGCCGGACGCGGTTACAACCCGTATTTCGTCGAAGGCGACGACCCCAAAACCGTGCACCAACTGCTGGCTGGGGCGCTTGATGCCTGCTACGCCGAGATTCGAGCGATCCAGCAGGAGGCCCGGGAGCACGGGTTCACAACGCAGCCGGTCTGGCCGATGATCGTCCTGCGCACGCCGAAGGGCTGGACCTGCCCCAAAGAGGTGGACGGCATCCCGCTTGAAGGAACGTTCCGCGCACACCAAGTCCCGCTTGCGAGCGTTCGGGAGAACCCCGAGCACCTCAAGATCCTCGAGACCTGGATGAAGAGCTACAAGGCGCACGAGCTCTTCGATGAGCGTGGCAGATTCATCGACGAGTTGGCGGAGCTCGCGCCCGCGGGGAATCGCCGCATGGGGGGCAACCCGCATGTGAACGGCGGGCGGGTGCTGACCGATCTCGACCTTCCGGCCTTCACCGATTATGCGCTCGAGATTCCCGGTCCCGGTCAGGTCGTCGCCGAAGCTCCTCGCAAGCTCGGCGACTTCTTCGCGGACATCTTCCGCCGGAATCCGAGGAACGTCCGTATCTTCTCCCCCGACGAGACGAACTCCAACCGCTTGAACTCGGTCTTCGGGGCGACGAGCCGCCGCTTCATGGCGGAGACGGTTTCGATCGACGAAAAGCTCAGCCCCGACGGGCGCGTGCTCGAAGTCTTGAGCGAGCATTGCTGCGAGGGCTGGCTCGAAGGCTACCTGTTGACAGGGCGGCACGGCATGTGGTCGTCGTACGAAGCGTTCGCGCAAGTCGTGGATTCCATGCTGACTCAGCACGCCAAATGGCTCGAGCAATGCCGCGAGTACCCTTGGCGGAAGCCGATCGCATCCTTGAACGTGCTGCTGACGACTCACGCCTGGCGAAACGATCACAACGGCTTCAGCCACCAGGCCACCGGCTTCGTCGACAACGCCCTGGCACGCCGCAGCGAGACGATTCGCGTCTACTATCCGCCGGACGGCAATTGCCTGCTCAGCATCTTTGACCATTGCCTGCGTAGCCGCAACGCCGTCAACATCGTGACCTGCGGCAAGCAGCCCCAGCTCCAGTGGCTGACGATGGACGAGGCACTCGAACACTGCTCGCGCGGGGCGTCGACCTGGAAGTTCGCAACGAACGACGGCGGCGGCATGCCCGACGTGGTGCTGGCCTGCGCCGGAGACGTGCCGACCATCGAGATTTGCGCGGCCTCCTGGCTGTTGCAAAAGCACGTTCCGGGTATCAAAGTGCGCGTGGTCAACGTGGTCGACCTGTGCGCGCTGATGAAGCCGGAAAACCATCCGCACGGGATGGACAATATGTCGTTCGACGAGCTCTTCACAGTCGACGCGCCGGTCATCTTCGCCTTCCACAACAACCGCTGGCTGATTCACTCGATGGTGCACGGACGCTCCAACGAGGCACGCTTCCACGTGCGCGGCTATATGGACCGCGGCACGACGACCACCCCCTTCGACATGGTGGTTCTCAACGAGATGAGCCGCTACCATCTCGCGCTCGACGCGCTCTACCAAATTCCAAGGCTCCGCGTAGCTGCCGAGAAAGCGGTCGATCTCTTCAACGCGAAGCTCTACGAGCATCACACCTACATTCGCGAACATCTCGACGACATGCCCGAGATCGCGAACTGGCACTGGACACCCGACTTCAGCGAGGCAGGCTCGCCTCCGCCGCTTGCCAAGGGGCACCCGCGGGCAAGCATTTTCACCGACAGCTGACGCGGTCTCGTCATGCTACGCCTCTACCTCATTCGGCACGGAGAGACCGAGTGGTCACTCTCGGGTCGGCACACGGGCCGCTCGGATATCCCGCTGACCGCGCACGGGGAGGACCAAGCGCGGGAATTGCGCCGGAGGCTCGAGCACGTTGAATTCTCGACGGTGCTGACCAGCCCGCTCCAGCGCGCACGCCGAACGTGCGAGTTGGCCGGGTTGGCGGCCGCCGCCGAAATCGATCCGGACCTCGCAGAATGGCACTACGGCGACTACGAGGGGCGCAGCACCGTCGACATTCGCAAAGAGCGACCCGGCTGGAACGTCTTTCGGGACGGTGTCCCCAACGGAGAAACGCCCTCGCAGGCCGGCGATCGGGCCGACCAGTTGATCGCGCACCTTCGCTCGTTGAGCGGCGACGTCGCCCTATTCTCGCACGGCCAGTTCGGTTGCGTCTTGGCCGCACGTTGGATCGGCCTGCCCGTCATCGATGCGCAGCACTTCTCGTTCGGACCGGCGTGCTTGGGCATTCTGGACCATAATCGGGATCATCCCGAAGTGCGCGTGATCGAACTCTGGAACGCCGCGCCGGCCTCGTAGCATCATGAAAACGCTGATCGTCTTCGACCTCGACGGCACGCTCGCGGAAAGCAAGTCGGCGATCGACAAGGAAATGGCAACGCTGCTCGCCGGTCTTCTTGACGTCGTAAAGATCGCGATCATCTCCGGGGGAGACTTGCCGCAATTTCAAAAGCAAGTGCTCGCTCATCTGCCGCAGGGCGCCCCTCTGGGCAACCTGTCGCTGCTTCCGACGTGCGGAACGAGGTTCTTCCAATATCGGGACGGCGGCTGGCACAAGCTCTACTCGGAAGATCTCACCGAAGCACAGGTGCGGAAGATCGTCGGTGCGCTCGAGGAGGCGGTGCGTGCAACCGGCCTTCAGGAAAAGAAAATCTGGGGCGAACTCATCGAGGACCGGGAGAGCCAGATCACTTACTCCGCGCTCGGTCAGCAAGCGCCGTTAAAAGAGAAGAAAAAGTGGGACCCCGATTTCGCGAAACGCAAGAAGATCAAAGCCATCCTCGACTGGTCGCTGCCGGATTTCTCCGTGCGCTTGGGCGGGTCGACGTCGATCGACGTCACGTTGCCCGGGATCGACAAAGCTTACGGCATCAGAAAGCTTCGCGACGTCCTGGGCGTTCCGATCGCGGAGATGATCTACGTGGGAGACGCCCTCTTTCCGGGCGGCAACGACTACCCGGCGCGCGAGACCGGCGCGGTTTGCATCCAAGTAGCGAATCCCGACGAGACGAAACGCGTGATCGAGGCCATCACGGCATGCTCGAGCTGAGAGGCGCAAACGATGGGCGCGCTTGTTACGCTCCGGCTCTCGCTAATCGCCGGTCTTGTGGCCGGGGCATCCCGGCCAGTCGGCGAAATGTCATCCGCTTAGGCAATCGGCCGCGGTTCAGCGTCTCAGCACAAGCAAGCGATGCTGGGGCGAGGAATACGCTTGCGGAGTATTGCCCGCACTTCTTCCCTCGCTAACGCAAGAAAGCGACGAGATGCCGAAAATCGACCACGCAGATCTGCTGGCAAAACCGGGTCACGACATCCACCTGGCAGATTTCGATCCAGCCTTCACCTCCGGCTTCAAAGACAAGGAGCACGCGGAAGAAAAGCTTCGAGACGATCTCGAGCACTTATCGGCGCTTCAAGATGTCTTTTACGCCGATCAACGGTATGCGCTTCTCATCGTCTTCCAGGGCATGGATGCAGCAGGCAAAGACGGCGCGATCCGGCACGTGATGTCGGGAGTCAGTCCGCAGGGCGTCGACGTCTACCCTTTCAAGCAGCCTTCCGAGCGAGAACTGTCGCACGATTACCTTTGGCGCTGTGCCAAAGTTCTGCCCGAGCGGGGACGGATCGCCATCTTCAATCGCTCGTACTACGAAGAGCTGACCGTCGTTCGGGTTCACGAAACCGCACTCGAGAGCGAGCGGCTGCCGCCGGAACCTTCCGGGAGCCGGCTATGGCAAGAGCGCTTCGACGACATCGTCTCGTTCGAGCGTCACCTGGTGCGCAACGGCACTCTGATCCTGAAATTCTTTCTGCACCTCTCGAAGGACGAGCAGCGGAAACGCTTGCTCGAGCGCATCGACACGCCCGAGAAGAATTGGAAGATTTCGCCCGCAGACGTGCACGAGCGCGCGTTTTGGGAGAGCTACCGGCACGCCTACGATGCCCTGCTAACGCACACGAGCACCGAGCACGCGCCGTGGTATGTCATTCCCGCGGACCGTAAATGGTTTACGCGCGCGGCCGTCGCCGACGTCATCGTCGCGCGGCTGAAGGCGCTGGGGCTCGCATATCCAAGCGTCACCGACGAGCAACGAGCGCAGCTCGAGGCGGACCGCGCGAAACTCGCCGACGAAACGAAGGGCTGACAATTGTGGCCGGCCGGGGCCGAGCCAACTGCTGGACGGTCTGCTCTTGGCGTGGTGTGCCCGGGCTGTCCTGGGAATGAGCTGATATGGACAACTATAAGAACAGCCTCCCCGGCGAAGTCGACGACCATCCTGACTCGGGCATGGTCCATCAATTGCGCACGCAGGCCGATAACGAGCGCCCGCTGACTCGACATGAAGCCGATGTCGCCGGGATTACCGATACCCCGGAGACCGAGTACGGCGAGGGTTCGCTCAACCCGAATGCCGAGGACCAGCGCGATGCCCATAAGGCATGAGGCTAGAAGTTGAGGTTCAAGGTTCCGAACGCGTGACGCTGGACGTCCGGGGCGCGCTGAGGAGAGCGGGCGAGGTTCTGCCCCGATGGCGATAACGTCGACCGATCCTTCCAGCGGTAGCCCGCTCGCGCGTCGACATCGCGTCTTCGAGCGCACGGGTGCCGCGCGTTCGGCGCTTTTCGCTTCGGCAGCGCTCATCGAAGCGCTCCTTGGGCGTAGCGCTTCGAAATGCGCAGCTCGAGCTGCCGCCGGAAACGGCAGGAGCGGGCTTCACCGAGGCGCAGGCTAGAGGCATGGCGGTGGATCGGCACGCTCTCTTGGCCGAAATGGCGGGCGAGGTCAAGCTAGGGGGAACGTTCCTAGCATTGGCTGCGTCTTCGAGCGCGATCGCCACGTTCGGCTTGCTCGCGAATAGCGTCGCGGTCATTATCGGCGCGATGCTCATCGCTCCGTTGATGACGCCGACCGTCGCGGCGGCGCTCGCTATCATCGGCGGCGACTTCAAGCTATTTCGCTCCGCGTTGTTCGAAGTCGCCGTCGCGTCGGTTCTCGCGATCGCCTTCTCGGCGCTCATCGCGGCGGCCGTACACCTGCCGGTTCCTGGATCTGAGATTTTGGCGCGGGGCCAGCCGAATCTCTTGGACCTGGGGGTCGCGCTTGCCGCCGGCGCGATCGCGGGGTTCGCGAGAATCCGCAAGAACATCGCGACCACCGTGGCCGGCGCGGCGATCGCAGTCGCATTAATGCCGCCCCTGTGCGTCGCCGGCATCGGGATTTCCCTGCGGAACGGCGAGTTGGCCTACGGCGCGCTCCTGCTCTTCGTGACGAACTTTGTCGGCATCGTCGTCGCCTGCGCGCTCGTTTTCGCAGCAAGCGGCCTTGCATCTCGTTACGCACGCGGAGGCATCTTCGGCACGCTAGCCTTGCTCGCCCTAATCGCGATCCCGTTGGCACTTGCCACAGCGAGGCTCGAGGAGCAACAACGTCTCGAGGCAACCCTGCGAGCCGGGCTCCTCAACGACACCCAGACCTTCAAGCGGGTACAACTCGTCAGCACGACGATCGATTGGCTGCAGAGTCCGGTCCGCGTCGAGCTCGTCGTGCGCGCGCAGGAGCCGATCACGCCGACCCAGGTCGGCTTTCTGCAATCGTTCGCGGAGCAACGCATTCGACGAAAGCTCCAACTCGTGGTGGACGTCTCGCCCATCAGCACGGTTCGAGCCCCTGCTGCGCCGTGAGGAAGTGCCTTCGGTGCCGTCGCGTACGCTGCGCCTCTGCGACCCTTCGTACGTGATCCCACGATGAACCCTAGCGACCTCGTCCTCGGCGTCGAGGCGTTCGTCGCGTTGATCGCGGCTGCGCTCCTGCTCTCTATGCTCGCCGAGCGCGCGGGCGTTCCGGCTGCCGTGTTGCTCGTCGGCGCCGGCATTATCGGCGGCAGCATCTGGCATATCCGGCCGCCGTTTGACTTCAGTGGTGCGATCCTCTTCATCTTCTTGCCTCCGTTGATCTTCGAGGCGGCCTGGAACGTGCATCTGGCCGAACTGCGCCACACCTGGAAGCAGACGACTCTGCTCGCGCTGCCCGGCACCGTTGTGGTCGCGTTTGCGATCGCCGGCGCAATCACGGCGCTCGGGGCTCTGCCGTTCGGCGCGGCGCTCCTTTTTGGCGCCATGGTTGCGGCGACGGACCCGGTCGCGGTGATCGCAGTCTTTCGCAAGTTCCCGGTCCCCGATCGCGTGAAGACGATCGTCGAAGCGGAGTCCATCTCCAACGACGGTGTCGCCGTCGTGCTCTACGCGACCGCCTTGACGATCGCAACGGGTGGGAGCGTGAATTGGCTCACGTCCGCCGGGCACGGCGCGATCGAAGTGGCGGGTGGCGTCGCAATCGGCTGCAGTCTCGCCTATGCGGCATGGTGGCTCCTTCAAGCGACGTCGTCCTCGGAGTACGAAGTGACGACGACCGTTGCGCTCGCATACATCGCCTATCTAGCAGCCGCTCGCCTGGATCTTTCGGGGATTTTCGCCTGCGCTGCAGCGGGTGTCGTGTTGCGCGCGCTGCAGCGCCGAAGCGCTCACGCGATCGAGAACCTGGACGACGCCGACCGATTCTGGAATACGACCGCGTATATCGCCAACGCGGTCGTGTTCATCTCGACCGGGCTCGTGATCGACTTCCCGCGCATCACTCACGAGCCGGCGCTCATCGCCGTCGCAATCGCGGTCGTACTCGTCTCGCGCGCGGTGCTCGTCAGCCTCGTCCTGCGGGATGCCCGTTCCCGCGTGACCGCATTCCTCGCGGGGATGCGAGGCGCGCTGCCCCTCGCGCTAGCGCTTGCTCTTCCCGCCGAGCTCCCGCACCGCGCGGAGATCATCGACGCAGTTTTCGCGACCGTGTTCGTCACGCTGGTATTGCAGGGACTGCCGCTCGAGCCTGTCGTACGACGACTCTATCCGTCGGATCGAACGAAGGCCGTAGCGGCGGCTGCGAACACGCCGTAGGTCCCGCTCGCTGCCGCCGCGATATCGTGCAATGCATGGAAGGCCCGACTCGGCAGCGTACGACGCCGGAGCCGCGCACCAAACCGATCGCAATCAGAAAGGCGCCGGACCGTGATCAAACTGTTGAGTGGATTCAGCGAGAACGTCGTCGCAATCGCATGCGAGGGTCGCGTGACCCGCAAGGACTATGACGACGTGCTGGTGCCTGCAGTGATTGCGGCGCTGAAAGGGCACGAGAAAGTACGGCTGTACTACGAGACCACTCCGCAGTTCGCGGCCATCGAGGCGGGAGCGATGTGGGAAGATTTCCGCATCGGTATGGAGCATCTTACGCGCTGGGAGCGCATCGCCGTCGTCACCGACGTCGAGTGGATCAGATACGCCGTCTACGCTTTCGGCTTCTTGTTCCCCGGCATCGTGCGCGTCTTCAGCTACGGCGAAGCGAGCATCGCGCGCGCATGGATCGTCGCGGCAAAGGCGTAGCTGCTCCGCCCGTTTACTTCGAGCGAGGTCGCCATACTAACGTTTGCCCTCGACGCCGCCTCTGAACGCCTCTCTGGTCTACGCCTGCAACCGCTGCCGCGGATTGCCGCGAAGTCCCGCCAAGCACCCGTTGGGCTCCGCCTCGGAGCTGTCCAACGAGGCCTTACGTGTTAGTAACGTAGGCGTACGCGATCTCTTGTTGTATGCCATGACGCAGGAGAGAAGCGGCATCGCTGCCGCTACCCTGCGAAAGGCGGGTTGACCCGCGACTTTTTGACGCTCTCCTACGAGAACGAGCCGTGCTTAGAAGAGGGCAGATACGGGAATCGCGACGCCGAGAACCTCGAAGCTTTCGCCTTCGTGATAGTCGCGGCGCTCGGGGCCATACGATTCGACTTTGCGCTCTGGAATGTTGACGATCCAGGCCGGGATTCCAGCTGCGATGTAGAGAGGAATCTTCACGTTGCGGTCGTCGAGGTAAGTGGTATCAGCAACTTCGATCGCGGCGAGCGTGTCGATCGCTTCGGTTGTCGTTTCGTAGCGTTTGTTGCGAACGACGGCGACGTCGACTTCGGGGGCGTGGGGGCCCTTCCAGCCTGCGACGGCGATCGGGTCCTGGACCTGGATGGCGTAGATATTCCAGTCAAGGGCGCGAGCAAGATACTCGATCAGCACCCGAACCGCGTTGACGTGGGGCGGATTGCGCGGGGACACTTCGTAGATGACTCCATCGACGAGTTCGGTTTGGCCCGGGACTCCCGAAGCCATGTATTCCTCAACACTGAAGCGGTGTGGCCGAGAAGCGGTAAGGGCGAGCATCTTGCCTCCTATTTTCGGTCCGACCAAACTCGCACCTTTGGTGGCTCCATCGTATAGACCGCTAGACCGCGGCCAGTCAGAAACGTCGAGAGCCCCGAATTCCCCGCGTGACGTCCACGACCTACGCGGGCCATCTTGCTCGGCGACGAGCACTTCAAGGCGCTCCAGCAGCGCCTCGGCCATTCGTCCTCGAGCACTAATGCCGACATCTGCCTCACGCTGCCGGTCGCCGCGCAAAGCCGCTCGCGGACCGGCTCGACGCCTTCTTCGGCCGTCACGAGCCAGCCTCGAATGAGGGTACGAATGAGCGAATGAGGGTATTTGCGTCCAAAAACGTTGCATCGGCCAAGCAGAAAAAAAACGCCCAATCCCTTACGGGACGGGCGTTTGCGGAATGTGCCGAGAGCCAGAATCGAACTGGCGACACCAGGTTTTTCAGACCTGTATAATCACGCACAGGTTGCTGTTTATCTCTTGATTTCACGTTTTCATTTGTCTCATTGGTGCCGAGTTTCGCATCTATTGAGGGTACGTATGAGGGTACGGGCGACGCCGCTGGGATCGAGGCCCGGTATCGCGCGCACCTTCGGGGATGCATCGCTCATGCCCGTTTCGGTTCCACGCTCGTCGTCCGCGGCATTGACAACATGAACTTCCCAACGAGCCCTACGAGCGGCCTGGCGAGAGACGGGGCGTCCGTTGACTATCCAACAAGCTCTTTTCTCCCTCATCCTACGGGTAGGTATACTCGTCACACCTATCCTCTGATTCGGTGACCGTGAGCAGTTAGCGATCACTCGCGCCGGAACAGGTCGTCTATGACGAGCCCTGTCGCGACATCGATGTAGTACACGCGGACGGCTCCCGCTTCAAGGAAGCGTGCGCCGTTCGGCGTAACGACGTAGGCCCCCTCATAGACATCGAACAAGCGGAAGCGCAACCGCAATGCCTCTCCTTCAAGTTCGAGGACAATCGCATGCGCAGACGCCGGAAGTTCCGCGTCGAACCGGCTCTGCTGCTGCCAGCCAATCGGCCACGTGTAACCGTTCGTGATGACGTCCTCGCCTGCCTCAGCGCCTTCAAGAGCGCCGAAGCCTTCTATGATGAGATTCCTAAACGCCTCAGCGCCCTCGTCCGCGAGGTAACGGTCGCCGAGTGCATAGACGGCGAACTCGTAGGCGATCTTCGCCCCGGCGATGGCTAGCCTCGCGAGATCGATCTCCATCGAGAATTGGAACTTGCGAGGACCCGCTGCGGCGGACGCAGACCGCAGACGCTCAACGACCTGCTCGAGTGTCGGCTCGGGCAGGCCTTCTCGCGCCGCAACTCGTTGGGCTACCCGCTGCACCTCCTTTGGGTCTCCGGAACCCGGTCTTAGGGTCACCCGCCTGCGCCCATCGGCGTCAACTTCTACCACAGGTTCGCGCCCATGCTGAATGAATCTCGTCTTGCCGCGAAGGTCGGAGTGCAGCACCCCCGGGAACTCGTCGTCGACGAGCACCTCGCCATAGACGATCTTCTGCGCCTCGCGCCATCTCGGCGTACGAAACAAGAGCCGTCGATTCGGCATAAGGTAGCTCGTGCTTAGGTATGCGTCGAGAGTTGCACAGGAACCGTTGTTGCAGTCGTGGCAGACGCGATCGGTCGTGAGACGGCCGCCGAGCACGTGCGGGATGATATGCTCGAGGCTTCTCGGCGCGGTGTGCCGGCCAACGATGCAGGCGACCGGCGCGCCAGCCTTCCCCTCGGTGATCGCTCTGGTCCGATGAGCGCGACTCATGCGTCAATTATATCAAAGCCGCTGCGAATCGCCAGCGGAATCACAGAGCTATTTTGGTCAATCCGAGGGGCATAACTCTATGCCGCGGTGTCTCTACGATCGGTCTCGAGGATCTTTACGGTCCTGCGCGCATCGATTTACGATAACACGCGTTGAACCCGCAATACCGCACGCCGCGGCCCGGCCTCCACGAATAAGAGCGACATGAATTGCTTGGCGATCACGCTCTTATACCTGAGTTTGACGCCGCTCCAATCGACGGATCGCCGCGCACCGCCCAGAGCTCGATGCTGAAGTGGCCTCCGCGACGGCGCTTCGTCGCCATCGCTACGCGGCTAGTCGGTTAACGATCTTGCCGGCGATCACACGAAGCCGCATTCTGAAGCGCGCTTACGCGCAGCCATCCAGGCCGGCAGCGATGAACTGTTCCACGGACTCTCTGTAGACGAGCATCCCGCGTCCACCTGGCATCCGCCTAAAGCGGAACGTCCCAGCATGACACAGGCGGTATATCTCCGCGCGAGACATGCCCGTCATGTCGCGTACAGTACGGACCCGCATCAGTCCCTTCTCGATGACCTGTCTGCGTTTCTCGAGTGTAAGTAGCTGTGCGCTCGCGTATTTCTCGTGCGCTCTACCATTCGCTGCCTGCCTCGGCCGTTTCATAACCACCCCTTTCGAGGGCTTTCGATTCGTACATTATGATTACGTACACGTCTAATGTTGCCGCGGCGTTGCCCGTGCTTAACCGGTGGCACAAACTTGCGAGGAAGGCGGGGCGCTTCGGCTTAGGCGATCCTCGAGGGCGTGCTAAACGCGGTACTGCCAGCACGGCCAAGCGTGCCCGCGAGTATTACGCGAGCGTAGAGCCAACGATCAAGAACCTTCGAAACGGTGGCGCGAGCCGAAGCACAGCAGCGGCAGCCTTGAACGCGAGCGGCGCCCGCCTACGCTCGGGCATACTTTGGACGGCCGTCCAGGTAGGTCGAATCCTACGTCGCCAGTGCTAAACCGCTCGCCTGATGTGCTCACCAAAATCTCTGGGCTGTTCGTCACATTCCAAGCGAAACAGGGTGCTTAGGAAATATTCGGCGCGGATCCCAAGGTGCGAGGTTGTCTTGGTCGCGCGAGCCATTCGAGTCGGTAGGTCTGAGGGGGCCGACCTTCTCGAAGGTTAGCCGAACGACTTCTTTGTCGCCGAGTTTCGAAATGATAAGCGAACGTTCGAACACCGCTTTTGATGAACCAGGCTGCGACGACCGCAAGAAACGCATACGAACAGCCGTATCACCATACAGTCGCGCTAAGAACTCGTCGCCGGTTACGAAAAAGCCCTGCTGCGTCGCTGCAGAATTATAGCCAACGTCGAACGATGCGGTAATCAGTACAATGGCGCCAAGCAATACTCTGAAGGCATCATGGTGAAGCGGAATAAAGGGAAACTGCGGGGTGACCGTCTTTGCGGGCGCCTGCTCGAATCTCCCGAGCACGGAGGGGAAGCGTTTCTTAAGGTGTGTAAAAAGACCGAACAGGCTGACGGAGAGAGAGAGCCATAAAATGTACACGGCCAGCTCACAATAGATGCCAATGAAAAATGTCAGAATTAGCCAAGGAAGTGCAATCGAGCTGATCTGCTGGTAATAGATCTCATGCATCAGGAAGACAACGTCAAGTATCCAAAAGATGACGGAATAGAGACTTAAGCCGACCGCGAGCCCAAGCAGCGCGATGAATACGCTTGTAATTTCTAGGCTTATTACTTGAAATGGAATGCCGAAATAAGAGCAGTAGCCCGCCTCATAGCAAAATGCTATCGTATAGCCCGATGCCGGAATAAGAGCGATGAGCCAAGCGCGTACGACCTGCTTGGATATCGTGTTGAGCATAATTCTCCGAGGTCGAGGCATTCCAGCCGGGCACTTCACACATCTGACCTGATGAAGTTCGAGGGTCGGGTTAGTTTCGTGCTCACCGCGGTCCTTCGTCTTCCAGCGTTCCGGCGCACTCTGGGTCACCGGCGCATTCCTCGGCGCTGCTTTGGCGCGTCGAAGCCGATCGTGGGCTCCGGGCGGCGCATGCCCTGCGAGTCGAGCGCGCGGTCTAGAATGGTCCTCTCGAGCCCGTCGCGGTCTATGGCGCGCTCGAGCCCGACCGGCGGCTCCGCGCCAAGAGCCTTGCGCCACTCGGCCCGCCATGTTCGCTGGAGATCGTTGCGCACTCCGTGTAGCGCAATGGCGATCTCCAAACGCAATTGGTCCAGATCCCGCACGAGCGCCTCGTTGGGGTCCTTCGCGCCGGCCGGCAAACGCAGCCGCGCGAGCGTCGAGTCGCTGCATAGCCACTTCGAGAGTTCAACAGCGGCCTGCTCGCCGGCGCGATCGGCATCAGTCGCGATGACGACCTCGCGTGCGACGAGCGCTCGTCGTACCCATTCGGGTCGGTTCTGGGTCCCACAGGTCGCGATCGCGGGCAGCCCACACTGCGCGAGGCTGAGCGCGTCAATCGGCGCCTCAACGATCGCGACGGTGTCTGCCTCAAACGCCCCCGGCGTCGCGAATACCCCGCCGCTGACGGCGCCGACCGTGACCATGCGCAGCGGCGCTTCGTCCGGTGCGCGAGGCGCTAGCGGCGCGAGTAATCGTCCCTGCGCCGCGACGACCTCGCCGGCGGCATCGCGCACGAGGAACACGGCCGCCGGACCGAGACCGCGTGAGACGTAGCCGTCGTCGCGCACGCAGCCTCGATACCAGCTCGGAGCATAGAGCGCGTCGTCGAACGTCTCGAGCCCGCGTCCACGCAGATACGCTTCACCGGGCGTCTGTGCGATCGGTGCGCACCCGCGCAACGCGCAGGCTAAGCGCTCGAGCTGGCCCGGCGTCGGCGGCTCCCGCATTGCCTCCCGTCGGCGGGCCTCCTCGTGGCGCCGCATCGCCTCGGCTTCGAAATGATGGCGTCGCTCCTGCAGTTCGGCTTCGCGCTTAACCTGCTCGCGGTGATGGTAGGCCCAAGCGACGAACGACACCAGGCGGTACTTTTCGCACGCCGCAGCGACGTCGGCTTGTTCGACGCGCTCGACTCGCGCCAATTCTTTGCGCCGCTTGGGCTCCGGTAGCGCTTCGGCCGCCTGCCGCGCTGCAGCATTGCCTTCGAGGATTCGGCGCAGCTCACGTGATTGTGCGTCGCGCGTCCACGCCATCTCCGCGCGGTGCTGCTGGCGCAGTGGATCCCGGTCGTGCTCGAGCGCCCGCCGCACGGTGCGCGCCCACATCGTATCAGGCCCTCCGGTCCGCTGTACCAGCTCGTCGAAGAGGAGCGCGTCGTCTTTGGGCCGCAGCGAGGTGCTCGAGCACAGGCGCTCGACGAGCTCCTCGCGCCCCAGCCGTGCATGCACGCGCAGCCCGCTCTCGCACCGCGTCAGCGCGACATGCGCGCTCCGCGCGTCGTCATTTTTCCCGAGGGTCGGGACGACGAGCGGATCGCCCCGGCTCTGACTCTTGTGCGTGGTTGTGCTCCAGCCGTAGTCGATGGCGCGATAGCGCCGCGGGTCGAACTGCACCGTCCTCCCGCCATCCAGCTCGACGTCAACCGCCTGCGATGCGACGACCCGAACAGTTCCCAGATAGCCATTGAGGACGTCGAGCGTTTTCGAGTTGCGCTCGAAGAGAACCCGATCCCCGACGGCCAGCTCGCGCACGCCCCGCTCGAAGCGAAACGCGATGCCGGTGCCGTCCAGCCCGAGCTCGTGGCGGATCGCCCGGTTCGTATAGAGCGCGTCGGTCCGACTGCGAACCGGGGCCAGGACACGAACGCCCCTGCGGGTCGCCTCGACGATCTCCGCCGCTTTCGCTGCGATTTCTTCCTCGCGGCTCTCGTGACAGACCACATGTCCCCGATCGAAGAACTCGCCCAGGTAGTGCCGGAAGGCTGCGCCGTCCTGCTCGCGAATCGCGCGCCCACCGCGCGGAATCGCCTTGCGCATCCACTCGACGTCGCTGCCGACTCGAGGGCGATACGAGAGTTTCACCTCGCGGTAGGCATCGTGCTCACGTGCGATTCCGGCGAGGACGCGCATCGTGTCACCGGCGTCGATGTTCGGGAGTTGGGCTTCGTCACCGATCGCGACGACCGTCGCGTTCTGTTCCTTGGCGCGCTCGAAGATGGCTTTGGTTGCCTCGAATGAGACCATCGAGGCCTCGTCGACGATGACCAGCGCGTTCGGTTTGATCATCTCCGAGCCCCCGGCGGCTTCGATGGCGCGCGCCCGAGCCTGATTGACCGCGTCGATCTTCGCCTGTGTGCCCAGCGTCTCGGCGGCGAGCTGCGCGGTCGCGAACCCCACGATCGGGCGTTCCGTTAGCTCGGCATAACGTCGCAGGACCGACATTAGCGTCGTCTTCGCGCTGCCGGCGTTGCCTTGCAGCACGCCGAACCGGCGCTCGACGAGTTCGAACGCGGCGAGCTGCTCTGCACTGAAAGCGATGCCAAGGGCGGCCTGCTCGTCTGCAATCGCGCGGTCGAGCGCAGCCCGGTCGAACTTCAGATCGCGAGCCGAGGCGAGCGCGCCGGCGTCGTCCGCGACGCGTTGCTCGAGCCCACGCTGAGCCTTCGTCGCATACAGCGGCAGCTCGGAGTCGAGCGAGAGGACTTCGAGTGTCGGATCCTTGCGCAGCACTTCATTGGCGCGCTCGAACCATTCCTCGGGATCGGTCAGCCGATCGGAGATCCATGCGTCGACGTCATCCGGGGTAAACGTTGATTGTCCCGAAGCGGCGATGTCACGGCTGACGCGGCCGGGGTCCTCGGCAAGCATCCCGCGGTACTCCGCTTCCGATCGTTCCAGGTCGCCGAGATCGGTGAGCCATGCACGCCGCCGAAGCGCCTCCTCGTGTTCGAGCAGCTGGCTCTTTCGCGCTCTGGCGCCCGCCGGCGACGCGTCGAGCGGCGACGGCGCAATCCACACCGGGTCCAGTTCGAAAACGGTCTCGGTTGGAACCCACGTTGCCGCTCGGCTGTGGACTTCGCCGAAGCTATCGGCCCAAGTACTTCGCACCGAGCCCTTCCTCGCACGATCCATGAGCCGCATGCGTAAGCGTCCGTCCCCATTCTCGAGCGTCGACGTCAGCCGGGCCGCGATGGAATGCAGGTCGGCCCGCAGCGGTTGCTCACCGCGTTCAGCGCAGCGCTCGAGATACGTGCGGAGCGCGTGCACAACCCGATCGCGACGGTCCTCCGGGGACTCGAGCCCTTCCTCGTCTGAGACAAACGCGCGCCCTTGCTCCTCGAGTCGCTCCTGTCCACGCTCGCGCTTGCGCCTGGCCCAATCTTCGGTGCGGACCTTCTCCACGCGCTGCGTTGCCAGGCCCTCGTCGCGCACGACGTACAGCCCCCAATCGTGAGCCATCTTAAGCTCGAGCTCCGTCTCGCGCAGAGCCCGATGCAACCGGCCGAAGTCCCCTTGCCTCACGTACGCTCGCAGCGTCCCGCTGTGCACCGATGAGATGGCGACATGGCAGTGAGCGTTCGGCTGATCTCGGTGAACGGCGAAGACGCCGGCGTGGCCTTCCCAACCGGCCCGATCGAGGACGCGTTCGGCGAAACGGATGAGCTGCTCGTCGTCGACGGTCTTGGACTCGGCCTCGGACAACGAGATGACGTAGTGCACCACGGGCGACTTCACGCGCGGCTGGGTCGCGTAAATCGCTTGAATCTCTTCTGCCGCCGTCGCGAGCGAAACGACTCCGCGCGCGTACACGGCGCTCGGCCGTGGGCCGCCGGCCTCTGGTCTCCAGACGACGCCGACACCGAAGTCGGGCCGTCGCCGTGATTCATCCAGGAGAGCACTGAGCTCGTCGCGCTGGACTGCTGTCAGGGGATCGTCGATGCGCTCATGCTTCACTTTCGCGGTCAGCTCTTCGCCGAGCACGTAGCGGATCGCCCGACGCGCCGAGCCGCCGCCGCGCGGCGCCCGGCACCGCTTTCCTACGGCCACGGCGCTTCTAGAAGGCCGACCAATCGTCGGCGCTCTTGAGTCGTTTCATGCGGTCTTCGGTTGCCTGTGCGATCGCGGGAGCGTGCGAGGCGGCGAACGCCTCCGCCATCAGCCGCTGCGCGAAACGCAAGTGATCCGTCGCCTCGGACCACGCGCCATGCTCGATAGCCGCTATCGCGCTCACGATCTCGTATCCGACTCGCGCGTCGGTTGTCGCAGCCGGCAACGTGGCCGTGGTGGCATCGTCTCGAATCCGGGCCGCAACGTAATCCGAGATCGTCAAGCCCGCTCGCTTGGCTTTTCGTCGTATTTCTTTAGCCACGTCGGCGGGGACCGTCAAGTTCAATTGCACCGTGGTCCTGATAGGCATTGTTAGGCCTCCGTCGCGCCGCTCGTTCCCGATGTGCCTAGGCACATCCTATCCTGCCAATAAACTCCGTTTCTAGCATAAACGGCGGTCAGAAAAAACGAAGACGCAAACGGTAACAATGCGGAATAGAAGCGGAATAGAAAGCGGAATAAAATACGGACAAGAAAAGCGCGTGAAAAAGCGAGACCGCGGCGGAGTGGAAAGCGGAAGAAAATACGGACGAGAAAGCGCGTGAAAAAGCGAGGCCGCGGCGGAGTGGAAAGCGGAAGAGAATACGGACGAGAAAAGCGCGTGAAAAAGCGAGGCCGCGGCGGAGTGGAAAGCGGAAGAGAATAGGGACGAGAAAAGCGCGTGAAAAAGCGAGGCCGCGGCGGAGTGGAAAGCGGAAGAGAATAGGGACGAGAAAAGTGCGTCGAAAAAGCGAGGCCGCGGCGGAGTGGAAAGCGGAAGAGAATACGGACGAGAAAAGTGCGTCGAAAAAAGAGACGCCGCGGTCGAACGAGCGGATGGCGCCGAGTGATGTGAGGTGAGCGCCTGCCAGATAGTGGTAGTGGACGATGAATGAGGGCATCGACGCGAAGCGACGCGCGCTTGAAGCGGTCTTCGAATCGGCGAAGGACGCGGAGTTCGTGCGCAAGCGACTAGCGGGGTCGAAGACGGCACTGATTATGGAGTTCCGCGAGGAGATCGCCGACTTGCGGATGCGTGGCGCGACTTGGGAGAGGGTTGCGGAGCTGTTGCATCCGGTGCTCGGTTGCGCGAAGGATACGATTCGAACGGCCATGATGCGGCGGCCCGTAACGAAGGCCAAAACGCCGGCGCAGCGTGGTCCTGCAACGAAGCAGCAGAATGGTCGCGAGCGCGCAGCTGCGGAGCCGAAAGCGTCGGCGCCTGCGGTTCATGGCGGTGGCCAAAGCGATGGCGATCTCGGCGCGGATGCGGAAATCAAAGAGGTTTCGAAAAACGAGCACAAGGCGCTGACAAGGAAGTTGTGATTTAGGAGCGTGAGCGTGAAGCGACTGGAAATCTTTGCGTCGCAAAAGGGCGGCGCTGGTAAGACGACGACTGCGAAGGCCATGCTGGACCTCAGCCGGCGGGCAGGGCGAAAAGTTTCGGCTTGGGACCTGGACAGTTCGACAAGCAGCTTTGCCATGACGTACCAGGAGCGCGATCCGGTGGCCGGCGTGGGGCTGGATAACGTGCGCAGCCCAAAGAGCAAAACGCCATGGCTCAACGCGCTCTACACGGATGTCGATGACGTCATCATCGACGTTCCCGGTGGAGCGCTCGACGACTTGATCGGAGTGCTTGGCCGGGCGGGCGCCATTGCGGGAATGGCAACGGATGCCGGACGCGAGGTCGTGCTGGTGACGCCGATCGGCGTCGAGGTGGATGCCGTTCTGTCGGCCCAAGACGCGGTCGAGCGGTTTGGGTCTGCGGTTCACCACGTGGTCGTCAAGAACGGATACTTCGGCGACGACGACGAGTTCTTCGTTTTCGACGGCCTTGCGGACCCGGAAACGGGTCAGCGGCTGTTCGGAAATACGGGGGACATGGTACGCGAGGCGGGTGGCGAGGTGTTGTATCTCCCGAAGCTTGATTCGCGCACGATGGCGTTGGTAAAGCTGAAGGGATTGTCGTTTGTCGATGGCATTGCTCGAGCGGAAATACTCGGCCGGCGCGACTGCTGGCGTCTGCGGGATTGGCTCGAGCAGGTCGCGGCGGCCTTTGAAGGGACGTGGCTATCACCGTCGGGCGGCGTACCGCCGGCGCGCAAAGAGCGGCGTCCGCGCGTCGCGGCGGCAAGCTGAGCCCTTGTGGCGCAAAGCGACGAAACGGCGCCGCCGCTCGCCAATCGAGCTCGAGCGGCTCGAGAAGCCTACCTGAACGCACTTCCCCCCGCCGAGCAGGCGGCTGTTGTGCGGCAAGCAGAGCGCATCGGCGTGCGGGTCGACGATCCGGATTGGCTGATTGCCCGCGCGGCCCAAGAGGCGGCGAGCGAACTTAAGCGCGCAAGCGAAGCCGTCGACGCCAGACTCGCCGCGTTCGGACGAAGACTCGACCAGGAAACGCGAGCGCCGGCGCTGCCGCCTGATCTCGTCGGCTTGCCGGTGGTCGGCGCGTTCATCCTTGGCGCATGTTTCATGCTGACGCTGGTCGTGCTCGGGAGCCTCTTCGGATCGCGAGCGCCGGCCGGCGCCTGGTGGGGCATCGTCCCGTTCTTGGGGGGCGCCGCTCTAGCGATTGCCTACGAGGCGATTATCAGTTACCTGGCGCGTCGGGCCTGACGGGGTAGCGGAAACAGCAAACCTTCACGCACCCTCTCTCCTGCCTGCTCTTGTTACGCTGCGGTAACACCACTGCAATAACTCCGTCATGAAGCGGTGCTAGAGTCCATCCGTATCAGCACGGACCACGGATGCTCTAGGTCATTCCAGCTTTGTTCTATGGCGTGGCACGGCGAGTCTAAGCCGGTCTCGTGATGGTCTCGCTCATGTCAGGGAGGCTCTGATGCTCGGCCGCCTTACCCACTTCGTAAGTACTAGCTCTACTAACGGACACGCCGCGGAGCCAGCGGCGGAGGGAGCCGATCCCTACATCGCTGCGCGCGACCACGCATTCGAAGAAGCCGCGCGCGAGCGCAAGACGGCTCGATCGTGGCGACGCCTTGCGACGGCGTCTCTTGTCCTCTCGCTCGGACTACTAGCAAACAATGTCGTGACGACCGCCAAGCTGCGAGGCCCGGCGGAAGCGCTCGTGCTGACACAGGACGATCGCGGAGCGATGCGTCTGCTCGGTCGCGCCGGCGAAGCTCCTGTTCCCTCGGACGTCGCATTGCAAGCCGGCGTGCGCACGTGGCTCGAGGACGTGCGCAGCATCCCCGGCATCAACTATGCGCTCGCGCGGGAGCAAAAGAATACCGTGCTCGCGATGACGGATGCGAACGCGCCCATTCGGGCCGAGGTTGACACGTGCGCCGCGAACGCAGCGAAGCTGGGCAAGTACGAGATTCGTGCGGTGTCGAGCGTCGACGTGACCCCGCTGCCGGTCTCAGCTGGGGCTCCAGCGCGCACGTATATCGTGCGCTGGGCTGAGCAAACCACGACGACCGCCGGCGTGACGACTGCGCAGCACTCGGGGCAGGTCACGATCGCGAACAACGCGGCAATACCGACCGATCCGCAGGTGGCGGTGTTGAATCCCGCAGGCGTTTACGTCGAGCAAAAAGCGCTCGATGTTCCGTTGTGCTGAGGCGACGATGAAGAAAAAGGTGCTGGCGTTCGCCGCGACTCTTGGCGTGGTTTCGTCCTCAGCCCTTGCGGACGATGCACGGTGGATCTCTGTTTCATACCGCGACCGCACACAGGCGACGATCAGTTGCGGCGCCGGTGTGATGTGTGAAGTCACGCTCGAGCGCGGGGAGCGTCTCCTTGGCGGCGAGTTCGTCGGCGAGACGCTTTCGTCGAGCGCTAATGGTGCCGCCGAAACCGGACAATACGAGCTTTGGAACCACTCGTCGATGTACGAGGGCGAAGGCGTGCAGCAGACGCCGCACCTGACCTTCGTCGCCTCGAAGCCAGGACTGACGGCCGATGCCGTCATCACCACGAGCCGGCGGGTGTATCGACTCGAGTTGCACAGCATGGCCTCTCTGCGGCCGACGTACGTTCGCTTTGAGTATCCGCAGGCCGTCGCGATGCGCCCGCGATCGCGATCGAATGTGACGGTCGAGCAGCCGCGGACGATCGCCGAACAGATGGACCACGCGTGCGCGACCATGCCGGCGAGCGAGGGCTACGGGACCGATGCGCAGCCCGTGCAGTGGCGACCGATGCGCGTATGCCATTCCTCCTCACGAACGTTCGTGCAGCTTCCTTCAAGCGCGACCGTACCCGTGGACGTGCCGATCCCATTTCTGGCGACGCCCAGTGGCGATCAAAGCGTCGTCTGGCAATATGATTCGCGCTCGCGCATCTACGGGATCGACCTCGTCGCCGATGAGTTTGCATTGACGCTGGGGAGCGGGAAGCATCAGACGCGGATGCGCGTGCAGCGCCAGGTCTCTCCGGCGCTTGGCGCGACACCTGCCCCTTCAGTCGGTATTGTGCAGCCCTCGCCGGAGCCGACGAGGTTCTCCGAGCGATGACGGATCCCGGTTATCGCGGCACGGGGCGTTGGGCCATCATGACAGCCGGTGTCGTTGGTTTCGGCCTAGTAGCCTTCGCGTTTGGTTCGTGCGCGAGTGCGTTGATCGGCGCGGCGCATGGCGCGTCGAGCGTTGCGCGACCCGACGAGAGGCCGCTGCATCCCGTCTCGGCCTACAATCCCGACCAGCAGCAAGCCCCCTTCGCTGAAGCGACGCCGTTTCCGACGCCCGCATCGGTGCGGCCGCCGACGATTGCCGCCGTTGCACGTGCTGTGTCCGCTGTGAACCTGACCCCATCGAGGACGGCAGCTTCGAGTACGGCTGCGACCGCAGCCCAGGTCGCGGTCCGACGTCCTACGACGCTGACGTTCGCGCCGCCCTACGAGCGAGACCAGGCTCAAAACGCGCAGGCGCGCGAGGATCTCGCCGTTGCACCGGCGCCGGCGGCTGGGGCCTACGTGCAGCCCGCGCGGTACGAGCTCGGCGAGCAAGATTTCATTACGGTCAGGCTCACGACAAACGTCGACTCCTCGACGCCCGGCGCCGTCCTTGGCGTCGTAACCGTACCGGCGTACGACTCGACGACTCACGCGACGGTGCTCATCCCGGCCGGCACGATGCTGAAAGGCGATGACTACAACGCGGTCGCGAGCCACGCCGAAGGCGGCCGGCTCCTCCTTGCCGCTCACGAACTGATCTTTCCGAACGAGGTTCGGTTCTTGCTTGGATCGCTAGCCGGCGCCGATCCCATGGGCGCTCCCGGCAATCCTGGCGACGTCAACACGCACCGCGGTCGCGCTTTCGGTCAGGCGGCGCTGTATTCGTTGCTCGGCGCGGCCACCACGGCGCTCGGGAACATCGGCAACCACGGCACGTCGTTCGCCTTCGGTGCCTCGCAGCTCGGGCAGGTCTTATTTGAGAACGCCGAGGCATTGCGTCCGACCGTGACGTTGCCGGCCGGGACGATCGTTCACGTCTATCCCTCGCAGCCTTTGATCATGCGCCCTTATGCGGAGATTGCTCATGATTAGCGCGCCGGTCCTGGCCGTGCTGCTCGAACGTTGCGCGCCGCGCATGGATCGCACCGTTGCTGCGAGCATCGTTGCCGTGGAGTCGCTCGGCGACGCGTGGGCGATTCGCGACGACTTGACGCGCCGGTCGTATCATCCGCCCACCTACTCCCGAGCGGTGACGCTCGCGCACGAGCTGCTCGAGCAAGGGCACAGCATCGACCTCGGTCTGGCCCAAGTGAATTCGGTGCATCTCGGCGCTCCCGGGGTCTCAGTCGAAGCAATGCTCCGACCCTGCGCGAACCTGCGTGCCGGCGCCGCGATCTATGCTCGAGCGCTCGCCGTATCGGGTGACGTGCGGGGTGCCCTCGTCGCGTACAACGGAGCCGGCGCGACGTCGCAGGCGTATGCCGATCGTGTGCTCGAGGCGCGCTCTTCGCCGTTCGTTGCCGACGTTCTCGCCGGCGGATCGCCGTCTCGTCGTGCGTCGATTGTCCTTGCACAGGCTCGGCCGATCGTTGTCCGGCGCGCCGTGCAGTTCATCGCAGAGGCCAAGCCGTGAAGCGGGGGTGGCGCGAGGTGTATCTCGTCTTCGTGACGCTCGGCCTCTTCGGGGTGTATCTGTTCGCGAGCGCCAAATTCGGATGGCCGACCGTCATCACGATCGTCGGCTCGTCATTGCCCGATGGTATCGCCTGGTTCGAGCCCGGCGTGGACGTTGCTCGCGGTCAGATAGCGCAGGAATGTTTGCCGCCCGCACTCGCGGCTTATGCGCTCGAGCATCGCATCGTGCCGAAATGGAATAATTCGCCCTGTCCCGGCCAGGCCATGATGCTTGGCAAGATCGTCGCCGCGGTCGCCGGGGATGAGGTCGCCGTATCGGCCTCCGGCGTCAGCGTGAACGGACGCCGTTGGCCGATGTCAACAATCAAGAAAGTCGATGCTGGCGGCCATCGCATCGACTTGCGTCTCCCTGACGGTGCATTCCGCGTGCCGCGCGGCGGGGTGTTGCTCTTGGGCTTGTCGCCGGACAGTTGGGACGGACGCTATTGGGGACCGGTCCCGCTGTCGTCAATTCGCGGACGCATCATTCCCATCGTCACGAACGCGGGCTTTTTCTGGAAGCCGCGCTTGGAGGATCGTTAGCATGACTGTCTCTTTCGTCCCGCTGCTCGCGGTCACGGGTAGCTTACCCTCTTGGCTCTCGTTCCTCACGCCGATCATCACGGGCTGCGAGTGGGGCGCCTGCGCGATCGGCCTATGCGGTGCGGTCATCTCGCTTGGTCTCGCCGGCGCGCATTGGCTGCAGCACCGACACGATTGGGGGTCGCTGTTCCTCGGTGTACTCGGCGCGCTTGCAGGCTGTGGGTTCGCGGGTGGAGCGGTTGCGATCGGCACGGCCCTCGCCGCGACGGTCACCTTCTGATGAGCGAACGGCCTTGGTCCCACGCGATCAATAAGGCGGCTTGGAAGCGCCGGCATAAGTTCGGCATCGATGGGCGCGTGCTCATCGGTGTCGTCTGCCCGCTGCTCCTGCTCGGCGGCTTTGGCATTTCGCTCGGCCGGCTGCTGATGATCGCGTTCGTCCTGCTTGCTGCAGCCGTGTGGTTTGCCGCCAAGCTGCAGTGGGAGCACGATCCCTGGCTCATCGACAAGCTTTTGATCGAGATGCGCCTCCCGCGTTGGGGACCGGCCACGAAGGAGCGCCGCTGATGTTTGAAGGCCTCGCCGGTCTGGTCGCCGGCGCCAGCTCGCTCGGCGCCGTCTCGCTCGTTCCGGAGCTCCTCGCGCGCGCAGGTACCTTGCCGAAGCAGCGGCGACAGGGCGTCGGCCTCGCGGACTTTCTGCCGTATCGGCGCTTTGCGCGCGCCGACGTCATCCAGTGCGAGTCATGCCTCCTCGCCGCCTGGCGCGTCGCTGCAGCACCGACCGATGTTCTCGCGCCGGCGACGATCGTGAACACGTCCTATCAGGTGGCGGCAACCCTGGGTCTCCTTGGATCTGGTGCCGTTGGGCAGTTCTACTTTGTCCGCAGCCCGTTCCGCGAATACGACCCTGGGCTGAGCCGCAGCGACCATCCGGTGCTCGAGCTGCTTGACGACTTGCGCGAGGACTTCTTCTTGCGGCGCGCGCCCGTCTTCGACTCTGAGCGCTTCTTCGCGCTTTCGTGGGAGCCGCCCAACCAGGTCGTCGAGAGCCTTCGCGCTGCGACGTCGTCGGGTCTCGCTGCGCGACGTCGATCGGAGGAAGATATGCTCGCCGAGTTCGAGTCGCTTTGCCGGCGGATCGAGGCGAGCCTCCGCGTCGGGCTTTCCGTCGTCGAGCGCCTCGGCGAGAGAATTGTCGATGGTCGTCGGCAGTCGGACCTCCTGCGCTTCGTCGCGCGCACCGTTTCAGGTAGCGATCATCCAATGGTCGTTCCACCGCCGACCGTGCCCCTCAACGAGCTACTCGCTCGCGATTTCCGCTTCGGCTGGGATGTGCGAATCGGCGAGGATGAGCTCGCGATCGTCGAGCTGCTCACGCCTCCCGACTTCGCCGCGCCGCAGCTCCTCGAGCGGCTCACGCAGCTCACGGTGCCGCACACGCTTGCTGTCCGCGTCGTCGGCATGTCGCTCTCAGAGTCCCTTCGCGTGCTCGAAGACGGCGTCGCGGACTTCCGAGGTGCGGCCGACTTTCACGCGAGCCTCACGAACCCGGCCGAACTTCGCGCGGCGGAGCAGATGAGTGAGGCGTTCGGGCAAGCCGGCGACGAGTACCAGCGCGTCGGGTGGACGTCGACGGCAGTCGTCGTGCGAGCGAAAGCGCGCGCCGAGGCCAGCGGCGCAGCGCAGGCCGTCGTGGATGCGCTCGCCGCGAGCGGCTTCTCGGCGACGGTCGGCAGAGCGGAAGCCGCCGACACCTGGCTTGCGACCTTGCCCGGGCAGCGGCGCTTCGGTATGCGCACGCATCCGATCGACGCGCTGACGACCGCGAAGGCGCTCTTGCCCTTGCACGAGCAAGCGAAGGGGCCGCGCTTCAACGATTCGGAGTCCTTCCCGGCCGGGCTCGACGTCCCGTGCATCTCGTACGGCTTGACTCGCGGCAACTCACCGCGTCGGCTACATCTCAACGTTGCCGACGTCTTCCACGGCATCTCGTGCGGCCGCACTCGTTCGGGAAAGAGCGTGCGAACTTCGTATCTCGCGGCCATGTTCCGCGGACGTCTGCCGCTCGCATCGGTGACGCTGATCGATCGCGGGCTCTCGGCGAGACCCACGTGCCTCATGCTCGACGGGACCTGCTACGACGTGCTCGGTGCCAACTCGCCCGGCTTCGCCCTCTTCGCCGACGCTCATCGCGAAGACGACGAGGCGCGCGAACTCCTCACGATCTTCGAAGAGATGTGCGAGCTGCAAGGCGTCGCAGTCACACCGCTGCGCCGCATCGCGCTGCTCGAAGCAATCCGCACTGTCGCGTCATGGCCGCAGAAGGAGCGGACGCTCTTCGCTTTTGCCGAGATCCTCGGCGGGGGCGACGATGGGCACGTACTCAAGCTGGCGATTGCGGCCTATGGCCCGGAGGGCGTGCTCGGTGACCTTTTCAATCGGGCGGCTGACTCGTTCGAAACGAACCGCTTCAACGTCATCGATATTGCCCACGTCTCGAGCCTCGGAGCGAAGTTCCTGATCCCGGTACTGCGCGTCATCTTCTGGCGGCTCGCCGCGCATGAGCGACGGCTCAAGAGCGAGCTCGGCGACGACCTGCACTCCCTCTATTTCCTCGACGAGGCGCATGCACTCTTGACGCATCCGATCGGCGCGGCATGGGTCCTCGAGCAGCAGAAGGAAGGGCGCAAGCACAACCGCGGCCTCTGGCTGGTCTCCAATTCCGTCGAGGACTTCGCCACGGTCCCGCGACTCGACGACTTGCTCAAGGCGTCGCAGCTTCGCATGTATGCGCACGATCCCGGCGCGCTCGATCCGGCGACGTCGGCGTTTTACGCGCAGCTCGGGCTACCGCGCCAAGGAATCGAGATGCTGCCCACGATCGGGCAACGCGCAATCGTTCTGCACGCGCCCGAGGCGGACGCTCTCTGCGAAGTCGATCTGCAGCTCGACGAGGACGTCCTCGCCGTGCTGGGCTCGAGTCGAACGAATACACTCGTCGATCGATTCCGTGAGCTCTACCCGGTCGAGCGGGATGGGCCGCAGCGGTGGAAGGTCGAGCTGCTGCGCGCGAACCCGTCATCGCTGGTGCGCGCCGCTGCGACACGCTTCGAAACAATTCTGCACGCAAAGGAGAGATGACTATGCGTCTGCGCAGAGCCTACGCGATCGTCGGTTTAGCGGGTCTCACCATCGGCCTGGCGCTGCCCGCGTCAGCCGATCTCTTGACTATCCCGAGCATGATCCCAGACATATGTGCCTTCGGCCACTGCATACAATTCACACAGTCGGCGGCTTTGGCGTCAGTTCAGCAGGTTATCGGGCAGATCCAGCAGCTCAAGAACGAGGCGCAGAACCTCGCGACCTTACCTCGCTCATATCAGAACGCCGAGGGCGACCTCAACGCGATCCTCGGCACCGGCAAGAGCATCGCGAGAGAGATCGCGGCAATTACGGCAGCCCAAGGCATCTCTGACCAGGCGGAGCAGGATGCCGCTGAAGCCGCGCGTCTTAACGGACTCGCGAGGATCGCTAACGGCCAGCAGCAACAGGCGATTGCGACCAATAGCTACCTTTCGCAGCTAAATGAAACCGCCCAGAAGCAGCTGCTCCTTTCAAGCGCGCAGCAGACCCAGTCCGCGGCAACGATGGACGACCTCGTTCAAGCCGCGCACTCTCTTTCGCTGCCCTACGATGGGCCGGAGCCGTAAGTCATGACGAATACCTGGCGCACGATCCTCTGGGCCACAGCCACCGTGACTGCGTGCATTGGAACGTCAGCCGCCGTGCACCACGCAGATGAGGTTCGCATGGTCACGCTAACTGCGAAAGTGTCTGTGCTCAGCTCTCAATGTGACGCGATTCGGCTAAAGCAAGCCCAGGACGCGCTGACGATGCGGCATCTCGTTGAAGCCGCGCACTCTCTCTCGCAGCCGTATCATGGACCGGAGCCGTAATGAATCGCGTCCTGCTCGCGCAAGCCACGACCATTCCGACTCCGCCCTTTGGCGACTGGCTGAACGGATTCGTCGACCAAGTAACCGGTGATGTCAATCCGTGGCTTGCGAACGCCCAACTCATCATGCACGCGCTTTTCGCCGTGTTCCTGATCCTGGTAGTCGTCTTCGCTCTCGCGCGCCGCGCCGTGCAGGATCAGTCCATTGCCGGATGGGGGCACGCGCTGCCACTGATCCTCATGGACTTACTCCCACCGTTTCTTATCGTCTACGCGGCGCCGGCGTTCGTCCTCAACACGCTCTCTGTCGGGCTTGGCCTCGGCTCGTCGATCACCGGCTACGACATGACCGGACCGTCGGCGATGGCAGGAGCATTCGAGAAATGCATGCGGAGCATGTTGGGTGCGCCGTTCTCGCAGCTTGTCACGACGATGACGCAGCCGCCGAGCTTTTCATGGCAATATCTCTCAGACCTGACGGCGGTTCCAGCTCTGGCGCAAGCCGGACTGGCTGAAGAGATCGCCGCTTTCTTCCTCTGTGTGCTTTTCGTCTTACCGACGGCGTGTCTGTGCACGCTGACGTTGGTTTTCGTGGAAGTTGACGCGCTTGTGGTTACGCCGTTTGCGCTCGTCCTGGTGGCCTTTTGCCTCGGCGGCGTGGGTGGAAGTCTCTGGGAGGGGGCACTGCACGCATGGGTGCGCCGGGTCTTCCGCCTAGCCGTTGCGCTAGGCATAGCCGTTATAGCAATGATCGCTATCGGACACGTCAACGATAGTATCGCGGCGCTCAACCCGCTTGACTACAAGACGACGCTCTATGGGTGGCTCGTCGACGTGCTGGAAATCGTCGTCGTCGGCGGACTCACGGCTGCTATCCCTTTTGCGCTGGACGCCGGCATTTCTGGCGCGTTCGCCTTCGGCGCGGGTGTCCCCAAGGTCAATATCTCCCGCGACGTCTACGGAGCCACGGCAAGAGTGCTCATGCGTCGGTTCGCGAGATGATGCGGTTTCTGGTCGAGCTTGTTCGCACGGTCCTCGATGTGCGCGACGAGCACAAGCGTCGTGGGAAGGCCAGGCAGCATCCAATGGACGATCCGGCCGTTCCCCGCGCGCCCTCCGATCCCCTGAGCCTGCCGACACGAGGCGATATTCTTGGCCGACGCATCGAGCCATAAGAGAGGGACCTAATGAGCGCTCGTGCAGATCTTTCCGCCGTTGGACGTTACCTTGACGCGCAACAGAATGACCTCGTCGATGGAGGCGGTCGCTCCCGGCGGCCCACGATTCATAAGGTATCGGCGTATAATCCCGCTCGTTCGGAGGCGTGGTGCGGTTACGATCCGGGCAGCGGCGAGTATTTCGGTCGCGTGCGGGACCATCGCGGTTGGGTCTATCGCGAGCGAACGGCTGACCTGCTAGCGCTCGTGCGCGGCCTTCGGCAGTATGCTCACATCCCGCCGGCTGCCGTGGAGGTCTTGCGCGCTGAGCGCGTGTGCCGCGACAACCTCCCGCTTTCCGGAAAAGAGGTTGATTGGACCGACCACGTCCGGCTGCGAGTCGACCACGTGCTCGAAGGGATCGCGCTCGATCGGCTCCCCGAGCTTGACCGGGAAGCCCTCGAGCGTCACATCTCCCCCCTGCGAGCCGTAGAGGGACACGGAATGCGGATCATCGGCACCTTCGACCATGATGCGCGGATGCGCACGCTAGGGGACGACGGCCGGGAATACATGGTCGAGGCGAAGCGGTTCCCGCTGCTTGCACAGTTCAATGCCGATGGTCGGCTCGTCGACGCGGCGATCGTCTTCGACGTTGCCGGCGATGGAAAGACGCGCTACCTGGCACAGTACATCGACGCCGCGCACATTCAGACGCTCTCGCAAGCCGGGAAGCTGCATCTCGAGCCCGGCGTCGAGCTCTCGCCGGCGACGCTCGGCCGGACGCAGGACCTTACGCCGGAACCGGACGACGAGCTCTCGCAACGGCGCGCGCAAAGCCAAGGGATGCGCCGGTGAAGAAAGGGTTCGAGCTCTACCAGCTCCCTCGCACCGTCGGTGATGGCCGCCTACATCCATTCGCGATCCTCGCAGTCGTGCTCGCGATCGTCGGCACGAACTTAGTCGCGAACGAAGTGGTCGCGATCGCGCTGCGTTACAATCCGACGCTTGGCCATGCGGT
>CAVWTN010000002.1:0-2513026 GCA_963757945.1 Vulcanimicrobiota bacterium
GCGTGGACGTTGCTCGCGGTCAGATAGCGCAGGAATGTTTGCCGCCCGCACTCGCGGCTTATGCGCTCGAGCATCGCATCGTGCCGAAATGGAATAATTCGCCCTGTCCCGGCCAGGCCATGATGCTTGGCAAGATCGTCGCCGCGGTCGCCGGGGATGAGGTCGCCGTATCGGCCTCCGGCGTCAGCGTGAACGGACGCCGTTGGCCGATGTCAACAATCAAGAAAGTCGATGCTGGCGGCCATCGCATCGACTTGCGTCTCCCTGACGGTGCATTCCGCGTGCCGCGCGGCGGGGTGTTGCTCTTGGGCTTGTCGCCGGACAGTTGGGACGGACGCTATTGGGGACCGGTCCCGCTGTCGTCAATTCGCGGACGCATCATTCCCATCGTCACGAACGCGGGCTTTTTCTGGAAGCCGCGCTTGGAGGATCGTTAGCATGACTGTCTCTTTCGTCCCGCTGCTCGCGGTCACGGGTAGCTTACCCTCTTGGCTCTCGTTCCTCACGCCGATCATCACGGGCTGCGAGTGGGGCGCCTGCGCGATCGGCCTATGCGGTGCGGTCATCTCGCTTGGTCTCGCCGGCGCGCATTGGCTGCAGCACCGACACGATTGGGGGTCGCTGTTCCTCGGTGTACTCGGCGCGCTTGCAGGCTGTGGGTTCGCGGGTGGAGCGGTTGCGATCGGCACGGCCCTCGCCGCGACGGTCACCTTCTGATGAGCGAACGGCCTTGGTCCCACGCGATCAATAAGGCGGCTTGGAAGCGCCGGCATAAGTTCGGCATCGATGGGCGCGTGCTCATCGGTGTCGTCTGCCCGCTGCTCCTGCTCGGCGGCTTTGGCATTTCGCTCGGCCGGCTGCTGATGATCGCGTTCGTCCTGCTTGCTGCAGCCGTGTGGTTTGCCGCCAAGCTGCAGTGGGAGCACGATCCCTGGCTCATCGACAAGCTTTTGATCGAGATGCGCCTCCCGCGTTGGGGACCGGCCACGAAGGAGCGCCGCTGATGTTTGAAGGCCTCGCCGGTCTGGTCGCCGGCGCCAGCTCGCTCGGCGCCGTCTCGCTCGTTCCGGAGCTCCTCGCGCGCGCAGGTACCTTGCCGAAGCAGCGGCGACAGGGCGTCGGCCTCGCGGACTTTCTGCCGTATCGGCGCTTTGCGCGCGCCGACGTCATCCAGTGCGAGTCATGCCTCCTCGCCGCCTGGCGCGTCGCTGCAGCACCGACCGATGTTCTCGCGCCGGCGACGATCGTGAACACGTCCTATCAGGTGGCGGCAACCCTGGGTCTCCTTGGATCTGGTGCCGTTGGGCAGTTCTACTTTGTCCGCAGCCCGTTCCGCGAATACGACCCTGGGCTGAGCCGCAGCGACCATCCGGTGCTCGAGCTGCTTGACGACTTGCGCGAGGACTTCTTCTTGCGGCGCGCGCCCGTCTTCGACTCTGAGCGCTTCTTCGCGCTTTCGTGGGAGCCGCCCAACCAGGTCGTCGAGAGCCTTCGCGCTGCGACGTCGTCGGGTCTCGCTGCGCGACGTCGATCGGAGGAAGATATGCTCGCCGAGTTCGAGTCGCTTTGCCGGCGGATCGAGGCGAGCCTCCGCGTCGGGCTTTCCGTCGTCGAGCGCCTCGGCGAGAGAATTGTCGATGGTCGTCGGCAGTCGGACCTCCTGCGCTTCGTCGCGCGCACCGTTTCAGGTAGCGATCATCCAATGGTCGTTCCACCGCCGACCGTGCCCCTCAACGAGCTACTCGCTCGCGATTTCCGCTTCGGCTGGGATGTGCGAATCGGCGAGGATGAGCTCGCGATCGTCGAGCTGCTCACGCCTCCCGACTTCGCCGCGCCGCAGCTCCTCGAGCGGCTCACGCAGCTCACGGTGCCGCACACGCTTGCTGTCCGCGTCGTCGGCATGTCGCTCTCAGAGTCCCTTCGCGTGCTCGAAGACGGCGTCGCGGACTTCCGAGGTGCGGCCGACTTTCACGCGAGCCTCACGAACCCGGCCGAACTTCGCGCGGCGGAGCAGATGAGTGAGGCGTTCGGGCAAGCCGGCGACGAGTACCAGCGCGTCGGGTGGACGTCGACGGCAGTCGTCGTGCGAGCGAAAGCGCGCGCCGAGGCCAGCGGCGCAGCGCAGGCCGTCGTGGATGCGCTCGCCGCGAGCGGCTTCTCGGCGACGGTCGGCAGAGCGGAAGCCGCCGACACCTGGCTTGCGACCTTGCCCGGGCAGCGGCGCTTCGGTATGCGCACGCATCCGATCGACGCGCTGACGACCGCGAAGGCGCTCTTGCCCTTGCACGAGCAAGCGAAGGGGCCGCGCTTCAACGATTCGGAGTCCTTCCCGGCCGGGCTCGACGTCCCGTGCATCTCGTACGGCTTGACTCGCGGCAACTCACCGCGTCGGCTACATCTCAACGTTGCCGACGTCTTCCACGGCATCTCGTGCGGCCGCACTCGTTCGGGAAAGAGCGTGCGAACTTCGTATCTCGCGGCCATGTTCCGCGGACGTCTGCCGCTCGCATCGGTGACGCTGATCGATCGCGGGCTCTCGGCGAGACCCACGTGCCTCATGCTCGACGGGACCTGCTACGACGTGCTCGGTGCCAACTCGCCCGGCTTCGCCCTCTTCGCCGACGCTCATCGCGAAGACGACGAGGCGCGCGAACTCCTCACGATCTTCGAAGAGATGTGCGAGCTGCAAGGCGTCGCAGTCACACCGCTGCGCCGCATCGCGCTGCTCGAAGCAATCCGCACTGTCGCGTCATGGCCGCAGAAGGAGCGGACGCTCTTCGCTTTTGCCGAGATCCTCGGCGGGGGCGACGATGGGCACGTACTCAAGCTGGCGATTGCGGCCTATGGCCCGGAGGGCGTGCTCGGTGACCTTTTCAATCGGGCGGCTGACTCGTTCGAAACGAACCGCTTCAACGTCATCGATATTGCCCACGTCTCGAGCCTCGGAGCGAAGTTCCTGATCCCGGTACTGCGCGTCATCTTCTGGCGGCTCGCCGCGCATGAGCGACGGCTCAAGAGCGAGCTCGGCGACGACCTGCACTCCCTCTATTTCCTCGACGAGGCGCATGCACTCTTGACGCATCCGATCGGCGCGGCATGGGTCCTCGAGCAGCAGAAGGAAGGGCGCAAGCACAACCGCGGCCTCTGGCTGGTCTCCAATTCCGTCGAGGACTTCGCCACGGTCCCGCGACTCGACGACTTGCTCAAGGCGTCGCAGCTTCGCATGTATGCGCACGATCCCGGCGCGCTCGATCCGGCGACGTCGGCGTTTTACGCGCAGCTCGGGCTACCGCGCCAAGGAATCGAGATGCTGCCCACGATCGGGCAACGCGCAATCGTTCTGCACGCGCCCGAGGCGGACGCTCTCTGCGAAGTCGATCTGCAGCTCGACGAGGACGTCCTCGCCGTGCTGGGCTCGAGTCGAACGAATACACTCGTCGATCGATTCCGTGAGCTCTACCCGGTCGAGCGGGATGGGCCGCAGCGGTGGAAGGTCGAGCTGCTGCGCGCGAACCCGTCATCGCTGGTGCGCGCCGCTGCGACACGCTTCGAAACAATTCTGCACGCAAAGGAGAGATGACTATGCGTCTGCGCAGAGCCTACGCGATCGTCGGTTTAGCGGGTCTCACCATCGGCCTGGCGCTGCCCGCGTCAGCCGATCTCTTGACTATCCCGAGCATGATCCCAGACATATGTGCCTTCGGCCACTGCATACAATTCACACAGTCGGCGGCTTTGGCGTCAGTTCAGCAGGTTATCGGGCAGATCCAGCAGCTCAAGAACGAGGCGCAGAACCTCGCGACCTTACCTCGCTCATATCAGAACGCCGAGGGCGACCTCAACGCGATCCTCGGCACCGGCAAGAGCATCGCGAGAGAGATCGCGGCAATTACGGCAGCCCAAGGCATCTCTGACCAGGCGGAGCAGGATGCCGCTGAAGCCGCGCGTCTTAACGGACTCGCGAGGATCGCTAACGGCCAGCAGCAACAGGCGATTGCGACCAATAGCTACCTTTCGCAACTAAATGAAACCGCCCAGAAGCAGCTGCTCCTTTCAAGCGCGCAGCAGACCCAGTCCGCGGCAACGATGGACGACCTCGTTCAAGCCGCGCACTCTCTTTCGCTGCCCTACGATGGGCCGGAGCCGTAAGTCATGACGAATACCTGGCGCACGATCCTCTGGGCCACAGCCACCGTGACTGCGTGCATTGGAACGTCAGCCGCCGTGCACCACGCAGATGAGGTTCGCATGGTCACGCTAACTGCGAAAGTGTCTGTGCTCAGCTCTCAATGTGACGCGATTCGGCTAAAGCAAGCCCAGGACGCGCTGACGATGCGGCATCTCGTTGAAGCCGCGCACTCTCTCTCGCAGCCGTATCATGGACCGGAGCCGTAATGAATCGCGTCCTGCTCGCGCAAGCCACGACCATTCCGACTCCGCCCTTTGGCGACTGGCTGAACGGATTCGTCGACCAAGTAACCGGTGATGTCAATCCGTGGCTTGCGAACGCCCAACTCATCATGCACGCGCTTTTCGCCGTGTTCCTGATCCTGGTAGTCGTCTTCGCTCTCGCGCGCCGCGCCGTGCAGGATCAGTCCATTGCCGGATGGGGGCACGCGCTGCCACTGATCCTCATGGACTTACTCCCACCGTTTCTTATCGTCTACGCGGCGCCGGCGTTCGTCCTCAACACGCTCTCTGTCGGGCTTGGCCTCGGCTCGTCGATCACCGGCTACGACATGACCGGACCGTCGGCGATGGCAGGAGCATTCGAGAAATGCATGCGGAGCATGTTGGGTGCGCCGTTCTCGCAGCTTGTCACGACGATGACGCAGCCGCCGAGCTTTTCATGGCAATATCTCTCAGACCTGACGGCGGTTCCAGCTCTGGCGCAAGCCGGACTGGCTGAAGAGATCGCCGCTTTCTTCCTCTGTGTGCTTTTCGTCTTACCGACGGCGTGTCTGTGCACGCTGACGTTGGTTTTCGTGGAAGTTGACGCGCTTGTGGTTACGCCGTTTGCGCTCGTCCTGGTGGCCTTTTGCCTCGGCGGCGTGGGTGGAAGTCTCTGGGAGGGGGCACTGCACGCATGGGTGCGCCGGGTCTTCCGCCTAGCCGTTGCGCTAGGCATAGCCGTTATAGCAATGATCGCTATCGGACACGTCAACGATAGTATCGCGGCGCTCAACCCGCTTGACTACAAGACGACGCTCTATGGGTGGCTCGTCGACGTGCTGGAAATCGTCGTCGTCGGCGGACTCACGGCTGCTATCCCTTTTGCGCTGGACGCCGGCATTTCTGGCGCGTTCGCCTTCGGCGCGGGTGTCCCCAAGGTCAATATCTCCCGCGACGTCTACGGAGCCACGGCAAGAGTGCTCATGCGTCGGTTCGCGAGATGATGCGGTTTCTGGTCGAGCTTGTTCGCACGGTCCTCGATGTGCGCGACGAGCACAAGCGTCGTGGGAAGGCCAGGCAGCATCCAATGGACGATCCGGCCGTTCCCCGCGCGCCCTCCGATCCCCTGAGCCTGCCGACACGAGGCGATATTCTTGGCCGACGCATCGAGCCATAAGAGAGGGACCTAATGAGCGCTCGTGCAGATCTTTCCGCCGTTGGACGTTACCTTGACGCGCAACAGAATGACCTCGTCGATGGAGGCGGTCGCTCCCGGCGGCCCACGATTCATAAGGTATCGGCGTATAATCCCGCTCGTTCGGAGGCGTGGTGCGGTTACGATCCGGGCAGCGGCGAGTATTTCGGTCGCGTGCGGGACCATCGCGGTTGGGTCTATCGCGAGCGAACGGCTGACCTGCTAGCGCTCGTGCGCGGCCTTCGGCAGTATGCTCACATCCCGCCGGCTGCCGTGGAGGTCTTGCGCGCTGAGCGCGTGTGCCGCGACAACCTCCCGCTTTCCGGAAAAGAGGTTGATTGGACCGACCACGTCCGGCTGCGAGTCGACCACGTGCTCGAAGGGATCGCGCTCGATCGGCTCCCCGAGCTTGACCGGGAAGCCCTCGAGCGTCACATCTCCCCCCTGCGAGCCGTAGAGGGACACGGAATGCGGATCATCGGCACCTTCGACCATGATGCGCGGATGCGCACGCTAGGGGACGACGGCCGGGAATACATGGTCGAGGCGAAGCGGTTCCCGCTGCTTGCACAGTTCAATGCCGATGGTCGGCTCGTCGACGCGGCGATCGTCTTCGACGTTGCCGGCGATGGAAAGACGCGCTACCTGGCACAGTACATCGACGCCGCGCACATTCAGACGCTCTCGCAAGCCGGGAAGCTGCATCTCGAGCCCGGCGTCGAGCTCTCGCCGGCGACGCTCGGCCGGACGCAGGACCTTACGCCGGAACCGGACGACGAGCTCTCGCAACGGCGCGCGCAAAGCCAAGGGATGCGCCGGTGAAGAAAGGGTTCGAGCTCTACCAGCTCCCTCGCACCGTCGGTGATGGCCGCCTACATCCATTCGCGATCCTCGCAGTCGTGCTCGCGATCGTCGGCACGAACTTAGTCGCGAACGAAGTGGTCGCGATCGCGCTGCGTTACAATCCGACGCTTGGCCATGCGGTCTTTAGTGTCGGCCCGCTGCGCGTCTATGCCCCGTGGGCGTGGCTCGTGTGGGGATGGATGTTCCTTAACCCGCTCAGCGGCTACGACTACGCGCATCACGCCGGCCGTTGGCCGGACGTCGTCTACGCCGTGTATTGGCGCCTGCCCTACGTTTTCGGCGCGGGTGCGATCGCAACGATCGTCGCGCCGATCGCAGCGCAGCTCATTTTTGGGCGCCGGCGCCAGGATGTCGGCGAGCTCGTCGACTCGGCGCACTTCGCCGACACGGCCGAGTTGCGTGAAGCCGGCCTACTCACGGCCGCCGCGGGGCCGATCATTGGCGCGTGGCCGTCGGGACCATTCGGACTCTGGCGCAAGCCACTCCGCTATGCTGAGGCGCTCGGCATAAACTACATCGGGCCGAGCGGTGACGGCAAGAGCAGCTTCCTTCTCATCTCCAACCTGCTCGTACCGTTGCGCGACAGGCGCGCGCGCGCCTGGGATAGTCGCCGCCGGCGAGCCGAGACGTGGGGCGAGGAGCCGAGTTGGGTCATCTTCGATCCGACCGGCGAACTGTTCGAGAAGACCTCACGCTATCAGCGGGATATCCTCGGCAAGCAGGTTTTCCGGCTCGATCCGCTTTCGAGCGGCGACGGTCTTGCGAAGTGGAACCCCTGTTGGTCCATCGCGCTCGGCACCGACCGCGAGCAGCAGGGATGCCGCCGCGTGCTCACCGACATCATCGACCCGCAGGGACGCGGGCTCGTCACGTATTGGGACCGCGAGTCCTGCGCCTTCGGCGACGCGCTGATCGCGTTCATCGGCTACCAGAGCCTTTACATGAATGACCCCACGCTCTTTTCGCTGCCGGGACTGACCGATTACATCTCGCAGTTCGACACGATCGAGGACCTTTGTGACGACGTCATGGGGACGTACCACGACCCGCACGGCGTCTTCGGATGGACGACAGCCGACGGAAAGCCGACGAAGTACCGGTCATGGATTGTCGACGCCACCCGCATTATGCGGAACAAGGGCGACTCGCCCGAGGAGCGGCGAGGCGTCTTTTCGAGCCTCGTCCAGCACCTTTCGCTGTACCGCGATCCCGTGCTGCGGCGCAACGTTTGCGAGAGCTCCTTTAGCTTCGCGGCACTTGCGAACAGTGCGCGCGCCGGCGTCGTCTACATCGCCGCGCATCCGATGGACATTCCAATCTTGCAGCCGTACCTGCGCACCGTCACCCGAGCCGCGCTGCGCGAACTCATCGGCAAGACGAGGACCGACGGCGACGGCCGCACCGTGCGCGACAATGTGCGCGCCACGATCCTCGCGCTCGACGAGGCCGCCGTTCTCGGTAGGCTCGACGAACTCGAGCTCGTCGGTGGGTACCTCCGTAAGTTCGGCGTGATTTTGTGGCTGTTTTGGCAGGCCACGAATCAGCTTACACGCCTGTACCCGGAGGAGTCGTTCAGCGAAAATCTGGGCGTCCACATCTGGGGCCGGCCCCAGACGCCGAAGGCGGCCGAGCCGATAAGCGAATCGCTGGGGCAGTTCTCGACGCTGCTCACTCGCACGACATCCTCCGGAAGTCGATGGAGCGCAACGCCGCTCGATCACGTCTCTGCGAACGCCGATGTCACGACGCGCCAACTCCTCACGGTCAACGAAGTGTTGCGTCTGCCCCCGTCCCAGATTCTGATTCGATGCGCCGGCTTGCTCATCCGAGCGCACAAGTACTTCTTCTTTCGGCAGCCGCAGCTTCGCCGGCGCGCCAAGATGGGCGCCGTCGAGCACTCGGACGTCGCGACGAGCGAGCCGCTCTTTCACACGCTCTTGCTTGCCGAGCTCGGCGAGGCGCGCTTCAAACGTCTGCTGCAAAGGCCGGCTGCCGGCGACCTGCGGCCACCGCCGCGACCGCCGAAGCCGTCACCCACGCCGGAGCAGGCCGCGCAACTCGCTGCCGCCGCCGCCATCCGGGCCGTAACTGCGGCCGCCAAGGTCGTTGCCTCGGCGCAGCAGCCTACGAACGGCTCCGCAGCTCCTCCGCCGGCGGTTGCAGACGGAGTCGACGCGGTCGACGCGTTCCGGCAGCTCCAGGAGCGTCGCAGTGTGGGAAACTAGCGTCCGCCTCGAGCGCGAGCGAAGCCGGGAACTGGCGCACGGTGCGTTGCTCGATCGGCTCCTCGGACCGCTCGCGCAATACCTTGGCGACCCGCTGACGCAGAACGTCAACGTCAACGCCGACGATACCATCGTAGTCGAGCACGGCGAGCGAGGAAGATTCTACGCCTCCCAGACGATGGGTTGCCGCGAGCGGCAATCCCTCGTGACATACCTTGCGGGCCGCAACGATCGCGAGATTCATCGCCTCTGCGCCACCCTCGAGTGCGACCTGCCGGAATACGATACACGGGTGCAAGCCTATTGCGCGCCCGCCGGCGAGGCATGGGAGATCATGCTCCGACGCCACGCCGCTCGCATCTTCACGCTCGACGACTACGTCGAGCAAGGGCGCATGACGCCGACGCAGAGGAACGCGATCGCCGCCGCGATCGCCGCGAAGGCGAACGTGTTTATCGGCGGTGCGTTCAACACGGGCAAGACAACGCTCCTCAACGCCTGTCTGGCGGAGGCCGCGCGCGTCTGCCCGGGCGATCGGCTAGCCGTGGTGCAGGACCGGCGCGAGTTGAAGCCCTCGCACCGCGATCGCATCATGCTCTTCGCCCGGTTCGAGCAGATGCGTCACGACTCGCATGGGAACCGCTCGCGCTATATCTACGACTTCGGTGACGCTCTCGAGGGACTCGCACGCAGCAGTGCCGATGCCCTCGCGTGGGGCGAGATCCGAGATCCGCGGTCAGCGATCGGCATAACGCTTGCGCTCAATCTTGGCCTCTCCGGACTGATGAGCACGATACATGCCGACTCCGGCGTGGCGATCCTCGAGCGAATCGAAGAACTGCTCACAGAGGGCGGCCGCGTGCCGCAGCGCAGTCGCATTGCGCGCGCGGTCAATTTCCTAATCCACATGAGCCTCGACCGCGTAACCGGCCGACGCCGGGTTGGTGAAGTTCATCGTGTCGCCGGCGTCGACCGGGCGGGCAACTACGTTCTTGAGGCGGTCGCCTAAGAACACCTAACGCACATGGAGATGTTCTATCATGGCCTCCTATAATCGCACTATCATCGTCGGAAACCTTACGCGGGGTCCTGAGATCCGCTGCGTCGACGGCGGCGGGAAAGCCGGAGGCGTGGTCGCTAGTGCTTGACTCTCAGCCGTCGGACCTCATTTTCCTCACAACACAACAGCTCGCCGACTTTGCACGCGCGGTCGGCAGGGCATCCGCGGACGAAGCCGCGGAGAAAGTGTTGAAAGGCCTTCAAGCCGAGGGAAGGCTCAAGCCACAAGAGACAACGACGATGGCGGTCGGTCCCCTTCTCATCGACCTTGCTGGTCAGGAAGCCAGCATCGACGGCGAGCGGCTGCAAACGACGCCGCGGGAATTCGCCTTGCTGGCCGCTCTCGCGCGTCACGCAGGTCAGGTCCTCACGCGTGACAAGCTGCTGGACCTGGTGCATCCCGATCCGGGCGCTCCCAATAGCGATCGCATAATCGACGTGTTTGTGCTACGGCTCCGCAAGGCGCTGGGTGAGCACGGGGCGATGATAGAGACGATTCACGGGTCCGGCTACAAGCTAAAGCGACCACAATTGGGCCAGCGAGCTGTTGAAGGGGGCGTGCTAACGCAACGCCCGGAGGCACGGATCATCGGTGAATTCGTTCAGGACGCCGGCGTCGCAGGGCTACGCACGAAGGATGGTCGAGGGTACGAGGTTCTTAACCTTAAAGCCGATCAGGATGAGCGTCGCCGAGAAGCCGCCCTCTCGGTCGGAGCCGCCACGCATCGAGTCCGCGAGACGACCTATCCAACGTTGACGAAAAAGGAGCTCGTCGATTTTGCCCGTGCAGTCGGCTTGGAATCCGCGGACAAAGCCGCGGCGAAAGTTTTGGGAGGCCTTAAGCCGGCGGAGAGACTCGAGCCGCCCGAGGTAACGACGATAGCAGTCGGTCCACTTGTCGTCGACCTCGTAGGTCACGAAGCCAAAATCGAGGGCGAGCGCCTTCAGTTGAAGCCGAAGGAGTTCGCATTGCTGGCGGTCCTGGCACGTCATGTGGGTCAGGTCCTCCCGCGTACCAGGCTCGTTGAGCTCATTTATCCTGATCCCGGTGCTATCAAGGACGACCGGACAATCGACGTGCATGTCGCAAAGCTGCGCAAGGCGTTGGGCGAGCACGCAGCGCTGGTCGGGACCAGTCCCGGCTTGGGCTACAAGCTGATGCGGCCACAGTCCGAACAACGCCACGAAGCACGAGTTATCGGAGAGTTCGTACAGGAGACCGGCATCGCAACGCTCCGCGCCGAGGACGGTCGAGCGTATGACGTCGTTCCGAATCGCTATCCGCTCGTCGCGGAGATCGACCGAGATGGGCAGCTTCAGAAAGCCGCTATCATGCTCGATGCCACCGATCGTGATACCGGTAAACAGAAGTACCTCGCGCAGTTCATCGGGTCCGGCGAGATACAAAGCCTAGCTCAAGCCGGCAAGCTGCAACTCGAGCCCGGTATCGAGACACTGCTGCTCACACGAGGCCGCGGGCATGACTCGAGACTTGAAGCGGAACCGCTGCAAGATCCGCCTGAGCAGCGCCGCTCGGCGAGCCGTCGGCTTCGTTGAGGACTGACGATTAGATAGCGCGCAGGGTCGCGGCCGCCAAGACCTTATAGCGTGCCGCCGTCTCAGCGAAGATGACCTCCGCGGCGCGTTCGAGCACCGCCGGCTCGACGAGGTCGCCGATCGTCTCACGCAGCGCGATCGGGACGGCGGCCTGCATCGCGCGAAAGACTTCATCGGGGAGTTGCCCGATGACGCTAATTACGTGCTTGACGTCCTCGGCGGTCGCCAGCGCCTTGGGATCGAGAGTTTGGTCCATTGAGTTATCCTCGCCCAGAGATTTGACCTAGAAATCACTAGGATGTTTCATTGTTGCTTCCGTCGTCCCATTCGCTAAGGTTGCACTTCCTCGTTGGTTCTTGGTCTCTCGCGGAGACAGCAGGTGGTCTTGAGCGACTTGTAAGCGTGTTCGTGAACGTAACTCTCTGCTGTCTCTTCTTAGACAGATATCTCGGTCTGTCTACTGTCTTATCCGACATTGTCGGTCGGCTCTTACCGGTAAGAAGTGTCAGTAACGGTCCGACTTGGTCTGTCAGTTGGATGCAAAAAAGAGCCCGACACTGCTTGGTGTCAGGCTCTGTGCTGGTCGGTGACGGGCCGGCCTAGCTGGGCGGTGCTCCAAACCTCGCTCGGCAGAAGGCGATCATTCCCTTTGAGGAGACGCCGTGACGCCTTAGTCGGGCGAGGTCGAGGGGGCTGCCGCCCGCTGCATGGTCCTCAAAGAGCCTAGCGACCTCCGCCTGATCGCCCGGTGCGAGCTTGGCGAACGCACGGGCGAATTGTCCGGCGCCGTCATCCTCGTCTGCTCGCGTCCAGATCCAATCTTCGCGAAAAGCTGTGCGGATCAACGCGATGGGCTTCCGCGCCGGTTTTCGACTCTGCGTGCCACAGAAGCGCGGGTCGGTAACGATGCGTTGGAGTTCACTCTCGGCAGCCGCGAGGTCACCGCCAACGTGTTCCAGGCACCTCCGGTAGAACTCATCGCAGATTTTTGCCGCCTGGCCAACAGTCGTTCCAGGTTCGCTTCGTCGCGCAAGCGCAAGGACACGGTCCGTCGCCCACCTTCGGACTTCGAATGCCTGGTCTGGTCGAAGCTGACCGACTGTGTCGGTCAGCTTCGAAGGTGCCGACTGCACGAACCGTCCGACATCGTCGGTCGGTTGGACGGGCTGACTCACGCAGGACAGTTCGACGTTCTCGATCGGTTTTGAGTTGGCGGCATGCGACTGAAGCGGAGCATCAGACACATGCTGCTCAGAGGTCGATTGTCTTGCGAACGTCTCGACGACGAGGGCAGCGGTAATAGGGGTCTGTTTGATTGAAGCGACGACGACGGCGCCTATCAGGGCGCTCTCGAGCTCAGCGGCTCCGGTGACCTGCAATTCGCTCGCGATCGCCCGTAGGACCTCAGGCGCGACTGCGACATCGTTGAGCCTCACGATTCCGTTGAGGATCATCAGCCTTGCCTCGAAGTCACTCTCCGGCGGTACGTCGTCCACGCTCGGAACCGTCCGACGAGGCCGGGCGGTTTGCGACGTCTCCGCCTCCGGAAGTGACCGACTATGTCGGACAGTTCCCGGCTCTCGCACGGCCTCTTCGAGCGCCAATGTTGTTTGCAGGTCGTTCTTCTGCGCAGCGCGCATGCCGGCGGCGGCTCCCGTCGGGACGCGCTTGGGCCGCTGGATCATTGAGAGCGGCAGGCATTCGTCGTCGCGCAAGTCCTGACAGCGGAGGATGATGTAGCGGTTACGGCGGCCTCGAGTGTGCGCAACCCGGATCAAGGCATGAGCTCGTCCGCAGTGCCAGCATGGATGCGGCCGAGCGCACTCCTTTGCGAGTCCCTGTATGGTCTCGTACGTCCAACCGTAGTCGGCCACGAAATCTCCGGCGCAGAGGTTGTGCGGCCGGAAGGGCGTCTGCCCTTCACGTTCGGACTGGCTCACACGACGGCCGTCGGTAGCCAAACCTTGGCGGGAAATGATGACGCTGTAAAAGTAGGCGGCCGCCGGCGAGAGCTCAGAGCCGATCCTTCCCTTGCCGTCTGGACCGATGCGCGAGAGCTCGGTGTAGACGGGCACGAATGGTTGATGGCGACGATCTAGGAAGCATCGCGGCGGGTCGACGGAGGCGAGGTGCCGCATTCCGAGCGTCGGAGTCCGATCGACGACGGCGCTCCTAGCTCGCGCTTCAGCTCCTCCGCTTTGGCGTCGGCGAGCCGCCGCAGCGTGTTGGTCGCACGATCCCGTTCGATGGTCATGCCTTCGGGGGCGACCGCTCGCGTCGATATCCGTGTACGCCACGGCCGATTCATCGCGTGGAACGCTCATCACAAGCGCCACGCGATGCTCGTCACCCTTAAGCGTTCCATTTTACTTCGAATCGTGCAGGCGACTTACACGCCGTCTCCGTTTACCGGTGGAAGCTTGACCAGCTTGTAGCCCACCCCGCGAATCGTCTCGATAAGACCAGCGTTTCTTCCCAACTTCAGCCGAAGCCGCCGTATGTGAACGTCGAGTGTGCGGTCGCTTTCGAGATTCTCGCAATTGGGCCAGACGAGCTCGAGCAGGCGTCGGCGTGCCAACACCTTGCCGGTGTTCCGTGCGAGAACGTTGAGCAACGCGAACTCCCTTGGCTTCAGGGGAAGACGGTGCCCCTCAACGTGCGCCTCATAGGCCTCCATACTCACCGTCAAAGGTCCCGTAACGATGGTGGCAGCGAAATCCAAGTTCGCCGGCGCTCTCGGATCCTTCGCCACACGAGCTTTGGCAATAACGCCTTCTGCGAAAGCCTCCAGCTCCGCTTGTGTCAAGACGATCAGTTCGGCCGCAGCCGCTCCAAAGTGACCGAGAGACTTTGACATGTACTGTACCTCCGCGTGAGCGTCGCGACAGCGATCGAAGGCCGTTGCGGCCGAGCCGCCGAGCGTTTCATCAGCGCGACGCCGGACGGTGGGGACGTCACGTCGTCAGCGTTTGCGTCAATCGTCGGCTAGTAAAAAAACACGTTGGTATCGCGCGGCTAACGCCGCAGTTAAATCGCCGCGCTACACTTCACTTCAGAAAGGAGCACCAGCGATGGAAACGGATCATTCCGAGCTTGCGCGCTGGCATGAAGCGCTGGCCGAACTCGTCGCCCTGGATCTCGTGGAAGAGGTCGTCCTTCCGGGCGAGACCGAGCCACGATATCGCGTCTCGTTTTCGCTGGCGGACCGTCCTGCAGAACATTCGCGTCGCAATCCAGAGAGTTGACGAGGATGCGCGCAGACGTCCAGGGCGATACGCCCAGCGACTTTGGGACCCGACACGTTTGTCGCGATTCGCACTCTGGCGAGCACCGGATGTGATCGCAACGGAGATCGCAAAGTGGCGGCGGATGCTGCATGAAAGTGCTCGCTCTTCGTTATCATCTGAGTGCGGAACTGGGACGGGCAGGCTGCTAACTGCTTCATCGGTGGTTGAGAACGAACAGACGTAAGGTGTGCCGTGAGACGCGCCGACCGAGCTCTGCTCACTGTCTTAGGTTGAGATTGTGGGATGCAGAGGATGCAGAGGACAACGAAGTCCGGCGTGGATGCGGCGGCGCTCTTGCGGTTTGTCGAGCAGCTCATCGGTGACTTCGAAGAAGCCGATCGCAGTGCGCACTGGCAATGAATGGCGCACAAAGGCTTGCGGGCTCTCTGGTTGCGTGAGGCCAGAACGGCCTTGGGCGGATGATGCCGCGCGGTGACCGCGCATAGGCGACCGCGACCGGCTAAAGTCCCGCAACATCTCGAACTTCCTGGCGGGGCAACGCGCTGGATGGGAACAGCGCCCGGAACTCCGCCGGGATGGGACCTTGAGAGTCATTGCGCCTCCATTGGCTGACAAACGCGCTTTAGGCGGCGGCGCCAGGACTATTAATGCGTTACTAGCATTATTTGTGCTACTATCGGCAGTATGAGGCCTGGAAGTGCCGCAGTCAAGGCTTACCAGCAATAAAACTGCGGATGTCGCACCCTAGTAGTAACGGTGCGAGAGCCGATAAGCTGGAACAGCGTCTATTAGCTGCTGCAGGAGGTTGAGATGCCACACGACGCCAGGCCTTTCGCGTTGGTCGTGCGCTTCACGGTGCACCCAGGAGCCGAGGCGGAATTTGATGCCCTCGTGGCCGAGACGGTCGCAGGGATCCGGGACCACGAGCCCGGCACTATTATCTATGCCTGCCACACCGTGCAAGGCCAACCGCGCCAGCGGATCTTCTACGAGCTGTATCAGGACCGGGGCGCTTTCGAGGCGCACGAGCAGAGTGCGCATACTCGCCGGTTCCTCGCCAAGCGCGACGCGCTGCTAGAGGCTACCGAGGTGGACTTCCTGGCCCTCACTGACGGCAAGACCCCGACGACGGCGCGGGTGGCCGGCCGAGATGGCTGATGCCCATTTGGTCGGCGAGCGGATCGCCTACCACCGTAAACGGCTGGGACTATCCCAGGTCGAGTTCGCCGGGCTGGTCGGCCGATCGGAGAGCTGGGTATCTCAGGTCGAGCGCGGCGTCCGGCCTGTCGACCGGATGTCGGTTCTACAGCGAGTCGCCGATGTGCTTAGCGTGACGGTTGCCGAGCTGCGAGGTAACGGAGATGCAAGGGATGCTGACGAGCGGCCGGAGGCCCTCGACACCATCCGGCTTGCCTTGACCGGGCATCCCGCGATTGCCCAGCTGTTAGGAACGGCCACTTCCACCGTGCCTGCGCAACAGATGGAGACCTTGCGCCGCCAGCACGCCGGCATCTGGCAGCTAGTCCACGCTAGCCGCTACGGCGAGGTGGCGCCCATCCTGGCCGCGCTCATCCCGAGCCTGGAGACCGCCGTCCGCACAGCGGGCAGCGAGCAGGTCCAGGCCGAGGCACGTGAGCTGCTTGGCGACACCTATCAAGCCGTCGCTGCCTTGATGGTCAAGATCGGCGAAACGGACGCGGCCTGGATTGCGGCCGACAGGGCCGGGTTCTGCGCCGAAGCGGCTGGGGCGCCGCTGGCCGTAGCGGCCAGCATGTTCCGCATGGCGCACGTGTTCCTGGCCTTAGGCCAGGTTGAACAGGCCCACCACGTAGCCACGAGCACCGCCGTAGCCTTGCAGCCGAAGGTCACCGCAGACGCGCCACCGGAGATACTTTCGCTGTACGGGGCATCTCATCTAATCCTGGCCGTTGCCGCCGCACGAGACAACAATCGCAGCGAAGCCCACGACCACCTGGACATCGCCCGGAAAATCGCCGAGCAGCTCGGCGAGGACCGCGACGATTACGGCACTGAGTTCGGTCCTACCAACGTCGCCGTCCACGAAATCAGCGTCGCCGTCGAACTCGGCGACGCCGGCCAGGCCATCGAGCTAGCTCAGCAGGTCAGCCCTACGAACCTTTCACCCGAACGGCAGGCCCGGTATCTCCTGGACTTGGCGCAGGCCTATGCCATGCGGCGGCAGATCGGCGAAGCCCTCCGCGCGCTTCAAGAAGCCGAGCGCATCGCACCAGAGGAAGCCCGCGTCCACTATGTGGGCCGCGCCGTCGCCCGCGATCTGCTTCAGTCTGTCCGGCGTGCGATCACGGCCCGAGCTCCGCGACCTCGCGGAACGATTCGGCGTTCTACCATAACCTCGCCCCCAACGGCGCCCTCAGAATCTGTCGATAACCAAGGCGGCGTTTTTCCTCGAACATTTCGCACCCGCACTTGCCGCTTCGTCGTTCCGTGGATGCGCGTTGCGGCCGCCCTCGCCAAAGACGCGGCACGGTAGACAGGAAGTTAGCTATGAAGAGTCGGATCAGCAGCCATCCAGACTGGAGTCGGGGTGACTTCGAAGGACGATCTCTACAGCCGCATCGTCGCGGGGCTGCTCTCAGGAGGCGCCTCCGCTTCTCAATTGCCCAGTCTCGAGCTGTCGCCGCGGATATTCCAAGTCGCGCTGCCTGATGGACGCGTGCTGCGCACCCGGATCTATGTCTGGGAATGTACGTATGACAGCGCAAACGACAACTATCACTTCCAGCTCGACCACCGTGCGGAATCGCACGTTCGAGTTCACTGCAGACGTTCGCACGATGGTGCTTGGTTACAACGAGGAGCGCGACGTTTTTGTCGCAGCGGATACGTCGCTTCGCCACGCGAGATTCGGCGACTCCTCGTCCATTTACACCTCCGAGGCGAGTCTTGACGAGGCGCAAGCGCACGGTATCTCTGCCCATGTCTCGAGGCGGCCAGAAGTGCTCATCACCGTCCGCACCGACATGCTGGTCAGTTACTTCGCCGCAGGCCCGGCGATGCACAAGGTGGCGGCGACGCCGGAAGGAATCGCGAGCATCCAGAGTTGGGCGAGCGACGACAGCGCTCCGGCCCCACCAGCGGGGCGAGCGCCTCGGCGGAGGGAACGCGTTGAAGTCAACCGTGCAATTCGCTCGTCCAGCTTTCGGCCTCGTGTCGTCGCGGCCTACGGCAATGCGTGCGCGATCTGCGGTCTGCAGTTGGGCCTCGTCGAGGCGGCGCACATTGTACCCGTTACGGACATTCTGAGCGACGACGACACCGACAACGGCATCGCGCTGTGCTCACTTCACCATCGCGCCTACGACGTCGGCTTGATCCTAATCCATCCCGACTATCGTGTGGAAGTGAACGAAATGCGGATGCGGGCGTTGACGCGAAGCGGCCTAGCGGCGAACGAAGAAGGCTTCCGCTCGAACTTGCCACAACAAATCGCCCTGCCCCAGAACCCCGCGCATTATCCCAGCACGGAGAACCTGCGCACGGAAGTAACGCGTCGAAGAAATCTACCGCTCCCGAAAGTCTAGGTCAAGGGGTCTGACCTTGGTAGAGACTCTCGCGTGAGGCACGGTTCACGAGAAACGCCCTGTTCCGCCCTTGCGCAGGGTCGCTCCCCGCGTGCGGTTGAGCAGGAATGTTACGATCGCGTCCGTGTGCGTCATCCTTTAGGGATAGATCAGGGCCTGCACCAGAGGTCCGCTTCCTTCATCACCTGCACAGCGCCTTTAGCAAATTCCCAGTACAAATCACCGCTACGCTTTGAGGGTCGTCCTTCGTCCCAGCGTTGCTCAATCACCTCGTTTGCGACATAAATGACCTCGTCTTCGCACGCGAACGCGTGAACGTCCCCTGCTCGATTCTCCCTCGACCAAGGTCGGTTCGTGGAGTGCGAGACCCTAATCCGTGCGGGCGGCTTAAGGAACGACTTCACTTCGAAGGTCCGATCGCAGCGGGCGCACTTCAAGTCTGGGGTTCGCTTACGCTTGTACGCTGGGTGTTTGGTGATAAGCACTCGACCAGTGTGTTTAGGACCGTCGACTTGATGACCGAGGTTGCGCAGTCGCTCAGCGACCTTTCTCTCATAGAAATCGCCACACTTGAACAGTACCGCTTGGTAGTGGTCGGGCTTGTAGTTATATCCCGTCGCGTCCCCATCGACAGGGCCTTCGTACTCAATGGTAGGCCACAACGCCGCGGTGTGTCTGGCTTGCTGGGGCACCAAACCCCCTCCCTCGGGGAGCGGTAACCTTATCGTCGCTTTAGTTACAACCGCATCGATCTGATCGCCGTCCTCGAGAATTCCCCCGAGCGCAGATTGCTGCGTATAAAGCCAGCCGGTTGCGCCGTCCTCTGGGCCACGGATTTCCACGAAAAGGCCACTGCTGTTGGCGCGCCAGCGGACAATCGCCATCCCATGCACGAGCGAACATCCGGTTGCGGCGAGCGCAGCCGTCAGCGATATGTCGCGCGCCTCGCATCGGCCCCTCAGCTCGTCTGGCAGATAGCGCCGGTCAGAATCCGGCCCGAAAATCACATCATGCCTTTACGTGTCGGGCTATGGCGTCGTCGTAGTCCCGGACCGCGAATATGGTCTCCTCCACCCAAAGACCGAACGCGCCGTGTGCGCTGACTGCGGCGGTCCACTCCGCGAGGTACTGTCGCTTAGCTTCTGATTCGTCCGTCGGCTGGCCCTTGACCTCAAGCATGAGCGTCGTACCGTTGTTCAGCGCGATGATGAAATCCGGACGATAGCGCCGCGGCACGCCACGATGAACGTACGGGATCTCGAGGCCGAGGTGGTCGTTTTTGGCCCACGCCCTCACCCGGTCGTCATTGTCCAGGCGGAACGCGACGGAGTCCTCCCAAGGGCTGTCGAGCACGACGACGTTGATATGCGACTTGCGTGCGAAAGCACAGGGCCGCGTCGTCCGCCAAGGCGCCATGTCGCCCGTCGAGCCCACTGCCTTGCGATCGCGGTCGAAGATGAGTTCACGACGTTCGGCGTGATTGAAGCGAAGTGCTTGCCAGAGGTGCTGCACGATCTTCGACGCGCTAAGGGCGAGCACGACCCGACGACGCAGATCGTCTCGTTCAAACAACGGCGGATCGATGACGACCTTGCCGCTGTTATTCACGAAGTCGAAGACCAGGGCGCAAACCTGGCCCAGCAGATCTTGCTTCAACCCCTTCCAATTTGGAGCGAGCTGATCGTACAAGGAGAGCGCGGCGCGAAAGACCATCGTTTGCAGTCTATGTCGTTCGGCCAACTGTTCGATCTCGAGGCGGCGCACCGAGTCCAGGTGCGGCTTCCCATCAATCGTGGCCGCCAGCTCCACGAGCGTCGGGACGGCGGTGGCGTCAAGGGAAAGCGGCGTAACGTCGTCCCAATCAAGGGACAGGAGGGGCCGGTATTCATGGTCGATCCGAAGGACGTTTGGCCACGACAACTCGTACGCGATCTTCTCGGGGTCCACGCGGACTTCTGTCTGTGGGCGCGTCGGAGGTGGGGCCGCGCCTTCATCGCCCCCCTCGTGGGGCAAGAACGTGAACGGAATGCCGAAGATATTCACGTACTCGGGCTGGAACAGGCCTTGCGCATCGAAGGCATCGTACGAGGCTCGCCGTAGCCCGCGGCCGACGACCTGTTCACAGAGGAGCTGGCTTGAAAAGGCCCGCAGCCCCATGATGTGCGTCACCGTACGCGCGTCCCAGCCCTCGGTTAGCATCCCGACCGAGATGACGTTTTGAATGCTCTCTCCGGGCTCGCCGGCGCGACCCACGGTGTCCACTTGTCGGCGCAGGTACTCCTCATCGCGCTTTAGCGTTGGAAGCACATCTTCCGAGCCTTCTTCATCGTCCGCCGCTGCCAAAATCCGCGCAGGCGGCGCATCGTCGCGCGCCTCCGCTTTTGCGAGCACCCGGGAATCGATGTGCAGCAGCCTAGATGGATCGCACAGTTCCGGAACACCTATCATCCCACGCTCAAAAGCGTGCGCGACGCGAGCCGCGGTCTCTGTCCGGTTGCAGACAGATATCATCACGGGAGGAGTCGGTAACCGCGACTCGGTCCACGCCTCTGCCGTGCGCGCCCAATCGGCAGATAGGTAGGAATAAGCAGTGGCTACGAGGTCGGGAAGGGGCTCCGTCGGGCTCGCACGGCGATTAAGGTCGCTCTTGACGCTTTCGTCCGCGTAAATGTGATAGAAGCGCGACTTGTAGTCAACGGCGCTCCCCGTGTCGTCGCGGACGACCACGCGCGGTGTCTTCACCAGGCCAGCTTCGATCGCGTCATTTAGGCCGAAATCGGAAACTATCCAGCCAAACAACGCTTCTTCGTCGGCATTCTTACCAGATGGTATGAACGGCGTCGCCGAAAAGTCGTAACACGTCGCGATGCCACGCGCACGGTGAATACGGTCCAAGCCTTCGATCCAGACCGTGGCGCTCTCCGCATCAAAGCCTTCGACCTTCGTCGAACGCGCGCCGCGCCAGGCGTGGTGCGCCTCGTCATTGATGACGAGGATCCGCGATCGCATTTCGCGGCCGAGCACGCGCCGAGCGAAGACCTCATCCGACTCTGGCGGCAACTTCAGCACCTTTGGCCCGGAGTTCGGATCGAATGGCGCGAGCGCGTGCCAATTGCGCACATCGACTCGCGCCGCGTTCATGCGCTCGCGCTCACCTGGTGGCACCAGCGCGAACGCATCGTAGACGTTGCCTTTGTCCGATGGTATTAGCACCTGGAGCCTCTGCTTGACCGTCAAGCCGGGCGCTACCGCCAGAACGTAGCGCGTATACCGCCGGTCTTGCGGCTGAGCGGCCTTGTTGAGGACCTGCCAGGTGATGAGCATGCCCATCACCGTCGTCTTTCCGCTTCCAGTAGCCATCTTGGCGCAATAGCGGGCGAACGGGCCGCCATCTCCGGGAATATCGATGCCGGTGCGTTCCGCTGCGGGTGCCTCCGTGAGCCAAATCAGCGTTTCAATAGCCTCTATCTGGCAAAAAAACAGGCGGCGTCCCTCGCGGACGTCAGGTTCCTGCCAGTGACGCAGAAGCCGCTGCGTCACCGGCGTCGCCCCCGGATATCCGGCGCCGCGCCAGGCCGCTACGCGTTCGCGTACGCGGTTCGCAAGCTCGAGTGGAATAAACTCGCCCGGGTCGTCGAACGATTTTGAAGCTGCCGAAGCGCGGAGGAATCCGGCTGGCCGGCGACCGGGCGCAAGCTCGAACCTACGCTGGAGCCGGTCATAGCGCCAATGCAGCGCGGGTTCCTCGAACGCTGAATTGACGATGAGCCGATCGATTCCGCGCCCGCTGGAACTGCCGCCGGACGAGACGGCATGCGATTTCGCCAACTAATCTATCCTTTGGTTGGCGCAGCGAGGAGCGTCATGCTTTCAATGCCGCGGTGGTCGATGATCTTGACCGCGACGCGACGATGGCGCCCGAATTCGAACGCAAGCGACGTCGTCCCGCGATACGCCTTAATGAGGTCCAGATCGATCTCGGAGCGCAATGTGTTGGCTAGTCGGGCCCAGCCGTTCTTGGCCCCCGCCGTAGGAAAGAAGACCTGTCGCGGGTAGAGGCTTCGCCCGTCGTAGTCAGTATCCAGCATCCACATGGCGACTTTGCTGGAATCCCCCGACTCCACCGCCCCGGTCTTCACATTAAAGTAGTCGAAGCCCAAGATGCGCACCGTGAAGCGGCCATCGCCCGCGTCCTGCAACGAAATGTCGGGTTGTCCGACGAGCCAGAATGGTTCGTTTGACGACTGCTTCTTCTTCAGGTCGGTCGTAAGCAGATCCGTGTTCATCTGAACTTTCAGGAAAGTCATCCCCACCTTTAGCGGGTCGAGTTCATCGATGTCGTGCGCAGCTTCAGGGTCGAACGTGAACGCCATGAAGATGAGAAAACGCGGCCGCGGATCGAGCGTCCGCGCTTCCTCCCAAGCCAGCTCGACCTGTCGGCTATCCATTGGCGCATACTCCGGACCGAATGAAACGACGGCGCGTCCGCCAGCGTCCTCGCCTTGCGGCTCTACGATCGCCTCAGCGTGCAGCCATCGCGTTCCGGGCAGCGGGTCAACCGACGCGAACGTCAACCTCTGGCCGGAACGCCCTCGAATCCCACTGGTGAGAAGTTCGGATCTCCATTCAGCGTGCCGTATGGTCGCGCCGCTGCGTGCCAACGACTCGTCGGCGACCCCACCAGCGCCGAAGGGCGGTTCGCCATTGGCGCTCGGTGCAGCGAGCCGAGCTTCCGCGAGATCGTCGATCGGACGGACCGTCGGCGCGGGAACGGATTCGACCGTAAAAGGTCCCGCGACACGAGCACGTTGGTTGTCAATCGCCGGCTCATTCCAGAGCGACTCCTGTGCAGCCGAGCTGCGCACGAGTCTCTCGATGTGATTGCGTGCATCAGGCCTGGACGCATCTACGGAATCGATCGATTCGTTGCCGGCGATGCTCTTCAACGTAACGTGCGGGAGGGTGCGGTAGCGAAATCCGCTGTCCACGCCCTCAGCAGGTCGCGCGAGCGTGTAGAACGGAAAGGACGACGTCATCAACCGCTGCCGGGTGAGCGCAACTGCGATGCGCGAGGTGTCGCAGGTAATCCAACGGCGCCCCCACTGCTCCGCGACTGCAGCCATCGTCCCCGATCCGCAGGTCGGGTCGAACACGAGGTCGCCCGGTTCTGTGGTCATCAGCATGCAGCGCTCGACAATGCTCATGTCTGTTTGTACGGCGTAAATCTTGTCAGTTGCGCCGCGCGTATCGGCCCAGACGTTCGTCATCTCCGTCAGCGGGAAGTCATCGTGAAAATACACGTAATCGAGCGTCTCACCGGTCGGGACGAGGCGACCAGCCTTCGCCAGTCGCTCAAGACCTTTCTCGTTCGTGGTCCAGCTCGCTCCGCCAGCGCGAAACGGCGGGTGATAGGCCTTGCCTTCGAACACAAAGTCGAAGGTCGCACTCGCGTTAAAACCGGCCGGACTGAGCGAGCGTTTGCGGAACACGCGGGATCCGGGCGGCAGGAGCCGATGGTCCCCGAGCTCCGCACCGCTCATAGCGCGTCGCGTACCGTCCGGCAATTGCACGAAACGCCATATCGAGTCGCCTTCTACCGATCGTTCTTCGTACAGTTTCCTGAAGTGTGAGGCTGCCTGGTCCTTGTTCTTCGCGTAGCAAACAAGATAGTCGAAGAGGGAAGCCACAAATCCCGCGCCGAGCGGTCCGGTCTTCTTGCGAAACGCGATGTGCGCTACGAAGTTTTGTGGGCCGAAGTGCTCGTCGAGCAGCGCACGCACTAGGTGCTGGTTGTCGTCGTTGATCTGCGCAAAGATAAAGCCCGTGTCAGCGAGCAGCGCGTGCATCAGCCTGAGCCGATCCCGCAGGTACGAGAGATAGGAATGGATGCCGAGTTCCCACGTATCGCGGAACGCACGGATCATCTCCGGCTCGGCCGTCAGGTCCTCGTCTTTGCCGTCCTTGACGTCGCGCTTGTCTACGAAAGGTTGGAAGTTAGAACCGTACTTGATGCCATAGGGGGGATCGAAGAACGCCATCTGCACGGCTCCGGCCATTCCTTCTTTCTCGAGAAGTGAGTTCATGACGAGCAGCGAGTCGCCGGCAATGAGTCGGTTCGACCAGCCGTGACGATGCGCATAGAACTCGATGGCCTTACGCAGCGGTGGATTTTCGACGGGAGAATCAAAGAACGAGGGCTGGTAATCGCCTTCAACCTCGTTCCGCACCGCGTCGAGGATCGTGCGGGCATCGATTCGCTCGTGTACATGAAGTGACACGAGTGGAACGACGATCTCGCTCTTTTCTTCCTTGCCGGCCCAGTTTAACACTGGAGCGTCGTGGGGGTTGTACTTATATCTCGTGACAGTCCCGGGGTCCGGGTCAGTGGCGGCGGTGACGAGGCCAACCGGAGGGTTGTTCACGCGGTCCGCCATCGCGTGCTGGTATTGCTCGAGCTCCCTAGTGTCGCTCCGTCGCCGCCCTGCTGCCACCCATGTGCTCCCCAGCGCGAAGGACGGCGCTCTTCACGATGGCCGCCCCGCTGTTGTGGCGAGGGCTTCGCCTCCCGCTTAAAGCAGCCCCCCGCTGCGGGCACGAGGGAGTTGTACTCTGTGTGACGCATGCTCATAGCATAGCTGATTGGTCAATAGCTTGCTAGTCCGAAAGATCATGGGGTCGATGCGTTGGCGGAGATAGGCGAGTTCCTACGCCAGGCTCGGTTGCGTCAGGGACTGACATTGGCGGCGGTCGCACGTCGAGCCGGGATGAATGAGGCGATGCTTTCCCGGATTGAGCACCGGCGTCGAGCGTCGCCCCACTTCGTGACCGTCGCGAAGCTCGCGGCCGTGCTGGACGTGTCGCTGGACGCGCTCGCGGCGGCGCTGCGTTCTAACGAAATCGACGTAGGGAATTCAAGTCGACGTAATCCAGTGGTAAGCGAAGAGCGCCGCACGCAAGCACTCCGGCTAATTCGCGAGGCCGAAGCGATACTAGCCAAGATCGAGGAGTGAATCGCCGCTTGAGCAGGGCTGCCATCCCCGTCACGGAGATTCGGTCGTCCGTCGACCCCTTTCGGACCCTGTTCGTCGGCTTCGAAACACGCGCGGGTCGCTTCGAAACGCGTTTCGTCGGCACCTCATGGGACCGAGCGCTAATCGCCAGAATAGTCGCGCCGGCACCGACCTTGTAACGCGCGGCCACCTCCGCGAAAATCGCGTCCGCGACCTCGAGGAGCCGCTCTTCCTCAATTTCTTTGCCGAGCCGCGCGCGCAGCGCGTACGGCACCGCGGATCGCACGGAGCGAATGAGGTCGAGCGAGAATTCCTCGAAGACGGCGACGATGCGGCCCAACGCCAGGTCGAGCCCTCCGCGTTGCCTGTGGTCGCGAAGGCGGTCGCGCAAGGTCCGCCTGCTCGGAGCTATCGCAGTCGTTACCATCTTCGGCGCGATACCGACATACAGCAGTACTTGGTTGAATGCGTTCCGATGGCAATCAGCTGTCAGTACGCCTGGGGGACATCGTCAAAATACCAAGCATAGACGCCCGCCACTTCCGCGCGCTCCTCCTCGAGCTGCGCTCCTTGCTTGTAGGTTACGTTTGGATAGGCGAGACCCAGGCTACGTTTATCCCATAACGGGCATTATCACGCTTGTTCTCAGCGTGTACCCCACGAAGAATACGCGAGATGTCGGAACAGCTAAACGCAGAAGAACCTGTGATGAAACCAATAGACCGACCAAGCACTTGCAGGAGCCGGTGGGCCGAACTGCACGTCGAGGATGTCATCTCGCCGTCGTTCGTCGCCGAGTTCGTTTTCCGGAGCCCACGTGTAATCGACCGCGGCCTCGAGCACGAGGTTGCCGACTTCCTCATCGCCCGCGGCGGCGCGACGTTGCTCGTATCGCAGAAATGCCAAGAAGACCCAGCCTCCCGATCCTCCGAGAAGACGTGTGCATGGGCGGCGAAGAGCGCGGCCAAGGGGGTCGCTCAATTAAGGGGTGCACTCCGCCGAGTCGGCACCGGACAGACGGTTTGGTGCGATCATCTACGACGCGGCCGAGTAGAATTCGCCGGTGGCCTGCCCAACATTTCGCATGCGATCGTCACCGTCGAGGTCTTTGAAGCCACAGAGCTGCCGGCTGATCTTCCGCTCGAACATGGCGGAACGCCAATCACCTATCTCTCGGTGAGCGACTTTCTCAATCTGAGTCAGCAGCTGCGCACGATTCCGGAATTCGTGCACTATCTCGACGCGCGGCTATCCCTGCACGAGCGCGAGCGTCGTTGCATTGGCCGCGAGCAAGAGCTGTTCGCGTCCTATCTTCTCGGCAACGGCAGCTTCGCCGGATTTGCGAGCCACGGCGAAGCCGAATCCGACCGCGGCGCTCAGCTGCGCGACGCGGTCGAGGCAAAGGCCGAACGCGACCGCTATGCCGGACTTCTCGAGCACGTTGCTGATCAGCTCGCTCAACGCCATCCCGATTTCTCGGCTGGGCTCTCGACTGAGGTTCTTGAGAACTACGAACCGATCAGCGAACGCCGTGGCTATCTCGAGATGCAGGGCATCTTCGCTGAGATGCGCCTAGCAGAGCGCGCAATTCTCGGCAAATTCTTCGATGGCCTTATTGCCGCTCGTCGGGCAAGGCAAACCGTTTTCGGCCTCGCGGCAGCGACCGTCGATTCGCGGCCCGACTTGGTCTTCGTATTCGGCTCGTTCCGAGAGACGGCTGCGTGCACGCGGAGCATGCTTCTCGCAAGCTTTCAAGCGCTCTGTGACGACGCCATGGCGCATCATGAGCGTACGCGGTGTCTGCTCGTCGTCGATCGAGACGGCCTTAGCTACGAAGTTGCTCTTAGTACATGGCCCCCGGAGTCGCCATGGCCGAGCCCCAAGCACCAGAGCAAAATCTTCGGTCCACTCAAGACCACAAGCATCGAGTTACACTTCCGCCCCATGCCAACGTGACTACCAGCGCCCACTGCAGTCACCAACGTATCAGCTACAAGGCTGTGCGGGCAGGAAAAGCAGGTGACGAGCCCTGCCTCCCAACAGATCCTCATGTTCTCCCACATGGGGGGAGTCGCCGTGGTCACAGGCCACGCCGACTCCCCGATCATGCCAGTTCAGAAGTCGAGCGTCACCCGACCCGGGCGGATGATTAACGGTGGCCCCCCGCGGTCCATCCATCGGGAAGCGAGTCCACTTCCGGAAGATAAAGGTCGGCGTAATGCTGCAGGTCGCCTCGCACTACGTCCCGCGTCTTCGATTGGTTCACCGTGCGATACATTCGCATCATCAGACTCGTGAACGCGTCGGCAAACCGGTCGCGCGCGAGGTCCACGGTGAGGCGATCCTCATAGCCCTTCGCGACGCCTTCGTTCGTCGCCAGCGCCCCGAGGCTCGCCCGAAACTCGATACTCGTCTGGGATGTGAGGCCGAGATGGCGAACCGTCTTCTGGGCGATGTAGTACCCGGCGATGAGAATGCCGTGATACTGGTCGATAAGTTTGATGGCTTGCCGCTGACCGAGGCGAATCGTAATGTCGCCGTCCGAGTCAAACTGCACCTTGTGAAGCGACGTGTTCTCGGTCCTGGGTCCCGGTGGCTCTTCCTTGTCAGCGAGATAGAGGCCGTGCAACAAGGTCCTGTGGCTGTTCAAGGGTTCGTGGATGTGGTTTTCCCGCCCACGCGAGGACAATTCCCACGCGAGGAAGAGCCGATCGTCGTCAGTATCTAGCACGCGTTCTTGCCTGCGGTATGTCGTCGGGGCGATGCGCATGCCGAAGAAGACATCAGGTTGCATCGACATCGGTGCGATGCTGACCAGCGAGACCTTGTTCTTGAGCGGCGAATCGCCGGCTCCGCCTTCTCGACGCATTTGCAACGCTCGAATATCTGCCAGGCCGAGTTCGCCGATTTCGTGTCCTCTACGAATCGGAAGCCTTGGACGTTCGCTGCCGAGGTACTCGTGTGGCCCGCGAAAACTTGCTGGCGCGCGCGCGACGACCAAGGTGTGCCCGCTGGCGTCGGGGCCGATTCCCACGACTTCAAGATCAAGTCCAGGGTAGACGAGCGCATTGATTGCGTTAGTGAAGGCCGCGATTGCCTTCGTCGAGATGTCCGGCGCTGTCGGCGAAAACTGCAGCGGCTTGGTTTTCTCCGGGTCCTCGATGCCAACCGCTACGATGCCACCCTCGGCGTTCGCGAACGCGCAGGCATATCTCGCCATTTCTCGCGGCTTGATTTCCCGCTTGAACTCGAGTCGTTGATGCTCTTCGCGCAGCGCGTCGCAGAACTCGTAGATTTCGTCGACCGTAAGCGTTCGGAGGTCTTCGGTGTAGATGTTCTTCAAGGCATTTACCCGCGGGAAAACTACGGCCCTCGGGACGGACCGAACTAGTAAATCTGGCTTTAACTAAGCCGCGAATATCCGAAAGCGCCACTGGCCAGCCGGCGCCCGATCGGTCCTCCGGCCCCGGCGCTAGAGGCCCCTCTGGCCTTCCGGGAGCACCTGGGCGTCGTCCGCGCGCGCTTCCACGGGCTTCTTGAGGTTCCCCCTCGTCGATGAAGCGGCGAACCTTTTGTTGCAAGCCGTCGCCTTAGCTATGGACTGCCGTGTTGGCTGTGCTGCCAATAGAGCACGTCATGGCCTGCGTCCCCCTCCGCCTAGAAGTAGGCTAGGGAATAGGATCGAATCCCCGGGCTAGGGATGACAGGCTCATTAAGCGCCCGAGCGAAGACCAAGCGCGGCCGAGCACGCGGCGAAGGCTCGATCCGGCGCCGTAAAGACGGCAAGTATGAGGGGCGCGTCTCTCTTGGGTGCGACTCGGCCGGAAAGCGGCGGCAGTGTTCCGTCTACGGTAAGACGCGCGGCGAAGTCCTTGACAAGATGCACGAGCTGAGGGCGCAGGCTCGCAGCGGGATCGGACCGCCGAAGGTTGCGGCAGCATCCACCTTCCTCGAAGGCTGGCTCGAATCGCTGCGGGGCCGGCGCGAGCCGTCGACGGTTGCAACCTACGAGCGCACCGTTCGGCTCTATCTCGCACCTTGGTTGCGAAAACGCCCGCTGACGTCCCTGAGGCCAGATGATGTCGAAACTTTTCTGCGGGAATTGGCGAAGCGCGACGTAGGGCAGCGCACGATTGCGAAGGCTTACGCGACGCTTCGAGCCGCGTTGACGTACGCCCTGAAGACGGAGAAAGTCTCGCGCAACGTCGCGGCGATGATCGAGCCGCCAGCCTACGAGCCGAAGAAAAAGACCGTCTTCACCGTTGCCCAGGCACGCGCGTTCCTCACCGCGATTGAAGGCCATCCAGCCGAGGCACTGCTTGGTCTGGCTCTCCTGACGCAGATCCGGGAAGGCGAGCTGCTTGCGCTTCGGTGGAGCGACGTAGACCTCGACGCGCACACGATCCTAGTGCAGCGGACGATGCAAGACGACGAGACCGGGCGGCCGCGGATCGGAAGCGCGCCCAAGACGCGCGCAGGCGTCCGACTCGTCCTTCTTCCCTCGGTCGCGGTGGCGATGCTGGCCAGGCACCGGGAGCGGACGAACGGCACCGCCGGCGACCTTGTGTTTGCAACACGATCCGGGAAGCCTCCCTCACGCCAAAACGTGCTCCAGCGATGGCTCTACCCACTCGCCGACGACCGCTGCCATTGCGGCCACGACCCGCATGAGGGTACTGGGTGCCGGCTTGAGGGTACGCCCTGTGGCTGCACTGCGTACGAAGCCCGAGTGCCCCGCTTGACCTTCCACGAGCTACGGCATAGCGGGGCCACCTTGCTCGGCGACGAGCACCTCAAGGCGCTCCAGCAGCGCCTCGGCCATTCCTCCTCGAGCACCACGGCCGACATCTACCTTACGCTGCCGGTCGCCGCGCAAAAGCCGCTCGCAGACCGGCTCGACGCCCTCTTCGGCAGACAAGTGCCAGCCGCGATTGAGGGTACGAATGAGGGTACCAGACCTAAAAGGCGTGCATCCGCCAAGAAGTGAAAAACGCCCAATCCCTTATGGGACGGGCGTTTGCGAGATGTGCCGAGAGCCAGAATCGAACTGGCGACACCAGGTTTTTCAGACCTGTGCTCTACCGACTGAGCTATCTCGGCTTGGGCCGTCCCCTGGGTTCCACAGGCGGGTTCGACTCCCTTGGCGCGGCGTAGCGGCTTAGAACCGCCTCCGCAACAGGAGCGTCTGCGCTAACTCCCGGTTCGCCGCGGCGACGATCCTTACCGTTGCGGCGGGGTCGGGCACCAGGCGCGGGGTCAGGCCGTCCTCGTCCAGCACCACGGCGCCGGCGCGTTCCAGGATCGCGAGCGGCCCGGCCAGGTCGTGCGCGTGCACCACGTCGCGGTCGAGCGCGCAGAACGCGGCGAGCGTGCCGTCGGCCACGCGGCAAAGGTCGGTCGCGGTGCTCCCCGAGATGCGGACCCGGCCGAATCCCGGCGGCGGCGAGGCGATCGCGACGCCGTTCGGGCTCGGATAGCCCACCAGCGGCCCCGGTTTCGGAAAGATCAGCGCGCCGTCCGCGAAGGCCTCGCCCGTACCGGCCCACCAGCGCCGCCCCGAGACGTGCTCGCCCACGAAGCCCGCGAGCGGGCGACCGTGGCGCACCAGGCCGATCGCGGTCGCGTACGGCGCGTAGCCGGAGCGATAATTCCGGCTCCCGTCCAGCGGATCGAGCGAGATCCACGGTGCATCCGGCTCCGGCCAGCCGATCGCGCCGCGCTCTTCGCTGATGATCGGGATCCCGAGCGGCGCGAGCGCTTCGAGCGCGGCATCTTCGGCCGCGCGGTCGGCGGCCTCGGTCGGTGCACCGTCCGCGCCGATCCCGAACGGGGGCGCATCGCGCAAGCCGACGATCGCGTTCGCAACGGCGGTCAACGCTTCGGCGGCCGCTGCGAGGAAGCGCTCGACCAGCGTCTCTTTCAGCTCGACCGGCGGCAGCGCGCGCACGAAGCGCTTCGCGTCGCTCTTCTCGTCGTAGCCGACATGCCGGTAGAACTCGTGCGAGCGCTCGCGCCACACCGAGCTTTCGAGCACGATCGCGCTGCAGCCGAGCATCCGCGCCTCGCGTTCGACCGCGTCGAGCAGCTGCGCGCCGATCCCGCGGCCGCGCACCGATGGATCGACCGCGAGCCCGCCCAGCCACGCTTCGCGCCGGTCCGCGATCGACGTCGCGCGCGCTTGCACTTCCGCAAAACCCACGATCCGCTGCCGCCACTCCGCAACGAGCACGCGCGCGTCGCTCTGCGTGAGCAGCGTCGCGAGATGCCGCATCGGATCGCCGCCCGCGGGCACGTCGTCGTGGCCGCCCATGTCGGCGACCAGGCGCAGGATCCCGGCGCGGTCGTGCCAGCCGGCGGGTCGAATCGTCACCTGTTCCGTCGTCGTCATGCGCCCCCCACTGCTTGGCTCAGATCGTTGCTCCCCGCCGAAGGCGAGCGCATGCCGAACGCCGGCATGCCGTGCACCCACGTCTGCCGCACGATCGGCAGGCCATCGCGCACGTCGATCGCCACCATGTCCGCACGCTTGCCGACGGCGATGCTGCCGCGATCGTGCAAGCCCGCGATGCGCGCCGGGCCACTGCTGACTAGCGCCACCGCTTCCGCCCACGAGCAGACGCCTTCGCGAGCGAGCACGTAGACCGCGGCCAGCATCGAAGGCGGATGGTAATCCGAAGCGAGCGCGTGCAGCGCGCCCGCGGCGAGCGCTTCGCGCGCGGAGATGTTGTTCGAATGCGAACGGCCGCGCCGCGCGTTCGGCGCGCCCATCAAGATCCCAAGGCCGCGCCGGGCGGCATCCCGCGCGGCGGCTTCGTTCACCGGGAACTCAGCGATGTGCGCGCCGAGATCGGCGGCGAGCGCCACCTTCGCCGGCGAATCATCGTCGTGCGATGCGAGCGCCGCGCCGATCTCGTGCGCGCAGCGCGACACCTCGCGGCGCGTGCCCGCCGCGCGGAACTGGCCCGCGAGCTTCTGCGCGAGCGCGGCGTCGAGCGCCTCGTCGTCCATGTTGCGGCCGTACCATTGGCGCCACGAGGCCTCATCCGGAAATTGGCCCGAACCCGGCGTGTGATCCATGTACGAGATGATGCCGACCAGCCGCCCCGTGCAGAGCCGCCGCATCAGCGTCGTCGCGAACGCGGCGGTCACGTCGACGCGCAGATGGATGCGATGATCGGCGCGCAGGAGCCGCGAGATGCGGCGCAGCGTCGCCTCCGTCTCGATCGCGCGTTCCGAGGTGCGCCACTTGCGCGCATCGTCGTCCAAGTTGATGCACAGGAAGCTCGTCGTGATGCCGTGCGTGACGGCGAGCGCATCGAACTCGAGCAGCGTCTCGTCGAGCGGCAGATCGGCCGTCGGGCGCGGATGGGCGAGCTCTTCCAGGCAATCGGAATGCAGATCGACGAAGCCCGCGACCAAATCGACGTCGCCCAAGTCGATGCGGTCCCCGGCCGTCGGCGCTTGCGGCCCCACGTAAGCGATCGTCGAGCCCTCGACGCCCACCCACCAGCCGCGGCGTTCGACGCCCTCCGCGAGGACACGCGCGGCGTGATATGCGATCATGCCAGTACCTTTCCATCTTCCATGACGACGACGCGATCGACGAGCCCCTGCTCGTCGGGGAGATCGTGAAATACCGCGAGCAGCGCGGTCCCGCGGAGCTTGCGCTCCAGCAACACTTTGAACGCGCGCCGGCGCCGCTCGTGATCCAGCGACGCCGTCACCTCATCGAGCAGCAATAGGGGCTTGGGCTGCGCGAGCGCGAGCGCGAGATTGAGCATCTGGCGCTGGCCGCCCGAGAACGTCGCGGGCGCGATCCCGTGAAGTTCGCGCGGCAACCCGAGGCGGTCGAGCAGATTCGCCGCGGCGGCGGGCTCGAGCCCGCGCCCGATCAACAGCTCGAGCGCGCTGACGCGCGGGACGACCGAGAGAAACTGCGTCGCCATCCCGACGAGCGCGGCGCGCGCGTGCAGCACCTCGCGATCGCTCGCGGCGGCCATGTCGATCGTGCGGTCCTCCGCGTGCAGGCCGATCGAGCCGCCGTCGCTCAGCGCGCTGCGATAAATGCAACGCAGCAGCGAAGTCTTGCCCGAGCCGCTCGCCCCGCGCACGACCGTGCACGTGCCGGGTTCGAGATCGAGATCGATGCCGCGCAGCACGTCCATGCGGCGGCCGCCGTGCAGATGCTGCACGTACGTCTTGCGCAAGCCGCGGATCGAAAGCAACGGCGCGCTCATGCGATCAACTGCGCGCTGACGAGCAATTGCGTGTAGGGATGCTGTGGATCGCCCAGGACCTGATCGGTCAGGCCGCGCTCGACGATGCGGCCGTCGCGCATCACGATCAGCCGCTCGGCGAGCATCCGGATCACCGCCAGATCGTGCGAGACCACGACGAGCGCGAAGCGTCGTTCGATCTGCAACCGCCGGATCAGATCGAGCATGCGCGCCTGCACGGAGACGTCCAGGCCCGACGTCGGCTCGTCCAAGAGCAAGAGCGGCGGCGCGGTCGCGAGCGCCTTCGCGAGCTGCACGCGCTGCCGCATGCCGCCGCTGAATTCGCTGACCGGCACGTCGAAGCGGTCGAGCGGCAGCTCCATCGCACCGTGATACGTCAGCGCGCGCTCGCGCACGCGCCCGTACGAACGCCAGCCGCTGCCGAGCAGCCGGTCCGCGACGTTGCCGCCCGCGGTCAGCGCGAGGTCGAGGCCCTGCTGCGGCGTCTGATAGACGATCCCGATCGATTCAGCGCGCACGGCCCTACGCTGTGCACCGCGCAGGCCGCGTACGCTGCGCCCGCCCAAGCGGATCTCGCCGAGCGTCGCGTCGCGATCGAGCGCGGCGCAGCCGACGATCGTCGATTTCCCCGAGCCCGATTCGCCGACGATGCCGAGCGTCTCGCCGGGGAACACGTCCAGCGATACGTCGCGCGCGCCGTACACCGCACCACACCGCACGCAACGCACGGGCGCATCCTCGGCAGCCTCGGCGCCAACGGCGCAGAACTCGCAGCCCGCGCCATACCGAACGGTCACACCGCGAAGCTCGAGCGTCGGAATCGCCCCCGCGCTCTCGTTCGTCTGAACTGCCGCCGCGCTCAGATGCGCCGGCGCCGAGCCGCCATCGACGTGCGTCGCAACCGTACCGTCGCTCACGGGCGGCCCTCCTGCGTGCGGCGGCAGACGTCGACGTCCGAGCAAACCCAGCGATGCTCGTCCGTCTGGTCGTCCTCCACCAAATAGCGATCGGCGCGGCCGCAAAGCGCGCAGGACGCGTGCGGGTCCTCGATCTCGAAAGGGCGGTCCTCGAAGCAGATCGGCTCGACGCGCGTGTACGGAGGCACGGCGTACACGATCGCTTCGCGGCCGGCGCCGAAGAGCGCGAGGAACGGCGCGCGATCGAGCTTGGGCACGTCGTATTTCGGGATCGGCGAGGGGCTCATCACGTACGTGCCGTTCACTTCCACCGGGTGGCTGTGCGCGAACGAGGCGCGCCCGCGCCGCGCGAGGTCCTCGTACAGATAGAGCCAGATCGGCGCGTAATCGCGCTCGGCGTGCAGCTTGCGCGTGACGGTCGGGCGCGGATCGACGATGCGCAGCGGATCGGCGATCGGCACTTGGAACACGACGACCTGGCCCTCGCGCAGCGCGTCCTCGGGGATCCGGTGGCGCGTCTGGATCAGCGTCGCCTCGCGCGCGTCGAGCGTCGTCGCGCAGCCCGTCGTCTTCACGATCAGGTCGCGGATCGAGACGGCGTTCATGCTGTCGTCGGCGCCCTGGTCGTACACTTTCACCGTGTCGTCCGCGACGATCGTCGCGAGCGTCACCTGCAACCCGCCGCTCCCCCAGCCGCGCGCGACCGGCATCTCGCGCGAGGCGAACGGCACCTGATGCCCCGGCAGACACACCGCCTTCAGCAGCGCACGCCGGATCTCGCGCTTCGCGCTTCCGTCGAGATACGCGAAGCGATAGCCGGCGGTCGGCTCGTCGCCTTCGAGCAGGCGCGCGAGATGCGGCGCGCTCATGTGCCCTCCCGTTCGCGCCGCGCGGAGCGCACGCGATCCAGGTCCGCGGCGAACGTCACGTAGTGCGGCAACTTGAGATGCTCGACGAAGCCGCTGGATTCTTGGCCTTCGCACACGATCGAAAGAAACTCGCGATCGTCGTGCGGCGGGCGCGCCACGCCCGTCTCCGTGCCCGCGCGCGTCGTCGTCGCGTCGACCATCGCCGCGGCGATCGCGCGCCGCTCGATCCGCCCAACCGTCGCCCCGACGCCGAGCGTGAAGCGCGCGTCCGCGGCCCCGCCTTCGTGCACGGCGTAGAGCGCCATCTCGGCGTACGTCGCGGCGAAGCGTCCCAGCACGAACGTGCCGCCCTCGGGCCGCTGCATCACGACCGGCACCTCGCCGCAGCGCAATTCCAGCAGCGTCGGGTCCTGCCGCTGCGAGTGGCCGCGAATCGCGGCGTACGCCATCGACGTCAAAGCCCCGGTCTCCGCGCGCGAGAGCAGGTGCAGGAAGCCGCCGCGCTCCAAGCGCGATGCGGCCGAACGCGTCGTATCCACGGGCTCCGCCGGCGGCACGGCCGCGGCGAGCAAATCCTCGCGCTCCAAGATCTCCGCCGCGGGCGCAAGCTCGAGCGACGGCGGCTCCACTTCGGCGGCGACGTGCGCTGTCGCGAATCCATTGCGCGCCGCGACCGCGGCGCCGGCAGGCACAGCAACGTGCGCGGGGGCCACAACGCCCGCGGCCTGCGCCGGATCATCGAATGAGAGCAGCCTCTGCTCGTAGTCGCGTGATGCGCCCAGGAACTGCCCGCCGGGCGGGGCGACGAACGCGGGCGCGATGCGGCGCGTCAGGCGCCACTGCACCGGCGACGTGCGCATCCGCGCGAGCTGCGGCAAGTTCGCGGCCCACGCGCGCACGAGCGAGACCGCCCGCGCGAGATCGCCTTCCGCTTGCACGTAGGCGCGTGCGCACACCAAACGCTCGACGATCCCGGATTCCGCCGAGACCTGATCGATCGCGAGCGGCGCGCGTGCGATCGCGCTTTCCAGCTCGCCGAGTTCCGCCGCGGCGCTCGCGCGCGCACCGGCCGCGAGCGCGCGCGCGGCTTCGACCGCTTCTTCCCGGTTCGCGACGCTCGTGTAGCCCATCGCTAGGCCAGGACCTCCACCTGCGTCGTGCGCGGCAATCCCGCGATCCGCCCGTCCGTTCCGAAGAACACGATGTCGATGCCGAGAGGATAGCGCGCGCACGCCGCTTCGCGCGCCACGAGCGCGGCGGCCGTCAGCGGAAGGCGCACCGTGCGTTCGCCGTCGATCCCCGGGCCGCGCAAGCACGCCGCCGTACGCGCGGGCGCGCCGCCGATGCACACGAGTGTCGCGCCGTCCTCCGGCAACTCCTCGCTGCCGCGTCGCGCCGCGCCGACGAGAGCCTCGTCGAGCGCACCCTCGACCACGAGCACGGCGGCCTCGTCCGGCGCGGCCGCGCGCGCTTCGAAACGCAGCGGCAGCGGCGCCGCGAAATACATCGGCGTCGTGCCGTCCCAGATCGCTTCGATCGCGAGCGTCGCCGTACGCCGGGCCGCATCGGCGCCGCCCGCGAGCGGACCGTCGAACGCTTGCCCGGGATGCGCCAGCGCCGAAAGCACCGCGCGGAACGCGCAATGCAAGGCGCGATCGCGCGTCATACGCGCGTCCCCGCGAGCGCCTGCTCGAACGCCGCGCGCGCCGCGTCTTCCTCGGCGAGCGCCGCCTGCGCGAGCGCTTCCACGCGCCCATCGCGGGCCGCATCGAGCAGCGCGCCCGCGAGCGCGCCCTCTCGATCGTAGCCCATCACGCAGCCCCAGCCCACGCTCTCCCCGAGCGCGACCGTCGCGGTCGTCACCACGACCTCCGTGAAGCAGAACGCGCCTACGCGCGTCTCCACTTCCACGACGACCGAACCCGGCGCGGGGGCATCGATCACCTCGATCGCGGCGTCGCCCGCCGCGATCTGCTCGGCGAGATCGATCAGCGCGTCGCGCCGCACGCGCGCGGCCGCCGCGAGGCCGGCCGAGCGCTCTTCGTCCGTCACGAAGCGAACGCTCCGATCTCGCACCGCACCCGGATCATGTCCGCGCGCAGCCAGGAGATCGTCGTCTCGAGCGGCGTGCCGTGTGCGCGCGAGACCGTCGTCCCCGCGAGCCGGAAGACGAGCGGCCGGCGCGTTTCACCGAGCACGGCCGCGACCCGCGGCGGCGCGACCTGCAGCTCCACGTACCGCGTGCCGCCGACCGGCTGCAAGCCCGCGCGCTCGAACGCGTCGTAGAGCGAGCCTTCGCTCGCGAGCTGCGCCCGCACGCTCGCCGCATGCTCGGCCACGATCCACGATTCCGCGTAACCCGCGAGTTCGTCCGCGAGATAGCGCTTGCGCGCGACATAGAACGCCGGCGCGCCGGCGGGCAAGTTCAACAGCGCCGCGACGTCGCGCGTGGCGCGCGCCGTGCGCGCGACGACCGTCTCAGAGCGCGGCGTACCGCCGGCGGCGAGCACCGTGCGCGTCCAGCTCGGCGGGCTCTCGTGCCCGATCGCATACTCGATGCGCTCCGCGACGAACGTGCCGCGCCCCTGGCGCCGCGAAACCAGATGACGGCGCTCCAGCTCGTCGAGGACCGCTCGCGCGGTCAGCCGGTTGATGCCGTAATCGCGCGCCATCTCGCGCTCGCTCGGCAAAAGGGAACCCGGCCGCCGCCGTTCGATCGCCGTCTCGAGCCGATCGGCAATTCGTAAGTAAGCCGCAGCATCGGCAAGCACGGTCGCGCGCATCATAACACCTTCTTCCGCAGCATCTGCGAGAAGCGCTCGACCACGAAGACGAGCGCAAAGTTCAAGATCAAATAGATCGCGACGTCGCGATATTGGAACAGATTCATCGCCGTGAGCAACTGAAAGCCGATCCCGCCCGCGCCGACGAACCCGAGCACGAGGCTACTGCGGATGTTCTCGTCGAGCCGGTAGAGCGCGATCCCCAGCAGCGAAGGCGCGACGCCCGGCACGACCGCGTGCGTGAACGTCGCCAAGCGCGATGCGCCCGTCAGCGTCAGCGCCTCGACCGGGCCCATGTCCATGTCCTCGATCACCTCGGCGAACAGGCGGCCGAGCATGCCGATCGAGTGCACGGATTGCGCGAGCACGCCCGGAAACGGCCCTAGGCCAACGGCCGTCACGAACAACAGCGCCCAGACGAGATCCGGAATCGCGCGCGCGATGCCGATGACGGCGCGCGCGAGCGTGTAGAGGATCGGCGAGGGCGTCGTGTTGCGCGCGGCGAGCACCGCGAACGGAATCGACAGGATCACGGCGATGAACGTGCCGAGCAGCGCCGTATCGAACGTGACGAGCGCGGGCCACGCCGCGCTGCGCAGCGCGCCGAAGTTGGGCGGCGAGGCGCGGCGCAAGATGTCGGCCATGCCGGCCGCGCCGGTCAAGAGATCTTGCGGCCGCGTCTGCGTGACGAACGCCGCCTGCACGATCGCCCCCGCAAGCGCGAGCCCGATCGCGATGCGCGCGGCCGCGCCAAGACGAGAGCGCCGCGGCCGCCGGCGCGCCGCCCAGGTGTCCTCGAGCTGCACGGCCACGCTCACGCTGCCACGCTCAGTCCGTAGAGTGCCGCGACCTGCTCGTCGTGCACGGCCGCGGGCGCGGCATCGAACGCGACGATCCCGTCGCGCAGCCCCACGAGCCGGTCGGCGTAACGTCGTGCGAGTTCCGGCTGATGCAGCACGCACACGACCGCGAGCCCTTCGTCTTTCGCGAGCCGCCGCAAGAGCACCAGGATGTCCTCCGAAGCCTCGGGATCCAAACTCGCGATCGGCTCGTCCGCAAGCAGCACGCGCGGCTGCTGCGCGAGCGCGCGCGCGATCGAAACGCGTTGCGCCTGCCCGCCCGAAAGCGTGCCGGCGCGCTGCTCGGCACATTCCCCGAGCCCGACGAGATCGAGCAAGCGATACGCGTGCGGCAGCGCGTCCGCCGGAACGAAACCGAGCTTCGTGCGCAGGTCCGTGTAGCGCCCCAGCGCCCCCGCGCACACGTTCGCGACGACGCTGCGCCGCCGCACCAGATTCGCTTGTTGTGAGACCATCCCGACCGCTCTCCGGGCCGCTTGCAGCGCGGACCCGGAGAGCGTCGAGAATTCTTGCCCGCCGACCCGGATCGAGCCCGAGGTCGGCGTCAGGAGCCGCACGACGGATTTGAGCAACGTCGATTTTCCGCAGCCGTTGCTCCCGAGGATCACGACGAATTCCCCGGCTGCGACGCGCAGGTCGATCCCGCGCAGCACTTCACGTCCGTTTGGAAAGCGCAGCGTCACCTGCGCGATCGTCAGCAGCTCCTCGGCGCCCATCGCTGACCGCTACTTCTTGTCGAGGTCTTCGATGCGGTAGTTCATCGTTTTCGCCAGATCGCGGATCTCGTCGTAGGCCGAGTCGACCTGCGGAAGATAGCGCGTCGCCTTGGCGTCCATCAAGTGGGCGACTTGATCGGGCGGGAGCTTCGAGAAATCGAGCGTCAGGAACGCGTCCTGGATGCGCTTCTTCAGCGGGGCCGGCAGCGAGGCGCGCACGGTCACCGGATCGTTCGGAATCGGCTTGGATTGCCAGAGCGTGATGAAATCGTCTTGGATGTACTCGTTGGCCCGCTTCGCCGATTCGATCTGCTGGCTATTCAGTTCGCCCGCGTCGACCTTGTGGTTGCGGATCGCCTCGTATGACGCGCTGTGCGTCCCCGCGTAGAACGGCTTGACGCCGGTGTCCGGATCGATCCCGTTCTTGCGGAACGCGTACGCCGGAAAGAGGTGCCCCGAGGTCGAGGCCGGATCCGAATACGCGAACGATTTCCCGCCGACGCCTTTGAGATCGGTGATCCCCGAGCCCTTCCAGGTCACGATCGAGGCGTAATACGTGCTGGGCTTGTCGCCGCCGGAGTTGTACTGCGCGAACGCGTCGGCGCCCGCGACCTGATGCGCGAAGACGTAGCCGAGCGGTCCGTATTCGGCGATGTCGAGCTTCTCGTTGCGCATCGCCTCGATCTCGGCGTTATAGCTCGTTGCGATAAAGAGATCGACCGGGCAGCCGATCTTCTCGCTGATCGCGCTTGCGATCGATGAGAAGATCGGCAGCAGGTTCTGCGACGATTCATAGGGCTCGACGCCGAAACGGACCCGGCCGCCTTGTGGGCAATCGCTTGCGGGCGCGGCCGATGCAGCGGCCAGTGAAGACGCGGCGAGTCCGGCGGCGAGCGCGCACACCGTTAGCACACGACGAAACATAGTGATGAAGCCTCTCGATACAGCAGTGAAGGAGCGTACGCTTCCACCATGCACCCGCTGGATTAAGCCGCCCTTACGAAGACTTCAACACTGCGTTAATCCCGCGACCCGCCGGCCTCGCGAAAAACGACGATGCGCCGGACCCGAAAGTCCGGCGCATCGAAAAGCTGGCGACGTTGAAGGGGCTCGAACCCTCGACCTCCGCCGTGACAGGGCGGCGCTCTAACCAACTGAGCTACAACGCCATAGGCGCTCGCAACGGGATTGGGTTAGACCCCCAACCCACGGGGGCCTTCCCCCGGCGCCCCCGGGGAGGGGAACGTGGTGGGCACGGTTGGGATTGAACCAACGACCCCCCGCGTGTGAAGCGGATGCTCTCCCACTGAGCTACGCGCCCACGTTCCGCGCCGGCTGCGCTCGCTGTCCTTTGCCCGGCATCCGAAGCTTCCTGCAGCGCCGGCCGAACCCTCGCGGGGCCCACGGCCCGCTCGCACGAAAGGACGCTCATGCTGGAAGGCTTTCGCTTCATTCACCGGCGTCGCGTCGAATTGTGCGACACCGACATGATCGGCCACGTCAACAACGTCGCGTATCTGCGCTGGTGCGAGACCGTGCGCTGCGAATACTTCGCCGACGTCATGGGCGGCACGATCGATAGCCACCAAGGCCTGATCATCGCGCACATGGTCTTCGACTACGATCGCCAGGTCGAATATCGCGACTACCTGAGCATCGGCGGCCGCATCGGCCGGATCGGTACGAAGTCTTTCGACTTCGAATACCTGCTCTGGAACGAGACGAAGAGCGAGGTCTGCGCGCGCGGGAAGGCGGTGCTCGTCGCGTACGATTACGACCGGCAGACGACGATCGTCGTGCCGGAGGCGTGGCGCCGCGCCGTCGCCGCGTTCGAAACGGAATCGACGCCCGCGCCGTAGCCTAGCGCACGACGAGCCGCAAGGGCGCACGCGTGCGCGCGCGCAGCCATTCCGTCGCCGCGGGCACGGGCAGGCCGCGGCCGAACAGGAAGCCTTGGCCGAGCACGCAGCCCAGCGCCTGCAGCCGGTCGCGCTGCGCCGCATGCTCCACGCCCTCCGCCACGAGCTGCAGCCCGAGCGTCTCGGCGAGCGTGATCAGCATCGTGACGATCGGCTCGTTCCCCAGCGACTCTTCTTCCGACGACACGAACGAACGGTCGATCTTGAGCATGTCGAACGGGAACTGGTGCAGGTAGCGCAGCGACGAGTAGCCGATGCCGAAATCGTCCAGGCACAACCCGAAACCCAGCGACTTGAGCGCGTGCAGGCGCTCCGCGATCACCGGATCGCCGTCGAGCAACACGTTCTCGGTCACTTCGAACATGATCCGCTGCGGCGCGAGGTCGCAATCTTTCACGGCCGCCAGCACGTCGTCGAGCAGCCCCTCGTCGAGCACTTGCCGCCCGGAGAGGTTCACGTTGAGCACGAGATCCGCGGCGCCCGGGATCGTGCGGCTCCACAGATCGAGCTGATCGCAGGCTTGGCGCAGCACCTTGTCGCCGAAGGACACGATCGCATCGGATTCCTCGGCGATCGGAATGAACTCGCTCGGCGTGATCTCGCCGAGTTCGGGGTGCCGCCAGGTGGCGAGCACTTCGTAGGCCGCCGGGCGCCCGTCGTCGAGCCGCACGATCGGCTGGTAACGCAGCACGAGCTGGTCTTCGGGCAGGCCGTCGCGCAGATCGTTCGCAAGGCGCGTGCGCCGCTCGAACGATGCGCGCACGTCGTCGTTGAACAGCACGGCGCGCCCGCGCCCCGTCGCCTTCGCGCGGTAGAGCGCGGCGTCGGCTTCGCGCAGCAGCTCGGCGGCATCCTTGCGCGTCTCGCCGGTATCCTGCGAGCGAGCGAGCGCGACGCCGATGCTCACGCCGCCCTGCAGGCGCTTGCCGTCGATCAGCAGCGGCGTGCGCATCAAGCGCTGGATCCGCTCGCAGATCAGATGCACTTGATATTGTTCGATGTCGGGGAGCAAGATCGCGAACTCGTCGCCGTGGAAGCGCGCGACCACGTCGCGCGGCCGCACGGAGCCGGCCAGCCGCTGCCCGATCGCGATCAGGAAGCGATCGCCCGCGGCATGGCCCAGCGAATCGTTGACGAGCTTGAAGCGGTCGAGATCGAGCAGCATGACCGCGACGGAATGTTCGGGCTCGCGCCGGTTCGCCAGCGCCCCGTTCACGCGATCGACGAACAGGGAGCGGCCGGGGAGCCCGGTCAGCGCGTCGTGCGTGGCCTGATGGCGCAGCCGCTCGGAGAGCTGGCGGCGCTCGGTCGCATCCGCGACGACGGCGATCGCGACGACCGAGGCATCCTCGACCAGCACGGGCGAGACGCTCAGGGCGATCCACGCTTCACTGTTGTCGGAGCGCTGGAGCGTGCGTTCGTCCTCGAACGCCTCGAGCTCGCCGCTCGTCACGCGCGCCATCTCCTGCGCGGAGAGCAGCGGCGTGCTGTCGCCCGCGATCTGCGTGAAGCGCGGGTTACACTCGACGATCGCGCCCTCGCGATCGAGCGTCGCGATCCCCAGCGGCGAGCGCTCGAAGATCGCGCGGAACTGCGCGTCCGTGATGATCCGCGCGCGTTCGGCGCGCTGCCGCGCGAGATCGCTTTCGAGCGCGCGAGCGCGTTCGCGCTCTTCGGTGAAGTGGCGGCGCGTGCGATAGAGCAACAGCCGCGCCAAGAAAAACAGGATCCCCACGCTGCCGATCATCGCGACCGCGGCGTAGAAGATGACGCTGGCCCGGCGCCGGTCGAGCGCGCTCGTGCGCACCGCGAAGATGTCCTCGATCAGCGCGAGCCGCGCGGCGAACGCCTCTTGGCCCGCGCGTTCCGCGGCGCCGGCCGCGAGCGCCAGTTCGCCGGGCGAGGCGGCGCGCGTCGCGCGCCCTCGCGAGGCGTCTTCGAGCCCGGCGGCGACCCGGGAGACCGCCGCGTCGAACGTCGCGTCGACGTCGTGCAAGGCGGCCGCGGCCTGCGGCTCCGCTTGGGCCGCCAGACGCCGGTCGTCCAGCGAAATGCCGAACGCCGCGGTCGCATCCGCGAGCAGCGCGCCGACGGCGTTTCGCTCGCTTGCGGCACCTCCGCCGGCGGAGGCCTGCGCCGCCCGGAAGACCCCGGCGTCGAGCCGCGCGAGCACGAGCGGCAGACGGGCCGCCGCCTCGTCGCTGAGGTTCGCGACCTCGGGGCCGGAATCGTAGGTCAAGGACGCGTCCTCGGCAGCCAAGTCCATCAGCTCCACGACGGTGCCCTCGGTCTGCTCGAGCGCGGATTCATCGTGCGCCCCCGAACGCCAGGCCCCCTGAAGCCGCTGCGCGGAGGCGCGCAGCGCGGCGCTATCGCCCGGCGTCCGGGTCGCTTCCAGGGAATCGATCGCCGTGCCGACTCGCCGCAACGCGGCCGCGCCCGGATCGTGCCGCGCCGCGCGGACCGCCGTCAGAACGCCGAACCCCGCGCGCAGCCGATCGAGCCCCGCGCTCTCGCGGGCCAGCACCGCTTCCTGATCGCGGACCGAGCCCAGCTGCAGGTAGGCCAGACACAAGACGGGGATCGCGAAGACGACCGTGCTGAGAACGAGCCAGCCCGAGAAAGCTCCTATCCTGTCGTCAGACCGGCCGGATCGAAACGTGACGATAACCTCCGTGTGTAACGCGAGAAGGCGCGTACCCCGGTCATCGACCCTTCGAATTGGGGACTTGAGGAAATCTATGCCGCCGAGCGCAAGTTAGTACGAACCAACTTTGCAACGGCGAAAAGTCCGTCACAAAGGAGGGAATCCGCCGCGAGAGAATCGCAAAGGTCGGCCCGAACGGGCGCGTAGCTCAGGGGGAGAGCGCCACATTGACACTGTGGAGGTCAGAGGTTCGATACCTCTCGCGCCCACCAGTTTGAAAGAAGACCCCGCGTTTCCGCGGGGTCTTCTCTTTCGAAAGCCGGGGCGCGGGCCGGTCAGGACCAGGCGCGCTCGAACTCAGGGTAGTCGTTGAGGTAGACGTGGACCGATTTCACGCGCCCCTCGACGAGCTTGAAGATCAGCACTTCGTCGGTGCGGATCCTCCGGCCGTTCCGCTCGCCGGTCGCTTCCGCGCGGACGAACACCGTGTCGCCCGACGCCGCGTCGCTGACCACCCGCGACTGGAACGTGCCGTTCGTCTCCGCCTTCAGGCGCCCGAACATCGCGAAGACCGCATCCCGGCCGTGATGGTGCGCCTCCGTGATGATTCCGGCGGTGGGGGTATTCCATTCGGCATCCTCGCGGAACAAGGCGCTCAAGCCTTGCAGATCGCCTTCGGAGAAGGCTCTGAAGCCGCGCCGAACCAGTTCCACGTTCTGTTGCTCGATCGTGGTCGTCATACTCATAGCTGGGACCTCCGCAGTGCGAGCGAATCGCACGGGGTTGCAGCGAGTTAGTGGCACCTAAGTGCTACTTTTGTCTACACTAGAACGCGCCCGACTTCAAGAGAACGCGCGTTCGGCCTCAGGCCCGCTTAGGTCGCGGGTTCGCGCAGGGTGCGGCTGCGATTCGCGGCCGCGACGACGCCGCTGATCAGCGTGCTGCGCAGGCGCCCTTCTTCCAGCGCCATCAGGCCGTCGATCGTGCAGCCCGCGGGGGTCGTCACCTCGTCCTTGAGCGCGGCCGGATGGATGCCCCGCTCGAGCACCATCTTCGCCGAGCCGAGCAGCGTCTGCGCGGCGAGCAGCGTCGAGATCTTGCGCGGGATCCCGAGCTTGACGCCCGCTTCGCTCAGCGCCTCGATGATCAGATAGACGTAGGCCGGGCCGCAGCCGGAGAGCCCGGTGACGCCGTCCATCAGCGATTCGTCGACGACCGCCGTGCGGCCGAGCGGCTCGAACAGGCTGCGAGCGGTCTGGACGCTCTCGGCGGGCACGTCGGCCGCCGCGGCGAGCACGGTCATCCCCTCGCCGACCAGGCACGGCGTGTTCGGCATCGAGCGCACGAGCGCGCAGCGGCCGCCGGACCAGGCGGCCAGATCGTCGAGCGAGATCGCGGCGCAGATCGAGACCAGCAGGTGCCGCTCGTCGAGCGCGGGGGCGAGCTTCTCCACGATCGCGCGCGCCTGATGCGGTTTGACGCAGAGCAACACCACGTCGCTGGCCGCGGCGAGCGCGAGGTTGTCGGTCTCGACGGGGATCCCGAGTTCGGCGGAGGCAGCCTCCGCGCTCGCGCGGGAGCGCGTCGAACCGGCGACGCTTGCGAGCCGGTGGTCGATGATGCCGCGCGCGAGGACTTTGCCCATCGTCCCCAAGCCAATGATGCCGACACGTTGAGTCATGATGCTCTCCGTTACAACCGCGCGAACGCCGCGCCCTGTGGGGTTGCATGCCCCGACAAGGCCGCATTCCGCCGAACGGCCAAACTCGTAGCATGGTCTCCGCCGCACCCGCAACCGATCGCCGTTCCCTCGACGAACTCCGGCACACCGCCGCGCACATTCTGGCCTACGCCGTCCAAGATCTGTTCCCCGACGCCAAGCCGACGATCGGCCCCGCGATCGAGAACGGGTTCTACTACGATTTCGCGCGCGAGACGCCGTTCACGCCCGAGGATCTCGTGCGGCTCGAAGCGCGCATGCGCGAGATCGTCCGCGCGAACTATCCGATGACGGGCGAGCGCGTCAGCCGGGAGAACGCGATCGAGCATTTCCGCGCGAACCCGTTCAAGGTGGAGCTCGCGCGGGACATCCCCGAAGGCGAGCCGATCACGCTCTACACGATCGGCGCGTTCACGGACCTCTGTCGCGGCGGCCACGCGGCGAGCACGGGCGGCGTCCCGGCGCTCAAGCTGATGAGCGTCGCGGGCGCGTACTGGCGCGGCGACGAGCACAACCCGATGCTGCAGCGCATCTACGGGACCGCCTTCCCGACGCAGGCCGAACTGGACGCCTACCTGCACCAGCTCGAAGAAGCCGCCAAGCGCGATCATCGCAAACTCGGCGCGGAACTGGGCCTCTTTTCGATCGAAGAGGACGCCGGCGGCGGCCTGATCTTCTGGCACCCCAAGGGCGCGATCGTGCGCGGCATCGTCGAGAACTTCATTCGCGAGGGCCTGCGCGAACGCGGCTATCAGGGCGTCGTCACCCCGCACATCGTCAGCGAGAAACTCTACGAGATCTCCGGGCACCTTGAAAACTTCGCGCACGGCCTGTTCGGGCCGATCGAAGTCGAGGGCCAGCGCTTCCGCCTCAAGCCGATGAACTGCCCGGGGCACATCTTGATCTACCGCAGCGAAGGGCGCTCGTATCGCGACCTGCCGCTGCGCTTCTCGGAGTTCGGCACGGTCTATCGTTTCGAGCGGAGCGGCACGCTGCACGGCCTCGCGCGCGTGCGCGGCTTCACCCAGGACGACGCGCACATCTTCTGCACGCCCGAGCAGCTCCAATCGGAATTCGAGCAGACCGCCGACGAGGCGATCCGTCTGCTGAGCGCGTTCGGATTCACGGATTTCGAATACTTCCTCTCCACGCGTGAAGCGGACGTGCGCGAAGCGACCGACGAGATCGCCGAAAACGCGATCCGCGCGGCGCTGGATTCGCGCCACATCGCCTATCAACTGGACGAAGGCGGCGGCGCGTTCTACGGGCCCAAGCTCGATATCTACGTGAAGGACGCGATCGGCCGCAAGTGGCAGCTCGGCACGGTCCAAGTCGATTTCGTTCTGCCCAAGCGCTTCGATTTGAAGTATCGCGCGGCCGACGGATTCGATCACGCGCCGGTGATGATCCATCGCGCGCTCGCGGGTTCCATGGAGCGCTTCTTCGGGATCCTGATCGAGCATTTCGGCGGGAACTTCCCCGTCTGGCTCGCGCCGGTGCAAGCCGTGATCGCGCCGATCTCGGAACATCAGCGCGACTACGCCTACAGCGTGCGCGACGCGCTGCGCGCGCAGGGATTCCGCGTCGACGTCGATGCGTCCAACGAGAAGATCGGTTACAAAATTCGGCATTGGAAAATGCAGAAAGTTCCGTACATCCTCGTCGTCGGGCGCCAGGAGCTCGCCGACGACACGGTCAACCCGAACGAGCGCGGAAACGAGACGAAGCGTCCGGCGATCTCCGTCGACGCGTTCGCCGAAGAACTCCGCGAACGCATCGCACAACGGAGTTAAGATCGCATGCACACCGTTCGGCCGGCGGCGCTCGCGCTCGCGCTGCTGCTTTCGGCTGCCGCACCCGCGTTCGCGTGGGGAGCGAGCGGCCATCGCTTCGTCAGCGGCGCCGCCGCGGCGACGTTGCCCGATTCCGTCCCCGCGTTCCTGCGCGCGCCCGAGGCGCAGAACGAGATCGCGCAGCTCGGCCCTGAGCCCGATCGGCTCAAGGGCTCGGGCAAGACGCGCGATTCGGATCTCGATCCCGGCCACTTCCTGGACCTCGGGGACGACCTGACGATCGGCGGCGCGGTCCCGCTCGGCGCGCTGCCGCAAACGCGCGATCAATACGACGGCGCGTTGCGCGACGCGCACGGCTCGCCGTACGTGCTGGGCTACCTGCCATACTCGATCGTCGAAGGCTGGCTCTTGGTCCGCAAAGATCTCGCGATCTGGCGCGCCGACGTGGCCGGCGAGCGCACCGCGAGCACCGGCGCAGACCGCGCGTACTTCGCCGCCGACCGGCGCTTGCGCGAGACGCTGACGCTGCGCGACATCGGCTACTGGAGCCATTTCGTCGGCGACGGCAGCCAGCCGCTGCACGTCAGCGTCCATTACAACGGCTGGGGCGACTACCCCAATCCCAAGGGCTACACGCAAGCGACGACGACGCACGCGTTCTTCGAAGGCGCGTTCGTGCGCGCGCACGCGAGCCTCGCCGCGGTCGCCGCGCGCGTCCCGGCGTACCGCTCGGGCAGCATCGCCGTCCCCGCGCAAGTCGCGGACTACTTGAAGGCGACGAACGCGCAGGTCGTCCCGTTCTACGAGCTCGAGCTGCGCGGCGCATTCGCGAAGGCGACCCCGGAAGGCATCGACTTCACGCTCGCGCGACTCGCGGCGGGCGCGACGGAGCTGCGCGATCTGATCGCGCAAGCCTGGGAAGACAGCGCGAACGCGACCGTCGGCTATCCGCCCGTCGCGGTGCGCGACATCGAAAGCGGCAAGGTCCCGGTGACGCGCGCGCTCCTAGAAGGATCGGATTAGCGAAGCGCCCATGCTGCTGTTGGGGATCGAAACATCCTGCGACGACACGGCGACCGCGGTCGTCCGCGACGGTCGCGTGGTGCTCTCGAACGTCTCGACGAATCAAGACGCGTTCCACGCGAAGTACGGCGGCATCGTTCCTGAGATCGCGAGCCGCCAGCACGTCGCGTTGCTCAGCGCGGCCGTCGAAGATGCGCTCGCGCGCGCGGAGACCTCGCTCGAGCGCATCGACGGCATCGCCGTCACCGCGGGCCCCGGGCTGATCGGCAGCCTGGTCGCCGGCGTCGCGTGCGCGAAGGCGCTCGCGTTCGCGAGCGGCAAGCCGCTGTATGCGATCAACCATCTGCACGGACACATCTTCGCGGCGTTTCTCGAGCAAGATGCGGAACCGGATTATCCGTTCCTGACGCTGCTCGTCTCCGGCGGCCACTCGCAGCTCGTGTACGTCACGGGGCCGAACGCGATGCGCGTGATCGCTCGCACGCGCGACGACGCGGCGGGCGAAGCGTTCGATAAGACGGCGCGCCTGCTCGATCTTCCGTTCCCCGGCGGGCCGCAGATCGACCGGATCGCGCGCGCGGGCGACCCGGCCGCGTATCGCTTTCCGCGCCACCACGATCGCACCACGCTCGACCTCTCCTTCTCCGGCCTGAAGACCTCGGTGCGGTATTTCTTGGCCACGCCCGAAGGCGCCGCGGCGCAGACCGCGGACGTCGCCGCGTCGTTCCAAGCCGCGGTAGTCGACGTGCTGATCGACCGGGTCGCGCGCGCGGCGGAACAGTACGACTTCCGCACGGCCGTGCTCTCGGGCGGCGTCGCGGCGAATTCGGCGCTGCAGGCCGCGTTTCGAAGCTGGGGCGAGCGCGCCGGGATCCGCACGCTCGTGCCGCACCTGCGATATTGCACGGACAATGCGGCAATGATCGCGGCCGCCGCCGAGCGCCAAGGCAGTTCCCGGCTCGCCGGCCCGCTGACGCTCGTGGCCGACCCGAATCTGCCGTTCTCCACATAATCGCCCCCGCGGCTGTGGATCATGTGGAGTACTTCGTGCTTTAGATTATGGTTTGATGAACGAATTATTATCGCAGTGTAAACTTGCCCGTTCGTAAGCCCAACGGCGGATCGCCGTTCGCAGCACGCGGTGTTCCGCGGCATGCACGCGTTCCATCAGCGCCGGGGCGTCCTCATCCTCCAAACGTCGCAGGGGCTCGCGCGCCAGGACCTCGCCGCGGTCGACGGCGACGCCCACGCGGTGGACGGAAGCCCCGACCCACGGCGCCTTCGCGGCGATCGCATCGTCGATCGGGTGCGCGCCGCGGAACGCCGGGATCGAAACGGCGTCCGGCATCGTGACCGCATCGAGCGCCGGGTCGAGCGGCAGAAATCCCGGGTGGATGTTCAGCGTCTCACCGAACCGCGCGACGAACGCTTCCGGCAAGACGTGCATCCAGCCCAGCAGCAGCACGAGCTCGGGATCGCTCTGCGCCACCGTCGCCACCACGCGCCGGTCGTAATCTTCGCGCGATTCGCTGCGCCGCTGCCAGACCACGGTCTCCGCCTGAATCCCGGCGGTCGCGGCGCGCTCGAGCGCGTACGCGTTCGCCTTGTTGACGACGAGCGCGCGAATGTCCAGCGGAAGCTCACCGCTCGCGACGCCGTCGATCACCGCTTGAAAATTGCTGCCGTAGCCCGATGCGAGGACCGTCGTGCGAAAGCGGCGCGGCCACGCATCGAGCGCGATGCGTTCGGCGACGGCGGCGTTCGCTTCGCGCTGGAAATACGCGATCAACCGCTCGCCCGAGACCGCGGGGATCAGCGCGCGTTCGTAACCGCGTTCCCGCAGCGCCCCGAGCGCGGCGGCGAGCAGCGTGCGGCCGACCTCGCCCCCGCGCGCCCGTTCCACGAGCCCGAACGGCCCGAAGACGCCCACGTCGCCCTCGCCCTTCCAGCGCTCGATCCAGGGAAGGCGCACGCCTCGCGCATCGAACGCCGCGAAGCCGATCGGCCCGCGCGCGTCCTCCGCAAGCCACAGCCCGCCCGCGCGCGCTTGGCTCGACCACGTGCCGCCGAACTCCGCATCGATCCACGAGAGCAGGCGTTCCGGCGTGCTGTTGAAGCGCGAGGCGCGGACGTCGAAGAGCAGATCGAGGGCATCGACCGCGAAGTGCACGCTCGATAATTCGAAGCGCTCGTTCTCGAGCGGCGCGATCAGGTTGACCGCATCGCGCGCGGCGACGGCGGGCCTCATGCTTCGCGGGCGGGGTGCACGACGACGGCGGGCTCGCCTTCCAGCCGCGTCTCGATCCAGCCGACGACCTTGGCGCCGGGCGCCGCCGCGAGCGCGTTCGGGGCGCCCGCGAGCGGCACGACGAGCGTGTAGCCGATCCCCATGTTCAGCGAGCGATAGCGTTCCTCGTGGCCGAGCGAGCCGCGCCGCACGAGCTCCGTTTCGATCGGCGGCACGCTCCAGCGCGCTTGTTCGAAGATCGCCTTGCAATTCGCGGGCAGCGTGCGCGGGACGTTCTCGAGCAAGCCGCCGCCCGTGATGTGCGCCATCGTCTTGACGTCGGTGACGGACTGGATCGCGCGCACGGCGGCGAGATACGAGGGATGTTCGGCGAGCAGCGCGTCCGCGTACGTGACGTCCGGGCCCGCCGCAGCGAACGGGCGATCCCATTCTTCCGCGGGGATCAGCGCGCGCGCCAGACTGTATCCGTTGGTGTGCAGCCCGACCGCAGGGAGCCCGACGATGACGTCGCCGGGCGCGAGGGTCTCGGGATCGGGGATCTTCGCGCGGGAAACGATGCCGACGATCGTGCCTGCGAGATCGAAGTGCGAAGGCTGATAGAGCCCCGGCATCTCGGCCGTTTCGCCGCCGAGGAGCGCCATCTCATGCGCGCGGCAGGCGCGCTGCACGCCGCCGACGATCTCGCCCGCGATGTCGGGATCGAGCTTACCGACCGCCAGGTAATCCAGGAAAAACAGCGGCGTTGCGTTGAGCACGAGGATGTCGTTGACGCAGTGGTTCACGAGGTCGGCGCCGACCGAACCGTAGCGGCCGGTCTGCGCGGCGATCAAGATCTTCGTCCCGACGCCGTCGGTCGACCCGACGAGCACTCGCTCGGGGTCTCCAGGTAAGAGGAAAAGGCCGCTAAAACCGCCGATTCCGCCAAGTTGACTGGGATGGCGCCACGCGGCCGTTACCGAACGATAACGGTCCACCGCGGCATTACCGGCAGCAATATCGACCCCGGCCCGTGCGTATGCGTCTAACGGGGGGTCCACACGTTGTTCCATTCTGCCAGCCGTTCGTTTTCCGGAGAGGATCGTCATGCAACTTAGAATCGCCTCGGGCCCCCTCGCGAGCATCGAGGCCCAAGCCTTGGTCGTGCCGGTGTGGGCCGACGGCAGCTTGGACGGGGTCGCCGAGGGGATCGACGCCGAACTCGGCGGCGCGATCGCGGAGATCCTGGCCTCGGGCGAGATCCAAGGGAAAGCGAACGAGACGGCACTCGTCCACGCGAAGGATCGGCCCTATCACCGGGTCCTCGCGGTGGGCTTGGGCGACCGGGAAAAGTTCTCGCCGCGGCTGCTCGCGCGCTACGCGGGCACGGCGGTGCGCTTTCTCGGCAAACGCAACGTCCGCACGATCGCGTTCGCGCTGCCGCTGAAAGCGCGCGAGGACGCACGGGCGTCCGCCTCGTTCCTGCTCGAAGGCGCGCTCGGCGGAACGGTCGATACGACGATCTACCAGGGGAAGCCCGATCGCGCGATCGTGCTCGAAGAGGTCGTGCTCAGCCGCGCGTCGAGCCCGGCCGAGTTGGACGCGGACGCGCTCGAAGCGGGCGCGCGGCGCGGCACGATCGTCGGAGAAGCGGTCAACCTGGCGCGCAAACTCGCGCTGACGCCGGCGAACGACATGACGCCCACGCATTTGGCGCAGGCGGCCGAGCGGCTCGCGCACGAGCACGGGCTCGCGTATCACGCGCTCGACGAAGACCAGATGTTTGCCAAGGGCATGGGCGCGATCCTCGGCGTCTCGGTCGGCAGCGACCAGCCGGCGCGGATGATCGTCTTGGAATATCGCGGCGATCCGGGCAGCTCCGAGAAACTCGCGCTCGTCGGCAAGGGTCTGACGTTCGATTCCGGCGGCATCTCGATCAAGCCCGCCGCCGGCATGGAAGAGATGAAATACGACATGTGCGGCGGCGCCGGCGTCATCGCGGCGCTCGGCGCGATCGCGCAGCTCAAACCCAAGCTCAACGTGATCGGCATCGTGCCGTCGAGCGAGAACTTGCCGGGGCCGCGCGCCGTCAAGCCCGGGGACATTCTGCGCGCGATGAACGGCAAGACGATCGAAGTGATCAACACGGACGCCGAGGGGCGCCTGATCCTCGCCGACGCGCTCTGTTACGCGCGGGAGCTCGGCGCGACGAAGATCGTGGACGCGGCGACGCTGACCGGTTCGATGGTCATCGCGCTCGGGCACGCGGCGACGGGGACGATGTCCAACGACGACGCGTTCGTCGAGCGCTTCCTGGCCGCGGCGAAAGAGAGCGGCGAGCGCTACTGGCGCATGCCGCTCTACGACGAGTTCGCGCGCGAGGTCGCAAGCGAGATCGCCGACCTCCGCAACTCGACCGGACGCTGGGGCTCGGCGCTCACCGCGGGCAAGTTCCTCGAAGCGTTCGTCGACACGACGCCCTGGATCCACCTGGACATCGCGGGGACGGCGTATCTCGATTCCGAGTCGCCGTACTCAGCGAAGGGCCCGACGGGCACGCCGGTGCGCGCGTTCGTCGCGCTCGCCGAGGATCTCGCGACGGCTCCGCCCGCGGACGGTGCCGTCAAGGCGCACGCGCTTTCGGAGAACTAACGCAGGCCCTGCGTCAGGGCGCGGTCGCCAAGGTCGCGACCGGCCCGCGATTGTAGGTTTCGGGATATTCGCCGGTCAGACAGCCCAGACACATCTCGCCGCGTTTGCGGCCGGTCGCGGCGACGAGACCTTCCTTGCTGAGATATCCGAGCGTGTCGGCGCCGATCCGCTCGCAGATCTCAGGGACCGTCAGATTCGCCGCGATCAGTTCGCCGTACGTCGCCATGTCGACGCCGAGATAACAGGGGTGCATGATCGGCGGCGAGGTGATGCGCACGTGCACTTCGCGCGCGCCCGCGCTGCGCAGGAGCTTGACGATGCGCGGCGTCGTCGTGCCGCGCACGATCGAATCGTCGACGACCACCACGCGCTTGCCCTTGAGGTTCTCGACGATCGGATTGAACTTCAGATCGACGCCTTGGCTGCGCATCTTTTGATCGGGGCTGATGAACGTGCGCCCGATGTAGCGGTTCTTGATCAAGCCCTCGACGTACGGGAGGCCGGATTCTCTCGCGAAGCCGATCCCGCCCGGGACGGCGGAATCCGGGATCGCCATGACGACGTCGGCATCGGCCGGATGCTCGCGCGCGAGATGGCGGCCCATCTCGACCCGGGCCATGTAGATCGAGCGATCGCTCAAGATCGAATCCGGCCGCGCGAAATAGATGTACTCGAACATACAGAGCGCGTGCGGCTTGGGATGCGCCGCGCGCTCGGAATGGAAACCCTCGACGTCGATCCAGACGATCTCGCCCGGTTCGATCTCGCGCACGTACTTCGCTCCGACCGTTGCGAGCGCGCACGATTCCGATGCGAACATGTAGCCGCCGGAAGCGAAGCGGCCGTAACAGAGCGGACGCACGCCCCACGGATCGCGGAACGCGTAAAGCGCCTTCTCCGTCGCCAGCACGATCGAATACGCACCCTCGGCGCGCTGCATCACCTGACGGATGCGCGCGGTCAACGTGGGGCCCGTCGCCTCGACGATCAGCTTCGCGAGCACTTCGGAATCGGAGGTCGCCGAAAGGACGGTCGAGGGCGAGAGCATCGCCTTGAGCTCTTCGGTGTTCGTGAGGTTGCCGTTGTGCGCGAGCGCGATCTCACCGAGCGTCGTCTGCTCGAGCAGCGGCTGCGCGTTGACGACGATCGAGGAGCCCGTCGTCGAATAGCGCGTGTGGCCCACGGCGATGTAGCCTTGCAGCTTGCTGAGGATATCCTCGTTGAAGATGCTCGAGAGCAATCCCATCTGCCGGTGGCAGGCGATCGAGCCGCCGTCGGAGACCGCGATCCCGGCCGACTCTTGCCCGCGATGCTGAAGGGCGTAGAGGCCGAAATAAGCAACGCGGGCCACGTCGTGGCCCGGTGCGTAGATGCCGGTGACCCCGCAGGCTTCGTGCAGCGTATCCCCGCCCGGGAGGGGAGCAGCTTCGTCGAATGCGCGCGCCATTAGGTCTAACCCTTCGCTCTTACCGGGCGAGCTCCCGGTATTAGGGCGCTCAGTCGTCCCGGCTGCGCAGGCCGAAGATCTGCAAGAGCGCCATGAAGATGTTGATCGCGTCGAGGTAGATCGAGGTCGCGAGCTCGATCGCCGTCGCTCCGTCGCCCCCCGCCCGAATCCGGCCGAAATCGACCAGGACTAGGAGCGTGAAGACCGCGAGCGTCGCCCATGCGTACAGACCGGGGTGCAGGAAGTGCACGAAGATCGAGACGATCCCGGCGATCACGAGGCCGATCAAGAGCCCGAACGCGATTCCTGAGAGCTTGCGGAAATCGAAGCTCGTCACGGCCACGATGCCCCCGAGCACGAACATCCCAAGGCCGGTCGTCACGGCCGCGTCGACCACGACCTCCGGGCCCGCGCCGTTGACGTAGCGCCCGATCACGGGCCCGAGGCCCACGCCTTCGCAGGCCGTGAACAGATAGAACATCACGAGCGACAGCGCCGGGTTCGCGCGCGTCGCCGAGATCGCGATCAGGAAGCCGAAGCCCACGAGCATCGCGACCAGCGCGAGCCCGTACGGGGCGCCCTGGGTCAGGTACGCCGCGGCGGCGGTCACGAGGAACCCGGCGGCGGTAATGCCCAGCACCTGGCCTAGGAGGGCCGAGGAAGACGCGGCGCCGACGCGGGGACGGTCGAGTTGGTACATAGCACTCCCTTTGACTGCGGGGCCGGGGCGCCGGTTGCGAGGGGGCGTCACGGCTCGAAATGTGATACACGCGACGAGCGTGAGAGTTTCGGTGGTACCTCGTCTGCCGCAGGCCTGGTGCCGATAGGATGAACAGGCTTATCTCGTTTCGCCGGCTTCGGCGAGGCCGGTTCGCGGCATAAGCGCGCGACCGGCTGCGTAACCCGGCGAACAGACAGAACTTGATGGAAACATCACAGCCGCACAGCGGGGCGGTCGCCATTGCGCCCGAGCAAGAGCTCGCGCACCTGCATCTCATGCAGGCGGCGGTCGAACACGCGAGCGACTACGTCCTGATCGTCGACTGGACCGGCCCGCCGGATTCCGAGCGGATCGTATACGTCAACGCCTCGTTCAGCCGCATCACGGGCTTCTCGCGCGAAGAGGCGCTCGGACGCAATCCCAAGACGCTGCTGTGCGGCCCGTCCACGGATCGCGCGTTCCTGCGGCGGATGCTGACGCGCGTCAACGGGGGGACGCCCGTCACGTTCGAGCTGTTGCACTATTGCAAGGGCGGCAGCACGCTGTGGCTGGAGTTGAGCATCTTCCCGCTCCCCGGCCTCAACGGCAAAGTGACGCATTCCATCACGTTCGGGCGCGACGTCGCCGAGCGAAAGCTCGCGGCCGCCGCTCTCATTCGCGCCACGGTCGCCAAGGAGCGCTACGCCGCGCTCGCGCGTGAGACCGCCGAACGTCAGCGCGCGAAAGAGCAGTTGGCGCACGTCGCGTACCACGATCCGTTGACGGGGCTGCCGAATCGAGCGCTGTTCGTCGACCGCGTCACCTCGGCGCTCGCGCGGAACGGGCAGCACCCCGAGCAGTTCGTGGCGGTCTTGTTGCTGGACTGCGACCGCTTCAAGCTCGTGAACGAAACGCTGGGGCACCTGACCGGCGACCTGCTGCTGATCGCGATCGCGCGCCGTCTGGAGAGCTGTTTGCTCCCCGGCGAAACGCTCGCGCGGATCGGCGGCGACGAGTTCACGATCCTCCTCGAGCACGCGCAAGAAGCGGCGAGCGCCGGCGACATCGCGGCGCGCCTGCTCAAGGCGTTCTCGACGCCGTTCAGTTTGGGCGAGCAGGAGGTGCACGTGACGGCCAGCATCGGCATCGCGTGGACCTCGCCGAGCTCGACCTCGGCGGAGGACCTGATGCGCGACGCCGACATCGCCATGTACCGCGCGAAAGCGCTCGGCAAGGATCGCTGCGTCGCGTTCACGCCGCAGCTGCGCGACCGAGCGTCGCGCTCGTTGCAGGTGGAGACGGCACTACGGCGCGCGATCGAGCGCCGCGAGCTGCGGCTCGCCTATCAACCGATCGTCTCGCTCGCGGACGTCCGTCTCGTCAGCTTCGAGGCACTCTCGCGCTGGAAGCATCCGGAGCTCGGCGTCGTCGAGCCCGTGGAGTTCATCAGGGTCGCTGAAGAGACCGGGCTCATCGTTGCGCTCGGCGACTGGGTCTTGAACGAAGCGTGCGCTCAGATGCGTCGCTGGCACGATTCGTTCCCGAACTGGCACGCGCTGAGCATCAGCGTCAACGTCTCGGCGAAACAACTGCAGGACGAACACTTCGTGACGGGCGTGCGGGAAACGCTCGCGCGCAGCGGGCTATCCGGCGAGCACCTGCGGATCGAGATCACGGAGAGCGTGCTGATGCACGACCCGGTCGAGGCGGCGGCGATCCTGCGCGAGTTGCGCGGCATGGGCATACGGCTCGATATGGACGATTTCGGGACCGGATACTCGTCGCTCGCCTATCTGCACCAGTTTCCGCTCGATGCGCTCAAGATCGATCGCTCGTTCGTCAGCGGCTTGGGCAGCGGAGTCGCGTACCCCGAGATCGTGCAAACGGTCATCGCGCTCGCGCGCCAACTCGGACTCCAGGTGATCGCAGAAGGCGTCGAGAGCGACGAGCAGGAGCGGCAACTGCTCGCACTCGGGTGCACGTACGGGCAAGGCTATCATTTCGCAAGGCCCCTCGACGCGCCGGCCGCGACGCTCTATCTCGAGGCCACGCAGACGCTCGGCGGGGCGCTCGCCACCTTGCGCAGCGCACAGCCCCTCGCGATCCTGCCGGGAACCCGCCGCCCCAGGCACCCCCACGCCGGACGCCCCCTCAAGCGCAAACCCTAACGCCCAACCCCATCAGCACCGGGCCATGCCCGTGTCGCGTCGCGTCGTGTCATCTCACCCTTCGACAAGCTCAAGGTGACGAAGACGGGGCTGCTGTTCTAGCGGCCGGCGGCGATGTCGGTTCTGTACGAGAGTTCGCGGGCGCCGAAGCGGCGGACGAGGTTGCGCACGGCGGCGTAGGCGTGCGTGCGTGCTTCGGCGACGGTGGGGCCGAGCGCGGTCACGGTGAGCACGCGGCCGCCGCCTGCATCGACGACGCCGTCGCGTAACGTCGAGGTGCCCCAGAACGCGGCGCTGCCGTTACCGAGCGCGACGTCGGCGGGGAGATCGCGCAGCGGCGTGCTCGAGCGCGGGTAGTCGCTCGTCGCGATCACGACGCCGACGCACGCGTCGCCGGAGAACGTGGCCGCTTCGGCGTCGAGCTTCCCGGTCGCGGCGCTGTAGAGATACTTCGCGAAATCGCCGCGGACGCGCGGCATGAGCACCTGCGTTTCGGGGTCGCCGAAGCGCACGTTGAATTCGATCACTTTCGGGCCCGCATCGGTCCACATCAAGCCGCAGTACAGGACGCCGACGTAGCGCTCGCCCTCTTCCGCCAGGCCGCGCACGACCGGCTCCAGGACCCGCGCGCGCACGATCTCGTGCAAGTCCGCGGGAAGTCCGCTCGGGGGCGAGTACGCGCCCATGCCGCCCGTGTTCGGCCCGGTATCGCCGTCGCCGGCGCGCTTGTAATCGCAGGCGCCGGCGATCGGCACCAGCGTGCGGCCGTCGCCGATCGCGAAGACGCTGACTTCGCGGCCGGTCAGGCGCTCTTCGAGCAGAACGTCACGCCCGCCGCCGGGGATCCCGGCCGAACCGAACCACGTCTCGAGCAGCGCGAGCGCCTCGGCCGCATCATCGAGCACGACGACGCCTTTGCCCGCGGCGAGGCCGTCCGCTTTCACGACGCAGCCGCCTTGCCAAAGCGCGAGCTCCTTGCGCGCCTGCTCCAGCGAATGCACGGCGCGGGCGCGCGCGGTCGGGATCCCGTGGCGCTCCATGAAGTGCTTCGAGAAGACCTTGCTGGATTCGAGCCGCCCCACGCTGCGGTCCGGGCCGAAGACGGGGATCCCCGCCTCGCGGAAACGGTCGCCGGCGCCCGCGGCGATCGCCGTCTCCGGGCCGAGCACGACGAAATCGATCCCGGCCTGCTGCGCCCGATTCACGAGCGCCTTGCCGTCGGTCACCGGGATCGCCCAATTTTCGCCGCGCGTCGCGGTGCCAGCGTTGCCCGGCGCGGCAAACAGCGCGCTGCACGAGGGCGATTGCGCGAGCTTCCAGGAGAGCGCATCCTCACGGGCGCCGCTTCCGACCACTAAGATGTTCATCGGCCTATTCCCACTCCACCGTGGCGGGCGGTTTCGAAGTGATGTCGTACGCGACGCGATTGACGCCCGGCACTTCGTTCACGATGCGCGTGCTGATCCGTTCCAGCAACTCGTGCGGCAGGCGCGCCCAGTCCGCCGTCATGCCGTCCTCGCTCGTGATCGCGCGGACGGCGACGAGGTTCGCGTAGGTGCGCCCGTCGCCCATCACGCCCACGCTCTGCACGGGCGTCAACACCGCGAAATACTGCCAGGGCTTGGGCGAGAGCGTGGGCCCCGCGGCGTCGATCTCGCGCGTGACGATCGCATCCGCGGCGCGCACGGTCTCCAGGCGCTCGCGGTCGACGGAACCGATGATGCGCACCGCCAGGCCCGGGCCCGGGAACGGCTGGCGCTCGACGATCGCGGCCGGCAAACCGAGGACGCGCCCCACTTCGCGGACTTCGTCTTTGAACAGCGAGCGCAGCGGCTCGACGAGCTCGAGCTTCATGTGCGCCGGCAGGCCGCCGACGTTGTGGTGCGACTTGATCTTGTGTCCGGCCTTGGATTGCGGCGTCTTCGATTCGATCACGTCGGGATAGAGCGTCCCTTGCACGAGGAAGCGCACGTCGGGAATCTTCGCGGCTTCTTCATCGAAGATCTCGATGAATTCGTGACCGATCGTGATCCGCTTGCGTTCGGGATCTTCCAGGCCTTCGAGCGCGCGCAGGAAGCGTTCGGACGCATCGACGGCGACGACATTCAAGTGCAGCACGTCGCGGAACGCGGCGACGACGTTCTTCGCTTCGTCCTTGCGCAACAGGCCCGTATCGACGAACACGCAGGTGAGCTGTTTGCCGATCGCGCGCGAGACGAGCGTCGCGGCGACGGCGGAATCGACCCCGCCGGAGAGCGCGCAGAGCACGTTCGCATCGCCGACGCGCGCGCGGATCTCGCCGATCGCGCTCTCGACGAACGATTCCATCGCCCAGTTACCGTCGAGCTGCGCGACGTCGTGCAGGAAGCTCGCGATCAGCCGCTTGCCGTATTCGGTGTGCACGACCTCCGGGTGGAACTGCACGCCGTAGATGCGCCGCTTGGGGTCGCCGATCGCGGCGATCGCGCAGCGCTCCGTGTGGGCGAGCGCTTCGAAGCCCGGCGGCGGTTCCACGACGCTGTCCCCGTGCGACATCCAGACGCGGCTGCGGGCCGGAACGCCCGCGAAGAACGGGCTCTCCGGGCGGTCGATCAGCAGCGTCGCCGGGCCGAACTCGCGGTGCGCGAGCGGCACGAGCGTCCCGCCGAGGTCGCGGCTCACGAGCTGCATGCCGTAGCAGATCCCCAGGATCGGCACGCCGGAGGTCAAGATCTGCGGATCGATGCCGGGCGCGCCCTCCTCGAGCGTGCTTTCGGGGCCGCCCGAGAGGATGATCGCGTCGGGATTGCGCTCGGCCAAGACGCTCCAGGGCGTATCGAACGGGAGCAGCTCGCTGTAGACGTGCGCTTCCCGCACCCTCCGCGCGATCAATTGGCCGAACTGCGCGCCGAAATCTAAGATGACCACGCCGCCGGTCGCCCGCCCTCCGCGAGCGTCTTGGGGATTCACGCTTACCGCCATGCGACGTTCTTGGCGCCGGACTTCCGATCGCCTCCGGACGGCGCCGGTTCACAACCCCGCCTCCGTAGCCGATACGTTAAGTGTGGACGGACCCTCGAAACTCGCGAACGTACCAGGCTCGCCTGGTACGTCTTCGCAGGTTCTGATGCTGTATGACCCGACGGGTCTCGCCGGTTATTCCGGCGAGGTGGCCCTGACGGGCTTCCTCGCGATTGCCGCCATCGCCGCGATCGCGTCGTTCTCCAGCCACTATTACAGCCTCGTTCAGACGCGGCTCGACGTCGAAAAGGCCTGGGGGAAGCTCAGCGATGCGCTGTTGCGCCGCCGCACCGCGCTCGAAGAGCTAGTCGAGGCCGCGAAGTTCGACGACCGGTTCGCGCCGGGCGTCGTCTCCGACGCCAAGCGCCTGCTCTTGGCGACGCCTTCCGAGGGCGCGGAGGCCGAGCGCTTTGCCGCGGAGCTACGCTTGAGCACCGCGATCGGCAAGGTCCTCGCGACCTCGCAGAATTACCCGAGCCTGGCGAAAGACCCGCGCTTCCGCAAACTGGAAGAGACGATCCTCGACCTCGAAGAGGAGATCGAGCGCCGGCGCGAGCTCTACAACGTGCAAGTCGCGAACAACAACACGCACTACGAGAACTTCTTCGAGCACTTCATCGCCGCGCTCGCGGACGTCTATCCCTGGGAGCATTTCCCGGTCACCGAATCCGAAGCGCTGCACGATTCCGAAGAGCGCAGAGCCCTGGGCGTGGCGCCGCCGCCGGGCCTTGCGGATCTCGAGCGTTACGTCAAGATTTCGGGCAAGCGCCCCGCTTCGCGCGCCATGACGACTTCCATCGCGATGCGCTCCCCGACGGAGACGTCCCGGCCCCATCGATAGGCGCTGTACGGCGTGAAACGCGTCCCGGGCGAGCCCGGGATCCGCAGCGAGACATCGTACACGACGAACTCTTTCGGCGGCCCCGCCGTGATGACGCACTGCAGCGCGAACGGCCCGATCACGCCGGGCGGGTTCGCTTCGCGCGCGGCGTGCACGAAACGCTCGCCGAGGTCGAACGCCTTCTCCAGCATCGATTCGGTCATCGTCGCCGCGATGTGCCCCGCTTCTTCCAACCGAACCGGAATGTCGCCGGCGAAGGCGAGTTGGCTCGGCGGCAGCCCGCGCAGGCCGTCGAGATTGGTTTGGCGGCGCGTATCCGTGCCGCTGAGCTCGAGCTCGGCCAGGATCGGCGAATAGAAGAAATTCAGATTGAGGCTCGGGCCCAGCGCGTATTCCTCGATGCGCGCCGCGGCGAGCCCGGCGGGCGTGACCATGCCCGCGCCGATCAGCTTCTGGGCTTGGCTTTCGTATTCGCCCGGAGAGCTGCACAGGAAGAACGCGCGTTCGAAGGAGACCTTCGCGTGCGCCGCCTTCACCATGACGAGCCGGTCGATGTCGGCCGGCTTCGCGAACACGCGCGGGTGGCGGATCCCGGCGCGCGCGAGCAGCGCGTATTGATTGTCCTCCTCGTCGCGTTCCTCGGCCCGCAGCAAGCTGCGGTTCCCGAAGAACGGCACGAGCATCCGGCGCTCGATCTCGTCGTAGCTGTACTTCTCGTGCAGGTAGACTTCGAAGGAGCGGTTCGGCACGAACAGCACGTTCGCGGCCAAGAGCATCGTCTGGACCGAGGGCTCGAGGATCTCGGCGAACGAACCGAGCTCGATCGTGCGCTCCACGCAGCCGCGCGGCGGCTTCTCGCGCCGCGCGTAATGGCGGGCGTAGGTGCGCTCGCGGCCGCGCGCGGTGACGATCAGATTGCGCAGCCCGTGCAGCCGCGCGCCGTAGGCGACTTCCAGCGCCGAGTGCGAGCCGACGGAGCAGAGCGTGAGCGCGTTTCGGTCGTAGCGCGCGAGCGTTTCGGCGACGGTCGATCCGGGCATCCTAGGGCGTCGTGCCGTTCGTATCGTCGAGGATCAAATCGAGCGTGTTCGAGAGCAGCGCGTTCTTGATCTCGCGCGCGATGCGGCGGCCTGTCGACATCGGCTCGCTGTAGTTCAAGTACGAATACGGCGAGCCGTCGATGAACAGGTTCGTGCCGGCAACGATCCGCGCGGAGACTTCCATGATGTAGAATTGGGCGTCAGGCGTGATGATCGTCTCGATGCAGAACGCGCCGAAGAGCCCCTTCGGCGGGCAGATCTCCTGGCTGACGCGCACGAGGTCCTCGCCCATGCGATAGGCCTCGGCGAGCATCGATTCGCGCAGCGAGAGCGGCGAGTTGCCGACGACGACGTAGCTCGGGTCGACGTTCATCCCCTCTTGCGCCGCGGCGGGGATGCGCCCGAGCGAATCGACGTTCGTTTCGTAACGGCGATCCATGCTCATGATCTCGAGCTTGCCGGTGAGCGGCGAGTAGAAGTAGTGGATGTAGAGCGGCACGCCGATGATGTATTCTTGCAGGATGTAGTTCTGCCGCGCGAGCAAGCTGGCGCGCTCTTCGAAATCGTTCGCGTCGCGCAAGAACATGTAGCCCTTGCCGCCCTGCGCGCCGTAGAGCTTGACGATGACGGGCCGGTCGATCTCGGCGCCGGTCTTGAACTGGCGCGGCAACTTCAGGCCCGCGCGGGAAAGCCACTGGCGCTGCAGTTCCCGGCTCGCTTCCCAATCCAAGATCGCCTTGTTCCCGAAGTACGGGATCTTCATCTTCTTGTGATCTTCGAGCGAGAGATACGCCACGAAGGAACCGTGCGGAACGATGATCGTCTTCTGCTGCTCGAGCTGCGGCACGAGCGTCATGAAGTCCTCATACCGCTCGATCGCGATCACCGCATCGACGAAAGCGAAGGATCGATACAGACGCTCCGTCTCTCGATTCGCGATCGCGAGCGTGCGGAAGCCCTCGTCGTGCGCGCCTTTGAGGATCTGCAACGCGGAGTGCGAGCCGAGCGTGGCGATCGTGTAGAACTCGGCACCGCTGCGGTCGCCTTCGGCCTTGGTGAATTCGGGTGCAAGCATCTATCGAATCGCTTTCTGAAATGCGGGATTGCAGAGCAGCCCTTCGACCGCCGCTGCAAGCACATTCTCCGGAACGTCCCGGCCGTCTTTGCGCAGCCGCCACGCGGTCATGCGCCGCACTGCGTGCACGCCTGCGAGCTGCCGTCCCGCGATGCGCAAGCCGCTTTCACCGTCGCTGGGCGCGGAGGCGCCCGGGTCCGCGGCGCGCGCGGCGCCTTGCTCGCGGTCGGCGATCCAGACCTCGCCCGCCTGCGGATGCGCCTCGCGAACGCGCAGCGCGTGCTTGTTTGGATTGAAGATCGTTTCGATTTGCCGAACGCTCGCGTCGAGCTGCTCGATCCGATCGTCGTCGACCTCGAAACGGTAGATGTCGGCGCGCCGGACCTCGTCGCAGGCGATGCCCAAACGCTGCAGCGTGACGAGCGCCGTGAACGCGGTGTTGTCCGGGATCGTCAGTTCGATCGCGTAGGTGCGCTCGCTCATACGGCGGCCCGCCTTCCGTCCAGCGCCGACGCCAGCGCGGTGAAGAACGCGCTGCCGCCCGCGGGCGCGAGCGCTGCCGCCGGATCGTGCCGGATCGCTTGGAAACCGGAGCCGTCTTGCTGCTGGTAGCCCCAGCAGATGCGTTCGGGATGGGGCATCAGCGCGAGCACGTTCCCCGCCGCGTTCACGAGCCCCGCGCAGCCGAGCGCGGAGCCGTTCGGCACGGCGGCCTCGCCCGCGGCTCCGCGGGCGTCGCTGTAGACGAACGCGAGATGGCCGCCGCGCCGGATCCGCTCCAGCTCCTCGGCGCTCGCCGCGAGCCGCCCTTCGCCGTGCGACGCCCAGGCCGGAAACACGGCGCCGCTCGGGAGCGCCGCGAGCAACGGCGAGCGGGCGGGGTCGCCGGCGAGCCGCACGTGCACGAGCACGCTGCGGAAGCGGCCGCTGCGATTCGGAGCGAACGCCGCGGTCGGCAGGCGGACGGGGCCGGTCCCGGGCACCAGGCCGCTTTCGAGCAAGATCTGCGCGCCGTTGCAGATGCCGACGACGAATTTCCCGGCGGCGGCCGCCGCGATGACGGCGTCGGTCATCTCGTCGTGCGCGGCGACGGCGCCCGCGCGGATGCGATCCTCGTACGCGAATCCGCCGGGTAAGACGTAGGCATCGAAATCCGCCAAGCCGCGCTTTCCGCGGCTCCAATGCCACAGGTGCGCATCGAGCCCGGCCGCGCGCAAGGCGCGCACGGTCTCGGTCTCGCTGTTCGTGCCGGGGTACACGAGCACGGCGACGCGCTTGCTCATGCGGTCAGGTCCTCGTAGAAGCCGCGCAGCGGCGCGCTCCAGACCTCGCGGAGCGCGTGCAGCGCGAGCGGCTGCTCCGCGCCGGAATGCGTGAACGGCAACAGGACGGGCGCCGCCAGCGTTTCGCCGATCAGGTGCGCCGTCACGCCGTACGCGTGCAGGGCCGCGAGGAACGCGGCTTCATCCGCGACTTCGCACACGAAGCCGCCGGCTTCGCCGAACAGCGCGACGCTCCAATGCACGGCCGGGTCCCACGTCGCGACGTCGTACGTGCGCAGGCCGAGCGGCGCCGGGCCGTCGAGCGTCGCGAAGGCCATCTCTGCGAGCGTGACCGCGATGCCGCCGTCCGCCACGTCGTGCACGGACAGCACGTGCCGCGCCTCGATCGCGGCGAGCACGGCTGCGATCTCACTGGGTGCGCGCTCGTAATCGATCGTCGGAAGCGGCTCGTCGCGGCCGATCCCCGTGACGTCCGCGAAGACCGATCCGCCGAGCGTGCGCTGCAAACGGCCGACGTAATACAGTTTCGATCCGGCGGCACGCAGCCGCGGGGTCACGCAGAGCGCGATGTCGGCGAGCGCGCCGACGCACGCGACGATCGCCGACGGCGGCACGCTGCGGCCGCTGCTCGATTGGTTGTAGAGGCTGACGTTGCCGGAGACGAACGGCACGCCGAACGCCCTCGCCGCGCGCGCCAGCCCGTCGACCGCATCGACGAACTCGCCCATCTGCGCGGGCACTTCCGGGTTGCCGAAGTTCAGGCAATCCGTCAAGCCGGCGGGCCGCGCGCCGACCGCGACGACGTTGCGGATCGATTCGTACACCGCGTGTTCAGCCGCAAGCCCCGCGTCGATCTTCGCGAAGCGCGGGTTGCCGTCCACCGAGAGCGCGGCCCCCAGCGGCGCGCCGTCGATCGGAACGATCACGCCGGCATCGGCATAGCCCGGCGGCTGCGCCGTCACGCCGCGCACGACGCCGTCGTAGCGCTCGTAGATCGGCGCGCGCGAGCAGACGTCGAGATGCCCGAGCACGCGTTCCAGCGTCTCGGGGTACGGCAGCGCGTCCAGCCGCGCCCGCAACTCCGCGGCACGCGCGGCCGTAGCCTCCGGCGCATCGTTCGCGGACGGATCCGCCTGCGCCGCGGCCAGCTGCGCCGCGGTCTCGTACGGGCGGTCGTAGCGGATCCCGGCCAAGAGAAAATCGATCGGGACGCGCAGCACTTCTTCGCCGCCGTGGCGCAGCACGTAATCGCGCTGCGCGGTGACGGTCCCGATCACCGCCGCGCACGCGCCGCGCGCGATCTGCGGCAAGCTGAACTCCTCGTTGTAGATCGCGAGCAAGATCGGCGTGAATTCCGGCGGCACGACCCACGTCAAGCGCTCTTGCGTTTCGCCGACCGCGATCACCGCGGGCGGGAGGTTCGGCTGCGAGGTGGGGCAGCGGTCGAGATCGACGATCGCGCCGAAGCCGCCGCTGCCGACGATCTCCGAACTGCAGCCCGCGATCCCGCCCGCGCCGAGATCCTTGAAGCCGACGGTCAGCTTGCGCGCGCGAATCTCTTCAAAGGCGCGATAGCTCGCACGCATGATCACGTTCTTGAGGAACGGATCGGGCACTTGAACGGCCCCCTTGTTCGCCTCCGCGTCCTCGTCGTCGAGCACGAGCGAGGAGAACGCCGCGCCGCCGAAGCCGCTGCGGTCCGTCGCCTTGCCGACGAGCACGATGTCCCACCCGTCCGAGCCGGGCGGCGCCGCCGAGTGGATGATGTCGTGCTCTTTCACGAGCCCCAGCGCGACCACGTTCACCAGGCAATTGTCGCGGAAGCCCTCGTGGAAGTAGACGTCGCCGCCGATGTTCGGCACGCCGATCGCGTTGCCGTAGGCGGCGATCCCGTCGACGACGCCCTGCGCGACGTAGCGGCAATGCGGATCGTCGAGCGGACCGAAGCGCAGCGGATCGGCGACCGCGATCACCTCGGCGCCCATGCAGAGCACGTCGCGCACGATCCCGCCGATCCCGGTCGCCGCGCCCTCGAAGGGCACGACTTGCGAAGGGTGATTGTGCGATTCGTGCGCGAACACGATGCCGTAACGCTCGCCCTGCCACGCGCCCAGGTGCACGATCCCCGCGTCTTCCTGGGGACCTTGCATGACGGTCGGCCCCGTCGTCGGCAACCGCTTTAAGAAATGCCGCGAGCTCTTGTACGAGCAATGCTCGCTCCAGGCCGCATCGAAGACGTGCGCCTCGACGACCGTCGGATCGCGGTGCAGGCCCGCGGCGATGCGCCGCAGCTCGTCCGTCTTGAGCGCGAGCCCGAAATGGCGCGCCTGCGCCGCCAGCGCCGCATCGTCCGCGCCTTCGACCTGGATGCGTTCGACGATCGCGGGCTCAGGCAAGTGCGCCGCTCGCCGGAGGCGGCGTTGCGCTGACCTGCGCGTCGGCCGCGGCGATGGCGGAACGCTCGTTCGCCTGCATCAAAAGGACCCGCCCGAACATGATCGAGTCGTCGAAGCCGAACTGCTTCGCGCACGCGAGCGCGACGCTCTCCGCCGGCACGCTGCTCCCATCGATCACCGGCGTGCTCGTCGCGTGATCGAGGAACGTGCCGAGCGCGCCGCCGGGGGCGCCGACCGGCACGAACACCAGCCGTGCGAACGTCGCGTCGAGCTGTTGCACGAGCGTCGCGGCGTGATTCGGCAGGATCGTCGGCGAGACGATCCGGCGCAACGTGGGAATCCCGTACCGGCCGAGCGCCGCCGCCACCGCGTCCGCCGCTTTGACGTAGGACGTCCCTTCGATCATCAACGCGACCGTCGCCGAGCGGGATGCGGGGAAGCCGGAGACTTGGTCGGCGACGCGCTCGTAGGCCGCCTTGATCCGCTCGAGATCGGCGGGCGTGACCTCGCTCAGATTGCGATAGATCTGCTTGTCGAGCATCAGCTCCTCGCGGCCTTGCGGCCACACGCGCCACGAATCGTTGTCGATCACGTCGGCGATCACGAGATTCCCGCGCCCCTCGCCGCTGGCCAGCCGGCCGAACTCGATCTTCAAATCCACGAGCAGCGTCTCGCGGCGCCGCCAGGCGTGCGCGAGGATCTCGAAGGCGATCCGCGCGATCTCGCTCATCGCCGCGATCTCCGCGAGCGAGGCGACTTGCCGGTGCACGATCTCTTCGGGCTCGATCAACGGATCGTGATTCGCATCGTCCTTCAGGAAGAACTCGACCATGCGCGGCACGATGATCGAACCGCGCGCGATACCCGGTTTGCGCCGCACGAGCGAGCCCGCCGCGACGCCGCGCACCACGACCTCGAGCGGAATCATCGTACAGCGGCGCACGAGCATCTCGTTGTCGTCGTCGTCTTCGCCGCCGCTGAGATAGTGCGTCGGCAGCCCGCAAAGGTTCAGCAGCCGGAAGATGCGCGCCGTCGTCTTCGCGGCGATCCGGCCCTTGCCCGCGATCTCGTTGCGCCGCGCGCCGTCGCCCGCGGTGATGCCGTCGGTCTGCTGCACGACGAGCACGTCGGGCTGGCCCGCATGCTCGAAGAGGATCTTCGTCTTGCCGCGCGCGACTTCGTGACCTTTGTTCACTCGAGGTCTCCTGCAACGGGTTGCGGGTTCGGGAAGGGACGCAGCTCCGCGATCCTCGCGACGACCGCGCGAGCGCGCTGCGGCGCGTCCCCGACGTATTGCGAGGGATCGAGCAAGAGCCGGATCTCGGCCGGATCGACGAGCTGCGTGAGGCGGACGTCGTCGGCGAGGATCGTCGCGAGCGGGTTGTCCCCGCCGCGCGCGAGCACGTCGTACGCGTGCATCGCCGCGTCGCGGATCGTCTCGTGCAGTTCTTGACGGTTGCCGCCGGCCTTGACCGCTTCCATCATCACGGTCTCGCTCCCGGCGAACGGGCCGTACATGCGCAGGTTCTGCGAGATCCGGCGCTCGTCCAGACGCAGGCCTTCGACGACCTTGCGGGCGAGCGAGACGATCTCGTCGGCGCACAGGATCGCTTCCGGCAAGATCGTGCGCCGGTTCGCGCTATCGTCGAGCGTGCGCTCGAGGAAGTTCGTCGCGGCGTTCTGCCAGGCGGCGTCGGCGTAGCCCGGCAAGAGGCGAGCGAGCGAACCGATCCGCTCGCTCATGACCGGGTTGCGTTTGAACGGCATCGCCGAGCTGCCGACTTGCTTCTTGCCGAACGGTTCGAACATCTCGCCGAATCCGGGCGAGGAGAGCACCCGCACGTCGGCGGCAAATTTCGAAAGCGACGCGCCCAGCCCCGCAAGCGCCGAGAGCAGCAGATAATCGAGCTTGCGCGGATAGGTCTGCGTGCTGACCTCGCGCGCGCTCAGGCCGAACGCGCCGAGCACTTCTTCTTCTTGCATCTGCGGCGTGCGGCCGGTGCCGTGCAGCAGGTGCGCGTACGAGGCCGAGGTGCCGACCGCGCCGCGGATCCCCTTCGTCGTGAGCGCGGCGTAGGCGGCGCGCAGCTGCGCGTCGTCGATCAGCAGATCCTGCGCGTAGACGGCCAGGCGATAGCCGACCGTCGTCGGCTCGGCCGGTTGCAGGTGCGTGTGCGCCATACAAACGCGATCGGCGTTCTCGCCGATGCGCGTCGCGAACGCGTGCAACAGCAAGTGAACGTTCTCGCCGACGAGCGCCAGGCCGCGGCGCAGGCGATACGTCTCGACCGTGTCTTCGATATCCATCGAGGTCGCGCCGAGGTGCAGCTTGCCGCCGCCGATCTTCGCCTGCCCGGCGAAGACGCGAATCTCGGCCATGAGATCGTGCCCGATCTCGCGCTCGATCGCGAGCGCCGCGTCGATGTCCACGTCGTCGACGTGCGCGCGCAGATCGTCCAGCTCGGTTTGCGTGACCAGGCCGCTGCGCAGCTGCGACGCGGCGAGCGCCACCCAGGCCGTGCGCCAAAGCCGGCGCCGCTCGTGCTCGGAGAACAGCCGGCGTAGTTCTTCACGCCCATATCTCCACGAGAACGGCGATGCATAGGTTTGATGAGACATCGTGACCTAGTGGGCTTGCCTTTAGTCCTGGGCCGCTCCTCCCGGCCGCCGGCCGCCGCCCGAGCCGCCGGAGAGCGCCGTGATCGATTCCACGACCGCGCGAGGATCCTCGGCGCGGCCGGTGACGATCGCCTCGAAGCCGCGGACCGCCCGCTCGTAGCCGGCGCGCGCGCGGCGCTCGCCCAAGCGGCGCGCGATCGGCCGCAGCACGCGTTCGCGCCAGCGCTGGCGCTGCGGCAGCTCGCCGCCCGGGCGCGCAAGTTCCCAGAGCGCCAGATACTCGGTCGCCAGCGCCGAGAGCAGCGGGATCCCCGCGCCGCGCGGATCGTTCGCGAACAACTCGAACGCGATCGCGAGCGCGTCGGCGCTGCGCCCTTCCACGAGCGCGCTCGCGTATTGGTAGGCCTTCGCCTCGCTCGTGAACAGGCTCTCGCTCAAAAGCTCCGCGAGCGTGATCTTCTTTCCGCCGATCGCGAGCTTTTCCAGATCGGTCCGCACCGCGGTCAGGTCCGCCTCGCTGCGCGCGAGCGTCGCGATCGCGGCCGGCTCCGCGCTCGCGCCGAGCGCCGCGAGCGTTTCGCGGATGAAGCGCTCGCGCGTTTCCTCGTTTGCGGTCGTATCGATCCGCAGCGCCGTCTTCCCGGCGAGCTGGCCGAAGGTCTCGGGCTTCGTCTTTTTCGCCGGCGGCTGCAGATCTTCGAGGATCAGGACGTTGCCGTCGGGCACGCGCTGCGCGACCTCCCACAGCGCGCGGCGCTCGGCCACGCGCAGATCCTGCGCGCCGCGCACCACGACGACGCGCGTCGCTGCGAGGAACGGAAACGCGCTGACCGCCGCTTCGACCCGCGAGAACGAATCGAGCGCGCTCGCTTCGAAGCGTTCGAGATTGAGCGCGCGCTCGTCGGGTGCGAGCAGGCGTTCCTCCAGCAGCGCGAGCGCGCGATCGGCCAGCAGACGTTCGGTCCCCTCGACGACGACGAGCTTGGGGATCGCGGCCGTCGCCGCGGCGAAGTCGTAGAACTTCAGCGGAGCCCTCCGAGCCCGGCGGCGAGCGGCGGCAGGTTCGCAAGCGGCGGCAGCGACGTCTCGTAGGGCGGGCGGGCAACGCCGTATTCCGTCACGATCCCCGCGATCAGGCGCGCGGGCGTCACGTCGAACGCCGGATTGTACGCATCCGCGCCGGCCGGCGCCGTCGCCGCGCCGCCGAACGCGCGCACTTCATCGGGGCTGCGTTCCTCGATGACGATCCCCGCGCCGCTGGGCAGCGAGAAATCGATCGTCGAGCGGGGCGCCGCCACGTAGAACGGGATACCGTGGAACGCGGCCGCGATCGCGACGCCGTACGTGCCGATCTTGTTCGCCGTGTCGCCGTTCGTCGCGATGCGATCGGCGCCGACGATCGCGCAGACGATCTGCTTGCGTTCCATCGCGATCGCCGCCGCGCCGTCGACGAGCAACGTGGCCGGGATCCCGGCTTCCGCCAACTCGACCATCGTCAGGCGCGAGCCCTGCAAGAGCGGGCGCGTCTCATCCGCGTACACGTGCAGTTGCTTGCCCGCGCGGTGCGCGGCGATGATGACGCCGAGCGCCGTGCCGCCGCCCGCCGTCGCGAGCGGCCCCGTGTTGCAGTGCGTGAGGATCGCGCCGAACTGCGGGATCAGCGCCGCGCCGTGCTCGCCGATCGCGCGATCGACGGCGCGCTGCTCGTCATGGATCGCTTGGGCCTCTGCGAGATGGCGGCCCTCGCCCGCATTCAAGACCCGGTCGACCGCCCACGCAAGGTTCACCGCCGTCGGGCGCGCTGCGCGGATCCGCGCCGCCGCCGCGCGGAACTCGCTCTCCGCGGGATGGATGCCGCGCGCGAGCACGACGCCGTAGCCGCCGAAGACGCCGATGCACGGCGCGCCGCGCACGGCAAGCGTGCGAATCGCCTCGACGACGTCGTCCACGCTCTGGGCGCGCGCGACGACGCGTTCGAGCGGCAGGCGCCGCTGGTCGACATAGAGGATCGCGTCGCCGTCGAACGCGACGGCTTCGAATGCGTGGGGCGGCTGCTGCATGCGCGAGCGTTTCGCGAGGACGAATGGGCTACCCGCTCGGACGGTGAACCAGGTCGAGTCCCCATTGGAGAGATTGCCATGCTGACCGCCGCGACCGACCTTCACACGCTCCACCGCCGCCACGTGCTCACGCCGTGGGCCGCGCAGGGGAAACTCGACCCGCCCGCGATCGAGCGCGGCGAGGGCGTCTTCCTCTACGACGACACGGGGAAGCGCTATCTGGACCTTTCGTCGGGCCTGGTCTGCGTCAATCTGGGGCATGGCAACCCCGCCGTCACGGCGGCGATCGCCGCCCAGGCGCAACGGCTCTGCTACGCGGCGCCGAGCTTCTTCAACGGCGCACGGGCCGAACTCGCCGCCGCGCTCTCCGAGCTTTCACCCTGGAGCGAGGGCGCCCGGGCGTTCTTCACGACCGGCGGCGCCGAAGCGAACGAGGACGCGGTCAAGATCGCGCGCGCGCTCACGGGGCGCTCGAAGGTGCTGACCGCGTACCGCTCGTTCCACGGATCGGGCGCGGGCGCCAGCACGCTGACCGGCGAGAACCGGCGCTGGTTCGCCGAGCCCGGGATCCCGAACGTCGTGCACTTCATCGGGCCGAACCCCTATCGCAGCCCGTTCGATTCCAGCGACCCGGCCGACGAAACGCGCCGCGCGCTCGCGCACCTCGAGTTCATCGTCAACTTCGAGAACCCGAAGAAGGTCGCGGCGATCCTGCTCGAGACCGTCGTGGGTTCGAACGGCGTCATCGTCGCGCCGCCGGGCTATCTGGCGGGCGTGCGCGCGCTGTGCGACCGGCACGGCATCCTGCTGATCTTGGACGAGGTGATGACCGGCTTCGGACGGATCGGCGCATCGTTCGGTTGCAAGCGGTTCGAGATCGTCCCCGATCTGATCACGTTCGCGAAGGGCGTGACGTCGGCGTACGTGCCGCTCGGCGGGATCCTCGTGCGCGAATCGCTCGCCGCCCATTTCGACACCGAGGTCTTGGGCGCGGGGCACACCTATTCGGGGCATCCGCTCGCGATGGCGGCAGGCCGCGCCACATTGCAAGCGTACGCGGACGGCGACCTGTTCGCGCGGGCGCGCGAGATCGAAGCGTGGCTGCGCGAAGGGCTCGACGCGATCGCCGCGCGCTCCGCCGTCATCGGCGACGCGCGCGGGATCGGCGCGTTCTTCGCGCTCGAATTCGTGAAGAACAAACAGACGCGCGAGCCGCTGGTCGCCTGGCAGGGCGAGGGCCTCGGGCCGCTCGCGGCGTTCTACAAGAACTTACTCGGGCGCGGCGTGTACGCGTTCGGCCGTTACAACATCACGGTGATCTCGCCGCCGCTCACGATCGAGCGCGACGAACTCGCGCTTGCCTTCGACGCGCTGGCGGAATCGGTTGCGGAACTGGAACGCGGACTCTGAGGAAGCGCCATGAGCACCGAAACAGTGCCTGCGGACCCGGACGACGTCGTCGCCGTCACGAAGCTCGTGAAGGCGCTCAATCTCGCCTGGCGCTCCGGCGAGGCTGACGTCGCCGCCCGCGTCGCGCCGTTCTTCACGAGCGATGCGGTGATCGTCGGGCCCGATCTGCGACGCGTCGCGCGCGGGCGCGACGCCGTCGCGGCGAGCTACGCGGAGTTCCTCGCCGCCGCGACGGTGTTGGAGTACGAGCAGGATGCGCCCGAGGTCGATCTTGCGGGCGACGTCGCCGTCGCGACGCTCGGCTGGACGATGACCTACGAACACCAGGGCGGTCGCTCGACCGAGCGCGGCCACGACGTTTACGTGCTGGCGCGCCGCCCTCAATGGCAGATCGTCTGGCGCTACGTCGCCGCGAGCGACGTGCCCGCGTAGCACGAACGCCGCGAGGCGCGGGATATTCGCCGCGATCCGCTGTCAAGACATCCTTGACAGCGCGACCGGGCGCGGACTATGCTGCACGTGGACGCTCATCTCAGTGAGGAACCACGATGCCGCCAACGTTGATGCGCCGGCGCCTGCGCTGTTCGTTCTGCGGGAAGCCGGAAACTGAAGTCGCCAAATTGATCGCCGGACCGCGCGTGCACATCTGCGACGCCTGCGTCGGCGTCTGCAACGGCATCCTGGAAGCGACGCCGCGGAACTTCGCCGGTTGGGACGCGATGACGGACAAGCAACTGCTGGACGCCCTGCGGCCCACGAACGACACCCTCGAAGCCACGCGCGCGATCCTGCAGACGCAAGTCGAGCTGCTGCGCACGCGCGGCGCCAGTTGGGCTGCGATCGGCTCGGCGCTCGGCGTCTCGCGGCAAGCCGCCTGGGAGCGATTCTCCTAAGCCGGACGTCCCGCTGAAAGTCCCATGGCGCTGCCCTAGCCCGCGCGGCGGCCGGGCGCTAGACTGAGGTTATTACGCTTGGCTTGCTAGTCAAGCCGAACTAAGTAGCTCGGAGTCCGGAAGTAGCCGCGTGCGCCGCGGCGCGATTTCATACAGCCCGAGCCGCTCTTACGCCGACCGCTTGCAGACGGTCTTAACGTCGACGATCTGACCGCCTTTCGTCTTGGCGCGGAATTCCGTCGTCAGCGTCTTCGCGAGCACGGTCGTCGTCATATCGCCGAAGGACTCGATGTCGCCGGTTCCCTGCAACCCGAGGTCGTGCCAAACCCAGGTGTTGCCGATCGGACCGGGCGAGGTTCTCACGTGATAGTTGCCGTTGCTATCGACGGAGATGTCGATCCAGTGCTTTCGCCCCAAATCGTAGGTGATGAACTCCGTCGAGGATGTGTTGTGCGGAAACCATGGGACCGGATAGGTCGTCCCCGTGTTGAAAAGCCACCGGCCGTCCGGATCGAACGTGTACACCGAGATGCTGGCGATCGGCGTCGCGTGCCGAGAACTCTTCGTCGAGCACGACCACCCGCCGACCCAGCCCTGCAGGGCTCCGAGATCGGGCCTCGGCGCATCCGGAATCGGCGTCGCCGGCGAACCGGCGGAAGCCGGCGCGGAGCACGCGACGGCGCATGCGAGCGCGGCGAGAGCAACGAGGTGTCTGCGGAACATTTTCCTCCACGTCTTTGCGGCCGTCGACGCTTCGGCTCGCCAGCGCAGCCATCATTCCGTCAGCGACCAAAGGTGCGCCCCACGCCGCGGTCAGAAGGTCGGCACTTTCCCGAACCCCACATCGAGGAGGAAACCGTGTTCGCGAACGGTCCGGAAGCGCCCGGTGGAGCGCGAGCGGCCGCCATCCTCGCGCGCTACGACGCGGAGATGCGCCTCGAGCCGCCGCACGGCGCCGGCACCCGCGTCGAACGCGCCGGCGACGTCGTGCGCGAGCGCGGCGCCGCGCACAACCTGATCGCGTACTGGACGTTCGATGCGGCCGGCGCCGAGCGCGCCGTCGCGGAGCAGGCCGCCTATTTCCGCGGCTTGAGCGAGAGCGTCGAGTGGAAACTCTACGCGCACGATGCGCCGTCGAACCTGGCTGCCGTCCTCGCCGCGCACGGCTTCGAGCCGGACGAAACCGAGACGCTCATGGTGCTGGCGCTCGATTCAACCGAACACGCCCCGCGCGTGGATCCCGGCGTCACGGTGCGCGAAGTGAGCAGCGACTCGGACCTCGCGACCTATATCGGCGTGACGACGCGCGCGTTCGGACGCGATGCGAGTTCGTCCGTGGACGCGCTCGGAGCGCGCATCTTCGGCGCAGGCGCGGATACGATCGCGTACGTGGCGTACGTCGACGGTGAGGCAGCCGGGGCAGGACGGCTGGAATTGGCGCCGGGCCGCTCGTTCGCATCGCTGTGGGGCGGCGGTACCGAACCGGCGAGCCGCCACCGCGGCGTGTATCGCAGCCTCGTCGCCGAGCGGAGCGCCCGCGCGCGTGCGCGCGGATACGCCTACGTCACGGTCGACGCGCGCGAGACCAGCCGCCCGATCCTCGAGCGGCTCGGCTTCTTCGCGCTGACGACGGTTCAAGGCTGGAAGCTGCGCCTCGATTGAGGTGCGCTACACCAGCTGCAGGACCGTCAGCGCTGCGATCGCGGCTTCGTACCCTTTGTCGCCGCGCTGGGGATCGGCGCGTTCCTCGGCCTGCGCGTACGTTTCAGTCGTCAGGATCCCGAAGCCGATCGGCACGCCGGTCGCGAGCTGCACGTCCATGATGCCGCGCGCGCACTCGCCCGCGACGTAATCGAAGTGCGGCGTATCGCCCCGCACCACGACGCCGAGCGCGACGACGGCATCGTACCCTTGCGCGATCAGGTGCTGCGCCGCAAGCGGGATCTCAAAGCAGCCGGGAATGTGGACGATCGCCCGGTCATCCGCAGCGACGCCGCAGGCATCGAGCGCGCGCGACGCGCCGTCTTCGAGCCAATCGGCCAGCGATCCGTAAAAGCGTGCCGAAACGATCGCGACGCGTTTCCCCGCCGCGCGCGGCAGCGGGAGGGCGTTCCGTTCCGCCGGCTTCACTTCGCCGATCCCGCGCGCGCCGGCGGCGCCGCGCCGTTCGCCGGTGCGGCCGCCCCGCCGTTCGCCGCTTCACCGAGCAAATGTCCCATTTTACGACGCTTCGTTTCCATGTAGCGCTTGTTGTATTGCGTCGGCTCGGTCGGCAGCGGGACGCGCCCGACGATCCGCAGGCCGTAGCCTTCGAGGCCGGCGATCTTCTTCGGGTTGTTCGTCATCAGGCGCATCTCGCGCACGCCGAGGTCGACGAGCATCTGCGAACCGAGCCCGTAATCGCGTTTGTCCGCGGGAAGGCCGAGCGCGAGGTTCGCCTCGACCGTGTCGGCGCCGCGATCCTGAAGCGCGTAGGCGCGCAGTTTGTTCGCAAGCCCGATGCCGCGGCCTTCTTGATACAGATACAGGAGGACGCCGCGCCCTTCGCGCGCGATCAGCTTGAGCGCCGCGTCGCGCTGCGCGCCGCAATCGCAGCGCAGCGAATGCAACGAATCCCCGGTCAAGCAGGCGGAGTGCACGCGCACCAGCACGCCCTTGCCGTCGCCGATATCGCCCATCACCATCGCGACGTGCGTGCCCTCGCCCACGGTCGTCTCGTACGCGATCCCGCGAAACTTTCCGAAGTCGGTCGGCAGATCGAACTCCGCGATCCGCTCGATCAGCTTCTCGGTGCGCATGCGATACGCGATCAGATCCTTGACCGTGATCAAGCGCAGCTCGTGTTTCTTCGCGAACTCGCGCAGACGCGGCAGGCGCATCATCGTGCCGTCCTCGTCCATGATCTCGACGACGACGCTTGCCGGGTAGAGCCCGGCGAGCCGCGCGAGATCGACGCCGGCCTCCGTCTGACCCGCGCGCACGAGCACGCCGCCGTCGCGCGCGCGCAACGGAAACGTGTGACCCGGGCGCAGAAAGTCCGAAGGCTTCGAGGCGGGATCGACGAGCATCTGAATCGTCGCCGCTCGATCGTGCGCCGAGATGCCGGTCGTCGTGCGCCCGCGGCCTTCGACCGAAACCGTGAACGCCGTGCCGAGCGGCGCCGTGTTGTCGTGCACCATCGCCGGGATCTGCAGCTCGTCGAGCCGCTTGCCGATCAGCGGAACGCAGATCAGGCCGCCAGCTTCCTTGCGCATGAAGTTGATCGCTTCGGGCGTGACCATCTGCGCCGCCATCACGAGGTCGCCTTCGTTCTCGCGATCCTCGTCGTCCAGCACGACGACCATCTTGCCGGCGCGCGTGTCCGCGATCGCGTCTTCGATGTCGTCGAAGATCTGATCGTCCGGGGGCGCCTCGCCGAGCGCGCCCGCGAGTTCCGGGAGCACCTTCGCCAGCGCCTTGACGGACTTGAACGAGGGCGAGCGCCGGCCGGAGCGCAGGTACGAGATCGCGCCCTCCGTCAGGCCCGATTTCGCGGCGAGATCGCTGGCGGAGATCCCCCGGGACTCCATCGCGGTCTGCAGGATCTCGGAAAAACTGTTCACGGTCGGGGCGCCCCTCTAGTTCACAAACGTCAACTCAGCGAGCCCTTTAGCGGGCCTTTCGCTCCCTGTTCTCTTGACAATTGCGAACTGTTTACCCTGCCGCCGGCCCCGCGGCTTCGGCTTCGAGCGCGCTCGCCGCTTCGAAGCGCGCCAGCGCGAAATCCCGGAAGCGGTGCGCGGCGGCGCTGGTGTAGCGCTCGCGCAGCCAGGCGAGGCCGAGCCTGCGTTCGCAATGCGGCACGCTCACCCGCAGTTGCGGCGGGTCTCCGGGGGCCGGGCGCGCGGGCGCGGGCAACAGCGCGACGCCGAGGCCCGCCGCCACGAGGCCCCGCACGGTCCCGACTTCTTCTCCTTCGAAGGCGATCTGCGGAGTGAACCCCGCTTGCCGGCACAGGTCGTCGATCAGCTGGCGAATCGAGTACGTCGGGCGCAGGCTGATGAACGGGTCGCCCGCGATCTCATCGAGCCGCGCGGACCGGCGGCCGGCGAGCCGGTGCGAGGCGGGCACGGCCAGAAACAGCTCTTCGCGGAACAGCTCCGTCCACACGACGCCTTCGTCGTGCGTGGGCGGCGGCGCGAAACACAGGTCGACGTCACCGTCCCAGAGATGGCGGTAGATCGTGTCGGAAGCGTTCTGCATCAGACTGAACGTGACGCCCGGGAACGAGGCCCGGAACGCGCCGAGCAGTTCCGGGATCACCTGGATGCCCAGCGTGTGCAGGAACCCAAGTGAAACGACGCCGCCTTCGAGCCCGGCAAGATCGGCCAGCTCGCGGCGCCCGAGTTCCAGCTCGCCGAGCGCCCGCTCGACCCGCAGCGCGAACGCCCGCCCGAAGCGGTTGAGCCCGACGGAGCGCCCGCGGCGGTCGAAAAGCTCCACGCCCAGCTCCCGCTCGAGCCGCCCGATCGCCCGGCTCAGCGCCGGCTGAGTGACGCCCAAGGCGTGCGCGGCGCGGGTGACGTGGCCCGTACGGGCGACCGCGCGAAAGTACTCCAGCTGCTGCCATTCCATCGATCCGTCCTCATTACCTCAAAGGCACGATCTATTGACTTTATCGGCATTGGACAGCATAAGCCTTGCGCGCTATCGTAATCCCTACGCATGCTCGCACCCTCCCCCCGCTCGCTTGCCGTCCGGAACGCGGATCTCCGCGCCGTGGCGGCGTTGTGCCTGGCCGCCGTCGCCGTGTTCGCGGACATGTACATCACCCAGCCGCTGCTCCCGGTGTTCTCGCGCGAATACGGCGTCTCGCCCGCGATCGCGGGCGCGACGATCTCGGCGATCGTGCTGACGGTCGCGCTCGTCTCGAGCGCCTACGGCCCGCTCGGCGCGGTGCTCGGGCAAAAGCGCGTGATGGTTTGGGGCTGCTCCCTGCTCGCGCTCGCGACGCTCGCCTGCGGTTTTGCGCCGTCGTTCCACGTGCTGCTCGCGTTGCGCGCGGCGCAGGGCCTGCTGGTGCCCGCCGTCGCGGCGATCGCGATCGCGTACATCGGCGAACTCCGCGGCGGCTACGACACCGGCTCGCTCGTGGGCGCGTACATCGGCGCGTCCGTCGCGGGCGGACTGATCGGCCGCATCGCGACCGGCGTGATCTTCGACCTCACCTCGTCGTGGCGAGCGGCGTTCGCCGTGTTCGGCGCGCTGACGCTGCTCGCCGCCATCGCGATGGCGCTGACGCTGCGCGCGGCACCGCGGCGCCGTGACGAGCCGATGCCGGCCGCATTCGCGGGCGCCTACCGCGCGATGTGGCACCACCTCGCCGACGCGCGGCTGCTCGGCGCGTTCGCGGCCGGCGCGACGCTCTTCTTCGGCTTCATCGGGATCTTCACGTACCTGCCCTACCTGCTCAGCGAAGCGCCGTTCCGGCTTTCGACCGGCACGGTCGCGTGGTTCTACCTCTCCTATCTGGCGGGCGTCGTCACCGCGCCGCTCGCGGGGCGCCTCTCGGCGCGCATCTCGCGTCGCACGCTGATGGCGGCCGGCTTTGCGATCGCGCTCGCGGGCGTGGCCCTGACGCTGAGCTCATCGCTCGCGACGATCGCCGCCGGGACCGTCATCCTGTGCGTCGGGATGTTCACGGCGCAAGCGATCGCGCCGGCGTTCGTCACGGTGACGGCGACGACGGCCAAGGGCGGCGCGATGGCGCTCTACCAGACGTTCTACTACGTGGGCGCCGTATTCGGTTCCGTGCTGCCGGGCTTCGCGTGGGAGTTTTGGGGCTGGCCGGGCGTCGCCGCGACCTGTAGCGCAAGCCTCGCCGCGGGCCTTGCCGCCGCTTGGCTCCTGTGCAGCGACGCGCCGCATGCGAAGGCGGCGGGAGTGCCGAAAACTTCTTTCTAAAACTGCTCGTTGGTTGGGAACCTTCCTCTGCGGGAATATTCAGACATGAGCCGAGCTTTTATGAAAGAGCGCGAGGACGCGCGGGAAGCGACCCTCGGGCCGCGGCTGCGACCCAACTCGCGGCCGATCAGCGCCCGCGGCCTGCAAGATTTGGCGCGGCTGCGCGATGCGGCCGTCGATCCGGACGAGCGCGCTCGGCTCGAAGCGATCTTCAATGCGGCGCAGGTGATCGGCCCGCCCGCGGACCGCAGCACCGTCGCGTTCGGCGCGACGGTCACGGTCGACACGGGCTCGGGCAAACCGCAGCGCTTCACGATCGTCGGCGAAGACGAAGTGGATATCCCGGCCTCGCGGATCGGCTTGGCCTCGCCGTTGGCGAGCGCGCTATTGGGCGCCCGCGTCGGCGATGAAGTCGTCTGGCCGCGGCCGGCCGGTAATCGGACGGTCACGGTGACGTCGATCGACTACGACTGGCTCTCAGGCGGAGCCGAGGCAGCCGCGTAGCGCATCCCGCAGTTCGACCGGCATGCGCCGCGGACGGAGCGCGACGCGGTCGACGCACGCCGTGACGAGCTTCCCTTTCGCGAGCGTGCGAGAATCCCGCAGCCGGCGGAAGACGAAGTTCATGGAGATCGACGAGTAGCCGACGTGGGTCACCGTCGTCTCGATCTCGATCTCGTCGTCGACGAGCGCCGGGTGCACGAAATCGAACGTGAGATGGACGCGCGGCAATTCGAATTCGAAGCGGTCGAACATCTCCGCGAACGAGAAGCCCAGCTCGCGATAGAGTTCGGTCTCGCCCAACTCGACGAAGCGCACGTAGGTGCCGTAATAGATGATCCCCATCTTGTCGACGTTGCCCCAGCGCACGCGATCGGTCGTCAGGAAAACGCGCGGCTTCACGATCACGGCGCGTACGCCTCCGCGGCCGCGCGCGCGTAGCGCGCGATCGGATCGATCTCGAGGTTCACGAGCGCGCCCGGGCCCTTGGGGCCGAGCGTCGTGCGCGCGGCCGTCTCGGGGATCAGCGCGATATCGAAGCGGTCGCCGTGCACCGACGCGACCGTCAAGCTGATGCCGTCGACGGCGACGTAGCCCTTCTCGACGATGAACGGCACGAGCGCGGGCGGGCGTTCGAGCGTCAAGCGATAGCCCTGACCCTCCGGGATCTTCGCGAGGATCGTGGCCGTCGCATCGACGTGTCCGTACACGAGGTGTCCGCCGAGCCGGTCGCCCAGGCGCAACGAAAGTTCGAGATTGACCGGATCGCCGGGGGCGAGCGCGCCGAGCGCCGAGCGCGCGAGCGTCTCGGGAACGACGTCGAAGGCGACCGTCTGCGCATCGAACGTGACGACCGTCAAGCAGACGCCGTTGACCGCGATCGAATCCTTCGCCTCGACGCCTTCCGCGATCGCGCCGGGTGCCGAGATCTCAAGGCGCGCGCCGCCGCGCGGATCGGGCGTGACGAGCGCCACCGTGCCGCGATGCGCGATCAAACCGCTGAACATCAATCGCTTCCTTCCAGAGCCGCCGAGAGGCGGAGATCCTCGCCGAGCCGTTCGACGCGATCGAAGCGCCAACCGTGCGCCGCCGTCCGCACGTCGGCCCCGCGCAGCGCCGGTACGGCCGCGTCGTTCGCGAGCAGGACGGGGGCGATGAGCCAATCGACGCGGTCGACGAGACGCTGCGCGAGCAGGCGCGCCGCTAGCGTCGGGCCGCCCTCGCAGAGCAGGCTTGCGATGCCGCGCGCCCGCAGTTCGCGCAGCGCCGCCGCGAGATCGAGTTCGCGCGCGTCCGGCGCGCCGATGTAGGCGACCTCCGCGACGGCTTCCAACTCGGCGAACGCCGCGCGCGCTCCCGCGGGCGCGAGCACGATCGTGCGCGCGTAGGTCACGCCTTCGAGTGCATCCGGGCTGCGCAGCACGCGGCGATCCGCCGGGATCGGCGCATCCTCGCACGCGACGACGCGCACGTACGGACGCAGCCGCGTGCGCGGCGGGCGCACCGTCAGTTGCGGATCGTCGCTGCGCACCGTTCCCGCGCCGACGAGGACCGCATCGTAGCTCGCGCGCAATTCGCGGACGTAGTCGCGCGCGGGCTCGCCGGTCAACCAATGTGCGCCGGGGGCCGGCGCGACGTAGCCGTCGAGCGACGCCGCGAGCTTGAGATGCACGTACGGGCGCGACCGGTTCACGGCGACGCCGAACGATTCGATCAGCGCGCGCGCCCAGGGATCCTCCGCGAGTTCCACGTCGATCCCGGCCGCGCGCAAGCGCGCGAAGCCGGCTCCGGCGGTGCGCGGATTCGGGTCGGCGACGCCCGCGACGACGCGTGCGATGCCCGCCTCGATCAGCGCTTCGCTGCACGGGGGCGTCAAGCCATGGTGGTTGCACGGCTCGAGCGAAACGTAGGCCGTCGCGCCGCGCGCGTCGCCCGCGCTGCGCAGCGCCTCGACTTCCGCGTGCGCTTCCCCCCGGCGATGATGAAAGCCCTCGCCGAGCGTGCGCCCCGCGCGCGCGATGACCGCACCGACCGCCGGATTCGGCGCAGTGTTCCCTCGGCCGCGAGCGGCAAGCTCGCACGCGCGCCGCAGGTAGATCCGGTCGACGGGCGTCAGGGCTACGGCGTCACCTCGACGCCTTTCCAAAAGGCGACGCGCCCGGCGATCTGCTTCGCCGCGTCCTTCGGTTGCGGGTAGAACCAGGCTGCATCGCGATTCTCTTTGTCTCCGACGACGACGGTGTAATAACTGGCCGTCCCCTTCCAAGGGCAGACCGAGTGCGTTTCGCTCGGCTTGAAATATTGGGATGCGATCGCGGTCGCCGGAAAGTAATGGTTGCCTTCGACGACCACGGTGTCGTCGCTCTGCGCGATGACCGTGCCGTTCCAAATCGCTTTTGGCATCAGAATCTCCTAGAGCGTGCGGGCGATGACGAGCGCTCCGCGCAGGTGGACCCCGTGCGCTTCGAGCGCCGCCGAGCAGTCCCGCAAGGTCGAGCCGGTCGTAGCGACGTCATCGACGAGCACAACCTCGCGACCCGTGATCGAAGTTGCGTCGGCGCACGCGTACCGGCCGCGCGCCCCGATCCGCGCCGCGCGGGAACGCCCGCGCTGCGCGTCGGCCGTGGTGCGCTGAAGGACCGGTGCGCAAGCGAGCTGGCAGCGGTGCCCGATCTCGCGCGCCAGGAAGACGCCGGGGTCGTAGCCGCGCTCCAGCCTCCGCGCGCGCGTCGTGGGGACGGGGACGAGGACCGTTTGCGGATGGAGGACGGCGCTCGCCCGATCGGCTAACCGGCGGGCGAGCGCGAGGCCGACCGGCCTCCGGCCGCCTTTGAAGGCGAGGACGGCGGCCCGGAGCGCGCCCGCGTAGGCGCCGAGCGCGAGACCGGGCAGCCCGCCCGCTTCGAACGTGACGCCCGCGCCCTGCAGCGCGAAGCAGCGTTCGCAAAACCAGGCGCCGCCGGCTTCGCACCCGGCACAACGCGGCGGATCGAGCGCATCGAGGAACCGTTCGAACGCTGCTCCGAACATCGCGGATCCCATCGCGACGGAGCGCGCTCGCGCTAGGCTCCGAGTGCGCTCACACGCGCCGCGGACCTACTTCCATGGCTGAACGAAGCTCGGGTCGACTGCCGCGTCGACGATCTTCGAGAACGCCTCGAGCGGACAATCGAGCGACGGGCAACCGGGGACGTAGACCGGGACAAAATCCGGGCGCGTGCCGATACCCGCCCGCATGTCGCTCATGCGCTGCGCCGCGAAGAACAGGCGAACGTACGCAGGCGACGCGGCGGGCGCGTGGAGCTCGAAGACGAGCGCGCCGCCGGGCGGCGCGTCGTTAAAGGGGCCTTGCGGCGCCAGCCACGAGAGTCGCAGTAAACCGGCGAGTTGCGAGAGCTGCGTGTCGTGTCCGACGAGGAAGACGATGCGCGCGGCCGCAGGGGCTGCGATCTCGGGGGACTTCACCGACGTCGCGCCCTGAACGAGCGTCTCCACGATATGCGTGAGAATGTTCGAGCTGTGAACTTGCGCCGTGTACGGGTTCTGGCGCACGAGCCGCGATTGCGCGGAACGCAGCGCGAGAAGGTCCAGCATGGTCCGCGCGTCGAGTTTGCCCCAGCCGGCGTCCGGCAAGCCCTCGACGTACCCGAGATAGAGGTCCCCGACCGCGCTTTCGGCGAGATCGAATCCGCCGCTCAACTCGGCGAGCCCGCCGTCGCCCGTCGACGCGACCGACGTCTTGATGCCGGCTAGCGGCGTGCACCGTGCGGGAGCGACGCAGCCGAGAACGCCGTTGAGTTCGGCGTATTCGCGCGCATACGTCTGCGCCAGCGAGTTTGGATCGCCGCCGAGGGCACCGAGGAGCGAGGCTTTCGAGCGCGCGACGTCGACCCGGCCGACGGACGGATCGAAAAGCGTATCGGTCTTCGTCGAGGCGTGATTGACGGCGATCGACGAACACTTCGGCGCGAAGCCGTCGAGGAGCGCCCGCCCCGTCGCGAGCGTTCGCTGGTCCGTATCGGCCCACACGAAGACCGCATCGCGCGCGGGGCACCCGGCAACCGGCGGTGCGAGGCTACCGTAGCGCCGGCCGTAGGCTTCGCCGAACCCGCGCATGAGCGCCGCGCCGTGCGCGGTCAGGTGTCCCGGGGCAACCTTCCACGCCGGCCACGGCCGCGCCGAGTACGCGTTCAGTTCGCCCGGGTGCGTAGGGGAGCGAACGCCGTGGCGCGTCATCACGACGACCATCGCGAGATCGGCGGGGGATGCGGAATCGGAGGCGGCGCCGGCGCGCTGCGGCGCGTGCGCGAGGCCGAACGCGGCGAACGCGAACGCCAGGCTCGCGACGGCGAGGGCGCGGCCAAGAGGCGGAGATTTCATCAACGTTTCCCCAGTGGATCAGGGATGCGCGAAGAGAGGAGTCATCGGGAGCACGGTCGCGTCTCCGGCGTGGCGCAGGTGACCGTCGAGGCCGAGTGCGTCTTCGATCGTTCGCAAAAGGCTGTAGTGGTTGTAGGGCGTGTCGTCGACGACGCCCCGCGGGCCGTGGTTCGTGATCACGATCGTCGGGATGTGTCCGCCGCCGGGATTATGGTCGTCGACGGGCACGCAGCATGACTGAACGGTGCCGGGAATGCGGTCCGTTTTCGAGTCCTCGTCCCAGGTCAGCACGATCGCCGTGTTCCCGTTGGTCCAGAGCGGCGAGGCCTGAATCTGCGCGACGAGGTCGCGCACGTACGCATCGCCGCGGCGCACGAGCGCCTCGTCGCCGCTCCAGCAGTCGGGCGGCGCCTTCGGCGAGGCGACCCCGTGCATCTCGTTGCACTGGTTCGGCACGACGAGCGCGAAGGCCGGGACATTTCCGCTGCGGAGATCGGCGCGCAACACATCGAAGCCCACGAGTTTCTTCGCGAGGTTCGGATCGTCGTGGACGGTCGCGAAGTTCGTGAAGCCGGTATGCTTGGCCGCATAGAGCCCGGCTGGGGCCGTCTCCGTTTCGGGCGAGAGCATCGCGAGCGATCCCGGCGCGGGAATGTCCTCGAGATACGCCTTCCAATCCAGGCCCTTGGCACGCAGCTGCGTCGCGAGGTTCGGCCCCGGAACGAGGTGCGGCACGTAGCCCGGCGCGCCGGAACCTTTGCAGCCGGGCGTCGTCGAGGCGGGGACGCAGAACCATCCGTCGTCGTCGGCGATGCCGAACGTGTCGCCCCCGAGCAGCGCCACATAGTTCGGCTCGCTGGGATGGCGTTCCGCGAACATCTGCGCAGCGTTGCCGTAGGTCTTCGCGAACCCCGCGATCGCCGGCGCATAGCCGCTCGAGAGCACGGTCGCGTACCCCTTGTTCTCCTCGACGATGACGATGATGTGATCGTAGTGCGAGACCGCGCGGTCGCGCTCGGTTTGGGCGGCGGCTGCTCCCGTCCAAGGGAGCAGCGCCGCGCCGAGGGCGACCGCCGCGGCCAACAGGCCCAGGCGCAGGTGGAGCTTCAGATTAGAACCTCTTTTGGAACGTCAGGGTCAAAGTAGCCGGAGGCAACCCAAACTCCTCGCTCGGCGTCGGGCTCACTTGGCTGATCGAGTTCGTGATCGCCGGCGTTCCCAGACCGATGAGACCGTATGTTTGAACCGCATTATTGAAGATGTTCGTGCCGCCGAGCGTCAATACCGTGTCCTTGCCGAACGAGCGGCTCAGGAACGAGTTCGAGTGCCAGTACGCCGGGCGGTTGAGCGAGTTGTTCGATCCGACGTAATAGTTGTCGATGCGGAACTCCCAGGGACCGGGCGCCACGTCCAGCGAGAGCGTGGCTTGATGGAGCGGAATGCCCGGGAGCTGCGCGCCGTTGACGACCGTCGGGTTGTTCAAGAGGATGTTGTCGTTGATCCCGGTCTTCATCGAGCCCTCGATGAAGTAGCCGTAATCGACGTAGGCGATCTTCGCGAAACGCTGGCGGCCGGAAAACTCGATGCCGCGTGCGAGTGCGCTCGCCGCGTTGTAGTTCGTGCTGACCGAGAGATACTGCGGGAGCGTCGCGGCCGTGATGTTCTCGCCGGGGCACTGCGACTGCAGGCGCTGCAGGTACGTCTGCAGGACGCTTCCCTGGAAGGAAACGTTGCCGATGCCATACTGCAGCAGCGGCTCGGACGCGGAGAAAATCTGGTTCTTCACCGCCGTGACGTAGGCGTTGACTTGGACGTTACTATCGCCCGAGAACCGGTGGCCGTAGCCGAACTCGAAGTCGTTGGCGTTCTCGGACTGCAGGTTCGGGTTGCCGGCCGAGGCCACGTCGTTGTAGCCGCCGCAGTTCACGTTCGTCAACGAGGGGCCCGGATCCAGCGCGATCGCCGCTCCCCCCGACTTGAGCTGCGGCGCCGGCGCGCCGTCGGACCGTCCGTAGGTGAACTGCACGACATCGTGCGAGGAGGGCCGCAACTGCAGCGTGGCGCGCGGATCGAAGGTCGTTTGACCGCTGACCGACGAGTGCTTCAGCCACGCGTTGGCGAAGAGCGAAAGCTGGTTCGTGAACTGATAGGCGTCGCGCAGGAAGTAACTGTACTCCCCGAAGTATGCGTCGTCCACTTTGGGGTGCGTGTTCTCGGCTTCGCCGTTCTGGCGCTGGTGCCAATTCGTGAAGCCGAACGAGAAATCGTTGCGACCGAAGGCGAGCGAATCGGAGAGCAGCAGTCCGGCCGTGTTGTAGTAGTTGGCGTACGTTCCGCCGATGTACGCGCCGGTCGCATCGATGCCGCCTGAAAGGCTGTTGTCCTTCCAGAACCAGTAATTGTTGATGAAGGTCGAAGCCATGATCGTGTTCTTGCCGAGCTTCGTCGTGAGGCTCAAATCGTAATCGCGCATGCTCGTCGAACGCTGCCGGCCGGCTCCGCCGCCGTCCGGACCGTAGGTCGCTCCGGCGAATTGCTGCGCCGTATAGCAAGCCGTCGTCCCGGCGATCGGGTCGGTCGTCACCGTGTAGCCGGCGACGCCGCTCGGCGTCGTGCAATTCGTCGCGCCGCTCTGCACTTGGGCCAGCCGAACGGAATAGGGCAGAAAATCGTTGTCGCCGTTGCCCGTCGAGTCCGACCATTGCACCGCGGTATAGGCCGTGAAGCGCAGGTTCGTCACCGGACTCAGCGCGTACGTCAGCTTCCCCAGACCAACGCTCTGCTGCGTGTTTTGGCTAACCGCGTACGTGTTGACCGCGAGATTACAAGCGCTGACGTCATTCGCGCTGCCCGCGCAGGCGCCGTTGGGAGTCACGGAACTCGGATCGACGTTGTCGGGGCGCGCTGACTGCGCGATCTGGCCGTTCGGGGGGAAATTGCCCCACTCGCCGAGCTTCCCGCCTGCGAACGCGTATCCGAGCTTGCCGAGCGTGCCGGTCGCCGTCAGCCCCGTCCCGAGGATGCCGGCTCCGCCGATCTGTTGCTGAAACGAGAAGCGCGGCGTCGTCGTCGGGTTGATCGTCACGTAATTGACGGCGCCGCCGATCGTGTCGCTGCCGAACAGGCCTTGGGCTCCCGATCCGTACGTCACGTTGATGGACGTCAAGCCGTACGCGGGCCCGAGCGAGAAGTTGAAACCGCCGCTGCCGACGCCGAGCGGCCCCACCGGATGCCCGTCGAAGAGCGACGCGGTCTCGTCGGAACCGAAGCCGCGAAGGTTGAGGCTCGCGTCGTCGCCGACGGACGACGAAGTCGAGAAGTTCGTCGCCGGCAGGGACCCGAGCTGATCCGTGATGCGGATTTGCCCGGTCTGCGTGACGTTCTCGACGTTGATCGTCCGCGAGATCGTCGTCGCGGCGCTCAGCGCGTTCGCGCCGCTGGTCGTCACTCGGCCGATGACGGCGGGCTCGTTGCGAGCGTTCGTCGTTGCCAGCGGCAGCGCGACGTCGAACGCGCTCAGCAAGCCGCTGATGATCGCGACACCGCTGCTCGCGCTGGACTGATATCCCTTCGCCGTCACCGTCACCGTATAGATGCCGGGTTCGACGCCGCTGACGTTATAGTGTCCGCTCGCGTCGGTCGCCGTCGAAGCGACGGTCGCCTTTTCGCGGCTCACCGTGACCGAGGCGCCCGCGATCGGGAGCGCGCTCTGTTGGTCGATCACGAGGCCCGTGATCTCCACCGGTGCGCCTTGCGCAAGCACGGGAAAACATGAAAGAAAACAGAGCGCCGCACAAAAAACAGCGGCACAGGAACGTACCAGCCAAGTATTCATGGCCGTACGATAGGCGCGGCACGTTAAGGCTAGCTCATCACAATCTTAAGATTGCGTGATGCAGATTTTGGTGCATTCATCGCTTGCATTCGTAGTGTATGATCGTTCGCGTCATGTTGCTTCCCGCATTACCGCCGCAGGCCGTGCCTGTATTCGGCTCGTTCGATTTTGTCACCGTCGATGCTCCGCGGCGGCGCGTGTACGCAGCCCACGGCGGCAGCAAGACCCTGCTGATCGTCGATGCGGATAGCGGAAAGGTGCTCAAGCAGATAAAAGTCGGACCGATGGCCGGCGTCACGTTCGATCCCGCAAGCGGCCACGTTTTCACCGGCAACGGCACGGATGAAAGCGTGAGCGAAGTCGATCCGCTGGCGGGAACGGTGCTGCGCACGACGGACCTCGGCGCCCCGATCGACGCGATCGCATACGATCCGGCGAACGCGCGCATCTATGCCGACGAGGACAACGGGACCCGGCTCTTCGCGATCGACGCGAAGACGATGAGGCTCATCAAGACCGTCGCGTTGCCGGGCCATAAACCCGAGGATCTTGCGATCGACCCGAAGACGCACGAGATCTACCAAAACATCGCCGACGCGGCGGAGATCGCGGTCATCGATCCCGCGACGCTGACCGTGAAGCGGACGATCCCGACTCCGGAGCTCGTCAACAACCATCCGCTGCAGTACGATGCCGCGTACGATCAGATCGTTGTCGCCGGTACGAACGGCGTGATGAACGCGTACACGCCCGCGGGCACGAAGCTGGGGACGCTGACGGTCCCGCGCTTCGACCAGTGCAACCTCGACCCGGCGCAGCACGTCCTCGCCTGCGCCGGGAGCGGCGGCATCTCGCGCTACGAGCTCCGCCGCGGCGCGGCACCGGTTCTTCTCGATCGGACGGCGGTCGCCCCGGACGTCCACACGAATGCGATCGACCCCGCGACGCATGCGGTGTTCGCCGTCTGGGCGACGCGCGACGGCAGCGGGGACTACGTCCAGAAGTTCACGCCGGCGGGGCCGGCGCCCGCCGCCTCGCCCTAGGCCGTGCCTTCGTTCGCGACGATCGCGTCGCGCAGGGCGTGACCCGGAGCGACCGTGTAGTCGATCCCGACGATCGAATCGACCACGTGCGCGCCTTCGCCGATCGTCGCGCGATCCCAGACGATCGAACGCTCGACGACGGCATGGTCGCCGACGAAGACCGCATCGCCGATCACGCTCGGCCCGATCACGCGAACGCCGTTCCCGAGCTGCGCGCGCGCGCCGATGCGCACGTCTCCCTCGATGACGACGTCGTCGCCGAGCGCGGCATCGCGCGGGATCCCCTTGGCGCGCGCTCCGGGCAGGCGCACCTTACCCGAGAGCACGTCGCGCGTGGCCCGCTTGTATTCGCCCGGGGTTCCGATGTCGCACCAGTAGGCGCCGTGCAACTCGAGGCCGTAGAACGCGGCGTTCTCGCTCTGCAGTTGCGGGAAGACCTGCTTGCCGAAGTCATAGAACTCGCCGGCCGGAATGCGCTTGAAGATCTCGGGTTCGAAGACGTAGATGCCGGTGTTGACGAGCTTCGATTTCTCGGTTCCCGGGGCGGGTTTCTCTTGGAACTCGACGATGCGGCCCGTCTCGTCGACGATGACGACGCCGTAGTGCGAGACGTCCTCGGCCGGCACGAGCGCGATCGTGGCGAGCGCGCCGCGCTTGCGGTGAAAATCGATCAGCGCGTCCAAGCGCAGGTCCGTCAGGTCGTCGCAGCCGACGACGACGAAGGTCTCGTCGAAATACGACTCCATTTGCTTGACGGCGCCGGCGCTGCCGAGCAACACCGCTTCGTGCAGGTACTCGAGCCGCACGCCGTACGCGGATCCGTCGCCGAACGTCGAGGCGATCGCATCGGCGAGATAGTGCACGTTGATCGCGACATCCTCGATGCCGAACGAGCGCAGGTAGCGCATCACGTGCGCGCTGTTCGGTTCTCCGTCGACGGGGACCAGGGGTTTTGGCACCTGGCGCGTCAACGGGTAGAGCCGGGTGCTGAGCCCGCCGGCCAAGATCATCGCTTTCACCGTGTTGCCTCCGTCGTGTTCCGAGCGAGCGCGCGCTCGCGCAATGCGAGCAGCACGAACAGCGGCAGCGCGAGTTGCCTGCGCCAGCGCTGCGGTTCCTTGAGCAATCGATACAGCCACTCGAGATTGAGCCGGCGCCATTTTTCGGGCGCGCGTTCGAGGTTTCCGGCCAGGACGTCGAACGAGCCGCCGACGCCGATGCCCACGCGCGCGCCGCTGTTTGCGAGGTTCGCGCGAATCCAAAGTTCCTGACGCGGCGAGCCCAGGCCGACGAGCAGCACGCGCGCGCCGCTCCGGGCGATCTCTCGGGCAACCGCCTCGTCGTCGCTCGCGGGAAAGTAGCCGTCGCGCGCACCGGCGATCCGCAGCCCCGGGTGCCGCGCGACGAGTGCCGCGGCGGCGCGCGCCGCGGTATCGCCCTTCGCGCCGAGCAAATAAAGGGGCAGATCCGCGCGCGCAAGGGCCTCGCAGAGCGGATCGATAAGGTCCACGCCGGTCACGCGTTCGGGTATGCGCACGCCGTACAAGCGCGCCGCGTACAGCACGCCGATCGTATCGCAGAGCGAGAGCGCGGCCGCGTTGAGCGCCGAGCGGAAAGCGGCGTCGCGTTGCGCGGCGACGATCATCTCGGTCCCCAGCGTCACGACCAGGCTCGTTCCCTCACCCTGCGCGAGGGACACGATGCGCCGCACGGCATCCGCGCCGTCGGTCGCGTCGACGCGACAGCCGAGGATCCGCACGCGTTCCACTAACGCGCTGCGGCGCCGATCTCGCCGGCTCGCGCGCGATACGGCTCGAGCAACGCGCCCAGCGATTGTGCGAGGGCCGGCGGCATCGCCCCCAGCGGCGAGCGACAGGCGCCGACGCGGAAGCCGAACTGCCCCATCGCCCACTTCACCGGGATCGGGCTCGAGGTTTCGAACAGTGCCCGGAAGAGCGGGGTCACTGCCAAATGCAGTTCCGCCGCGCGGGCGACGTCCCCGCGCGCATGCGCTTCGAGCAACTCGCGCAGCTCGCGAGCACAGACGTGCGCCGCGACGCTGATCAGGCCGTCGCCGCCGAGCGCGAGCGCCGGCAAGAACAGATGATCGTCGCCCGACCAGAACGCGAAGCCGGGCTGCCGCTCGCGCAGGATCGCCGAGAATTGCGTGAAGTCGCCGCTGGATTCTTTGACGCCCGCGATGTTGGGATGGCGGCGCGCGAGTTCGAGCAGCGTGGCCGGAAGCATGTTCGCGCCCGTGCGCGAGGGGATATTGTAGATGATCAGCGGGAGCGACGTCGCTTCGGCGATCGCGCCGAAATGCACGAGCATGCCGTCTTGCGTCGGTTTACAGTAGGCCGGGACCGTCGCGAGGATCCCGTCGACGCCGGCCGCTTCCGCCCGCTTGGTCAGCGCGACGGAGGCCTTGGTGTTCGGGCCGGTCGCCCCGGCCACGATGCTCGCACCGGCGCCGACCGCCGCTTTGGCGGCCGCGAAGAGCGCGATCTTCTCGTCGTCGTCGAGCGCCGTGCCTTCGCCGGTCGACCCGGCGATCACGAGGCCCTCGTTGCCCTCCGCGACGAGCCAGCGCGCGATGCGCCCCACCTCGGCGAGATCGACGTCGCCGTCCCCGTTGAACGGCGTGACCATCGCGGTCAGCAGGCGGCCGAGTCGTGGGCGAGCGCGCGTCGTCATGCTCCTCCCTTCGCCGCCGCCGCGTGCGGTGCTTGCGAAGGCGGGCGGCCGAGGCCGAAGGCGTCATGGACGGCCTGCTCGGCGCGCGCGACCTCCTCCTCGGGAACGAGGACCGAGATCGTGATGTTGCTGTCCGTCGAGTGGATGATCTCGACGCTCGCCGCGGTGAGCGCCTGCACGACGCGGAACATGACGCCCGACGTGCCGCGCATGCCGGCCCCGACGATCGAGATCTTCGCGCAATGCGAGCGCACGCGGATCGCGAGGTTCAAATCCGAGAGCTCGCGCCGCACGAGATCGACGTTCGGCGAATCGCACACGAAGAAGATCCCGGCGTTGTTCACGTTGATCATGTCGATCGAGATCTCGCGCTCCGCGAGGCGCCCGAACAGCGTCTCCTCGAGTTTGGCGCGCGCCTCGAAATCGTCGATGTCGCCTTGGATCACGCGGAAGAACACGATGTCGCGCAGCGACGTGATTCCGGTGACCGGCCGCAGGCGGTCCGGCCGCGAAACGTCGTCGATCGTCGTTCCGACGTTGCTGCGCAGGCCCTTGACGACGTACGGCGTCTGCGTCGCGCGCGCGTAGTCGGCGCCCTTCGCGTGCATCACCTTCGCGCCGTCGCTCGCGAGTTCGACCATCTCGTCGTGATTGACCCGGGCGACCGGGTGCGCCCCGGCGATCCGCTTGGGATCCCCGGTCATGACGCCGCTGACGTCGGTGAAGATCTCCACGGTCTCAGAACCGAGCGCATCGCCGAGCGCGATCGCGGAGAGATCGCTTCCGCCGCGGCCCAGCGTCGTGACGGCACCCCATTCGGAGACGCCCTGAAAGCCCGTGATCACGGGGATGATCCCGCGCTCGAGCGCGAGCACGACGTTCTGCGCATCGACCCGCAGGATCTTGGCGTCGCCGAACGACTCGTCGGTGATGATACCGGCTTGCGCGCCCGTCATCGCTTGCGCCGGGGCGCCCCACGAGGTCAGCAACTCGGCGAAGATCGCGCAGGCGATCGATTCTCCGCACGAGAGCAGCAGGTCGCGATTCGCGCTCGCGCGCGTGGGCCCGAGCAGCTTTCCGAGCGTATCGGTCGCATACGGATCTGGTGCGCGGCCGAGCGCCGAGCAGACGACGACCGGCGCGACGCCGCGAGCGCGCGCTTCCAGCACGCGTGACGCCGCGATCTCGCGCAGCTCGGGTGTGGCGAGCGAACTGCCGCCGAATTTCTGGACGATGCTCTTCATTGTAGCGTTCGGGTCCCTACCAGCTTACGAGCCATGAGTGTTTCGAGGATCTGCACGGCGTTGAGCGCCGCGCCTTTGCGGACTTGGTCGCCGACCAGCCACACTTGGAAGTGCCGCCGCGAATCGCCTTCGGAACGCAGCCGCGCGACATGGACGAGATCCGTGCCCTCGACCTCGCGCGGCGTGACGATCCCCTCGGCGTGAAACGCGACGCCGCGAGCGTCCAGATACGCCTGCGCGAGTTCCGCCGCGCTCGTGTCGCGTTCGGTCTCGAAGAAGACGGCCTCGCTGTGCGCGAAGCGAACCGGGACGCGGACGGTCGTCGCGGCGACGTGCAGTTCGGGGAGCCCCAGAATCTTGCGCGTCTCCTCGACGATCTTGCGCTCTTCGCCGCTATCGCCGTTCGCGTCGAACGAACCGACCTGCGGGATGACGTTGCGCGCGATCGGCGCGGCGAACGAGACCGGCGAAGGTTCTTCTTCCCCCTGCGCGAGCGCCCGCTCGCTCGCGGCGAGCTCGTCGAGTCCGGCCCGGCCCGCGCCGCTGACCGCTTGATAGGTCGCGACGCGCACGTTGCACAGGCCGGCCGCGCGCGCCGCCGGAGCGAGGCCGACGCAGAGCACGATCGCCGTGCAGTTAGCGACCGGAAAGATGCGGTGCTCGGGCCGGATCTCGTCCGCGTTGACCTCGGGGACGATCAGCGGGATGCCCTCGCGCATGCGAAACGTCGCGCTGTTGTCGATGACGACGGCGCCGCTTTCGACGCAGGCCCCGGCAAGGTCCGCGCTCGCGTCCTCGCTGCTCGCGAACAGCACGGCGTCGTAGCGCCCGGCCGCCAGGGCCGCCGGGGTCGCCGCGCGGATCGGGAATGCGCGGCCGCGGAAGCGCAGCGGCAGGCCGCGCTCGCGGGAAGCGAACGCGCCGAGTTCGTCGACCGGCACGCCCCGCTCGTCGAGAATGCGGGCGATCGTTTCGCCGACGACGCCGGTGACCCCGACGATGGCGATCCTCATGCGACTCCCCCTTCGAGCAGGCCGTCGAGGCCGACGATCAGCCCGCGCCTGGCACGGATCCGGCGGACCGCGAGCAACACGCCGGTCATGAACGAATCGCGGCTGAGCGAATCATGCCGGATCGTGAGGACCTCGCCTTCGCCGCCGAAGAGCACCTCTTGGTGCGCGACCAGGCCGCGCAGCCGGATGCTGTGGATCGGCACGTCCGCGTGCGAGGAATGCGCGGCGATTCGCCGCGCCGTCAGGCGCGCGGTTCCGCTGGGCTTGTCCAATTTACGGTCGTGGTGCAATTCGACGATCTCGACGGTGGGAAAATAGCGCGCGGCTTCTTCGGCGAATCGCATCATCAGGACGGCGCCGAGCGCGAAGTTCGGCACGAGGGCCGCGCCCACCCCGAGGCGCTCGCAGCGTTCGCCGAGTTCGGCTTCGTCCGCGGGGGTCCAGCCGGAAACGCCGATCACCGGGGAGGCCCCGCCTTCAACCGACGCGCGCGCGACCTCGAGCGAGCCCGGATACAGGGTGAAGTCGACCACGACCTCGGGCTTGGCCTCGCGCACGAACCGCGCCGCGTCGTCGAAAAGCAGGCCGGCGTCGCCCGGGAGCCCGACGAGCGGCCCGAGCGCTTCGCCCGCATGCTCGCGGTCGAACCCGCCGACCAGTTCCAGATCCTCGGCGCCGCTCACGGCAGCGCAGACCGTCCGGCCCATTCGGCCGAGCGCTCCCGCTACGCCAACTCGTATTTTCGACACACGCTACTCCCAGGCGCGCCCGACGATGCGAGCGCATCCCGGGCCAAGCAATACTAGACGATCTTCTCCAGCGGCGCGTATTTGAGCATGACCATCTTCGGCCCGACGTTCGGGAAGTTGATGGTCAACAGGCCGTCGCCTCCCGCGCCCGCGACGTCCGCCACGAGGCCCTCGCCCCATTTCGGATGGCGCACGCGATCGCCGACTTGCAGCCCCAGATTCACTCCGGCGCCGGCCGTCTCGTGGATCGAGACCTCGCGCCAGCGGCCGCCCGTCGCTCGCGGCATCGGCGTGACGCCGCCCAGCACCTCGACGCTCGGCATCTCTTCCAAGAAGCGCGATTTCGGATGTGCGAACGTGTTGCCGAAGAGCGTGCGGCGCTGCGCGTACGAGAGGAACAGGCGTTCCATCGCGCGCGTCACGCCGACGTAGGCGAGCCGGCGCTCTTCTTCGAGATCGCGTTCGTCGGTCAGTGCCCGATTGTGCGGGAAGACGCCGTCCTCGAGGCCGGTCAAGAACACGACGGGGAACTCGAGGCCCTTGGCCGCGTGCATCGTCATCAGCGTGACGAACGAGGCGTCGGGATCGAGCGCGTCGAGATCGCTGATCAGCGCGATGTTCGCGAGGAAGTCCTCGAGCGTGCCGGCGTTCTCGCCCTCTTCGAATTCCTTGGCGACGCCGAGCAGCTCTTGCAAGTTTTCGAGGCGCGTGCGCGCGTCCGTCGTGTCTTCGGACTTGAGCTCGCGCACGTAGCCGGAATCTTCCATCACGGCGAGCAGCAGCTCCGAAACCGAGAGGACTTCCGCCTTGGCGCGCAACTCCGCGATCAGCTCCGCGAAGCGTTCGAGTTCCTTTTGCTTCTTGGGGACCGCGCGGTGCAGCAATTCCTTGTCGAAGATCGTTTGGCCGACGGAGACCTTGGCGGCATTCGCCGCGTCGACGAGGCTCGCGATCGTCTGCTGGCCGATGCTGCGGCGCGGCACGTTGACGATGCGCTTGAACGCGACGGCATCCGAGGGGTTGACGATGTAGCGCAGGTAGGACGTGACGTCCTTGATCTCCGCCCGCGCGTAGAATCCGACGCCGCCGACGACGCGATAGGGGATCCCGTCGCCGAGGAAGGCTTCTTCAAAGACGCGCGATTGCGCGTTCGTGCGGTAGAGGACGATGAAATCGCGGTAGGCCGCGCCGTCGCGGACGAGTTCCTTGACCTTCTCCAGCACGTAACGAGCCTCGGCCCGCTCGGATTCGGTCGCGAACAGCGTCACCGGCGCACCCGCGTCGCGCTGCGTGAACAGCTTCTTGGGGTGACGCGAGGTGTTGTTCCCGACCAGCTCGTTCGCCGCGACCAGGATCGCCTGGGTGCTGCGGTAGTTCTCCTCGAGCTTGAAGACCTTCGCGCCCGGGAAGTCCTTCTCGAAGCGCAGGATGTTCTTGTAGTCGCTCCCGCGCCACGAGTAGATCGACTGATCGTCGTCGCCGACGACCGTGATGTTCTTGTGTTCCTCGGCCAAGATCGCGCAGAGGCGGTATTGGGCGAAGTTCACGTCTTGATACTCGTCGACGAGGATGTAGCGGAACTTGTTCTGGTAGCGCGTGCGCGTCTCGACGTCTTCTTCGAGCAGGCGGATCGTCTGCGAGATCAGATCGTCGAAATCGAGCCCGTTGCTTTCGCGCAGGCGGCGATCGTATTCGCGATAGACCGCGGCAATGCGCTCGCCGTTGAACGACGTATTGCGCGATTCGTATGCCTCGGGCGTGACGAGCGCGTTCTTGGCTTTGCTGATCTCCTCGAGAGCGGCGCCGGGAGTAAGCTGGCGCTCGTCATAATCGAGGTCGTGCAGCACGTCGCGAACGATCGAGCGCTGGTCGCCGTCGTCCATGATCGCGAAGTTCGGCGAGATGCCGATCTTCTTGCCGTCACGGCGCAAAATGCGCACGCAGATCGCGTGGAACGTGCCCGCCCAAAGGTCGCGCGCGGCGGCGCCCACCATCGCCTCCAAGCGGCTTTTCAGCTCGCCTGCGGCGCGATTCGTGAAGGTGACCGCCAGGATACGATCCGGGAAGACCTTCTTTTCGTTGAGCAAATACGCGATTCGGTGCGTCAGGACGCGGGTTTTCCCGCTCCCGGCGCCGGCGAAGATGAGCACCGGGCCGTCGGTTTGTAGAACGGCGTCGCGTTGGACGTCGTTCAAAGCGTCATAATGAACCATCTTCCCTACGTATTCGCCATCGGCTCCCTTTGCGCCTCGGCGCTGCGGCTAGAGCCGTGCGACGCGCAGCGGGGGCGCCTGCGCAAGCGCAAAGGCGCTGGAGAGGTACGCCAGCGTCGATTCGGCACCCATGTTCTCATTCGGCCCGAACGTTTCCAGGCCGTCGCAGCACCCGCCGTCCCTGACGAGCGGAACGCCGAGCGTGTTGCCGCCGTGAAACCAGTCGTGGGCTAGCGCGGCGATCTGCAACCAGCGCCGGTCGCCGGCGGCCTCCGCCGCGAGGAGCCCCAAATCGACCATCGCGGCGGCCTCCAGCGGTTGCTGCGAGTAGATCGCGCGGCGGCCGCCGCGCTGGTTCCACCCGTCATTGCCGATCGGGACGAAGCGGCCGTCGATCGTCACGACGTTCGACAAGAACTCGGCGCTCGTCAGCCCGATGCGCACCAGTTCGCCGTCGCCGAATTCCGTGCCCAGGCGCAGGAGCGCCTCCGGGAGGCGCGCGTTGTCGTACGTCATGAGGTCCTCGAACCATTCCCAGCCGGGCGCCCGGTGCAGTTCGTATTTGCCGCGCAGCAGCCCGCCGACGTACGCCGCCGCCCGCTCCAGCACGTCGCTGTGGACGAGCCGGGTCCCATGCGCCTGCGCGATGCCGAGCGCGGCGAACGCGCACGAACGCACGAAACGGAACGACATCGCCGCCGGGAGCGCCCGTTCGAGCATGCGCGCGCAGAGTGAGCGCCAGCGCGCTTTCGGCGAATGCCGCAATCCGTACCCGAGCGCCCAAATCGCGCGGCCGTTTGAATCGTCGCTGCCCGCGTCCTCTAGCCACGTGCGCTCGTAGCTCATGAAGTTGCGGAAGCGCCCGTCAGGCCGCTGCGCGTGGTGCAGGAAAGCGAGGTAGGTGCCGGCCAGCGGCAGCGCCGCCGCGGCGTACTGGGGCTCTCGCGCCGCGGCGAGCGCGACCATGAACGCGCGCGCCACGTCGTCGACGCAGTAGCCCGTTTCGCGATTGGGCACGTCGTAGATCGCGTGCTGCACGATCCCGACGTCGTCGGTCAAGGCGAGCAAGTGATCGAGCACGGGAAGGGTGCGGCCGGTTGCGGCGACAGCCACTACGCGCTCCTCTTGGCCAAGCGAATCGGCGCGAGTTCGCGGAAGAGCAGCAAGTGCTGGAGCGAAACGTGGCTCCACGTCATCGAGCGGCCGTACTCGTACGCCCGCAGCGAGATCGCCCGGCGCAGTGCCGGAGCATCGAGCAACGCGAGCAGTTGGGTCGCGATCGAATCGCCGTCGCGGAACGCCGCGAGCAACCCACGCCCGTCGGCCAGCAGTTCCTGCGCGTAGAGATACGGCGTCGAAACGACCGCCTTGCCGCAGCCCACGGCGTACGCGAGGGTCCCGCTCACGATCTGCGCCGGGTTCACATACGGCGTCAAGTAGATGTCGGTCGCGCGCAAGTAGGCGATCAGTTCGTCGAAGCTCAGATAGCGATCGAACAGGCGCACGTGGCGCTCCAGGCCGTAGGATCGAATCCGTTCCTTGAGGTTCTCGCGATAGGTCTCGCCTTCGCTGCGGCGCACTTCAGGGTGCGTCTCGCCGAGGATCAAGTAGAGCGCGTTCGGGTGGCGCGGCACGACGGTACGCAGCGCGTCGATCGCATATTCCAAGCCCTTGCCGCGATTGATCAGGCCGAAGGTCGAGATCAAAATGCGTCCGCTCAGGCCGAGCGCCCGCTTGGAGCGTTCGGTGGGTTCGAACGGCACATCGGGAACGCCGTGCGGAATGACGCGCAGCTTGCTGCGAGCGATCCCGTAGGTGGTCTCGAGAACCGTCTTGCCCGCTTCCGAGAGCACGACCACGGCATCGGCGCGCGCGCACAGGCGGCGCGCGACCGCGCGGTGGTGCTCGCTCGGCTCCGGAATGACCGTGTGCAGCGAGATCACGAGCGGCGCATGCACGCGATCGAGCAAGTCGAAGATGCGCTCGCCGTCTTCGCCGCCGAAAAGCCCGTACTCGTGCTGGATGTGCACGATGTCCGGCGAGAGCCCCGCGATCGTCTCGGCCGCGAGACGGTAGGTCTCGGGCTCGTCGCGGACGATGCGCGCGACGACTTCGGGCGGGTACGAGCGCGCGAGCGCGGGGCGTTCGTCGATTGCGATGACCCAATGCGGTGAGGTGGTCAAGGCCCCGAACGACGAGACGATGTCTTTCGTGAACGTGGCGATGCCGCACTCGCGCGGCGGATAGGAGCCGATGAAGGCGACCTTGGGCGCTCGGGTTAGGAAAGGCTCGGCTCTAGGAAGCGAAAGCATGGTCCTCCTTCGGCCTCGATCTCCGTCCAAGGGGACGGAACGCGGCCGTTCTGGGCCGGGGCGCCTTCTTAGACCGGCGCAGCAGACCCGGGGATGCGAGCGTCTCGTTTTATTAGTGTACCCGGTTCTATGACCGCACCATGCCCTATAACAGCACCCTTTTCGATATTGGCGCCCGCCCCGACGGAAACGCCGCTCGCGAGAATCGCGCCTTCGATCGACGCGCCCGGCCCCACGCTGACGCTATCCCACAGGACCGACCCCATGATCCTGGCCCCGGCGGCGATGCGCGAGCGCGCCCCGATGACGGCGTCTGGCCCGAGGAACGACGCCGGATCGACCGTCGCGCTCGGCTCGACATAATTGGATCCGCTCGTGCCCGCGTACCGGCCGGCGGAGGGGACGCCCGGGAGAGCGAGCCGCCCGGCGAGGATATCGCGATGCGCCTGGAGGTAGTGTTCGGGTCGCCCGAGATCGATCCAATAATCCGCCGTCGTAAACGCGTGGAGCGGCGCGCGCGCGGCGAGCAGTTGTGGAAACGTCTCGCGCTCGATCGAAACGGCGCGTCCCGCCGGGATCGCCTCGAGAATCTCCGGTTCGAGCAAGTACGTGCCCGCGTTGACCTCGTTCGTCGGCGCGGTGCCCGGTGCGGGCTTCTCGATGAAGGCTTCGATCAACCCGGACGGATCGTGGACGACGCAGCCGAACGCGGATGGATCCTCGACGGCGATCAAATGCACGGCGCCGAGCCCGCCGCGCTCTTTGTGAAACGCGAGCATCGCCCGCAGATCGAGGCCCGTCAGGACGTCGCCGTTGAGCACGAAGAACGGCCCGCTGATGAGATGCTCGATGTTCTTGAGCGCGCCGGCCGTGCCGAGGGGCGCGTCCTCGATGACGTACGTCAGCTTCATGCCCAAGCGCGCGCCCGTTCCGAAATAGGATGTGATCGCTTCAGGCAGATAGCCCGCGGGCAGAATCACATCGGTGATCCCGGCATCCCTGAGGCGCAGCAGCGTCCGTTCCAAGAACGGGATACCGAAAATCGGAACCATCGGCTTCGGAGTGCTGTAGGTCAGCGGACGAAGCCGCGTCCCCTCGCCGCCGACTAAGACGACTGCCTGCAAAACTGCCTCCTGGCGCGCGACCAAGACTTCCAGTTGCCCGGGCGGTGTGCGCGAACCCTTCCAGCGCGCGGCATCATTCGCTCGCTCGAGCAGCGTCGAACGCCTTTGATGATTCAGAAGATCCTAAGGAAGCCCACAGGAGTCTAGGCTCATTTTATCGAACATATGTTCGTATCATGCCGCGTTACGACTGGGCTGCCGTTCAGAGGTATTACGATGAAGGCCACAGCTATCGACGGTGCCGTGCGCATTTCGGATTCTCCTCAGGCTCCTGGTCGAAAGCCGTTCGACGCGGCGTTCTGAAAGCACGAGCGCGGCAGAAGCCAATCGCAGAACTCCTGCAAACCGCCAAAAGTCGCCATGCGATAAAGCGCCGCTTGCTCGAGGCTGGTATACTAAGAAATTGCTGTGACCTGTGCGGGATCAGCGAGTGGAGGGGCCTGCCGTTGTCCGTCCAACTCGACCACCTCAATGGCGTTCATGACGATCATCGCCTAGAAAATCTGAGGATGCTCTGCCCGAATTGCCATAGTCAGACCGATACATTTGCAGCCCGAAATCGCACAAATCAATCCCGGTTGATGCAACGGTAGCATGCCTGACTCTGACTCAGGTCATCGTGGTTCGAATCCATGACCGGGAGCAATCGCGGCCCTATCGTCTAGAGGCCTAGGACGCCGCCCTCTCACGGCGGTAACACGGGTTCGAATCCCGTTGGGGCTACCAAAAACCCTTATTCTATAAGGGTTTTTCGCACATCGCGATGCGATTTTCTCACGTTCTTCTCACGGAGCCCCGCTGCCGCGCGTAGCCTCAGCCGCCGCGAAAGTCGGCCTTCCGGAACACCGCGGCTCCAGCCTCAGCAAAGCTCTAGCGCGAACGCGGTGAGGTTCGTGACGGTCTCGTCACCCTGAGCGCCGCGGGGCGCGTTGCGGGTCCGTCAAATCGCCGGCTCCGCAACGTCGCCATCGGCTTTCATAGCCGTCGCTTACGGTCGCGTTCTATGGGTCCGCGTACTCGACTTCAACGGCATACGAGCCGCGTTTCGTGTCGCACGACTTTGTCTCGGGTGCGTAAGCGATCGACTTTGCGACCTGGAGTGCGGCGCGGTCGAGGATGGCACTGCCGGCCGAACGTACGACAGAAACGCCCTCAACGCGGCCCGTTTCCGAAAGGTCGACGCGAATCGTCGCCATCCCGGTCAGGCCCTCAAGCTTTGCTAGGGTTGGATATTCCGGAGCCTCGGCGCGAACGATCTGAGCCGTGTGATCGAGTGGGCAACTCAGATGGGAAGGTGCAGCCGCTACGTGCGAGTCGGGGAGAAGCGCCGCGATGAGCGCGACGGGTAGAGCGTTCAACATGTCAGCTTCCTCAGTGGTCCGTGATGTACGGTCCGCTCCGGGTGCATGCGGAGCGGCCTTGAGGCAATGCTGATCCAGCGAGCGTTACGGGTCGCTCATCGTAGGCATTACATGCGCATTACAGCGAGTACGAACGGGCAAAGTCGTTCAGCAACGCTTCAATTGCGGGGCCGGCCACAGGCCGTTGCGCGGTGCCATGGACTTTTCGATACGCTTCAAATTCGCGGCGAGCGGTGATGCGATCGCCCGCCAGGAGATGCGCGGCAATGAGCATTTGGCATGCCTCCTGGTCGGTCCGGTCCTCCGCGAGAAGGGCCTCGACGAAAGCCAGCGCTTCATCAGCATCTCCACGCCGGAGGGCGTCCTTCGCAAGCAGTCTGCCGATGCTGTCGAGCCGGTCGCGCAACTCCAACGCGTAGCGCTCGAACCACGCGCCGGCGGTCTCCCGCGCCCGCCGGTGAGCGTTCAGACGCTCGTAGGCGCTTCGATACGCGAGGCGGTCATTGGCTTCGAGGGGCCGGTCAAGCGGCCGCGGGGGATTTGGAAGTGTGTGAAGGTCGACGACCGCCCCCGTAGAGAGCGCGTAGCCCGCGTTGGTGCGCTTGATGAATTCCGTCTCGCCGAGGCCCCGCCGCAAACGATGCAGGCAAACCCGAAACGCGTTGCGGGCGGCATCGCCGTCACGTTCGGGCCAGAGACTGTCGACGAGCGCATCAGTCGAGATCGGGCCGGGCCGATGGGCCAGCGCGAACAGAAGGGCCCGCTCGGAATCCCGCAGTTCCGGAACCGCGCCGCGAAGCCGCACCTCGGCGGAAAGAAATGAGATCGCAAGCGGCGGCGCCTCCGGAGCCGGCGACTTGCGGAACCTCCCGACGAACGGGGCGAGAATCCCGGGATCCCCGCCTGCTACGAAAGCTCGGACGGCGTTTTCGATAGCCGGAACGCGCAGATCAGCCGCCGACTCGACAGCGCGGGCTTGCGCAGCCTCGACGCCGAACGGCGCGACCTCGCTTGTGGCAACTGCCGCGAGCAGCTGCAAGAACGGCTGGCCGGCGCGGTCGGCCGCTAGCGCCGCTTGACGGGCGTAGAGCAACGCAGTCGCCGTGTTGCCGGCGCGCGCACTCGCGATGAGTGCGCCGCGACTAATCCATTCGGCAAGATCCGACGGCGACGGATCGCCGGGCGGCAAGCGATCCCGGGCGGCGGCGACAAAAAAGCCCAATCCGCGCGACGGCGCTGACCCGATCGCCACTTCAAGTGCGGCCAGATTTCGCTCGCATTCGTCATCCTCGCCGGCCAGCCACGCGCTGAAGGCCGCGCGCGCCCGCACTTCGGCAATCAGGCTCGGCTTGCGGGAATATTCGGCGCGGCCCAGCGCTTTGGCAAAGATCTCGCGCTCGTGCACGCGGTCGCCGCGTAATCCCGCAAACGACGCCTCCGACGTGGCGAGTGCAAGCGTTCCGGAAATATCGCGCAGGCCGCTTAGCCAATAACCGAGCCAGACCGCAACCATGATCTCGAGCGGGATGAGGAAAGCATACTGGGCGAGCTGCTTCGCAAACGCCCAGTTCAAGCAGATGCCGGCTGCGATGATGAGGTAGCCGAGCGCTGCGAACGCGCCGGCACGGGTAATCGCGAGGCGAACGTCCAGCGTTCGCCGGCGAACGATGATATACGCGCCGGCAATCGACAGCGGGAAATAGAGCACCGAGGCGTGTCCCGCGATCGCGTCGCTGATGCTCGCCGGAAAATTGACCAGCCCGTTCGTGAGCTGGTAGCAAAGAAACACGATGCCGGACGCGCCAAACACCGTCGATGCGAGGATCGAGATGCCGTTTCCGGTCCGGATTTTTCGAATGATCGCCCAGCCGAAAATTGCGATTCCCAGCGTCCAAATCGCGGCCAGGAGGCTGCTGGCTATCTCGAACAGGAAGCCGGCGTCATAGGCGGGCCGCGCGAAATAGAGCACCGTCCACGTGGCGTCGATCGCGAAGAATGGAATGGCCGCGCCTATGACGGCGCGCTCGATCAACAGCTGAAGCCTGGGCGGGAAAACCGCAGTGAGCCGGAGGGCAAAAACGACAAAGGCGATCGTCGCCACCTTCCACGACAAAAAGTACAGCCAGAGTACGACCGTCGCAGGGAAAGTCGGCAAAAACGACCAGAACGCAGGACCGAGTTCCGTTTTGCCGCCGAGCCCAGCAGCATAGAGAAAGAACGGCCAGGTAAGCCGGGTCGGGCGCAAGAGTGCAAGCGAGGCGCCCAGTAGGACAAGCAGCAAACTCGCGGTAACCTGGATCGTCGCGGCCCACACGGGCCCAAAGGAACGATCCAACTCAGCGGAACGCCGATTGGTTACCCGAACGACTAGCGGCTTACCGTCCCGGATAACCGGTACGTCGACAACCGTGCCGATTGGCACGTAGCCCAGCATCCACTCGCGATACGGGTCTTTCTGGAAGATGTCGCCGAGTTTGAGCCCGGCGGCACCGCCGCCGGCCACGATCGACGTTACCCGGTTGGTGTCGTCGACGTCCGCGCCGAACCGTCCATAGGGGTTATCGAAGCAGAGGATGTAGTTCGGAACCGAGATTGCCAGGGCAATGCCGGCGATGAGGCACACGAGAAGAGCATTCCGGGCCGCGTCGTCGAGACGCAAACGGAGCAACGAGGACACGGATGCCAGCGTGCCGCGCATTCGCTTCGGTTCTCAGTCGCCACAAGAAGTCTTTTTCCGCGCCCGTCCAGACTGCACGGAATACTCAGCTTATCGAGCGAGCGTGGACAGGCAAGTTACGTCATCGGCGGGCCTGCTTGCTCGTAGCTCGACGGTCAGCTAGCTTAGAGTAGCGCGGACCCCGATTCCACGGGCGTTCTGACCAACCCCAAAGGAGCCGTATGCAACGATATCGTTGGCTACGAATCCTCGTTGCAGCCGAAATGGCGGCCGTCTTTCTCGCGCAGGGGACTTGGGCTCCGGCGGGTACGACCGGCCGGCTAAGCGGGACCGTGGTGGATGCAACCACCAACGCGGTAGTCACAGGCGTGAAGGTCGCGGTAGCGAGTCCCTCACAAGCCACGAGTGCTACGACGGACGCGCAAGGGCGTTTCACGTTCTTGGCACTTGCACCTGATTCGTACGTCGTGAGCGTCGAAGAGAATGGGTACGATCCCGCGTCACAATCCGGTGTCACGGTGCAGGCCGACCAATCGGTCGACCTCATACTTAGTACGCGCAAACAACTCCAGACCATCGCACACATTACGTCGCGCGCGAGCACCGAATTGGTTCGGCCCGGAACGACGCAAAACGTCTATTCCGTCAATGCGGCGACGCAAGACGTGGTGCAAGGGCTCGGCGGCGGCGGCAACCTGAACAGCGCCTACTCCGCGCTGGCATCGGTGCCCGGAGTTTCCGTCCCCATCGGCGGCGGCGGATGGGGTCAGACGATTTACATCCACGGCGCCTCGGGTGACCAAGTCGGGTACGAATACGACGGTATTCCTGTCAATCGCGCGTTTGACAACTACAACGCAACCACGCTCTCGAATCTCGGCCAACAGGAACTGCAGGTCATCACGTCCGGGTCATCCGCCTCGTCGTCCTCGGCGACGGTTGCGGGTCTGATCAACCAAGTCATTCGCACCGGGAAGTATCCCGGCTTCGTGACGGTGGACTTGGGCGTCGGCACTCCTTCGCAGTACGATTCGGCGCAGATTGAAGCCGGCGGAGCCTCGCGGAACCGCAACTCGAGCTACTACATCGGGCTGTCCCAGTTCAAGCAGAGCTTCCGCCAACTCGACCAGTTCAATGGCGGCACTTCCCCGGGCGGCGACTTTCTGCAGACGAACGTCAACAACACGCAGGTCTCCAACCTCCCCGGCGTCTTCCCCAACTGCATCGTGAGCGCTGGGACGTCAACCGATCCGTTCTCGCTCGCTCCGGGAGACCCGGGATACATCGCGCCCGGAACCGGCGGCGATCCGGGTTGCGCGAACTACAATCTCACGCCTTGGAGTCTCGGCGGGCTTGCGACAAACGAGGATCACGAGGCGCTAGCAAACTTCCACTTCGGCATCCCGCACAAGAACGATGCCCTGCGCGACGACGTCCAGCTGTTGTACAGCGGATCGTATGAGCTCGCCAAGTACTACTCGTCGCTCACCGACTACGGCGGGGCCGGCAACATCACCGCGATTGGCGGACCGGCAGTTCCCCGGTGGGCCGATGGCTACGTTGTGAACGCGCCGTTCGGCACGCCTGTCGTGAACCCGAACCCCATCTTGCCGAACCTGGCGAGCTCGCAATACTTCTTCCCGAGCTCGCCGATCGGCCGGGCCTTCCGTTCGGCGCTCGATCCGAACGTTCGCGACGGCTCCGCGAACGATTCGGAGATTTTCAAGGTACAGTATCAGAAGAACTGGTCGCACTCATACCTGCGCGTGTTGGGCTACTCGCTCTATAGCGATTGGCTGTCGAACGCCCCGGTGTTTGCCGCGCTCGCCACGAGCGTCGCGCTCGTTGCCCCGGCCAACGCAGACTACGAGCTCGACACCCACACGCGCGGCGGCGAAATCCAATTCGCCGACCAATTGAACGCTCGACACCAGCTCATTGCGACGCTCGGCTACACGACGGCGAGCGGGATGCGCCTCAACAACTCGACGTTCGCCAACGATGCGGGGACCGTCGCGACGAGCCTCACCGACGGGACGAACTGCTACAGCGCAGCCACGGGGGCCCCGGCGTCGTGCTTTGACGGGGCGACTGCCGGCACGTTCGGCAGCCTGCTCGGAGCGACTCCGCCCGCCGGCTCGCCTGCGGCGCTCGCGAATGCGCAGTACATTCTGACGAATCCCGGACCGACCGGCGCGTATAATGCCGTGACGCCGAAGTTCACGACGGCGTCGGTGACCGACGAATGGCGCCCGAACGACAAGACCGTCGTGACTTACGGGCTTCGCTTGGAGCGCTTCGAATACGATCGCCTGCCATCGAACACGGCGGACTACCAATTCTGGTTCAAGCAAGCGGCGAACACCTATTGCTACAACCTCGTTTCGGGGCAACCCCTGTTCGACCCCGTACCGAAGGGCGCGCCGCTTGGCACGATCCCGAACCTTGCGAACGGTTTCGGCAATACCTGCGGCGTCAGCGTCGCCGCGTACAACGCCGCCAACGGAACGAGTCTGACGTCCGTAACGGGGCGCGTCGATGGCGCCACGGGGCAGCCGGTCGGCAACCCCAACGGGCAAAACGGCACCATCACCTATACCAACGCCGGCGAGGGCAACCTGATCCGTTCGGTGCTCGAGCCACGCCTCGGCGCGACCTACACCTTGAATCGCGATACCGTCCTGCGCGCCTCGGCCGGTGTGTACTCGGAACCGTTCAACGCGGGGACGGTGCAGTACCTGAACCTCTCCGCAAAGTCGGCGGCTTCGTTCGATTACAGGAACTTCTTCGGGTTCGGCTTCAACTCGCCGACGCACGACTTCGATCCGAGCAAGTCGTATAACCTCGACTTCTCACTCGAAAAGCACATCCGCGGGACGGACGTTTCCTTCAAGGTGAGCCCGTTCTACCGCTACACGAAGAACCAGTATCAGGAGTTCCTCGTCGGGGCCGGCCTCGTTTCGGCGATCCCGACCGGCGACGAAACCGCCTACGGGATCGAACTTCAGATCAAGAAGGGCGACCCAAGCCGCGACGGGCTCGCTAGCCAGCTTTCGTACACGTACACGAACGCGTTCTTCAAGTTCCACCGGCTAGCCAACGGAACGACGCCGATCACTCCGGTGAATCAGACGATCGATCAGTACAATGCGCTGACGTCCGCCGGCAATCGGAGCGGCGCGAAGGGTGCGCCATGCTACATCGGCGGCGACCCGACTACTGCGAGCGGTTTTTACGGTGGAGTTCAGGTCTGCTCGCCGGCCGGCGGGGCGGGGAACACCCCAAGCCTGACCGCCGCAGCGGGCGGCGACGTCATCGTGAACCCCTATTTCAATCAACCGGCGCAGCCGAACCTGAGCGAAGGCGCGCCCTACCCGGTCTATGAAGCGTTCCCATCGGCGAACGGCGCGGATGGGGCGGTCGACGGCGATCAGACCATCGTCGAGCCGCACGCATTCTCCGGGTTCCTGAACTATCGCCACAATCGCGTCGCGTACGCGCTCGCCGGATCGGCAACGCTCGGGAACCCGAGTAACGGCTTCGCCCGCTACGGGTCACCGTATACGGCCGTCGGCGTCGATCCCCGTGTTTGCTCGGCGAACCAGTCGAACGTTCCGACGGCGGCGAATCCGGGGCTTGCGAACTACACGTCGTGCAACGCCTCACCGGCCCAATACGGGGCGCTCTACATCCCGAATCCCCAGACCGGGAAATTCGATGGGTTCGGCGATTTCCGCCCGCCGTGGTTATTGAACCTCAACGCGCAGATCTCGTATGACTTCTCGAAATCCGTGACGGGCCGTCTGGTCCTGGCGAACATCTACACCACCTGCTTCGGCGGGTCGAAGACGCCTTGGAGCGGCACGGGCGGTTCAAAGGCCTGCACGTATTACCCCAACGCAACGTATGTCTCGAACTTCTACAATGGTTCGAGCGCGAGCGACGTCGCGGCAAACGGTGTCGCAGCGCCGGCCCCCAACCAGCAATCGTACCTCCCGGCGGGAACCGGGCTTCCCTTCTCGGCGTACTTCCAGCTGCAGTTCAAGCTGTAGCAGTTTTTTCGAGCAGAATCGCAGAGTGGGAATCGCCCGTTCGCTCATTGCGTTCGTTACCGTAGCGGCGGTGCTCCCGACGCCGCCGTTCGCGCCGCCGACCGCCGGGCCGTTTTCGCTCGCATCGCCGGCTGCCGGGCCGTTTTCGCTCGCGTCGCCCGGACTGCGGACGATCGTGCGCGTCCGCTCGCGCGCGCTGTGCACGGCGCTCCGCCAAGCGGTGCTTCCGGGCGTCCAAGCGGCGATCGCGCACGACGCAACGTACGCCGACGGCCGTGCGGTGATCCACGATTACACGATCTTTGCGAGCGACGATACGCGGCCGATGCGGATTCAGAAACTCGACCGCCTGGTCCGTACGATGGTTGAAAACTCGGACAAATTGCAGGCCGCCGTCGACTCGCCGCTGCTGAAACCGCCTCCGGGGGCCACGGCGGAGGACGCGGCTGCGCTGAATGACCTGCAACGCGTGCTTTCTGCGCTGTTGAATGCGCAGAAAGTGCAACTCGACCTCACGAGCGGCTTCACCGAGAGCGAACGCGCGCGTCTCTTCGCAGCCGGCGGCGAAGCCGAGCGATCGATGCGCAAGGCCGTCAGCGAGCCCGGCTATACGACGCCCGCGCCGGCGCAAGCGTTCTTGCAGGACCGCCGTGCGCTCTTGCCGCGGGATGGCCGTGGACAGATATCCCTTTCTGATGCCGCGCTGCTCGACGACGACCTGCGGGCTCTCGCGCGCATGACCTCACGCCGTGAAGACGATGCGTCGCAGGTCATTCTCAGGGTCACGCCCGCGTGCAAGCCGGCCCACGATCGCTGAGCCGCCAAGCGTACCTCGCTCGGCACTGGGCGGAAGGCTCGAATTGGCGATGGGTCAGCGTCGCAACATGTGCGAGATTAGCGGGGACGATGCAGAGGAGCCGCTCGCTGCGTTTTGATGGCCGTGATGGCCCCGGCGATACTCGCCGATCGCTGCGGGCCGTCGCTCGAGCGCCGACCTCGTGTCAGATGGCCTTCTGGACATCGGAATGCGAGAAGTCATCGCCCTGGTAAAGCAGCGTATCGTCACCCTCGACGGCAAGTGCATAGGACGCGCAATCCCCGAAGTTCAGCCCGGCTCGATGTCGGCCTGTTCCGAAACGTGCGTACGCATTGCGCGCGAGACGCGCTTGCGCCGGGGTGAACGGCACGATGTCGATGCCGGCGCTTTCAATCCACGTGTCCAGGGCCGCGAGCGCCCCTTCACCCCGTCGCGACAGCAAGACGATCGACGCTTCGAGATACGAGAGGCTGGAAAGCGTGCACCGGTTCGTGGCGACATATTCTTCGAAGCGCTCCCGCTCCGGCTCATCGTTCAAAATGGCGACGATTGCGGAACTGTCGAGCGTCACGCCGGCAGCCCGGATTCGTCGTATCCGAGGATCTCTTCGTCGGCGCGCCGGTCGAGAAGCGGCAACGCGGCGACTCGGTCCGCGACGGCGCGCATGCGTCGGAGCCGGCCACGCTTCGCCTGCGAGCCCCGTTCCAACTCGGCCTCGACCGCGAGGCGAATCGCCTCGGTCAAATCGACCTTCCGCTCGGCTGCAAGGCGCCTGATCGCGGCCTCGACCGCATCGTTCTTGACGTTGATCCCCATTTCTACCTCTCCAGCTACAAATCTACCAAAATCAGATCCTCGTTTTCAAGCTCGAACCAAGCCGCGGCGACGGCCAGCCGGGCCGGTGTGGGTTTCCCGGCCGCAGGGCCGAAAAGAAACCCCTCTGCGCACGTCCGGTCGGGGCGCTGCGGGCGCTGGCTCGAAATCGGAGCGATCGGCGCCGAACTGTTATGATCATGCGGAAGGGGGACTACTCGGATGATGACGATCGCGACGCCCGGCCCGACAACCGACGATTTCGTGTACGAACTGTCTCGAGCGATCCCCGAGTACGGCTTTGAGCGTGACGAGGAAGGTCAACTGATTGTGTCCCCCAACCACACGGACTCCGGTGCCAAGAGTGGTGAGGCGTACTATCAGCTTCGACGGTGGCAGGACGAGACGGGGATCGGTGGGCGCGCCTTCGATTCATCAGCCGGCTTTCGGCTGTCGACCGGGGCGTTACGCGCGCCGGATGCGGCCTGGATATCTGAAGAGCGGATGTCGGCGCTAACGGTCGAGCAGCGATCGCGCTTCTGGCAGGTGTGCCCGGACGTCGCGATCGAGGTCGCCTCCTCGAGCGACACGTGGTCGGAAGTGAAGGAAAAGATCGACCGCTATATGGCTGCCGGCGCTCGCTATGCCGCCGCAATCGATCCGCAGACCGGCGATGTTTATGAGCTTGGCGTCGCGCCCAACCGCCTGCAGCTCGACTTTCGCCGCATTTCCAACGCTTAGGGTTCCCCCGAACCCGTGTGGTCTGGTTTTCTCACATTTTCTCACGGAGCGGGTGAAACGGGCCGGAAACGGTCGGGAGCAGATGGGAACGTAAACCCCGCAAACCCTGACGGTATAAGACTTTTCGGGATTGTCAGGGATCGGCCGGGACCGCTGACAGAGGGTTCGAATCCCGTTGGGGCTACCATGTGGAACCGCGCTACGGCGCGGTTTCTTCGCTATCTAAGGGTCGCGGGCATCGCCGTTCCACATTCGTCAACTGCACTACGTGACCGAAGACATCGACGGAACGCCGCAACCCGCGTCCTGGCGGGACACCCTCCGTCCGCCATGTTCTCCTGGATTTTCGCGACCCGATCAACCCTTGCGTGCGATTTACCCAACCGGATCGACTTCGTGCTCCTCGACGGCGCGAGACGCAGATCGTCATCCACGAAGCGCTTGCCGCTACTTGCGGCGGCAGCGAATTACCAAACTCTACACCGCGGCGGGTTCGGGCTCGATGCCGAGCGATTCGAGCAATACGTCCTGATTCTTGAGGATGAAGTCATCGCGGGTCGCGATGAGCCGGCGAGTGAACTCTGCGCAGCGCGTGCGCAGGTCACTCGGCGACCACGGGTTCGCGCGCCCGTGTGAGTGCACGTATGACAGATCCTCGACGATTTGGATGAGGGCGAGGTTGCTTTCGCTCGTGATCGCACGGATGGCTGCCCGATATGCATCGAAGCCGGGCAATGCGGGAAACAGCTGCTCGAGAATCGAGAGCTCTTCCCAGGCGAAGTTGAGCGCGGGCGAGAGCGCGCCGTAGCCGTGCGTCCAGCCCGTGACGTCCACCATTTGGATGACGTCCCGGTAAAAATCGTTCAACCGCGGATCGAGGAACTCGTAATCGGGGCGCGAGACGTCGCCTCGCAGGCGACCCGTGCGCTCCAGTTCTTCCTTGATCGGCGTGCCGTCGTAGGGTGTCATGCGGCCGAAGCCCGCGGCGGCGCTACCGTCGCCCACGATCGTTCGCAGGAAATCCAGATTGGCTCGAACCGACTCGAAGGTGCTCGACGGATCGAGCAACATGAACCCAAATTCGAAACGGGTGCCGATCTCCTTGAGCAGTTGGACGGCGCGCAGGTTCTGCTCGACGGTGATCAGCTTATGCAGTTCTTTGAGGCCTTCTTCCGTGCCGGATTCGAGCCCCATGTAGACCATGTGCAGCCCGGCGCGCCGCATCTCGAGGAACAATTCCGGGTCGACCGCGTCCGCTCGGCAGTTGATCTTCCAAACGATTTTGCCCGGCAGTCCGTTGCGATGCAACTCCGCCACGAACTCACGGGCCCACCTCTTCCAAAGCTTTCCGAACAGCGGAAAGTCATCGTCTTGGAACAGAAAGATCGTGATCCCGTGCTCTTCATACAGGAAGCGCATCTCGCGAACGACTTCGGCCGGCTTGCGGGTTCGAACGACTTTGCCGGGCGCCGTCCGGTAGAACATGTGGATGGAGCAGAACGAGCACGTCCGCGCACATCCCCGGCTGGCAAGGATCGGCGTGGCGTGGCGCCCGAGGACCGCGTTGCGGTTGAAGGTGCGATCGGGATACGGCAGGTCATCGAGGTCAAGCACGAGATGCCGCAATTCGTTCGCCCGCACGCCCTCGGGGGTGCGATAGGCGATGCCGTCGAGGCTGCGCCAATCGACGCCCGCGTCGACGCTGCGGACGAGTTCGGGGAGCGTCAGTTCGCCCTCGAAGCGCACGATGCTGTCGACCTCAGGCAGCAGTTCCAGCGTCCGTTCGTAGCTCAGACTCGGGAAGTGGCCGCCGATCGTGAAGTGGCATGCGACGCCGTTCGCGCGCAGGTAACGCATCAGCGCCCCGAAGTGGGTCACGTACGATTGAAAGATCAGCGAGAAGCCGATGACGACCGGATCGAGCCGGCGCGCCGCGGCAAGGATCTCGCTCCGATCGCTCTCGTAATCGAAGACCTCGGCAACGAAACCTTCGCGACGCAGCGTAGCGGCGAGGTATCCGATGCCGAGGTTTGATTGACGCTGGAACCCGATCAGCATGACCGGGCGTGACGAACCACGGTCCATGGCGAGCGTCCTCCGATCGTGGCGCGCGCGAGCTAGGCTCGGTTGCGCCTTATTGGCTCCTGCCGATGATCTGACGCACGCCGTCGACGAAAGCGAGGTTCGCCTTCAGCGTGGCGGCGACGGATTCAAGCGCAAGTGCGATCACTTGGCGCTGCTGCTTTTCGTCTTGAACCTCTTGGAGCACCGCCTCGACCAGCACCCAAGGGTCACCAGGGGGCCAGGGACGGAATCGGAAGAGCTCGTTCACCTGATCTTTCGCCATTTGATCCTCCAAACGACGCCAGTGCGACCGGGGAACACGAGATCATTGGCCACACTGCCGGTGTAACCGATGCACCGATGCTACCCTTGAGAAATCGGAGATGTCAATACGTGCAAAGTACTCGAACCAGCGGGCGACTTGCTCGCCGGCACGCCGTCCTTCGGATGATCCGCGCCTCCGAGCGTCTGTGCCGCGATGCGCGTCAGCGTATCGGGGACGCGCCGCTCCGCGAATCCGGCGAAGAAGCCGGCGAAGAGGAGCACGGCCAGCTGCTGGATCGAAATCATTCCGTCGCCCAGCTTATCGGGTAGCATGGATTGGTCGAGGACGCCTTTGAGCACGCCTGCAGTCACGACGCCGAACGCCAGCATTCCGAAGATCGCTCCGGTAAGCGGCGACAGGAACGCGATGCTGAGACGGTCGGACGTCGTTTGGATGTACCGATAAAACGGGTCCGCATCGATCTTGGGATCCTCGAGCCGCGTTTGCACGCTGACGATGCTTCCGAAGACGGCGGCGACGGCGGTCGCAAGAAGCAGTTCGATTTGCTTGAACGCGGTCGCCGAGACCGCGAACGGCGGGATTCCAGCGAACGCTAGCCAGTCGATGGTCCCACGTTTCAGGGCCAGCATGGCGACCACGAGCACGGCGATGATCGCGGCCGAATGCGTGGCCGGCTCGCGGGGGTGCAGCTTGGGCATCAAGGTCGCCGATAGATACCTTGTAACGGTTGGTGCCTCGGCCGAACAAGGTTATCGCCCCAAATGACATCGCTCATCGACTTCACGGCATTCTACTGCGCCGCGGCTGCCGCCGGCGCGGGGGCCGACCCCTATCGCATCGAGCCGCTTCGCACGTGCGAAGCGTCGGCCGTCGCGATCCCGGCGCCCCTGCCGAGCTATGTCTTCGCATTCCTGCGCCCGCTCACGCACGTCCCGCTCGGCACCGCGAGCGCCGCTTGGCTCTTGCTCAGCCTCGCGGCCGTCGTTGTGACGTGCGTCCTGGTTGCGAAGCTGACGGATCTGCGCCCCCTGTGGATCGTGCCGGCGTTTGGATTGACCGAGGGGATCAGAGGGCTACCCGAGGGGCAGCTCATCGCGTTCGTGACGGCCGCCGTATGCATGGCCGCCTATGCGCTGCGACGCGGCCGCCCGGAACTTGCAGCGATCTGCATAGCGGCAGCGATGATCGAGCCGCATCTCGGCTTCCCCGCGGCCGTAGCGATGTTTCTGTGGATCCCTCAAACCCGGCGCACGCTTCTCGCCTGCGCGGCGCTCCTGACATGCCTCTCCATTGTCGCGGTGGGGATCCCGGCAAATATCGAATACTTCACGGCCGTCCTCCCCGCGCACGCTCACAGCGAGCTTGCGTTCATGGGGCAATATAGCCTGAGCGCCTTGCTGTACCGGTTCGGCATGCCCGCCGAGGCCGCGCTGCGCATCGGGGAATGCCAATACGCGCTCATGCTCGTCCTCGGCATCCGGATCGCGCAACGCTGCGCGGCCGCCTTCGAAGACCCTGCATTCATTCCGCTAGTGCCCTTGGTTTTCGCCGTCATCGGCGGCGCGTTCATTCACGATACGCAAATGGCCGTCGCTCTTCCGGCGACGCTGCTGCTCTTGGCGCGCATGCCCTCACGCCGGCCCCTCTATGCGGCGCTGCTGCTCCTCGCCGTCCCTTGGGGCGCGATTCTCAATTCGTTCGCGTTGGTGCAAGCGCTCGGTGTCTATAGCGAGCATGGGTGCACGGCGGTCGTCAATGGCAATCTGATCGCGGAAGCAGCGTGGGAAGCGAAGATCAACTGCGTCAGCGTCTTGACGCTGCGCGCGACGCTCGAACTGATCGCCATCAAGCTCCCGACCTGGACCGCACTGATCATCGTCGCCTACGAAGCCTTTGCGGCCGCCGCTCCGGCGCTCCGGCGTGATGAACGCCTCTATCCCGGCGGTGCGGGACTAGCCTCTCCATTTTGACGGCAACTAGTCTGGGAGTGGTGTTCCTTAGCGCGCTCGTTTCGTCCTAGAACGACATCAAGCAAAGCGACTCGCTGCGGTACCCATACGATTTTCTTCACCTTAGGTGAGCGGGAGCGGATCGCATGAACGTAGCAGGGTTGGAAACGGGTGCACCGGAGCGCGTGATCTTGCTCGTCGAGGATAACCCGGTCGATGAGAGCCTGATGATCCGCGCACTTCAGAAGAGCAACATCATCAATCCGATCGTCGTCGCGCGCGACGGCGTCGAGGCGCTGGACTACCTATTCGCCCGCGGGGCGCACGCGAATCGCCCCGCCGCCACGGTCCAGGTGGTCTTCCTCGATCTCAAGCTGCCGAAGGTCGATGGCCTCGAAGTCTTGCGGGCGCTGCGCTCGGACGAGCGAACGAAGCTGCTGCCGGTGGTGATCCTGACCTCATCGGTTCAAGACGAGGACCTCTTGCGCGGATTCACGCTCGGCGCGAACAGCTACGTGCGTAAGCCCGTCGACTTCGACCAGTTCAGCGCCGCCGTACGGCAGCTGGGGCTCTACTGGCTCGTTCTCAACGAAGTGGCACCCGGGTAACTCTTGGAAAAGCCTCTGCGGGCGCTGATCGTCGAGGACGTCGAACAAGACGCTCTCCTCGTCGTGCGAGAGTTGACGCGGGGAGGTTTCACCGTCACGTACGAGCGCGTGGACACGCCGGAGGCGATGTCGGCGGCACTCGAGCGGCAGCCCTGGGACATCATCATCTCCGACTACAGCATGCCGCGCTTCAGCGCACCGAATGCGCTTGCGCTCATGAAGGCGTGGAAGCTCGATCTCCCGTTCGTCATCGTCTCGGGGGTCGTCGGCGAGGAGGCGGCGGTGGACGCCATTCGCGCCGGCGCGCACGACTTCTTGGTCAAAGGCAAGTTTGCGCGGCTGGTGCCTGTCGTCGAACGGGAACTCCGCGATGGCGCGCTCCGTGTAGAGCACTCACGCATGCAGCGGCAAGTACTCGAAGCTGCGGAGGCCGCGCACGAGGATCGCTCGCGCTTGGCCGCCATCGTCGACTCTTCGAACGACGCGATCGTCACCCAATCCCTCGACGGCATCATCACGAGTTGGAACGGCACCGCGGAGCGCCTCTTCGGGTATTCGGCCGATGAAATCGTCGGGCGCTCCACGGTTGTCCTGATCCCGGAGAGCCGCCGCGACGAGGATGCGCGGATGCTCGAGCGGCTCAAGCGCGGCGAGCGCATACCGTCGCTCGACACGGTGCGCACACGCAAGGACGGCACCGCCATCGAAGTGTCGCTGACGTTCTCCCCCGTCAAGAGCGAACCCGGAGGCAAGCTCGGCATTTCGGCGATCGCGCGCGACATCACGGAGATCAAGGCGCTGGTCCACGCAAAGGACGCCGCCGAGGCGGCCCTCGCCGAGAGCTCGCGCTTGGCCAACGAGCGCTTGGAGCTCGAGGTCGCGGCGCGTAAGCACGCCGGCGAGCTTCTCCAGCATGCGGCTTATCACGACGCCCTGACGGGTTTGCCGAACCGCGCCTTCTTCACCGATCGGCTCGGAAACGCGATTCGGCGCATGAAGCGCCATCCTGAGAGCCGGGTCGCGCTGCTCTATCTCGACGTCGATCGTTTCAAGAACGTCAACGACAGCTTGGGGCACGGCGCCGGCGATCGGCTCCTGGCGGCGCTGGCCCCGCGGCTGATGAGTTGCCTGCGGCCGTACGACACGCTCGCGCGCATGGGCGGCGACGAGTTCACCATTCTGCTCGAAGACATCCCCGGCGTGCGCGACTCCGGCGCCGAACCCATGCTCGCCGACGTCACGGGCGCGCGCGACGCCTGCGTCGTTGCCGAGCGCGTCCTTTCCGCGCTCGTCGAACCCTTTCGACTGGGCGACCACGACGTCGTCACGACGGCGAGCATCGGGATCGCGCTCAGCCGGCCGGGGCAGGATGCCGACGCTCTGCTGCGCGATGCGGATAGCGCTATGTACCGCGCCAAACAATCGGGGGGTGGGCGCTACGCGTTCTTCGCGCATGAACTCCACATCCAGGCGATGGAGCGCCTGCATCTCGAAACCGACTTGCGGCGCGCGCTGGAGCACCAGGAGCTGCGGCTCGCCTACCAGCCTGTCGTGGACCTCGACACGGGCCGCATCACGTGCTTCGAAGCCTTAGCGCGCTGGCAGCATGCCGAGCGCGGCTTGATCCCGCCGAGCGTCTTCATCCCGCTGGCCGAAGAGACCGGGTTGATCGTCCGGCTCGGCGAGTGGGCCCTGGCCGAGGCCTGCCGCGAAGCGCAAGGCTGGCAAAATCTCGAGCAAAACGGAGTGCCGGTCAGCGTGAGCGTCAACGTCTCCGCGCGCCAACTCGCGACCCAAGCGTTCGATATGAACCGCTTTAGCGGACACGTCACTCGCGCGCTCACCGCCAGCGGCCTCCGCGCCGCGCATCTCAACCTCGAGATCACGGAGAGCACGCTATTGGATTACGCCGAGGCGACCGAGATCACGCTCGAGCAACTCCGCTCGCTCGGTGTCAGGATGCAGTTGGACGACTTCGGAACGGGATACTCATCGCTGAGTTATCTCCAGCGGCTGCCGATCGACACGGTGAAGATCGATCGGTCCTTCGTCAGCGGTGGGACCGGCGCCGGTATCGCGAATCCGCAGATCGTTCGAGCGATCATCGCGCTCGCGCGCACGCTCGGCAAGGCGGTCACGGCCGAAGGCGTCGAGACCGAACAGCAACTGGCCGAGTTGCGCGCCCTGCACTGCACGCACGCGCAAGGATACTACCTCTCGCGGCCGCTCAGCCACGACGCGGCGCGCGCGCTCCTCGGCGCCTCGGCCTTTTTATTGAGGCGCTGAAACATTCTGGGCCCGCCCGTCGTACCGGGGGCATGCGTTACGCTCCTGCAGTTCTCGCCGCAACCATCCTCGCCCTGACGTCCGTTGCGGGTGCCCAACAGTCTTCGGCCCCGGGCGTCGACTCCGTCCTCGGGGCGGCCTCGCGTGCACTCGGCGCGCAGAATCTCAAGCATCTTCCGTCACTCCGCGCGACGGGAAGCGGACTTGCGATCGGTCTTCCGGCAAAGTTGGAGGCGTACGTCGATCTCGCCGCGGGCGGCGCGTTCGCCGATTACCTTCGGCTCGGCGCCTTCACGCAAGACACAGGGTTCGACGGACGGTCGGCGTGGACGCGCGATCCCGCCGGCGTCGTCTGGGTCGACGGCAGCCAGCAAGGCCACGCCGCCGGACTGAACGAGGCCTTTCGCCAGTCGTACGCGTTGTGGACGCCCAAGCACGGCGGAGCAGTCGTCGCGCTGTTGCCGCCGCAATCCCAGGGAGGACGAAACTACGACGTCGTGCACGTGACCCCGCCCGGAAGCGCGGTGCCGTTCGACGTTTGGATCGATCGTGCGACGCATCTCCCGGCCCGCTACGTCGAGACGGCCGCGGCAATCACGACGACGACGCTGCTCGGCGACTACCGTGCCGTCGCGGGCGTGCAACTGCCGTTCGCTTCCGATCAGACGTCGAGCCAGGGCAACGAAGCGAAGATCCAGCTGACGCGCGTCGACGTCGCGCCGCCCGGCGTCGCCGCGAAGGTTCGCAAGCCGGCGACGGACGTGCACGACTTCTCGATCCTAGGCGGACGAGAAGCGAGCGTGCCGTTCGAGTTGATCGACAACCACGTCTATCTCGACGTGACGCTCGATGGGAAAGGCCCGTATCGTTTCATCTTCGATACGGGCGGGCAGAACGTCATCGACCCGGCCGTCGCTCGAGAGATCGGCGCCGCTTCCGCGGGGAGCGCGCAAGGCGGCGGCGTCGGAGCCTCGACCGAGACGTTCGCGTTTGCGCCGATCGCCTCGCTGCGCGTCGGCAACGCCGAGTTGCGCAATCAGCTCTTCGCCGTCCTGCCGATTCGCGCGGGCTTCGGCATGGCGAGCGGAGTCCCGGTCGACGGATTGATCGGCGCGGAGGTCTTGGCGCGTTTCGTTACCGTGTTCGATTACGAGCACAGCCGCGTGACCTTCAAGCTTCCAGGCGCCGCAGCCGCGGGCGCCGGCGTTCCGTTCGTCTTCGACGGCACGCAACCCGAAGTGCCGTGCGCGATCGACGGCATCGCCGCGCAGTGCACGATCGACTCCGGCAGCCGTTCCTCGCTCGACCTGTTCGCCCCGTTCATCGCGCGGAACCCGGCGGTCGTTTCGGCGGATGCCACCGCGGCCGGGCTCAACGGGTTCGGCGTCGGCGGCGGCGACATGGGACGGCTCGGACGTCTGCCTTCCCTCAAGATCGGCGGCTTCGAACTGAAGAACCTCGTCGCCGGCTTCAGCGGTGCTAGCTCGGGCGCGTTTGCGGTCCCCGGCGTCGCCGCGAACATCGGCGGCGCCGTGCTCAAACGCTTCACCGTCACCTACGACTACCCGCGCCAAACGATGAGCCTCGAACCGAACGGCTCCTTCGCCGTGCCCGACGAATACGAACGCTCCGGAATGTTCTTGATCGCGCGAGACGGCGTCGTCGTCGCGGACGTGCGTCCCGGGACGCCGGCCGCGGAAGCGGGGGTCGTCAAGGGCGACGCGATCGTGGGCATCGACGGCACACCGGTCGCGCAATTGACGCTGAGGGGCGTGCGCGAAGCGTTCCGGCGCGCGAGCGGAACGACGCTCCAAGTGCAGGTGCAGAGCAAGGGAGCGCCCGCCCCTCGGTCGATCGTGCTGACGCTCCGCGATTACGTGTAGCGCTCGTGTAGCGCTCGTCTAGACGTCGTCACGCGAGCGTTCCGGCGGCCCCACTAGGCCGAAATGCTCATCGGTTCAAGCCGGAAATCCTCAGCCGGCGGGGGAGGTGCGAGCGATTCGAGCGAGCGAAGCCGTACGCTCTGCGAGACCCTTCGTTGGGATTTCTGGTGCATTCTCGATGCATTGATGGGGGGCCGCCACGACCGCTTCCGATATCGGACGACGTTTCAACCGCCGAATCAAACGTGATGCGGAGAAGCGGCCGTGACTCGAACGATCTGCCAAGCGATAGACTACGGCGGAACGACGGGCGGCAGCTTCATCCCGGCGATCGCCTCGCTCGCAAAAGCGGCAACGCGCCGCGGCGATCGCTTCGTCGTGCTGGCGCGCGACATTCCGGGAGCCATCTGGGGTACGGACCTCGAGCAAGCCGGCGCGGAAGTCCGCTTCGTACGCAGCCACAAGGAGCTGACGGATGAGCTGCGGCGCATTTCACCGTCGCTCGTTCATTCACATCACAATCTCTTCGACATTTCGGTCCTGCAGGCGCCTTCGAGAGCGCGCATCTTCTGGCATGCCCGCTCGCACCGGCAGAATCAATCGGTGGACGCGCGCGCAAAAGCGATCCTGAAATATCGGGTCTTCGGAGCACGCGTCGAACGGCTCGTCGCGGTCTCGAAAGCGATCGCGGACGAGTGCATCGCATTCTCGGCGCCTCCACGCTGGGTTCGCGTCGTGCAGAACGGGATCGATACCGAGCGCTTCAGGCCGCCGACTCCCGCCGAGCGCGCGGCCGCACGCCGGTCATTCGGCATCGCGGAAGACGACCGCGTCGTGCTCTTCTTCGAGCGCGTGCCGTACAAGGGAGGAGCCACGCTCCGCCTCGCGTTGAAAGAACTGCCGGAGCTGAGTTTGCTCGTGGTCGGCGGCACGCAAGCGGACCGCGATCTCTTCGGGGGACCGCCGCGCGTCATCTCGCTCGAGCGAGTTGCCGAAGCGCGAGAACTGTATTGGGCTGCCGACGTTTTAGCTTTCGCGAGCGACAACGAAGCGTTCGGGTTCGTGATCGCCGAGGCGCTCGCATGCGGGCTGCCGATCGCGGCGACGGATATCCCCGTGGTCCGCGAGATTTGCGGCGACTCCGATCAGGTCGCGATCTTCCCCGTGCGCGAGGGCGCTGCGATGGCCGCCGCACTGCGCCGCATCATCGGCCATACCAGCACGAGCGGGAGAGAGCGCGTGATCCGGCACTTCAGCTTAGAGCGCTGGACCGCCGATATTCTCGCGCTCTACGACTCGCCCTGAACTGAGCAGCGTTCGGCAACGGCGAACAGGTGCCGGGCGATTTCCTCGGCAATCGCACGTACGAACATGAAGGCTAGTGCGGGGTCAACGGCGTGAACACGGGCGGCGGTGCCGCAGGGGCGGGGTCGTGACGGAGATCGGAACGGTCGGAGTCGTCGGCCTCGGCAACATGGGACTGGGCATGGCCGCGACGCTCGCGCGTGCCGGGTTCACCGTCCTGGGCTACGACATCGCGGCGGGGCGCCGTAGCGCAGCCGAGCACGCCGGCGTGCACTTCCGCAGCAAACTCGCCGAGGTTCTGCACGGAACCGGCGCCGTGGTCTTCTCGCTTCCATACGCCCGCGACGTCGAAGCGGTCGTGACCGCGCCCGGGGGGCTCTTGGAACGCCGCGACCGTAAGGTCGTGGCGATCGACACGTCCACGTCCGACCCGGGGACGACGCGCCGGCTCGCGGCGCGGCTCTCGCTCGCCGGACACGCGTTGCTCGATGCGCCCGTGAGCGGCGGCCCTTCCGGCGCGGCCGCCGGGACGCTGACCATGATGGTCGGCGGCGAGGCGGCGGACGTCGAACTCGCGAGGCCCGTCCTCGACGCGCTCGCTTCCACGGTGCTGCACGTCGGCCCACCGGGGGCCGGCAACATCGCCAAGCTCGTGAACAACTTGCTCGTGGCGGCGCACCTCATCACGACGGGCGAAGCGATGCGCCTCTCCGAGGCCGCCGGGCTCGGGGCCGAGGACGCGTTGAAGGTCGTGAACGCGGCGACCGGCCGCAGCGCGGTCAGCGAAGTGATGTTCCCACGCTGGATCCTGCCGGGCACGTTCGACAGCGGATTCGCCGCGGGGCTCATGCGCAAGGACGTTCGGCTCGCACTCGAACTGGCGGCGTCGACCGGTTCCGACCTGCCGCTCAGCGCACACGTCGCCCGCATTTGGGAGTCGACGCGCGAGCGCATCGAAGACTCCGACGATTTCACCCGCATGGCGGACTATCGCCCGCCGGAGACGTCGCGTGCCTGAGAGCAAGCCGGCCGCCCGAAGCGCCGCGCGAGAACGCGTCGCGGAGTTGTTGCGCCAGGTGCTCCCCGGCGGCGACGCCGGAAGCTTCATCGCGGGCGAGATCGTGCCCGGGAGCGGCGAAGAGCTCGCCCTCGTCAATCCCGCCGACGGTCGCACGATCCTCACGTATGCCGATGCCGGCGCGCCGGCCGTCGAGCAAGCGATGGCGGCCGCACGCGCGGCGCAACCCCGCTGGTCGGCATTGCCTGCCGCCGCGCGCGGCCGCGCGCTGTGGGATGTCGCGCGGCTCGTTCGCAGCTACGCGGAGACGCTGGCCGAACTCGAGATGCTCTCGGCCGGCAAGCCGATTCGCGATACGCGCGGCGAGGTCGCCCGCGTCGCGGAGATGTTCGAATACTACGCAGGCTGGGCCGACAAACTGCACGGCGAGGTCATTCCGGTCCCGACCGGCCACCTGAACTACACGCGTCACGAGCCTTTCGGCACGGTCGTGCAGATCACGCCCTGGAACGCTCCGATCTTCACGGCGGGCTGGCAGATCGCGCCCGCCCTGTGCGCCGGTAACGCCGTCGTCCTCAAGCCCTCCGAACTGACGCCGCTGACTTCGCTTGCGCTCGGCGCGCTGTGCGACCGGGCGGAAGGGCTGCCGCGCGGCCTCGTGTCGGTCCTCGCCGGCGCCGGCCCGAGCACCGGCGCGGCGGCCGTCGAGCATCGCGACACGCGGCTCGTCGTCTTCGTGGGCTCCGCCGAGGCCGGCGCGCGCATCGCCGCGGCGGCCGCGCGCAACATCGTGCCGAGCGTGCTCGAGTTGGGCGGCAAATCCGCGAACATCGTGTTCGCCGATGCCGACCTCGAGCGGGCGCTCGCCGGCGCGCAAGCCGCGATCTTCGGAGGCGCCGGCCAGAGCTGCGTCGCGGGCTCACGCTTGCTGGTGCAGCGCTCGATCCAGGCGGAATTCGTCGAGCGCCTGGCGCGCGCCGCGGGCCGCATTCCGTTCGGCCTTCCCTCCGACCCGGCGACGCAGATCGGCCCGATCAACAACCGCCGCCAACTCGACAAGATCCGCGGCATGGTCGAGGCCGCGGCTGCCGGCGGCGCGCGGGTCGCCTCCGGGGGCGACTGCCCCGAGGCCTTGCGGAAGACCGGCGGCTACTTCTACGCCCCGACGATCCTCGACGGCGTGGCGCCGGACGCCGAGATCGCGCTCGAGGAAGTCTTCGGCCCCGTCCTCGCCGTGCTCGGTTTCGACACCGAAGAGGAGGCGATCGAAGCGGCCAACGCCACGCCCTACGGGCTCGCCGGCGCGGTGTGGACGAACGATGTCGGGCGCGCGCACCGCATCGCGGCCGCCGTTGCGGCCGGCACGTTCTGGATCAATGGGTACAAGACGATCAACGTCGCCTCGCCTTTCGGCGGCTTCGGCCGTTCCGGCTTCGGCCGCTCCTCCGGACGGGAAGCACTCGCGGCCTACACGCGGACCAAGAGCGTCTGGGTCGAAACGGCGGCCGCGCCGAGCGTCGCGTTCGGCTACGTCGGTGAATGAAGGCGTGCCCGGCATCGATCACCCCTTGCTGCTCGTGCGCGACATCGAAGCGGCGCGAGCCGTCTTTGCGCGGCTCGGCTTCACGCTGACGCCGGTCGGGCTGCACCCGTGGGGCACGAGCACGAGCCTCGCCGTCGTGGAGCGCTCCGCGCTGGAGCTGATGGGCGTCTACGACGAGACGCTGATCGACGAGCTCGCGGCCGGTGAGTTTCGCTTCGGCCGTCACATGCGCGACGCGCTTGCGGAGCGCGAGGGCATCGCGCTCGTCGCCTTGCACAGCCGCGATTCGCGCGCCGACGCGGCCGCGATGCTCGCGCGCGGAATCGTCTCGCAAGGCCATATCGGATTTCGCCGCCGCGTGAAACCACCGGGCCGCGATTGGGACGAGGCCGTCGTCTCGCTCGAGATCCTCTACGATCCCGAGCTGCCGCGCGGCTCGCATTTCTTGGCGCAGCAGCACAAGCCGGAATTGCTGTGGGTGCCGCAGTGGATGCAGCACGCCAACGGCGCGCGCGCCGTCGCCGCGGTCACCTATCTGGCCGACGACCCGGAGCCGCTGCTGCGCCGCCTGAGCGCGATGTTCGGCCCCGTCAGCGCCGAGCCGGCGGGCTGGACGATCGCGACCGGACAAGGATCGTTCCGGGTCGTGCGAGCGGATCGATGGGCGGCAAACTTCGCCGATACGCCCCGCCCGTCGCTCGAGCCGGGCGAGCCCGCGGCCGTCGCCATCGACATTGCCGTCCGCGCGCTCGCGCCGGTCCGCGACCTGTTGCGCGCGGCCGGGGTCGAAACGTGCGAGACTCCGGCGGGTCCGGCGGTGCGCGACGTCGCGGCGACCGGCAACGCCGTGATTCGGTTTGTCGACGATCGCATCACCGCCTGAACGCAGCGCAGGACCGGCCGAGGCCGCGACGCATTGAATCGAGCATGCACGAGCCGAGTGTTGCGCCGACCGGCGTCCGCGTCGCGATCGGCGCCGACGACGGCGGACCGCTGATCGACGCGCTCGTCGAGGCGCTCGATCGGGGCGGGGCCCGAATCGAACGGTACGGAGCGATCGCGGGCGGCCCGGCGGCGTGGGCCGAGACCGGCCGCGCGGTCGGCGAAGCGGTCGCCGCGGGGCGCGCCGACGTCGGCATCGTCTGCTGCTGGACCGGCACCGGGATCTCGATCGCCGCCAATAAGGTGCGCGGCGTCCGCGCCGCGCTCTGTGCCGACGCCGCCACGGCGGCCGGCGCGCGGCGCTGGAACGATGCGAACGTTCTCGCGCTCAGCCTGCGGGCGACCTCGCCGGCCGTCGGCGTCGAGATCCTCGACGCGTTCCTGGCAACGCCCGCGAGCGATGACGCGGGCGACCGGACGCAGATCGGCGAGATCGAGCGTCTAACGCGCTGATGAGCATCGTTTCAGCCGGCGCGAGCGGCGCACGCAGCGGGTTCAGCGGCACGGTCGGCGGCACGCCGCACATCGTCCTGCCGAAACTGAGCGCAGCGCTCGGTCGCACGATCGTCGGGAAAGCGGAGTTTCTCAACCCCGGCGGTTCGGTCAAGGATCGCGCGGCGAAGGGCATCATCGACGATGCCGAAGCGCGCGGCGTGCTGCGTCCGGGCGGAACCATCGTCGAGGGAACCGCGGGGAACACCGGCATCGCGCTGACGCTCATCGCCAACGAACGCGGGTATCGCGCGATCATTTGCGTGCCCGACGATCAATCACCCGAAAAGATCGCGCTGCTGCGGACGATCGGCGCGGACGTGCGCATCGTCGAGGCGGTTGCGTTCACGAACGACGCCAACTACTATCACGTCGCGCGGCGCATCGCCGAGGAGCTGCCCGGCGCCGTCTGGGCCGATCAGTTCAACAATACGGCGAACAGACGCTTTCACTACGCGACGACTGGCCCCGAGCTGTGGTCCGCGTTCGGCAACGAGTTGACGGCGTTCACCGCCGCATGCGGCACCGGAGGGACGCTTGCCGGAACGGGCGGCTTTCTCAAGGAGCGCAATCCGAAATTGCGCGTGGTGTTGTGCGATCCGTTGGGTTCGGCGCTCTACAGTTTCGTCAAACGCGGCGTGCTCGAAACGAACGGCGACTCCAATACGGAAGGCATCGGCATCAAACGCATCACGGAGAACTTCAAAGGCGCGCCGGTCGACGACGCGCTGCAAGTCGACGATCAAGCGATGGTCGAGATGGCCTATTGGCTGCTGCGCGAGGAAGGGCTCTACGTCGGCGGCTCCGCGGCGCTCAACGTCGTGGGCGCGGCGCGCTATGCCAAGACGCTTCCGGCGGGCAGCGTCGTCGCAACGATTCTCTGCGACGGCGGCGACCGCTACCGCTCGCGGTTGTGGAATCCTGCGTGGCTAGAAGAGAACGGCAACCTCCCGCAAGCGAAAGATCTCGAGTTTCTATGACGTTCGAAGAGTTTTATCCCGAGTACTTGGCGGCGCACTCGGACCGCCGCACGCGCGCCGTCCACGCCGTCGGCCTGCTCAGCGGCCTCACCGTCGGATTCGCGGGCTTGCTGACCGGCCGCCCCAAGTGGATCGTGCCGGCGCTGGCGCTCGGCTATTTGCCCGCGTTCGCTTCGCACTGGATCTTCGAGGGGAATCAACCGAAGACGTTCGAGGACCCGGTCAATAGCTTCAAGGGCGATTTCGTCATGGTGTATCAGCTGCTCACCGGCACGCTCACGAGCGACCGCGCGGAATCATGATGCTTGCGGCGGGCGTAGCGGCGCTCGCCGTCGACAAAACTCGCACCCCTGCCCCGCGGCGCAGGAAAGTTTCGCGATTTGCCGCTTCGCGTCGAGGTCGCCGCCCCGGCGGTAGTGAAGCCTTCTTCCTATGAGCAGCACTTTTCAAATCGCCGAGACGGCCGTCGAGTATCGCAAGATCTCCGATCGCGTCTCCGTCGAAAACTGGAACGGTCACGAGATCCTGCGCGTCGAGCCGGGCGCGCTGCAGCAATTGGCGCGCGAAGCATTCTTGGACATCGCGCAACTCTTTCGCAGCTCGCATCTCGCGCAGTTGCGCACGATCCTCGAGGATACGGAAGCATCGGCGAACGATCGCTTCGTCGCACTCGAGCTTCTGAAGAACGCCGTCATCGCGGCGGGACGCATTCTCCCCTCCTGCCAGGATACGGGCACGGCGATCATCCACGGACACAAAGGCGAGCAAACGTGGACCGGCGTCGACGACACGGAATATCTGAGCGCGGGCGTTCGCGAGGCCTACCAGGAAGCGAATCTACGCTACAGCCAGATGGCCCCGCTCAATCTCTACGACGAGGTCCCGACCAAGGACAATCTTCCGGCGCAGATCGAGATCGAAGCGGTCCCCGGGACCGGCTACGAATTCTTGTTCGTTGCGAAGGGCGGAGGTTCGGCGAACAAGTCGTTCCTGTATCAAGAAACGAAGGCGACGCTCACGCCCGCGAAGCTGCTCCCGTTCCTCAAAGAGAAGATCGGATCGCTCGGGACCGCGGCTTGCCCGCCGTATCATCTTGCGATCGTCATCGGCGGAACGTCCGCCGAGGCCACGATGAAGACGGTCAAACTCGCGAGCACGCACTATCTCGACGGGCTGCCGACCACGGGCGATGCGACGGGACGCGCGTTCCGCGACGTCGCGTTCGAGCAAGAGGTCTTGGCGATGACGCGGACGCTTGGGATCGGCGCGCAGTTCGGCGGGCGCTATCTCTGTCACGACGTTCGTGTCATTCGTCTTTCGCGGCACGGCGCGAGCTGTCCGATCGGCCTCGGCGTCTCGTGTAGCGCCGACCGTCAGGTGCTCGCGAAGATCGACAAAGAGGGCGTCTGGCTCGAGCAGCTCGAGACGGACCCCGCGCGCTTCCTTCCCGATATCGATGAGACGGCGCTGAGCGGACATCCGGTCGAGATCGATCTGAACGAGGGCATGGACGCCGTGCGCGCCGCGCTCACGAAGTGCCCCGTCGGCACGCGCGTCAAGTTGCGCGGCACGATGATCGTCGCGCGCGACATCGTCCACGCCAAATGGCAGCAAATGGTCGATCGCGGCGAGCCGCTCCCCGAATATGCGAAGCAGTTCCCGATCTATTACGCGGGCCCGGCGAAAAAGCCGGAAGGTTATGCATCGGGCTCCTTCGGGCCGACGACCGCAGGCCGCATGGATTCGTACGCCGATCTGCTGCAGTCGCGCGGCGCGAGCCTCGTGAGTCTGGCGAAGGGAAATCGATCCGCAGCCGTCACCGCCGCGTGCAAGAAATACGGCGGATTCTATCTGGGGACGATCGGCGGCGCAGCGGCGCAGCTTGCGGCGACGGCGATCCACAAGGTCGAAGTGCTCGACTTCCCGGAGCTCGGGATGGAAGCCGTGTGGCGCATCGAGGTCGACGACTTCCCGGCCTTCGTCATCGTCGACGACAAGGGCAACGACTTCTACGCCGCGACTCCCCCGCCCACGGCGAACGGCAAGGGCGTCTCGCTCCTCTGAAGATCCAACGTTCCGATCGCGTAAAAGGCCGGCCCGGGCGGCGCCCCCGCCGGCCTTCGCGCGCCCTTCGACGAGCTCGGGGTGACAACTACGTCGAAGGGTGGGCATGCCGGGACGCATCATTCGCGAATGGCCGGGTTGCTCACGAAGGTGCGTGTTTGGACCTCCGTGCATGTGTGGGATAACCGGGGTTTGGAACCGGAACGGCGATCCCGTTCCGCCCCGGACCATCGAGCGCTTCACGCGTTCGCTCGCGCACCGCGGCCCCGACGGCGAAGGGATCCTGATCGATGAGGCGGCCGCGCTCGCACTCGGTCACCGGCGGCTTTCGATTCTCGATCCCAGCGCCGCCGGGCATCAACCGATGCGTTCGCTCGACGGGCGTTATTGGACCACGTTCAACGGCGAGATCTACAATTTTCTCGAGCTGCGGACGGAACTCGAAGGGGCCGGCTATCGATTTGCAACGCAGACCGATAGCGAGATCATCTCCGCGGCGTACGATCGCTGGGGCGAGGCCTGTCAATTTCGCTTCAACGGAATGTGGGCGTTCGCGCTCTGGGACGTGCGCGAGCGGCGCCTCTTCATCTCGCGCGACCGCTTCGGCGTCAAGCCGCTGTATTTCACCCGCGACGAGCGGCGCTTCGCCTTTGCATCGGAGCTGAAGGCCTTTCTCGCCCTCGACGGCTTCGCGGCAAGCGAGCATACGCCGGCGCTCGCGCGAGCACTCGACGATCCGCTCTCGGCCGAGGCGTTCGACGAGACTGCCCTGCGCGGCGTCATGCGCCTGCTGCCGGGACATTGCGCGATCGTATCGCCCGACGGCGTGAGCGTCCATCGCTGGTGGAACACGCTCGACCATCTCGTCGCGCCGGCGAAAACGCTCGATGCCCAGGCCGAAGAGTTCCGCGAGCTGCTCTTCGATGCGGCTCGCATCCGTTTGCGCAGCGACGTCCCGATCGGCATCGCGCTCAGCGGCGGCCTCGATTCGAGCTCCGTCTTGTGCACGCTCGTCGCGCTCAAAGGCGAGTCCCCCGAAAGCGACGCGCTCCAACGCTACGCGCCCGAGTGGAAGCGCGCGTTCACCGCGACCTACGCCGGCACGCCGCTCGACGAACTGCAGTACGCGCAACTCGTCGCGCAGGCGGCCCGCGTGCCGCTGGACCAAGTTCCCATCGAAGCGGCGGGCACGGCCGCGGAGATCGAGCGCGTCGTTTGGGATCTCGAAGAGCTGTGGTTCACCGACACGACGCCGATCTGGTCGCTCTATCGCGCGCTTCGCCGCAGTGCGGTCACGGTCGCGCTCAACGGCGACGGCGCCGACGAACTGTTCGGCGGCTACCTGCACCACACGGACCACGCGCTGGCCACCTGCGGAGGGCTGTTGCGCTCGCCCCTGCGCTTCGCCGACCTGATCGAAACGCGCTACCATCTTCCGGGGAGCAACGGCCCGATCGGTCAAACCGGACGATTGCGCCTGGCCCTCCAGGGCGACGCCTCTCTGCGCGCCCTCTCCACGCCCGCGCGAAAGATCTACGGTCGCTTGCGGCGCCGTTTGCGCCCCGGGAAGCACGACCGGGAATACGCGCGCGGATCGATGCTTCGCAACTATGAGAGCTCCGAGGTTCCCGGGCGCGCGCAAGCCGAAGCGCTCGCGGCCGGGTTATCGCCGCTGGGCGCGTTCCTGTACGGCGAGTTTCACGCGACGAAACTTCCGGCGATTCTGCGCATGTTCGATCGAGCGTCGATGGCTCACGGGGTCGAGATCCGCAACGCGTTCATGGACTGGCGCGTCGTCCGCTACGCGTTCTCGCTTCCTGACGAGAGCAAGATCGGCGGCGGCTATTCGAAGCGCATCGTCCGCGAGGCGATGCGCGGCATCGTGCCGGAGCCGGTTCGAACGCGCCGCGGAAAGATCGGCTTCAACGCACCGCTGCCGCAATGGTTCGCCGGTCCGCTGCGCGATTGGCTCTGGGAGATGGTGAACGCACCGAGCTTCATCGAGAGCGAACTCTGGGACGGGCCCGCGCTGCGCGATTTCGTCGCGCACAAACGCGGCGGCGCGCCCTGGAGCTGGGTCGACGGCGAAGCGATCTGGCCATTCTTGAACGCGCACCTCTGGCGCGCGCACGTTCTCGGAGCAGGCAGACCCTAGCGCGGCACGGCCGCGGGAAGGTTCTCCGGCTCCGGCGATGGCGGCGGCGTGGGCTCGGCCTCCGGCGTCGGCTCCGCTGCAGGCGGGGGTGTGACCGCCGGCGCCGGAGCGCGCCGGCTCGCGTGGATTTGCGTTGCCCGGATGAAACCGTCAGGCACGGAGAACTGCACTAGAAACAAACCCGCCGGGAGGCCGCACGCGATGCGCGGCCTGATCGTGAATTTCCGCGCGAAAGCCCCAAGCACGGCCCGCAGATCGGCATCGATATCGCTGGTCGGCGTTACGATCGTCCTGACCCCGCCGTCGTACTGGATGGCGACCAGCAGCGAACCGTAGCCGTCCTGGTTGTACCGTACGAAATTCGCGGCCGACTTCCGGGAAATCGCGATCTTCTGCGGCCATGTGACGACGAACGAACTCGGAGTCGCAACGGTGCACGCTGTCGCGCGCGGCGCGGGCGGAGCCGCGACGACCCCAGGCGGAGCCTGGGCGATCGCAAGCGGCGGCCCGGACGCCGCTTGCGCGGCGCCTGCAAGCGCAAGCGAAATGGCCCCAACGGCGCCGAAGAGCGGATCCATCCGGCGCATCGCTTCGCGTCCGGCGTCGCGGCGGCCCTGCACGGCGCTCGCGGCACCCGGCACCGCGAAATCGGGACTAAGGACTCCGGGTCGCGCTCGGCATCCGGGGAACTCCCTCATCCATGACGGCGCTGTGGCCCTACTCGAGCGGGATACTTCTTCTCGCGTCTCTGAGCCTCGGCGCATGCGGCGGCGGGCCGTCGAGCACGTCGCCGGCGCAGTTCCCCACGAACGCACCGCTGGCCGGCGCGGGCGCGCCGACGGCGACGCCCCCGCGGCAGAGCCCCCAGCCCGGCACGTCCCCGAGCCCCAGACCGAGCACGACGCCGACGCCGCTCGCGACTTCGACGCCGCCGGGCGGCGCCACGCCGAAGCCTTCCCCGACCCCCGCGCCGTCCGTCAGCGCGACGCCGAAGCCCAGTCCGGCGCCCACCACGACCGCGACGCCGCTCGCCGGCACCTACACGCCGCAGCCCGCGGACGTTACCATCGCCTCGGCGCCGGTGCCGACGCCGTTCGACCCTTCGCTCGCGCTGAGCAACCTCGGGACCACGCCGCTCGTGAATTCATATTCCGTGGCCGTGCGAGCCTTGCCGCGCGGCTTCGGTCAACGCCGCGCGGCGTCCGGCCCGACACCGGGGCCGAACGATCACGAAGGGGCGGGGATCTTCACGTCTCCGAGCGCCGCCGCGAGCGGAAGCCCCCCGTTCAACGCGTTCTTCGCGACGCAGACCGCGTATGAAGCCAGTCAACTGCCGTTCCCGTACCCTTCCGGCGCGAGCGGCGAAGAATTCATCTTTGCCCCGACGAGCTTCCTGGGCTACGGGAATTGCCTGGAGGACAGCACGTTTTACAACAGCTCGCAGACGAGCACGGCGACGGTGGAAACCGCGCACTTCACCGTGTACGACTTCTGCGCGTCCCCGCCGGTGTTCGTGTTCGACACCGCGATCGACGCCAAATTCATGTCGAACTACGTGCGCATCGGACTTGACGGCCTACCGTCGTACGCCGTCGAGACGTTCACGCCCGACGTCCTCCCCGCGGCGAGTTCCACCTGGTACACCGTTCTCTACAACTACTCGACCGCGCGCTACGATCTCATCATCAGCGCCAATGCGTCGGGGGCGCCGCCCTCGAACCTCACGAGGGGCGGCTGGTCGATCGCCGAGTTGTATGCGGCGCCCGGTCCCTGCCCGCTCATCGCCCCCTCGTCCGCGTCCGGCATCGCGATCCACGACGCGGCCCTGGGAACGTGGCTCCCGCTGCAGCCGGCGTTGCCGAGCGGCGTCGTGTCGTACTTCGGGTTCGAAGGGGGCAGCTCGAACCCGTGCTTCAATCCCGCCGGCGCTGCGCCCGCACTCAAATTCTCGCTGACGGTACCGAACTCGAGTTGGAACGTCACGTCGCCGTAGCGCCCCTCAAACCCACGATCGCGTCTTGCACCGAAAGAAACACGTGATCCGAACCGAGCGCCGCGATCAGGCCCGAGCGCTCCGCGGCTTGCTGCGCGTGCGGCCCGATCAGGCGCGCTAGGGCAACCTCGATCCCGCGGCCGCGCAGTTCGGCGATCGTCGCCTGCAGGGCCTGCGAGCCCGTGAAATCGACGTCGGTCATGCCGCTGCCCTCGATCACGAGCAATCTGACCGGCGTCCGCGCGGCCGCGACGAGCGCGAGCAGTTTTTCGCGAATGTATGCCGCGTTCGTGAAATTCACGGGCGCCGACGGCGAGAAGACCAAGATACCCGGTACGTCCACGACGTCGGCCTCGCCGTTGCGCGTCCACCACACGGTCGAACCGCGGACCTGGAAGAGTTGCGTCGCCGGCGGCCACATGACCAGCGTCACGCCGTGCGCCAAGGAGAGCATGATCGCGAGCAGCATGCCCGTCTGAATCGGCAAGAGGATGACGAGCAGCGCCCCGCTGATGACGAGATGAATCTCTCGCGGGCTGTAGCGCGAGATTCGCAGCATGTCCCCCAGCCGGAAGATTCGCAAGCCGATGAAGATCAGCACGCCTGCGAGCGCCGCCTGCGGAACGTAGCCGGCCGGCCCGGAAAAGAACGCGACGAGCGCCGCGATCGCGGCGACGGCGATCAGGCCGCTCAATTGCGAGCGGCCGCCCGCGCCCTGCACGACGGCCGTGCGCGGCGGGCTCGCGTTGACCGGGAACACTCCGCCGAACCCCGCGAGCACGCTGCCCAGGCCAATCGCCGTGAAGTCGCTCGCGACGTCTTCCACGGCGCCGGGATCGGAGGGGAAGCCGCGCACGACCACCGAGGTTTGCAGCGCGCAGACCGCCGCGACGACGAGCGCGAGCGGCGCGAGCGCCACGAATTGCGCGATCGTCTGCACGTGCGGGAGGCCGAGCGCGGGCGGCGCGACGTTCAGCGCGCCGAGCACCGCGACGCCGCGAGCGCGCAAATCGAAGGCCGCGACCGCGATACCGGAGCCGATCAAACCCAGGAGCGCGCCCGGGATCCGTTCGCTCAGGCGAGCGGAAAGAACGGTCACCACAAAGACCGCGACCCCAAGCGCGCAAGCGTACGGATTCGCGCGATTCAGGTGTTGAACGATGTCGGCGAGCCGAAGCAGCAACGGACCTTGCGGGCTTGCGATCCCGAGCAGCGAGGGCAGTTGACCGATGATGATGTGGGCCGAGATCCCGGCCAAGAATCCCGTCGTGACCGGTACGGAGAGCAGATCCGCAACCCAACCCGCGCGAGCGATGCCGACCGCGATCAAGATGGCCCCGACGAAGAGCGCGAGCGCGGCGGCAAGGCCGTGATACGCGGCCCCGCCGAACGCCGCCAGCCCGGCGAGCGAGGCCGCGAAGATCGGCGCGATCGTGGAATCGGCGCCGACCGAAACGTATCGATTCGTGCCCACGAGCGCGAACACGAGCGTTCCCGCGGCGAACGCGTACAATCCCGCTTCGACCGGGAAGCCGGCAAGTTTCGCCGTCGCGAGCTGTTCCGGAATCGCGATCGCCGCCAACATGATGCCGGCGATCAGATCGCCGCTTACCGAGGCCGCGCTATAGCCGCGAAACGTGCCGAAAAGCGTGGGCAGGCGCATGGCGCTAATCGCGCGTGCGGTTCTTCCTGCTCGCGTTGAGGAACATCTGGACCAGCACGACGGCGATCAGAGGAACGAAGAAAAATCCAAGAACGATCAAGACTTCGGTCAAATCCGGGCCTCCCAGGGAGTGACTGTTCCCGCGCGCCCCGGCCGACCCTCCGCCTCGAGCCGCGGCACCGCCAGCAGCGTCGCGATCGAGGAGGTCCAGAACGTGGGCAGCGCCACCAAGGCCGCCAGCGCGATGGTCCAGGGGCGATCGGAGCGCGCGCCCCAGACGACGAGCGCGAGGGCGACCGGCAAGCGCAGCCACCACGCGGGCTGATAGGCCGTGACGCCGGGCATCGGATCGCTGCCGCGCAGGACGGCAAACCAGGCCGGCCAGAGCTGCGGCGCGACCGCGAACGATAGGGCCGCGATCCCGCCCGCGATCGCCAGCGCCGCACCGAGGAAGCGCCATTCTCGCCGCACCGCGAACCACACGAGGCCCACGCCGGGCAGCACCTTCGTCAGCAAAACGAACGACCACGCGGCCGGATAGCGCATCCCGAGCACGAGCGCGGCCGCGAGAAAAATATGGATGTTTCCGGCAACGAACTCCGGAACGGCGAAGAGCGCGAACGGGACCAGCCAGCGTCCGCGCACGGGGCCAGCAAGCCAGACCGTCGTGGCGAGCATCGCGCCCGCGTACAGCGCGGTGAACGCCGCCCACGGCAGATGCGCCAGCGGCGAGAACGCCTGCGCGAACGCCGGCGAATACAAGAATGCGTCGAGCGTCCCGAAGGTGGAGCGGACGTACGGATCCTCGATGCGCACCGCCCAATACGCGTGCGCGTCGTACAGCCAGGGCCATCCCTGCAGCACGCCGATCGAGATCCCGGCGGCCGCGAGGCCGATGACCAGGGCCATCGCGTAGAGCGCATTCGTCCGCAGCGCGCCGGGCTCATCGTTCGCACTAGCCATCGCAGCAAGCGTTCTTGGCTACGCGCCCAGCGCGGCCTCTGTTCTCTTCGCGCGCGGTTTCGGCGCGGCGCGCGCAGAACGTTGACGCATGCGTCGCTTCATCTCGCGCGTTGCACGCCTGGGGAGACCGAAGACCGAGCGGCCGCGCGCGCTCAAGAAACCGATGCCTCACCGGCTCTTTCTGCCGGACGATCTGCGGCGCGGCGCAGCGGCCCCGCTGCTCGTCGCGCTTCACGGCTGTCTACAAACGCCGGCCGATTTCGCCGTGGGGACCCGCTTCGATGAGATCGGCGCGCGCTACGGCGCCGTCGTCGTCTATCCCGAACAGACGCAACGCGCGAACGGCTCGCGCTGCTGGAACTGGTTCGATCGCAAAAACCAGCGGCGGCGCGGCGGCGAGCCGGCACGCATTCTGCGGCTCGTCGAAACGCTCGCGCGGACGTATCCCATCGATCGCGAGCGCATCTACGTCGTGGGCCTCTCAGCGGGCGGCTCGATGGCGGCGATCCTCGGCGAACAAGCGCCCGACGTGTTCTCGGGGGTCGGCATCATGGCCGGCGTCGCGCTGCACTCGAGCGACAATCTACTCACGGCGCTGGCCGCGATGGCGGGAAACCGGACCGACGCCGACCGTGCCGCGAATGCGCGGAGCGCGGCGGGCGACGCCCCGCCGCTTCCGCCCGCTGCCTACCGGCGGATGCGCGTCTCGATTTGGGCCGGAACGAACGATGCGACCGTCGCGCCGTCGAACGCGGCGACGCTCGCCGGCCAGTTCGCAGTGCTGCTCGGGCTCGCCGGCTCGCGCCAAGAGCGCGAGCCGGCGAGCGACGGGCGAGCGGAAACGACGTTCTTGCGAGATGCCGAGGGCCGCGTTCGCATCCGGGTCGTGACGGTCTCCGATATGGATCACGCCTGGAGCGGCGGGAGCCCACAGGGCTCCTTCACCTACCCCGCGGGCCCGGATGCGAGCACGGAGATGCTCGCGTATTTCTCCGCTCGCGCGTGAGCGCGCGGGTCAGCGGCTCTGCCGCAGCGACCGATTGACCTCGACGACCACGACGGAATTCTTCGGAACGGTCACGTTGGCGCGGTTGTTCTTCGCGAGCATATAGCCGCCGCCGGCTCCCGCGAGCCCACCGAGGTTCGTGCCAACCATCTTGCCGAGAATGTTCCCGACGATCATGCCGCCCACGGCGCCGCCGACTTCCTTGAGCGTGTTGTTCTTCGTATTCGCCTGAACGCTGACCGTGTTGGCGCCGGAGAGCCGGTACACGTTCCCCGATTGCAGGTAGACCTTATCGTAGGCCAGCTGGATTTGCGCCGAGCGGCCCTGCCCCGCGCGAACGACGTTCGCGACGTGGCCGTAGATCTTCGCTCCGACGATGTGGTTGTTTTGCGAATGAACGTTGGAGATCGTGAAGCCGTCCCCGACTTGGGCGGAGCTGGAATTGATGTCTTGATCGATCGTTCCGCTGAGCTGAGTCCCCGGGATGATCTGCGCCGAGACCGCGAGCGGTGCGAACGCGAGCATTGCCGAGGCGACGATGGTGGCGATTCTACGGATCATAGCTTCCGAAACACTCCTCTTTCGACGGGTCGAACGCGCGCCGGCGTCCGGGCTGTAGGCATTTTCGTTTTCCGGGCCGCGGGACCCCGGGGCGAACTCAACCGAGGCGCTCGCGGCCGTGCGGAACGGTGAGATCCTGCGCGGGACCGATCGGGACGATGCGCGTGGGGTTGATGTCGTCATGCGTGTAGTAGTAGTGCCGCTTGATGTGATCGAAGTTCACCGTGGCGGCGACGCCGCGAACTTGGTAGAGGTCGCGCAGGTATCCGAACACGTTCTCATAGTCCGCGATGCGCCGGAGATTGCACTTGAAATGCCCGTTGTACACGACATCGAAACGCACGAGCGTCACGAAAAGTCTCCAATCGGTCTCGAGCGGCTCGGAGCCGAAGAGATAGCGGCGCCCGGCCAGCCGCAGTTCTAGCTCGTCGAGCATCGCGAAAACGCGATAGGCGGCCTCCTCGTAGGCCTGCTGCGTCGTGGCAAAGCCGGCCCGATAGACGCCGTCGTTGAGCGTTTCGAAAATGCGCTCGTTCAACTCGTCGATCTCGGCGCGCAGACCTTCCGGATAGAGGTCGAGCCGGTGCCGGGCAAACGCCCCGAACTCCGTTTCGAACATGCGCATGATGTCGTCGTCGGAGTTGCTCGCGATCCGCTTCTCGCGCGTGTCCCAGAGCACCGGGACCGTCACGCGTCCGTGGAAATGCGGGTCGGTCGCGGCGTAGGCTTCGCTCAGGAAGCGAAACCCGTTGACCGGATCTTCCGAGAAGCCCGGGCCAACGCGAAAGGCCCAGCCGCGCTCGTCCCGGATGGGGTCGACGACCGTCATGCCGATCGCGTCCTCGAGCCCCGCCAGCATCCGCACGATGATCGTGCGGTGCGCCCAGGGGCACGCGAGCGACACGTAGAGATGATACCGGCCGGCCTCTGCCGCCAGGCCCGAGCTGCCGTCGGCGGAGACCCAGCCGCGGAAGGCATCGGGTTGGCGGAGGAAGCGGCCTTCCGCCTGCTCGTGGGGAAACTGCGCCTTGATGCCCATCGTATCGCCCATAACCCGCGCCGGCAGGGCTCGGTCGCACGACGTTTGCGCGTGACGGAGCGATGCACGTCGTCTATGGTATGAAAGTGAAAGCCGGCCAGAATTCCGCGTTCGGCACGCCCGAACTGATCGATCGCGCGGGGCTCGATGCGCTGATCGCGGCGCTCGCCGCCGGCGGCTACCGCGTCTTGGGCCCGCAGGTTCGCGACGGGGCGATCGTCTACGGCCCGCTCGAATCCGGGGATCAGTTGCCGGCCGGCTGGATCGACGAACAGGAGGCCGGCCGCTATCGGCTCGTTCGCGGGCCGGATCGAGCGGTATTCGCGCACACCGTCGGGCCCCAAGGCTGGAAACGCGTCTTCTTTCCGCCGCGCGAGACGCTGTGGGGCGGCGAACGCGACGGCGCCGGCTTCACGATCGAGCCCGCCAGCCCACCGGCGGAGCCGACGGCGCTGATCGGCGTGCGCGGGTGCGAACTGGCCGCGATCCTCATCCAGGACCGCGTCTTCCTCGAAGGCCCCTACGTCGACCCGGGATACGCGGCGCGGCGCGAGGCGTCGTTCATCGTCGCGGTCAACTGCGGGCGTGCCGCCGCGACGTGCTTCTGCGTCTCGATGGGGACCGGACCGAGCGCGGGCCCCGGCTTCGATCTGGCGTTGACCGAGCTCTGCGACGCGGAGCGTCACGATTTCGTCGTCGAGGCCGGCAGCGAACGGGGGGCCGAGATCCTGGCGAGCCTGCCGCGGCGTGACGCTTCGTTCGCCGATCTCCAGGCCGCGGGAGCCGCCGTCGCGCGCGCCGCGGCAAGCCAGGTGCGGGCGATGCCCGCCTACGCCGAGCCGGTTCTCAAAGAGCGCCTCGAGCATCCGCGCTGGGCCGAGGTGGCCAAGCGATGCCTGGACTGCACGAATTGCACGCTCGTCTGCCCGACCTGTTTTTGCAGCACGATCGAGGACGTGACCGAACTCGATGGAACGCACTTCGAGCGAAGCCGCCGTTGGGACAGACTGCTTCACCCTCGACCATAGTTACATTCACGGCGGCAGCGTGAGGCGCGAAACGGCCTCACGCTACCGCCAATGGCTCACGCACAAGCTCGCTCATTGGCACGATCAATTCGGCACGAGCGGCTGCACCGGGTGCGGGCGATGTATCGCTTGGTGCCCGGCGGGGATCGACATCATAGAGGAAGTCACCGCGATCGCAGCCGCCGGGCCGCCGACGGACGGAGAACATTCATGAGAATTAAAACGAGCATCGCCGAGCTCTTCGAAGGCAAGGGCTTCTTCGCCGGACTTTCGGAACCGTACGCCCGGATCGTCGCCGACCTCGCGACGGATTACGAAGTCAACGCCGGCGAGTTGATCTTCCGCCATGGAGAGACGGCGAATCGCTTCTATCTCGTCACGCACGGTCGCGTTGCGATCGAACTCTACGCGCCGGGCCGCGATCCGATCGTCGTCGAGCACGTCGAGAACGACGACGTCGTCGGCTGGTCGTGGCTGGTCGCGCCGTTCCGCTGGAACTTCGATGCGCGCGCGGTCGAGCCCACGTCGCTGATCGGCGTCAACGCTCCCGCGCTGCGGGCGCGATGCAACGCCGAGCCCGCATTCGGCTACGAGATCGTGCGGCGCTTCATCCCCGTCATGGCCCATCGGCTCTCCAGCGCTCGAGAGCGGCTGGTCGAGTCCGTCACGGAGCGCGCATGATCGGAGCGGCCGCTCTACGCGGGCAACGCGACCCGATGCTGCCGCGCCCGTTTCGGATCGAGCGCGTCAAGCGTGAGACCGCCGACGCGTTCAGCTGGCGCCTGCGGCCGCTCGATCATGGGACGTTCCATTTTCAGCCGGGCCAGTTCAACATGCTCTACCTGCCGGGGTACGGCGAGGTCGCGATCAGCATCAGCGGCGACTCCCGCGAGCCCTCGGTACTGGTACACACGATCCGCGCGGTCGGCTCGGTCACGGAGCCCATGCAGAAGCTGGCGGCCGGCGCGACGATCGGCGTGCGCGGGCCGTTCGGGACGGGCTGGCCGATCGAGGCTGCGTACGGGCACGACGTCGTCTTCGTCACGGGGACGATCGGCCTCGCGCCGCTGCGCGCGCTGATCTACGAAGTGTTGCACCGGCGCGAGCACTTCGGCAAGCTCGTGATCTGCTACGGCTCGCGCGGCGTCGACGACATTCTCTACGAGAAGGAACTGCAAGAGTGGCGCGGCCGCTTCGACATGGAGGTCCACGTGACGGTGCACACCGCGCCGAGCGGATATCGCGGGCGCGTCGGGAGCGTCGCGGCCGCGATCAAGGCCTCCCGGTTTCACGGGCCTAAGACGATCGCGTTCGTCTGCCGTTCGGAGGCGATGACGCGCCCAGCCGTCATGACGCTGGCGGAAGCGGGCGTCTCACCGGACCGGATCTACGTGACGCTCGAGCGGAGCATGAAGTGCGGTGTCGGCTTCTGCGGGCACTGCCAATTCGGCCCGACGTTCATGTGCAAGGAAGGCCCGGTCTATCGCTTCGATCGGATCGAGCGCATCTTTTCCCTGCGGGAGTTCTGATGGCTCGCAGGACAGGAAAGCCCACGCTCGCGGTCTGGAAGTTTTCGTCGTGCGACGGGTGCCAGCTCAGCCTGCTGGATTGCGAGGACGAACTGCTCGCGGTCGCGGGCGCCTTCGACATCGCGTATTTCCTCGAGGCGACGCGGGCGCAGGCTCGCGGGCCGTACGACGTCTCCCTCGTCGAAGGCTCGATCGCGACGTCGCACGATCTGGAGCGCATCCAGCACGTCCGCAGAGAATCCAAGCTCTTGATCGCGATCGGCGCGTGCGCGACGGCGGGCGGCATCCAGGCTCTGCGCAACTTCCGCGATCACGCGGAGCTCGCCGGCGCGGTCTACGCTCGCCCGGATTATCTGGACGTGCTCGGCACCTCGACGGCGATCAAAGATCACGTGCCGGTCGATCTGGAGTTGCGCGGCTGCCCGATCGACAAGCGCCAGCTGTTGGGAGTCCTCGGCGCGTACCTCGCCGGACGCAAGCCGCAGGTCCCCGCGCACAGCGTGTGCGTCGAGTGCAAACTCGCCGGAACGATCTGCGTGATGGTAGCGCACGGCACGCCGTGCATGGGCCCGGTCACGCACGCGGGCTGCGGCGCGCTCTGCCCGCGCACCGCGCGCGGATGCTACGGCTGCTTCGGCCCGCAGGAAACGCCCAACACGGCGAGCCTCAGCCTGCTGGCCGGTCGAGCCGGCGCCGGCGCCCGCGAACTCGCCGGAATGTATCGCTCGTTCAACGCGAACGCCGAGAGCTTCCGCCGGCAAGGCGACATCCACGAGCGGGAGAGCGAACGTAAGTGACCGGCAAACAACGGCGGACGCGCACGATTCGGGTCGACGCCCTGGCCCGCGTGGAAGGCGAGGGCGCGCTGAACATCCAGATCAAGGACGGAACGGTGACGGAGCTCTCGTTCCGCATCTTCGAGCCGCCTCGCTACTTCGAAGCGCTGTTGCGCGGCCGTCCGTACGATGACGTCCCCGACATCGCCTCACGCATCTGCGGCATCTGCCCGATCGCCTACAATCTCGGCGCGAGCCTCGCGCTCGAGGACGCGTTCGGGGCCGCCGTCGACGGCGAGCTGCGCGCGCTGCGCAGGCTCGCATATTGCGGCGAATGGGTGCAGAGCCACGTGTTGCACACGCACATGCTGCACGCGCCCGACTTCCTAGGCTATCAGGACGCCTTCGAGATGGCCAAACATCACCCCGGCATCGTCGAAGCGGCGCTCGGCGTCAAGAAGATCGGAAACGCGATCATGGAGGCGGTCGGCGGCCGCTCCGTGCATCCGGTGAACTTGCGCGTCGGCGGTTTTTACAAGGTGCCTCCGCGCTCCGCGATCCGCGCCTTGGCGGAGCCGCTGCGCCGCGCGCTCGACGGCGCGCTCGCAACGACCCGCTTCTTCAGCCGCTTCGAGTTCCCGGACTACGAGGACGACTACCTCTTCTTCGCGCTGCACGATCCCCACGAGTATGCGATCGACCGCGGGCAGATCGTCTCGAACCACGGCGCCGCGATCGCGACCCGCGATTTCGAGAATTATTTCGGCGAAGAGCACGTCGCGCATTCGACCGCTCTGCAAGGTTTCATCAAAGGCGAGGACCGGCCGTATCTGCTCGGGCCGCTCGCGCGCTACGCGCTCAACTACGAGCAGCTCTCGCCGCTGGCCAAGCAGCTCGCCTCCGAGGCGGGCTTGGGCAGCGTCGTGCGCAACCCGTTCAAGAGCTTGCTCGTGCGCGCGATCGAAACGGCGTACGCATTGGAAGAGGCCCTGCGGATCGTCGACGCCTACGAGGAGCCCGCCGCGCCGGCGATCCCGTTGAACGTGCGCGCGGGCCGCGGCTTCGGTATCACGGAGGCGCCGCGCGGCCTCTGCTATCACCGCTACGACGTCGACGCCGAGGGCCGCATCGCGAGCGCGACCATCGTGCCGCCGACGTCGCAAAACCAAAAGCAGATCGAACGCGATCTGCGAGGCGTCGTCGCGGCGAACCTCGCGCTCCCCGACGAGGACCTCAAGTGGCGCTGCGAGCAGACGATCCGAAACTACGACCCGTGCATCTCGTGCGCGGCGCACGCGCTGCGCTTCACCTGCGTTCGCGAGTGAGTGCGAGCGCGAGCGGTTTTCGCGCGCGGATGAACGCGCTCATGAACTTTCCGTCGACGCGGTCCCGGATCGCATCGACGTCTATGCCCTGTTCGGTGAGGAACGATTCGGCGTCTTCCGCGCGATAGATCCGGGTCGGCTCGATGCCGACGTCCTCGAAGCCGGCTGCCGCGAGCTTCGCGCGATACTCTCCTTCGTCCAGGGCCCCTGCGATGCAGCCGACCCAGGCGAGCACGCTGCTTCGGATCTGCGGTTCCACTTCGCCCTTGGTCACGACGTCTGAAACGGCGAAGCGGCCGCCCGGCCGCAACACGCGAAACGCCTCGTGCAAGACGCGGTCTTTGTCGGCGCTGAGATTGATCACGCAATTGGAGATGATGACGTCGACCGAAGCGTCGGGCAAGGGGATCGCTTCGATTTCGCCTTTGAGGAACTCGACGTTCGCGACGCCTGCTCGCTGCTGGTTTTCGCGGGCCAGCGCCAGCATCTCGTCCGTCATGTCGAGGCCGTACGCTTTCCCGCCCGGGGCAACGCGGCGCGCGGAAAGGAGGACGTCGATGCCGCCGCCGCTTCCGAGATCGAGCACGGTCTCGCCGGGCTGCAGGTCCGCGAGCGCAGTCGGGTTTCCACAGCCGAGCGATGCGAGCAGCGCGCTTTCCGGCAGTTCGATCGTTTCCCGCTCGTCGTAGAGATTCGAGGTGATGGGGCTCTCGCCCGGCGAGCAGCACGACGTGCTCGAGCAGCACCCCGCGCCGGAGCGCACGCGCGCCGCAGCCTGTCCGTATCTCGCCTTCACCGCGTCCTTGATGTCCACGCTAGAATCCTCCAGAATCACTTCAGCTTGCAAGTACTCGGCGCGATCGCCGGACGGCCGGCCCGCGGCGGGCGGCCCGCGCGCAGGTCGGATGCGAGCGCTCGGGCTTTCGCCCTCACGAGATCGCGAATCTCACGCAGCCGCTCCGGCGGCTGTCCTTTGGGATCGGGGATGCCCCAATCGTCATCGATGCGGCTCACGCCCTCGACATCGCAGCCCATCGTGATGATGCGCTCGGCTCGCGCGGCGCTCGCCGCATCCAACAGTTTCGGACGCGCGCTCGAGATATCGTGACCATCCTCCGCCATCGCCGCAACGACGCCGGGATCGGGCCGTTCCGCGGCGACCGTTCCGGCCGAGGCGACCTGCACGAGATCGCCGGCGAACGCGCGCAGATAGGCTTCCGCCATCTGGCTGCGCCCGGTATTATGCCGGCAGACGAACAGCACCAGCGGCCGCAGGCTCGACTCCTCGGCTTGATTCACGTCAATCCTCCGTCCGAAACGTCGCGCGCCGCGCGAAGGCGACCTGCACGAGCAGCAGCATCACGGGAACTTCGATCAGCGGGCCGATGACCGCGGCGAATGCCTCACCCGAATCGATTCCGAACAGCGCGATGCACACGGCGATCGCGAGCTCGAAGTTGTTGCTGGCCGCAGCGAGCGAGAGCGCCGTCGTGCGCCCGTAGTTGCCGCCGGCCCGCTTCGCCATCGCGAACGAGAGCGCGAACATCGCGATGAAATAGAGCGTCAGCGGCACCGCGACGATCAGCGCGTCCAGCGGATGCGCCACGATGCGGGCCCCCTGCAGCGAGAACATCGCGACGATCGTCGCGAGCAGCGCCACGAGCGTGATCGGCGCGATGCGCGGAACGAAGCCGTCGTCGTAGCGAACGGCCCCGAGGCGCGGCCGCAGCAGCGCCCGAGTGAGAGCGCCGGCAGCGAACGGTAGTCCGAGATAGATCGCGACATTCTTCGCGACGTCCGCCGGCGCGAGGTGGATCGTCAGCCCGGGCAGCCCGGCGAGCGGCGGCAGAACCGTCAGGAAGAGATAGGCGTACGCCGCGTACGCGAAGATTTGGAAAATCGCGTTGAACGCGACGAGCGCGGCGGTGTATTCGCGATCGCCCCCGGCGAGTTCGTTCCAGACCACGACCATCGCGATGCAGCGCGCGAGCCCGATCATGACGAGCCCCGCGAAGTACTCCGGATACGCGTGCAAGAAGACCGCCGCGAGAGCGAACATCAGCACGGGCCCGATGATCCAGTTCTGCACCAGCGAGAGCCCGAAGAGCCGAACGTCGCGGAAAACGGCCGGGAGCGCTTCGTATCGGACGCGAGTGAACGGCGGATACATCATGGCGATGAGGCCGATCGGCACGAGCGCCGCCGGCACCCGCAGGCCCGCGGCGCCAAGCCCGACTCCGAGCAGCATCGCGGCCACGATCCACAGCGTCAGGTACCGATCCAGCGCCGAGAGCCTGGAACCCGACGGCGCAAGCGCGGCTTGCGCCGCAACGGCGCTCATCTCGAATCAGTCCCTTGCATCGACATACGTCGATTCTACTGGTTATATTGATCAACGTCAATATAACCAGTAGTTCTCCGGTGGCTACCGCGTCTACGGTCGCGCTATTTCCGCGGAGCCGCAGGTTCGGCGGGAACCGGCGCGGGCGCCTCGCCGGACCCGGGCGCGGCGCAGGCCGGGACCGCCTCGATGACCGCTCGTGCCGCCCCGCGCTCGACCGTTTCGATCCGGCTCTGTTGCGCTTCGAGATCGCGCGCGGCGGAGTCGTAGACGGTGTGATTAAGCGTCGTGCCGGAGAGATTTCCGGGTTCGAACAGGGGGACCGGGGAGCGATCCGAGATCCCCGCGGCGTTGATGTAGCGCGAGGGCATGACGGCCGAAGGACGGCCGCGCCCCTCGGGGCCGACGGCCCCGGCCATGCCGACATCGTGCTCGGACTGCATCTGCCCCATCAAGTCCGTTTCGAGCGCTCCCGCCAGCAGATTCAATGCCGCTTGCTGCTCGGTCGCGACCGCCTGCAGGCGCGCCGCGAGTTCGGCCGCGCCCGCATCGCCGAGAAGTGCTTGCACGACGCGCGCATCGTGCGCCGCGGCGGAGACGACTTGATTGAGATACCAGCGATCCGCCTCGAGCCGCGCCGCACTCCCGGAAGCGGTGTCCGCACCCATCTTCAACAGCGCGCGATGACCCGCGCCGATCGCATCGTCGGTCTTCAGTAAACCCTGCACCGCCGGCGCGATACGCCTTCCGAGCACGCTGCACGATAGCGACGAACGCACCCGCGCGATCTCTGTGAGGCCCCCGGCGGAACCGTCATCCGGGGCGGCCGGGGCCGGCGAGGCGAGCGCGATCGCGGCGGCGAGCAGGATCGAGATCATCTTCCGCTATTCCACTCGCCGCCCGGCCGCCCTCGCAGGCCGGACTCGCGCCTGGGAGGTTCGAGCGAACGGCCGCCTACGCCGCCACAGCACTCATTTCACGTCGATGCTGACGGCGGCCGTGCCGGTCTTCGCGCCGGACTTCGCGCTGATTCGCAGGCGCCAGGTCGTCGCGTCCGTCAGGTTGGTCAACGCGCTGTACGTTCCGTCGCCGTTGTCGGTGGCGGTCAGCGTTGGACCCGCCATCGACATGGCGGGCATATCGGTCTTGATGCTGACCTTCGCGCCGCGTACCGGCTTGCCGTTCTCGGAGACGGCGACGACGATCGTGGTGGGGCCCGTCTTCGGCGGGTTCGGGGAGACGCTCGCGGCGACCGCGAGAGCCGGCGCGGCCGCGCCGCTTACGGACGGCGCGGTGAACGCCGCGAGCGCCAATGCGCCTGCGAGCGTTGCGAGAAGGGATGTGCGCTTCATGGGCTAGCCTTTCCGATGGTTGCGGTTGGGGTGAAATCACGATCGCCGGCGGCATGCCGCACCGCGGCGATCGCGTCGTCGTTGCGCGCCAGCGCGCGCAGCGCGGTTTCGCGCGCGTTCGCGGCAACCGCGAGCGCGTCGAGCACTTCGAGTTCGATCGCCTTGCCGACGCTTTCGCGCAGCCGCGCGACGCGCAGCCCTTCCTCGGCATCGGCGCGCACCGATGCCGCGGTCGCCAGATTGCGTTGCGCCGCTTCGTACTCGCGCCAGGCATCGGCCACGTCGCGCCGCGCCGAGACGAGCGTGCGTTCGTAGTCGATGCGCGCACGCTCGGCGTCCGCGCTCGCTCGATGAAAGGCGGCGCTGCGCGTTCCGCCGTCGACGATCGGGAGCGTCACGGTCGCGGCGATTTGGCCGCCGGCCGCGCCGAGCGCGGGGTTCGACGTGCCGTTGTAGGTCTGGCCGGTCAGCGCGAGCGCCGGCGCATATGCCGCGCTCGCGGCTCCGATCCGCGTGCGGCCCGCGTCCCAGCGCCCGCGCATGGCGAGGACGTCGGGCCGCAGGTCGGCGCGGCGGAGCCACGCGTCGCGGCCGCCCTCGAGTTGCCACGGAACGAGCGCATCGGCGAGCGCGGGCGGCGCTTCGAGATCGAGATCCAGCAGCGCCGCGAGGTCGGTCAGCGCGCGATCGCGTTCAGCCCCCGCATCCTCGAGCATCTGTTGCGCGGCGGCGAGCGCCGCCCGGTCGCGCGCCAAGAGATAGCGCGGAGCCTTGCCCGCATCGACGCGCTGCCCGTTCAACCGCAGATGTTCTTCTTGGTCGCGCACGCCCGTGGCGCGCACCGCAACGATGCCCTCCGCGAGCTGCGCGCGGTGGTAGGCCAGGACCACCGCGAACGCGGCGTCGCTGCGCGCCGCCTCGATGTCCTCGCGGGTTGCCGAGGCGTCGAGCCCGGCGGCGTGCGCGTTCGCGAACGCCGCGGCGTTGACGAGCGGCACGTTGACGTTCGCCGAAGCGTAGGCTTGGCGAGCGACCGGCATCCCGAGCTCCGGGAGATTGACGTCCGTCGCCGTCGCGGAGAGCGAGATCTGCGGAAGGCTCGCGGCGCGCTGCGCCGCGGCGTCGGCGGCGGCGCCGCGAGCCTGCGCGGACGCCATGCGAACGTCGAAGCCGGCGCTCTGGACGCGTTGCAGCGCGCCGGCGAGCGTCAACCCGCCGGGCCAGCGAACGGTCTCGGCCGCCGCTGCGGCCGGCAGCGCGCTCGATGCGAGCGCAAGCGCGAACGCGATCCGTTTAAGCATGTTCCACCTCGGCGGCTGCGCCCGCTCGCGCGAAACGCCTGCGCAGGCCCGCGCCGAGATCGTCGAGAGCGTCGTGTAAGACGGGAACGATGAACAGCGTCAGGATCGTCGAGACGGTCAGGCCGCCGATGATCGCCGTCGCGAGCGGCGAGAACGCATCGATCCCGGTCTTCGGGAAGAACGCGACCGGGACGAGCACGATCAAACTCACGATCGTCGTCATCAGAATCGGGCGCAGACGAATCGGCCCGGCCTCGAGGATCGCCTCGCGCCGCGAGAGCCCTTCGGCGCGCTTGTGCAGGATCAAGTCGAGCAACAGGATCGCGTTGCTGACGGCCATGCCGTTCGCGACGACGATGCCGAGAATCGAGACCGTCGAGAAATTCTGGCGCGCGAGCAGCAAGCCGCCGAACACGCCGAGGAGCTCGAGCGGGATCGCGAGCAGCATCACGAGCGGTTGCGAGAGCGAACGGAACTGCGCCATCAGCAGCAAGAAGACGAAGACGATCGCGAGCAGCATCGAGTCGATCAGCCGCTTGAAGCTCTGATCCATCTCCGTCATGTCGCCGCGGACCGCCATCCCGTACCCGCGCGGGAACGAGATCTGCGCGGTCGCCTGCATCACGACATCCATATCGAGCGCCATCTCGCCGCGCGAGCCCTTGCGATAATAGCCGAGAACCGAGACGCTGCGGCGCAGGCCGTCGTGTTCGATCAGCGTCGGGCCTTCGCTGCGTTGGATCCGGGCGATGCTGCCGAGCGGGACGCTCACGCCGTCCTTCCCCACGATCTGCACGCGGGCGAGGTCGCCGGACGTCGCGCGGTCGCCTTCGGCGTAACGCACGAGAATGGTATCGTGCCGCAGGTTCCCCGGATTGAAGTATTCCGTCGTCGGGCCGCCGTGCGTCGCGTAATACGCTTGCTGCTGCACGTCGGCGGGCGAGAGCCCGAGTTGCGCCGCGCGAGCGCGATCGACGATCAGCCGCTCCTGCGGTTGGCCGAGCGTCGCCGAGGTCGAGACTTGCACGAGCCCAGGGACGTTCTTCGCGACGTCCGCGACCTGCGCGGCGAGGCGGTGCAGCGTCACGAGGTCCGGGCCGTAGAGCACGATCTCGACGGGGGCCGCGTTGCTCGCCATCACGTCGCTGCCCATCTCCTTGAGCGCGAGGCGGCGAATTCCGGGGACGGTCCGCATCGTCTCGGCATAGACGGCATCCATCACCTGCCAGATCGTCTCGCGGCGGCGCTCTTTCGGAACGAACGTGACGAGATACGAAGCGGCGTTCGCGCCGTTCATCGCCTGCCCCGTGACGTAGCCGCTCGCCGCTTGTTCGCCGATCTCGCCGGAGACGCGCTCGACCTCCGGGCGTTTGCGCAGGATCGCCTCGAAGGCGCGCGCCTTTTCGTTCGTCGCCGCGAACGACGTGCCGGGTTCCGTCTCGAGATAGGCGGAGGCTTGCCCCGTATCGGCGAGCGGCATCATCTCGCTGCCGATGAAGCCGAACGCGGCGACCGCGACGTAGATCGCGAGCGCGCCGCCGGCGAGCACGGCGCCGCGGCGATCGAGCGCCCAGGCGAGGCCCTGCCGGTAGCGATCTTCCAAGCGTTGCAGTGCATCGTGGACCGGGCGCAAGAAGCGCGCGACCACGACGTCGAGCCGCGTGCGCAACGCTCCGACGACCGGGCGTTGCGGATCGAACAGCCACGCCGCCAGCAGCGGCGTGAGCGTGACCGAGACCGCGAGCGATGCGAGCAGCGCGAAGACGATCGGCCAAACGAGACCGACGAACATGATCTGCGTGATCCCGCCGCTGACGAGCAGCGGCACGATCGCGAGCGCCATCACTCCGGTCGCCGCCGCGATCGGCAAGATAACGTCGAGCGTTCCGCGCACCGCCGCGGAGGCCGCCGTTTCGCCTGCCTGCATCCGGCGATGGATCGCATGGATGACGACGATCGAATCGTCGACGAGCCGCCCGATCGCGAGCAGCAGCCCGATCAGCGTCGAACTGTTGATCGAAAAGTGCATCGGCCAGAACAGCAGGACCGCGAGGCCCAGGCACGTCGGGATCGAGGTCATCACGATCAGCGTCGCGCCTGCGTCCTCGAGAAAGATCAAGAGGACGATCCCGGCGAGGACGACGCTGACGATCAACTCTTCAAGCATGTTCCGGGTGAGCGCATCGACGAAGCGCGCGTTATCGTAGGCGACCGTGAACGTCAGGCCCGGATGATCGCGCTCGATGCGCGCGATCCGCTCGTTGACCGCCGCGAGGACGCGAGGAGAACTCGCCGAGGGTTCCTCGACGACCGAGACTTCGACGGCGTCCTTCCCGTTGAAGCGATAGGCGGCGCGCTGTTCGGCGGCGCCGTCTGCGATCTGCGCGACGTCGCGCAGGTAGACGGTGCGCTCGCCGCCCGCCATCAGCGGATAGGCGGCGAGGTCGCTCGCGCTTTGCACGCGCTGATCGCCGCGGACGATGCTTTCACGTCCTGCGCCGGTGAGCGTCCCCGCCGAGCGGCTGACGTTCTGCCGGTCGAGCGCATCGCGGACGTCGAGCGGCGAAAGGCCGACCGCCGCGAGCGCGTTGCGATCGACGGTGACTTGGAGTTGGCGCTGCAGGCCGCCGAACGGATAGACGTTCTGAACGCCTTCGACGCTCTTGAGATCGGCGACGACTTCGTTCGACACGAACTCGCGCAAGCGCACCGGGTCCCAGCCGATCGCGCTGACGGCGAACTGGACGACCGGCGTGTTGAGCGGATCGACCGGGACGACGTAAGACGGCTTGAGGTTCGCGCGATCGTAGGGGAGATCGGCTTGAGCCTGCTGCGTCAGTTGCTGCACGTCGACCAGCGCGCGCTGCATATCGGTCCCGTACGGGAACTGCAGCGTCACGGTCGAGAGGTCGCGCTGCGAGATCGAGCGGATGAAGCGCACGCCTTTGAGGTCGGTCATGCGCTGCTCGATCGGGCGGCTGAAGTATGTCTCGACGTCTTCGGGCGCGTAGCCCGGCGTCATCGTGATCACCGAGATCAGCGGGCTCGGGACGTACGGCATCATGCGCGTCGGCAAGATCGCGAGCGCCGTCGCGATCGCCGCCGCGACGAGTCCGATGTAGAGCGCGATGACCGCGTAGGAGTGCTGCAGGGACCACTTCGGAAGATTCACGAGCGCGGCGCCTCCGCGATCGCTTGGCCTTCTTCGAGCGTCGATGCTCCCTCGACGACGACGCGCGTCTTCGGCGTCAACTCATCGGCGCTCACTTCGGCTGTCGTGCCGTCGTCGGAGCCGACGGTAACTTCGACGCGGTGCGCCGTGCCGTTGATCTCAGTCCACACGGCGGCGTTCTCGCCGCTTCCGACGAGCGCGGCCGAGGGCACGTGCAGCGCGCCGCCGCTCTGCGCCCTCCCATGAATGACGATCCGTGCGAAGCCGCCGGGGACGAGCGAGGAACCGGGATTCTCGACGATCGCCTCGACCGCCGCGGTCCGCGTCGTCGCGTCGACAACCGGCGAGAGCGAGGTGACGCGCCCGTGGAACGTGCGCCCGGCGCTCGTGACCTCGAGCGGTGCGCCTACGCCGAGCCCCGCGAGATCGCCTTGCGCGACGTTCGCCTGCACGCGCAAGCGATCGACGACGGCGAGGCGGGCGATCACGGTCCCGGCCTGCACGAACGTGCCGGGATCGACGAGCCGCTTGATGATGATCCCGTCGTTCGGGGCGAGGATCCGCGCATAACCGGCGAGGATCGACTGCGTCCGAGCCTCCTGCGCCGCGCGCTCCGCCGAGGCGCTCGCCGAGCTCGCATTCAGGCGCGCTTCTTCAATCGATGCGTCGGCGGTCAACGTTCTCGTCTGCGCGGCGTCGATCTGACGATCGAGCCCGGTCAGCGTCGCCGAGGCTGAGGCGAGCGTCGCGCGGGCGGCGGCCGCCTGGGCGCGTTCGGCCTCGAACTCTTGGCGCGAGACCGCGCCCGCGGCGAGCAAGCTCTGCTCGCGCGCGAGTTCGCCTTGCCAATAGCGCGCTTGCTCCTGTTTCGCTTCACGGTCGGCGCTCGCAGCCGCGCGGCTTTGCCGCATCGATTCGAGATCGTCGTGCGCCGCGCGAGCGGCGAGCGGTACGTGGTGCGCGGCGGCGATGCGCGCGGCCGCGGCGCTCGCGCTCTGCGCGTCGGCATCGGCCCGCGCCGTTTCGGCCCGCGTCGCGAGTTCGGGTTCGTCGAGCGTTGCGAGCAGAGCGCCCGCGACGACCCGGTCGCCGGCGTAGAAATCCGCGTTTTGCAAGAGACCCGAGGTTCGCGCCACGATGTCTTGCGTCAGGTACGGCGCGATCGTTCCGGTGACGAGGATCTCGCGCAGGCCGTTCGCCGCGCTCACCGTCGCGAACGTCACCGGGAGCGGGCCCGTACCTTTGGTCTCCGACATCGCGCTCATATCCATCGCCGGCGCGGCGAAGCGTTGCTGCAAGAGCGCGAGTCCGACGACGAACGCGGCGGCAACGGCGACGAGGCCGAGCGTCTTCGCGCTGCGTTCGCGCCGCAGAACCGCGGCACCGATCGCTAGGATCGCGAAGAGCGCAAGCGCCGCCGTTTTCCACGGCCCCGACGTGTCGGTCGCCATCGCGGGCGATGCCGCGGTAGCGGGCCCGCCGCTGACCGCGAAATCATATGTCGCCGTCCCGGAAAACGCGCCGCTGAACTGCAGCCGAACGCGCCAATCCGACGACATCCCGAACGCGAGATCGAACGCCCACTTCCCCGGCGCGATGCGTTGCGCTTTCCCGGCGGCGCCGTTCATCGCCATGCTGAGCATCGAGGATGCGTAGGCGAGCTCCGTTTGCGCGAGCGCGGCAGCCGGCGCGCCTTCGAGCGTCACAACGGCGTGAACGCGCCCGACTTTCGGAGGATTCGGGTCGAGCGCGAGCGTGACGTGCGCCCCATTCACGGCGGCGAACATGCCGCCGCTCGCGGCCTCTGCGGAGGCCGGCGCCGAGGACATCCCCGGCATCCCGGGCATTCCCTGGTCGGCTGCCGCCGCGGTCACCGGCGAGAAACATGCTAACATACTTAGCACAACGAGGCAAAAAAAAGCCCGCATTAGGTCATCCTCGACATGGGGAGCGTGCACTGAATACCGTTCACGAGCGCGGCGATCGCCGGTGACGCGCCGAGCACGAACGTTGCGGCAAGCGAGCCTGCGACCAGGACGCGCCGCCAAGGAGCCGGCGGGGCCGGCGCATCGGCCAGGAGGACGGCGAGGCGCGCGCGGACCGTCCCGGATTCGGCGAGCGCCGCGGTTCCCGCGGGGGCCGATCCCCCGCCGCGCGCGAGCGCCAGCAGGGCCCCGGCGAGGTCGCAGGGATCGGCCTGGCGGGACGCATGCGCGTCGGCGGCAAACTCGCGCGCCTGACGGTACAGCGCGACGAGATCGCCGACCGGCAGCGGAATGATATCGGAGATGAAGGTGACGACCGCCGAGATCGCTTGATCTCCGCGGTGCGCATGCGCCGCTTCGTGGCGGAGCGCCGCTTCGAGCTGGTCCGCGTCGAGCCGGCGCAACGCTTCGGTGGAGACGAGCACCGTCGGGCGCGCGATCCCGGCAAGCAGAATGAACGCTTCGTTCGAGAGGACTTCGCGGGCGGGCAGCGCCTGAGAGGCCGTCACGCGCGCCAGAAGTTCCGATGCGGGGACGGAGCGTTCGATCAAATCCCGGATCTCCGCCGTTCGGCGGCGCATCAGGACGGTCGCGCGGACGAGGCCGAGAACGGTGATAGCCGCGATCGCCGCATAGAGCACGCGCCCCGTGACGAACTGCAGGCAAACCGAGCCCCACGCGTCGCGCAACGTCACGACGCCGATGACCGCGAACAGAAACGCGGGAAGGCCGGCCGCCGCGGCCGCGAGCGGCGCTTGCCAGCCGGGATCGCCGTCCATCGCACGCAGCGTGGGCGCAAGCGCCCGCACGACGAGCCACGCGAGCGGCGGCACGACGGCGAGCGCGCAGGCCGACGTCAAGAGCGCCGGCGTCGAGAAACATTGCACGAGGAACGCGACGACGTCGTTCACTGCGCGCGTTGCCTCTTTCGAGCGGCGAGCAGCGCTTCGAGCTCGGCCAAGCCTTCTTCGTCGTCGATCAGCTCGTCGACGATGTGTGCGAGCAGCGGATTGCGATGGTCGCGCAGCAACGGGTCGACGACCCGCCCGACGGCCCGTGCCGCGAACGCCTCACGCTGAAGCTTCGCCTTGAACGTGTTCTGTTTGCCCTCGGAGCGCTTCTCGAGGTGCCCTTTGGTGTGCAGATTCGTCAGCACGGCCTTGATCGTCGAGTATGCCAGGTTCGTCCCGCCGCGCCGTTCGCGCTCCTCGAGCACTTCCGAGACACTGACCCAGCCGCCGAGATTCCAGACAGCCTGGATGACCTCGCTCTCAAGCGGGCCAAGGGCAAAATCGAACGTCGAATTCTTGGGAGCGGTCATCATCTGCCAAGCAGCTTAGCACATCTGGCCCATCGATGAACCAGACTTTTGTCGAACGGTCCGATTTTCAACGCTCGGCGGACTTTTGCGTTCAGCAGAGATTCAGAATTCGGGTATATATATATGCATTATGAATATCGAGTTCGCGCCCGGCCCGGCTGCCGCTCGCTCGGGCGCACAGCCGCGCACCGACCTCGCCGGCGCGGATCTGCGCGACGCGAATCTGAGCTGTGCGGCGCTGGATCATGCGGACCTGCGTTGGGCCGACCTTCGGGGCGCGGCGCTCGACCACGCCGACCTGCGCGGCGCGGATCTGCGTGGCGCGGATCTGCGTGGCGCGAATCTGAGCTGTGCGGCGCTGGATCATGCGGACCTGCGCGGGGCGAATCTGCGCGATGCGGTCCTGCTCGAAGCGGATCTCCGCCAGGCAGACCTCAGCAGCGCGGACCTGCACGATGCGGTCTTGAGCAATGCCGACCTCAGTGACGCGATCCTCTGCCACGCGGATTTGTTCGGCGCGAACCTGCGCGGTGCGGATTTGCAGCACGCGAATCTCAGCGAAGCCGACCTGCGCCGGGCGGATCTGAGCGATGCGAGCCTGCTCGACGCGAACCTCGCTCAGCTTCGCCTGGCGTGCGCCGACCTGACCAATGCGCTCTACGCCCCCGAATCGGAGCCGCCGAACGCGTACCTTGCGGGCATCGAAGGCCTCTCAACCGTCCGGGTCCCATCCGGCCGCGAAGCGGGACTCGTGCAGTTGCGCGGACTCCTCGTCGATGCGGGCCTTCGGGATCTCGCCGACGAGGCCGCGCACAGCATTCGGCACCGCAAGATCTCGGCCAAGCTTCAAAACTAGCCGGCTCGCGAGCATCCCACGCGGCCGAGCCTGCCGCCTTCAGATGATGCTGATCACGCCGCACGAAGCGCTCGCGGTCACCGTCACGCGCATGCGATCCGGGCTCAGTTGCTCGATTTCGCCGCCGTATTCGCACGAGCTGATCGCCATCGCCAGCCACGACGGGACGTGTTTGCAGAGGATCTCCAGTTCTTTGAATCTGCCGCTGATCAGCAGCGGTTCCAGCACGTCTCGCGACGTCACTCGAGAACCCTCGGTCTGGATATCTTCGATCGAAATCCGCAGCCGGCCCCCTCCCAAGTCTACGGGAGTCGGAAACTTCATGTACGCCCCTCCGTCCTTCCGGTCGCAATCGCCGCCGCACCCGTCCCGGCGCCGCGGCCGAAACGCCTAGAAGCCATGCTTCTTCCCCTTGACGGACTCGATGTCGATGCGGATGACGGTCGCGCCCCGAAAGTTCGTGTATTCAAACGTTTTCTCCGAGAACAGCGCAACGATGCTATCGATCGCCTTGCGCTTCTCGGCTTCGTTTTGCACGAACACGGCCTTCCCGATGCCGATCACGGTGCGGTGACGCGCTTCGAAATCGCAGGCGACCTCGTTCTCGATGATCCCGTGATCGATGCTGATCTCGAAGCAAATGTTGTTATTGCGCTTCATGATCTCGATCTTCGATCCCGCGTGGGCGGAATGGAAATAGAGCGCCGTGCCGTCGTAGGCGTAGAACACGGGGACTAGGAAGGGCATGTCCCCGTCAGCGAGCGCAATGCGCATCACTTTCGAAGAACGGATGATCGCGTCGATTTCGGCGCGATCGGTGATCTCACGATCCTTGCGCCGCATCTTGCCGTGCGGGTTTCCCGCCGCCGCAACTTCAAGCATATCCACCCCTGCCCACCCGACGCTTCACTTCAGAGAAACCTCCAGGCGTGATCGGCCGGCCGCCGAAGCGGCGCCCGCACGTCTCACCAAACATTCAGCAGCCACTCCTTGTTCTTCTTGTATTCCATGTCGGTGAAGAGCGTGTTGGCGATCGTCTCCGCGAGCCAGATCGCGCCCGCGTAGCCGACGACCGGGTGCCGGTACAGGCCCGCGCGGTCGAACGTCGGGAAGCCGACGCGCACCATCGGGACGTTGTTGTCGATCGAAGTCCAGCGCCCTTTGGAATGGCCGAGGATCAGGTCGAGCTCGATCTCCTTGTCCTTTATGCGACGCTCGAGCTCCCAAATGTCCGCGTTCGTGACGATCTCCATCGGGAAATCGACATTTTCCTGAAACGCCTTGATCCGAGGATCCTTCAGATACGAGCCGTTGTCGTCGCCGAGGAGCAACAGCACCGGCTTCATCTCCAGATCGAGGCAGAACTCCGCGAGGCCAATGACGAGATCGGTGTTGCCGTAGATCGCGACCTTCTTGTCGGCCAGAAACATGTGCGTCAGATCGGTGATCGCATCGATCGCGATCCCGCGCTCGCGCACGAGCGACGCCGGAATTTCCCTGCCGGTCAGCTTCTTGAGATTCTGCAAGAACGTATCCGTGTTCCGGATTCCGATCGGCGTCGGTCCGACGATCGCCGGCACGTCGAATTCGAACTCGAGGTAATCGGCGGCCTTGCCGCCCTCGTACCGGTTGAGCGCGATCGTCCCCAGCGCGTTCGCCGTATCGGCGATATCCTCGATCGTCGTGCTGCCGTGCGAGACCCCGCTCTTATCCGGCATCAGCGGAGAGTCGAAGCTCTCGATCTCGAAGAGGACCGTCGCGTCGATCTGCATCTCCGCGAGCAAGTGCTTCAACGCAGTCACGTCCCCCGGGTTGACCCAGCCCGTGATCAGGTTGATCTTCCCGTTCGGCTCGCCTTTCTTGGCGAGCGCCTTTACGAACGCCTCGACCGCGGCGTCGTAGCCGCTCACTTGGCTGCCCTTGAAGCTCGGCGTGTGGATCGGGACGAGCTGGATGTCGCGCTCGGCGTATTTCTCCTTCAGCAGCCCATCCTTGAGGTGCGTGACGATCCCCTCGATATCGTCGCCGATGATCTCCGTCGAGCAGGTCGTGATGATCGGGATGATCCTAACGTGCGGGTACCGCATCAGGATCACGTCGACGCCTTCTTCAGCACGCTTGACGGCGCCGAAGACCGCGGATTCTTCGTGCACGGAAGAGGACGCGATATCGAAATTGTCCTTGAAGTGCTGCGCGAAGAGCATGCGGACGAACATGACGCAGCCCTGTCCGCCGTGAACGAGCCCGATACAATCCTTGATCCCGATACTGGCGTACTGCGCGCCCGCCGGCTGGCAGGTGAAGATCGGATTGATCGTGCCGACCCGCTCTTTAGGCTTGATCTCACAAAACACGGATATCTACTCCTTCGGATGCTTACGTGCTCGTTCGCCGCTACGGCGCGGCTGCGGTCTTCGGAATCTAATAGAGTGGGTCGGTGAGCTCTTGATTCAGCGAACCCGTGATCGTCAGGAAGTCCATGCGCTCCTTGAGCGCCTGCATCAGGGACTTGATCTCCGTCTTGTCCATCGTGGCGATCCACGGGTATTCGCGCTTGAACGCATCCGCCAAGCAGACGGCGTCGACCCAATAGCATTTGTCGGCCGGCGTATCGAGCGCGACCGGCTCGTCGCAGAGCAGCTGGGTCGTCTTCGTGAGGATGCCCTCGTTTTGAAGCTTCCGATCCCATGCCCGGGAGAAGAACTGCCACAGGCACCATTTCATGATGTAGTCGACGAGTTGCTCGACCTTGTCTTGCGTAGCGTTTTCCACTCTCTCTCCTCCCGCAGCGGCGGCTGCTTCGAATTGGTCGTTCCACGTTGGGTGCACGGCCGCTGAGCGGGCCCGGATTCACCGCATCCGAGCACCGCAGCGGGAATGCCTCGACCGCGCGCGCCCCACGTTCGATGGGATGGCGCGGTAGAGGCAGGATACCGGGGTTGAGGCCGTCAGGCGATCGCGCGCGCCTCGTCCGCGGCTGCATCGACGCGATCGTCTTCCAACTTCGGATACGTCTTCGAGCGCAGCTTCGTGACGATGTCGTATTCGCCGGTATAGCGCCGCTCCGAGCTCAACGTCGCGTCTTCGGCGCTGAGGCTGACATCTGAGATCTGCCGTTGCGTCAGGAAGCCGGCGTCCGTCGGAATCTCATCTTTGCTTATATCGACGCCGGAGAGCTGGTGGATCGGCGAATAGATCGCGTTGTAGATATCGCGCGCGAACCGGACCCAGCCTTCGAACCCCTTGTAGGGGCCGTTGTGATAGGCGTGCGCGTTGAGGTACGGGACGCGAACTTTCTTCGCCACTTCGCCAGGGCGAACTCCGGTGAAGATGATGTCGGGCTTCAGGAGCGCGATCGCCTCATGCCCCTCGAGTTCGTTCGGATCGTCGATCGCGAGCGTGCCTTCCCCGCAGCGAGCGATGCCTTTCTCGAAATCGCCTTGATGGCCGAACTTCGAATAGATCGAAACGACCTTGAGGCCCATCTCTTCCTCGATCACGTGGGCCCAGTGCCAAAGCTTCGAGCCGCCCGGCCAGAGGCAGACCTTCTTCCCCTGAAGGCGCCGCGCGTACCAATCGAGTTCCGGCTTCCAGCGCGCCGTTTCCTCATCGATGATCGCCTGTGCTTCCTTTTCGAGCCCGAAGAACAGGCCGATCTTGAGCAGCGACTTGGAGAGCGGCTCGAAACCGAAGCCGTCGATATCGAGTCGGGGGATGCCGTAGCGCTTCTTGAGCTCGTTGCAAATGTATTCCGCCGAGCGCGCGCATTCGAGGACGTTGAGATGCGCGCGATGCATCGTCCGCAGCTCGTCATACGATCCGTTGCCGGTGAACGTCGAGAGAACGGTGATCCCCATCCTCTTGAAGTAGTCCAGCATGATCTCCACATCGCCCTGGATGTTATAATCGCCGACGTAGTTGATCAGATGCTTGCCCGTGATCGTGGGCTCGATATTTCCGACCTTCTGATTGATCCACGCAATGTTGATCTTATGATGGCCGCCGGATTGGCTCGGCCCGCCGAAGCCGGGTGAGTTGCAGACGAAGATGTCCACATCGGGCATCTCCTCCATCACTTCCTGAGCGACCGCATTCGTATCATCGCCGATCAGCGCCGAGGTGCAGGTCTGGTACAGCGTCATGCGCTTGATCGCAGGGAACGCCGCGAACGCCTCGATGATGCTCTGCTTGAGCATCTTCTCGCCGCCGAACACGACATGCTTTTCTTTCATATCCGTCGCCCAGGCGTACTTGAGCTGGAAGTTATCGTTATCGCTGATGTAGCGCTTCGTGTGCCAAGTATCGTAGGTGCAGCCGGACGGCCCATGGCACAGATGGATGACGTCCTTCATCGGAGCGCCGATGACGTGCTTCGCTCCACAGAATGCGCAGCCGCGCTCCGAGATCGTCCCGGGGATCGTGCTGAGGTGGCCGAGCGGGAGGCACGACGACAGGTCCTCGCCGGGTCCCTTGATGACGGCGTGCTTCTCCCGCTCGGGAATGCAGGTGCTGCAGTCAAACAACTTATATGGCATGGTCTTCCTCCGTCTCGTGGGCTGGATGGCGGCCGAACGCCGGCCTTCTTGCGATGCTGCCGCTAGCGATGGCGGCGCTCGCGCAATCGCTGCACTTTCCGTGGCCTGAAGGGGCGCCGGATCCATCAGGAGCAACCGGCGGTCGGCTCATCTTGCCGGTAGGCGCGTGAGTCGCGTCCCGGCTATTCGTTCAAGCCGTATTTTGCGACCATCAACTCCATCTCGTCCATGCTCATCGGCGTCGGGATCACGAAGTTCTTGTTCTCGATGATCTTGCGCGCCAGTTCGCTGTACTCGTGCGCCTGATTGCAATCGGGATCGTACTCAATGACGGACTTCTTGTTGAACTCGGCCTTCTGTACGATGTTATCGCGCGGAACGAAGTGAATGAGCTGCGTTCCGAGCGCGGCGCAAAATTCGTTCATCATCTCGAGTTCGCGATCGACCTTGCGGCTGTTGCAGATGATGCCGCCGAGGCGCACGCCGCTCTGCTTCGCGTACTTGAGAAGGCCTTTCGAGATGTTGTTGGCGGCGTACGTCGCCATCATCTCGCCCGAGGCGACGATGTAGACTTCCTGTGCCTTGCCTTCGCGGATCGGCATCGCGAAGCCGCCGCACACGACGTCACCGAGGACGTCGAAGTGCACGAAATCGAGATCTTCCGTGTAGGCGCCGAGCGCTTCCATCAGGTTGATCGCGGTGATGACGCCTCGGCCCGCACAACCGACGCCCGGTTCCGGGCCGCCTGATTCCACGCATTGAATATCCTTGAAGCCGACGTTCATCACGCTCTCGACGGTGACTTTATCCTCACCCTTGTCGCGAAGCGTGTCCATGATCGTGTGCTGAGGCTGGCCGCCGAGCACGAGCCGCGTGCAATCCGCCTTCGGATCGCAGCCGTGAATGAAGACTTTCTTCTTATGGAAGTGCGCGAGCGCGGCCGCGGTGTTTTGCTGGGTCGTCGATTTCCCGATGCCACCCTTGCCATAGAATGCAATCTTTCTTGTCATCTCGAACTCGAACTCCTCAAGTGCACGCTGAACTCAACGCCCAGCGCTGTGTGCGACAAAGCCCATGCTGATGAAAGCCTGCTCGGGCCTCACTGTTCGCCGGCGCTTTTCTGCGCGCCGGAACAGCACAAAGCATGCTCTGTGCGGCATGAGCATCGGCCCTTCGCCGAGACGCGCGACCGCTGCACGTCACGGCTTGTCCGTATGTGCGACGATCGAAGGCGCTTACCGCACGACCTTATGGATATTAGTCTAACGAGTCCGCACTATGAGTGCATTCTGCATCGGGCGAGCAGTTGAACCGCTATGCCCGCCAATAGACAAACAGTTAGGCAAACCGAACACTTTGTCATGTATAGTTGCCATACGCAACCAAACGCGCGCCGGCATACCCTTCGACAAGCTCAGCCGGGGCTTGTCAGGCTGAGCTTGTCGAAGCCCCGGGCGGGCAGCTTCCTCTAGCCCGCTTTCGTCTCGCCCGGTTTGCTGAGACGGTCGGCGGCGGGGTGGAAGTGGCTGCCGTCGCGTTGGGCGAGATCCTCGTATTGCCGGTACTTCTCGGTCACGGCGGCCTGCGCCATCTCGAGCAGCGGCCCCGCCACATCCGGCATGCTCTGCGCCAGCGACGAATAGCGGATCTCGTTGTACGCATAGTCTTTGAAGGCGATTGTCGGGCGCGGTGAATCGAGCCGGAACGGGTTCCGGCCGATCGACCGCATATCCGGGTTGAAGCGGATCAGCGGCCAGTAGCCGCTCGCGACCGCGAGGTCTTGTTGCTTCATCCCGAAGCGCATGTCGATGCCGTGCGCGATGCAGTGGCTGTAGGCGAGGATCAGCGAGGGGCCGTCGTACGCCTCCGCCTCACGGAAGGCATCGAGCGTGTGCTGCGCGTTCGCGCCCATCGCGACTTGCGCGACGTAGATGTTGCCGTAGGCGATCGCCTGCATCGCAAGATCCTTGCGCGCGATCCGTTTCCCGGCGGTTGCGAATTTCGCGACCGCGCCGAGCGGCGTCGCCTTCGAGGCTTGGCCGCCGGTGTTCGAATAGACCTCGGTGTCGAGGACCAGGACGTTGACGTTGCGGCCGGCGGCGAGCACGTGGTCGAGCCCGCCGTAATCGATATCGTACGCCCAGCCGTCGCCGCCGACGATCCAGATGCTGCGCCGCACGAGATGATCGACGACCGAGAGCAGATCTCGCGCCAGCTCATCGTCGAGCCCGAGCAGGCGAACCTTCAGTTCCGCGACGCGCACGCGCTGCGCGCGGATCTCCGATTCACGGATCTGCGGCGCGCTCAGAATCGCGGCGACGAGGTCCTCGCCCACCTTCGGCGCGAGCCCGCGCAGCAACGCGTGCGCCATCTCGACGTGCTGGTCGGCAGCGAGCCTGAAGCCCAGGCCGAACTCGGCGTTGTCTTCGAACAGCGAGTTGGACCAGGCCGGGCCGCGCCCTTCGTGATTCTTCGTCCAGGGCGTCACCGGCAAATTCGCGCCGTAGATCGACGAGCAGCCCGTCGCGTTCGCAATTTGCAGCCGATCTCCGAACAGTTGCGAGAGCAGCTTCAGATACGGCGTCTCGCCGCAACCGGCGCAAGCGCCGGGAAACTCGAAGAGCGGCTGCAGGAACTGCACGCCGCGCACGTTCGCGAAATCGACGCGCGACCGGTCGTTGACCGGGAGCTTTTCGAAGAACTCGATGTTCGTGCGCTCCACCTCGACGAGCGGCGCCTTCTCCGCCATATTGATCGCGCGCAGCGTCGAATCCAGGGGACTGACCGCCGGGCACGCTTCGACGCACAAGCCGCAGCCCGTGCAATCCTCGACGTAGAACTGCAGCGAGAAGCGAATCTCAGGGTAGCCGCGCGCGTTGACGACCGCGGACTTGAACGTTTCCGGCGCCGGCGCCAGCCTTCTCTCATTGTAATACCGCGCCCGGATGACGCTGTGCGGGCAGACGAAACCGCATTGCCCGCACTGGATGCAGAGATCGGGTTCCCAGACCGGGACCGAATCCGCGATGTTGCGCTTCTCGTAGGCGCTCGTCCCCGAGGGGAACGTTCCGTCGACCGGCATCAGGCTGACGGGGATCCCGTCGCCGAGGCCCTCCATCATTTTGGCCGTGACTTCGCGGACGAACTTCGGCGCATCGAGCGGAACGATCGGCGGCCGCTCGAGCACGCTCGTCGCCGTCGCGGGGACCGTCACCTCATAGAGCCGCGCGAGCGTTCCGTCGACCGCCGCGAAGTTTTTGCGGACGACGCTCTCGCCCTTACGGGCGTAGGTCTTCTTGATCGAGTCCTTGATGTGCCGGATCGCGTCCTCGCGCGGCAGCACGCCCGAGATCGCGAAGAAGCACGTCTGAAGGACCGTGTTCGTGTGCACGCCCAGGCCAACTTCGCGCGCGACCTCCGAAGCGTCGATCGTGAAGACGCGCAGCTTGCGCTCGATGATTTGCGCCTGCACCGGGCGCGGCAAGTGATCCCAGACGTGATCCGGACCGAACGTGCTGTTGAGCAGCAGAACGGCGCCCGGCGCCGCCAGGCGCAGCAAATCCATGCGCTCGAGCGCCGCGAATTGATGGACGGCGACGAAGCTCGCCGCAGCGATCAGATACGGCGCGTTGATCGGATCGGGGCCGAAACGCAAGTGCGAGATCGTCTGCGCCCCCGATTTGTGGGAATCGTAGACGAAATAGCCTTGCGCGTAGAGTCCGGCGTCCTCGGCGATGATCTTGACGCTGTTCTTGTTCGCACCGACCGTCCCGTCGGCGCCGAGCCCGTAGAACACGCAGCGCGTGACGCTCGGCGGCTCGATCGTGAAGTTGGGATCGACCGCGAGGCTCGTGTGCGAGACGTCGTCGTCGATGCCGATCGTGAAACCGTTCTTCGGATCGGCCGCGGCCAGCTCATCGAAGACCGCCTTGACCATCGCGGGCGTGAAGTCTTTCGAAGATATCCCGTACCGCCCGCCGATCACGCGCGGCATCGTCGCCCGCTGACCGTGCGCGACGGCCTGCGCGAGCGTCGTCACGACGTCCAGATAGACGGGCTCGCCGGCCGCCCCCGGTTCCTTCGTTTGCTCGAGAACCGCGATCGAACGGACCGACGGCGGGACCGCCGCGACGAAAAATTCGGTCGAGAACGGCCGGTAGAGGCGGATCTGAAGGACGCCGACCTTCTCGCCGGCAGCGCGCAGCGTCTTCACGGTTTCGCGGGCCGTCTGCGAGCCCGACCCCATGAGGATCACGATGCGCTCGGCATCGGGCGCACCCTCGTATTCGAAGAGCTGATAACGGCGGCCGGTCATCTCCGCGAAGCGGTCCATCTTCGCTTGGACGATCTGCGGAACGCGGGCGTAGAACGGATTTGACGCTTCGCGCGCTTGGAAATACGTGTCCGGATTGTGCGCCGTGCCGCGAATGTATGGATGTTCCGGGCTCAGCGAACGCGCCCGGTGCTCGCGCACCAGCTCATCGCTGATCATCGAGCGGATCTCCTCATCCGAGAGCAGCGAGAGCGTGTTCAACTCGTGCGAGGTGCGAAAGCCGTCGAAGAAGTGGAGGAACGGCACCCGCGATTCGAGCGTCGCGGCCTGCGCGATCAACGCCGCATCGTGCGCCTCTTGCACCGAACCCGAGGAGAGCAACGCGAAGCCCGTCGTGCGCGCCGCCATCACGTCGGAGTGATCGCCGAAGATCGACAGCGCCGAGGTCGCGAGCGACCGCGCGGCAACGTGGAAAACCGTCGCCGTCAGTTCCCCCGCGATCTTGAACATGTTGGGGAGCATCAAGAGGAGACCTTGCGAGGCCGTGAACGTCGTCGTCAGCGCGCCGGATTGCAGCGCGCCGTGCAGCACGCCCGCGGCGCCGCCCTCGCTCTGCATCTCCTGCACGACGGGAAGGCGGCCCCAAATGTTCGGCAGCCCTTCGGCGACCCATTGGTCCGCGAGTTCGGCCATCGTCGATGAGGGCGTGATCGGATAGATCGCGCAGACTTCGTTCACGCGATAGGCGACGTGCGCGACGGCCGTGTTGCCGTCCATCGTAGTGCGGTGACCCATCAGGCCGGCTCCGCGATCATCTCGATCGCATGGCAGGGGCATTGCTCCATGCACGTGCCGCAGCCGGTGCAGACGGCGAAGTCGACGCGGTAACGATTCCCCGGGCCGAGCTTGACGATCGCGTCCTCTGGGCATGCTGCGTAACAATTGTCGCACTCGAAGCAGTTGCCGCACGAGAGGCAGCGCTTGGCCTCGCGCACCGCTTCGCGTTCGGAGAGCCCCGCGACGATCTCCTCGAAGCCGGTCGCGCGCTCGGCGAGCGAGAGTTCATGTTGGCCCGTGGGTTGTGCGTCGCTGAAAATCGGCAGGTGCAGCATGTCGAAGGTGACGATCGGGGGCCTGGGCGGCTTGTCGTACGCGCTGCCGCGCAACCACGCGTCGATGTGCCGCGCGGCCTTCTTCCCGTGGCCCACCGCGATCGTGACGGTCCGTTCGCTCGGCACGAGGTCGCCGCCGGCGAAGATGCCGGCGCGGCCCGTCATCATGTTCGTGCCGACGATGACGGTGCCGTCGGACTGGAAGCCGATCCCGGGGACCTTGCGCAGGAAACCGCTGTCGGCTTCCTGGCCGAGCGCGAGCACGACGGCGTCGGCCTGGAGCGTCTCGTATTCGCCCGTCGGTTGCGGCCGTCCGTTTTCGTCGAGCTGCATCATCTCCACCGTGAGATCGGCGCCGTCGATCGACGAAATGCTCGTGAGCCACTTGATCTTCACGCCTTCCGCAAGCGCCTCGTCGGCTTCGGAGGCGTGCGCGGGCATGTGCGCGCGGTCGCGACGATAGACGATCAGCGCCTCTTCAGCGCCGAGCCGGCGCGCCGTGCGCGCCGCATCCATCGCCGTGTTGCCGCCGCCGTAGACGACCACGCGGCGGCCCAGCAGCGGCACGGCGCCCGTCTCCACGTCGCGCAGCAACGTGACCGCGTCGAGGATCTTTCCGGCGTCGCGCGCGGGGATGTCGACGTGCTTGCCGACGTGCGCGCCGATCGCGACGAACACCGCATCGAAACCGCCGGCCACGCGTTCGGCGTTCAGGTCCTCCACCTTGTGATTGAGGACGATCTTCACGCCGGCAGCTTCGATCCGCGCGATCTCGCGCATCAGTTCCGCACGCGGCAAGCGGTACGCGGGGATTCCGAAGTGCAGCATCCCGCCGGGCAGCGGCCCCGCCTCGTGGATCTCCACCGCATGGCCGAGCCGGCGCAAGTGATAGGCCGCGGAGAGCCCGCTCGGGCCCGCGCCGACGATCAGCACGCGCATCCCCGATGGCTCCGCCGAGATCGGCAGCTCCCACCCATGCTCGATCGCGAGATCGCCTAAGAACCGCTCGGTCGCGTGGATGCTGACCGCCGCGTCGAGCTGCGCTCGATTGCAGTTCGTTTCGCAGGGATGGTAGCAGACGCGTCCGTGGACCGCCGGCAACGGGTTGTCGGCGACCAAACATTCCCACGCCTCGCGAAACCGGCCCGCTTGCGCGAGCGCGAGCCAGGCTTGAATGTTCTCGCCCGCGGGGCACGCCGCATTGCACGGCGGCAGCAGGTCGACGTAATCCGGCCGACGCGCGCGAACCGGCCCGGCGCCGCGCTCGCTCGTCAAGTCGACGACGGGAGTCATGTCAATACGGTTACTCATGAGTACCTTGCGGTCGGTTGCGGAGGGCCCTCCATTCTCGACGCTCCTCCTGCGGTCCCGCAGTCCTCCGAAAAGCGCTCTCGCGTTACGCGGCCGTCTGCGCTCGCGGCTTGCGGCTACTCGCGAGCCAGTCGATGATCCCCTGCCGAGTGACGAATCCATAGAACGTGCCGTCGGCGTCGACGACGGGGAGCTGGTTGAACCCGGTCTCTCCCAGCACTCGCAAGGCTTCATCCGCGTGCGCATCCGGCGGGATCAGCTTGAGATCGTCGACGCGCTTCATGAGCGCGGTCGCATACGTTCCTTCAAGCGCCGCGGCATCGAGGTGCGCGAGATCGGCCATCGAGACGATCCCGATGAAACGCTCGCCGAGCAGGACCGGCACGGCGCGGGCGCCGCTCTTGAGCATCACCTTGAGCACCGTTTCAGCTCGGGCGTCGGCGGCGACCGTCGCCCGCACCGGTTCCGCGAGTTGCAGCGCGGTGTGCCCAACGATTGCATCCTGCAAGCGCGCGGAGGTCGCCTCGGACTGACCGGCGCGCAAGAGGAACCAGCCGAGCAGCATGTACCAGATGCCGCCGCCGAAGCCGCGCTGCAGCACGTCGACGATGCCGAGCACGATCAAGAGCCAAGCGAGGACCGCGCCGACCCCGGCCGCGATGCGGGTGGCGCGCAGGCGATCGCGCGTGAGCGCCCACACGAGCGATTGGAGCACGCGCCCGCCGTCCATCGGGAACGCCGGCAGCAAATTGAAGACGCCGAGCAGCGCGTTCGCCGCCGCCAGGTACTCGAACGCGACCCCGGGCGGCGTCTTCGTGCCGCCGAGCAGGAACCCGATCAGCGCGCTGATCCCGGCAAGAACGAAGCTCATCAACGGTCCGGCGAACGAGATCCAGGCCGCCGTCCCGGGCGAACTCGGCTCGCTTTCGAAGCGGGAGACGCCGCCGAAGAGAAACAGGCGGATCTCCTTGATTTCGATTCCGCTGCGCTTGGCGGCGAGCGAGTGGGCGAACTCGTGCAGCAGCACGCTGACGAACAGGAGCAACGCGGTCGCCACGGCCAGCACGGCGCGCGTCACCGGCGTCACCTCGATCGCTCGGAACGGTCCTACCGGACTCCCGAGCGACCAAGCCACGATCGCAAAGATGAACAGCCACGAAACGTCAACCGCGACGTCGATCCCAAAGAGCCGGCCGATGCGCATTCGGGTCCTCCCGTTCTTTGGACCACGTTGCAGCCCGAGGAGGTTCAGTCTCGCGAGTTAGTGCGTATGATTTGCGCGGCATCGGCGAGCCGGCCATGAGTTGCGCGATTCGAAATCGTCTATCACCAAGAGGGAATCGCGTGGACGCTGCGCGTACGGCTGCGTTTCAATTCCTCACGTTCTCCAATGAGGTGGACCTCACTCTATGAAGCGACGACACTTCCTCGAGTTGGCGGCGGTCGCGCCTTTGCTTGCGAGTTGCAACTCGTCGACGGCCTCGCCCGTACCGAATCCCGATAGTTTGGCCGGGGCGCCCAGGCTGGCCGCCGGCACCAGTGTGAGCGACCTGCGGTACGGCAAGTTCGCCCTCCCCGCGGTCTTCCCGGGCTACGATCCCGCCGCCGACGCGGCCGCGCTGGTCCTCAACTACGTTTCGCCGGCGGCGTCGCCCGTGCCGGGGACGCTCGCGACCGGATCCTACGCGAACAACGAACGCTACGTGATCAAAGTGCCGCTTTCGTGGAATGGGAAGCTGGTCGTTGCCGGAACGCCCGCGACCCGCAGCGAGTTCGCGAACGAGGGAATCTGGGGAGACTTCGCGCTCGCGAACGGGTACGCGTTCGCCTCCAGCAACAAGGGCATCGCGTACAACGCGATCCTCGAAACGCTCGCCGCCAGCCCGAATCCGGCCAAGGCGTTTCCGATCCCGTTCGATTACGTCGTGCCGTTGGTCCCGCCGCTCAAACTCGAGACGAGCGAATACACCTATCGCTTGGGCGCGCTCAACCAAGCCGGAACGATCGCCGATTGGAACGCTGATTACGCGACGCTCGTGAGAGCGGCACAACGGTTCCTTGCGACCTACTTCGGAAAGGTGCCGACGCGCACGTACGCGGTCGGCCTTTCGAACGGCGGCGCGCAAGTGCGCTCGCTGCTGGAGAATCACGGCGCGCTCGTCGACGGCGGCGTCGATTGGGCGGGCGTCTACTGGTCGACGTCCCTGAACATCCTGACCTACATGCCGAAGTTCTTGACCGCGATGCAAACCTACGTTGCAAGCGGTTTCACCGACACCGCCGCGGCCGCCGCGATCGTCGCGGCGGGCTATCCGCCCGATATCGCGGGCGCGGCCGGGCACCCCTCCCTGTGGTACGAGTACTACGCGAACCAGCCGTCGTTCTACACGGATCTGACCGTCTTCGAGTATGGCCTCTTGCTCGATCCGGCGGCGACGTCCTCAACCGCGCAGCCCGGCTGCACGCCCAACGCGACGAACCCGGCCGGCCTCCCCGGAACCTGCAATTCGACGGGTCTCGCGTTGCCCGCGAATCGCGCATCCTACGTGCCCTCGAGCCAGGCGAACGCCACGATCGCCACGTTCGCGCATACCGGAAACATTCAAAAGCCGCTCGTCTCGATCACGGGTAGCGCCGACACGTTCGTGACCGCAGCGAACAACGCGACGCCGTATCTGGACGCCGTCGTGGCGGCGGGGAAGGGCGCGCACTACTGGCAGTACCTCGTGCAAGGCGGAACGCACGTCGATACGTTCGCGAACCCGGCGTGGGGCTACGGATTGCAGACGCAACTCCCATTCGCTTGGGCCGCATTCAACCAACTCGTCGCGATCGTCGAAGGCGGCTTCGTTCCGCCAGGCCCAGGCATACAGCACCCGGTCAGCACGCCAACCCAGATCGCCTCAGCCTAAGACGGGTCATATCAATCCACTGTCACCCTGAGCTTGTCGAAGGGTGTGCGCTTACGCGAGGCGCACCCTTCGACAAGATGAGATGAGAAGGCCGGTCTCCAATCGGGATCGCTTCTGTAACGAAGCCCCGGACGCACTCGAGGTGCAAGGAAGGAGACCGACCTTCATGACCAAGCATACCAAAGCCCAAGGAAAAGCCAAGTCCCCGACCCCGAACTCGCCGACGATGAGAACAGGAGTCTCCTACCAAGCAAGCAAGGCCGACGCTGCCGGGTCTTCCGGGCGCCTGACGATCGGGCTGGATTTAGGCGATCGTTCCACGGCGTACTGCATGCTCGACGCTGACGGACAGATCTTGGCCGAGGGAAAGTTCAAGACGGTGCGGGCGGCGATCGATCAACAGTTCGGCCGCCTTGCGCCGGCACGCATTGCGTTGGAAGCCGGCACGCACTCCGGATGGATCAGCCGTTTGATCGAATCGCACGGTCATGACGTGATCGTCGCCAACCCCCGCGAGGTGCGCAAGATCTACCAGAACGACCGCAAGAACGACCGCAACGACGCGCGGATTCTGGCACGCTTAGCCCGTGTCGATCCGCAGTTGCTCGCGCCCATTCACCACCGTGATGCGAAGATGCAGGCCGACCTTGCGACCATCCGAACTCGGGACACGCTTGTGGCGGCGCGGACCAAGTGCGTCAACGCGATGCGCGGTCTGGTGAAGTCGCTAGGCGGGCGACTGCCCAAGTGCAGCACCGAAAGCTTTTGCAAGCGTGTCGGCGCAGCTATCCCGGCGGATCTGGAAACGGCTTTGCGCCCCCTGATCGTAACCATCCAGACCCTCAACGAGCAGATCCGCGGCTGTGACAAGCAGATCGAGACGCTCGCGGAGCAAACCTATCCTCAGACGGCACTGCTGCGCCAGGTCGGCAGCGTCGGGGCGCTTACGTCCACAGCGTTTATCCTCACGATCGCCGACGAAAAACGCTTCACGAAGAGCCGCGAGGTCGGTCCCTTTTTGGGATTGGTTCCCCGACAAGACGATTCCGGCGAGCGCAGCTCACAACTACGCATCACCAAGACCGGTAACGCCTACCTGCGACGACTCTTGGTTGGAAGCGCCCAGTACATCTTGGGGCCTTTCGGACCCGACACCGACCTCCGTCGCTACGGTGAACGGCTGATGCAGCGCGGCGGCAAGAACGCCAAGAAGCGCGCTGTCGTCGCGGTGGCGCGCAAACTTGCCGTGCTCTTGCACCGGCTGTGGGTCACCGGCGAAGCATACGAGCCCCTGCGCAACTCCAAGCATCCGGAGCCGATGGAAGCGGCGTAAGGCAAGCCCTTTAACGAAATACGATACCAACGAGGTCGGCTGCAAGCGGAGCAACGACGTTTCAATGACCGCCGCGTTCGGGTGACTGCGCCCTGAGCACTGGTCCATCGAGGCCGCGTGACAAGATGGCAGCACCCACCTTTCCGAGGAACCTCAACAGGCACAGAGCCCCACAGCGGCTCGTCAAAAGTGCGGATGGAAGCAGGGCGAAAGGGCGGCACGAGGGCATTGAAGACGCGCTAACCACCCCGTAATCTTGACAACGACCGGCCTTCTCATGGAAGTTCAGGGTGACATTGCGGGGCCTTGGCGGGCGATCAGGACGGACGAATCCACTCGCCCATCACGCTCTGAAGCAAGCTGCAAGCCGCTTCCGGCGGCGCGCAGTGCGAAGTCTCCGAACGGCTCGCGCGGCTCGCGCAGGTTCTTATAGTCTACGAACAGCGCTCTCAGGATCGCGGGGATATCGGCGAGCTTGACCTTCTCCCGGTAGAGTTCGTTCAGGCGCGTCAGGTTCGCATCGCCGCCGATGTAGACGTCGTACAGATTCGCACTGACGCCGACGATCCCGATCTCGCCCATGTACGGCCGCGCGCACCCGTTCGGGCAACCGGTCACGCGAATCGCGATCGGTTCGTCACCGAGGCCGAGCTGATCTAGATCGCGCTGCGCCGCGCGCAGCAAATCCGGCAGTGCGCGCTCGGCCTCCGCGAGCGCGAGGCTGCACGTCGGCAGCGCGGGGCACGCGAGCGCGCGCCGTTCGAGCGTCGCGATCGAGCGCACGGTGGGGACCCCGCGCTCCGCGAGGATGCCGTCGACGCTCGCGCGCGCACCCTCGGGCACCCCGGCGATCAGCACGTTTTGATTCGGCGTGAACACGAGGTCGACGCCATGCTGCGCGACGATCTCGCGCAATGCCGTCTTCGTCTGCACGGCAACGCCGTCGCGGATCCGGCCGCCGAGGACCGGCAGGCCCAGAAAATGCGTCCCGTCGCCCGCTTCGTGCCAGCCGAGATATTCGCGAAACGTCCAAGGCGGCAACTCGCGCCACGGCTGGAGCGTGATTCCGGAAGCGCTTTCGACCGCGCCGCGGAACCAGTCGATTCCGCGATCTGCGATCAGGTACTTCAAACGAGCGTGGCGGCGGTTCGTCCGATCGCCGTTGTCACGCTGCACGACGACGATCGCGCGAACGACCGTCAAGAGCTCGTGCGGTTCGACAAAGCCGAAATGATCGGCGAGCCGGGGATACGTCTCGGGCTTGTTGTGCGTGCGCCCAAGGCCGCCGCCGACCGTCAGATCGAAGCCGAGCAGCTCGCCGCGCTCGTCGAGGACCGGCACGACGCCAAGATCGTTGGTGTAGAGATCGACGGAGTTGTCGCCGGGCGCGGCGACCGCGATTTTGAACTTCCGCGGCAGATAGGTCGCGCCGTAGATCGGTTCGTTCTCCGGTTCGGACGTGTAAACGCTTTCGCCGTCCTGCCAAATCTCGACGTAGGCGCCCGTGCGCGGCGTCAGCACGTCGGCGATCGCGTGCGCGGTGTCGCGAGCGATTCGGTACGGCGCGGTCGCGAACGGGGCCGGCGATGCCGTCACGTTGCGATTGATGTCCCCGCAAGCGCCGAGCGTCGAGCCCAGGCTGCGCACGATCTCGGCGATCGTCGCGCGCAGATCGGGCTTGCGCACGCCGTGCAGTTGCAACGCCTCACGCGTCGTGATGCGGATCGTTCCGACGCCGAAGCGGTCGGCGAGATCGTCGATCGCGAGATAGAGCGCGGCGGGGACGAAGCCCCCCGGCGTCTTCGTGCGGAGCATGAACGAATGCTCCGTCGCCAGCCCCGCCTGCTTGCGCGCCTTGCGCCGGTCGCGATTCTCCTGCTGATAGATGCCGTGGAACTTCAGCAGTTGGGCGCTTTCGCCGTCGACGCCCGAAGCGGGCGAGATCAGTTCGGCGGCGATGTTGCCGCGCAGGTTGCGGCTCTCGGCTTTGATGCGCTCGACGTCCATAAGTAGGAAGGGCTCTCCGTTCGAACGATACGATGTTGAAGCAAAAAAGAAGGCCCCGCCGGCTCGGGCGGGGCCTATGCGTCGCAGACTTGCGAGTCTACGTCGTGCAATAGGCGAGCGCCGCCGCCTCGAGCGAGGTTGCGAGGGGACAGCGACACGAGAACCGGCAGTTCGCCTTCATCCGCCGACCATAGCATGGCCCCGCCGCAGCGTCAACGCCGGCAGGACCGAGCCACATGTCCTTGACGGTGGGGGCCCGGCCGTGGTACAAAGCGTCCTAATGACCTCGCTCTCCATGCCCCTGATGCGCTCCATGATGCGCGGCCGCTCTGCGGTCGGCGGAGTTTGCTGACGGCATAGCGGGGCCACCCGAAAGCCTAGATGCAAGCCCTCGTCGACGACGAGGGCTTTTTTGTTCCTACATCACCCGAGGAGTGCAACTCATGCCGTACGAGACTGCCGGCCGCTCTTTCGCCACCCGTGCGATCCGCACGGGCCAGGATCCGTGTTCCGCGACCGGATCGACGATCGTGCCCATTTACCAGACCGCCACGTTCACGCAGGAGTCCGTCGGCGTGACGAAAGGCTTCGACTACTCGCGGACCGGGAACCCCACGCGCGTCGCGCTCGAACGCCAGCTCGCCGATCTGGAAGGCGGGCGCTTCGGCGTCGCGTTCGGTTCGGGGATGGCGGCAGTGGCCGGAGCCGCGTCGCTGCTGCGCGCGGGCGATCACGTCGTCGCCTGCCACGAGATCTACGGCGGCACGTATCGCCTCTTCAGCAGCGTGCTCAGCGGGTACGGCATCACGACGACCTACGTCGATTTCACGGATCTCGCCGCCGTGCGCGCCGCGATCCGCCCGGAAACGAAACTGATCTGGATCGAGACCCCGAGCAACCCGCTGCTGACGGTCTTCGACATCGCGGGGATCGCGCGACTGAAGGCGCCTGGCCGGATCGTCGCCGTCGACAACACGTTCTGCACGCCGTACTTCCAGCGTCCGCTCGCGCTCGGCGCGGACGTCGTCGTGCATTCGACGACGAAGTACATCAACGGGCACAGCGACGTCGTCGGCGGCGTCGTCATCACCGAGGATCCCGAGATCCACGCGCAGATCGCCTTCCACCAAAATGCCGTCGGCGCGATCCCCGGCCCGCAGGATGCCTACTTGACGCTGCGCGGAGCGAAGACGCTGGCGCTGCGGATGCGCGAGCACGAGCGCAACGCGGGCGCGGTCGCCGAGTGGCTGCAGACCCGCGACGACGTCACGACGGTGTACTATCCCGGCCTGCCCTCGCACCCGCAACACGAGCTCGCAAAGCGCCAGATGGAAGGGTTCGGCGGGATCGTCTCGCTGCGCGTGCGCGGGGGCGCCGCTCGCGCGCTCGACGTCGCGCGCCACACGCGGCTGTTCAATCTGGCCGCCTCGCTCGGCGGCGTCGAGTCGCTCATCTGCAGCCCGTACACGATGACCCACGGATCCGTGCCCCACGATCGCAAGGTGGAACTCGGCATCACCCCCGATCTGCTGCGCCTCTCCGTCGGGATCGAGGGGATCGATGACATCATCGACGATCTGCGCGAAGCGCTCGATGCAGCGCCGCTCGCCTCGCACGACGCCGCCGGCGCAGGCGCCGGGCGGGAACTCGAACTCGTTTGAGACGCCGCGTCCGGAGGTTGACGATGCACCCGCCCCGTGCTATGGTACCGCCAATGCAATCCTGCCCGCGCGCCTGTTGTCCGTGTTGTTCCGGCGATCCCCGAGGATCGGCGTTGTAGGAGCACGCGCGGACGAGCATCGTCTTTGAGCGGAGCCCTCGCCGATTCGGCGGGGGCTTCTTCTTTTTCCCAATGGCCCGTCACCCTGAGCCCGTCGAAGGGCCGCGCGTTGCTTTCCCGTCTCAAAAGGAGGCAATCATCCTCGCCCCAACCCTCACCCCGCTCGAATCGACACGGCGAACGCTCGATTTGGCGCTCTCGTCGTATCGCGGGAGCATCGTGCTCGCATGCTCGTTCGGCGGCCCGTCCGGCAGCGTGATTCTCGATCTGCTGCACCGCGCCGGCGAACCCGTCCCGGTCTACTACTTAGATACGGATCTCTTGTTCGACGAGACCTACGAACTCGTCGAGCGCGTCAAAGCGCGCTACGGGATCGATCCGATCCCGGTCCGCTCCCATCTCGACTTGCGCGATCAAGCGGAACGCTACGGCGAAGCGCTGTGGCTGCGCGAGCCCGACACCTGCTGCGCGCTGCGCAAGGTCCAGCCGCAGGAGGCGTTTCTGCGTTCGTACCGCGCTTGGATCACCGGGATCCGGCGCGATCAGGCGGCGACGCGCAGCACCGCGCACGCGATCGATTGGGACGAGCGCTTTGGGCTCGTCAAGGTGAGCCCGCTCGTGGACTGGAGCGAGGCCGACGTCTGGGCCTACATACGCGAACACGACCTGCCCTACAACGCGCTCCACGACGAAGGCTATCCGAGCATCGGCTGTGAGCCTTGCACGCGCCGCGTCGAGCCGGGCGAACATCTGCGCGCCGGCCGCTGGTCCGGTTTCACGAAGACGGAATGCGGCTTGCACGCGCCGTCGCTCAAGACGGAAAGCGAGACCCGTGGCTAAGGGATTCACCGTGTGGTTGACCGGCCTCTCAGGTGCCGGAAAGAGCACGATCGCCGCACTCTTGCATGCGGAGCTCGAAGCGCGCGGCCGTGCCGTCGAAGTGCTGGACGGCGACGCCGTTCGCACGCATCTTTCGAAGGGACTGGGCTTCAGCCGCGAGGACCGCGACACGAACATCGCGCGCATCGCGTTCGTCGCCTCGCTGCTCACCAAGCACGGCGTCGCCGTCATCGTCGCCGCGATCTCGCCGTTCGCCCGGGCGCGAGCGCTCGCACGCGAGACGATCGGCGAATTCGTGGAAGTCTACGTCGAATGCTCGCTCGACGAGCTGACCCGCCGCGACGTGAAAGGGCTCTACCAGCGCGCGCTGCGCGGTGAGATCGAGAACTTCACCGGCGTCTCGGATCCCTACGAGGCGCCCGAGCGCCCGGACGTCGCCGTCTCGAGCGAAACGCAAGCCGTTGAAGAGAGCGTCGCGGCGATCGTCGCCGAACTCGAGCGTCGCGGCTACGTCGCACGTCTTTCGCCGGTGCGGGTATGAGTTCGGGCCTTGCGACGAAGCTCGTTCTGAGCGCGCGCGAGCTCAGCGACGTCGCGCTCATCCTGAACGGCGCGTTCGCGCCGCTCGACGGCTTCTTGGGACGCGCGGACTACGCCGGCGTCGTCTCCGATCTGCGGCTCTCGAACGGCGCCGTGTGGTCGCTGCCGGTCACGCTCTCCGTTGCGCGCGACGACGCGCCCGCCCTCGATGAGACCGTCGAGCTGATCGACGAAGCGGGGACGGTTGCCGCCCTGCTCGACGTCACGGACGTCTTCGCGTACGACAAATCGCGCGAAGCGCGCGAGGTCTATCGCACGGAGGATGCGGCGCATCCCGGCGTGGCCGTGCTCTTCGCGCAAAAGGACGTGCTGGTGGGCGGACGCGTCCGGCCCGCGGGCCTCCCCGCTGCGAGCGCGGGCCCTCTGGCGCTGACGCCGCAAGAAACGCGGGCCGAGTTCGCTCGGCGCGGCTGGAAGACGATCGTCGGCTTCCAAACGCGAAATCCCGTCCATCGCGCGCACGAGTACATCCAGAAGAGCGCGCTCGAGATCGTTGACGGGCTGCTCCTGCACCCGCTCGTCGGCGAGACGAAATCGGACGACATTCCCGCGGACGTGCGCCTGCGCTGCTATCAAGCGCTCCTCGCGGGATACTTTCCGCCCGAGCGCGTCGTGCTCTCAACGCTTCCGGCGGCAATGCGCTACGCCGGCCCGCGTGAAGCGATCTTTCACGCGCTCGTGCGCAGGAACTACGGCTGCACGCACTTCATCGTGGGCCGCGATCACGCCGGGGTCGGCAACTACTACGGCACCTACGACGCGCAAGCGCTCTTCGATTCGTTCACGCAGGCCGAGCTCGGGATCGTGCCGCTCAAGTACGAGAACAGCTTCTTCTGCCGCCGTTGCGATTCCATGGCGACGCGCAAGACCTGCCCCCATCCCACCGACGCGCACGTTGCGCTCAGCGGAACGGCCGTCCGCGCCCTGCTCCGCGGCGGCCAGCTGCCGCCGCCCGAGTTCTCGCGCCCGGAGGTCGCTCGCATTCTGATCGAGGCGCTCGCATGAGCATCGTCCTCGAGGGCATCTGGAAATCGTTCGGCGAGGTCGGCGTGCTCGAGGACGTGAGCGCGACGATCGCCGCGCGCACGCTGACCGCGCTGATCGGCCCATCGGGCTGCGGCAAGTCGACGCTGTTGCGGCTGATCGCCGGATTCGAACGGCCCGATCGCGGCCGGGTTCTGCTCGACGGCACCGATGCGACCGCCATCCCGCTCGGCAAGCGCGACGTCGGCTTCGGCTTTCAGAACTACGCACTCTTCCCGCACCTGACCGTCGCCGAGAACATCGCGTTCGGCTTGCACGTCCGTAAGGATTCGCGCGCCAAGATCGAAGCGCGCGTCGCCGAGCTCTTGGCGCTGATCCAACTCGAAGGCTACGGCAAGCGGCGGCCGCACGAACTTTCGGGCGGCCAGCGTCAGCGGGTCGCGCTCGCGCGGGCGCTCGCCCCGAGCCCGCGCTTTCTCTTGCTCGACGAGCCCTTCGGTGCGCTCGATCTGCAGGTCCGCAAAGAACTGCGCACCTGGGTCCGTTCGCTCCACGAGCAGACGCACGTCACCACGGTCATCGTGACGCACGATGCGGATGAGGCGATGGAGATCTCCGATCAGCTCGTCGTGCTCGCACAGGGCCGCGTGCAGCAATCGGGAGCGCCCCGCCGGATCTACGAGCACCCCGCGAACCCGTTCGTGATGCGCTTCCTGGGCAGCGTGAACGCGTTGCGGGGCGCGGCGGACACGGTCTACGTGCGTCCGCACGATTTCCGGATCGAGACCGGTCACTTCGGTGAAGCGGCGCCGGCCGTCGTCGAGCGCGTGATCGAACTCGGCTCGCGCACGCAACTCGAACTCGCGCTCCCCGACGGGCAGAACATCATCAGCGAGATCCCGAGCGGTCACGCGGCGACGCTCGGCCCGCGCGTCGGCATGACCGTCTACCTGGAAGCCAAACGCACGCGCACCTTCGACTCACTCGCCTCTTGAAAAGGGAATCATGAACCGTCTTCGCTTGCCGGCGCTCGCAGCCGCGCTCTTCCTTCTTCTCTCGCCGATCGCGGCCTCGGCCGACCAGGCGATCTTGAACGTCTCCTACGATCCGACGCGCGAACTCTACAGCGCGTACAACACGCTCTTCGCCGCCTATTGGAAGAAGAAAACCGGCGAGGCCGTGACGATCAATCAATCGCACGGCGGATCCGGCGCGCAAGCGCGCGCCGTCATCGAGGGCTTAGAAGCGGATGTCGTGACGCTCGCGCTGGCGTACGATATCGACGCGATCGCGGAGAAGGCGCACTTGCTGCCCGCCGATTGGCAGAAGCGCCTGCCGGATAACTCGAGCCCCTACACCTCGACCGTCGTGCTGGTCGTGCGCAAGGGCAACCCGAAGGGGATCCACGGCTGGGAAGACCTGATACGTCGGGGCGTCTCGGTTATCACCGCGAGCCCGAAGACCAGCGGCGGCGCGCGCTGGAATTTTCTCGCGGCCTACGACTACGGGCTGCGCGCGAACCAGAACGACGATGCCAAGGCGCGCGCGTACGTGACCGCGCTCTACAAGAACGTTCCCGTGCTCGACAGCGGCGCGCGCGGCTCTACGGTGACCTTCGTCGATCACGGCCTGGGCGACGTGCTGATCGCGTGGGAGAACGAAGCGTTCTTGACCCTCAAAGAGCACCCCGCCGATTTCGAGATCGTCGTCCCCAAGACGAGCATCCTGGCGGAGCCGCCGGTCGCGGTCGTCGACGTGAACGCGAAGAAACACGGCACCGAGCAGCTCGCGAAGGCGTATCTGGAATATCTCTACACGCCCGAAGCGCAGAAGCTCGCGGCGTCGTGGGGATACCGTCCGCGCCTGGCGTCGGCCGCCGCGAGCGGCCCGCATTTCGCGGTGACGAGCCTGCACACGGTGGCCGAGTTCGGCGGCTGGCAAGCGGCGCAGCAGCGCTTCTTCGCCGACGGCGGCCTGTTCGACCAGATCTACACGGTGAAATAGCCGATGCGGCACGAGGCGATTCCGGGCAGGAACCTGGCGCTGGGCACGACGCTCACGCTCCTCTCGCTCGTCGTCCTCGTGCCGCTCTCGGCCGTCATCCTCACGCTGGGGGGCTTGACGCCCGAGCGCTTTCTCGCGGTCGCGGCCTCGCCGCGCACGCTCGCCGCATACCGCCTCACGTTCGGCGCATCGCTTGCGGGCGCATCGATCGACTTGCTCGCGGGCACGTTCGTCGCGTGGGTGCTCGTGCGCTATCACTTCCCCGGGCGCCGCCTGCTCGACGCCGTCGTCGACATCCCGTTTGCGATCCCGACCGCCGTGACCGGGATCGCGCTCGCGACGCTCTACGGCGCCCACGGCTGGGCCGGAGCCGCGCTCGCCCAAGCCGGCATCACGGTGGCCTACACGCCGCTCGGCGTCGGCCTCGCGCTGACGTTCGTCGGTTTTCCGTTCGTCGTGCGGACCGTTCAGCCGGTCATTGCGTCCTTGCCGAAGGAGTTCGGCGAAGCCGCCGTCTCGCTGGGCGCGGACCGCGGCGCCGTGTTCCGGCGGGTGACTTTGCCGCTGATCTTTCCCGCGATGCTGACCGGTTTCGCGCTGGCGCTGGCGCGCGCGCTCGGCGAATACGGTTCGGTGATCTTCATCTCGGGGAACATGCCGGGCCGCACGGAGATCGCGCCGCTGCTGATCGTCTCGCACCTCGAGAGTTACGACTATCAGGGTGCGGCTGCGATCGCGACCGTCCTGCTGCTGACCTCGTTTCTGCTGCTGCTCGCGATCAACGCGCTGCAGCGCCGCATCGCGCTGACGCGCGCGGAACCATGAGCCTCGATTACGCCGTAACGCTCCCGCAGATTCGCAGCGAGCCGGCCGTCGCGGCGAAGCCCGCGCGGCTGTTCGGCCCCGACGCGATCGCGGTCGGCGGCGCCGTCGTGCTGGTCGCGGGGCTCATCGTCCTGCCGCTCGTCTGCGTGGTGTACGAGGCGTTCCGCGCGGGCGCCGGGACGTTCGCGAAGACGTTCACGGAGCCGTATGCGCTCTCCGCGATCCGGCTGACGCTCGGGGTCGCGTTCGCGACGGTCGCCTTCAACACGTTCTTCGGCCTCGTCGCCGCGTGGACGGTCACGAAGTACCGCTTTGGGCTCAAGCCCTGGCTGCTCACCGCGATCGATCTTCCGCTGACCGTTTCGCCGGTCGTGGCGGGGCTCGCCGTTCTGCTGACGTTCGGCGCGCGCTCGCCGATCGGAGCCTGGCTGATCGCGCACGCCGTTCACATCGCGTTCGCGCCGCCCGGCATCGTGCTCGCGACGATCTTCGTGACGTTCCCGTTCGTCGCGCGCGAACTGATCGCGTTCATGCAAGAGCAGCGACGCGAGCTCGAAGAAGCGGCGCTCGTGCTCGGCGCCTCCGTGTGGCAGACGCTCTGGCGCATCACGATCCCGAACGCGCGCTGGGCGCTGCTCAACGGCATTCTGCTCACGAACGCGCGCGCGATGGGCGAGTTCGGAGCCGTCTCCGTGATCTCGGGCCGCATCCGCGGCTATACGGACACGGTCCCGCTCCACATCGAGATCCTATATAACGAAAACTCGTTCGCCTCGGCGTTCGCGCTCGCGACCGCGCTCGCCGTCGTCACGATCGCCTTGACGCTGCTGCGGGCGGCATTGGTGCGCCAACAGGAGTAAGACGCAGGGCTCGTGGAGGCGGGGGCAAAAACGCTTTGCTCCATGGAAGCACCCGTTGCGTCCGGCAATCGGATCCTCGCCAAGCGCCGCGAGCTCGGGCTCTCGCAAGAGGCCCTGGCGCAGGCCGGCGGCGTCTCCCGGCAGGCGATCGGAGCGATCGAGAGCGGTCGCACGCAGCCCGGCGTCTCGCTGGCTCTCGCGATCGCGCGCACGCTGAACTCCACCGTCGAGGAACTCTTCGGCGAGGACGCCGACGAGGAGATTGCGCTCGGGCCCGGCGAGACGAAGGTGAGCCCCGGCCAGCGCGTCGTCGTGGCGACGATCGGCGAACGCAGGGTGATCCGCGATCTCGATCAGCCCTCGCTCGGTTCGGTGGCAGAATCCGCCGGAGCGATCGTCGTGGACGCGCGGCTCCGCCATGCGCGCGTGCGCACGCTCGGGCCGGACGTCCGCGCCGAGGACATGGTCTTCGTGTCCGGCTGCGACGTGAGCTTGGGGCTCCTCGTGCGGCACCTCGATGCGCACAAGGCGCGCGGCGTGTGGTTCGCGTCGAACAATCGGGAGGCACTGGCGGATCTCGCCGCGGGCCGCACGCACGTCGCGGCGATCCACGGCCCGGAAGCCGAGCGCAAGAAGGCCGGCGCCGTCCGCCGCTTCGATCTCGCGAACATCGAGGAAGGCTGGCTCATCGCGCGCGGGAACCCGCTTGCGTTTGGGGGCGCGCGCGACCTCGCGCGCGCCGGAATCAAACTCGCGAACCGCCCCGCGGGCGCAGGCGCACGGTCCTTGCTCGATGCGGAAGTGCGTCGCGCCGGGATCGACCCGCGGCGCCTCGCGGGATACGATCGCGAACTCGGCGGGCACCTCGACGTCGCTCGAGCGGTCGCGCAGGGCTTCGCGGACGTCGGCGTCGGGATCGCCTCGGCCGCCCGGCTGTTCGGGCTCGACTTCATCCCGCTGCGCTCTGAGCGCTCGTCGCTCCTGATCCCCGAAGCGTATCTGCGGCACGCGGGCGTCGCGGCGCTCGTGGAAACGCTGCGTTCGAATGCCTACCGGCGCGACCTTCAGGCGTTCGGCCCTTACGACACGCGGCGCACCGGTGAGGTCATCGCTTGACGCACCTTCGCCTGCTCGGTCTCGGTCTCGCGCTCGGTCTCGCTCTTGGGCTCCCGGCGATCGCGGCGGCCGCCGACGCGCCCGCCGCGACAAACCTCAACGTGTTCGCGGCCGCCTCCCTGCGCGAGGCGTTCAGCGCGATCGGGAAGCAATTCGAGGCCGACAACCACGTTACCGTGCGCTTCAATTTCGCCGGCGCGGACATGCTGGCGAATCAGATCGTGCAAGGAGCGCCGGCCGACGTGTTCGCATCGGCCAATGAGGCGTGGATAACGTACCTCCAAGAGCGGGGTCAGCTCGCATCGACGCCCCACGTGTTCGCGCGCAACCGCTTGACGATCATCGTCCCCAAGAACAATCCCGCGGGGATTCTCCGTCCCCAAGATCTCGCGAACGCGGGCGTCAAACTCGTCTTCGAAGCGCCGACGGTGCCGCTCGGGAAGTATTCGCGGGACGCGCTGGCGAGCATGAGTGCCGATCCTGCCTACGGCGCCGATTTTGCGGCGAACGTCGAGCGCAACGTCGTCTCCAACGAACTCGACGTGAAGGCCGTGGCGACGAAGATCGCAGCGGGGGAAGGCGACGCGGGGTTCGTCTTCGTCACCGACGTCCCGCCGATCGCCGCAAGCGTTTCGACCGTAGCCGTGCCGTCGGAATACGCTCCGCCGGCCATCTACCCGATCGCGGTCGTCAAGGGCTCCGCTTCCCCGGACCTCGCCGCAAAATTCATCGCCTACGTGCTCTCACCGGCGGGGCAAGCCGTCCTGCGTCAACGCGGCTTCCTGCCGCCGCAGGCACTCGCCGAACCTGTTGCGCCGGCGCCGGTTCGATAGCGGGAAGCTCATCGTCGCCGTGCCGGCGGCGATGTTCCTCGCCTTCGTCCTCGCGCCGGTCAGTGCGCTGTTCTTGCGCTCGACGCCGAGCGCGTTCTTCGCCGCGTTGCAGCAGCCGGACGTGCAATCGGCGCTTCGGCTCAGCGTCCTCACGACGGCGATCACGCTGGTCTGCGCCGTCGCCTTCGGGACGCCGATCGCGTATCTGCTCGCGCGCTGGAGCTTTCCGGGACGCAGGCTGCTCGACACGCTGGTCGATCTGCCGATCGTCGTTCCGCCGGCCGTCGCAGGCGTCGCGCTCTTGATCGCCTTCGGGCGGCGCGGGATATTCGCGCCCCTGCTCGACGCCGCCGGCATTCAACTCTCGTTCACGACGGCCGCCGTCGTGCTCGCGCAGCTGTTCGTGGCCTCGCCGTTCTACGTCCGCGCCGCCCGCGCGGGGTTCCTGGCCGTCGACCGGCGCCTCGAGGAAGCGTCGGCGACGCTGGGCGCGGGCCGCTTCGAGACGTTTCGCCGCATCACGATCCCCATGGCGCTCCCCAGCCTGATCGGCGGCGCCGTGCTCACGTGGGCGCGCGCGCTCGGCGAATTCGGCGCGACGATCATGTTCGCCGGAAACCTCGTCGGCGTTTCGCAGACGATGCCGCTCGCCGTCTACCTGAAACTCGAGAGCGGGGACCTCCCGGCGGCGCTCGCGCTTTCGATCATCCTGGTCATCGCGAGCTTCGCCGTCCTGCTCGTCGTGCGGCTCGCGGAGCGCTGATGCTGCAGGCGCGCATCGTCAAGAGGCTCCGCGACTTCACGCTCGATGTCGACGTACAGGCCTCCGCGGGCGTCACGCTCATCGTAGGACCGAGCGGCTCCGGCAAGACGACCCTGCTGCGCATCATCGCCGGACTCGACGAGATCGACGGCGGCTGCGTTTCGATCGGCGAGCGCATCCTCGACGACGGCAACGGGCGCTTCGTCCCCGCCGGCAAACGCGACATCGCGTACGTCCTCCAGGAATACGCGCTGTTTCCGCACCTCTCGGTGGCCGAGAACGTCGCCTACGGCTTGGTCGCCCGGCGCGTTCCGCGCGAGGAGCGCGAGGCGCGCGTGGCGTCGGCGCTGGAACGTTTCGGTATCCCGGACGTCGCGCACGTCAAGCCCGATAAGCTCTCCGGCGGTCAGCGCCAGCGCGTCGCGCTCGCTCGCGCGCTCGTGCTGGAACCACGCGCGTTGCTGCTCGACGAACCGCTGGCGGCGCTCGACGTGCAGACCCGCAGCTCCGTTCGCAGAGAACTTCATTCAATCGTCACGCAAGTCCCGATCCCGACGCTGCTCGTCACGCACGACGCCGCGGACGCGCGCTCCTTTCCGGAACGGGTCATCGCGATCGAAGGCGGCGCGATCACCCAAAGCGGTTCGTGCGCCGAACTCTTCGGCTCGCCGGCGACCCCGTTCATCGCGGATTTCGCGGGATGAACGCTCGCCGGCGCGCCGCGGCCGCTACTTCGCGATCAAGACCTCGGTCGACTTGACGATCACGACGACGTTGTCGCCTTCCTTGAGCCCCAAGCGCTCCACCGAGGACTTCGTGATTACGGCGGTCAGGTCGGAAGCCGAGACCTCGACTTCGACCTCGGCCATGATGGTGCCGTTCCGAACCGCTTTCACCCGGCCCGGGATCTGGTTGCGCGCGCTGATCTCCATTGTTGGGACTCTCCTTCGTAGTACGCGTGATGCGCTTCGTGCGCCAAGTGGTTAACCGCGGGCGGCAGGGGCCGAAACGCGCAAGCAAGCACACTTCACTATTGTGCTTGATTTGCTTGCCCCCACGCGCCTCGTCGCCAAACGCCGTGTAGCTCGCGTTCACCCACGTGAGGGGATGAACCGCTTACAAGCGGTGCTCCTGCTCGCAGCCCTCGGCGTGGCGATGCCGCTCTGCGGCCCAAGCGCAGCGTTCGCCGCGGAAACCGGAACGCCGATCACCGTCTTCGCTGCCGCCTCGCTGCATGAAGCATTCGAGGCAGCCGCGCCCGCGTTCACGGCCAAGACCGGGACGAAAGTGACGTTCAACTTCGCGGGTTCCGACACGCTCGAAACCCAAATCGCGCAAGGCGCGCCGGCCGACGTGTTCGCTTCGGCGAACCAAGCGCAGATCCGTAAGGCGCAAGACGCCGGTCTCTTGTTGGGCGATCCGCGCATCTTCGCGCGCAATCAGCTCGCGATCATCGTGCCGAAGGACAATCCCGGGCACGTCAAGAGCGCAGCGGACCTGGGCCGCAGCGGCGTGCGCGTGGTGCTCGCGGCGCCGACCGTGCCCGTCGGAAACTACGCCCGCACGGCGTTCGCGAATCTCGCGAAGCTTCCGGCCTACGGCCCGCAGTTCGCGCAAACCGTCGAGGCGAACGTCGTCTCCAACGAGGTCGACGTCAAGTCCGTGGTCACGAAGATCTCGCTCGGCGAGGCCGACGCGGGCGTCAGCTATCTGACCGACATCACGCCGGGCGTCGCGAAGAGCATCGCTGCGATCGCGTTTCCGGCCGGCGCGGCGCCCGAGGCCGTCTACCCGATCGCGATCGTGAAAGCGTCGAAGAACGCCGCCGCGGCGCAAGCCTTCATCGACTTCATCCTCTCGCCCGAAGGCCAGGGCTATCTGAAGGACCGCGGCTTCATCGCCGCGCCTCCGGCTTCGAACTGATGATCGAGAGCGGACCGGCAACCGATCCGCTCCGCGACCCCCGTGCGTGCGCCTGCAAGGGGATTCGGCCGTTCCGGCGCGCGCACAGCCTGGCCGCCGTCGCGTTCGCGCTGTTCATTTGCTTGCATTTCCTGACGGGCGCCTCGGCGCTCTCGCCGCCGTCGTTTCAGGAAAATGCGAACGTGCTGCGCGGGCTGACCGTGCGGTTCCCGGCGCTCGAGTTCATTGCCGTCGGCGTACCGTTGCTTGCGCTCATCGCGTTCGGCGCGCGATTGCTTTTCGAGGCCGGACTGAGCCCCGCGCGCAAACGCTGCGACCGCGGCGGAAAAACCCGCTATTTCTTGCATCGCATCAGCGCGCTGATCGTGCTCGCGTTCATCGCGTTTCACCTGGCGACGGTGAGCCCTTGGGGTTGGCACGGCGGAGCGTACGACCCCGCGCGAGCGTTCGATTCCGTCGTCGCGGCCCTGCGCGCGAATGCGTTCACTGCGGCGTTCTACCTGCTGGCGATCGTCGCGCTGTGCTACCACTTGGCGAACGGCCTCTGGACCGGGGCCGTCGCCTGGGGCGCAGTCACTTCCGACCGTGCGAGACGCACCTGGGAATTCGCGTGTTGCGCATTCGGCGTCGCGCTCGGTTCCGCCGGGCTCGCCGCCTGGTATGCCTTCGTCATTGCCCCGCACGCGTAGGACGGTCGCGCGCACGGCGACGCGGTGACTCACCCGCGATCGCTCGTCATGCTTCGCACCCCGTCCGCCGCGAAGATATCGCCGCCCTCGCGGATCACCAGCGCCGGGGACCGATTGCCCAATTGCGACATCGGCTCTAAGAACCAGTCCCGGATGCGCTCCGGACGCTCGGTCGCAGCGAGCATCTTCACGAGCGAGTGAGCCATGCGCAGCCGCACCTCGACGCCGGAATCCGGAATACCCGCGATCCATAGATCGACCACGCGCGCATCGCGAACGCCCGCGACGTAGGCCGTCAACCTGCGGCCAAGGATGTCGACGAGTGTGCGAACGACAAGTGAGAACGGCGAACGATCTTGCATGGTGCTCCAGGTTGTCTGCGGCGCGAAAGAAGGCTCCGGCTCGGGGCCGCGCCAATCATATCGCAATGTTCGGTATTGTTGCATTAGCGTTATGTATAATGGCCTACCGCATTTCCCGCCATCGGGGTCGCCGGCCCGCGCGCCGGACGCCGTGGGCCCCGTACTTCCGAGCGCAAAGCGTTCCGGCGGCGTAAGGCGAAGCAGGGCGCCATGGCCAGAGGCGATTGCATTCGGTGTGTCGTCGGCGACGCGCAACCGCTCCCGGAGTCGCTCAAGATCCGCGGAGCGCGCGAAGCGTGGTATTGCCGGCTGGCCGTCGATGCGCCCGATGCGCACGAGGAACTCGCGTCGACGTACGTCGTGCTCGTGAACCGCTGCGGAATCGCAAGCGTCACCGACATCGCCGACGTTCAGCGGCGAGCGCTACGCTCGGCGGAATGGCGCGTGGCGGCGGCAGCGGAGCGCGGCCGCCAGATCGAGGCGCGCGTCTTGCGCGCGATCGCGCTCGCCTATCCGCAGACCGTCGAGGCGTTGCGCCGCGAGTTCGCCCGCACCCAGGCTAAGGCGTAGGATCCCGCTCGAAACGGGCGTCGGCGACGCCGGGCCCGTCCCCGACGCCGTCCAGCCACCCGCAGCGCGCGATCGGATACGTGTCGTACTGCGGAACATTCGGCTTGATGTCCAGCAACGGCGTCCCGTCCAGGATGTCGACCTCGGCGATACGCAGCACGTTGCCCTCGATCCCAAGCAGGCGGACCGATGAGAGGCCGATCGGATTGGGCCGCGCAGGGACGCGCGTCGCGAAAACTCCATGCTCGACGGTGTCGCGGTAAGGGATGACGCGCAGCTGCGCGGGCGACGCGCGATGGAACCAATAGACGAGCCAGATCCGCTCGAACCCCTCGAGATCGCGCAGCCCGTCGACGAACGGGGCGAAGATCTCGACGGTCCCGAGCGAGCCCCCAGCCCGCGCCGGCTGTATGGGCGTCCCCATTGCCTGCCGAAACGCCGTGCGAATCGTGCCGATCGTGATGAGTTCCAAGCCGCAGCTCCGCTCCCGGTCCGCGCGCAAACGGCGCGCGTGCAGCCGAATTTCAAGACACTCGCTCGGATCGCTTTGTGCATCTGCACATCACGCCCGCGTGCCCGCAGGTTCCTACGGGGCCGCAGGCGGCTCCGCCACGGCCGGCGCGTCCGCCTCGTCGGCGAGGTACTTCGTCGCGGCCTGCAGCCGATCGGCGATATCACTCTGCGGCCGCGGATAGCGCAGATCGAGCGTCTTGAGCCTCGCGACGATCGCATCGGCAACCGTGATGTGCGTGACCCACTTGCGGTCCGCGGGCACGACATACCACGGCGCCCAGCGCGTGCTCGTGTTGCGCAGCATGTCCTCGTACGCCGACTGATAGTCCGCAAAGCGCATCGCGGTCGCGATGTCGGACGCGGAGAACTTCCAGTTCTTCTCCGGTTGCCGGATCCGCTCGAGGAGCCGGCGAGCCTGCTCTTCTTTGGAAACGTGCAGGAAGAACTTCATGACGATCGTCCCGTTATCGACCAGATACTTCTCGAAACGACGGATCTGCTTGAAGCGCTGCTTCCAAAGATCGTCGCGATCCACGTCGAGCGGCAGCCGTTCCGCCTTGATCTGCGAAGGCTCGACGCGCGTGACGAGCACTTCCTCATAGTAAGAGCGGTTGAAGATCGCAAAACGGCCGCGCTCCGGCAGCACTTTTTCATGGCGCCAGAGGAAATCGTGCGCGCGCTCTTCATCGCTTGGAACCTTGAAGCTGTAGACGTGCACGCCTTGCGGATTGATGCCCGTCATCACGTGCTTGATCGTGCTGTCCTTGCCCGCCGCATCGACGCCTTGGATCACGATCAAGAGCGCAAACGTCGCAGTCGCATAGAACATGTCTTGCAGCTCGGAGAGCATCGCGATATCGGCTTCCAGCTTTTCCTGGGCATCGGCCTTGCTCTTGAAGCCGAGGGTCGAGGCCGGATCGAACCGATCGAGCGCAAACTTCCCGGAGCGCGGAACGATGAGGTCTTCGCGTTTCATCAGCCACCACAATCCCGCGACGCCGCTCGCGGGTCACGTCCGAGGCATCGTTCTGGCGCCCTGCGGCTCGGCCCTCGAAACAGCGGCCCACTTCAGCGTCAGGCGCGCACACCGCTCCCCCACCACGGCTTGCGGCGCATATCAAGCTAGCCGGCAGATGGCGGCGGGCGGGGCGTCGACGTTCTCCCGCGGGGCGTGCAGCTCGCCCGCGGAGCCAGGATGCCGGGAATTCGTGGGGGGCCCCCACGCGCTTTGCATGTGGGGGGCGCGGAGCCGCAGGCGCGGCGCCCTTTCAACAGCCCGCCACCCCACGATGCGCACGCATCGTGGGGTGGCGAAATCGCGGGCGTCCCCGCGGGAGAATGTCGGCGCCCCGCCCGCCGCAGCGAGCCGTAAAGCGCCTTACCTAGGGAAACACGACGGCGCTAGAGATCGCCGCAGGCGACGTAGTTCGCGATCTTATCCGCCGACTCGTGAACGTTGATCGAAACGTTCGCCTTTGCGATCGAATCGATCGGCGCGTTGACGTCGGTCACCGAAACGCCTTCGATCACGGGTGAGAGCGGATAGATCGGCTTGGGATCGAGTTTCGAGCACGGGCCCGGATGGATGTGCGCGGGGTGCGATCCGCCCGCGGGCGTACCCACGAGCGCGAGTTCGACGCGCGTCTTATCGCCGATCGGCGTCAGCGTGACCGTTCCGTAAATGCCCGAGCCGTTCTGCGCCGAGATCGCGTAAACGCGGTGTTCCGCCGCGGCGCAAACGGCGCCGGCGGCCGCGAAGAGCAGCGCCGACGAGAGTGCGATAGCCCAACGATTCGTCATGTCTTCTTCCTTCTGCGGAGCCCGGCGCGGAGCGCGTTCACGCCCGCAGCGGACGATGCAAAGAAGTTGACGTTGGCTCGGCGCTCGCGGTTCCGCGTCCCTACGCAGCCGCCTCGCTAACGCTCTCGCCGAGCTCCATGCGAGCGCAACCGACGCGATAGTCGGCCATGCCGTAATAGACATCGTAACTGCGCGTTCCGAACGCGGGCTGCGGATCGAGGCCGGTAGGAAAAACGACGTTATTGACGATGCCGTTGACCTCTTGGCGCGTTTCAGGCACGAAGACCGGCTGCGGCGAGCGATAGCGAATGATGTGCGGACGCTGCACGTCATGAACGAGCAGGCCCGCGCTATACCGCAGGTGCCGGCGGCCGTCAGCCGAGGGCAGCAAATCGACGCCGTGGTAGAGCGAGAGCCAGCCCTCCTCGACGCGCACGGGGGGCGTTCCACCGCCGAGTTTGACCAGGCCCCAATCGCCTTGCGGAAACGCGACGAGCGCGCTCTCCTTGACGCCGAGGATCGCGCGGCGGTCCGCCAGGACCCCGGCGAGCGGAATGTAGGCCACGCGAATCGACTCGCGCGACTCCGGCGGCATTGCGAGCATCTCTTCGCACGCCTGATAGCCGTGCACCGCGGAGAGCGTGAGCATCGGCCGGTGATAGAGGGCGAGCGATTCGACGCCGGCAGGCGAAAAGACCGGCTCCGGAAAGAACGCCGCATCCTTGTCGTCCCCGTTCGGCCGGCCCGCATCCAGAAAGTCGAGCATCCCAATGCGATCCCAGGTGTAGCCGTCGGCCGAGAGCGCGATCGCGATGCGCGGGCCCGCCGGGCCGAACGCCGTGTAGCACATCACGTATTGGTCCAGACACGGCACGAACGTGACGCGCGGATCCTCACAGCCGTAGCCGCCGGCCTTGTAGCGCAGCTCGTAGGGCGCCGCCGGCTGCAAGGCATAGCCGCGGCGCTTGAAGTCCGGAACTAGCCCGTCCCCTTCCCCCACGAACAGCCCGACGCGCGAAACGTTCCCGGCGCCGACGACGCGCGGGTACATCAAGAGCTTGCCCTCCCGATCGCGGACGATCGCCGGGTTGAGCACGCCCTCCGCCTCGTTGGCGTCCCCATTGGGCTCGGCGACCACGCCGAGACGCGTCACCCGAGCCGGGAGATCAACGATTTGCCGGTCTGGCGTCATGGCCTCTCACGGGAGAAAGAACGCCGCATCGAAGTGAGTCGTTCGCACCGACGGACGACAGTCCCGCAGCCCGTGCCCTCGGGCCGAGCCCGATTTCGCCCTAGCCGGGCATCTCCGGCGGCAGCGCCGCCGCCGCGGTCACTCGTAGGTCGGCGGATAGCGGGGCGATAGTCTCGCGACCGTCGCTTCTTCCTCGCGGTATGCTTCTTCGAGCTCCCGCTTGAGTTCGGCCAGCAAACTATGAGCGGCGGCCTGCGCGATCCTGTGCCCGACCGTGGCGTCGAACGCCTTGCCCGCCACGCCGAAAGGCACCTTATACTTGCCCGAGAGTCCGATCCGGGACGAATCGCCGCCGGCGCTCTCGATCTGCATCGTCCCCGCGAAGTCGGGGTATGGCCCCCCGTGCTTGGGGATCCAGCCGATCTTCATCCGCTCGTAGCGCGGGAACCCGGGCTCCGGCTCGAACGTCGCCAAAACCTCACGCTGGAGCGTCACCTCGCCGACCGGAACCGTGATCGGCATCGACGCGCCGGTCCCGCCGACCGCTCCCAGGCGCCCAAAATAGGCCGTCAAGAAATCCGGCACACGGTGGTACGGGCAGCGCACCGTAACGGAATCTTTGATCTGAGTCATGGCAAGAGAACGTTAATGGGTTGCTGGCCCAATCCTGCGGCGCGCAGCGGAAGCCGTCGGGCCTGACGGTCCTAGGACTGAAGGTCACGCTTGCCCCGGCGTAGACTGGAACTTTTCGGGGAATTTGCCGTACTAAGAGTAGAGGGCAGGCGATCGCGCGGATTGCGTGCAAAAGCTCAGCTTGCCGAACTGCTTTGAGGACCCCAGAGTATGGCACCGAATCGTCGGCCGAAAAATGGTAAGCGTTCGAAGGCTCTAAATCCGAGCTTGTTCGACGAGTGCACGCTTCCGTCGGCCGCGGCAGAACCGGCACCGGTCGCGGAAGCGATGGCGCCGCTGAAGAAAGCCCGCGTCCGTTCGACTGAAAAGCGCGTTCGCAAAGCGCGACGCCCGATCGCCGACGTCGACAAGCTCTTCGCGGCATGCCTGAATCGTTTGAATGAGATCGAGAGCTGGCTCGCAACGCCGGATGCCGCCCACATCAATCGCGCGCTGCGTCTGTGGAAATCGTTCGTCAACGACGCGTCACACCTGCTCGAAGCGACGGCCGCGCTCGCCTCACCGCCGCCGGCCTTGGTCCCGATCAGGATCCACAAGCCTCCGCGCCGTCGCTGATCAGCGCGCGCTCGAATGACTTCTCGCCCCCGCGCCACCGGCGCGGGGGCGATGTCTTTCGCGGCTAAACGCCCGCCGCGACGGCCGGAAGCAAGCTCAGCGCTTCCTCCAGCGCCGCCGGCTCGAACGCGACGTCTTGCAGCTTTCCCGCGAAGTAATCGGTGTAGGCCTGCATGTCGAAGTGCCCGTGACCGGAGAGGTTGAACAGGATCGTTTCCGATTTGCCTTCCGCCTTGCACCGCAGCGCTTCGTCGATCGCGGCCTTGATCGCGTGCGTCGATTCCGGAGCCGGCACGATGCCTTCGCTGCGCGCCAACTGCACGCCCGCGGCGAAGCATTCGATCTGGTGATACGCGCGCGCTTCGATCAGACCGAGTTCCTTCACGTGGCTCACGAGCGGAGCCATGCCGTGATAACGCAGTCCGCCCGCGTGGAAGCCCGGCGGAATGAACGACGATCCGAGCGTGTGCATCTTGACCATCGGCGTCAGATGCGCCGTATCGCCGAAGTCATAGGCATACGTCCCGCGCGTCAGCGTCGGACATGCGGCGGGCTCCACCGCGATGACGCGCGCCTTCGAGCGTCCGGCGATCTTCTCGCGCAGATACGGGAACGCGAGCCCCGCGAAGTTGCTTCCGCCGCCGGCGCACGCGATGATGACGTCGGGTTCGGCCTGCGCGTCGGCGAGTTGCAGCATCGCTTCTTCGCCGATGATCGTTTGATGCAGCAGCACGTGATTGAGGACCGAGCCGAGCGAGTACTTCGTGTCCTCACGCTGCGCCGCGACTTCGACGGCCTCCGAGATCGCGATGCCGAGCGACCCCGTCGAATCCGGGAAGCGCTCGAGGATCGCGCGCCCGGAGGCGGTCTCGGTGGACGGGCTCGCGACGCAACGCGCGCCGTAGGTTTCCATGAGCGCGCGCCGATAGGGCTTCTGCCCGTAGCTCACCTTGACCATGAACACGTCGACCTCGAGGCCGAACAGTTGGCCCGCAAAGGCGAGCGATGAGCCCCATTGGCCGGCGCCGGTCTCCGTCGTCAAACGCTTGACGCCGGCCTCTTTGTTGTAGTAAGCCTGCGCGACCGCGGTGTTCGGCTTGTGGCTGCCGGCCGGGCTGACGCCTTCGTACTTGAAAAAGATCTTGGCCGGGGTGTCGAGGGCCTTTTCCAAGCGGCGCGCGCGGATCAGCGGCGAGGGGCGCCACATCCGGTAGATCTCGCGGACCGGGCCGGGGATCTCGATCCAGCGTTCCGTCGAGACCTCTTGCGCGATGATCGCCATCGGGAAGATCGGCTCGAGATCGGCCGGACCGATCGGCCCGCCCGTCCCGGGATGGAGCACCGGCGGCGGGGGCACCGGCAGATCGGCGACCAGATTGTACCAAGCCTTCGGGATGCGGTCCTCGCCCAGGACGTACTTGACGGACTCGTCGCTCATGTGGCCCCTCGTTCACTTTCGTCGAAATCTGGAAACGGGCGGTCGTCGGAACGCCCTAGCTCTCGGATATTTCTTCCGCTGCTTGCCCCGCCTCCCTTCGCGTCCGCCCCCGGCGGACCGGCGGCGGCCTGCTACGTCCGCTCGGCCGCGATCTCGACGCCCCAGCCGCGCACGAACTCGAGGCCGTCGTCCGCGGCGGCCCGCGCAGCGACCGGGGTTCGGTCAAAGCGCGGCGCGGCTGCCGGCTGGAGTTGCCCGTCGAGCGACACGAACGTGTTGCGCGCGACGTTCTGCGGATGATGCGGGGTCTCCGCAAGGCTCAGCACGGGCGCGAAGCACGCGTCGCTCCCTTCGAGGATCGCGCACCACTCGTCGCGCGTCTTGGACGCGAACGCGCGCTCGAGCGCCGCACGCAGCGCCGGATACTGCTCCTGCGGCACGGGCTGGCGGAACGGCTCCTCGATGCCGCATCGCTCGAGCAGCACGCGGAAGAACTGCGGCTCGATCGGGCCGATCGAGACCCATTTACCATCGCTGCAGCGGTACACGTTGTAGTACGGATGTCCGCCGTCCGTCAGGTTGACGCCGCGCCGGTCCTGCCATTGGCCGCTGTTGAAAAACGAATACGTCATCGCCATCAGGAGCGCCGCGCCGTCGACCATCGCCGCGTCGATCGTTTGGCCCTTGCCCGAACGGCGCGCCTCCAGCAGCCCGCAGACGATGCCGAAGGCAAGCAACATCCCCCCTCCCCCGAGATCGGCGACGAGATTGAGCGGGATCACGGGCCGTTCTTCCGTCCCGATCGCATGCAGTGCCCCGGAGAGCGCCGTGAAGTTGATGTCATGGCCCGGGGCGCGTGCGAGCGGACCTTCGCGGCCCCAGCCCGTCATGCGCCCGTACACGAGCCGCGGGTTGCGTTCCAGGCAAACCTCGGGGCCAAGGCCCAGCCGCTCCATCACGCCCGGCCGAAAGCCTTCGACGACGGCGTCCGCGCGATCGAGGATCGCGAGCGCGGCGTTGCGGCCCGCTTCGCTCTTGAGATCGAGGATCAGGTTGTGGCGTCCGCGCAAGAAAATGTCATGCTCGATGCCGAGCACGTCGGGGCCGGCGTCGCGCCGGATGCGCACGACCTCGGCGCCCATGTCCGCCAGCATCATGCCGCAAAACGGCGCGGGCCCGAGCCCGGCAAACTCGACGACGCGCACGCCTTCCAATGGTCCCAACGTTCGATCTCCTCGCTGCTTGCCGGCGAGGCACGCTGGGCACCGCCGGTCTACGGCTTGTAGATACCGCGCTCGATCATGTCCTGCATCGTCGCCCGGATGGCGCGCAGCAACGGGTGATTCGGGCCTTCCGCCCCGAGCAGCCGCTGGTAGTAGCTCGCCAGGAACCACAGCCAAATCCCCAGATCGAAATGGAAATGATTGCTCAGTTCGATGTAGGCGACATCGAAACGCTTCGCGGGCGGCGCATAGATCGTCAGTCCGTTCGTCGTATCCTCCGTCCCGCCGACCGATGACGCGACGACGAGCCGATCCCAACGTTCCAGGGCCGTCGCGACGGCGCCGCGCACCTCGCCCCGCGGATGCGCTGCAAGCTTCTGCAGAAAGCCCTTCAGATCGATGCTGCCCGTTGCGGGAAACGCCCAAGAGTGCTCGACCGCCAATTTCACGACGGCGAACTCGGCGGGGTCCTCCATCTCGCCGATCGCCCGGACCACGTCCCCGAGCGCGGCAATGAACGCGGGGAGCCGGTCCGTCGCGATCGCGACTTGCGCGATCCGGCGACCCGGCGCCCGCTCGTCGTAGAATCGCTTCGTTTCGGTCACCAGGTACGCTGCGAGCTCGAGCGCGGACTGTTCGGGATGCTCGCGCAGCCGCGCGAGCACGCGGTCGTAGGGATAGCCCTCCGCGGGCATCTGCTCCTCGGAGGCGACGATCACGTGCGCCTCGTTCGCGAGAAACGTGACCGCTTCCAAGCTGCCCATGTAACAGGCGTCGAGCGCGATGACGTCGATGAGCCCGCCCGGCTTCGGAGCGTCGCGCCGCTGCGCGTTCATGCGATCTTGGACCGCGGCCTGGCACTCGCGAAGGTGCGCTTGCACGCGCTCGTACGGGGCCGGAAAGCGCAAGCGCCCCGTCTGCACGTAGTTCTGCATGCCCAGATTCTCATCCAGAAAGCCGCCCTTCCAGCCGCGGCCGTGCCCGCTCATGAACACGACCCGGCGTTCGGCCGGGAACGCGGCGGCGAGTTGGATCGCAAGCGTAAGCGTCTCGGCCGCGTTCGTGCGCACCTTGTTGAAGCGCACGACGATGTCGTCGGCGAAGCTCGACGCCGCGTTCAACCGGGCGAAGAGCGTATCCGTGAGCAGCGGACCATCGAAGAACGCGCACACGTGAACGCCGTCGCTCGACCCGATCGATTTCATCTGGAGCAGATCGTCGAACATGAAGGCGGCTAAATCCCTCACGTCCGCCGCGAGATAGGCCAGCACTCCCCATTGGGCGCGCGCGCCCAGAGCCGCGTCGTTGACCGGGGAGAGGCGGCATTCGAAATCTTCCCAGCTCAGCTCCAGGACGTCGGGAGGCGTCCTCGCGTACGGGTTGCCCGCGTCAAACAGCATCGAGCGCGCCTTCTCAGGCGCCTACGATCGTGACGTCCTCGCCCGCAGGGAACTCCGCATAGGCCCCGTCCGGTAAGAGCTCTTCACCGGGAATCTCGGCGACGGCTCGCGCGATGAGAAAGGAGTGCTCGATGACCAGCGTGAGCAGGTCCTTTTCGCGCAGCGTGAGTTGCAGCGCGCGGAAACCGAAGCGCAGAGGCGTCCCGCCGCTGTAGCTGAGCGCACTGTCGGCGCCGCTCGCGGCGGAGATCGAAACGTTGGCGCCGACAACGCCCCGAATCGCGTCGGCATTGAGATCGAATTTCGCGCTCCGCTCATCGTAGGCGACGACGGCGAAGGTATTCGACTTCAGCGTGTCCGTGACGATGTAGAGGTAGGGATAGCCGGACTTCAGATCCGCCACGGCCCCGGGCTTGACCGTCTCTTCGGTGATCGCGTTCTTCAGCGTGAACGGTAAGACGAAATCGTGCCGAACGTTCGCGTAATAATACGCCAGCGTGTCGGCGCGCTCGTAAGCGCCCTTGATCCCGGCAGCGCTGCCGCCGAAGGCCTTCAGGATGCTGCCGAGCAGATTGAGGCCGAAATCCCGATTGACTTTCTGTGAGAGCCGGTCGCCGAAATCCGGCGCCTCGTCATCGCGCCGAATCTCGGGCAGCGGCGCGCCCGGCACCAACAGATCCTTCAGATCGGCGACGTACGTCAGCTCCGTCTTCGAGCTTCCGCCCAGGACGATCAGCGGATCGAACGAGGCTTGGGGGAGCGCAAATTGACTGTAGCGCTTCTCGTTGAGAGCTTGGGCCAGCGTCGCCTCCGCCATGTACCGCCTCCTCGAAAAAATGCTCGAGTGCACGTTGCCCGAGGCGCGGCCCGAACCCCTGCCGCGAGCGGGCGGTCGCGCCAGTTTCCCCTGCGTTCACAGCGGGGACAAGTCGACGTCACGCGTGCCTGGCACGATTCACGAATGTGCACGCTCATCGAATCCACCGCGGCGCTCGTCGGCGAATGCGCCTCGCTCGGCGCGGCAGCGACGATTTCGGATGTGCTGGCGCGCTTCGGCGTGCCCGCGGTCCGTTTCGCGATCGAGGCCGACATCCGCATCGTCCCGCTCTCGCCGCTGCAACGCTATCGCGACGCCTCAGCCTCGCTGCGCCGCCTCGGCGTCGACGTCGACGCGTGGCCGGTCCCGCCCGCCGGCCTGTTCGTCGTCGAGGAGCGCGCGATCTATCTGCGCAGCGCGAGCCCGATGACGGTCGCGCACGAGTTCGGACACGCCCTCGATTGCGCGCTCGGCGGCGGCATCTACCGCTCGAGTTACGACCCCGAGATTCGCCGCGCGTTTCACGTCGCGAGCGAATACGTCACGCCGTACGCCGCGAGCGGCCTGGACGAGTACTTCGCCGAATCGCTGCGCGCGTACGTCGAGGTCAACGATGCGCACTCGCCTTGGCCCAAGGCGACGCGAGAACGCCTCGCCGGAATCGACCCGGCGATGTCGGCATTCATCGCGCGCCTCTTCGCCAACGAATTCTCCGCAGAGCCGCCGGCGGCGCAGGTCCGATCCTAACAGTTGGACCCGGCGATCTGCCGGCGGAGCCCGGCGTTGACGCCGGGCATCCGGCGTGTATACTTACGTATACACATGGACGCCGAAACCAAGATAGCCCGGTACGGAAACAGCCTGACCGTGCGCCTTCCGGTGGCGATCGCTCGCGAATTGGGCCTGCGTGACGGCGATCGCGTCATGCTTCGCACGGTCGATGCGGGCGTGCTCATCGAGCGTCCGAGGCGAACGCGCCTCGAGGCTCGCTTGGCGACCGTTCACGGACGCGAAGCGGAAGCGGGCGCGGGCCGAGCCGCCGGCGCGGAGCTCGAAGAGTGAAGGTCCCGGATCGCGGCGATCTGATCGTCATCGATTTCGACCCGCAATCCGGGCACGAGCAGATGAAACGCCGTCCTGCGCTCGTCCTCTCGCCCGCGGCATTCAACGATGCGTTTGGCCTGGCGTACGTCGCGCCGGTCACGTCCAAACCAAAGGGACACGCGTTCGAAGTTCCACTCCCGCCCGAGTCGGGCGTCAAGGGCGCCGTCATGGTGCATCAGCTGAAATCGCTGGATTGGCGCGCTCGGCACGCGCGGCACGCAGGGACCGTCGCGGATGCAACGTTGGCCGCAGCCGCGGAGATCGTCAGAGACATCATCGACGCGGTGTGACGCGTCGCGCGCTCAGCGTGGCGATGGTGAAGCGGATGGGCCCGGCGGCGCTTGCACCTCGACGGTCGCCGCTTCGTGGACCGAACCCTTCGTGTAGTACACGTCGTAGTCGAATCGATCGGTGCCTTGGAAGCCGGCCTCCGGCGCATACTAGACCGCAACCCCCGGCAACGTATAGCCGATGCAATTCCCGGAGCGCGACCGCGCGACGACGATCGAAGCGCTTCGGAACGTCACGGTGCCGTGCGCGGGCTTCCCCTTCACCTCGATGTGAGGGTCCCCGGTCGAGGTGCAATTCGTCGAGAATTGCACGTACGAGCTGATGCGAACCTCGCTCCCGGCAGCCGTCGTGCGATTGAACGTGTCATCCGGTGCGTTCGCCGCCCGCACTGGGGCGACGAGCAACGTGAAAGCAATCAAGAGAGTGGCGGGCGACTTCATCGTACCCTCCGGTGCATCGAAAAAAGGCTCTGTCGATCTTCCGGCGCGCTAACGCGCATTCCCATTCGAAAAGCGCGAGCGCACCTGGTCCAAACGGCCCGCTCCGGCAGGCGCTAATCGATCTCACCCGTCAGCGGCCACAACCACGCTGCCCCGCGCACGCCGCTCGAATCGGAATGCAGCGCCGCGCGCAACGGCGTGTCAAACGCATCGCTGAACACGTAGCTTTGCATCAGACGCGGCACGGCGGTGTACAGCCCCGCGAGATTCGAGAGGCCGCCGCCCAAGACGATCGCATCGGGATCGAGGATGTTCACGACGTGCGCGAGCCCGCGCGCGAGCCGATCCGCGTAGCGCGCGAGCTCTGCTTGCGCAGCCTCGTCGGCGGCCGCCGCCGCAGCAGCGATCTCGGGCGCGCTCGCGGTTCGACCGGTGCGCGCGGCGAAGTGCTTCGCGAGGCCCGGGCCCGAGAGAAACGTCTCGAGGCATCCGAGCTTTCCGCAATAGCACGGCAACCCCGGACGTTCGTCCTCGCGCGCCCACGGCAGGGGATTGTGACCCCACTCCCCCGCGATCGCATCGCGACCGGCGATGACGCCGCCGTCGACGACGATGCCGCCGCCGGTCCCCGTTCCGAGGATCACGCCGAAGACGACGCGCGCACCCGCGCCGGCGCCGTCGCTCGCCTCCGAGAGCGCGAAGCAGTTCGCATCGTTCGCAAGCCGGATCGGGCGCCCCAGGCGCGCGCGCAGATCGCGCTCGAGCGGCTTGCCGTTGAGCACCGTGCTGTTCGCGTTCTTGATCGTTCCGCTCGCGCGCGAGATCGCGCCGGGCGTTCCGATCCCGATCGTCCCGCGCCGCCCGAGTTCCGCTTCCGCCGAAGCGACGAGCCCCGCGACGGCGTCGAGCGTCGCCTCGTAATCGCCGGCGGGCGTCGCGACGCGGCGGCGCAGCAAGACCGCACCGTCATCGGCGAGCGCGATGATCTCGATCTTCGTTCCGCCCAGGTCGACGCCGATTCGCATGCCGCCGGAGCTACGTTCTCACCGGCGCGCCGGCGGAAACGGCGCGGCGGCCGGCATCCGCGCTCCCCTCAAGGAGCATCGGAGTTCACGAGCGACGTGAGGATGTGGTCCTTCCAGGCGCCGTCGAGAAAGAGATAGTCGCGGGCGTAGCCTTCCGGCACGAAACCGAGGCGGCGCAGGAGCGCGGCGCTGCGTTCGTTCGAGGGCTGATAGTTGGCCATGACGCGATGCAATCGCAACGTCCCGAACGCAAATTGCACGACGGCGCCCACCGCTTCGGAAGCGATGCCCCGGCCCTCGTAGGCGGCATCGACCGAGTACCCCAGATAGCAGCCTTGCAAGACGCCGCGGACGATTTCGCCGAGCCGGACGACCGCGACGATGCCCGTCGCGGCGTCGCGCAACCGGGCGAAAAAAAGGTAGGCGCGACCGGCCTCCGCGGCCGCGGCCGAATTTGCGAGCGACCGTGCGCGTGCGCCGGCATCGAACAGGCTCGCGGGATCGCGCGCCGGTTCCCAGCGTCGCAGGTGATCGGCATTCCGCCGATCGTATTCGATGAGCTCGTACGCATCGTCGGCGTCGGCGAGACGAATGCGCAAGCGTTCGGTCTGGAGCGTGTGGCGCCGGACTGCCATCACCGCCCGAGCAACGTCGTGCCGGACCCGGCGGCGTATGCGCTCGCGCGTCGCTCGGCGCCGCTCGTTGCGGCCGCGCTGCGGACGTCGCTCGCTGCCGGGGCGGTGCGCCGATGCGAGGCGGCCCAGATCAGCGCGATCAAAACGAAGTTCGTCACGAGCGAGCTGCCGCCGTACGAGATGAACGGCAACGTGATCCCCGTGAGCGGGAAGACCCCGAGCACGCCGCCGACGATGATGAACACTTGAAAGCCGAACGTCGCGGCGAGACCCGTCGCGAGCAGCTTCGTGTAGAGATCCGGGCGCGACCACGCCACGCCGAGCATGCGGCGAACGATCAACGCGAAGGCGGCGATCAACGCGATCGCGCCGAGCGCGCCGAACTCCTCGCTCCAGGCCGCGTACGCGTAATCCGTGGCGACCTCCGGGATGAAGCCGGGATGGCCCAGGCCAAAGCCGGTGCCGAACACGCCGCCCGCCACGATCGAAAAGTACCCTTGAAGCGCTTGATAGCCGTGCCCGAACGGGTCGGCGAACGGATTGCGCCACGCTTCGAAGCGCACGCCGACGTAACTATAGTGCTTCACGGCCCACGCGACCGCGAGCGCGAAGACGCCGGCCGCCCCGGCGACGAGATCGATGCGGCGCGTCGCCACGTACAGCATCGCGAGGAACGTCGCGAGCAAGAGCGTCGCCATGCCGATGTCGCGCTCGAACACGAGGATCCCCATCGAGGTGCCCCAGCCCAGGAACAGCGGGCCCAGATATTTCGCGTTCGCGCGAATCGACCAGGGGCGCGCGGCGCCGATCACGTCGGCCGTCTCCGCAAGATAGCCCGCCATGAACAGGACGATGAACAACTTGATCAGCTCGACCGGTTCGTATTGCAGCGGCCCAAGGCGAATCCAGAGTTTCGCGCCGTTGACCTCCTGCCCGAAGAGCGCGAGCAGCGCGAACAGCACGATCGAGCCGAGCACCCACACGTACTTGAAAGCGGCGAGCCTGCGAAAGCGCTCGAAGCCCCACGAGAGGGCGATCGCGACGGCGAACGCGAGCGCGAGCCAGGCCTCTTGGCGACGCGCGAGCTCCGGCGAGAGCCGGGCGATCTGCGCCAAACCGAACGCCGAGAGCAGGATGGCGAGCGCGGGCAAGACGTCGTCGCGGCGCCCGTCCCACGGCCGGCGCAGGACCCATGCGAGCGAGAGCAGCGCGAGCGCGATGGGGATCGCGGGCGGGCCGAGCGCCCCCGCCGGAAGGGCGGCGAGCAAATACCCGCCGACGGCAAGCGCCGCCGCCGGCGGCACGAGCGCGCGCACCATCGATACGGCGAGCGAGTTCAACGAGGAAGTTGCTGTTGCGTCGACGGCGGGGGAGGCGGTGGACTCTGCGCGGGATGCTCCACGGCCACCCACAGCCAGCCCAGTGCGAGCGTGACGAGCAGCACGATCGCCGAGGCGAGCCGGCGCATGGGGATCGCATGCGCGGGCGATGCGGGAGCGGCGGCCAGCAGATCGCGCGCGATCACGAGCGTCGCGTTTTGCCGAATGCCGCGCGCTCGCACGAGCTGCAGGAGGCGGGCTACGATGTCGCTCGAGGTCGCGTCGTCGGCGAGCACCGAGCCGAGCTCCTCGCTGCCGAACGCGCGATGGAAGCCGTCGGTGCACAGCACGAGCCGATCGCCCGGCATCAGCTCGACGTGCGCGATGCTCGCCTCGAGTTTCGCCTGGGTGCCGAGGCTTCGCCACAGCAACCGGCGGCGCGGGCGCACGACCGCGCCGATCGCCGTGCTCGGCACGGCATCGAGCGTCATCGCATCGTCGACCGTCAACATTTCCACGCGGCCGAGCCGCAACAAATACGCGCGCGCGTCGCCGACGTGTCCGACGAAGGCGTGCTCGCCGGCCACGATCGCGCCCGTGACGGAGGCCCCGCTCGCGACGTAGTCCGCGTTGCTCCCGCCGAGTTCGAACAGGCGCGCGTTCGCGTGTTCGAACGCGCCGAGCAGGAGCGTGCGCACGTTCGAAGGCGCGAGCGAACCGCCGCCGCGCAGCTTACGGCGCAAGAACTCGCGCATCGTCGAGAGCGCGACCGCGGCGACGGGGCCGGTGCGGCCGCTCGAGCCGAAGCCGTGCGCAACGCAGAAAAAGCTGACGTTCGGGGCGAGCACTTCGCTGAGATGCGCGTCGCCGCAGGCGGCGCCGCCCGGTTCGAACCCGACCGCTACGTCCATCGCGCGGAGCCTATCACCGTGACGCGCGCGAACCCGAGATCGATCTCATCGCCGACGGCAATCGGCTCGGCGTCCTCAAGCAATCGCGCGTTCAGGAACGTCCCGTTGCGACTCTGCAGATCGCGCAGGAGCAGCGTTCCGTCGACTTGATCGATGCGAGCATGCATTCGGCTCACCTGCGCATCCAAGAGTACGAGCGATGCTTCGGGCGAACGGCCGATCGTCACCGGGATCGGAACGCGCACCACGCGAGCCTCACCTTTCTCCTCCACGCGAAGCTCGAGTGCCTGCCGGCCGGGCCCCTCATCCGCGGGCTCGGCGCGCCGCCGCGCGCGCGGCCAGGCAAGTGCGACGAACGCGCCGAGCGCTCCCGACGCGACGACCGACACGATGCGCCCCGCGCCCTCGACCGGCATCATGCCGCCCCGCCGGCGACGATCTCGAGATCGCTATCGCCCAGCCGCAACTCGTCGCCCGCGCGCAGAGCGCCGCTCGAGCAACGCCGCCCGTTCAACAGCACGCCGTTCGTCGAATCCAAGTCGCGAAACGTCACCCCGCCCGCCGGGTCGACGTCGCACGCGAGGTGGCGGCGCGAAATGCGCGGATCCTGCAGGACGAAGTCGCACGACGGATCGCGTCCGATCACGAGGCTCCGGTCGATCGTCACGCGCGCACCGATCGGCACGCCGCGCCGCACGGCGAGCGAAAGACGTGAAACGGGCAAGGGACGCTCCGCTTCGCGCGGGGCATCTCCGCCACGCGTTCCGTCGAACGCGATCGTGACGGTGCCGAGCGGCACGCCGGGATCGGCTTCCAGCCGGATCGACGGCGCGCGAGCGAGCGGCCGATCGGCTCTCTCGGCAAGCCGTGCGACGACGGCGCTCCACTGCCGTTCCAGATCGTCCCGCTCGGCGGCGAGCGCCTCGAAATCCCGCTGGGCGACGAGCACGCGGACGGCGGCGTCGTCCCAGCGGCTCGGTTCGTTCCCCTCGAACGCGGTGATCAGCTTTCGCGCGACCTGCACCGGTTCGAGCGCGTTCGGGAACGCGAGCGCGAACGAGCGCTCGACCGCGGACTCCAAGCGCGCCTCCAGCGTCTCGAGGAAGCGCCCCACGTCACTCACGGCGCTCGATCCGAGCGATGTAGAACCCGTCGCGGCCTTCGATCCCAGGCGGCACGAGCAGCGCGCCGTCGCGAGCGAACGCGCCGAACGGCGCGGGCGGTTCGGCGAGCGCGAACCCGGGCGAACGCTCGAGGAACGCTGCGACGACGTCGCGGCCTTCACGCGGATCGGTCGAGCAGACGCTGTAGACGAGCCGGCCGCCCACGCGCACGCGCGCGGCCGCGGCATCGAGCAATTCGGACTGCGCGACAGCGAGGCGCTCTCCGTCCTGGGGGGTCTTGCGCCAGCGCGCCTCGGGATGGCGGCCGATGATCCCGAGCCCCGAACACGGCGCATCGAGCAGAACGGCATCGGCGTCACGCTCCGTGGCCACCACGTCGCGCGCGTCGCCGTGGCGCGTGCGCGCGCAGCTCACGCCGCTGCGGGCGAGCAGCGACTCCTGGACGCCGATTTTGCGCCGATCGCTCTCGACGCACGAGAGTTCGCCCCGATCCTGCATGCGCGCCGCGAGTTGCACGGTCTTGTTGCCGCGGCCGCTGCAGAGTTCGACGACGCGCTCGCCCGGTTGCGCGGCGAGCAGCGCGGCGGGGAACGCCGCGGATTCGCTCTGCACGCTCCAGCGGCCGCCGGGGTCGTCGTTCGCGATGCCGCCGGTCACGACGACCGTCTCCTCGACGAACTCCGAACGCCGCGCCGCACCGCCGCGCGCGGCGAACTCCGCCGGCACATCGCCCGGCGTCGCGCGCAGGGCGTTCACCAGCACCGCATATTGCGGCGGTGCGTTGACGCCCGCCAAGATCTCCGGGAGCAGCGTTCCGAAGGACTGGTCCCAGCCGCGCACGATCCAGGTCGGCAGCGAGGCCGCAAGCGCCGCTGCGTCGATCTCGCTCTTGCCGTCGCCCGGTCCGGGTGCGGGCGGCGCGTCCACGATGAACCGCCGCAGCACGGCGTTGACGAGGCCGGCCGTCCCCTTATGCCCGTAGCGCCGTGCAAGGTTGACGGTCTCATAGACCGCGGCGTGATCGTCGACGCCCCCCATGCAGCGCAACTGGTAGATGCCCAAGCGCAGGATCTCCGCGATCGCGGGCGGCAGCGGCTGCTCGCGTCCGCTCAGGTAGGGCGCGAGATACCAATCCAGGAGCCGGCGCATTTTGATCGAGCCGTAGGCGATCTCCGCGGCGAACGCGCGGTCGCGAGCGTCGAGGTCGGAGTTGCGGACGTGGTGGTCGAACGCGGCCTGCGCGCCGCGCTGCTCCGGCGAAAAGACGTCACGCACCGTGCGCAGCGCGACCTCGCGCGCGGAGACGCGCGGAGCCACCGCGTTCACGAGCGCCCCGCGAGGCCCGGCCGGCCCTCGCCCGCGAGCATCCGCGCCACGGCCGCACCGTCGGCCTCGCCTCGATTCGGCGCGATCGCGCGCTCGATGACCACGGCTCCCTCCCCACACGCCACCACGGCGATCTGCTTCATACTTCCCGCTTCCGGCACCACGTGCCACGTGCCCGCTCGCGGTCCGGCCGGGCTCGACGCGGCGGCGAGCAGTTCCAGCTCGGCATCGGCGGCGAGCCGCGCGGAGACGATCTTCACGCCCGCTCCCTCGCCCAGCAGCGCCCGCGCGAGCGGCTGCGGCGCGAGCGAGCGGATCTGGTTCACGACCGCGCGGGCCGGCCGCGCCCAGTCGATCGCGAGATCGTCCTTCGCGAGCGGGCGGGTCCGCGTGGCGGCGATCTCGCCGGCCGGGACGCCCAGCGCCGCCTGCGCAATGGGCTCCAGCGTGCCCGCGGCGACCCCCTCGAGCGCCCGCACGAGCAAATCCGCACCGAGCGCCGCGAAGCGGTCGTGAAGCTCGCCGTAGGTCTCGCGCGGGCCGATCGGACGGGCCTCCTGAAGGAGGATGTCGCCCGTGTCCATTCCGGCGTCCATCAGCATGATCGTCACGCCGCTCGTGGTGGCTCCGTCGCGCAAGGCCGTTTGCAGCGGCGTCGCGCCGCGATAGCGCGGGAGCAGGCTCGGGTGCACGTTGAGAAATCCGAGCGGCGGCAGCGCCAAGAGCGCGCGCGGAACGATCTTGCCGTACGAGGCGAGCGCGAACAGCGCGGCGTTCGCGCCCTGGAGCGCTTCGAACGCATCGGAGAGCCGGACGGGTTCCAGGACGGTCAGCCCGAGCTCGAGCGCGGCCGCCTTGACCGGGGTGGGGCGCAGGCGGTACCCGCGCCCGCTCGGCCGATCGGGCTGCGTGACGACGAGGCGCACGTCGCCGGCCGCGTCGAGCGCTCGAAGGGAGGGGACGGCGAAGTCGCTCGTCCCGAAAAAGACGGTGCGCAGCCTGCGCTGCGCCTCAGGCGGAAAGAGCGGCCTCTCTCTCGGATCCCGCCGCGGGCGCCGCGGCATGGTTTCGGCGCAACGCCGCGCCCTCGGCCTCGACCTCGGCCAGCGCGGCGTGCTCCTCTTGCGTAGCGGCCGGACGGATGTTCCGGGCCTTGTCCGTGTAGAGGATGCCGTCGAGGTGGTCCAATTCGTGTTGCAGGCAACGCCCGAAGAGCCCCGTCCCCTCGAGCGTGATCTTACGGCCGTTCCGGTCCAGCGCGCTGCAGACGACGCGTTCGAAGCGCTTGAGATCGCCGATCATGCCGGGGACCGACAGGCACCCCTCGACGGAATCGATCTCGCCCTCGGTCTCGATCAGCTGCGGGTTGATCAGCACCAGCGGGCCGCGTTCGTTCTTTTCGTTCTCCTCGGGCACGTCGAGCACGAAGAGCCGCTTGCTGACGTCCACCTGCGGCGCCGCGAGCCCGATCCCGGGCGCGTGGTACATCGTCTCGAACATGTCGTCGATCAACTGCTGAAAAATCGGGTCGCGCAATTCCTCGCGCTCGACCTTCTTCGCGACTTTTCGGAGGGTCGGATGCCCGTCCGTCAGGATCGTCCTCAGGTATGCCATCTTGCCTCTATTCTACCCTATGGCCGCTAGACCGGTTGCGCCTTTTTCGCGATGCGAAGAAGGTCCCGCACGCCCCGCTCCGCGCCGAAGCAACCGGCCGCCCTGAGGCTCCGCCGTCCGGCCCGGCGGCTCGCGAGCGCCCGCGGGCGAGGCGCTCAGAGGCGCTCAGAGGATGTAGCTGCTCAAGTTCGCGTTTTGAACCACGTCGCCGAGTTTCGCCTCGACGTAGGCCGCGTCGATGCGGACCGGAGCGTTCTCCTCCGGGGCCGCGAACGACACGTCTTCGAGCAGGCGCTCGAGCACCGTATGCAGGCGGCGCGCTCCGATGTTCTCGCTCTGCTCGTTCACGCGCATCGCGAACGTCGCGATACGCTCGATGCCGTCCGGGCTGAATTCGAGCTTGACGCCGTCGGTCGCCATCAACTGGCGGTATTGCTCGGTCAGGGCGTTGCGCGGTTGCGTGAGGATCGTCTTGAAATCCTCGGCGGTCAGCGACTCGAGCTCGACGCGGATCGGAAAGCGGCCCTGCAGTTCCGGGATCAAGTCCGAGGGCTTGGTCACGTGAAAGGCGCCCGCCGCGATGAAGAGGATGTGGTCGGTCGCGAGCGGGCCGTGCTTGGTCGTGACCGTGCTGCCCTCGACGATCGGCAAGATGTCGCGCTGCACGCCTTCGCGCGAGACGTCGGGACCGCGCGAGCCTTCGCGGCCGGCAACCTTGTCGATCTCGTCGATGAAGATGATGCCGTGTTCGGCGGCACGGCGCAGCGCTTCGCGCTTGACGGCGTCGTGGTCGATCAGCTTCGCCGCTTCTTCCGCCGTGAAGATGCGCCGCGCTTCCGCGACCGTCACGCGCTTGCGCGTCCGCTTCTTCGGCAAGAGCCCGCCGAACATCTCGCTCATGTCGCTGCCGCTGCCTTGGTCCGAGCCGCCGATCATGCCGATCGGCAGCGTCGGCGTTTCCTCCACGTCGATATCGACGAGCCGCACGTCGTAGAAGCCCCGCGCGATGTCGGCGCGCGCTTGCTCGCGGATCGCGGCGGAATTGGGATCTTGCTTCGAGGCCGCGCTCTGCGCGGGCGTCATCTGGTTCTGCTGCGGATAGGTGTTCCCGAAGATCGAGCCGAGCGCCGCGCCGAACGGGTTCGCGGGCGCCGCCGGTTGCGGCGGACACGTTTCGGGGAACAGCAGGTCGATGACGCGCTCGACCGCCTGTTTGTCGGCGCCCTCCGCGACGTCGCCGCGCCGCTCTTCCTGGACCATGCGCATCGAAGCTTCGACCAAATCGCGAACCATCGATTCGACATCGCGGCCGACGTAGCCGACCTCGGTGTATTTCGTCGCCTCGACCTTGACGAACGGCGCACCCGCGAGCGTCGCGAGGCGGCGCGCGATCTCGGTCTTGCCGACGCCCGTCGGCCCGATCATCAGGATGTTCTTCGGGATGATCTCACCGCGCATCTCGCCGACGATGCGTTCGCGGCGATAGCGATTGCGCATCGCGATCGCGACGGCGCGCTTGGCCTTCGCCTGTCCGACGATGTAGCGATCCAGCTCGCCGACGATCTCGCGCGGCGTCAGCGAGGCGATCGCGGTGTCCGTGGAGGCGCCCATCTAGAACGCACCCGCGAGTTCGTCGTAGAGGTACGCCATCGTCTCGATGCCGAGGAAGAACTGGTTCAGATCGAACTTTTCGTTGGGCGCATGGATCGCGTCGTCGGGGAGCCCGACGCCGATGAGAACCTGGGGCAGGCCGAGGATTCGATCGAAGCTCGAGACGGGCCCGATCGTCCCGCCCATTCCGATGAATACGGGCGCCTTGCCGAAGCCGCGTTCCATCGCGCGCGCCGCGGCGGCGACCGCCGGATGATTGCGCGAGGTCCCGACGGCGCGCACGTCGCCGCCCGCCTCGATCTCGAAGCGCACGCCGGGCGGAGCGCTCGCGATCAGGAAGTCGGTGACGGCGACCTTGACGCGTTCGGGATCCTGATGCGGAACCAAGCGCGCGGAGAGCTTCGCCTTCGCGTAACTCGGGACGATCGTCTTCACGCCGGGCCCTTGGTAGCCGCCCCAGATTCCGTTGAGTTCCAGCGTCGGGCGCGACCACGCGCGCTCGAGCGGGATCCGGTCGCGCTCGCCGCCCGCAAGTTCGCAGACGCCGAGCGCGCGCGCCGTGCGAACCTCGTCGTACGGGAGGCCGGCGAGTTGCTCGCGCTCGTCCTCGGTCAGCTCGACCACGCCGTCGTAGAATCCGGGGACGGCAACGCGGCCGTTCTCGTCCTTCAAGGCGGCGAGCATCTGCGCGAGCGCCTCGATCGGGTTCTTCACGATCCCGCCGAACAAGCCCGAGTGCAGATCGGTCGCCGGCCCGTAGACGGCGACCTCCCATTCGACGAGCCCGCGCAGCGAAATCGTCAGCGATGGGACGTCCTCCGCGAACACGGACGTATCGGAAACGACGACGACGTCGCACGCGAGCCGTTCGCGCTCGCGCGCGAGAAACGCCTCGAAATGCGGCGAGCCGATCTCTTCCTCGCCTTCGATCACGACCTTCACGTTGATCGGAAGCCGCCCGTTCGCTCGCAGATGCGCCTCGAGCGCGGCGACGTGCATCAGCACCTGGCCCTTGTCGTCGACGGCGCCGCGTCCGAAGATCTTGCCTTCGCGCACTTCCGCGGCGAACGGCGGGGATTTCCAGAGCTCGAGCGGATCGACGGGCTGAACGTCGTGATGGCCGTAGATCAGAACGGTCGGCGCGCCGGGCGCGTGCAGCCACGAACCGTAGGCGACCGGATGTCCCTGCGTCTCCAGGACGAGCGCTTCGGTGAGGCCCGCGGCGCGCATGCGAGCGACCGCCGTCTCCGCGGAACGGCGCACTTCCGCCGCGTAGGCGGGGTCACCTGAGATCGACGGACAGGCGACCCATTCCGTCAGCTCCGTGAGATAGCGATCCCGGTTCGCACGGATGTAGGCGACCACGTCGCCGGCCGTGACGGTCATGCTAGACCACCTCCACGGTGATGTCGTCGTTCGTGTAGATGCAGATCTTCGAGGCGATCTCCAGGGATGCGCGGGCGATCGCCTCCGCGTCGAGCGTGCTGAACTTGACGAGCGCTTGAGCCGCGGCCTGCGCGTACGGGCCGCCGCTGCCGATCGCAGCGATCCCCTCGTCGGGTTCGATCACGTCCCCGTTCCCGCTGATCACGAAGAGCTGCTCCGCGTTGCCGGCGATCAGCAACGCTTCCAAGCGGCGCAGCGCGCGATCCTGGCGCCAGTCCTTGGCGAGCTCGACGGCCGCGCGCATCAGGTTGCCCTTGAACTCCGCGAGCTTGCCCTCGAACTTCTCGAGCAGCGTGATCCCGTCCGCGGCGCTCCCCGCGAAGCCGACCAGCACCGTGCCGTTCGCGATGCGCCGCACCTTGCGCGCACCGTGCTTCATCACGGTCTTGTCGAAGGTCACTTGGCCGTCGCCCGCGATCGCGAGCTTGCCGCCGCGCCGCACGGCGAGGATCGTCGTCGAACGAATTCGCATCACTCGCTAGGTATCCACCGGGGGGGCCTTGGTTTCATTCAGACCGTCAGGATCGCCCGCTCCTGTGCATCCAAGGCCGCGCGCCAGTCGCCGATGCGGGCCAGCGCACGCTCGGCCAAGCGCCGGCGCCGCTCGCGTTTTTCCCGGACCGGCGGCCCGGGCAGCGGCGAGAACCACGCCCAACTGACGTTCGACGGCTGAAAATCGGCCGTCGTCGTGTTCTGCAAGTGCGCCACGATCGCACCGAGCGCGGTGTCTTCGGGAACGGGGAGCGGAGGCAGTCCGCGAAGCTGCCGCGCTGCGGCGATCGCCGCGATCGCGCCGCATGCCGCGGCTTCGACGTAGCCTTCGGCGCCCGTGATCTGACCCGCGAACCAGAGGCACTCGGTCCCGCGCAGGCGCAGATCCGCAAGCAGCGCGCGCGGCGCATCGAGGAACGAATTGCGATGCATCACGCCCAAGCGCAGCCACTCGGCGTTCGCGAAACCCGGCAGCCTGCCGAACGCCTCCCGTTGCGCGGGCCACGTCAGGCGCGTCTGAAAGCCGACGAGATTCATCGCGCTGCCCGAGGCGTTCTCTTTGCGCAGCTGCACGACGGCGTACGGCGTGATCCCGGTCTCGGGATGGCGCAAACCGACCGGTTTGAGCGGCCCGAAACGCAGCGTATCCGCGCCGCGCGCCGCCATCACTTCGAGCGGCAAACAGCCTTCGAAATACGGCACCTTCCCGCTCGCGAGGTCGAATTCGAAGCCCTTCGGATCGTGCTTGGGCAAGACGCACAGATCGTGCACGAGCCGCTCGTACTGCTCGCGCTCCAGCGGAACGTTGAGGTAGTCGTCGCCGTCGCCCTTCTCGTAGCGCGACTTACGGTACATCAGCGTTTGGTCGAGCGATTCCGTCGCGACGATCGGCGCGGCCGCGTCGTAGTAGTGCAGTCGCGGCCGCGCGGCGCCGTCCGGAGCGACCTGCGCGAGTGCGGCGTCGATCGCTTCGGCGAGCGCTTGCGAGGGCAGCGGGCCGCACGCGACGATCGTCGGCATCGCCGGATCGATCGCGACGGCCTCCTCCCGCACGATCCGCACGCGAGGATGGCTTGTCAAGCGCGCTTCGACGGCCGCCGAGAAACGCTCGCGGTCGACCGCGAGCGCGCCGCCCGCGGGCACCGCGGCCCCTCGCGCGGCGCCGACGATCAGCGAGTCCAAGCGCGCCAGCTCTTCCTTCAGGAGCCCGACGGCGTTCTCGAGCGCGGCGCCGCGCAGCGAGTTGCTGCACACGAGTTCCGCCAGGCCGTCCGTTTGGTGCGCGGGGCCGCGCCGCTGCGGCCGCATCTCGTAGAGTTCGACCTCGATGCCGCGCTGCGCCGCCTGCCAGGCCGCCTCGCACCCGGCGAGGCCAGCGCCCAGCACGCGCAAGCGCGGCGCGCCGGTCACGCCGGGACTTCCTCCGGTTCGCGCTCTTCGGCCGTGCCGAGCGCCGAGACGTCATGCGTCTTGTCGGCGCTGCAATCGAAGGTCTGCACGCCGCGCTTGACCTTGACGGTGACGTACGCGCCGCATACCGGGCACGGTTCCGCGACGACCCGATCCCACGAGACGAAATCGCACTTGGGGTAGTTCGCGCAGCCGAAGAACGTGCGGCCCTTGCGCGATTTGCGCTCGACGATCTTGCCGCCGTCCTTGGGGCAGATGGCGCCCGTATCCTTGAGGATCGGCTTCGTCGTCTTGCACTCGGGATACCCCGAACAGGAGATGAATCGCCCGAAGCGGCCGCTCTTGATCACCATCGGGCGGCCGCAGTTCTCGCAGACCTCGTCGGTGGGTTCGTCCTTGACCTCGACCTTCGGGAGCTTGCGCTCGGCCTCGGCGAGATCGCGTTCGAAGGGACCGTAGAAATCGCGCAGGACGTCGACCCAATTCGCCTTGTGCTCCGCGACCGCGTCGAGTTTGGACTCCATCGTCGCCGTATACGCGAGATTCATGATCTCTTTGAAGTGCTCTTCGAGCAGGTCGTTGACCGACATCCCGATCTCGGTCGGCTGAAAACGGCGCTCGACTTGCTCGACGTAGCCGCGCGCCTGGATCGTCTCCACGATCGTGCTGTAGGTCGAGGGCCGGCCTATCCCATTCTCCTCGAGCGCGCGAACGAGCGACGCTTCCGTGTAGCGCGGCGGCGGCTCGGTGAAGTGCTGCTTGGAATCGAGCCCCTTGCGCTCGAGCGCGTCGCCGCTTTCGAGCGCGGGCAACATCACGCGCGCCTTAGACGTCTTCGTATCCGAGACCAGCTCCGCCGCAGCCGCTTCGTCGTCGCGGCCCTCTTCGTACAGGGCCGTATAGCCCGCGAATTTCAGCACGCTCCCGGTCGCGCGCAGGCCGTAGCGCGGCGCGCCCTTCGCGATCGCCTCGATCTCGACGCTCGTCTGATCGAACACGGCGGCCGACATCGCCGAGGCGACGAAGCGCTCCCAGATCAATCGATAGAGCCGCAGTTCGTCACGCTTGAGGACGCCGGCGAGCCGCTCCGGCGTGCGCTCGACATCGGTCGGCCGAATCGCTTCGTGCGCGTCCTGGGCGCCTTCACGCAGCTTGTGCGTGCGGGTCCCACCGTAGAACTCGGCCCCATACTGCCGCTCGATGAACGCCTTCGCCGCGTCCCGCGCGCCGTCGGAGACGCGCGTCGAATCGGTGCGCATGTAGGTGATCAAGCCCTGCGTCCCCTCGCGGCCGAGGTCCACGCCTTCATATAAGGCTTGTGCGAGCTGCATCGTCCGGCGGACGCGCAGGCGCAGCTTGCGCGAACCCTCTTGCTGCAAGGTCGAGGTCGTGAACGGGGGCGCCGCGTTCCGCCGCACCTCGCGCTTCTTCACGCTGCCGACGGAGAACGTCGCCCGGCGCAGATCCGCGACGATCGCGGCGGCACGCGCGCCGTCCGCCACTTCGGCCTTCTTGCCGTCGATCGCGTAGAACTCGGCGGGGAAGACGACGGGGGAGCCGTCCGTCGCCAGCTGCGCCACGATCGTCCAGTATTCACGCGGGAGAAACGCGATGATCTCGCGCTCCCGGTCGACGATCAGCTTCACGGCCACCGACTGCACGCGTCCCGCGGAGAGACCGCCGCGCACCTTCGCCCAGAGCAGCGGCGAGATCTTGTAGCCGACCAGACGGTCGAGGATGCGGCGCGCTTGCTGTGCGTTCACCCGGTCGATATCGATCGGATGCGCGTCGGCGATCGCCTTGAGCGCAGCGTCCTTGGTGATCTCGTGGAGCTCGATTCGCTTGGGGTTGTGAAGCTTGAGTAGCTCGGCAAGATGCCAGGCAATCGCTTCGCCTTCGCGATCGGGGTCGGTCGCGAGGAAGACGTCGGTCGCCGTCTTGAGCGCGCCGCGCAGATCCTTGATGATGTCGCCCTTGCCCTTGATCGTGAGGTATTTGGGGGCGAAATCATGCTCGACGTCCACGCCGAGCGTGCTCTTCGGCAGGTCGCGGACGTGCCCGACCGTCGCCTTCACGACGTAGCGCGGCGGTAAAAACTTCTTGATCGTGCGCGCCTTCGTCGGCGATTCGACGATGATGAGCGGCTTGTTCAACCTGTCCCCGTTCCCCCAGAATCCGGATCCTCGCCGGATGGTAAAGCGCCCTTAGTATACTCTTGCCGTCAACTGGGGCGATAGCGGGCAGCTCGCCGGGCGGCCTGCGCGGGCGGCTCGGGTGCACCTCCGCATGCCGCTCGCGCGCGCCGTCTCCGCCCTCCGCGCGAACTTGCCTCGGGGCGCTCGCGCGCATCAACTCGGGAGACGAGAACAGCGTCGCGGCCGGCGGGGGCGCACCCGAACGCGCGCGGACATGCGCCGCGCGGCGGACGCTCGGGCCGGAACGCCGCAGCAACCCGCACTGCCGCGCAACGCCTTATTTCATGGGCTTTCGCGGGCGGCGTCGCAGCGCTGCGGAGCGGGCCGCGCGATGCGACGACGGCGCGCGCGCGGCAACACGCGCAATAAAGATGCGCGCGAAAGCTAAGAAATCTTGCATAAATACCCGATGCGTTGTACGATGCACCCAAAGACATCGATGGTAGCGTCGATGTTTCCACTCGTTGATCGTCCGTGTAACGGACGTGGAGGTTGATTGGATGTCTGAAGGCTCAGTCTTAGAGCAACCGGCCGAAGCGCCGAAACCTCGCCGCAAGGCGAGCCCCCGCAAGAAGACCGCGGGCCGCAAGAAGGCCGCCGCTAAGAAGACGACGGGTCGTAAGAAGACCGCCGGTCGCAAGAAAGCCGCCGCAAAGAAGACGACGCGCAAGAAAGCAGCGGGCGGGCGCAAGAAAAAGGCCGTAGGCCGCAAGAAGAAAGCCGTCGGCGGACGCAAGAAGAAAGCTGCCGGAACGCGCAAGAAAAAGGCCGTTGGCCGCAAGAAGAAAGCGGTCGGCGGGCGCAAGAAAAAGGCCGTAGGCCGCAAGAAGAAAGCGGTCGGCGGGCGCAAGAAGGCGGCCGGACGCAAGAAAGTCGCGCGCAAGAAAGCCACGCGCAAGAAGGCCAAAGCTTAACCAGCCGGCGTAACCGAAAAAAGGAGCGATCGCTCATGCGATCGCTCCTTTTGGTTTTTCCCCCCGCGCTTCAGGCGAGAACGGCCGGGCCGTGCGTGAGATCGGGCGGCGCTCCGTCGTGCTCCTGGACCCAATGGCATGCGGCGAAATGCTCGTTCGCATAGCCCTTGAACGCCGGGATCTCCACCTTGCAGCGCTCGAACGCGATCGGGCAGCGCGTATGAAAGCGGCAGCCCGAGGGCGGATTCACGGGCGAGGGGATATCCCCCGAAAGGATGATCCGCTTGCGGCGCGCTTCGATCGCGGGGTCCGGGATCGGGATCGCGGAGAGCAGCGCTTGCGTGTACGGGTGCAGCGGTCGCTCGTAGAGATCGTTGCGGTCGGCGATCTCCACGATCTTTCCGACGTACATGACGGCGACCCGGGTCGAGATGTGGCGGACGACGGAGAGGTCGTGCGCGATGAACAGATAGGTCAGACCGAACTGCGCTTGGAGATCTTGCAGCAGGTTGATGACCTGCGCCTGGATCGAAACGTCGAGCGCCGAGACCGGCTCGTCCGCGACGATGAACTTCGGATCGACCGCGAGCGCGCGCGCGATTCCGATGCGCTGGCGCTGGCCGCCGGAGAACTCATGCGGATAGCGGTTGGCGTGGTATGGTTGCAAGCCGACGAGGCGCAGCAGTTCCTGCGTCCGCACTTCCGCCGCCTTCCCGCTCGCGATCCCGTGAATCTGTAGCGGCTCCCCGATGATGTCGCCGACGGTCATGCGCGGATTGAGCGAGGCGTACGGATCTTGGAAGATGATCTGCATCTCTTTGCGGAGCTTGCGAACCTCCTCGCGGCCCAGGCCCAGGATGCTCCGTCCCTCGAACAGCACGTCGCCCGAGGTGGCCTCGAGCAAGCGCAGCACGACGCGGCCGGCGGTCGTCTTGCCCGACCCCGACTCCCCCACGAGCCCAAGCGTCTCGCCGCGCTTGATGCCGAAATCGATGCCGTCGACGGCCTTCACGTCCCCGACGTGACGCGAGAAGACGCCCGCTCGAATCGGAAAGTACTTATGAAGATCGCGGACTTCGACCAGATTCGCGGCGGGCGCGGCGCCGGCGTGCAGGTCGCTCACGATGCGAGCACCTCGGGGGCCGGCGCGCTCTGCGGGGCCGATTCCACCTCGAGCGTTCGTTCGGCGGCGGTGCGTTCGTCGTAGAGAAAGCAGCGCGCGACGTGGCCCGCGCCGAAATCGTATTGCGGCACCGGCTCGTCGCACAACGGCATCCGATACTTGCAGCGCGGCGCGAAAGCGCAACCGGCGGGGAGCCGCAGCAGATTCGGGGGCTGCCCTTCGATCGGGACCAACCGCGTCTGCTCGCGCTCGTCGACGCGAGGCAGCGAGGCGAGGAGGCCCATGGTGTAGGGATGCTTCGGCGCCGAGAAGATCTGCTGCGCGGTGCCGAACTCGACCATGTTCCCGGCATACATCACGAGCACGTTCTTGCACGTCTCGGCGACGACGCCGAGGTCGTGCGTGATCAGGATGATCGCGGAGCCCGTCCGGCGCTGCATCTCGTTCATCAGCTCGATGATCTGCGCCTGAATCGTCACGTCGAGCGCCGTCGTGGGCTCGTCGGCGATCAGAACGGCCGGGTCGCACGAGAGCGCCATCGCGATCATCACGCGCTGGCGCATCCCGCCGGAGAACTGGTGCGGATAGTCGCGCACGCGATTCTCGGCCGCCGGGATGCGCACCAGGCGCAGCATGTCGATCGTCTTTTGGAGCGCGTCCTTCTTCGAGAGCTTGAGATGGAGCTGGATCGCTTCCATGATCTGGTCGCCGATCGTGAGGACCGGATTGAGCGAGGTCATCGGATCTTGGAAGATCATCGCGATGTCCTTGCCGCGGATTTTCCGCATCTCAGCCTCGCTCTTGGCGAGCAGATTCTCCCCGCGCAGCTTGATCGTGCCGCTATCGATGCGCCCGGGCGGGATCGGGATCAAGCGCATGATCGAGAGCGCGTTCACCGATTTTCCCGAACCGGATTCCCCTACGATCCCGAGCGTCGACCCGCTATCGACGGAATACGAGAGCCCGTTGACGGCCCGCACGACCCCGTCGTCGGTCTTGAAGCTGACGCGGAGATGATCGACCTCGAGCAGCGCCACCAGCGACTAGATTCCCGAAAGCGAAATGAGCGTCGCGAAGACGACGAACGCGATCGCGATGAACGACGTCAGCCGCGCGAGCTGCTGATCGAAACCCATGCGCGGGCGGTAGGCGGATTCCACGCGCCCTCCGAGCGTCCCGCTCAACCCCTCTTGCTTGGTCGTCTGGCTCGCCAGCAACACGATCAGCGCGATCGCCGAGATCACGAAGAAGGCCGCAAAGGCGTGCGTCACCCAGGGGTGATTGAGCGCCAGCGGCGTCTTCGTCGCGGCCGAGAACTGGAAATTCTGCACGTTCAGCGGCAACGGCGCGGGCGTGAACGCGGCGGCCGGAGGGCTTTGACCCACGGAGGGCGGCGCCACGGCACCGATCAGGGGGAGCATGAACGAGGGCAGCGAGATCACGATCGAGGAGACTCCAAGTGAGGATTGAGAGGCCTGCAAACCGCTCGATGTTGGGGATTCCGGCAGCCGGTCCCTTTCGCCGTCTAGCGCACCGATGCCGCTTCGACCGCGCGCACGCGCGCCGCGACGTTCTCGCCGGTCAAGCCGAACAGCGCCCGCTGCTTGGCCTGCGAGTTGTGCTGCACGAGGACCCCGGGGACGCCGATCCGTTCGATGTGGACCTCCAGGCCCCGGTCCATCGCGAACTCCGCGACCGCGGCGCCGAAGCCGCCGGCCAGCGAATGCTCCTCGAGCGTCAGAAACCGGCTGTGCGTCTGAGCCAGTTCCAGCAGCAGCTTCTCGTCGAGCGGCTTCGCGAAGCGCATGTTGACGACCGTCGGCAGTCCCTCGCGCGCGCTCGCGGCGCCGTTGGAAGCCGGCAACCCGGCCGGAACGCTCGCCGCGGCTGCGGGCGCGGCGGCTCCGGCGAGCAGATCGTAGGCGTCGAGCGCCACGTCGACCGTATTCCCGAGCGCGAGGATCGCAACGCCCCGGCCGCGCCGCAGGACCTCCGCGCGCCCCTGTTCGATCGGCGCAAGCGGGTCCGAATGCAACCCGCTCGTATTCCCCTTCGGGTACCGGATCGCGACCGGAGCCTCGAGCGAGAGCGCGTGCTCGAGCATCGGCAACAGCTCGCTTTCGTTGCGCGGCGCCATGATCGTCATGTTCGGCAGCGTGCGCAGGTACGCGATATCGTAGAGCCCCATGTGCGTCGGACCGTCATCCCCGGCGACGCCCGCGCGGTCCAGGCAAAACACGACCGGCAGATTCTGGATCACGACGTCGTGGACGATCTGGTCATACGCTCGCTGCAAGAACGTCGAATAGATCGCGCAGACCGGCCGCAGCCCCGCTGATGCGGCGCCCGCGGCAAAGCAGACCGCATGCGCCTCCGCGATGCCGACGTCGAAGTAGCGCTCCGGAAATTTGCGGGCGAACCCCGCCAGGCCCGTGCCGTCGGGCATGGCGGCCGTGATGCCGATGACGCGGCCGTCGCGCTCGGCCACTTGCGAGAGCGCGCTACCGAAGGCCGCGGAAAACGTCGGGCGGCTCTCGCCCTTCTTCTCGATCTTGCCCTCGTCGGGAGAATACGAGTTCGCGCCGACGCCGTGGAACGTGCGCGCGTCGATCTCCGCGGGCGTAAAGCCCTTTCCTTTGACCGTGCGAACGTGGAGCAGCACGGGTCCTTGGATCTTGCGCGCGTTCGAGATCACGTCGCACAGCACGTCGTAATCGTGCCCGTCGATCGGCCCGAGGTAACGGAAGCCCATCTCTTCGAAGATCACGGCGGCCTTCTCGTCGGGCGACCAGAAGCGCATCGTCGCGACCTCGGCCGTCGAGAGCGCCTTGAGCGCGCGGTCGCCGAAGGGGATCGCGCCGAGGATGTCCTTCGTCTTGGTCCGCGCGAAGTTGAAGAGCGGCTTGGAACGCAGCAGGCCCAGATGCGAGGCGATCGAGCCGACGTTCGGGGCGATCGACATCTCGTTGTCGTTGAGGATCACGATGAAGTTGGATTTCAGTTCGCCCGCGTTGTTGAGCGCTTCGTAGGCGAGGCCGCCGGTGAGCGCGCCGTCCCCCAGCACCGCGACGATCGTTTCGGCCGTCCCCGCGAGATCGCGCGCCTTCGCCATTCCGAGCGCGGCGGAGACCGACGTCGAAGCGTGGCCCGCGCCGAAGCAGTCGTAGACGGATTCCGTGCGCATCGTGAAGCCGGATATGCCCCCGCCCTGCCGCACGGTGTGAAAGCGGTCGCGCCGGCCGGTCACGATCTTGTGCACGTAGGCCTGATGGCTGACGTCCCACACGATCTTGTCTTTGGGTGCATCGAGCACGGAGTGCAACGCGAGCGTCAACTCGACGACGCCGAGATTCGGGGCGAGGTGTCCGCCGTTCTTCGCACAGGTCTCGACCAGGAGATCGCGGATCTCTTTGGCCAGGGTGTCGATCTCCGGCCGGCTCAGCGTTCGGAGGTCCCGGGGCGAGTCGACGCGCTCGATAACCATAACGGGTAGGTTAGACGACGCTAGGGGGTGGGACCCGCCCGAGCCCGCTCAAAACGCGCCGAGCAAGGACTTTCGGCCCGCCTCGCGCATTGAGCGGACGTGCTGCCGTCCCCCGAGAGCGCCCAAGCGCCGGCGCCCACTCCCCTCCGCCGGCGGCGTGTCCTGGTCGACCTCGCGCGCATTTTTTCGACGGTCTGCAACCCGTTCGTCACCGCGATGGCGCTCTTCGTGATCCTGGCGCACGCGTTCGCGCACGACGTCGGAACGTTCTGGTTCCTGCTCTTTTCGAGTACCTTCTTCACGTCGATCGGGCCGATGCTCTTTGTCTTCTGGCTCTATTCGAGCGGGCGCGTCTCCGATCTCGACATGTCGGTTCGCAGCGAGCGCGAGGCCGTCTTCAGCGTCTTCGTGATCTTCTATTTCTTGGGCACGATCGCGCTCGCACTCGTGCGCGCGCCGACGATGCTCGTCGCCACGATGGCCGGCTATACCGCAAGCGCGCTCGTGGTGCAGTTCATCACGCGTTATTGGAAGATCAGCACGCACGCGCTCGGGATCACGGCGCCGTTGACGGCGCTGGTCTACCTCTACGGGTGGGGTCCGCTCCCGTTCCTATTGCTGATCCCGATCGTGGGCTGGTCGCGCGTCTATCTACGCGCGCACACGCTGATGCAGGTCGCGGCCGGAACCGCCCTCGGTTTCGTTTCCGTCGTCCTGTTCTTCCGTCTGTTCCGTCTCCTGTAAGGGGCCGACGATGGCGCGCACGGCGGCCGCAAACGCCGGAAGCGGACCGTTCGTGACGAAGCGCGTCCGCGCGGGCGGGAGCGGCTCGAGCGCGAGCCGCGGCGCGCGCCCGCGAGCGAAGGCGATCGCGCGGGAGGCTTGCGCGATCGAGGGATCCAGGCGCGTGGTCCGCGGCCCGAACGCGGCCTCGAAATGCTCGTCGAGCAGCGGAAAATGCGTGCACGCGAGCACGAGCACGTCGAGCGGCCGCTCGAACGGCGCGCAGGAACGCAGCACGGCGGCGCGCGCGATCGGACCGGTCAGGATGCCGGCTTCGACGAGCGGGACGAGTTCCGGCGCGCCGACCTCCTGAACCTCGGCGCCCGGGAAACGCGCGCGAATCGCTTCGCCGTAGGCGCCGCTCTTCGCGGTCGCGTTCGTCGCGATGACGCCGATGCGGCGCACTTTGAGCGCGGCGACCGCCTCGGCGGCCGCGTCGATCAGGTCGAGAATCGGCACGCGCGCGGCCGGCCAGCCGTACCGGCGCCCGATCGCACAGGACGTGTTGCACCCCATCACGATGGCGTCGACGTGCTGCGCGTCGAGATAGGCGACGTTGCGTTGCAGCAGTTCCCGAAGTCCGGCGTCGCTGCGATCCCCGTACGGCACGTGCGCCTGGTCGGCAAAATACAGCAGCGGCTCCTGGGGCAATTCCGCCCGGATGCGGCGCAACACCGTCAGCCCGCCCAGGCCCGAATCGAAGATGCCGATCACTGCGAGGCGCTCGACGTCGTCGTCGGATTCCCGGTGTAGTCGTCGATCCCGTCGGCGAGCGCCAGTGCGACCTTCTGGCGGAACTCCGGCGTCGCCAGGCGCGCCGCATCGGCCCGATTCGAAACGAACGCGGTTTCGACGAGCGTGGCGGGCATCGTCGTGTGGCGATTCACGTAGAAATTCGCGTGCCGGACGCCGTCGTCCGTGGTGCCGAGCGCGGCGATCAGCCGGCGTTGCAGCGCGCGAGCGAGCGGCGCGTCGGTCCCCTTGTAGTAATACGACGTGGTCCCGTTCAGCGACCCATCCGTATAGCTGTTGACGTGGACGCTCAGGAAGAGCCGGGCGCCCGCATTGTTCGCGACGTCGCAGCGAGCTTGCAGTTCGTCGACGGCGGACGCATTCGGTCCGAACACGTCGGCGTCGCTCTCGCGCGTCATCTTCACGCTCCAGCCGCGCGCCACGAGCAGGTCACGCAGGCGCTGCGCGATGTCGAGCGTCAGGTTCTTCTCCGAAAGCCCGAAGTGCTGCGCGCCCGGATCGCTGCCGCCGTGCCCCGGGTCGATCACGATCAGCTTGGGATTCCGGACGCCCGGAACCGGCGGCACTCCGTGCCCGCCGGGCAGCAGCGGCGGCGGGGTGCCCTCGATCGTGGCCGCGGCGATGGACGCACCGGGCGTGATGCGGCCCGCGCCGACGCGCAGCGCGTCCTCATCGTCGAAGGCGCCGACCGAGATGTCCACGCCGTCGGGCGATGGGCTCAGATCGATCTTCCGCGGCGTGACGAGCGCGAGCGAGATGCGCACGACCGGGACCGGATCCTTCGTGAACTGTTTGACGCGCAGCGTGAGCGCCGCCGTCGTATCCTGGAGGTCGTCGTCGCGCGGCGGGATCGTGAGCGTCGCGCCCTTCAGGTCGAGGTACCAGCGCTGGTCGGGCAGGCGGTGCCACTCGTAGGTGACCGGCCCGCTCAGCGCGACGTGCACGTTGAGCGTGTCGCCGTTGCCGTGTTCGTCGACCGCCGTCACGTTCGCCGGTTCTCCCGGGGCCGCGGCTCCCGGCGCCGCGCCCGGATCGCCGTCCGGGGGCCCAGGCGCCGGAGGCCCGGGCACGGGCGTCACGAGGGCGTGAGCGGGCGGCCCGAGCGGCGCCGGGGTCACCAGGTTCGGCGGGGCTTCGGCGGCGGGCGCCTGCGCCGGACGGCGCGCGGGTGCGGCCGCGGGGGCGTTGGCCTGCGGCGCGAGGGCGACGGAGGCCGGCGGCGCGCTCAGGGCGTTCGGGATCCGGCTCCCCGCGAGCGGCGTCCCGGCCGCGGCGAACGCGAAGGCGACCTCGTTCTGGGATTGCGCCGGCAAGAGCACGGAGACGGCACCGGGCGGGAGTTCGAACGAGACCGTCGTGACGGGGTTCTTCGGGCTCCCGCTCGCGAGCACGTTGATCTCGCCCAGGCCCGGCGTCGCGACGATGCGGCTCTGCTCCAGCGACGAAGCGACCCCCGAAAACGCCAGCGAGATCTGATCGTGCGCGGTCCCCGAGCGCGTGAAGCGCAGCGGCGTCGCGCCGCGCAGCGTGACGAACGTCGTCTTGCCGTCGACTCGCAGGTCCAGTGCGCCGAGCCGCGGCTGCAGCACCGTCTCGTTCCCGAGCGCGATCGGCTCGACGTAGAGCGCCTTCGCGAGCGCGAAGAGCGGAACGAAGGCCTCCGAACCGCTCGCAAACGGCGCGAAGCCCGCTGCGGTCCCGATGTTCCCGTCGTGGAAGTGCACGTCGCCCAGGGCGAACGAGATCGTCCTGCGGTCCGAGGTCGTGATCACGACGTAGCGCTCGCCCGGCTCGTAGGCGATCGTCGCTCCGACGCGCGCCAAGAACGCGCGCAGGCCCGCATCGTTCGTGCCGACGGCGAGCTCGTCGCCGCGGGATTGCGCGTGATCGAAGATCAGCCGGGTGCCGGCGAACCACAGGTTTTGCGGGCTCTCCGCCGCCCGGGAGGCCATCGGAGCAAACGCGAGAGCCGGCCCGAGCGCCAAGAGCGCAGCGAGCGCTCCTACTCGACGGACTTGATTACCAGCTCGAGCGAGTAAGCGGTTCATCGAGTTCAAGGTGACCTCCCGGCAGCGTTGCCACGCGAGCGCCGTCGATGCGGATCCGTACGGAAGTGATCGGCGGCAACGCAGTGAGTGTCCAGACGAGTGCTTTGAACTCCCCGCTCTCGGCAAAACTGCCGCCCGGGTTGCTTGCGACGGCGCCGCCCAAATCGACGACCGCCGTGGATTCCAAGACGCTGACGCCGCGCACGACCGTACCACGCGGAAAACGGACCGCCGCGGCATCGCCCGGCGGCCCGGCGACCGCGTGCGTCGCCGCGAGGAACGCAAGACTCTTCGCGTCGCGTGCGCTCCCGGCTTGCACGGGCCATGCGGCCAGCGTCACGCCGTCAGGCTTGCAATAATAGACCGTCAAGTGATCGGCGATAGCCGGCGCCGGATGCGGGCGATCGATCGTAAAATGGTAAGCCAGCCATCCAAGCACGAAAACGGCCACTAGCGCGATCGCCGCGCGCAGCACTCTCATTGCGCTCGACGTTCGCGCGCCCCGCACACGCGCCCTTCGCGCTGCGCCCTTCGACAAGCTCAGGGTGTGGGGAGGGCGCGCGGGGCGAGGCGGGTGCCGATGAACAGGACCATCACGGCCGCGACCATGCACACGCCGCCTGAAATGAAGAACGCCGTGTCGTACGAGCCGGTCGCGGTGCGAATGGAACCCGCGAGATACGCGATCGTGCCCGCGCCCAGCTGGTGCGCCGCCGAGATCCAACCGAACATGATCGCGGCCTTCTCGCGCCCGAAGACGTCGGTCGCGAGCTTCAACGTCGGCGGCACCGTGGCGATCCAATCGAGGCCGTAAAAGACGGCGAACGCGGGCAAACCGATCGCGGCGATGCCGAAGGCTTGCGGCAAGAACAGCAGCGAAAGCCCGCGCAAGCCGTAATACGCGAACAAGAGATAGCGCGAATTGAAACGGTCGGAGAGCCAGCCCGACGCCGTCGTGCCGATTAGATCGAACACGCCCATCGCCGCGAGCAGCCCGGCTGCGGGGATCTCCGAGATGCCGTGATCGCCGCAGGCGGGGACCAGATGCGTTCCGATCAAGCCGTTCGTGCTCGCGCCGCAAATGAAGAAACTGCCCGCCAACAGCAAGAAATCGCGCGAGCGCAAACCGGTGCGCAGCGCTCCGATCGCGCTCGCGAACGGGTTCACGCTCGAAGCGACGTGCGGCACGACGGCCGTCGCTCCGTACGGCGGAACGCCGAGATCGGAGGGCCGTTCTCGCAAGCCGAAGAGCACGAGCGGAACGAGCGCGGCGCAGATTGCCGCGATCGTGAACGTGACCGAACGCCAACCGGACCAGGCGACGAGATAGCCGTAGAGTGGGAGAAAGATCAACTGCCCCGTCGCATTGCTTGCCGTCAAGACGCCCATGACGGTGCCGCGGTTCGTCTCGAACCACCGGTTCACGATCGTTGCGCCGAGCACGAGGCCGACCGAGCCGGTTCCCAGGCCCACGAGCACGCCCCACAGGACGACGAGTTGCCACGGCTCGCGCACGAATGCGGAAAGGAACCACGCAACGGAGAGCACGGAGAGCGCCGCGCACAGCGTGCGCCGCATGCCGAAGCGCTCGAAGAACGCCGCGGCGAACGGCCCCATCAAACCGAACAGCGCGATGTTCACGCCGATCGCGAGCGAGATCGTGGCGGCCGTCCAGTGAAACTCGTTTTCGAGCGGACGGATCAACATCGTAGGCGCCGAACGCACGCCGGCGGCCGAGATTGCCAGCGCGAACGCGATCGCGGCCGCGATCCACGCGGGGTGCAAGCGGGAGTTCATATCGCAGGAGTATAGCCTGGAGCGCGGTACAATTACCAGCTAACACGCTCGACGAACGGAGGCGTAGTGCGCGAGATCATCCCCTTGATCAGCTCAAGCGTTAAGGGTCCCCTCGGCGTTTGTCACCTTCCGCGTTTATGGCTAAAGATATTGCTGCACGCCAGCGGGCGTCTACCGGAGGGGTACCGGCACGGCGCCGGCGGATTCGATGAGATGACGTGCACGCATCTCGGGATCAAAGCGTCGGATTTCGTGCGCTTCATCGAGGGGCGCCGGCCGACGTACCTAGAGTGCGAAGAGTGGGTGCGCAGGAACGCGAAGAAGCTTACGCCGCAGACGATTGCGGCGCACAACGAATCGATCTTGCTCTGGGAGAAATCGGCGCTCGCGTCGGCCGAGCAGCGTGAGGCGCTGGGCATCCAGGATCGCTCGCTCAACAACGCCGTCGCGCTCAACGATCTCGAGGATTGGTCGCGCATCCACGAGGCGCTGGAGACGCATCGTGCCAAGCACTCATCGCACATAGCGGTGCGCTCGGCCGCGCGCGAGGCCGAAGGGGCCTAACGCGTTCCCCGCGGCGCGCCGAGCACGGTCGCGGAGATATCGGTCTTGCTCCACGACCACGGGCCCGGCGAAAGCCCCCCTGAGAGCCGCAACTGCTCGTAAAGCTCCACGCCGTTATCCCACGCCGGAAGGGTGAGATCGTCTAGGCCCTGCGGCGCGTTCGCGCGTTTGAAGCTCGAGCACGCGACCTTGAAATGGAACAGCACGTCCGTCGCTTGTTCCCTGGTGTGGCCGGTCACGTCGATGAAATCGTAGAGATCGATGCGGTTGGGATCGTTCGGCTGCAGATCGAACATGATCTTCGTCGTGGGGCCGGCATCCGGTTCCGCCAAGCGCAGGAATTGGGCGGCCGAGAGGGCCCACGTTCCGTCGCCCGCGCCGGCGAGCTGCGGAACGTGCAACGCGAAGAAACCGCGCCGCCCCGTCACGCCCAATCGACGCACGAGGCGAACGCGAACCTGGGCAGCCTCGAGCGGCTCGACCGTGCACACGATGAATCCCATGCTTGCTCCCGCCTCTTTCTAAGCGATGGCGCTATGCGCCGAGCCGTTCGGCGTTGCGCCGGCGCGCGGCGACGAGCGCTCTGAGTTGTTCGGGCCCGACGACGCCCTTGATGTGCCGGGCGAGCCGTCTGACGTCTTCGAGGAGCACGCTCAGTTCAACGTCATCGAGGCTGAGCCCGGATTCGCGCGCGGCGTGCGCGAGCGCCGCGCTCCCCGAATGGGCGCCGATCCGAAACGACGACGCGCCGCGCCCGACCTGCGCACCCGGAAACGGCTCGTACGTCGCGGGATCACGCAGCTGGCCGGCGCAGTGGATCCCCGATTCGTGCAGAAACGCCGCCTCGCCGGTCACGGGTTTCGCAGCGGCGAGCGCGCGCCCCGAAGCCTGCGCCACGAGTCGCGAGAGCCCCCAGAGACCCTGCGTGACGATGCCGCAATCCAAGCCGCATCCCACGCGCAGCGCCATGACGACCTCTTCGAGCGCCGCGTTCCCGGCGCGTTCACCCAAGCCGTTGACCGTCACGCTGACCGCAGGTGCGCCCGCCTCGATCGCGGCGATCGTGTTGCCGGCCGCCATGCCGAGATCGTTGTGACCGTGAAACTCGATGGCGAGACTGCGGGGGACGCTTGCGAACGACTGGATCAGCGCATGCGTGCGGCTCGGCGTGAGAATGCCGACCGTATCCGAGAGGCGCAAGCGAAACGCGCCTGCATCGAGCGCCGCGTGCGCGAATTCCAAGAGGAACGCCGGGTCGGCGCGCGATGCATCCTGCGCGCCGACCGAGACGTGCGCAAACCGCGCCCGCGCCTCGGCGACGATTCCCTCGAGCGAGAGGAGGACCCAGGCACGGTCCTTTCCCCAAACCCGCAGGTGGCGCTCGGAGACCGGCCACGAAACGTGCACGCGGTCGATGCGGCAGCGCGCCGCCGCGGCAAGATCGACGCGCGTTGCGCGGCACCAGGTCTGCATGCGCGCGGCGAGGCCCGCCTCCGCGACGGCGTTGATGTCGTCGATCTCGACCTGACCGATCGCCGGGACGCCGACTTCGAGCTCGGGGACGCCGAGCGCCGCGAGCGCGAGCGCGATCTGCACTTTTTCCGCGCGCGAAAACGTGACGCCGACGGCTTGTTCGCCGTCGCGCAGCGTCGTATCGATCAGCCGGACGGGCGGCTCAGGCACACCCGCTCCCGGTGCCGCGGCAGGCGACGCCTTTGTTGCAGCCGCTGAAGCGACGCTTGAGCGCCGCGGGGATCGGGCGCTCGCCGTAGACCGCGGCCAGCCCCTCCTCGACCAAGCCCTCCATCTCGATGACGTCGATGCCGCGCTCTTCGAGCACGCTGCGCGGGCTCGGGCCCGAGGCGTTCACGAGCAACGCGCGACAGTCGTGCAGCGTGTCGGCGAGTTCCACCCAGCGGCTCCGCCCGCCGCCCGGCGCGGGCGAGCGGCGAATCTCGATGAACTTGAAGCCCGACGGCGTGGACGGGTCCTGACCGTACACGACGAGCCGCGCCGATTCGCCGAGATGCATGTTGACGAGCGCGCCCTCGCGCGAGGCGACCGCAACGTAGGGCCGGAGTTTACCGGCATCGAGCGGCCGGCGCGCGAAGCGGTTGAGCGTCTCCATCTGGTCCGCGCTCATCTTTTCGTCGATGAAACCGACCGCATCGGCCCGGCACCGCGCGCAGTGCGTCATTTGCTGCACGTATTGGCCCGCTTGGATGCGCACGCGGGCCGTCATCTTGCCTTCCGGTGCCGGCAGATCCTCAAATTCCGCGCCGGCGACGGGCACGAGCGGCATGCAATTCTGGATGTCGGCGCCGAGTTCGCCCACGACGCGCGCGATCTCTTGGATGTGCGTGTCGTTGATGCCCGGGATCACGATCGAGTTCACTTTGACGACGACGCCGCGCGCTTTGAGTTCGCGTACCGCCGCGAGCTGCCGCTCGAGCAGGACGCGTGCGCCGTCCTCGCCGCGCAGCGGGCGCTTGCCCTCGCGAACCCAGGCGTAGATCTTCGCGCCGATCTTCGGGTCGACGGCGTTGATCGTGATCGTCACGTGGCTCGCGCCGAGCGTGGCGAGTTCCTCGATGTACGGTCCGATCCCGAGGCCATTGCTCGCCAGGCACAGCATCATCTCGGGGAAACGCTCGCGGACCAGGCGCAGCGTCTCCATCGTCTCGCCGGGATTCGCGAACGGATCGCCGGGCCCGGCGATCCCCATGACCGTGATCTCCGGGCGTTGCGCCACGACTTCGGCGAGGTATTCGACCGCCTGTGCCGGTTTGAGCACCGCGCTCGTGACGCCGGGGCGGCTCTCGTTCATGCAGTCGAACTTCCGATTGCAGAAGTTGCACTGGATGTTGCAGCGCGGCGCGACCGGCAAGTGAATCCGGCCGTACTCGTTGTGCGCGTCCTTGTTGAAGCAGGGATGCTTGGAGAAGTCGCGCTGCTCGATCATAGGTAGCTGTACCCCACGGCGGACGACTCTTGCTTGGAGTCGAGAAAGGCGTTCACGACGGTATCGAAGAGCGTTTGCGCGCCGCGATAGCCCAGGTGCAGGATCCGCTGGCCGCCGATGCGGTCGTGAATCGGAAAGCCGACGCGCACGAGCGGAATCTTGCGCTTGCGGGCGAGACCATAGCCCTTGCTGTTGCCGATCAGCAGATCCGGCGCGAGCGATTCGGCCAACTCTGCGATCTCGGCGAAATCGATGCCCTCGCGAATTTCGATCCGCTCGTCGAGCGTCGGGATCGCGTCGTGCAGGCTCTGCGCGAGATGCTTGCTCTTACCGCCCGAGGCGCAAAGCACGGGGACGACTCCGATCTCGCTCAGAAACGCCGCCAACCCGACGACGAGATCTTCCTCACCGTAGACGATCGCGCGCTTCTCGAAGACGTACTTGTGCCCGTCGATCAAGGCGTCGACGAGCCGCCCGCGCTCTTTGCGATATTTCAGCGGCGTCGGACGGCCGGCCGCCTCTTCGAGCGCGCCGAAGAACGCATCGGTCTCGCGGATCCCGATCGGAAGGCCGAGCAGCCGGCGCGGAACGGCGAAGCGCTCCTGCGCGAAGTGCCCGGCCGTGTTGAATGCGGCGAGCGTGCGTCCGAATTCGAGCGAGGCTTGCGCGCTGCCCGCCGCCACGATGTCGGCGAGCGGCGTGCCGCCGCTCTGCAGCTTCTCGTATTCGCTCCAGCTCGCGCCGTCCATCGAATCGGAGTAGTCGGGCAGCAGCGTGCAGGGCAGCCCGAAGTCGGCCACGATCTCGGAAAGGTAACGCAAGTCGGCGGGCGAGACCATTCCGGGAAAGAGGTTGATCCGCGGCGTGCGCTCACCGCTGACCGCGAGCCCCGCGACGATCTCGCGCACGGCGGCGTGGAAGCCGTCGATGTGCGTGCCGCTATAACTCGGCGTCGACACCTTGATGAGATGCGGATGCCCCTCGCCGCCGAAATCACGCTGGTACTCGAAGAACAGGCGGTTCATATCCTCGCCGATCGTCTCGGAGAGGCACGTCGTCGCGACGGCGACCATCTTCGGCTGATATTGGCGCACGACGTTTTGCACGCCGGCCCGGAAGTTCGCGGCGCCGCCGAACACCGCGGACTCCTCGGAAAAATTCGAAGCGGCGATATCGATCGGCTCGCGGAAGTGGCTGATCAAATAGCGGCGGATGTACGTGCTGCAGCCTTGCGAGCCGTGCAGAAAAGGGATCGTCCCCTCGACGCCGCGGAAGGCCAGGCACGCCCCGAGCGGCGTGCAGAGCTTGCAGGCGTTCCGCGTCGCCGAGCAGTGCTCGTAACGCGGCTCAGCGAGATCGTCGAGGTCGATCGCCGCGTTCATGCCGGGATGCTCGGCGCACGGCGCTGCGCCTCGCGCCGCGGCGCGAACTGCCAGACCGGGCTCATCACCGAGGCGTAAACCTCGCGCGCGAAGTTCAACATCCCGACAAAACCCGCGAGCGGCTCCTTGCGTTCGTGGTTGTGGTCGCAGAAGCCGATGCCGAGTTTATAGGCGATCGGCCGCTCCTTGACGCCGCCGATGAACAGATCGACGTCCTTCTCCAGGCAAAACTCCGCGAGTTCGAGCGGATTTGAATCGTCGACGATGATCGTGCCCTCGTCGCACATCTCTTGGAGCTCCCGGTAATCCTCGGGGCTCCCGGTCTGCGACCCGACGACGGCCGTCTTCATCCCGAGCAAGCTCAGCGCGCGGACCAATGAGAACGCCTTGAAGGCGCCGCCGACGTAGATGGCGGCGCGCTTGCCTTCGAGCTTCTTGCGATACGTGCGCAGCTGCGGCCAGATCGCGGCGACTTCCTCGCTGACGAGCCGTTCCGCGCGCTCCATGATCGACGGGTCGTCCTTGAAGAACTTGGCGACGTCATACAGCGCAGCCGAAACGTCTTCGATCCCGAAATAGGAAACGCGCTTCTGTGGGATGCCGAAATCGCGCTCCATCATCTTCGCAAGATGGGTCATCGAGCCCGAGCACTGGACGACGTTCAGCTTCGCGCCGTGCGAGCGGCGGATGTCCTCGATGCGCGCATCGCCCGTGATGCACGAGACGACCTGGATCCCCATCCGCTCGTAGTAGTTTCGAACGATCCACGTTTCGCCGGCGACATTGAAATCGCCCAGGATGTTGATGCTGTGAGCGGAGACGTCAGCGGTCGAACCCGTGCCGACGAGCGCATAGACCGCCTCGCAGGCCGCGCGGTAGCCGTCTTTCTTCGTCCCTTTGAAGCCCTCGGAGTGGACCGGGAGCACGGGGATGTGCTTCTCCGCCGCGACGCGCTTGCAGATCGCGCCGACGTCGTCGCCGATGATGCCGACGATGCACGTGGAATAGACGAACGCCGCGTTCGGCTCGTAGCGATCGATCAGCTCCAGCAAGGCGTCATAGAGCTTCTTCTCGCCCCCGTAGATGACGTCCATCTCCTGGAGGTCCGTCGAGAAGCTGTTGCGGTGAAGCTGCGGACCGCTCGAGAGCGCGCCCCGAATATCCCATGTATATGCTGCGCAGCCGATCGGGCCGTGCACGACGTGCAAAGCGTCCGCGATCGGGTAGAGCACGACCCGCGAGCCGCAGAACACGCAGGCCCGCTGGCTGACGGACCCGGCCGTGCTCTTCTTCCCGCAGTCGATCGCAAGATCGCTCGAGCCCTTCCGGCTCACTTGACCCTGCCGGTCGTCGAGGATCTTGATCATGCGCGCATCCCGGCGGGATGCGCGCGCGACGCTAGTCCGTACCTATGTGGAGACGACCGCCCCCTGCGGACACGTCGCCTCGCAGGCGCCGCACTCGATACAGACCTCGTCGTCGATCTTGTAGGCAGCCTTTCCGGCTTGGATCGCCCCCGTCGGGCAGCTCTCCTCGCAGGTGCCGCAGGCCGCGCATTCTTCGGTGATCTTATATGGCATTTGCCTCTCCCTTCCACTGCACTAGCTCACTGCACGAGCTCGAATGATTCTTCGGCACACTCGCGATCTTTCTTGTCGAGGAGCGCCTCGATCATCTTATCGATCAGGTGGAGTGCCCCTTGATACCCCAGGGACGGGAACACGCGGTGGCTCATCCGGTCGAGGACCGGGAAGCCGAAGCGAACGAAAGGCACGTTCTCGGCCCGGGCGATCTGCTTGCCGTACGTGTTGCCGATCAGCACGTCGACGGGCTCTCGTTTCATCCACTGATGGAGCGCGAAGAGGTCGGTGTTCTGTCCGATCTTCGCCTCGGGGACGGCTTCCGCGAGCAGTTCGCCGAGCCGTGTCTCAAAGTGATTGCCCTGCGAACCCGTGATGACGTACACGGGCTTCATGTCGAGCTCGAGCAACAAGCGCGTGATTCCGATCACGTGGTCGGGATCGCCGAAGACGGCGACGCGCTTCCCGTAGAGGTACTGTCCCATATCGCCGATCACGTCCAGCAGCCGGCCGCGTTCCCGATCGATCGAAGCGGGCACGCTCGCGCCGCCGAGTTGCCGCAACGCATCGACGAACTCATCGGTCGCGGCGACGCCGATCGGCAATTCCAGATACGTCGCCGGGACGTTGCATTTGCTCTCCAGCGCCCTCGCCGCGGGATACGAAGCAAAATGCCCGAGCGCGATCGTGGCGCTCGCGTCGCCTGCGCCGATCAATTGTGCGACGGTGGCTCCGCCCTTCGGATACATCTCGTACACGCCGGTCTGCGGCAAATCCAGCACGTCCGTCGTGTCGGGGAACGTCACGATCTCGACGCCGAGCTGCGCCGCGATGCGCTTGAGTTCGCGGATATCCGAAGGATCGACGAACCCGGGGATCAGGTTCAGCGTCCCGTTCTTGGTCCCACTCGACTCCGCGAGATATTTCACGAACGCCGTCACCATGTTTGCGAAACCCGTGACGTGGGATCCCACGAAGCTCGGCGTGTTTGCGTGGATGACGCGGCAGTCTTTCGAAATCTTGCCTTCTTCGCGCGCCCGCTTGACGAAGGTCGGGACGTCGTCCCCGATCACTTCCGAAAGGCACGTCGTGTGGACCGCGACGATCTCGGGATTGTAGATCGCGAAGATGTTTTCGAGCCCCTGGTGGAGGTTGGCCATGCCGCCGAAGACGGACGAGCCTTCGGTGAACGAGCTCGTCGTGGCGATCACAGGCTCTTTGAAATGGCGCGTGAGGTGGCTGCGATGGAACGCGCAGCACCCCTGCGAGCCGTGGCTGTGCGGCATGCAGCCGTGCACGCCGAGCGCCGCGTAGACGGCGCCGATCGGCTGACAGGTCTTCGCCGGGTTGATCCGCAGCGCAGAGCGCTCCTTGATGTCGATCGTCGTTCCGTTCAGCATCGCGCTACTTTCCTCCGCGAACGAAGCTTGCTTGCAGTTGGGGATGCTTACGCCAGGGCGGGACGACGAATTTCCAAACCTTCATGTGCAGCATGCGGTCGATCTCCAGATAGAAGTTCGCAGCCCCGCTGAACCCGGCGTACGGTCCGCCGTAATCGTAGCTGTGCAGCTGCTTGCACGGGATCCCCATCTTCTCGATGACGAACTTGTCTTTGATCCCCGAGCAAATGACGTCGATCTGATAAAGCTCGGCCAACTTCTCGATTTCATGATGGTTGATGTCGTCGATCACGAGTGCGTTCTTTTCCATATCCGCCATCATGCCGCGGTAGTCGCTGAACGTGAAGCCGCCGGCCTCGAGCGCCGCGATCTGCTCCGGCGTCCGGCGCGGATTGTAACGCTCGGCGTCCCGCTCGACCTGGAGTTCCTCGATGTTCCGGCTATCGGCGTCGACCTTGACGCTCGGAAGCACGTGGCGGCCCTCGTAGTCGTCCCGGTGGGCGAACTCATAGCCCGCCGCGACGGTTCGCATGCCGATGTCCGAGAAGAGGTGCTGATAGTGATGGGCGCGGGAGCCGCCGACGAACAGCGCGGCGGTCTTGCCCTTGCAACGCGCCGCGACCGCGTCGCGCACCGGTTGGAGCTTCGCCATCTCCTCGGCGATGACGGCCTCGACCCGATCGATCAGGCGCTGGTCCTCGAAGTAGGCCGCGATTTTTCGCAGGGACTTTGCGGTCTGCTCGGCTCCGATGAAGTTCACTTTGAACCACGGGATCCCGTACTTCTTCTCCATCATTTCAGCCATGTAATTGATGGAGCGGTGGCACATGACCGTGTTGAGCTGCGCCGTATGCGCCTTCGCCACCTGATCGTAGCCGGCGTCGCCGCTGAGCGTGACGGTGACGTTGATGCCGCATTTGCGCATCAACTCCTCGATCTCCCAGCCGTCGCCGCCGATGTTGTACTCACCCAGGATGTTGATCGAGTACTCGGCGTCGTCCGGCGTGTCGTCCAGACCGACGATGTTCTTGAAGACGCCGTTGTTCGCGATGTGATGGCCGGCCGACTGGCTGACGCCCTTGTAACCCTCGCAGCTGAACGCGAAGATGTTGATGCCCAGCTCCGCCTTCATCTCGCGCGCGACCGCGTGCACGTCGTCGCCGATCAAGCCGACCGGGCAAGTCGAATACACGGCGATCGCCTTGGGTGCGAAGATGTCATAGGCCTCGCGGATCGCTTGCCGCAGCTTCTTCTCGCCGCCGAAGATGATCTGATCTTCCTGCATGTCCGTCGTCATGCAGTACTGCACGTAGTTCGTGCCGCCGTCTTTCGCTCGCGCCAGGTTGCGGCGCGTGCCCCAGGTGTAGTAGGAGCAGCCGACGGGCCCGTGCACGATGTGCAGGATGTCGCTGATCGGCCCGAGCACGACGCCTTTGCACCCCGCGTAGCAGCAGCCGCGCTGGGTGATGATTCCGGGCGTGCTGCGCATGTTCGCGCTGATCTGAATCGGGACGTCCGGATCGTTGACGACGATCTGCTTGGCGCGCTTCTTGTGCGTCTTGGCCGGGTAGGCCCGCAACAGCGCTTCGACCGACGCTTTCGCCGCGGCGGTGCTCTCCGGTATCGTTGGCTTCGGTTCGCTGGCCATCTCCGGTCTCGATCTCCTCGCTGTTCGGCCAACTCTCCCGAGTCGCGCCGAACGGTTTCCGGCAAAATAAAAGCGATAGCTACCGCCAAGCCCCGCCCTTCGACGGGCTGGGGGTGTCGGGTGGCTCGATGGGCTCAGGATGACGGGTGCGCTGGGCTCGCCGCTCCCGCGGCGGCGTGGATGACTAGACGCTCGCGGTTTCGCGCGGTGCGGCCTTGGCGACGATCGGATCGAGCGCTTCGTATCCGGTCTCGCCGGTACGCACGCGCACGACTTCCTTGACCGGCAGCACGAAGATCTTCCCGTCGCCGGCGTTGCCGGTCCGGTTCGCATCGATGATCGCTTGCACGGTCGACTCCACCAACGCATCCGGGACGACCACCGTGATCATCCGCTTCGGCACCAGGATCGGGCCGTCGCCGAGGCGCGCGATCGCTTCCTCTTGCCCGACCTCGGCGCCGCGCAACACTCGAAAGTCGACGTTGCCCCGGCCGCGCCCGACGACTTTCCGGGCGGTGAACCCGGAGATGCCGGCCTCGATCAGGGTTTCCTTCGTCTTATTGATCGACTGCGTGCGGATGATCGCGATAATCTGCTTCATTCCTCGGAATCCTTGGTGCCGGAGCTGATCGTGTACGCAGCATCGACCGGCAGCACGAAGATCTTCCCATCACCGAACGCGCCTTTGCCTTCGCTGCGGGCCGATTGGACGATCGTGTCGACCACGACCTGCGTGTCCTCGCTATTGACGACGACGAAGATCTGCTCTTTCGGGAGCTCATCGTACGTGACGTCGCCGACCTTGAGCCCGCGCTGCTTGCCGCGCCCGAAGACATCCATCTTCGTCACCCCGGGGAAGCCCCCGTCGAGCAGCGCCTTCATCACGCCGTGGACCTTCTCGGGCCGCACGACTGCCTGAACCATCACTAAGGGTTCCATTATTCCATCAACCCGTATTCCATCAGCGTCGCCTCCAGTTCGTCAGTCGACAAGGGCTTCGGAATGACGAACATATCATTGCCGTCGATCGCCTTGGAAAGCGAGCGATACTCGTCGGCCTGCGTGCAGAGCGGATCGTACTCGATCACGGTCTTGCGGTTGATCTCCGCGCGCTGGACCATGTTGTCCCGCGGCACGAAGTAGATCATCTGCGTACCCAGGCGCTTCGCGAAAGCTTCGATCATGTCGCGCTCGTTATCGACCTTTCGGCTGTTGCAAATCAGCCCGCCGAGTCGCACGACGCCGGATTGCGCGAACTTCAGGATCCCCTTGCTGATGTTGTTCGCGGCGTACATGGCCATCATCTCGCCCGAGCAGACGATGTAGATCTCCTCGGCCTTGCCCTCGCGAATGGGCATTGCGAAGCCCCCGCAGACGACGTCCCCGAGGACGTCATAAAACACGTAGTCGAGCGGATCTCCGTCCGAGTACGCGCCGAGCTGCTCCAACAGATTGATCGAAGTGATGATGCCGCGGCCGGCACAGCCGACGCCGGGCTCCGGACCACCGGACTCGACGCAGATCGAGCCGCCGTAGCCCGGCTTGCGAATGTCGTCGAGCTCGACGTCTTCGCCCTCCTCGCGCAGCGTATCCAAGACGCTCTTCTGCGCAAGGCCTCCGAGCAAGAGTCGAGTCGAGTCCGCTTTCGGATCGCAGCCGACGACCATCACCTTCTTGCCGCCCTCAACGAGGCCGGCAACCGTATTCTGAGTCGTCGTCGACTTACCGATTCCGCCTTTGCCGTAGATTGCTACCTTACGCAATGTGAGTGTACTCCTGTCGTGTTCGATGCGCGCAAGAAGAGACGCATGCAAGATCTCGTTGCGCCGGAATTTTGAACACCAGCTGCGCGCATGGCGCAATGCCCTGGCAGTCCCGTGACCGTGGTGTGTACCGATGCCGCGCATCGGCGAAGCATCGAGAGCGGTTGTTCGCGGCACCAATCGTGTCGGTGCAACGAATGTCGTTCTGCTATGAGTGTACCCGGCCGCGTGCAGCCGCGCATCATCCATGATGTGAGCGAAACGCACATACTATGCACCAATCGTCACACCGAACGGTACATCTCTCGCGCGATCCGCGTGCCGTTCGTGCGAGCGATCCTCAACTTGGCAAACCTTGCAAATCACATAACTTATTGCGCGATCTGAAGTTAGGCATCACTAACTCGACGCGCGCGTAGCAGGTCTCGGCGACCGATCCGCATAGTAGAGCAATCCCGCCGGAGCGCGGCTCGAACTTCCATCTCAAGCGAAGGAGCCAGCATGACCACCTTCGATCAGTCCCGGCCCCTCCGGGTCGCCGTCATCGGCTCCGGCCCTTCAGGGCTCTTCCTCGCGGACGCGCTGTTGAAGACGAGCGGCGTTCCGCTGACGATCGACGTCATCGAGCGGCTCCCCACGCCCTACGGCCTGGTGCGTTACGGCGTCGCGCCCGATCACGGCAAGATCAAGTCGGTCATCGAGAGCTTCAAGAAGATCCTCGAGGACGAGCGCGTTCGCTTTCTCGGGAACGTGAGATTCGGAAGCGACTTGGCGCTCGCCGACGCTCAGCGCTATTACGACGTGATCGCCTACGCGGTCGGAGCCTCCGCCGACCGCTCGCTCAACATTCCCGGCGAGGACCTTGCGGGGAGCCTCTCAGCGACCGAGTTCGTGGCGTGGTACAGCGGTCATCCCGATCACGCCAACCGCGTGGACATCGCGCTCGAAGCGACCGGCGTTGCCGTGGTCGGCGTCGGTAACGTCGCGATCGACGTCGCGCGCATCTTGGCCAAGCACGTCGACGAGCTGAAAGCGACGGACATTCCCAGCCAGGTTCTCGACGTGTTGGCGGCCAGCAACGTTCGCGACATCTACCTGATCGGACGGCGCGGGCCCGCGCAAGCAAAGTTCACGACGAAGGAGCTGCGCGAACTGGGCGAGTTGCTCCACGCGGACGTCGTCGTCTCACCGGCGGACTTGGAACTCGATGAAGCGAGCGCCGCGGCCGTCGAGAAGCAGCCGGCGCTCAAGCGCAACCTGGACGTGCTGCGCGAGTTCGCGGAGCGCCCGCCTGCGGGCCGCCACCGGCGGCTGCACTTGCGCTTCCTCGCGTCGCCCGTGCGTTTGACGGGCGAAGATGCGGTCGCGGGGATCGTGCTCGAGCGCAATCGCATCGACGAAAACGAGAACGCCGTCGGAACCGGCGAGCACGAGGAGATCCCCGTTCAACTGGTGCTGCGCGCGGTCGGCTACCGCGGCCTGCCCGTTCCCGGCATCCCCTTCGATCCCAAGAAGCACGTCATCCCGAACGCTCTCGGCCGCGTGCTCGACGCGACGGGCGCCCACCTTCCGGGCCAGTACGTGACCGGCTGGATCAAACGCGGACCGACCGGCGTCATCGGAACGAACAAGGCCGACTCCTCGGAGACCGCGCGCGCGATCGTCGAGGACATCCCGACGCTCCCGCAAGCTCCCGAGGGGAGCCGGGCGGCGCTCGACGAGTTTCTCGCGCAACGCGGCGTACGGCCCGTTTACTGGGAGCACTGGCTCGAGATCGATCGGCATGAGATCGCGCTCGGGCAAAAAGACGGCCGCGATCGCGCGAAGGTGACCGAGTTCACGGCGATCCTCGAGGCTCAGGCCGAACGGGCCGGCGTTCCGTAACGCGGCAGACGCACGCGTAGCTGCGCTCCGCCGCGCGCGCGATTTTCGAGGACGAGCGAGCCGCCCATCCCCTCGACGCTCTCGCGCACGATCGCAAGCCCGAGCCCGGTCCCTTGACCGCGGCCGCGCGAAGCGTCGTCGCGCCAGAAGCGCTCGGTCGCGTGCAGCAGCGCCTCCGCCGAAAAGCCCGGGCCGTCGTCCGCGACCGTCAGTTCGACGGTCTGCGGGGTCGCCGCGACGGTCAGCTCGACGCGACCGCCCTCGCGCGCGAACTTCAGCGCGTTGTGCAGGAGCGCGAGTGCGACGCGCGCGAGGGCAGCCGCGTCCCCGAGCGCGATGCACTCCGGCGCGACGCTCCGTTCGATCGTGATCCGCCGCGCGTTCGCGAGGACGGTCAAACGGTCGGCGGCGGCCGTCGCGACCGCAGCGGCGTCGACGGCCTCGCGCTTCGGGACGACGGTCTCGGCACGCGCGAGCGCCAGCAGATCCCGCGTCACCATTTCCAATTCATCCGCCTCTTTGAGGATCGCCCGCAGCGCGCGGCGATACTCCGCGGGATCGCGGTCGCGCAGCAGCGCGTAATCCGCCGAGGCGCGCAAGACCGAAAGCGGCGCGCGCAATTCATGCGAGGCATCGCTCGTGAAGCGCCGTTCCCGCACGAAGGCGGATTGGAGGCGGTCGAGCATGCGATCGAAGGCTTCTGCCAGCCGGCCGAGTTCGTCGCGGGCCGGGGGCAAACCGATGCGCCGCGAGAGATCGTGCGCCTCGAGCTCCGATGCGACGTCCGCCATCCTCTGCAGCGGACGCAGGCCCGCGCGTGCGATCGCGTTCCCCCCAAGGAGCCCGAGGAGCGCGACGATCGGAATGGCAAGCGCGAAGACCAACAACAACTGCCTGTCCAACAGGTCGTCGATATCGCGCGCCCGCCAAACGACGACGGTCCCGCCGCCGTGGCGGCCGATGACGGGGGCCGCGGCGATGCGCAGATTGCGCGCTCCTTCCGTGCCGTCCGCCAGCGCGGGGATCGTCAAGGGCGTCCGCGCGATCTTCGCGACCGCGGGCGGTATCGAAACCGCGGTCGCTGCGATCAGGGAGCCGCCGGGAGCGAAGATCGCCGCGTTTTGCGCGGGGCCGACCAAGCGCACGAGTTGGAGCTGCGCCGCGTCGTGGAGCCTGCGGCGCCGGTCGGCGACGCTCTCGGGCGGCGGGGGGAGCGGACCGCGGTGCTCCGCGGCATCGTCGGCATGCTCGGCATGCCACCGATCGTGCCGGGCCCCGGAGAAGGCGCCCGGGGCGCCATCGAGCTCACGGTCGTGTTCCGTCGCGACGGAGAGGGCGCGCGCCGTCGTCTCGAGCTCGTTATCGAGCGCTCGGCGATGGATCTGACCCACGGCGAACAGCACGGCGGCCGCGAACACAACGAGCGCCACGACGAGCGTCGCCACGTACGCGAGCGTCAGGCGGCCGCGGAGGCTCCGCGGGTCAAGCACGGCTGCCGGCGGAAACGAACCGGTAGCCGATGCCTCGCACCGTCTCGATCGGCGAGGGCTCGCCGCCGGAGGTGAGCTTGGAGCGCAAACGCGCGACGTAGACTTCGATCACGTTCGAACTCGTATCGCGATCGCGCTCCCAGAGCGCGTCCTCGAGCATGACCCGGGTGACGACGACGCCGGGATTGCGCATGAAGTACTCGAGAAACGCGAGCTCGCGCGCGGTCAAGGAGATCTCGCGCGTGCCGCGGGTCACGCGGCGCGTGGCGGCGTCCATTTCGACGTCGCCGACCCGCAGCACGGTGCGCACGGGCGCGGGCTCGCGGCGCGTCAAGGCTCGCAGGCGAGCGTTGAGCTCGCTGAACGCGAACGGCTTACGCAAATAGTCGTCGGCGCCGGCGTCGAGGCCTTCGACCGTATCCTCGACGGTGTCGCGCGCCGTCAGCATCAGGATCGGCGTGCTGACGCCTTCGCGACGGAGCCGCCGGGCGACCCCGAAGCCGTCCAGCCGCGGCAGCATCACATCCAGGACGATCGCGTCGTAGGTTCCGCCGCCGCCCGCGAGCGCGCCGCTCTCGCCGTCGTTTTCGACGTCGACCACGTGGCCGTCTTCGGTCAGGCCGCGCGCGAGGAGATCGGCCAGCCTTAGGTCATCTTCAACGATCAACAGTCTCATGAGCGCCTCGCCGCAAGCCTACGGCAGGCGTCTGAACGGCGCGTGAACGCGGGCCCCGCCGTTAGAACGACGAGCGGCGGGCCTCGCCGGCTCTGTACCGGTAGACGATGCGGCCCTTCGTCAGGTCGTAGGGCGACATCTCGAGATCGACCCGGTCGCCCGGGAGAATCTTGATCCGGTGGCGACGCAGGCGACCGGCGATGTGGGCCAGGATCGTCTGGCCGTTCTCGAGCTCGACTGCGAAGGTCGTGCTCGGAAAGACCTGCTTGATGGTCCCGAACAGCTCCAGCGGGGCCTCTTTCGGGACCTCCGCGACCGCCGTCCGGGTACGATGATGGGAGCCGCGCGCGGCTATTTTTGTCTCGCTTTGAAAAGTCGCATGACCCTAGTATACCTCACCTGAGAAGCGCCAAAAGCAGGCGGTCCCCGGAGTCTCCGGCTCGCGGCGTCAGGCCGCGAGCAGGCCGCGCAATGATTCGATCTCCCGCGCGAGTTCCGCCGACGCCTTGAGCGTCGAGAGCGCATCGCGCCGGCCGATCGCGACGGCGATCCAATTGACCGTGCCGTCAAGCGCCGTCGCCGTCCCGCGCCCGGCAAGCCCGCGCAGGATGGAGGGACGAACGGCACCCCAGGCCACGGCGAGCTCGTCCGCCACGCCCTCCGCGCCCGGCCAATCCGCGGCTTTTGCCCGCAACCCGAGCGCGCGGCAGCATGCCCGGAGCCCGCCGAGCGAACGCTCCGGCAGCAATTCAGATCTCACCACGTCCGCGACATCCTTTCAGCCCGTCGGCGCCTGCGCGGATTCGCGCGGCGCTTGGTGCATGCGAACAGCGTACGCGCCGAGGCTTACCGCATCATGAACCCGTGCGCGTGGCCTTCACGGGAGCGCGGCGACCTCGGCCGGGACCTCGAGAGGCTGCATGCTGCCGTGACGCATGTAGTCCAAATGCCACGAGAACGCTTCCTCGAGGAGGTGCGGCGTGTGCCCGCCGCGCCGCACGGCGCGCTCGAAGTAATCCTCGAGCCGGTCGCGATACGACGGATGCACGCAATGGTCGATGATGAGGCGGGCCCGCTCGCGCGGCGCGAGGCCGCGGAGATCGGCAAGCCCGATCTCCGTGACGATCACGTCCACGTCGTGCTCGTTGTGGTCGACGTGGGTGACCATCGGCACGACGCTGCTGATCTTGCCGTGTTTCGCGAGCGATTTCGTCACGAAAAACGCGATCGAAGCGTTGCGCGCGAAATCGCCCGAACCGCCGATGCCGTTCATCAGCTGCGTCCCGTCCACGTGCGTCGAGTTGACGTTGCCGTAGATATCGCATTCCAGCGCGGTATTGACGCAGAGCAGCCCCAGGCGCCGGATGACCTCGGGATGGTTGCTGATCTCTTGCGGGCGGAGGATCAGGCGGCTCTTGTATTTTCCGATCGCCGGTATGACCTCGTCGTACTTGCCTTCCGAGAGCGTGATCGAGGAACCGGAGGCGAACGTCAGCTTCCCGCTATCGAACAGCTCGAACGTGCTGTCCTGCAGCACTTCCGAATACATCTTGAGGTTGTGAAACGGGCTCTCCATCAAGCCGTGCATGACCGCGTTGGCGATCGTGCCGATGCCGGCTTGCAGCGGCTGGAGGGCGCGGCTCATCCGGCCCAAGCGCACTTCGTGGTTGAGGAATTCGATCAGATGCCCCGCGATACGATCGGTTTCGTCATCGGCCGGCAATACCGACGCCGAGGAATCCATCTTCTGCGTGACGACGATCGCGACGATCTTGCTCGGATCGATCGGGATGTACGGCAACCCGACGCGGCTCTCGGGCGCGACGACGGGGATCGGCTCGCGGAACGGGCGGCGCGTCGGGATGTAAATGTCGTGCATCCCTTCGAGTTCCAGCGGCTGCGAGAGGTTGATCTCGACGATCACCTTCTCCGCGAGGATCGCGAAGGTCGCCGAGTTGCCTACCGATGTCGTCGGCACGATCCCGCCGTCCTCGGTGATCGACACGGCCTCGACGACCGCGACGTCGATCGGGCCCATCTGGCGGCTTCGCAAGAGTTCGACCGTCTCGCTCAAGTGCTGGTCGACGAACATCACCTTGCCGGCGTTGATCGCCCGGCGCAGCACGGGATCGGCTTGAAACGGAAGACGACGGGCGAGCACGCCGGCCTCGGTGAGGATCCGGTCGACGTCGTTGCCGAGCGAGGCGCCCGTCATCAACGTGATCCGCAATTCTTCGTGCGCCGCGCGCTCAGCGAGCGCCAGAGGGACCGCCTTTGCATCGCCGGATTTCGTGAACCCGCTGATGCCCACCGTCATGCCGTTGCGAATCCACTGTGCCGCTTCGTCGGCACTGGTGACCTTGCCCCATAACGACTTAAGTCTGATGCGATCCAGATACATGGCGCGCTTTCTGTCGATCGTTCTCCCCACGCAATGGGGTAGAAGATTCTTTTCAACTTTAGCGCGACTTGCCCCCTGGGTTCTCGCCGCGAAACCGGCGCCGGACGCTAGCGCATGGCCGAGACCTTCGCGACGAATGCTTGCAGTTCCGAGGTGACGGCCGGCTCACGATCGAGTTGCAGGTAGTGGCCGCCGGGAATCACGCGCCGCGCGAACAGCGGCCCAAGAGCGCTCAGCTGCTCGACGAGATTCGGAAAGTGCATGCCGTACGCGTGATTCGTGCCTTCGAGCAACTGCACCGGGTGAGAGATCTCTTTGGCGAAGTCGCGAACGGGGAACCGCGTCGACGCGCCCGACAGCTCGATCAACATCCGGCGATACGCGACCGGCTTTTGCGTGCGCTGGAAGACCCACGCGCGTTCCATCGCCTCTCGATCGTGAAACGAGGATTCGAAGATCGAGCGCGCATACGCGCGGGCAGGCGGAGCGTCGTATCGAAACCCTTCGGCGAGCGCTAAAATGAACGGCAACAGACCCGGACCGAACAGCGTGAGCGGGCCGAGCGCCCCGAGCGGCGAGAACGGCGTCGAATCCGCAACGTACACCGGTTCCACCAGAAACAGCGCTGCGACGTCCGCCGGGCGCGAGGCCGCGAGCGCGAGCGCGAACAGGCCGCCGAGCGAATGCGCGACGACGATCGCGGCGCGACCTTCGCTCTGCGTGACGTGCGTGAGCGCTTGCCACGCGTCTTCGTAATACTCGTAGAGGCCCGCATCGTCGACCCGCGCGGTCTCGCCGTGGCCGCGCGCTTCCCATGCGTACGTTCGCCGCGATTCCGCGAGCGCGACGGCCTGCGGAGCCCACGACCAGGCGGCGCCCGCGACGCCGTGGAGGAACAAGATCGGAGCCTCGCCCGGCTCGCCGCGCACGACGAGTGCCGAACCGCCTTCAAGGGAAACGCGGTCCCCGGCGGCCTGAGCGTCCTGCGCGATCGGATTTGAAGCAAGCATGCTCTCTAGGTACTACGGACGGCCCGCATTCACCGTTCCTTCGCGGGAGCAGCGCGACGCTCTCACCCGTGCCGTCAGTTCTTCACGAGCGTCAAATAGAGCGACTCCAACAACGCGCCTAGGCGATTGCCTCCATCCGGAGGCTGACTGTTGGCCGCAACGGCGATCACGATATTCGTCTTCGGGAACCATGCGTACAGCATCCGGTAGCCGAGCGTCATGCCCTCGTAATACCAGAACGAGCCGATGCTCGCCCTCGTCGAGCGGCCCACGCCCAGGCCGAACCCGAGCGGATCGGCGAGGCTCGTATCGGAGATCGCCTTGCCGCTCATATTGGAAACGATGCTGAGCAATTCGCGCCGCTGCGCCGCTGGGAGGATCTCGCCCTGATAGAGCGCGCGCGCCCAATGGGTGACATCTTCCGGCCGCGAGACGATCCCGCCGGCGGCTTGCGCCCAGGACATATCGCTCGTTCGCATATCACGCCCGAGCAAGTCGCGCAAATCGGCATTCGCCGGGCTGCTGTTGAAAAAATACCCGGCGGCCATCCGGTTGAGAATGCCCTCGGGATAGATGTTCGCGCTGTAATACGTATCGCCGAGCCCGAGCTTGGGGCCGAAGAAGCGGCGCGCGATTTCGGTCCCGTAACTGTTGCCGGTCACGCGTTCGATGATCAGCGCCGCCAACAAATAATTCGTGTTCGAGTAATTCCAGCCGGTCGTCGGCCGCGGCGCTTTGCCGTACACGGGGTCGACGAACGCGATGAGCTGTTCCGGCGTCCAGCGCCGCAAGATCGTCGCATCCATCGCGCGCATCGTCGCGGGCACGTCGTCGTAGGTCGCGATGCCGCTCGTCATGTTCAGCAAGCGCCGGATCGAAACCGAGCGCCACGCCGGATATTGCGGCAGCCAATCGCCGACGGTTTGATCGATCGACAATTTGCCTTCGGCTTCAAGTTGCAAGATCGCGGCGGCCGTGAACGATTTCGTCACGCTGCCGATTTGGAAGAGCGTCTCCGGCGTGATGGGCGCGGCGCCCGCGGCACGCGAGACGCGTCCGCTCACGAGATTGAGATTCGCGGCGCTGCCGGGAAAACTGACGCTCAGCGAAACCGCGGAGAGGTGCTCGGGCGCGGAACGCGTCGCCACGAACGTATCGAGGAGCCGCTGCAGCGCGGGCGTCTTCGAGGCGGCATCGGCGGCGCGTGCCGGAAGCCCCGGCGTCCAAAGCGCAACGGCGAGAGCGAGCGTGAGGATCGTGCGCACGCCGGCCTCCCTCGCGCGCGTCATTTCACCGCTGCGACGTCCGCTTCGGTGACGGGGCCCGCTTTGTTGCCCCACGCGGAGCGGATGTAGGTCGCAACCGCGGCGATGTCACCCGCCGAGAGCTGCCCTTTCCAAGAGGGCATCATGTTTCGGCCGTGCGAGATCGTCGCGAGCAGATCCTTGGGATCGGCCGCGATCACGTGCGCGTTCCCGGCGAGCGCGGGAAACATGCCGCCTTGCCCGCCGCCGCCGTTCGCCTTGTGGCATGCGACGCAGCGCGCGGTGTAGATCGACGCTCCGACGACGGTCGAAACGGATGGACCGGCCGCCGCGACCTCCTGCTCGGTCACCGGGGAGGCCTTGTTCCCCCAGGCGGAACGGACGTAGGTCGCGACGGCCGCGATGTCCGCGTTCGAAAGCTGCCCCTTCCACGTCGGCATCTGGCCGTTGTAGAACATCCCGTTGACGTTGATGTTGCCGGACTTCCCATTGACGATCGTCGCGATCATCTCTTTCGGATCGGCGGCGACGATCCGCGGGTTCCGCGCGAGCGGCGGATATGCGGTCGAGCCTTCGCCGTTGCGCTGATGGCAGATCACGCATTTCGCAACGAAGATGCCGGCGCCGCTCTGCGCGCTCGGGTTCGCCGAGAGCGAAACTTGGTCTTCGTTCACGAGCGCGGCCTTGTTCGTCCAGGCCGAGCGAATGTAGGTCAGAACGGCCGCGATCTCCGCGTTCGACAGTTGGCCGCGCCAGGCCGGCATCGCGCCGCCGTAGGTCTTCCCGCCGACCTCGATCGGGCCGCTCCGGCCGTTCAGCACGATCCCGATCAGCTCCGACGTATCGGCTGCGGTGACGGCGTCGTTCCCGGCGAGCGGCGGATACGGTCCGCCGCCCAACCCGTTCGCTTGATGGCAGGCCGCGCACTTCGTGGAGAAGATCGCCTTGCCGTCAGGGGCGGCCGCCGGCGCGGCGGCGGTTGCCGCTACTGCTGCCGGGGGGAGAAAGGACGCCGGTTGGATCGACGAGACGGCGGCGGCGAAGATCCCGGCAACGAGCACGAAGGTGAGCTGACGACGCACGTAGAGACTCCCGGCAGGTCCGTGGGACTTCTCCCTACCCCGCGGCGGCACGACCTCCCTTCGGCCAGCCTCGTTCAGCCGTTCGGGTCTCCTTCACCGGAATCTGCCGCGTCTCGCGACCGCGCCTAAGGACGAAGCGTGACGATGAGCGCCCCGGCGACCATCAAGCCGGCGCCCGCGAGAACCTGCGGGCTCACCGGCTCGCGCAGCACGATGACGCTCAGAAGGATCGTCAGAGCCAGCGAGAGTTTGTCGACGGTCGCGACGCGGGCGACCGGCCCGATCTTCAGTGCGTAGAAGTAAAACAGCCACGAGAGGCCGGTGGCCAAGCCCGAAAGCCCGAGGAACAGCCACGTCCTGCGCCCGAGGCCTCCGACGTCGCCGAGATGCCCCTGGCCTGCGACGATCGCCCACGCGAACACGAGGACGACCGTCGTGCGCACGGCGGTCGCAACGTTCGAGTTGACGCCCTCGATGCCGATCTTCGCGAGGATCGCCGTGGCCGCAGCAAACAGCGCGGAGAGGAGCGCGGGCCAAATCCACATGCCGTGATTCCACCTTTTCGAAGCGGTAAAGCACCCGTTCCGCGGAACCTTCGCCGCGAGGCCGAGTAGGCTTCCGAGGGCGGGCTCTTCCAATGGTCAGGTAGCCGAGGGATCCGGCCGATAACGGATTGGGGAGCGACGTCCGATGCCGCATCCGCGTGAGGGACCGACCGATGGGTTTTTTCGCAGACAAGTTCTTGGGTGAAGTTCGCCGCGAATTCATCGCGCGGCCCGATGCCTCCAAGGGGCAGATCGTTTACAAGTGGCCCGATACGACCATCCGCAAGTTCACGCAACTGACGGTCGAAGCCGACGAGCTCGCGGTCTTCTTCCGCGACGGCCGCGTGGTGGGGACGTTCCCGCCCGGGCGGTACACGCTCGATAGCACGCAGATTCCGTTCTTGGGCATGCTCGTCGACGCTGCGTCCGGCGGCAACATGTTCAAGACCGAGGTCTACTTCATCGGGACCCATGAGTTCCCGAACCTCCCGTTCGGCGGCGTCGTCGACAACGTCGTCGATGCGGAGACCTCGCTCGCCGTCGGTCTGCGCGTCTACGGCGACTACGCGCTCAAAGTCGTCGACCCGCAGGCCCTGATCGTCAACTTGGTCGGGTCGCAGAATCTTTCGACGAACGACCAGATCACCGATTGGCTGCGCGAGATGGTCCTCAAGACGTTACGCACCGACGTCGTCTCGCACATCACGGCAAACCAGTGGCCGATCCTCGGGATCGCGGCGCACACCGCGGAGATCGAAAGCGATACGCTCGCGGCCGTGCAGGAACACGTGAAGAGCTACGGCGTGCAGATCGCCCGCATGGGCAACTTCACGATCTCCCTCTCCGACGAGGATGCCGCGACCCTCAAGAACTATCGCCGCGACGTCAGCTACACGAAGCTCGCGGGCGGCTTCACGCAGTACGGCGCGGGCGCGGCGCTGCGCGGCATCGGCGAGGGCGCGGCCAAGGGCGAAAGCGGCGCCGGCAACGCGGCGCTCTTGGGCATCGGCGTCGGGCTCTCGAACCTCTTCGGAGCGGCGGCGCAATCGCCGGCGGCGCCGCCGCAGGCCCCGGCCCCGCCGCCCGCCGCCCCGGCGGCACCGCAAGCCGCGCCCGCGGCACCACAGGGCGCTCCGGTCGGGGCGGCGTGCGCGCAGTGCGGCACGGCGAGCCGGCCGGGCGCGAAATTCTGCGCCGAATGCGGCGCGCCGCTCGCTCCGGCGCCGGTGCACTGCTCCTCCTGCGGGACGGAGGCCGCGCCCGGCTCCAAGTTCTGCCCCGCCTGCGGCACGAAACTCTAATCATGCCGCGCCGCGCCGGGATCGAAGCTGCGCTCATCGCAGGAATTGCCGCCGCGCTCCCCGCGGTGGCGCTCGCGCGCGGCGGCGGCGGCGGGCACGGCGGCGGCGGTGGGCACGGCGGCGGCGGAGGCTTTCACTCCTCCGGCGGAAGCTTTCACTCCGGCGGCGGATCTTGGTCGGGCGGCTATCATTCGAGCGGCGGAGCCTGGTCGGGCGGCGGCGCCGCGGTCTCGCCCCTGACGATCCTGATCGTCCTCGTGATCCTCGCGACGCTCGCGATCGCGCTGTACTTGGTGTGGAAGGCGTTCGCCGGTCAGGGAAGCTCCGCCCGCGCGAGCGGCCCGGCTCTCGGCGGGGCGAGCCCGAGCGAAACGCCGCCGTACGCGGCGATCCCGGCCGCACCTGCGGCCGCCGACCCCGCGCTCGCGGCTTTGCGCGCAGCCGACCCGGATTTCGAAATGGAGACGTTCCTGCAGCGAGCGGAGATGGCGTTCTTTCTCGTCAAGCGGGCCTCCGAGCGGCGCGAGATCGCGGATGGGCGCGCCTATCTTGCGCCCGAGCTCTTCGCCGCCTGGTCCGCCGACATCGGCAACCATCGCACCGCCGGCGAGCGCATCGTCTTCGAAAACCTCAACGTTCGCGGCATGCACCTCGAAGGGGTGCGCCACGATGCGAGCGGGGACGAGATCGCGATCCACTTCGACTACGTCGCGCGGTTGAAGAAAATCGCCGACGACGGCCGGGTCCTTGCCGACGACGGCGAGGACAAACGCTACGGCGAGCGCTGGATCTTCGCGCGCGCCGCCGGAGCGAAGACCGTCGCTTCGGGCGGCGTGACCGCGCAGAAATGCCCGAAATGCGGCGCCGAGTTGCGCATCGGCGAAACGGGGACCTGCGATTTCTGCGGCGCTCCGGTCGCAAGCGGCCGCTTCGATTGGACCGTGCAAAGCATCGTGCGGGCGCACTTCACCGGAGGCGCGGTGGGCGCTATCGAGGGAACGCAGGTTCTAGCGCCGGAGGCCGGCTTCGCGACGATCCACGCCGCGGATCCCGCCTTCGACGAGCGCGCATTCGCCGAGCGCGCCGCACGCGCGTTCATGACGCTGCAGCAGGCGTGGGAGAACCGCGATCTCGACACCGCGCGCACGTTCCTGAGCCCGGGCTGTTATCTCGCGTGGAGCGCCCAACTCGAGCAGATGACGGCGGAGCACCGGCGCAACGTGCTCGAAGGGCTTCGCGTCGACGCGCTGACCCCGCTGAAGGTCATCCACGGCCGGGTCTACGACGACGTGACCGTGCGCATCGAGGCGACGTGCGCGGATTACGAAATCGACGAGACGACCGGAAAGATCGTTTTCGGCGACCGTACGCCGGCGCCGTTCGTGGAGTTTTGGACGTTCCAACGTTCCGTCGACGCGCGCAGCGGCGGCGCCGATCTCCTGGACAAAAAGTGCCCGAATTGCGGCGCGCCGCTGCAGGTCAACGCGGTCGGAGAATGCCGCTACTGCAAGGTCGCGGTGACGAGCGGCAAATTCGATTGGGTCCTCTCGCGGATCGAACAGGCCGAGGAGTACGCCGGGGTCTGAGTTGCCGCGCCCGCAACACGAGGCGCCGGCGCGCCGGCTGCGCTACGGCAGATGGAAGAGTTTGACGAGCCCGATGACCGTGCCGAAGAACACGATCGTCGCGAACGTTGCGGCGACGACGTAGCGAAACGTTCCGGCAGCGTCGACCTTCGGGAACTCGAACGATCCGCGGATGACGGCTTCGCGGCGCTTCGGCGCGGCCTGGGGTTCGACGCCTCTAAGCCCCTCTAGAAAGGTGGCGAGATCCTTGTCAGACTTCAAAATCGCATGCCTCGACGCAGATGCTTGATGCTGGTCGCAAGCATACCGGATCGCAGGTCTAGAGCACAGGACCGTTTGGTCCCAAGGCGGGCGCCATTGTCCCTGGTCCCATGGTCCTAGCCAAAAAGGGAGGGGGCTGCCGTTCTAGCTCCCGAGGTTCTTTATCCGCTCGGTAAGTTCGGCGTTCAATTGATCCTTGATCGCCTGCGGATTCTTCAACATCGAGGCCATATTGTGCATCGCGACGAGAATGGCGATCTCTTGCACGGTCGGGTCCAGGGGTTCGTACCGCGTCGGTAATGCGCCCCACATCGACTTCCACGCAGAGAGCGGCGACGTGAACAGCGACTGCAGTTCGGCGAATTGGGCCACCGGGTTGAATGGGTCGGATTGATCGGGCATGAGGAACCTCCGGTCAACGGCTTTGCGGTGTTCATGCGCGCTCCTCTCTCCGAGGCCCGGCGGCGGGGACTCGCAACATTGGACTACGCCGGGCGAGGACCCGCAAGATGTGCGAGGTATATCAATGTACCGCGGCGGGCGCAGTCCCCGCAGGCGGCTTGGAAGAAGGACGCAGTGGACGTTGCGACCACCTACATGGGACTGCCCTTGCGCAGCCCGCTCGTTGCCTCGGCATCGCCCTTGACCGCACACGTCGGCAATATCGTCAAACTCGAATTGTACGGTGCAGGCGCGGTCGTTCTCCCTTCGATCTTTCAAGAGCAGATCGAAGCCGAACGTGACGAACTGGAGGAGCGCACCACGATCGGGCGCGAGAGTTCGCCCGAGGCGCTTGGGTACTTCCCGGATCCGTCAGCCTACGCGGTCGGCACTCGCCGCTACATCGAATTGATCCGGCGCGCCCGCAATGCCGTCCGCATTCCGATCATCGCCAGTCTGAACGGCACGACGAGCGAAGGCTGGACCGAGTTCGCAAAAGAGATCGAAGCCGCGGGTGCCCATGGCCTTGAATTGAACGTGTATTTCATACCGGCGGATTGCACGCTCGGCGGCCCTGAGGTCGAGCAGCGCTACCTCGATATCGTGCGCACCGTGAGGAACGCGGTCCGTCTTCCGCTGGCCGTCAAGCTGAGCCCCTTCTTCAGTTCTCCCGGCGCATTTGCGCGCAAACTTCGCGAAGCCGGCGCCGACGCGCTCGTCCTGTTCAACCGCTTCTACCAGCCGGACATCGATCTCGAGCATCTCGCGCTGCGCAACGATCTCGACTTGAGTTCGAAAAGCGAGCTTCGCTTGCCGCTGCTGTGGATCGCGATCCTCGCCGGGCGACTGAATGCATCGCTTGCCGCGACGACGGGCGTCGAAACGTCCGACGAAGTCGTGAAGTACCTGCTCGCCGGAGCCGACGTCGTGATGACGACCTCGTCGCTGCTGCGGCGCGGGCTCGAGCACATGCAGGATCTCGTCGCCGGATTGGAATCGTGGATGCACGCCCGGGACTTCACCTCCCTCGAGCAGTTCCGCGGCCTGCTCAGCCAAGAGCGGATCGCGGATCCGACGGCCTTCGAACGCGCAAACTACATCCAGGTGCTGCAAAGCTACAGCGCGCGGAAGTGACTTCGGCCGCTCCCTAGGAGTTTGGCGGGCTTGAAGGGACGCGAATCGACTCTTTCGCGGGAGAGCCAGTCGTGATCGGCCACCGCCGACATGAAGTGGGTGGTCTCACCTCGCTCCCTTCAAGCCATCGCCAGCGTGTGCAAGCGTTTGAGGTTCCAGGCTGTGCAGCCCAGGAGAAACTCTCCGCTGGCTTTTCGATGGCCGCGAAGCAAGAACTGACGGAAGCCCAAGGCGCGCTTGAGATTCCCGAAAACGGGCTCGACGGTGCATTTTCGCAGGGCGAAGATTGCACGGCCTTCCGGCGTTCGCAGCCGGTACAACATTTGCGCCAAAGCAGAGGCTCCAGGCTTCGGAGCTTTTGGAACGCGGAATCGCCGCAGGCCCCAATGATGGCGATCGCGCTTGGGAGCGATGTACGGCACGACCCCGCTCTCGACGCACAACTCAACGTTGAGTTCGCTGAAGTAGCCGGCGTCGGCCAACAACTCGTGCGGCTTGCCGACCGGCAGCGCCGTAAGTTTTCGCAGCATCGGCTTGAGCAGACGGCAATCGATTGGGCGCTGGCTAAGTTCAGCGCCGACGATCAACAGAGAACCGGTGTCGACGGCGGCCTGCCCGTTGTAAGCCTGAACGAACCCTTCGGAACTCGGCATGATGCGCGATTCCGGATCGGTCAAGTTCACTTGAGCCTCCGGACGAACGCAATCCTTCGGCCTCTTTGGCGCCCTGATCTTGCGGCCGATCTTCTCCGCGATCCGGTCGCGATCGGCCACCACGTCCCGGTACTCGACGTGTTCCTGGGTTTGGCGCTCCGCTTCGCGCGCCTTGATCCGCTCTTGCGCCTCAGCAATGGCTTTGAGGCGATCTTCGCGGCGTGCGATTTCCGCAGGAATATCGATCCCGCCGTCGCGTTCGTCGGCCGAGTCGGCCGCCTCGGCGAGTTCCAGCATCCGGCGCACTTCTCGCTTCAGCTGAACTTCAAGCCGGTTCGCACCCTTCAAGCTGAGCGCGCGATGCTTGGATGCGTTCGCCTTGATCTTGGTGCCGTCCAGGCTTACCCGGCCGACTTCCAAGCACCCCAACTCTTTGGCGACAATCAGGATCTGATTGAACAGAGCCTCAAGATGCGGAAAGAAGCGGCGCCGGAAGGCGCAGATCGTGTCGCGGTCGGGATGCGTGTTCGCCGCGATATATCGAAAGGCCACCGATTCGTACGTCGCCGCTTCGATCTTCCGGCTCGCTCGCAGGCCGGTCGCGTACGAGTAAAACAGCAGCGCCACCATCATCTCCGGATGGTACGCAGCCGAACCGCGGCCGGAGTACGAGTCCCGCAGCGGACGCAGATCCAAGCGCGATACCACATCGACGACAAACCGCGCCAAGTGCTTCTCCGGAAGCCAATCCTGGACGCTCGGAGGCATCAGAAATAGCGTGTCACGATCGAACGAAACGAAGTTGTCCCCCATACCCCAATTCTACCATTTGGCGGCCACAAGTCCGCCAAACTCCTAGCGGGTGAAGCGGGCGATGGTCTCGGCGTGCTGTGGAAAGCGCGCCAGCAACGCGGCGCGCTCCGGCAGAACAAAATCGGCGAAATCAAAGCCGGGCGCAACGTCGCAGCCGGCCAGCGCATACCCGTCGCGACGTTCGACGTGCGAGGCGAAGCACGAGCCGGCGGCGATCGCCGTCTGCCACGGCCCTTCGGAACCGAGCGTCCGCCGTTCGTGCCGGCCCGCGGGATCGATGATCTCGATGACGATCGGATCGCCCCGGTAAAAGTGCCAGATCTCATCCGAGGCGAGCGAGTGAAACGCCGAGAATTCCTCGCCCGGGAGCAAGAAGAGGATCGACGTCAGCGCGCTGCGCTGCGTTCCGCGCGCGGTCGTGACGCCTTCGGCGCTGCGATGCGTCTCGCGGTAATGGCCGCCTTCGGGATGCGGCGCAAGCTCCAACTCGGCGATCAACCGGCGCGCGTCCGCGTGCATCAGCGGCGCTTGAGCATCTCGCGCGCGGCATTGAGTCCCGGGGCGCCCATCACGCCGCCGCCCGGGTGCGCGGCCGAACCGCAAAGATAAAGGCGTCTGACCGGCGTGCGATATCCCGCGTAGCCCGGCGCCGGACGGAACAGGTACAGGTTGTTCAGACCCATCGAGCCTTGGAAAATGTTGCCGCCGGTAAGGTTGAAGGTTGCCTCGAGATCGACGGGGCCCAGGACCTGCCGCGCGATCACGGATGCCTTGAATCCCGGCGCATAACGCTCGACCACGTCGAAACAGGCATCGGCGAACGCGCCCTTCGCGCGCTCGTCCCACGTGCCGTCCGCGAGTTTGTACGGCGCGTACTGGCAGAACATGGACATCAAGTGCTGCCCGGGCGGCGCGACGGTCGGGTCGACGGCAGAGGGGATCGTGCATTCGACGATCGGCTCGCGCGATGGGCGGCCGTACTTCGCATCGTCGTAACCGCGCTCGATGTAATCTTGATCGGGGCAAAGATGAATCGTGCCGCGATGCTGTGGACCCGCCGTCGAGCCCGGTGCGGCGGTGAAATTCGGCAAGGCCGAGAGCGCGACATTGATCTTCGCCGACGCGCTGCTGTAGTCGATGCGCCGGATCTCCGCCAAGAACTCGGACGGTAGTTCCGCCGGTTCGAGAAACGTCTCGAACGTCAGCCGGCAGTCGACGCCGCTCGCGACGTTGCGCGCGCGCAACTCTTCGCCGTTCGCCAGCACCACGCCGTAGGCCGTTCCGTTTTGCACGAGGATGCGGCTGACTTCGGCTTCCGTGCGAATCTCGACGCCGAGATCGAGCGCCGCTTTCGCCAGCGCCTGCGTGAGCCCGCCCATGCCGCCTCGCACGTAGCTCCACACGCCACGCGCGCCGTTGGTCTCACCCATCACGTGATGGAAGAGTACGTAGGCGGTGCCCGGCATCGACGGCGCGGCGAACGCACCGATGATCGCGTCGGTCGCGAGCGTCGCTTTGAGCTCCTCCGATTCGAACCAGCGATCGAGGATCGGACGCGCCGCCCCGGTCAGGATCTCGATCGCCTCGCCCAGCGCACCGTCGAGCTTCGTCACGTCGCGCCCCAGGCGTGCGAGAGCGAGCAGGTCCGCGGGGCCCGGTTTCACGGCGTTCGGCGGCGTCTGCACGAGCGTCGGTTCGATGACCGCGGCAACGCGTTCGAGCATCTCGGTATACTTGGGATAGTTGCGCGCGTCGGCCGCGCTGAACTTGGAGATCTCACGCAGGTTTTGCGCGCCGTCCGGGCCGAGCAGCAGATAGCGGCCGTCGAGGAACGGCGAGAACGACGACGGATTGCGTTCGACGACCTCGAAGCCGTACTCACGCAAGCGCAGATCGCGGATGATCTCCGGCCGGAACAGGCTGTTGACGTAGGCCGCCGTCGAGACTTTGTAGCCGGGAAAGACGTTCTCTTCGGTGACGCATGCGCCGCCCACGATGTAGCGGCGCTCGAGCACGAGCACGTTCCAATTCGCTCGCGCGAGATAACATGCCGTGACGAGGCCGTTGTGCCCCCCGCCGATGACGATTGCGTCGTAGAGTGCCATGTTCAACCGTCTTCTTGCGACGCACCGCCTTATCCCCGCGTCATCTGAGCTGTCGAAGGACGGCAAGCTGACCCTTCGACAAGCTCACGGTGACGCACTCACGAACGTCACCCCGAGCTTATCGAAGGGCATGTCACCCCGAGCTTGTCGAAGGGCGCGTTAGAGACGCTCGAAGATCCCCGCGATCCCTTGGCCGCCGCCGATACACATCGTGACCAGCGCATACCGTCCGCCGGTGCGATGGAGTTCGTAGATCGCCTTGATCGCGAGGATCGTGCCGGTCGCGCCGATCGGATGACCCAGCGCGATCGCGCCGCCGTTGGGGTTGGTCTTCGCCGGATCGAAGCCCAGTTCGCTCGCCACGGCGCACGCTTGGGCTGCGAAAGCCTCGTTCGATTCGATCACGTCGATCTGCTCGAGGCTCAGGCCCGCGCGCTTCAACGCGTTCTTGACGGCGGGGACCGGTCCGATCCCCATGATCTTCGAATCGACGCCGGAGTGCCCGTAGGAGACCAGGCGCGCGAGCGGCGTGCGGCCGGCGCGTTCCGCGGCCCCGGCTTCCATCAACACGACGGCCGCTGCCGCATCGTTGATCCCCGAGGCGTTGCCGGCGGTGACGGTGCCGTCAGCTTTGAAAACGGTCTTCAGCTTCGCGAGCCCCTCGGCCGTTGACTCCGCGCGCACGTGTTCGTCGGTCTCGAACAGCGTCGTGCCCTTGCGCGTCTTTAGCTCCACGGGCACGATCTGCGCTTTGAAGCGCCCTTCGGCGATCGCATGCGCGGCTCGGCGCTGGCTTTCCAGCGCAAGCGCGTCCTGTCGCTCGCGCGTGATCCCGAACTTCTCCGCGACGTTCTCCGCCGTGACGCCCATGTGGATCGTATCGAAGGGATCGGTCAGCGCGCCGACCGTCATGTCGACGTACTCGCCGTTCCCCATGCGCTGGCCCCAACGCAACGCCGGGACTCCGTAGAGCCCGCGGCTCATCGATTCCGCACCGCCCGCCACGGCGACGTCCGCGTCGCCGAGCAGGATCGTCTGCGCCGCGCTGACGATGGCCTGGAACCCGCTGCCGCACAGGCGGTTCAGCGTGAACGCCGGCACTTCGTAGGGCAGGCCGCCGTCGATCGCCGCGACGCGAGAAATGTACATATCGCGGGGCTCGGTGTGGATCGCATTCCCGACGACGACTTGGCCGACGCTCGCTGGATCGATTTGCGCTCGCCTGACGGCCTCGCGCAGCACCACGGCTGCGAGTTTTGTCGGCGGAACGTCCTTGAGGCTTCCACCATAGGTTCCGATCGCGGTGCGCGCACCGCTGAGAACGACCACGCTACGTTCGGGCATCCGGCTCTCCTCATGTATCGGCCGAGTATCAAACCGCCCAGGCGCTTCGCCCAGTGCCTTACGCGCCCCCGCGAATCGGCGGGCAAACTAGAAAACGATCGTCCGCGGCCCGTTGAGCAACACGCGTTGGGCGACGTGCAGCTTCACGGCACGGGCCAGGACCATGCTCTCGATATCCCGCCCGAGGACGACGAGGTCGGCGATCGTCGCGGCGTGATCGACCCGGGCGACGTCTTGATCGATGATCGGACCCTCATCCAGATCCGCGGTGACGTAGTGCGCGGTCGCTCCGATGATCTTCACGCCCCGCGCGTGCGCCTGCGCGTACGGCCGTGCTCCTTTGAAGCTCGGCAGAAACGAATGGTGGATGTTGATCGCGCGCCCCGCGAGGGCGCGGCAGAGATCGTCGGAGAGCACCTGCATGTAGCGAGCCAGGACGACGAGATCGATCTTCTCCCGCTCGACGATCTCGAGCAGCGTCGCTTCCTGCGCGACGCGCGTCGCATTCGTGACCGGGAGATGATAGAACGGGACCCCATAGGCGACGGCCAAATCGCGCAGATCCGAGTGATTCGAGACGATCGCGGGGATCTCGACTCGGAGTTCCCCCGAGCGATAGCGGAACAGCAAATCGTTCAGGCAGTGCCCTTGCCGCGAGACGAGCAGCAGCAACCGTAGCTTCACCGCGGGGTCACGGATCGTGAACGTCATCCCGAACCGCTCCGCGATCGGGGCGAAGGCGCGCTGCACGTCCGCGACGCCGAGGCGTCCTTCGCGCCCGACGTGCGTGAACGCGACGCGCATGAAAAAACGATTCGTCGGCGCGTCTCCGAATTGCGCGCTATCGAGAATGTTGCACGCATGGGCGACGAGGAACCCCGAGACCGCGTGGACGATCCCGACCGCATCCTCGCAGGAAAGGGTCAGGACGAAGTCCGCGCCGTGCGGCAGGATCGGGTCGGTTTCTCGGATCGATCGGTCGGCGGTGATGGTCGGGCTCGCAATCGGGGGTTGGCGCACGTCTGGAAACCTTCGGGTGAAAGAGCCGCGAGCCCTCATCGCGGCCAAGGTTCGCCCCGAGGCCGGCCGAAGTGGCCCGTATGGGAAAATTAAGTGGTGCGCTCGGCGCAGTTGAAATCGGCGGCACGGCACTCTGGGTCGGTGCGAGTGCGGGCTTCGCGTTCGTCTACGCGCCGATCGCCTTCAAGCTCGTCACGGATCGCGACACGTTCGCGGAGATCACGGGCCAGACGCTCGCGCGGCTGGCGGCTCTGACGTTCGCATCCGGCGGGGTGGCGGCCGGCGCCGCGCTCCTGCGCGCGATCGTCAGCCCCGAGGCCCGCAAGAGCGACGTGCTTCGGGCCCTCATCGGAGGCGCAGCGCTCGCAGCCGTCGCGTACCACGAAGCCGCGATCGTCCCGGCGATGACGCAAGCGCAGGCGGCGATGGGCGGCTCGTTCAAGGCGGTGGCCGAGGACGACCCCGCGCGAATCGCCTATCGAGAGAAGCACGAGGTCTCCCGGAGCGTCTACGGCGGCGCGCTGCTGCTCGGCGTCACCCAGCTGCTCCTCGCCTCGACGCGCTCCGCCAAACCGCCCGCCTCGTAAGCGCCCCTTCGACAAGCTCTGGGTGACATGCCCTAGGGCAGCGTGATCGGGCGGTAGCGCAGACGATGCGGCTTGGCGGCTTCCTCGCCGAGGCGCTCGCGCTTGTTCGCTTCGTACTCCTGATAGTTGCCCTCGAAGAAATACACGCGCGAATCGCCTTCGAACGCGATGATGTGCGTGCAGATGCGATCGAGGAACCAGCGGTCGTGGCTGATCACGAGGACGGTCCCGGCGAATTCGCCCAGCGCGTCCTCGAGCGCGCGCAGCGTCTCGACGTCGAGATCGTTCGAGGGTTCGTCGAGCAGCAACACGTTCGCTCCGGCGAGCAGCGTCTTCGCCAAGTGGAGGCGGCCCCGTTCGCCGCCGGAGAGCGTGCTGACGATCTTTTGCTGGTCGGCGCCTTTGAAATTGAAACGCCCCAGATAGGCGCGCGAAGGCATCTCGAATTTCCCGACGGTCACGAAATCGAGCCCCCCGCTGATCTCGTCGAAGACGCTCTTCGTGCCCTCGAGCGACTCGCGGGTCTGATCGACGACGGCGAGCTTGACGCTCGGGCCGATCTCGATCGTGCCGGCGTCGGGTTTCTCTTTGCCCGCGATCATCCGAAAGAGCGTCGTCTTGCCGGCCCCGTTGGGGCCGATGATCCCGACGATCGCGCCCGCCGGAATGCGAAAGCTCACGTCCTCCATGAGGAGCCGGTCGCCGTAGGCCTTGCGGACTCCGGTGAAATCGATCACCCGATCGCCTAACCGCTCGGCGACGGGGATGAAGATCTCTTGCGTCTCGTTGCGACGCTGATGCTCGTAGCTCGCGAGCTCCTCGAAGCGCGTGATGCGGCTCTTGTTCTTCGCGTGGCGCCCCTTGGCGCCGGTGCGGACCCACTCGAGCTCGCGCTTGAGCGCCTTGCGGCGCGCGGATTCCGCCGCTTCTTCTTGCGCGAGGCGCTCTTCTTTCTGCTCGAGCCACGAACTATAGTTGCCCTTCCAGGGGATCCCGCGCCCGCGATCGAGTTCCAAGATCCAACCGGCCGCGTTGTCGAGGAAGTAACGGTCGTGCGTCACGGCGACGACGGTCCCCGGGAAACGCGCCAGGAAATGCTCGAGCCACTCGACGCTCTCGGCATCGAGGTGGTTCGTCGGCTCGTCGAGCAGCAGCATGTCCGGTTTGGAGAGCAAGAGGCGGCAGAGCGCGACGCGCCGCTTCTCGCCGCCGGAAAGCGGTCCGATCGGAGCGTCCCAGGGCGGCAAGCGCAGCGCGTCGGCCGCGATCTCGAGCTGCTGATCGATGTCGCCGCCGTCGGCGAACAGGATCGCTTCGAGCTTGGCCTGTTCGTTCGCGAGCGCGTCGAAATCGGCACCTTCGTCGCCGTACGCGGCGTAGATTTCTTCGAGACGCTTGCGCGCGGCGAGCGTCGCGCCCAACCCCTCCTCGACCGTCTCGCGCACCGTCTTGCCGGGATCGAGCTTCGGCTCTTGCTCCAAAAAGCCGATCGAGAGATTCGGCATGGGCTTGGCCTCGCCGTCGATCTCCGTCTCGATGCCGGCCATGATGCGCAACAGCGTCGACTTGCCGGAGCCGTTGAGCCCGAGAATGCCGATCTTCGCGCCCGGCAAGAAACTGAGCGAGATGTCTTTGAGGATCTGGCGCTTCGGCGGCACGACCTTGCCGACACGATACATCGAGTACACGTATTGCATATACCTGGCCCTTACGCGCAAACGAGCCGAGCATCCCGCGCCGTCCCACCGGGCGGCGGCGTGCCTGCGGCGAGGTGTTCGGCCGAATGGCCTGCGAGTCACGCGCGCTCCGCGCTCCGCGAACGGAGGTGGGGCCTACCTGGGCAGGCGAACCCGGTACCTTCGCCTCCCAGCCGGGCCCTTCGAGGAGAGCGCGATGCCGCATCGCCGGACAACGTTCAGCAAATTCATCATCGAAGACCAGCGCAGCCGGGCGAATCCGGATCCGGAATTGACCGGGCTGCTCAACGACATTCAGACGGCATGCAAGTTCATCGCCTCGGCGGTCTCGCGCGGAGCGCTGTACTATCCTCCGCGTTCTTCGATGAACGTCAACCCGTCGGCCGACGACCCGAGGGGGCTCGACGCGATCGCGAGCGACATCATGCTGCGCGAATGCGAGTGGGGCGGCCAGCTCTGCGGCATGAGCTTCGAAGAGGCGGAGCAGCCCTATTTGATCCCGACGACGTACCCGCGCGGGCGCTACCTGCTCGCCTTCGACGCGCTCTCGGGTTCGGCGAATCTCGACATCAACGCCACCGTCGGAACGATCTTCTCCGTCCTGCGCGCTCCCGAAGGCGTGACGGCGCCGACGGCCGCTGACTTCTTGCAGGCAGGCACCCGGCAAGTCGCGGCCGGTATTGCCCTGTACGGTCCGACCTCGATCGTCGCGATCACGCTCGGCAGCGGCGTTCACGGTTTCACGCTGGATCGTGAGATCGGAGCCTACACGCTCACGCATCCGAACATGCGCATCCCCGAACAGACCTGCGAGTTCGCGATCGACGCCTCGAACGAGCGCAGCTGGGAGACACCGATCCGCTACTACGTGGACGAGTGCGTGCAGGGGAAGACGGGCGCGCGCGGCGTCGACTTCAGCATGCGCTGGGTCGATTCGCTGGTTGCGGAAGTGCACCGCATCCTGGTGCGCGGCGGGCTCTTGCTGTATCCGCGCGACGTGCGCGACCCGGCCAAGCACGGCGGCCTGCATCTGCTCTACGAGGCGAACGCGGTCTCGATGATCGTCGAGCAGGCGGGCGGCGCGGCGTCGACGGGGCGCGAGCGGGTCCTGGATATCGTTCCGGCGAGCCTGCAGCAGCGCGTCCCCGTGATCCTGGGGTCGGCCAGGGAGGTGGAGCGGCTCGTCCGCTATCACGAGACCTCCGATCGCGGCGAAGAGCTCGTGTTCGCAGCGCCGCTGTTCAACTCGCGTTCCCTCTTCCGCTCCTCAGCGTAGACGTAAAGAAAGCGACCTTCGATGTCGTCCAAGCATCCCATCATCGCGATCACCGGATCGTCCGGCGCGGGCACGTCCACGGTGAAGAGCACGTTCCAGCAGATCTTCCGGCGCGAACGAGTCACCGCCGCGATCGTCGAGGGCGATGCGTTCCATCGCTACGACCGGCTCGAGATGCGCGCCCTGTTGGCGGAAGCGCAAAAGAGCGGCCGGAGCCTGAGCCACTTCGGTCCGGAGGGGAACCTCTTCGAGGAACTCGAGGCGCTGTTCCGCGTGTACGGCGAAACGGGCACGGCCAAGGTGCGCAAGTATCTGCACGACGACGGCGAGGCCGCGCCGTACAATCAGGAGCCGGGGACGTTCACGCCGTGGGAGGACATTCCGGCCGGGACCGATCTCCTGTTTTACGAGGGCCTGCACGGGGCCGTCGCCACCGACACCGTCGACGTCGCCCGCCACGTCGATCTCTTGATCGGCGTCGTGCCGACGATCAATCTCGAGTGGATCCAGAAACTGCATCGCGACCGGACCGCGCGCGGCCACTCGCAAGAGGCGATCGTCGACACGATCCTGCGGCGGATGCCGGACTACGTGAACTACATCTGCCCGCAGTTCTCGCGCTCGCACGTCAACTTTCAGCGCGTCCCGATCGTCGATACGTCCAATCCGTTCATCGCGCGCACGATCCCCACGCTGGACGAAAGCATGCTCGTGATCCGTTTCTCCAACCCGAAGGGGATCGACTTTTCCTATCTGCTGGCGATGCTCCACGATTCGTTCATGTCGCGGCCCAACACGATCGTTTGTCCCGGCGGCAAGATGGGGCTTGCGATGCAGCTCATTTTCACGCCGATGATCTGGCAGCTCCTCGACCGCAAGAAGCGCGCCTTTTAGCGAGATCGCGTTTAGGTCGCACCCTCGACGGATTCGGCCGGGTGATCCTCCGCGCGGATCGCAAGCGCGATCGCGCCGAGGATCACGATGGCGCCGACGAGTGCCGAGGGCGCGAGCCGCTCCTTGAAGAGGATCGCCGCGAGCAAGGCCGCGATCAGCGGCTCGAGGAGCGTCGTCGTCGCGACGAACGTCGGGCTGAGCGCGCGGACGGCGACGTTGAGCGCCGTGTGCCCGAAGAGTTGCGAGACGAGCGCCATCGCGATGATCCCGCCCCACGCCACGGCATCGTGGAGCGGCGGGGGCGGCTGGCCCGCTACGACGGCCGCGACGCCCAGCAGCACGGCGGCGATCGGATAGGTGCGGCCGACGATCGCAAGGGTATCGTAGCTTCGATCGACACCGCGCACCAGGATCAGATACGCGGCCCACGCCCAAGCGCCGGCGATCGCGAGGCCAAGGCCGAGCGGCGTATTCTCCCCCGACGGAAGCCCAACGACGATCCCGACGCCGGCCAGCGCCGTGACGATGCTGACGATGACCTCGGGGCGCGCCCTGCGCGCGCGCAACACCGCATAGGCTTCCGTCCAAATCGGCGCCGAGCAGACGAGCAGCGTCGAGATCGCAACGCTCGCGAAGCGTAGCGAGGAGATCCAGGTCGCGAAATGCAGCGCGAGCACGAGGCCAGCGATCCCGAGGCGACGTTCGCTCGCCGCATCGCGCGTGCGATACCGCCCGAGCGCTAGCGCAAGCGCGCAGATCACCGCGGCAGCGGTCGCAAGCCGCAAGGCGGAAACGACCAGCGGCCCGGCGCCGGTCAAGGCATAGCGCGCGAAAATGGCCGCGGCGCCAACGGCGATTTGGCCGATCGCGAGCGGCACGATCGCGCGCGCAATCGACGAGTTCACGAATCCCGGATTTAGCGCGCCGCTCGCGCGCAACCTCCCTCATGCTTCAACGCACCGCGGCGCCTCCGGCGAAGCGCGCGATGTCAGGCGGCCGCACCGCATCGTAGGAACCCGTCGAGCGCCACAGGATCTTGCCGTTCGGCGTGATGAGAAAGACCGAGATCTCATCTTCCGAAACGATCCCGAGCGCACGCTCGAACGCGGCCTTGTCGAGGAACAGCGTGATCGTCGATTCCCTCGCTTCGGTATCCGAGATCGCGCTGCGCATCACGTTGTCGAGGTATCCGCGAAAGACCGTGTACGCGCTCGAAATGATCGGCAACTGGTAGGCGTGAAAGCGCGGGTAGCGGCGCGCCATCCCCGCGGCGAACGGCTCCCAGGAATCGACCTGCGCTTGCTGCGCCGGCAAGAACGCGACGTACACGAGGTTCGTCGCGCCTTTGAGGTCGCGCGGAACCTCCACGGCGCGCCCGTTGAGATTGTGCCCCGCGACCGCCGGGAAAGCAGCGGGCGCCGCGCGGGCCGGAGCCGGGAACGAACCCAACAGGAGCGAGGCGGCGGCGAGCGCCCATCCCAGGCGCGCGAGTTTGCGTACCATACGTCTGCTCCCATGACCGCGCTCCGCGCCGCGCGGTTCCGGGCCGAGCCCTTGCGAGCCCGGGATCTCGCGGCGTCAAACGAACGATTCGCCACCGCGCCGCCCCCCTGCGAGGTTACCGTGCGCACGATCTTCACCTGGACCTATACCGTATTGCTCACGCTCGCCTTCATCGGTTCCGGCGCGGCGAAACTCGCCACGCAGCCGGTCATGGTCGAACAGTTTCGGAGCTTCGGCTATCCGCTGTGGTTCATGTACTTCACCGGTGCGCTCGAATGCGTCTGCGCGCTCGCCGTGCTCGTTCCGCGCTTCGCGCACATCGCCGCCGGGACGCTTGCATGCGTGATGGCGTGCGCGGTCGCTTCGCACCTTGCCCACGGCCAAGCCTCGCAGATCCTGCCTCCGTTCTTGCTCTTCATCCTCGCGTTGACGGTCGGCACGCTCCGCGGCTGGGGGAAGCGGCTTTCGACCGAGCCCGGCGGGGCGGGATTCGCGGAGCCCTTGCGCTAACGACGGCGCGTTGTGAGATTGAAACGCTTCACGTTCGCCACGCTCGCCCTCGCGGCGCTCCTGCTGCCGGCCGCATCTCCCGCTCCCGCCGCCGGAGCCGGAGAGCAGGGTCCGCGCGTGCGGATCGTCACCCAATTCGGCGATATCGTCGTCGTGCTGAACGACAAGAAAGCGCCGGTCACCACCGCGAATTTTCTGCGGTACGTCGACGCGAAGTTCTACAACGGGGGCTCGTTCTTTCGCTCCGTTCCCGGCTTTGTGATCCAAGGCGGCAATCGCGCGCGCGAAAACGATGCGACCGACCCCAAGATCGCACTCGAAGCCCCGACGAACACGGGCCTGCGGAACACGGACGGTGCGATCTCGATGGCGCGCACGAGCGACCCCAACTCGGCCACGTCGGAGTTTTTCATCTGCGACGGCGATCAGCCGCGCCTAGACGGCTCGGCGCTCTCCGCCGGCTACGCGGCATTCGGGCACGTGATCTCGGGAATGGAGATCGTGCGTAAGATCGCGCGGCTGCCCGCGGAGCAACAGATGCTGCTCTCGCCCGTCACGATCGTACGAGTCGTGCGCGTCCGCTAGAGAACCTCGCGCAAGGCGCCGTTGTCCACATCGTAGACGAAGCCGCGGACGCGATCGCGAGCCGGCAGGAAGGGATGCGCACGCACCCGTTCGAGCGCCCGGCGCACCGAGAAATCGACGTCGCGGAAAGCGCCGAATTCGTAGGGCGGCTCGCTGCCCACTTCACGGGTCAGCTTGGCCCGGAACTCGTCTTCCTTGAGTTGATTGAGCCCACAGTCGGTGTGTTGCATGAGAATGATCTCGCGCGTTTCGAGCAGGCGCTGCGAGACGACCAGCGAGCGCAGCATGTCGTCCGTCGCAAGGCCGCCCGCGTTGCGCAGGATGTGCGCGTCACCCACGTCGAGGCCGAAGATGCGAAAGATGTCCAGGCGTGAATCCATGCACGTCACGATCGTGAGGTGCTGGGCAGGGGTGACGGCGCGGTGGACCGGTGATGCGGCTTCATGCTCGCGCGCTGCGCGAACGAGACGATCGATGACCGATGGTGTATCTTTCACGGGCCACCGTCGTTCGCGCTGTGCTGCGCCCGTCCTTGGCCGCGCAAAAAAAAAGAGCCCCGGCGCGGGGCTCTCTGGTGAAGAGGGCGGGGCTCAGAACGTGATGGTGCGCGTGTTCGGCGAACTGTAATTCGTCGTGTTGCCCGCGTTGGTCTTACCCTTGCCGCGCACGTACTTAGCGGTCGGTGCGTACTCGGGAATCCCGTTGTAGTGGCCGTTTCTGTGCGCTTGTTCGCGCCAGAACGCCGTCTCGTTGACCATCGTCGTTTGTTGCGTGGTCCCGGTCGCCGAGGAACCATTGCAGCCGTAACATTGCGGGGGCCCTTGCACCACCGGCGCTGCTGCGCTAGCTGGAGTGATGCCCTGCGCGGTGCTTATCCCCGGTTGCAAAAGGAGTAAAGCACTGAGTCCTACGATCATCGCGCCGCTGATGGCGAACGCGCCTTTTACTGCTGGGGAACGGCCTTGCATTGCGGTGTCTCCTTAGGTCAGGATCGCTATGCCGGACGCTTCTCTAAAACATTTGCCGTCCCTCGGAGTCGGCAAGCAAAATCGGGACCCCGCAGGGCGTCCCGAGGAAAGTCGCTCGCCTCCATCGTGCCGCTTTCGGCCACGCGGCACGTTAGGACCGCCTAGGTCCCGCATGAGGCTCGAGAGCTTGCCGCGGCTCACGAACGGGCGCGGCTCGTTCGCATCGGATGCCGTTCGGAGCAAGGGGGCCCGCGCAGCCGCTCCCTCATGCATATGTGCAGGCGCGGCTGGGCAGCTAAGAGAGAAGCTGCGCGCGGATCGGCGCTCGCTATGGGGAGGACGGGCTTTGTTCAAACGGCGACTCGCCCCGGGAATCTACGCGGCGCTTGCGGTGTTTGCGCTCGCGACCCTCGCCACGAACGCGCAGGGGGTGACGCGCGTGCAGCAGAGCGATGGTTCGACCCAGATCTATCGCCAGGTCGACATGCGGCTGGCCGGGCAGACGCTCTGGTTGCGCAGCCCCGATCGAAAAGGCGTGCTCGAGGTCGCGGGCGGCGCATGCTCGTTCGCGGGCGCCGTCCAACGCTGCTTGCCGGTCACCGCGACGCTACATCAGCGCGGCCAGACGCATGAGATCGCGCTCAAACGCGGCACGCTGTATTTGAATCTCACGGACACCGAGGTGCGCGTGCCCCATTCTTCTGAACGGCTGGGACCGCATCACGTGCTCGTGCTCCTGCATACGGAGCGTGGAACGATCATATCGGTAAAGGGAACGCTGGACACAATCAAATGATGAATCGGTTCTCGAAGCGCGCTTACGCATTGACCCTGCTGGTCGCGATCCCGGCGCTCGCGCTCGCGCAACAACCGCGCGGTTGGACCGCCCGGAACGCCGCACCCGCCGTTCGTTCCGCCCCCGCCGTTCGTTCCGCTCCCGCCGCTCCCGCGGCCAGAGCGGCGGCGCCCGCGGCGCGCTCCGTTCCCGTCACCCGGACGGCTCCGCAAACGACGCAGGCGCCCCCGCCCGCCGGAGGATTCAACTTCAATCACGACATCACCGCGCGGCCGGTCACCACGCAGCCGGTCACCCTGCAGCGCACGGTCACGACGCAGCCCGTCGCGCGGCAGCGCCCCGTCACCACGCAGCCGGTCACGGTGCAGCGCCCCATCACCACGCAGCCGGTCGTCCAGCAACCGGCGAGACGGACCGGCAACCCCTCGCCGGGCACCTTCCCGCACGCGCCCTACGCCAACACGGGCACGACGCCGTTTCACCGCAGGTTCACAGGGCCCGTCGTTCGCAATATCCGCGCGCCGGGCGGCAACTGGGGCTGGAATCACGGCGTCGTCTGGCAGCCGGCTCCCATCTACTGGGGCGGCGGCTTCTGGGGCCCCTTCGCGATCGCCGCCCTGGCGGATGCGCTGTGGTACGGCTCGATCGTCGATGACCAAGAGCGCGTGCAGTATCCATCCTATCAAGTCGAACCCGATAGCCCCGGCGCCGAACTCCTTCAGGATTACGGGCTCCAGCAGACGCAGTGCGGGCCGCCCGGTCTCGTCAACATTTGGGGCCCCGACAACAGCGTGATCTGCGCGTTTCCGAACGATCAAGTGGGGCCGGGCAATTACGAAGTGGACCAATCGACGTTCACGCTGATCCCGGAGTCGCAGTAGGCTTAGTAACTCGAGCCGGCGCCGTCACGGTGCGCCCAGCGGCGATCGGGCGCCGGAGAGCTCGCCGAGCGGACGACCGGCGCGACGGGCGAAGGGAAGCGTCATGACCAGCGCATATGCGGCGGACGCCGCGCGAGTTCTCGACACCGCGTCCCAGCGAGGCGCCGCATATGCGGACGTGCAGTTCTGGGTTGCCGAGAGCGAATCGATCTACGTGCAGAGCGGCGTCGTCCGCAACGTCGATAGCTCCCGCTCCGTCGGCTACGGAGTGCGCGCGCTCGTCGGCGGAGCCTGGGGGTTCGCGGGGAGCGACCGGTTCGGCGACGGGCTCGACGCTACGGCCGCGCGCGCGGTCGCCATTGCGCGGGCATCCGCGACGATTCCCAGACGTATACCGGCCGTCACCCCAACGCAGAAGCACGTCGGCAGCTGGTCGACGCCCGTGACGATCGATCCCAAATCCATCCCGCTCGGAAAGCGGATCGATCATCTCTTGCAGGCAGAAAAGGCGCTGCACGTATCCAAGGACGTCGTCTACGGATATGCCTTCTCGTGGAACGAGACGCGAACGAAGGAGTTCTACAGCACGATCGGGAGCGCGATCGTGCAGAACCTCGCGCAGAGCGGTGCGGGCACGGGGTGCAACGCGGTCGGCGACGGCGACGCCGAGTATCGCAGCGGTCCCGGGGACTTCGGTCTGTATCAAGGCGGCGGCTGGGAAGTCGTCGAGCGCGCGGACTTGATCGCCAACGCAGCGCGATACGGCGAAGACGCGGTGCGGCTGCTGAAGGCGCCGGTGCTGCCGGAAACGACCGGGCATTTGATCCTCACGGGCGGCGTCCTCAACCTGCAGATGCACGAATCGATCGGGCATCCCCTCGAACTCGATCGCAGCCTGGGATGGGAAGCGAACTTCTCCGGCATTTCGTGGGCCACGCCGGACCAAGTCGGCAAGCTCCGCTACGGATCCGATTTGCTGAACGTCACCTGCGACAACACGCTGCCGCTGGGGATGGCGACGGTGGGCTACGACGACGAAGGCACGCAGCCCCGCGCGGTGCCGTTGATCGAGAACGGGATCCTACGAGCCTTCGAGTCCTCGCGGGATACGGCCGCGCAGACGTCGCTTCCGGAAACGGCGTCGGTGCGCGCGCAAGATTGGGCATCCGTTCCGATCGTCCGCATGACCAACATTCTGCTCGCCCCGGGAGAGGGAACGCTCGAAGACATCGTCGCGGACACGAAAGACGGCGTCCTGATGGACGGCATCCGCTCTTGGTCGATCGACGATCATCGTTTGAATTTTCAATTCGGACCGCAACTCGCTTGGCAGATCCGCAACGGCAAGCGAACGAAGCTGTACAGAAAGCCGACCTACACGGGCATCACGCCGCGTTTCTGGGCCGGGCTCGACCGCGTCGCCGGGCGCTCCGAATGGGTGGTCTGGGGAACGCCGAATTGCGGCAAAGGCGAGCCGGAACAGGCCGGGCGTACATCGCACGCCTGCTCCCACGCTCGCTTCGCGAACGTCAGGATGGGCGTGAGAGCCGATGCCTGACGCAAGCAGCGCCCTCGCGCTCGCGCAAAGGACCCTTGGGCTCGTGCGGGGCGCCGATCAGGCGTCGGTGGAAGTCAACGAACTGGACGCCGCGTATTCGCGCTTCGCGCAAAACTACGTGATCGAGAACCTCGCATCCATCGCGACCACCGTCTCGGTCACGTACGTCAAAGATAAGCGGCGAGGCTCATCGACGACGGGCGATCTCTCGGAGGCCGGGCTCAAGTCCGTCATCGCGCGCGCTTCGGAAGTGGCGGCGCGGGTGCCGCCCAATCCGGAGTTCGTGTCGCTCGCAACGCCCGGCGCCGTCGGCCGTGCCGAACACAGCGTCTTCGCATCGACGGCCGAGGTGACGCCTGCGGACCGGGTCGCAAAGCTGGTTCCGGTGTTCGCACGCATGGGGCGATCCGCGCTCACCTCCTCCGGCTTCACGACCACGCAATTGCAGAATATCGCGATCGCCAACAGTCTGGGCGTCGCCGCGGCGTGGCAAGGCACCTACGCCGGCATCGAGATCAAGGCGATGGCGGAACGGACGAGCGGCTACGCCGATTTCTGGACGCGCGATTACGCCGCGCTCGACTCTGCGGAACGCGCGGAACGTGCCGCTTCGAAGGCGACGGTATCGCGGGAGCCGGCGGATCTGAAACCCGGCACGTACGCGGTGATCCTCGAACCGCCGGCGTTCGTCGACTGCATCAACAATCTCTATTACGGCTTTGCGATCGACGCGATCAGGGAAGCGCAGGATTCATGGCTGATCGATCGCCTTGGCCGGGCCGTCTTTTCGCCGAATTTGACGATCGTCGACGACTGGAGTCACCCGCAGGTCGCCAATCAGCCGTTCGCCTCCGACGGCGCGCCGACGCAGCGCGTCGTCCTGGTCGAAAAAGGCGTCCCCAAAGCATTCGTGTCGTCCACCTATCTCGCCAACCGGTTCAAGGTCGCCAATACCGGACACGACGGGTATCCGACGAACGCGATCGTCATGCCGGGAACGAAATCGCGCGAGCAGCTGATCGCCGAGACGGAACGCGGGATCCTCGTGTCACGAACGTGGTACACGCGCATCGTCGATCCGCGGCAGTGCACGATCACGGGACTGACGCGCGACGGCGTGTACCTGATCGAGAACGGGAAACTCACGCGGACGCTCAAGAACTTTCGCTTCTTCACCTCGATGTTGAAGGCGCTCGCCGACGTGGAGTTCTCGAATACGCTCGACCGTTCGGAATCGTCGGATGCTCCGCAAACGCTCGTCGTCCCGACCGCAAAGATCGCGAAGTTCACGCTTTCCGCCCAGACGTCGTTCGCCTAAGGAGCTGAAATGGATCGGCGCCGCTTTCTCGTTCTCGCCGCCGCAACGCCGGCAGCCGCTCTATCGCAGCAGCGATGCCTCGCCGCGTCGACGGCGTTCGCATCCGCGCGCCTGGTTCGCGGACCGCGTCAGGTGCTCGTCGGCAGGCCGGGGCGTTGCGCCGGGTCGCGGCGCGCACGCGGCGCCGCCGCTCTGCTGCCGTTCCCAGGCTAACCGAGGCGCGTTCCGCGGCGGCGGCGAAAGGCGCGGCGTGCGTAATCTTGCCTGCTTGCTCCTGGCTGCCGCCTTGGGCGCATCGCCCGCGACGAGCGGCGCTCCGCTCGGATCGCTCGCGCCTGCGCTCCCCGCGACCGCGCTCGACGGGGCACCGCTCGCAACGGGCGCGAGCCCCGGGAAGGTCACGGTTCTGAATTTTTGGGCGACCTGGTGCCCACCGTGCCGCGCGGAAACGCCCGACCTCATCACGGCGTATCGGCAGCTCAAAGGGCGCGGCGTCACGTTCCTCGGCATCGACACGACCGAGACCGCGCCGATCGTCAAGACGTTCCTCTCGGCAAAGGGCGTGCCGTATCCAACCGCGCTCGCGGGGCCGGACGTCTATAACGCCTACGGCATCGCCTACATCCCGACGACGATCGTGCTCGACGCGAACGGCATCGTGCGCGCGCGCTGGATCGGCGGCGTCAAGCCGGCGCAGCTCGCCAAGTACGTGAGCGACGCCCAGGCGGGGCGCTCGTCGATCTATGTCTCCCCGACCCAGGCGAAAATCGATGCGCTGCTCGCCGTGCAGCGGTATCACTTCGAAGGGCCGGCCGCCGAACGCCGAGCGACTTCGAAGGCCGTGAAGGATGCGATCGCACGCGCCGAGTCGATCGCCGAGAAGAACGAGGACACGGTCGATTACGAGCGCACGCAGCACGCCGAGGGCGCCTTGCTCGTCGCCGCCGGGACGGCGCAGCGGGCAACGGCCCAGACCACCGGACAGAAGGTCGAGGCGCTCGTCAATCTCGCGCGCGGTTACGGCGATCAGAATCGCTGGACCGAGGCCGCGCAGGCGTATCGCGACGCGCTCGCCCTCACGCCGAGCGCGCCGAAGCTCGTCGCCTCGCTCTCGCGCGCCTACTATCGCTTGCATGACTACGACGGCATGATCGCGCAGGCCGTGCGCTACACCGAACTGCGGCCCGCCGACGGCGACGGCTGGTCGAGCCTCGGGCTCGCCTACCAGCGTACGCATCGCTTCTCCGACGCCGCCGCAGCTTACGAGAAGTCGCTGCCGCGCCTCGAAGCCGATGCTGCGAAGCAACCCACGCAAGATGCGCTCGCCGACGTCGCGGACACGGCGCTCGATGCCGCGAACGTGTATGTCTCGCTCGGCGACGCGAAGAACACCGCGCGCTTCTTCGCGAAGGCGAACGCGTTCGCCGACAGGCTGAAGCCGAACGGCGAGTATGCGACGCTCAAACGTAACGTGAAGGAGCGTACGCAGGAGGGCCTCGTCGCCGTCGCGCTTTCAGGCGGCGGCAACAAGCCCGTCGTCTCGATCGCGCCCTGGACCGGACCCGATCTTCCGGGGAGCCTCGCCTCGACGCTGAAGTACCGTTTGATCGTGGCGGCGCCCGCCGATTCGAAGGTTTCGCTGCGCGCCGCGGGCCTGCGCCCGCAGTGGGTCGCATCGTTCTGCGCCGATGGGCTCTGCTCGCCGCAGACCGTGACCTTCACGGCGCCGGCCTCCGGGGTGAAGACCTACGAGTTCCAACTCGTGCCGCCGCAAGACGGCGCGCGCCCCGGCAGCGTCGCCGTGCTGGTCGAGGGCGGAAGCGCCGTGGCGGTACCACCGGCTCTGCCCACGCACTCGCGCTAGCGATAGAACGTGACGCGGTACGGCCGGTCGCGCTTCGGCACGTTCCGGTTGACCAAATCGGAGAGCGTCAGGTCCTGGTGGATGAGCTCCCAGCCGACCTTGGAAAACGTCCGCTCGTTGAACACATGCTCCGCGAGCAGCGGGCTCGTGAGCGCTTGCGAGAAGGCGTCGATGCCGACCAGCCGCCCGATCAGCGCCGGCAAAGCGGAGTTTTCGCGGACGTCCTCCGCGCAGAGGCCGACGTAGAACTCAACGTTGTCGACCTCCTTGTAGAGCCGGCGCAGCTCGCGCTGCGCATCCGGGTCGCCCGTGATCTGGCCGAAATCCGTGACGCGCGGGAACTGCGCCATCTCGCGGTAATCGTTGTAGCTCGCGACTTGCGCGAGCCGCCCGAGCTGGACCGTCGGCAACTCGGCGGCGGCGACCAAGAACTCGGCCGTGTTGAACAGGCCGATCCGCGTCGCCGGCTGGGCGCAGGTCTCTTCGAACATCGTGCCCAGGCCGCTGTCCACCACGAGCCGGTTGTTCCAGAGCGAATCCAGCATCGATATCGTCTTGCCGCCGTGCACGAGCGTATCGGGCAAAGCGCTGTGCCAACGGTACACCAGCGTGAACTCGACGGTCATCCAGTTCTGCCGGTACCACTTTCCGTTCGTGAACGACGCCGGATCCATGATGAATTTGAAGTCGTAGGGCGTGATGTGATTGATGTATTCTTCGATCACGATCTTCATGATCTCGACCATGAGGATGTTGCGCGCCGTCTGGAACAGCCGCTCGTCGTCCCAGTGCGGGTAGCTGCGCGCGAGCACGTCGCATAGGCGGTTGTGCTCGCGCAGACACAGCGTGTTGAACATCACGAAACCGGCCTGGATATTCGCCCGCTCGACGCCCATCGCGAACATCATCGCTTTGGATTCCGGCGGCAGCCGCTTCTCGTCGTTCAGGGGTTCGTAGAGGCCCTCGAATTCCGGCTTGACGAGTCCCTTCTCGGGGTCCTGATAGTAGAACGGCGGATACTCTTCACCGCCGAGGATTTGACTCTTGAGTTTGCCCGCGTTGAACGACCGAAGCATGTACGTCGAGGCCGGCGTCAGGCCATAGACGGGGCAAAGGTCGATGTGATGGTTCGACGTATTGCGCAGACGGCTGTTGCGGTCCGTTCGCAAGAAGCCGTCCGTGAACCATTGCACCCAATACGGAAAGAGCAGCGTCGATTTCGGCGATAGGACCGTTTGACCGTCCTTCTTCCGAAACAGAACGGCGAGGTCATCGAGAGGCGGGAGTTTGTCCGCCCGGTTGAAGTCCGGATCGGGCGGTAAGTGGCGTCCCGTATAGCGCCGGTCGATGAGCGATGCCCACGACGTGTACGTCTCCGTGAGCTTGGGCCGATCCGTATCGGGAACGTTCGGATCGAGCGTCATCATGCTGTAGGCGTAAGGCCGCGTGGGGATCCGCGCGATGGCGCTGTTGACGAGCGCCCTGTTCGCCAGGCGCGCCAGCGGCTTGGTGTTTTGAATGAAACTCCAAAATGAGGCAAAGTGGGTCAGCGCGTCGGTCTGGAGTTCGTTGAAGAATCCGTCGCGCGATGTATCCCTGGGCATATCGGCCGCTTCAATCCTTACTTTGCCGCAGCGGCCGGCGGCAGCTTGAAGATGGCGATCGCATCGCCGAGCGGAAAGTCGAGCTGGAAGTTCCCGCCGGCGGCTACCGCGATGTATTGCTGACCGTCGACTTGGTAGCTCACGGGCGGCGCATTGACGCCGGCCCCGAGGTGATAGCTCCACAGCTTCTTGCCCGAGGTGGCGTCGAACGCGTCGAAATCGCCGTTGCCTTCACCCATGAAGGCGACGTTCCCGGCGGTCACGAGCGCGCCGCCGATCAGGGGCTGGTCGGTCTTGACCGTCCACGCGATCTGGCCCGACTCGGTATCGATCGCCACGAATCTTCCGTCTTGGATCGCGCCCTTCTTCACGTTGATGAAAGCGCTCCCCAAGCGGAGCTGTCCCGGCTCGCTCTTCGCGGGCTGCGTCGTGAAGTTCATCAGCTGGTCCATCGCGAGCACGTACGCCAGATGCGTCTTCGGCGACCAGGCTGCCGGCGACCATTCGGCCCCGCCGTTGGCACCGGGGAGCATCACGACCCCCGTCTTCGTCGGCGTCGAGAACATGTTCTTCGACATCAGGACATATGGGTCCGATTTGCGGATCAGGCGACCGGTGCGCCGGTCGACGATGAAGAACCAGCCGACCTTGCCCGCTTCCCCGGCGGCGGGAACCGTTTTTCCATCGACCGTCACGTCGAACAAGACGACCGGGCTCACGGCGTCGTAATCCCAAACGTCGTGTTTGACTTCTTGGTAGTACCACTTCAGCTTGCCGGTGTTGACGTCGAGCGCGACGATCGAATCGCTGTAGAGGTTATCGCCCTTGCGGTTGATGCCGCTCAGGTCCGGATTCGGATTGCCCGTCGAAAAGATGACCAGGCCGAGTTGCGGATCGATCGCCGGCGTCGTCCACACCATCGCGCCGCCGCTTCTCCATGAGTCGCCGGAGTACGTCTTGGGATCCGTCGACCACCAGCGCCAGCGCTGTTTGCCGGTCTTTGCGTCGTAGGACGCGACGAAACCGCGCAGCGCCCATTCACCGCCCGCACTGCCGATGATGACGCTGCCCTTGTACAATGCCGGCGTCATGGTCTCGGAGTAGCCGCTCGCGGCGCTCGCAACCTTCGTTTCCCATTTTTCCGCGCCGTTCGTCGCATCGAAGGCGACGAGCCGGTCGTCCAGCGTCAGCACGTAAACGTTGCCGTAACCGACGGCGACGCCGCGGTTCACGGGCCCGCAGCAGATCTTGAACGGTGTGAGATTGTTCGTCGTCTCCCAGATCCGCGAGCCGGTCGCGGCATTGAGCGCGATCACCTTCATCTTGTTGTCGACGACCGGCGTCGAGACGTACATGACGCCGTTCACGACGACGGGCGTCGCTTCGAAGCTGGCCGTGACCCCGGTCTGCGCGATGGCGACCAGCGATAACGATCCGACGTTGTCCGCGGTGATTTGCTCGAGCGGCGAGTAGCGATCGTTGGCGAACGTGCGGCCGCCCATCAGCCAATCGTTCGCATTGCCGGCGGCGCCGGCGAGCATGTCGTCGCCGACGGCGACGTTCGCGTTGTTCGGCAGCGCGCTGAAGACGCGGCGGACCGGCGGCGCGGCGCGCTGAATCTCGGGAGCGCCGCTCGCGGGCGACTGCGCGCTGATGCGTTTCCCGGCCAGGGCCAAGCCGCCCGCGTTGCCCGCGCTGAGCGTCACGCCGTTCGGCGCGATGCCGTTGCGCTGCAGCAGGAACGCAACGACGTCGGCGTACTGCTGCGCCGTCAGACTATCCGGAGCGTTCGCCGGCATCTGCTTCTTCGTGAAGTCGTAAAGTTCGCCGGCCGTCGTATACGACGTGTTGAGCGAGGTTTGGAAGCTCGGGCCGACCAATGCCGGGCCCTGGCCGCCGCGCAGTTGCGTGCCGTGACATTGCGAGCATTGCCCCGCGTAGACGGTCGCGCCGCGGGCGGCCTGCGCGCTGGAAAACCCCGCGCCCGCGGCGCCGGCCGGCGCCGAGAGCAGCCCGATCGCGCCGGCCAGGACGGATAAAGCCATCAGCCGAGGAATCACGCCGTACCTCCGTAGTACTAAGAGCGCCGGTACTCGCGCGAAACGGCGCCGATGCCGGCAAGACCCTTCGAGCGGATTAGACTGCACTTTCAATCCCATGATCGCAGCGCTCGCGCGCTGGACGGCTCCGGCCGCGATCGACTATTATTGGCCTCAACCTCGCGTCGTTTTGGAGCAGATGGATTAAGACGGCACTGCGCCGGGTGCTCGCGTTCGCCGGCGCCGCTGCGGCGATCGCGCTCCTAGCTATCTCGCTCGACGCAGCGTACATTACGGCGGGGTTTCGCGCGGCCGCCTGGGCCGACGGCGCCCGTAGCGGGCTCCCGCTGCACGCGCCGGTGCAGATCGTGCGGGACGAGCGCTTCATCCCGCACATCCGCGCCGCGGACGAGCACGATCTGTTCTTCGCGCAGGGCTATGCGGTGGGCTCCGACCGGCTGTTCCAGATCGACCTGATGCGCAGGCTCGTCTACGGCCGCCTAGCGGAAGTCTTCGGAGCGCCCGCGCTCGCGAGCGACGAGAAATCGCGCGAGCTCGACGTGGCGGATCTCGTACGCCGCCAGTGGGAGCGCCTGGACGCTCGGGAACGCGACAATCTGAGCGCATTCTCCGACGGGATCAACGCCGCGCGCGAGCGCGAGCCCTTGCCGGTCGAATACCGCATCGCGCTGCTTGCGCCGCAAGCGTGGCGGCCGCAGGACTCGCTCGCGGTCGGCTTCGCGCTTTCGCTGGACCTCATCGATTCCTGGAACGATGTCGCAAGCCGCGCGCAGATCGCACGCCCCGGTCCCTTCCGAGAGGCGCTCTTCGCGATCACGGATCCGAAGTACGATGCGCCGACCGTCGGAAGCGCCGCCCAACGGCCCGCGCCGCTTCCGGCGCGCAGCGTCGCGTTCGCATTCGCGCGGCCGCACGCGGAGCCGTGGCCGAGCGTGGAAACGCGGGGCGGCAGCAACGATTGGGCGATCGGAGCGGCCCGTTCCGCGACGGGGCGCGCGCTCGTCGCGAACGATCCGCATCTTCGAATCGGCATGCCGGGGATTTGGTACATCGTCGATTTGAGCGCACCCGGCTACCACGTCGCGGGGGCGTCATTGCCCGGAACGCCGGGCGTCATCCTCGGCCACAACGACGACGTCGCCTGGGGCGTCACGAACGGCACGACCTGTTCCGAGAGCCTGTATGCCGACCCCGCGACGCCGGTTCAAACCAGGCACGAGCGCTTCAACGTCCGCTTCGGCGGGGCCGTGGAGCGCGACTACGAGCGCACGAAGCACGGCTTCGTCATCGGGCGCGACGGCGAGCGCGCGCTTTCGGTCGCGTGGAGCGCCGATCAAAATCCGTACTCCCCGCTGACGGCGTTCGACGCGCTCGATCGGGCGCGTTCCGCCGGCGACGTCGCGGCGGCGCTGCGCCGTTTCACGGGACCGACCCAAAACTTCGTGTTCGCCGACCGCACCGGCGCCGCCGGGTACCGCCTCGCCGGCCCCGTGCCGAACGATCCGCTGTGGTGCCTGAGCATCCACGACGGGGGCGATCCGTCGTATCCGCTGCTCGCAACGGACTCGCTCCCGCACGCCGCGCCTTCCCGCGAAGCGATCGTCTTCACCGCGAACAATCGCATGTACGGGGAAGGGTACCCGCACCGGCTCACCGCTTCGTTCGCTCCGCCCTATCGCGCGTACCGGATCCGAACGCTACTCCATGCAAAAACGCGATTGGGCATCGAGGATTTCGTCGCGATGCAGAACGACACGTTCTCGCCGGCAGATCTCGAGCTGGCGCGCGAGACGTTGAAGGCGGCGAGACGCGCCGTGCGTCACGACCCGGCGCTCGCGCCCGCCATCGAAATGCTGCAGGCCTTCGACGGCCGGTTCGAGCCTGATTCGCGCGGTGCCGCACTCGCCTCCGAACTGCGCGTTCACGCTCGCCTCGCGTTCGCGACGGCCCTCGCCGGCCGGTCCGAAGACGCTTACGCGGCAAGCGCGGGCGGTGCGGACATGTCGCTGATGATGCGGGTCCTGCGCGAGCGGCCGTCCGGCTGGCTGAGCGATTACGATGCGTTTCTCGTGAAAGCACTACGCGAGGCTGCCGCAGCGCCCGCCGCCGGTGAAGCATGGTCCCGAACGAACGAGCTCACGCCGCTCCATCCGTTCGCGCGCCTTGGGATCGGCGCGCTGAACGGTCGCCCGCTCGTGGGGCGCGGCGACAGCTTCACCGTGCGCGTGCAGCATCGCAAGGACGCGCACGGTCAAAGTTTCCGTGCGGTGTGGGACGTCGGCAATTGGGACGCGGGAGGCCTCTCGATCCCGAGCGGCGAGTCCGGCGAAATCGGCTCGGGACACTACACGGACCTCACCGAAAGTTGGAACGAGAACGTGCTTACCCCGCTGCCGTACAGCAGCGCCGCCGTCGAGCGCTCGGCCCGGCACCGGCTCACGCTCGCGCCCTAGAGGAGCGCGGCCGTTCAGACCGGGTGAAGGTCCTTCAGCTTCGCGATCGTCACCGCGTCGCCGCCCTCCGAGGCGGAGAGCGCGTCGACGATGATGCCGTCGATCGTGCCGACGTACGTGCTGCCCTTCGCCTTGAAACGCACGCCGATCCCGAGCGCAAAGGGCGCGCCGCTCGGCCAGTCGACGTATCCTTCGACCGGACTATTCTCGTGGAAGCCTACCAGTTCGACCCGCATGTCTTCACCTCACCGCTCGATGCCGGCGCGCGCACCTGCCGGCGGCGGGATGCTCCATGCACGCCGGATCGACCGCGGACGCTCGCGCGAGCATCTCCGTTCTTCATGCCCATCCACGACGGCCACGCACGCTCTTCGTCGCCTCGGCGCTGCCGGCTTGGTTGCTCGAGCCGGCCGCCATGCCCGCGGCGCTGTTGCTCCCTGGCTGCGCCGCGCTGCAACGAGCGCGCCGGAGCGCCGTCCAACGTGCTAGAGTGGGGCTTCCCCCGTCCTTTGAGAGGAACCGATGTCAAAGCAGCGGAGCGTCGTCGTCACCGGAGCCGGTTCGGGCTTTGGCCGCCTCACCGCCCAAGCCTTCGCCGGAGACGGATGGCGCGTGTACGCCACCCTGCGCGATGTCGAAGGACGCAACGCGCGCGCGGCCGCCGAACTGCGAAGCATCGGGATCGCGAGCGTGGAACTCGACGTCACGCAAGACGCTTCCGTCGAAGCCGCCGCGAAGCTGATCCTCGACGAAACGGGCGCGATCGACGTGCTCGTCAACAACGCGGGGACCGCGTTCTTCGGCATCCAGGAAGCTTACACGCCGGCGCTCGTGGAAGCGCAGTTCGCCACGAACGTCATCGGACCGCTGCGCGTCAATCGCGCGTTCCTGCCGTCGATGCGGGCACGCAAGAGCGGCCTCGTCGTCTACGTTTCGTCCGTCGTAGGACGAATCATCGGTCCATTCGGCGGCATCTACACGGCATCGAAGTGGGCGCTCGAAGCGCTGGCGGAAACGTCGTCATACGAACTTGCGCCCTTCGGCGTCGACGTCGCAATCGTCGAGCCCGGCGCTTACGCCACGGAAATCATGTCGAAGTTCGGTTCAGCTGATGATGCTGATCGCATTCAATCCTACGGCGCACTCGCGAAGCTCGCCGAGGAGCGCGTGGAGGCGATCATCGCGTCAGCTGCCGGACGCAACCCGGGCGAGGTCGCTGCGGCGATCCTACGTTTGGCGAACGCGCCGACCGGCGCGCGCCCGCTTCGCACGGTCGTCCCGGCGATTGCAACGATCGAGGCCATCAATGCAGCCCTTGCGCCGATACAGCGCCGCGCCGTCGATAGCCTCGGCATCGAGGGGATCTCCTCGAAGACGCACGCATAGCGAAGGGATCGGCATGCTTCACTCATCCGTTCGCCACGCGTCGCGCGTACTGGCGATAGCGGCTAGTGGCCGCACATCGCACAATCGCTGAAAAACGTGGAGATGAAAATGAAGAATGCACTTCTACGGGCGACGCTGCTCGGCATCGTCGCGAGCGCCTCGTTCAGCCTGACGCAGACCGCATCGCAAGCCGCAACGACGAACGTCCCGGCACGATCGGCCGGTGCGAGCGCCTGCGCGGCGCTTCCCCCGAACGCCGCCGCAAACGCCGCTGCCGCCGAAGCCCACCAATCCAAGGACGCCGAACGATTCACGTCATCCGGCCCCTAACGGCGGTCGCGATACCGGGCGCCGGGGCCGCGGCGAGTTGCGCGACGGTCCCGGGCGCACGCTTCACCGGAGAGTCATCCAAGACGCCGCGCCGCGCGTACGACAGATACGAGCCCTCAACGCGGAGAGACTTCAATGCATCGACTCCTCATCGCCGGCGGCACGCTGGCCATCCTGGTCGCCGCCGCGCACGCCGGCGGCACCGCTGCCGAAAACGGTTCGCAGCTCTTGCCGGCAGCGCTCACGATCCACATCAAAGACTTCAAGTTCGCTCCGACGCCGGCCACGATCCACGCCGGCGACCGCGTCACGTTCGTCAACGACGACGACGAGGCGCACACGGCGACCGCCGACCAGGGCTCCTTCGATTCCCAAGGGCTCGACGGCGGCGGCACGTGGCAGCACGTGTTCGCCAAGCCCGGCACCTACAAATATTTCTGCGAGTTGCATCCGTACATGAAGGCCGCGATCGTCGTGCTGCCTTCGCGCGGCTCGCATCGATAGGAGCACAACGTGAAACGCAGCGCCTTTCTCGAACACGTCGCCTGGACCGGCAGCGGCATCGCGTGGAGCCTTTCGGCTGCCGGGATCCTCGTCAGCGAGCCGGCTTCGGCCGCAACGAACTCGTTCTCATTCGTCCAGATCAGCGACAGCCACATCGGCTTCAAACGCCCCGAGAATCCGGACGTACTCGGTACGTTCGCGAAGACGATCGAAGCGATCAACGCGCTGCCGCAGCAGCCGGCCTTCGTCGTGCACACGGGCGACGTGACCCATCTCTCAAAGCCCGCGCAGTTCGATGCGGCAAAGCAGGCACTCTCGGCGCTCAAAGCGCCGCTGATCGTGTTGCCGGGCGAACACGACGTCATCGGCTCGCCGCAGGGCTTCTTGCGCGCCTTCGGGCGCAGTGACGCTCCCGGCGGCTGGTTCTCGTTCGACCAAGGCGGAATCCATTTTCTGTCTTTGGTGAACGTTTTCAACTTTGAAGTCGGCGGCAAACTCGGAACCGATCAACTCGCATTCGTCGAAGGGGATCTCGCGGCCCAGAAGGCTTCGACGCCGATCGTCGTCTTCGCCCACGTGCCGCTCTACGCTCTTTACCCGCAGTGGGGCTGGACGACGGAAGACGGTGCGCGGGTGCTCGCCGCGTTACGGCGCTTCGACGCGGTCACGGTCCTGAACGGGCACATCCACCAGATCATCCAGCACTCCGAAGGCAACCTTCGATTCGCGACGGCGGCCTCGACCGCGTACCCGCAGCCGGCCCCCGGCGCGGCGGAAAAACCCGGCCCGCTCAAGGTCCCCGACGACACGCTGCTCAAGGTGCTCGGCTATCGCTCGGTCGAGTTCGCCCCGGGTGCGCCTGCGCGCGTAGCCGACCATGCCCTCGGGTAAGCAAGACGTACGGTGCATAGCCGGAGCGGACGCGACCAGCGTGAGGACGACCGGTTGGTCGCCGGCTTTCTCACGCGGAACAGCGATGGGCTGGAACGAGTGTATCGCACGCACGGGGCCGCCCTCTACTCGGTCGCGCGTCACGTGTTGGGAAACGACCAGGATGCGCAGGATTGCGTGCACGACACGCTCTTGCGTATCTGGGAGCGGCCGGAAACATACCGCCCGGAGCGCGGCCCCCTCCGTTCGTACCTGCTTGTATCCGTCCGTAACGAGGCGATCTCGCGCTTGCGTACCGCGGCGCGCCGCTTGCGGATCGAGGAGCGCGCCGCGCGCTCCGATCTCACCGTCTACGAGCCCGCAATGAGCGACCCCATCGAGCAGGAGCACCTGCGACGCGCACTCGCAGCGCTGCCCTCCGAGCAGCGCGCCGCGCTCGAGCTGGCCTATTTCGGTCACCTGACCCACGTGCAGATCGCAACACGGCTCGATGAGCCGCTCGGTACGGTCAAGAGCCGCATCGCACTCGCCTTGCGTAAGCTCAATGCCGTCCTGAGCGAACGAGGTACGGACGTACGATGAGCCCGGCAAACGATCGCGGCGCGCTCGGCAATCATATCGGAGACCTCGCCGAGTTGTACGCGCTTGGCGCGCTAGAGCCACAGGAGTGCGCGCAGGTCGAAGCGCACGCCGCACGCTGCACGGACTGCTCGCGGGCGCTCGGCGCAGCCGCGGCCACGGTCGGTGCGCTCGACGGCACGTTCGTTCCGCAACTCGAGCCGCCGGCGCGGCTCGGTGCACGCATCGCGGCCTCGGCAAAAGCGCTCGAGCCCCTCGCCCCGCCCGGCGCCGCCGCGCGGACCGCGCTGCCGCGAAACTTCTTAGCAACGGCCGCCGCGCTGCTGCTCGCGGCCGGTCTCGGCGGCGGCGCGCTCATCGAACGTTCCGCGGACATGCGGCAAGCGGCGCGCGAGAGCGCGATCCTGGCGACGGTCGCGGGTTCGCATTTCAATCACGTCGCCTTCACGCCGCGCGATCCGTCGGCTCCCGTCGCGAAAGTGCTCTACGCCCGCGACGGCACGTGGTTCTACGTGCTCGTCGACAGCGCGACGTGTGCTTGCCGCGTCATCGCGCGCTCCGACGCAAGCGAGCGTGATTTGGGGCCGCTCGAGGTCCGCGGCAGCACGGCGACGCTGTTCGTCCGCGACATCCCGCGCCCGGCCCGGCTCGAGCTGATCGACGCGTCGGGGCGCATCCTCTCGGGCGCTGCGCTAGCGTATCCGGCTCGGTGATGGCCCCGAAGATCCTCGTTCAGAAGCCGAAGAGGTACTGCACCGGCGTCACGCGCCCGCCGAAAAGCGCCGTCACATCGATATCGTAGGCATCGGCAAGACGCTGTAACTCCGCTTCGCTCAAGAACGCTTCGGCGGCTTCGGCCTCGGCCAACCGGGCAGCATCGATCTGCGCCTGCGCGGCGGCGACTTCGACGTCCAAGCCGAGCCGCGTCCGGATCGCAATGAGTTGCTCGGCTACTTGCGCGAGGATCCCGGCGCGCTCCGGGTTGGCGAGATCGCCCTCGAAGGGTGGCTGCTGATCCATGCCGGCCTCCTGCAACGGTCGTTCTCGCCGCTTTCGTTCCCCGCCTCATGCGTCCCGGTCAAGCGATCCGTCCTCCCGAAGCCTCGTTGCGAGGAGAAGCGGTAGCCTCCACTATCCGGCTGCGCAGCCGTCCCGCGACGACGACCTTCCGCGGACGGGCGCGTTTGGCCGATAACTGATGTGAGCACGGTGAATCGGCGCCGCACGTCTTGGGCGGCGACAGGTTCACGGCAGACGGCGCCGTGTCGCTCCGGGACGCATTCTGAACGGAATTGACGACATCGCCCTCAAGGCGATCGTAAGCAGCAAACCGGGCCATCTGGAACGATTGATCTTCCTCCCCGTCTTGGTTTCGCTCGTCCTCATCTGGAGCGGATGGACCGCGTTCGCCCTCGCGGAGCGGAGGAGCGCGCTCGATCACGTTCAGAGCCAGCTTGCGAGTACCGTCTCAACGCTTGCCGATTTCAGCGAACTGGCGGAACTGTCGGGCGCGAGCGCCGCAGCCCGCACGAACGCGAGCCGCACCGAGGCTTTCTGGCATGCTTTGCTGCTATATCCCACGGCGAGCTTCTGGGTGGAATCGCATGGCCGCATCACGGCCGGCCAGCCCCCCGCGGGCAAAACCGGGCCGGCGATCGTCGCCGCGGACGCTCGAGACACGTTCACGGTGCATGCCGCCCTGCCCGAAGCGGACGCGCTCGTCGATTGGAAGCGCGCCACATGGCAGAGCATCGCGGCGCTCGCCGCCGTCACGTTCGCATTTCTGATCCTCACGCGCTTTCTGGCGAATGCGCTGCGGCAACGCGCGATTGCCGAACGAGAAGCTGCGGGCTCGGCCGAGCGCGCCAAGCAGCTCACGATCTATCGTGCCCAACTCGAAAAGACCGTCGCCAACCGCACCGAAGAACTTGCCCAAGCGAATTCGCACCTAGAGACGGAACTCGAAGAGCGCCGCGCGATTCAAGGGGCCCTCCGCGAGCGCGACGCACTGCTCAGCGCCGTGACGAAGAGCGCATCCGATCTGCTCGGCACGCAAAATTACGAAGATGCGCTCGCCTTGGTCCTCGAACTGATCGGCAAGACCGTTTCCGTCTCCCGCGTCCACTCGACCACGATCGTCGCCGCTGCCAACGGTCATTTCATCTCGACGTTACGGCAGGAGTGGCGCGAACGCGGCCTCCCGTCGATGATCGGCGACCCTCTCTTCGAAGGCGTCGACCTCACCGCCGACTTCCCGGAACTCATCGAGCGGCTCCGGGCCGGACGAATTACGTCGTTCCATGCTGACGAGATCGTAGGGCCCTACCGTAAGCTCAGCGAGCGAGCCGGGATCGCGTCGATGCTCAACATCCCCATCATCGTCGCGAATACGCTGTGGGGCAGCCTGAACTTCATCGACTCTTCCAACGCGAAACGCGAGTGGAGCTGGGCCGAGACCGACACGTTGAAAACGCTCGCCGGCCTGCTCGGCACGGCGATCACTCGCGCCAGATACGTCAAAGAGCTCGCCGACGCGGACACGATCGTTCAGAACAGCCCGACCATTCTCTACCGTCTCGGCGGTGCGGCGGGCTTTCCCTTGCTGTATATCTCGAGCAACATCGCGAAATTCGGTCACGATCCGGCAGCACTGATGCGATCTCCGGCGTGGGCGAACGACCTGATCGATCCACGCGACCGTCCAACGTTCGACGCGGCGCTCAAGCAGGCGCTCGTGCAAGACGCGAAGGGCGCCTCAATCGAATTCCGGATGCGCACGGCCACCGCAGGCGAGCGTTGGGTCGAGAGCCGCTACGTTCCGCGGCACGAGAAGGACGGCCGGCTCGTCGACATCGAGGGCATCATCATCGACATTACGGAACGAAAGATCGCGGAAGAGAAGATCGCCCTGCTCGCCCGCACCGATTCCCTCACCGGTCTCGCGAACCGCGCGACGTTCATGGAGCGCTTGCGCCAAACGTTCGCGGCGACCGCGCGCGGCGCGAAAGCCTTTGCGGTCTTGTATCTCGACTTGGATTACTTCAAGCCCGTCAACGACACGCTCGGGCACGGGGCGGGCGATCGGCTGCTGCAGCAGGTCGCCGACCGTCTGACGAAATGCACGCGCGACACCGATCTCGTCGCACGGTTGGGCGGCGACGAATTCGCGGTGCTCCAAGCGAATGCCGCCGAACCCGAGAGCGCCGGCGAGCTCGCTGCCAGAATCGAACGCTCGCTGGCCCTTCCTTACCTGCTCGACGGAACGGACGTGCGCATCTCCGCCAGCATCGGCATCTGCCCGCACACCGCGAGCAGCTCGGGACCGGATGAGATGCTCGCGCGAGCCGATCTCGCACTCTATCGAGCGAAGGAACAGGGCCGCAGCCAATACCGTTTCTACTCCGAAGATCTCGATCGCGAGGTCCTCGGACGCGTCCAGCTCGCCGAGGATCTGAGGACGGCGCTCGCCGGGGATCAGCTCGAACTGTATTGCGAGCCGCAGATCGAGCTGGCCACCGGCGATCTCGCCGAGATGAAAGCGCTCGTGCGCTGGCATCACCCGACGCGCGGCCTCTTGATGCCCGACGACTTCATCCCGTCCTTGGAAAAGACTGCGACCGGGATCGCACTGGGACATTGGCTCCTCGACAACGCATGCCGGGAACTTCATACGCGCCGGGCCGCCGGTTCGATCCTGCGCGGCATTGCGATCGACATCCGCTTCTCGCTGCTCAAGAACGGCGATGAACTCGTTCGCGACGTACGCAGCACGCTCGCCAAATGGCATCTCGTCCCCTCCGACCTGGAGGTCGACGTCACCGAGGCTACGCTCGCCGAGGCGACGCTGTCGCAGAACGACACGCTTGCGCGTCTGCACGACGCCGGTGTCAAGATCGCCATCGCCGAATTCGGGACGAGATGCTCGTCGTTCGAGTACCTGCGCGGCTATTGGGTGAGCAGGATCAAGCTCTCGCAGACCTTGATCTCCGACGCGCTCGCCTTGCCCGATAGCGCGGCGGCCGTTCACGCCATCATCGAGCTCGCAGCCGAACTCGGGATTCCGGTGATCACAGAGGGCCGGGAAACGCCCGACGAGAGAACGCCGACAACGCGTTGACAACCGCCTTCTCTCACCTTCGCGCCACCAATCAAGTCAGCGTCGCCCAGTTGCAAGACGTGTTCAAGATTGGAGGCAACCATACGCTCCGCGTATCGGCGGAGTATCGGCACAACACGATGCCGACGATCACCGAAGGCGGCCAGATCTCCTATGACGTCGCGTCCGCGTCCGGGATGTGGGACTGGAGCGTGACGCCCACGCTGGCGCTCACGAACGCCGTCCGCTTGGACCATCTCCAGCTTGCCCGGCATGGATCCGTGCCGGCCGGGTACGGGCTCGCGAATGCCGATTGGAACGGCCGCGCGCTCTCGGAACTGAGTTTCAACTCCGGGCTGGTTTGGCGCGCCGACCCTGCCGACACCTTCAGGCTCACGGCCGCGCGCGGAGTCCAAGTCCCGAGCCTGTTCGAACTCGGCGGACTGCTGATTCAAACGCCTCTCGGTTTCGTCAGCGGCATCCCGACCCTCGATCCCGGGATCGTGACGAACTACGAGATCGGCTGGGACCGCACGCTGCGCCCCGGCACGCAGCTGCGGGTCAGCGCATATCATGAAACCGCCGTCGACATCGTCGGCCTGCTCGCCGGCAGCTCGCCGGCAACGGGCCTTGCCATCACGCCCGCGAACATCGGACGGTCCGAGGCGACCGGCTTCGAACTTTCGCTCAAGGGTTCGTTCAATAAGGACTGGCGCTGGAGTGCAAGTTACACGCCGGAGTTCATCAGCGACCATTTCGACCCGGGGTTCACGCTCGCTACGACCGCCGTCAACTTCGCGAAGACGACGCCGGTTCACGTCGTGAACGCGGGGCTCGGCTGGGAGCGCCGGCCGTGGGAAGCCGATGCATATCTGCGCTACGAATCAGCATTTTACGGCATCGAGAAGACGGCCGGCAGCACCGCCATCAACAGCGAAGTGCTTGCACCGATCCCCGGCTATGTGACCGTCGACGCGCGCGTCGGCTATCGCTTGAACGATCGGCTGACCGTATCGCTATCGGGGCAGAATCTCACGCGTTCCCCGCAACGTCAGACCGCGGCTCCTGACGTCCAGCGGGTCGTGTTCGGAACCTTGAAGCTCAAGTTCTGACGTCACGCCGTGTGCGCACCGCGTGCTCCGTCTACAGCAGTCCGCCCAGCAGCTGACTCGCGCCTTCGAGCGTGAGCTGTTGCGCGCTCCCCGGGGTCAGCCATGTGAACCACGTGTCGTCGCCGACGACGCCGTCGACCGTCTTGCCCGCCCAGGCCTGCAACGCCTTGACCGCAGTCTCCGTGCCAGCGTCGAAGATGCCGTCGATCGGGCCCGTGTACGGCGCGAATGAGACGGCGACCACCAAACCCGCTAGCGCCTTTTGCAACCACGCAACGGCGGGGCCGTGCGACCCGAGCTGCAGCGTTGGAGATGCCTCACGATACGCCGGCAAGGCGGCCCACGTGAGCGGGCCGACGATGCCGTCGATCGTCAAGCCATGTGCGGATTGAAAGCTCTTCACCGCTGTTTCGAGGCTTGCATCGAACGTGCCGGTGATCGGGCCGAAGGGATTCCACTCGAGATGCCGCGCCAGCACCCGCTGCAGGCGCTTGACGTCGTCGCCGGTAGAGCCGAGGCTGATCGTAGCTGGCATGGAGCGTTACCTCTCAGATGGATCGGGGGCGAGGGAGCACCGATTCTCACGTATGCGGCGCGGTGCCTCCAGGTAGAGGGCCCCGGGAGCGTGTCATGCAGCCTTGACGAGCTCGACCCTGTTGCGCCCGAGCGCCTTCGCGCGGTACATCGCGCGATCCGCGCGGGCGACGGCTTCGGACCAGTCTCGATCCTCGGGCAGGAACGATGTCACGCCGATGCTGACGGTGAACGTGAACGGCTGCGAGAGCACGACGTTGCCGATCTGCGCGATCGCGAGCCGCATCCGTTCCGCCATCTCGAGCCCGCCCACGAGAGCCGTTCCCGGCAAGACGACGACAAACTCCTCGCCGCCGAATCGCGCCGGCAAGTCCGTCGCGCGCGCCATCGATTTCAGCGTCGCCGCCAGCGCAACGAGGGCGCGATCGCCGGCATCGTGACCGTACGCGTCGTTGATCTCTTTGAAGTGGTCGATGTCGATCATCAGCAGTGCAGCTTGGCCGCGAAGCCGTTGACACCGCAGAAACTCGGTTTTCATCGCCTCATCGAACGCCCGCCGGTTTGCGAGGCCCGTAAGCGCATCGGTTCGGGCCAACTCTCGAAACTCGTCTTTGAGCAGTTCGAGCTTCGCAACGGCCTGCCGTAGCTGGTCCTCCACGTCGCGGCGTGCCGTGATGTTGCGGGCGATGCCGAGGACGCCGGTGACATTGCCGGCCGCGTCACGCATCGGTGTCTTGATCGTCTCCAGCAACACGCCGTGCCCGTCGCTCGCATAGTTGACGAATTCCTCGTTCATGCATGGGGTATCGGACGCCAGCGCGGCCGCGTCATTTTCCCGAAACGCGTCGGCTTGCAGGCGACCGACGAAGTCGTAGTCGGTCTTACCCGAAATCTCGGCCACGGTAGCGCCGAAGAATCGCTCGAACTCCGGATTGCAATCGAGATACACGCCCGTCAGATCTTTGACCCACACCATGTCGGGTATCGTATGCAGGACTGTCCGTAAGCGCATCTGCGTTTCTTCAAGCGCCGCGGCTCATGCCACGTACAGTCGCACGCAGTTGCATTTCGTTTGACTCATCGAAACCCGAAAAGGTGGCAACGAATACGCAGCGTAGAGGAAAAGCTCGCTTTAGCAGGGCTTTTCCTCTACGCGCGCATTCTTCGATGCAGCGTGTGGCTTGCTAGCTTGGATTCGCCGCTTGCCACAAGCCGAGCGGCGCGCCGGTCGGATCGCTCAAAATGCTGAGCTTGCCCATCCCGATGTCCGTCACGGGAACCATCAAAGCCGCACCGAGCGTTTGTGCTTTTTGCGTGTCCGCTTCGATGTCGTTCACGAGTACGTATGGTACCCAGGAAGACGGCGCGCCGGGAATCATCTGCGTCATGATGCCGCCGCCGGTTCCGTCGCCGACGTCGATGATCGTGTATGGCCCGGTCGGCATGTTCTCATCTTTGAGCTCCCAACCGAAGAGCGATCCGTAAAAGTTCTTGGCGGCTGCAACGTCGGTTGCGTTGAGTTCAACGTGGACGAACGGATGAGCCATGGTGCGTCTCCTTGACGGCAGAAGTTGTGCAAACGGCGTGCGCCCGCACTACCCATCGGACCACCCGGCGAGACGCGGCGTTCCAAAATACCCCCGGCCGGCGACGCGGCCGACGGCTCGGTTGCCGCCGGGGGCGCCGGCGGCCAACCGGAGACCGCAGGTTACTTGATCGCGATCTCGACCAGTTCGACCCTGCGATTCTTTGCACGGCCGTCTTCGGTCCGATTCGAGGCCACCGGCGCGTAGGGGCCGGCCCCAAACGGAATGAGCCGAGTGCCGGCGATCCCATGTTTGCCCACGAGCGCGTTCACCACCGCTTGCGCGCGGGCTTGGGAGAGTTGCACGTTCGCGGCGGCGCTGCCCTCCATGTCGGTATGCCCCACGATATAGACGGCCAGCGCCGGATTCTGACCGAGTAACTTCGCGATCTCCACGAGTGCGGATTCCGAATCGGGCCGCAGCTCCGCTTTGCCCGTATCGAAATGGATGCCGTATATGGCGACCCGCCCAGCGCTGCTGATGTCTCTAGCCATGGCGGCGGCGTCCATGCTGACTTGCTGCTTCATTGCTTGCTTCGAAACGATGTACATGACGTACGTGGACGGCGCATGCCCGGTGGTGCCCAGGGCAATCCAGATTTCGCTGCCGTCCTTGACGAGGCGTAGCGTGGTTTCCCGGTCGTCGTTCCCGCCGGCTTCACGCAGGACCTCACCGCCCGCTGCGCGAGCAGCGTTCTGATAATTCCGCACGATCTGCAGGGCGGTCGTGTTCGCCGCACCGTGTGCGGCGGGTTGGTAGCGGAAGAAATAGCGATGCCCCTCCACCGTCTGAACGGCGTTTCTTCCGCCCTGTGTGACCTCAAAGTTATACGTATCGAACTGCGAGTCTTCGTAGCCCGTGATCACGTAGCCCGGCATGCGCGGAATTCCGGGATAGTCTTTCGATCCCGGCCGATCCTCTTGCGCCCAGGCAGCCGACCCAAATGAAATGAAAATGATTGCAAGCGCAGCAACGGCTAGCAGCAGGCTGCGCAAAACTCGGCTCATCATAGCTCCTAAGAACGCCTCACCCAGTGGAGGCGCGGCAAACAAATGCCGGAGCACCGCAAGCGAAAGCAACGCATGGCAATTTCGCCGGCACGCTAACTCCAGCGTACGGCGGCGTTCGCTGCACTGCCGGCGCTGCCTGCGCTCGACGGCGCTCGCGCCCTCGCACGCCACCCAGGGACACTACCTACCGCGAGGACCCCCGCCTCCGGCCGCGACCCAGGCGCGCGCCGGCGAGGCCAGGTGTTCGGCGAGCGGCGCCGGCCGGCCAAAATGGAAACCCTGGCCGTAATCAACGCCAAGGAGCCGCAGCACCTCCGCGATCTCCTGACTCGTCACGAACTCGGCAACCGTCCGCATTCCCATGCCCCGCGCGATTTGCACGATCGCCGAAATCAGGATCCGATCGGTCTCGTTCTCATCGCAGTGCTGCACAAACTCGCCGTCGATCTTCAGGTACTTGAACGGCAGATGCTTGATATAGTAAAACGATCCGAAGCCTGCCCCGAAGTCGTCGAGAGCGAAACCGCAACCGAGCACGGATAGGCGCTCCGCAAATCGAATGGCGCGTCCTACATTCGCGACCGCCGCCGTCTCCGTGACTTCGAAGATCAGCCGGTCCGCGGGCACCCCGGTCACTTGCAGGCGACGCTCGACGATTTCGAGCAACTCCTCGTCGCCGATCGTGAATCCCGAAAGGTTGATCTCGAAGCGCAGGTCCCGGCCAAGCGCCCGCTGCTCCGCAAGCATGTCGATTGCGCGTAGCGCGACCCAGCGGTCGATGTCACCGATGCCCAACGCGCTCGGCGACGTCCAGGAAGTTTGCGGGAAGTATCAACTGGCCGTCTTCATCCCGCATCCGCAATAGCAACTCGTACTGCACCGGTCCGCTGCCCGTCAATGCGACGATCGGCTGTGCCAGAAGAACCAGCGCATCTAGCGCGAGCGCTTTATGGATCCGCTCCGCCCATTTCATCCGGTTTTCGATCTTAGGCCGAATATGCTCGTCGGTGCGATAGCGTGCCCACCGGTCCCGCCCCGCCTCCTTTGCTTCATACATCGCGAGGTCCGCGTTGACCATCATCTCGTCCGCGGTCAAGCGCTCACCATCACCGAAAAGCGCGATGCCGACGCTGGCCGTAATAGGTCGCCGGTCTCCTACGAAAGTCGGCATCGTCTCATCTCGCACGACCTGCAGCAACGATTCGGCGACCGCTCTGGTTCCGGCTTCGTCCGAGGAAGGGAGCAGCACGGCGAACTCGTCGCCACCCAGGCGCGCGAAAACGTCGCTTTCGCGCAGACGCGAGCGCAAGCCGTTCGAAATGCGCACGATCAACTCGTCGCCAGCCTCGTGGCCTTGCGTGTCGTTGAAATACTTAAAGTTGTCGACGTCCACGATCAACACGGCCCCGATCGCTCCGTACCGCGCAACGCGAGCCACGTGGCTGCTCAGCTCGCGAGCGAAGCTTCTCCGGTTGCGCGCCCCGGTCAGCGGATCGTGGTCAGCCATGTGTTCGAGCGCAAGCTCGTTGTCGAGCCGTTCAGTGAGGTCTCGCGTTATCTTGCTATAGCCTTGTAACACGCCGCCGGCATTGCGTAATGCGGTGATTACAACGTTCGCCCAGAACTGCGTTCCGTCCCGGCGTACGCGCCAGCCATCGGCTTCCAGACGACCTTCGCTCGCCGCCGCCGTCAAGTCTTGCTCCGGCTTCCCCGCTGCGATGTCCTCGGCGGTGTAAAATACCGAGAAGTTTCGCCCGATGATTTCCTCGGCGCGGTAACCCTCGAAGCGCTGCGCACCCGCGTTCCAAGACGCGACACTGCCGTTTGGATCCAGCATCAGGATCGCATAGTCCTCAACGCCTTCGACCATCAAACGAAAGCGATCCTCGCTCGCGCGGAGGTTCAATTCAGCGGTGCGACGCTCCGTGAGATCGCGCGTGATCTTGCCGAACCCACGCAGCGTGCCGTCGGAGTTGCGTAGGGCCGTGATCACGACGCTGGCCCAAAACTGCGTCCCGTCCTGGCGAACGCGCCAGCCCTCGTCCTCCGCGTGACCCTCGGCTGCCGCGATCGCCAATTCGCACGCGGGCTTTCTCGCCGCAATATCCTCGGGCGTGTAAAACACCGAAAAGTTACGGCCTATGATTTCGCCAGCGCTATAGCCCTTGAAGCGTTGCGCTCCGGCGTTCCACGTGGCAACGTTGCCGTCGATGTCGAGCATGAAGATCGCGTAATCCTGAACGCCTGCTACAAGCAAGCGCAGCAGATCGTCCTGGTCACGCTGCACGTCCAGCCACTTGCCGCCGGATGCGGCGCTTCCGCTATTCCTCTCGCGATCGGCGGGAGCGGCCGGCAGGACGACGAGCGAGCCGCCGTGCGCTTTCGTCACGCGCATTTTGTCGCCGTCGATCCGGTCCGCGCGAAAGGCGAGCAAGCAAAGGCCAAATTGCGACCGTGTACGTTCGCGACCATGTACCGTGTATCGACTTTTTGAAACACATTAGTGAGCCATGCCGGCGGTACATCGAGCGCTCACCGTTCTCGCCGGGCGTAGTCGCCGCCGGGCGGAGCAAACTCGAACTCATTCTTAGCAGCCTCTAGCGGCGCCGGCGCCGGATGCTAAGGGCGCTGCATTTTCGACCGATGCATACCGCATGGGCATCCCGGTCGTCACGCCGTGACGCGGATACTCGGCGGAGGCTGAAATCCTGGCACGTCGCCGGATCGAAGGGGTCGCGATAGGAATGGACGCGCAGTGTTTCCGGCCGGTGGCCTTTGACGCCACGGGCGCTACGGGCGCGCAAACGATCGCCGAGCCTCAAATCGCTCTGCGTTCGCCGGTTCCGGCGGCCGGCCGGCTCTCCATGACGGCGAAGCTGATCGGACGCCGCCGCCGGTTGTTCGCTCGTGCAGCGCGCAGCGTCGAGCGCTCGAAAGCTCTCGCTCGATGACGATGCCGTGGCGGCGAGTGTTCATTCCGTGGACGATCGCCTTTTCGATCATGATCGCCGCCTTCTTGTTCGGCGCCGTCGTCATCCGTAACTCAGTTGCCTCATCCTTCGACACGAGTCAGCAGATTCGCAACGCCCGGACGCTCCTGTTTGCGTTGCGTGAGGCTCAATTGGACGAGGAGACCGGCGTGCGCGGCTTCGCGGCGACGCAGGATCGTCAATTTCTTCAGCCCTACGATGCCGCGCGCCGGAAGATCCCGGAAGCGGCGAGGCCCCTCGAGGCCATCCTTTTTCGGTTGAAGCTGCCCTCAGCCGCCGCGAACATCGTCGCAGCGGAGCGGCTAAACGAGCGCTGGCTACGCACTGTCGCCGAGCCGCTAGTGAAGGGTGCCGCCGGTGCAAACGCACTCCAGCGGGCCGGGAAGTCGTTGATCGATCGGTTTCGTCAGTACACCAGCCGGACCGACGAGGATCTGACCGCTCGCTATGGAGTCGTCCGCCGAGATTTCGATGCCAACCTGACGCGACTGAGCCTCCTGATCGTCGGCGTCGCCCTGTTGCTCTTTGCGGCAGCTCTTGGATTCTGGATTCTCCAGCGGCGCGCGATCGAGCGCCGCGAAGGCGAGCGGATGCGGGCCGAGCAAGCAGGGACACGCGCGCGCCTCGCGCAGGCCGAGTTCGACAGCGAGAAGCGCGCAGCGAAGGTCCTGGGGGAGGCAAACTCCAGGGCGCAGCGCAAGCACGCGGACGCGGAACTGCATCACGCCGCGTATTACGATGCTCTCACAGGATTTCCGAATCGAGCGTTCTTCACGCATCGGCTCGGGAACGCGATTCGGCGCATGAGGCGGCACCCCGACAGCCGCGTAGCGTTGATCTACCTCGATCTGGACCGCTTCAAGAACATCAACGACAGCTTGGGCCACGGTGCCGGCGACCGCCTCCTAGTGGCTCTGGTCCCGCGCCTGGTCGCGTGCTTGCGCCGATACGATACGCTCGCGCGCATCGGCGGCGATGAGTTCGCGATCCTGCTCGAGGACATTCCGGGCGTTCGCGATGCCGGAATCCTCGCCGAGGGGGACGGGCAGGTGGACGCCAGCGGCGCGCGCGATGCCGCCATCGTCGCCGAGCGCGTCCTGCGCGCGTTCGTCGAGCCTTTCAGCATCGGCGGGCAAGAGGTGATTGCGACGGCGAGCGTCGGCATCGCACTGAGCAGGCCGGGACAAGATGCCGAAGCGATGCTGCGCGACGCGGACAGCGCGATGTATTCCGCCAAACGATTGGGGGGAGAACGCTTTGCGTTTTTCGCCCAGGAGCTCCACGACCGTGCAATCGCGCGCCTGCAACTCGAGACCGAATTGCGGCAGGCGGTCGAGCGCGGGGAACTCTGGGTCGCCTACCAGCCCGTCGTCACGCTCGCAACGGGTAAAGTCGAATGTTTTGAGGCTTTGGCCCGTTGGCAGCACCCCGAGCGGGGCGCGATTCCGCCGAGCGTGTTCATCCCCGTCGCCGAGGAAACGGGGCTCATCGTGCGCATCGGCGAGTGGGTATTGGGAGAGGCCTGCCGCCAAGCACGCCGCTGGCAGGATCTCGAGCCGCGGCACTCTCCGATCAGCGTCAGCGTCAACGTCGCAGCACAGCAACTTGCCTCCGCGGCATTCGATATGAATCGCTTCAGGGGAGAAGTTTCGCGCGTGCTCGCCGCAACAGGTTTACGGCCTGCGAACCTCAACCTCGAGATCACGGAGAGCACGCTGTTGGATTACGCGGAGGCAACGGAGATCACGTTGCGGCAACTGCGCTCGCTGGGGGTTGCGATGCATCTGGATGACTTCGGAACCGGATATTCGTCGCTGAGCTATCTCCAACGCTTGCCGATCGATACCGTCAAGATCGACAGCTCGTTCGTCAGCGGGAGACCCGGCTCGGGCATTGCCAACCCGCAGATCGTGCGAGCGATCATCGCATTGGCTCGCACGCTCGGCAAACACATCACCGCGGAAGGTGCCGAGACCGCGGAGCAGCTCGGCGAATTACGGGCGATTGGGTGTACGAACGTCCAGGGCTACTTCTTCTCGCGGCCGCTCGATGCGGCCGCTGCGTACGCTCTCGTTGCGCGGGGCGGCACATATAACTTGGAGAGCGGCGTCCTCGAGGCGCACTCCATGCCACGTTCGGCGCCGGCGACGGCGCTGGGCGTCTCCTGAGCGCGCGAAAGCCTAGAGTCCGCTTCGCAGCAGGTCCTCGCGGCAACGGACGGCCAGCACGTCCGCGACCGCCCGGGCGATCTGCGCGACATCGAGTTCCAGCGTTGCATCTCCCGCGACGAACTCCCACTTCCACAACGTGGGTAGCGGCGTCGGGGCCAAACGGCCGAAAACGAACGTGCCGGTTTCGCGCGCGTAATCATGCGCTCGAGCCTCGAGCGCGGTGCCGTTCCCGCTCAGAAAAGCGTGGAACGTGTTGGTCTGCGGCGGATCGGGGACGATCTCGACGCCGTCGAGCTTCGCCAGCGCGGCGGCGACCTCCACGGCTCGGTCGCGATACGCGCGCATCTTGCCGAGGTTTCGCTCGAAGCCGAGGCGCGCGGAAAGCGCGTACGGCGCAAGCGTCACCGGCCGCCCGCCTTGGCGATGCTGCCAAACCCGCGCCTGCGCGACGAAGTCGCCGTCGCCGGCGAGCACTGCACCTGCAAGCGCGCCGAGGCCCTTGTAGAACGAGACGTACACGCTATCGAAGAGCGTCGCGATTTCCGCGTGCGATCGCTCGTAGAATGGTGCGGCTTCCCACAGACGCGCACCATCGAGATGAAGCTTCGCCCCGCTCGCGCGAGCCGCATCTCGGAGCGCGACGAGGTCGTCCCAGGACGGGAGCTGCGCGCCGATCTCGCGCTGCGGCAACTCGATCAGCAATGCTCCGAGCGGATCCGCGATTGCGCGCAGGTCCTCCACCGTCATCAAGCGCGACGGCGCGCCGGCGAGCAGCGCCCGCAAGCCGTGCAACATCGCATAGCCGCGCGACTCGTGGATCTCCAGATGGCACGTTGGGTGAAAGGCGACGGTGTTCCGGCCGCTCCGGTCGCACCAGATGCGCAGCGCGATCTGCTGAGCAAGCGTACCGGTCGGCAGAAAGACCGCCGCCGGCTTGCCGAGCTCGCGCGCGACGGCCTCCTCGAAGGCCGCGAGCCAGTCGGCCGCGCCGTACTTGTCGAGTTCGAGCCCCTCGGGCGTGTCCTCGCCGAGCGCGAGCAGCGACGTGCGCGCATCGCGCGGCTTGTGGTGGGTCACCTGGCGCGCGCACGAGGCGCGCAGCGCCGCTAGCTCCGCATCGGTCATATCCGCGGACTCTTTCCCCGGCGGCGGCGCGAACCTGTCGTATCGGGGCCGGACTTCGCGTCCAGACTCGCCTGGCTATTGGGAGCTCCACGCTACAGGGGACCGTGTATTCTCGCGGCGGCGACACGAAGGTCGTTTTCGATCGCGTGCCGGCCATCGCGAAGGCGCGTGCATCCGGTTGTCATCGTGCGTAGGCCGGAGAGGGCGCGGGCAGAACCAACATCCGATGCCGGAGCTTCCGGACGTTGCCGCCTACCTCAGCGCCCTCGAGCCGCGTGTCCGCGGCCGGACGCTCGAGCGCGTGCGCGTCGCAAGCGTGTCCGTCTTGCGCACCGCCGACCCGCCGCTCGCCGCGTTGGAAGGCCGCACCGTCCGCGAACTTCGCCGCATCGGCAAGCGCATCGCGCTCGGCCTCGATGGCGATCTGTGGCTGGTCATCCACCTCATGATCGCCGGCCGGCTGCATTGGCGGCCTCCGGCCGCGAAGCTCGCGGGCCGCAACGCTCTCGCAGCGCTCGACTTTGTCGACGGGACTCTCGTGTTGACGGAAGCGGGCACCAAGCGCCGCGCCTCGCTCCACGTCCTTCGCGGCGGGGAGGCTCTGCGCTCGAGCGACCCCGGCGGGATCGATGTCTTCGCCTGCGATCTCGACGGTTTCCGGCGCGCGCTCGCCGCCGAGAACCGCACGCTCAAACGCGCCCTGACCGACCCGCGCATCGTTGACGGCATCGGCAACGCCTATTCAGACGAGATCCTCCACGCCGCGCGGCTTTCACCGATCGCGCTTACGCACAAACTCGAGCCGGACGAGTGGCAGCGCCTGTTCGCCGCGACGCGCGCGACGCTGCAACGTTGGATCGACCGGCTGCGCGCGGAAGCCGACGAAGGATTTCCCGAGCGAGTGACCGCGTTTCGTGAGGATATGGCCGTGCACGGACGCTTCGGAAAGCCGTGCCCGGTGTGCGGCAGGCCCGTCCAACGGATTCGCTACGCAGACAACGAGACAAACTACTGCGCGCATTGTCAGACGGGCGGCAAGGTGCTTTCCGACCGAAGCTTATCGCGACTCTTGAAGGCGGATTGGCCGCGCACGCTCGATGAGCTCGAGGCGCTCAAGCGTCCTTGACGGCCAAACCGCCCGTTAGCACGTTGAAGCTCGCTACACTTTGCTCAGCCGGCTCACCGCGTCGAGCATGGCCTGCGCGATATCCGTGTGATGATGGACGATCTTCCAGGCGCCGCCTTCCCGCCGATAGATGTTCGTGACCCGCGAATCGATAGCGATCTGCTGCCCGGCAAGCGTCAGTTCTCCTCGCTCGACCCCGAGCTCGTAGGCGGTATCGCCCGCAACTTGTATGAATCGATCTGCCAGAGCGACGTGGCCGCCCTGGGCGAGCCGCGCCACTTGTTCGAACGAGTTCTTGACCTGGTCCCAGCCGATCTCCCGGCCGCCGATCGGGTGCATCGTCGTGGCGGCCGTGCCGTGCGACCAGATCGACCCAAGCGATCCCGCATCACCGGCGAGCATGCGGTTTAGTCCCGCGTAGAAGCTTTCCGATGCCGCGCGAACGCCGTCTTCGGCCTCCATCTCAACCTCCAGCTTGAAGCGCTGCAGAGGCTTGCTAGCGCTTGCCCCCTCCACCATCGGACCTCGCGAGGGGCGGGAACGTTCCGAGCGCTCGGGTTAGGTCCGCTGGCTGGCGAGCTTCTCCCAATCGTGCAGGAAGATCGTCGTAAAATATTCAGCCGCCGTCGCATTATCGATGATGACGGTCGCGTCGCGGTTGCGCAACACGCCGTCGCCCGACCAGTTCTGGCTTCCGAGCGCAACGATCTTTCGGTCGATGACAAATCCCTTGTTGTGCACGCCCTGCTGAATTCTCACGTTCTCGAGCGCGATCCCCGCCTCTTGGAGCCGGTCGAGCCAGCCGCCCGGCACTTGCCACTCGCTCAAGATGATGCGGACGTCTTTGCCGTCGTCGATCTTGGCCGCCACCGCATCGATCAAGTCATTGAAGTTCTGATCGGCGGCGGTGTTGTTCGAAGGATGAATGTATTGGAGCTGGATATAGAGCGAGGTCTCGACGCTCTCGATCAAGGCCAGCATGGCATCGCGATACACACCGGGGTCGGGCGTGAGCAACGGTGTGATCGTCGATTGCTCGCCGGCGATGCGCTGCGGAGGGTGGAACGTGAATTCGACGGCCCGGCGGGCGAACAGGTCGGGCATCTCGGGCTGCGGCGTCGCAGCGGCGGGGATGGGAGCGTTCCCTTCCAGCGCCACGCGCCGAGCGACGTCGTAATCGTTCAGAAGGTACGCGCGGAACTGGCCGGCCAGGCCACCGTCTTCGATGACCACGTGCCAATCCCGATCGCTCTTGCGCGCGGTCTCCTGATCGGTCGGCTGAGGGTCGCCGATCGGATCGAAGTCGGGTTGGTTCGAGTTGTTCCAGTTTCCGCTCGAAAGCCAGACCGTGTCCCCGTCGCGCACGGCGACCTTGATGTGGTACGCGCTCGGAAACACCCATTCCAACACCTTGGAATTCATGCGGTCGAGCGCCCACGCGGCATCGAGATCGTCGCCCAGATCGTCCCGCAAGCTCTTGAGCGTTTCGCTATCGAGTTGGTCGCGAGTCGGGTTCGGGGCGGGGTCATCGAGCGTGATGGTGAGCTTTTTCCCCCCGAGCGCCGCATCGACGGCGTCGAGGATGTGCTTGGACGTGAAGTCGTACATGCCGACGACGAGTTCGTGTTGCGTTCCGGCGAGGAACGCCTCAAGCACCGGCCAGCCCGCATCCGGGCTCGCGTGCACGGTAAAGGCAAACGTCCCCGTGGCCGGCTCGAGCGAGACTCCCGCGGGGGGCTCATAGGGAAGCTGCGGTTTTGCCGCCAGAGCATGAGGGATGGACGCCTCGAAACTCCCCGGCCGCGCGAAGGCGTCGAGACGTGCTTCGGGCCGTGTGAGCACGAGCGCGGCGTACTCTCCAGGCCTATCCGCGGCGAATTGCTCGAGCGGATCCGCCTCGCGGATCTGCACGGGGACACCGGCGATGTGGTCGGGGACCGCGGGCTTGTGCGCACCCCTCGCTTTGACGACGACGATCGCCGGCGTCTTCGTCGGCCAGCCGTGTTTGCCGGCAACGAATCCCGGACGCACGGCGAGAACGCCCGGCCTTCGCAGCGATGCGGCGTTCGCATCGATAACGTCGGAAAGGCCCGCGAGGACACCCATGTTGCGCTCCTTTGTTCAGTGATATCCCGATCGGATCGGCGGCAACACGGGCGGCTTGCGCTGGGATGAGCCCGCCGGCTGGATCGGCACGGCACGACCTGCGCCGCCGCTACAACGAGCGAGCTGACGGCGTACGCGGCCGAGCAGAGCATCGACGGATCCCTGCGATTGAACTCCCGTGAAGTCTCACAACGAGTCAGGAGTATTCTAAACCGCGCCCGTCCGAAAAGCGTCGCCCGCATGCCGCGGGTCTGGGCTCGGATTGCAGCCGCCCGTCATCGCGCCCGGCCGCAGGCAATTGAAGGCAGCGCCGGTGAGTGCGAAGCAGATAGCAGCGTGCCGGATCGAACTTCAGGATACGCCGTCGGGCACGTCGTCGCCCTGGCGCGCCACGCATCGATGTCGACGACCTACAAGCCGGCTCTGCTGAAGGCCCTCGTGCGAATCGTCCGAGTCGCGCCTTCACCGCGGATTTCGCTCGAGCGGATCGGCGCCGAGTTTCTGAAGCTGTACTGGGTTCAGACCGTTGTATTCCGCTTGCGCCAGGCTGCGACGCTCGTCAGAGAGCCCGAAGTCGTGCATGCGATTCGGCGTGCAAGCAAAGTTCACCAAGCGCGAAGGCTCACCGATCTGCCGCCGGAGGAACGTCAGGCGCTGGAGCGAGAGATGGCGCGCATTCTACGGATCAACGTCCTGGCGGCGTTCCATCGCAGCAAACCTGACGCGATGCTGCCGCTCTTTGATTGGTCTCCGGGGGACGACGCGATCGGCTTGTCGAGCGGTGCGCTGATATTCCTAAGCGAGAACGGAAGCGCGCTGGAGGCGATGGCGAATCTCTGGTGGGCTCGTTATCTGGAGAAGGTCAATCTTCTCGCTCCGCTCGTCATCGAGAAGGTCGAGCGCGATGGGGCCCAGCGCGGTTCGCTTGCGAAATACCTGAAGATCCTACAGCAAGTCGACGGCACGTACTGCTTCTACTGCGAACGAGACCTCCGCTCCGCCTCGCCGATCCACGTCGATCACGTCATTCCGTGGAGCTTTCTGCTCTCGGACCCGCCATGGGATCTCGTACTCGCGTGCGGGGCGTGCAATATGTCCAAGTCCGATACTTTGCCGGACCCCGCCTTTCTCGACAAGTTGACGGCCGCACATGCGCGACGCTCGAAGCTCAACCTTCCATTCGGCTTCGCCTCGCCGATCCTCACGCGAGACGAAATGGGCGTTCTCTACGATGCCGCGATCGCGGTCGAGTGGCCGGCGGGTTGGGCGCCCTGAGGAAATCGCCTATCCGGGCAGTGGTTCGAAGAGCTCGGAGACCGGGATCGGGACGCCGAGGATCTCGAAGGTCTCGCCGTCGCGGTAGATCCGGCGATCGGCGCCGAATGACTCGACTTGGCGAGCGGGGATGTTGACAATCCACGCCGGGATTCCAGCCGCCTCGTAGAGTGGAATCTTGACGTTGCGATCGTCGACGTACGTCGCGTCGGAAACCTCGATTGCCGCCAACGTGTCCGTCGCGTCAGGCGTTGTGGCATACCACCGATTGCGTATGACGGCAACGTCGATTTCCGGCGCGTGGGGGCCCTTCCAACCGGCGACGGCGATAGGGCCTTGCCCCTGAATCGCATAGACGTCGCGATCGAGCCCGAACCTTAAGTAGTCCTCGAGCTTCCGTATGGCATAGACGTGGGGCGGCTTGCTGGGCGACACTTCGTAAATCACTCCGTCGATGAGTTCCGTATGGCCCGGCGCGTTCAGAGCCATGTAGTCCTCGACGGTGAAGCGGAGCGGCCGCGAAGCGGTGAGCGCGGACATCGTCCCGGGATAGTTCAAGGACCGCCCTCCCGAGCCTCTCGATGCGCCGACGGCGCACCTCCGCGCCTTATACGGCCGACTAGTGTGCCCGACACGGAGCCTCTGTCGCGCTGAGCGCGTGCAAAAGGCACGACCGCCGGGACGATCGTGCCTTTGCAACAGTGGTGGAGCTGTCGGGGAACCGCCCCCCGAGTCCGAAAGGCCGGACTAACGTTTTCTCCAGGCTCAGTTTCGAGTTTGTCTTAGGCCGGCGGTCTTCTCGAAACCGGAATACCGTCGGCGGCAGTCCCTTTGATTTCGGATGACTCTCGGAACGGGTTCCTCATCCTAGCCGAACTTAATGACGGATGGCGGGGTGGTTCCGGCGACTCCCCGCATACCGTGGCTAACCTAGATTAGGCAGCCAGAGCGTATTCGTTGTTCGCGTGTAAACGCGTGCGATCGTTTTAGGAGGGCTCGCAACTCCGCCTGCTTACGTTAACCACGGATCGATTCGTCGAAGCTACTCAGCCCCGCGTGGAGACCGGGCACACCGCCCGGCACCCCATCATAACACAGCCGCCCGTGCGCCGGATGCGAACCCCTTCGACAGGCTCCCCCTCGGCAGGCTCAAGGTGACGGGGGAGCAGAGCAGGCTGAAAGGGCAGGTCCAGCGTATAAGCGACCTCCCGCGGTTCTTCGACCGTACGAAGCCGCCCGAGAGGGCGCGTTCTTCATTTGGGGCCTGCCTAAAGGCGGAGGGCCAGCATGTACCTTCCCAGTCTCGCGTGGCGGATGTGGAGTCTCTGGTCGGACGCGGTCCTCGGTTCGGCGACGACGGCGACTCACGGCGCCGCACCCGGCGGCAACGGCACCGCGGCTACGAGCAACGGCGCATTGGCCAAGCGCAACGGTGCCGCATCCAAGAGCAACGAGACGGCACCGGGGGACGATGCACGCTTGAGCGCGCTTTCCCCGTTGATCGCCTCGACGTGGCTGGCCGGCCAAGCCTGGGATTATTGGTACGACCGGACTCAGAGAACGTGGCTCGTCCTTGACGTGCTGCGCAAACGCGGAAACGCCAAGATCGACCACGAGGAGCAGGGGAAGCCCGCGCTCTTGACTTTCGATTACGAGACGGTCCTCGATGGTAGAAATCTCGACCGCCCGGCCAACTACGCGTTACTCCGAATCAAGCCGCGCGCCGGCGTGGTGACCGACCCCAAGAAGCGGCCGTACGTCATCGTCGATCCGCGCGCGGGCCACGGCCCCGGCGTGGGCGGCTTCAAAGAGGACAGCCAGATCGGGATGGCGCTGCGAGCCGGGCACCCTTGTTATTTCCTGACCTTCTATCCCGAACCGGTCAAGGGGCAGACGATCGCCGACGTCCACCACGTCGAGACGGTCTTCATGCGCAAGGTGCGCGAGCTCCATCCCGATGCCAACAAGCCGGTCGTGATCGGGAATTGCCAGGCCGGCTGGGCCGTCGCGATCCTGTGCGCAGGCGCGCCCGAAGTCTTCGGCCCGATCGTCTTGGCGGGCGCCCCGCTCTCTTACTGGGCCGGCGTCGACGGCGACGGTCCGCTGCGCTTTTCCGGAGGCCTCACGGGCGGGACGTGGCTCGCCACGCTGGCCGGCGACCTCGGGAACGGCCGCTTCGACGGCGCGAACCTGGTCGCGAATTTCGAGAATCTCAATCCCGCCAATACGCTGTGGAGCAAGACCTACAACCTGTTCCGCAAGATCGATACCGAGGCCGAGCGCTACCTGCAGTTCGAACGGTGGTGGGGCGGCTTCTTCTTCGTCAACACCGAGGAGATGCGCTTCATCGCGAACGAGCTCTTCGTCGGCAACAAGCTCGCGCAAGGGAAGCTCACTCAGAACCCCGGTGAAGATCCCGTCGACCTGCGGAATATCCGTTCGCCGATCGTCGTCTTCTGTTCGTGGGGCGACAACATCACGCCGCCCTATCAAGCACTCCACTGGATCCTCGACGTCTATCCGACCGACGACGACATCCTGGCGAACGAGCAGACGATCATCTACATGCTGCACGATACGATCGGGCATCTCGGGATCTTCGTCTCGGGCGAAGTTGCGCGCAAGGAACATGCGGAGGTGATCCGCACGCTCGAGATGGTCGAGATGCTGCCGCCCGGCCTGTACGAGATGACGATCCGCGATCGCGAAGCCGGCCATCCCGACGACGAACTGATCGCGCACCGCTATCGCGTCACGTTCGAGGAGCGCAAGCTCGACGATATCCGAAAGATGGGCGGGGTCCTCAAGGACGAGAAGCTGTTCGAGACCGCGGCGCGCGTCTCGGAGTTCAACGAGTCGCTGTATCGGAACTTCGCCTCGCCGTGGATCCGCATGTGGACGAACGAGACGACCGCGGACCTCACGCGCAACCTGCATCCCGGGCGCGTGCGCCAGTACATCTTTTCCGACCGGATCAACCCGGCGATGACCTCCGTCGAGCTCATCGCCGACGACGTGCGCAAGCACCGCCGCCCGGTCGACGCGGACAACGTCTTCGTTGCGCTCGAACAGACGATGTCCGACGGAATCGTCGCGTGGCTCGACCTCTACCGCGACCTTCGCGACCAGCGGCAAGAGTGGTTGTTCAAATCGCTCTACGGCAACCCGTTCGTGCAGCTCGCGTTCGGCGTCGGCCGCGAATCGGCCGCCGATCGCAGCGCGGAGGCGGAACGTCGCGACGAAGCCGAGCGGCGTGCGCGCATGGCCGAACGGATCGAGGCGCTGAAGGCACGCGATCTCGAGGGCGGCACGCTCGAAGCGTTCGTCCGCATCTGCGCCTACATCCACAAGGGGCAACCCGCGGCCGAAGAGCGCGGTTTCCGCGCGCTCAAGCAAATCCACGACGAACTCCACGAAGGCGCGCGCGAAACGCTCGTGCAGTTCAAAGACGCGGTCCGCGAGCAAACCTTCCTCGTGCGGCTCGACGAGGAACGGGCGCTCGAAACGCTGCCCTTCCTGTTGCGCGACGACGAGCACAGGATCGCGACGATGCACGCCGTACGGCGCCTGGAGAATGCGATCGGCCCGGTCGATGCGGAGCACGAGGCCCGCATCCGCCGCGTCGAAGCGATTCTCAGCCTACCGCCGCCGGCTAACGATGCGGCGGCCTCGGACGACAACGCATAACGACTGCGGAAGAACTCGAGCGGTTGTACGGTGCGGCCGCCATTTTCGCACGTCTAGGCGATACCTCAGTTGCTTATCTCGGCGCGCGCATTTCCGAATCGTCCTTTCTCTAGATCTTTGACGGACAGATGGATCACGAGCCTATTGACGTCGCCCCATTGCCATCCAATCATTTGACTTGTGGGCAGTTCGAGCAGCATCACACGATCGCCGGCGTTTTCCAGGACGTCGTAGGACCAGCCGGCCGGCAAGCCGCCCATCCCGGCGACTTCGTAATTGCGATCGTTCGCCCAGCGCGCCTCGAAATGGGATTTGACGGCGGCGGGCAGAGCGGCAAAATCGTGGCCGTAAGCGAAGGCCGTCAGTCGATAGCGCAGACTTTCGTAAAGCGGAGTCCAGAATTCCGTCCCCTCATCCGCTTCCGCCAGCGCGAATTCAGGCGCCCATAGCGCGTGCTCGAAAGGCTCCGCCTTCGCCGCGGCTTCCGCCCTTGAAAGCGCGACCGCCAGCGCCTCGGCGCGCGCTTCCGATTTGTGAAGTAGGTCGCGCAGCCTTGCGCGCTGCTCCGCCTGTTGCAAATCCGAACCACGAACGCGGTCAACGGCACTCTGCGCGTTCTCAACATAGCGTTCGACAAGACTGACCGCCTCCGGCCAAGAGCTCGGGTAGGAATTCTGAAAATGCGAGAAACTCCCCCATGGCGGACGCGGCTTGCCATCGGCGTACGTTCTCCACTCGACCGGCCGCAGGAGGAGTTCAGCATCCACGACGGCGCCGTAAAGTTCTTCAATCTCCGCAACGGCGCGCCGCCAATAGGCCGGGAACTTTTCCGAAAAGCGATGCCAGATCAGGACTGCCGGTCCTTCTTCCCTTTGCGTTTCCTGTAACAGCGCCCGCAATTCCGGATCGCCTAGACCGCTGCGCGCCGCGCGGTCGCGAACGCTCTCCAATTCGCCGGCGAGTTTCGGAGTGGAGGCCAACCGGCTCGCGCATACTTGTAGCAACTCGTCAGCGGCGCTGCGAAGCGTCTGGTAATGCGTGAACAGGTTACGGTCGACCCGCAATTGGTCCGCCGTCAGAGCCTTTCGCCAAGCCGACGCCTGTTCAGCGAAGGGACGCCAAAGGTCCGGTTCGTAGGGAGTCCGGGCGGCGAGCTCGGCGATCTGCGAGCGCATTGCGAGCGCTTCGGCGGCAATGCGTTCCCGAAGCGCAAGGTCAAGCTTCGGAACGAGCGTTCGAGCCTCAGTGTCTTCCAGGGATTTCTTGTTCGACTGGACGCTCAGTCGCGCCGCCTCGTCGGCGCACTCCAACATCAAGATCAGCGTGCGCCAGTCATGAGGCTGAAATTCCGCGCGTTGAAAGTCGACGTTGGGCGAGGCCGCGCCGTTTGCGAGAAGCGATCTCTTGCGATCTTCATCATCTGCCGTTTGCGGCGCGATCTCCAATCGCCAGGACGGCATCCGGTCGTAGAGTTCCCGAAATCTCTTCTGTCGGCCGTCGTACGACAGGAAGTCGTCGGGCCAGGCGGCGGGCGCCCGGCGCTCCGGCCCGAGTTCGTTCGAGTGGATGACGCTCGCGCGGATCGAGCCGGCGACGCCGGCGAAAAACGCAAGATACCCGCTGCGCGGACCGAGGCCGCCCCAGATTTCGGCCGGTAACGCCGAACAGGCGATCTGGCCCAGAAAATGAAGCGGCTGCCCCTCGATCTGCGGCCAATCAAACGGGTCCGGAAGGCGCGGAGCCCCGCCGAGCCAACTGTCGCCGGGGCCAATCTTCGCCAGCGGCTCCAGTAGCCGCAAAGTGACCCCGTGCTGATGCAAGGGATGCCCGCGAGTCTCGGGATCCTGCGCTCGAGCAATCAGCTTGGCGTTATAGTTGGCGAAGCGACTCAGGAGTTGTTTGGCGGCGTTGTCCCGTCCTCGGGTCCAGCGGAACATGCAAGAGCTTCCTTCGCAAATACGACGAACCTTGTATCGGCACGAGTGAGGAAATCGGCCAGCATCCGAGCTTCGCAAGGCGCAGCTTCCCAGGAAACGAAGCGCAACGGTTCCGGGAGCCCGCCCGGGATCAACCTGGCCGCGAAATGCAGGCGATCGTAGGGCGCGGCCGCGAGCGGCTCGGCTAGTACACCGGCGTCTCGCGATAGGTTCCCCAGACGGTCTTCAGCGTCTCGATGATGTCCCCCATCGTCGCGCCGGCCCGTACGAGCTCGATCGTGATCGGCATGATGTTCTGGGAATCATCCTTCGCGACCGAGATCAACTGCCCGATCAGCGCGTCGAATTTCGCGGCATCGCGCTCGCGCCGCACGCGCTGCGTGCGCGCGATCTGCCGGGCGGCAGTCGTCTGGTCGTAGGGATGGGTCTCGATCTTCGGATCCGGCGTGTCGTCGACCAGCGTGTTGACGCCGATCACCGGCTTCTCTCCGGACTGCTTGCGCAGCGCGGTCTCGTACGCGAAATCAGCGATCTGTTGCTGGAACCAGCCTTCCTTGATCAGCTTGATCGTGCCGCCGCGCGCGTCGACATCCTTGAGGACCTCGAAGATCGCCTTCTCGTACTCGGTCGTCAGCGCCTCGACGAAGTAGGAGCCGCCGAGCGGATCGATCGTTTGCGTGACGTTGCTCTCCTCGGCAATGACTTGCTGAGTCCGCAGCGCCAGGCGCATCGCGTCCTCGGTCGGAATCGCGAACGCTTCATCATAACCGTTCGTGTGCAGCGATTGGCAGCCGCCGAGGACCGCCGCGAGCGCCTGCAGCGTCGTGCGCATCACGTTCACCATGTATTGCGGCTTGGTGAGCGAGGCCGCCGCGGTCTGACAGTGGAAGCGCAGCCGCATCGATTCCGGATTCTTCGCTCCGAAACGCTCGCGCATGATCTTCGCGTAGCAGCGCCGCAGCGCGCGAAACTTCGCGACTTCTTCGAAGAAGTCGGCCTGGCAGACGAAGAAAAACGAGAGCCGCGGCGCGAACTCATCCACGTCCATCCCGGTCTTGCACACTTCATCGACGTAGGCGATCAGGTTGGCCAGGGTGAACGCCGCCTCTTGCAGCGGCGATGATCCCGCCTCGGAGATGTGATATCCCGAGATGTTGACGGGGTTGTAGCGTTTCATGTGCTTCGCGCAATACGTGATGCAGTCGCGCACGATCCGGACCGATGGTTCGATCGGGAAGACGTATTCCTTCTGCGCCATGTACTCTTTGAGGATATCCGCTTGAATCGTTCCGGAGAGCTTGTGCAGGTCGTAGCCGCGCTGCTGCGCGAGCACGATGTACATCGCGAGCAGGATCCACGCCGAGGGATTGATCGTCATCGAAACGGAGATCTTCTCGAGGTCGATGTCGGCGAAGAGTGCCTCCATATCCGCGAGCGTGTCGATCGCGACGCCCTCGCGCCCGACTTCACCTTCGCTCATCGGATGATCGGAATCGTATCCCATCAGCGTCGGCATGTCGAAATCTGTCGATATGCCGGTCTGGCCCTGAGCGATCAGGAACTTGAAGCGCTTGTTCGTGTCTTCGCCGGTGCCGAAACCGGCGATCTGGCGCATCGTCCAGTAGCGCGAGCGGTACATCGTCGGGTACGGGCCGCGCGTGAACGGATACCGGCCGGGCAGACCGATGTCCTCGAGCGGCGTGTCGGCGATGTCGGCGGCCGTGTACGTGCGCTTGACCGGAAAGTCGCCGAGCGTCAGGAAGGCGGGCTTGCGCTCCGCCTGCTTCTTGAGGAACTGCGCGACCTCCGTCGCTTCCCAGTCACGCTCTTCCTCGCGCAGCTCCGCGACGGCCTTCGGGTCGATGGCGGGTCTTCCGACGGTCTCTTTCATGCTGGTTCCTTTCCGAACGAAGCGGTGACGAGTTCCCCGGCGAGCGAGTACGGGTCGCCCTCGTGGCGCACGAGCCGTTGGGCGTAGTCGAGCGTCAGCGGCGCGCTGGCACGGGCGAAGCGTTCCATCAAGAGATTTTCCGCCGTCTTCGTCAGCCTGAAACCCGCGATGGCAACCCGGCGCCGGCGCCCTGCCTCCGTGTTCAGGGCGATCTCCCGATGCCGTTCGAGCGCGTTCAGCAACTCGTCGAAGCCGGTCCGCTCGTACGAGCTGATGCCGACGACGGGCACCTGCCACTCGGAGCGATCTCCCAGTTTCACCCCGAGCGTCAACATTTGCTTGAGGTCCGTCAGCGTGCGCTGGGCGTCGCTGCGATCGCACTTGGAGACGACGTGGATGTCCGCGATCTCGAGCATCCCGGCCTTGATCGCCTGAATCTCATCGCCCAGGCCCGGCGCGGACACGACCACGGTGGTGTCCGCCGCTTTCGCAATTTCGACTTCGTCCTGACCGACGCCGACCGTTTCGATCACGATCGCATCGAAGCCGGCGACGTCGAGGATGTCCACGGCGTCCATCGTGGCACGCGCCATTCCGCCCATCGCGCCGCGCGTCGCCATACTGCGGATGAAGACGCCCGGGTCGTTGCCCAAGTCCGTCATCCGAATGCGATCGCCGAGGATCGAGCCGCCGGAATACGGGCTCGACGGATCGATCGCGACGATGCCGACCTTCGAACCCGCGGCCCGCAAGCGTGCCGCGAGCGACGCGACCATCGTCGATTTGCCGCTCCCCGGCACGCCCGTGAGGCCGATCACGTGCGCGCGGCCGGCTCGTTGATAGATATCCGCGAGCGCCTCGCGCGCCTCCGGCATCCCGGCTTCCGCGCGCGAGATCATGCGCGCGATCGCCGGAATCTCCCCGGCCGCGACCCGTTCGACCAATTCACGCGAGGGAACGTAGCCGCTCATTCACCACGCTCCGCCTGGATCTGCGCGTTCATGTCGCGGAAGACGTCGCGATCGTCGATCACGCGGCGAGCCTTGAAATCGGTCCGCGGCAAGGTCCCCTGCGCGACGATCTCCGCCTTCGTCCGCAGCCCGAGCATCTTGTGAATGCGGTGGGAGACGTCTTGCCGGAACGCTTCCCGCGCCGCGTCGCCCTCCAGTTCGCACTCGACGCGCAGCAGCAGTTCGTCCATCGCTCCCTCGCGCGTGATCACGATCTGATGCTCGCCGCCGTAACCGGGCGTCTCGTTGAGGGAAGCGTCGATTTCGCTGGGATAGACGTTCTCGCCGCGGATCGTGAACATGTCGTCGATGCGGCCGAAAATGCCCTGCGGCAGGCGCGGATACGTCCGCCCGCACGGGTTGGGATCGTCAACCCAAAGCGTCAGATCGCCCGAGGCGAGCCGGATCATCGGCTGCGAGGTGCGTTCGAGATGCGTGTAGACCGGCGTGCCGCGCCGGCCGTACGGCACGCGCCGCATCGAGGCCGGGTCGCAGACTTCGGTGTAGACGATGTCTTGCCAGCAGAGCATCCCTTCCGTCTCGGCGGATCCCGCGACGTTCATCCACGGCGACATCTCGGCCATCGACCCCGAATCGAACACTTTCGCGCCGAACAACTCCTCGATACGATTGCGCACGCCCGGAATCGAAGCGCCCGGCTCGCCGGAAAAGTACATATACTTCAGGCCGAAATCGCGCGGATCGAGCCCCTCGGCGAGGGCCGTCTGCGCGAGATGGATCGCATAGGTCGGCGTGCCGTAAAATCCGGCGGGGCGCATCGTATGCAGCCACTGCGCGCAACGCGCCGTCATCCCCGGCGCGCCGGCGCCGAACGGGAACGCCTTGGCATGCAGCCGTTCCGCGCCCGCGAGCCCGCCCCAGCTGCCCATGTACAGGCTGAAGATCGAGCCGTAGCAGATCATGTCGCCCGGACGCATGCCCATCGCCCACATGATGCGCGCGTGCGCGTTCGCGATCGCATTCCAATCGTTGCGCCCGATCGCGAACGCGGTCGGCCGCCCGGTCGTGCCGCTCGTCCCGTGAACGTGGAAGATCTCGCTCTCCGGGACGCAGAGATAATCGCCGAACGGGGGCGACGCCGCTTGCGATTCCCGCAGGTCCTTCTTGGTGATGACCGGGACCTTGTCTTCGAAATCCTCCAGCGAATGCAAATGGTCGGGATGGAAGCCGGCCTCGTCCCATTTGCGGCGGTAGAACGGCGCGTGCTCGTACGCGTAACGGCAGACGGCCTGTAGGCGCTGCAAGATCGCGCGTTCGCGCTCGCCCGGCGGCATCGTCTCTCGTTCGCGAAACCAATACCGGCTCTGTGCCGCCGGGAAATACTCGTCGTCGTAGGCCGGCGGAAAGGACCAACACTCCAGTGAGCGCGTCGCGGGGTTAACGCGGGCCACGTTCGTTCACCAGTCTCGTCAGCGTCGCCACGATCGCGGCCGGGGGCGTGTCCTGCAGCATCACTTCGTGCACGCCCAGCTTCTTGAGCGCCGCGGCATCCTCGTCGGGCATGACGCCGCCCGCGACGACGATCAGGTCCTTGACGCCCTTCTCCTCGAGTAACTTGAAGATCTTCGGAAAGACCGTCATCTGCACGCCCGAGAGCAGGCTGACGCCCAGAACGTCGACGTCTTCCTGCACGGCGGCGTTGACGACTTCCTCGGGCGTGCGGTGAAGGCCGGAATAGATCACGTCCATTCCGGCGTCGCGCAGGGTCCGCGCGACGACCCGTGCCCCACGATCGTGGCCGTCCAGGCCGACCTTTGCAACGAGCACTCGAATAGCTTGAGCCACGCGTACCTCCGGACTGCTGAAGTCGAGTCAAAGGGAGCGGTGGTGGTTCGTACGGCCGGCGGACGAGCGTTCTTCGCGGTTCAGGGCCGCAATCCGTCAGGTGCGCAAAGCATGCGCGTTGCGAGCCTTTTCGCAGCGCGAAAAGGCTCGCATTTCACACGGGGCAAGCAGCCGCCTTACCCGACCGGCGCTTGCGATGCCGCCTTGAGCGCGCCCAGGTCCGTACGGTCGACCGACATCGGCGTGACGCTCACGTAGCGGTCGCGGATTGCGGCGAGGTCGGTCCCCTCTTCGATCTGCGAAGGATCGAACGAGCCCCAGATCCAGTAATATGCCCCGCCGCGCGGATCGCGGCGGGGGTCGAGCCGGTCGCCGTACTTCTTGCGCCCCTGCCGCGTCCAGCGCACGCCCTGCAGCTCGTTCGGGGCGTGGTTCGGCACGTTCACGTTCAGGTACGTGCGCGGAGCAAGCCCATCGCGCAGGATATCGCTCGCAATCTGCAACGCGCTGTCCAGTGCACTCTGCCAGTGATGCTCGCGGCTGTGTTCCGGCCAGGTCGCTGCAAGCGAGATCGCGATCGACGGAACGCCGACGAGCGCGCCCTCGATTGCCGCGGCGACGGTCCCCGAATAATTCACGTCGTCGCCGAGGTTCGCGCCGCGATTGATCCCGCTGACCACGAGCGACGGCAGGCCGCCGCAGAGGTCGAACGAGCCGATCACGACGCAATCCGCCGGCGTGCCGGTACAGGCAAACGTGCGCACGTCGCGCCCCTTGAGCTGATGCACGCGGACCGGTTCGTGAACCGATAGCGCGTGCCCGACGCCGCTGCGATCGCGCTCCGGTGCGACGACGGTGACCTCCCCGAGGGCAGCGAGCGCGCTCGCGAGCACGACGATGCCCTCGCTCTCAACGCCGTCGTCGTTCGTAACCAGGATGCGATGTTTCAAGATCGATCAGGCCTCCGCAGCCGAGCGCAGGCCGATCGCGCTGATCACCCACGAGATGATGCCGAGCAACACGGAACCGATGATCCCCGCCAACAACCCGTCGACGTGGAAGCCCGGCACGAGCGCCCCGACGAGCCAGAACGTCAGCCCATTGACGATGAAGATGAACAGCCCCAACGTCACGATGATGAAGGGCAGCGAGAACAGCAGCAAGATCGGCCGCACGACGGCGTTCACGATGCCGAAGACCAGTGCCGCGACGAGCAGGGCGAATGTGGAATCCGCGTGCACGCCGCTATAGAGGAGCGTCACGCCCCACAGCGCGAGCGCGTTGAGCAGAAAACTGATGACGATCTGCATTGAACCTCCAGCCGGGGGCTGTGCCCCCGCTCCATGTGACCCGCGCAAACGGGATTTCGTCGCGCTACGGCGCTTCGAGCGCCGATTTCACCTTCGCGGCCAGCGCCGGCGTCATACCTTTGACTGCCGCAATTTCATCGATCCCAGCCCGCTTGATCGCCGCGAGCGAGCCGAACGCGGTCAGCAGGCGCTTCTTGCGCGTCGGTCCGATCCCCGGGAGCGCATCGAGCGCCGAACGCGTCATCGCTTTCCCGCGCCGCTTGCGATGGAACTCCACGGCGAAGCGGTGCGCCTCGTCCCGGATGCGCATCACCAAGTGCAATGGCGGCGACGCCGGCGGCAGTACGATCGGTTCGGGCTGGCCCGGCACGAACAGCCACTCGTGTTCCTTCGCGAGCCCGGCGACCGGGATCCCCCACAGGTCCAGCTCTTCGAGCACCTCGACGACCGCGTTCAACTGCCCCTTCCCGCCGTCGATCAACAGCAAATCCGGACGCTTGTGAAAGCGCTCCTTCTTCACGAACTCGCGAGCGAGCGCGCGCTCGTCCGGTGCGATGCTCTCGGCGGAGGATTCGCCCGGGGCGTTCGTGTCCGGGCGCAGGTACCGCAAGCGCCGGCGCAGCGTCTCCTGCATCATCGCAAAGTCGTTCGAGCCGGCGTCGTACCGAATCTTGAAATGGCGGTACTCGCTCTTCTTCGCCCGCCCCCCCACGAAGACGACCATCGAGGCGACGGGGTTCGTCCCCTGGATGTTCGAGATATCGTAGCACTCGATGCGCTGCGGAACATCGGGCAGATCGAGCGCCGCCGCGAGTTCCGTCAGCGAGCGCGCCGAGGCGGTCTCCTGCGCCTCCTGATGCGCGAGGAACGCGCGCAGGTTCAGTTCCGCGTTCTGTTTGACGAGCCGCATGTATTCGGCGCGGGGGCCCCGCTGCGGCTGGAGGATCCGCACGCGCTGCCCCTTGACCCCGGTGAGCCACGTTTCCAGCAGCGCGAGATCCGAGGGCAGAACCTCCACCAGAATCTCCTTCGGCAGGACGGCCGAAGCGACCGAGCGCCGCGCCAGCGCCCGCGCGCTCTGCGCGACCGGCACCTCGTTCGAACGGGCATCCCGTAGCGCCAGCGGCGAAAATCCTCCGCCCGGCGCGAGCGCGGAGCGCGCAGTGTAGAACTGCTTGAAGAACTCGGCGAAAAGCTGCGCCGGTTCCGTATCGGCCGTGCCTTCGAGGATGAAATGCTCCTGGCCGATCAACTTTCCGCCGCGCACCAGGAAGACTTGCATGCACGCTTGGCCCTGCGCGTACGCCGCGGCCACCAAATCCATGTCGATCCGCGAGCGCCACACGACCTTCTGCGCCTCGGTCACGCGGCGCACGGCGACGATGCGGTCCCGCACGCGCGCCGCGGTCTCGTAGTGCAACTGTTCGGCGGCCTCGTCCATTTCGCGCTGCAGGCGCTCGAGCAGCGCCTCCTGGCGCCCTTCGAGGAACAGCACGACCTCGTCGACGAGGCCGTCGTATTCCGCCTCGCTCTGATAGCCGACGCACGGCGCCATGCAGCGCTTGATGTGATATTGCAGGCAAGGGCGGGCGCGCTTCCCGTCGATCGGCTCGCGGCACGTGCGCAGCGGAAAAACCAGCCGGATCAGATCGATCAGCTCGCGCAGGCCGTGCGCGTTCGTATACGGGCCGAAGTAGCGCGCGCCGTCGTCGCGCACCATCCGCGTGAACGCGACCCGGGGGTACGGCTCGTTCGTCACCTTGAGGTAGGGATAGCGCTTGTCGTCGCGCAGGCGGACGTTGAACGGCGGCTGATGCCGCTTGATCAAGTTCGCTTCCAGGATCAGCGCTTCGATCTCGTTGTTGACGACGATCGTCCGCACGTCCAGCACGCGCTCGACCATGCGCTGCGTCCGGAGCGCATGCGCGGCGCTCTCCTGAAAATACGAACGGACCCGGTTGCGCAGCGAGACGGCTTTGCCGATGTAGAGAATTCGCTCGCCCTCGCCGAGCATCATGTACACGCCCGGCGCGTCGGGAAGCTGCGCGAGCGTCCGTTCGAGTCTCACCCCGCCTGTCGTGGCGCGAACACCCTCCGTCCGAAGAAGATCACGACGAACGCGGCCAGCAGCAGCCCGAAACCGAGCGAGAACTTGTGCATCAGCGGCGCAATCGCGTCGAGATGATTGCCGAAGAGCATCCCGACCCAGACCAGCCCGAAGCAGAAGATCGCGGAGCCCGCCGCGGTGTAGGTGACGAACCAGCGCTTACGCATCCGCGAGACGCCGGCAGGGAGCCCGATCACGCCCCGGATCACCGGCAGGAAGCGAGAGATGAAGATGATCTTCGTTCCGTACCGGTCGGCAAACTCGTGGAACTTGTCGAGCTTCTTCAGGTCGAGCTTGACGTACTTGCCCCACCGCGCGACGAACGGGCGGCCCCCGTAGTATCCGATCGTGTAGCAGATGAGGCCGCCCACGACCTCGCCGAGCGTGGCGACGATCGATGCGATCCAATAGCTCGAAAGGTGACCCGTCGCAACGAGCGCGCCCGCCGCGGGCACGACGAATTCCGTGCCCACGGGCACGCCGCAATTTCCCACGAGCATGACGAAGAACAGCCCGACGTAGCCGGCCTTGTCGACGAAACCTAAGAAGAAATGTGTGAGTTGTTCCAGAGCTACGGGCCGCCTTTCTAGTTCTGCGGTACTTGGGGCGACGTCCCCGAGTTTCGGCGGGAACCCCTCAGGAGTTCAGCGGCCAGGCCCCCGCCTTCGGCGCCGATGGCGTGGAAGAGGTGCCGGGGCTCGACCACGCCCTCACCCGCGCTCTGTTCGGCGAGCGTGAACACGCGCCGGGCTCGCGGGGTCACGAGGATCCCCTCCCAAAGCCGCTCTTCGTTGGTTCCCAGCCGGTGCCGCAGGTCGGCGGCAAGCTCGCCGACTGCTATCCCGCCTTGCGCGAGCGCTTCCTCGATTTCGGGATCGTGCTCGTCCAGGAGCGCCAAGAGCAGATGCTCGACCCCGACATAGTAGTGGTTGTGGTTACGGCACTCTTGCTCGGCGGCGCGGAGCACGCGCTTCGACGCGGAATCAAATCTCGAAAACATTGGTCTAGCTCCGGAGGAGCTGCCGGAGCGCCTCTGACGGGCAACACAATCGGGGCGGCAGGATTTGAACCTGTGACCTCTGCGTCCCGAACGCAGCGCTCTACCAAGCTGAGCTACGCCCCGTCGATTGCCGTGCGACCGGGCCCCATTCGGTGCGCAAGCGCGGCACCCTCTAGTCTCGAGCGGGGCCCGGCTCGGATCCCCCCCGCTGCCAGGGGGCGCCTGCGGCCCGTCCGAAGTCTGGGGCGAGGACTATGCGCTACGTCATTGTCGGTTGCGGTCGCGTCGGGTCGACGCTCGCAAAGCTCCTAGTCGCAGAAGCGCACGACGTCACGGTCGTGGACGAGAACCCCGCCGCATTCAAACGGCTCGGGACGGATTTCCCCGGCCGCGTCGAGGTCGGGACCGGTATCGATTACGACGTCCTCAAGCGGGCCGGAAGCGAGGGAGCCGACGGCTTCGTCGCGGTGACCGACGGCGACAACCGCAACGTGATGGCGGCGCTGATCGCGCAGCGGCTCTTCCAGATCCCCCGGATCGTCGCGCGCATCTACGATCCGCCTCGCGGCCAGCTCTACCGCGAGCTCGGCATCGAAACGGTCTGCCCGACGACCATCGGAGCGAAGATGATCCGGGACCGGCTCGCGAACACGCCGATCGACGCCAGCCCCTCGTTCGATTTCGGGAAGGTCAGTTCGCTTGCACTCACGCTTGGCGCGGCCCACGACGGCAAGCGCGTCGACGAACTCGAGCAGGACGGGCAGATCCGGGTTGCGGCGGTCCGGCGGATCGGGATGGGCGTCATCGTCCCGCGCGCGGACTTTCTGCTTCGTCGCGGCGACGAAGTGAACTTCATCGTCAGCCCCGAGGTGTTCGGCGAATTCTGCGCGCGCTTCGCAACGGCGCCCGGCGCGCCGGCCATTTCGCCGGCCGTCGTCTAGGAGGCTCGCGTGTTCGTCATCATCGTCGGGGGCGGGAAGGTCGGAACGTATCTCGCCCGAGCGCTCCTCGACCAGCACGAGGTCGTCGTCGTCGAGAAGCAGCCGAAAAAGGCGGAGTATCTTTCGAACATCCTCGAGCAAGACATCGCGATGGTCGGTGACGGCTGCGATCCGCTCGTCTTGGCATCCGCCGGGATCGCGCGGGCCGACCTCGTGATCGCCGACACGGGCGACGATGAGGACAACCTCGTCGTTTGCCTGATCACGAAGAAACAGTCGAAGGCGCGATGTATCGCGCGGGTCAACAATCCGCGGAACAAGCCGATTTTCGAATCGATCGACCGCGCGAATCCCGTCACCGTCGTTTCCTCGACCGAGGTCATCCTGGCGGCGATCGATCAGCACGTGCACGCACAAGATTACTCCGTCATCACGCGGCTGCGCGACGGCCAGGTCGAGCTCGTCAAGGTGACGATTCCGAAGGGCTCGGCCGGCGACGGGCGGCGCATCGTCGATATCAACCTGCCGCGGAACAGCATCGTCGTGGCGATCGATCGCAAGGACGACGACCTGATCATTCCCAGCGGCGAAACGACCGTGCGCTGCGGCGACGAAGTGATCGTCATCTGCAAGCAGGGGCAGCGCGACGACGTGCGCGCGGCCTTCAACGGGCCGCCCGCGCAAGCGCTCCGGCGCTGAGCCGGCCTTTCTAGATCAGCCCGCGCCGCAGCGCGACGACGGCCGCCTGCGTGCGATCGGCAGCGGCCAGCTTTTCGAGAATGTCGCGCACGTGCGCCTTCACGGTGCCCAGGCCCAAATGCAGCGCCGCGGCGATCTCGACGTTGCCGCGTCCGTCCGCGATCATCCGCAAGACGTCGGTCTCGCGCGGCGTCAGCGGCGAATCGACGGCGACGCTCTGGACGCGGCCGAGGTGACGCATCACGACGCCCGCGATCTTCGGATCGAAATACGCCCCGCCTTCGGCCGCGACGCGGACCGCCGCAATGACGCCCTCCGCATGCGAGGTCTTCAGGCAATAGGCATCGGCGCCGGCCGCAAGCGCAGCCAGCACTTCGGTCTCGAGATCGTGCATGGTGAGGATGACGACATGCGTCCCGGGCACTGACGTCCGAATGCGCCGCGTCAGTTCGATCCCGTCGATGCCGGGCAGGCCGAGATCGACGACGGCGACGGCGGGCCGCAGTTCGATCACGGCCGCAAGGCCGCTGCGCCCGTCCTCCGCCTCCGCCACGACCTCCAGATCGCTGCACGCTTCCAGCGCCGTGCGCAAGCCCGCCCGCGTGAGCGCGTGATCTTCGACGATCACGACGCGGTGACGCGCGCTCACGCCGTGACCGGGCGGGCGAGCGCCGTGGGAAAGTCCATTGCGAAAATGCTCCCGCCGCCCTCTCGCGGCCGGTATGAGACGCTGCCGCCGTGGTTCTCGGCGATGCGCCGCACGATGTAGAGCCCGAGCCCGGTGCCCGCGCCCTGGCGGCTCGAGCCGTTTGGCAGCCGCTCGAACAGCCGCGCGCGCTCGGCCTCCGGAACGCCGTAGCCGTCGTCTTCCACGACGACGTGCACGCGATCGTCCGGGCCGTGCGCGAACGCGACGTGGATCCAACCGCCGTTCGGCGTGAAGGTGACGGCGTTTGCAACCAGGTTCACGAACGCGCGCCGCAGTTCGCCGGGATCCCCCATCACCCGCACGTCGCCGCCCCCGTCGTCGACCTCGACGCGCAGCGCCTTGCGCTCCCATAGCGGCGCGAGTTCCGCCACGACGTCCTGCCCGAGCCGGCCGAGATCGACGCGCACCCTGCGCCTCGAGGCTTCCCCCGATTCGTAGCGCGAAACGAGCAGCAGCGTTTCCGCAAGGCGTAGCAGTTCGTCGTTCGACTCGACGCTGCGCCGCAAGATCTCCCGATACGCGACGGGCAAATCGCCGTATGCCCCGTCGAGCGCCTGCCGAAGCGTCATGCCGGCCGCCGCGAGCGGAGTGCGCAGATCGTGCGAGAGCGCATACACGATGTCGCGGATGATCTCGCTGCGCTCCGCGAGCGCCGCGTTCGCATGCGCGAGCGCCTCGTTGCGCTCCGCGAGTTGCGCGAACAGCGCGGCTTGCGCGAGCGCGTTCGACGACTGCGCGAGGAACGTCACAAAAAGATCGGCGCTCCCGCTCGGAAAGCGTTCGGCCTTCGTCGCCACCAGGACGATCCCAAAGGTGCGATCCCGCTCGCCGAGCGCGCCGCCGAGCGCGCTCTCGAAGCCGATCTCATCGAGCAGCAAGCGACCGAGCGGGTCGTCCCGCGTCACGCCGATCGTCCCGCCCTGCTCGAGGATCCTGCGCAACAGCGTCGCAAGCGGGGCCGCCGGCCGGTACCGCTCGATGTCGACGCCGGCCCCGGGACCCTCGCAACGATAGATCGTCGGCTCCTCGACCGACGCCTCCGTCACGAAGAGCCAGCCGGCATCGGCGGGGAGCACCTTGACCGCTTCGCGCACGATCGCGCGATCGATCAGGTCGCTGTTCACCGAGCGGCGCACTTCATCGCTCGCCCGCGCCAAATCGCGCTCGCGCGCGAGCCGATGCTCGCGTTCCGCCGCTTCGCCCGCACGCCGCGACGCATCGCCGCCCGCGATGCTGAGCACGCCGACGAGAATGAAGGAGAGCGCCGAGATCACCCGGTCGCCGATCGCCACCGCATTCCACACCGCGCCGTCCTGGATCCCGTTGACGTATCCGGCGACGATATTCGCGACCAGCGCCGCGATGACGAGGGCCTGCGTGAAGCGCCGGTCGAGCGTGAGCGTCGAGAGCGCGATCGGGGCGTTCAGCAGGATCGCGGCAACGAACAGCTGCGGCGTCACGAGGTCAAGGACGAACGCTCCGAGCAAGAGAGCGACGCAGGCGATGCGGACCGTCCCGGCAGGCACGCGGGGTAGTTCGCCGTCGGGGGCCGAAAACCGCGTCCGTGAGCGAGTACCCGAGCCGGCCCTCCGCAGAAGCGCTGCTGCGCGACGCGGAAGGAGCCCCACGCCTGACCGTGTACCTCGCCGCAGCGCCGGGAGCGGGCAAGACGCGCCGGCTGCTCGAGGATGCGCTGCGCGCCCACGCGGCCGGAATCCGCGTTGCGATCGGCTGGATCGAGACCAAGGCCCGGCCCGAACTGGATGCGCTGGCGGCCGCGCTACCCCGTCTCCCTCCCCGGCACGTCACGCTCGAAGGCGCGACGTTCGCGGAGTTCGATCTCGAAGCCGCGCTCGCCGCACGACCCCAGCTCGTCGTGTTGGACGAACTCGCGCACTCGAATCTGCAAGGCAGCGTGAACCCGAAACGCTGGCAAGACGCGCTCGCCTTACGCGAAGCGGGCATCGGCGTCCTCGGCGCGCTCAACGTGATGCACCTCGAGCACGTCGCCGGCGTCGCCGAAGCCTTGATCGGCTTTCCGATCCGCGAGATCGTCCCGCTCTCGTTCCTGGAGAAGGCGGATCAGGTGATCGCGCTCGACGTCTCGCCCGACGTGCTCGAAGGGCGTTTGCTCTCCGGCGCGATCGTGCGCAACGAGGACATCGAGCGGGCGCGAGCCGGCATCTTCCGGCCGCAGACGATCAAGGTGCTGCGCGAAATGCTGCTGCGAACCGTCGATGATTTCGTCACGCCGCCCGATTCCGCGCGGCAGGCCTCGACCGCGATCGCGTTCGTGACGGGCGGCGTCGACGCGGCGGCGTTCGTCCGGCGCAGCGCCGCGCTCGCCGACGTCCTCGACCTCGCCTTCGAGGTTGCAGCGACCGACGGCGTTTCGGGCGAGGCCGTGCGGAGGCTGGCGGCGGCGCACGGGGCGCAGCCGGTTGCGAGCGAGGCGTTCTCGGGCAAGCAGCCGTTCTGGAATGCGCTGCGCGCATCGCTCGTGATCGTTCCTCCCGGCGGGCTTGCCCGGCGCATCGCGGACGGCCCGATCTCGCGCGACATCGCGATCATCGACGCGCCGCCGTTCGAGGCGACGGCGCGCGGCGGCGCCGAGCGGACGCCCTACGGGCAAACGATCGGCGACCGCCTGCGCATCGGCTACGGCCGGCTGATCGTGTATCTCGGCGCGGCCGCGGGCTGCGGCAAGACCTACGCGATGCTCGACCGCGCCCACCAGCTCAAGGAGCAGGGCATCGACGTCGTCGCGGCGCTCGTCGAGACGCACGGCCGGCCGGAGACGATCGCCAAGCTCGAAGGGCTCGAAGAGCTGCCGCGGCTCGGGAGCGGCGCCCAGCATAAGGGATACGGCGAGCTGGATTTCGACGCGGTCCTGCGCCGGCGTCCCGCGGTTGCGCTGATCGACGAACTCGCGCACACGAACGCGCCAGGCTCGCCAAACCCCAAGCGCTATGACGACGTGCTCAGCGTGTTGCGCGCCGGGATCACCGTGATCACGACGCTGAACGTGCAGCATCTCGAAGGCCTCAACGACGCCGTCTTTCAGCTGACCGGGCAACGCGTTCGCGAGACGGTCCCAGATGCGATCCTCGAATTCGCAGACGACGTCGTGTTGATCGACGTCCCGCCCGAGACGCTGCGCGAACGGCTGCGCGCGGGCAAGATCTATCCGCCGGAGCGCATCGATCAGGCGCTCGGAAACTTCTTTCGCACCGAGAATCTTTCGGCGCTACGCGAGCTGGCATTGCGCGAGGTCGTGCACGCGCGCGCGAAGACGCCGCGCAACCCGCCGTTCTCGCGCCTGTTGCTCGGCGTAAAGGCGCGCGAACGCGATCAAGCGCTGATCGACCGCTGCGCGCGCCTGACCTCGCGGCTGGAGATCGACCTCGTCGTCGCACACGTGAATGCGAGCAGCGCGGCCGACCGCCGCATCGAAGGGCTCGAGGCGCGCGCGAACGCCGTGCGCGCCCGCTGGCGCTTCATCGAAGCGAAGGATGCGCCGAAGGCGCTCGTCGCCGCCGCCGAGGAAGTGCCCGGGACGGCGCTTGCGATCGAAGGCTTCCGCACGCGCCCGCGCTGGCCGTCGGGCCCCTCGTTCGCGCGAAAGCTCCTTGAGGCCGGCGCCCGGCGCATCTTCCTGCTCGCCCCGCACGCGCCCGACGAGCAACGCTAGAACGTCTTGCCGGAGGCCGCGACCAGCGCTTCGGCGAGCGGACCGAGCGTATCGGCGGGCAAAAAGACGAGCGCGGAATCGACGAGCGCGACGCCGACGAGCAACAACGTGAACAGCCATGTTCCCGAAGTGTTGCGGGTTGAGTGGGAGCCGCTGCTGCGTTCGGAGGAGGGCATACATCGCAGCCCCGCTCACCAACCCGAACGCGAGCACGGAAGAGGCGTAGGTCTTCCAGTGCATCTCTTGGCCGGCATCGATCCGGCAGATGCGATAGAGCGCAGTTTCGAGCGGACGCAGGAGCCCCGCGAGCGCGGTTCTACTTCGCTGCGCCGCCGTCGAGCGCGAGGTTCAGTTCCAGCACGTTGACGTGCGGCTCTCCGAGAAAACCGAGTTGGCGGCCGCGAACGTGCGCGTCGACGATCGCGCGCACGGCTTGCGCGGTGAGGCCGCGCGCCTTCGCGACCCGCTCGACCTGGAAGTAGGCGCCCTCCGGGCTGATGTCGGGGTCGATGCCGCTGCCGCTCGAGGTAACGAGATCCGCCGGAACGGGACCTTGCGCGTCCGGGTTCTCCTTGCGCAGCGCGACGACGGCGGCGGCCGTTGCGTCGATCAGTTTCTTCGAGGTCGGGCCGAGGTTCGTGCCGCCCGTCGCGGTCGGATCGTAACCGTTCTTACCGGCCGCGGACGGCCGGCCGTGGAAATATTTCGGCTTGGTCCAGAGCTGTCCCACGATCGACGAGGCGACGTTCGCCCCGTTCACGCTGACGAACGAGCCGTTCGCCTGACGCGGGAAAAGCGCGCCCGCGAGCGCCGTCATGACGAACGGATACACGAGCCCGAGCAGCACGACGGAGACGAGCGTGTAGAGCGCCGCCGTGCCGAGCCCGCGCAGCAGGCCTTCGGCTGCGGGCTGCGGCCCAGGAGCAGCAGGCTGCGGCGCAGCGGCATTGCGCTGCGGCGACCCGATGGCAGGCTCGGAAGAAAAACGCGTGGCCATCGATGACTCCTCGTGCGCTTACGTGAGACGCAGAGCGGTCAAGATCACGTCGATGACCTTGATGCCGATGAAGGGAACGATGATCCCGCCGAGCCCGTAAACGAGCACGTTATCGCGCAGGACGAGGTTTGCACCACGCGGACGGTACGTGACGCCGCGCAGCGCGAGCGGGATCAGCGCGATGATGATCAGGGCGTTGAAGATGACGGCCGAGAGGATCGCGCTATGGGGCGTCGCGAGACCCATGACGTTGAGCGCGGCCATCGCCGGATAGGCCGTGATGAACAGCGCCGGCAGGATCGCGAAATACTTCGCGACGTCGTTCGCGATCGAAAACGTGGTCAACGCGCCGCGCGTCATCAGCAGCTGCTTGCCGATCTCGACGATCTCGATCAGCTTCGTGGGATCCGAATCGAGATCGACCATGTTGGCGGCTTCCTTCGCGGCCTGCGTCCCCGAGTTCATCGCGACGCCGACGTCGGCTTGCGCAAGCGCCGGGGCGTCGTTCGTGCCGTCGCCCGTCATCGCGACCAGCCGCCCCGACGCTTGCTCGCGCCGGATCAACTGCATCTTCGTCTCGGGCGTCGCTTCCGCCAGGAAATCGTCGACGCCGGCTTCGCGTGCGATCGCACTCGCCGTGAGCGGATTGTCGCCGGTGATCATCACCGTGCGAATGCCCATCGCTCGCAGGCGGTCGAAGCGTTCCTTCATGTTCGGCTTGAGGATGTCTTTGAGATAGATCGCGCCGAGAATCTGCGTGTCGCGCGCCAAGAGTAGCGGCGTGCCGCCGGCCCGTGCGATCCGCTCGACCTCGGGCGCCAGCACGGTCGCGCCGTCGCCGCCGCGTTCGCGCACCCAGGCGCGTACGGCGTCGGGTGCGCCCTTGCGGATCGCCGAACCGTCCGCCAGATCCAGCCCGCTCATCCGCGTGTAGGCGCTGAACGGAACGAAGCGCGCGTCCGCGGGGACCTTGCCGTCACCGCCCAGGACCGCCTCCTGTTCCGCCAGCGCGACGATCGAGCGGCCCTCCGGCGTTTCGTCGGGGACCGACGACAGGTATGCGCCGAGGTAGGCAGCCTTTCCGGCGATCCCGGGGGCGACGATGATCTCGCTCGCACGGCGGTTGCCGAGCGTGATGGTGCCGGTCTTGTCGAGCAAGAGCGTGTCGACGTCGCCGGCCGCTTCGACCGCGCGGCCGCTCATCGCGAGCACGTTGCGCTGTAGCACGCGGTCCATGCCGGCGATCCCGATCGCGGAGAGCAGCCCGCCGATCGTCGTCGGGATCAGGCAGACGAGCAGCGCGATCAGCACGGTGACGCTCGGGACGGTCCCCGCGAAGATCGAGAACGGCGAGAGCGTCATCACCGCGATCACGAAGATGATCGTCAGCCCAGAGAGCAGGATCGAGAGCGCGATCTCGTTCGGCGTCTTCTGGCGCTTCGCACCTTCGACGAGCGAGATCATACGATCCAGGAACGACTCGCCCGGATTCGAGGTGATCGCCACGACGATGTGGTCGGAGAGGACGCGCGTCCCGCCGGTTACGGCACTGCGGTCCCCGCCGGACTCGCGGATCACGGGCGCGGATTCGCCCGTGATCGCGGACTCATCGACGGAGGCCGCGCCCTCGACGACGTCGCCGTCGCCGGGGATCAACTCGCCGACGTCGACCCGAACGCGATCCCCGGCGCGTAGTTCCGTCGCGCTGACCGTCGCCAGCGTCCCGTCGGGCATGATGCGCTTCGCGGCCGTGTCGCTCTTGGTCCGGCGCAAGAACTCGGCCTGAGCTTTACCGCGCCCCTCGGCCACGGCCTCCGCGAAATTCGCGAATAGCACCGTGAACCACAGCCAGAGCGAGATAGCAAAATCGAATGCGGCCGCCCCGTTGCCGACGGCCAAATCGCGCGCGAAGAAGCCGAGCGTGACGAGCGCCCCGCCCTCCACGACGAACATGACCGGATTGCGCGCTTGGATGCGCGGATCGAGCTTGGCGAACGAGTCTCCGAGCGCGCGCTTGATGATCTCCGGATCGAAGAGCGAGCGCGCTTGCGGACGGCGGTCTGCGCGACGTGGCTGGACCATGTTAGTACGTCTTCCCTTGCAGCATTTGGAGGTGTTCGACGATCGGCCCGAGCGCATCGGCCGGGAAGAACGTCAAGGCGCCGACGATGACGATGACGCCGAGCAAGAGCACGATGAAGATCGGCGAGTTCGTTTGGAACGTGCCGAGCGTCGCCGGGACGCTGCGCTTCCCCGCGAGCGAGCCGGCGAGCGCGACGACGGGGATGATGAACAGAAAGCGTCCGCACAGCATCACGACGCCGGTCACGATGTTGAGATAGACGTTCCCGCTGACGCCGCCGAAGGCGCTCCCGTTGTTCTCCGTCGTCGACGTGAACATGTAGAGCATCTCCGAAAAGCCATGCGCGCCGTTGTTCCCCAGTTGCCCCGTCGCGACCGGGAGCAGCACCGAGACGGCGGTCGGAACGAGCGCGAAGAGCGGCAACACGAGCGCGGCGAGGATCGCGAGGATCACCTCGCGCTGCTCGATCTTCTTCCCCAGATACTCCGGCGTGCGGCCGACCATCAGGCCCGCGATGAATACGGTCAGCACGACGAACGAGATCATGCCGTACATGCCGGTCCCCACGCCGCCGAAGATCACTTCGCCGATCTGCATGTTGACGAGCGGCACGAGCCCGCCGAGCGGCGTGAACGAATCGTGCATGCTGTTGACCGCGCCGGTCGACGTGTCGGTCGAGATCGTCCCGAACAGCGTCGATGCGGCAGCCCCGAAGCGTACCTCTTTGCCTTCGAGGTTCGCGCCCGCGGCGCCGGCGTTGTGAAGCAGCGGATTGCCTGCGGCTTCGGCCCAGTATGCGGTTGCGAATCCCGCGAAGAACAAGACGCTCATCGCCGCGAAGATCGCCCAGCCCTGCCGCTGGTCTTTCGCATAACGTCCGTACGTGTACGTCAGCGCCGCCGAGATCAGGAACATCGCGAGCATCTCGAGCAAGTTGCTGAGCCCGGTCGGGTTCTCGTTCGGCGAGGCGGAGTTCGCGTTCACGAAGCCGCCGCCGTTCGTGCCCAGCTCCTTGATAATTTCTTGGGAAGCCATCGGGCCGCCCGTGATCGATTGCTTGAAGCCTTCGGCGGACGTGACGTCCGCGTAGGGGTGGAAGTTCTGCGGCACGCCTTGCCAGACCAGCACGAGCGCGCCGAGGATGCTCAGCGGCAGGAGTACGTAGAGCAGCGCGCGCGTCATGTCCACCCAGAAGTTACCGAGCGTCTTGCGATCCGTTCGCGTCACGCCCCGAAAGACGGCGATTGCAACGGCGATCCCGGCCGCGGCCGAGACAAAGTTATGCCAGCCGAGTCCGGCCATCTGCGAGAGATAGCTCATCGTGCTCTCGCCCGAATAAAACTGCCAGTTCGTATTCGTCAGGAAACTGACGGCCGTGTTCCACGCGAGGTCGGGCGAGAGGTTGTCGTAGCCTTGCGGGTTGAACGGCAGCCACTTCTGTAAGCGCAACAACGCGTAGAGATACGCGAGCCCGGCGACCGAGAACGCGAGGATTGCGAACAGATAGCCCTTCCACGACATCTCCTCGTCGCGGCGTATCCGGCAAAGGCGATAGAACGCGCCTTCCACCGGCACGAGCAGCGGCGAGAGCAGGGTGCGCTCGCCGTCGAAGACTCGGGCCATGTACACGCCGAGCGGTTTCGTCAGCGCCAGCACGAGCGCGAAGAAAACCAGGGCCTGAAGCCATCCGATAAACGTCATGAATCCGCCTCTAGAACTTCTCGGGACGGAGCATCGCGTAGCCGAGATAGACGAGGGACGCGAGCCCCAGCACGAGGCCGATCAGATTGTCGACCATGCGGCTACAGCCGCCCGCAGGCGTTCGTGTATGCGTCGAACGCAACGAAAAGCGCGAGGGATAGAACCACGAGCGAGATCTCCAGGACCACGGTTGCCCTCCCGAACGGACATCCACCAGCATAGCCGCGCGGCGGACGGCCCGGGAGCCGCCGTTCGGACGGTCCGTTCGGATAGGCGGCGCCGAGCGGCGCTACGTCAGGATATTGACGGCGCGCGCGGCGACGAGCGTAACGGTCAGCAGCGACGCGGTCGACTGGATCAGCATGAGGACCTTCGCCGTTCGCGAGAGCGGCAGCGTGTCCGTCGGACTGAACGCGGTCGCGTTCGTGAACGCGATGTAGAGATAATCGATGAAGGCCGGCGACCACCCCGGCGCCGCGCAGCCGGGCGTCGACATCTGCGGGAAGAGGAAATCCGGCGGGCGATGCGCCACTTCGAGCCGCTCGTCCGGGCCGCCGCGATCGAGCTCCCAGTACCATAGGGCGAAGACGATCACGTTCGTCAGCCAGATCCCCACGGCCGAGACGAGCAGCGTCGAGCCCACGACGTTCTTGGGTTCGAAGATGAGCACGTGGATGAGACGCCCGAGCGAAACGACGTTCGCGAGCATCAGGACGCCGATCAGCGCGATCGCGGCGGCCTGGATCAGCCGGCTCTCTGAGGCGACGCGCCGCGGCGCCGCGATCGAGAGCGGGATCAAGATCGCCAACGCCAGCGCCGGGAACATCCACTGCGGCCCAAGCGTGTACTGCGCCGGCAAGTAGAACGAGATGCCCGTTGCGACGAGGATCGCGAGCGAAGCCGGCCAGCGCGGCTCCGAGGTTGCGGGCGCGCCCCAGGCACGGGCTTTCTTCGTCGTCTTGGGAACGCTCATCGCTGCGTACTTTCAGTGCGCGTGGGTGAAGTTCCCAAGTCTCGCGCCGCTGGCCGCAATCCCTTCGAGCGCGGCGCGCATCCCGATGACCTCCGGCGGCCGGCCGACCGCCGCGAAGTAGACTTCGGGATCGATGTTCAGCGTGCGCGTCTGCACCATCGTGACCTCGACCTCGCGCAGGAACGCGTCCGCCGCCGCCGCTTCCTCCGGCGCATCCGTGACGCCCGGGTGCGTCAGCAAGTTCAGCGACACGCGCAGCCGGGCCGCGACCGCGAGCCGGACGCTTTCCAGGACGTCGTCCAGCCCGTAACCCGCCGGCCGGTAGTACGCGGCGTACACTGCCGGCCGGAACGAGTTCAGGCTGATGCGGACGGCGTCGAGCCCGGCGTCGATCAAGCTTCGTAACTGCTTCGGCAGGCTGCCGTTCGTGTTGCAGTTCACGGTGCCGTTCGTGCGCTCGGCCCGAATGCGTTCGATCGTCTTGGCGATCGCGCTCGCGCGCAGCAACGGTTCGCCCTCGCAGCCTTGGCCGAACGAGAGGATTCCGTCCGGCACGCGCTCGAGGTGATAGATGCCGACGCGCACGAGCTCGTCGACGTCGGCTTCCCGGCCGATCCGCGTTTGCGGCGACGGGAAGCCCGTCTCGGGCGCGAGTTCGGAGATGCACCCGATGCAGCGCGCGTTGCATTTCGGCGAGACCGGGAGCGCCGCCTCACCGCGCGAGAGGATCGTATTCTGCGCCGTGAAGCAGCCGTATTCGCGCGAGCAGAGCGCGGCTTGGGCGAGCACGCGGTTCTGGGGATCGCACGCCAGTCGCGCCGCGATCGCGGCGTCGAGCTCCCCCTCGGCGAAATAGCGCGGCGTCCAATCCTCGCTCGCGTCGGTTCGCATCGCCGCGACGCGCAGTTTGTCGTCGACGACGCAGGCGAACGTGTACCCGAAGAGCGGGAGCGTCGGCGCGCCATCGCGCGTGCGGTAGGCGGGCAACAGCAAACGCGTGTAGCCCGCGGGCAAGAGCGCCGCGAGCGCGATCCGGCGCGAGCCGGCGGATCCACCGGCGAGCAGCGGATTGCGCTGCGGCAACATGGAGGTCACCGTGCCCTTCGGCGCGGCGATCAGCTCGCCGGGGGTCACGGCGCGCGCGCCGCAGCCGTCGTCCGCCAGCGGCTCCTGCGTTTCGTCGAAATAGATCTGCGCGCGCGCATCGCAGTACGCGAGGCCGGGCGCGGGGCGCCCGCGGCGCGGCGACATCAGCGCGCTTCGGTCGCGACGAGCGTGAACTCGGCGATCACCTCGGCGGGCCCGGTGAGATACGCTTGATCGCCGGGCACGAGCTCGACCTCGAGATCGCCGCCCGGAACGTGGACGAGCGCCGGCGTTTGGAGGCCGTGGCGCAGCGCCGCGGCCGCGACCGAAGCGACCGCGCCCGTGCCGCACGCCTGCGTGATCCCGACGCCGCGTTCGTAGTGGCGCACGCGCAATTCGGCGGGCCCGGCGGGCGCGGCCAGATGCACGTTCGTGCCGCCCGGAAACGCCGGGTGCGTGGAGGCGACGGCGCCGAGGGCCTGCAGGTCGATCGCGTCGACGTCGTCGACGAACAGCACGATGTGCGGATTCCCCACGGAGACGGCATCGTACGTCCAGGTCGCGCCGAGTGCCTCGAACGTTTGCGGCGCGGCGGTGAGGACGCGCGCCGGACCCATGCCGGTGCGGATGCGATACGGCTCGCGTGAGACGATCTCGATCGAAATCGGCCCCGCGACCGTCGCGATCGTGAAGCGATCGCCGGCGCCCCGTTCGGCGAGATAGCGCGCAACGCAGCGAACGCCGTTCCCGCACATCTCGGGTTCGCTGCCGTCGGCGTTGAAGACGCGCATTTCGGCCTGCGCCCCCGCGGCAGCGCCGATGACGAGCAACCCGTCGGTGCCGGCGCCCGTGCGCGGATCGCACCAGCGCCGTGCCAGCTCAACGTAATCATCGCGCGGATGCGCGCGGGCGTCGAGCACGACGAAGCTGTTTTCCGCGCCATGCATCACGACGACGGGAGTCCCCGCAATCTGCGGAACGCTCACGGCGCCGCCTCCGCGAGCGCCGGTTCCCCGTTGAACGCGAACGGGCCGGCGGGCGAGATCGTCGAGACCGCGTGCTTGTAGATCAAGTGCAGTTTGCGTTCGTATTCCAGCACCACGGTGAATGCGTCGAAAGCCTTGACCATCCCACGCAATTGAAAGCCGTTGACGAGATACACCGTCACCGGGACCGCCTGGCGCCGAATCTCGGCGAGATATTGATCCTGGATCGCAGGTGCACGCATGTTCATCGCTCTCGCGTTTAGGCCCGGGCGAGCGTTTCCCTCGCCAGCGCTTCCAGGTTTCGCTCGGCACCGGACGTTGCGACGCGCACGAGTCCCGGTTCCTTGGCAAACCAGGTCCTCTGACGCTTCGCATAGCGCCTGGTTGCACGCACGAGCGCCGCGCGCAGCTCGGCCTCGGTCGACCAGCCGGCCAAGAAAGCGAATGCTTGCGGATAGCCGACCGCGTCGGCCGCGACGGCCGCCGGACCGATCCGTTCCGCCTCCTCGAGAAAACCCGCGGCGAGCATACGCTCGACGCGCGCCTCGATCCGCCGGTCCAGTTCCGCGGCGTCGATCTCGAGCCACGCTTTGACGAACGGAATCCCGAGGCTCCGCAGCGAGCGCGGCGCGGCCGCGACATCCTCGGCGCGCCGCCCGAGCGCAATTTCGAGCGCGCGGGCGACCCGATACGGGTCGTGCGGCGAGATCGCGGCCGCGCGCGCCGGGGCAAGCGCCGCCAGCCATTCGTGCAAGATCGGCGCCGGATGAAGCCGCGCTTCCGCGGCCAGGCGTGCGCGCAACGGTTCGTCGTGCACGCCGCCGAGCGCGACGTCGCCGCACAGCGCGCGGATGTAGAATCCCGTGCCGCCGACGACGAGCGCTCGCCGGCCACGAGCGTGAATCGCATCGATCGCAGCGAGCGCATCGGCCACGAAACGGGCGGCGGAATAGCGCTCGTGCGGCGCGAGAAAACCGACGAGGTGGTGCGGCACGCGAGCGCGCGCGGACTCCGGCGGCGCGGCCGTTCCGATCGGCATGCCGGCATAGACCTGGCGCGAATCCGCGCCGACGATCTCGGCATCCAAACGCTCCGCCAGAGCGAGCGCGAGCTCGGTTTTTCCGCTCGCGGTCGGACCGCTCAAGATCAGCACCGTGCGCCGTTTCATGCCAAAAAAGACCGTTCGGTCTCAGTCCATTCCAAGCCTCGGGCGTCATATTTTCCCAATGTACGAACTCGAACGCGAACCCGATCCCGGAGTCGTCCTGATCAACGCAGTCGGCGATCTCGACTTGGTGCTCTCGTCATATATTTCGACGGCGCTGCGCGAATCCACCGAGCCGCTTGCCGTCGTCGATCTCAGTTCGCTACGCACCAGCGTCGAGGACGGACGCGCCGCGCTCGATCAAACGATCGTCGAACTCCGCACGCGCGGCCGCTCCGTCGACGTGCTCGAACGCCCGCGACGCCGAACTGCAAAACGCCGGCGCAGCCCGCTCACACCGTCACGGATCATCATCCTCGCGCACAGCTCGCGCTAGACGGAAACGCGCTCAGGATCGGCCTTCGAGCGCGTCTGCGCGTACGGCAGCTCGATGCGAAACGTGCTGCCTTCGCCGAGTTTGCTTTCGAGCACGAGTTTGCCGCCGGCCCGTTCGACGGCGCGTTTTGCGATCGCAAGGCCCAAACCGAAGCCTTGCGTTTCGCCGCGGCTCTCGCCGCGATAGAACCGATCGAAGATGCGAAGCTGCTCTTCGCGAGAGATGCCCGGGCCGCGATCGCTGACCTCGACGAGCGCCGTGCCCGCGCGTTCCGCAACACGCACGTTGACGGGCGAAGGCGCGGCATACTTCAGCGCGTTCTCGACGAGATTCGCGATCGCTTCACGCAGCTCGCTGACGGAGCCCTCGACGACCGGGCTCGCCTCCACGCGCAGTGCGAGCGGACGTTCGGGATAGACGGTCTCGAGCGTCGCGCAAATCTGCGTGCAGAGGTGTGCGATCTCGACGGATTGCGCATCGCCCGCTTCAACGTTCTCGAGCCGCGCAAGCTGAATCAACTTGTCGATGAGCGCCTGCATGCGGCGGCTTTCGAGCCGCATCGTTTCGTAGATGCGGGGCGACATGCCCTTCTCGGCCCCGCCGAGCCGCCGCCACAACACGTCGATGAAGCCGGTGATGACGGTGAGCGGCGTGCGCAGTTCGTGACCCGCATCGGCGATGAATTGACGCATTTGGAGTTCGGCGGCGCGCCGCTCCTCGAAGGCGCGGCCGACTTCGGCGACGGCGCCGTTGTAGGCGACGACGAGCTCGTTGAACTCTCCACGCTCGCCGACCGGGATCGCGCGGGGCGTCAGATCGCCCTCGGCAAAGCGCTGCAGCGCCGCGGTCGTGGCGACGAGCGGTTGCAGCGCCTGGTTCGCGATGTACCTGCCGAACAGGAACGCCGCCAGGATCGCGATCAGCCCGATCGGCACGAACGCGAAACCGATCGCCGCGGCTGCGTCGATGAGCAGCCGCGGGTCGAAGAGCACGACGATCTCGCCGCCGGGAATCGTCGCACGTTGAATGTGCGGTCGCATCATCGCGGCGAACGGCGGCAGGCCCGCCGGTTGCTGCCCGCCGTTCCACGGCTCGGCGCCGCGCGGCGGGCCCTGCGGGCCGCCGTTTCCGCGTCCGCCCGGGCCTCCGAGGCCCGCGGGGTTTCTTGGACCGGCGGGCGCCGGGCCGATCATGGGCGGGTGCGCGACGATCGCCGCCCGGTCGGCACCGGGGCCGACGCCTGCGAGCAGCCGCCGATCGCCTTCCGGATCGACTCCAACCACCATGATCCGCAAGCCGGGCCGCGCGAGCGCGCGCGCGATCGCGGGCGCCGCGGATTCGAGCGAACGGTCGCGGCGATACACGCGCGCGATCTCCGGAGCATTGCGCGCGGCCGATTTGACGGTCTCGTCCGCAGCCCGCGCGGAAGCCCACACCGAAATGCCGGTCACCGAGGCTCCGACGACCACCACGAGCACCGCCGCTGCGATGACGTACAGCGCGATCAGACGGCCACGCAGCGAGCGAAACATCATGCCTCGCGCAGCGAGTAACCCGCTCCGCGGTGCGTGTGGATCAGGCGCGGGTCGAAACCGTGGTCGACCTTCGCGCGCAGGTACGAGATATACGTTTCGACGGTCCCTTGACCGACGATGCGCTCGTTGCCCCACACCCGGTCGAGCAGCTCGTCGCGCGTGAAAACGCGCCGCGGGTAGCGCATCAGCGCGACCAGCAAGTCGAACTCCCGCGCCGAGAGATCGATCTTCCGCCCCGCCCGAATGACCGTCCGCGTTTCCACGTCGACCTCGAGATCCGCGACGGCGAGGGACGTGCGCCGTTCCAGGTTCGGACGGCGCAGCGCGGCATCGATGCGCGCCGCGAGTTCGGCCATCACGAACGGCTTCGAGACGTAGTCGTCCGCGCCGGCGGCGAGCGCTTCGACCCGATCGGGGATCTCGCCCTTGGCGGTCAGCATCAGGATCGGAGCCTCGGTCAGGGCGCGCACCATCGGAATGAGCGCGACTCCGTCGATCTTGGGCATCATCCAATCGAGCACGATCGCATGCGGGGACCATTCGCGCACGACGTGAAGCGCCGTTTGACTGTCGCGCACGGACCGCACGTCGTAGCCTTCATCACCGAGACCGATCTCAAGCAAGCTGCAGATGTGCCGCTCGTCGTCGACCACCAAAACGCGCCGCGCCTCGCTCATAAGCCCATCGCCGTCACCCCTAAAGCTTCGTCATACGCCTGCCTCGCGGCTGCCGCCCGAAGCAGCGGCGCAGCGAGGCAGGCATAGCGGCATCAGCATCCTCCTGGCGGCTCGGAGGACGCTGGGACGCCGACCGCGCGCCCCGGCTCCGGAAATGCCGTCCGTCCCGGCGCCTTTTGCGTTATACTGGGGGAGGCATGTTGGGCGAGGTCCGTTTCCCGCAGCAACTGCCGGGATTGGTGGAGTCCACGTGCGGGACACCGATGGATCGATGCTCGTTGGTGAGGAAGCGATGCCCACACGAGCCATCCTGCGGAGCGATCAGGAGCCCGATGCCGAGCAATCGCGGTCGCCGTTCGATCTCGCGGAGCTTTTCGCAGCGTACGGCACCTTCGAAAACGCCGCCAAAGCGATTTCGGAGTTGCTCCGGCAATATGTCGGCGTGCCGCACTGGTTCGCCCTGAGGCGGCTGGGCGCTCGTTGGTCGGCGCTGGACATGCGCGATCTTTCCGAGCTGGAAGAAACGGACGCACGGCTCTTTGCCGGCGCGCTGCTAACTGCGCTCTCGGAGGCGACCGGGCCAATGCTCGTCGCGCACTTGCGCGAATTTGCACCGGCCTCGCCGCAGACGGCGGACGGCGCGGGCGCGGTTTATCTCGTGGGCGCCCCCCTGGTCGAACGCGACCGGCTCGCCGGCTTCGTGTTTGGGCTGGCCCGGGAAGTGCCGTACTCGCGCATCCGCCGGCACCGCAAGCTGATCGCGGCCTCGGTGAAATTGCTGAATACGCTACTGGAACGCGACACGCGTTCCAGAGCGCTGCGACGCTGGGCCGAACGTTCGCGCTCCCGCGGGCTGCTCGATCCGCTGACCGGGCTCGCAAATCGCCGCAGTTGGGATCAATCACTTGCGAAAGAGGAACAACGGGCGCGGCGCTACGGGCACACCGCGATGCTCTTCGTGATCGATCTGGACGGCTTCAAGGAGATCAACGATCGCGACGGCCACGAGGCCGGCGATAAAGTCTTGCAGGCGGTGGCGGCCGCGCTATCGCGCGCCATCCGGTCGACCGACCTCCTCGCGCGTTTGGGCGGCGATGAATTCGGCGTCATCGCCGTCGAGAGCGACGAGGCGACCGGCGCGACGCTCCTCGCACGCCTCTCGGAAGCACTCGAACTGACGGGCATCCCGGGCTCGATCGGCGTCTCGAAGCTCGGCGCCGGCGGGGCCGGAGAAGCGTGGCGGGAAGCCGACCGTGCGATGTACGAGGAAAAGCGGCGGAGAGCCGCGGGGCGCGCGCTCGTTCTCGCCGGCCCTGGGGAGACCGGCGCGATCTAAAGCCGCTTGAACATCCGCGCGATCTCGCCCGGTTCCAGCCGCACGATCGTCGGGCGGCCGTGCGGGCAGTGCATCGGGTTGCGGCAGCGTTCGAGACGCGCGAGCAGTTCGGTCATCTCCTCGGGCTCCAGACGCTCGCCGAAGCGTACGACGGAATGGCAGGCGAGCGAGGCCCAAACGCGCTCGCGCGGACCGAGCCCGCGCACGTCGTCGGCCAAGCACTCAAGAAAGCCGGCCGGATCGAAGGCGCGGCGCCGGTTCGTTCCGGCGAGCGCATACCCGGCGGGCGTCGCGTCGATGCGGTAGGCGCGCTCGCCGAAGCGCTCGATCCCTAGGCCCGCCGCTCGGAGGTCGTCGAGCACGCTCGCGAGCGCATCGTCCTGCGCTGCGCTCACTTCGAAGTCGTAGGGGACGAGCAACGGTTCGCTCGGTTCGCGCAGGCTCGCGCCGGCGGCGAACCGTTCGTAGACGACGCGTTCGTGCGCCGCGTGTTGATCGACCAAGACGAGCGCGCTTCCGTCGGTCGCGAGGATGTACGATGCGTCCAGTTGCGCCAAGACGCGCAACGCTGCGGGGGGTTCGCTTGCGCCGCCGTGGCGAACGGGCTCGCCCGCTTCGTGCGGCGGAAACGAGAGCGCAGGCTGCGTACTCGCGGTCTGCGCCGCTGCGGGGCTCGCCGCGCCCGCCGGCGGCGCGAATGAAACGGCGGCGGCGAATCGCTCGCGCGCGCGTTCATCGAGCGTCGCCGCAAGCGCTTGGCGCACGACGGTCGCGACGTGGTCGCCGTAGCGCAGGCGCACGTCGCTCTTGGTCGGGTGGACGTTCGGATCGACCGAACTCGGGGCGACGTCGACGAACAGCACGCCGTACGGTTGGCGGCCGACCATCGCGTACGTGCTGTACGCCGCGCTCCACGCGCCCGCGAACAGCGAGCTGCGCAAGAGACGGTCGTTGACGAACAGGATCTGCATGCGGCGGTCGGGCCGATCGTTCCCGGGCGCGCTGATGAAACCGCGCACGCGCACATCGAGCGCCGGGCGGTCGGGTGTGCGCAGCGGGAGCAGCATCCGCGCCGCGGCCTTCCCGAAGACGTGCGCGAGGCGCAGTTCCAGCGCCGGATCCGGCGGGAGCGTCCAGAGCTCGTCGCCGTCGTGCGCGAGGCTGAACGCGACCGCCGGGTACGCGAGCGCGATCGTCGCGAGCCAATTCGAGATGCGCGCGAACTCCGCGCGCGCAGAGCGAAGATACTCTCGGCGGACCGGCACGTTAGCAAACAGCTCGCGCGCGATCGCCCGCGTGCCGGCGGGCGCCGCGACCGGCTGCGGCTCTCCCACTTCTTCCGCATGGGCGTCGAGCGCGGTGCCGAGTTCGGCCGCGCGCGTTCGCGAGATCAAGCGCAGGCGCGCGACCGCGGCGATGCTCGCAAGACCTTCACCGCGGAACCCGAGCGTCCCGATCGCGCCGAGGTCGCCCGCGGCCCGCAGCTTGCTCGTCGCATGACGCCGCACCGCGAGCGCGAGTTCGCCCGGGGCGATCCCGACGCCGTCATCCGAGACGTCGATCTCGTCGAGTCCGCCGCCGCGAACGCGGACCGCGATCCGGCTCGCCCCGGCGTCAAGCGCGTTTTCGACGAGCTCCTTGACGACCGAGAGCGGCCGTTCGATCACCTCGCCGGCCGCGATCTGCCCGATCGTCTCGGCGTCGAGGACGCGGATCGGCGGGGTGGAGAGGACGTCCATGCCGGGCGATGTTGGCCCCGGCAAGAGCCGGACCCTCGGAGCCCCGGCTTCGCCCCATCTCAGGGCCCCTTGTTCAACTTCTCGAGATGGGTTTGCGCGCTCTCCATCGCGACCTTGGCGTCGCTCTTCATCGCCGCATCCTTGCCGCAGCTCATTTCGAGCTTCGCCGCGGCGACCGTCAGCTTGTCGGCATGCAGCATCAACTCGCGCGCCATGACGTCGGCGCTCACCGACATCGTTCGGGTCGTGTCGATGCCGCTCGTATCGCGCAGCGCGCCCAGCGCGTTCGTCTGCAGCGCGGCGCAGTCGCTCTTCATCATGGCGTCCTTCGCCATCGTGTCGGCCCGTGCGCCGGTGCTCGTGAACGCTAAAGTACAGATGGCCGCGCCGAGGGCGATCGTTTGGGTGATTCGCATCGTGGAACTCCTGTGGTCGATGGGAGGTCGTGGCGAAACGCCACTCGCTCACTCTACGCCGCCGCGTGCGCCGGCGCGGTAAGGCGCCTTACGCGTGCCGCCTCCCGGCGGGCCATCAACCCAAGCTACACGTCCAGCGCCTGCGCCAAGTCCGCGATCAGATCCGCGGGATCTTCGAGGCCGACGTGCAGGCGGATCACGATCGATCTACCGCTCCAATCCGCGACGGTTCTGAGCGTTTGCATGTCGGCGGAAAAAACGAGGCTTTCGAAGCCGCCCCACGATACGCCGATGCCGAACAGACGCAACGAGTCGATCGCCTTCGCCGCGGCTGCTTCACTTTGCGCGCGCAGCGCGAATGAGACCAGCCCGTTCGAACCGGAAAAGTCACGCAACCAGAGCTCGTGGCCGGGATCGGAGGGTAGCGCCGGATGGTAGACCGCGGCGACCGCCGGATGCCGCGACAACCACGTCGCCACATCGAGCGCGTGCGCGGCGTGCAGCGGCATCCGCGCAGCGAGCGTGCGGGCGCCGCGCAAGACAAGCCACGCATCGTCGGGGCTGACGGTCATCCCGTGGGCGTCGCTCGATGCATTGAGCGTCGGCCAGAGTTCTTGCGTGGCCGTTACCGCGCCCATGACGACGTCCGAATGCCCGCCCAAGTATTTCGTAGCCGCTGAAATCACGAGATCCGCACCCAAGTGGAGCGGGCGGTGGAGGTAACCGAACCCCCAAGTATTGTCGACCGCAAGCAGGATGCCGCGCGCGTGAGCGAGTCGCGCGAGCTCCGGCAGATCGAGCATCTCGTACACGAACGAACCGGGCGACTCGGCATAGATCAGGCGCGTCTCGGGGCGGATCAGCGCCTCGACGCCCCGGCCGTCCGCTGCAAAGAACGAGTAGCCGATGTCGTAACGATCGAAGAACGACGAGGCGAAGTGGCGCACCGGCCCGTAGACCGAATCCGAGATCAGAACGTGATCGCCCGGCCGCAGAAACGCGATCAGCGCCTGGGTGATCGCGGCGAGTCCCGTCGGAAACAGACGGGTCCCGCAGCCGCCCTCGAGTTCCGTGATCACGTCTTCCAGCGCGAACGCCGTGGCATTCCCGCGCGCGCCGTATGTCAGCAAGCGTTCGTGATCGCGCCGGGCCCGCAGCTCGCTCATGTGCGCGCTGTTCTCGAAAAGAAGCGTGCTCGCGCGCACGAGCGGCGGATTCACCGGGCGCCCGCCTTCGAAACTCGCCGTGCGGCCCGCTTGAACCAAGCGGGTCTTGATGTGAGGTTCGTCCGACATTACCGCTCCTTGATGGGTCGAGTGGTTTCAAGCCTCACAGTCCCAACGCCAACTGCTGCTCCGCGCCGCCGTCGGGGCGTGAAAGGCGGCCTCGCAACGGGACTTGGGTCTCGAGCGTCGGCTGCTCTTCGAGCGCGTCGGCGATCTCTTTCGCGCGCGCCACGACGCTCGGCGGGAGCCCGGCCATCCGCGCGACTTCGATGCCGAAACTGCGCGAGCTGCTCCCGGGCAGCACCCGATGCGAGAACACGGGGACGTTGTGACTGCCCGACTCGACCGCGGTGATGTGGAAGTTCTCCACCATCGACCAGCGCTTCGAGAGCGCGACGAGTTCGTGGAAATGCGTCGCGAACAGCACGAACGGCGACTGCGTCTCGCGTTCGAGCAAGAACTCGCTGATCGCCTGTGCGATCGCGAGGCCGTCCGTGGTTCCCGTGCCGCGCCCCACTTCGTCGATCAACAATAAGCTGCGCTGCGTCGCGCGCCGCAGGATGTTCGCCGTCTCGTTCATCTCGACGAAAAACGTCGATTGGCCGCTCGCGAGATCGTCGCCGGCACCGATCCGCGTGAAGATCCGCTCGACGACGCCGAGTTCCATCTCGGCCGCCGGGACGAACGACCCGATCTGCGCGAGGATCACCAGCAGCGCGGTCTGCCGTAAGTACGTCGATTTTCCGCCCATGTTCGGGCCCGTCAGCAGAATGAAGCGCGAGCGGTCCGGCGCGAGCGCGAGATCGTTCGGCACGAAGGCGCTGCCGAGCAACGCTTCCATAACGGGATGGCGCCCCTCGCGAACGTGCAGGCGGCTCTCCGCCACGAAACGCGGGCGAACGTAGGCGCGCTCCGCCGCGATCTGCGCGAGCGAGCAATACGCGTCCAGCTCGGCGATCGCTTCGGCCGCCGCGAGCAGCGCATCGACCTGCAGCGCGACGCGTTCGATCAGTTCGTCGTAGAGCGTCTGCTCCAGGCGATATTGGCGCGTCTGGGCGCTCGCGATCGCGGCATCGAGTTCGCGCAGCTCGGGCGTGACGAAGCGCTCGCCGTTCGCGAGCGTTTGACGGCGCACGTAATCCGCCGGGACGGAGGCGGCGTTCGATTTGCTGACCTCGAGCGCGTAGCCGAACGCGGAGGAATACCGGACCTTCAGGCTCTTGATGCCCGTCCGCTCCCGTTCGCGCTCCTCGAGCGCCGAAAGCCGCGAGCGTGCGTCGCTGCGCAGCGAACAGCACTCGGCAAGCTCGGCGTTGCTTTCCGGCCGGATCGCGCCGCCTTCGACGAGCGTCGCCGGCGGCTCGTCGACGAGCGTCGCGGCGAGGTCGAGCGCGAGCGGGGAGAAGTCGCCGAGGCGCGCGGCATACCCGGCGAGCGGCGCCGGCAAGACCTCTGCGATCGGATCGAGATACGCGAGCGTCCGTCGCAGGGAGGCGAGATCGCGCGGCGTCGCGCGGCGGAAGCGCACCTTCTGCGCGATCCGTTCGAGATCGAAGCAGCGATCCAGCAGATCCTGGAGGTTCGCGCGCCGCCCGCCTTCGCGCACGAACGTCTCGACGGAGTCGGCCCGTAGCGCGATCGTCTCCGGCGAGACGAGCGGCGCGTTGATCCAGCGCGAGAGCATACGCGAGCCCATCGCGGTGCGGGCCCGGTCGATCGTCGCGAGCAGCGTGGCTTTGGCGTTCGCACCGAGCGCCTTCGTAAGCTCGAGATGCTTGCGCGTGTTCGGATCGAGCGCGACGAACGACCGCAGCGAATAGATCTCGGCGGGCCGTAATATGACGGTGCTGCCGACCCGCACGCGCCGCACGAACGCGCCGAGCGCATCCAAGGCCCGGTGCAATGCGAGCGATTCTTCGCCCGAAGTTCCCGAGAAGATCGGGCGCGGACGGCCGTCGAGCGCGCAGAGCGGCGACGTCGTGATACGAACGCTCCCGCCCGCGGGCTCGAGCGCGCCGGCGATCGTCTCGCGCACGGCCGCAGGGACGTCCGCGACGATCTCGGCCGGGCCGATCCGCTCGATCTCGGCCAGCGCCTCTTCGAGCGCCGCTTCACCCGCGAACGCCGTCGCCGCGCAGTAGCCCGTCGAGATGTCCGCGTGCGCGAGCGCGACGATCTCGCCGTGCAACGTCAGCGCAGCGAGGAAATTGTGCGTCCCCCGTTCGAGCAGGTTCTCTTCGATCACGGTGCCCGGCGTGACGACGCGCGTCACGTCGCGGCGCACGAGCTTGTTCGGCTGCGGCACTTCGAGCTGCTCGGCGAGCGCGACCACGCGCCGCTGCGCGACGAGCTTCGCGAGGTAAGTATCGAGCGCGTGATACGGCACGCCGGCCATCGCGACCCTGTTCCCGTTCCCCGCTTCCTTCGACGTCAGCGCGATCGAGAGCGCGCGGGCGATCGTCTCCGCATCCTCGCCGTATGCTTCGTAGAAGTCGCCCACGCGCGAGAGCAGGATCGCTTCGGGAAAGCGCGCTTTCATTCCGAAGTATTGCTCGAGCATCGGCGAGTACGTTGACATTCGCTACGTCACTTGTCTCGACCGAACGCCATCCCTGCACGCGGCACTCCGTCCGGTCGAAGGAGGCGCCCGCCCGCGGAGGTCGAGCGCCGGTTAACGAAGCGCGAGCAGATCGATCGGCGCCAGTGTCACCGCGGTCGCTGGATCGCCGAAACGCGCCGACTCGCCGGAGGCGACGCCGGCGACGCCCCACGTGAACGCCTCCTGCACGACGACGTCGATCCAGGGCCGACTCGGATCCCCGAGACCGTCGACCCGCGGAACGATCGCCGTCACGTTGTCGAGCGTCTTGGCCGCGAGCTTGCGGGGATCTTTGCGCGAGGGCCCCTGCACGAGAGCGCGGACCGTCGTGCCCACCTTTCGCTCGTGAAACGCGCGCACGCCGCGATCGACGACGGCGGCAAGGCGCCGCAGACGTTCTGCGCCGGCTTCCGGAGCGACCTGCCCCCAGCGCGCCGCCGACGTATCGCGCCGCGGCGAATAAACGAACATGTAGGCCTGTGCGAATTGCAGCTCTTCGCACAGCTCGAGCGTCCGGCGGAAATCCTCTTCCGTCTCGCCGGGAAACCCGACGATGATGTCGGTCGTCAGGGCCCAATCCGGGCAATGCGAGCGGAACATCGCGATCGTCTCGCGATACTGCTCGATCGTGTACTTCCGGTTCATGCGCCGCAAGACCGAATTCGAGCCCGACTGGACCGGCAGGTGGAAGCGCGGATTGAGCTGCGGCAGCGTCCCCAGCGTGCGCGCGAGTTTCTCCGTGCAATCCTTCGGATGCGAAGTGACGAACGTGAGCCGCTCGAGACCTTCGAGTGCCGCCGTCGCCTCCAAAAGGTCCGCGAAGTCCGCGCCCGTCGCCGGCTCGCGATAGGCGTTCACGGTCTGGCCGACCAGCATGATCTCACGCGCGCCCCGCGCGAGCGCCGCGCGCGCCTCGCCGAGAATGTCGGCCATCGGCCGATGATCGAAGCGGCCCCGCACGCGCGGAACGATACAGTACGTACAGTAATACGAGCAGCCGCGCTGCACCGTGGTGAACGCGCGCAGGTGTGAATACGCGTCGCTCACGCAATCGGCTCGGCCGCCGAAGGGTTCGAGCAAGACCCGATCGCCGCTCGCGTCGTCCTCGCCGAATCCGTCGCGCCAGCTCGCGATCGCATCACCCATCCGCACCAGTTCGGAAGTCCCGAAGATCGCATCGACGTGCGGCAGCGCCGCCCGCATGCGATCCTTATCTTGCTCGGCAAGGCACCCGCAAACGACGAGCTTGAGCCCAGGATCGGCGGCCTTGAGCGCCTTGAAGTGACCCAGACGCCCGTAGGCGCGCTGTTCGGCGTTATCGCGAACCGTGCACGTGTTCAGGACGACGACGTCGGCATCTTGCGGCCGCTCGACGATCGCGTAGCCGGCAGCGGCGGCGCGATCCGCGAGGTATTGCGAATCGGCCTCGTTCATCTGGCATCCGAATGTCTCGATGTAGATTCCGGCCAAATCACTTGCTGCTTTCGCCTGCACCGCCGGTCAGGCGTTCGAGCAGGGGCAAGGGCAGGTAGAGTTTCCCGCCGATCAGCGTCGGCGTCCCGGCGAACGCGACGGCCTTGCCGTCGAACCGCAAGGCGGCTTCCTCGAGTTTTCCGACGACCAGGTGGCCCTCGTAGCGGATCACGACCTTTCGGCCTTCGACCGTAAACGCCTCGGCGGGGATATAGTCCACGGCGGCTGCGATGATCGGCGAGACCTCGGCGCCTGCTGCGAGCGGGCGCAGGAGCACCTCGGTCGTGGTGTCCGGGTAGACCGCGAAGCTGCGTACGACTTGCCCCCCGGGCGTCGCGAGCGCCAATTGATGGGCGCCGGCGGCGAGCGTCACGGGCTTCCCCGGCCCGACGGTCGCAGGCCGGCCGTCGATCTCGAGGCTCGCGCCGGGCGGCAAGCCGTGGAAGGACGCGGCCCCGATCCCGGGCTTTTGGCGCGCCGCGGGCATGAGTTGGAGGCTGCGGAGCGTGAGGGCAATCGCCGAAACGTCGACGTCGGACTCGGCCACGCTCCAGCCCGTCTTCGTCAGCGTGAGATGGTGGCGTCCCTCGGCGAGCGCGTCGATGAAGACCGGGGAGCGGCCGACGTAGTTGCCGTCGACCCAGACGTCCGCTCCCGCAGGGAGCGTCGTCAGGTAGAGTCCGGCCGAAGCCGTCGCCGCCGCAGAAACCGCGGCCGGCGGGACCCACAGCGCGAGGAGGAAGGCAAACGCAAACAGCCGAGCGGCCGCCGCGCGTAGTCCGGAAGACATCGCGGGTTGGTTCGCGCCGTGCGGGTGCGCCCCCCCGCACGGCGAAAGGCGCTCGTCGATATGACCACCGAACTGGACGACGGCACCGACTCCGCGGCGCTGCGACCGGCGACGGTCGCGATCGTGGGACGCCCCAACGTCGGGAAAAGCGCGCTTTTCAACCGGCTCATCGGGCGGCGTCTCGCCATCGTCGACGACGTCCCCGGCGTGACGCGCGATCGCCTCTACGCGCTGGCGGAGTGGCGCGGACGGACGTTCTCGCTCGTGGACACGGCCGGGATCGATCCCAGCGTGCACGACGACGCGTTCGCCTCGCAGACGCGCAACCAAGCCGAACTCGCAGCCCAGCAGGCCGACGCGATCGTCTTCGTGGTCGATGCGCAGACCGGGCTCTCGCCGCTCGACGACGACGTCGTCCGAATCATGCGGCGCACGCAGCGCCCCGTCATTCTCGTCGCGAACAAGGCCGAATCAGAACGCGTGCGCGCGTCGATCCCCGGCGAGTTCGCGCGCCTGGGCCTGGGGGAGCCGATCGCAATTTCGGCGCTCCACGGCGAGGGCACCGGCGATTTGCTGGATGCGATCGTCGACCGGCTCCCGCCCGAAACCCAAGCGCTCCCCGAAGGCGAACTCGCCCTCGCGCTGATCGGCCAGCCGAACGTCGGGAAGAGCTCGCTGCTCAACTCGCTGCTCAACGAGGAGCGCTCGATCGTTTCGGATGTCCCCGGCACGACCCGCGACGCGATCGACACGCTCTTTCAGTTTCACGAGCATCGCTTTCGCCTGATCGACACGGCCGGCGTGCGGCGCAAAGCGGCCGCGCACCGTTCGATCGAATATTATTCGTCGCTGCGTTCGCTCAATGCGATCGCCCGCTGCGACATCGCGATCCTCCTGATCGATTCGATGACCGGCATCGTCAATGCGGACCGGCGCTTGGCCGGGATCGTCCTCGAAGAGCGCAAAGGGCTCGTGATCGTCGGTAACAAATGGGACCTCGCGCGCGAGCTCGGCGAGTTTCAACAAGCCGATCTCATCGAGGTGATCCGCGAGCAGATGCCCTTCGCGCGCTTTGCGCCGATCACGTTTCTCTCGGCGAAAACCAAACGACGTCTCGGGAGCCTGATGCCGCTCGTCCTCAAAGTCGCTGAAAACCTGAAGCGGCGCGTGCCGACGGCCCAACTCAATACCGTCGTCCGCGACGCCGTGCTGGCACATCCCCCGCCCTCGGTCGGCGGGAAGCCGGCGCGCATCTACTACTGTTCGCAGGTCGCGACGCGGCCGCCGCTCTTCGTGTTCCACTGCAACGATCCCGATTTGCTCGCCGGCTCATACCGGCGCTTCATCGAGAACACGCTGCGCACGCACTTCGATTTCGAGGGCGTGCCGCTGACGCTCGAGTTTCGCGAACGCTCCAGAACGGAGCTCGGCGCGGAATGACCTACTGGCACGGCGACTTCGTGCTGCCCTTGATCTTCCTGACCGCCGCGGCGTTCGCGCTCGGCTCGATCCCGTTCGGCTTTCTGATCGGGCGGGCGTTCTTCCACGTGGACATCCGCAAATCGGGAAGCGGCAACATCGGCACGGCGAACGCACTGCGAACCTTCGGCAAAGCGGGTGCGGCGCTCGTGCTCGTCCTCGACATGCTCAAGGGATATCTCCCCACGGCGCTCGGCGTGTGGATCATGACCAGGCCCGACGCGGATCAGATCGCCTTTCCGCTGTGCTTGGCCTTCGGGGCCATTCTCGGACATTGTTTCTCGCCATGGCTGCGTTTTCACGGCGGCAAGGGCGTTGCGACGGCCGTCGGCGCGCTCTGCGCGCTGTCGTTCCCGGCCGCGCTCGGTTGCATGATCGCGTGGATCGTCACGGCACTGGTGAGCCGCTATTCGTCCCTCGCATCGCTCGTGGCGACCGCGGTCGCTCCGGCCCTGCTCTGGAACGAAACGCACAATCCGATCGTCGTCGCATACGGCGTCGCCGTCCTGTTGCTGATCCTCTGGACGCACCGCGAGAACCTGGGACGGCTGCGTGCGGGCCGGGAGAACCGCCTCTCGCTGGGCGGGAGCACGCACGACTAAGGTGTAACCTCCCCTTCCGTCATGATTTCCTCCAATGATTTCCGGAACGGCGTCACGATCATCATCGAGGGTCAGCTCTGGACCGTGATCGAGTTCCTGCACGTCAAACCGGGCAAGGGTTCAGCGTTCGTCCGCACGCGCTTGAAGAACGTCAAAACCGGCTCGACCGTCGATCGCTCCTTCCGCGCCGGCGAAAAGCTCGAACGCGCGGTGGTCGATAATCGCGACATGCAGATGCTCTACAACGACGCCGAAGGCTATCACTTCATGGACAGCGAGTCGTACGAGAACATCACGCTGCAACGCGAGCTGATCGGTGACCCGGCCGATTTCCTCAAAGACGGCATGAAGGTCAACGTCCAGATCTACGACGGCTTGGCGATCAGTTGCGAGCTCCCGGCGCACGTGGAACTCGCGATCGTGGAGACCGATCCGGGCTTCAAAGGCGACACGGCGACCGGCGCGACGAAGCCCGCGACGCTCGAGACCGGCGCCGTCGTGCAGGTCCCGCTCTTCGTCAACCAAGGCGACGTCGTGCGCATCGACACGCGCGACCGCCGCTACATCGGCCGAGTGCAGTAGCCTCCTTGCGCTAGCGATGACGGTGCAGCGATCGCACAGATCCTGACCCTCGTTGCGGTCGGCACGCTCGCCGGAATGCTCGGCTCGATGGTCGGGCTCGGCGGCGGCTTCATCGTGATCCCGGTGTTGCGCCTGTTCTACGGCGTCGCTCCGGCGACGACGGCGGGCGTTTCGCTCGTGATGGTCGCGGCGAACGCCGCAAGCGGGTCGTTCGCGTTTTGGCGGCAAGGCCGCATCGACGTGCGGCTCGCGCTGGTCGTCGCCCTGACCGCACTTCCCGCGAGCATCCTCGGAACGATCCTCGTGCACCGGGTCAACGCGCTCGGGTTCGACGCGCTGTATTTCGTGTTGCTGATCTATCTTGCGACGACGATCGTTCAGAATCGCAAGGCGAAGCCGCCGAGCGAGCCGCGGCTGATTCTCGGCGCGAAGCTCCGCACGCTTCGCGATGCGAACGACGTCGAATATCGTTACGCCGTCAGCACGCCGGTGCTGCTGGTCTGCGGCGTCGCGATCGGCTTGCTCTCGAGCTTCTTCGGCATCGGGGGCGGCGTCGTGTTCGTCTCGCTGCTCGTCGTGATCTTCGGCATGCCCGCGCACATCGTCACGGCGACCTCGACGTTCGCGCTGCTGCTCACGGCGCCGGTCGGCGTCATCGCGCACGACATCGCCGGCGACATCGATTGGTCGTTCGCGATCCCGCTCGCCGCGGGAGGCTTGATCGGCGGCCAGTTGGGCGCGGCCGTGGCCCGCCGGCTCAGCTCGTCACGGTTGATGACGGTCCTCGCGACGACGCTGTTCCTGGCCGCCGCCGGCCTCGTCCTGCGTCACATTCCCCGCTAACGGACGCGCGTGCGTTGAGCCGCTTGCGCGCGCGGCTCGCGCTCTTCCATCTCGGTGACCTCGAAGACGCGCAACAGGAAGCGCGAATCGAAACGGCCGCGGCTGCAGCGGGGGCAAGATGCCTGGGCGGGCGGAAGGCGCTTGCGCAACAGCTCGAGCGTGCAGCGCTCGCAGCGCAGGATGAAACGCTTGGCGCTGGCCTTACGCGGCAGCGCCGTGCCGAGATCGTGATAGACGGAGTGCAGGCCGAGTTCCCGCATCTTCTTCTTGAACGCGGGCGTGTGACCGGGATTCTGACCGCGCGCGAAGAGCCAGGCGTGAATCATTTCGTGCAGCAGCGTTTCGCGCAACGCTTCGGGATTGCGCTCGAAGTGCTTGGGCGAGAGCTCGATCAGCGGCGGCTTGTACGTGATGCGACCGGCCAAATTCGAAAAGCGCGCGTTGTAGGCGATTCGGTGCGAGGGGATCTCGCCGCCGAAATGCTCGTTGTTGAGGTGCGCGAAGAGGAGTTGCAGGTCGGCGACATCGGGCAGCACAGTCCAAAGATTTGCATCTCTTACGCCGAAACCCGCTCGACGTGAGCAAGACACCTTCGCCCGAGCGCGGCCTTCCACCGAAGGTCACGATCCCTATCCTCGTCGTCGGAGGAATCCTCTTCTTCGGATTGCTCGGATACTTTCTCAAGGTCTCGCTCTCGACGAGCGGCTCCGCGCTCGGCCGCGGCCCCTCCGAGCAAGGCGACGCTCGCATCGCGGCGACCGCGGCGCCCGCCGTCGCGCCCACGCCCGCGGCGGCCGAGGATACGCCGCCGCCCGAGACGATCCCGCAGAGCGGCGGAATCCCGCAGACCGGCGGCCTCCCCGCAGGAGCCGCGCTGCCGCCGATCGCGGGTTCCGGTGCGGGGTCCGGCGACCAGCCGCAAGCGGGGGGCGCACAGCCGGGCGCCGGCGCCCAACAAGGCGGCGGCGGAGGGTCCGCGGGACAGCAGGGCGGCGGCGATGCTGCCGGCGGCGGCCCGCCCGCGCCCGTCCTGCGCCTGTTGAACTCACTGCGCGACCGGATCGCGCAGAATCCAAACGATTTGCAGGCGCTCGTCGGCCTCGCGACGCTGTACTTTGACGCGCAGAAATTCGACCAGGCCGTGCCGTATTATCGCCGCGCGCTCGCGATCGATCCGGATAACCAAGATACGCGCACGGACTACGCGACCGCGCTGCATGCGACCGGGCACGATCTGGAGGCGCTCGGCGAGCTTCAAAAGGTCCTCGCGAAACAACCGAACTTCGCGCCCGCGCTCTTCAACGAGGGGATCGTCGCCAGCACGATCGGCCGTCGCTCGCAAGCGATCGACGCGTTCAAACGCTTCCTCGCCGTCTCGCCGAAGGATCCCAAGGCCGACGAGGCGCGCGCGGCGCTCAAGAATCTCGGCGCCTGATGAATCTCTACATCTCCTGCGACATGGAGGGCACGGCCGCCGTCGCGAGTTGGGCCCAAGTCGACCCCGCCAACACGACCGAATACCCATATTACCGCCGCTTGATGTCGCGCGAGGTGCGAGCCGCGATCGACGGCGCGCGCGAGGCCGGCGTGAAGGAAGTCCTCGTCAACGATTCCCATTGGTCGATGCGCAACGTCCTGTGGGACGAATTGCCCGCCGACGTGCGCATGATCTATGGCAGCCGCAAACCGTTCTCGATGGTCGAGGGCGCCACCAACACGTTTCAAGCGGCATTTTTCACGGGCTATCATGCGCCGATCGGGACGCGCGACGGCGTGCTCGACCACACGTATACGAGCGAGACGCTGCATGCCGTGCGCGTCAACGGCATCGCCTGCAGCGAGGCCCTGCTCAACGCCGGGTTGCTCGGCATTCGCGGCGTCCCGGTCAGCTTGATCACCGGGGATCGCGCGACCGTCGAGCACGTGCAGAGCCGGCTGCCCTGGGTGACCGGGGTCGTCGTCAAGGACGGCATCGGACGCTACGCCGTAAACTCGCTCTCGCCGGAAGCCGCGCGCGAGCGGATCCGGGCCGGCGCGCGAACGGCGATCGAGCGTCTCGCCGAAGCGAAGCCGTACGTCTTCGCGCCGCCGATCGAACTCGAGCTCGATTTCGTCCAGACGCACAACGCCGATTTCGCCGAGCTGATCCCGGGCTTCGAGCGCACCGGCGGGCGCAGCGTCCGTTTCGTGCACGACGATTACGCGACGATCTTCAAAGCCTTTACCGCGGCGTTCCGCCTGGGCGCGTCCGCGAATGGCGAACCTTAACGGAGGCCTGATCCCTTGCTCGTTGCGTTCCAAGGCGAACACGGCGCGTTCAGCGACGATGTCGCGAGCCAATTCTTCCCGGGTGCCGAGACGCGCGGCTTCGACACGTTCGACGCGCTCGCCGCGGCGGTCGCGGAGGGGCCCGCGGATTTTGCCGTCATGCCTGTCGAGAACTCGATCTCCGGCTCCATCCCGCGCGTGTACGATCTGCTGTGGACGTATTCGGACCTCGTGGTCGTCGACGAGATCGTCTACCGCGTCGTGCAGAACCTGATCGCGCTACCGCAGACGAAGATCGAGGACATTCGCGAAGTGCGCTCGCATCCGGTCGCGCTCGAACAGTGCCGCGGTTTTCTGAGCAAGCATCCGAGCTGGCACGCGGTCATCGTCGCCGATACGGCGGGCGCCGTGCGCGCGATGATGCAAGCCGGCGACCCTTCGAGCGCCGCGATCGGTTCAGCGATCGCGGCACGCCGCTACGGCGCCGCGATTCTCGCCGAGGGGATCCAGGACATCAACGACAACTTCACGCGCTTTCTCCTGGTCACGCGCGACGGGTCGGCGCGGCGGAATCTCGGGCGGGCGTGCATCGCGCTCACGCTCGCGAACCGTCCCGGTTCGCTGCACGATGCGCTGCGGGCGTTCGCCGACGCGAACCTGAACCTGCGCTCGCTCGTCTCGCGGCCGACGAACGACGATCCGTTCACGTATCGCTTCTACTGCGAGGTCGAGCACGTGACGGCGGAAACGCTCGGCGCCGCGCTCGCGCGCATCGACGGCACCTCCCGCATCTTGGGGCTCTACTGACCGCGCTCGACGAGACCTAGCCCGCGAGGCGGACCCGGCCGAACCAATCGATCCAAGGGTGCCAAAGGAACGCGGCCCAGAGGGCGACGAGCGCCCAGAACAGCACCCAGAGCGCGTAACCGGCGAGCGCGCCGCCGAAACTGCGGCCCAACGTGGGCTCGGCGCGCGGCGGTCCCTCCCGCGGCGGCGTCACGTCGGGGCCGGCCGGGGCGGCAACCTCTTGGGCGAGGCCGTTTCCGTGGACGGGCGCCGTGCCGATCTGCGTCGTTTCCAACGATGTGCCGATGCCTTTCGCCGCGACGGGCGCCCTAGCGGAGCAGAACCGTGACTCAGGGGTCATCAGTACAGACCGGCTGGGGACCCGCGATGGTTCCGCTTGGGAAGGCGCTGCCCTCGTCGCGAAGAGCACCTCGTGCAAGATCCCGAGACGATCCCGCCGTCCGACCCCGTCCCGGCGCCGGCGGAGTACCTGCCGCCGACCGCCGAGCATCATCCCGTCTATGAGGGGACCTACATCCCCCCGGAAGCGCCGAAGAACTCCGCCTGGAAGACCGCGGGCGCGGGGGCCGTCGGGATCGGCCTGCTGTTCGCGAAGTTCAAAGGCCTGCTGTTCCTGCTGCTCAACCTCAAATGGTTCGCGCTCGGGTTCAAGGTATTCTTGTCATCGCTGGGCTTTCTGGTCTCGATCTGGCTCTACACGCAGTTCTGGGGCCTCAAGTTCGCGATCGTTTTCGTGATGCTGATCTTCATTCACGAAATGGGCCACGCGATCTCGATGCGCGCATTCGGCGTCCCCGCGTCGATGCCGTATTTCATTCCGGGGTTCGGTGCGCTGATCCAGATGAAAGGCCGTCCGGCCTCCGTTCTGGAGGAAGCCTACATCGCGCTTGCGGGTCCGCTGCTCGGAACCGTCGGTGCGCTGATGTGCTTGGGCTACGGCATCGCGACGCAAAGCGAGTTCTGGGTAGCGGCGTCCTATACGGGGTTCTTCCTGAACCTCTTCAACCTGTTCCCCGTCTACCCGCTTGACGGCGGCCGCGTCGTCGGCGCGATCTCGCCGCGCCTATGGATCTTCGGCCTCGCGGGGCTCATCGCGGTCGCGCTCGTGTTTCACTGGTGGAATCCGCTCTTGCTGATCTTGATCGTCATGAGCATTCCGCAGATTCTCGCAGCCTGGCGGGGACAGATCGATCCGGCGTATTTCACGCTGAGCGTGTGGCAGCGCATCGGGATCGGCACGGCGTACACGGCGCTGATCGGCCTGTTGATCGTCTTGATGGTGCTCTCGCACATCCCCGTCCCCACGACGGCCGTGCCGACGTAGCGTGCGGAGAGCGCTCCTGCTCCTTTGCGCCGTGCTGGTCCTCGCGAGCGCATTCCTCTTCGCACGTCCGCCCGCGAAGGGCGGCCCGGCGCTGCGGGATTTCGAATCGTATTACGCGGCGGGCTCCGTCTGGCACGGCGGCGGCGATCCGTATGCCCGCGAGATCTGGCGCAGCGAGCGCGCGATTCCGGGCGTCGTCGCGACACGCGAAGAGTTGCTGCCGTTCGTCGGCCCCGCGTTCGGGCTCCCGCTCTGGGCCGCGCTCGCAAAGCTCCCGTATGAACGCGCGGCGGTGCTGTGGGGCGGCCTGCTCGTCCTGTGCGCGGCGGGGATGGCGCTCGGCAGCTTGCGCTTGGGGCACACCGTTCCGGACCGGCTCGACGCGCTCGCGGTCCTGATCGTCTGCGCGACGTTCGGCCCGATCGTCAGCGGCGTCGGACTCGGGCAGGTCGCGATCCTCTCGTGCGCAGCCGTCGTCGCGTGCGTCTTCGCTTTGAACGCGCCCGCGCAGAAGTGGGGCATCGCGGGCGGAATCGTCGCCGCGGCCGCGGCGGCGTTGCAGCCGAACCTCGGGCTCGTGCTCGCGGCGCGCCTGCGCGAGCGCCGTTCGTGGATCGTCATGATCGCAGCCGCCGCGATCGTCCTCGGAGGTTCCGCAGTTGCGCTCGGCGGCGCCGAGGGGGTGCTGCGCTACATCGCACTGCTGCGCGTGCATGGGAGCGCGGAACGCTTCATCGCGATCCAAACGACGGTCGACGCGGTCGCGCACGCGCTGGGCGCTTCGGCCGGCGCAGCCCAAGCCCTCGCCGGCCTCGTCGCCGTCGGCGCTCTCGGCGTCACCGTCGCATGCTTTCGTTCGAACCCCTACGACGGGGCCGCGAAGGTCGCGATCGCCTGCGCGCTCGCACCGCTCGTCCTGCCGTTCGCACACGAGCACGATTTCACGATCGCCTTCCTGCCGGCCGTCCTCGTCCTGCGCCGCACGAGCGGTCCGCAACGAACGCTCGGCGCCGCCGGGTTCATGCTGCTCGCCGTCGACTGGCTCGGGCTCGCGCAACGGCCCGAATCGCTCGCACTCGCGACGCTGCTCGCGCTCGCCGCGGCGCTCGCGCTCGTCGTGCTCGGCTCGCGCCGGCTGTCGCCCGCCGACGCATGGCCGCTCGCGTTCGCGCCGCTCGTCTACGTCGTGGGACGCATCGCCGCGCTTCAACCGCTCCCGGTTTGGCCCGATGCGCTCGGCCCGATTTTCGCTCCGGCGGCGAGGCTCTCCGCGACGCAAGTTTGGCAACTCGAGCAACTGCAGAGCGGCATCGGCAATCAAGACCCGTCGTGGGGAGCGCTCCGCGCGCTCTCGTTGCTCGGCGCGGCGATCGTCTGGGGCCTCGCGCTCGTCGCACTCGCACGCTCCCCGATCCGCGTCACGCGCGACCGCTTCGCCCCGCTCGGCGGCCCCGCGGCGGAAGCGAACGCCGCCGGTGGGGCCCTGATGAGTACGAGAAAAAGCCGGCACTCGCGGTTGCCGTAACCGCGGCGCGCCAAGCCCCATTTCTATCGCTTCGTCGAAGCTGTTCCGCGCGCGCGAGACGCCGGCGTCGCGGAATTCGGCGCCGCGACGGGTGCGCCGATCGTTCCGCTGAGCGACGCGGTCGCCGGCCATTCTCCCAATCCAAATTGCCTCGTAAAGGCTCCCGGCGCCGACGATACGGTGATCGCATACGTCGACGGATCCATCGTGAACTGTACGACCCCAGGGTCCGCGTTCGTCGCCGAGACACCGATGCCGCCTTCCACGGGGAAGGTGTCGACGTCGGCGCAGAGGTTGCTCGTTTCAGGCGTGGCCTTGCACGATCCGACCCACGCCGACGTGTACTCGAAGAGCGGGCAGAACACGTCGCCCGCACCGTCTGCGGGTCCCGGCTCGCCCTCGTTGCAGGGCGCCGGCTGATCGGCCCGCGGACCGATGTTGAACCTCCCCGAGCCCCGGCTCAGCGGGAGGTCGCCGATCGACATCGGCTCGGCTGCATTCAGCGAAAACACCGCGACCGCTACCGGGCTGCCGTACGACGCGGTGAAGCGGCCATCGAGCGATGTGATCGTCGCCGTCGAATTCCCCTCCACTTGCGGAAAGTACAGATTCTGCGGCTCGGGCGACGCGTCGATCGCCGGAGCCACGGGATGGACGTCGGAACGGAACGTCAGAGCGAAGACCAGGCCGAAGCCGCCCGTCCCGCTGCCGGGGTCTCCGTTCAGCCTGGTGAGCGTTTCGCCTTCGGAGTAGGTGAGCGTCCCTTGCCACTGCGTGAGCGGCTCGATGTTGCTCCCGACGCCGTTCGCATCGAAAACCTGGACTAGACCCTTCGAAAACTGCCCAAAGGACGGCAAACTCACCGTGATCTTGCTCGAGGTCCACGTGATGGGCGTTAGCGTCTCGACGCTCCCTCCGTCCACGATTTGGACCGTCCCTTCAGTCGCGGGGAACTGACCCGAGATCGCGAGCGTTCCGCTCGCCGGCCCTTCGGTGCTCATCGCCATCGACTCGATCGAGGGTAACGCGTCCTCGACCGGCGGGTTCGATACACTCGCGAGCGTGCTCACGAGCCACGTCGCCCGGCCCGACGCCGTGTACGGCCCGCCGGTCCCCATCGGCCCCGACCGGTTTTCCGTCGCCATGACCGCGGCAATGTCGTCGAACGGGAACGGCCGCTGCGGGGGCGTCCGTTGCGGCACGAACCGATCGAGGCCGGTCGTGCTCGGGCTCGCTTCGCCGAGCATCCGATCGAAGATGAACGCCTCCGTCTGGTCGGCGTCGATGCCGTAGACCGCCGTTGTCCATCCGGTATAGCGCCCGACGCCCGCCGCCCGCAGCGTGCTCAACACGCCCGCTGCAGTCGCCGGGTTCTGGCCGTAGCACGACTGGTTATCGACGATGGCGCCGGGGTTGAATCCCAGATGAGCCGTGAGGAACGCCGGAGTGAATGCCCACTTCGGCAGCTCACCCGCCTCGCTGCTGCCCACCAGCTGCCAAGCCACAACGATGTTCTTTGCCTGGTAGTCGTCGTAGTACTTCAACATCGTCCTTGAATTGAACGGCGTCGTCGACAACAGAGTATAGTAGGGGTTCGATGACCCCCGCCCGGCCACCATGCCGTGCGTCGCGATCGAGAGAAAATCGATCTGATGGCCGTTCAGCGCTAGGACGCTGTCCAGCGACATATCGAGGACATCGACGTTATACTCTGAACCGCTCGCGCTCCCGACGCTTCGGAACGCCGCCCCGAACACCCGTTGCCGCTGCGGCGCGAAGCCGCATACGTCTGAACCATTCACCAGCAGCGCCACCTCGTGCGCCGTCGGAGCGCTTACCGCGCTGCTCGGCGGAGGCGTCTCGGTCGCGCACGGGTCCAAGCCCGCGGTTCTCCGCGAAACCGCCGACGTGGTATAGCCCAGAACTTCGGGACGATCGGCGAAGACGAGCGTTGTGGTTCCGTCCGCAGCGACGGCCGTGATGCCGCCTTCGGCCACCGTCGCGCTCGTGAACGACTTCGAAGAAACCATCTGCGCGGCGAGTGCACTGAGATCGCTCTGAAGATTCTGGTGCGGCAGCGTCGCGAAGTATGATTGCGCGCTCTGCAGCGCCGACGTAACCACGGCGAGGTTCGGCGTCGAGGTCGGGCCGGGCGTTGGGCCGGGGCTTACGCTCCGAATCGGGGTGGGCGCCGGCGCAACGCCCGGCGCGACCGACGAGGTCCCGCCGTGACAGCCGGCCAGCAGCGCGAGCGCCGCCAAGCCCAGCAGACGGCGACGAAAAGAACGTGCGCTCATGAGAATTCCAACCTGTGATTTTGAGAAGAAAGCAATCACCAGATCGCCGTACGGGCCTACCTTTGGCGTTTCACGGAAGCAGCGGCTCGGGCGCGAGACGCCGGCGTCGCGGAATCCGGCGCCGCGACGGGCGCGCCGATCGTCCCCGCGAGCGACGCGGTCGCCGGCCATTCTCCTAATCCGAATGACCTGGTGAACGCGTCCGGTTCCGACGACACGGTGATCGCATACGTCGACGGATCCATCGTGAACTCGACGGGCGCCGGGTCGGAGTTCGTGTCGGCGGTGACCCCGATGCCGCCCTCCACCGGGAAAGTCTCGAATTCGGCGCAAAGGTCGCTCGTATCCGGCGTCGCCAAGCATGAACCGACCCATGCCGACGTGTACTCGAAGAGCGGGCAGAACACGTTGCCCGCGCCGCCTGACGGCCCCGGCTCGCCGCTGTTGCACGGTGCCGGTTGATCGGCCGTTGCGCCGACAAAGAAGCTCCCTGAGCCCCGGTTCAGCGGCAACGCGCCGATCGACATCGCGTCGACGGCATTCAGCGAGAACACCGCGATCGGCACCGGGTGTCCGTACGATGCGGTGAAGCGGCCGTCGAGCGACGTGATCGTCGCCGTCGAATTCCCCTCAACTTGCGGGAAGTACAGATTCTGCGGCTCGGGCGACGCATCGATCGTCGGAACGACGGGACGCACGTCGGACCGGAACGTGATAGCGAAGGCGAGGTTGAAGCCGCCCGTCCCACTGCCGGACGTTCCGTTCAGCATGCTGAGCGTCTCGCCTTCGGCGTAGGTGAGCGTCCCTTGCCACTGCGTGAGCGGCTCGATGTTGCTCCCGACGCCGTTCGCATCGAAGACTTGAATCAGGCCTTTTGAAAACTCGCCGGAGGCCGGCAAGCTCACGGTGATCTTGCTCGATGTCCACGTGACGGGCTTCAGCGATTCGACGCTCCCCTCGTCCGCGATTTCGACGGTCCCGGCAGTCGAAGGGAACCGACCCGAGATCGCGAGCGTCCCGCTCGTCGGCCCTTCGGCACTCATCGCCATCGACTCGATCGAAGGCAAGCCGTACTCGACCGGAGGAGTCGCAACGCTCGAGAGCTCGCTCTCGAGCCACACGGACTTGCTTCCGTCGGCGAGCGGCGGCGCAGCGGCGTTATCCGCGTCCCCCCAATCCGAGGCCGTGTACGGTTCCGCGGCCTGCGACGTGCCGGTCCCCAGCGGCCCCGCGCGATCTTCCGTCGCCATGATTCCGGCGATGTCGTCGAACGGGAACGGCCGCTGCGCGGGCGTGCGCTGCGGCGCATACGCATCGAGGCCGGTCGTGCTCGGGCTCGCTTCGCCGAGCATCCGGTCGAAGATGAACGCTTCCGTCTGGTCGGCGTCGTCGCCATCGACTTTCTTCGTCCAGCCGGTATAGCGTCCGACGCCGGCCGCCTGCAGCGTGCTCAGCACGCCCGCAATCGTGGCCGGGCTCTGGCCGAAACACGACTGGTTATCGACGATGGCGCCGGGGTTGAAGGCCATATGGTCCCTGAGGAACCCCGGCGTGAACGCCCACGTCGGCAGCAAACCGGTCTGGCTCGGATACTGCAACTGCACCGCCGCAACGATGTTCTTTGCCTGGTAGTCGGCCCAGTATTTCAGGGCCGTCGTTGAATTGAACGGCGTCGTCGAGAGCAGCGCATAGTACGGGTTCGAAAGGCCCACCACCATGCCGTGCGTCGCGATCGAGAAATAATCGATCTGATGCCCGCTCAACGCCAGGATATTGTCCAGCGATGAATCGAGCACGTCGACGTTGTACGTTGTCCCACTCGTGTTGCCGGCGCTTCGGAACGCAGCCCCGAACGCCACTTGCCGCGACGGCTTAAAGGCACAGTCGCCGGACTCGTTCACCAGCAGCGCGACTTCATGTCCCGTCGGGCCGCTGACGGGCGAGCTGGGCGGAGGCGTGCCGATCGAGCACAGAACCAAACCCTTAGGCTTCCGCGCAGTCGCCGATGTCGTGTAGCCCAGATCTTCCGGATGATCGGCGAACAGCAGCGTCGTGGTGCCGTCCGCGGCGACCGCCGTGATGCCGCCGTACGTCACCGTGGCGCTGGTAAATGCTTTCGAGGAGACCATCTGCGCCGCGAGCGCGCTGAGATCGCTCTTCAGATTTTGGTGCGGCAGCGTCGCAAAATATGATTGCGAGTTCTGGAGCGCCGTCGTGACGGCGGCGACGTTCGGCGTGGACGTGGCGCCGGGCGCCGGACTGGGCGTCGCACTGCGCAGGGGCGTCGGCGTCGGGGCTACCGACGGCGTCACTGACGAGCTGCCGCTATGGCAACCCGTCATCGCCGCGAGCAGCGCGACGACGCACAGGATCCGTCGTTGCGGGCTCATGGCAGGCTCCGCCGCGCACGGCGACGCGCAAGTGTAATAAGAGCGCGTTCGCGGAGAGAACGTACCATAAGAAAGGCTCCTCTAAATCTGGCTAGTCGTTAGTGAACAAATGAAGACGCGGGCGGCACAACCGAAAGTAGCTCAACTGCAGCGACGTTCGAAAGAGGGTGCGGCATGCAAAATGCCTCGCCGATTCAAACGTGTCAATTGAGCAGGACATGGCTCTTCTACGATTCGTGTAAGGCCGGCCGCAAAAACGCTACGGCGAGGATGACGGGCCGGACGTTTTCATTATTGGTAAGCACGCCGTGCCTTGAGAAGGGGCCGAAAGCCCCGGAAATGCTAGAACCGGCACGGTTTTCTTAGGTCGAGATGAGATGAGGCCTTAGGCGCAACTACAACAAGATGCGGCCGGCGCGTCAGATGTCGACGTTCAGAAAATCGTCGAACGCGGAAAGCTGGTTCGGGTGGAAGCCGCGCAGGTCGTCGTTGTAGGCGTAGATGTCCTCGGCGATCGTTGTGACGAAGATGGGGACGTCGCGCGCAAGGATCGCTTGGATCTTGTAACCGATCGGCAAGCGCGCATTCGCATCGTAGGTCTCTTTGAAGCGCTCCATCAATGCGTCGGCTTCCTTGTTGCAATAGCGCGGGTCGTTCTGGCCGTTGGGGGGGCGCTGCGTGCATTCGTACAGATTCGAGAGGTCGCCGAGCGGGTCGCCGCCCCACCTGAAGCTGATCACGTCGAAGCGGCCGCTGTAGACGATCCCGCCTTGCGCGTAGGGCGCGAACATCAAGGGCGCGGGGTAATGCTTGAACGTCAGCTCGACGCCGATCGCTTTCCACCAGGTGCGGATGAGTTCGTTCGCCGCGTCGACGTCCGGCGTCCCCGCGCTCGTCGCGAACTCGAGCGTGAGGCGGGCGCCGTCCTTCACGCGCACTCCGTCCGGGCCCAGCTTCCAGCCGGCGCGTTCGAGGAGCGCCGCGGCCCCCTTTGGATCGAACGCCGTGAAGCCGAGGTTGGGGTCGTGGGCCGGGTTCATCGGCGAGATGACGCCGTCTTGCAGGATGCCGATGCCGCGACCGATCTTGTCGCGCATGGTCTTGCGATCGGTCGCCAGCAACAGCGCGCGCCGCACGCGCGGGTCGCGCAGCGCCGGACGTTCGGTGTTGAAGTCGATGTGACCGAAGTAGTAGCTGGGCTGGCGCAGCAGAGCGATCCCCGGGACCGTCTTCAGGTCGTCGTAATAGCGCGATGCGACGGGGAGCCAGAGATCGATCTCGTGGGTGCGCAGCTGCGTGACGACCGTGTTGCGGTCCGGCACGATCTTGAAGACGATGCGCTGCAGCTTGGGCAGCCCGCGGAAGTAGAGCGGGTTCGGTTCGAGCTCGATCGAGTCCGCGCGCCTCCAGAACTTGTATTTGAACGGACCGATCCCGATCGGCAGCGAGTTATACGGCGCCGTGTTGATATCGGGCAGGTCCACGAGCAGATGCTTCGGCAGGACGCACGGGTTCGCGCCCGCGGTTGAAAAGAACGTGAAGATCGCGGGCACGTAGGGCCGCTTCAAGTGGTAGACGACGGTGTACTTGTCCGGCTCGTCGATCTTGTCGATCAAGTCCCAGCCGTCGCGGCCAACCTCGTTGTTGAGCGGATTCAAGACGACGTGCGTCGAGAACACGACGTCGTCGGCGTCGAACGGCTGCCCGTCCGACCATTTGACGCCCCGGCGCAGATGGTAGGTCAGCGTCTTGCCGTCCGCGCTGATCCCGCCGTTCTTCTGCGACGGCACCTCCGTCGCAAGCTCGGGGACCGCTTCGTTATGCGGCCCCGTCTTGAGCAGGTACGCCATCGTCAAGGCCGAGAGATAATTCACGACCGTCTGCTGCGCGATGTGCGGATTGAGGCCCGTGATGTCCTCGGCGGTCGCGTAGCGCAGCACGTGCGGAATCGTGAACGTATTCTTCCGCGCCGGCTCCGCGGCGCCGGCCGGCAAGGCAGCGACCGAAAGGAACGCGGCGAGCAACACGGCTGCGCGGAAGCGGCGGGCGCGTAGGATCATTCTCGTCAACTCTCTCAAGAAAGACCGGTTTGGGTCGCGTTAGATATCGAGGTTCATCACGTCGTCGAAGGGCGCGATCGGATTGGGATGCCAACCCGTCAGATCGCGGTTGAAGGCGAAGATCTCCTTGCGCGAATCGAGCACGATCGTCGGCACGTCAGCGACGATCGCGCGTTGCGCCTTTTGGATCAGGGGCAAGCGTTCGGCGGGATCGTAGGTGACCTGGGCTTTCGCGATCAGCGAGGAGACCTCAGGATTGCAGTAGCGCAACGAGTTCTGGCCGTCAGGGGGGAACCGGTTGCAGGCGTAAAGGTTCGAGAGGTCCGCTACCGGATTTTGGCCCCAAGCGTAAGCGGCGATATCGTATTTCCCGGCGTAGAGGATCCCGCCGGCTTGGTACGTGTTGAACATCAGCGAGGGCAGGTAGCGCTTGACGGTGAGGTCGATCCCGGCCTGGCGCCACCAGCCGCGCATCAACTCGATCTGCGTGTCGCTATCGGGGGAGCCCGCGAAGGCGGCGAACTCGAGCGCGAGCCGCCGGCCGTCCTTGGAGCGAATGCCGTCGGGCCCGACCTTCCAGCCCGCCGCCTCGAGAACGGCGCCGGCCCGCGTCAGATCGAACGGGACGAGCGGAATATCCTTAGCGTAATACGCGCTTGCGACCGGCACGACGGATTCGGAGAGCAGATAGATCCCGTTCCGGACCTTGTCGTTGAGCGTCTTGCGATCGATCGCGAAACGGATCGCCTCGCGGACCGCGCGGTCGCGCAGAATCGGCCGCGAGAGATTGAAATCGAGATGATCGTAATAGAAGCTCGGGATCATCAGGAGCGTCACGCCGTCGATCTTCTGAATGTCGGGGACATAATGCGGGCTGACCGGCGTCCAGAGATCCAGTTCGTGAGTGCGCAACTGCTGCAGCACAGTATTGCGGTCGGGGATCAACTTGAAGACGACCTTCTGCAGCTTCGGCTGGCCGCGGAAGTAGTTCGGGTCCGGGACCATCGTGACGGAGTCGCCGCGCTTCCAACTCTCGAACTTGAAGGGTCCGATGCCGGCGGGCAGGCCGTTGTACGGCGCCGTGTTGACGTCGGCCACCCCCTCGAGGAGATGCTTTGGGACGATCGCCGGGTTGGCTCCGGCGGTGCTGAAGAACGTGACCGCGTAGGCCGCGTACGGCGTCGACAGATGGTAGACGACCGTGTACTTGTCGGGCTCGTCGACCTTCACGATGCGCTCCCAGCCCTCGCGGCTGATCACGTTCGTCTTCGGATCGAGGATCAGTTTCGTCGTGAACACCACGTCGTCGGCGCTGAAGGGCGTGCCGTCCGACCACTTCACGCCGCGGCGCAAGTGCCACGTGATCGTCTTGCCGTCCGCCGAGATGCCGCCGTTCTTCTGCGTCGGGACTTCCGTGATCAGTTCGGGGACCGTCGGATTCCCATCGGCGTCGGTCTTGATCAAGAACGCCTGCGTCATCGATGCCATGTAAAAGACCACGGCCTCGCTCGAGAACATCGGATTGAGGCCGGTGATATCCTCGGCGGAGGCGTAGCGCAAGACGTGCGGCACCGTGTACGCGGCGCGCGTCTTGCCCTCCGCGCCCGAACCCGAGGTTTCGACGCGCGTGCACGCGGCGAGCAGGACGAGCGCCGCAACGAGCGAGATCCTTTTCACACCGGCTCCTTCTCTAGGATGAAAGCGAATATGCCTGCGGGTTCCAGAACGGCGAGATGACGGGCGAGGTCGAGTAACCGGCGAGATCGCTGTTACGCACGAGCGGCTCACGCCGGAAGAACAGCACGATCGAAGGCAGGTCGCTGGCGAAGCGGCGCTGCTCGATTTGGGAGAAAGCCTTGCGTTTGACCGGATCGACCGTTGCGAGGCCGTCGTCCATCGCTTTCGTCGCGGCCGGATCGGCCCAGAACAGCGCGTTCTGCCCGTGCGGAGCGAAGTTGTGCGCCGAGTAGATCGCGCTGTCGTCCGGATCCGCGGCGCCGCCCCAAGCGAAGCTCGCGACGTCGTAGTGCCCGCCCTGCAGCGTGCCGTTCGCGGTGTTGTCGAACATCTGCGCGGTTGGAACGTTCTTCACGGAAACGTCGGCGCCTATATCTTGCCACTGGCGCTGCACGAGCACCTCGATCGCCCGCCCGCTGGCTCCTTCCGTCGGGGTCGTGTACGTAAACGCCAAGCGGCGGCCGTCCTTGACGCGGATGCCGTCGGCGCCGGTCTTCCAGCCGAGACGATCCAGGAGCGCTTTCGCCCTCGCCGGATCGTAGTCGTAGTGCTCGGTGTCCGCCGTGTACGTCCACGAGATGCGCGGCGATTGCGCGACGTCGGAGAGGTCCCCGAGGCCGTGGTTGATCTTCTCCATGATCTCGCGCCGGTTGAGGCCCAGCGCCAGCGCCCGGCGCAGCGCGACGTCCGCCAGCAGCGGTTTTCGCAAGTTGAAGTCGATGTGGTCGAACGTGAAGACGGGCGCGGCCTCGACCGTCATGCCCGCGATGTTCTGCAACTGCGGCCAGAGCGAGCCGCTGAGGTGCACGCCGAGATCGATCTCGTGCGTGCGCAATTGCGCGACCAGCGTGTTCTCATCCGGAAAGATCTTGAAGTCGACGCGGCGGATCTTCGGCGCACCCAGGTAATAGCGGTCGTATGCCTCGAGCTTGACCTGCGCTCCGCGCTGCCAATCGACCACCTTATACGGGCCGCTTCCGATCGGGTGCGCCTGGTACGGGGCGGTGTTGAACGACCCCGCCGCGTCGTTGAGTTTCTCGAGCAGGTGCGCCGGCAGGATCGGCGCGTTGCCGTTGACACCCCAGAGCTGCTGCAGGAAGGGCGCGTAGATGCGCTTCATGTGCACGACGGCGACGAGCGGATCGCGGCAGTCGATGCTCGCGATGTCCTTGTAGCCGTCCGTCGTCACGACGTTGTTGTGCGGGTTCATCACCGCCTTCCACGTGAAGGCGAGATCCCGGCAGGTGACCGCTTCGCCGTCATGCCACGTCATGTGCGGGCGCAGCTTGTACTTGAGCGTGAGCCCGTCGCGGCTGACGTCCCCGTTCTCCAGCGTCGGCAACTCCCGCAGCGCGTCGGGCACGGGCCGGGCCTTCTCGTCGTAGCGTACGGCGTACGAGAAGACGAACATCGAGAGGTCGAGCGTCATCGCGCTCGTCGCGAGCATCGGGTTCAGAGATTTTGCGTCTTGGCCTTCGCCGATGATCAAGCGCGCCGGATTCGTCCAGGGATTGTGGGCGGCGGCGCCGGGGGCGGCGGCGTTCTGCGTTTCGACCTTGGTGCAGCCGGTTGCGAGCAACGCCGCGAGGAGCCCGCCGGCAAGGCGGGCTCTCCACGGCGCGTCACTCAATTCGCATGCTCTCCGGATCGAGCCCGTGTTTGCGGCAGAAATCGGCGTACGCGAGCGGCGAGATCTCCGAGGGTTTGATCTCGCTGCGGCCGCCCCAGAACACGTTCGTGTAGCCGAGTTCGATGCCGGCTTCGCGCAGATGCTGGTCGATCGCGGCCTTGTGCGCGAGCACGAGCTGCTTGTCGGTGCCGTGCGCCACGCCCATGACGTTGACGTTGCGGAACTCCTCGCCGCCCTCGCGCCAATACGCGTGCGTCATCACGTGATGGCGCCCGACTTCCCGGCCGGCATCGATCTCTCGGCCCGCCGGCACCTGCCAATGAAAGAGCGCATTGTAACGCGTGACGCGCTCGCTGCCGGCCTGCGCTTTGACGTGCTCGAGGAAGGTCGAGAAGCGGCCGATCACCTTGCGCTCGTGCAGCGATTGCGCGACCTCGTAGAACGAGGCGAGGTCCTCGCCCGCCTCCTTCGCACGCGCGGCCCAGACATCACGCACGAGTTCTTCCGGCTCGAACTCGCGCTTGAGCGCCGTGAGGACGCGCCATTCGCGGTCGGTCAGCTCCACGATGTTCGTGTAGACTTCATCGGCGAGGACGTCGGCGCGGCTGCCCGGCTCCATTCCCTTGCGCCGCACGTGGCCGACGCCGAGCGCGAACAGGCGCTTCGCCGGCATCAGGCGCACCGCATCGGCGCCGATCGTCTTGCGCAGAAACTCCGCGTGCTTCGAGATCGAATAGCCCTGCGGGACCTTGAGCGTCGTCCAGAGGCGGTATTTGGCGCCGGGCGTCGCGGGATCGGCGGTGCGGATCACGACGTGACCCGAGAACGGATCCTCGCGGAAGAGATAATCGAACGCGGCGTCCAGCTTGTCCTCGGGGACGACCCACGCGACGAGCGCACCGTCGGCGAGGTTCGTCGCCATCAGCGTCTGCCGCACGCGCCGGATCACGCCCGCTTCGAGCATGGCGCGAATGCGCACGAGCACGGTCTCGACCGGAACGCCGGAAAGGTCAGAGATCACCCCGATCGGATCGCGCTGGAAACCCTGGACGCGGTCCTCGGAAACGGCCAGGATCTGCGCGTTGATCGGGTCGCTGATGGAGACGGGCGTATCGATGACGGCCATGACAGCTTCTCTTCTCACCTTCCGGAGGAAGCCCCGCAGGGAAGGCGGGGCCGCTTCAACGGTGAGGCAAGAACCCGCCCCTCTCCGGTGACCGCGGTCACCGGAGTCGAGGCGGCCGCAGCTAGTTCGACCCGAGCGCGTAGAGCAGCGTCTGCTCGGCGGTCTTCACGCCGTAGACGGTCGTCACGCGGTCGCTGAGCGCTTGCGTCAAGCCGACCTGCGCGCTCAACAAGAGCGGGAGCGTGGTCACCCCGGCCGCGTACTGCGCCTGCGTCGCCTTGAGCACTTCGACCGCTTTGTCGTACTCGACCTGCGCTTGATCGAGCGCGGCGCGGGCCGACACGAGGCCGATCAGCGCCTGCTTCACGTTCAGTTGAATGCCCAGCCGCGTGATCTGCAAATTCGCCTCGGCCTTGTCGAACGAGGCCTGGGCCTGTGCGGAACTCGCCGCCGTCTGGCCTTGGTCGAAGAGCGGGATCGCCAGATTCACGCCGAGCGACCCCGACGTGCGGTACGTTCCGCCGGCCAAATCGGTCGAGTTCGTCCCGTCGCTCGCCGAGCCCGAGAGCGTCGGGAAGATGCCGAGCCGGGCGGCGCGCAGCGACGCGCGCGCCGCCGCGACGGACTGCTCGCTCGCGTCGTAGTCGGGCCGCTGCAAGAGCGCGCGGGCGATCGCCTGCTGATACGTCGGGATCGCGACCGTGGAAGCGGAAGCCGCGGGATCCGTCAACGTCGTATCGTCGATGGGCTTCACGTCGACGTTCGCGTCGAGCCCGAGCACGTTGGCGAGCGCCGCGTACGCGCTCAGTTCGGCGCCTTGAGCCCGAACGAGCGCGACCCGCGCCTGCGCCGTCGGTAACTGGGCCGTCGCGATGTCCGTGCGGGCTGCCGCCCCCGCGCGAACCTGCGCGGTGACGAGGTCTTCCTGCACTTGGTTCAGTTTGACGGTTTGCACCGCGACCTCGGTCGTGCTTTGCGCCGTGAGCGCGGCGTAATACGCGTTCGCGACGTTGAAGGCGACCGTCTGCAGCTCGCGCCGGTAGAGATCGGAGAACGCCGTTTCGTTGTCCTTCGCCGCGCGGATCGATGCGGAAACGCGCCCTCCGTCGAAGATCAATTGCTGCAACGTGGCCGATAGCGAGTTGCTGGTGTAGGGTCCCGCGGTACCGGTGCCGGTCGTGCGGTTTTGCCCGTAGGAGCGGCCCGAGCTTGCGCTGGCCGAAAGGTTCGGCAGCAGGCCGGATTGTGCCAGCCGCGCTTGCGCCTTCGCGACGCCGACGTCGGCGCGGGCCGAGGTGAGTGCGGGCGAACGCGCCGCCGCGATCGCAATCGCTTCTTTTAACGTGATGCTCGCGGGGATACCCGGAACCTTGACGCTTTCGAGGCCGGGCGCGGGCGTTCCGTAGGCCGGATACGGCAAGCTCGCCGACGAGCCCGCGGGCCCGATCGTCGGAAGCGGTATCGGCGTGGGCAGCGTGACTGCCGTCTTCGCAGCGGCAGTCACGATCGCTGCCGGAGTCACGGCCGCCGCCGGAGTCGCGGTCGCTGCAGGGGTCACCGTAGCCGAGGGGGCCTGTGCGTACGCGGCGCACGGGCCGGTCACGAGCGCGGCCGCAAGCGCGAGGCGCGCCAGGCGCGAGGAGATTCGTTCGAACATGACGCCGCCTTACTTCGCTGAGCCGGCCGGGGTCGCTGCTCCGCTGGGCTTCGCTCCCGCGGCAGACCCGCTCGGTGGACCGCTCCCCGGCGGCCCGCCCGCCCCCGCGACCGCGACGACGCTGCCGTCTTGCAGCGAATCAGGACGCGTGGTGATCACGACCGTTCCGGGGCGCACTGCGCTCGCGAGCACTTCGGTCTGCGCGTCCGTCTGCAAGCCGATTTGAACGGGGAGCGCTTTCGCCTTCCCGTCTTCGATCGTGAAGACGTTCGCGCCGCGTTCGCTCTGGAAGACCGCCGAACGCGGAACCACGATCGCCGCGCGATGCAGGTCTTTGCGTACGTTGACCGTCACGAGCATCCCGCCGCGCAACAAGCCGTCGGCATTGTCTTGCTGCACGCGCGCGCGATACGAGAGCGTGCCTTGCGTCGGCGTCGCGTTGATGTCGAAGATCTTCCCGCTGAACGTCTTGCCGGGGACCGACGTCGACGTGAACGTGATCGGCGTCCCCCGCCGTACGAAGGGCAAGTCCTCATCGGGCACGTTCGCATTCACGTATACCGTCGAGATCTGCGAGACTTTCACGACCGACGCGTTCGGGTTGACGAGCGCGCCCGGATCGAGGAAACGCTGCGTCACGACCCCGTCGAAGGGCGCGTAGATCGAAGCTTGCGCGATCTGCGTGCGCAACAGCGCGACGCTCGCCTGCGCCTGTTGAAAAGCGCCCTTGTTCGCCGCGATCGTTTGGACGTCGACCTGCGTCTGGCCCAAGTTCGCCTTCGCGCTCGAGAGCGCGACTTGCGCCGCTTGCAGCGCGGAACGCGCGTTGTTCACCTCCTGCTGCGCGGCGACGTAGGCCGCTTGCGACTGCGTCAGCGTCGTCTGCGAAACGTAGCCTTGCGTGAACAGCGTCTGATTCTGCTTGGCGACGAGCTCCGCGCTTTTCAGCGATGCATCGGCCGTCGCGACCCGGTTGCGCGCCGCGTCGAGCCCCTGCTGCGCCGCCGCGAGCGAAGAGCCGTATTGCTGCGATTGGATCGGCTGGGAGATCGTGGAACTTGCCAAATGCGCGCGCGCCTGCTCGAGCAGGCCTTCGTTCTGGGCCAGTTCCGCGCGGAGCGTCGAATCATCGAGCTTGGCAAGCAGTTGCCCCTTCACCACGTGCTGGCCCTCGGTGACGTAAATGGCCGCGAGCGTCCCCGATTGGGTCGAACTCAGCGTCGATTCCTGTAACGGCGCGATCTGACCGTCGAGCGCCAGAAACGTGGCGATGTCCTGTTGCGTCGCCTTGGCGACGTCGACGGCAAGCGGCGGCGGGCCTTGCGGCCCCTTGGCGGCGGGCTTGCCGCAGCCGCCCAGGACGAGGACGAAAGCGGACCCGAGGAGCAGCGCACGCATGCGAAAGGTCATGGTTCTCCTTGATTTCCAGCGTAGGGCGCGAACGATTCCACCCCTACTACACACAAAACGCAGCTTTTGATTCACCTGCCGCATCGACGGTCCGCCCGGCAGCGGGAGCAACGCCTTCGCCGGAGTAACACCTTCACCATGGCAGCCAAGGTCGAGGTCGGCCGGACCTACCAGAGTCAGACCCGGGTCGAAGAGTGGATGACCGCCCACAAGGCCGGCAATTCCGGGGTCGACGTGCTCTCGACGCCGATGCTGCTCCAACTCGTCGAAGATGCCGCCGTGCAATGTATCGCGCCGATGCTCGCGCCGGCCGAGGTCTCGCTCGCCGCGCACATCGACCTGCGCCACCTCGCGCCGACTCCGGTCGGGTACATCGTACGAACCGAAGTGCAGATCACGGCGATCAACGGGCGCTGGATTCAATTCGCGGTGACCGCGTTCGACGAACGCGAAAAGATCGCCGAGGGGACGCACGAGCGGTACATTATCGAACGCGCGAAGTTCCGCGCGTCGCTCGAAGAGAAACATCAAAGCTAGGGTGCCCTCTTAGCGGCCATTCGCTCGAGTCTGACGGCGAAAGCTCAGAGCGAGCTTGGGGCAGAGGCTGCGCGCGGCGACGATTCCCGAAAGCGTTGCGCCGACCGTGCTCTGGCCGGGGAACGCGCTGTCGCCGCAGAGCAACAGCCCTGCCAGCGGCGTCCTGTGCGAGAGCGCGGCGAGGTTCGCGGTCGCGGGCGTTTGCGGCACGCCGCCGACATAGCCACGGAAGCGACCGGTGTAGCGCAAGAACGTCAAGGGCGTGGCGGTTTCGACGAGTTCCGCATGCCGGCTCGCACCCGGAACGACCGCATCGAGCGCTGCAAGCAGGCGCGCGGCGTACTCCCGGTCGAGCGCGGCCAGCGTTCCGGCGCGGGCCGCGCGTTCCCAGCGCGCCACGTCCGAGTGCGTCGAAAGCGTGACCGCGCGCCCGCCGCCGCGCGCACGCCGTTCTTCGCCGGGGCCGCTGAAGGAAAGGAACACGCTGTTCCCTTCGCCGAGCGGATCGCCGTAGCGGTGCACGACCTGGTGATGCAGGGCCGTCTCCGCAGGAACGACGCCGGCCGGGAGACCCGCGTACAGCATGAAGGCGCCCCAGCGTTGCGGCAGCGCAGCGATCCGGCGGCGGTAGCGTTCCGCGTTTCGTAGCGCCGGCGCGAGCGCGAGGAGATTCTGCACCGGGAGGGCCGCGATCGTCGCGGAGCACGGGATACGCCGCCCGTCCGCCGTCACGACCGCCGAGACGCGCTCGCGAACGCTTTCGATCGCCGCCGCAGCGGTGCCGTAGGCGATCTGCGATCCGCTGCCGCGCACGGACCGTGCGAGCGCGGTCGAAATCGCGGCGGGGCCGTCCTCGAGATGAAAGGTCCCTTCACGCGCGAGATCGAGCGCCGTCGCCCCGTATGCCAGGTCCGCGTTCGCCGCATCAGCTTGCGCCGTGATCAGCAGTTGGGCGTCGACGAACGCGCGCAGGCGCGGCCCGGCTTCGGCAGGGATGATCGAAGCCATGGTCCGGCCGAGCGTTCGCACCAGCGGGAAATGGCGCGGGCGAAAGGCGCCGGCGAGCCCGGCGACGCTCGCAACATCGACCGGCAGCGCCGGAAAAGCGGCGGAAAAGTCCCACGCTAAGTCGGCGATCCGCTCCTGCTCGAGCCAGAAGGGCTCTGCCACCGCCCCGAAGGCGCGGATCCGCTCCGGCCGCCAGCGCGCATCCCCATAACGGACGATCGCGCCGTCCTCGAGATGCACCTCCATGGCGGGTTCGACGGCCTCCGCAGGGAGCGCCAGACCCAGATGCTCGAACACGCGCCGGTGCGCCCCGCGCGCTCCGAAGCCTCCGACCAGCGTCGCGCCGACGTCGAAGCGATAGCCGCCGCGCTGATAAAACGAGGCGCAGCCGCCGGGCACCGTGTGGCGTTCCAAGACCAGGACCTTCGCGCCCTCGCGCGCCAGCAGCGCCGCCGCGGTGAGCCCCGCGACCCCAGCGCCGATCACGACGCAGTCGAAGGACCCCTTCGTTCGATCCACGCTCACATTCCGAGCGATACGGCATCTCTGCAGGGAGCCCCCCGCCGGCCCTTCCGCGCTAGCCCGCCGCAGGTTAATGAAAACGGTTCCTAGCTTGACGCGGCCGCGGGTCCCGGGTTTTCATTTCGGCCCGCGAAACCTTAGGGAAAGGGCTCTCGTTGTACAACAAAGATACGAAACGCCGTATCTTGCGGGCGACTGTCCGGACGATTACCTGGGTATATCGAAACAAGGGAGCTTCCGGCATTCTCCCTTTTCTAAAATGTAGTGGAGGAAAATTTGAAAGCAATCAGCACCTGGGTGCTCGCGGCATTCGTCGCAGGCATCGGGCTGACGGCGATGGCGACCACGACCGCTTCGAGCGCAGCGCAAGGCAACACTGGACCCTACGCGCCCGCGCCCAAGGCAGTCGAGATCAGAATCGTCGCACAAGCCCAACCACCAGCCGACTTCGGCTCACCGCCGTCGGGCGAGGTGCCGATCCTGTACAACGATCACCACGTCTACGCGAGACCGAGCCGTCTGAAGGAAAATCGGACGCTCGCCGCCTTGATCCGCGGTAACACGATCCTCGTCCCGCTCCGCTCGCTCTTCGAGCAGCTAGGCGCGACGGTGTCGTACGATGCGGCAACCAAGACGGTCGACGTCTCCAAGCCCGGCTCCGACGTCAAAGTCACGGTCGGAAAGCCGGAAGTCGTGATCAACGGCGAGAGCCGTCCGCTGGACGTCCCGCCCGAGATCTATAAGGGATCCATCGTCGTTCCGGTTCGCGTCATCTCCGAAGGTTTGGGCGCCTACGTCGAGTGGGTTCCCTCCAAGCAGCTGACGGTCGTGCGGTACATCCCCGCGCCGCCGCCGACGCCGGCTCCCACCGCGGCACCGACGCTGGCTCCGACGCCGGCACCGACGCTCGCGCCGACGCCGACACCGACCCCGACCCCGGCCCCCAAGAAGGTGAACGAGGCGTTCGTCGCCGGCGACTGGATCATTTCGCCGAAGGTGTACAACGAGTTCAGCCCGGGGAACACCGGCAAGGGCGGCAACTACAACATCAAGGCCGGATACGAGTTTGACTTGTTCAACCTCCCCTGGCTGATCGAAGGCGACTTCCGTCAGTTCCAGTATCCGCATAACTCGGGCGCGCTGATCGACGGCGTCATTCCGCCGGCTCCGCCCGATCAAGGCTACGTCACCGTCATCGGTGGCGGCGGGCAAACCTTCGTTCCGGGCTTCACCGCTCGCGATTCGGACGTCGATGCCCGCTTCGCCCTGAAGGTCGCCGATCCGCGTATTTACGTCGGCGTCGGTTACCTGTGGCGCTCCACGAACTACGGCTACCCCAACCAAAACGGCTTTGGGTTCGGCGCTGAGAAGCTTCCGGATCTCGACCAGCCGTTCTCGGTCTACGGCAGCCTCTGGTACTATCCGGACGCCAAGGGCACGGCCAACGGCCTCCCGACCCTCGAGTATCGCATCCTCAAGTACGACATCGGCCTTACCTACGATTTCGGTAAGAGCCCGCTGTACCTCGACTTGGGATGGCTCGGCGATCAAGGCCGCAACAAGAACAACGCACCCTCCGACTTCAGCCATAACGGCCCGCACGTCGGACTCGGCCTGCACTTCTAAACCGGAAGCGCACCGAAACAAGAAAGAGCCCCTCGCTCCGGCGGGGGGCTCTTTCTTTGTTGCTCGCCCTTCGACGGGCTCAGGGCGACACGGTCATACCTGCTACTGGGTTGCGCTCGAGATGCGGGCGAGCGGATGCTCGGCCAACTCGCGGCGCAGCTGTTGCGCTTGGGGTGCGTTCCCATAGCGTTCGAAGAGCCACCGTTCGGTCTGATCCGCCTTGTCCAGCGCCGCGGGCTGCGGAAGCGCGGCGTAGAGGCGCTCGAGACGGTAGATCGAGCCCGGGAGCGCCGTATCCTCGGGGTACTTGCGCTCCAAGTCCCGCAGCGCGAGTTCGACGTACCCGATCATGCCGAAGACGGCGTCGGCCTTCGCGGGATCGGCGGCGAGCCGCGCGCTCTGATCGCGCAGCATGTTGCGAATGCCCAAGATGCTGATCTTCAACGGACCGAAATACTCGTCCGCGGGCGCAAGGCGCGAGGGACGCTGGACGGCGAACGCGGGCTGCGCGGGCAACGCCGCGACGGTGCTGCAGACGGTTACGGCGAACAACGCCGGTGCAACCAATTGTTTCAAGCGCACGATTCACTCCCTTGAAGCGAGCGGAGGCCGAAGTTGATCATACAAGGCAAGATACCGGTCGCGTGCATCCAGGCGCGCGCATATGATCGAGATCACTTCGGCGAACACTGGCCCTTCGTCGTCGACCTGGTCGAGCGCGCGGCGGCGCGCGGCGCGAAGCTCATCGTCGTGCCGGAAGGCTCGGTCCCGGCGTACGTGCTGGGGCCCGACCCCGTGGAGCCCGCGTTGCTGCGGCAGGCGGAGCGCTCGCTCGTTCACGTGGCGCGAGCGCATGAAGCCGTGATCGTCTATGGCACCGCGCACATCGTCGACGGGAAAACGTACAACGCCGCGTGCGCGATCGGCCCCGACGGCGGCGTGCTCGGCAGCGCGCACAAGAACTTCCTGTGGCACTTCGACCGGCTTTGGTTCAGCGCGGGCGATGCGCTGGAACCGATCGTGACGCCGCTGGGCACGCTCGGCGTGCTGGTCTGCGCGGACGGCCGAATTCCGACGCTCGCTCGAACGCTCGTCGATCGGGGCGCGCAGGCGCTCGTGATGCCGACCGCCTGGGTGACGAGCGGGCGCGATCCGGAGCATCTCGAGAACTTGCAAGCGGATCTGCTGGCAAACGTGCGCGCGAGAGAGAACGGTGTCCCGTTCATCGTCGCGAACAAGATCGGCACCGAGGCGCAAAGCGTCGCATATTGCGGCAAGAGCGCGATCATCGCCGCGGACGGCACCTTCGTTGCGCGCGGCGGCGAGCGAGAAGAGACGATCGTGTACGGCGAGATCGAACTCGACCTGGGATCTCCCCTGCGCGGGCCGCAGCTCGCGGAACCGGTCCAGCGCCCGGCGAACGCGCAGCGCGCGCGCGTGGCGATCGCGACGGCCGTGGAAGCGAGCGAGGTCGGCGAACTCGGACGCCGCGCGGCGCAATCCGATGCTGCGGGGCTCATCGCGCTTGGGTTCGGAGATCCGTCGCAGGCGGCGCTGCCCACGCTCGATGCGGCGAATGCTCTGCACGGCATCGCGCGACTCGCCGGGGTCACGTTCGGCGTCGTCGCCGATGCGACGATCGAGGACCCGGCGGGGCTCGTTGCGGCGCGCCTGGGCGGCGTCGATGCGTTCTGCTGGATCACCGAACGCGAACCGGCCTGGCAGACCGCGCTCGCTCGCGCGCGCGCCGCCGAATTGCGCGCGTACGTCGTCGTGCTCGATGCGCGCTACGGCGGGCGCGCCTTTGCGTGCGATCCGGACGGCAGCGTCATCTGCGGCACGTACGATGATTTCCGCGTCGCGGCGTTCGTCTACGATGCCGCGCGAACCGCGGCGACCGCGGTCGCCCCGCAAACGGACGTGCTCGACGGGCTGCGCCGCGTCGAAGCGATCGCGGCTCGACCGCGCGAGCATGCACCCAGCGCCTAGCGCGCGCGCGATCCTGGCGGGAGCGGCGCTCGCGCTCTGGTGCGCGTTTCCCGCTGCGGCAAGTGAAGCACTTCCGGGCGCGCTTACCGTCGCCGCGCCGTTTCCGGCGATCGCGGCGCAAACGCTCGAGCGCACGGATATCGCGCCCGGCGTCGAGTTCGGCCGTTATCATCTCGCGAGCGCCGCGGGGCCGCTGGTCGTGACGGCCCTCGCGCTCGACCTTTCGGAACCGACGCTCTCGCTCGTTCCCGTTCTCGCCTCCGATCGCCTGATCTCCGGCGGCGAAACGCTCTCGTCGATGGCGCTGCGGACCGGGGCCGTCGCCGCGCTGAACGCGGATTTCTTCGACGTCGGAAACACGTACGCGCCGCTCGGCGTCGTGGCGACCGCCGGAACGCTCTTGCACTCGCCGAGCGCGCGCGCCGCGCTGACCGTCACGAAGAGGGGCGACGTTCGAATCGGCCCCGTGCCGTTCAGCGGCAGCGCGCGTGCGGGCGAACGGAGTTGGGAGTTGCGCGCCGTCGGAGCGCTGCCGCGGCAAAACGAGACGACCCTCATCGAAGGGGCCTATGGCCCGCTCCCGGCGCTTGCGGGCGCGCGGCTCGTGCCGCTCGCCGCCGTCGCCGGTTCGCCCGGGACCTACCAGGCAGGCCCAGCCGAGGGTCTTGACGGGCCCCACGCGCCCGCGTTCGGGCTCGTCTTCGGCGCGGATGCCGTGCCCGCCGAGCTCCCCGCGCCGGGCGAGGCCGTCACGGTCGAACTCTCGACGGAACCGCCGCTGGCGGAGATCTCCCTGGCGCTCGGCGGCGGGCCGCAGCTCGTCAAGGACGGGAGCCCCTACGACGACCCCCAAGCGCCGGCGCGGGATGAGGCGAATCGCCTGAATCCGCTCTCCGGTGCCCTGCGCACCGCCGCCGGACGCCTGATCCTCGTCGAGGTGGACGGACGCGACCCGCGTGTTTCGGTTGGTCTGCGCCGCCCGGAGTTCGGCGCGCTCTTGAAGGCCTTCGGTGCCGTCGACGGCATGGGTTTCGACGGCGGCGGCTCCTCGTCGCTCGTGGCAAGCCTCCCGGGGGATCGGGCGGCGCGCCTCCAAACGGTCCCCTCCGACGGCCGCGAGCGTCCGATCTCCGACGCCGTCGCGGTCGTCAGCGACGCACCGCCCGGGCCGCCGGCGCGCCTCGCGGTCCAGCCGCTGCGGCTCCTGCTGCTGCCCGGGACGCATCTGCGGTTGCAGGCGACCGTCACGGACGCCGCGGGACGGGCGCAAGACGACGCGAGCCCGCTCTCGGCCGCCCCCTCCTACCTCGCGACGCTCGGGCCCGACGGCACCGTGACGGCGGGTGACCGGCCCGGCAGCGGCAGCTTGAGAATCTCGCGCGGCCGCTTCTCCGCGGACGTGCCCCTGGAGGTGCTCCCCGCGCCCGCCGCACTGCGCATCGAACCCGCGTTCCCGAACCCGGAGCCCGGGAGCCGCACGGCGCTGCGCGCCGTCGCCGTGGATGCTTCCGGCTTCCCGATCGCCGTGGAAGGCCGCGTAGCGTGGTCGGCCGCGACGGGGCGGATCGCACCCGACGGAACGCACGTTGCGGGCTACCGCGACGACCTCGTGAAGGCGCGGATCGGGACGCTCGAGGCCACGCTCGCGGTCCCCGTCGGACGGCACGACGTCGCGCTCGATGTCCTGGGGCGGGTGGGGTCCCCCGGCGATCCTTGGCGCTTCTCGACGGTCCCCGCGAACGGAGCGGGCGCGCTGACGAACGACGGAGGCGCGCTCTCGCTGGCCTACGACTTCACGGGCGACGAACGCGCGGCGCTCGCTAGCGCGAACCTTCCGCTCCCGGGCCGGCCGTTGGAGATTTCGCTCGACGTTCGCGGCGACGGCAGCGGCGCGGGGTTGCGTCTGGGCTTCACGAATGGCGACCGGGAACGCGTCGGCGCAACGCTGGCCAAGCGCATCGATTGGACCGGATGGAAGCGAATCTCCCTGCGGCTCCCGTTACGCGCGACGCCTCCGCTCGCACTGATCGGGATCACCGTGATCGATTCGCTCGGAACCCCTGCGGTTCACACGAGCGGGTCGATCGCGTTTCGCGACCTGCGCATCGTGCTCGCCGGCACGCCGCCCTAAGAGAGGACACCACCCGCCGTGACCTTCGCATCGCTCGCCCAGCGCGCGCTCGATACCGCGAGCGCGAGAGGCGCCGATTATGCGGACATCCGCTTCGACGACGGCCGCACCGAACGTCTCGAAGTGCGCAACGGCGCGCTCGCAACGCTCACGGACGAAACGAGCATCGGCTACGGCGTGCGCGCGCTCGTCGACGGGGCATGGGGCTTCGCCGCCGGCGCCGATCTCTCCAACGCGGGCGTCGACGCGGTCGCCGCGCAAGCGGTCGAGATCGCCCGCGCGGGCGCGCGCGTTGTGAAGCGCCGCCGGATCCAGGCGCCGACCGAGGTCTACGTCGATAGCTACGCGACGCCGGTCGAACGCGATCCGGCGGAGGTACCGCTCGGCGAGCGCGTCGCGCTGCTGCTGGAGGCAGAACGTGGTTTGCACGCGACGCCGCAAGTGCGAGTGGGACGAGCCTGGATCGATCTGTGGCGCACGGAAAAAGAATTCTACAGCACGACCGGATCGAAGCTCGCGCAATCGATCCGGCAGACCGGCAGCGGCATCTCCGCACTCGCCGTCGGAGAAGATGACGCGCAGGACCGCTCGTTCCCCGGCGACATCGGGTTCTATCAGGGCGGCGGTTGGGAGATCGTCGAACTCGCGCAGCTGCGCGAGAACGCCGCGCGAATCGGCGAGGAGGCATCGCGCCTGCTGACCGCTCCGCAATGCCCCGCGGGAATCTACGACGTGATCCTGGGCAGCTCGCAGGTTTCGCTGCAAATCCACGAATCGTGCGGCCACGCCGCGGAACTCGATCGGATCCTCGGCTGGGAGGCGAACTTCTCAGGCACGAGCTTTCTCGATCCTGCGGAGCTCGGCCGTCTGCGCTACGGTTCCGGCATCGTCACGATCGAAATCGACAACACGCTGCCGCGCGGGTTCGCGACGGTCGGCTACGACGACGAGGGCGCGAAAAGCGTTCGTTCCGACATCGTCCGCAACGGCGTGCTGGTCGGTTTCGAGATGTCGCGCGATACCGCGCAGCAGATCGGCCGCACGACGAATGCCTGCGTGCGCGCGCAGAGCTGGCAGCACGTGCCGATGATCCGTATGTGCAACCTGAACTTGCATCCGGGCGATACGCCCTTCGAAGCGCTCTTCGAGGACGTCGACGACGGCATTTACATGGAATCCAATCGCTCGTGGTCGATCGACGACCGGCGCCTGAACTTTCAGTTCGGCTGCCAGATCGGTTGGGAGATCAAGCACGGCAAACGGGGACGCATGCTCAAGAATCCCACGTACGGCGGCGTGACGCCGCAATTCTGGAACGCGTGCGATGCGATCGCGGACGAGCGATCGTGGGTCGCCTGGGGGACGCCGAATTGCGGGAAAGGCGAACCGATGCAGAGCGGGCGGACGACGCAGGCTGCCTCACCCGCTCGCTTCCGCAACATCGCGGTCGGAGCCGGCTACAATGAGTAGCCCGTGGCGCGAAGATCTTGCCGCCCGCGTGCTCGCGCTTTCCGCAGCGGATGAAACCGAAGCGATCGTCTTCGGCGAAGCGAGCGGATTGACGCGCTTCACGCACAACGCGATCCATCAGAACGTCGCGCACTCCGATACGGTCGTACGCGTGCGCGCGATCGTCGACGGGCGCACCGGCGTCGCCGTGACGAACGCGCTCTCGGATGACGGTCTGCGCTCCGTCACCGCGCGGGCGACCGAGATGGCGCGGCTCGCCCCGCGCAACGAGGCGTTCGCGGGGCTCGAGCGTTACAGCGCGGGCCCCGCGCCGGAAGGCAGCTTCCGCGCGGCGACCGCGAACGCGGGCCCCGAGGTCCGCGCGCAGATCGCGCAAGAGATCTTCCGCAGCGGCGAGGAAGGCGGCCTGTGGGCCGCGGGCTACGTGACGACGGGCGAATCCGGCGTGACGATCGCAAACTCCGCGGGGACGCTCGCGTCGTACGACTCGAGCTTCTGCGGGCTCAACGTCAAACAGAACGCCGCCGATTCATCCGGCTACGCGGAAGAGTCCGGAACCGACGTCGCGGCGCTCGACGGAGCGCGCGCGGGTTCGCGCGCTGCCGAAAAAGCGCGCGCATCGAGCGCCCCCGTCGCTGTCGATCCGGGCGAATGGACCGTCATCCTCGAACCGGCGGCGTTCGGCGAGTTGCTCTCATACCTGTTGCCGCATTTTTCAGCGCAAGCATTCGACGAAGGCTCGTCGTTCTTGGCCGAGGGTCTGGGGCGCGCGTACGCCGGCGAGAACGTGACGCTCGCCGACGACTACACGAATGCGCTCAACCCCGGCCAGCCGTTCGACTACGAGGGAGCGCCCAAACGCCGCGTCGCGCTGTTCGAGCGGGGCATCGCGAACGGCGTCGTCACCGATGCGACCTGGGCGCGCAAGCTCGGACGCGAGAACACCGGCCACGCCCTGCCGGAACCCAATGCCTGGGGCCCGCGCGTGACTAGCGCCGTGCTCGAGGGCGGAACGCAATCGACCGCGGAGCTGATCGCGAAAACCAAGCGCGGCTTGCTCGTGACGCGCTTCTGGTACATCCGCAACGTCGATTATCGCAAGACGATCGTCACCGGGATGACACGCGATGGAACGTTCCTGATCGAAGACGGACAGATCGTGCGCGGCGTGCGCAACCTGCGCTTCAACCAGAGCATCCTCGACGCGCTGCGCCGGGCCGAGTTTTCAAGCGAACGCGTTCGCACGGGCGGCTACTCATATTCGCTCGTCGTCCCAGCGGCGAAAATCGAAGGCTTCCGCTTCTCCTCGGTGACCGCGTTCTAAGCTGAAGCCAAACGCGAAGCCTGCGGACGCACGCAAGCGATCAAAGCGTCGACGACGGGCGCGTCCCATTGCGTCTCGCGGCCATCGCGCAAGATGCAGAGTGCTTGCCCCACGGAGAACGGTGACCGGTAGACGCGCTGCGTGATCATCGCGTGATACGCATCCGCAACGGAGACGATCCGCGCGACGAACGGGATGCTCGTACCCTGCAGCCGATCGGGATAGCCCTTTCCGTCGATGCGCTCGTGATGAGCGCGTACGATCCCGGCGACGTCGCGCAACGCAGGAATCGCTTCGAGCATCCGCGCGCCCTCGGAAGGATGGGCGCGGATGACCGACCATTCGCGCACGTCGAGCGGACCGGGCTTGAGCAGGATCGCATGAGGCGTCGCGACTTTGCCGATGTCGTGCAGCAGCCCGCCCAGCGCGGCGAACGCGCTCTCGCGCGACGTCAACCCGAGTTGATCGGCGATGCGGGCGCACCAGACCGCGGTCGCGTGCGAATGCGCGGCCGAACCGGCATCGTGCGCTTCAAGCGTGGCCATCAAGGCATCGACGCGCGCATCGCGCCGCAGCTCCGCTGGGGCGAACTCCTCCATCACACCTCCGACGTAGCGGGCATTCCTGCCGTGTCCACAGGGTCCTTCGGCTCAAGGAAGTTAGCGTGCTCAGCCTCGCTTTGCCGTCGCCGCCTCCGTCCGGACCGCCGCTCGCTCGCCGCCCGCGGGGGCGCCGCTCGGCGCGCCCGGCACGAAGCAGGCGATCGCGCCGAAGAGAAAGCACAGCCCGCCGAGCCACATTGCCACGAGCGGCGGCACCGACGAGGTCACGAGCGCCGGATACGTGCCGATCGTGCCGCGCAGCCGCACGCCGCCCAGTTCGATCTCTTTTCCGGGCGGTGCGAAGCCGATGCCGTCGGGCAGGCCGCGCCCCAACTCGTCGCCGACCGCGAAGAGCAACGCATCGCCTTTCGACGTTCCGCCCGCGGCGACGGGCGGCCCGTGCGGTCCGGCGGGCATGTCCTTCACGTTGAACAAGACCGCCCGAACCTGGCGTCGCACGGCCGGCGCCGCGAACTGATCGGACGGGTACATCTTCCCCTCGAGCGGGATCTGGTCGGAGAACATCAGCAGCGGCGAAAGGAACGCGGAGCCCTGCGGCTGGGTGATCGTGAGGTGGCGGCCCTGCAGATCGCGCGCCTCGACGTACGCCGCCGGCTTGGGCTGCACTTCCAGCGCGGTCGCACCGAGGAACCTCCGTCCGCCGGGGCCGAGGTCGCCCGCGGGGGAGCCGCCTCGGCTGAGCGCCAGGCGTGCGTCTCCACGCGCGAGCGCCTGCGCGTCGACGTTCGGAAACAAGATCGCGTATCCCGAATCCGGGAGCGTCAGCGTCGTGCCGGGGGCGCGCGCGAACGTTTCGCTGTCGGGCCCGAAGAGCCCCGAGCCGATCCCGGCCACGATGCAGACGAGCGCTCCGACGACCGCCGCGAGCGCGCGCAGCCCGAGCCGTCCGGCCGTCCCGGACCGCACGGATCCGATGAAGCCGACGAGCGGGATACTGGCGAGCACGAGCGCGCCGGAGTACTGCCAGCTGTGGAAGCCCGTCCACTGCGGAGCGAAGTATTGCGCGCCGACCGCCGCGATCGCGACGGCCCCGAGCGCCAGCGCCGCGAGCGTTTGCTTCACTGTGCCGCCAGCAGCGGCGCGACTTTCGCGCGCATCTGCTCCAGCGTCAGCGGCCCGTCCACGCCCGCGACGACGCGCCCCGCGCGATCCACGAAGACCGTCGTCGGGAGCCCGATCGAGCCGAAGGCGCGCCCGTAACGCTGCTCTTCGTCGAGCAGAATCGGATAGTCGAGCTTCTGCGCGCGTGCGAAGGCGCCGGCGGCCTCGGCGGATTCGCCCTGGTCGATCCCCAGGACCACGAGCCCCCGCGCGCGGTTTTCCCGGTACAACTCCGCCAGCGCAGGCGTCTCCTCACGGCAAGGCGTGCACCACGAAGCCCACAGGTTAGCCACCACGACGCTGCCGCGATACTTGTCGAGCGCGTCGCTCGCGCCGTCTAAGCGCTTGACCGGGTAGCTCGCCGCCTGCGCCCCGACGACCGACGCGGGGCCCGCAGGGCCCGTTTTCGGAGAGCCGGAGCTCTTGAAGAACGGACCGAACGCCAAGACGGCGGCAGCAATCCCAACCGCACCCAGAATAAACCAAAGGGTCTTGCCCATGCGCTCCACTTCGCACGACTCCCTCGCCGCCCCCGCGCGGACGGCGCCCTCGTATGCCGATCCCGGCTGGCGACGCAGCGACACCGTCCTTGACGACGGGCTGCGGATCGCGACGTTCGAGGCCGGGCGCGGCGACGCGGACGCGCCGGTCGTGCTGCTCGTGCACGGATTGGGACACTGGACGCAAGCGGCCTGGGATCGGCTCGCTCCGGAACTGGCCGCGGACTACCGGATCGTCTCGCTCGACCTGCCGGGCTTCGGGGATTCGAGCAAGCCGGATATCGAGTACCGCCTGCCCTTTTACGCCGGCGTCCTGCGCCGCTTCATCGAGGCGCGCGGGCTCGGCGCCGTCCTGCTCGTGGGCCATTCGCTCGGCGGGTTGATCTCGGCCGACTTCGCCCGCGAGTCGCCGCAGAGCGTTCGCGGCCTGGTCTTGATCGACCCGGCCGGCTTCATGCGCACGCCGCGCATCTTGCTGCGCGTCGTCGCGAGCCGTCCGGCATCCTGGTTCTTCACGTTGCGCCCCTCGGCGGGCTTCGTTCGGCGGACGATGGATCAGGCGATGTACGATCCCGCGAACGTGAGCGCGGACGTGCACGAACGGGCCTACGCACTCGCCTTGGAACCCGAAGTGCGGCGAGCCTTCGCGCGGATCTACGCCGGCGCGTTGCAAGAGATGATCGATCTGCGCGGCCTTCACGCGCGCCTGGCACGCTACCAGGGGCCCGTCTTGCTCGCCTGGGGACGCCACGACGCGTACATCCCGCCGGCCGCTTTGCGCAACGCGCGGGCCGTCTTCCCGCAAGCGCACGCCGTCATCTTCGAGCGCTCCGGCCACTGCCCGAACGTTGAAGAACCGCAGGCGCTCGCCGCTCAGATCCTGCTTTTTGGGAAGCGCGCCGCGAGTTCCGACGGACGCTGATCCAGCGCGACGTAGACCGGATACTCCGAGACGCTGAACCCCGAGGGCCGCTGTTCGACGAGGCCGACGCGCCGTGCCAGCCGCCGGCCCTCCGCCGTGTAGGCGACCGTGCACACATCGACCTTCGTGGCGAACACGCCGCTTGCAGCCCAGCCTTCGATCGCGCCGCGCAGCAAGCGTCGCGCCGCCGCGGCGCGTCGCGCGCGTACATCACGCGCAACGATCATCCCCGAGCAATACCACGAGCGCGTCGAGCGCGCATCGGCGACCGTCGCAAAATCGGCAGCCTCGAGTTGTTTCTCGGCGCGCCTGCCGGTCGCGATATCATGGAAAGCGGGGCGCCGCAACGGCCAGAGTCCGAGGCTCCCGATCGGCGTGCCGCTCTCGTAGAGCAGCCACAGGCCGCGCGGATAGACCGACCACCAGCGCAGCAAGAGATCGAGATCGAGCGCGGCGTTCCCGTATTCGGCTTCGTCGAGCTTCCACGCGACGACCACATCGATCTCGGTCGCCGCCTGCCGGACGCGCGACGAAGAAACGTCGAGGCTGCCGTTCTCCGTAAGGCGGCGGTCGTCGTGCGTCTGGCCGAACCGGCCCGTCACGATCCCGAAGACTCGTGGCAACACGTTGGTGGTCTACACCGCCAACGACGCCGGTTCCCTGTGGAGAACCTACCAATCGCCCATCCGCGTCTCTTCGACCTCGCCCTCGAAGACGATCGTTCCCGGCGCGAGCACGGCGGCCGCGAGCGGCACGCCTTCGTAGACGACACGCCCGGAGTGCTGGTGCGCGACGACTTCCGAGCGCTCGAAGAGCGCGCAATAGCGCGCCAAGACGTCCGGGCTGCAACTCGCGCGCAGCGGGCGGACGCCGTACAGCTCGACGAACCGCTTGAAGGCGCGCTCGAAGGCTTGCCGCGAGAAGCGGGGACCGAGTTGGATCTCTCGACGAACGTGTTCCAATCGGATGCTTTCCGGGGGATGGTCGCGTGACGACCGCCAAAGGCTTATGCAATGCCTGCACGTATCCTCGACGGCCGCGCGCTCGCCTCAGAGTTGCGCGCCGATATCCTGCGCCGAAGCGCCGCACTCGCCGCTCGCGGCATCGCCCCGCAGCTCGTCGTCGCCATGGTCGGCGAGGATGAGTCCAGCGCCGCCTACGTTCGCAATACGATCAAGCTCGGCGCGAACATCGGCGTGACGGTCTGCGTCGACCGGCTCGCGCCGGAAACGACGGTCGCGGCGTTGCGCGAGCGCCTCGAGGCATACGGCCGGGACCCGGCCATTCACGGCGTCATCCTGCAGCAGCCGCTCCCCAAGCACTTGCCGATCCGCGAGATCTGCGACGCGGTGCCTCCGCTCAAGGACGTGGACGGCGCGCATCCGCTCAACCAGGGCCTGCTCGCGTTCAGCACCGGCGCGCGCTTCGTGCCCGCGACGCCCGCCGCCGTGATGCTGTTGCTGGAACGCAGCGAGAAGTGGCCGCTGCGCGGCCGCGAAGTGACCGTGATCGGACGTTCGAACGTCGTGGGCCTCCCGGTGAGCCTCTTGATCATGGCCCAAGACGCGACCGTCACCGTCACCCATCAGGAAACGATCGATCTGCGCGCGCACGTCCTCGGCGCCGAGATTCTGGTCGTCGCGGCGGGCGCGCCGGGTCTGGTGACCGGCGACATGCTGCGGCCGGGAGCGACGGTGATCGACGTCGGCACGACCGTCGTCGACGGCAAGTTGCTCGGCGACGTCGATTTTCCGAGCGCATTCGAGGTCGCAGGCGAGCTGACGCCCGTCCCCGGCGGCGTCGGGCCGGTGACGAACATCGCGCTGATGCAAAACGTCATCAAGGCCGCAGAGAGCGTGAACGCGCGCTAATTAAGGCTGAAATGCTTGCCGAAGAATCGCTCTTGGTCGGCGCGGAACGTCCCGCCGGGCGCGTCGGCGCGCTCGACGACCGGTTCCGCGCGCTTGCGCTCGAGCAGCGAGCGCAGCTGCGGGAGCAGGCGCCGCAAAAACTCGAGCTCGACGCCCAAACGCTCCTGCGTGTCGGAGAGCGCGAGCAGCCGCTGCTTCATCGAATCGGCGACCTGGAGCGCGTCGCCGACCAGGTACGACGTCACGACGGGGTCGTCGGGCAGTTCGATGTCCGCTTGAATGCCCGAGAACTCCACGAGCAGGCGCAGATACTCGCGGAAGACGCCGCGGATCTCGTCGACGAGGCCTTCGAGCGCCGCGGGCTCCCGGCCGGCCTCATCGGCGAGATAGGTCACTGAGACCAGCAAGTACGGCTCGCGTTCGATCACGCGATCGATCTTGAAACGCCGCCTGCCGACCGTGCTGATGTAATAGCGGCCCTGATCGAGCGGCGTGACGTCGGCGATCTCGGCCGTGGTGCCGATCTCGTAGGGCATCACGCTCGGATCGCCCGCTGCATCGCCTTCGCGGATCAACACCACGCCGAACGGCTCCCCGCCTTCCAGACATTCGGAGATCATCTGCTTGTAGCGAGGCTCGAAGACGTGCAAGTTCAAGCTCGCGCCCGGAAAGAGGACGGTGTTGAGCGGGAAGATCCGCAGGCGATTCTTCTCGGCCATCTGCGCTTCTAGTTTACGTCGCCGACGGCGTGACGAGACGCCCCTCGCTCCTTGACCAGTCGATGTTCGCGAAGAACGCTTCGATGTATTTCGGGCGCTCGGCGGGCTTGTAATCGAGCAGGAAGGCGTGTTCCCACACGTCCAGCACGAGGATCGGCTTGAAGCCGGCCGGATTGCCGTCCTCATGCAAGGTCACCCAGTGGTTGGAGATGCGGCCGTTCGAGGGATCCTGGAACGCGATCGCCCAGCCGACGCCGCGCAGCGCCGCGACCGAAGTGAAGTCTTTCTTCCATGTCGCAAAATCGCCGAAGCTGGCGACGAGCGCGTCGTGCAGCTTCCCCGACGTCGGGTCGCCGGTCGGCGACGTGGTCAGGTTGTCGAAATAATACTCGTGCAGGATCTTGCCGTTGTACTCGAATCCAAGCCGCCGCGTCAGCTCCGCGAAGTGCGGGTTCGCGCCGCCCGCCGTGCCGGCGGCGACGATCTCGGAGATCTGCTCGTTCAGGAGGTTCGTGTTCTTCACGTACCCCTCGTACAAACCGAAATGGACCGCGAGCGTCTGGTCGGAGATGCCTTGGAGCCCCGCGAGGTTCCACTTCTTCGCGGTATACGATGCCTGCGTGAAGGTCGCCATCAGTCGTTTTTCCTCCGGAAACATTGGAAACGAGTAAGTCGCTCATTCGACGACGCCGTAAACGTCCTTGTCGTCCCGCAGGTCCCGGAGCACGGCACTTCACAACATTCCAAGCGTGAGCGATAAACACTACCTGGCACGGCTCCATCGCGACCCCTCGCCGCTCTTGCTCGAACTCGAGCAACTCGGCACGCGCGAAGATATCCCGATCGTCGCTCGCGAAACGGGGCGCCTGCTCTCCACGGTCGTGCATGCAATGCAAGCAAACCGCATCCTGGAGATCGGGACGGCCTACGGCTACTCGACGCTCTGGATGGCGCTCGCGCTGCCGCCGGCCGGCCGCATCTGGACGATCGACCCCGACCACGAGCGAACGGGGGTCGCCGCGGATTTTCTCGCGCGCGCGGGAAAGCTCGGCTCCGTCGACATCATCAACCAGCCTGCCTTGGACATCTTGCCGACGTTCCCGCAGCGCAACCTCGACATCGTCTTCATCGACGCCGTCAAGACCGAATACGAAGCCTACCTCGAACGCTGCGTCCCGCTGCTCAAGCTTTCGGGCCTCGTCGTGGTCGACAACCTGCTCTGGGATGGGCGTTCTGCGGCCAAACCCGCGCCGGGCGACTCGGCGGACACGCTCGCGATCAGGGCCTTCAACCGGGCCTTCCTGCGCCATCCGCAACTCGACGCGACGATCGTGGACATCGGCGACGGCGTCGGGATCGGCGCGCGCATCGCGTGAGCGAGCTGCGCGCAGTGATGCGCCGCTTCCCGAGCGGCGTGACCGTGGTGACGACGATCCTCGAGGGGAAGCCGAAGGGCTTCACGGCGACGGCGTTCTCGAGCGTCTCGCTCGACCCGCCGATGGTCCTGATCTGCGTCAACCGCCGCGCGCGCACGCATCCGATGATCTCGCAAGCGGGCATCTTCTGCGTGAACCTGCTCCCGGTCGAGCAGCGCGCGCTCGCCGAACTCTTTGCGGAACGCGGCGACACGGACCCCTTCGCCGGCATCGCCTACGAGCGCGCGGTCACCGGGGCGCCCGTGCTGCCGCATTCGCTGGGCTTCGTCGATTGCACCGTCGCCGAGGAGTACAGCGCCGGCACGCACACGATCTTCGTCGGGTCCGTCCTCGCCGCCGGCAGCTCGGGCGGCGTGCCGCTCGGCTACCTGGACGGCGCCTACCGCGATTTCGGGGTCAGCGTCCCGTGATGCGCCCTACGGCTGAGCGGCGTCGACCGTGAGCTCGATCGAAACCGCGTCGCCGATGAGCCCGTCGGCGCTCTTCGCGTAGAGACCGAACGCGTGGCGGCTGACCTCGCCGACGGCGTGGTAGAGGCGCCGCTTCGCTGCTCCAACGCTCGCGTTGACCTGAAGCGTCAGCGGCAGCGTCACTCCCTTGATCGTCAGCCGGCCCGGCAGAGTGAAGGCCTCGGGCGTTCCACGCGCCGGGCCGCCGGTGAAGCGCATCTCCCGGTAGCGCTCGGTATCGAACCAATAGGGATGCTGCAGATCCGCATCACGCCTGACGTTTCCCGTGTCGATCTTGCGCGGATCGAGCGTCGCCTCGACCTTTTGCGGCAGGCCGGTCGCACCGTCGAGCACGATCGAGACGGCGACGAGCGGGATCGTGCCATGCGCGTGTCCGACGAAGAGATGGCTGACCGAGAACTGCGCTCGCGCCGCTGCCGGCGGAACCGCCAGCTCCTGCGCGCTCGAAACGCTCCGCAAGAAGAGAGCCGCGCACACCGCGGCGAGCGAGAGGCGGAGGAGGAACGCGTCCCGTCGCACCAAGTGAGCTTTCCATGAACACTTCCGGGATCCCGGCCGCCGAGCGGCTCGTCGTCGAGCATTTTCCCGTCGGCGAGCTCGCCTGCAACTGCACGATCGTCGCGGATCGCCAAAGCGGCCAAGCGATCGTCGTCGACGGCGGCGACGACGTCGCGGAGATCGCCGCGCGCCTGGACGCGCTCGGCGTGCGCGCTACGCACCTCGTGCACACGCACGCCCATTTCGACCACATCGGCGCGCTCGGCGAACTGCGCGAGCGGACCGGCGGACGCGGGCTGCTCCACCCCGCCGATCTTCCGCTCTACGCCACGCTGGCCGCGCAAGCGCGCTTCTTCGGACTGCAGGCGCCCAAGGTCGTGCGCATCGACGGCGATCTCGCCGAGGGCGACCGCATCCGCATCGGCGCGGCGACGCTGGAGGTGCTGCACACGCCGGGGCACACGCCCGGCAGCGTCTCGTTCTCGCTGGAGTTCGACGGCGAAACGCGGCTGCTCAGCGGCGATACGCTGTTCCGCGGCGGCGTCGGGCGCTGGGACGTCGGCGGGACCTCGCTCGAAGATATCGTGGACTCGATTCGCACGAAGCTCTTCGCGTTCGCGGACGGGACCGTCGTGATCCCGGGGCATGGACCCGCGACGACGATCGGGATCGAGCGCGCGACGAACCCGTTCTTGGTCCCGCCACGCGCGTGAGCTCCGGCCGGCGCGCCGGATTGCGCTTCGACGCCGAGCTCGGCGTCACGACCGAGGGATTGCTATTCCTCGGCGAGCTCGATCCCGAAGCGATCGGGCCGAGCCTCGAGCACGCGACGCATTACGAACCGACCCCGCTCGGCGATGGCGAGCGCCTGCTCGACGCGCTGCCGCTCGCGCCCGAAGGCACGGTGTTCGTCGACGTCGGCTCGGGACTCGGGCGGATGGTGCTGCTCGCGGCGCGGCGGCCGTTTCGCCAAGTCGTGGGTCTGGAGATCTCGCCCGCGCTGCACGAGCTCGCGCGCGAGAACCTCGCGGCGGCCCGCGATCCCGCGCGGCGTTGCCGCGACGTGCGGCTCGTGCGCGGGGACGCCGCCGCCTACCGCTGGCCGCGCGGCAATCTCGCGCTGTATCTCTACAACCCCTTCCGCGCCGAAGTCTTCGAGGCCATGCTCGACGCCGTGCTGACCGATCGCTCCCGCGATGTCGCGCTCGTCTATCACACGCCGCTCGAAGCCGGGACGATCGAGCGGCGGCCGCAGTTCGAGCCCGTCGCCGATCTCGGCATGGCGCGCATCTATCTCGCCCGCCGCAAGGTCGCGGCGCCGATCTAGAGCGGCTTGCCGTCGTCCCCGGGGCCGAGCAGCAGCGGACGCAGTAACGGGATCGGCGGGTCCCCATGCGCGAGCAGCGCGTCGTGGAACTTCTGCAACGTGAAATCCGCGCCGAGCTTCTTGCGATAATCCTCGCGCAGCTTGAGGATCTCGAGCTTCCCGAGCGTGTAATACCCGAAGAGCGGATCCTGCGTCGCGCGCGTCGTCTCGATGTGCGCGGTCTCGGCCGTCTGGAAGGCATTTTCCACGAAGAAGCGCTCGGCGTCCGCGAACGTCATCTTGCCGGTGTGGAGCTTGACGCCGACCACGAACCGGCATGCGCGCAGCAGCGCGTCCTGCAACTGCGCGAGGCGCACGCGCGGATCGCCGTCTCCCCAGCCTTCGTCGACGATCATCTGCTCGCTGTAGTGCGCCCAGCCTTCGCTGAACGAGTTGCTCTCGAGCAGCTTGCGCGTCAAGCTGAGCGAGAGGTGCCGGTCGATCGCGAAATTCGTGTAGTGGCCGGGATACACTTCGTGAGCCGAGGTGATCGGACGCTCGAAATCGTTGAAGTTCCCGCCCAAGAACGCCTCGATCTCGGCTTTCGGCCACGCCGGATCGGGGGGCGTCACGTAATAGAAGGCCTGGGTCGCGCTCGCCTCCAGCGGTCCGGGCGCGTCCATGCTCGCGATCTCCACTTCGCGCAAGAACGGCGGCGTCGTCGCGACGTGAATGTCCGCATCCGCCGGCAACGTGATCAAACGGCGCGCGAGGATGAAGGCGCGCAGCCGCCGCAGATCGTCTTCCGCAGCGGCATGGACGCCGTTCGCGGGCGGGTGGCTGCGCGCGAGCCCCGCGAAAACGCGCGCCGGCGGTCCTTTCGGATCGATCAGCTGCGCGAGCGCGAGCGCCTGGGCGCGCGTCTGCGCCAGCGCGTTCTCGCCGACCGCGAGGTACTCGTCCAGCGGCATGTCGACGTGCTCTTCGTAGCGCAGCATCGCACGGTAGTTCTCCGCACCGATCGCGTACGTGCCGGCCGGGTGCCGCACGAAGCCGGCGTTCAGCCAGGCCGCATAATCGGACAGCGCGCCCGCGGCGCGGGCGGTCGAGCGCGCCAGCTCCGCGCGCAGCTTCGCATCGCGCACGCGCGCGAACGCCGCGGGAACGGTACGCTCGATGAATCCGACCGAGTTCCGCGCATCGCTCGCCGCGAGGCGCGCCGTGACGCCGTCGACGCTCGTGAGGTTCTCGCGGGCCTGCGTGAAGAGCCGCGGGAACGCGTTCTCGCGCGCGATCGCGCTGCGCAGGCGTTCGGACTCGGGCGCATAGTCGCGTTTGATCAGTTCGAAGATCGAATCCGACGCGGTCTGCACGTAGTCATCCGCGTTGTGCCGCCAGACGGCCATCGTCTCCTCGACGAGCAACACGTCGCGCAGGTGGTCGTCGAGCAGCGCGGCGTCGAGCGCGATCTCCGGCGGCAGCAGGTGCGCATCGATGTCGCCGAGCCGATTGAGATAGCCGTGCACGCGGTCGATATGCGCGAAGATCGCTTGGGCCGAGCGATCGTCGAGCTGCGCATCGAAGCGATGCTCGCCTTGCGCCGTCGCGTTCGCGGGTCCATAGCGGAATTCTTGGTCGAAGAACTCGCTTGCGAGCGCTTCGTAGGCGACGACGCCGCTCGAGTGTGATTGGGCGAGGGCCCGGCCCGAGAGAACGGTGACGAGCACGGCAAGCACCGCGGCCGCACGAAAGAGGCGCAACAACATCGAGGCTCGCGCTTCGGCCTCGGAGAGGCGGCTCCTCGACGGACGCTAGTGCAGCTTGATCGTCAACGTGCCGCCCGCGACGGCCGCAGGCTCCCGCGGCGCCGTCTTCGCGTTCGCGGCGGCGACCGCCGCGGCGGCGCGCGCTTCTTCGAGGCTCGCATCGGAGATCCGGCCCGCGGCGCGCTTGGCGCGGTAATCGTCGATCGCCGCGCGCAGCGCGGAGAGCGAACGTTGCGGATAATCTTTCTTCTTCTCCGGATAGCCGTCGAGCTCGGCTTCGATGTCGGCCTCGGAGATCGCATACGCGGCATCGATCGTCTTGCCGCGCGCGAGATCGACCAAGAGCGAAGAGGTCGCCGTTCCGAAGCCGCAGCCCGTCGTGAAGTACGACACGTCCTCGATCACGTCGCCCGGGCCGACCCGCAGGTAAAACGTATAGAGATCGCCGCACGAATCGCTGAAATACTCGCCCGTGGCCATCGGGTTATCCATCGTGCGGAAGCCGGACCGTTTCTCGACGAGGTCTTGGAATTTCGCGAAGTTCACGGCGTCAGTACCTCTTCTTTGAGCGTTGCGGCGGGCTTGAGCGCCGGCGAAACCGTCTCGCGAATCTCGAACCTGCAGGCGGACCCGCCGGTTGCAAGCGATTCGATCTGGAGCGGCTTGCCCGGCATCGTCGAGTCCATCGCGGCATGGATCACGCCGCAGATCTCCGGATGCTCCGAGACCGTCTTCGCGTACGGGCAGTTGTGCTCGCGCAGTTCGAAGCCGCCGGCGATGTCGATCACGTCGGCCTCGACGCCCTGCTCGCGCAGGATCGAGGCGAGCGCCTCGACCTTCGCGCGTGAACCCTTGCCGGCCGCGCGGCGGCCGATGTTTTGGGCGGAGCGCTCGCCCAAGCGGGTGAAGATCGCCTCGACCGCTTCCTGGCCGTAGCTTTCGCGAATCTCGCGCAACACGGCATTGAGCACGCGATCGTACTGTTGCGGAAAGATCGCTTCGCCGTCGGCCGTCAGCGAGTACTCGTACGTCGGCTTGGTCGGCCCGCGCTTGACCGCGCGTTCGACGACGTAGCCGTCACGTTCGAGAAAGAGCAATTGCTGGCGCACCGCATTGGCCGAAAGACCGAACTCTTCGGCGAGTTCGATCGCCGAGGCGCCCCGCCGCCGGCGCAGCGCCGCCACGATCCGGCCGCGAGTCGATTGAAAAAAGCGTACGTCGTGCATCAGGCGAGTCCGCGCATCCTGCCGAGACGATAGCATGGATAGCAAAGATAGTCCAGCATTTCCTTGACTTTCTCCGGCGAGGACTTTACGATACCCATGCGTGCGCGCGCTGAGCGGGCACGTGACTGTTTTGGGAGCGTGCGCGGATGCCGAAGGGATTGCAGATCGCCGGGTTACGGGCGAGCGTCGAGGGCAAGGAGATCCTCAAGGGGATCGACCTGACCGTCGAACCCGGAACCGTGCACGCGCTGATGGGCCCGAACGGCAGCGGCAAGTCGACGCTCGCGTTCGCGGCGACCGGCCATCCGAACTACACCGTGACCGCGGGTTCCGTCACGCTGGACGGCGAGGAGCTGATCGGCCTGGCCCCCGACAAGCGCGCCAAGGCCGGGCTCTTCCTTTCGTTCCAATATCCGGCGGCGATCCCGGGCGTCAGCGTCGCGAACTTCCTGCGTGCGGCGAGTCAAGCGATTCACCCCGACGACCTCCCGCCCGCCAAGTTCCGCAAGCTCGTCTTCGAGAAGATCGACATCCTCGATATGGACGCCGCGTTCTTGGGCCGTTACGTCAACGACGGCTTCTCCGGCGGAGAAAAGAAGCGGCTCGAAATGCTCCAGATGGCGATCGTGCGCCCGAAGTACGCGATCCTCGACGAGACCGATTCGGGCTTGGACGTCGACGCGCTGCGCGCCGTCGGCAATTCGGTCAGAGCGCTGCGCGAGAGCGAGGCGGGCAAAGAGACCGGCTTCCTCATCATCACGCATTACCCGCGGATTCTGCAGCACGTCGCCGCGGATCGCGTCCACGTCATGATGGATGGGCGCATCGTCCTCTCCGGCGGCCCGGAGCTCGCCGATCGCATCGAGCGCGAAGGCTACGAGGCGATCCGCGACGAGGTCGCCAGCGGTGCAGCTTAGCGCGAGCCCGCCCGCGGGCGTCGGCCGCGAGAATCTCGAGAGCGCGATCGAGGCGATGCTCGCCGGCGGCGAGATCGATGCCGCCGAAGCGGCCTCCCGGCGCGAGGCCGCCGCACGCTTCGTGACGATGCCGTTCCCGGCCCCGCCGTCGGCGCGCTATTGGAAGCGCGATCCAAGCACCTACGACTGGTCCTCCGTCGAGAGCTTCCGGCCGGTGCCCGCCGAGGGCGAGGAGTACCTCCCGGAGAGCGCGCCGCTCGTGCCGGACCCCGCGGCCTACGGCCGCCAACGGGGAAACCTCGCGAGTGCCGCCGTCGGGCCGCGGGCCCGCGAGCTCGGCGTCATCGTGAGCGATCTGCGCTCGGCCCGCACGGAACATCGAGCGCTGATTGGCGCCGCGCTTGGAACGGCGCTCGACCGGGCTCCCTCGAAGGCCGGACTGTTGACCCGGGCGCTCAGCCGGAACGGGGCGTTCATCTTCGTCCCGGCGGGCGTCGCGCTCGATGCGCCGATCTGCTTCGATCACGTCGCTGACGGCGGCGACGAGTTCCCGCATTCGCTCGTGATCGCGGGCGAAGGCGCTCAGTTCACCGTCGTCGAGCGCTACTTCGGAGAGACGGAGCGCCTGGTCTGTAGCCTGACGGAGATCGTCGCCGGACCGCGCTCGCAGGTCCGCTACGCCGCCGCCGGCACGCACCCCGCCGCGGCTACGACGCTCTTCACGCGGCGCGCGATCTGCGGCGCGGATGCGAGCGTCGAACTTTCGATCGCGGATCTCGGCGATGCGTACGTCGCCGATTCGATCGTGGTCTCGAACGAAGCCGAAGGCGGCCGCTCCAAACTCGCCGCGCTGTTCTTCACCGCCGGGCGGCAGCTCGTCGACCTCTCGAGCGAGGTTCGCCATCTGGTCGGCAAGACGACCTCGCAGACCGTCGTGAAGAGCGCCGGGATCGGCCGCGGGCAGGGGCGTTACGTCGGAAACATCGTGATCGCCGCGAGCGCGCACGGCGCCGACGCCTCGCTGCGGGACGACGTGCTGCTGCTCTCCAAGGACGCGCACATCGATTCGATCCCCGCACTCGAGATCGCGGCGAACGACGTGAAGGCGTTCCACGGCGCGACCGTCGGCTCGATCGACGAGGACGAGCTCTTCTACGCGCAGAGCCGGGGGCTGGCGCGCGAACAGGCGGAGCGGATGATCGCGCTCGGCTTTTTCGAGCCCGCGATCGCGCACTTCCCGCTCGAGGCGCTGCGCGAGCTCGTCCGCGAGGCGCTCGCCTCGAAACTTCGTGCGAGGGGCGCGTGATGTGCGGCGAGATCGCGTTCGCCTCCGGCGTGGAGCGCGCCGCGCAGATCGCGCGCGACTTTCCGATCCTGGGGACGCCGACCTCGCGCGGCAAGCGGCTGGTCTATCTCGACTCGGCCGCGACCTCGCAAAAGCCCAAAGCCGTCATCGACGCGCTCGTCCACTATTACGAGCACGACAACGCGAACATCCATCGCGGCGTCTACGAGCTCGCTCAGCGCGCCACCGACGCGTTCGAAGGAGCGCGCGCGAAGGTCGCGCGCTTCGTGAACGCGGCCGAGCCCGCCGAGATCATCTTCACGCGGAACACGACGGAAGGGATCAACCTCGTCGGCTACACGTGGGGGATGCAGAATCTCCGCCCCGGGGATGCGATCCTCTGCTCCCAACTCGAGCATCATTCGAACCTGGTCCCCTGGCAGCTCCTCGCGGCGAAAACGGGCGCCAAGTTACGCTACATCGAGGTCGACGACGAGGGCGTTCACAAGCTCGCCGATCTCGATGAGAAGCTGCGCGGCGTCAAGCTGGTCGCGCTCGCGCACGTCTCGAACTCGCTCGGAACGATCGCGCCGCTCGAAGCGATCGTCCCGCGCGCGCACGCGGCAGGCGCGGTCGTGCTGATCGACGGCGCACAATCGGCCCCGCACTTCGCCGTGGACGTTCGCGCGCTGGACATCGACTTCTTCACCGCCAGCGGCCACAAGATGTGCGGCCCGACCGGGATCGGTTTCCTCTACGGCAAGCGCGCGCTCCTCGAAGCGATGCCGCCGTTCCTGGCGGGCGGCGACATGATCCGTCGAGTCACCTACGAGAGCACCACGTTCAACGAGCTCCCCTGGAAGTTCGAGGCCGGGACGAGCGACATCGCGGGCGCCGTCGGCCTGGGCGCCGCGGTCGACTACCTGGAATCGGTCGGCATGGATTGGATCGCCGCCCACGAGCGCACGCTGACTCGTCATGCGCTCGAACGCCTCGCCGAGCTGATTCCGCGAGGCTTGGAGATCTACGGCCCGCACGATCCGGCGCTGCGTTCCGGGGTGATCTCGTTCAACTTCGCCGACGTACACCCTCACGACGTGGCCTCGATCCTCGACACCGAGGGCGTTTGCGTTCGCGCCGGGCACCATTGCACGATGCCGCTCATGGAGAAAATGGGCTGGCCCGCAACCACGCGAGCCTCGTTCTATCTCTACAATACCGAGGCCGACGTCGACGCCCTGATCGAATCTCTCGAGAAGGCCGCGCGCCTTTTCAAGTTAGCGTAAGTTTTATGGACGACTTCTACAAAGAATATATTCTGGATCATTACCGCAACCCGCGGAATTTCGGCCATCTCGAGGCGCCGGACGCGGTCGCGGAAGATCTCAATCCGCTCTGCGGCGACCGCCTTTGCTTCGAGCTGAAAGTCGAGGACGGCTGCGTTGCGGACGTTCGCTTCACGGGCAAGGGCTGCGCGATCAGCCAGGCGTCGGCATCGATGCTCTCCGAAACGCTGCGCGGACAAACGCTCGAAGACGTGATCCGGATGCCGATGGACACGGTGCTGGAGAACGTCGGGATCGGCATCACTCCGGCCCGCATGAAGTGCGCGACCCTCTGCCTGAAAGTCGTCAAGAGCGCGGCGCTCGGCGAGATCGCGAGCTGGCCGCACGAAGACACTTCGACAAGCTCGGGGTGACATGCCCTTCGAAAACCCCGGGGTGACATAGACCTCGTCACCCCGAGCATGTCGGAGGGGTGGGAAGGCGGCGCCGTGAGCCTCTTGAAAAGGCGGCCTATGTTAGAGGTGCGCGTCTTCCGAGTTGCGCTCGCGAGCGCTTTCTTTCTGATCGCCGTAGGATTCGCCGCGCTCGCGAACGGGACGCTGGCGATCGTCGATGAGGGGGGTGCCCCCGTTGAGGGGGCCCTCGTCCAGCTGCGAGACGCGGCCGGAACGCACGAGCTCGGCCGCAGCGATGCCGGCGGACGGATCGTGCTGCCGCCCGGCGCGGCGGGCGAGATCGTGGTCCGCGCGCGCGGTTTCGAGACACGAACGATCCCCGCGCAGCCCAGCCCATCCACGCTCGCGCTGACTCGGACGCTGCCGACGATCGGCACCGTCAGCGTCGCGACCGGGGCGAACGAGAGCCTCCACCGTCTCCCCGTCGCCGCCTCGAACCTCGATCGCCGCTCGCTCGCGTTGATCCCGGCCTCGACCTCCGACGGCGTGCTGAGATCGCTGGCGGGGAACGACCGCACGCGCAGCAACAGCGCGTTCACCGCCTACGGTCAGCTCCGGCTCTCGTTTTCGGGCGCCGGCAGCGACCGCGGTTCGATGTTCGTCGACGGCGTCCCGGCCCAGGACGGCTTCGGCGGGCAGGTCGATTGGGCGGCCTACCCGGTCGCCGAATTCCAGCGCGTCGAGCTCCTGCGCGACGGCGGGTCCGCGCTCTACGGCAGCGGCGGGATCGGCGGCGTGCTGGCGGTCCAGACGTTCGGGCCGGCCGGCCCGTCGGCGCCGCCGGACGGCTCGCTCGATTTCGGAGCCGGAACGCATTATAGCGGCAGCGCGGCGATCCGCCTGCGCAGCCCCATCGGCCGCCGCGTCGTCGCGTCGGTCGCGAGCGACGCCGGGACGATCACCGCCTTCGAACTCCCGCCCGGGCACCAGACGCCGATCGATTCGGATGCGACCTCTGCGTTCGATACGACCCGCGTGCGCGCGAAGTACTTCGGCGATCGTTCGAGCTTAGAGCTCGGGATGTTGGATTCGCACGACGGACAAGCGCAGGGCCGGCCGAACTACGGCTTCCATCGCACGCTCGATCAGGTCGATGCTCGCTTCGAGCGCGCCATCGGCGACGGCTCGTTCGCGCTGTCCTCGTACGCCCGCGCGTGGCAGGTCATCAACCTCGCGGACCGCGCGCCTTCGCAGCCCGGCGTGCCGCTCTACACCCAGCGGGTCCCCTCGAATGATTTCGGGGCCTCGGCCTCCTGGCGCCGCGGCGGATTCAACGTCGAAAGCGACGTCCGCACCGTCAGCGGCAGGGCCGATCAAGCGAACGGCTCCGGCCAGCCTCAAAGCAGCGCCACGGGCCATCAGACGATCGCGGGGCTCGCCCTTCAGGACAGCGTGCAAGCGCGCCGCTTCGAAGCGGTCGCCGGCGCTCGCGTGGATTCGATCGCCTCCGGCGGCGACTCGACGACGTTCGCCACCCCGGCGCCGAGCGTCGCGAGCATCAGCGCCCGCAGCGCGAGCGCGTTCTCTCCGCGCTTGGCAGCGCGCTACGACCTGAGCCCGAACACGGCGCTGCGCGCTTCGGCCTCCGAAGGCTTCCGCGCGCCGTTCCTCAACGAGCTGCTCCGGTCGTACACGATCTCGGGCGTGCGCTACCTCGGCAACACGGGTCTCGAACCGGAACGGAGCCGGACCGTGAACCTCGGCATCGACGCGCTCGGAACCGCGACGCGCTATACGCTCGGATTCGGGGAGACGGTCGTCTCGAACGCGATCGCGTTCGTCACGCTCTCCCCGGCGATCCAGCAGCGCTCGAATCTCGCGAAAACGCAGACCGACGGCCTCACCCTGGAGATCGTCCGGCGGCTCGGCGCCTGCTCCCGCCTGCGCGTCAGCGGGGTGAGCCAGTACGCGCGCGTGACGGCCGGGATCCCGGCGGACATCGGGAAGCGGCTCGCCTTCGTCCCGCAACAATCGGTCTCGGCGGCGTACGAAGGGCGGCTGGGCGGCGGCTCGGCCGGGGTTTCGCTCGCGTACCTGGGCCAAACGTACGCCGACGATCTGAACCTCGATCCCCTCGGCGCCGCGCTGGTCGCGAGCATCCGGCTCGCAGCGCCCCTGCCCGGCGGCGCGAGCGTCGCGCTGAGCGCGGAGAACTTCGCGGATCGCCTCTACCGCTCGACGTCCGATCGCTTGGGACCGCCGCCGACGCTGATGCTCAACTGGCGCGTTCCGCTCGGACCGCCTCGGTCCGCGGGCGATGCGGGCGGGGAGTGTCCTCTGCTCTAGGCGCTGCGGCGGCCCTCGACGCAGACGCTCTGGACGTCGTAGGCCGTCAGCTCGATCCAGCGATACAGGCCGCGATCGCGTACGAGCAGGTCGAGCGGCCGCGTCGTCGCCCCTTCGGGCGCATCGACGGCGACCGCCGCCCGGACGCGCGCGTAGCCGTCCGTCTCGCCGAGCGCGAGCGCGGTCTGCGGAACCAGCAAGAGCTCGTCGTTCCAGCGAGCGAGCGCGCCGCCGGAACGCATGAGGGCGGCCCGCAGTGCAGCCTCGCTAGGATGGGCGGCGGCGACGATCCGGTCGCTCGTCGACGTCATGATGCTCAGCAGCGCCGTCACGCGCACTTGCTTCTGCCCGCAGAACGCCTCGACGCTCGCCGGCGCCGAGAGCGGGTGTTGGGCCTGCGCGCAGCCGCCGGCCGCGAGCAAGAGCGCCAGGACCAGCGGCCGCGGCGGGCGGTAAGGCAACGTGGGAACGGCGAACATGCGCTCTACGTCACCGGCCGGACGTAGTTCATCGTATGGTGAGCGATGAGGCGCCCGTCGCGGCCGCACGAATCGGCGACCCCGTAGATCACGGAATCGCCCAGCGAAAGCACGCGCGCGGTCGTCACGATATCCTCCTCGCGGGCGCCGCGCACGAAGCTCGTCGCGAGGTCGATCGTCACCGAGAACTCGGCAGCCTCCCCGAGCCGGGTCATGACGGCGAACCACATCGCGACGTCGGCCGCCGCCATCACGACGATGCCGGTGACGACTCCGCCCGGCCGTTCGAATCGGCGCTGAAAAGGAGAGCGCAGCGCGCAGACGCCTTCGTCGATCGAATCGAGACGAAAGCCGAAACCCTGCAGGAATTCGGATTCCGCGAGGACCTTGGTGAGATACTCGGGCGTGACGGCGAGGCTCACTCGAGGCTGCTCGCTCGCGTGCCCTTTGCAGGGGCCGTCCACCGCGAAAAAAATAAGTAGGCGCGCGCGACATTTGTCATAGAGAAATGCTCCGATTTGAGGAGGGAATCGCCCTCCTCCGCGTAACGAAATCGCGTTTCACAACGGCCGGGTCCGGCCAAAAGAAAGCAACGTCCTGCATCCTCCGGAACCGAGCTCTCCCGTGCATATGCAAAGGAGCCCATGAATACGTCCTTCTGTAAACCTACCCGCGGCCAATTCCTCGCCGGCTCGGCCGCGGCGGCCGCATCGACGTTCGCTAGCATCAACGTCATCGCCGCTCCGGCAAAAGAGATCGTAATCGGTCTAAACGTACCGCAGTCGGGCCCTTACTCGGATCAGGGCTCGGACCAACTGAAGGCCTACAACCTCGCAATCGACGAGATCAACAAGGCCGGCGGCGTGCTGGGCTTGCCCATTCGCGCGGTCGTCGGCGATGACGAGACGAAGGCCCCGGTCGCCGTCGAAAACGCGCGGCGCATGATCGAGCGCGACGGCGCCGTCATGATCACGGGCGGATCGAGCACCGGGACGGCGGTTGCGGTCTCGGGCCTCTGCCAAGAAAAGAAGACGATCTTCATGGCGACGTTGACGCACGGCGACGAAACGACGGATTCGAGCTGCCACCGTCATACGTTCCGCCGCTACAACAACGCGCGCATGTCGGCGCACTCGCTGGCGCGGACGCTCACCACGAAGTACGGCGCCGGCAAGTGGTTCTACATCACGGCCGACTACACGTGGGGCCACAGCGTCTATGACAACCTCACCGAAGTCCTCGAAGCCAAGGGCGCCAAGACCGTCAAGAACCTTCTCGTTCCGCTCGGGACGACGGACTTCTCCTCGCAGCCTGGGACAGGCCCAAGCCGCGAAACCCGACGTGCTCGTCCTGATCGAGTTCGGCAAGGACATGGTCAACTCGCTCAATCAAGCGGCGCAGTTCGGCCTCACGAAATCGGCGAAGGTCCTCGTCCCGCTCGCCGACGAGTACATGGCCAAAGGCACCGGCGACAACTTCGACAACGTCGTCACGACGGCGCCGTTCTACTGGAAGTACCACGCCGATAAGTACCCGGCCGCCAAGAAGTTCGTGACCGCATTCCAGGCCAAGTACGGCACGCCGCCCTCGAACGGCGCGGAGACCGCCTATACGAACATCTACCAGTGGAAGGGCGGCATCGAGCGCGCCGGCGGCCTCGATCCCGAAAAGTTCATCGAAAAGATGGAAGGTTTCAAGTTCCAGGCGACCAAGGAGCCCGGCGAGTACTGGAGAGGCTTCGATCACCAAGGGATCAACGACTGCCTGGTCCTCGAAGGTCTCTCGGTTTCCGAGCGCAAGGGCGACACGTTCGGCTACGCCCGCGTCTTGGAAGTCCACAACGGGGACGACGTAGCAATCCCGCAGTCGGCCTCCAAGTGTAAGATCGAACCCGCCTAGCTTTTCTCGTCGCGCCAAAGGGGGCCGGTTTCTCCCCCGCGAGAAACCGGCCCCACTTTTTTCATCGGAAAGTACGACCATCGAAGCGTTCTACGGACAACTTCTCGACGGATTCATCAAAGGACTGATCTACGTGGCGATCGCGATCGGGCTCACGATCGTGTTCGGCATGCTGCGGCTCGTCAATTTCGCCCACGGCGCGTTCTATGCGATCGGCGCGTACGTCGGGCTCATCGTCGCCGAACAGGTCGGCCTCGTGGCCGGGCTCATCGCGGCGCCGATCGCGGTCGCCTTTTTTGCGGTCCTGCTCGACCGCGTGGTGCTGCGGCTCTTCTACAACAAGGAACCCACGTCGCAGATTCTCGTAACATTCGGCATCGCGCTCGTCGTCGAAGAATCGCTGCGGCTGATCTTCGGCGGGACGACGCGCAGCTATCCGCTCCCTCAATCGCTCATGGGCTCCGTATCGCTGGGCTTCACGCAATACCCGAGTTACCGCCTCGCGTTCGCGGCGGGCATCGTCCTGCTGATTTTGGCCGTTTGGCTGTTCATCGAACGAACGGATTACGGGCTGATCGTGCGCGCCGGGATCCGAGACCGCACGATGGTCCAACTGCTGGGCGGGAACATCCGGCAGGCGTCGACCGTCATCTTCGCGCTCGGGGCAGCGCTCGCCGGGTTCGTCGGCGCCGCCGCGAGCCCGATCTTCAGCGTCGACCCGAACACGGGCTTCAACTTCCTGATCCCCTCGTTTGTCGTCGTGGTCATCGGGGGGCTCGGCAGTTTCTGGGGAGCCGTCCTGGGCGGCCTGCTCGTCGGTGAATTGCAGAGCCTCACGACGCTCGTGTTCCCGGCCGCCAGCGACGTCATCATCTACATCGCGATGGCGCTCGTGCTGATGTTCCGGCCGTCGGGCCTGCTCGGTGAGAGCGAGGTCATCCGCGGATGAGCCGCGAGTTTCGCTTCTATTTCTTGACGGCGCTGGCGCTGGCCGTCTTTCCGGTCTTGATCCACCCGATCAAGGGGTACCCGGGCCTCGCGACCCAGATCCTGATCGTCGGGATCGGCGCGATGGGGTTCAACCTCTTGCTCGGCTATGCCGGTTTGCTCTCGTACGGCCAGGCGATGTTCTACGGCGTCGGCTCGTACGTCGCGCTGCTCACCGTCTCCAAGTTCTTCCCCGACCACCCGAACTTTTGGCTCGCCGTCTTCCTCGCGGTCATTTTCGTCACGCTGATGGCGTTGATCATCGGCACGATCGTGGTCCGATTGTACGGCATCTATTTCGCGCTCTTGACGCTCGCGTTCGCGCAGATGTTCTTCTTCGTCGTCTTCCAATGGCGCGACCTGACGCGCGGCGACGACGGCTTGCAGGGCATCACCGCGCCGCTGCTCTCGTTCGGGCCGCTCGGCTCGCTCGATCTCTCGGCGGCGCTTCCCGCGCTCGACTTAGGCCCATTCGGAAACCTGAGCGACGTGCATTGGTGGTATCCGTTCGTCGCCGTGGTGACGCTGCTCGTGATCGCCTTCATGCGCACGCTGACGCGTTCGCAGTTCGGGGAAGTGCTCGACGCGATCCGCGAAAACGAAGAGCGCAGCACGTTCATCGGTTTCGATCCGCGGAGCTACAAGCTCGCCGCGTTCGTGATCGCGGGCGCCCTGACGGGTCTCTCCGGCGCGCTCAAGGGACTCTACGAGACCTCGACCTCGGTCGAGACGCTCGGGGTCGAGCAGAGCGGCAACTTCGTGATCTACACGGTCGTCGGCGGGGTCCAAACGCTGTTCGGCCCGCTCGTCGGAACCGCCGTGATCATGTACTTGCAGAACGTCGTCAGCGGGATCACGGACGCCTGGCGGCTCATCGAGGGTCTGGTCTTCGTCGGCGTCATCGTGTTCCTCCCGGCCGGGCTCCTGGGTGCGTTCCGGCGCCGCAAGAAGCCGGTGTCGCTCGCGGGAGCGCTTGCCACCAAGCGCATCCTCGAAGCCGCGGCGCCCCCGAGAAAGGCGGCGGAATGAGCACCGAAGCGATCCTCTCCACAAAGAACCTCGGCAAGTTCTTCGGTCATTTCGCCGCTAACAGCGATATCGATTTCTCCGTGCGCCCCGGCGAACTGCGCGCAGTCATCGGTCCAAACGGCGCGGGCAAGACGACGTTTTTCAACATGCTCGCGGGAACGACGTCGGCCACGGTCGGCGAGATCCGCTTCAAGGGCACGGCGATCACGCATGTCGCGGGCCCCAAGCGCGTCGCGCTCGGAATCGCGAAGGCGTTCCAGACGGCGAACATCTACCCCGAGCAATCGGTCTTTCAGAACTGCCGGTTGGCGGCGCTCGCGAAGACGCAAGGGCTGTTCGCGCTCGAACTCTTCCGGCGCTCGAACCGCCTGGAGAGCGTCGACGAACTCGCGCAAGAGGCGCTCGAAGCAGTCGACCTCAGTCCGCTCGCCGGCGAGCGGGCGGGCGACCTCTCGCACGGCGACAAGAAACGGCTCGACATCGCAATCGCACTCGCGACGAAGCCCGAGATCCTGCTGCTCGACGAACCGGTCGCGGGGATGTCGATCGAAGAGGTCCACAAGACCGACCGGCTGATCCGCGCGCTCGCCAAGCGCATGACCGTGCTGATCATCGAGCACGACATGGACATGATCATGGGCATCTCGGATTCGATCACGGTGCTGCATCAGGGCAAGATCCTGGCGCAGGGCACGCCCGCGGAGATCCGCGCGAGTGCCAGAGTCCAAGAAGCTTACCTCGGCGGTCACACCGAGGGAACCGGAAACGCCGCACTCAGCTCGGAGGCCCACTGATGTCCACCGCCGTCGCCGCCGAGGAACTGCTGCGCGTCGAGAACCTGAACACCTACTACGGCGACAGCCACATCCTCAAGGGCCTGAGCCTCACGATCCGGCAAGGCGAGACCGTCGCGCTGCTCGGCCGCAACGGGGTCGGGAAGACGACGACGCTCAAGAGCATCGTCGGCTGGGTGCCGCCGCGTTCGGGCACCGTCACCTTCGCCGGACAGAACGTCGCCGGCCTCGAGATGATGCGCATCGCACGGCTCGGCATTTCGCTCGTCCCCGAGGAGCGCCGCATCTTCACGAACCTCACGGTCGCCGAGAACATCAAGATCGCGCAAGTGACCGCGAAACGTCCGGGCTGGTCGCTCGAGGACGTGTACGATCACTTCCCGCGCCTCAAGGAGCGCGCGAGCAACAAGGGCGACGAGATCTCGGGCGGCGAGAAGCAAATGCTCGCGATCGCGCGCGCGCTCGTCCAAGACACGAAGCTGCTGCTCCTCGACGAACCGACCGAAGGGCTCGCGCCGCTGATCGTGCGCGAAGTCGAGAAGATCATCCGCGAGATCAAAGCCGCCGGGATGACGATTCTGCTCGTCGAGCAGAACTTCTATTCCGCGCTCAGCGTCGCGGACCGCTGCTACGTGATCGACCAAGGCACGATCCGCTTCGAAGGCACCCCCGAAGAACTACGCGGCAGCCCCGACACCCTCAAGCGCTACCTGCACGTCTGAGCCGACCCCCAAGTCCGAGCCTACCCATGTCAGTCTGAGCCTGTCGAGGACTGAGCCTGACGGGTTGAGTTTACATCGAGCAGCCAAGCGGCTAGCGCCCTAAGCAAGCCCCGGCGGGTGGGGCGGCGGCATGCCCCCGCGGGGACGCCCGAGATTTCGCATCCTGCGAAATCCCACCCCACGATGCATTCGCATCGTGGGGACCCCGGGTGGGTTGAAAAGGCGCTACGCCTTCGGCTCCGCGCCCCCCACACGCAAAGCGCGTGGGGCCCCCTCCACTTTCCCGCTCCCGCCATCCATGGCTCCGCGGGAAAGCTGGAGGCCCCGCGGGAGCATGCCGCCGCCCCACCCGCCTGCCTGCTGCTTTTCGATCGGCACGGGCTTCGGAGCTCAGCCTTACAAAGAGACAAACCTGCCGACGGGCTCAGCCTTCGGCAAGCTCGGCTTGACGAAGGCGAGCCCGGCGGCGGGCGGGGTTAGTCTTCGAGCGTGGTGATGTCGCCGAGGTCTTGGCCGGCTTCTTGGGCTTTCAGGAGGCGGCGCATGATCTTGCCGCTGCGCGTCTTGGGGAGTTTGGGGACGAACTCGATGTCGGCCGGCGTGCCGATCGGCCCGAGATGGTAGCGCACGTGGTCGATCAGCGCCTTGCGGAGTTCGTCGCTGGCGACGTGGCCGTTGCGCAGAACGACGAACGCCTTGATCACCTCGCCCTTGATCTCGTCCTTCTTCCCGATGACGCCGGCTTCGCCGCAGGCGGGGTGCGAGACGAGCGCGCTCTCGACGTCCGCGGTCGCGATGCGGTGGCCCGCCACGTTCAGGACGTCGTCGGCGCGGCCGAGCACCGTGATGTAACCGTCGGCGTCGATCGTCGCCACGTCGCCGGCCGTGTACGTCCCGGGGATCTGGCTGAAGTATTGCTGGTAGCGCGCCGGGTCGTTGTGGATCGTCGCGAACATGTGGGGCCACGGGTTGCGAATCACGAGCAGGCCGCCCGAGCCGCGCGGGACCGACTCACCGTTCGAATCGACCACGTCGAAATCGATCGGGCCGAGCGCCTTGCCGCTGCGATCGGGGCGGATGTCGCTCGTCGGCAGGAAGCCCATCATCATCCCGCCGGTCTCCGTCTGCCACCACTGGTTGCACACGGCGGCCTTCTTGCGGCCCATCGTCTCGTAGAGGAAGTGCCACGCTTCGGGGTTGAGCGGCTCGCCCGCGCAAAAGATCGCTTTGAGCGCAGAGAGATCGTGATTGTCGGCGAGTTCGGGTCCGAAGCGCATCAGCATCCGGGCGAGCGTCGGCGCCGTGTAGAGCATCGTGACTTTGTGGCGGGCGAGCACCGCGTAGACTTCCGAGGTGGTCGGATAATCCGGCGATCCCTCGCGCACGATCGATTGATAGCGGTTCGCGAGCGCGCCGTACACGATCAGCGAATGGCCGACGATCCAGCCGATGTCGCTCGTGCACCAGTAGACGTCCTCGGGCGTGATGCCGGTCGTCAAGGCGAACAGGCCGCTCGCGCCCGAGAGATAGCCGCCGTGCGTCATCACGACGCCCTTCGGCTTTCCCGTCGTGCCGCTCGTGTACAGGATGAACAGCGGATGATCCGACGGGACGATCTCCGCGGGGCGTTCGTCGGGGAAGCCCGCTTGATACTCGTGCCAATCGCGTTCGCGCTCGGTCAGCGGCGCAGGCTTCTTCGCGCGCTGCAAGACGATCACGCGCCGGACCTGCGAGCCCTCGACGGCGTCGTCGAGAATCGTCTTGAGATCGACCTCTTTGCCGCGCCGGTACGTGATGTCCGCGCCGATCACGACCTCAGCGCCCGCATCTTCGATGCGATCGCGCAACGCCGTCGCGCCGAGACCCGCGTAGACCACGCTGTGGACGGCTCCGATCCGCGCGCAGGCGAGCATCGAAACGATGCCTTCGAGCGAGAGCGGCATGTAGATGCACACGCGGTCGCCGAGCTTGACGCCGTCGGCCGCCAGCGCGTTCGCGAAGCGGTTCGTTTCGGCGAGCAGTTCCCGGTAGGTCACGCGGCGCTCCGCCCCGTCCTCGCGGAGATAGAGATAGGCGAGCGCATCCGGGTGCGAGGCAGCGTGACGGTCCAAGCACGAGACGGTCGCGTTGAGGCGGCCGTCCGGGAACCAGCGCGCGGCCCCGAGCCCCCCTTCGAGCACCGTCTTGGGTGCCGTCTCCCAAGCGATGCGCTCCGCGCATGCGCGCCAGAACGCCTCGGGATCCGCGAGCGACGCCGCGTTCCAGGCATCCTGGTCCGCGATCGGCGCCCAGCTTGCCACTTCGGGTGGGGCCGGAAAGCGTTCTCCGGTGTCCAGCAGGTTCTCGATCAGTCCTTCGGTTTGCACGGGCACCCCTCTGCTTTACGGCTTGATGAAATCGTGTTCGCGGATCACGAGCCCGCTTGCGCCGCGCGCAACGAGGAACCGTTCGAAGTACGTCCCGCGCGCCGCCTCGATGTCCGTCTCGACCATGACGGTCTCGCCCGAGGTGTGGGTACGCAAACCCGTGATCCGTGTAGACCGGTCGATGAATTCTTCTTCCGCCATGTGAAGCCCCCGTGAAGAAGCATCTTCTCCCAAGGCGGCGGCGGCGGCGGATTCATCGCCCGCGGCCAAGGCCGCGATGTAGCGGCGCACGAGCGCGCCCGCGTCCCGGCCGAAACTCGAGTCGATCTCCTCGCCCGAGGCGGCGGGGCTCCCGGAGGCCGCCGGGCCGGCGCGCGGCGTGGCCGTGCGGCGCGGCGAGGGCAGCGGCCGCGCCGTGGCACCGGCGGCCGGACTCGGGCTCGACGGCACGTTCGAGGGAACGCCCGCGAGCGGTGACGGCGTCGCGGGCGGCGACGGTTCGCGGCTGGGCGCAGGCGACGGCGTCACCGCCGGGGGCGCCGCGCTCGGAGTCGCCGCGCTCGGGCGCGGCCGCGGCGTCGCGAGCGACGGCCGGACCGATGCGAGCGCGTGCGGCGGGCTCGCGACCGCGACGATCGGCGTCGCCGAGGGGGCCGGCGCGGCTCGCTCCGGTTCGCGGTTCGTGAAATACGAGATCGCCGCGCCGATCCCAAAACCGGCGAGAATCACGACGACGATCGCCGGGATGAGTGGAAAGCTCGGTTCGACGGGCCGACGACGCGGCGTGCGCGCTGGCATTATCGCGCTCTTTCGCGCGCCGCCTGCGGGGAGCCTCGCGCGACGAAGTGCCGGAACTCACCAAGAAGCGCGCACCCCGAGGGCGAATTGGGGCGGCGTGGTCCGTCTCGCCATTCCGGTCGACGTCAACACGGTCGCAGCCACGGCATGCGAGGTCTTCGCGCTCGCGACGCCGTTGCGCGTCGATCAGTTGCTGGCGCTCGCCATCGGCGAAGCGATCGGCTCGCGCGCGCCGGCGGACAAGCGCGAGCGCAGCATCCGGCGGGCCCTCGCGGGTTTCCGCGCCGGCGATTTCGTCGTCGATATCGACGGCCGGATCCACGACCGTCCCGAGACGATCGCCGTCTGCTCGGGGACGATCACCGTGCGCTTCTTCTCGAACGAAACGCGCCGGCGGCGCCTGAACGCTACCTGAGGCGCGCGATCAGCGCTGCCGGAACGCGGTTGAGGCGTTACCGCCACGCCGCTCGACCAGCTCCGCGTAGAGCGCGTTCGGCCAAGCGAAGTCGGCCCGCGTAAACTGCTTGGGATCGTTGACGTTATAGGATTCGTGCAGACGGTGATCGCCGCTGTCGGAGGCGGCGATGCCGGCCGCGACTTGATTGATCTCGGCAAGATCGTTCGAGGTCAGCGCCTGCATCACGAGCGCGAGCGGCCAAACGTAGCCGTTCGGCGTGTGCGGGCTCCCGATGCCGCGCCCGAATGGCCCCGAGAAGTAATACGGGTTGCGCGGCGAGAGCGCGAAGCGGCGGGTCGCTTGGTAGACCGGATCGTCTTGCGACACGTAGCCGAAATACGGAGCCGAGACCAGCGACGGGATGTTCGCGTCGTCCATCACGTTGGCGTGCCCGAGCCCGTCGACCTCATAGGCGTAGATCTTCCCGAGCCCCGGGAGCGTGAGCGTCCCGAAACGCTCGATGCCCGCTTGGACCGTGCCGGCCAGCGTCGAGGCGACCGCCGCGTCGAGGGCGTTGCGATACACGTCGCGCTCGATTTCGGCGAGATCGCGCATCGCCACGACCGCGAACATATTGTCCGGGATGTTGAAGTGGTAACGGGCCGGGTCGTCGGACGGCCGGAACCCGGTCCAGATCATCCCGGTATCGCCGACCGGGCTCCCGCGCCCGTTCTCGGCGAGTTGGGAATCGCGATACGGCGAGCGCGCGACGTGGTGCTGCTCGGCCCGGAAGACGGCCAGGATCCGCTCGAACGCGCGGTTGACCTCGCCCGTGAAGATCGTGCGGTCGCCGGTTTCGCGCCAATAGCGGTGCGCGAACCAGATCGGATAGAGGAGCGAATCGACCTCGAATTTCCGCTCGGCGACGCGATAATCGGCCGTGAATGCGTTCGCGTACGGATCGATCAAGATGTACTTCGCCTGGCGCGCGACGACGCCGCGCAACATCTGCCCGATCTTCTGATCGCTTGCGGCGTGGGGGACGTACGAGGCGACGACTGCGCTCGAATCGCGCAGCCACTCCGCTTCGATGTCGCCGGTCGAGACGTAGGTCGTTCCGTCGAGTTGCGTCCTCGCGTGACGGTGGATCGCCTCGTCGAACGCGGTCAGGTAGATGCTCTCGAGCGTCGCCAGGGGCCCGGCAGTCTCGGCGCGCGCGCGCGAAGGCGCGGCGGCTAATAGAAGAGCCACCGCGGTCAGAAGCACGATCCCGCGGCGCAAGGCAAACATCAGTAAGAACTACTGAGCGCCGGCAGCACCGAAACCCTCTTTCGGCTGAAACTTCGTGACCTGAGCACGCGTCATTGTTGAAGTAAGGAGCCTCATCTGGGATGCGTTCGCCGCTCAGCGTGATCGCGGCCACACTCCTCTTCGCGTGCAGCGCCGCGGAGCAGGCCCTGGCCGACGAGACCTACCGCGTGTGGGGAAGCGACCGCTTTCAGACGCCGAGCGGTGAGTTGCGCGCCGAGATCTCCTATCGCGGACGAGGCTCGCTCTCGATCCGGCGCGAGCGGAGCATGACGATCTACCACACCAGGGCCGAATACGAACGGGTCGATCAGGGCGCGCACGCTCGGGCGATCGCGACGTTCGGGTCCGAAGCGACGCCGGACGGCGAGTTGCGCGACCTGGAAGCGAACGATCCGGACTTCGTAACGGTCCTCAACCAGCCGTTCAACGTCGAACTCGATCCGCGCACGTTGCGCGATCTCGACGCGGTCGCCGCACCGATCCCGTTCCACTTCCCCTCCCCGATCGACGGCACGTCGCTCGAGGGAACCCTGCAACGCGAGAACCGCGCCCGAACCGGTCCGGCGATCATCGGCGTGCTCTTCCACGTGGCGGGACCGATGAGGTCGCGAGCGGGCGAACGTTCGCCGGCACCGCTCGACGGCCGGATCACGGTCGACGGATCGGCGCGCTACTTCAAGGCGAGCGGCCTGCTGCGCGACCTCGATGCGACGGTCACGATTTCGGGCCGAATCGCGTCGGGCGAGTCGGCCGGCGTGATCGCCGTCTACAAGCGCTCCCTGCGTCGCGAGACGCCGAGCGCTCGCCCGGCAACGGGCGGCGCCGCTCGGGGGACCGCTCCATCGGAAGGCAGAAAACGCGCAACTCTGCCCCCACCAACGCGGTCTTTGCGCTCATGAGTGCGCTTGCACCGCTCCGCTCGCAGGAGTTTCGCGTGCCTTCTTCCTGGCGAACGGCCCAGGCAAATCCGGAGGACCCCCTCCGTGGGCCGAGCCGTTCCGCGAAAAAGCCGGCACCGTCCGTCGAGACGTTCGAAACGATCGTCGATGAATACCAACGCCGCCTCTACGGCTTCGCGCTGCGCATGACGGGCAACCGCGAAGACGCCGAGGAGATCGTGCAAGACGCCTTCGTACGCGCCTTTCGGGCGCTCGGCAAGATGTCGGCCGAGCAGCGGGCGGAATTGCGCCTCCAGCCCTGGCTCTACACGATCACGCTGAACGTGACGCGCAACCGTCTGCGTTCGAAACGTCCCCCGAACGTCGCGCTCGACGCCCTGGCCGATCCCGATGCGCTGTTGCGCGGAGCAAGCGAGGGGCCGGAGCGCCCTGAAGCGATCGTCGAGCGGAGTTCCGACATGGTCCTGGTCGAAAGAGCGCTGCTGCAGTTGCCGATGCACCTGCGCGCCGCGGCGACTCTACGCTTCATCGAAGGCCGCAGTCATCCTGAAATAGCCGAGATTCTGAACCAGCCGATCGGCACCGTCAAATCGCACGTGCATCGAGCCGTGCGCATTTTGCGGCGCGTTCTAGGACCCGAACTCGGAAGAATCGTCGCGAACGAGGAGGCCGAGCATGCGGTGTAGTGACGTCGAAGCCCTATGGGACGAAATGCGGGAAGGCGTCGACCCGGGACGCGATCACGTGATCGCGCACCTGCGGCGCTGCACGACCTGCCAAGAGCTCTACCGCGAGTTCGAGGGCGTTGCCTACTGCCTCTCGTGCCTGCCGCGCGTCGAACCCTCCGAAGATCTCGTTCCTCGGATCAAGGATCACATCCGGATCATGCGCGGGCGTCTGCAGCGCGCGGCGGTCCCGGATGAGATCGGCCGCATTCCCTCGCCGCTGGGCGATCTTTACGTCGCATGGCGTTCGGACGCGATCACGTATTTGGGCATCGATCGAGGCGAAGAGTTCAACGTCATGCGGGAACGCGTCGAACGCCGCCTGCGGCGCCCCGTGCATGCCGCCGACGTTCCCAGCTGGTTGATTCACGCGGTCGCACGCTTCTTCGCGACCTGGTCGGTCGATCAGTCGCGCGTGGACATTTCGTCGCTGACGAACTTCGAACAAGCGGCGCTGCGCAAAGCGGCGCAGATTCCGCCCGGGGAGACGCGTTCGTACAGCTGGGTTGCACGAGAGATCGGCAAGCCTCTCGCGGCGCGCGCCGTCGGACAGGCGATGGCTCGCAATCCCGTCGCGTTGTTGTATCCGTGCCACCGTGTCGTCGACGCGAGCGGCGCTTTGCACAATTACGGATACGGGCTCGAGCTCAAGGCGCGTATTTTGGAGATGGAAGGCTATCGCAAGGTCTGAACGCGCGACCGGCGAAACCGCCCCCCCATACGACGTCCGCGGTCCCTTCAGAGAACGAAAGAACGAAGGTTAACAGACGGACCAAAGGGAGGTGATCATCGTTAGTTACGAAGGCCATCAACGCAGTTCGACCACGATGATTGGAGGTGCGTGGGGCTAACCCGCGCACGATAAACCACCCCTCTGCCGGCCGCGCGCCGGCTTTTTTTTGCTTGCTCCCCGGGCGCGGGACGAACGCACCTTTCGCTCGAATGACCTCCGGTGTGACCCGCGGGTTGTATGAGGATGGCGCGGCAGGCCGCTCCTCGAAGATCTCGCTCGACCGCACCTCCGCGCGGCGGCGGACGGGCGGCACCTCGCCCGCCTCGTTGAGACGGGCTGGGCATTCGCCTGCATCCAACTCTCTTTCGAGGATCTCACGCTGAGCCAGGATAGAACCGAATCGCGCGAAACGGGCGGCGCGACACCGACGGACGATCCGCGGGTCCACGCGCTACCCGATATTCACGGGCACCCTAAAGGCGAGCATCGCCCTTATCTAGAGGAGCGGCCGATCCCTTATTCGGCGCGGATGCTCTTCCTGTGGTTCTTCCACGCTTGCCGGCGCGGGTCGCCGCGATTCATGATGGTCTCCGACCACATCAACTATCTCACGTTCGAAGATCCGGCGGCCGTGAATCTGGTGCGCCGCGCGCTCAAACTGGCGCAGGCCGGCGATCTATACGGCGCGGCGGAGACGGCCGGCGTCGAGATCACCCATGCCGCCGTCGTCTCGGAAGGTCTGCGCCGGGGGATGCGCTATTCCATCGGCGCCGAGGTCGACAACGATCCGCGCAGCCGTCCGGACGCGCAAAATATCGTCGATGCGATGAAGCCGGACGGCGTGATCCGCTCCGTGCACTTTCTCCCGATCTCGCATCCGGAGCACGGCGAAGGCTGGCTCTGGCCGTTCGACAACCCGGAATTCACGTCGCTGTACGACGTGGTCGGGGTCGAGCGAACCTGGGAGCTCTACATCGAGACGCTCGTCGCCTCGCTCGACGCGCCGGCGCAGATCCTCGGCCATTTCTACGTGCCCGCGAAGTTCGGACATTGGCCGGACCAAGAGAAACTCGAGGCCTACGAGGATCGTATCATCGAACTCTGCCGCGAACGTGAGATCGCGATCGAACTCAACGCGCGCGCCTTTTACCGCGATCAGAACGAAGAGCAGCACCGCCGCTATCGCGAAGCGAACCTGCGTTTGCTCAAGAAGGCGAAGGCTGCTGGGGTCCTCGTCGCCGTCGGCTCCGACGCGCACAGCCCGCGCGACCAGGGCCGCGCCTTCGAGATCGTGCTCGAGATGCTCGACGAGGCGGAGATCAACGAACTCGCCTTCCCGATCGGCGGCCGCCTCGCTCGCGTGGCCTTGCGCGCGAGCAAAGAGTTGCTCGAACAGCGTCGCGCCGTCGCTCCGGTCGCGGTGGGCAGCAGCATCTCCGGCCTCGGCCGGGCCGAACTCGCGGCGCGCGGCGTTGCGCTCCCGCCTGAGAACGAAGCATCCGACCGCAGTGAAAGCGCCGCTCGTGCGAAGCAAAAGCGGGCCGCGGCAGCGGCGCTCGCCGACGCGGCGGAACCCTCGGTGAAGGCCCCGCGGCGCGCGAAGGCGCACGCTGCGGAAGCCCCGGAGCCCGTTGCAGGCCAAGCGGAAGAGGGCGCCGCCGAGGCGCCGGCCGCGAAGCCGAAAGCTCGCGCGAGCGCACGCCGCAAGGCGGCCGCCGAAGCCGTTCCGGCCGCCGAGGCCGCCGCATCCGCCGTCGAAGCCGAGCCGGCGGCCACGGCCCTCGCAGAGCCGCCGGCAGCGCAAGCGCCGGCCGAACCTGCGGCCGCGCCGGCTGCGCCCGCATCTGAAAAGAAGCCCGGCCGCGCGAAACCGGCCGCTCAGAAGGCCGCCGCTCCGAAAACGCCCGCTCCGGCGCCGGCTTCGAAAACGCCGGTTCCGAAGGCAGCCGCTTCGAAGGCGCCCGCCGTGAAGACGCCGGCTTCGAAAACGCCCGCCCCGAAAACGCCCGCTCCGAAAGCGGCGGCGAAACCGGTTGCGAAAAAGCCGCCCTCGAAAGTGGCCGCAACTCCCGTGAAGGCTGCCGCCAAAGCGGCGAAGCCGGCCGTGAAGAAGGCGCCTGCCAAGGCGGCCGCGGCGTCGCGCGCCGCCGTCAAGAGCAAAGCGAAACCGGCGGCACGCACCGCCGCAAAAGCCGCTCCCGCGCAGGCCGCAAAAACCGCGGCAGCCGCGGCCGCAAAGAAACCGGTCGCGCCGAAGAAGGCTGCCGCCGCGCCGGCGCGCGCGAAAGCTGCCTCGAAAGCCCGTAAGCCCGCAGCGAAAGCCGTCAAGCCCGCGTCGAAAGCCGCAGCGAAGGCGCCCGCAAAACCGGCCTCAAAGCCGGCCGCCAAGGCCGCCTCCAAGACCGCTAAAGCGAAGCCGAAGGCAAAAACTTCTTCCAGCAAGGCAACTCGCAAGCGCCGCTGAAGTTGCACCACTTCGCTTAGTCTCCGGGAGGTCGCCGCATGGCGCAGATCGATCGCCGCCGTAATGTTGCATTCGTCGGACCGCATCACAGCGGGAAGACGTCACTCGTCGAGGCGGTGCTCGCCTATTGCGGCGCGATTCCCCGCCGCGGCTCGGTCGGCGACGGCACCTCGACCACCGATCACGAGCCGGAGTGCATCGATCGCGCGCAATCCACGAGCGCCGGTTTCGCGCACGCCGAGACCTCCGCGATCGACCTCACGCTGATCGATTGCCCCGGCTTCGTCGATTTCATCGACGAAACCAGGCTCGCGCTGCTCGCGGCGGACGCCGCGGTCGTCGTCATCGAAGCGGACCCGACGAAGGTGAAACAGACGCGCGCGCTCGTTGAATTCCTGGATCAGCGCAAGATGCCGCATTGCTTTTTCGTCAACAAGCTCGACCGGCCGGGCAGCGATTTCCGCGGGACCGTCGCCGCCTTGAGCGAGGCGTTCGGCAATCGCGTCGTCGCGGAGCATCTCCCGCTCGGCGAAGGCGAGGCATTCCGCGGTTACATCGATCTCGCCGAGCAGCATGCCTTCGTCGTCGAGCGCGGGAAGGCGCGCGAGATCTCCGTCGAGCCCGAACTTGCCGGTACCGTCCAAGAGGCTCGCACGAAGCTCCTCGAAGCGCTCGGCGATTTCGACGATCACCTGCTCGAGGAATTGCTCGAAGGGATCGAGCCGCCGCTCGATGAGATCCGGCGCGACCTGCACGACGAGACCGTCAACGATTTGCTCGTGCCGGTCCTCGTGGGATCCGCATTGACCGACATCGGCGTCAGCGCGCTGCTCGAAGTGATCGAACGCCAATTCCCCGCGCCCACCGGCGATGCTTCGGCGCCGCTCGTCGCGCAGGTCTGCAAGACCACGATCCATCCGCAGTCCGGCAAGCTCTCGATCGTGCGCGTTCACGCCGGAACGCTGACGGCGGACGCCACGCTCGTCGACCGCACGCGCGAGAACCTGCGCGTCCGCGCCGCCGGCCTGTACCGCCTGCAGGGAAAAAAGCAGGAGCCGATCGTGACCGCGGGCCCGGGCGACGTCGTTGCGATCGCGCGCCTCGAGGGCGTGACGACCGGCGCGACGCTCACGACGAACGGCAACGCGGTCGAGCCGCTGCCCGCACCGAGCGTTTCGTTGCCGCTGTACGCCGTCGCCGTGCGGCCGAAAGAACGTCTTGACGACGCAAAACTCTCACAGGTTCTCGCGCGGATGTGCGAGGAGGACCCCGCGATCGCCGTCGCGCGCGCTGAATTCACGAACGAACTTCAGCTGCTCGGGGCGGGCGAGGTCCACGTCGCGACGACGGCGCAACGGATCGCTCGCAAGTACCACCTTGCCTTGGACCTGAACCCGCCGACGATCGCCTATCGCGAGACGATCGCGCAAGGGACCGAATCGCACGCGCGCTACAAGCACCAAACGGGCGGCCACGGCCAATTCGCCGACGTGACGTTACGCATCGAACCGCGCGAGCGCGGACACGGCGTCACGTTCTCGGAGCAGATCGTCGGCGGCGTCGTTCCTCGCAACTTCTTCCCGGCCGTCGAAAAAGGCGTTCGCGAGGCGCTCCTGCACGGACCGATCGCCAAGCGCCCCGTCGTCGACTTGCACGTGACGCTGATCGACGGCGCGTTCCACAGCGTCGATTCGAGCGAAGCCGCGTTCAAGACCGCCGCCGGGCTCGCGATTCGCGAGGGCCTCGCGCGTTGCGCGCCGCTCCTGCTCGAGCCGATCCTGCGGGTCGAGGCCGATATCCCCGAAGAGTACGCCGCCGCCGTCTTGGGCGGACTCAGCGCAAAGCGTGCGCAGGTGCTCGCGTTCGAGCCGTGTGAACCGCGCGGCTTCCGCCGCGTGATCGCGCACGTTCCCCAGGCCGAGCTCGTGAACTACATCAGCGAGCTCCGCACGGCGACGGCCGGCCTAGGCACCTATCGCTGGCAGCACGAACGCTTCGACATCGCGCCGCCGAAAGTCGCCGAGTCGCTGCGCGAGGCCGTTGCTGCAGGCTAAGCGCACGCCGACGGGGGTCGCCCGTGGCTGCAAGCCGAACAAGAGCCCGTTCCGAACAGGGGGGCTTTTGCTTTTTCGTCGCATCCTCGCGCCGTTCGCGGCGGCGCTCGTGCTGGCGGCGTGCACGAAGGTTTCAACCGAGCCCGCGCAAACGGCCGCGAGCGCGGAGGCACGCCATCAGTGGTCGCAGGCCGGAGTGCTGCGCATCGGCATCTTGCTCACGCCGAACCAGCTCAACCCGATCCTGACGGAGAATACGACGGAGAGCATGCTCGCCGGGCTCGCGTTCGATTTGCTCGTCGAAGCCGACGAGAAAGGGAACCCGGTCCCGCGCCTGGCCACGGAAGTGCCGTCGCTCCAGAACGGCGGCATCAGCCGCGACGGCCTGACGATCACCTACCACTTGCGCAAGGACGTCAAGTGGCACGACGGCGCCCCGTTCACGAGCGCGGACGTCAAGTACAGCCAAGAGCAGCTGATGAACCCCAAGAACAACATCATCTCGCGCACCGGCTACGAATTGGTCCGCAGCGTCGATACGCCCGATCCGGCGACCGTCGTCTTCCATCTCAAAGAGAAGTTCGTCCCCTTCGTGAACACGGTGTTCGCCGAGAGCGACAATCCGTTTCGCATCATCCCCAAGCATCTGCTCGCGAAATACCCGGACCTCAACCAAGTCGCGTTCAACTCCGCACCGGTCGGAACGGGTGCGTTCAAATTCGTCTCCTGGAAGCGCGGCGAGCGGCTCGAGTATGCGGCGAACGACGCCTACTTCATGGGCAAGCCGCATCTGCGCCGGATCATCGTGAGGATCATCCCCGACGAGAACACGCTCGTGACCGCGTTGCGCACGCACGATATCGATTGGCTGTTCGAGGCGACGCCGAACACGTACAAAGAACTCAAGACGATCCCCGACGTGCGAAACATCCTCGTCGACAACAATCAGTATTACAGTTTGCTGTTCAACCTCAAGGCGCCGCTGCTCGGAGACGTACGCGTCCGCAAGGCGATCGCCTATGCGCTCGATAAGACCGCGCTCGTCAACGACAATACCTTCGGCTCGGCTTCGGTCGCGACCGAAGACCTGCCCACATACATGTGGGCCTACGAACCCGATGTCACCCGCTACGAGCGCGACACCGCCAAAGCCAAGGCGCTCCTCGCCCAAGCCGGCTGGAAGCCGGGCCAGGACGGAACCTTGACCCGCGACGGCAAGAGGCTTTCGCTCGTGATGACGTATAACCAAGGCTCGGCAACGAGCAAACAAGTCAACGTTCAGATTCAGGCGGCGCTGCACGACATCGGCGTCGAAATCGAGGCCAAGCCCTACCTCGGATCGCTGCTGTTCGCGTCGTACGGCGCGGGCGGCATCTTGCAAACGGGCAAGTTCGACCTCAACCTCTCCGGCTGGATCGCCGGGGTCGACCCCGACGATTCATCCCAGTTCATGTGCAAGTTCATTCCGCCGGCAGGCAACAACTACACCCGGGAGTGTTCGAAAGAGATGGACGCGGCGCAAGACGAGGCGCTGGGCACCTTCGATCAGGCTAAGCGTAAGGCCGCCTATTCGAAGATCCAGAGAATCCTCGCAGACGATATGCCGCAAGACTTCCTCTGGTGGCCGCGCCAGATTCAATCGATCAATCCCGACTTCAAAGGCTTCTCGCCGAACCCGGTGACGGAGTCATGGAACGCGTATCTGTGGGACATTTAGAACCCGAAGGCTCGCCGATCGGCCGCATCCCCGAGATCAAGTGGCTCGTCAGCACGATCGTTGAACGCGCGTTGACGCGCGGCGAATACCTGCTCTCCGGCGGCGTCCGCAGCGATTACTACATCGACAAGTTCAAGCTGTTCGCCGACCCTTCGGTGCTGCGCCGCATCGTGCGGCTCTTTTCGCCGATCGTCGCCGAGACGGCACCGGATTTGATCGCCGGCACGGAGATCGGCGGCGTCATCTTGGCGACCGCGCTCTCGCAGATGACGAACATCCCGATGATCGTCGTGCGCAAAGCGCCGAAAGCATTCGGCGCGTTCGCCGACGAGTACGTCGAGGGCCCGTACCGCGAGGGCCAGCGCGTGCTCTTGCTCGAGGACGTCGTCACGAGCGGCCGGGAGGTCCTGGCAGCCAAAGAGCGTCTCGAATCGCTCAAGCTCGAGGTCGTCGTGTGGGCCGTGATCAACCGCGGGCTCGCGCCCGTGAAGTCGATCGTGCAGTTCTCGCTCCCCCGCAGCGACGCGAAGACCGAGAACTAGCGCCCTTCGAGGGGCTCAGTCGATGCGATAGGCCTGGTGGTCGTCGGCGATCTCGAGTTCGCCTTCGTAGACCTCGCGAACGGCGGCCGCCAAAGCGCCCGGGGTCGACTCGTGCGGATAGTGCGTGAGCACCAAACGCCGGATTCCGGCCTCGCGCGCCATCAGCGCCCCCTCGCGGGCCGTGAGATGGCCGCGTTCGCCGGTCTGCTCGGAGCTTTCGCTGAAGAGCGTCGCCTCGCAGAGGAACAGCCCGGCGTCGCGCGCGAGCGCGACGAGCGAGGGCGTCGGGGCCGTGTCCGCGGAGTAGACCACGCTCGCGCCGCCGACTTCGTAACGGCAGGCGAACGTCGGGACGTAATGTCGCGTCGGAGCAAAGCGCAACAGGGCCGGTCCGAGCGCGAGCACGCTCGCCGGGTCGTAGGCCCCGATCACGAACGTCTCATCGAAGAAGTCGCCGCCCGGCTCGCGGGAGAGCGCGGCCGAGATCGCACGCAAGACCGTCTCGCCGCCCGGGGGCAGATAGAGCGGGATCCGCCGCGCGTTCGTCCGGGGACCGTACTTGAGCGCATAGCGCAGCGGGATCAAATCCAAGAAGTGATCGGCATGCATGTGGCTGATCACGATCGCATCGATCTCTTCGGGGCGAACATAAGTTTGAGCGTTCGCGAGCGCGCCGGTCCCAAAATCGAGCACGACGCGGTGTCCCTCGGCCTCGAGCAAATACGAACTGCAAGCTCGGCCCGGCCGCGGAATGGCGCAACTCGAACCAAGGACCGTGGCTCGCAGCGTCTGGGTCGATGCCCGAGTGCGGGCCTTCATTTGAGTTTGGACAGCACGTCCTCCGCGTGCCCGTCGACGCTGACCTTGGGCCAAACGTGGGCGATCTTCCCCGTGGCATCGATCAAGAACGTCGCGCGTTGCACGCCTAGCGATTTCTTACCGTACATGTTCTTTTCGACGATCACCCCGAACGCGTTGCAGAGTTCCGATCCAACGTCGGCAAGCAGCGGGAACGGGATGCCATGTTTCTCCTTGAACTTCTGGTGCGAGGCGACCGAATCGCGGCTCACGCCGATGACCTCGGCTCCCTTCTTCTTGAAGGTCGCGTAGAGGTCGGCGAATTGCGTCGCCTCGTTGGTACAGCCCGGGGTGTCGTCCTTCGGGTAGAAATAGAGCACGAAAGGGTTGCCGATCAGAGCCGTGGTCGTAACCAAGGTTCCGCTATCGTCCGCAAGCTTCACGGCCGGGAGGGCTGCACCTACGTCCAACATCGAGTATATCGCCTCCGTCTGGTATGACCATGTGATGCATCTCTCGATACGCCCATTCACAGCGCAGAGCCTCGCCGCAGCCGGGCGTCGTGGCTGAGCCGCCGCATCCGCTCGCCGTCGAGCTTGCCGCGCAACTCCTACTCCGCCCCGCGCATAGCCGGCGCACTCTCTTGGTAGGACTCGGTAGCGGCCGGAACGTTCCTCCCTTGCTGGCATCGGGCGCGACGCTCACGGTCCTCGCGCCGGATCCGGCGCGCGCGCGGGACGTCCTCGAGCGAGCCGGCCTGGAGGGAGCTTCGATCTTCGCGATCGTGCGGGACTACGCGGAACTGCGGCGGGACGGCGCTCGCTTCGATGCGGCCCTAAGCACACACGGGTTCCTGCACGGGACTGCCGCATCGGTCCGTGCCGCTTTGGCCGAGCTGGCGGGCCTGCTCGTCTCCGGTGCTCCCTGTTTTTTGACGCTCGGTTCGACCGGTGACCCGCGCTTCGGCCGGGGAGTCGCCGCCGACGCGCAGACCTGGGCGCCGGCCGAGGGATCCGAGGCCGGCGTCCCGCATGCGTATTTCGATCGCGCGCAGGCGCTCGGCGCCTTGGGCCCGTTCGCGGCCGCCGAGGTCACGCGCGGCGGCGCGGCCGGAACGTGGGCCCACGATCCGCACGAGGCCGAGCGCATCGTGCACTGGTTCGTCCGCGCGGCGGCGCGCTAGTACGCCGGGACTTCGGGATCGATCTCGCGCGACCACGCGTCGATCCCGCCGTCGAGATTGAACGCACGGTCGTACCCGTTCTGCTCGAGAAATTTCACGACGCGTGCGCTGCGCACGCCGCCGTGACACATGACGACCAGGTCACGATCGCGCGGCACCTCGGCGAGGCGGCCGGCGACCTCGGCCAAGGGAATATTCAGCGAACCCTGGATCTGCGCGAGCTCGATTTCGAACGGTTCCCGCACGTCGAGCAGGACGTGGTCGCGCGCTTCGTCGCGCAGCGCCTTGAATTCCGTTACCGAGATCTCTTTCACGCCTTCGCTCCGATCAGACCGGCGAGCGGACTCGAAGCGTTCGCATACAAGCGTTTGGGCATGCGCCCGGCGAGATGGGCGAGCCGGCCCGCTTCGGTCGCGAGCTTCATCGCCGTCGCCATCGCGACGGGGTCGCCGGCGGTCGCAATCCCGGTGTTCATCAGCAGCCCGTCGATCCCGAGTTCCATCGCGAGCGCGGCATCTGAGGCGGTCCCGACCCCTGCATCCACGATCACCGGCACACCCGCACGCTCTTTGATGATCGCGATCGAATACGGATTGCATAGCCCGAGACCGCTGCCGATCGGCGCGGCCAGCGGCATGACCGCGGCGCAACCGGCCTCCTCCAACAGGCGGCACGCGATCGGATCGTCGCCGATGTACGGCAGCACCGTGAAGCCGTCGCGGACGAGCTCTCGCGCTGCCGCGATCGTCTCCGTCGTATCCGGGTAGAGCGTCTGCAGATCGCCGATCACTTCGAGTTTGATCAAGTCCGTGCCGAGCAACTCGCGCGCGAGCTGCGCGGTGAGAATCGCGTCCGCGGCCGTCGTGCAACCGGCGGTATTCGGCAAGATGCGATAGCGCGAGCGATCGATGAAGTCGAGCAACGTCTTCCCGTCCGCGTTGTCGAGCTTGATGCGGCGGATGGCGACCGTCACGAGTTCGGCCCCGCTCGCCGCGTGTGCTTGCTGCATCACCTCGAGCGAAGGATACTTTCCCGTCCCCACGATCAGGCGCGAGCGAAATTCATACGATCCGATGCGTAGCGAGGCGTCCACGTTATCCTCCGGCGACGGCGCGGACGATCTCGACCGCGTCCCCGTCTTGCAATTGATAGTGTTCCAAGCGGCCACGGGGGACGACGCTGCCGTTGACGGCGACGGCGATCCCTTCGTTCCCGATCGCGAGCGAGCGCAGCAACGCGCCGAGCGTCGTCCCCTCGACGATGGGCCGCGGCTCGCCGTTCACCTGCGCGATCACGCGCGCGCGCCCGATTTCGCGGCGGCTCCGGCGAAACGGCGCGGCGAGAAGAGCGTCTCGTCTTCGAAGCCCCGCCCGAGGATCACGTCGGCGACGAGCCGCGCGGTGAGCGGAGCGAGCAAGATGCCGTTGCGGTGATGTCCGCTCGCAACGAGGTAGCCTTCGAGCGCCGTTTCCCCGATGAACGGGATCCCGTCCGGCGAGCCCGGGCGCAGGCCGGCCCAGGTCTCCGAGATGGAAAGATCGCGCAGTGCCGGGAGCGCCGCGAGCGCTGAGTCGAGCACCGTATGAATCCCGCCGGCGGTCACGCGCAGATCGAAGCCCGCGTCCTCGACCGTCGCTCCGACCAGGAGCCGTCCGTCGGCGCGCGGCACGAGGTACGCGCCGGGGACCCAGAGGACCCGGCGGACCAGATCCGCGGGCGCGGCTAACGCGAGGATCTGGCCCTTGATCGGGATGACCGGAACGCGCGCTTCCGGCGGCACGCCCGCAAGCGAATCCGCCCACGCTCCGGCCGCGTTGACGATCTTCGCGGCCCCCACGGTTCCATTCTTCGTGCGCACGCCGCTCGCACGCCCGTTCGCGGTCACGAGCTCAAGCGCTTCGACACCGACGTCGATCCGCACGCCAAGACGTTCGCACGCGGTGCGCAAGGCGCGGCCGAGCGCGCGATTATCGACTTGACCTTCGCCGCGCACGAGCGCTGCGCCGATGCACCCCGCACCGAGGATCCCCTCGAGTTCGAGCGCGCCCGCGCGCTCGAACCAGGCAGCGTCGATGCCGCGCGCCGTGAGCGTCGCGACGTGCGCTTGCAGGCGAGCGGCGGCCGCCTCATCGTACGCGGCCTCAACGATGCCGTCGCAGCGGAGCCCGACGGCGACGCCCGTGCGCTCCTCGATCTCCGCGGCGAACGCCGGAAATGCCGCGAGCGAACGCGCGCAGGCGGCCTCGAACGCTTCACCCTCAAGCGCTTCCGTGTACGGAGCGAGCATGCCGGCGGCCGCCCACGACGCCGAGGATGCGGGCGCGTGCGCGTCGAGGACCCGCACGGCGACGTTCTCTTTGGCAAGCTCGTACGCGATGCCAAGGCCGATGAGGCCCGCACCGACGATCAGCACGTCCTGCCGCTGACCAGGTTCACTCATGGCCCGGCCTTTTCGCCCGACGCCGCCCGAAGCCCCACCGCGCCCGGGAGCGCAGCGGCAGCGTGCGGCGCGAGTTCGTCACATCCCCGTATAGACGGGGCCTTCGCCGCCCTGCGGGGGGACCCAGGTGATGATCTGATAGGGGTCCATGATGTCGCAGGTCTTGCAATGCACGCAGTTTGAGAAATCCAATTGCAGCCGTTGCTCGGGGTTCGGCGTTCCGTCGGGATTCCGGAAGAGCGGAACGTAGACTTTCGCGGGGCAGAAGTACTGGCACGGGTTCCCATATTCGACCGTACAGCGATCCTTGCAGATCGACGTATCGGCGACGTGCAGATGGCAGACTTGATCTTCATCGTGCATCGTGCCGCTGTTGAAGACGTCGGTCAGCTTATCGAAGGTCAACACGTTGTCGATCTTCGCGCGCAGCGTCACCTGATTGGGAACGCGCTCCGAGAGCTTCTTCACCTGCGCGTAGCCCTCGTGGTTGTGCAGGCGCTCTTGCACGCCGAAGGCGCGGCCGCCCGTATACATGCCGAGGCCGTTCCCGATCAGGCCCGCGAAGAGCCCGCCTTGGAAGGCGGCGTGGAAGTTGCGGCCCTTGTAGAGTTCATCGTAGGCCCACGACTCTCTGAAGCGCCGCGCGACGGTGCCCAGCGTGATCGCGTCGGTCTTCTCCTCGAGCACCGCATCGAACGCCGTCTCTGCCGCGAGCATGCCCGACTTGATCGCGAGGTGGATCCCCTTCAGCCGCATGCCGTTGAGGAAGCCCGCCGAATCGCCGACGATCAACAAGCCGTCCGCGAAGTTGCGCGGCATCGAATATAAGCCGCCCTCGGGGATCGCCTTCGCGCCGTAGCGTAAGAGCTTCGCGCCCGCGAGCAGCGGCGCGATCGACGGATGCTGCTTGTACCGCTGAAAGAGATCGTGCGGGTCCGTCGTCGGATCGGGATAGTCGAGCCCGATCACGAGACCAATGTCGAGGATGTCGTTTTTCATCCCATAGATGAAGCCGCCGCCGAACGTGTCGTTCGGCAAAGGATGGCCGAGCGTATGGATGACGCTGCCGGCCTTGACCGAACCGGGCGCGCATTGCCAGAGCTCTTTGATGCCGACCGCGTACACTTGCGGATCGGAATCCCGGTCGAGATTCAGTTTTGCGATCGCCTGCTTGGCGAGCGTGCCGCGCGGACCTTCGGCCAAGATGACGACCTTCGCGATCAGGTCGGGACCCGGCTCGTAATTCGATTTCGGCTGGCCGTCGTGGCCGACGCCCTTATCGCCGACGCGCACGCCGATCACGCGCGTTCCGGCCTCGTCCCAAAGCAGCTCTTGACCCGGGAACGCCGGGAAGACGTCCGCGCCGAGCCCTTCAGCCGTCTCGCCGAGCCATTTCGTCAGCTTCTGCAGGCTCGCGACAAACTTGCCTTCGTTCTTCATCAGCGGCGGAAGGAACGGCGCCGCGATCTTCCCGGACGGCGTGAGGTACCAGAGGGCATCGAAGCCGACGGCGCCCTCGATCGGCGCACTCGCCTTCCAATCCGGCAACAGCTCGTCGAGCGCGCGCGGATCGAGCACGGCGCCGGAGAGGCCGTGGTTGCCGATCTCTCCGCCCTTCTCGATCAGCATGACCGAGAGATCTTCTTTGCCTTTTTCCGCAGCAAGCTGACGCAAGCGAATCGCCGCGGCGAGCCCGGCGGGGCCTCCGCCAACGATGAGGACGTCGACTTCGAGTTGATCGCGATCAGGCACGATTGTTTTGAACCCTCGGTTAGATTGCTTGCGAATTGCAAGTGATTTGCGCCGCGGCCGATGTGCGCTCCTACGGCTTGGACGGCGGCGTAGCGCTCACCCGCAGGCGCTCAGCGCTCCCGCGCGGGCCGTTCGTCGTCCCGCGCGGCTCCGCCCGACGGCTCCGGCGAGAGAGGCAATACGGACGAAGCGAGGTCGACGCGACCGACCGCGAGCTTGCGCTCGCGCACGCCGCTCAGGCGCGAGTTGCTGCGCAGGCTCCACGCCGACCCGACGACTGCACCCGTTGAATCGGCGTAGAGCCGAAACACGCCGCGCCCTACGCCCGTGCCGTGCTGTGCCGGCGTCCCGCGGGTATCCCCGAACCCGTGCACCGAGTGGGACGAGTCGATCACCGTGACCGCATATTGCCGCGTCCCCGCGAGCAGCGGCGCCGTCGCCTCGCGCAATTCCGGGCGCGCATCGACCAGCATCACGTGCCCCGTCGCGCCGCTCCCGGGCGGGTAGGACAGCGCGATGACGTCGCCGGGCCGAATTGCATCGACCGTCGGTATCTGCGTGAAGCCGCGCTGCGCCACGATCGCTTCGTAGTAGTCGCGTGCGTGCGGATTGCGTTTGCCGGTGAGCACGGCGAGCTGCGCCGGCGTCACGCCGTAGACCCGTTCGAGCAGATGCGACAGGAACGAACTGCAGACGCTGCGATTGGAAGCCTCGATCCCGGCTGCAGGATCGGCCCAGACGACCTCGGTCGGATGCGAACCGTAGACATTCCGCGCGGGGGCCAGCTCGCTGACGAGCTGCTCCGCTGCGCGGAGGAGCCCGGCTGGTCCCGCCGCAACGGCCCCGGCCGGTGCGCTTGCCGCCGGCGCGCTCGCGGCCGGGGCGGCCGGCGCTGCCGGGCCGCAGACCGGCATGCAGAGCATCGCCGCCACGAGCAGGGCGAGCGAAGGAAGCGCGAGCGTTGCGGGGGAGCCCCGTCTTGGCGGCATGATCGATAGTTACCGGATCGCTCGACGCGGCACCCGGCATCTCATCGAGAATTAACCCGCCTCCAACGCGGATTCCGGCCCGCGAATCCGAATCGGAGCGGATGCGCATTCGCCTTGCCTATGGCCGTACCGGCCTCGACGTCGACCTGCCCGATGACGCCGAGGTCATCGAGCCCCATGACCCGCCGGCGCTCGCCGACGAGCACGCTGCGTTCGAGCACGCCGTCCGCACGCCGCACCATGCCCGTCCCCTGCGCGAGCAGGTCGCGGCGACCGATCGCGTCGTCATCGTCACCTCCGACGTGACGCGCGCGACGCCGAACGAGCGCTTGATCCCGTGGATCCTCGACGAACTCGCACACGTACCGCCCGCGCAGATCAGCGTCATCATCGGGACCGGATCGCACCGTTTGACGACGCCTGCCGAGATGGTCGCGATGTTCGGCCAGGCCGTGCTCGATCGCGTACGCGTCATCGATCACAACGCGCACGATCCTGCGCAGTCGACGTACATCGGCGACACGTCGCTCGGCGCCCCCGTCTATCTGAACACGGAATACCTCAAGGCCGACAAACGCATCGTCGTCGGCTTCATCGAGCCGCATCTCTACGCGGGCTTCTCGGGTGGCGCGAAGGGCGTCATGCCCGGGATCGCCGGAATCGAGACCGTCATCTTCTTCCACAACGCGAAGATGATCGGCGATCCCGATACGCGTTGGCTCAACCTCGAGTGGAGCCCGGTTCAGGCGATGGCGCGCGAAGTTGCGGCGTTCGCACCGCCGGATTTTCTCGTGAACGTCACGCTCGACCGGCAGCGCCGCATCACGGGATTCTTCTGCGGAAACTATCTGAGCGCGCATCGTGCGGGCTGCGCGTTCTGCATGGAGACCGCGACGCACGAGGTGCAGCACCGTTACGACGTGGTCGTTACGACGAACGGCGGCTACCCGCTCGACCAGAACCTCTATCAATGCATCAAGGGCCTCTCAGCCGCGCAGCAGATCGTCAAGCGCGGCGGAACGATCGTGCTCTGCGCCGAGTGCAGCGACGGCTTCCCCGATCACGGCAATTTCAAGGACATCATCCGCGAGCACACGTCGCCCGAGGAACTCCTTGCGATGATCGAAGCCCCAGGCTACTCGCGCTACGATCAATGGGCCGCACACAGCAACGCGCTCGTGCTCATGCACGCGCGCGTCGCGATGAAATCGACCTTGCCGGACGAACACATCCGGGCCGCGATGCTTGAACCGATTTCCGATCCGGCCGCCGCGGTGCGCGAGGCGCTCGCACGGGCAGGCGCGGGGGCAACGTGCGCGGTGTTGCCGGAAGGGCCCTACGTGATCCCGTTTGCCGCAGACGAAGTCACGGTGTAAACCGTGGCCGCGGCGTCACGCGGAACGTATCTGCGCTGAGGACCTTATGCGTTTCCGAGCGGTGCCGAAAGAAGTTCGGGCGAGATGCCGTTGACCGGCTCGCGGCTGATCTCGATCTCGCGAGGCGCGGACGACGCGGTACGCCGAGACGAGGGTGAGAGGACCATGCCGGTCAGCACGAGGGCGAATGAGCCAAGCGCTGCAGTAATCATCATGGAGCAAGCGTACGCGCACGGGCCGGGGCGAACATCGTCCGATGGGGACACCATCGGGGCGTTCGCTGGCCATGTGAGACGTGGCGCCGGTGCTCGAGCCGAGCGTACCCAACGCCTAGATGTGCACGCCCCCGCCCAAGAAGATCGCATTGTGGTTGTAGTCGGATGGGGCGTTGAGCTTGCCCATGCCGCGATCGCCGAGCCAGCCCGCTTCGAGGAACAACGGGCTGTGCCCGAGGCTATAGGTGGCGCCGATCTCGTACTTGAGGATGCGATATTGCCATCGGAACGCCGCTCCCGAAAGCGGGCCTAACAGCACCGAGGTCGGACCGGTGTAGTTGCCGCTGACCGACGGGTAATAGTAGGCGCTGCCGTAGATCGAGAGCGGCCGGTCGAGATCCGGAAGCTTTTCGAGCCCGAAGCCCAGGCCGGTCTGGGTCGGGTATCCGAGGTAGTCGAACGTGCGCCAGAGATAACTCGCCGCGACGTAGATGCGCGGCGTTGCAATTCTCAAGCCGAGGCGCGCATCGTAATCCCGATCTTGCGCGGTGAACGCCGGCACGTAGGCTTGGCCTTTTCCGATGAGCTGTTCGTAGGCACCGTGCCCGATGACCGTGACGCAGCCGGGATCGGCGCTCGGGCACGTCCCCGCACGGTAGTTGAAATCGCTGCCGACAACGGTGCCGCACGTCGCCGGGTCCGCGCACGGAACGAAACCGAGGTTGGCGGAGTGGCCGTACTGATATTGGCGAAAATCTCCACCCAGCATGATCCCGCTCGCACCGAGCGGGATCTCGAGTGCGGCCTTGATATCGAACGCGTTCTTCGCGCTGACTCCTGGTGCAAGTTCGTTGTAGATTTTCGAGCTCAACAACCAGTCGGCCGCGACGAAACCCGAAATCGCGGGCTTGCTCGCGAGCGGTGCCGGCGACGGGTTAGGCGTGGGCGATGCCGTGGCGAGCGGCGGCGCCACCAGCGGCGGCTCGACGGGGATCAGCGGCGTAAAGCGAGCCACAACCTCCGCATAACGCACGACGACGGTGTTCTTCTCCGGGACCCACTGGACGTATGCGCCGAGCGCCTCCGAGATCACGCGGATCGGAACCATCACGATGCCGCGATCGATTTCGGGCGGGACGTCGAGCGGGCGCGCCTCTCCGTTGAGGATCACCTCCGGCTTGCCGACGGTGACTTTGACGTCGGTGCCCTTCTTTGACGCGCGGACGGTCTTCGTCGAAGCGTCGTAGGTGACGACGGCGCCCATCCGCTCGAACATCGCACGCAGCGGCACGAGCACGGTGTTGCCGCGCACGAGTGCGCCGAGGACGCGGTCGGCTTTGAGTTTGGTGGGCCTGGAGTACACGTGACGATCGTTGAAGAGGATCGGATAGTCGCCGCCCGGAGGCGAGCCGAAAGCCGGAACCGGCGCCGCTTGGGCAACGGCCCGCGCAGGCGCGCCGGAAGCGACCGCGCCGGCCAGCAACGTCGCAACGAGAGCGCTGCGCAGGCTCATCACATGAAGCTCCTTGATTCGAGATCGGCGGACCGCGCCGGCGCGCAGCGCGCGTGCGAAAACGGCGTCAGCACGAGCGTCATCAGCACCCCCCAAAATCGATTCCGAGCGGCGTCGTCACCGTGACGCTGCCCGACGTTGCGGTGAAGCTTGTCGCGCTGCATTCGGCCAAGTAGTTCGTGCCCGGATACGTCGTCGTTGCGCCGGTTAGCGGAATCGTCAGGCTCGCAGGCGCGATCGTGTAGTACAGCGGCTGATTGCTGGTCAAGACGACCGGAGTCGCGAACGTGCCCGGCCCGGTGATCGCGTAGTTATCGGCATCATAAGCCACTACCGATAGCGTGACCGGGGTGACCGCTCCCGGCTCGACGAGAGCCGGCAAGACGGTCAATTGCAGGGAGGCGACGACGCCGTTCAGCGTGATCGGGACGACGTTTGCGGCGTTTTCGACGACGGCGGCCGGGGCGCTGGTCCCGAGCGACAGAACGTTGCCGGCGAGCGTCGTCGGGGTTGCGGAGGTCTGAGCCGCATCGTACAGCGCGACCGCGAACGTGTCGGTGCCGACCAACGCCGGAACTGAAAACGAACACGTGGCCGCGCGTTTCGATGGCCCGCGCGGCACGCCGGCCGCCTGCCTGGCGAGCTCGCCCGGCACGACAAGGTTCGTGCAGCCGTTGACGGCGTCGATGTTGGCGGCATACGGCGGCGCCGTCACCGTCGCTCCATTGTATCCCGTGAGCGTGACGACGGCGGAGAGCGTCGCCGGAGAGATGTAGCGCGGACTGCGCGTGCCGGAAGACGGCGCCTGGCGGTCCGGAAGTTCGAGCGTGAACGTGACGGCGGCTCGTCGCGCAGAGGGGACGTCCGCTCCGGGCGCCGGCGCAGTGCCGCTGCCGCCGCCTCCACCGCAAGCGGAGAGCAGCCCGGCGGCCAGCGCAATCGCAACGAGTTTCTTCATGGCCGCCTCGTCTTCAGTTGGAGCGTAATGCCGAGCGTCGTGACACCGACGGTGGCCGCAGCCGACCTTCCTCCGGAGTCGGTGATCGTGACCGTGCATGCACCGGCCGCGACGGAGGTCACGGTGAAGTCGGCGCTCGGGCCGGTGCCGGTGGCCGGCGAAACCGTCGCGACGCCGGTGCAACTGTCCGACTCGGTCAAGACGCCGGCGTAGCCGGTCTCGGTGAGCAGCAGCGTTTGCGACGCTCCGGCACTCGTGAACGTCAGCGAGGCCGGCGAGATCGAGGGGCTCGGCGTCGCAGGCCCGGCGGAGACCAGGACGTGAATCGTCAGGGTTTTCCCGGAACCGTTCGTCAGCGTCACGGTGCAGGCGCCGGGGGCGGTCGGGGTCAGCGTGAACGCCGCGCCGGAAGAACCGGCTATCGGGACGACGGAACCCGCTCCGCACGTCGTCGTCGCGGTCGCGGGCGCGTCGGCTGCGGCGATCGAGAGCGTGTCGGATGCACCCAGCGGCAACGTGAGCGTGCCCAGCGCATCGATCGCGTTCGGCGACCCGGTCACGGAGAGCGCCGGAGCCCCGATCGGAGCCACCGGAACGCTCGAGCCGGTCCCCGAGCAACCGGCAACACACAACGACAACGTAGCAAGCGTCGCGATCGCGACACAAAAAAAACGCCGACTCCGCATCAGTCAGCCCTTCACGAGAGCGTTGCGAGCCGGTGTGCCTCGATAGTCGATCGCATTAGGCCTCCAAGCAAGGGTACGGACCTCGCGATGGCAAGCGTCGTCTGCTCGTCGAATGAAATCCCCCACTAGCTGCCCAGGTACGGGCGGCGCCAATCCTACGCTGCGTACGGGCGGCTGCGCGCCGATTCGATCGTCAGCGTGCGCGCCGCGATCCGGCGCTGCATGAACGCGCCGTAGGACAGGCCCGTTGTGAAATGGCGCAGAGCCTCGGGATATCAGTCACGACCCAGCCCAGTTCGAGCCGATGCGAGTCCACGGCGCGCGGCGGATCGGCGAGATCGAAACCCTCGTGCCAATTCCGGATCGGCAGGCCCGCGTCGTCGTAATCTTCGCCTTTGAACGGCCGACGACTCAAAGGCACGCCGATCTGAATCGACGTGCGCAGGGACCGGGGGGTTCTCGGCTGCTAGCGCGCCTCGGAGGAGCTAGGGCGCGAAGACGACGGCGAAGGCGCCAGCGCCAGGGCGGCGAGCAAGACGGCGAACGAACCTAAGGCGGCGATCAACATTCTGCTGCAAGCGTACGCCCCCCGAGCCCAACGGGCATCCAACGATTGGGACACGGCGGCGGCGGTTCGCTGTGCATCTGGTGAGCCGAACGGCTAGAGCCGGTAGGCGGCTTCCGCATGCTGGGACAAGTCGAGGCCCACCGCTTCCTCGGACTCGCTCACGCGCAAGGGAACGAAGAGGTTCACGACCTTGAGGCAGACATAGGTCATGACCGCGGCATACGTCCATACGACCACGGCAGCGAGCGCCTCGATCCCGAGCTGACGGGGGTTGCCGGCGAGCAGCCCGTCTGCGCCGGCCGGATTGACCAGCGAACTCGCGAAAACGCCGGTGAGCAAGATGCCGACGAACCCGGCGACGCCGTGGTAGGCCCAGACGTCGAGCGCATCGTCGTGCTTCATCCAATCGCGCAATTGAACCGCGGCGTAGCAGACCCCCGCGGCGATGAAACCGATGAGGATCGCCGCCATCGGCGTGACGTAGCCGGCCGCCGGCGTGATGCCCACGAGGCCCGCGATCGAGCCGCACACGGCCCCGACGACGCTCGGCCAGCCGCGATGCCACCAATGGATCGCAATCCAGGTCAGCGCTCCCATCGCACCGGCGAGATTCGTCGTGACGAACGCGTGAACGGCGATGCCGTTCGCCGCCAGCGCGCTGCCGGCGTTGAAACCAAACCAGCCGAACCACAACAGCGAGCCCCCGAGAATGACCATCGGCACATCGTGCGCCTCGGCTTCCTTCCCGGGCTCGTGAAAGATCCGGCGGCCGAGAACGTAGGCCGCCACGAGCGCCGAGGAACCGGAGGCGATCTCGACGACCGTTCCGCCCGCGAAATCGAGCACGCCGAGTTTCGCGAGCCAGCCGCCGTGGCCCCAGACCCAGTGTGCGATCACGTCGTAGACCAGCGTGCTCCAGAGCAGGCTGAACGCGACGAACGCCTTGAAGCGTTTGCGCTCCGCGAACGCACCCGTGATCAGCGCCGGAGTGATCACGGCGAACATCATCTGATAGACCATGAAGGCTTCGTGCGGGATCGTCTTGGCGTAATCCGGATTGGGTGCAATTCCGACGCCCGCGAGGCCCGCCCACGCGAGGTTGCCGATGAGCCCCCAGCCGTGGAGATCGGGGCCAAACGCGAGCGAGTATCCCCAGAGCGCCCATTGCACGCTGATCAAGCTGAGCACGACAAAGCTGTGCATCACCGTGGAAAGCACGTTCTTCTGGCGGACGAGACCGCCGTAGAAGAATCCGAGCGCCGGCGTCATCAGCATCACGAGCGCGGCGGCAACGAGCACCCATGCGGTATCGCCGGCGTTAATATCCATGTGTATCGGGCGAAGACTCCTAACCTGGCCCGCTGCTTAGACGGAGGATTTGCGGTTTCCCGGCCGTCGAAAAACGTCCCGAAGTACCGGCGGAATAGCGACGCTTACGGCTTGCCGAAGCGGCCCGCTTCGAGTGCGCACATCATCACCTAGGCCCGACGACGAACTGTCCTGCGATCGGCCGCAGCGCGGCCTTCGGCCCTCAATCGTCGCCGCACGTCTGCGAACTTCATCCAAACATCCCGCATGGATACGATGTCTGCCATGGTCGCGAGCCCTGCGCAGACATCACGAAACGAGCGCGGCCTGCGCTCAAGACTTGTTTGCACGGCCCGCTTCGAGCGCGCGCATCATCACGTAGAGGCCGACGACGAGCGGCCCCGCGATCAGCAGCAGCGCGAGGAGCGGCTGCTTGTCGCCGAACTTGCGCGTCACGATCAGCGCCCACGGGAAGAGAAACGCGCACAGGACGAGCGCGCCGACGAGCGTGCGTCCGAGCTGTTCCCACGACCACGTCCCCTCGCGCTGCGCTTGCTGGTAGACCGTGTAGCCGACGATGCCGACCATCGCGACGATGAGCAGCCAGCTCATTCTGCGGCCTCCTCCGTGGCGACGTGTTCGGCGATGCCGGCCGGCGCGGCGAGTTCCGTCGAGAGGTCGAGCGTGGCGAGTTCGGCGAGCGCGGTGACGACCGTGACGCGATGCATCGCGATGCGCTCGTCCCACGGGCGGCTGCGCGCCGATTCGATCGTCAGCGTGCGCGCGGCGATCCGGCGCTGCATGAACATGCTGTAAGACAGGCCCCGTGTGAAATGGCGCGAGAGCCGCGGGATATCCGTCACGACCCAGCCCCGTTCGAGCCGATACGAGTCCTCGGCTCCGGGCGGATAGGCCAGATCGAAACCCTCGTGCCAATTCTGGATCGGCAGGCCCGCGTCGTCGAGCGCGCGGACGAGCGCGGGCGCGAGCGGCGGGCCGTCGACCTGCGCTTCATAGAAATAGCATCCGTCGGCTTCGTAATCTTCGTGCAGGTCGATCGAGAGAACGAAGCGGCGGTCGCGATTCGCGGTGATGATCGCGCGCGCTTCCGGGGATATCCCCCCGCTGCTGAACGTGCGATTGATGTCTTGCCCCTCGGCGTTGTGGCGCGTCCCGGCGAGGTAGCCGCTCGGATTCGTGCACGGCCAAGCACGATAGGCGAAGCGCGGATCGAGCAGGCCGTCTCGCACGAGTGACAGCAGCGCCCATGGGCCTGCCGGCTCGTCGCCGTGCACGCCGGCGGTCAGCGTGACGAGCGGGCGTCCGATCTCGCCGAAGTCCGAACACAAGAGCGTCCGCGCGACGCCGGGACATGCGACTTCCCGCACGGTGATGCCGTGCGTCGCGCGAAGTGCTTTCCATTCGGAAACGAGCTCGTCATAGGCCCTCATTCCCCTTGGTTTCGCTTCCGGACGGCCTTTGCCCGTGCGCGATCGGAACGCCGCGCAACGAGGCGTCGAGGATCTCGATCGGATGGGCCGCGGTGAGCGCGGCTCCGCGCTCTGCGAGCGCGGCTTGGATCTGCAAGGTGCAGCCCGGGTTCGCGCTTGCGAGCAGGTCGGCGCCGGCCGCGATCACATTCTGCGCTTTGCGCGCGCCGATCTCGGCGGCGCTCTCCGGCTGGATCAGGTTATAGATGCCGGCGCTGCCGCAGCATTGCTCGCCGTCGGGGATCTCGCACAATTCCAGGCCCGGGATCGCACGCAACAGGGTGCGCGGTTCGCTGCGGATCCCTTGAGCGTGCGCGAGATGGCAGGCATCGTGATAGGCGACGCGCAGGTCGATCGGCCGGCGTTCGGCGCGCGGCTCGACGCCTGCCAGGAACTCCAAGACGTCCCTGACTTTCGCGGAGAACGCCGCGGCGCGGGCAGCGTAGGCCGGGTCATCGGCGAGGAGGTCGCCGTATTCCTTGAGCGCCGATCCGCAGCCGGCGGCGTTGATCGCAATCGTATCGGCGCCGCTCTTCTCGAAACATTCGATCGTGGCGCGCGCGAAGCGTTTGGCTTCCTCAGCGCGGCCGGCGTGCAGCGAGAGCGCACCGCAACAGCCTTGATTCGGCGGTATCTCGACGTCGAAGCCTTCCGCCGAGAGCACGCGGATGGTCGCCGCGTTCACGTTCGGGAAGAACGTGCGCTGCACGCAACCGGCGACCAGCGCCACGCGGCCGCGCGAGGTGCCGCGCGCGGGCGTGTGCCGCGGCAGGTTCGCGCCCATGTTCGCGATGTTGACCGGCGGCATCAACGCATCGAGTTCGGCGAGCCCCTTGGGCAAACGGCGCAGCAGGCCGCTGCGCCGAACGGCGCCCTGCAAGCCGCTCGCCGCGAACAGCGCGAGCGGGACCGCGATCGCGCGGAGCCGCGCGGGATACGGGAACAGCGCGAAGATCAGCGCACGGAACGCCTTTTCGTATGCGGGGCGTTCCGTCTGCGTCTCAATGCGCGCGCGCGCCGTTTCGATCAGCTTGTCGTATTGCACGCCCGAAGGGCAGGCGGTCACGCAAGCCATGCAGCCCAGGCACCGGTCGAAGTGGGCCGTCGTCGCCGCATCGAGAACGATGACGCCCTCTTCGAGGCCCTTCATCAGATCGATCCGCCCGCGCGGCGAATCCGCCTCCGCACCCCACGAGCGGTACGTCGGGCAGGCGGGCAGGCAGAATCCGCAGTGAACGCAGTCCGAGATCAAATCCGCGGTCGAGCGCGGCGCGGTCTCCATCAGAGGCCTCCCACGAAGCGGCCCGGATTGAGCCCCCGTTCGGGATCGAAGCGTAGCTTGAGCGCGTGCATCAACTCGATCGAGGGCGGAATCCCGCCGTAGACGTCGCTCGCGGCCCGCATCGCGGGCGACGCCGCCGTCTGCACGAGCGAGCCGCCGATCCCCGCGAGCATTTCGCGCGCGCGTGCGATCGCCGCGACGAGCAGACGATCGAGCGCGCCTTTCCCCGCGATATAGGCGACGCCCGCCGCGGGGTAAATCGCGATCGAGGCCTCGCGCACGGCGCTGCGCAGTCCCCGAAGCGCATAGCGTTCGAGCTCCAAGAGCTCTGCCGGCGGAAACGCGATCTTGCAGCGCCATTCTCCCACGCAACGCGCTGCGCGGTGCAAGGCCTCGAGCCTCTGTACGGCGGCGGCGTCCGCGAGTTCGGCCTGCTGACCGGCCGCCTTCGCAGCCGCGATCAGACGCGCTGCCTGCTCTTCCGCGCCGGGTGCGAAGCCTTCGAAGCACACGTCGAGCGTGCTCGCGGCGCCGTCTTGGAGCGCGACGAACGCCGCCGGTTCGAACTGTTCGCGCTCGAGCACGGCGGCCCAATGACGAATCTGTTGAATCGAACAGCCTTGGATCTCCACGTGCACGACGCGTTCGGGCAAAGGATGCAACCGGAACGTCGCGGTCGCGATCATTCCGAGCGTCCCGAGCGATCCGACGGCGAGCTTGGGCAAGTCGAAACCGGCGACGTTTTTGACGACCTTGCCGCCGCCGCGCACGCGTGTTCCGTCCGCGCGGATCAGCGAGACGCCGACGATGAGATCCCGCAGGCTCCCGTAACGCGCGCGGCGCGGCCCGCTTTGATTCGTCGCGATCAACCCGCCGACCGTCGCCTGCGGATCGGGCGGATCGAGCGCCAGACGCTGGCGGTGCGGCGCGAGGATCGCCTGCAGCGCATCCAGGCGCATCCCCGCTTCGACGGCGATCGTCATGTCGGCGGGCGCATACTCGACGACGCGTGCGAGCTCCGTCGTCTCGATCAGCAGTTCCACGCCTTCCGGCGGGTAGCCGAGTTCGATCTCCGTCCCGGCACCGAGAAACGCGACGCGTTCGGCGGCGGCATGCGCCTCGCGCAACAGAACCTCGGCGTCCTCCAGCGTGGCGGGCTTCGCCGTCCGCCCCGCAACGACGCCGAGGATCGCGAGGGGCTGCGTCATCCGCGTTCCGCCTCGCCGGAAAGCTCGGTAGGATGCGCGCGATAGGGACCGGGCCGGTCGCCGCACAGGCGCGGCGTCGGGAAGACCTTGCCGGGGTTGAAGATCCGGTCGGGATCGAACGCGCAGCGCACGGCGTTCATCGCGTCGAGATCGTCCTCGGCGAATTGCTCGCCGAGATAGATCGCCTTGTCCGCGCCGACGCCGTGCTCGCCCGTGATCGAACCCCCGTAGCGCAGGCAGATGCGCAAGATCTCGCCGCCGACGCGTTCGGCGTGCTGCTCCTGACCCTCGATGCGGGCATCGTAGAGGACGAGGGGATGCAAGTTCCCGTCGCCCGCGTGAAAGACGTTCGCGACGCGCAGGCCGCTGCGCGCCGAAAGCTCGGCGATCTCGCGCAGCACCCGGCTGATCTCCGAGCGCGGGATCACGCCGTCTTGCACGATGTAGTTCGGCGAGATGCGCCCCATCGCCGCGAACGCGCTCTTGCGGCCCTTCCACATCAGCATGCGCTCCGCGTCGTCGCGCGGGGTCCGCACCTCGAGCGCGCCCGCAGCGCGGGCGATCGCCGCGGCCCGCTCCGCCGTGTGCTCGACGTCGGCCGCGATCCCGTCGACGTCCATCAGCAGCGCCGCGCCGACATCGAGCGGCCAATCGACGCCCGTCGACTTGACGATCGCTTCGATCGCGAGCGCGTCCATCATCTCGATCGCGGCGGGCACGATGCCCTCCGCGATGATCTCAGACACGCAGGCCCCGGCTTCATCCGTCGTCGGGAACGTCGCGAAGAGCGTGCGCGTCGCAGCCGGTTTGCGCAGCAAGCGCACGACGATCTCGGTAACGATTCCGAGCATCCCTTCGCTGCCGACCAAGACGCCCATCAGGTCGTAGCCGAGCGGATCGACGCAGGCCGATCCGAGTTCGACGATGCTCCCGTCGTCGAGCACGACGGTCGCCGCGAGCGCGTGATTCACGGTGAATCCGTACTTGAGGCAATGCGCGCCGCCCGAGTTCTCGGCGATGTTGCCGCCGATCGTGCAGACGCTCTGCGAACTGGGATCGGGGGCGTAATAATAGCCTTCGGCCGCGACCGCCTTCGAGAGGTCGAGGTTGATGACGCCGGGCTGCACGCGCGCGCGGCCGTTGGGCAAATCGAGATCGAGGATCCGCGCCATGCGCGCGAGCCCGATCACGAGCGCCCCCTCGACGGGGAGCGCTCCACCGGAGAGGCCCGTCCCCGCGCCGCGCGCCACGATCGGCATGTTGAAGCTCCTGGCGGCCCGCACGAGCGCCGCGACTTCCTCCGTCGAAGCGGGAAGTGCGACTGCCGCAGGCCGGACGCGATAGCTCGTGAGCCCGTCGCATTCATACGTGCGCAAGTCGGCGGCCGCCGTGAAGAAATGCCGTTCGCCGACGATCGGCACGAACGTCGCACGCAACGCGGAGGCGCTGGGAGCCGCGGCCGCGCTCGGAGCCGCCGCCGTCACCGCGCGCGTGCTATCCAGCGCAATCCAACGGCCGTCGCGCGCCCGGTCGCATGCGCAGGCAAGCCTCGAAACACGACATCCGGCCCAGCGTATCGGAGCGCTCTCATACTGTCAACGTGCCGTTTCGCCTGCCGAAACACCGTCCGGCAAGCTCAGGGCGACGGGGTGTTCTTGTCACCCCGAGCCTGTCGAAGGGTCAGCCGTAGGCGAGATAGGCTTGCGCGAGGCGGGCCTCGGTGATCTCGCTGCCCGGGGCGGCGATCGCGACTTCGCCGGCGATCAGCACCGTGACGCGGTCGGCGAGCGGCAAGGCGTCCTTCACGGCCTGCTCCACGAGCAGCACGGCGGGGCCCTCGGCGCGCAGGTCGCGCACGAGCGAGAAGACGTCCTTGACGACCGCGGGGGCGAGGCCGGCCGACGGCTCGTCGAGCAACAGCACGCGCGGCTTCGCGACGAGCGCCCGCGCGAACGCGAGCAACATGCGCTGGCCGCCGGAAAGGCTCCCGCCGCGCGCGCCGCGCTTCTCGCCGAGGATCGGGAAGCGCTCGTACATCGCGGCGATCCGTGCGCGCGCGCTGCGGTCGCCGAGTGCGAGCACGCCGGCTTCGAGGTTTTCCGCGACCGTCAGGTCGGCGAAGACGCCGCCGCTCTGCGGAACGGCGACGATCCCCGAACGAATGAACTCGAAGCCCCGCAGCGCGAGCAGGTCGCGTCCGTCGAGGCCGAGCGTTCCGCTCCAGGGCGCAAGCATCCCCGCGCAAACCTTCAACAGCGTGCTCTTGCCCGAGCCGTTCGGACCGAAGATGCAATGGATCTCCCCCGGCGTCAGCGTCAGATCGACGCCGTTCAGGATCCGCACCTTCCCGTAACCCGCCGAGATGCCGCGCGCTTCGAACGCCACGTTACGCTCCCAAGTACGCGTCGACGACGACCGGATTGCGCGTGACCTCTTCGAACGAACCTTCGGCGATCAGCGAGCCGTGATGCATCACCAGCAGCCGGTCGCAGAGCGCGCGCACCCAGTCCATGTCGTGCTCGATCGCGACGATCGTCATGCCCTCTTCGCGCAAGCCGCGCAGCAGTTCGACGATCTCCGCGCGCAGCACCGGGTTCACGCCGGCGACGCATTCGTCGAGCAGCAGCAGCTTCGGCTCCGTCATCAGCGCGCGCCCGATCTCGAGCAGCTTCAGTTGCCCACCGCTACAACTATCGGCGCGCTCGTCCGCGAGGCGCGTCAGTTTCAGACGGTCGAGGATCTTGCGAGCGCGCCCCCGCATCTGCGCGATCGATTCGGGATGATAGACGGCGAGCAGGTTCTCGAGTACCGTCATGCGCGTGAAGGGCGATGGGATCTGAAACGTTCGAGAAAGCCCGCGGCGCGAGCAGTGGAACGGCGGGATCTTCGTGATGTCCTTGCCGGCGAATGCGATCGTCCCTTCGCTCGCGGGCAGGAGGCGTGAGATCACGTTGAAGAGCGTGCTCTTGCCCGAGCCGTTCGGGCCGAGGATCCCGACGATCTCGTGCGTTTGAATCGCGAAGCTCACCTCGTTCACGGCGCGCAGGCCGCCGAAGTCTTTCGAGACCCCGTGCAGTTCGAGCAGCGCGCTCACGAGGCGTTTTCGAGCGGAGCGGCGGCGGGCGGCGCCGGCGGCGCGTAGGCGCTGCCTTTGCGGCGCCGTTCGAAGAGTCCGAGGATCCCCTCGGGCATGAACAGCGCGACGCAGCAGACGGCGAGCCCGAGGATCACGATGTAGGCGACGTCGCTGCCCCAGGAGAGCCACAGCAATCGGCCGCCGAGATGCACGACGAGCGCGCCGATGACCGGTCCCCAAAACGTGCCGAGCCCGCCGAACAGACTCATCACGACGGCGTTGTCGCTGATCAGCGCCTTGAACACTTCGTTTGGATTGATGATCGTGATCCAGTATCCGTAGATGCCGCCGGCGATCGCCGGCACGATGCCGCTGAGCGTAAAGACGAACAGCTTCACGCGCACGACGTCGATCCCCATCGCCGTCGCTACGTCTTCGTTCTCGCGGATCGCGACGAGCCAGTATCCGAGCTTGCTGCGCTTGAGCAGCCAATAGAAGACCACGAGCGTCAGCACGAAGAGCCCGAGCATCGCGTAGTAGAACGGCCTGTTGTCGCTGAGCGCCGTGAAGCGCAAACCCTCGCTGCCGCCCGTGAGCGGTTCGGCGAGCAGCGCGATTTGGCGAAGCGCCTCGGCGAATGCCCACGTCGCGATGGCGAAGTACGACCCGCGCAGGCGCAGCGTCGGAAGCCCGAGGACGAGCGCGAGAACCGCGCCCGCCACCGCCGCGAGCGGCAGCGCGGCCGCGAACGGGAGCCCTGACTTCGTCATCAGGATCCCGGTCACGTAGGCTCCCAAGCCGAAGAACGCGGCGTGCCCGAAGTTGAGGTACCCGGTGTAACCGCCGAGCAGATTCCAGCTCAGCGCGATGCAGGCCCACATCAGCGTCTCGGTCGCCAGCCGCATCCAGAACACGGGCACGAACGCCGGCAGCACGAGCAGCGCCAAGAGACCCGCGACGGCGAGTGCGGCGCGCGCGTTCATGCCAGGCCCTTGCGCAACAGGCCGCGCGGCGAGATCACGAGCACGAGATACAAGATCAAGAACGTCGAGAGCGTGATGTAGTTCGATCCGAGGTAGACGGTGACGTACGCCTGCGAGAGGCCGAGCACGAGCGCGGCGACGATCGCGCCGGGCAGGTACCCCATGCCGCCGAGCACGACGACGAAGAACGTGTAGAGCGTATAGCGCACGCCGATCTCGGGATTGAACGTGAACAGGAGGCCGATGAAGACTCCCGCGACCGCCGTCAAGCCGACGTGCAATCCGTAGACGATGCAATTGATGCGTCGCGGATCGACGCCGAGCAGCGTGGCCGAGACGACGTCTTGCGCGACCATGCGGATCCGCAAGCCGAGCGGCGTGCGATACAGCAGAAAGAGCACGGCCGCCATGACCAGGATGCCGACGGCGAAGCACGCGAGCCGCACGCTCGGAACCGTCAGCGGCCCGAGAAAGAACGTGATGTCCGAGAGCCCGCTCGAGAGCGAATGATTGTCGCGCCCGAACGCACCCAGGCTGACGCCGCGAATCACCTGCGAGACGCCGAAGGTCAGCACGAGGCCCATCAGATTCGCATGCGCGCGTTTCCCGCTCGTCACGCGCTGCAACGCCGGTTGGAACAGATAGCCGGCCGTGCCGAAAACGACGAAGATGATCGGGATCGTCCAGAGCGGGTCGACGTGCAACCCGTCGGAGATGAACAGCGCGGCGAAGGCCCCGAGCATCAGGTACTCGCCGACCGCGAAATCGACGATCCGCAGGACGCCGAACGAGAGCGACATCCCGAGCGAAAGCACGATCAAGACGCCGCCGATCAAGAGCCCGTCGATCGTGCTTTGAAGGAAGAGATTCATCGTCTCGTGACCCGCGAAAGGGCGTGATAGAGGGAGCCGCGCCCGAGGACGTGGCTCCCTTCTTCTCCGGCTGGGATCAGCGCTTGTCCCAAGGCGGAGCCGGATACTGGAACGAGGCTTTCTCCGGGGACTTCGGCCCGACGATCGTCGGCTTGCCGCTTTGGATTTGGAACGGTTGCGGCGTGAGCTCGATGTTGTCGTGGTAGTTGTCGCCGCTGGTCTCGAACTTCACCGGCCCGTAGAACGTGCGGATGCTGAGGCCCTCGAGCGCGGCGTCGAGCTTTGCCTTCCCGGCTTCATCGAGCGGCGGCTTGACCCCGGCGGCCTTGATCGCAGCTTCGAACGCGATGCCGGCCGCCGTCGAAGCGGCTTCCGTGTACTCGGCTGCGGGGCGGTTGTACGCCTTCTGATAGTCGGCGAACCAGGCCTTACTCGACTTCCACGATCCGGCGTTGATCCCGTCGTATTCGAGATCGGGCTGCCATACCGTCGAATCAACGACGTAATTCGCGTCCTTGCCGAGCGCCTTCGTGAAGTCCGAGAAGCCCGGGCCGTTGTGCATCACGATGATCTTCGCGTCGAGGCGGACCTGCTTGATCACCTTCATGATCGCAATCGCCTGTTCGGGCTGCGTCGCGATCGCAAGCAGATCGGGGTTCGCGGCCTTCGCCTTCGTGAACGCGGGTGTGAAATCGGCCTCGGCCGGGACGATCTCGCTGCCGAGAACTTTGATCCCAAGCGACTCCCCGAGACTCTTGAACGTGTCCGCGCCCGCTTTCGTGAACGGGTCGTCGAGCGCCACGATGAACATCGTTTGCGGCTTCGGCGTGAGCTTCGCGATCGCGCGCAACGGCGCGGCCGCGATCACGTTCACGCTCGGGATCGTCCCGAAGACGTACTGATACTTATCCTTCCAGATCGCCGGATTCTCGGCCGAACCCGTGATCATCGGCACCTTGTACTTGTCGACGATCGGGCCGCAAGCACGCGTCGCGGAGCTGGCATAGGGACCGAGGATGAAGTCGAGTTTGTCGGTCGTGAGCGCTCGCTCGCACGCGGCCGAGGCCGTCGCAGCCGAGGACTGGTCGTCGAAGTAGACCAACTCGACCTTGTATTTCTTGCCGCCGCTCTCGATGCCGCCGGAGGCATTGACGGTGTTCGCCCACAGGTCGTAGCCTCGCTTGGTCGAGGCGCCCCCCTGCGCGTTATCTCCCGAAAGCGCCGTCACGACGCCGACCCGGAAGACGGGTTGTTGCTGCGCCACGGCGATCGAGCCGGCCGCCGCACCGGCGAACGTTGCGCCGAGTGCAAGCGTACCGAGCCGCCGTATGAACGTATTGGTACAAAAATTCATGCTGTCTGGGCTCCTGTCGTTATCAATGGGAGCAATCCGCGTATAGTCCGTGCCGGATTCATCCTTCCCTCCAGCGCCGAGAGGCGATATACCGGGCATGCCGGATGCTTGCCTCGGGACACGTGTCGAAGCGCGGCAATTACACGCTTCCTCGGCAAAGGAAGGGCACCGGCACCTCTGCGGCGGTGTGGCCGGCGCCGCGCAACGATCCGGTCCTCGACACGCATCTAAGGGACGATGGACGTTCACGCGACTCGAGCGGCAATCTGATGCGCGTTCTCGTGACGGGTGCGACCGGGTACATCGGCGGGCGGCTCGTCCCACTGCTGATCGACGCCGGACACAGCGTACGCTGCGTCGTGCGCAGCACGGCGCGAATCGCCGGCCGCTTCCCGGGCGCGCAGATCGTCGTGGGCGACGTCTTCGATCAGGCCTCGCTCGAGCGCGCCATGGACGGCGTCGATGCGGCGTACTATCTCGTGCATTCGATGAGCGGCTCGCGACACGATTTCGCTGCGAGCGACCGGGAGGCCGCCGGCACGTTCGCCGCGGCCGCGCGCGCGACGGGGCTGCGGCGCATCGTCTATCTGGGCGGCCTCGGGAACGACGCCGACGCACTCTCCTATCACCTGCGCAGCCGTCACGAAGTCGGAGACGTCCTGCGCACCAGCGGCGCGGCCGTCACCGAGTTCCGCGCCGCGATCATCGTGGGTTCCGGCAGCGCGTCGTTCGAGATGATGCGCTATCTGACGGACCGCCTGCCCGTGATGATCGCGCCGAAGTGGGTCCAAACGCGCTGCCAGCCGATCGCCGTGCGCGACGTCCTCGCCTATCTGACCGATGAATTGGGCCGGCCGCGCTCCGAGAGCACGACGCTCGAGATCGGCGGGCCGGACGTGCTCTCCTACCGCGACATGATGCTGCGTTATGCGGCGCTGCGCGGCCTCAATCGGCAGCTCGTCGTCGTGCCGTTCTTCACGCCCGGCCTCTCCGCGGGCTGGGTCCATCTGGTGACGCCGATCCCCGCATCGATCGCGCGCCCGCTGATCGAGGGCCTGTTCAACGAAGTCATCGTGCGCGACGATCGCGCACTCCGTGAGTTTCCGGAGATCCGGCCCACCGGCTTCGACGAAGCGGTCACGCTCGCGCTCGATCGCAATCGCAGCGCCGGCCCGGAGACGACGTGGTTCGACGCGTTCGACGCGCGCACGCTGCCCGGCGAGTTCTCCGGGTTGAGCGAAGGCATGCTGGTCGATCGGCGCGAGACCGATGCCGCCGCACCGCCGCTCGCACTCTTCAACGCGTTCGCCAGCTTGGGTGGGACGAAGGGCTGGCTCTACGCGGATTGGCTCTGGGAGCTGCGCGGGGCGCTGGATCGCCTCGCGGGCGGCATCGGGACGCGCCGCGGGCGCCGTTCCCAAAGCGAATTGCGCGTCGGAGACGCGCTGGATTTCTGGCGCGTCGAGGAATACGACGCCGGCAAGCTGATGCGGCTGCGCGCCGAGATGCGCTTGCCGGGCTTCGCATGGCTGCAGTTCGAGGCGCTCCCGCGCGAAGGCGGCTCGACCCTGCGGCAAACGGCGTTCTTCGAACCGCACGGCGCCTTCGGCTATCTCTATTGGTACGGCGTCGCACCATTCCATTCGCTGATCTTCGGAAACATGGCCAAGCGCATCGCACTCGAAGCCGAAGCGTCCGCAGCCGCGCCGAAACCGCCCAAGCTCGCAACCGCACCGGGCACGTAAGACGGCGTGCGCGGAAATGCGAGCGCACGGAAGAACGCCACCGCATTGAAGGTCCGCGACCGTAGAGGAGAGCCGATGCGCTATCGTCTGTTGGGCCGAAGCGGCCTGCGCGTCTCGGAGTTGTGCCTGGGCACGATGACGTTCGGCGAGAATTGGGGTTGGGGCGCGCCGCTGGAGGAATGCGCCGTCATGTTCCACGCGTTCACCGAGGCCGGCGGCAACTTCATCGATACGGCGAATCGCTATACCGACGGCGCCTCGGAAAAGATCGTCGGAGAACTCGTCGAGGACCGGCGCGATCGCTTCGTCATCGCGTCGAAGTATTCGCTCTCGACGCGACCCGGCGATCCGAACGCCGGCGGCAACCACCGCAAGAATCTCACGCAATCGCTCGAGGCGAGCCTGAAACGCCTGCGCACCGATTACATCGATCTGTATTGGGTGCACGCGTGGGATTTCACGACGCCCGTCGACGAGGTGATGCGCGCGCTCGACGACGCCGTCCGCGCGGGGAAAGTGTTGCACGTCGGGATGTCGGATGCGCCGGCCTGGGTCGTGGCGCAAGCGAACACGCTCGCGACGCTGCGCGGCTGGTCGCCGTTCGTCGGCATCCAGATCCAATACAACTTGATCGAACGAACGGTCGAACGCGAGCTGATCCCGATGGCGCGTGCGTTCGAGCTCGCGGTCATCGCCTGGTCGCCGCTCGCCTTCGGCATCTTGACCGGAAAATACGGCGAGGGCGCCGCGCCGGGAGCGGACGGCAAGCGCGCAAAGCTGCTCGACGACCGCCTGACGCCGCGCAACCTCGCGATCGTCGCGGCGACCCGGACGCTCGCCGAAGAAATCGGGCGCAGCCCCTCGCAGATCGCGCTCGCCTGGGTCCGTTCACGCGGGATCGACGTGATCCCGATCATCGGCGTTCGCACGCAAGCTCAGCTCGAGGATAACCTCCGCTCGCTCGAAGTCTCGCTGAGCCCCGAGCAACTCGCTCGTTTGGATGCCGCGAGCGCGATCGATCCCGGTTTTCCGCAGGACTTCATCAACGAGGGCTCGCTCGAGGACTTCGTCTACGGCATGCCCGGCTCGCAACTGGAACGGGCTCGGATCCAGGCGCCGCCCTCAACGGCGTAGCCGGTCCGGCCCGTCTCCCGCAGCCTCAAACGCTTACTGGCGCTCCCCGTGACCGCGCTCTTCGTGCCCGGCGGGCGCGCGATGGGCCTCGCCTTGCGTCGTGGGGTAACGTCTGGCGGCGCCGTAGTATCCGCCGTGTTCGGGCGGGGCTACGTACGAGCGGCCCTGGAACGACCCGCCGCTCCCGCGGTAGACGTTGTTGATGTGGACCGAGTCATAGACCCGGACGCCGCCGTAGTAGTGGTGCGGGCCGTAGAAGTACGAGCCGTGCCACCAACCCGGGTTACCGAAGAAGAACCCGAGGCTGATCGTCGGACCGTAATAGTCCCACGGGTGGCCGTAGTAATACGGGACCCCGCCGTAATACGTGTAGGGCGTGTCGACCTCGTTCGCACTGAAGTACGAGCCGGCGTTGTAGCCGAGGATGCTCACGACCATACCGGGCGCGAGCGTGATCCCGGTCGGGTTGATGATCGTGCCGGGATGGAGTTGGACGTTGTCGATGTAGCCGCGCTCGTCGCGGACGCCGACAGCGAACTGTCCGTCGAATGAAGTGATTCGGCCACGAATCTGGCCCTCCCCGGAGGGGGCGGGCTGGGCGTACGACGGTACGTCCTGGGCTTGCGCGACGATCGGTGCCGAGAAGCCGGCGATCGCGAGGGTGAAGGCCGCGAGAACGGCCGCTGGGTGCTTGATCATAGTAACCATGAAACGCAGCCATCGGCCGGAGCGTTGACTCGGAGGATTAAATCTAGGAGAGATTTACAAAGGGTTGGCCGCGTCGCTCCGGTAGCATAGGGAGCTATGCCCACGAACCCGACGATCGCCTACTTTTCTATGGAGATCGCCCTCGATCCAGACGTGCCCACGTATAGCGGCGGTCTCGGCGTGCTCGCAGGCGACACGTTGCGCTCCGCCGCCGACCTCGGCGCACCGCTCATCGCCGTCACGCTGCTCTACCGCAAAGGCTACTTCGAGCAGCACCTGAGCCCGACGGGGCGCCAAAGCGAGGAACCCGTGCGCTGGGACCCCTCGACGCGGCTCGAACGCACGGCGGCGACGGCGACCGTTACCGTCGAGGGCCGGACCGTGCGCCTGGGCGCTTGGCTCTTCCACATCGTCGGCGTGGGCGGTTCCGTGGTGCCGGTCGTGTTGCTCGATAGCGATCTGCCCGAGAACGATCCCTGGGACCGCACCCTGACCGATCTTCTTTACGGCGGCGACGCCCGCTACCGGCTCGCGCAAGAGATCGTGCTCGGCCTGGGGGGGCTCGCGGTGCTCGAAGCGCTCGGCCATACCGCGATTCAAACGTACCACTTGAACGAGGGACACTCGGCGTTGCTGACCCTCGGCCTGTTGCAGGAAACGATCGCCGCCCGTAACCTCGCGCCGCTCGCCGCGCGCGCTCTCGTACGCGAGAAGTGCGTCTTCACGACCCACACGCCCGTTCCGGCGGGGCACGACCAGTTCCCGGGCAAGCTGGCCGCGAGCCTGCTGGGCCGGGAACGCGCCGCGCTCCTGGAGCAGAGCGAGGCGTATCACGACGGCACGCTCAACATGACCTACCTCGCCCTGAACTTCTGCCGTTACGTGAACGGCGTCGCGATGAAACACGGCGAGGTCTCGCGCGGCATGTTCCCGGCGTACACGATTCACGCGATCACGAACGGCGTGCATGCCGCGACGTGGTGCGCGCCCTCGTTCGCCGCACTTTTCGACCGGCGGCTGCCGGAGTGGCGCCGCGACAACCTCTACTTGCGGTACGCGATCGGCATTCCGCTCGATGAGATCGAAGCGGCGCACCTGCTCGCCAAACGCGCGCTCTTCGCTCGCATCCGCGAGACCTCGAGCCTCGAGTTCGACGAAAAGTGCCTGACGATCGGCTTCGCGCGGCGTGCGGCGCTCTACAAGCGCGCGGAACTGCTGTTTACGGACGTCGATCGGCTGCGCCGCATCGCTCGCACCGTGGGCCCGCTGCAGATCGTCTACGGCGGGAAAGCCCATCCGCGCGATCGCGGCGCGAAGGATGCGATTCGCAGAGTCTTCACCGCCGCGAAAGCGTTGGGCAGCGATATCAAGTTCGTGTACGTCGAGAACTACGACCTCGCGTGGGGCCATTTGCTGACGAGCGGCGTCGACCTCTGGCTCAACACGCCGCGCTATCCCGAAGAAGCCTCGGGCACGAGCGGCATGAAGGCCGCGCTCAACGGGGTCCCGAGCTTCTCGGTGCGCGACGGCTGGTGGGTCGAGGGGCACATCGAGGGCGTCACCGGCTGGTCGATCGGCGGCGACGTCCCGACCGGCGCGAACGCGGACGAGGCCGCGGATCTCTATCACAAGCTCGAAACCGCGATCGTGCCGCTGTACTACGGGCGCCCGCAGGACTATACGCGCGTGCGGCGCTCGGCAATCGCGCTGAACGGCTCCTTCTTCAACACGCAACGCATGGTCGCGCAGTATCTCATGAACGCCTACGATGGCCCTTCGACAGGCTCAGGGTGACGAGGTGCGTGAGTTCTCACCCTGAGCTTATCGAAGGGTGCGCCGTTCCGAGACGCTTGCCGCTAGACGCTCGAGCAGCCGGGCCGAATCGTCCCAGCCCAGACACGCGTCGGTCACGCTTTGCCCATACACCGGCGGCTTGCCGGGTACGAGATCCTGACGTCCCGCGACCAAGTTCGATTCGATCATCACGCCGATGATCCGATGCTCGCCGCGCGCGACTTGTCCCGCGACGTCGTGGCAAACCGCGACCTGATTCGCGTAGTCCTTGCGGCTGTTGGCGTGGCTCGCGTCGATCATCACGCGCGGCGGCAAACCGGCTCGCGAGAGGGCGTCGCAAACGCTCTGCACTGACTCGGCGTCGAAGTTCGGCTGCTTACCGCCGCGCAAAATCAGGTGGCAATCGTCGTTGCCGGCCGTTGAGACGATGGCCGAACGGCCCCGCTTGGTGACGGAAAGGAAATGGTGCGGTTGACTCGCCGCCTTGATCGCGTCGACCGCGATCTTGATGTTGCCGTCCGTTCCATTCTTGAAGCCGACCGGACACGAGAGCCCTGAGGCGAGTTCTCGATGCACTTGCGATTCGGTCGTGCGCGCGCCGATCGCACCCCAGGCGATCAAGTCGGCGATGTATTGCGGGCTGATCGTGTCCAGGTATTCCGTGCCGGCCGGAACGCCGAGTTCGTTGACGTCGAGCAACAGTTTGCGAGCGGCGCGCAGTCCTTCGTTGATCTTGAACGTGCCGTCCATGTCGGGGTCGTTGATCAGACCCTTCCACCCGACTGTCGTTCGCGGCTTCTCAAAGTAGACGCGCATGACGATCTCGAGCTCGCTTGCGAAGCGCTCGCGCTGCTCCGCGAGCAAGCCGGCATATTCGCGCGCCGCGCGCACGTCGTTGATCGAGCAAGGACCGACGACGACGATCAAACGGTCGTCCGCGCCGTGCAGGACGGCGTGGATCGCCTCTCGCGCGTCGAAAACCACTTCGGAGGCCGCGTCGCTGCAGGGGAACTCACGAATCAGGCGATCCGGCGCCGCCAATTCCTTGAGCGCTCGGATGCGCAGGTCGTCCGTGTTCTTGGGGATGGCGTTCACCGCCGAAATATCGATATCGCTATACATAAGAAAAGCCGGACTCGCATCTCCGAGCGGCCCGGCTTTACTTCGGCCTTTGCGCGGAGAATGCCCCCCGCCCGCGCCGGCTCACATTTCCAGGCGCGAGAACTCCGCGTAGAATTCATCGGCCGAGAGCCGCGTCTGCGCCGCCAGCAGCGAGAGTTGCGGTTCGACGAGGTCTTCGGGCTCGAGCCGGATCATGTACTTGCGCGCCACTTGATACGATTCGTTCGTGACGTCCACGGTCCGAATCCGCACGCGGCCCGTCTTCGGGTCCACGAGCTCTTCGAGCGTCACGGGCACGACGCGGCCGCCCGAGAGCGCGACGAGCGCCCCGCTGCCGCCGCCGAGCAAGTAGCGTACGGCGCCGTAGCCGAGCGTCCGCGTGTATTCGAGGTCGAATGGGAGCGGTTTCGCGCAGCGCAATTCGTAGCCGATATCTTTGGGGACGACCGTCGTCTTCACGCCGAGCCCCTTGAGCCGGTTGCGAATCGCGTCGCGCAGCACGAAGCCGATCGGGATCTCGGCAAGTTGCAGATTGCCGTAAGCGTCGCGCGCGACGTTCGAATCCCCGTCGAGCTCAGCCGGATCGAGGCGTTCGACGATGCCTTCCGCGATCACCGCGACGCCGTGGTCGTGCCCGCTGGCCTTGCGCTTGACGATCGCGCCGACGATCGTGTCGACGACGCGCGAGAGCCCGACGCGCGGCATCGAGAATTCTTCGGGGATGATGGCGAGCGTCGCGCCCGCAGCCTTGCAGATGCCGAGCGCGAGCGAGCCCGATTTGCGCCCCATCGTCACCGCCAAGTACCAGCGCTCGGCGCTGCGCGCGTCTTCCATCAGGTTCTCGACGATCGCCGTGCCGACCGAACGCGCGGTTTCGAAGCCGAACGTGGGCGCGTTATCGGGCAGCGGCAAGTCGTTGTCGATCGTCTTCGGCACGGTGACGACGCCGAGCCGGCCATTGGCCTTTGCCGCGATGCGCGCGGCGCCGTACGTCGTATCGTCTCCGCCGATGCAGATCAAGTAACGCAGACCGAGCGCACGTATCGATTCGACGCAACGGTCCAGCGTCTGTTCGTCCTTCGCAGGATTCGTGCGCGAGGTCCGCAGGATCGAACCGCCCGAGCCGTGCGAGTGCGCGACATCTTCGATGGAAAGCTCGGCCGTGTGCGAAATGTCGCCCGAGGCTAGGTGGAGATATCCCTCGTAAATCCCCACGACGCTCAAGCCGCTGTTGATCGCCTCGATCGTCGCGGCAGCGATGACTCCGTTGATGCCGGGCGCCGGCCCGCCGCCGACCAAAATACCAAGACGCTCTTTTGACAAGATCCCACTCCTTCGTGCGCGTACGCTTACTACGCCGCACGCGCGGCAGCTTCCGCCCGAAGGAGAGTCCGGGAGGGCGGGCCGAGAACGCCCTTCTCGTGTCAGCCGAGACCCCGGCTCAACTCGCGGTCGAACCTCGCGCGGCCCGTGCCGCGAGGCAACCCCATGCACCGAAGACCGCCTTCATCACGCTGGCGGCGCTCGGCGTCGTTTTCGGGGACATCGGAACGAGCCCGCTCTACGCATTCAAGCAGTGCTTTCAAGAAGGCCGGGGCTTCGAGCCCACCGCGCCGCACGTGCTCGGGATCCTCTCGCTCTGCTTCTGGGCGATCGTCGGCGTCGTGTGCATCAAGTACGTGACGTTCATCCTGCGCGCTGATTATGAGGGCGAGGGCGGCGTACTCGCGTTGCTCGCGCTCGTGCGCCCGCCCGCGCGCATGGGCATCGCGGCGCCGCTGTCGTGGGTCGCGATGCTCGTGCTCTTCGGCTCGGGGATGCTGTATGGAGACGGCATCATCACGCCCGCGATCTCCGTCCTTTCGGCGGTCGAAGGGATCGACGTGGCGACGACGGCAGCGCACCGCTTCATCCTGCCGATCACCGTGGCGATCCTCATCGCGCTGTTCGTCCTGCAGCGGCGAGGGACGGGGCAGATCGGCGCGATCTTCGGCCCGGTGATGGCGCTCTGGTTCTTAGCGATCGGAACGGCCGGCGCGTTCGCCATCGTGCGCGAACCCGCGGTCCTCGCGGCGCTCAATCCGCTGCACGCGGCGCGCTTTCTGCTCTCGAACGGCTCGACAAGCATCCTCGTCGTCGGCGCGGTGGTGCTGTGCATCTCCGGCGTCGAAGCGCTCTACGCGGATCTCGGCCACTTCGGACGCGTCCCGATCACCCTCGCGTGGTACGGCCTCGCATTTCCCGCGCTGTCGCTGAATTACTTCGGCCAGGGCGCGCTCGTGCTCGCGCGGCCCGGCGCTCTTGAGAATCCCTTCTATTCGCTATTTCCCGGATGGACGCTCTATCCGGCGATCGTGCTCGCGACGGCCGCCACGATCATCGCCTCGCAAGCGCTGATCTCCGGCGCGTTCTCGCTGACGCAGCAAGCGGTGCAGCTCGGCTACCTGCCGCGGCTGCGCGTCATCCACACCTCGCGCGAGGCGCTCGGACAGATCTTCATCCCGTTCCTCAATACGTTTCTGGCGATCGCCTGCATCATCGTCGTGCTCACGTTCAAGACCTCCGACGCGCTCGGCGCGGCCTACGGGCTCGCGGTGACCGGAACGATGACCGCGACGTCGATCACGTATTTCGTGCTGGTGCGTTCGAAATGGAAATGGCCATTATGGAAAGCGCTCTGCGTCGTGGGCTTCTTCCTGTGCTTCGACCTGACGTTCCTGATCGGAAACTTGCCGAAGATCGTGCGCGGCGGTTGGATTCCGCTGGTCGTCGCGAGCGCCGTCTACGCCGTCGCCGTCACGTGGTTCGACGGCCGCCGGCGGCTGCTTTCGGCGCTCGCGAAGCTCTCCGTTCCGGTTGAAGAGTTCGTCGGGCCCTTCAACGCGCGCGGCGCCGATCGTTCGCGCCGCACCGCCGTGTTCCTCACGCCGACGACGGTCGGGATCCCCTTCGCGCTACGCCACGCCTGGATGCGCGAAGAGATCATGCGCGAGCACGTCGTGCTGCTGACGATCGTGAACGAGCGCCGGCCCTACGTTCCGCTGCGCCAGCGCCTGCACATCGAACGGCTCGGCCGGGATCTGCACCGGGTCGAGGCCCATTTCGGTTTCATGCAGCAGCCGAAGATCTCGCTGATTCTCCCGCTCTGCGAGCAGGCCCCGGAGCTGGGCGGGTTCGACGATCCGACGTATTTCTTGGCCGCGCCGAAGATCGTCCACGACGAGGGGCCGGGCTCCATGCCCACCTGGCAGCGCGCGCTCTACGATTTCCTCATTCACAACGCGCGCCCGTACACCGACTCCTTCGGCTTGCCGGCCGACCACGTGGTTCAGATCGGCGTCGAGGTTCGCGTCTAGCCGCGCCTAGGACGCAGCTCCGCGAGCAGTTCCCCGACCGCGCGATGAGCCTGATCGATCGCCGCGTCGTTGTGGGCATACCACTGCGAATCGGCGTTTGCGATCGCGATGCGGCCGTAGGTCTTGCGCGCGATTTCGTACGGGCGGCGGCCCTCCGGCAGATCGGGATCGAAGAGCGAATTGAGCTCGTACGAGTAACCGTGCGACCAGCGGTTGATCGTGATCCCGGCGATGTCGCGCGCCGGGTCGAAGCCGGCGGAGCCCAGGATGCGCAGGAGTTCGCCGCGCACGTTGCGCTCGTAGGTGGCGAACGGCGTCGTAAAGAGTTCCCGGCGGCCCGCCCGGTGTTGCTCGCGCTCCGTGAGGCCCGGCTTGCACGGCGTGCGCAGCATGAACAGCACCATCGGGTCCGCCGGGTGCCGCGGAAACTTGTACGCCCCGAAATCGACCGGATAATCGAGCGCGACGTAATTGTAGTACTCGTTCGGCGCCTCGACCTGAAAGACGCCGAGATCCTTGAACGCCTGCCAATTGCGCAGCGCGACGTGCGCGTAGACCAGCGGGACCTTCACGTTGGTCGCGAGTGCCGCGCGTTGCGCCTGCGGCAGCTCCGGCGCGATGTACGGGACCATCACGTTCCAGCATGCCAGCACGCACGCGCCGGCTCGAACGGTCTGCAGCTTGCCGTCGAGGACGTAGGCGACCTCGACGCCGCGTTCATGCCGGGCCGGGTCGAGATGGCGCACGCGCGCCACGGTGCTGCGCAGCCGAATGCGCGTCCCGTTCGACGCGCGGTCGAGCCGGCTGTAATCGCACGGCGCCAGGATGACGTCCTCCGGCGTGTGCCCGGGGATGATCCCCGGGATCAGCGAGCGCACCAGCAGCCGCGCAACGGTGGCGTTCCCGTCCGGGAAATGGTAGTTGTCGGGCTCGGGGCGGGGCCGTTCCCACTTGCCGAGGCCCTCGCCCAGATCCATCCCCTGGAAGCCCGGATAGAGCCGCCCGTAGTCGTCGCCGCTGTCCCAAACGTCGTACGCGCTGACGGCGTCGATGCCGATCCCCCAGAGGTCGTGCGTTCGCGTCTGGAAGAACGGCAGCACCTCGGGCGAGGCGCCGACGATCTTCGTCAAATAGTCGGCGTAGCTGATCTTGCGCAACCGCTCGCGCTTTTTATCGGCCGTCAAGCCCGGCAGGTAATCGACGCTCTCCGTGTGGATGCGCACGAGGTCCGCGCGCGCGCGCTCCGAGAGCGGCGCCTTCGCAAAGAACTCGGTCCAGGGACGCTCGTACATGCCGGTGACGAACGCGTCCCGCCCGAACGTCCGCTTCCCAAAGAAGCAGCCGGTCCCAAGCCCCGCGTAAACGCTGCGATCCTGGAGATGTTCGTAGTTTTTCAGGTCGATCCCGAGGTCGTGGAGCATTTCCAGCGCGACCGCGCTGTACTCCGCGGGCCGCTCGATCCAGACGGCGCCGCTGTACGAGAGCAGTTCGCGCCCATCGACCGTAAACTCGCTGCGCTTGGCGTGCCCCCCGAAATCGTCCGTGTTGTCCAGGATCAGGATGCGCGCGTCCGGGAACCGGCGCCGATAATAGAAGGCGGCGGAAAGGCCGCTGATGCCCGCTCCGACGATGGCGAGGTCGTACTGCTCCCCGGTGCTCGTGGGCGCGGGAGCGTCCTGCCAAAACGTCCCGTCGCGCAACCGGTGGGCGACGGCGTACGTCGCGTCGTACTGCCCGCGCAGACCCGTTTCGGCGGGCGGGTAGGCAGCGGCTTCGGCCGGCGAGGGGAACAGCGCCCCGCCCGCCGCGAGGGTTCCGGCACCCAACGTGAAGGCAACTCCGTCTAGGAAATCACGGCGCGAGATCTCACGATCCATTCCAAGGCGCCGGTCGTCGAATTCGTGCGGCATGGCGTTCTAGTGCGACCTCCGGAGGGCGGCCCCCCGCTTCACACGTAGGGCGTTTCCGGTAGGGGGACGCCGCGTAAACGGGAATCCTCGGCCGCATGGAAGTCAGGCTCGTTCAGCTGCTCGGCTCCTTCATCTCCGCGACGAGCGATTATTCGCTTGCGCGTCTCGAATACGCGATGCGCCATCCCAGAACGCCCGCGCCGCCGCTGATCCCGCGCCTGACGGATGCCTCGGCTGCGACGTTGCGCGACGAGTGGCCCGCGGTCGCCGCGGCATTGGAGCGCGCGCAGCGCTTCGTGCTCGACGTCGACGACCGGCGCGGCAAGCGCGCGGTTTACGATCGTGCTTTTGGGGCACTCCAGCGTTCGACGCGGGAACTCGAGCAATACGCGCGCGCAGTGCGCTGGGTCTTGAGCGTCGAGGGGCGCTAGCGGCACATCGGCGGCGCAACGAGAACCTTCCCGCGCAAAAGCCAAAGCAGAACCTTCACATACGCCATCGATAGGGAGCCGCACATGACCTGGAGCGAAACGTTAGAACGCCTCCTCGCGCAATCGCGCGACCTGCAGCGTTCGTTGAATGAAGCCGTGAACAAGAGTGCCGAGCAGATTCAACCGCTCGTGCGTGAATCGCTCAAGAATGCACAGGAGCTGCAAGAGACGCTCGTCAAGCACGTCAGCGAGACGAGCACGATCGCGACCGAGCAATCAAAAGCCGCGGTCGGACACCTTCAGGAATACATCAAAATCGGCAACGAGGCGATCCAGCAGACCACCGAGCAGACGCGGCTGGCTGCGGAGAAACTCGCGGAGCATTCGCGCAAGGTCGCCGAAGCTGCGAAGTCCGCTATTGAGCAGGGACTAGAGTCCCGGCCGAAGTCGTAACCACCGGATCCTCCGAGTAGAGCGAGATCTTCGCAAACCGCTCCAGCGCGCGCGGCCAATCGGCCAGCAACCCGGCCGCGCGCGCCGAACCGGTCGCCGCGGCGTAACGCTCGAGCAGCGCGCGCATCCGAAGCACCTCGGGGTCCATCGGCCGCGCCGGCAGGACGCGGCAGACCGTTGGGCCGAGCGCAAGCTTCGTCCCGCAATCGTAGGTTTCGTCGAGCGCTATGAACACGACGCCGCCGCTCATGCCGCTCGCGAAATTCTTGCCGACCGGACCAAGGATCACCGCCATTCCGGCGGTCATGTACTCGCAGGCGTGCTCGCCCGCGCCCTCGACGACGAGCTCGGCTCCGCTGTTGCGCACGCCGAAGCGTTCGCCCGCTCCGCCGTGGATGAAGCCTTCGCCGCCGCGGGCACCGTAAAAACACGCATTCCCGGCGACCGGCTCAGAGGCGTCGCCGAAACCGCGGACGATGATCCGCCCGCCTTCCATGCCCTTGCCCACGTAGTCGTTCGCCTCGCCCGCGAGGTCCAGCGTCATGCCGTGCGTCAGGAATGCGCCGAAGCTTTGGCCGGCCGACCCGCGATAGCGCACGTGGACGGGTTCGACGGGTTCGCCCTGCGCGCGCCGGCGCGCGATCTCGTAGGAGATCCGGGCGCCGACCGAGCGATCGGCCGGGGAGATCCGCAGCGCGTGCTGCGGCGCCGGGGCCTTTCGGACCGCTAGCCACGGACGAGGAACCAAGCTATCGAGGTGCGTCGACTCGAGGACCGGCTTCTTGATCGTCCCGGCCCGTTCGGGCAGGCGCAGCAGCGCGTTCAGCTCGACGTTAGCAAACCAGTCGTGGTCGAATTCGCGGCGGCGAATCAAGTCCGAACGGCTGCTGATCTCCTCGAGCGAGCGCGCGCCGAGCGCCGCGAGCCGGCGGCGCACGTCTCGCGCAACGAACATCAGGTAGGCGATCGCCTCTTCATCCGTGCCCTTGAACTTCTTGCGCAGCGCCTCGTCCTGGGTCGCGATGCCGACCGGGCAGGTGTTCTTGTGGCATTGGCGCGCGTAGATGCAGCCGAGCGCGACCAGCAGCGCCGTGCCGAAACCAAATTCGTCGGCGCCGAGCATCGCCGCCAGCACGACGTCGCGGCCGCTCTTGAAGCCGCCGTCGACGCGCAATTTCACGCGCGAACGCAGCCCGTTCGCGAGCAACGCGTGATGCGTCTCGACAAGCCCGATCTCCCACGGCAAGCCGGCGTGCTTGATCGAGGAGAGCGGCGAGGCGCCGGTGCCGCCGTCGTGTCCGCTGATGTGGATCACGTCGGCGTCCGCCTTCGCGACGCCGCTCGCGACGTAGCCGATCCCCGATTGGCTGACGAGCTTGACGGCGATCCTGGCGTGCGGCGCGGCCCGGCGCAGATCGTAGATCAGTTGCGCGAGATCTTCGATCGAGTAGATGTCGTGGTGGGGCGGCGGCGAGATCAGCGGCTGGCCCGGCGTCGAACCGCGCAGCGTCGCGATCTCGACGGTGACCTTATGCGCGGGGATCTGCCCGCCTTCGCCCGGCTTGCTCCCCTGCGCCATCTTGATCTCGATCTCGTCGGCGCTTTCGAGGTAGCTGACCGTGAGCCCGAAGCGGCCCGAGGCGACCTGCTTGATGCGGCTACGCGCGCTTCCTGCGGCGCGTGAATAGCGCGAGGGGTCCTCGCCGCCTTCGCCGGAGTTGCTGCGCGCGCCGATGACGTTCGTCGCGCGGGCGATCGTCGCGTGCACCTCGGAGGCGAGCGCGCCGAGCGACATCGCCGCCGTCACGAAGCGCTGCACGATCGAGGCTTCGGACTCGACCTCCTCGAGCGGAACCGGCTCGCGCATCGGCTTTGCGGCGAGCAGGTCGCGCAACGTGACCGGATGGCGCGATTCCATCTCGTCGGAGAGCTTCTCGTAGGCGTCGTAATCGCCGCGCATCGCGCTCGCGCGCAGATTCTTGATCACGTTCGGATCGAACGCGTGATGCACGCCGTCGCGCCGGTAGCGGAAGAGACCGCGCTCGGGGAGCGGCGCCGAGGGTTCGCGCGAGGCGAGATGCCAGCCGCGCACATCGCGCTCGATGTCGTCGAAGGAAACGGTCGGGACGTGGGCCGCGATCCCGGGGAAACAGAGATCGACGACTTCGCGCGAAAGCCCGATCGATTCGAACGTTTGCGCGCCGACGTACGAACGCAGCGTGCAGATGCCGAGCTTCGCGAGGATCTTCAACAAGCCGTTACGCAACGCCGTCAGATACGCTTTGCCCTCGCCGCCGTCGCAGGCCGCGCGCAAGCCGAGCCAGGGCGTGACGACGTTCGCGCCGACCGCGATCAGCGATGCGATCGCGTGCGCGTCGCGGGCCGCGCCGTCGGCGACGGCGAGCGAAGCCTGCATGCGCAAGCCGCGCTGCGTCAGGCGCTGATGGATCGCGCCCGTGGCCAGCAGAGCCGGCACCGTGAGCGCATCGGAGCGGTCGTCGAGCACGATCAGCGTCGTTCCCGAGCGCACCGCGCGCTCGGCTTCGTCGCAGATTCCCTCGAGGCGCGAGCGCAGCGTCTGCCCTTCGAACTCGAGCGGGATCGAGCGCTGGAACATCCGCGCGTCGAAGCGCAGCGAGTCGAAATCGAGTTCGGAGAGGATCGCGCTGTCCAGCACCACGCAGGCGTGCGGCGCCGGAACGTCGCCGTTGATGTCGCCGCTGCCGACGAACGCGCGCAAATCGAAAACGAGCGCTTCGCGAATCGGATCGATCGGCGGGTTCGTGACTTGAGCGAATCGTTCGCGCAGATACTCGGCAACCGGAAGGCTCCGCTCGAAGAACGCAAGCGCGGCATCGTCCCCCATCGAGGAGGTCGGTTCGCCGCCGCCCGAGGCCATCACGCCGATGATGTCCTTGCGCTCTTCCTTGGTACAACCGAAGCGCAGCAGGTTGCGCTGCAGGTCGGGCGCCGGAACGGGTTCGACGGCATCCTTGAGCGGGAAGCTCCAGGTGCCCGTGACCTCGCGGAAGTCCGCCCGATCGCGCCGCTCCTTGCGGAATTGCGCGGTCTCGACGACCTCGCCCGACTGGAAGCGCACGATCAAGCGGCCGCCGGGGCCCAAGCGGCCGCGCCGCACGACCGGATCGCTGCCGAAATCGACGATCCCGGCCTCCGAGGAACACAGCACCTTGTTCGAGGCCGTGCGACACCAGCGCAGCGGGCGCAATCCGGCGCGATCAAGCGCCGCCCCGATCGTGTCACCGTCCGCGAAGATGATCGCCGCGGGGCCGTCCCACGGTTCGACCGTCGTGATGTGCGCGTCGTAATACGCGCGCAGGCGCCGATCCTCGCGCTCGATGGCTGGGGAGAGCATCAGATCGACCGCCGCATCGACGCGGTACCCCGCACCGACCATCGCATCGACGGCGACGTTGAAATCGTGGGAATCGCTCGAGCCCGGAATCGTGCGGATGCCGCGCGCGGCCAGCCACGTGCGGTTCCCGGTGATCGTGTTGATCTCGCCGTTGTGCGCGATGTGGCGGAAGGGCTGCACCAGGCGCCACTGGGGCGAGGAGTTCGTGCTGTAGCGCTGGTGGAACAGCGCGAAACGCGAGGCGAAGAGCGGATCGCGCAGGTCGTCGAAATACGAGCCGAGCTCATCCGAGGAGAGCAGGGCCTTGTAGACGACGGAGGTCGCCGAGGCGCTCACGAGCGCGGCGGACGTGCCGAACTCGCGCAGTTCCTTTTCGATCATGCGCGCGACGTTGCGCATCCGCTCGCGGACGTTGCCCGGGCCCATGTCGACGATCAACTGCTCGAAGGCGGGTCGCGTGACGCGCGCCTGGACGCCCAGGATCTCTTCGTCGGTGCCGGGGACGCGCCAGCGCAGCGGCGTGACGTCGAGCAGGCGGACCGTATGCTCGATCGCCGCGCGCACGGCGCCGGCCGCCGCCGAATCCAGCGGCAAGAACACGCAGATCGCCGCCAGATGCGCGGCCGGTGCGTGCAGGTCGGCCTTCTCCAATTCGCGCGCAAGCAGCTTGCGCGGGGTCTCGCACAGGATCCCGGCGCCGTCGCCCGTCCGGCCGTCCGCGGCGCGCGCGCCGCGGTGCTTCATCGCGGCGACCGCGTCGAGCGCGAGCCGGACCGTCTCGTGCGACGCCGGGCCGCCGAGGTCTGCGATAAAACCGACGCCGCAGGCGTCGTGCTCTTCCGGAAGCTGGACGTGGTGCGCGATCTGCCTGACCCTCACAGCGGTAATCGAGGTCTGGCGACCTCGTTCGTTCGACTTTAGTACCTAGCCGGGGCGCCGTCATTGTCCAGATGTAGAATCAGGAGCCATTCTCGCTCGATGACCCCCCGGACTTTTATCGCGATGCCCCGGCTGGCGGAAATATTCGACGCCCTGAGGGGCACCCGCTGCAGCCAGAGGCGGAAAGATCGCCCAACCGAATGGATCTCGCCGGAAAAAATGTTTCTCCCGGCGGCCGGCCAGCTCAGCCGCGCAGGCCGAGCGCGACCATCATGCGATATCCGACCCCGAGCGCTCGTTCGTCGAGATCGAAGCGGGCGTTGTGGTGGGGGAACCCCGTCGACTCACCGCCGCGGGCGCCCACGATGAAGTACGCCCCCGGGCGAACTTCCTGCATGAACGCCATGTCCTCGGCCCACATGACGACGTCGTGCTCGACGACGTTCTCTGCGCCGAGCGTCGCAGTCCCGACCTCACGCACGAGGTCGTTCATCGCTTTGTCGTTCACCGTCGGCGGATACGACCAATGGTAGGTCAGCTTGTATTCGAAGCGCAGTGCCGCCGCGAGCCCTGCCAGGATCCGTTCCATCCGTTCCGGCATGCTCTTGCGCACGGCCGCATCGAAGCAGCGCACGGTCCCCTGCATCACCGCGGAATCCGGGATCACGTTGAACGTCGTCCCGGCTTGGAACTTGCCGACCGTGAAGACCGCCGGGTCCTTCGGTGCGATCTCGCGGCTGACGATCGTCTGCAGCAGCGTGACGAAATACGAGCCCGCCACGATCGGGTCGACGCTGCGATCGGGCATCGCGCCGTGTCCGCCCTTCCCGTTGATCGTCAGGTCGAACTCGTCGGCCGAGGCGAAGAACGCGCCGTCGCGCACGCCGATCTTGCCGACGTCGAGACCGCTGTACAGATGCAACGCAAACGTGCGCTCGACGTGCGGCCCTTCCAGCGCGCCGTCATCGATCATCTGGCGGTTGCCCGCGTAGCCTTCCTCACCGGGCTGAAAGCAGAACACCAGCGTCCCGGGTACATCTTCCCGGCGTTCGGCGAGCGTCCGCGCCGCCGCGAGCAGGATCGCGACGTGGCCGTCGTGGCCGCACGCGTGCATGACGCCGTCGCGCGTCGAACGGTACGGCGCGTCCACGAGTTCCTGAATCGGGAGCGCGTCCATGTCCGCGCGCAAAAGCGTTACGGGACCGGGGCGCCCGCCGCGCAGCGTGCCCAGCACGCCCGTTTTGCCGATGCACGTTCGCACCTCGTCAAGGCCGAGCTTCGCGAGTTCGTTCGCAACGAACGCGGCCGTCTCGTGCTCGACCATCGAGAGTTCGGGATGCGCGTGGAGTTCGCGCCGCACGCGAACGAGGTCATCGGTCGGAACGGGTGGCAACACGGTCATCTCGCCCGGTTCGGCTCCGCGCGCGCCGTCTCTTCCCGCTAGTGGCAAATCGCCACAAGGAACCCGGAGGGTCCATCGCCGAGAGATGGCGACCGCGTTTCCACGTACTGAAAACGGCTTACGGCCTATCGCACAGGAAAAGTGACTGCGCCCCGCCATAGGAAACCTCGCTCGACTCGGGAGGTCGGTAATGGCAAAGACGCTTCCAACCGGTGTCCAAGGCAATTTGGGTCCGCTCGAGCGGCACGGGCTAACGGACGAACAGCTCCGCTGGCTGCTGCGCAACATGCTCGTGCAGCGCACGCTCGACAATCGCGGATTCCAGCTCAATCGCCAAGGCAAGATCCCCTTCGCGATGGGAAGCGAAGGACACGAAGCGCTGCAAGCCGGCGCCGCGCTCGCATTCGAACGCGGCAAGGACGTGCTCGTTCCGTATTACCGCGACATCGGGCTCGCGCTCGGCGTCGGGTACACGCCCTACGAAGCGCTGCTCGCGATGTTCGCGCGCGCGACCGACCGCTCGGGCGGACGGCAATTCCCCAACCATCCATGCGGACGCGACCACGGCATCCTCTCCGTCAGCTCGATCATCGCCGCGCATCTGCCGCATGCGGTCGGCGTGGCGTACGCCTTCAAGTACCGCAAGGAGTTCGACCGGGTCGTGCTCGCGACGTTCGGCGACGGATCCACGAGCGAAGGCGAGTGGCACGAGTCGCTCAATTTCGCCGCGGTCCACAAGCTGCCGGTCGTCTTCTTATGCGAGAATAACGGCATCGCGATCTCCGTCCCGCAGGCGCAACAGATGGCGATCGCCGACATCTACAAGCGCGCCGCCGGCTACGGAATCCCGGGCGTCGTCTGCAACGGGCTCGACCCGATCGCGACCTACGCGACCGTCAAGGAAGCGTTCGCACGTGCCCGCTCCGGCGGCGGTCCGACGCTGGTCGAGGCGAAATGCTACCGGTATCTCGCGCATTCGACCGACGACGACGATCGCACGTACCGCAGCCGCGAGGAAGTGCAGCAGCATCGCAAAGCCAACGACCCCGTCCCGCACTTCGAGGCGCTGCTGGTCGAACACGGCATCATCGACGCGCACGCGGTCGTCACGCTCAAGAAATCGATCCTGCAAGAGATCAACGAGGCGACCGACCGGGCCGAGTCGCAACCGCTCCCGGCGCCGAGCGAGCTCTTCACGCACGTGTACGAAGGGAGCCACGAGCCATGGCGCTAGCCGCCCACCCCCACACGACCGTGATGAACAACGTCGAGGCCGTGCGCGCGGCGCTGCACGAAGCGCTCAAGGGAGATCAACGCACGCTGATCCTCGGCGAGGACGTCGGCGCGCGCGGCAACGTCTTCCTGATCACCAAAGGTTTCCTCGATGAGTTCGGCGCGGAGCGCGTGATCGATACGCCGCTCGCCGAGGCCTCGATCGTCGGCGTCGCGGTCGGTATGGCGATGGAGGGCCTGCGCCCGATCGCCGAGATCCAGTTCGCCGATTTCATCTATCCGGCGTTTAACCAGATCGTCGGCGAGGCCGCGAAGACGCGCTATCGCTCGAACGGCGACTACTCGTGTCCGCTCGTGATCCGCACGCCCTACGGCGGCGGCGTCCACGGCGCGCTCTCGCACTCCGTTTCGATCGAAGCGCTGTTCTATCACGTGCCGGGGCTGAAGATCGTCGCACCGTCGTTCCCGGCCGACATCAAGGGCCTGCTCGCGGCGGCGATCGAGGATCCGGATCCGGTCCTCTTCCTGGAACACAAGCGGACGTATCGCCTCGTCAAGGGCGAGGTCCCGACCAAGCGCTACACGATTCCGATCGGGAAAGCCGACGTCAAGCATGCCGGCACGCAGCTGACCGTCGTCTCGTACGGGCTCAACGTGCATCAGGCGCTCGATGCCGCGCTGCGCCTCGAAGCCGAGGGCCTCTCGGTCGAGGTGATCGATCTGCGCTCGATCCGGCCGATGGACCGCACGACGATCCTGCAGAGCGTGCGCAAGACGCGCAAACTGCTGATCGTTCACGAAGACAACAAGTTCGGCGGCATCGGCGCCGAGATCAGCGCGATGGTCGTCGAGCAGGCGTTCTTCGATCTCGACGCGCCGATCCGGCGTCTCTGCGGGCCGGACGTCCCGGCGATGGGCTACGCGCATACGCTCGAGGATGCGTTCATGATCTCGACCGCTCGTATGGAAGCGGCAATGCGCGAACTGATCGCGTTTTAGCGGCGTCCAGCGAGGAAGATGGGAGAAGCGGAAACGATGTCTACGACGATTACGATGCCGCAGCTCGGAGAATCGGTGACCGAGGGGACCGTCGCGCAGTGGCTCAAGAAAGTCGGCGACACCGTCGAGAAGTACGAGGCGTTCGTCGAGGTCTCGACCGATAAGGTCAACGCCGAAGTGCCCGCGCCCGTGAGCGGGACGATCCGCGAGCTGATCGTCAAAGAGGGCGAGACCGTGCCGACCGGTGCGCCGATCGCGGTCATCGACGAAGTCGGCGCGCAAAGCGCTCCGCCTCCAAGCGCCCCGAGCCCGAGCGAGCGCGTTGCGCCCGCAGCGAGCGTCCCGCCCGCGGTCCTGACGGCGACCGTGACCGCAATCGCGAGCGGCGCGCCGGAGCCCTCCGGCAACGGCCACGCGAAGAACGCGCCCGAACTTCTGCGGCGCGTCTCCCCCGCCGTCCGGCGCCTAGCGCGCGAGCACGCGATCGATCTGAGCCGGATCTCCGGGACGGGAATCGGCGGACGAATCACGGCGAACGACGTGCTGGCCGCAGCCCAAAGCGGATCGGCGGCACTGCCGGCCGCGGCCCCGTCGAGCCTGCCCGCCGCCCCGGCACCCGCCGCCACGGCGCCCGCCGCCCCGGGGGCGCCCGCGGCCGCCGCCGCCGCGAAGCCGCACGCCGCCGCGCCGGCGCCCGGCGAAACGATCCCGCTCACGCAGGCGCGACGGATCATCGCGCAGCGGATGGTCGAATCCAAGCACACCGCGCCGCATGCCTGGACGATGGTCGAGGTCGACGTCAGCTCGCTTTGGGCCTGGCGCGCGAAGGAAAAGGACCGCTTCCTGCGCGATCACGGCGTCCCGCTGACGCTTTTGCCCTTCTTCATCCGCGCGGTCGTGGAATCGCTGCGCGCATTCCCGCTCATGAACGCGCGCTTCACCGAGGACGGCATCAGCCTGTTCAAGGAAGTGCACATCGGGATCGCGATCGGGCTGGAAACCAACCTCGTCGTGCCGGTCATTCGCAACGCGGACGCGCTTTCGATCACGGGCCTCGCGCTTGCGGCCGGGCGCCTGATCGAGAAGGCGCGCAGCGGCAAGCTCGCCGTCGACGATCTCGCCGGCGGCACGTTCACGGTCAACAACACCGGGGCGAACGGCTCGATCATGTCCGCGCCGATCATCAACGGCGGGCAGGCGGGCATCGTGACGATGGAGGCCGTCGTCAAGCGGCCCGTCGTCGTCGAGGGTGACGCGATCGCGATCCGTTCGATGATGAACGTGTGCCTGTCGCTCGACCACCGGGTCCTCGACGGCGCGATCGCGAGCGCGTTCTTGGTCGATCTCAAGAAACGCCTTCAAGCGATGGGGCCGGGCTCGCAACTCTAAGGACGCGTGGGTTCCACCTTCCAGATCGTTTCGGCGTATTCGCGAATCGAGCGATCCGAGGAGAACTTGCCCATGCGCGCAACGTTGAGGATCGAGCATCGCGTCCAGGCCTCTTGATCGTGCCAAAGCTCGCTCACGCGCGTCTGCGCCTCGAGATAGCTCTGGAAGTCGGCGAGGACGAGGAACGGGTCGCTCTCGCGCAGATTCTCGACGAGCGGCGCGAAGAGCTTGCGATCGCCGTTCGAAAAGGCGCCGGATGCGATGAGGTCCAACGCCTCGCGGACGACCTGGTTCTTCTCGTAGATGTCGCGCGGATGATAGCGCGGCGCGCTCTCGGCGGCCTGCTCCGCGGTCAGCCCGAACGAGAAGAAATTCTCCGCGCCGACCGCCTCGCGTATCTCGATGTTCGCGCCGTCGAGCGTTCCGATCGTCAGCGCACCGTTCATCGAGAACTTCATGTTCCCGGTCCCCGATGCTTCCTTCCCCGCCAGCGAGATCTGCTCCGAAAGATCGGCCGCGGGATAGACGTGCTGCGCGCTCTTCACGTTGAAATTCGGAAGGAAGGCGACGCGCAGCCGGTCCCGCGTCTTCACGTCCGCGTTGACGACGGCGGCAATCGCATCGATCAGCTTGATGATCAGCTTCGCCATGCGATAACCGGGCGCGGCTTTCGCGGCGAACAGGTACGTTCGCGGCGCGAGTTCCGGCGACGGGTCGCGCCCCAGCCGCAGGTAGAGTGCGACGATGTGGAGCGCGTTTAGGTGCTGCCGCTTGTACTCGTGAAGGCGCTTTGCCTGTACGTCGAAGAGGCTCGCCGGGTCGACGGCGGCGCCGGTGCGCTCCGCGAGGATTGCGGCGAGACGGGACTTCGCCGTATGCTTCACGGCCCGCCAAGCCGCACGAAACTCCGCATCGCCGGCAAACGGCTCGAGCTTGCGCAACTCGTCGAGGTCCGTGAGCCAGCCGGCGCCGATGTGCGCCGTTATGAGCGCGGCAAGCGGCGGATTCGCGAGGCCGACGAAGCGCCGCTGCGTCACGCCGTTGGTGACGTTCGTGAACTTCTCCGGCCATAGCTCGTAGAAGTCGCGCAGGATCGTTCTCCGCAAGAGGTCGGAGTGCAGTTCGGCGACGCCGTTCACTTTTTTGCTGCCGACCGTCGCCAAGTGCGCCATGCGAACGGTGCGCCCGCCATCCTCACCGATCAGCGACATCCGCGCGACGCGCGCCCGGTCGCCGGGGAACGCGGCACGGACCTCCTCCAGAAAGCGCCGGTTGATCTCGTAGACGAGTTCGAGATGGCGCGGCAGCAGCTCGCCGAAAATTCCGATGGGCCACTTCTCGAGCGCTTCCGGCAGCAGCGTATGGTTGGTATAGCCGAACGTGTTCCGCGTGACGTCCCACGCCTTTTCCCAGTCGAGCTTGTGCTCGTCGACCAGCAGGCGCATGAGTTCGGCGACGGCGAGCGCCGGGTGCGTGTCGTTGAGCTGAATCGTCCACTTATCGTGAAAGGACTCGACCCGGGCGCCCCCCGCCAGATGCATCCGCAGCATGTCCTGTAAAGAGCACGAGACGAAGAAGTACTGCTGCTCGAGGCGCAGGATCTTTCCTTGGATCACTTCGTCGTTCGGATAGAGCACTTTGCTGATGTTCTCGGAATAGATCTTCTCGCCGACGGCTCCGTAATAGTCGCCGCGATTGAACGACGCGAAGTTGAAGGAATCGACGGCCTCGGCGCGCCACAGGCGCATCCGATTGCAGTTGTCGACGCGGAAGCCGAGCACGGGCGTATCGTACGCCACGCCTTTGACGACGTTGGCGGCGACCCAGCGCACGCTGCGGCGCCCGCGTTCATCGGTATAGGCCTCAGTGTGCCCGCCGAACTTCACTTCATAGGTTATTTCCGGGCGCACGACTTCCCAAGGATTGCCCCAGCGCAGCCAGCGGTCCGTGATCTCGACTTGCCACCCGTCGCGAATGAGCTGCTCGAAGATCCCGAACTCATAGCGAATGCCGTAGCCGATTGCGGGGTACCCGAGCGTCGCGAGCGAGTCCATGTAACACGAGGCCAGCCGCCCGAGCCCCCCGTTGCCCAGGCCCGGCTCCGTCTCTTGTTCGATGACGTCGTCGAAATCGACGCCCAGCTCTTCCATCGCAGCCCGGACCTGCTCCGTGATGCCCAGGTTGAGCATATTGTTCGCAAGATGCGGCCCCGGCAGATACTCCGCCGAGAGATACGCGACGGCTCGCGAGTTCCGATATTGTTCGAGGGTTTGCTCGCCCGTCTCGAAGACGCGTTCGCGAACCGTGAGCGCAAGCGCCAAATACTTGTCGTTCCGCGTCGCCGCCGGGAGCGTGCGGCCCAGCGCGCCGAACAGGTTGTTCAGGAATGACCGCTTGATATCCGAGGGAGAGTTTCGATGGCCGTCGCCGTGCGGACCGTCGGGCGAGCCCTCAGTCGTCAGCATGATGCCGGCCTCGGCGCGCGAGCCTCGTCGTTTGCATCCATCGGTGCCGGCTCAGGCCGGGACGGCGAGCGCGTTCGTGACGATGTGCTGCGCTTCGGCGACGATCGCCCCGAGGTGCGCCTCGTCGCGAAACGACTCAGCGTAGATCTTGTAGATGTCTTCCGTCCCGGAAGGCCGCGCGGCGAACCAGCCTGAGGCGGAGACGACCTTCAGCCCACCGATCGGCGCGCCGTTCCCGGGTGCGCGCGTGAGCTTCGCGAGGATCGGTTCGCCCGCGAGTTCGGCGTCCAGAACGGCTTCGGGCGCGAGCTTCGCAAGGCCGGCCTTCTGCTCGCGGGTTGCGGGGGCGTCGATCCGAGTCGAGAGCGGCGCTCCGAACTCGGCCGTCAAGGTTCGATAGTGAACGCCGGGATCCGAGCCGGTGCGCGCGGTGATCTCCGCGGCGAGCAAGCCCATCACGATGCCGTCCTTGTCCGTCGTCCACACGGTGCCGTCGCGGCGCAGGAAGCTCGCACCCGCGCTTTCCTCCCCGCCGAAGCAGCACGTCCCGGAGAAGAGGCCGTCGACGAACCACTTGAACCCGACCGGCACTTCCAAGAGCGCGCGGCCGAGCCCGGCGACGACGCGATCGATGAGGCTGCTGCTCACGACCGTCTTTCCGACCGCCGCCTGCGCGCTCCAAGCCGTGCGATGCACCAGCAGATAGTGAATCGCGACCGAAAGGAAGTGGTTCGGATTCATCAGGCCGGCCGAGGGAGTGACGATGCCGTGCCGGTCCGCGTCCGTGTCGGTGGCGAACGCGACGTCGTACTTTGCACTCAAATCCAGCAGCCGCGCCATCGCGTAGGGGCTCGAGGGGTCCATTCGAATGCGCCCGTCCCGATCGACCGTCATGAACGAGAACGTCGGATCGACGATGCGATTGACGACCTCGATGTCGAGCCCATAGGTCGCGTTGATCGCATCCCAATACTGCGTGGACGCGCTGCCGAGCGGATCGACGGCGAGTTTGGGGCCCGCCGCGCGGATGACGTCGAAATCGACGATCGCAGCGAGATCGTCGACGTAGGGCTGGAGGAAATCGAACCGGCGCGTCGTCTCGGCGCAGATCGCGCGCTCGTACGCCGTGCGCCGCACGCCCGCGTTCCCCGCCGCAAGCAGCTCGTTCGCGCGCCGTTCGATCCAGCCCGTGACCTCGGTGTCGGCGGGTCCCCCGTTCGGCGGGTTGTACTTGAAACCGCCGTCCTCGGGCGGGTTGTGCGACGGCGTGATGAGGATCCCGTCGGCTAGCGGCCCCGTGCGACTCCGGTTCGCGACGAGAATCGCACGCGAGATCACGGGCGTCGGCGTGGGCGCATCGTCGCGCTGCAGGGCGACGGCGACGCCGTTGGCGGCGAGCACTTCCAGCGCCGTGCGCTCGGCGGGCCCGGAGAGCGCATGCGTATCTTTTCCGAGGAAGAGCGGGCCGTCGATGCCGTGCGCGGCCCGGTAGTCGCAGATCGCCTGAGCGATGGCGAGGATGTGCGCCTCATTAAAAGCGTTCCGCAGCGGCGAACCCCGGTGGCCGCTCGTCCCGAATGAGACGCGCTGAGCCGGGTCGGCGGCGTCGGGCCGGCGGTCGTAGTAGGCGCCGATCAGCTGCGCAACATCGATGAGAAGCTCGGGCGGGGCCGGTTTCCCAGCCAACGGGGACACGCTCATGTAGGCCTCGGATCCAGGGGTGCCGGGCCGGAAAACTTCCCGGCGTTCGCACCGTCCCCTACCGCTCGAACCGCGCCGAGCGCACCTTTTCCCCCCGCGCGCGGCCGCGGGAACAGCGGCATTTTCTCTGTTAAATGGGCGTAAAGCCCTATAGGGGGCGGCCGCTCGGGCCGTATAGTAGAGATGCAAGGAGGGTGTTCGTGCACGCGAGCATCGCGAATGCGCAAGGATCGCGCATACAGCGCCGTACCGCCGTTATAACAACGGTCTGCTTGGTCATTGGCTGCGCGGCCCTGTTGCCGTTCGCGCACCGCACCTATCCGGCGATCCCCGGCATGCCGCCGGTCTTCATCACGTTCTCGCTGTGCCTCGCGGCGATCTCGGCGTTCGTGATCGCAACGCAGTACAAGAGCTCGCGCTCGCGCGCGCTCTTGATCCTCGCCTCGGGCTACGCGTTCATCGCGCTGATCGCCATCCCGGAACTGTTCATCGCGCTCACGCGCTCGGCCGGGCTCAACCTCGCCCCCAACGCCGGGCGCATCCTCGCGTTCGCCGCGCAGGCCGGATTCGATTTCCACGTCTGTTGGTACATCTACGCCGCGAACCGCAAGCTGAAAGTCCCGCTCGAAGGCGCCGATTTCGTTTCGACCGTCTTCTCCATGCGGCTCGTGCTCGTGACGTTGATCGTCACGACGGTCGCATTCGGGCCGTGGAAGCTCCCCGCCGGGCTCGACATCGTCGGCCCCGCGACCTTCGACAGCCTGACGCTCGCGGCGACGCTCCTCTACCGCCGCCAAGGATCGATCCTCAGCAGTTGGCTCGTCGTCGCCCTGATCGCTTCGATCCTGGGCGAGCTCTTCACGGTCGCGAGCGGGACGCGCTTCACGCTCGGATGGCACGTCGCAAGCACGCTGCGCCTGATCGAGTACGGCGTGATCCTCGGCGCGTTCGTGACCGAAGTTTCGATCCGGTCCGGCGAACTCGCAACGCTGGCGACGATCGATCCGCTGACGGAACTCGCGAATCGCCGCCACCTCGACGCGTACCTGGCCCGGCTCCTCTCCGACGGCCGGCGGACGACCGACACGCTCTCCCTCCTGATGATCGACATCGATCACTTCAAGCGCTTCAACGACCGCTTCGGGCACGCCGCGGGCGACCTCGCATTGCAGACGGTCGCGACGGCGCTCAAACGCAGCGTCGGCCGAAACCAGGATTTCGTGGCACGCTACGGCGGCGAAGAGTTCGTCGTGCTGCTCACCGCCGTCGATCGGCTCGGCGCGCTCGACATCGCGGAACGGATGCGGGAGCGCGTCGAAGGCATGCTGATCGCGCTCGAAAACGGCTCGCAGCACGTCACGATCTCCATTGGGATCGTCTCGGTCCGCAGCCGCGAGGGGCTCGATCCCGCCGCGCTCCTGCGCGAAGCGGACCGCGCGCTCTATGCCGCCAAGGCACTCGGACGCAACCGCGTCCACGAAAATCGCGTCTTTCCGGCGAGCCTGCGCCGGCCGACTGAGGACGTCGCGACCGCCTGAGCGAAAGCCGGGACGTCGTGCAGATTCGCAAACATTTCAGCTTCGAGGCCGCCCACGTGCTGCCGCACCATCCCGGAAAGTGCAGCCGCCTGCACGGTCATTCCTATCGTCTCGAGGTGGCGCTCGAAGGGCCGCTGCAGGAAAGCGGGCCGTCGCAGGGCATGGTCCGCGACTTCGACGAGCTCAAAGACGTCGTCAAACGCACGGTGATCGAACGGGTCGATCACCGCTCGCTCAACGACCTGCTCGCCAACCCGACGGCGGAACTCCTCGTCGAGTGGATCTGGGGCCAGCTCGCACCGGAGTTACCCGAGCTCGCCGAACTCGTGCTGTGGGAAACGCCGACGGCGTGCGCCGTGTCGCGTGGGCCGGATGCTCGAGCTCGCTGAGATCTTCTACAGCGTGCAGGGCGAAGGAACCCACGTCGGCACGCCCGCGGTCTTCGTGCGCCTGGCCGGGTGCAACCTGAACTGCCGTTTTTGCGACACGGACTACTCGCTGAAGTTCGTCGCGCCGGTCGCCGAGGTCGTCGCGCGCGTGCGTGAAACGGGCGGCGGTTGCCCGATGGTGGTGCTGACGGGCGGCGAGCCGCTCGCGCAACGCGAAGCGCTCGAGCTGATCGATGCGCTGCGGGCGGACGGACGGCGCATCCACGTCGAATCGAACGGTTCCGTCGCCGTCGCGCTCCCGCGCGACGTCTGGCTGACCGTCTCGCCGAAGGAACGGCTCGATCCCGCGATGGCGGCGCGCGCGAACGAAGTGAAGCTGATCGTCGACGGGCGGATCCCGCATGAATGGGACGGCGCGTTTCCGGCCGCGACGCCGCGTTTCTTGCAGCCGGAAGGCAACAAACCGCGCAACGTCGAGCTCGCGCTCGCGGCCGCCAAAGCGGCGCCCGAGCGCTACCGGCTCTCGCTGCAAACGCACAAGTTCATCGGCGTCCGATGATCCTCGTGGTCTGCGCGACGGAAATCGAACGGGCGCGCCTGCCGCTGCGCGAGGGCGTCGAGGTTCTCGTCAGCGGGATCGGGCCGGTCGAGGCCGCGCTCGCGACCGCCGCCGCGCTCGCGCGCGAGGCCTACGAGCTGACGATCAACGTCGGGATCGCGGGCGTGTTCCCCGGGCGCGGCGAGATCGGCGACGCATTTGCCGTTGCGGAGGAGCTCTACGCCGACCTCGAACTCGAGGGCGGCGCTTCGCTCGGGTTTTCGCTCCCGGATCGCGCCGAGAGCAGCGCCCCGGCGCTCGAGCCCTTCCGTGCGGGGAAGCTCCCGGCGCGGATCGGGCGAGGGATCACGACGGCGACGATCACCGCGAGCGATGGGCGCGCGGCCCTGCTCGCGTTGCGCTTCGAGTGCGACGTGGAGGCGATGGAAGGCTTCGCGGTGTTGCGCGCGGCGGCGCTCGCCGGGGTTCCTGCGCTCGAGTTGCGCGGCATCTCGAACCTCGTCGGCGATCGCGCCAAGAACCGCTGGGATTTCAACCGTGGCGCCGACGCGGCCGGCGCCGCGCTCGCGGCGTTCCTGGATTGGTATCGAGCCGGCAAGTGACCGGTATGCGCCGCGAGGGCCGCGAGGTTACGCTCGCGGAGGTGCGCAACTGAGCCGGATATGCCGGCCGTAACGGAGCGCGCGCGCTTCACCCTCGCCTATTCGCCCTGCCCGAACGACACGTTCATCTTCGCGGCGCTGACGAACGGGCTGCTCGCGGGCGCCCCCGCGGTCAGCGTCGCACTCGAGGACGTCGAGGCGTTGAACCAAGCGGCGCGCGAGGGGCGCTTCGAGCTGACGAAGGTGAGCTACGGTGCGATCCCCTACCTGCTCGACCGCTACCGCATTCTGCGCGCGGGCGGGGCGCTCGGGCGCGGCTGCGGGCCGCTGTTGATCGCGCGGCCGGACGCCGAGGGCGCGCCGTCGCTCGCCGCGCTGCCGCGAACGGCGCGCATCGCGATTCCAGGGGGCCTGACCACGGCCTATCTGCTGTTGCGCCTGGCGCTCGGGTATGAGCCCGAGGTCGTCGAGTTGCGCTTCGACCGGATCGTCGCGGCCGTCGCCAGGGGCGAGGTCGACGCGGGGCTGATCATCCACGAGTCGCGCTTCACGTACGCGCAATCGGGCCTCGCTTCGATCGTCGATCTGGGCGATTGGTGGGAGCGCGAAACGGGCCGGCCGATCCCGCTGGGTGCGATCCTCGTCCGGCGCGACGTCGCCAAGCCGAATGCCCTGCGCCTCAACGCGGCGATCCGCGAGAGCCTCGCGTTCGCGCGGCGCGACGGGGCCGCGGTCGCACCCTACGTGCGCGAACACGCCTTCGAAATGGACGACGACGTGATGCGCGCGCACATCGCGCTCTACGTGAACGACTACTCCGACGACGTCGGCGAAACGGGGATCGCCGCCGTCCGCGACCTCTTCGCCCGCGCCGCCGAGGCCGGCCTCGTCACGGGCGTGGAACCGGAGTTCGTCGGCTAGCCTGGCGCCCTTCGACGGGCTCAGGACGAGGGGGCCGAAATGCAGGCCGCGATCAGCGCGCGGATGGTCTCGAGTTCGCCGCTCGTGATGTGAGACGGCGTCTCGGTCAGGCGCGAGTGAGGAACCGTTTGGACGTTCCAAGCGAGCGCGTAGCACGGCTTCGTACAACCGTTCTCTGGCGTCGGCGGAATCAACAACGCGGCGCCCGCCACGGCGAGTTCAGCGGCGCCCGTCAGCGGCACGACGATCTCGAACTGCAAGGCGCCCCCGAAGAAGCTCGGCGAGCTTACGACCACAGCGGGGCGCAGCTTGTGCGGCTCCCCGGAACCCGCAAGCGCGTCGCGCCAGTTGACCGCGACGATCTGACCGGGCCTCATGCATCCTTCGCGCCCGGAAAGAAGCCGGCGGGATCGTCGGCCCAACCCTCCGGATGCTCTCTGAGATAGGCAGCGGCCCGTTCGATGCTCGCCCGCCGCGCAGCGGCAAGCGTTTCGGCCGCCCACCGCTCCAAGATGTCCCGCGCCAGAGCCGACGCCCCGGCGGCATCCCGCGTAGCCGCTGCATCGGCCAGGACCTGACGGGTCTCTCGGCTCAGCCGGACGGAAAGTGTCTCAGTCTTTGCCATACACAAACTGTAACACACCAGGTGCACTTCATGAACTGCCGGCGGAAGGGCCGGCTCGAAATGGGCAAGACCTCAGCATGAACATTTCGAGCGCCGGCAGCCGCGCCGGCGGCGTCAGTGATAGGTAAAGAGCATGGCACAGGACGGCAGCGACCTCGTCCCCGAGCCGAGCGGCTCCGATCACATCCGGGGCTCGCTCGAGGCGCCCATCGTCATCACCGAGTTCGGCGATTTCGAATGCCCGTATTGCGGCGACGCGTACCAGGTTCTCGAAGCGAACTTGGAACGCTACGCGCCGCGCGTCGCGCTCGTCTTCCGCCACTTTCCGTTGCCGATGCATCCGCACGCCCCGGCCGCGGCCGAAGCGGCCGAAGCCGCGGCGAGCGCCGGAAAGTTCTGGGAGATGCACCGGGAGCTCTTCCTACACCAAAAGGCGCTGACCGTTCGCGATCTGCGCGCCTACGCGGAAGCGATCGGCGTCGATGGGAGCAGCGTCGAGAAGGCGATCGAGCACGGCACGCATCGCCGGCGCATCGAACGCGACGTGCAGTCCGGCGAGCGCAGCGGGATCGAGGGAACGCCGGCGCTCTTCATCAACGGGTTCGCCTACGATGACGACGTCACGGTCGAGGCTTTGAGCGAAACGATCGAGCGCGCCCTCGCCGCGCGAACCTGAGCCGCTCCGTTCTCGCCCCGCGCGAAACGGTGTCGGCGCGGGGCCGTGGAATCATTCGCCATGAAAACGTTCATCCGAACGCTTCTTCTGACTCTCTCGATCGGAGGCGCCGTCTTCGTCATGTCCAGCGAATCCACAGCCGCGTCCTTTCAACTGACGAGCCCCGCCTTCGCGGACGGCGGGACGCTGCCGCACTCGACGCTCTTCAACGGGTTCGGCGTCGGCGGCGAGAACAAATCGCCGGCGCTCGCCTGGAAGGGCGCGCCGGCTGGCACGAAGAGCTTCGCGCTCACCGTCTTCGACCCCGACGCGCCGACCGGCCACGGCTGGACGCACTGGGTCGCCTTCAACATCCCGGGCGACGCCGTGGGCCTGCCTGAAAATGCGGGCGCCGAAGGCAACACGCACGGGATAACGCTGGGATACACGGACTTCGGCACGAGTGCCTACGGCGGCGCCGCTCCGCCGCCCGGAGACACGCCGCATCACTACCTGTTCACGCTGTACGCGCTCGACCTGCCGAAGCTCGATCTCGATTCCAAGACGACGATCGCGCTGTTGCGCTTCGCGATCCGCGGACACGTCCTCGGAACGGCGACGCTGACCGGACGCTTCGGCCGCTAGCCGAGTGCAGCATCAAGGGAACGCGCCGCGACGCGACGCCCGCCGCGCCGCGTGCGCGTTTGCGCCGCTGCTGGCGCTCGCCGGGTTGCTGGGCGCATTGCTCGGCGGAGCGCCCGGCCCCCGGCCCGTAAGCGCCGCGCCGATCCCGCCGGCCGCCGTCATGCTCGGCGACGAGGTCTTTCTGCAAGAGGCCTGGCGCGAGTTGCGGGGCCGCTGCGTCGGCATCGTCACGAATCAGACCGGCGTCACCTCGCAGCTCGAATCGATCGTCGATGCGGCGCGCCGCAATCCGCAGATCTGCGTGAAGGCGATCTATTCGCCCGAACACGGCTTGCGCGGCGATCAACCGGCGGGCGCGAACGTCTCGTCGTACGTCGACGCGCGCAGCGGGCTGCCGGTCTACAGCCTCTACGGAAAGACGCGCCACCCGACGGCCGAGATGCTCGACGGCGTCGACGTCCTGCTCTTCGACATCCAAGACGTCGGTGACCGCGCCTATACGTACGTTTCGACGATGGCCTACGTGCTCGAAGCCGCCAAGGAGTTCCACAAGGAAGTCTGGATCCTCGATCGGCCCAACCCGCTCGGCGGCGAGATCGTCGAAGGGCCCGTCCTCGATCCGCGTTTCAAATCGTTCGTCGGGCTGTACCCGATCGCGTTGCGGCACGGGATGACCGTCGGCGAACTCGCGCGCCTGTTCGACGACGAGTTCGGCATCGGCGCGCAGCTGCGCGTGATCAAGATGCGCGGCTGGCAACGCGACATGTTCTGGCCGGCGACGGGGCTCGCGTGGGTTCAAACCTCGCCGAACATCCCCGAATGGGACACGACGCTCGTCTATCCGGCCACGGGCCCGATCGACGAAGCGGGGATCAACAACGGCGTCGGCTTCACGAAGCCGTTCAAGTATGCGGGCGCATACGGACTCGACGGGGCGCGGCTGGCGGACTATTTGAACGCGCGCCCGATCCCCGGGGTCTTCTTCCGCGCCGCGTCGTGGACGCCGCTCTCCGGCTTCTGGAGCGGAAAGCAGCTCGGCGGCGTCGAGCTGATCGTCACGAACCCGCGAACGTACCGCGCGGTGCGCACGGCCGTCGAACTCCTCTGCGCCGTCCGCGCCGTGGCCCCCGGCCTGCTCGCCGTCCATGCGGATGCGCTCGACCGCGACTGGGGGACCGACGCGCTTCGCCTGGGCCTGGCCGCCGGCTCGACGCCCGAGCAGATCCTGCGCTCGTGGGAACCCCAAACGCAGAGCTTCCGCGCGCTGCGCGCGCGCTTTTTGCTCTACCCGTGAACGCCGCAGCGCCGCGCTCGGCAGCGCGCGGTCCAGGAACGGCGCGCGCCCTCGCAAAGAACGCTCGATGACGGCTGATTCGCGAAGACGCGCGGCGCTCGTGGCTCGTCTCATCGACGCGATCGGCCGCGACGCGGTGAAGACGGAGCCTGAAGATCTCGCCGCCTACGCCTACGACGCGTTCAGCGAAGAGGAGATGCCGAGCGTCGCGGTCATCCCGCGCGACGCGAAGGACGTCAGCGCGATCGTCCGCATCGCGCGCGATTTTCGCGAGCCGATCGTTCCGCGCGGCGCGGGGACGGGGCTTTGCGGCGGGGCCGTGCCCGTGCACGGCGGGATCGTGATCTCCTTTGCGCGGATGAACCGCATCCTCTCGTTCGATCCGGCGAACCGCCGCGCGCGCGTGCAGCCGGGAACGGCGAACCTCGCGCTGTCGGCGGCGATGCAGCCGCTCGGCCTCTTCTTCGGGCCCGACCCCTCGAGTCAAAAGATCTCGACGCTCGGCGGAAACACCGCGACGAACGCGGGCGGCCCGCACGCGCTCTCCTACGGTTCGATGATCAACCACGTGCTCGGCGTCGAGTTCGTCGATTCCGCAGGCCAGGTGCAGCACGTTTCCAGCGAAGACGCCGGCTACGACTTGTCAGCCGCGTTCGTCGGCAGCGAAGGGACGCTCGGCGTCATCACCGCCGTCGACCTGCGCCTGATGCGGCTGCCCGCCGCGACGCGCGTGTGCGTCGCGGCGTTCGGTGAGATCGACGCCGCCTCCGAGGCGGTCTCCGCGATCGTCGGCGCGGGGATCGTTCCGACCGCGCTCGAGATCATGGATCGCGTGATCACGCAAGCGGTCGAAGCGCATTACCATGCGGGCTACCCGACGGATGCCGGCGCCGTGCTGCTGGTCGAGATCGCGGGTGCGGCCGAGGACATGGCCGCCTCGGAGGCCGCGATCGCGACGATCGCCAAGCGCAGCGGCTCGCTCTCGTGGCGCAGCGCGCGCGACGCGAAGGAACGCGAAGCGCTGTGGGCCTCGCGAAAGGGCGCCGCGGGCGCGATCGGCCGCATCGCGCCGAACTATTACATCCAAGATGCGACGGTGCCGCGCACGAAGCTGCCCGAGGCCGTCCGCGCGGTCGATGCGATCTCTCGCGAACACGGCCTCGCGGTCGGCAACGTCTTCCATGCCGGCGACGGCAACCTGCACCCGCTCTTGCTGTTCGATCGCCGCGAGCGCAAGCAGATCGAGGCGGTCTTCGCGGCGGGGACCGACATTCTGACGGCCTGCATTGCGCTGGGCGGAACGATCTCCGGCGAGCACGGCATCGGCTTCGAAAAGCGTGAATCGCTCTCGAAGGTCTTCTCGAGCGCCGACCTCGCGACGATGGGGCGGGTGCGCGACGTCTTCGATCCCGAGCGGCTCTTCAATCCCGACAAGATCTTCCCGAGCGGCGCCGTCTGCGCCGAGGTCCGCACGGGGCTCGGCGCCGCACCCGCGGCACCCGCGGCGCCGGTGAACGCCGAATGAAGCTCAAGCTGCCCGATCCGGCGGAGTATGCGCTCGGCGGACGCGTGCCGTCGCGCATCGTCTTTCCCGCCTCGCCCGCGGAGCTTGCGGAGACGCTGCGTTCGTGCGACGCCGCCGGCGAAGCGGTCGTGGTCTTCGGCGGCGGGACGCTGCAAGGTTTCGGCAACGCGCCCGCGCGGTATGACGTCGCGATCGGTCTCGGCGCGCTCGACCGAACGCTCGCCTACGAATACCGCGACCTGACGATCGCAGTCGAAGCGGGGATGACGGTCGGCGCGCTCGAGCGGACGCTCGCGAAGGATCGCCAGTTCGTTCCGCTCGACGCCCCGCGCCGCGCCGTCAGCACGGTCGGCGGAACGATCGCCTCCGGTTGGCTCGGACCGCGTCGCGCGACCCACGGCCGTCCGCGCGATCTGCTGATCGGCACGACCGCGGTGCTCGCCGACGGCACGATCGCGAAAGCGGGCGGCATGGTCGTCAAGAACTCGACCGGCTACGACCTCAGCCGCCTCTACGCGGGCTCGCTCGGCACCCTCGCGGTGCTCGTGCGCACGAACTTCAAGACCAAACCCCTCCCGGCGTTGCAGCGCGTCGCGCTCGCAGCGCTCCCCGAGGGCACGCGCGAACGCGCGGTCGCCCACGTCTTGGCGCTCGAACTCGAACCGGCGGCCGCGCTCGTCATCGGCGGCTTCGCGGGCGAGATCGACGGACACGACGGCATCGACGGCCGGATCCTGTTGTTCTTCGAGGGGTCCGAACGCGCCGTCGAGCGCGCCACCCGGGACGTGCGCTCGGCGCTCGGGGCTGCGGGCGTCCCGGAGACGACGCTGATCGACCGCGGCGCGGGCGAAGTGCTGCAACGCGCGATCGACGCCTATATCGAGCCGTTCGGCGCGTCGGTGACGTACCGCATCGGCGGGTTGCCGAGCGACGCGCTGCTGCGCGAGCGCGCCGTGGGTCTGCTCGCCCAACGGCACGGGCTCGCCTACGAGTCGATCTGCGACGTGCGCACCGGCGACCTGATCGCGCGGATCGTCGGGGAGGACGCCGATGTTCTCGACGCCGCGATCGTCCCGTTCGACGAAGCACTGCACGACGCGAGCCCGCGCGCGACCGTCATCTCGGCGCCCGACGGTGTGCGCGAGCGCCTCGCCGTCTGGGGCGCTCCGCCCGCCGCACTCGCGCAAATGCGCGCGCTCAAACGCCGCTTCGACCCCAACGGAACGCTCGCGCCCGGCCGCTTCGTCGGCGGAATCTAGGACGGCCAATCAGCGATCGATCGTGGCCATCATGCGGTCGCTGTAGCGCTTCCCCGAGACGTTCCCCGGCGCCAACGCGCCATCGAGCGCCTCCATCCGGGCGGGATCCAGCCGGATCGCCGCGGCCGCCACGTTCTCTTCGAGGTACGTGCGGCGCTTGGTGCCCGGGATCGGGACGATGTCCTGGCCCTTGTGTAAGAGCCAAGCGAGTGCGATCTGTCCGGGCTTGGCCTGCAGCGCCGCGGCGATTTCCCCGACGATCCGCGCCGCCTGCACGTTGGCGTCGTAATTGGCACCCTGATAGCGCGGATCGTTATGGCGAAAATCCGTCTCGGGATACTCCTCGGCGCGCTTTACCTCGCCGGTCAGGAAACCCCGGCCGAGCGGAGAGAACGGCACGAGGCCGATTCCCAGCTCGCGTAAGGCCGGGATCACGTCCGGCTCCAAGTTCCGCTCCCACAGGGAATATTCGCTTTGAACCGCCGAGACCGGATGAACGGCATGGGCGCGGCGGATGTTCGCGACGCCGGCCTCCGAGAGCCCGAAAAACCGGACCTTGCCTTGTGCGATCAGCTCCCCGACGGTCCCCGCGACCTCCTCGATCGGGACGGCCGGATCGACGCGGTGCTGGTAGAGCAGGTCGATCCGATCGGTGTTCAGGCGGCGCAGCGAGCCCTCCACGGCGGCGCGGATGTCTGCGGGGCGGCTCGTGCGCTCGATGCCGGCCTGCTTTCCGCCTTCGATCCGAAAGCCGAACTTCGTGGCGATCGTCACCTCGTCGCGCCGGCCCGCGAGCGCCCGGCCGAGCAGCGCCTCGTTCGTGAACGGACCGTAGACTTCGGCCGTGTCGAGGAACGTGCAGCCGAGCTCGATCGCGCGATGGAGCGTAGCGATCGATTCGCTTTCATCGGCCGGACCGTACGACTGGCTCATGCCCATGCAGCCCAGGCCGATCGCGGACACTTCGAGCCCCTGCGTGCCGAGTTTGCGTCTGGGCAACGTCATGGACGACCTCCCGTCTTAGTTGGAGCTGCGGGCCGCGGCTTTGCGCTCGGCCGAGCGTTTTCCGACCGCCAGCATCGAGAGCGCCGCGAGCAGCGGCACGTAGCTGACCTGCACGAGCGCGGCATCGAAGCCGATGCGAACGCCGACGAACCCCGTCAGCGCGACGAACATCGAGCCTACGCCGAACGCGACGCCGTTCATCAGGCCCAGCGCCATCCCGAGATTGCGCGGCAGCATCCCCTGGACGAGCGCGACGCCCGGCGCGTTCTGCATTGCGAGCAAGACGCTGCCGCCGAGCAGGCACGCGATCCCGAGCGAACCGGGAAACAAGAAGAACAGCACCAGCAGCGGGACCGCTCCGCAGAGGCTGGCGACGCAGACGCGCAGCGCCCCGAAGCGGTCGGCGAGCGCGCCGCCGGCGTACAGGCCGGCGACCGAGACCATCAGGAAGGCGCTGACGAGTTCGCCCGATTGCGTCAGCGTGAAGCCGCGCGCGGCGAGCACGTTCGGCAGAAACGTCATGAACGCGCCGGTGACGAACTGCCGCAGCGCCGTGCTCACGATGATGAGCGTCAGTCCGAAGCGGTCGACGCGCTCGTGCACGACGGGCGCTGTGAATTCCGGCCGCGCGCCGCCGTACGCCGCGCGATCGACCCGCGGCATCAGCGCGAAGATCGCGCAGGCGACGAGCACCATCGGCGGGAGCAGATAGAGCGCGCCCGCGCCGCCGAAATGCGCGAGCAGCGGCGCGATCACGATCGGCCCCAGGGCGAAGCCGAACTGCCCGCCGATCTGGAAGATCGAGATGCCGCCGGCCTTGCGCGTCCCGCTGAGCATCGCGGAATACTTGCCGGCCTCGGGATGCATCACCGCGGAGCCCAGCCCGCCGACGACGATGCAGAGCGCCAGCAACGCGAGCGAGTGGACCGAGCCCGCGAGCGAAAGGCTCGTGACGGTCAACAGGATCGCGCTCGGCAGAAACCACCAGCGGCCGTGGCGATCGGCATAGGCACCGAAGAACGGCTGGACGATCGAACTCGTGAAGTACCAGAGGAACCCGAGCAGGCCTTGATAGACCGGCGAGAGTTGGTCGCGGGCGATCACGAAGTAGATCACCAGCGGAATCATCCCCGCGAAGAAGTCGCTGACGCCGTGCGCGACGGCGACGAACGAGAGCGCCCGCAGGTTCCATTCCCCTGGCCGGCGCGCCGCGCTAGCTCCCAATCGTGCGCTCCATTCCCTCCGGCGAGCCTAAGCGTCTACACATCCTTGCTCCAAAATGACGCGCAGCGGTGTGCGAAGGTTGCGGGGGGTGGGGCGAGCCGGGCGGCTCGCTAACATCCTGCAGCGAAGGAACGTTGCACACATCGGCATCGCTACACTCTTCAAGTGGGAGAACCATGCGTAATCTTCTTTCATTCGCGTTCGCCGCGGCGCTTGCCGCCGCGAGCGTCCCGGCCTTGGCACAGACGGCGGCGGGCACCGCGACCCAGCCCATTTGCCCGGCAAACGACCCGGTCGTGTGGCTGAACACCGAGACGAAGGTGTTCCACGTCAAGGGCGACCGGTATTTCGGCACGACCAAGAAAGGCAAATACGAGTGCCAATCCGCGGCGACCGCGGAAGGCGGGAAACTCTCCAAGCAAGGTTCGAAGGCCGGCGGCGCGGCCGCGGGCCCGGCCGGAGCGGCCGCGACCGCCACCCCGGCTGCGAAGCGCGGCTTCAAGGGTCTGTTCGCCCCGGCGGCGACCGCCACGGCCGCCCCGGTTCCGGCGGCCAGCGTGACCCCCGCCGCGACAAAGCGTCACCACAAGGGCGCCACACCGGCACCGGGAGCAGCGCTTCCGGACGCGACCGCGACCACCGCTCCCGGCAAGAAGAAACACCATCACAAGAGTGAGGCGACACCGGCCCCCGACGCCTCGGCGACCGAGGCGCCCGGCACAAAGAAACACCACCACAAGAGCAAGGAGTCACCCGCTCCCGATGCGGCCGCAACGGTAGCGCCCGCGAAGTGACGTAACGAGCAGCGGCGGTGGAGCCGGCGAGAGCCGGCGCCCCGCCTCACTGCATGTTTGGCCCGCATTCGCGGGAATAGAAATGGTATGGGCAAGCGGGGATAGTGCGCGTCGCCGTGATCGGTGCCTCCGGTTTCATCGGGCGGCACCTGGTGGAGGCACTGCAGAAACGCGCCGACGAGGTGATCCCCCTCTCGTTGCGTGACCCCGAAGAAGCCGGGCGGTCCTGCGCGGGCGCCGATGCCGTGGTGAACTTGGCGGGGGAACCGGTCGCCCAGCGCTGGACGGAAGGGGCCAAGGCACTGATCCGCAGCAGCCGCGTCGACGCTCCGCGGAAACTGATCGCCGTTCTGGCGACGCTGCCGGCGCCTCCCAAGGCGTACGTCTCAGCCTCGGCGATCGGCTACTACGGAACGAGCGAAACGGCGACGTTCACGGAGTCGAGCGCTCCCGGGAGCGATTTTCTCGCCGGCGTGTGCATCGAGTGGGAAGCCGAGGCCGAACGGGCCGCGGCTGCGGGCATGCGCGTCGCGATCGTGCGCACGGGCCTGGTCATCGGAGCGGACGGCGGCGCGCTGACGCGGCTCTTGCCGGTGTTCAAGCTCGGCGGCGGCGGTCACGTCGCCGGCGGCAATCAGTGGTACTCCTGGATCCACATCGACGACATCGTCGGAATCTATCTCGCCGCGATCGACCGCGTCGGGGGCGTGCTGAACGCGACCGCGCCGCATCCGCTGCGCAATCGCGACTTCACCGCCGCGCTCGCGCACGCGGTCAATCGGCCCGCATTCTTCCCCATCCCCGAGTTCACGATGAATCTCGTTTTCGGCGAAGGGGCGATCATCGTGACGAGGGGGCAGCGCGTGCTGCCCGAGCGCACCAGCGCCCAGGGCTATACGTTCCTCTATCCCGAGATCGACAGGGCCTTCGCGCAGATCGTGGGCTGACGAAGCGGCCGCCGACTGTAACGCGGCACGCCGGATGCCGATGATCTAAGGATGGCGAGCACACCAGGGGAGATGGCATGATCGGAGTCGGAGACGTAGCACCGGATTTCAACACGACGAGTGAGCGCGGACACTCGATCCGGTTGCGCGATACCCTCGCGAAGGGGCCGGTCGTCCTCATCTTTTACCCAGGCGACAGCACGCCGGGCTGCACGAAACAGCTCTGCGCCGTCCGCGACGACTATGAGAAATACGACGCTGCGGGGATCACGGTGTTCGGCGTCAACAACGCCGACGCCGAATCGCATTGGCGCTTCATCGCGCAGAACAGGCTCAGCGTGCGCCTGCTCGTCGACCGGGATTTCAAGATCTCAACGGAATACGGCTGCGTGCTCGGCTTCGGACCGCTGCGCCTGATCAAGCGCACCGTGGTCGGCATCAACAAGGACGGCGCGATCGTCTATTACCAGCGCGGCACTCCGACGACGGACGAGATCATCGCCGGAATCACGCAAACCGCCTAAGCGCGCACTTCGGCGTGCGCTTCGAGCGTTTCGAGATATTTCTCGACCTCGAGCGCGGCCTTGCAACCCATCCCCGCCGCCGTGACCGCCTGTTTGTAGCGGATGTCGTACACGTCGCCCGCGACGAACACGCCCGGCACGTCCGTGTGCACGCCGTCCGGCGAGCGGATGTAGCCCTGCGGATCGAGCGCCAGCTGATCGCGGAAGATCGCGGTGTTGGGATCGTGCCCGATCGCGATGAAGATCGCGTCGGCAGCGAAGTCGCTGCGTTCTCCGGTCACGACGTTGCGCAACGTCAAGCGCTCGAGGTGATGTTCGCCGTGCATTTCCTCCACGGCCGTATCCCACACGAAGGAGATCTTCGGGTGCGCGAGCGCGCGGTCGGCCATGATCTTGCTCGCGCGCAAACGCTCGCGCCGGTGGATCACCGTCACGTGTTTGCCGAAGCGCGTGAGGAAGATCGCCTCCTCCATCGCGGAATCGCCGCCGCCGATCACGACGATCTCCTTTTCGCGGAAGAACGCACCGTCGCACGTCGCGCAGGTCGAGACGCCGCGGCCGCGCAGCCGGGCTTCACCCGGCACATCGAGCCAGCGAGCGCTGGCGCCGGTCGCGACGATGACGGCATCGGCGGTATGTTCGCCCTCGGCGTCCCACACGCGCAGCGGGCGCTGCGAAAAGTCCACGCGCGTGACGTCGACGTTCTCGATCTTTGCGCCGAAGCGCTCGGCCTGGGCGCGAAACGCCTCCATCAACTCGGGACCCATGATGCCCTCGGGAAATCCCGGGAAATTCTCGACCTCCGTCGTGAGCATCAACTGCCCGCCGTACATGTGGCCGCCGAAGACGCGCGGCGCGAGATTCGCGCGCGCGGCGTAAATCGCCGCCGTGAGGCCGGCGGGGCCCGAACCGATGATGATCACTCGTTCCATATCGCCCGCTTCGACCGCAGGTGTAGCCCTCCCGGTTGCGCCGCTGGGTGAGGACCGGCCCAATACCGAAGCAACGCCGCATGAACCCGAGCGACTTTGCCCTCGAGGACGACTTTTGCGACGTCCTGCGAAAGGCGATGCGCGGGACGGGCGAGGGGCCCACCGTTATCGCCGAGCGAACAGGGCTCGACGCCGCCGCGATCAACCGCTGGTCGAAGGGCGAGGGCGTCCCCGACGAGGCGACCACGCGTACGCTCGCGCGCGCGCTCGCGCTCGACCCCGGAAAACTCGCCGATTCCGCCGCACGGCGCTGGCATCCGCACGTCGCGCTGCCGGGCGACGTGCGGCATCACCCGCACGATCCGCACCCCTCCAACGGATACCTTTTCTTCTTGGAGGAGAACCGGACCGCGGCGCTCATCGATCCGGCGGGGATCGCGAAGACCATCCTCGACGCAATCCGCGAGGGGCCGTATGCGCTGCGCTACATCCTGATCACGCACAAACACGCCGATCATTGCGACGCGACCGCCGATATCGCGCACGCGTTCCCAGGCGCTCAGATCGTCATGCATAAAGACGACGTCGCCGCGCTCGGCGCCTACACGCGCAAGGCCCTTCCGCTGGTCGACAACGCGGCGCTGCCGTTCGGGGAGGGCGCCGAGATCCGGATGCTCCACACGCCCGGGCACACTGACGGCTCCTCGTCGTATTTGTTTCGCTCGACGCTCTTCACCGGGGATACGCTCTTCGCGGGGAGCGTCGGGGGCGCGTACGGCGACCTGAGCACCTATCGCGACATTCTCGAGAGCGTCCGCACGAAAATCTTCACGCTTCCGGACGACGTCGTCCTGATGCCCGGGCACGGCCCGCCGTCGACGGTCGCCTTGGAAAAAGCGCACAATCCCTTCTTCTGAAATGGACGCATGATCGAGAGAGTCTTCGAAAAGTTCCTCTGGAACACGCGCTTCATCGTCGTCGTCGCCGTGATCGCGTGCCTGTTCGCCTCGGTGGCGATGTTCTTCATCGCCACCGTCGATGTCGTGCGGTTGCCGCAGGCCGCGGTGGACTACGTCAATCCCGCGCTCGCGGAGGCGGAGCGCCACCGTCTCTACAATCGGACCGTCGCGGACGTCGCGGGAATCATCGATGCGTACCTGTTCGCGACGATCCTGCTCATCTTCGCGCTCGGTCTCTACGAGCTCTTCGTGAGCAAGATCGAGGCGGCCGAGAACTCCGCGTTTGCGGAGCGGATCCTGCTCGTCCGCTCGCTCGACGATCTCAAGGATCGCCTTGCGAAAGTGATCTTCCTGATCCTGATCGTCAAGTATTTCGAATACGCGTTGGAGCAACAAATCCACACGTCGCTCGATCTCTTGATGCTCGCACTGGGCATCGCGCTCATCGCCCTAGCAATCTACCTGACCCGAGCGGCCAAAGGCACCGGCCACTAGAGCGACCACATCCGGCGCATCCTTCGACAAGCTGCGCACCCTGAGCTTGCCGAGGGGTCAGACGCGGAGCTTGTAGCCGACCGCCGTCATGCGCAGCGCGGCGGCGAGCGCCAGGGCGGTGAGCACCGAGACGATTGCGAGAGAGCGCCCCAGCGGCACGTCGCCCGTGCCGATGAAGGCGTAGCGGAACGCATCGATCATATACATCATCGGATTGAACGCGGAGACCGCGCGGACGGCGGGCGGCAACTGTTGCGCCGACGTGAAGACGCCGCCCACGAACACGAGCGGCGTGATCACGAACGTCGTGAAAATCGCGATGTGGTCGAACTTCTCGGCCAGCAGGCCGAAGACGATGCCGATCGCCCCGAACAGCACGGCGACCAGCAGCGTCACGCCCACGAACAGGAACCAATTCTGCGGCCAGGTCTGCGCGAACAGGATCCCGACCGCGAGCACGAGCCCCGCGATGAAGAGCGCGCGCACGGCCGAGGCCACGATAAAGCCGCTGACGAGCTCGAGCGCCGAGAGTGGCGCGATCAGCATCTCCTGAATCGAGTTCATCAAACGGCCCTGAAAGACGGAGCTGCTGCTCTCGCCGTACGTCGCGTCGATCACCTGCAGCATGATCAGCCCCGGAATCAGGAACGCCGCGTAAGTGACGCCGCCGGCCGGCTTGATTCGGCTGCCCAGCGAGAGCCCGAAGACCACGACGTAGAGCACGGTCGTGATCACGGGCGGCCAAACGACCTGATTGATCACCTTGTACGTGCGCATGAGCTCGCGCTTGACCAGCGTCCAGAATCCGACGACGTTCGGCCCGTTCACCGGCGCGTCAACTCCAGGAATACGTCTTGCAGGTTCGCGCGGCGGTAGTCGACGTCGACGACGCGGTAGCCTGCGCTCTCGAGCGCCGCGAGCGCGTTCGAGATGCGTTCCGCCTTGAGCCCGTCGAACCGGGCGACCCCCGGCGCATCCTCGTCGGGCTTGGCGCCGAGTTCCTCGAGTTCGCCGCTACATCGAACGAACGCGCGATCGAGCGTGACGCGCAACGTGCTGCCGCCCCTGCCGGAGAGCAACTGTTCCGTCGTGTCGAAAGCGACGAGCCGGCCCCCTTCGATGATCCCGATCGTGCGGCAGAGCTCCTCGGCTTCCTCGAGATAATGCGTCGTGAGCACGATCGTCATGCCGCCCGCGTTGAGCTCGCGCAAGAACGCCCACAGCTCGATACGCAGTTCCACATCGACCCCGGCGGTCGGCTCATCGAGGATCAACAGACGCGGCTGGTGGATCAGCGCACGCGCAAGCGTCAGCCTGCGCTTCATCCCGCCTGAGATCTTGACGTAGGTCTCGTGCGCCTTGGCGCTCAGCCCGAAGCGCTCGAGCAGCTCGTCGGCGCGCCGATTGACCGCGGCCCCTTGCATGCCGAAATATCCGGCCTGGTAGATCAGCACGTCGCGGATCGAAAGATAGCGATCGAAGTTGTATTCCTGCGGCGCGAGCCCGACGAGCTTCCGGGCTGCGCGCCAGTCCGTCTGCGTGTCCGAACCGAAGACCGCGATCCGGCCGGCCGAGGGGCGCGCGAGACCCACGATCGCGTTGATCGTCGTCGTCTTCCCCGCGCCGTTCGGTCCGAGCAGACCGAAGAACTCGCCGGCGCGAACGCGCAGCGAAAGATCGTCGACGGCCGTGAACGTGCCGTAGCGCTTCGTCAGATGCGAAATCGAGATCGCATCAGGGGATCCGTTCACCGAGCTCCTTGTACCGATGGCGCAACAGCACTCGTTCGCGCGCCTTGGCGCCGGGCATCCCGCTCTTACGGATCTGGCGCGCCACCCCTTCGACGTCGAACGAAACGCGCCGGTGCTTGACCTGCCAACCGCCGGGCCGCTCGGTGAAAATCGCATAGCTCACGCGCGGGTCGCCGTCTTTCGGCAAACCTGCCGAGGCCACGTTCACGAGCATGCGATCGCGCCAAACGCGAACGTAAGGCAGATGCAAGTGCCCGAAGGCGATCGTCCGCTCCGGCACGCCGGCGGTCATGCGCACCAGGAACCCATCGTCGGCGTCGGGCCACAGGTGTTCTTCATCGTTGCGCGGGTTTGCATGCACGACGAGCAGTTCGTTCCCTTCGGAGCCGATGCGCAACGAAAACGGGAAGTCGCGCAGGCGCTCGAGCCAGGTTGCGCCGAGTTGCTCGCGCTGCCATGCGAACGCCGAGGCTTCCGCCTCGTCTGCGGCGAGCACCTCGTCCGCGTCGGCGCCGGCAGCGATGTAGCGATCCGTGTTCCCGCGTACGCAGCGCGCGCCGATTTCCTCTAGGCGTTCGAGCACTTGACGCGGGCGTGGACCGTCCATGCAATAATCGCCCGCACCGATGATCACGTCGGCGCCGCCCTGCTCGGCGAGGTCCGCCAGGCACGCATCCAGGCCCCGGATGTTTCCGTGAACGTCGGAAACGATCGCGGCCCGCACGTTCAGCTTCGCCGCAGCGCGAGCGCGAGCAACGACGGCGTCGTCCCGATCTTGCCGAACTCCCACAGGTCGATCGCGTCGACGGCGACCTTCGCGGCGCGCAGCAGCGGGGGGACCGCGCGGAAACGGAGGTTCCCGATCACGCGCCCGCGCCCGAGCGCGAGCACGCCGGCGCCGTAATCGTCGCCGCGCGGCACTTCGATCGCCGTCAACCCGGCAAACGCGGCGCCCTGCACGAGCCCGGGCGAATACAGGATCGCTTCCTCATCGACGAAGGCGGCGACGGCCCGCAAGCGCACGGCATCCGCGGCTACGCCGACCTCGACGATGCGCCGCCCGATCCCGCGCGCGTACGCGGCGAGCTGCTCGCGCCCATGGGCGTTGCCGCGCCGCCCCGTCGGGATTCCCCCGGCCGATGGCCGTGCTTCACTGACACCGAGGTACAGCGCTTCCGGGCCGAGCAGCACGTCGCCGCCGTCGAGCAATCCGGGCGCTTCGATCCGGCCGACGATCGGCACGCCCGCCGTCGCCAGCGCCGCTTCGACGGCCGCGAGTTCGGTTCGCCGGGCTACGTCGCTGGGCCGCATCAAGAACGCGCCGCCCGGGAAGACGACCGCGAGATCCGCGACCGCGCTCGCATTCGGCAAGCCGGGCGTTTGGTCGATCGCGATCGTTTGGACGCCGTTGTAGTGCAGCGTGCCTTCGAAGATCGCGAATTGCTCGAGCGCGCGCGCGAAGATCGTCCCCGATTCGCCCTGAACGGGCTTCGCCCGTTCGATCGCAGCCGACGGCCGCACGAGCAGCGCCGCCGCCAAGCGTGCGCCGTCATCTTCGACAAAGGGGCCCTTGATCTCGTTCGCTATGCTGACCACCCTCAGTAGTTAACGAGAACCCCCCTCGCGCCCCCTCGCCCCGTGCGCGACTCGTTCAGCCTGAGCTTGCCGAAGGGGTCGAAGGGTCTGCACCGATGTCGAGGGTGATTCGGCCGCTTCCGTTGCAGGTGCAGCAGGCGAGGCCGCTGCCGGTGGCGCGAGCGATTCCGGAGCCTCGGCAGTTCGGGCAGGCTTGGGTTCGCTTCGGCACGCTGTGAACGCCGCGTCCGCCGCAGGCGCTGCAGGTCAAGCGCTTTTGCGGCTGCACGGCGGTCCCGCGGCACTCACCGCAGCGCACGAATGGTGCGCGCACGAGAATCATGCCCTCGCCGTGGCAGATCTCGCAGCGCGAGAGCGGGGAAAGGACCCCGAATGGATCCTTTCCCGTCCCGCGGCAGAACGCGCACGCGACCTCATGGTACGCGGAGTTCGGGGTCCGGTTAGGCTGGATTGCCACGCACGACCTCCACTACGCGAGTCGAACTTGTTGCGTTGCGCTATCCGCCACGAGGTAGGTCAGCTTCTCCAACTTCTCGACTTGGTCGAAGAGCGAGAGAGCCTCGTGGTAATGCCCCTCGTTTTCGAAGACGTGCCCGAGTTCAAGGAGCCGATCGAACGCCTCGCGCCCCTCGATGCTGCCGGGATAGCGCCGCAGGAGCCGCGTGTATCCGTCGATCGCGGTGTGGATCAGCCCTTGTTCGTCCCAGGCTTGCGCTGCGCGAAGCAAGGCCACTCGGCCCGATGCCGCCGCGGCCAACTTCTGCAACGTGTGCAGGAACGAGGAATGACGTTCCGCCAGCGCCGTGCGAATTTCATCGTCCGACGCATAGACGCTGAAGGTCCCCGCGGGGAGCAACGTAAGGCGCCGCTGTAACGCGTCGACGACCCGGCCGTGATCGAACGTTATCCGCCCGAGCCACGCGTCATCCTGGGCCAGCGTGCGCACGCGCTCCTGCGAAAATTCGTCGAGCGGAACGGCGCTGACGAGTGCGGCCAACTCGCCATACTCGATCGCGGTGAGCGGCGCCGATCCGTTGACGCCGAACGTGTCATCGGGCAGGCGGCTCTGGGCATCGGTCTGCTTCGCGATCCCGTAAAGGTACCACCCGTGGTCCGGGGGCAAGCGGTGTTTCGTCATCACCGGCTCCCTCCGCGTGCGACGCCGGCTCGCCTGCGCGTGTAGCTGCTCCAGATGCGCGCCGTCTCGCTGCGTCGGCCGTGGAGGCCGCCGAGCAGACCGCGAACCTGCGCCCGGTTCTGTGCCGTTTCTGCCTCGAGCAGCGTTCGCTGGCGCTGTGCCGTTGCCGCAAGCTCGCGGCCGAAACCCGCGAGCAGCGTGGCGACCGCCCGGCTACGGACGGTCACGTCCTCTCTGAGCGCCTCTCGCAGCGAGGCATCCTCGCGCAGGCGCTCGCGCCCCAGCAGCTCGAGCTTTTGCGCGATCGCCGCCCGTCTGGCTGCAATCTCTAGCGAGCGTTCATCGTGCGCCTGCTCCAACCGATCGGTCAGCGCGCGCACGTCCGCGACTATTGCCATGTCGATCTCCCGAATCATTGAAGAAAAACAGTGCGAGGGGGCGCCGGCGTCTTTGCCGCCGATCGCTACGCACGACCGGCATGCAAGCCCCGGCGCCCTTCGCTCGAGCTCGATCGACGAGCTCTTTGCCGCTCGTGCTATGCGGCGGCCGCCTGCGGTGCGGCGACGGATGCCGTGAGCCCGATCGCTTCGGCATACTTGAGGTAGGTTTCGACCGACGCGACGACGGCGCGGATTTCGATCGCGAGCAATTCGATGCCGACCAGCGACACGCGCACCCATGCGTCGATGACGAGGCCCTTGTCCAAGATGCGATCGACGACTTCCACGAGGCTCGACGAGCCGATTGCCTTCTCTACTTGTGCCATTCTCAGCCAAGCTCCCTGTGACGAATAGCGGCCTTGACGCATTGCCGAAGCCGCTGGTTGGGGTCCCATCGCCATCCTATCCGGCGCTCGAGAACTCAACAACACTCGATCGAGGTACTGCGGACTATCCGGACGGATACAAATCCGTGCGCCCTTCGAACCACGCGGGGCGCACGCCGCAGCGCGGGATCGCGCCTGGCTGGCGGCGTTACGAAGCCGAACCGCTATGCAACGTCACTCTGCCGCTGCCGGTACAGGTGGAACACGACAGATCGATCTCGCTTTCCGGATCGACGCCCGTACCTTTGCAAACCGGGCACGCTTGGTTGTTCTTCGAGACGCTCTGCACGCCGCGCCCTCCGCACGCACTGCACGTCAGACGCTTGTGCGGCTGCGCGCCGGTACCATGGCATTCGCCGCAGCGCACGAACGGCACGTGCACGATGTTCTTGCCGACGCCCTGGCACGTCTCGCAGCGCGAAAGGTCGGAAAGGAGCCCGAACGGATCCTTACCCGTACCGCTACAGAATGCGCATTCGACGGCCTGTTCGCCTGGTTTCGGAACTGGATTAGGCATTGGCTCCAATCGCCTCCTCTACGCGTGCGAGTCTTTCTTTGAGTAAAAGGTTATCGGCCTCGAGACTTTCGGCGCGCGAAACCAGCGCCGAGTCGCGCTCCCACCAGTTGATCCCCATCTCTTTCGCCTTGTCCACCGATGCGATCAACAAGCGCACCTTGATGCTCAACAACTCCACCTGAACGAGGGAGATGGTGATGTCCCCGGCGATGACGATGCCCTTGTCGAGCACGCGCTCGAGGATGTCGGCCAAGTTCGTGGTCTGGATTGCACTGGCGACGCGCCGGTCGCTTGCGTTCTGCATGTTCCCTTACCTTCTCCCTGTTATCACAGGAGATTGCCCAGCGGTCCCAAGTTGAGATTCAAATCCTCGCCTTCCAGACCGAACCGTTCTTTGAGCTCGATCATCGCTTGCTCGAGGTTCATGAACGTCTCGCCCATCCGCTCGACCTCGTCCGCCGTCACGCTCTCCGCTTCGATGCGCTTGATGGCCTGACGCTCGAGCAACTGGCGCAACAACTCGATGATCGTGAGCACGAGCTTTGCCAGCCCTTGCTCCACGCGCTCCGGGTCGATATCGAGCCGATCCTCCGCGGCCCGCGCCGCGGACGACGGCGCGATCGTGTCGGGGAGATCGGTCGCATCATTCACGTTCATCGCTGTACCCTCGCCGCTATGCGGGCTCGCGAACGGTCCTCCGCCACGAAGCTGTACGGCGCGGACGGGCCGCTCAGCACCAGATCGAGTTCCGGGCGCTCGCTGCACAGGCTCGCAAACGCCCTGCGGAATCCCGGCACCGCGGCCGGATCCACGAGATACGCGGCGCTGCAGGCGATGCGCTCGCTCGCCAGCTCGGACCAACGCACTTCGCGCGCGTGGGGAGAGAGGCGCTCGTCGATGCCGTCCCGCGCCGCGCGGAGGCGCTCTTCGAGAATCTGCGCCTTCAAATGCACGCGCATCAGCCCGCGCAAGTAACGAGCGCCCGCACCGGAACCGCGAATGTTCGGCCCTGCAGGCAAAGCTGCCGCCGGCGCGCTTGCGCCGTCCCGCAGAACGGAAGACGTGGTCAGGATCGCCAGATCCAACTCCGCCATGGGGCCCAAGCGCGCCAAGTCCTCGTGCAACTGCTCGCGCTGCCGTGCGAGCGTTTCGACGACGGCCGTCTCGCCGCGCAGTACCGTGCCGAACCGGGCAGGAAGCGCGGAGTTCCGCTGGCGTACCGCCTCGACGACGGCTTGGTGAGCGAAGAGATGCTTGGCCGTATGCTCCCAACGTTCCTGACTCACCGCGCCGGTGACGGCCGCAAGGCCTGCGCCGCGGACCAAAGCCAACGCCTCACCCTCCACGCCGCGCACGCCGGGCGCCAGCTCGGCCTGCGGCGGAACGATCGCGTAGACGTACAGGTATCGTTCGCTACGGTCGAGCGTTTCCACGGTATTGCGGCTCCCCTACGCACAGCGCAATCACGAGTTGCAGGTCGAGGAAGAGCAGGTCGACGCCGGCGACCGAGATCGTCAGATTCCCCGCCAGCACGAGGCCCCGATCGAGGACCCGGTCGAGCAGATCGAGGAGGGTGACCTCGTCCGGCTCTGCAACGGCGCTCATCGGTGCACGCTCCCTTGCTCTTCGATGGATTCAGGATCGACGAAATTGTACGGCGGCCACGGCCCGCTATATTCGACCTTGATCTCCGGGCGCAGTTGACCGATGCGCTCCACCATCTCCAAGAACGCACCTTGCTGCGCGCGCCGGACCAAGAATGTCCGGCGCAGGATCGCGAGCGTCGCTTCGCCGTCCGTGAGGCGCAGGGGCGAGAGCTCCCCGCCGGCGACCGCGAGCGAACGCAGTTCCGCGTACGCCTGGTCGCTCACGCCTGCGATCGTGTCTTCGACGTGACGCTTCAAGAGGGTCGCGATTTGGCGATCCACGAGATAGGCGCGGCCGGCACTCGACGACGCCCGCTTCTCCAGCAACTGCGCGATCTGGGGGACGGAGCGGGAAAGGCTCTTGCGCAGGAGCGTCCGATCGAACGTCAGCCGCACCTCGAACTCGTCGCAGCCCTCCAACCGTTGCAGGATGCGTAAGATCGAGGACTGACTTTCCGCAAGCGCCGCAAGAATGTCGTCATCGCTCGCATAGACGCTGAACAACCGCGCGGGCACGATGCCCAGGCGCTGCTGCAGCCCTTCGACGACCCGTTCGTGCTCGGAGGCGACCTGCCCGAGCCACGTATCGTCTTGCGCGAGCGAGCGCACGCGCTCCGCTTCGAAATCGGCAAGCGGAACGGCGCTCACGAGTGCGCTTAACTCCCCATAACTGATCGCGCCGACGAGCGTCGCGCCGTCCACGCCGAGGATCGCGAGCGGCAGCCGGCTGCGAACATCGCTCTCCTTCGCGATTCCGTACAGATACCACGCATGCCCGGGCGGCAATACTCGATCGATCATCAGAGCGACGCCTTGTATTCGCGAATCTCGTTCAAGCGCTGCAAGATGCTCGCTTCCGCCTCGCTGTACTCCGCTTCCGAGATCTCGCCCAAATCGAGTTGCAAGCTCAGCCGCATCAGCGCGCTCTCGAGGCGGCCTTCGTCGTACATCTCCGCGTCGACCGCCTCTTTGATCTTCTCGAACACAAAGAGCAGCCCGCGGGCCGGTCCCGCAACCGGCAGACACACGAGATCGGTGACCAATCCCATCGCTAGCTCTCCTTTTCCCAGGCGAGATCGACGAAATCGAACGGCGGCAGAGGCCCGACGTACTTCAGAATCAGCCGTTCGGCATTCCGCTCGGCGATCGCGTTGACGGCCGCGTCGAAGCGCGCTTCGCTTGCTTTCTCCACGAGAAACGCCGCGTTGACGATCATCATGTCCGTGAGCAGGGCGTTCGTCTTCATCTCCACGCACAGCGGTGCAAGCTCGCTCTCGATCTCCTCGGCGTCGCGCGTGCGCAGCAGGGCCATGGCCTGCTCCACCAATTGCCCGAGCCGGATCTGCTCGAAGTGGCCCGACCCCGATACCATCTCGTCACGCAACGAGCGGATGTCGTCCCGCGCGGCCACGATCTCGGCGAACACGCGCTCCCGTTTCCAAAGCACCTTGAGCCCGAGCTCGACTCGCCCGCGGACATGCGCCAAGATCGCGAGCAGCTCGTCGCGCCGCGCTTCAAGAACCTGCTCGCCGACACGCGCGTCGCTCGCGGAGATCAATCCGAATTGCGCGGGGATCACCTCGCTGAACGTGAGGATCTCTTCGAGAACGCGCTGATGCGTCAGGAGGTTCTCGCGGCTAACGTCGTAGCGAGCTGCCGGAGAGTCGCTGACGATCGCCGCGAGCTCGCCGGCCCGGACGGCGCGCACCGCGTCGCCGCGCCCGCCGACCGCGGCCGCGGCGAACGCACCGCGCCCTTCGAGCGCGGCTGCGGGAACGATGCCGTAGACATAAACGCCGGCCGCGCCCGCGGACGTTCCCGCCTCGCTCGCGGCGAGCTTCTCGTCACTCACCATGGGCCGCCTCTTCCGCCTGGAGGGCCGCGACGTGCGCTTCGCGCGCCTGCACGAACGCGTTCTCGAAGTGACGCCGCTCGATGACGAACGGCGTGAACGCCGCCTGGGGTTCGCGCTCGATCGATTCGCGGATCGCGAGCATCGCCGCACGCCGGCAAAGCCCCTCGAGATCCGCGCCGACGAGGCCCTCGGTGCTCGCTGCGATGCTCTTGAGGTCCACGTCTGCACTCAACTGCCGGCCGCGCGTGTGCACGCCGAGGATCGACAGGCGCGCAGCCCGGTCCGGGGCGTGCAACGGGAGAATCACGTCGAAGCGCCCGGCGCGCAACAGCGCGGGATCGATCATGTCCGGGCGATTGGTCGCGCCGAGAATGACGACGCCGCGCAATTCCTCGATGCCGTCGAGTTCGGCGAGGAACTGCCCCACGACACGTTCCGCAACGTGCCCCCCGCCGCTCCCGTCGCCGCGGCGCGGCACGAGCGCGTCGATCTCGTCGAAGAAGACCATGCACGGCGCGGCTTGCCTGGCCTTGTGGAAGACTTCGCGGATGCCTTTCTCCGACTCGCCGACCCACTTCGAGATCAGCGCGGGCCCCTTGACCGAGATGAAATTGATGCCGCTCTCCGCCGCGGCCGCCCTCGCCACGAGCGTCTTTCCCGTTCCCGGCGGCCCGGTCAGGAGCAACCCTTTCGGTGGATTCACCTTGGCAAACGCAAAGCGGTCGGCATACGCGAGCGGCCAGGCGACCATCTCACGAATGACTTCCTTCACCTCGTCGAGCCCGCCGACGTCGTCCCACTTCACGTCCGGCAGTTCGGTGAAGACCTCGCGAATGGCCGAGGGCTCCGTCTCCGTGAGCGCATCCGTGAAGTTCCGCATCGAGATTTCGAGCTTGAGCAGCTCCTCGTAGGGAAGCTGCGGGTTCTTGAAATCGATCGTCGGGAGAGCGTTTCGCAAGCAGCTCATCGCGGCTTCGCGGCACACCCCGGCGAGATCGGCGCCGACGAAGCCATGCGTGATCGCCGCCAGCTTCTCGAGGTCCACATCCTTCGCGAGCGGCATGCCGCGCGTGTGAATCTGCAAGATCTCCAGACGCCCCACCTTGTCGGGGACGAGGACCGAGATTTCGCGATCGAAGCGCCCCGGCCGGCGCAGCGCCGGGTCGATGCTATCCGGAATGTTCGTCGCGCCGATGACGACGACGTGCCCGCGGGACTCGAGGCCGTCCATCAGGGTCAGGAGCTGCGCGACCACGCGCTTCTCGACTTCCCCTTGGACCGCTTCGCGCTTGGGCGCGATCGCGTCGATCTCGTCGATGAAGACGATGCTCGGCGCGTGGTTCTGCGCCTCATCGAAGAGCTTGCGCAGATTTGCTTCCGACTCGCCGTAGAACTTGTGGATGATCTCCGGACCGTTGACGTGCACGAAGTGCGCGGAGGTTTCGGCTGCGACCGCTCGCGCGATCAGCGTCTTGCCGCACCCGGGCGGCCCGTAGAGCAAAACTCCCTTGGGCGGCTCGATGCCCAGACGCGCGAAGACCTCCGGGTAGCGCATCGGCAACTCGATCATCTCGCGAATCCGCGCGATCTCTCTCCCCAGGCCACCCACGTCCTCGTAGGACACTCCCGGCGCGCGGCCTCCCAGGGTGGCATCTCCGGCGATGCGCACGACGGTGGCTCGATCGACGTAGACGGGACCGGACGGGCTCGTGTCCTTGACGATGAAATCGACCGCCCGCGAACCGAACAGCGCGACGCGCACGCGATCGCCCACCACGAGCGGCACGTTCTCGAGCAGCGTGCCGATGTAGCGCGAATCTTGCGCGCCGAGCGCCTTGGCGGTGACGACCGGCGTGAGCGCGAGACTCGCCGCGCTGTGGTTGCCCGCCTTCTTGAGTTGCACGCTATCGTCGAGCGCCGCCTGCGCGTTCTCCCGGATGATCCCGTCGATCTGGACCAGACCCTTGCCGCGCTCGCCGGGGAACGCCGGCATGATCCGCGCCGTGGTGTTGCGTTTGCCTGCGATCTCCACGATGTCGCCGATCGCGCAACCGAGACGCTCGATATCCGCCGGATCGACGCGCGCGATCGCCCGGCCGACGTCTTTCGGAAGCGCCTCCGCAACGCGCAGCGCGAGCGCCGCCCGCTCGCCTACCGCGCCGCTTGCTCCGGGTTGACTCATTTCTTCTTCTCGAGGCGAACCTCGAGAATGGCATTCTTAAAGCTTCGCTGCAGGTTCGACGCATCGACCTGCGCCGGCAACAGGAGTTCCTTGGAGTATTTCCGTTCGCGACCGGCGGCCTCGAGCGTCAGGATGTCGCCCTCAACTTCGACCTTGATGTCTTCGTCCGTGACGCCCGGCAGCTCCGCCACGACCAAGACATGATCGGCTTCGTCGAAAATGTCGACGAGCGGCTCGCGCACCTCGGAAACTTCGGGCCCGTGTGCCGTGGGGCGGATGTTGCCGAACTGCTCGATGACCGGAACGCCGCCGAGCGACTTGATCGACACGCCGTAGAGGCCGCGCAATTCACGCGGACCGCTCAGCTCGCCGCTGCGCCGGATTTCCTTGCCCTCGCCGAGCTCACCGAGCAGATCGATGAAACCGCCCAGCCCTTTGAGGATCTCGCCGAGCCCGAGATCCGTGCGCGGATCGCTTGTCTTCCGTTTGCTGCTCATCTTCTAGTACTCCAACGTCAGCGCATGGCGGTCACTCGCGGCAGGCGGGGCTTCGATGCCGCCGGCGATCGGGCGCGCGATCGGCCGTGATTCGAGGTCGGCGATCTGCCCGTCGACCTCGCGCAAACGCGCCTCGACGGTTTGCTGTCTTTTCCGCGCGAGCTCGACTTCGCGCACGAGCCGCCGGCGTTCGCCCGCCAGCCGCTGGAGTTGCAATGCACGGCTCACTTCGCTGCGCAACCCGATCGACGGGGGCAGCCCGCGAAACGACCGCACGTCGTGCATGGTGCTAGGTTGCCCCATGGTTACTTCCGCCTTTTCGGACTGCCGGTTTCCCGGATGCGCCGCCGCGACTTTTCAGATCGATCGGAGCCGCCGCTGACGAGCACATCAGCGCACGTCTGCTCGAACGCCGGCTCTCCGGGAACCGCGCGTCCACCGGAGATCGACAAGACCTTGGCGATCATGATGGAGCGGCGCAGCGTGGACCCTACGTGGCCGGACTCATCCCTCCAGTGATGCACGACGTCGACGATCCGTTCGGCATCCTCGAGGGGAACGCCGGACTTCGCTCGAGTGATCTCGATCTCCGTATCGCGATCGAAGCCGCTCATGTCGATCGTGATCATCCGGTCGAGCAGTGCATCCTGCGCGCCGTGCACGCCCACGTACTCGTCGGGATTCGACGTGAAGATCGCGGAGAACGCGGGGTGAACCTTCAGATACTGCACGCCGTTCCTGCTCGTGGGCAACATGAGCAGCTTCTCTTCCAACACGGCGAGCAGGACGTTGTTCGCCTCCGCGCGCGAGCGCGAGAACTCGTCGTAAAGCAGCGTCAGCCCTTCGCGGCAGGCGACCGTCAAACGATTGTCGACCCACTGTTGCGTCACGTCCTCCTCGGTCTTGAGGACCGAGTGGACGAAGTTGTCGACGACCCTGCGGCGGCGATAGCCGGATCGCCCGCCGACAAGGTCCGATGTGCCGAACTCGTCGTCACCGCACAGCAACGCCAGCGGCCGGCCCAGGTGATGCGCGACGTGCAGCGCCAAGGTCGTTTTGCCCGAGCCGGACGGTCCGCGGAAATGCACCGGATAGCCGGCCCGGATATACGTGAGGGCCCGTGCGGTCAGGGCCCGGATGAAGTCGGTCTCAACGAAATCCGCGCGTGGCCGGCTCGTGATGACCGAACTCCCTCCGACCGCAGGCGCGCTACCGTTCAACGTGACGCTCGCCAAGGCGCCCTCCTCTTCTTATCGAGTGCGATCAAGTTGCAAAGTAAATTTCGCGAACGTCGTCCTTACGGGCGCGGTTCTGCTCGATGAGTCCATCGATCGCATGACCGACTCCCGCGCGCGATGCGTGGAAGTGACGCTCGATGTCGTGGATCTTCACGCCGTTTGGATGGCCGGCGAGGAACGTGAAGACCTTGTCCTGCAGAGCGGTTGAATGATGCTGGACGCTTGGTTTGGGGCCATCTTGCGTCACCGCTCTGAAGGCGTAGTAATTGCCCCAGATCCCGGCCGTCTCCACGCGATTGACGTGGAAGGCGTCAAGGAGCCGGCTGACCTGTGCCCGGTTCTCCGCCGCGTCGGCCTTGAGCTGCGCGTTCTGCTTCTTCGCCGTCGCAGCAAGCTCCCGATCGAAACCGGCAAGCTGATCGGCGACCGACCGGCTACGGGCGACGACCTCGGTATGGAGCGCCGCTCGCAGCTCCGTCTGTTCTTGAGTCCGCTCGCGTTGGAAGCGCGAAAGCTTCTGCGAAATCGCCTGTCGTCTCGCCGCGATCTCTTGGAACCGCTCTTCGTGCGATTGCTCCAACCGATCCGTCAGTGCGCGCACGTCTGCAACTATTGCCATCTGGATCTCCCCCGCTTGTTGCGGCGTTGCGAGAGGGGCGCCGGCGGCCTTCACGCTGCTCTCTGGGCGCGAGCAGCGTGTAGACCCCAGCGCCCTCCCTCAAGCTCGATATAGTCGAGCCTATCTCTACCGCTCGCGCTACGCGGCGACGGGCTGGGGTGCTGCGACCGATGCCGTAAGCCCGATCGCTTCGGCATACTTGAGATACGTCTCGACCGAGGCCACGACGGCGCGGATCTCGATAGCGAGCAACTCGATGCCGACGAGCGACACGCGCACCCATGCATCGATGACAAGGCCCTTGTCCAGGATACGATCGACGACTTCCACGAGGCTCGATGAGCCGATTGCCTTCTCTACTTGTGCCATTATTTAACGAAGCTCCCTGTGACAAATGGCGGCCAAGACACACTGCCGAGGCCACTGCTTGGGATTCGAGAAACCATGAACATCAGGTTTCCCTCCCTACGATGCATCGTAGTCGTACGGCAGCGGCACAACAACACTCGATCGAGGTAGCGCGAGCTATCCGAACGGATACAATCATGCCGTCACTCCACCATTCCGACGCGCATCGCGAGGACCGCGACGTGCGTGCGATCGCGCGCGGCGAATTTTCCGATGATGCTCTGAACGTGCTTCTTGACGGTCACTTCAGCAAGACCGAGCTCGTCGCCGATGGCGCGATTCGTCTTTCCGTCGACCAAAAGATCGAGCACCATTCGCTCGCGCTCGGTGAGATCGATCCCGGCCTTCTTCGCGGCGTTCGCCGGCGCCAGCGCCTCGTCCGCAAGCGCGCGCCGGATGACCGCATCTCTCACGACGATGTTGCCTTGACTGACTGCGGTGACGGTATGATACAAGAGATCGCGCGAGCAATCTTTGAGCAAATAGCCTGCCGCCCCGGCACACACCGCGCTCGTCACGAACGCATCGTCGCCGTAGCTGCTCATCATGATGACGGCGGTATCCCCGAAGGCTTCCTTGATGCGACGCGCCGCATCCAAGCCGCCCATGCCCGGCATGCGCACGTCCATCAACACGACGTTCGGCCGCAGCCGTTCCACGCTCGCGATCGCGCTCTTTCCATCCTCCGCCTCGCCGACGACCTCGATCGCAGGATACGTCTCGAGCATGGCCCGCACGCCCTCGCGAACGACGAGATGGTCATCGACCAGCAGGACGGAGATGCGCGGCGTTGCGCTCATCGCAAATGCTCCCGGGATTCGCTCGCCACGAACGAAGGCGCGCCGAGCGCGAGCGACGCCGGGACGATCACGGTCGTCGCGGTGCCCTTGCCTGGGGCGCTTTCCACGGTCAACGTGCCGTCGAGGAGTTCCGCACGCTTGGTCATGCTCAGCACGCCGAAATGCCGCGGTGCACGCTCTCCGATCAGCGTGGCGACATCGAAACCGGCGCCGTCGTCGAGCACGGTCCATTGGATCGTATCGCCTACGCGACGGAGCGTGGCCACGATCCGCGATGCATTTGCATGTTTGACGACGTTTGTAATCGCCTCGTGAACGATGCGATAGAGCGCCGTCTCCACTTCCTTGGGAAAGTGCAGCGGAGCGAGTTCGTAATGAACCGCCAGACCGTGGCTCTCGCGCAGCTCGTCCAGTTCGTGCTGGATTGTCGACACGAGCCCGACGTCGTCGAGCGCCGCCGGCCGCAGGCAGGCGACGACCTCTCTGGCCTCCTGAAGTGCCTTGCGAACGCAACTCCCGGCACGATTCACGCTCGCCCGAACGTCGTCCGGCAAATTCGATCGTGCAACCACGACTTGAAGCTGCTGGAAGGCCGCGGTCAGCGTTTGCGTGAGACCATCGTGGATGTCCAAGCAAATTCGCTCGCGCTCCCGTTCCTGCGCCTCAAGCGTCTTCTGCAACAGATAACGAACGCGTTGCTCCTGCTCTTGCAAAGCAGTGCGCAAGCCTGCGTCGTCGGCCTTCCTCTGCGCACTTATCTCAGACATACGGGGCGAGCCTCGGAATCGCCCCGAATCTTAAGCCCGTTAATGATTCGGGCGTGGTGCACTGCCTGGCCTGATGGAACGTCGACATAGGCATTGCCGAACTCGGTACGGTGATCGTACTGAACTCGGCGGAAGTCCTTACCAGCAACGAGCATCGACATGCACATTTCAGCCTATTACTCGTTTTGCCCCGGAATGTGCACGGCAAACCCGCTTGTATGCGGCCTTCCCCGCCTGCGCCGCGACGCGCGTACGGCGGCACGCGACGTGCGCGCGGAATCCGTGCGCGAGCGCGGTGCTATTGCGGTGCGCGGCGAGAAAGCCACCAGCAGCAACCCTTGCGAATGAAGTGATCGGAAACGGCGGACGCCGATTCGTGTCTGGGAATCACCATGATACCAAACGGCGTTGAAAATACAGTCCCATGTATGGGGGATAATCCGGCGACCAGACGCGCAGTCACGCGAACGCCGCGGGTTCGGCTAGCCGTACTCGAGCAAAGATACGTGCGGTGCGCGTGCTGCTTGGGGAGCTATCCGAGCGCAGCCAAGTGCTTTATTTCGTCCGGCCTGCTAGCGCGACATATGGCGCCGCATCCGGCGCCGCCGTGAAGAAGTCGCGTAAGTCGGCGGCCAGCGCATCGCCGAGCGAGAGCGGCGGCAGCCCGAGCAGCTCCTCCTCCGTCTTCAGGACGCTCGCCGTGGAGAGATGACGGCCGCCGAGGTAGTGCGGCTTCGCATACGGCGAGATGACGAGCGCGTAGCTTCTGTGCGCGTGAACGTGATCGCGCGAATTCTCCGCATCGTCGGGCATGACGAAGATCGCGGTCTCCTTCCATTGCGGAAGATGCGTGAGAAACTCGACGATGCTCCCGAGCGCGGCGTCGCCGTCTTTGACTTGCTCGGCGAGAGAGGGCAGTCCGGGCGCGGCGGCACCGCGATCGCCCGGCAGCCAGATCTGCGTGAAGGCGGGGAAGCCGTTGGATGCGACCAGCTGCGAGAAGTCGGAGACGAACTCTTGCGCGCGCCGCGTATCGCGGATCGATGGGCTCCAGCCGGGATAGTCGAGGTCGATGCGCCCGGCGAGCGCCGCAAGCGCGGGGACGTCGAGCGAATAGACGCCGCCTAGCCCGGGTGCTTGCACGCTCGCTCCCGCGACGCTGCCCGTCGACGCGGTATACCCCGAGAGCCGCACGAGGTCGCCGTAATCGCGATAGCTCAGGCGCTTACGCGCGAGCGCATCGAAGATGTAGCCGGCTCGCGGATAGTCCTCGGGATCTTGGCTGCTCGTAAACGGCAGGCGGCCGCGCTCGATTCGCAGCGTTCGCTCGCTGAACGCCGTCGCGAGCCCCCCCGCGGCGAACTGGTGCGCCCCGTTCGATTCCTCAGCGTCCGCGTAAAAATTCGTAGCCAGCCCATACGTGCGGGCCAGCGCATGCAGATTCGGCGTGACGGATTCATCGAACGCCGTGAACGTGCGCTCGCCGTTGCCCCACGGTTTGCCCGCTGCATCCGTGAGATCGCCGAGCATCGCATCGTAGCTCTTGCTCTCTTCGAGAATCAACACGACGTGCTTGATCGCATGGCTCGCCTCGCCGGAAAAACCCTGCGGCACGATCGGGTTCGCCGTCGCCCTGCGCGCGATGCGCACGTACGTCAGTGCCCGGCGCGTCACCCGGCCGAGATCCAGCGTGCCCAATTCGATCTTCTGCAGCGTCGCCCAGACCGCGCTGCTGTCCCCGGTGAATCCGGGTTCGTGATCCAGTCCCTTCGCGTTGGCGACGAGCAGCGTCGTATCGTTCGCGGTGAGCGCGAGCGCGCTCGGAGACCAGCCCGTGGGGATCAGGCCGATACGATGCGGCCGCACCGGATCGCGCACGTCGAGCACGGCGACGGCGTTCAGCCCCGCTAGCGCGACGTAGAGCCGCCGCTGGTCGGCGCCCAGCGCGAGCGCAACCGGCTGCGTGCCGTAGGGCGCGCGGTCGAACAATCGCAGCTCGGTCCCACCGACGACGCGCGCGCGGCCCTTATCAAACCCCACCACCGCGATGCGATCGACGTTCGTCATCGTGACGAAGGCGTGCCGACCGTCGCGCGTGGCGACGACCGCGGTGGGATGCGCGCCGCCGATCGTCGCACGGCCGTCGGGCGGCCGATCCATCTCGAGAGCGTACGCGCGGCGCCCGTCGGGGATCCCCCCCGTCCCGAGCGGAATGACGGAGAGCGAGGAGGATCGCCCGCGATCGATCCGCGCGCCGCGGAACTCGGGCGCTCCGAGCGCCGCCGGGAGCGCGCGATAGGCCGCGAGCCCCTCGTTCGAAACGAGCAGCCGCTCTCCGGCACGCGCTGCGCCGAAGGGGAAGTATCCGACGGGAATCACTGGGCCGGCGAGCGCGCGCGTCGCCGTGTCGATCGTCGCAACGGTGTTCGCCATGTTGTTTATGACGTAGATCCGCGCGCCGTTCTGCGAGGGGACGAGCGTCCCGGGGAACGCGCGGCCGGCGGTCGCGAGGCGTGCATCCGCGGCGGGCGGCATCGGGATCATCGCGGCGATCGGATCGGGCGCCAGCCGCCCCGCCGCGTCCAGATCGAATGCGAGGACCGCATCGTTCGCGCCGCCGCTCGCGAAGACGAGCGTCCGGCCGCGATCGAGCGGGTCGGCGACCGCCACGATCCCGGCGAAGAACGTCGCATCGGGCGCGCGGTACTGGTCGACGAGCCGCATCGATGCGACGTCGACGACCGCGAGCGAATACCCGCCGTGGACGCGCGGATCGAGCGTGCTGATCGCGCCGCTTTGCCGGTCGTCGCAGTTCGCGACGATCGCATAGCGCCCGTCCGGGGTCAGCGCGAGACCCAGCGCGTTCGTCCCGACGAGCGTGCTGGTGCCTTCGGGAATGACCAAGCGCCCGGAGGGCAGGATCTGCGAGAACGGATCGGCTGGATCGAGCACGCCGGCCGGGCGGGTTCCCGCCGGCGGCTCGAAGGTAAGGAGCGCAACGGGCCGCGCCGTGGGGCGAGGCTGCGGATGCGCGCCGAGCAAGCTGACCGCAGCGACAAGCGCGGCCAAGAGGCGGAGTCTCACGTCATCCCGCATACGCGGTGAAACAGACGGCTCCTAGCTGCCCATCGGCAAGCTCAAGGTGACTGGAGGGTTAGGCCACCCTGAGTCTCATCGAAGGGCGGGTGGGGCCCCGCAGCGCTCGAGCGCGCGGGAGAGTCGCGCGATCCCCTCGCGCGCGGTCGCCTCGTCCAGATCGCCGAAGGAAAGCCGCAGGGCCGCGGGGCCCGAGCGGGTCGGGTACGACGGGTCGGCCGGCATCACTAGGACCCCTTCGCGCGCGCATTCGTCGAAGGCCGCCTGCGTCGAGATGCGCGGCGGGAGGGGAAGCCACATCGTCAAGCCCGCGGCCGGGGGGCGCACGTTCGCCCACGGCAGGGCGCGCGCCAGCTCTTCGACGAACGCGTCGCGCCGGCGACGGTAGAGCGCGCGCGCCGACCGCAAGTGCTTGGGATACGCGGGCGACTCCATGAAGCGCCGCAGCGACCGCTGCATCAGCGTCGAGGTGAACGAGTCCGTGCGCTCCTTCGCCGCCGCGAAGGGCGCGTGGAGCGCGCCGCGCGCGTGGATGTAGCCGACGCGCAGCGCCGGGAAGATCGATTTCGAAAGGCTCTCGAGCACGATCGTGCGCCCGTCGACGTCGTACGCCGCGAGCGGCGCGGGGGGCTCCCCGTCGTAGGTGAAGACCCAGCCGGTCTGATCTTCGAGAATCACGACGTCGTAACGCCGCGCGAGCGCCACGATCGCCTTCGCGCGGCGCTCGGGCAAAATGCCGCCGATTGGATTCTGCGCGAACGGGTTCAGGTAGAGCAAGCGCGGACGGTACTCGGCGAAGACGCGCTCGACGTCGTCGACGCGGACGCCGTCGTCGTCGGTCGCAAGCTCGACGTAGGTCACGCCGCGCGCATCGAACGCGCCGAGCGTGGCGGCGTAGGTCGGGCTCTCGGCCGCCACGACCGAGCGCGGTTCGAGCAGCGTCCCCGCGACGATGTCGACGGCTTGCTGCGCGCCCGAACACACGATCAGATCGTTCGCGGAAACCTCCACGCCGCGAGCGCGCAGAGCGTTTGCGAGCGTCTCGCGCAGTTGGGGATCGCCGCTCCCCGAAGCGTACTGCATCGTCTCGGGCGGATCGTCCGCCAGCGTCCGCTGGACGCAGCGCCCGAACTCCGCGAGCGGGAAGGTCTCGGGCGCCGGGTAACCGGTCGCAAGCGAGATCGTGCCCGGGCGGTTCGCCAGCTCGAGCCGGGCGAGGACGTTCTCCATTCGCGCGCGAGTGACTCCGCCGAGGTCCGGTTCCCAGCGGCGCGCCAAGGGTTCGGCGGCAACCGCGGCGCGCGCCACGAACGAGCCCTTGCCGACGCGCGTGACGATGCGGCCGCGCGCCGAGAGCGCCTCGTACGCCTGCGAAACCGTGACCAGTCCGCAGCCGAGGCTCTTCGCGAGCGAACGCATCCCGGGCAACCGGTCCCCTGCGGCGAACTCACCGCGCTCGATCTGCGCCGCGAGGCCGTCCGCAATCTGAACGTAGAGCGGGCGCTTGTCCCGTTCGTCGAGGACGATCGCGCCCGGAGGCTCGTTCACGCGGCGTCGAGCCGGTACCCGATGCCGCGAACCGAGGATATCTGCACGATCGAGCCCACCTCGGAGAGCTTCTTGCGCAACGCGGCGACGTGCACGTCGACGACGCGCGTCGGCACGCCCGAGACGTCGTTCCAGACGCGCTCGAGGATCTGCGCGCGCGTCAGCAACCTGCCTTCGGCCTCCGCCAAGAACCACAGCAAACGGAATTCGAGCGCCGTCAGGCTGGTGGTCCGTTCGCCTCGTTCGAGCACGTGCAGATCGCGCAGCAGGCGCGCGTCGCCGATGCCGAGCGTCGCGCCGTTTGCGTTCGCGCGAGCCCGATCGCGGCGCCGCAAGAACGCGCCGATGCGAGCGATCAGCTCGCTCGGTAGAAAGGGCTTGGTGATGTAGTCGTCGGCCCCGAGACCGAGGCCCCGCAGCTTGAACTCTTCCTCCGCGTGACCGCTCACGAGCAAGATGTACGCATCGGCGCTCTCAGCGATCGCCGTGCACACGTCGAGCCCCGACATATCGGGCAAGCCGATATCCAACAGCACGACGTCCGGGTGATATTTCGTCATCAGCTGCAAGCCGGCCGAGCCGTTCGACGCGATGCGCGCATCGTAGCCGGCCTTCGCCAAAACGAGCTGCTCGAAGCGCGCCGTGTCGGCGTCATCTTCGACGATCAGCACCCGGGCCGCCGAGCTGTCGATCATTTCCGAAGGCCGATCCCCACGGGAATGTCCTCGCTGTCGACCGCGAGCAGGCGCCGCCCAACGCCTTCGCGCGCGGCTTCCGATGCGACGGCCTTCGCGACGGCGTCGACGACGCGCGGATCGAAAACGCTGGGAATGACGTACTCCGGGCCACGTTCGGCATCGGTGACGATCTCCGCGATCGCATGAGCGGCCGCAAGCTTCATCCCTTCGGTGATCTTTCGCGAACGGCTATCGAGTGCGCCGCGGAAGATGCCGGGGAACGCGAGCAGGTTGTTGACCTGATTGGGAAAGTCCGAGCGGCCGGTCGCCATCACCGCGACGTAGGGCGCCGCGACGTCCGGCATGATCTCGGGCGTCGGGTTGGCCATCGCGAAAACGATCGGGTCGCGCGCCATCAGCTGGAGATCGGCGGGCTTGAGGATGCCGGGCGCCGAGACGCCGATGAAGACGTCCGCGCCGCGCAAGACCTCGCCGAGCTTCCCGCGGCGGTTCTCGCGATTCGTGTTCTGCGCGAGCCACGTCCAATGCGAGTTCGTGTAGGTGTCGTCGCGATTGAGCGCGCCCTCGCGGTCGACGGGGATCACGTCGTGCACGCCGGCGGCGAGGAGCATCTTGATCGTCGCCGTGCCGGCCGCGCCGGAACCCACGACGACGACGGTGAGGTCCTCGATGCGCTTGTCGACGACTTTCGCCGCATTGATCAGCGCCGCCAGGATCACGACGGCGGTTCCATGCTGATCGTCGTGCATCACGGGAATGTCGAGCCGCTCGATCAAGCGCCGTTCGATCTCGAAACAGCGGGGCGCCGAGATGTCCTCGAGGTTGATGCCCCCGAAGATCGGCGCGATGCGAACGACGGTCTCGACGATCTCGTCGACGTCCTTTGTATCCAAGCAGATCGGGAACGCGTCGATCCCGGCGAACTGCTTGAAGAGCATCGCTTTGCCTTCCATCACGGGCGCGGCGCCATATGGACCGATATCCCCGAGGCCAAGCACCGCCGTGCCGTCGGAGACGACGGCGACCGTGTTGCGCTTGATCGTGAATTGATAGGCCTTCGAGGGATCGTCGGCGATGGCCATCGAGACGCGCGCGACGCCCGGCGTGTAGACCGTCGAAAGGTCGTGCCGCGTCTTGACCGGGACCGTCCCTTCGACGCGAATCTTGCCACCCTGATGGGCCAGAAACGTGCTATCCGAGACGCTGATCACCTTGACGTCGCCAAGGCCTTGGACGATCGCGCGCACCGCGGCGGCGACGGCATCGGAAGGAACGTTGACCGTGACGTCGCGCGTCACCGCCGCCTTGCCGATCGCGCACACGTCGATGCCGCCGACGATCCCGCCGGCCGATCCGATCGCGGAAGCGAGTTCGGCGAAGGCTCCCGGGGTATTCGGCATCTCGAGGCGCATGATGAGGGAAAAACCAATTGCAGGGCTTGCCATGCCCCTAGGTTATCGGCAGAAAATGATAGGTCCTCGCAGGCGCGCCGCAAACGCCGCGCCCAAGCCCCGCCGGGTCGAGCGTCCACGCTCGGCGGGCGCCCGCGCTATTGGCCCGAGACCGTCATTTCCGCCACGCGAAACGACGGCGCGACGATCGCGCCGTCGAACCGCAGATCGTTCGCGACGCCGTCGATCGCGGCGAGCATCGTCGCCAGGTTCCCGGCGATCGTGAACTCGTCGAGGGGGCCAGCGAGTTCCCCGTTCTCGATCGCGAAACCGCGGGCTCCGCGACTATAGGTTCCGCTGACGTATTCCGTTGCGAAGCCGATCGTATCGACGACAAAAACGCCGCGCGCCGTTCCCGCGATCAGCTCGGCGAGCGTCTGCGAGCCCGGTTCCAGGAAGAAATTGTTCGGTCCCACGCCGCCGCCCGCCGCGTTCGCCGTCGATTTCGCGCCGAGCTTACGGCCGTAATAGACGTCGAAGAGATACGTGCGCAACACGCCGCGGTCGAAGACGACGGTGCGACGCGTCGGGACGCCCTCGGCATCGAAGGGCGACGTGCCCAGGCCCCCGACGAGCCGGCCGTCGTCGACGATCGTCACGAGGTCGCTGCCGACGCGCTCTCCGACTCGGTCGATCAGAAACGAGTTGCCGACCGCGACGTGCGCCGCATTCACGGAAGCGAACACGTCGGAGAGCACGGCCGCCGCGACGTCGCGCTCGAAAATGACCGGCACGCGCATCGTCGCAGGCCGGCGCGCGCCGCAAAGATCCACCGCCCGCCGCGCCGCCGTTTCGGCGATCGAGGCGACCGATTCGAGCGCGGCATAACCGCGCGCCGCGCTTCCATAGCCGGCAACGCGCAGATTGGCACCGTCTTGCGCGATCGGCGCGGTGCTGCGCGACGCGCTCGAAGCCCGAAACGAGCCTCGAAAACCGCGTGAATTCACGAGTGCCAGCGTCGTCGTCCCATCGGCGACGCGCGAGCCGCTCGAATTCGCGATGCGCGGGTCGACCTCGCGAATGCGGCGCTCCAACTCGAGCGCGTCGTCCAGCTTCGCTTCGACGGCGCGCTCGCGCACGTCCGCGGCGAGGATCCCGAGGTCCGCGCCTTCTGCGGCCGGCGGCAGGTCGTCGGGCAAGCCGGCGAACGGGTCGATCGCGACGTGCCCCGCCGCATCGACCACTTCGCGCGCCAGCGCACCGAGCGTGGCGGCGGAAAGGTCGGTCGTCGCAAGCGTCGCTTTCGCGCCGTTCTTGAAGACGCGCAGGGTCAGCGCGCGGCCGATCGATTGTTCGAGCTTCGCGATCTCGCGGCCGCGCGCTTCGGTGGAAAAACGTTCCGATACGTGAACCGTCGCCTCGGCGTCCGTCGCGCCCGCGGCGAGCGCCGCCTCGACGGCGCGTCCCGCGATTTCGAGCTCAAGCTCCAAGCGCGGAACCCCCGACCGTCGCATGCGAGAGCTTGACCGTCGGCAGGCCGACTCCGACCGGCACGTACTGCCCGCCCTTGCCGCAGGTATAGAAGCGCCCCGCGAGCCGGCTATCGTTGCCGACCGCTACGACGCGCGTCATGACCTCGGGACCGTTGCCGATCAGCGTTGCGCCGCGCACCGGACGCGTCAGCTTGCCGTCTTCGATCAGGTATCCCTCGGCGAGCATGAAGACGAAATCGCCCTTGCTGATCTCGACTTGTCCACCCGCAAACGACTTCGCGAACAGCCCGCGTTTGACCGAGCCGATGATCTCTTCGTAGGTCGATTCGCCGCTGGGCATGTAGGTGTTGCACATGCGCGGCTGCGGCATGCTGCGAAACGATTGACGCCTGCCGCTGCCCGTGGACGAACACTCCATCAAGGTCGCATTGAGACGATCGTGCATGTAACCGCACAGGATGCCGTTCTCGACCAGAACTTTGTGGGAGCCGGGCGTTCCCTCGTCGTCGACCGCGACGCTGCCGCGTTCTTCGGGCAGATTGCCGTCGTCGTAGATCGTCACGAGCTCGCTCGCAACGCGCTCGCCGATGCGCCCGCTGTAGAGCGAGGTGCCTTGCCGGTTGAAATCCCCTTCGAGACCGTGGCCGACCGCCTCGTGGAGCAGAACGCCCCCGCTCCCCGCGCCGACGACGACCGGCAATTCGCCCGCGGGCGCCTCGACCGCCTCCGCGTTGACCGCGGCGACGCGCGCCGCTTCACGCGCGATCGCTTCAGGAGTCTGCTCGAGGAAATATGCAAGGCTCGTGCGCCCGCCGTCGGCGGAGAAGCCGTTGCCGCGCACGGTGCCGCGCGCGACGCACTGCACCGCGAGCGTCACGAGCGGCCTGCGGTCGGTCACGTAGCGGCCCTCGCTCGTCGCGATCACGACCTCCTGCAATTCCTGCGCGATCGACGCGTTGACCGCGACGATCCGCGGATCGAAGGCGCGCGCGGCGACGTCGGCGCGCGAGAGCAGATCGACGTAGGCTGCGGACGCGCTTCCGTCGAGGGCGGCGGCCGCGTGATAGATATCAGGTGCGAGTTGCGGCCGCGTACCGAGGTCCACGCTCGCCGCACGCGAGGAGCCGCCGCGGGCGATGTACGAAGCGATCCGCGCCGTGCGCAGCAACGCCTCGCGCGAGAGGTCGTCCGTGTGCGCGTAGCCCGCGCGTTCGCCGGAGAGCACGCGTATCCCGACGCCGCTCGTGACCGTCAGACCCGCTTCGTGGATCGCGCCGTCCTGAAGCCGGAACGAACGCGCGGTGCGATGCTCGTAGAATGCGTCGGCGTAGTCGCCGGCGCCGATCGCCTCGGCAAGGACGGCGGAAAAAGTCGCCGCGTCGATCGTCTCCATTCCGGGTCTCTTTTCGATGAACCTCAGAAGTCCGCCAAGCGATCGAGCGCTAGATCCTCGAGGTCCGCGAGCCGATCGCTGCCTGCGTGTTCTCCGTTCGAGAGAAACGCGAACACGATCGGACCGTGGCGCCGGCTCTCGACGACCCCGGCGAGGCCGTTGACGCCCTCCAAGTGCCCGCTCTTGCCGCGAACCCGGCCGGCGCCGTCCTGCAGCGTGCGGCGGCGCACGGTTCCCTCGATTCCGACACGGGGCATCAGCGGGACGACGCTCTCATCGGCGGGGACGAACAATTGCGCGCGTAAGAGCGCGGCCAGCGACGCCGCGGTCAGACGGTTCGAGAACGAAAGGCCGCTGCCGTCGACGATCCGCACGCCTTCGCTCGGGACGTTCCAACGCGCGAGCAACGTCTTCTCGATGCGAATGCCGTCGCTGCTGCCGGCCGCGCCGAAGCCGTCCGCCGCGAGTAAACGCAGCAGTTGCTCGGCCGTGTGATTGTCCGAAGCAAAGAGCATCTCGTGCACGAGACGCTCGACGGGCGGCGAGCGATGCGTCCACAACGCGAGCGCATCGCCCGGCGCGGCGCCCAGCTCGACGCCGCCGCCGAGCGCGATCCGATGCCCTTCGAGCATCGCCGCAAACGCGTGGCCCGCATAACGCGGAAGATCCAGAACCGGCTGCCAATCGTGTTCGGTCTCGCCGGCCGCGACCGTGCCCCAGGCCCGAAAGACGTTGCTTCCGCGCCGATCGCGCGGCCCGGCGCCGCCGTCGCGTTCGAAGAAGAACTGCGCCGGACTGCCCGCCCCGACCGTTTCGATCGTGCCGTGCACGCGCACGCCGCTCTTCGGCGGCTCGGTTTCGATGCGCGCCGCAGCTCCGGGAACCGTCGGGGTCACGCGAAAATCGACGCTGTCTCCGTCGAGCGAGAGCGCGCTCGCGGCAAACGCAAAGCCTGCGCGCAGGTCGTCCGGCGACCAGGTGGGGTTCGTCTCCTCGCCGGAAAAACGCGTCGCGTCCACGACGAGCGGCCCTTCGACGCGCCGGATCCCGCGCGCCGCGAGTTCGTGCGCCGCGCCGCGCAAATCGTCCGACGTCAAAGCCGGATCGCCGCCGCCCACGAGCCAAAGCGGTGAGGGAACCGTGCCGTCCCGGGGCTCGGCGCGCGCGAGCACGCGCGTTTCGATGCGCCGTTGCGGCCCCAAAACGGCGAGCGCGGCCGCCGCGACCACGAGCTTGATCGTCGACGCCGGGACGAGCGAACGGCGCGCACCGTGCGAAAAGAGCACCGTGCCGTCCGCCGTGACGATCTGGACCCCGGCATCCGAGAATACCGGGTCGTCCAAGAGCGCGCGCAACGAGCGCTGCGCGCGTGTCCGTTCGGCGCCGCTCCAGCGCGCGGCGCGCACAACGCGCGGCGCTCGCGCGCCGGGGAGCGCCGGAGCGGGCACGACGGGGTGCGTTGGGGCCTTCGGTCCGCAGGCCGACAGCACGCCCAGGCAGAGCGCGAGCGCCGCGCGCAGCTCCGATACCCGCAATCTCAGATCCCCGCGCCCTCCGCGAACTCGAGCTCTTGCATGCCGTCGCGGCCCCCGAACGCCAGCGCTTCGACCAGTTCCAACCACGGACCGTCAGCGACGCGTTCGCGCAAGCGCCGCGCCGGCCTCGTCGCGCGCAGCGCGTCCTCGCGAAAGATCGTCGCTCCGAAACGCCGCGCGCGCAACATCCGTTCCAGCGCCGGTGCGCCGTATTCGATCAGCCCGACCCCGGGCTCGAGCTCCCAGCGCTGGATCGCCCCGGCCGGCGCGACGAACGCGAAGTGCGTGCAATACGGAAGATAGCTGCGCCACTTCGCATCGGCCAGGACGTCGCCGCGCGACGATTTCACCTCGAAGATCCGCGCTTGACGCGTGTATTTCGTCAAGCCGATCACATCGAAGCGCAAGCCGCTCCCCAGCGGCGAGAACTCGGTGCCGGCGTACGCGTACCCGAGCGCGCGCATCCGCTCGAGTGCGAGCGCCCGCAACTCGCTCGTCATCGGGGCTCGCCCGGCGGCCGGCGTAAGCGGGATGTAGTCGAGTGCGGGCATCGTGCCGAGGGCTCAGTCGCGCGGCCGCAGGCCGTCGAGCGAGAACAAGCGCGTGGGTCTCTCCCAGCGCAAGGTCGCTATTCCGTCCGGCGCGAGCGATTCGCACCACGTAAAATAGAACGTGCGCGGCGGCGTCGCGCCGTACCGGTACGAGTGCGCGCCGCCGTCCACGACGCGCTCGCACGCGAGCTCAAAACGCGAGGCAAACTCGGGACGAGCCGCGAGCGGTTGATTGTCGACGAAGAGCGCGCGGCGCGCGTGCTTGGTCGACGGATACCAATTGTGCGATTCGCGCCCCTGCCAATCGTAGCCGATGACGACGGCCGGAACGTTCGCGTTGAAATCGATCACGGATGAGAGCCCGTATCCGTCCGTCATCACGATCGCGTGCCGCTCGCGGGCGATCCGCGCGAGATCGCGTGCGAGCGGGCGGTAGGCGAACATCTCGAACGGTCCCGCGTTGCGAAGCTGCACGCCCGTTTCGCGCTGAATGATCCGGTAGCTCGCGACCGGTGCGAACGCCATCGCGAAGATCGCCGGGAGCAGCACGGCCGCCGGCACGAGCGCGATCGTGGTCCAGACGATGCGGCGGCGAGCGGCCAACTGCACGTAGGCGATCCCCATCATCGCGCAGAGCGAAGCGAACGCGCCGAAGGCCCAGTGAATTTCGACGTCGCGGAAAAGCGCGAGCAGCGTCAGCGTGCCGAGCAGCGGCAGCGCGGTCCAAGCCAAGAAGGCGTTACGCGGCCGTAGCGCGAGGATCAAGACACCGAGCCAGATCCCGGGCGAGTACGCGGCGGCTTGAGCGGCGTACAGCGAGAGCACGTGCCGCAGCGAGGACTGCATCAAGCGCTCGCCTTCGTGGCGGTGCACCAGCGCGAACGCGAACGTGACCCACTCGTGCGCCGCGTTCCAGATGACGAACGGCGAATAGACCAGCGCGCAGATGCCGAACGAGAGCGCGAGGCCTTCCCGCCAGTACCGGCGATGCGCGGGCAAGAGTGCATAGCCCGCGATCCCGGCGACGAGCGCGAACCCGAACATGCGCGAGAGCAGCACGCCGCCGAGCGCAAGACCCAGCAGCGCGTAATCGCGCCGTTCGCCGGAGCGGAACGCGCGCGCGGCAAACCACAGGGCCAAGCACCAGAACATGAGATACGGACCGTCCGGCTGCGCCGAGCCGAACGCGATCGACGCGAGCGGCGTGACCGAGAACGCGATCGCCGCGGCATCGCCAGCGCGCCGGTCGCCCGCGAGCAGCGTCGCGCAGCGCGCCAACGCGTACGTCGCGATCGCGCCGCACAGGACGAACCCCAGGCGCACGAAGCCCGGATTGTTCCCGAGCCATCCGAACGAGGCGATCGTCCACGCGACCGCGGGCGGGTGGTCGACGTAACCGAACGCCGGCCGCCGGCTCCACTCCCAATAATACGCTTCATCGCCGGTCAACGGGAGCATGAATCCGCCCACGGCTCGCAGGATGAACGCGACGATCACGACGGCCCACACGTACGGCGTCATCGCTCGTGCGGCTCCACGAGCCCGCCGTTCACGCCGATCGTCTGACCGTTGATGAAACCGGCATCATCCGAAAGATAGAAGCGGACGGCGGCCGCGATATCTTCCCAGGAACCGGCGTGGCCCGTGGGATTCGCAGCGGGAACGCTGCTCGCTCCGAAGCGGTCGAGCTCCTTATCGCGGATGTCGCCCGGCTCGATCGCGTTCACGGTGATCCCGTGCCGCGCTTCCTCGAGCGCGAGCGCCCGTGCGAACGTCACGACGGCGGCTTTCGCCGCGCCGTACAAGGTCATGCCCGCGGCTGGGAGCGTCGCGTGAGAACCGTTCATGCCGAAGAACACGAGGCGCCCGAAAGCGCGTTCGCGCATGCCCGGCAGGACGGCGAACGCGCCCTCGACGGCGCTCCCCAGATTGGCCGCCAGCATCGTCTCGTAGTCGGCGAAGGTCGATGCGGCGAACCGCCGCACGACGATCGGACCCGCGGCGTGGACGAAGGCATCCAGCCTTCCGAAGCGCGCCTGGACCGCCGCCACGGCCGCCTGCGTTTGCCCGCGCACGGCGTGATCGGCCGGGAAGGCAAAGCCTTCCTGGCCCGCCCGTTCGATGGCGGCCAACGTCTCGTCCGGCGGTGTCCCGGCCGGCCTGTACGTAAAGGCCACCCGGTAGCCGCTCTCCGCAAGATTCCGAGCGATGCCGCGAGCCAAGCCGCGCGCCGCCCCCGTAACCAGCGCTACCCGAGTCTGCGTGCTCACTTCGCGGGGTTCTTCGTCGTCAGCCGCACCCTTCCGCGTTGGGCGGCGACCTCGGGTTTCCCCTGCCGGTGTTTCTCGGTCGTACTAGGTGACGGCGGCCTATACCCCCGCTTCGATTCGCGGCGCGACGAGTTCCGGCAGGCCCTGCTCGGCCTTCCTTTTCCTTTTTTCCGCACGGCGCTCCGAGGCGCCCATGATCGTGCAGTAGACGATCGGCACGAGCATCAGCGTCAAAACGAGCGAACTCGAGAGGCCGCCGATGAGGACCGTCCCCATCGACGCCCGCTCTTCGCCGCCTTCGGTCAAGCCCAGCGCGAGCGGGAGCATGCCGAAGATCATCGCGCACGTCGTCATCAAGATCGGCCGGAAGCGCGTCGATGCGGCCTTCGTCATCGCTTCGACCACGCGTAAGCCTCGCGCGCGCATCTGGTTCGCGTAATCGACGAGCAGGATGCCGTTCTTGGCGACGAGGCCGAACAGCATGATCATCGCGATCAGCGAGAACAAGTTGAGCGACTGGTGCCGCAGCGCGAGCCCCACGAGCGCGCCGATGATCGCAACCGGAACCGAGAACATCACGACGAACGGCTCGACGAACGATCCGTAGAGCACGACCATCAGCATGTAGACGAGCGTGACGGACGTCAGCAGCGCGAGCCCCATGCTCGAGAACGTCTGTTGGTAGAGCTCGGCGTCGCCGGCCGAGAGCGCCTTCGTATCGGGCGGCAGGAAACCAGGCGTCGCGAGCGCTTTGTCGACCGGCCCGAGCACGGTGCCGAGCGTCGTCGTTCCATCGATATCCCCGATCACGCGCACGATGCGGTGGCGGCTCTGCCGTTCGATCTTCGTAGGAGCTTTCGTCAGCGTGAAACTCGCAATCGAACCCAAACTGACGAGCGAGCCGTCGAGCGCGCGCACTTTGACCGTCTTGACGCGCGCGATGTCGTTGCGCGTGCCTTCGGGCAACTGCACGCGAACGTTGATGAGCCCGCTTTCCGTGCGGACCTTCGTCGCGATCGCGCCGCCGATGGCGATGCGGGCGGCGGTCGCCGCATCGCCCGGAGCGACGCCGACGAGGGTCGCGCGCGCCGGATCGATCTGAATGTTCAGGCGCGGACCGTCGCCCTCGGCCCCGGTTTGCACGTTGATCGCGCCGGGCTGCGCGCGGATCAGCGCCGCCAGCTTGTTGGCCGCTGCGTTCAGCGTCGCGTCGGGACCCGAGAGCGTGTAATAGATCGGCGTCCCGGTCCCGCCGCCGCCCTCTTTCTGCGCTTCGAAGCGCGCGCCGGGGACGGTCCAATCGAGCTTGCGGAGATCCTCGAGGGCGCGGTTCGTTTCCTTGCGTTTGTCCTGGCGCAGGATCACCGTGAAGCGGCCGACCTGCCCGCCGATCGTCGATCCCCAGCCGCTCGGTTTTCTGCCCGCGGTCGTCAGCACGCTCTCAACGTCCTTGACCTTCAACGCCTCCGTCGCGAAGCGATCCATCGCCGCCTCCGTGACCGCCAGCGGCGTACCGATCGGGTAGGTGACCGCGCCGGTGAGCATGCCCGTGTTCGACCCCGGGATGAACTCCGAGCCGATGAAGCCGAGCGGCACGAGCGCGATCGCGCCGATGACCAACACGAAGCCGCTGCTGACCGTCAGCCAGCGGTGCCCGAGCGCCCACGGCAGCACCCGCTCGAGATAGAAGCGCGCGACCACATCGAAGGAGCGCTGGAACCAGGCGGCCCAACCGGGGACGCCTTCGCTGCGCGTCTTGACCGACCAGCGGCCCGCCAACAGCGGCGTCAGCGTGAAGGAGACGAGCAGCGAGAACAGCGTCGCGACGACGATGACGATGCCGAACTCCTTCATGTATTTGCCGACGATCCCGGAGAGGAATGCGATCGGGAAAAACACGACGACGTCGACGAGCGTGATCGCGATTGCGGCTTGGCCGATCTCGGTGCGCCCGTTGTAGGCGGCATCGAGAGGTGATTCGCCCATGTCTCGATGGCGCGTGATGTTCTCGAGCACCACGATCGAATCGTCGACGAGGATCCCGATCGTCAGGCCGAGCCCCATCATCGAGATCGTGTCGATCGTGTAATTCAAGAGCCGCATGACCATGAACGTCGCGAGCAGCGACATCGGGATCGCGATCATGACGACCGCCGCGTTGCGCCAGGCGTGCAGGAACAGCAGCATCACGATCGCCGTGAGCAAGATGCCCTCGCCCAAGCTCTGCAAGACGCCGTTGATCGAGGCTCGCGTGTAATCGGCGTTCGCTTCGATCTCGCTGAACTTGACCTCGGGATGGCGCGCGGCGAGATCCTTGAAGGCCTTGCGCACGGCGTCGGTCGTCTTGATCTCATCCGAATCGGCGCTGCGTTGAACGTCGAGGATCACGCCTGCAGCACCGTTATATTTCGTCGGGTAGCGCTGTTCTTGGTGGCCGTCGACGACGGTGGCAAGCGCCCCGATCGTCGGCATCATCATGCCCGCGGAGACCGTCGTGCCGCTGGGATAGAGCGAAACGGGCAGTGCCAAGATATCGGCCGGCTGCACGATATCCGCGTGGACCGAAACGCTGGTCTCGCTGGTCTTGGCGTCGATGCGGCCGCCCGGCAGGTTCGCGTTGTTTTGCTGGACCGAGCCGAACACGTCGCCGAGCGTCGCGCCGACGCCGTCGAGCCGGCCGAGATCCGGATACACGTAGATTTCGCGGAGCGTGTCGCCGCGCGTATCGATCGAGACGACGCCCGGCACGTTCTTGAGTTCGGGCACGAGCCGGTCCTCGATCAGATCGCCGAGCGCTCCGGCGGAGAGCGAAGTCGAGCTCAGCGCTTCCGTCAGAATCGGATCGGCCGTCCCCGAGTTCTTGAACACGGTCGGCGGATCGAGATCCGCCGGCATGTTGACGCGCGCCGTATCGACCCGCCGCTGGACGTCCGTCGCGGCGAAATCGAGATTCGTATCGAGCTTGAACTGGACGATGACCGACGCCGTGCCTTCTTGCGCGGTCGCCGAGAGTTTGTCGAGGTTATCGATGCCGTCGAGTTGATCTTCGATCGGCTTGATGACGAGCTTCTCCATCTCGGCGGGAGACGCGCCGGGGTAGCTCGCGGAGACGACGACGATCGGAAACGCGACGTTCGGAAACAGACTCACGCCGAGCGAGCGGTAGGAGATGAACCCGAAAATTGCAATCGCGATCGCCGCCATCGCGACGATGACCGGCCGGGTTATCGCAAATCGGGTCAACCACACAGTCGCGTCATCCTCCGGCTCCGGTTGCTACGCCCTCAGGTACGCGGAACCCGTCCCCGAAGTTTCGCTTGGCCCGCAATCTGGTTCCGCAAGGGACCCCTCGCCTGGCCGGTCAGCCGTTAGACGGCCCCAACCCCGGCCGCGTCCCCCCGCCGCCGGGCGCTCGGCGTGACGGGGCCCGCGCTCGTCGTCGTGGTCACCTGTCGAAGGGTGCGCTCGCCGAACGGCCGGTCCGCCGGAGAACGACGGGTTCCGTGGGACGAGAAAAACCCGCCGGGTGACGGCGGGTGGTGCGCGAGACTGGACTCGAACCAGCACGCCCTTGCGGGCGCTAGCCCCTCAAGCTAGTGCGTCTACCAATTCCGCCACTCGCGCACGGGGGCCCAAAGCTTGGGCGCGGGAAAGCGCCAAAGCGATTAACCCGCGTATGGTATCGTATCGGCCGACGCCGTGCAAGACACGCCGCGGGGTATCCCGCACGGGGCAGCTATCCCCGGCGACGGGCGTGATTGACAGGCTGCGGCGGGGGGTGGTACCGTCGGGAGCGTCATGTTTGCGCGTGCTTTCGGTCCGGCGCCGTGCTGTTGTCCCCCCGTAACGCTTCGTCGGGAAGGGTGCATTCGCGCGTAGACGGCGTCAGCGCATGACGCAAGCGTTGACCCCCTGCCGGCGGCAGGGGGTCTTTTCATTTTTCTGCGAGGCCCTCGCCTCGCGTAGCACCCGGAAGGAACGCATCGGTGGACATCAACCTTGATAGCGCGGTCGTGCCGGTTCGCGAAGCGCGACTCGGCTCGGTCAGCGGCTACGTCGGGACGGCCGCCGATCTGGTGGCCCGCTCGGCGGCAGGCACGCTCGCGGACCGCGGCCGGAGCTTCACGCAGTGCCTCTCCTGCTCGGAGATGTGCGCGGTCTCGCTGCTTGCCTATATCCAAGATGCCGCGGTCGTGAGCCACGCGCCGCTCGGGTGCGCGGCGAGCTTCGGCGGAATGAACCAGCTCAATCGCTGGGGTCAGCTGCGACGCGGCCTGCAGGTCGGCAACGCGCACTTGGTCAGTTCCAACCTGACGGAGAGCGACACGATCTTCGGGGCCGCCGCGAAGCTCGAGCAGGCCGTGCGGGCGGCCTACGAACGCTTCGACCCCAAGGCGATCTTCGTCGCGACCGCCTGCGCGTCGGCGATCATCGGCGAGGATCTCGCCGGCCCCCTCGACGATCTCGAACGCGAGCTCGGCGTTCCGATCGTGCCCGTCCACTGCGAAGGCTTCCGCTCCCAGCTATGGTCGAGCGGTTTCGACGCCGCGTATCACGCGATTCTGCGGAAGATCGTCAAGCCCGCGCAGCGGAAGCGCAACACGGTCAACGTCGTCAACTTCTGGCACGACGACGTCTTCTCGCACCTGCTCGAGCCGCTCGGGCTGACCGCGAACCTGATCGTTCCGTTCTCGACGATCGCGCAATTGGAGACGATCTCCGAGGCGGCGGCGACCGTGCAGATGTGCGCCACGCTCGGCACCTATCTCGCGAGCGGCCTCGAGGAATTGCACGGCGTCCCGGCGATCAAGGCTCCACAGCCGTACGGCATCGCCGGAACGGATGCGTGGCTGCGCGCGCTCGCCCGCGCGACCGGGAAAGAATCGCAGGCAGAAGCGCTGATCGCCGCCGAGAAGGACGCGATCGCGCAGGAGCTCGCGGACCTGCGCCGAGAGCTCGGCGGCGTGCGCGCGTACGTCGCCGCCGGGAGCGCGCACGGACACAGTCTGATCAGCGTCCTGCGCGAACTGGGCGTCACGATCGAGGGCGGCTGCTTCTATCACCACGATCCGAAGTTCGATCACGGCGACCCCGCGGGCGATACGCTCGGGCACGTCGTGCGGACGTACGGCGATTTCAAGGCCGGCGTCTGCAACAAGCAGCTCTTCGAGCTGATCAACCTCGCGAATCGCATCAAGCCCGACATCTTGATCGTCCGGCACGGCAACCTCGCGGTCTGGGGCGCGAAGCTCGGCATCCCGACGTTCCTGTTGCAGGACGAGCACCTCTCGCTCGGCTATCGCGGGATCGTCCGCTACGGACGCAAGATCCTGGACTTCGTGAGCAATCCCGCGCTCGTGAAGCATCTGGCGAAACACACGCGGCTCCCGTACAAGCCGTGGTGGTTCGAGCAGAATCCCTACGCGTTCTTGAAGGCGGAACGGACGCCGTGAGCACGATCGTCGAGCAGCCGAGAAACTTCTGCCCGCTGGGCGGCCAGCAAACCGTGCTCGCGATCGAGCGCGCGATCCCGATCGTCCACGCGGGGCCGGGCTGCTCGTCGATGCTCTTCGGCGGGCTCGCGATGGCGAACGGGTTCCAGGGTTCGGGTTATGCCGGCGGCGGAACGGTCCCGAGCACGAATGCGGGCGAACGCGAGGTCGTCTTCGGCGGCGAGGAGCGCCTGCGCGAAGAGATCGAAGGCGCGCTCCAAGTGCTCGACGCCGATCTCTACGTCGTGCTGACGGGCTGCACCGCGGACCTCGTCGGGGACGACGTCGCACAAGTCGTGCGGCCGTTCCGCGAGCGCGGCGTGCCGATCGTGCACGCCTCGACCGGCGGCTTCAAAGGGTACTCGTGCTTGGGGCACGAGCTCGTCGTGCGGGCGATCGTCGAGCAATTCCTGGAACCCGCGACCGCGACGATCCCGGGGCTCGTCAACGTGTGGTCGGTCGTGCCGTACAAGGACACGTTCTGGGCCGGGAATCTCGAGGCGATTCGCGAGTTGCTCGAAGGGATCGGGCTCGAGGCGAACATCCTCTTCGGCCACGATTCCGGCGGCGTCGCGGCCTGGCGCCGCGTCCCGGCGGCGCAATTCAACCTCGTCGTTTCGCCCTGGACGGGGCTCGCGATCGCGCACGATCTCGAGGCGGCGTTCGGCACGCCGTACCTGCACTATCCGGTCTTCCCGATCGGCGCCGTCGAATCGAGCCGCTTCCTGCGGGAGGTCGGCGAGTTCGCCGGGATCGCGCCCGAGATCGTCGAGCGCTTCATCGAGCGCAAGGAGAACCGGTTCTATCACTACCTCGACCGCGCCGCCGACTTCTTCCTCGAAGCGCGCTGGGACTTGCCCGACCGTTTCGTCAGCATCGCCGATTCGTTTTACACGATCGGGATCGCGCGCTTCCTCGTGAACGAACTCGGCTTGTTGCCCGGGCATCAATTCATCACCGACGATCCGCCGGAGGAGAGCCGCGCGCTCCTCTCCGATCTGCTCGCGAACCTCACGCCGAAGGTCTCGGCGCACGTCACGTTCACGCACGACGGCGGCGAGATCGCAAACACGCTCCGCGCCCTGCGCAGCGACGAGAAGCCGATCGTCTTCGGCACGAGCTGGGACAAAGATATCGCGCGCGAACTGCGCGGCTACAAACTCAGCATCGGCCTCCCGACGACCGACCGCATCGTCCTCGACCGCGCCTACGCCGGCTACGCCGGAGGCCTACGCCTCATCGAAGACATGTACGCCGCCGTCCTCTCCAGCTCCCAATAGTCGCGCCACCGTGACGTCAAGACTCGTCACGCTGAGCCTGTCGAAGCGCGCAGCGCCGACTCCTTCACAACGAGCGGGCGATGTCATCCATCCTAAGGATCATCCGGCGTGGATTCGACGGAAGTGACACGAAGCCGACACTCGCGTAGAGCTTGGTCGCTCCGGGAGATGCATCCAGCGCGACGTCGAGGACGACGAATGCCGAAGCGACGGTTGCCGACGGCGTGTGCGCCTCCCGGAGCGCGTGACTCAAGAGTTTTCGGCCGAGCCCTTGCCCTTCGTAGCGTTCGTCGACGGCGAAACGGCCGAGCAGGGTCGCAGGGACGGGGAAGGTTGGGCGCCCACGCCTGAAAGCGTCAGGAAGCCCCGTGAGTTCGAGGGTGCACGCCGAGAGCGTGAAAAATCCGGCGATCGCACCCGTGCGATCGGCCAAGACGTGGACCCGGGTCGTACGATTCTCGTGTTGTTTGCGAGCGCTCGTGCGCAGAAAGACGTTGAGGCTCTGCGCCCGGCAATGGAATCGATCGCGGAGATGGTGAGGCGCGAGCAGTTGTAGGTGAAAGCCGTCAGCCGCGAGCGGCATCAGGCCCGGTGAGCGCTAGCAATTCGCGCAGTTCAGGAAGCTCGCCGTGCCGCTCCCGCACGAGCAACTCCATGACGAGGCGGCTGTCGTCCTCGGTCAGCGTCCAGCGCTCGATGGAGGCCGCTGCTTCGTCCGCCTTCTCGATGACTGCCGCAATGATGAAATCGCTCATCGAACGCCCCGAGAGGGCCGCGATCTTCCGGACGCGCTCCTTCAGAGGCGCCGGAATCCGAAGGTCGACCCGTTCGGTGGCCGGAGTGGTCTTCATGGTACGAATTGTACGGCGCTTTACTGTACAACACCTCTGACCGTACGGTAATTGTCCGTACGTTCCGGCTATCGGGATCGTTGGGCTTCGGGCCTCCGTCTGTCCGTACGAAGGGTCTATCGCCACCCCAAGCCCCCGGCTGCCCTAGAGCGAAGTGGCGATAGGCGGCCTCATTTTCCGAAGAGCTGGAAGCGCGCGATGTTGAAGCGCAGATAAAGATAGCAGCCGACGCAGAAGCCCGCGAGCGCCACCGCCGCGGCCAGCGCAGCGAACGACGAGAAGATCCAACCCACGAGCGGCGCGTGGGCGAGAAACGCGATCTGCGCGATCCCGAGAAAGATCGTGGCGAGCGAGTTGTTGAAGCGCATCAAGCGGCGGTCCTCGGTTTCGGCCGTCGCGTTCCAGCGCGCGAAGACGCGCGAGCCGATCTGATAGATCAGGCTCCCGCGCGAGCCGAACAGCGCGGCGCTCCCCAGGATCAGGAACAGGGCGGTCGTGATCAGCGGCTGCTGCAGCACGACCGCCGCGATGACGCCCAGCAACAGCGTCCAGCGGTTCAGCAGCACGATCGGCAGCGGAATGTCGGGTGCGCAGCCCTGCGGCACCGCTTGCGTCTCGCCGCTCACGCGGGTTGCCTGCGGCTTTCGAGCAACGAGGTCGCGAGCTTCGCGGCGGAAGCTGCGTTTCCGGCGTAGCCGTCGGCGCCGATCTTGCGCGCGAACGCGGCGGAGATCGGCCCTCCGCCCACGATCACGCTAAAGCGTTCGCGCAGTTGCTCGCGTTCCAGCAGGCGGACGATCTCGGCCATGTTCTCCATCGTCGTCGTCATCAGCGTCGAGACGGCGATGATGTCGGCCCCCGTCTCCTTCGCGCGTTCGACGAAGACGTGCGGCGCGATGTCGCGGCCGAGATCGACGACGTCGAAGCCGGCGGTCTCGAGCATCATCTTGACGAGATTCTTGCCGATGTCGTGCGTGTCGCCTTCCACGACGCCGATCACGACGGTGCCCTTCTTGCCGCCCGCATCGACGCGCACGTGCGGGCGCAGGATGTCCAGCCCCGCGTACATCGCATCGGAGCAGAGCAGCAGCTCGGGGATGAAATACTCTTCTTCTTCGAAGAGCTGCCCCGCGCGCTCCATGCCGTGCGCGAGCCCTCGGTCGATCGCGGCGTACGCGTCGAGGCTCTCGTCGACGACCCGGTTCGCGTTCTCGACGGCTTTCTCGGCGTCCATCTCGACGACGGCGTCGGAAAGGTTCGAGAGCAGATTCACTTCGAGGCTAGACATATTCGAGTCTCCTTTGGGCCGGTTCGGGAACGTTCGCGACCGCGGGGGCCTCGAAGCCGAGGCTCGCGACGAAGGTCTTCTGGAACTCGGGGAACGTCGCCAGATCGAGCGCGTCGACGCGCCCCGCGACCTGGGCCATCGCGGCGCGGGCGGGCGCATTGACGAGCAGCGCGCGGCCGCCCGTCTTCGAGGTGTTGCCGAGAAACGTGATGCGCCCCGCGAACGCGCGCGGCAAGAGTCCCAAGCGAAACAGGCTCTCCGCGCGCACGTGGTAGCCGAACGAGCCTGCGATGAAGACGCGATCGACCGCTTCGGGCGCGACGCCGGCCTGCGCGAGCAACATCTCGATCCCGCACCGCACGGCGCCCTTCGCGAGCTGGACGTGCCGGATGTCGCGCTGCGTCAGATGCACCCCGGGCGCAAGCGCGAACGCGGGCTTGCGCTCGCGTTCCACGATGTGCCGCGCGAACTGCGGCGCGAGCTCCGCCGTTTTGCGCAGCCTGCCCGCTCGATCGACGATGCCGCGCGCGACGAGCGCGCCGGCCGCGTCGAGCAAGCCGCTGCCGCACAGCCCGGCGGGATCGGCGCCGCCGATGACGCCCAGGCTCACCTCGCCGTCCTCGCCGATCTCCACGCTCTCGATCGCGCCGCTCGCTGCGCGCATGCCGCAGCTGATGTTCATGCCCTCGAACGCGGGGCCCGCGGCCGTCGACGTCGCCGTCAGCTTGCCGTCGACGGCGAGCACCATCTCGCCGTTCGTGCCGATGTCGATGAAGAGCGAGACGCCCGCCAGCGTCTGCAGGCGCGCGGCGAGGATCCCCGAGGTGATATCCGCACCGACGAACCCCGAGATGACCGGCGGCAAGTAGATCGCGCCGCCCTCGGCGAGCGCCAGGCCGTGCTCGCGCGCGTCGAGCAGCGCCGGCAGCTCCAGATTCGAGAGATACGGAGACTTGCCCAGCGTCGCCGGATCCGTTCCGGTCGCGAGGTGGAGCATGCACGTGTTGCCGCTGTAGACGACCTCGTAAATATCTGCGCGCCGCACGCCCGCGGCCGCCGCGACCTCGTCGAGCAGGTCGCCGAGCGCGCCCGCGACGGCCGCGTGCAGCTCTTGCAGCCCGCCGGGGACGGCCGCGTACGTGATGCGCGAGAGCACGTCCCCGGCGCGATGCGCCTGCGGATTGAGCGCGGATGCGGTCGCGAGCTCGCGGCCGGTCTGCAGATCGACGAGCGAGACGACGAGCGTCGTCGTGCCGATGTCGGCGACGGCGCCGTAGGCCGCGCGCGCCGTTTCGCCGGGCTCGGAGAGCAGCACGCGCTCGCCCGCGAGGACCGCGGTCCGATCCGCGCGCGGATCGTAGCGGACGCGAACGTACGGCTCGAGCGGCACCTCGACGGCCGCGCCGCTCGCGAGGATGCGCAGCGAATCCTCTCGCACGAGCGCGAGCTCGACCTGCAGGTCGCCGAAGACCTGCGTGCGGCAGGCCGTCACGTCGCCCTCGCCCGCGACGCTCACGCGGCATTTGCCGCAGAGGCCCGCTCCGTTGCAGGGCGATTCCACGCGCAAGCCTGCGGCCCGCACCGCCTCCAAGATCGTCACCCCGTCCGCAACCGCGACCGAGCGCCGCGCGGGGAGGAACGTCACGCTGTGGGGCGCGCTCACGATCCGCGCACCGCATCGGTCAAGGCCCGGATGTTCTCGAGCGGCGTCGAGGTGCTCAGGCCGCAAGCGGGCGAGATGATGTCGATGCCGTCGTCGAGCAACAAGCGAGCTCGCGCCGCGACGCGACCGGCGGGGCCGAATTGCAGCAAATACGTGCTCACGTTGCCCATCGTGAGGATCTGTGGGTGCTCTTCTTTGAGCGCTTTGAGGTTCACGACGCTGTCCGTGCTCAGCGCGTCCGAGCGCAGCTTCGCCAGGAGCGGCGTGACGCGCTTGAGATCGCCGCAGATGTGCACGATCGCGCGTGAATTCGCGGCATGGATGCCGTCGACGATGCGATTGAGATAGCGCACCGCGTACTCGTCGAACATCTTGGGCCCGAGGATCTCGCCGGTCGCGGTCGGATCGCCGATCGAGATCAGCGTCGCGCCGCGTTCGAGCAAGAGACGGGCGTACGCGATCAGAAAGTCGGCGACGTCCTCGAGCAGGCGGTGCGCGTCATCCGGGTTCTTGCGCAGTTCCTTCAGAAAGCTCATCGGATCGACCAGCGACGCCGCCGTGCTGATCGGCCCGGTCAAGTTCGCGACGATCGGCGCATCGTGCTCGGTCGCGGCGAGCCGGGACACCGCGTCCGCGACGACGGAGATGCGGCCGAGTTGCGCGACGTCGCCGTACTCCGGCACGAACGCTTCGCGAACGCCGGCGAAGCGCTCGCTCGCGATCTTCGGTTCGCAACCGAGGCTCCCGAGATCGACGCGGCTGCCGAGCGCCTCCGCCTCCACCGTCATGCAAAACGGCACGCCGAGGTTCTCGAAGCCGGTGAAGCGGCGCACGTCGCGCGCGAGCTCGCTCATCACGCGCGCGTCGAGATGCCCGAGCGGAAGCGTTTGCCCCGTCTCTTCCATCACGTGCACGATCGCGGCGTTCATCATTCCGCCCGTGCAGATGACGGGCGGCCGATCCGTCTTCACCCGATCGAGGACGTCGAGCAAGCGCTCTTTCGGGGCGCGTTCAGAGAGCATCGGCGGTCGCTCCCACGGCGGCGGGCAAGCCGGGCCAGGCGTGCGCGGTCTCGACCATCGCCCGGATGTTTTCGAGTGAGACCGCGGGCGGAATGTCGCAGCCCGGCATCAGGATGAAGCTGCTCGACTCGCCCGCAGCCGCGAGCGCCCGGCGCCCCGCATCGACGACGTCGGACGGCGTGCCGAGTTGCATGACCGCGACCGGATTGAGGTTCCCCGCGAACGCGACGGTGCCGCCGAGCGTGCGCGCGCAATCGTCGAGCGCGACTTTGAAATCGACCGAGACGAGATCGGCGCCGGTCGAGGCGACCAGATCGAGCCGGCTCGTGATGTTGCCGCAGATGTGCACGCAGATCTTCGCACCGTCGCGCCGCAGGCGCTGCACGACGTCCGTGAGGTATGGCAGCGCGAACGCCTCGAACTGCGAGCGCGAGATCAAGTCGCCCGAGGCCGTCGGCTCTGCGACCGACAAGATCTCGGCGCCCCCCGCGATGAACGGTGCGAGGTACTCATACGAGAGCTCGGCGGCGAACGAAAGCACGCGATGAACGGCCGCGGGATCCTTGTAGATGCCGCGCATGACCGTCTCTACGCCGAACAGCAGCCCCGCGAGCGTGAACGGGCCCCATTGGCTGGCCCCGACCAAGATCTCGCGCCCGACCGCCGCGCGCACGAGCGGCGTGGTCGCCCAGAGCGAGCGCACGTGCGGGTCGTCGTGCAGGCGCCGCAGATCGAGGTCCGCGACGCCGGATGCCGAGGTCAGCAACGGCCGCTTGACGTCGGGGCTCCCGCGCAGACGAAACTTCAGCTCGCCGCCGAGCGCCGCGATCGCGATGTTGTGGAAGCCCGAGGCGACCCAGAGCACGTCCGAACCCGTGATCCGGCTCGTCTCCGAGATGATGCTCGCCATCAGCTCGGCATCCCCGAGCACGTCCTGCAACGAGTATCCACGGCGGTTGAACGTCCAGTTGCCGGCGGAAAGCAGCGCGGCGGGTTTGCGCGGCGTCGGCTTGCGCTCGAGCGCCGCCAGGAAGATCTCGCGCGGCGTCAGCGCGATCTCGCGCGCGCTCATCGGCCCGCCACGATCGTGCCGAGCAGATCTTCGACCAGACGCAGCCCGCCGCTGATCCCCGCGTAACCGCGATCGAGCACCGCGCGGTTCGCGACCGGGAAGCTCACGCTCAGATGCGCCGCGCCGATCTCGGCCGCGAACGGCCGATCGAGCGAACTGCCGATCACGAACGCCGGACTGAAGGCGTGCTTGTATCGTCCCGTCACCGCCGGCTCGAGCAATTCGCGGAAATGCGCGGCCACGCGCGAGGTATCGGTTTCGAACACGATCTTCGGCCGCAGGGGCTCGGCGATGCGCGCGTGGCGCCGCTCGAGCGCGGCCTTGGCGGCATCGTCGAGCACGTCGGTGTGCACGACGAGCTGCGGCAGCCAGCCGAGATCGTCCACGAGGAAACGCGGGATCGCCGTCGCGTAGTTCGCATCGCCGATCACCACCGCGTAGCGCTGCAGGTCCATATCCGCGTAGCAATCCGCCAGCGTGTCGACGTACCCGAAGTACTCCGCGTTCCCGCGCGCGATCGCGGCTTGAATCGTCCGCTTCGCAAGCCCGAGCCGCTCGCCGGCGGCTCGCGTGAACTCCGCCGACGCCGTTGGCCCGATCGGGAGCGGCAGCTGCAAGAACTCCGTGCCGTGTTCCTCTTGAAAGACCGCCGCCGCTCCCACGCCGTACACGTCGGAGACGACGATGTTCAGCGCGGCCGAAGCGGCCTCGCGGATCCCGCGTGCCGAATCCGCGGCCGAGAAAAACGAGTTCACCTCGAGCCCGAGCGCCTCCAAGAGCGCTCGCACGCCCGCGATGTTCCCGCGCCAAAAGACGTCCCAATTCGGCACGATGCCCCAGAGGTTGACGCGCTTGGGGACCCTGACGACGTCGCGGTGCAGATACTCTCGGAAGAGCGCGCTCAGGACCAAGTCATAGCCGAGATACGAGTTGCCCTTGAAGCCGCCGGTCTCGGCGAGCACGATCGGACGGCCCGCGCCCGCGAACTCGCCGAGCACGGCTCGCACGTCGTCGCCGATCATCGCGGGCACGCAGCCCGGGATCACGACGAAGATCTCGCCGTCGATCACATCGAAGGCATGGCGCAACTCCTCGCGCAGGCGATCCTCGCCGCCGAAGATCACTTCGCGCTCCTGCACGTTGGAGCTCGGGACCGCGAGCGTCGCGCAGTAGCCGCCGACTTGCAGGCCGCCGCCGCCGACCTGCGTCCAGGCCGCGTTCCCCGCGCAGCCGGGCGCCGCGTGAAGCACGGGAACGCCGCGCGGCAGCGCGCTGACCGTCGTCATCGCTCCCGCCAGCGCGCACGAGTAACGCGGACGCTCGATGTAGTTCGGCGCGCTAAGCATCGGCCGGCGCTCCGACGTTGCGAATGTACGCGAACGGATCGCTCGCATACCAGCTCTCTTGATAGGGCAACTTCGAATGTTCCGAGAGGCGCCGGTGGAATGCCGGATTCTTGAGCTGGCGGTAGAGCCGGCGCGCGAGTTCGTAGACGCCGGTGTAACCGGCGTAATTGAGCCCGACGTGATAGATCGTGTGCGTCGCGACGCCGAGCTTGCTCGCCGTCGCGTTGTCGTTCAGGTGCCCGAGGAAGATGTCGGGCTTCAACTTGCGGATCAGGTTCGCTTCCTCGAACGGCTGGCAGTTCGCAACGTTGACGATCGCGTCGCCGCCGATCCGCGCGAGCAGCTTCTCGTATTCGACCTCGGCGAATTCATCGAGATGATAGAGCCGCAAGGCCACGACGTCCAAGCCCAATTCGTCGAGCGCGCTCGCGGTCGCGAGCGCGCGATATTCGCCCGCGCTCAGCAGCGCGCGCTTGCCCCGGAAGACGAACCTGAAGCGCTCGAGCGCGGCGGCGAGTTCCGCCTCCTCGCGCTCGATGATGCGCTCGGCTTGCGCCTGGAGGCCGAAGAACGCGGCGACCTCGCGCAGCCAGTTGCTCGTGTTCGCGATGCCGATCGGCATGTGGCGCAGCACGTACGGAATGCCGTACTTCTCTTCGAGGTGCGCCAGAATGTAGTCGTCGTGCGTGGGGCAGGTGCTGATCGAGAGCGCCGCGCGCGTGACCTTGTACATCTCCCGCGGATCGGAGAAGACCGGGAAGACGTTCACCTCGAGCCCGAGTTCGCCGAGCAGGCGAACGAGTTCGAGTTCATCGACGCGGCCCATCGATGAGACGTTGAGCAGGTTCACGGTCCGCTTCGCGCGCTCGGCGCTCTGCGGTTCGGCGCCGGCCGGCGTTTCGAAGAGGTGCCGCCCGAAAGCGTGATAGTAGGCGTCGTACGCGGTCGCCCAGATCTTCGTCTTGAAGCCTTCGCAGTGAACGGGCAGCACGCGAGCCGCAACCCTGGGCTGGACGCCCGAGATCACGCCCTCGACATCGTCGCCCGTCACGCCGGGGACGCAGGTGGAGACGACGACGATCGTCCGCGGCGCATAGCGCGCGTCGATCTCCTCGATCGCGCGCTCGAGCTTCTTCTCGCCGCCGGAGATCACGTCCGATTCGTTCATGGCCGTCGAGAACCACAGGGCATCGAGCGCCTTTCCGCGGCGCGCGAGGCTCCCCGAACGCACGCTCGCCGTCCCCGCGTGAATGCTCGAGCCGCAGCCGATCGCCCCGTGCAAGAGCACCGCGGTCTCCGGAAGGCTCGCGATCGTACCGAGCGCCGGCAGCAACAGGCAGATCGAACCTTGCGTGAAGGAACGATCCGCCGTCTCCAAACACCGCTTTCCGCCGCCCTTGATGCCGCACAGCGTCCCGCCGTACGCGATGCACGGTTTCAGCCGGCTCTCGCGCGTGGGCGGAACGAGGAGATTGAGGTAGTCGCTCATGCCTTCACGATCTGAAAATGAAACATAAAAAAAGCCCTCGCCGTACCGGCGAAGGCTCGCGTCGCGCCCGAGAACGCTCAGGCTCTACTCAACGCGCGCAAAAACGCCGGCCCTGACGCGGCGGGGACAACAGCACTCGGCGAACGAGGGACCGGAGTGGTACATCGTGCCCATGGTAGCACCCGCTCGCTCCGGGCGTCAACGCGCCAACCTCCCGACGAGGGGCTTATTTCATGTTCGGGTCGAGGGCGTCGCGCATGCCGTCGCCCAGGTAGTTGACGGCGAGGACCGTCACGAGGATGCACAGGCCCGGGCAGATCGCGACCCACGGCGCGATCTGCAGGTTCGATTCGGCGTTCGCGAGCATGTTGCCCCAGCTCGCGGTCGGCTGCTGGATCCCGAAACCCAGGAACGAGAGCGCGGATTCGAGCAGGATCACGTTCGCGATCTCGAGCGTGCCCTGGACGATGATCGGCGCGACCGCATTCGGGAGCAGATGCCGGAAGATGATGCGCACGTCGCGATTCCCGATCGCGCGCGCGGCTTCCGCGAATTCCTTTTCACGCAGCGAGAGGAACGAGGCGCGCACGAGGCGGGCGACCGTCATCCAACTCAAGCCGCCGATGATGAACACGATCGTCAGAAAACCCAAAGCCGCTTTCGAGGACGACGCCGAGACGATCGCGGTCAGCACGAGCAAGAGCGGCAACAGCGGGATCGACAAGAAGACGTCGGTCACGCGCATGATCCAATAGTCGACGTTGCCGCCGTAGTAGCCGGCGATCGCGCCGAGGACCGTTCCGATCGTCAGCTCCATCAGGACGGCGAAGGCCGCGACCATCAGCGAGATCTGTCCGCCGTACATCAAGCGGGAGAGCAGGTCGCGCCCGTTCTCGTCGGTGCCCAGGATGTGGCCGGCGACGCCGGGAGCAAGCGGCGTCCCCTGCCAGTTCGTTTGATCGATCAGGTTCGGGTCGGCCGGCGCGATGAACTTCGCGAGCGCGACGACGATCACGATCAAAGTCAACACGGCGGCGCCCAGCAGCGCGAGTTTATGGCGTTTGAAGCGCTTCCAAACGCCGTGCCGCTCGAGCTGGAAATCGTCGTCTTGCGCGACGGGGACGGTTCCGGTGGGGAGAGCTGCGGTCGCCATCGTCGCTCCTAGTCGTATTTCACGCGCGGATCGAGCCAGGCATATGCCAGATCCGCGACGAGATTGAAGAGCACGACGAGGAACGAAACCATCATCAGGTAGCCCATGAGCAGCGGGAAATCTTGCTGCCCGAGCGCGTTGATGAAGAGCCGCCCCATCCCGGGCCAGGCAAAGATCGATTCCGTGATGACCGCGCCCGCGACCAGCCCCGGCAAGCTCAAGGCGATGATCGTCACGACGGGGATCAACGCGTTCTTGAGGCCGTGCCGCAGGATGACGCTCATGCGATCGAGCCCCTTCGCGGAGGCGGTGCGCATGTAATCCGTCTTGATGACTTCCAGCATCGAGCTGCGCGTGAAGCGGCTCCAGGTCGCAATATACAGTAAGCTCAGGACGATCGTCGGCAGGATCAGATGCTCGAGCCGGTCGCCGAGCGGACAGGCGTCATCCGAGCACATCCCCGCCGACGGCAGCGCGATGTGGTAGCCGAACGCCGTGATACCGACGACGGCGAACGCGAGCTGCAGCATCAGGGCGAACCAGAAGACGGGCATCGATTGCCCGAAGAACGCGAACGTCGTCACCGCATAGTCGCCGAACGAATACGGCCGCACGGCGGCAAAGATCCCGGCGGCGACCCCGATCACGAGCGAGAGCACAAACGAACTCGTCATCAGCAAGAGCGTCGCGGGCAAACGGTCGAGGATCGCACCGACGACCGTCATCGAGTTCGAGGTCGAATACCCGAAGTCGCCGTGCAGCACGAGCCAAAGCCAACGCAGGTAGCGGATCGGCAACGGCTGATCGAGCCCGAAGTTGTGCTTGAGGCGCTCGATGTCGGCCGGCGTGATATGGGGGTTCTGCAAGTACGGTGCCAAGGGACCGCCGGGCGCGTTCGAGAGGATCCAGTAGAGGATCATCGAGATGAATAGGAGCAGCGGAATCGCTTGTAAGCTCCGGCGGATAACGTAGGTGAACAGCTTGCGGTGACCTCCGGCTGCGCGGGACGGATTCCCCTACGGCAGCCCCCGGGGGAATCCTGTGGGCAACTCCTCGAGCTAGCGGACGGGGAGCGGCAGCCCCAGGAGCCGCCGGGCTTCATCCGGCGTCGCGACCGGCCGGCCGAGTTCGGCCGCCACGCGTGCCACTCGAGCGACCAGTTCCTCGTTCGTGGCCAGGCGCCCCTTAGAATAGTAGATATTGTCCTCGAGGCCGACCCGCACGTGGCCGCCCATCGCGAGCGCCGCCAGCGCGAGCGGGAGCTGCATCCGCCCGATCCCGGCGACCGACCACGTGCACCCCTCCGGAAGCGCCCGGACCAGATCGGCCAGATTCCCCACCGAGGCCTCGAGCCCGCCCGGGACGCCCAGGACGAAATCGACGTGCTGCGGGAACGCGAAGAGCCCTTCCCGGGCGAGCCGCTTGGCGTTGGAGAGATGGCCCGCATCGAAGATCTCGAGCTCCGGCCGAACGCCGTAGCGCTGCATCTGGGCGTAGATGCCGCGAATGATCGGGAAGCTGTTCTCGAAGACGCCCTCGCCGAAGTTCACGGTTCCGCAGGTCAAGGTCGCCATCTCGGGGCGCAGTTCCAGCGGCGCGGCACGCTCCTGCGGCGTCATGCCGATGGCGCCGCCGGTCGAGAACTGCACGATCAGATCGCTTGCGCCCCGGATCGCCTCGAGGGCCTCCCGGAAGCGCGCGACGTCGTGCGTGTTCGTCCCGTCGTCGCGGCGGCAGTGCACGTGCACGATCGAGGCCCCGGCGGCCTGCGCGCGCCGCGCCGTTTCGGCGAGCAGCGCCGGCGTATGCGGAAGGTGCGGCGTGTCCGCGAGGCTCAACTCGCCGCCGACCGGCGCGACCGTGATGATCAGCGGCTCCATGCCGGCGCTCTTCGACACGCGCGCAGCGGACTCGTCCCCCTTCGATGGGCTCAGGCCGGCACGATCATCCCCCGTCGCCTTGAGCTTGTCGAAGGGCGAGCAAAGCGCGGGCGTGGGCGATGATGGCGGGATCGAGGCCGAGGACGTCGGCGAGCGCGATCGCGTCGGCGCGCGCGGCGGCGTCCTCGGCGACGTGGACGATCCGGTAATCCATCGCCGCCGCGATCCGCTCGAGCGCCCGTGCGAGTTCGGCCGGGCCCGCTTCGCGCGCGGGGAACGCGCGCAGGCCCGCGATCGCGAAGTGCGCGACGCCCGCGTCGGCTGCGATCCCCGAGAGGTGCGTCGCGGCGAGCGCGCACGCGCGGCGCTCGCGGAGCGCGTGCAGCAGAGCGATCGAGAGCGCGCGCCCCTCGCGCGGGGTCGTCGTGCGCGCGAATTCGTCGATCAGCACGAGCGCGCGGCTCGGCGCACGCTCGAAGAGGCCGCGCAGCGCGACGACTTCGCTGCCGAACGCCGAGAGCAGGCCGCCGCTGCCCTCGCCCGTCGCATCGAGCCCGATCCAAACGAGTTCATCGAAGAGGCCCACGCGAGCGCGCTTGGCGGGAACGGGCAGGCCGAGCGCCACGCACGCCGCGACGAAGCCGCAGGCGCGCAACGCCGCGGTCTTCCCGCCCATGTTCGGGCCGGTCAGCACGCCCACGCCGTCGAGTTCGAGCGAGATCGCCGAGTATTCGCGGCCCCGCTCGGCGAGCGCCGCTTCGAGCGGCAAGTAGCGCGCATCCACGAACGCGAGCGCGGGGCGGGCCTCGATCCGCGGCACGCAGCTCGCGTGACGCTGGGCGAAGCGCACGCGCCCGAGCAGAGAATCCAGCGCGCCGAGCGCGTCGAGCGCGGCCTCGAGCGAGTGCGCGGCCGCGCGCACGGCATCGCTCAAACGAGCGCGCACGCGCTCCTCTTCCCGCGCCACGCGCTCCGCTGCCGCATCGCGCGCGGCGAGCGCGGCGAGCGCGTCACCGTCGAGCGCAAGCTCGCAGAGCACGTACGTCGGCGCTTCGCGCAACACGCGCACTTCGGGCGGCAACGCACCCGCGTACGCATCGCGCATCAGCACGAACTCGCCGTCGCGCACGTGATCCAAGCGCGCGAACGCGGCGACGCGCGCGGCGAGCCGGCTGCGCGCGCCGTCGAAAGCGGCCTGCGCCGTCGCGGCGACGCCGCGCGCCTGCGCGAGCCCGGCGTCGAAACCGTCCGCGAGATAGAACGAATGCGGCGCGGCGCGACCGGGCGCGAGCGCGGCCTCGAGCGCGGGATCGAGCGGGGGGAGCACGACGTCCGCGAACGCGGCGGGCGGCGCGAGCGCCAGGATCTCGCGGATCCCCGCCAGGAAGCGCGCGATCTCGAAGAGATCGACGTCGGAGAGAACGTCCCCGCCCCGTGCCCGCGCGAGCGCGGCGCCCGGGTCGCCGAGCGCGCGCAGCGCGTGCCGCAAGGCCTCGATCGCCTCCGCTTCGAGAGCGCGGGCCACGCGCGCGACGCGTTCGATCGCTTCGCGTGCCGCGGCTTCGTCGCCGCTCGTGAACGCGCGCTCGCGTTCGCGCGCGCGCCGCCCGAATTCGCCCGCGGGCGCGATCTCGGCGAGCAGCCACTCGACGCCGAACGCCCGGGCGGCGGCCGCGGTCCACGGCAGGCCCGTCACGCGCGCGCTCCCGGTTGCGGCTCGATCCCGGCCGACGCGAAGACGTCGTAGACCGGGAACCCCGTCGCGTTCGCGGCCGCGCGGAGGAAGGCGCCCGGCTCGAACGCGCGCTCGGCGGAGAGCGGCGCGAGCGTGCACGCGATCGGCCGCAGCTCACGCTCGCAACGCAGATCGAGTTCGCGCGCCAGCGCCAGGTACGCGCGTCCGCCGAGCGCGACGTGCGTGGCGTCGCGAACGACGACCTGCCGGCGTTCGCCTGCACGCGCGAGCGCCGCCGCGATGCCCGCCGTCAACGCGCCCTCGATTCGCATGTGCGGCAAAGCCGGATCGGCGAGCGGTAGACGCATCCGCGCGAGCAGCGCCGCGAGGTCGTCAAGGACGTGCTCCACAGTCGGGCCGGCGGCAGCTCCGGCGGCGAGCACGATCGCGTCATCGCCCTCACGCAGCGCCGCGATGCGGTCGACGGCGCCGTCGATCACGACGAGCTCGACGTACCGGGCGAGCGCGCGAACGACGCGGCGCAGCGCCGCGGCGCTCGGAGGTCCGGCAATCTCATAGTAGCCGGGTGCGCGCACGCGCACGAGCAGGATCTCGCCGAGCGCGCAACGCTCGCCCGTCGCCTCGAGCAGTTCCACGGCCGGGGCTCGCGGCAAGAGTGCGCCTGCGGTTGCGAACGCCGTCCCGGCGCACAGGTGCAGCCGCGGTTTGGCGTGAGCCTCGACGACGTCGACGGCTTCGCCGTCGTGCCCGAGCGAGACGAGGCCGAAGGGCGTCCCCGTGCGCCGCAACGCGTCCGCGAGTGCCGAGACGGTGACCGTCTTGCCGACGTTCTTGGCCGTTCCGACGACCGCGATCGAGCCTGCGCCGAGCGCGCGGGCCCGCTCGATCAAACGCGCTCCCACATCCATCGTCAGCCCGATCCGAAATAGTGCTGCGCCGCGAAGAGCAGGCCGGTCAGGATCAAGACGACTCCTGCGAACGTTCCCGCCTGCGTCTCGACCCGCGTCCCCAGGAACTTCCCGAATGCGAGGCCGGCCGTCGTCGAAAGGATCGAGACGCCGCCGATCGTGGCGAGCGTGATCGGGAGCGGCACGCCGATGTACACGATCGAGAATCCGATGCCCAGCGAATCCAGGCTGATCGAGAGCGCCGCGAGGAACAGCCCCCAGCCTTTCGAGAGATCGAAGCCCTCCGCACCGCTATCGCGCATCGATTCGACGATCATGTAGATCCCGACGCCGACGAGAGCGGCGTACCCGATGTACCCCGCGACCTCACCGAGCAGCTTTCCGGCCGCCGCGCCGATCAACACGCCGAGGATCGTCATGCCGACCTCGGCGCTCGCGAACGCGAGCCCGATGCGGATCTTACGGGAGACCGGCGCGCCCTTGACTCCGACGCCGATCGAGACGGCGAACACATCCAAACCGAGGGAAAGCGCGACGAGGGCAACTCGAAACGGAGCAGAGCTCACGACGGCCCCTCTTACGCCGTTATGCCGCCGACCTCCGTCCCCGCACCTCCGGCTCGCAGCAGGGAATCGACCGCGCGGCGCAGTTCGCGCATCGAAAACGGCTTGCACAAGAACGCCTCGATGCCGGCAGCGAGCGCCCGGTCGCCGACGCCCAGCGTGGCATGCCCCGTGATCAGCAGCACGGGCGTCCGCGGCCCGCCCGCCGCACGCATGCGCGCCACGAACTCGAGGCCGCTGATCCCCGGCAGCATGTAGTCCGAGATGATCAGATCGAAAGGCGGCGTGCGCGCGACGAGCTCGAGCGCGGTTTCGGCGTCGCCGGCAACGGTCACCGCGCAGCTCTCGCGCAGCACGGCAGCGAGCAGCGCGCCGATCTCCGGATCGTCCTCCGCGATCAAGACGCGAATCGCAGCCCGCTCGTTACCAAGTGCGCCCACGCGGAAGAAAGTGACGCACGTCGCTTGCCTGCTCCTGTTGCCTCGCTCGCTCTGCTCGTAAAGAAATCATTGCAGAGGCCGGCGTAGCGGGCCGTCGAAGGCGGGAACCCGATGGCCGTCATCGATCGACTCCTGCAGGCGAACCCGTCCTTCCAGAACAGGTTCTTCTTCCTCGCGAAGCGCTTCGTGCCGGGAGAGACGATCGCATCCGCGCTCGATGCCGTGCGCGAATTGAACGCGGCCGGGTTGACGGCGACGCTCGATTTCCTCGGCGAGGACGTGCTCGATCGTAAGGTCGCGCTGCGCACGAAGGAAACGTACCTCGAGATGCTCGATGCGATCGAGCGCAGCGGGCTGCGGACGAACGTCTCCGTCAAACTCAGCGCGATGGGCCTGTTGATCGACGAAGAGTTTGCGCTCGCGAATCTGCGCGAGCTGCTCGCGCGGGCGGCCACGCTCGCGGACCCCTTCGTTCGGATCGACATGGAAGGGAGCGCCGTCACCGAAGCGACCCTGCGGGTCTTCGAGCGCGCCTACGCCGGCCACCAGAACGTGGGTCCGGTCATCCAAGCGTATCTGCGTCGCTCGCCCGGCGACATCGAGCGCGCGATCGCGCTCGGGGCGCGCGTGCGCTTGTGCAAGGGCGCCTATAACGAGATACCGGCACTTGCGTACCCGCAGATGGCGACGATCCGGCGCGAGTATCTGCGCCTGGCCGAAACGCTCCTGACCCGCGGCAACTATCCCGGGATCGCCACGCACGACGAGCGGATCATCGATGCGGTCAAGACGTTCACGACCGAGCGTTGGATCTCGCCGCAAACCTTCGAGTTCCAGATGCTCTACGGCGTGCGCCCCGAGAAGCAGCGCGCGCTCGTCCGCGAAGGCTACAAGGTGCGCATCTACGTGCCGTTCGGGACGCACTGGGCCGGCTATTTCTACCGCCGCGTCGCCGAACGCAAAGAGAACGCGCTCTTCGCGCTGGGCTCGCTCGTTCGCAAGTGACGCTCACGCGCCGCCGCGCGGCGCGAGCTCCTCATGGCGGAAGCAGCCGATGAGATGGTCGTTGACCATTCCGGTCGCCTGCATGAACGCGTACACGATCGTCGGGCCCACGAAGCGAAAGCCCCGCGCGCGCAGGTCCTTGCTGAGCGCTTCGGAGCGTTCCGAGCTTGCGGGCAGGCCGGCGAGCGAGACCGGCTCGTTGCGAATCGGCGCACCGTCGACGAAGCGCCAGACGTAGGCGGCGAACGAACCGAACTCCGCTTGCACGGCGAGAAACTGCCGCGCGTTCTCGATCGAAGCGGCGACCTTCAGGCGATTGCGGACGATGCCCGGGTCCGCCAGGAGCTCCGCGACCTTGGCCGCGCCGAAACCGGCAACGCGCTGCGGATCGAAGCCTTCGTACAGCTCGCGATAACGCGGCCGTTTCGCGAGAATCGTCTCCCAGCTCAAGCCGGCCTGCGCGCCTTCGAGTATGAGGAATTCGAAGAGCCGCACGTCGTCGTGGACGGGCACGCCCCATTCCTGATCGTGGTACTGGATCGAGAGCGCCGTCCGGGCCCAAGCGCAACGCTCGCGCGTCATGAAAGCACACCCGTGCGCCCCGACGTGAACCCCGCGGACGCTCCGGCGGGTTTAAGGAGTAGACGGGCGCCCGGCAGCCTCAAGGCGACCGGGACAAACGGCCCCGTTCTGAACTTTCCCCCAGCTTTAGCGTTCAAAATAAGATGAGCCGGGAACCGGCCGCAGACGGCCGGTCGCTCACCGATCGAGGCAAGTGAAGAAGATGAGTCAACCCTAAATTTTCTCATTGCCATGCGTAACCAACTTTTGTTTGGGAAAGTACGTTATAAGTGGCAGGCGTACAAGCGCCCTCTCCCCTGAGGCTAGCAGCGACGCACTGACCACCCCCAGGAAGGCCCCCCACAATGTCAACAATCAAACGCAAGTCCGGAGGCGGTATGACTGTCCGCGAAGCAGGCCAAAAAGGCGGCGAAACCGTCAAGCGCAAGTACGGACCCGAGTTCTACGAACAAATCGGTCGCAAGGGCGGCCAGGCAACCAAGCTCGCGCACGGCCACGCCTTTTACGAAGAGATCGGAAAAAAGGGCGGCAAGAAGGGCGGCGAGGCCACCCGTGACCGCTACGGCCCGACTTTCTACGAGGAAATCGGGCAAAAGGGCGGCCAGAAGGTCAAAGCCCTGATTGAAGCCGGAAAGAAAGCCGCCTTGGCGGCCCACGAACCCGAGAAAAAAGCCTCGTAAGTTGATCGGCCGCCGCGCAGCGGCGGTAGCCGCACTGTGCACCCTCTCGGCAGGGCTCCCCCTCGCCGAGCAGGGTGCATTTGCGCTAACGCCGCCTGCAGCGACGCGCGGGAACATCGCTTCCTCGCCTAGCCCCTCAGCGCCGAGCTCCTCGGTGATGCCGGCGGGCAGCTCGCTGAACTTGGTACTCGACGAGGCGATCGATTCGCGCGTCACGCCCGCCGGGACCATCGTGAAGCTCCACCTCGAGAAGCCGCTCGAACTGGGAGGCGTCACGCTCGCCCCCGCGGGGGCGCCCGGGACGCTCAAAGTCGTCGCGGCACAAAAGGCCGTCGCGCCCGATCGTGACGGCACGCTCGAGATCTACATCGAGCCGCTGCCGCTCGCCGGCCACGGCAGCCTGCCGTTGCGCGCCGTCCACGAGTATCTCTCGATCGAACTGACGGCGGGCCAGGCCTCCACGAACGACCTGACGGACCTCGCGAAGGACGTCGCGATCCCCGGGCACGCAATCTACCGCGCGCTGCGGAAGGGCCGCGATCTCGCGCTGCCTGCCGGAGCCGTCATCGCCGCGCGCACCGGGGCGACGATCGATGCAAGCAACCCGGCGGCGATCGCGATCGTCACGCCGCCGCCGTTCATCACGAACACGGACCCGATCCATTCGGACTTCACGCCGATCCCCGTCTTCACGGTCGCCCCGCCGCCGCCCAAGCGGCGCCCGAGCCCCGCGCCCTCGCCCAGCGCCTCACCGGCCCCAAGCGCATCGCCGGCGGCGAGCGCGGCGCCGGCGGCCTAAGCGCCCGGCGTCATTCGCTCGACCAGTAGTCCTTGAGCGCTTTGCCGCGCGAAGGATGGCGCAGCTTGCGCAACGCTTTCGCTTCGATCTGGCGGATCCGTTCGCGCGTGACGCCGAACTCTTGACCGACCTCTTCGAGCGTGCGCTGATGGCCGTCTTCGAGCCCGAAGCGCAACACGAGCACCTTACGCTCGCGATCCGTCAGGTTCTTGAGCACGTCGGCCATCTTCTCTTTGAGGAGCATCACCGATGCGGCCTCGGCAGGCGCGACCGCTTCCTGATCCTCGATGAAGTCGCCGAGATGCGAATCTTCTTCTTCGCCGATCGGCGTTTCGAGCGAGATCGGTTCCTGCGAGATCTTGATGACCTCGCGAACCTTATCGGGCGTCAAGCCCATCTCGCCCGCGATCTCTTCGACCGTCGGATCGCGCCCGAGCTCTTGCAGCAGCTGGCGCGAGATCTTGATGAGACGGTTGATCGTCTCGACCATGTGCACCGGAATGCGGATCGTGCGCGCTTGATCGGCGAGCGCACGCGTGATCGCCTGGCGAATCCACCAGGTGGCATACGTCGAGAACTTATAGCCCTTGCGATAATCGAATTTCTCGACGGCGCGGATGAGCCCGAGGTTGCCCTCTTGGATGAGGTCGAGGAACAGCATGCCGCGGCCCACGTACTTCTTCGCGATCGAAACGACGAGCCGCAAGTTCGCTTCGGTCAAACGTTTCTTCGCTTCGAAACCGGAAGCGATCACTTCGCTGCGGGCCGTGCCGTTTTTCGCCGCTTCGAGTTCGCCCGCTTCGATCGCCATCGCGAGCCGCTTCTCGTCGTCCATCGAGAGCAGCGGGACGCGTCCGATCTCTTTGAGATACATGCGGACCGGATCGTCGAGCGATAGCCCGGCGGGCAGAACTTCTTCTGCGGGCTCCTCGCTATCCGCGGGCCGCTTCTCTTCTTTCTGTTCGTCGACGATCTCGATGCCCATCGTCGAGATCTCCTCGAAGAGCTCATCGATCCGCTCGGGGCTGACGTCGTCGACGTTTTCAAAGACGCCGTTGATTTCTTCGTATGTCAAAGAGCCGCGCTTTTTTCCGCGCTCCACGAGCTTCTTGATCGACTCCTCGAGCGAGGGCGCGGGCGTGTCGCCGGCAGGGGCGGCTGATGCCTTCTTACGTGCCATGATGCTGTTCCTCACCTCCTTTCCGTGGCCGGCGACGAAGCCGGCCGAGTTCCCAAACGTTTTCGAGCAGCAAGCTCTACCCTTTCGACAAGCCGCCGGTATTCGTCTTTTTCTTCCTCGGGGACCGGTTCGCCGCTCGTCAACCGGGTATCGATCCGGACCTGCAGTTCTTTTTTCCGGTGCAGGTCTTCTGCTTCGGCCAGGCGCTCGACGATCCGATCCAAGTGGGCCCGCCGCGAGGCGGAGTCCGCGAATCGGACCGCGGGGGACCTGTCCGACTTTTGTAACCCGGCCAGCGTTTGAATCGCTGCAACGTCGTCGCCGAACGGTGCGAACACGTCCGAAGAGGTCTGCAGAGCGTCCGCGTGCTCGAGCAGCCGCTCGTAGAGCGCGCGCAGGTGCTCGTCCTTGAACGCGCGGGACGGAATGCGCTCCGCGTACTCCGCCAGCAGGGCCGGCTCGTCGAGGATCGTCACCAGGACGTCGCGATCCAGGCGCATCGGTTCGGCTGCCGGCGCATGCCGCGTGAAAGCGGCACCCGCGTCACGCGGCTGAAAATTCGAGCGGTTCGCGAGGAAGCGGCTCGCGCGCAAATCATCGACTGCGAGCCCCAGACGGTTCGCGACGTGGACGCGCCAGCGATCCCACTCCTCGCGCGGGAGCGATTGCACGAGGGCCTCCGCCTCGCGCGCGATCGCCGCCGCACCCACAAAGCGCGTGCGTATTTGAGCGATCCGTCGCTCGAGTTGGAACTCCATCCAGGGGGCCGCTGCGTCGAGCCGCGCTTGAAATGCGCCCGCCCCCTGCGCGCGCACGAAGCTGTCGGGATCTTCTCCCGGCGGCAGCTCGACGATCCGCGGACTGCACTGCGCGGCGACGAGCAGCTCGATCGATTTCGCGGTTGCCGCGCTCCCCGCGGCATCGGCATCGAAGCAGACGAAGACGTTCTCGGCGTGCTTGCGCAGTTCGGCCGCCTGTTCCGCCGTGAACGCGGTCCCAAGCGATGCGACCGCGTTCGTGAAGCCCGCTTGGTGCAGCGCGATACAATCGAGATAGCCTTCGACGACGATCAGCGCGCCGCGCTGCGCCGCGGCCCTGCGCGCGCGCTCGAGCGCAAAGAGGCCGCGGCCCTTGGTGTAGACGGGCGTCGTGCTCGTGTTGAGATACTTCGGCTCGGAGCCGTCGAGCGCGCGCCCGCCGAACGCGATCGCCTCGCCCGTCGTCGCGTACGTCGGGATCATCAGGCGCCCGCGATAGAAATCGTAGTAACCGCGCTGACCTTCCTTGACGAGCCCCGCACGGGCCGCGAGCGCGAGATCGACGCCGTTCGCGTTCAGTTCGTCGACGAGCGCTCCCCAGCGATCGGGCGCATAGCCCAATCGAAACGACTCGATCGTCGCAGTCGAGAGCCCCCGGCTCGCGCAATACGCGCGCGCCCCCGCCGCTTCGGGCGAGAGCAACAGCGTGCGATGGAAGAACGCGGCGGCCAGTTCGTTGGCCTGATAGATCGACTCTTTCTCCGTGCGGACGCGCGCCGAGGCGGGCGTTTCCGCCTCGACCTCGATCCCGGCCCGGCGTGCGAGTTCGCGCACGGCTTCGGGGAACGCGATGTTCTCGAGCTTCTGGAAGAAGGCGATCACGTCGCCGCCGGCGCCGCAGCCGAAGCACTTGAAGAACCCTCGATCCGGGTGAACGTGGAACGAGGGCGTTTTCTCGCCGTGGAATGGGCACAAGCCTACAAGGTCGTTCCCGCGCTTGCGCAGGGCGACGTAGGCACCAATGAAGGTGCCGATATCGGTGCGCGCGCGGATCTCGCGCGTAACGTCCTGGTCGAACCTCACTTTCGTCCGTTTCGCGCCTGTGCGCGGGCACGCCCGCCGCCGGCCGCGCGCCCGGCTACAGCGCGGGGAAGTAGGGAAACACATCAACATGGAGAGTCCCTGGGCCCCCTGGGGAACCCGCCGCTTGCCGCAGACCGATAAGCCGATCCGGCTGCATCTGCTCGGGCAAACGAGCATTTTCGTCGGCGACCAGCCCTTCAAGCTCGGCATGCCGCACAAGACGTTGCCGCTCTTGGGGTTCGCGGTCGTGCACCGGGGAGGGCCGATCATGCGCGGCCGCGCGGCGTTCCGGCTCTGGCCCGACGACGGCGAGGAGGCGGCGCTCGCGAAGCTGCGGCGCTCGATCTACCTTCTTCCCCGCGCGCTCCCGCCGGCGCCGAAGCAGCAACCCTGGCTCCTGGTCGACGCCGCGCATTTTCAGTGGAATCCCGACGCGCCGGCCTGGGTCGACGTCGACGCGTTCGAGCGGCTCGCGGCCGATCCCGCGACGTTCGACGCGGCGGCTGAGACGTACGGCGGCGATCTGCTCTCGGATATCTACGACGAGTGGGTGATCGCGGAGCGGGAACGCCTGCGCATCCGCTACTTGCGCATCCTGGAAGAATCGATGGGCCGTTACCGGCGCGCGCGCAATTTCCCCGCGTCGATCGATTTCGCGCAGCGCGTCCTGGCTGCGGATCCGTGGCGCGAGGACGTCGTGCGCGCGCTGATGATGCTGCGCTATGAATCCGGCGACCGCGCGGGGGCGCTTGCGGAGTTCGGGCGCTTCTCGCTGCGCCTGGCGAGCGACTTGCACGTCGCCCCGATGGTTGAGACGCTGGCTCTGCGCGAGGCGATCGCGAACGCGCGCACGATCGACGATATCAAACGCGCGGGAGGGATAGGAGCCTAGCACCGAGGACGCACCCGAGGCGATGAAGCGCATCTTCGACCCGATCCATCATTTCATCGAGCTCGAGGACGCGGAGGTCGCGCTTCTCGACGCGGAGCCGCTGCAGCGCCTGCGGCGCTTGCGGCAACTGGGCTTGGCGTACCTCGCGTTCCCGGCCGCCGAGCATTCGCGCTTCACGCATTGCCTCGGGGCGCTCGCCGTCGGCGAGCGCATCGTGCAAGCGCTGCGCCGGCAGGGCGACTATTTCTCGGACGAAGCGGACTTTGCGGCGCAGCGGCGCCTGCTGCGCGCGGCGCTGCTGCTGCACGACGTCGGGCACGGGCCGTTCAGCCACGCCTCCGAGGCGACGCTCGGCATCCTGCACGAACGGCGCACGCGAGAAATCGTCGCGCTGCCGGAAATGCAGCGCGCGATCGCGGCGCTCGAGATCGAAGCGAGCGACCTCGTCGCGCTCGTCGCGGGCGAAGGCGAGGTGCGCTATCCCGTGCTCAAGGAGATCGTCAGCGGGCCGAACCTCGACGCCGACCGTATGGACTACCTACTGCGTGACGCGTATTTCACCGGCGTCGTCAACGGGCGCTACGACGCCGAGCAACTGATCGGCTCGCTGCGCGTCTTCGAGCGCGGCGGGACGCTCGCGCTCGGCGTCGACGGGCGCGGCGTGGTTGCGCTGGAATCGTTCGTCCTGGCGCGCTACATGATGTTCGCGACCGTCTATTTCCATCACACCACGCGCTCGTTCGAACGCGTGCTGCAGGAAGCGCTCGCGGAACTGTGGAGCGAACCGCGCGCGCTCGATCCGATCGGCGAGTTCTTGGCCTGGGACGACTTCCGCGTCCTGGACGCGCTGCGCACGCTCCCCGGCGAGGCCGGCCGCGCGCTGCGCCGCCGCCGCACGCTCTACGGGCTCGCGGGCGAGTTCAGCGCCGCGGCCGATCTCTCGACGTTCGACGCGTGCCGCCGCGTGCTGCGCGAACGCTTCGGCGACGACGTCTGGACGGATACGCAAGAGCAGCTGCTGCACCGTCTGCCGCTCGGCGTCGAGAGCGACGCACCGACCGTCCTCGTCGGCTTGCGCTCGGGCGTCGTCGACGCCCGCGAAGCCTCCGACTTGATCGCGAAGCTTTCCGGCAAGGCCTACTGGCGCAAACTGTTCGTACGGCGCCGTGGGAACAGCATCGCCGAGGCGCGCGAACTGGTGCGAGCCGTGGCCGCGAAGCCCTCGCCGCAGCAACGCCGCCTGTTCTAAGACACGCGGGCCCCATCGCTTGGTTAGGACGGGTTTCGGACGCCCGGGCGATATCGTCGGTGGATGGGCGAGGCGGCAAAGCTCGGTTCTAACGAGATCGATATTACGCTGTGGCTGCGGCCCCGTAAGGGCGGGGAGCTGTCCGTCGAACGCGCCGTCGAAATCGGGCGGACGCTTCCCGGGAAGCGCCAGTATCTCACGCGCGCAGAGCTAGACCAGCAGCACGGTCCGGACCCCAAGGACGCGAATGCAGTCAGCGAACTGCTGGCCAATTCGTACGGGCTGAGCACTGTGTGGCGGCGCTGGCGCGCGCTGCGCGTCCGTGGAGCACTTGCGGGGTTCATCCAGTTCATCGCGGACATCTACAATAAGCGCGCCGCCGGCGCGACTGAAGCCGGAGCACTCGGACTCGTCGGCGACGACCTCGACGCCGAGGCGAGTTTGCTCTCGAAAACCGTTGCGGCCGTTTTCGGCCCCGAGGTGCCGAGCGATCCGGCGCACCGCGCCGCCGCCAAGCCCCGTCAGCCGTACAGCGGCGTGATACCGCCGATCGGGCCGCAGGCGCTCGCGCGACATTATAGCCTGCCGCCCGGGCTCGACGGATCGGGGCAGACGATCGGGATCATCGAGTTCGGCGGAACGTTCGATCCGAAGGACTTCCAGACGAGCATGGAGGCTGCGGGCGTCACGCCCGCCGACGTCACGAGCGAGGCGGTCGACGCGACGGATCCCGCGGCCGCCTTCAACGACGAGCTGGCGATCGATACGCAGGTCGCGGGCGCGTTCGCTCCCGGCGCGCGCATCAAGCTGTACTTCGCAGAGAACACGAAGCGCGGCTGGCTCGACGCGCTGGTCACCGCCGTCGTCGACGAACGCGCCGCGCCCTCGATCGTCTCGATGAGCTATGGGCAGCCCGAGAGTTTCTTTTCGACAGCGGAGATCGCGTGCTTCGAGGAGATCTTCATCGCGGCGGCGCTGGTCGGCACGACCGTGATCGTCTCCAGCGGCGACGCCGGGCCGACGTACGGGGCGACGGATGGGAGCCTAGCCGTCAGCTATCCTGCGGCGAGCCGATTCGTGCTCGCGTGCGGCGGAACGGAACTCACGAGCAGCGGCGGGCGCATCACGAGCGAGCGAGTCTGGAACGCCGCCCCGGACAAAGCGACGGGCGGCGGCTTCAGCACGCTCTCGCCGTTGCCGGCCTGGCAGCGCGAACCGCTCGAGACGGCGATCAAGAGCTACCGCAAGCTCTACAAGGCAGAACAGGGCCGCGGGACGCCGGACCTCGTGGCGATGGCCTCACCCGGCTACGCCGTCGTGCGCGCGGGCAAGACGGAACCGGGCGGCGGGACGAGCGCGGTCGCGCCCTTCGTCGCCGCGCTCGTCGCCAGGATCAACCAACGGCTGGACGGCACCACGGCGGGCTTCTTCACGCCGCTCCTCTACCGGGACGGAGAGCAGGGCAAGGCCTTCCGCGCGATTCGCTCGGGCGACCTGCCGCCGTTTCGCCCGAACGGGAGCTGGGACCCGAGCGTGGGCCTCGGTGCGCCTAGGGGCTCCGAGTTGTTGCAGCTTCTGACGCGTTGATTGGAAGAGCTCCGGCAGCCGCCGGAGCTCTTCCAATCAAAGACGACGGCTGCCTACGGGCGAGAGCCACTACTGCCCGTGCGGTCCATCTTCCGGCGGGATGCAGGCGAATGCGTCGGCAGAGAACCAGCGATGCGCTTGCTTCGCGCGATCGATCAGTTCTGCAACCCGCTTCTCGTTCGTGCTCGTGACGGCCCCGTCGATCGATTGGATCTTCTTGTGGAGATCGTCGATCGCTACCGCGTGAGCGTCGAGGTGCTCTTTGAGTTTGTCGGTGATGACCGACGTATTGCCGTTCGTCGCTGCTTTGGACATATTCAAACCTCCCAATCCGTCAGGAAAAGCTACGTCGATTCTAGGGCAAGGCTGTCCGAAAAGCGTCCGTCGACGTCGCCCCCTCGTTCGAGCAACGCGCCGTGAATGGGGACACTCGAGAAGGCTCTCCGAGATTCGTCGTCAGGGATCGCGCGGAGGTACTTCTGCATGGTGGCGTACGCGCGAGCGGCAAGCGCTTCGGCTTCGGCCGGCCGGCCCAATCCTCGCAGAACGACGATTGCGGCAGCGTAGATCTCCGGCAACGAGGCGTAGGTCGGCGATCCCGTCGCAAGAAACGGCCGGAGGCGCTCGAGGGTCCCCGTGCATGCCTGGATTCGCCCGGTGCGATACTGCGAGAGCGCGAGATGACTGAGCACTTCGGCGATACGCTGTTCGCCTGCCTCCGACCCCAGCTGCGCCGCGGCGCGTTCGAACGTTGCCAGCGCAAGCTCTTCAGCCCCGCACCCGCGCTGTGCGACGCCGAGGTTGACGAGCGTCGCCGTGATCGCGGATTCCGTACCCAGCGCTTTCCACAGCTCCAGGGCCTTCTCGGCTGTCGAACGGCCGCGCTCGAATTGGCCGCTACGATTGTAGCAATCCGCCAAATTGACGTGGCACGATGCAACGCCGAAGGCATATTCGAGCTCCGTTGCGGCTTGCAAGGCCTGTCCTAACGCCGTTTCGGCATCGTGGAACCGGCCGACGAAGTTCGACATGATGCCGTACTCCGCCAGCACGTTGTACGATTCGAGCCGGTTTCCGATCTTTTCGAACATGCGCGCGGCGCGCTCGAGAAAATCCCGGGCGCGGACGACGTTGAGCTGCCAGGCGGCGGCGGAGCCGAGGTACCGGTAAGCGAGCGCCTCGCCTTCGACGTGCCCGATCGAGATCGACAGCTCGAGCAACCTCTCCGCCAGCGGAACCATGGCATCGTAGCGCTGGGCCCGCATCTCAACGATGATGTGCTGGGCGAGCAGCTTCGCCCGCACGAAACGCGTCTCGGGCCGGTCGTCAAGCGATTCCTCCGCGCGCGCGAGCATCGCACGGATGCCGTCGTAATTCCGCTCGCTGCGATAGAGCCGCACGGTCTGGAGCGCCGTCTCGACGACCCCGGCCGTGTCGCGCAGCGCGTCGAAACGGCGCAGCGCCCCATCCAGGACGGGCCCCGCCTCGGCGTACCGTCCGATTGCGAGCAGATACGCTCCTTCGGCCAGTTGCGCGCGCGCTTGCCAGCGCTCCGAAGGCGCGCGCTCGGTCAACCGCGCGATCGCCGCGCGCTCGCCTTCGCGATCGCTCGTCGCTCGGGCGAACGCGATCCGCCGGTCGAGCGCTTCGCTAGCGATCTCATCGGCTGCGTCGGGGCCGGCGAGCGCCTCGAGCCGCGCCAGATCTTCCCCCTGCTCGGCCCTGCGGCCCAGCCGTCCAAAAGCCTCCTCGCGCGCCAAGAGCAATTCGAGCACCGTCGCGGACACGGGGTTGCGGTCCAAGCCGCTCGTCGCGTGCGCCACGGCATCCTCGTTCGCATAGAGGTCCAGCGCGCGGCGCGCAGCGAGCAAGTAGCATCCGGCGGCCCGGTTCCCTTCACCGGCCTTTTCGAAGTGATGAGCGAGCTCGCTGGCGAGCTCGAGCTGCCGGTCGGGGTAGAATTCTTCGATCGCGCGCGCGACGCGCAAGTGCTGCTCGGCGCGCGACGCCGCCGGAATGCGTTCGTAGGCGCGCGTCTGGAAGAGTTGATGGGTGAAGTTGTACGACGAACCTTCCGCGCTCTCGCGCACGATGCTCGCCCGGAGCAACTCGGCGATCCCTTCGCGCATCAGCCGTTCGCTCAAGCCGCTCGCCTCGCTCAACAGCTCGATGTCGAATCCGCGCCCCACGATCGCGGCGGACTCGGCCAGCGAACGGGCTTCATTGGAGAGGCGGCCCAGCCGCACGTCGATCGCCGCCGTCACGCTCGCGGGAAGATTCGCAAGGTCGGTCTCTCCGTCGCCGGAGGCCGCGCCGGCCGCGGTCTCGCGGACCAGCTCGCTCAGGAAGAGCGGGTGCCCCTCCGTCGCCGCGAAGAAACGGCTCGCAAGCGTCGCATCGGGGGCGGCGGTGGTGGCATCTTCGAGGATCTCGCGCACGTCCTCGAACGAGAGCGGGCCAAGGGTGATCTTGACGATGCGGCCCTCATTTTGCAGCCGGCGGCGCAATTCGCGCAGCGGGTGCGAGCGCAACGTCTCTTCTTCCCGATACGTCGCGACGATCAGGACCCGCGCCTCGCCAAGACGCCGCACGAGATGCTCGAGCAGTGAGATCGTGCCGGCCCCCGCCCAATGCAGGTCCTCGACGACGAGCAGCACGGGCGACTGCGCGGCGAGCCGCTCGAGTGCCGCGACGAGCGCCTCGAAGAGCCGCCGCCGTTCACCGGGTGCATCGAGCGGCACGGATGCCGCACGCGCATCATCGTCGCCGAGCCGCTCGGGGAGCAGGGTCCTCAGCGCATCGAGCCAGACGCCCTCGAGCCCCGACGCCTCGATGCGCGGCGCGGCCTTGCGTAGCACGTCCACGAACGGCTGATACGGCGCCGTCTCGATGAACGACGTCTCCCCGACGAACGCGCTGCCGCCGCCGGCTTCGATGCGCCGGGCGAACTCCTCGATCAGCCGGGTCTTTCCGACGCCGGCCTCGCCGCCGATCGCGATCAGGCTGCCGCGCCCGCGGACCGCGCGGCTCCACGCCTGCAGGAGCTGCTGCAGCGGGCCCTCGCGGCCCGTGAACGGGAGCACGCCGGAGCGGTGCTCCGCTGCGGCGGGAGCGAGCGCGTCCGCAAGAGGCTCGACGGGTGCGCGCCGCTTCACGATGCTCGTGTAGACGGCGATCGTCTCGGGCATCGGCTCGACGTCGAGGTCGTCGCGCAAGCGCTGCGCGAACCGCTCGAACTCGGCGAGCGCGCCGGCCCGGTCACCGAGTTCGGCACGCAGCGCGATCACGTGCCGGATCGCATCTTCGCGCCAGGGGTCCAGGCGCAGCAGATCTTGCGCGTAGCGCAGCGCCGCGGCCAGATCGCCCGCCTCGCGCGATTTGACGATCAGCCGGTCCAGGTTCTCGGTTTGGCGCTGGCGCAGGCGGTCCCGTTCGTCAACGAGCCACTCATCGTCGAAGGCGGCCAACAGATCGCCGCCGTACAGGGCGGCGGCCTCGGCCAGTTGCGTTTCATCTGCGCTGAGCGCGCGGAAACGTTCGACGTCCACGACGGCCGGCGCCGCGGGATTCCAGCGCACGGTCGTGGCGTCGGCGACGATCCACGGTTCCCCATCCGGCGGCGGGAGCGCGTGCGTCACGAGATAGATATGGCGTCGCAACGCGGCGCGCGCAGCTTCTTCCTCGTCGTCGGGCCAGAGCGTGAACGCGAGGTTCTGGCGATCGATCCGAACCCTCTGGTGCAACAGGATGTAGGCGAGCAGCGCCGCAGCCTTGCGCGGGCCCGCGAACTTGAGTTGCTTGCCGTCCGCCTCGAGGCGAAGTGGACCTAAGAGCGAGATCGAGAGCACGTAGTTCCCCGAGTTTCGCGAAACTCCACGGAAGATTTCGCACGTCGCACCGGCTGCGAAAAAGCCGCGAGTCCTATGCTTAACAGGATACTACCTTCTATGCAAGGGAACCGAGCCTTGCAAGCGGGCTCCGGTCCCTTTCGTTCGTGGGCTTCGAATAGCAAGAGAGCGCTCGCCTGTGAAGAGTTCTCGCGCGATAGCGGTGCGCGCGCGCAGCGAGCCTCGTCCTACGATGTCGCCGTGAAGGCTTCGGGCTTGGCGCCCTGCGGAAAGCATGTCGCGAAGTCGCGCGGCGCGCCGCCGAGTAACGCCTTGTGCACGGCGACGCCCAAGAACGCAGCCCGCGTCTCCTCATCGGGGATCGCGCGGAAATACTTCTGCATCAGGTCGCGCGCGCGAGAAGCGAGCGCATCCGCTTCGCGCGAACGGTCGAGACCGCGCAACACGACGATCGTCGAAGCGTAGACGTTCGTCATCGTCTCGAAACCAGCGGCGACCGCATCGAGGAGCGGCAGGACCCGCTCGATCGTCCGGGCGCACTCCCGCGTGCGGCCCGTCCCCAATTGCGAAAGCGCGAGTTGGCTGTAGACTTCGGCGCTCAGTTCATCCCCGGTCTCGGGCAGGAGCAGCGCCGCGGCACGCGTCAGCGTCGCAAGCGCCGCCTCGCCGTCACCGCTGCCCCGTTGCGCGACGCCGAGGTTCACGAGCGCTCCCACGATCACGGCGTCCGTGCCGAGCGATTCATACAGCTTCAGCGCCCTTTGGGCGGCCGAACGCGCGCGCTCGAAGCTGCCGCTGCGATTGTAGCAATCCGCCAAATTCACGTAGGCGACGGCAACGCCGAATCCGTAGTCGAGTTCCGAGGCGGCTTTTTGCGCTTGGAGCAGCGCGGCCTCGGCCTCACGGAAACGGCCGACGAAGATCGACATGATGCCGGAATCGGCCAACACGCGATAGGATTGATGGCGGTCGCCGATCTTCTCGAAGATCCGCGCGGCGCGCTCGAGAAAATCGCGCGCGCGCACGACGCTCAATTGCCAAATCGCGGCCTCGCCGAGGAACCGGTAGGCCAGCGCCTCGCCTTCGAGGTGACCGATCGAGGCGGAACATTCGAGCAGTCTCTCCGCCAGCGGCGACATCGTCTGAAAGCGCCGGGCTCGCGCCTCGACCATCAGCTGCGCTTCGAGCAGCTTCGCCCTCACGAAGCGCATCTCGAGCCGGTCATCCAGGGCCCCTTCCACGCGCGCGAGCAGCGCGCGGATGCCGCCGTAATTCTGCTCGTTGCGATAGAGCCGCACGATGGCAAGCGCGGCATCGACGATGCCGGCCGCATCGCCTAACGTTTCGAAGCGGAGCAACGCGTCATCCAGGATCGGACCCGCTTCGGCGTAGCGTCCGAGCGCATGCAGATGCATCCCTTGCGCCAGCTGCACGCGCGCCTGCCAACGCTCCGAAGGCACGCTGGACGAGAGCTGCGCGATCGCCGTGCGTTCGCGTTCGAGATCGTTCGTCGCCCGGGAGAAGGCGATGCGCCGGTGGAGCGTTTCGTTGACGATTTCGTCCAGCGCGCCGGAAGCGGCCAGCGCCTCGAGCCGCGCGAGGTCTTCCCCCTGCGCCTGCCTGCGGCCAAGCCGTCCGAACGCCTCCTCGCGCGCGAGCAACAGTTCCAACATCGTCGCCGTTGCGGGTTTGCGCTCGAGCCCGCCCGTTGCAAGCGCGACCGCATCCTCGTTGGCGTAGAGATCGAGCGCGCGCCGCGCCGCGAGCGCATAGCACTCGGCCGCGCGCCCGCCTTCGCCCGCTTCCTCGAAGTGATGGGCGAGCTCGCTCGCGATTTCGAACCGGCGATCCGGATAGAGTTTCTCGATCGCACGCGCGACGCGCAGATGCCGCCCGGCGCGCAACGCCTCGGGGATGCGCTCGTAGGCCCGAGTCTGAAAGAGTTGATGGGTGAAGTTGTACGACGAACCGCGGGTGGCGCTCTCGCGTACGATGCTCGCGCTGAGCAGCTCGGCGATCCCCGCGCGGATCTGCCGCTCGCCGAGCGCGGTCGACTCGTTCAAGACCTCGATGTCGAAGCCGCGCCCCACCACGGCGGCAAAGCCCACGAGCAGGCGGGCCTCACACGAAAGCCGCGCCAGGCGAACGTCGATCGCCGCCGTCACGCTGGCCGGCAGGTGCGCGAAGTCGGCCTCACCGCCGGGGAGCGCCGCGTTCCCCTCGAGTTCGCGCACGAGCTCGCTCAGGAATAGCGGATGCCCCTCGGTCGCCGCGAAGAAGCGGCTCGCCAACGTCGCATCGGGGAGCGCCGCGATCGATTCCTCGAGGATCTCGCGAACGTCGTCGAACGACAGCGGGCCGAGCGAAATCTTGGCCAGGCGGCCCTCTTGCGGCAAGCGGCGCAGCACGTCGCGCAGCGGATACGAACGCTGCGCCTCTTCTTCGCGGAACGTGGCGAGCAGCAGGACGTGCGCCTTCGCGAGCCGCGCGGCCAGATGTTCGAGCAACGAGATCGTGCCGGCGCCGGCCCAATGCACGTCCTCGACGACGAGCAGCACGGGCGATTGCTCCGCGAGCCGTTCGAGCGCCGCGACGATCGCCTCGAACAGGCGGCGCCGTTCGGCGGGGCCGTCGAGCGGGGCCGATGCGGCGCGGGCATCGGCCCCGCGGAACCGCTCGGGAAGGAGCGTCTGGAGGGCGTCGAGCCAGATGCGCTCGAGGCCCGTCGCCTCGATCCGCGGCGCGGCCTCGCGCAGGATGTCGACGAAGGGCTGATACGGCGCCGCTTCGATGAACGAGCTCTCGCCGACGTACACGGCGGCCCCGCGCGCTTGGACGCGCGCGGCGAATTCCGCGATCAGCCGCGTCTTGCCGACGCCGGCCTCGCCGCCGATGACGACCAAATTCCCGCGTCCGCGAACCGCCCGGCTCCACGCCTGCAAGAGTTGTTGCAGCGGGCCGTCGCGGCCGGTGAACGGGAGCACGCCCTGCGAACGCGACGCCGGCTCGAGCGCCGCCGGTTGGGGCGCGGCCGCGACGGGTTCGCTGCGCTTGACGATGCCCGTGTAGGCGGCGATCGTCTCCGGCGCCGGTTCGACGCCGAGCTCGTCGCGCAAGCGCTGCGCGAAGCGCTCGTACTCCGCAAGCGCGCCCGCCCGATCGCCGAGTTCCGCACGCAGCGCGATCACGTGCCGGATCGCATCCTCGCGCCAAGGATCCAGACGCAGCAGCTCTTGCGCGCAGCGCAGCGCCGCGGAGAGATCGCGCGCGGCGCGGGACTTGGCGATCAGGCGTTCCAGGTTCTCCGTCTGGCGCCGGCGCAAGCGGTCCCGCTCGTCGAGCAGCCACTCGTCGTCGAACGCGGCCAGCAGGTCGCCGGAGTAGAGCGCGGCGGCCTCGCCCAGGCGTCCCTCGTCGGCGCTGAGCGCGCGGAAGCGATCGACGTCCACGACGGCCCTGGCCGCCGGATTCCAGCGCACGGTCGTCGCGTCGGCGAGGATCCACGGCTCGCCGCGCGCAGGCGGCAGGGCGCGCGTGACCAGGTACAGGTGCCGCCGCAGCGCGGCGCGCGCGACCTCTTCCTCCTCGTCCGGCCACAGCGTGAAGGCGAGCGTCCGCCGATCGACGCGCTCGTGCCGGTGCAACAGCACGTAGGCGAACAGCTCGGCAGCCTTGTGCGGGCCCGCGAGTTTGAGCTGTTTCCCGTCCGCCTCGAGGCGAAGCGACCCCAAGAGGGAGATGGCGAGCACGTGGTCCCTCGAAAAGCGCGAAGGTTCGCGAACAGCTTCGCAGCCTCGCGCGGCTGCGGAGAAATCCGTGAAGATAATGCGTAGCAGGGTACCTTCTTCGATGCAAGGGAAGGGCCCCTTGCTCGCAAGGCCTACGTCCGCGCTACGGTCCAGCTAGCCGCAGGCGAAGGGGCGCCGAGCGCGCCCCCGCCGCTCAATCCTGGGTGACTCCACCCTTGCGCGCATGCTCGGCGAGCGCCGCCTGCGCCGCCGAAAGGCGTGCGATCGGCACGCGATACGGCGAGCAGGACACATAGTTCAGACCGAGCGTGTGGCAGAACGCGACGCTCGAGGGCTCGCCGCCGTGCTCGCCGCAAATGCCGATCTTCAGATCGGCCCGGGCGCCACGCCCGCGCTCGACGCCCATGCGCATCAGGCCGCCGACGCCTTCACGATCGAGCACCTGGAACGGATCGTCCGCAAGGATCTTCAACTCGAGGTAGCGCGGGATGAACGATCCCTCGGCATCGTCGCGTGAATACCCGTACGTCGTTTGCGTGAGATCGTTGGTGCCGAACGAGAAGAACTCCGCGTATTCCGCGAGCTTGCCGGCGACCACGCAGGCGCGCGGGAGCTCGATCATCGTTCCGACGCGGTACGGCACCGGCGTGCCCTTCTCCGCGATCACCCGGTCCGCGACTTCGCGCGCCGCCTTGACGGTGAAACGGATCTCTTCGACGTTCCCCACGCCCGGGATCATCACGTCCGGCCGCGCGTCGACGCCTGCCGCGCGCAACGCGCAGGCGGCCTCGAAGAGCGCCTGGACCTGCATCGCGTAGATCTCGGGATACACGATCCCGAGCCGGCACACGCGCAGCCCCAGCATCGGATTCTGTTCGTGCAACTGCCGCACGCGCGCGAGCACCGCGGCGCGCTCGAGGTACTCCGGCGAATGCTCGCCGAGTTTCAGCCGCAGTTCGGTCGTCTCCACGAGCAGATCTTCGAGCGAGGGTAAGAACTCGTGCAGCGGCGGGTCGAGCAGGCGCACCGTCACGGGGTAGCCCGCCATCGCGCTCAAGATGCCCGTGAAATCCTCGCGCTGGAACGGCAGCAGGAGCGCGAGCGCCTCGGCGCGCGCTTCCGGCGTGTTCGCCATGATCATGCGTTGCACGATCGGCAAGCGATCCTGCTGCATGAACATGTGCTCCGTGCGGCAGAGCCCGATCCCGGTCGCTCCGAGTTCGCGCGCCTTGCGCGCGTCTTCGGGCGTGTCGGCGTTCGCCCACACTTCGAGCCGCTTGAACTCGTCGGCCCAGCGCAGGTACTCCGCGAGCCACGGCGGCAGTTCGCTCGGCGGCGGGATCAGCGAGAGCGCCCCGAGGATGACCGTGCCGGCCGTGCCGTCGATCGTCAGCAGGTCGCCTTCGCGCAGGACGTGCCCCGCGAGCGTCGCCGTGCCCGCGTGCTCGTCGAACGTCAAGACGTCGCAACCGCTCACGCACGATTTGCCCATGCCGCGCGCCACGACGGCCGCGTGCGAGGTGGCCCCGCCCCGCGCCGTCAAAACGCCGCGCGCGGCGATGATGCCGTGCACGTCGTCGGGCGTCGTTTCGTTGCGCACCAGGATCACGGATTTGCCTTCGGCCGCGCGCTTGACCGCCGTATCGGGATCGAAGACGATCTCGCCCGCGGCCGCACCCGGCGAGGCGTTGAGCCCGCGCGCGACGACTTCGTAGGTTTGGGCCGGATCGATGCGCGCGTGAAAGAGCTGATCGAGCGTGGCGGCGTCGATGCGGTGCAACGCTTCGGCCCGATCGATGAAGCCCTCGCGCACGATGTCGAGCGCGATCTTCACGGCGGCTTCGGCGCTGCGCTTCCCGGCGCGCGTCTGCAGCATGTACAGCTTGCCGCGTTCGACGGTGAACTCGAGATCTTGCATGTCGCCGTAGTGCGCTTCGAGCTTGTGCGCGATCGCGAGGAACTGCGCGTAGACGTCCGGCTGCTTCTGCTCGAGGCTGGCGATCGGCTCGGGCGTGCGAATCCCCGCGACGACGTCTTCGCCCTGCGCGTTGACGAGATACTCGCCGAAGAGCACGTTCTCGCCGGTGTTCGGATCGCGCGTGAACGCGACGCCCGTGCCCGAATCATCGCCCAGGTTTCCGAACACCATCGCGATGATGTTGACGGCCGTGCCCCAGTCGTCGGGGATCTTATTGTAGCGGCGATAGTCGGTCGCGCGTTTGGAATGCCAGGAGTCGAAGACCGCCTGGATGGCCAGCAGCAACTGTTCGTGAACGTCCTGCGGGAACGGCCGCCCGGCGTGTTCTTCCACGATCGCCTTGAAGCGCGCCACGACGGCTTGCCAAGCCTCGGCGCTCAGCTCCGGATCCGTCTTCACGCCTGCGCGTTTGCGCGCTTCCGTGATCTCGTTTTCGAAGAGGTCCTTCTCGATGCCGAGCACGACGCTTCCGAACATCGAGATGAAACGCCGATAGGCATCCCACGCGAAGCGCGGATTGCCGCTCAGCTTCGCAAGTCCCACGACCGTCTCGTCGTTGAGGCCCAGATTGAGGATCGTGTCCATCATGCCGGGCATCGAGACGCGCGCGCCGCTGCGCACCGAGAGCAACAGCGGATTTTCGACGCCGCCGAACACCTTGCCGATGCGCTCTTCGAGTGCGCTCACCGCGCTCTCGATCTCGCCGGTGAGACCTTCGGGCATCTTGCGGCCTTCGTCGTAAAACGCGAGGCACGCCGCCGTCGTGATCGTGAATCCGGGCGGTACCGGCAGCCCGGCGCGCGTCATCTCCGCGAGCCCCGCGCCCTTTCCGCCAAGCAAGTTGCGCATCCCGGCATGCCCTTCTTCGAGGGTGTAGACGCGCTTTGGAACAGTCGCCGTGGGTTCGGTCGGACGCAAAACATCAGCAGCCATACTGCGGCGATTTGCCTAGGATGCTCTGTTTCCTGGGCGTCGCAGCAGAGCAGTTTTCTGGGATATTTTTTTCACCCGATCAGGCGGGGGCTAGCCTGCTACTAACGTCGTGCCGCCCCCGGCGAGCGCAGCGCTGACCGCTCCGCGGCCCGACCCGGAGATCGCGACCGAGCGCGCTCCCGCGTCGAGCGCGGCGAGCGCGCTCTCCATCTTGGGGACCATCCCGCCGTCGAACGTTCCGTCGGCGAGCAGATCGCGCGCCTCCGAAGCGACCAGGCGCGCGATCCCGCTCTCGGGGTCGGCGAGCCGGCGGCGGACGCGATCGACGTTCGTCACGATGACGAACGCGTCGGCGCCGAGCGCCCCGGCGATCGCTCCGGCGGCCGTGTCGGCGTTGATGTTCAGGGCCCCGGAGCCGTTGCGCGTCGCACCCAGAGGAGCGACGACCGGCGTGAAGCCCGCCGCGAGCAACGCCTGTAAGAGTTCCGGGCGGACCGCGACGATCTCTCCGACGAAGCCGAGCGAGACGCCCCGGACCGGCGCGCGAGCCTGGGCGACGAGCAAGGCCCCGTCTTCCCCGCTGATGCCGACCGCGCGCACGTCGCGCGTCGCCAGCGCCCGGACGAGCGCCTTGTTCACGTTGCCGCACAGGACCGCTTCGGTGACGGCCAGCGTCGCGGCGTCCGTGATGCGCAGCCCGTCGATCCGCTCTTGCCCGATCCCGCGTTCCGCCAGCGCCGCATCGATCTGCGGGCCGCCGCCGTGAACGATCACGAGCCGGTCGCCCGACCGAACGCGGGCCGCGCAATCGTCGAGGACGGGATCGTCCTCGGGCGCAGTCATGGCGTTCCCGCCGTACTTCAAAACGATGAGCACGTCCGGAGTTTTGCACGGCCCACCTCGCGCCCACCTGCCCCCGAGGGAGCGGCGGGATGGGGTTGCATAATTATGCAGAGGTGTGCATAATTATGTATACTATGCTCGCTTCCGTCGCCGATGTTGCCCTGCGCGGGCGCAACGTGCTCGCGGTCTCCGATCTCTCTCCGTCCGAGATCGGGACGATCCTCGCCCTGGCCAACCACCTGCGGACCGGCCGCACGGCCGAGCAGCTTCCGCTCTTGCGCGGGAAGACGCTCGGCATGCTCTTCGAGAAACCGAGCCTGCGCACGCGCGTCTCGTTCGAGGTCGCGATGACGCAGCTCGGCGGCAACGCGCTGTTCGCCCAAGGCAGCGAGTTCATGCTCGGCACGCGGGAGACGCCCGAAGACGCCGCGCGCGTGCTCTCGCGCTACGTCGACGCGATCGTGATCCGCACGCACGCGCACGCGCCCCTCGAGCGGTTCGCCAAGGCCGCGACCGTGCCGGTCATCAACGGGCTCTCGGCGCTCGCGCACCCTTGCCAGGCGCTGGCCGACCTGCTGACGATCAAGGACCGCTTCGGCACGCTCGCCGGCCTGCGCATCTCCTATATCGGAGACGGGCGCAACAACGTGGCGGCCTCCCTGACGGAGGCGGCGATGCTGTGCGGCGCATCGGTGACGTTTGGTTCGCCGCCGACCCACCGCCCCTCCGAAGCGTTCCTCTCGCATCTGCACGAGCTCGCGAAGCCCTCCGGTGCAACCGTGCGAGCGTTCACGAGCCCGCTGCGGGCGGCGCGCGAGGCGGACGTGGTCTACACCGACATTTGGACCTCGATGGGCGAGGAAGCCTACACCGAGCGCAACGCCGCCGCCCTGATGCCCTACCGCGTGACCGCGGAGCTGATGGCCGCGGCCGCGCCGCACGCGATCTTCATGCACTGCCTGCCCGCGCATCGCGGCGAGGAAGTGACCGCCGACGTGATCGACGGCCCGCAGAGCGCCGTCTTCGACCAAGCCGAAAACCGCCTGCACGCTCAGAAAGCGCTGCTCGTCGCGCTACTGACCGACCTGCGAGGAATGCCGATATGAAAACGACGCGCCAGCGCGCCATCCTCTCCCTGATCGCCACGCGCCCCGTGCACTCGCAAGAGGAGCTGGCCCACCTGCTGGAAGCCCAGGGCTACGACGTCACGCAAGGGACCGTCTCGCGCGACATCAAGGAGCTCGGGCTCGTCAAAGTTCCACTCAAGAACGGCGGGGCCGGGAGCGCGACGCAATTCAAGTACGTGGAGCCGGGGCTGGGCGCGACGTTCGCGAGCCGTCTGCACCGCGTGATCGCCGAACTCGTCGTCGACGTGCGCGGCGCGCTCAACCAGATCGTCTTGCGCACCCCGCCGGGAATGGCGATGATGGTGGCCACCGCCGTCGACGGGGCGGATTGGAAAGAAGTCTACGGCACCATCGCCGGCGACGACACGGTCCTCGTGATCCTCGACTCCGCCACGAGCACGCCGATCGTGATGCAACGCTTCAACGACATGAGACCCGCAAACACGCTGGAAGGAACCCTGTGAGCACGATCGTCTTAGCCTACTCCGGTGGGCTCGATACCTCGGTACTCCTCAAGAAGTACATCAACGCCGGCCATCGCGTCATCGCGTTGACCCTCGACCTCGGCGAAAGCGACGGCGTCGCGGGCAGCGGCGCCGCGGCCGAACTCACGAAGGTCAAGCAGAAGGCGCTCGATCTCGGCGCATACGACGCCGTCGTCATCGACGCGAAGGAGCGGCTGCTCTCCGAATTCGCCTTCCCCGCGATGCGCGCGAACGCGCTCTACGAAGGGATCTATCCGCTCTCGGCGGCGCTCTCGCGGCCGCTGATCGCGGCGCTGCTGGTCGAGACCGCGCACAAGTACGGCGCCGACGCGACCGCACACGGCTGCACCGGCAAGGGCAACGACCAGGTCCGCATCGAGCTCGCGGTGCGCGCGCTCGATCCGTCGATCAAGGCGCTCGCGCCGCTGCGCGACGAACCGCTTTCGCGGCCGGACGCGATCGAGTACGCGAAGGCGAACGGCGTGCCGATCTCCCACACCGTCGACAAGCTGTACTCGATCGACGCGAACCTGTGGGGCCGCTCGATCGAAGCCGGGATCCTCGAAGATCCCTGGAACGCGCCGCCCGAAGACGCGTATGCGTGGACGGCGAGCCCCGCGGCGCGGCCGAGCGAGCCGGAAGACATCATCATCGATTTCGCGGCCGGCGTGCCCTCGAGCGGCGGCCGCACGGGCGCCGCGCTGCTCAAGTATCTCAACGCGCGGGCGGGCGCGCACGGCGTCGGGCGGATCGACATGGTCGAAGACCGCGTCGTCGGCATGAAATCGCGCGAAGTCTACGAGTGCCCGGGCTCCGTCACGCTGATCGCGGCGCACAAGGCGCTCGAACGCCTGGTCCTCACGCGCGACGAGCTGCGCTTCAAGGCCGCGCTCGATCAGAAGTATTCGGAGCTGATCTACGACGGGCTGTGGCCCTCGCCGCTGCGCGGCGCGATCGACGCGTTCAACGCGGCGCTCGCGGAACGCCAGACCGGCGCCGTGCGCATCACGCTCCATCAGGGGCAGGCGATCGCGCACGGCAGCCGCTCGCCCTTCGCGCTCTACGACGAGCGCCTGGCCACCTACGGCGCGGGCGATCTGTTCCGCCACGATGCGGCGGGCGGCTTCATCGAGCTGTGGGGCTTGCCGCTCGAAGTCGGGGCGCGCGTCGCGCGTTCGGCGGTCGCCAAGGCGACGTGAGCTCGTCCCTGCAATGGGGCGGCCGGTTCGCCGCGCCCCCCGATCGCGAGTTGCTGGCGTTCGGAGCCTCGCTCGAGGACGACTTCGTCCTCGGGCCCTTCGACGTGCGCTGCTCGCAGGCGCACGTGCTCGCGCTGCTCGGGGGCGAGATCATCGACGCCGCGACGGCTGAAGCGTTGCTCGGGGCGCTCGTGACGGTCGAGAGCGAGATCGCGAGCGGCACGTTCGCCGCGTTTGCGCGCAAGAACGGCGCCGAAGACATCCACGGCGCGATCGACGCCCGCGTGCGCGAACTGACGCCGGCGGGCGAATCGCTGCACAGCGGGCGCAGCCGCAACGATCAGGTCGCAACGACGCTGCTGCTCTACGTTCGCAATCGCGCCGGTTTGGGCGGGCGCCTGTGCGCACGCATCGCCCGGGCGGCGCTCGCGCGCGCCCAGGACGAACTCGTGCGCGGCACGATCCTCTCCGCGACGACGCACTGGCAGCCGGCGCAGCCGATCTCGCTCGCGTTCTGGCTCGAAGCGGTCGCCGAACTGTTCACGCGCTCCGCGCGCCGCTTCGCGCAGGTCGAACGCGCGACGCGCGAAGCGTGCCCGCTCGGGTCGGGCGCCTGTAGCGGCTCGACGCTCCCGCTCGATCGCGCGGCGGCCGCCGAAGCACTCGGTTTCGCTCGCCCCACGCGCAACGCGCTCGATGCGATCGGCGACCGGGACATCGCGCTCGATTTGCTGCATGCGGTCACGCGCGCAACGATCGCCGCTTCGCGCATCTGCGAAGAACTCGTGATCTACTGCACGCCCGCGTTCGGATACGCGCGGCTCGACGATTCCGCCTCGACCGGCTCGAGCCTGATGCCGCAGAAGCGCAATCCCGATCCCTTCGAGCACATCCGCGCGCATGCGGCGCTGCTCAACGGCACGCTCGCGGGCGCGCTCGGCGCCGCGAGCGGCATCGCGCTCTCGTATCACGGCGATCTCCAGGAAGTCAAGGCGCAAGTCTTGCGCGGCACGGAACGCGGCCTCGCCGCGCTCGACGCGTTCGAGCGTGCCTTCGCCGCGCTGCACTGGAATCCGGACGTGATGGCGCAGCGCGCGGAACTTGGGTACGTCGTCGCGACGGACATCGCGGACGCTCTGATCGCACGCGGCATCACGGCCCGGCGCGCGCACGCGCTCGTCGGCGAGATCGTCCTGGCCGCGGAGCGCGAGGGTCGCACGCTCGATGCGCGCGACCTGGCGGCGCTCGCCGAACGCGCCGGGCTCGAACGCCTCGACGCGCCGCTCGACGCGCGAAGCTCGATCGATGCGAAGGTGACGCCCGGATCGACTGGGCCCGCCGCCGTGCGCAGTTCGATCGCCGAGCTCGAACGGCTGCTCGATACGGAGTTTCCGGTACGATGACGCGCGTCCACGTGATCGGGGCCGCAGGCTACGCCGCGGCCGAAGTGCTCCGTTTGGTCGAGCACCATCCCGCCCTCGAACTCGGCGCGATCGAGAGCCGCTCGCACGCGGGCCAGGCCGTCGGCGCGCACGTGCCGCTCTTGCGCACGCTCGAACGCACCTTCGATCCGCCCGGCAGCACGCTCGCGATCCTCGCTTCCGGCGACATCGTCGTCTGCGCGGGCGCGAGCGGCGAAGCGCGCACGCTGGTCCCGCCGTTGCTCGCGCGCGGCGCTCGCGTCGTCGATCTCTCGAGCGATCTGCGCGAAACGGCGAACGCCGCGTTTCCCGAAAGCGGCGCCGTCGCCGTCTACGGGCTGACGGAGCAATACCGTGACGCGATCGCGACCGCGCGGGTCGTCGCGAACCCCGGCTGCTATCCGACCGCGACCCTGCTCGCGCTCCTTCCGCTCGCCGAGTTCGCGCCGGACATCGTGCAGCTGATCGTCGACGCGAAGAGCGGCGTCACCGGCGCCGGCCGCACGCCCGCGCTCGGTTCGATGTTCGCGGAAGTGGCGGGCGACGTGCGGGCCTACGGCTTGGGCGGCCATCGGCACGAGCCGGAGATCCGCCAGGAACTCGATGCGGCCGGGATCGCGGCGCCGCTCGTGTTCACGCCGCACGTCGTGCCGATCGCGCGCGGCATGCTCGTCGACGCGTACGCCGTCTTCCGCAGAGCGCCGGATCCGGCGCAGGTGCTCGCGGCGTACGCTCGCGCGTACGCGGGGAGCCCGTTCGTGCGCATCTTGCCGGCCGATCGCGCGCCGAGCCTGCCCGCGGTCGTCGGCACAAACGATCTCGAACTGCACGTCTCCCAGCGGGGCAACGTCGTGCGCATCATTGCGGCCGACGACAATCTCGGAAAAGGCGCGGCAGGTCAAGCAGTTCAGAACGTCAACGTCATGCTGGGTCTTCCGGAAGAAAGCGGGTTCAATGATCGCGTCGTCGTCCAATAACGCCGGAAACGGCGCGAGCGCCTTGATCGAAGTCCGCGGCGGCCTGGGCGCGGTCCCGGGCGTGAAGCTCGCGGGCGTGCATGCGGCGATCAAGAAGCGCAAGCTCGATCTGGCGCTCGTCGTCTTCGATTCGCCGCAGGTCTGCGCGTCGGTCATCACGACCAACGAAATCAAGGCGGCCCCGCTGCTGGTCACGCGCGAGCACCTCCAGCAGAGCGGCGAGCGGATGCGCGCGCTCGTCTGCAATTCCGGTTGCGCCAATGCCTGCACCGGCGCGCACGGCGAACGCGATGCGCGCGCGACGGCGCGCCAGGCGGCAGCGCTGTTGGGCCTGGAACCCACGCAAGTCGCCGTCGCTTCGACCGGCGTCATCGGCGTCTACCTTCCGATGGATCGCGTCGCGAAGGGTCTCGAGCGCGCCGCGAAAGATCTCGACGACGGACACGAGGCATCTTACGACGCCGCCGAAGCGATCATGACGACCGATCGCGTGCCCAAGCTCTCCTCCTACGCGTTCTACGACGGGCCGCGCCGCTACGTCGTCGGCGGGATCGCGAAAGGCTCCGGGATGATCGCGCCCAACCTCGCGACGATGCTCGCGTTCATCGCGACCGACGCGCCGATGTCGCTTGCGGCACTGCAAAGCGAGCTGTCCGAGGCGTGCGAGGACACGTTCAACATGATCTCCGTCGACGGCGACATGTCGACGAACGATGCGGTCTACGCCTTTGCGCCTTCGGTTGCGGGGGCGGGCGAAGCTCCCGCCGGCTTTCGCGCCGCGTTGCGCGCGGTCGCGCACGAACTCGCGATCGCGATGGTCCGCGACGGCGAAGGCGCGACCAAGACGCTCACGATCGAAGTGACGGCGGCCCGGGATACGGCGCAAGCCCGCAAGATCGCGCGAGCGATCGTGAACTCGAGCCTGGTCAAAGCCGCCTTCCACGGCGAAGATCCAAACTGGGGACGGATCATCGCGGCCGCGGGCAGCGTGAACGCGGGGCTCGATCCCGAAAGTTGGTCGATCGCGCTGAACGGGAAGACGTGGGTCGAACGCGGCGCGATCGAAGCGCTCTCCGAAGCCGAGGCGCATCGCGAACTCGAGGGCACGAACGTGACCGTCACGCTCGATCTCGGCATCGGCACCGCGACCGCCACGGCCTGGGGCTGCGATCTCAGCCGCGACTACGTGCGCATCAACGCGCACTACCGCACGTGACCCTTCGAGCGGCTCAGCACAGGCGACTCTGATGGGTTCAGCTGAACTACGGCATCCGCATTTGCTGGAGAACTACGCGCGCGCGCCGGTGACGATCGTGCGCGGCGAGGGCGTGTGGCTCTTCGACGAGGGCGGCACCCGGTACTTGGACTTCGTCGCGGGGATCGCGGTCTGCGCGCTCGGTCACGCGCATCCGGCGATCACGGCCGCGATCGCGGAGCAAGCCGGGCGCCTGGTCCAGTGCAGCAACCTCTTCCACCACGAGCCGGCCGGGACGCTCGCGAACGAGCTCGCCGGGCGCTCCGGCTTCGAGCGGGTCTTCTTCTGTAATTCCGGGGCCGAGGCGAACGAGGCGGCGATCAAGCTCGCGCGCAAGCTCGCCTACCGCCGCGGCGAGGGGGAACGGCGCACGATCCTCGCCTGCCGGGGCGGCTTCCACGGCCGCACGCTCGGCGCGCTCGCCGCGACCGCGAACCCGGCCTACCATGCCGGCTTCGAACCGCTCCCCGGCGGTTTCGAGCACGTACCGTTCAACGATATCCAAGCGCTGGAGGCGGCGCTCGACGAGCGCGTCGCCGCGTTCATCGTCGAACCGGTCCAGGGCGAGAGCGGCGTCATTCCCGCCGACCCGGAGTACCTGCAGGCCGCGCGGCGGCTGTGTGACGAGCGCGGGGCGCTGCTGGTCTTCGATGAGATCCAGTGCGGGATGGGACGGATCGGGACGCTGTTCGCTTTCGACGCATACGGCGTGCGCCCGGACCTCGTGACCCTGGCCAAGGCCCTCGCGAACGGGCTCCCGATCGGCGCGCTGCTGATCGACGGGCGCGCGGCCGGAGGCTTGCAGCCGGGGGACCATGGGACGACGTTCGGCGGATCGCCGGTGCCCTGCGCCGCGGCGCTCGCTCACCTGAGGTTCCGCGACGGCTTCGGGGGGCCGGGCGCCGGCGGCCAAGGCCTCGACGACCACGTGCGCACCGTCGGAGCCTTCTTGCGCGACGGGCTGCTCGATCTCGCGCTGCGCTTCCCTGCGATCGCCGATGCGCCGCGCGGGCGGGGCTTGATGCTCGGCCTCCCGATCCGCGAGCCGTACCAGGCACGCGAGGTCGCCTCGGCAGCCCGCGAGCAGGAACTCCTGCTGATCAACGCCGCGGGCCAAAATACCGTGCGGCTCGTCCCTCCGCTCGTTCTCTCGCTAGAGGAAGCGCGCGACGGGCTCGCGCGGCTGGAGCGCGTCCTGGGGCGGCTGGCCACGTAACCAACGGCATTCGCCGAACGTTACCAAAGTGTGAGGGCAGCGGCGGAACCCTCGGGTTTTTCCGCTCGTCTTTCAGGTTATACGCGATCTTGCCGATAGGTTGAGCAGTCCCCTAAGGGATGCCTCACCTTGTCGGCTTTCCCCGTCCGTGTAATTTCTGGGGGACCGGCGTCGCCGGGGGTCGATAATCAGATGTCACAGGTGGTCAAGGAGCAGTCTCAGGAAGTGGATCCCGGCATCCTGCGCGTCATCGCGGCGCGGAGCACGCCTAACTTTTACATCGTGGACGAACGTCTTCGGGTGCTCTTCGCATGGGCTCCGGAGAGCGAGCCCACGTTCGCGGAACTCTCGCTGATCGCGCCCGCACCCGACCGTCTCCCCGCCTCGATCGAACGCGGCGTGCGCGCGCTCACGCAATCGATGAGCGTGAAGGCGCCGATCTCGCTGGCCACGCTGCTCGGCTCGTCCGTCGTCTTGCGCGTGATGCCGCTGGCCAGTAGCGACGGGCGTCCGCATTACGGCGTCTTCCTCGAGCATTTCAAGACCCGCTCCGGGATTCGTCCCGCGGCCAAGCACTACAACCTCACCCCGCGCGAAGTCGACGTCCTCGAGCAGATCGTGAAGGGCGCTTCGACCGTGCAGATCGCCGAACGTCTGCACATCGCGGAATCGACCGTGCAGGACCACGTGAAGAACATCTCCGTGAAAATGCGCGTGCGCAAGCGCTCGGAGATCGTCGCCTGCGTCCTCGGACTGCTTCCGCCCGTCGCCTGAGGTTTCGCGCGCGCCGCTGCGAGTTAGGCTAGCCGTTCCCGAAGGTAGCTAGCGAGCGCATCCTGCGCGACGCGGTCCTGGCGCATCGAATCGCGGTCGCGGACGGTCACCTTGCCGTCGTCGAACGTGTCGTAGTCGATCATGATGCAATACGGCGTGCCGATCTCGTCCTGGCGGCGATAGAGCTGGCCGACGTTGCCTTCATCGTAGCGCGTGCGGAAGAGCGGGCGCAGCGCTCGCTCGACGCTCTTCGCGCGCTCGACGAGGTCCGGCTTGTTTCGCGCGAGCGGGAAAATACCGATTTGCACGGGTGCGATCTTCGGATGGAAGCGCAGGACGACGCGTTCGGTCTCTTTGCCGTTGGGATCGACGCCCTTTTCGCGCTCGTAGGCATCGACGAGCATCGTCAGCGTCGTGCGGTCCATACCGGCCGAGCTTTCGATCAGGATCGGCGTGTACTTCGATTTGCTCGCCTCGTCGAAATACGAGAGGTCCTTCCCCGAAAGGCGCATGTGAGCGTCGAGATCGTAGGTCCCGCGGTGGGCGATCGATTCGAGCTCGCCCCAGCCCCACGGGAAGAGGTACTCGACGTCGACCCCGGCCTTCGCGTAGTGCGGACGTTCTTCGGGCGTCAGCTCGTAGAAGCGCAGCCGTTCGGTCTTGATGCCGTAATCGGAATACCACTGCTTGCGCGCGGTGACCCACTCGTTGAAGCACTCGATGTCGTGACCGTCGTCCGGAACGAAATACTCGAGTTCGGCCTGTTCGAATTCGCGCAGGCGGAACGTGAAGTTGCCGGGCGTGATTTCGTTGCGAAAGGACTTGCCGATCTGCGCGATCCCGAAGGGCGGCTTCACCCGCGCGGTCTGGTAGATGTTCTTGAAGTTGACGAACATGCCCTGAGCCGTCTCGGGGCGCAAGTACGCCTGCGAGGCGGAGTCTTCCATCGGCCCGATGCTGGTCTTGAGCATCAGGTTGAAATTGCGCGGCTCCGTGAACGTGCCGCTCATCCCGCAGTCCGGGCACTTGTCGAGCGAGGGCAGGTGATCGGCGCGAAAGCGATGCTTGCAGTTGCGACAGTCGACGAGTTTGTCATGGAAGGCGGCCACGTGGCCCGAAGCGACCCACGTCTGCGGGTGCATGATGATCGACGAATCGAACGCGACGACGTCGTCGCGCAATTCGACGATCTCGCGCCACCAGGCGTCCTTCACGTTGCGCTTGAGGATCGCGCCGAGCGGCCCGTAATCGAAGAAGCCGCCGATCCCGCCGTAGATCTCGCTGGATTGAAAAATGAAGCCGCGGCGTTTCGCGAGCGCGGTGATTTCTTCCATGGTTACGTGCGGCTGGGCGGCGGTATCCGGCGTGGTCATATCCAAACGCTATTGCGCGCGCGCGACGCCGCATCCTCGCGAGGCTACGGGCCGGACGTGCCCTCGGCGGCGCCGTAGGTGCGTCCGCGCCACTGCACGCCGCGGCCGGAGAGGATGCGCCAGGTCGAGTTCGCCATGATCGCGGCGAAGAACGCGAACCCCGCCGGTGCGAAGACGCCGTTGCGACGCTGCATGCCGACCTCGCCCATCGCCCAGCCGCTCGTCGCCGAGACCGCGGCGAGGGCCGCCAGCGACTGCGCGGCGTCGAGCAGGCGCCCGCGCGCGAGCGCGCGCAACGCGAGCGCCGCCGGCACGATCGAGAGCGCGGTGAGAAACGCGATGCCCCCGGCGAGCCGATCGAGCCGGCCCTCCGCGCCGAAGTAGACGTTCTTCGTGAACCCGTCCCAGATCTCGCGCGCCGAACGGTACATGCGCACGCGGCAGAGCCGCTGACCGCCGACCAGGATGAGCCGGAATCGCCCGTCGCGCTTGAGCCTGCGAGCGAACTCGACATCTTCGGCGATCTGGCCGCGCAGCGCGGCGTGCCCGCCGAGCGCATCGAGCGCGCTGCGCGAAACGAGAATGTACTGACCGTTCGCGAGCGCGTGATCGCGGTCGAGCGGATCGTTGAGCGCATCGGGCGGGCCGGATGCGAGCACGATCGTCCCCAGGATCGAGGGCAAGAACGCCCGTTCCGCGAGTGAACCGAGCTCCTGACCGGTCACGAGCGTGACGGCGTCGTAGTCTTGGTCGAGCGCGAACGCGAGCGTCGAGCGCGAGGCCCACGGCTCGTGATAGGAATCGGCGTCCGTGAACAGCAGCCACGCGCCGCGCGCGGCCAGCGCCCCCTGATGGAGCGCCCAGGGCTTGCCGACCCAGCCTTCGGGCAACTCAGCGCCCGAGATCACGCGCAAGCGCGGATCTTCGGCCGCGATGTGCGCGAGGATCGCGGGGGTCGCATCGGTCGAGCGATCGTCGACGACGATCACCTCGAAATCGGCAAGTTCTTGCGCGAGCAGCGAGCGCACGCAGTCCTCGATCGAGCGCTCCTCGTTGCGCGCGGGCACGACGATCGAGAGCGACGGCAGATCCGCCCGTTCTTCGAGCAACGGCTCGATCTCGCGCGGCGTCCCGGCGAACGAGGCGCACCGCAATGCATATGCGAGCGCCGTCGCAGCGGAAAGGTGGCCGAGCAAGGACGTCAGCCGGCCTTCGCGCGGGGTTGCGTTTGAGCGCGCAACTGGCCGCAAGCGGCCGCAATGTCGCGACCCATCGAAGCGCGCACCGTCGTCGGGACGCCCGCCCGATCCAAGATGCCCGCGAACTCCCAGATGCGTTCCGTCGGGCTGCCTTGAAACTCGGCATCCGGCGTGCTGTTGTACGGGATCAGGTTCACGTGATAGAGGTGCCCGCGCATCAGCGCCGCGAGCGCGCGTGCCGTCGCCGCGTCGTCATTGACGCCGTCGAGCATCACGTATTCGAAGAACACTTTCCGATTGGTCTTCTCGACATAGCGCTCGCAGGCCGCCATCAGCTCGGCGAGCGGCCATTTGCGATTCACGGGCATGATCCGCGCACGCTGTTCGTCGGTCGGCGCGTGGAGCGAGATCGCGAGGTTGACTTGAATGCCCTCGTCCGCGAAGCGGTCGATCCGCGGAACGACGCCGACGGTCGAGATCGTGATGTGCCGGTGACCCAGGCCAAAGCCTTGCGGATCGTTCAGGAGCGCGACGGCCTGCATGACGGCGTCATAATTGTGCAGCGGCTCGCCCATCCCCATGAACACGACGTTCGTGATCTTCTTGCCGCGCGTCGCCAGTTCGCGCGCGAAGAAGCGCGCCTGATCGAAGATCTCCGTCGCTCGCAAATGCCGCGTGAAGCCGGCTTGACCGGTCGAACAGAAGGCGCACTTGAAGGCGCAGCCCGCCTGGCTCGAGACGCACACGGTCGAACGGCCGCCGTAATGCTCCATCAGCACCGCTTCCACCTCGGAGCCGTCGCCCAGCCGGAAGAGGCCCTTCGTCGTCTGCTCGTCGCTCGATCGCAAGAGCGTGACCGGCGCGATCGCATCGAACGCGAAGCCCTCGGCGGTCAGCCGCTCCCGCAGGTCCTTCGGCAGGGTCGTCACGGCCTCGGGCGAGGGCGCGAGTTCCTTGCACGCCGCCCGGTAGAGCTGCTTCGCCCGGAACGGCTTGAGCTCGAACGCCTGCAATAACGCCTCGCCCCCGGCATATCCCGCGCGCTGCGCCTTCTCATCGAACCAGACTTGCTGCGTCATAACTGACAGATTGTACCATGCGCCGCACGGTTCGGCCGGAGTACGGCGAGGCAAGCTGCCCGGGACGGCTAGGCCGGCTTGGCCAGTTCGCGTTCGATCGCCGCGAGGAGGAGCGGGTCATCGGGGGCGACGTCCGGCGCGAAGCGCGCGACGACGGCGCCGTTGCGGCCGATCAGGAACTTCTCGAAGTTCCAGAGGATCTCGGTCGGATCGTCCTGCGTGAACCCCAGACCCTGGAGCTTCGCGCGGAAGCCGCTCCCCTCGTTTCCGATCGCGTGCGGCTGGGCCGCGACGAGCGCGTCGTAGAGCGGATGCCGCTGCGGACCCTTCACGGAGATCTTCGCGAACAGCGGAAACTGTACGCCGTAGGTCGTCGAACAAAACTCGGCGATCTCGGGATTCTCGCCGGGCTCCTGCGAGCCGAAATCGTTCGCGGGAAAGCCGAGCAACACGAGACCGCGCGCGCGTTGCGATTCGTAGAGCGCCTCTAACCCCGCGTACTGCGGCGTGAGCCCGCACTTCGAGGCCACGTTGACCACGAGTAATACGTTGCCGGCAAACTCGCGCAGCGCGGCCGGCGTGCCGTCGATGCGTTCGACTGGGATTTCGTACACGTTGCTCATGACAGCCGCTTTCGTTGCGGGCGGGCGCCCGTCATTCCGCGCCGCCCCGCTCGGCGCGCGTTCGCCGCTCAGCCGCGCCTCATTACAAGGCGAGCGGGCCGCGGCGGCAATCGATCCGGCGCGCGCCGGTGATGCGCAGCAGTTCCTGCGGCGCGATGCCGAAGATGGCGAACGGCGAACCCGCCGCAGCCCACACGATCTCATGCTCCAGCAGCGCGTCGTCGAAGAAACAATGCACCGCCGTCACGTGCGCGACCGGGGCAACGCCGCCGATCGCGAAGCCCGTCTTCGCGCGAACGAAATCCGCATCGGCCTTGCCGACCGGCTCGCCGAGCAGCTCGGCGAGCGCGCGCTCGTCCACGCGGTTGACGCCGCTGGTCACCACGATGACGGCCGCGTCGCTGTGTTTGGCTCTCAACACGATCGACTTTGCGATCTGCGCGACCGAGCACCCGACGACGGCGGCGGCCTCGGCGGCCGTCCGCGTCGATTCCGGCACGGCGACGATCGCCGAGGTCACGCCGAACTCGCGCAGCGCGGCCGCAACGCGTTCGACGGAATCGGAGCGCTGCATCACTGCGCGAACAGATCCGGCTGCGTCGGCAGAGGCTCCGGCACTTGCGGCGGCGGCGCGTCCAGGCGCGCGCGAACGGCTTTCAGATCGGCCCACACCAAGCGTTTGACCGCGTTCAATTCGCCGCCGGTTTGACGCAGCAAATACGCCGGATGGAACGTGGCGATCAGCGGGATGTCGAGCGGGCCGTCGAACCAGAGGCCGCGCTGGCGCGAGATCGAGAACTTCTCGCCGAGAAACGATTTCGCCGCGGGAGCGCCCAGGCACAGGATCGCGCGCGGCCGCAAGATCGCGATCTGTTCGTCCAGGTAGGGACGGCAATTCGCCATCTCTTGCGGCGTCGGAGCGCGGTTGCGCAGCGCCCCGCCGTCGTCGTACGTCGGCCGGCACTTGACCGTGTTGCAGATGAACGTCTCCTCGCGCCGTAGCCCGATCGCGAGCAGCATCCGCTCGAGCAATTCGCCCGCCCGTCCGACGAACGGGCGCCCCAGGCGGTCCTCCGTTTCACCCGGGCCTTCGCCGACGATCATCAGCGCCGCGCACGGGTCGCCCTCTCCATACACGCTGTTTCTGCGCGTCTTGCCGATCTCGCATTTACGGCAGCGCTCGACGAGCGCGGCCGCGTTGGCCAGGCTCTGTTCGCGGGAGGTGCGCTCCTGCAGGCTCACGCCTGCGCGCCGCCGGGGTTGGGATCGAGCAGCACCGCTTCGCCGCTGGCTCGCACGAAGGTCGAGCCGTCGCCGCGCTCGGACGCATCGAATTGCAGGCGCACGACGCCGTTGGCACCCAGCCGCTCCGCGGCGTTCGCAAGTTCCACGAGCGCCGCTTTGCGGATCCGCTCGGCGTCGGTCAAGTACGCGAACGGCGCGAGGCCCACGAACATCCCGATCGTGCGGAACGTCGAGCGCAGAAGGCTGCGCGGACAGCTCGCCTCGCCGCGCGCGACGCCTAGGCTGCGCACGATCCGAAATCCGTCGATGCGGTCGAGCGTGACGATCGCCTCGGGCCGGATCATCGCTTCGCTGCCCGCCGCACGGCGGCCACCGCGCCCGCGGCGACGCCCAGATACAGCACGTACCGCCCGACCAGCGCCGCGACGAGCGTTCCATACCACACGGGCCCGTGATGCTTGAGCCAGTACTCGCGCCGCGATTTTTGCTTGCGCGCCTCGACGTTGTACTGTCCCTGGGCGCTGCCCATCCCTTCGTGCACGGCCTCGCTCTTGGGCACGTACCACGTCTCCCAGCCCGCATCGGCCGCGCGCTTCGCGAAATCGACCTCTTCGTGATATAGGAAGAAACGCTCGTCGAACGGCCCGATCTCATCGAGCAGCCGGCGCCGAATCGCAAGCGCGGCTCCGATCGCGATATCGACGCGACGCTCGCCCGCGTAGTTCCAAGCGCGCAACTCCGCTCCGTTGGCATAGCCGCGCAAGATCGGCCATTCGCCCCAAGCGCTCGAGCGCAAGAACGCCCCCGCCCACGTATCGAACTCGCCGCACGATTCCTGGACCGTGCCGTCCGTGTTGTAGATGCGGGATCCCGCGATCCCGCAGCGGGGGTGCTCGTCGAGGAAGCGCACGATCTCGCGCAGCGCGCCGTCCTTCAACTCGGCATCCGGATTGAGCAGGAACACGTACTGCGAGCCGGTCGCCGCGAACGCCCGATTGCAGGCGGCCCCGAAGCCGAGGTTCGCACCGTTGGCCACGATCTGCACGCGCCCGCCGTAACGCTCGGCGATGAACTCGCGGCTGCCGTCGCTCGAGCCGTTGTCGGACACCACGACATGCGCGAAGAACGGATCCTCCTTGATTTCGGAGAGCGCAAAGACGGAATCGAGCGCGGTTGCGATCCGCTCGCGATCGTTCCAACAGACGACGATCACGTCGATCCGGGCTAATGGATTGGACTGGGTCATGCGGTACGGCGCCTCACTTGCAAATATGGCCAGATGAACGTGTCGATATCGCCATCGAGCACACCCTGCGCGTTTGCGGTTTCGACATCGGTGCGATGGTCCTTGACCATCTGATACGGTTGGAGCACGTACGAGCGAATCTGCGAACCCCACTCGTTCGCCTTGCGCTCGCCGCGCAACTCGGCAAGCCTCGCTTCGCGCTCCTCCAACTCGCGCTGCACGAGTTTCGCGCGCAAGATGTTCATCGCGACTTCGCGATTCTGCGTCTGCGAGCGCTCCTGTTGCGAGGACACGATGAAGTTCGTCGGCAAGTGGATGATGCGGATTGCGGATTCCGTCTTGTTGACGTATTGGCCGCCCGCGCCGCCCGACTTGAACGTCTCGATCCGCAGGTCCTCGGGACGGATCTCGATCGAGATCTTCTCGTCCCCCGCGATTTCGGGGACGACGTCGACCGAAGCGAAGGACGTATGCCGGCGATGCGCCGCATCGAACGGCGACAGCCGCACGAGCCGGTGCACGCCGCGTTCCCCTTCGAGCATGCCGTACGTGTTTTTGCCGCGCACGAAGAACGTAATCGATTTGAGGCCCGCTTCCTCCGCGGGCGACTCGTCCACGATCTGCGTGGTGAAGCCTTTGCGCTCGGCCCAGCGCAGATACATCCGCGCGAGCATCTGCGTCCAATCGGCCGCGTCGATCCCGCCCGCTCCGGCAAAGATCGAAACGATAGCGCCGTGGTCGTCGTACTCGCCGTCGAAGTTCGCGGCCATCTCGAGCGTGTCCGTGCGCGCCTCGGCTTGCCGGATCGAGGCATCGACCTCGCTTGCCGCGGCCGGATCGTCGGCGAACAGTTCGAGCATCTCGCGCCCGTCGGCAACGAGCTTGGCTGCCGCGTCGATCTCCTCGATCTCGGCACGCAGGTCGGCAAGTTGCTTCATGGTCTTTTGCGCGGATTCCGGATCGTCCCAGAAACCGTCGGCATGCGAGCGCCGCTCGAGTTCGGCTACGGTTCGCGCCTTACCGGCGTAGTCAAAGACGCTCCTTGAGCGAGGCCAAGCGATCTGCCAACCGGGCCAGGCTCGTGAATTGCGAGGCGCTCATTGCGCCTGCGCTCCGTGACAGCGCTTGTATTTTTTCCCCGAACCGCACGGGCACGGCTCGTTGCGCCCGACCTTCTTCTCCAGGGTCGCGCGCGCGGGCTTGCGCGGCTCGTCGTTGCCGAGGTTCGTGTGCAGCTCCACGGCGCGCTCAGCGCCGGGCGGCGGCCCGAGCAACTTCTCGGCGGCACCGGGATCGATCCACGAAGGCTGCGGCATCAGCGAACCGTCCGGCACGGGCTCGAACGAGGGTCCGCTCGCGTGACCGTTCGCCGCGGCCGCCGCAGGCTCCGCAACCTCTTGCTCGTGCGCTCCCTCTCCCTCGAAGGCGACGTAGCCGGAGCCCGGCTCCGCATCCTGGCGCTCGATCACGATGCGGAAGGCCGACTTGAGCGCCTCGTCCGCGATGTTCGTCTTGAGATCCTCAAAGATCTCGTAGGCTTCTTTTTCGTATTCGACGCGTGGATCTTTTTGGCCGTAGCCGCGCAAACCGATGCCGGTCTTCAGTGCGTCCATCACGTACAAGTGGTCGACCCAGAGCCGGTCGATCGTCGGCAACAAGATGTACTGCGACTCGATGACGCGCATCAGATCCGGCCCGAGTTCGGCTTCCTTCGCCTCGTACGCGGCGACGCCGATCGCCTCGAGCCGCGCCTTCATCTCGTTGCGGTCCACTTTTTCGAGATCTTCAACCGTGATGCGACCGTGGATCGGGAAGAAGAGCTCGAGTTCGTTCAGGATCTCCGGCAGGTCCCATTCAGTTGGATGCACGTTCTCCGGGGCATTGCGGTCGACCGCGTTCTCGACTTTGTCGTGCAAGGTCTGCAGCATGAAGTCGCGCGTCGGGAACGTCGAGGCCAGAATCGCGCGCCGATCGCCGTAGATGATCTCGCGCTGCTTGTTCATGACGTCGTCGTATTCCAGAACCGACTTCCGGATTTCGTAGTTGTGGTTTTCGACCTTGCGCTGGGCGCCCTCGAGCTGCCGCGTCACGAGGCCGGCCTCGATCGGCGTGTCGTCGGTGAAGCCGACGCGGTCCATGATGTTCTGCATCCGGTCGCCGCCGAAGAGCCGCATGAACTCGTCTTGGAGCGAATTGTAGAAGCGCGTCGTCCCGGGATCGCCTTGACGGCCGGCCCGTCCGCGCAGCTGGTTATCGATGCGGCGCGACTCGTGGCGCTCGGTGCCGATGATGTGCAGCCCGCCGAGCTTGGCGACGCCCTCGCCGAGCTTGATGTCGACGCCGCGCCCGGCCATGTTCGTCGCGATCGTCACGGCGCCCAGTTGGCCCGCATCCTTGATGATCTGGGCTTCCTGCTCGTGATACTTGGCGTTGAGAACGTTGCACTCGACGCCGCGCCGGCGCAGGAGCGCCGCGAGCCGCTCGCTCTTTTCGATCGAGCGCGTGCCGACCAGCACCGGGCGCCCGCGCTCGTGCTCGGCGATGATCTCGTCGACGACGGCGTTGAATTTCGCCTCTTCGCTCTTATAGACGATGTCCGAGACGTCGCGCCGGGCGATCGGCTGATTGGTCGGGATGACCACGACGTCCAAGCCGTAGATGTCGCGGAACTCGCGCTCCTCCGTCTTGGCGGTACCGGTCATGCCGGCCAGCTTCTCGTACAAGCGGAAGTAGTTTTGGAACGTGATCGTCGCGAGTGTTTGGTCCTCGCTGCGGACGTTCAGGCCTTCCTTCGCTTCGATCGCCTGATGGATCCCGTCGGAATAGCGGCGGCCGTACATCAGGCGGCCGGTGAATTCATCGACGATGATCACCTCGCCGTCCTTCACGATGTACTGCTGATCGCGGTGGAACAGATTCCAGGCCTTGAGCGCCGCGTTGAGCTGGTGCGTCAGCTCGAGGTTGCGCTGGTCGTAGAGATTCGTGATGCCGAGCATCTTCTCGACCGCGGCGACGCCGGCTTCCGTGATCGGCACGGCGTGGGCCTTCTCGTCGACGGTGAAATCGACGTCTTTCTTGAGGCGCGGCAGGATCTTGGCGAATTTGCCGTAGAGATCCGTCGCTTCCGTGCCCTGGCCGCTGATGATCAGCGGCGTGCGCGCCTCGTCGATCAGAATCGAATCGACTTCGTCGACGATCGCGAAATGCAGATCGCGTTGCACCATCTGGTCGAGCGCCCAGGCCATGTTATCGCGCAGATAGTCGAAACCGATCTCGTTGTTCGTCACGTACGTGATGTCGCTGTTGTACGCGGCGCGCCGCTCGTCGGCGGGGAGATCGTGCTGGATCACGCCGACCGTCAAACCAAGGAACAGGTAGATCGGGGACATCCATTCCGCGTCGCGCCGGGCGAGATAGTCGTTGACCGTGACGACGTGCACGCCGCGCCCGAGCAGGGCGTTCGCGTAGACCGCCAGCGTCGCGACGAGCGTCTTGCCTTCGCCCGTCTTCATCTCGGCGACTTTGCCTTCGTGCAGGACCTGGCCGCCCATGATCTGCACGTCGAAATGCCGCATCCCAAGCGTGCGCTTGGACGCTTCCCGCACGACCGCGAAGGTCTCCGGCAACATCGAGTCGAGCGTCTCGCCGGCGGCGAGCCGCTCCTTGAACTCCGCGGTCTTCGCTTTGAGCGCCTCGTCCGAGAGCGCCGAGATCTTCGATTCGAGTGCGTTGACGGCCGCGGCGGTCTTGCGCAGCCGCGCCACCTCGCGTTCGTTCGGATCGAAGAGAGTCTTCAGGAAAGCCATACGAAGGGTTAACCGTTCTTCCTAATCCAGAGTTCCGGGGGCTAGTGGTGCCCGTAGACCACGAACAGAGCGATCGCGATCAGGACGATGCCCACGACGGCGATGGCGACGCGAAGAAAATCTCGCGGTTTCGGCCCCGGGCCGCCCGTATTGATGATCTGCCTGCCCATTATACCCGGCGTTTTCGCCCCGTCTGCCGTAAAACCGCTAAGCCAGCGGCGAGGCCCGGCGCGCGTCGCGCCACGCTAGAGCGTGAGCCGGAGCGGGTGCTCCAGGTACTCGTTTCCCGTTTCCTCGAGGAGCCGGCCCGCCGTCACGAACGTGAAGCCGGCCTTGCGGAAGCGCTCGACGACCGCCGGGAGCATCTCGACCGTCGCCAGACGGCCGCTGTGGAGCAGGACGATATCCGGCGCCGTCGCGTGATCGATGATCTCCTGGGCCAGGGCATCGGGTTCGAGGGTGCGCCAGTCGCCCGGGTCGTCCGTCCAGAGCACGATGTGAAACCCGGCGCGCTGCGCGGCGACCACGGTCGCCTCGGTGAAGCGGCCGTGCGGTGGACGCATCATCGTGTGCACGGAGGGATCCCCCGTGAAGCGCCCCAGCACTTCGCTCGCGCCGTCGAGCTCGTGCTTGATCTCCTCCGGGCCGAGCGCATCGAGGTTGGGATGCGTCATCGTGTGATTGGCGATCTCGTTGCCGTCACGCACGATCCGGGCCGTGATCTCGGGGAATTCCTGGGCGTCGCGGCCGATCAGGAAAAAGGTCGCCGGGACATGCAGATCCTCGAGGGCGTCGAGCAGCAACGGCGTTTCGACCGGATACGGGCCGTCGTCGAAGGTCAGCGCGATCAGCTTCGGGGCGGCCGAACGATCCGCCGGCGGACGGTCCGCCACCATCCGGCCCAGCCGAGCGTCGATTTGCGTCGAGATCGCGCGGTGGGCGTCCTCGTCGCGCCGGATGAGCGTCGGCTGGGGCACGGCCGCATCCCGCACCAGCAGCTGGTAGGCGCCCGCCCCGATCAGGACGACCGGGAAGAGCGCGAATGCGGCGAGCCGGGAAACGCGGCTCACTTCGCGGCGGAAGCCTCGGCGTGCAGCGCCGTCGCGAAATCCTTGCCCACGATCACGGTCGCGTCGGTATCGGCATCCTCGGTCGCCGAAGGCTCCGGGCCGACGCTCGCCTTGGGAAGCGCTCGCGCGTGCAAGCACTCCCCGGCCAGCGGCGTCTTCGCCGAGTGGACGTGGATCTCGGTCGTATCGTAATCGAACGAATCGGCGTTCGAGATGCTCGCCACGGCAAAACCCTTCGCCTTGAGGAGCGCGGCCATCCTCGAGCCCGCACCGGGTTCGCCGCTGCCGTTGCGCACGGTGACGCTCACGCTCTTGGGATCGACCGCCGCGACGGCGGCGGGATCAGCCGGCGCCGGCGGCGGCAAGAGCGGGTCGAGGAAGAATCTCTGAACGATCTTGTCCTTCGCGTCTTCGTCGGCGAGCAGCACGTTGCCGCAGCACGCGGTATCGATATCCTTCGTGAAGGGGACCTGATCTTTCTTGATCGCGGCGATATCGATCTGCGAGAACGAGGCCGCGATGCTCTTCATCTCGTCGAACGAGAAATCGGTATAGACGTCCTTGCGAACGATGCCGATCAGCTGCGGGATGTGGGCGAGGTCGTTGAAACCGTTGTGCTTGATCTTATCGACGGCGAGCGCCACGACTTGCTGTTGGCGTTTGATGCGGCAGGGATCGCCGCAGGCGTCGTGCCGGAAGCGGCTGTACGAAACCGCCTGCTCGCCGTTCATGTGGACCTTCTGGCCGCCCTTGAAGTGGATGTGCAGGTGGCCCCAGTTATCGTCGTAGTCCATCGACTCGTCGGGGACGACGTCCAGGCCCCCGATCGCATCGATCAAGTCCTTCGTCGCGTTGATGCGCAACGTGACGTACCGATCGAAGCCAGGGAGGCCGAGGAACGCGGCGACCGCCTCTTCCGCGCGCTTGGGGCCGCCCAGCGCGTAGGCCGTGTTGATCTTGTCCTTATGCTCGCTCGGAGTCATCGCCGCATACATGTCGCGCGGCACTGAGAGGATCGAAAGGGACGGTTTCGGATTGACGTCGGTCGGAAAGTTCACCGAAACCGCCATAATCGTATCGCTCCGGGCGCTCGATGAGAATTCCTGATCCTTCGAGTCGTAATCGTAATCGATGCCCATCACGAGCACCGTGATGCGATCCTTCCCGAAGTGCTGCTGCGGCGGTTCCACGAACATCCGCGTGACGACCTCGACGGGCGTTTCGTTCTGCTTGTGGCCCACGAAGGCCACGTATCCGGCGAAGACCGCCAAGGCGAAGACGAGCGCGAGCCCGGTGTAGCGCGCGATTTTCACGCTTTCCTATTTTCCTCCGACGCCCGCGGGAACGCGAGCCAACTCACCGTGAAAGTCAAATGCGGTCGTGCCGCGTAGCGTCACGTCGACGAAGTCGCCGGCGCGCGCATCGGCCGTGAAATAGATGCCGCCGTCGACGCCGGGCGCCTCGCCCATCGAGCGGCCGACCGTCGCCTCGCGCGCCCCGAGCGCGCCGCGCAGCGGATCGCTCTTGCCGAGCGAGCGCCGCCCCTCGACGAGCACGCGCACGGTCTCGCCGACGCGGCGCGAGCGCGCGCGCTGCGAGGCGTGCCGTTGCGCCTCGCGCAGTCGCAGCAAGCGCCTGCGCTTCTCACGTTCCGGCACCTGCTGCCCCAGGGCCGCCGCCGGCGTGCCCTCCTCGCGACTGTAGGCGAAGAAGCCGACGCGATCGAGTTCCGCGCGGCCGAGCCACTCTTCGAGATAGGCGACGTGCTCCTCGCGCTCGCCCGGGAAGCCGGCGATGAACGTGGATCGCAACGTGATCCCCGGAATGCGCCGGCGAAATTCGTCGATGATCTCGAGGTAGCGTTCGCCGCCGGCCGGGCGCAGCATCGCGCGTAAGATCTCGGGATGCGCGTGCTGCAGCGGCATGTCCAGGTACGTGCAGACCTTCGGCAAGCTCGCCATCGCCTCGATCAGCTCGTCGTCGACGGTCGCCGGATAGAGGTAGAGCAGCCGGATCCATTCCAGGCCATCGATCTCGTTCAACCCGGCGAGCAGGCGGGCCAGCCCGCCGCGGCGCGCACCGCGGTCGCGCCCGTACATCGAGGTGTCCTGCGCGATCAAGATCAGTTCTTTCGTGCCGCCCGCGGCGAGCGCGCGCGCTTCGAGGAGGATCGACTCGGCGCTGCGGCTGCGGAACGGCCCGCGCAACTGCGGGATGATGCAGAACGTGCAGGGGTGATCGCAACCTTCGGCGACCTTGAGATATGCCGTTGCGCCGGGCGTCGTGATCAGCCGCGGAAGAAAGTCGTGTTCGGGCTCGGCTTCGAAGCCGAGCCGCACGGGGCCGAGCCCCGCCCGCGCTTCCTCGAGCACCTCCGCGATCGAGGTGTAAGCCCCCGTCCCGACGACGCCGTCGATCTCGGGCACGAGCGCGCGCAGTTCCTCGCCGAAGCGCTGCGAGAGGCAGCCGGCGACGATCAGCCGCTGGCCGGGACGCTTCGCCGCGGCGTGCTGCAGGATCGTATCGGTCGACTCCGCTTTCGCCGCGTCGATGAACGCGCACGTGTTGATGACGACGGCGTCCGCCTCGGCGGCCTCGGGGACGAGCTCCCAGCCGGCCGCGCCGAGCTTCCCGATCATCACCTCCGAATCGACGAGGTTCTTCGCGCAGCCCAGACTGACGAAGGCGACCCGCCGGGGCGGGAGGGGCCCAGCTTGGAACGACATTAGGGCTTATTGTACCCTTTTATCGCCCGAACGACCTGGCCCTTACACACGCTCGGGGTGACAAACGCCCTTAGACAACCTCAGGGTGCCAGGCCCGCCTCGTCACGGGTTCGTCGATTGTCATCCTGACCTTGTCGAAGGATCAGCGGTAATTCGTGAACTGCAGGGGCAGCTCGTAATCGAGCGCTTTGAGCAGCGCCTGGACTTTCTGCAGATCGTCGCGGCTCTTCCCCGAGACGCGGATCTGCTCGTCTTGATACTGCGCGTTCACCTTGAGCTTCGAGGCCTTGATGGCATCGAGCAAGGGCTTGCTCTTGTCCTTGGGGATGCCGGTCCGCACCGTGATCACCTGGCGCACCGTGTTCCCCGCGGCCGGCTCGACCTTGCCGTAGTCGAAGGCCTTGATCGAGATGCCGCGCTTGGTCGCGCGGCCCTGCAGCATGTCGATGACGTTCTTCAGTTTGAGCTCGTCGTCGGCGACGATCGTGATCGTCTTCTCGGTGTTTTCCACCGTGGTCTTCGAATTCTTGAAATCGAAGCGGCCGGCGATCTCCTTGCGAGTCTGATTGAGCGCGTTGTCGAGTTCTTGCTCGTCGACGCGCGAAACGACGTCGAACGAGCTATCGGCCACTTTGATCGCCGGTCAAGGGAAACGACCGTTCGACGACGCTGCCGAGAGCCCCGAGCGTTCCGACGCTGCGGCCGTTGACCGCCACTTCGACTCCGCCCGCGTTCCCGACGCGGACCGTCGCGATCCGGCCGTGGAACGTTTTCTCGGACCCGGCGGGAACCAGCCCTTCGAACGCGGACTTCCCGTCGATGATGACGCGCATCCACGAGTTCGCGATCGCGTGAACCGAAAGCGTCGAGGTCGCCAAGGGGCCCGCGCCCGTGGTCGCACCCGGTGCGGGAAATAGCGAGCCCGGGGCCTCGCCGGAAGCGTTCGGGAGCGCGGCTGCGCCGGCCCCGCCGCCCGCCGGGACGATCGCGCCCGCGGCCGGGCTCGCGACGGCGCCCGGGCCGGGCGTGGCCAGGGCCGCCGGCCCCTTCGGCGAGGCGAAATAGGTCACGCCGACGAGCGCCACGAGCAGCAGCGCGACACCCCCAAGCACCCAAATCAGCGGCGACGGGGCGGTGCGCGGCTCTTCGAAATCGGCCGAGCGGTACGCGCCGATCGCGGTCTGAGGTTCGGTGCCGGTCAGCGTCGCGTTATAGCGCTCGATCGCCGCTTCCGCGTCGAGTCCGAGGAATCTCGCGTAGGTCCGCACGAAGCCGCGCACGTACACCGGAGCCGAGATCGCGGACCAATTCTCGTCCTCGATGCTCTGCAGGTAGACCGTGCGGATGTGGACCTGTTCCGAGACATCGGACAGGGAAAGCTTTCGCGCTTCCCGCGCAGCCCGGAACTCTTCGCCGAGGGACGGCATGGCGTTTGGAGTTTGCGTCGCCGTTCGGTTATCCTTTGCAATGATGGAGCGCGTGATCGCCGCGATGAGCGGCGGAGTCGATTCCGCGGTCGCCGCGGGGTTGCTGGTCGAAGCAGGGTTCGAGGTCATCGGCGTGACCATGAAGATGTACGCGCCCAAACGCGCCCCGCACGCGAAGTCGTGCTGCGGCGCCGAGGACTTCGACGACGCGCGCCGGAGCGCAGCGGCGCTCGGGATCCCCCACTACGTCCTCGATTTCGAGGAAACGTTCCAGCGCGCGGTCGTCGCTCGCTTCGCCGCGGACTACCGCAACGGGCGCACGCCGAACCCGTGCGTCGCTTGCAACAACTTCGTCAAGCTCGGCACGCTGCGGGCCTACGCCGATCGGCTCGGGGCACGCTACGTCGCCACCGGGCACTACGCGCGCCTCGAACACGCAAGCGACGGCCCGCACCTTTTCGCTTCGAGCTCCGCGGCAAAGGACCAGTCCTACGCGCTCGCGCAGCTATCGCCCGCACAGCTGCAGGGCTTGCTTCTTCCGCTCGGGTCGCTGGAAAAATCTCAGACGCGCGCGCACGCGCTGCGGCTTGGCGTACCGGTGCACGCGAAGCCGGATTCACAGGATATCTGTTTCGTGGAAGGCGGCGACTATCGCGCGCTCTTGGCGCGCGGCGAAGCGGAACCGGGCGGAACGGTCGTGACGGCCGACGGGACGCCGGTCGGCAGCCACGCGGGGATCTCGCACTTCACGGTCGGACAGCGGCGCGGGCTCCCGCCCACGACGTTCAACGACGGGCCGCGCTACGTGACGCGCATCGACCCGGCCACGAACACGATCGTGATCGGGCGTGAGAACGAGCTCGACGCGTTCGGCCTCGAGGCGGCGGAAGTGAACCTGATCCGGCCCGAGCGCTTCGCCGGGGGCGCGCTCCGCGTGCGCGCGATGACGCGATACCGCGCCCCGCTGAATTTCGCGCGAGCCGAAATCGCACCAGGGGGCCGGGCTCTCCGGCTGAGGTTTGAAGGCCCCGAGCGGGCGATCGCGCCGGGCCAGCTCGTCGCCCTGTACGCCGAGCATTCGGATGAAGTCCTCGCAGCCGCGACGATCGTCAAAGCACTGTAGATGAGGCAAAAGTGGACCGGGCGGCGCAGTTGGCTCCGCCGCTCCGTCGCCCAGACCGGACTCGGCTTGTACACGCGCGCCCTGCTGCTCAAGGGCGGCGTGCGAGAGCGCGTCGAGGGCCTCGAGCACGTTCCGGCCACCGGACCGACGCTGATCGTCGCCCGGCACATCCACCACGAGTTCGACGGCGCGATCCTCGATCAGCACCTGCGGCGCGACGTGCACATCTTCGTCGGCCTCGATTGGATCGAAAGCCGGTTCGTGCGCACTGTGATGGAGCGCCTGTGCGCGGCGGCCGGCTGGCCCGTCGCGCTGCGGCCGGCTGCGTTCGCGGCCCCCGGCGGGCGTTCGGCGTTCTCCGCCCAGGAGACGTTCCGCTACCTGCAGGCGGCGACGCGCCGGACCGTCGAGCTGTTGCGCGCGGGCGAACTCGTCGTGATCTTCCCCGAGGGCTTCCCGGACGTCGACCCCAAAGGCTCGAGGAAGCCCGACGGCCGCATGCTCCCGTTCCACGACGGCTTCGCCCGCTTCGTCGAACTCAGCGAGCGCGGCAGCGAGACCCGCGTCGCGGTCGTGCCGGCCGGTCTCTCGTTCTCGGGGACCGGCTATCGCAACCCCGTGGTCCGCTTCGGCGCCCCGCTCCGGCGCGAGGCCTTCCCGACGCGCCGGGCCTTCATCGACGAAGTGGAGCGCCGGGTCGCCGGCCTTTCGACGCCGCCGCCGCGGGCGAGCCGCCTGATCCTGCGCTAGTGCGATGCGCTCCTAGACCGCGGAGGCGAGCGGGTAATCCGGGCGCAGGTTCCAGTACGTGTCGCGGATGACCGGGTTGAAGCCCGCCCCGCGGATGATGTCTTCGAGTTGCTTGCGCGTCGCTTCGTTCGTCGCGCCGGCGTCGTGCACGACACGCTCCTCGAGGATCGTGCCGCCCATATCGTCGCAGCCGTAAAAGAGCGCGAGCTGGCCCATCTTGATGCCCGGCGTCAGCCAAGACGCCTGCAAATGCGGGAAATTGTCGAGGTAGAGCCGCGAGAGCGCGAGCACGCGCAAATACTCGAGCCCCGTCGCTTCCTTGCCGCGCAGGTACGTATTCCACGGAACGTAGTACCACGGGATGAACGCGGTGAAGCCGCCCGTCTCATCCTGTTGCGCGCGCATCACTTCGAGATGCTCGACGCGCTCTTCGACGGTTTCGATCGAGCCGAACATCATCGTCGCGGTCGTCGGCATGCCGAGCAATTGCGCGTCGCGCATGATGCCCATCCACTCGTCCGGCTTGATCTTGCGCGCGCTGATCCGCTTGCGCACGCGCTCGACGAGGATCTCAGCGCCCGCGCCCGGGAGCGATTTCAAGCCGGCCGCCTTCAGACGCACGAGCACCTCGCGCGGCGTGAGCCCTTCGACTTTCGCTAAGCCGTTGATCTCCGAGACGGAGAGCGAATGGATGTCGACGTGGGGAAACTCGGCGCCGACTCGGCGGAACAGTTCTTCGAACCAGCCGATGCGCAGTTCGGGATTGACGCCGCCCTGAATCATGATCTGCGTCGCGCCCTGATCCGCGGCGAACTTCACGCGTTCCAGCACGCGCTCGTGCGTCATCGTGTAGCCTTCGGGCGACTTCTCCGGCCGGAAGAACGCGCAGAACGTACAGTGCACGTTGCAGACGTTCGTGTAGTTGATCGTCGTGTCGATCACGTACGTGACGTCGTTCGTCGGATACAGCGACATGCGGCGCCGATGGGCGGCCGCGCCCAGCTCGTGCAGCGGAGCTTCATTGTAGAGCCGCACGCCTTCGTCGAACGAAAGGCGTCCGCCGCCGGCCGCGCGATCGAGCAGGTCAGCGAGCGACAAGATCCACCTCCGGTTCGACCGAGGGACGCAGCGGGATCGCGCCGATCGCCGCCAGCTCGTCCGCGAAGCGGCCGAGGCCCAAACGAGCGCGCTCGTCGAACTCGAAATTCAGCGTCGAATAGTAGGCCGCATAGAAACCGGCGGGCCGGGCGACGTGGGCCTGCGCGGCTGCGATGACGGGATCCGGATTCGCGTAGCCCCACGCGCGCGAGGCCACGAGCGCTTCCAGTGCCGAGCGCACGGCGCCGGGATTCGCTTGCGCGACGTCGCGCCGCACCGCCCAGACGGCGTAGACCATGTCGCCGCCGGTCCAGGCATGCCACAGCGTGCCGAGATCGTGAACGAGCCCCGGCGCGAACCCCAGCTGCGCGTCGATCGCGCGATCGCCGATGATGAACGCCGGCCGGCCGGCGAGCGCGGCCTCGAAGGGATCGTCGACCTCCACGAAGCGCGCCCGAACGCCGTAACGCCGCTCGAGCAGGATGCGCAAGAGATTGCGGCCGCTCGCCGACTCGCGCGTCACCGCGATCTCGGCGCCGTCGAGCGCGGCGAGCGGCTCGGCGCTGACGAGCACGACGGACCACACGTCGCTGCGCGAGCCGATGCAGAGGCGGCCGAGAAGCGCGAGCCGATCGGCGTTCGCCAGATACGCGAACGAACTGATCGGGCTGAGGTCCAGGCGCCCGTCCAGCAGCATCGCGTTCAGTTCCGCGGGAACGGCTTCGACGAGCGTGCCGGGGAACGCGACCTCGCCGCGATCGAAGGCGGCGTAGATCGGAATGTCGTTCGTGTAGATGATGCGCCCCGCGCGAAGCGGGCTCAAACTGCCGCTCCGCCGGCACCCGCGGTCGCCAGGACGCGCACGTCGGGCTTCCAATCGAAGGGGAACTCATCGTACGTCGAGTTGCGCCGCACGGGTTCGTAGCCGGCTTCTTCGATCAGGCGCCGGAATTCGCGATCGTCGACGTACTGTCCGGATTGCGTGCCCGCGCTGTGGTAGATGCGCTCCTCGTCCGTCGAGCCGTGCGTGCCGTCCATATCGTCGGCGCCGAACTGCAAGGCGACCTGGCAGATCTTCAGGCCCTGGATCATCCAGTACGCTTTGATGTGGTCGAAGTTGTTCAGCATCAGGCGGGCGGTCGCGAACATGCGGATGTCGTCGAGGCCGCTCGTCCAGCCGCAATCGTTGAGTTCGTTCCCGTCGGGATGGAATGCGAGCGGAATGAACGCGTTGTACCCCGGCGAGCGCTCTTGCGACTCGCGCAGCGCGATGAAGTGCTCGATGCGCTCTTCGGGCGTTTCGATCGTGCCGTAGAGCATCGTCGCGTTCGATGCGATTCCGTGGCGATGAGCGACTTCGTGAATCTCGAGCCAATGCGGCCCGTCGACCTTATTAGGGCACACCGCCTTGCGGAAGCGCTCGCTGAACACCTCGGCGCCGCCGCCGTTGATGTTGTCGAGCCCGGCCGCGCGCAGCTGCGCGATGAGATCGTCGTAGGAGAGCCGGTGGCGCCGCGCCATGTAATCGATCTCGGCCGCGGTGAACAGCGAGAGCTGGACGTGCGGCGCCCTTTCCTTGAAGCGGCGCATCAGCGGGAGCCAGTAATCGAGCGAGAGCTGACGCGGATCGTGCCCCCCGACGATGTGCAACTGGTTGAAATTATCGCCGGTCGAAAACGCCTGCTCGAGCACTTCGTCCGCCGACATGCGCACCTTGCGCTCGTCTTTTTCGGTGACGTCGAACGAGCAAAAGCGGCAATTCGCGTAGCACACGTTCGTCGAGTTGATGTAGCGGTTCAGGACGTAGAAGACTTTCTTGCCGCTCTTGCGTTCCTTGGCCGCTTTGGCAAGACGCCCGAGCGTATGCAGATCGTGCGTCCCCAGGAGCGCGAGGCCGTCCGCCTTGGAAAGCGGGATCCCTTCTTCGACCTTGTTCGCGATCGGCCTCAGGGCCGGGTCTGCTACGTATGACACGCGTGCGTCTTCCTCTGCTGAGCGATTTGGGTAGGCTCGCCGGATTTCACTCTACCGTGTGTTAGAGTGCCCGGCGGTTACGAACGTCACATTGGGCGCGATGGTAGTTAATCTCCCGCCCCCGCGAGAAATGGGCCGTGTGATCACCGATTGGCTCATCGTGCGGCGGCTTGCAGCCGAACTGGAACCGTCGTTGCGCGGCGCCCGAATCAGCGCCGGCGGATTCCTGGACGACGGGCGATTCGCGCTCGAACTCGGCCGCGCCTCGGGGAGGGGCGGCGGGAACCTGCTCGCGATCGATGCGTTCGGCCCGCTCCCCCTCGTGACGCTCGAGAGCGGGGTGCCGCCGCTCAAGGCGGGCGGCTGGGCCGGGGCGATCGTGCGCAGCCTCTCGGGGAAGCGGATCGAGCGGGTCCGCGCCCGGCGGGGCGATCGCTTGATCGCGATCGACTGCGCCGCGAGCTCCCGCTTCGGCGTGAGCGACCGCGTCCGGCTCGTGCTCGAACTCGTCCCGCGCTTCGGCAACCTCGTCCTCCTCAAAGACGACACCGTGATCGCGGCTGCCAAGGAGTTCACGCGCGCCGAGAACCCGCGCCGCGCGACGCTCGTCGGCGAGCCGTACGAGCCACCGCCGCTGGCGGGCGGCGCAAGCGGCGCGGGTTCGACCTCCATCGAGGAGGCGGCACCGGCCGAGGCGGCGGTGGCCGCGGCCTTCGGCGCCCTTGCGGCCGGCGGCGGCGATTCCGCCTTGAAGGCGGCGACGCGCGCGCTGCGCGGCGCCGTCCCGCTCTTGCCCGCGCTCGTCGCCGAATCGTTCTCGGCTGAGGCGGCCAGGCTCCCGGTGCACGACGGTGAGGTGCTCGGGGCCCGGGTGCTCGCGCGGGCGCGCGCGCTCGTCGAGGCGACCGCGGGGGAGCCGACGGGCCTCGGGGACATCTTCGTCTATCGCGAGGACGGCGCGATCCGGCAGTGCCACGTCGTGCCGCTGCACCAGTTCGCGGAGCTGCAATGCGAGCGCGTTCCGGCGCTCCTGCCGGTCCTGTTCGGAGCCGAGCGCGCCGAGCGGACGAAACGGCGCGCCGGAACCGACGAACAGGCGCGCAGCGTCCTGCGCGCGCGGAGCCGCAAGCGGCTCGAAGCGCTGACGCGAGAGCGCGCGGTCCTCCAGCGGGAACGCGCCGACGCGGAATCGCGCGAGCGGCTCCGGCAATGCGGCGAGGCGCTCTACGCCTACGGCGCCGAACTGGCGCCGGGCGCGACCTCGTTCCTCCCGCCGGACGGCTCGGCGCTTCCGATCGCGCTCGATCCCGCGCTCGACGCGAAAGCGAACGCGGCCGCCTATTTCAAGCGCTACCGCAAGGCGACGGCGAAGCTCGCCCACACGGCGCAACGGCTGACGGCGCTCGAAGGAGAGCTCGCGGCAGCCGAGCAGCTCGCTTGGGAGATCGATACCGCGCCGCCCGACGTCCTCGGCGAATTGCGCGACGCGCTCGATGCGGCCGAGCGGCGCCGCCCCAAGCGGCGCGAACCGCAGCACGCGCTCGGCCCGCGCGTCGTGCCGCTCGGCGGCGACGCGCGCCTATTGATCGGCCGCTCGCCGCGCACGAACGCCGAGGTGACGTTTCGCTCGGCGCGCCCCGGCGATCTCTGGTTCCACGCGAGGCAGATCCCCGGCGCCCACGTCATCCTGCAAATCGACGGCGCGCGCGCCGCGACCGAGGACGAGCTGCGCAGCGCAGCCGAAGCGGCCGCTTACCACAGCAAGGGTCGCGAGCGGCCGAAAGTCGACGTCGACTACACCGAACGCAAGCACGTGCGCAAGCAGCGCGACGCCGCCGCGGGGCTCGTCTGGTACACGGATGCGCGCACGCTCCGAGTGACGCCGATCGATCGCGCCGCCGGCGCCGCGGAACCTTCGCGCGCGGGCTGATCCGCCGGCGCGCCGCGCTCTCGTTCTCGAACCAATGCGCCGTTCGCGGCGTCCACACTGTGCCGGTCCTCGAATGCCGTTCCGCAGAGACGGGAATATGTTGAAGAAACAGCTGCCGCGCGCGATCGCGGCGATCGCCTTAACCGTGCTCGGCGCAGCGATCTTGGAGTCGAAATTGAGCAGTGTCGAACAGCCGAAATACCGCGTCGTTGAAAAAGACGGCAACATCGAGTTTCGCGACTACGCGCCGATGATCGTGGCCGAGACGGAAGTCTCCGGAGAACAATATAAGGCGCTCGGCGTGGGGTTCCGCGCGATTGCGGGTTATATCTTCGGCGGCAATTCCTCGTCACAGAAAGTTGCGATGACCGCGCCCGTCACCCAGCAGCGGAGCGAAAAGATCGCGATGACCGCGCCGGTGACGCAGCAAGAAGAGGGCGGCATCGAGCGCGTCCGCTTCGTCATGCCTGCCGGGTACACGCTGGAGACGCTCCCCAAGCCGACAAATCCCGCCGTGACGCTCAAGGAAATCGGAAGCAAGCGTTTCGTCGTGATCCGCTTCTCAGGCTTCGCCGGTGAAGGCAATCTAGCGCGCCGCACGGCGGAGCTGAACGCTTTCGTCAGCGCGAAACACCTGCGGGCCCTCTCGGCGCCGACCTATGCGTTCTACGATCCGCCCTGGACGCTGCCGTTTCTCCGCCGGAACGAGGTCATGGTAGAGATCGCCGCTTAGCCGCCGCCGGCTTCGCAGGCTTGACGAATGGAAACCAAACGGTTACACTCCGCTTTGTAACCGAACGGTTTCCAAAGGAGCATCCACTTGACGGCAGTCGATGACGCCGTGTTCAAGGCGCTGGCCGATCCGACACGGCGCGAAATCCTGTCGCTGCTGCGAGGCGGCGGCTCCACGGTCGGCGACATCGCGAGCAATTTTCGCATGAGCCGTCCCGCGGTATCGAAACATTTGCGTCAACTGCGTGCCGCCGGTCTCGTGACCGACCGGCCCGCGGGCACGGCGCGCATCTGCGAACTCAACGCCGAACCGCTACACGCCGTCGACGCGTGGCTCTCCGAGTACAAGACATTTTGGAAGAAGAGCTTGGTGCGCCTGAAAGCGCACGTCGAGGAGAAGAATCGTGGCAGTTTCTGAAACCCCGGCGATCGTCGTCGAGACGATCGCAATCGAAGCGCCGATCGAAGCCGTCTTTGCCGCTCTCACCGTGCCGGAGCAACTCGTCCAGTGGTGGGGCAGCGAAGACACGTATCACGTGACCGCGATGGAAGCCGACCTGCGGCCCGGCGGGGCTTGGAAAACCACCGGCACGGGCCGCGACGGCAAGTCGTTCAGCGTCAGCGGCACGTACCGCGCCGTGAACGCGCCGCGGCTCGTCGAGTTCACCTGGCGCTACGACTGGTCGGCAGCGAGCGCGCCCGAAACGCTCGTGCGCTACGACCTCAGCGAAGGCGACGGCGTTACGAACCTCACCGTCACCCATTCAGGTTTCACGGATGTCGCCGACCGCGACGATCACGTGCGCGGCTGGAAGACCGTCCTCGGCTGGGTGCGCGGCTTCGTTGCGAAGCACGCCTGACACGAAGGGCAATCGCGATCGGCACGCCGGCCGAGCGGCCGCTCACGGAGCTCCGCCGGCGCCGCCGATCCTGAACGGCTGGCGACTAGCGCCCGGAGAACTGCGTCAGCGAGAGCACGTTGCCGTCAGGGTCCTTGAACCAAGCGACGCCGTGTCCGTCAGGCGTCCACCACACGCCGTCGGCGTCGAGTTCGATCGAAGCGTAACGTTCCATCGAGATGCCGCGCACCTGCAATTGCCCGATGGCGGCGCGGATGTCGGGCACGTCCCAGCCGAGAGCGGTGAACGGCTGGGGCTCAAATGCCGCGACCCGCTGCACGCGCAGCATCGTCGACCCGGAGCGGAACACCAGGGCGTACGGGGATTCCTCGATCAAAGCGAGGCCGAGCCGCGCACCGTAGAACTCCCGGGCACGCTCGGGTCGCGTCGTCGCGATGAACGCAATCACGCCGGCCTTCGAGAACATCGCGAACCCCCTGCGGCAACCTCACGGCGCGCGAAGCGCGCGGTATAGACTGCAACGGCCCCGGATCGAATTCGGTTGCGGGGCAGCGCGCGCTCAGTTCCGCAGGTCGAAGAGTTCGGTCTGCTCGTCCCGCCCGAGACGGGGGGCGAGCATTTCGAGTTCGCCCAGGCTCGTGTTGATGCGGCGGGGCTTCGTACCTTCGTGTGGGCCCACGATGCCGAAATCTTCGAGCTGCTTCATCACGCGCACGGCGCGCGGGTGGCCGATCGAGAACTGCGACTGGAGTTGCGCGGTCGATGCGTAGTTCGTCTCGATGATGAACTTCGCCGCATCGTAGCAGAGCGGATCGACGGTCCTCGCCGCATTCTTCTCGTCGTCGTCCCCGATCGGCACGACGTCGACGTCGAGCAAGTTGTCCGGCCGCGCCTGCGCCGCCCAAAATTCGACGAGCCGGTTGACCTCGGCCCCGGTGATCAGCGCGCCCTGCGCGCGGATCGGCTTGGGCGCGTCGATCGGCAGATAGAGCATGTCGCCGCGGCCGAGCAGGCGCTCCGCGCCGCCGCCGTCGAGGATCGTGCGCGAGTCGACCTGCGAGCTGACCGCGAACGAGATCCGCGAGGGGATGTTCGCTTTGATCAAGCCCGTGATCACGTCGACCGAGGGGCGCTGCGTCGCGACGACGAGGTGGATCCCGGTCGCGCGCGCGAGCTGCGCGAGCCGCATGATCGTCTGCTCGACCTTCGCCGGCGCGATCATCATCAGGTCCGCGAGTTCGTCGATCACGATCACGACGTAGGGCAGCTTCTCGTCGGGGTACTTCGCGTTGTACTCTTCGATCTTGCGCACGCCCGCCTTCGCGAAGCGCTCGTAGCGCTGATCCATCTCCTTGGTCATCTCGAACAGCGCGCCCGCGGCCAGGCGCGGATCGGTGATCACGTCTTTGACGAGGTGCGGGATCCCGTTGTAGACCGTCAGCTCGACGCGCTTGGGATCGATGAACAGCATCTGCACTTGATCCGGCGTCGCCGAGACGAGCAGCGAGGCGATGATCCCGTTCAAGCAGACGGACTTGCCGCTGCCCGTCGCGCCCGCGACCAGCAGATGCGGCATCTTCGCGAGGTCGCCGAAGACCGGCCGCCCCGTGATGTCTTTCCCGAGCGCCATGTTCAGGGGCGGGACGACGCCGCGGTGCGGGAGCGCTTCGAGGATCTCGCGGATCGCGACGATCGAGACGGTCGCGTTCGGAATCTCGATCCCGACCGCCGACTTGCCGGGGATCGGCGCTTCGATCCGCACCGAGGTCGCCGCGAGCGCGAGCGCGAGATCGTCCGCGAGCGAGGAGATGCGCGAGATCTTGACGCCGCGTTCGGGCCGCAGCTCGTAGCGCGTGATCGATGGGCCGCGCTCGATGTGCGTCACCTTCGCGCCGACCCCGAACGAGGCGAGGGTGTCTTCGAGCACGTGCGTGCGCGTCGATTCGTCGATGATCTGCGCTTGCGGCGCGTCGAAGAGCGAAAGATCGGGCAGACGGTAGGTCCGGCGCGCCGGATCCGCCGCTAAGACGCTCGCCGGTTCGTATTCGCCCGCGACGGGACGGCGCGTCTCGGCGTCCTCCGCATCGTCTTCTTCCTCGTCGTCGCCGGCGTCCTCATCATCGTAGTCGTCGTCCTCGTCGTCATCATACTCGTCGTCCTCCTCGGCGGCCGGTTCGGCCACAGCCACGGACGGCGTTCCCCCGGCAGGCCCCACGACGGCCAGGGCCGGCGGAGAGGCGCCCGCGGCGGCGGCGGGCGGGGCGCCCGCAGGCTTCGCTTCCGCCGTCGCCGCGGAGGCCTGGGCGATACCGGGTTTCGCCGCCGGGCGCGCTCCGAAGCCCTCGGGGATCGAAAAGGCCTCGCGCAGATTCGTGGGCCCGGGCGGCTGGGCCGGCTTCGGGCGGGGCGCAGGCGGGCGCGGCGCCCTAGCGAGCAGATTCTGCAGGAAGGCACGCACGCCGGCGGCGGCCACGAGCGTACGCCCGATCAATTGCTTGAGCGAGACCTTCGTGATGCCGACGAGGATGCCGAGCGCGGCGACCGCGAGCACGAGCTTCGCGCCGAACGCGCCGACCATCGCGACGAGCCAGCCGGCGAGCGCCGCCCCGATCTTGCCGCCGCCCGTCCCGTACTCGGCATCGACGACCAGGAACAACGCGGCCGCCGCGAGCCCGAGCGTCGCAATCAACTGCGGCACGCTGATCTCAAGGAAGATGATCCCGCCGAGCAGTGCGATCAGGATCGGGAAGCACCACGCCGCGCCGCCGAAGAGCAGGTGAAGTTCGCCCACGGCGGCGGTCCCCAGGAGCCCGGCGGGCCGCGGGTTCCAGAGGGCGAGCGCCAGCAAGAGCGCGACCGCCAGCGCCGCGATCCCCGCGATTTCGAGATTCAGTCGCAAGGCGGAGAACCGCCGCGACGCACCCGCCTTCCGGCGCACGCGTGCCATTGGAACCTGACGTTATGGCAGCGCGGGGCCGGGCCCTGTTCGCCCGCCCGCTTCCGCCGGCGGGATTACGCCCGTCTCCGGCTTGTGTCCCATTAGTCAGAATTGCTAGACTAGGTCACGTGAGCGTGACTATCGGGCTGGCTGAGGCGAAGGCCCGCCTTTCCGAGGTGATCGACCGAGTCGAAACCGGCGAGACCATCATCATTTCCCGCAACGGCCAGCCCGTTGCGGAATTGCGCCCGCTGCGCCGCGTGTCTGCGGAGGAGACGGTGAAAAGGATCCGGGCGATCGCCAAGCGCGTCGCCAAGAGAAATAAGGATAAGGAGCCCTGGCCGGCGGACGGGCGAAGCCTTCGCGAGATCGCGCATAGCCGGCATCGGTTCTAGCGTGGCCTTCGTCCTCGACGTCTCGATCGCGGCAAAATGGTTCTTGCCCGACGAACGAAGCCGCCTCGCGGATGACGTGCTCGATCGCGTTCTGTTCGAAGGCGCGTACGTTCCCGCGCTGTTCCGCTGGGAAATCGAGAACGTGCTGCTGGGAGCGGAACGCGCGGACCGAATCGAACCGAACGACGTCGACGAGGCGCTCGATTCGCTGCGCAACCTCCCCCTCCACATCGAACCACCCGGCGAACGGTTCTTCTTCGGCAACGAAGTCCAACTCGCTCGCCACTATGACTTGACGCCGTACGACGCGGCATATCTCTCGCTCGCCGTTAGCCGCAGCTTGGCCCTGGCAACGACGGATGACGCCCTTGCCAACGCAGCCCGCGACCTCGGGATTGCGGTCATTTCCGCACCATGAGTACCGCAAGAAGAAACGCCCGCCTTAGGGCTTTGTTCGAGCGCCGCATCCGTCGCCCGTCGCGGTGATACCGCGCGTTCTAGGGGCGCTCTCCTCATTGACGGAAGGTTCCTAACCCCGCATGAGGAGTTTCCGTGACACAATCCACGATCGTCGTCTTGGCCGGTGACGAGACCGGTCAAGAGCTCATGCTCGAAGCGCTCCGCGTGCTCGAACCAAGCGTCGTCGAATTCGAACTCGGATTCGAGCACTTCGATCTCTCGCTCGCGAAGCGGCGCGCGACGAGCAACCGCGTCGTCTCCGAAGCGGCGCTCGCGATCAAACGCACGGGCCTCGGGATCAAAGCCGCGACGATCACGCCGGAGACGCAGGGCGACGTCGGCTCGCCGAACGCGATCCTGCGCCGCGAACTCGACGGAAAAGTGATCGTTCGCACGGGCCGCCGGCTGCCGGGCGTGCGACCGGTCGCCGGAATCCACGCGCCGATCTCGATCGTGCGCATGGCCGTGGGCGATGCCTACGGCGCCAAGGAATGGCGCGAGCAAAGCGGCGACGACGAGGTCGCCTATCGTACGGAGCGGATCGAGCGCAGCGTCTGCCGCGTCGTCTCCGAGTACGCCTTCATGCACGCTCGCAAGATGCGTGCGAAGGTCTTCGGGGGCCCGAAGTACACGGTCAGCCCCGTGTACGAGGGCATGCTCAAAGAAGAGATGGACGCCGCCGCCAAGCGCTATCCCGACGTCGTCTACGAGCCGCAACTGATCGATGCGACCTACGCGCTCTTGATCGCGAATGCGGGCGATCCGATGGTGATCCCCGCGCTCAACCGCGACGGCGATTGCCTCTCGGACCTCGTCATGCAGCTCTTCGGTTCGATCGCCGGCGCCGAGAGCGTGCTGCTCTCCTTCGATCACGCGCTCAAGCCCTCGGTCGTGATGGCCGAAGCCCCGCACGGCACGGCGCCGCGCCTCTTCGGGAAGAACGTCGCCAACCCGATGGCGATGATCCTCGCCAGCGCCGCGCTCCTCTCCTACATTGACGATCCCAAGGCGGCGGCCGCCTCGCGCGCGATCTACGAAGCTACGCTCGAGACCGTCCGCGGCGGAACCGCGACCGCCGATCTCGGCGGCCACGCCTCGACGACCGAGTTCACCGACGGTGTGATCGCGAGAGTCAAATCGAAGCTCGACGTCTGGGCGAACATGTGAGCGTTCTCTAGAACGAGGATTTCATTCCGAGTTCGCCGTTTTCAGCATTTCGTCGACGCGCGCTCGCGCCTCCGTGAGGCCCAACCCCTCGCGCCGGCGCAGCGTGGCCACGGCGTCGATCGTGCGGCCTTGCCTCGCCAGCGTTTCCACCGAATCCAGCGCCTTGGGGTGCGGAGACCCGCCCGGGACCACCACGTCGAGAATCGTGCTCCGCATGAGGTCGTACTTTTGTACGGTCGGTTCGTACGCCGCCGTCAAGGGAACGACGGCGTTCGCCGTCTCGAGGCTCAAGCGGCACCCAACGAGCTGCGACTGCCCGATATTCGAACGCGTCTCCACGTTGACGTTGACGATCTCGTCGAAGCCGAGCCGCGTGCGTTGCCGGCGAAACACGTCGAGCCGGCGGATGTCGCACGTCCGCGCGACTTTATCGAACGTGACGTCGCTCGTATGCAAGAACGCAAGCCCGAACGCGACCCACACCGCCGGCGGAATGAGCACGCTCCAAGCGCGGACGTGGAGCGAAAAGAAGGGCACGGCGAACGCGAAAGCGGCCGCGCCGCCGCAGATGACGGAAATAAAAAGCGTTCGATCGCGTAACGTCAGGCGCGTCGGCGAATTCTCCGTTATCCGCATCCTTCACCCCCTGCTGCAGCACGCCTGACGAGGCGGGCCGCTTGCTCTTATATCGGCGGCACACGCGCCGAAGATGAAATCGGGAGGCTCGATCGGGAACCTCCCCCTCAGCGCGCCGCCGCGATCAACGCGACCGCGCCGGCAGCGAAGCCGAAGCCGGCGGTCTGCAGCGGCGCGAAGCGTTCGTGCAGGATGAAGCGTGCGAGCAGGACGGTCGCCGCCGGATAGAGCGAGGCGATCACCGCGACGATCGAGAGCAGGCCGCCGCGCGCCGCGAAAACGTACAGCGCATTCGCGCTCATGTCCAGCGCCCCGGCGAGGAGAATCGTCGGCAGGACCGCGCGCTCCGGCGCGATGCGCACGCGCCGCGCGACGACGTAGAGCCCCGTCAGGACGATCGAGCCGGCCCGAATCGCGGCGAGCGTCCAGAGCCCGCCGTCGGCGTGTCCGCGCGCCAGCACGATGAAGAATCCCCCGAACGCGAGCCCGCTGAGGAATGCGAGCGGGACGCCCGGGGCGCGCAGCGTGAAACGGCCGGTCTCGGGATTCGCCGAAACGAGCGCCACCGCGACGAACGCGCAGGCAACTCCGGCGAGCGCGAGCGGGGCCGGACGTTCCCCGGAACCGAGACCCCACAGCACGGGGATGCTCGCCGCGATGACCGCCGTGATCGGCGAGACGATCCCCATCCTTCCGGCGGCGAGCGCTGCGTAGAGCGCGCCGACGCCGATCGAGCCGAAGGCTCCGCCGGCGAGGCCGAGCGCGATATCGCTCGGATAGAGCTTCCCCCCGGCGAACGGCACGAGGCACGCGAGCAGCGCGAGCCCCGCCACCTGCGAGAGCAAGACGACGACTGCGGTCGCCGCGCGTTTGCTCGCGATGCCGCCGAGAAAATCGGCCGCCCCGTACGTGAGGGCGGAAAGCAGCGCGAGGAGCAGCGCCACCGTTTAGGTTCGCGTGGTCGGATCGAGTGCGTCGCGCAGGCCGTCGCCGAGCAGATTGAAGCCGAGCACGAGCGTCGTGATCGCGAGGCCGGGAAAGATCAGCGCCCAAGGGTCGCCCAGCCAATAGTCGCGCGCGTCGTTGAGCATCGCACCCCACTCCGGTGCGGGCGGGCGGGCGCCGAGACCGAGATACGAGAGCCCGGCGGCCTCCAGTTCCGCGGTCGCGACGCCGAGCGTCGCCTGCACCAGCAGCGGCGCGAGGATGTTCGGCAAGATGTGCCGCGCGAGCACGGCGGGCGCGGAAACGCCGAGCGCGCGCGCGGCTTCGATGTACTCCATCTCCTTCACGCCGAGCACGGAAGAGCGCGCGAGCCGCGCGTATTGCGGGATATAGACGATACCGACCGCGATCATCAGGTTCGTGATGCTCGGCCCCAAGATCGTCGTGATCGCGATCGCGAGAATGATCGAAGGGAAGGCGAGCATGACGTCCATCGCGCCCATCAGCACGTCGTCGGTTTTCCCCCCGAGATAGCCGGCCGTCGCTCCGATCAGCGTGCCGGAGGTGATGGCCAGGCCCACCGCCACGAACCCGATGCGGATCGAGATGCGCGCCCCGTACAGGATGCGCGCGAAGAGGTCGCGGCCGAGCTTATCCGTGCCCAGCAGGTGGTGGGCGTTCGGCGGCTGCGCCTGATTGCTCAAGTCCTGCGCGAGCGGATCCCAGCCCGCGATCAAGGGCGCGAAGATCGCCGCCAACAGCACGACGAGCACGATCCCCGCGCCGACGAGCGCCCCCGGGTCGCGCCGAAAGCGTAGCCAAATATCGCCGAGATACGTGCGCGCATCGGGCGAGAGGGGGTCGGCTACATCCATCGAGCGGTGTTTCGCCCCGGGCGCACTAGGAGCATGGGGCGTTCATCGCGCCCAACGGCAACATCAGCTTCAATCCAACCTCAAGCAACGGTTCGTGCGGAATTCGCTATGGGGCGAAGGTCAAACTTCCATCACGACGGGTACGACGACCGGACGCCGCCGGGTCTTCTGATAGACCGCCTTCGAAAGACTCCCGCGGATGTGTTCCTTCACCATCGCGACGTCCCTGATGCTCTCCGCCGAGATGCCGTCGAGCGTGCGTGCGAGCATCGACTTGAGTTCCAGCGTGACGCCCTCGGATTCGGGCAGATAGAACACGCCGCGCGAGACGAGATCGGGCCCCGCGACGACCCGCGCTTCTTCGGCGTCGATCGTCACGACGACCATCAGGATGCCGTCGGCAGAAAGGTGCTTGCGATCGCGCAGGACCGCATCGCCGACGTCGCCGACGCCCGAGCCGTCCACCATCACGTTGCCGCCGTAGGTCTTGCCGACGCGCGCGCCGCCGCTCGCGGTGAATTGGATGACGTCGCCGTTTTCACAGACCAGCACGTTGTCCGCTTCGACGCCCGTCTTGCGCGCGAGCTCTCCGTGCGTGACGAGCATGCGATACTCGCCGTGAATCGGGATGAAATAGCTCGGGCGAACGAGGTTGAACATCAAGAGCAGTTCCTCTTGCGAGGCATGCCCGGATACGTGCGCCTGCGCTCCGCTCGTTCCGTGGATGACCGTTGCGCCCAGGCGATACAGGTTGTTGATCGTGCGCGAAACGCTCTTCTCGTTGCCGGGGATCGGCGTCGCGCTGATCACGACGGTATCGCCGGAAGAGATGCGCATCTTTGGATGATCCTTCACCGCTAGACGCGAGAGCGTCGACATCGGCTCGCCCTGCGAGCCCGTCATCATCACGACGACCCGCTCGGGCGGCTCGCCGTCGATGTCTTCGATGCGCAGGATCCGCTCCGGCGGAATCTCGAGGTAGCCGAGTTCGGTCGAATAGTGCACGACGTTGAGCAGCGAGCGCCCCAGGAACGCGATTTTGCGGTCGAAGGCGACCGCCTGGTCGACGACCTGCTGGATGCGCGGGACGTTCGAAGCGAACGAGGCGACCAGTATGCGCCCTTGGGCGCGCGCGAAAATGTTCGCGAACGCATCGCCGACAACGCGTTCCGAAGGCGTGTGCCCAGGGCGTTCGGCATTCGTGCTGTCGGAAAGCATGCACAACACGCCGGCGTCCCCGATTCGCGCGATCGAGGCGAAATCCGCCGGACGGCAATCGATCGGCGTTTGGTCGAATTTGAAATCGCCCGTGTGGAAGACGGTCCCGAGCGGCGTTCGGATCGCGAGCGAGCAGGCACCCGCCAAGCTGTGGTTGATGTGGATGAACTCCGCCTCGAGCGAACCGTACTGCACGTGTGTGCCAGGCTGGACGGCCTGAAACGCGCGATCCGAAAACTTCTGATCGCGCATCTTCGCGCGGATCAACGCGAGCGTGAGCGGCGTCCCCACGACGGGCACGTTGAACTCGCGCAACAGGTACGGGATGCCCCCGATGTGATCTTCGTGACCGTGCGTGACCAGCAAGGCGCGGAACTTGTCCGCACGCTCGCGCAGATACGTGAAGTCGTTGATCACGATGTCCACGCCGAACATCTCGTCGTCGGGGAACATCAGCCCGCAATCGACGACGATCAGATCGTCGGCCGTCTCGATGACGGTCATGTTGCGTCCGATCTCACCGCAGCCGCCCAGCGGCACGATGCGCAGATACGGCTCCGAGGGCGGTTCGGGGACGACGAAGGTGGCGGCTGCCGGGGACTTGCCGTTCGCGCGCGCCGGCGCGATGGGGACGTCGGAGGAAAAAGTCATGGAACTCGCTGTCTTCGCGCTCGGCGCCGCCCTTACTTGTGCGCTCGGCGAACACGGCGCCCAGAGGCAGCTCCCGTCCGCGCTCGCGACGCCCGCGCCCGCGCCCGCGCGAGAGCGAGCGCTCGCCGCCGACGAGATCTTCTCGCTGCGCGCCCGGCGCCGAGCGGGCGCCTACCTCCGCATGCGCGTCCTCGAACTGCGCAAGGCCGGCCTCGACCGCGCGGCGGACGTGATCGAACGCCGCTTGCCGGTCGACGAACTCTTGCGCGCCCCGTAGAGAGGCGCCGCATCAAGCACACGCCAACTTGCAGGACGGTGGCTTCTCCTACTCCGGCTGCAAGTAGCTTCGGCGCCGTGCGCGACATCATGGTCGCCCCGGGCCGCGCCTTTGCTTCGATCGCGGAACGTCCGAACTGGGGCATCGCGTACGGCGTCATTGCGCTGATCACGATTGCGGGCTTCTTGCTCGCCGCGCCGGCGCTGCTGCACGTCACGATCGTCGCACTGGCGGCCGCGAGCCCCGGGGGCGCTGCGCGGCCGGCGGCGGAGCTGGCCAAAGCAGCCCGCCAAAATCTTGCGGAACAAGCGATCTCGAGCCTGATCGCGCCGCTCTTGTTGTGGAACGTCGCCGCGATCGGCGTCGCGCTGTTCGCGCGCGGCGACGCGCCGCTGGCCGCGTATCCGCGGCTCCTCGCGCTCAACGCGTACGGCAGCATCCCCGCCGCACTCGGGACCCTGGCCTTCGGGATCGGGCTGAGCCTGCACCCCGCGGGGAACTTCGCGACCGTCGCGGACCTCTACCATGCCGTGCCGCTCACGCTCGCGGCGTTCGCGCGGCATGCGGACGAGCGGCAACTGAACTTTCTCGGATTCTGGGATCCCTGGCAGCTGTGGTCCCTGATCGTCATCGGATACGGGTACTCCGCGTTTCTAAAACTCAATCTCACCGCCGCCTTGACGCTCTCGTTCACGATCGGGCTCGTCTATGCGCTGTTCGTCTCCATCTCCCAGTGAACGTGGGCGAGCACGTGAAACATGCGGCGGGGCGCTTCGGTAAGACTGCGGCAGTGCGAAGCATGCGCCGCCTCTCGTCGTTTCTCTGCATCGCCGTCGCGATTGCAGCCTGGGCTCCGCCGTCGGAGGGCGCCCCGGCTGCCCCCGCGGCGCCGAGCGGTACCGCGGCCCCGGCCCAGAGCGCGGCACCGGCCTTCGACGCGAATGCGACGGTCCGCTACGCGCTCGAACACAGCGCCACGGTGCTCGCCAAGCGAGCGACGCTCGCGAGCGCGCTGGCGACGTTCACGCGCGATCGCGCGGCCGAACTCCCGACCCTCACCGGCCAACTCTCAAATCAGTCGACGCGCTCCTCGAACGCGCAAGGCAGCCTCGCCGCCTACGGGCTCGCGCAATCGAACTTCTTCTCGCAGAACACGGCCCAGATCGGCTCGCAATACACGCTCTACAACGGCTCGCTGACGCAGTTGCAGGCGCAGGAGGCGCGCCGGCAGGTCGAAGGCGCCCGCGCGGATCTGCGCCGGACCGAGCAGCAGACCGCCGCCGACGCCTCGTCGGCCTTTTACAATCTCGCCGCGAAGCGCACGGCCGTCACGCTGGCCGATTCCAATCTGCGCTACCAAACCGCACTGCTGGAGGCCGCGCGCGTCAGCGAGCGCGTCGGCCGGGCCGCGGGCGTCGACGTTCTGCGCGCCGACGTCGCGCGCACGCGCGGCGAGGCGGCGCTGGTCTCGGCCAAGGCCGCCGAAGAGGATGCGCGAGAATCGCTGGCGTTGCAGATCGGCGCGCCGCTGAGCACGCAATTCAGCGTTCCCGAGGAGATCCCCGAGCCGAAGCTGCCCGAGACCCCGGTCGACGTCTTTATCGCCATCGCGCAGCAGAACCGGCCCGACGTCGCGGCCGCGCGCGCGAACCGGGCCGTGGCCGTCCTCTCGGACGCGGCGATCGACACCGATCTGCGGCCGCAGATCGCGCTGAACGCGGCCTTCGGCAATCAGGTCACCCCGACGATCTTCGGCGCCCAGCAGTCGGCGATCGATCAGCAGAACGCGATCAACGCCTCGCAAGGCTTGCCGCTCCTACCGAATGTGAACCGCAATCAGCCCGGCTTCTGGCAGATCGGCGCGACCGCGACGCTGGCGATGCCGCTGCTCGACTACGGCACGCGCCATACCGCGCATACGAGCGCGCGAGCGCAGATCGCGGCGGCCGATGCGACGCTGGCGTCCACGCTCGGTTCCGTCGAACTCGACGTCCGCCAGTCGCTGCGCGCCGCGCAGACCGGGGCACAGAACGTCAGCCTCTACGACAAAGCGGCCGAACTCGGGCGCGAGTCGGCGCGGATCGCGCAATTGCAGTACCAAAACGGGCTGATCTCGCTCAGCGACGCCGACGCCGCGGAGCAGAGCTCGCTCTCCGCGTCGAACGATCTCGTCGCCGCGCGGGTCAGCTACCTCGTTTCGATCGTCCGGTTGCGCATCGCGATCGGCGACACCGACGCCGCAACCGCCGCGGATGTGAGAGGACTATGAGTCGCCGCACCCTGATCTTCCTCGCCGCCGGTGTCGTGCTGCTGCTGGCGATCGGCGCGTTCGCGGTGCGCCCGCACGGGAGCGCGCTCGACGTACGCACGGACACCGCGACGCTCGCGCACTTCGAGACGAAGCTGCCGGAGACGGGGAGCCTGCAGCGTCCGCTCACGCAGACGATCGCGGCGCTCGTCGGCGGCAACCTGCGGCGGTTCTACGTGAAAGCCGGCGATCGCGTCGTCGCGGGGCAACTGCTCGCGCGCATCGACAACCCGCAGATCGAAGCGACGCTCGCCTCGAGCGAATCGGCCGCGCTCTCCGCGGCATCCCGCGCGCGCAGCGCCGAAGCGACGAATCTCGCGCTCCCCTCGCAGTTGCATTCGGGCGTCGTGCAGGCGCAAGCGACGCTGCTGCAAGCCCGCGTCCAACTCCAACAGGCGCGCCAGGACGCCGCGGCCGGATCGCAATCGGGGCTCGGCTACGGCGGCTCGACCGCCGAGGAGCAGCGCCTGGCAGCCGACGCGAACGCTGCGAAGGCGGACACGGACCTGCGCGAAGCGCAGCGCATCTACGACGCCAACCGCGAGCTCTACGCGCAAAAGGCGATCTCGAAAGACGCGCTGGACCAAGCTTCGGCGCGCCTGGACCAGGCGCGCGTCGCCGCGAATCAGGCGCATCGCGAGCGCGAGATCTTGACGGGCACGCTGGCGCGCAACGGGGTCGTTCTGCGCGACCGCGTGCGTGCCGCCGAGGACGCGGTGCGCCAAGCGGAAGCGGGGCTGGCGGCGGCCGAAGCGGGCGCGCGCAACACGAAGGAAGCCGACGTCGACGCCGCGCGCGCCGAGGCCGCGCGGGCCGAGACCGATCGAAAATACGCCGCCGAACAGGTCGAACGGCTGACGATCCGCGCGCCGTTCACGGGGCTCATCGAGGCGATCTCCGCCCAGCCCGGCGATAGCCTGCGGCCGCTGCAGCCCGGAGACACGATCCAGCCCGGGCAAGAGCTCATGAAGATCGCGGCCGGCGGAGGGTTCGTCGTACGAGCGAAAGTCGACGAACAAGACATCGCCGGGGTCCGCATCGGACAGCCGGTCAGGGTCGGAGGCGAAGATTTCGGAACGGCGACGTTGCCTGGGCACGTCGCCTCGATCGCCGCGTTTGCCCAGCGCAGCGACGATCCGTCGAACACGGCGCGCCAAATCATCACGACGATCGCGCTCGACGGCTCGCTGCCGTTCCTGCGCGACGGGATGAGCGTCGACGTCGACATCATCACGAAGGACATTCCCAACGTGCTCGTCGTCTCGAGCGATGCGGTGCGCAAGGACGGCTCGCGGCCGTTCGTCTTCGTCGTTCGCGACGGCAAGGTGCATGCGACGGCGGTCACGCTGGGCGATGCGAACGACACGCAAACCGTGATCGTGAGCGGCCTGAACCCGGGCGACGTCGTCGTCGCGGACAAGAGCGCGACCCTCAGCGAGGGCACGGCCGTGAAGGCGGTGCCGAAGCCCTCGCCCTCGGCGCCCGCGAAAGCCGGATAGCGGCGCGCATGACGCGCATGTCGCGCCCGGCGCGCACGCTGGCCTACGTGCAGGAAGCGTTCGAGGCGATCTGGCGCAACCGGACGCGTTCGATCCTCACGATGCTCGGGATGATCATCGGCACGTCCTCGATCATCGGCGTGCTCGGCATCAGCAAGGCGGCCTCCGGCGGCATCAAGGGTTCGATTGCGTCCTTCGGCGACCAAGGGATCTTCATCACGGCCGATCCCAATCAAGACGATCCGGCGCGGGCCCAAATACAATATCGCGACATGCCCGCGCTGCTCGAAGCCACCTCCGACATCGTCCGGTTCATCACGCCGAACTACAGCGCGGCCTACGAGCTGCGCGCGCGCGGCATCGTGTACACGACGACCGTGCAATCGCAGACGGATAACTACACCGACTCGCTCACGCTGCGCGAAGGGCGCCGCATGAGCCCGGAAGACGTCGGGGGCGCCGCGCACGTCGCGCTCCTCTCGCAGGACCTGGCGGAGCGATTCTTCGGCAACGCGCCCGCCCTCGGCGAGCGAATCAAGATCAACGGCGCGCCGTACCGAGTCATCGGCGTCTACGATCGCCTCAAGAGCTCGTTCTTGAATTCCGGCGGCGGCGATTACATCGAGATCCCCTACACGCTCTTCCACCGCATCAAGCCCGGTCCGGTCGACTTCATCCAGGTCTATCCCAAGCCCGGCGTCACCGTCGACGCGGCTTCGCGCGCCGTGATCGAAGGGTTGCAGCACATCCACGGCAAGCGCGCGCTGTACATCACGCAGGACACCGGCGCGATCTTCGGCGCCTTCAACACCGTGATCGGCGTGATCGCGGCCGCTCTGACGGCGATCGGCGGCGTCTCGCTGCTGGTCGCGGGGATCGGGATCATGAACATCATGCTCGTCTCGGTCACCGAGCGCACGCGCGAGATCGGCTTGCGCAAATCGATCGGCGCGAACGCGGGCGACATCACGCAACAGTTTCTCACGGAGGCGATCCTGCTCTCGTTGATGGGCGGCGGAATCGGCACCGTGCTCGGCTTCCTCGCGGTGCTGGCGGCCTACGTGCCGATCGCGCAACTGGTCGGGCCCGCGCCGATCCCCTACCTGCTGATCGTTTCGGTCGCGGTCGGGTTCTCGACGATGGTCGGGACCGTTTTCGGCACGTATCCCGCGATCCGAGCGGGCCGCATGGACCCGATCGAGGCGTTGCGCTCCTGATGTGGCCGTACTGGGTCGAAGCGTTCTCCGTCCTGGCCGCGCACCGCACGCGCTCGCTGCTGACGGCGCTCGGATTGATCATCGGCGTCACCGCGGTCATCGCGATCCAAATCCTGGGCTCGGGCATGTCGGGCGCCGTGCAAGGCGTGCTCGGGAGCATCAACGACCGCTCGTTCGTGCTCGTGCCGAACTCGCGCCAGAGCAACTTCACGCGCGCCGCCTTGAAACCCGAGGACATTCAAAACGCCAAGCGCGCGATCCCGAACATCACGGAGGCGATCCCGGCCGTCACCATCAGCCGTCTCGTGCGCGTCGGGCATCGCAGCGCCCGGTTCTCGCTGACCGGCGAATCGGATGCGCGTTTCATCACGACGCCCGTCCGTTACGGGCACGCCCTGACGGCCGACGAAGTGCGCTACGCGGCGAAGGTCGCGATGCTCTCGGACACGGCGTACACGCGGCTGTACCCCGACGGCGGCGATCCGACGGGCGAGAGCTTGCGCGTCGGCGACCGGCGCTACATCATCGTGGCCGTCCTCGCGAAGCCTCGCTCGGGGATCCTGCCGACGGTCGTGCGGGGCGATATCTTCCTGCCGTACACGACGTTCACGCAGGACGAATTGCGCGGCCGGACCGTCTTCGGCGGGCGGTTCCTGATCGCCGACCAATCGCAGCTCGAGCGACACCGAAGCCCGGACGATGCGCTTCTTCCAAGACCTCAAGCACGGGCGCTCCGAATATCAGACCTTCGATCGCAAATCGTTCGCCAGCCTGACGGACGGCATCTTCGGAGGCCTCACGCTCGTCGTCGCGCTGATCGGGGCCGTTTCGCTCGTGGTCGCCGGGATCGGGATCTTGAACATCATGCTCGTCTCGGTCGCGGAACGAACGCGCGAGATCGGTTTGCGCAAGGCGATCGGGGCGACCCGCTTCCAAATCCTCGCGCAGTTCTTCATCGAAGCGCTGCTGCTCTCGCTGATCGGATGCGGGATCGGCCTGGGGTTCGGGGTGGCGATCGGCTGGGCGGTCAATACGTTCGGACTCGTGCAAATCTCCGGCGTCGTGGCCCCGATCCCGTGGCTGACCTCGATCGCGATCGCGACCGGATTCGCCACGCTCGTGACGCTCGCGTTCGGAACGTATCCGGCCTATCGCGCGGCCGCGCTCGACCCGATCGAGGCGCTGCGCCATGAATGAGCGCGCCGCGGGTCCCACGATCGACGTTCGCAACGTCACGAAGATCTACAAGAACGGCGCGCTCGAAGTGCCGGCGCTGCGCGGCGTCACGTTCTCGATCGAACGCGGCGAATACGTCGCGATCATGGGCCCCTCGGGTTCCGGAAAGTCGACGCTGATGAACCTGCTCGGGTGCCTGGACCGGCCGACGAGCGGCAGCTACGTCTTGGACGGTATCGACGTGGGGACGCTCGACGACAACGCCCTCGCGCAGATCCGGCTGCGCAAACTCGGCTTCGTCTTCCAGGGGTTCAACCTGCTGGCGCGGACGAACGCCGTCAAGAACGTCGCGCTCCCCCTCTTCTATGCGGGCGTCCCCGCGAAGCTGCGGAATGCGGCCGCGGCCGATCGCTTGCGGGAGGTCGGCCTTGGGGACCGTCTCGATCACAAGCCGAGCGAGCTCTCCGGCGGCCAGCAGCAGCGGGTCGCGATCGCCCGGGCTCTGGTCAACGACCCGGCCGTCCTGCTCGCCGACGAGCCGACCGGGAACCTCGATTCCCAGACCAGCGCCGAGATCATGGGCCTCTTCGCCGAGCTCAACGCCACCGGCCGCACGATCATCATGGTCACCCACGACCCCGAGATCGCCCGCAACGCCAAGCGCGTCATCCGGACCCGCGACGGGCTGGTCGTCTCGGACGAGAACCAAACCGCGCGCATTTTGTGACCTTTTTCCGTTTAGCGAGTAGAGTCACCCCGTGCTCAACCGATCTTCTCTTTCGTAGGGACTACATGCAACAGAAATCTCGCATCTTTTCGACGCTCGTCGTCGGGCTCGTCGGGGCCGTGCTGGGCTCCTTCGCGATGATGCTCTTCGCCAGCACGCACTTCGCCAACGTCGCCGGCCCCGGCGGCACCCCCCCGGCCGTCAGCGCAGCCCCGGAAGTGAGGTCGGCCGGCGGCAGCGATCAGGACCGCATCGTCGGCGCGGTCAAGCGAGTCGCCCCCTCGGTCGTCGCGCTCAGCGTGACCGTCAACGGCCAGCAGCTCGTACCGACCGATCCGTTCATCGAGTTCTTCGGCGGGCGCAGCCCGCAGCAGATCCAGAAGTTCAAGGCGCGGGCATCCGGCTCGGGCTGGGTCTATTCCCGCACGGGCAACTCCGCCTTCATCGTGACGAACGCGCACGTCGTGACCCCGCCGAACCGGGCCGCGATCTCCAAGCTCGAGGTCATCTTCAAGAACGGCGACCGCGTGCCCGGAAAGGTCTATGCCTCGGACCTCTCCCACGATCTCGCCCTGGTGAAGATCGAAAACTACGACAAGATCCCGCCCGCGATCGAGCTCGCTGATTCCGACCGGCTCCAGGCCGGCCAATGGGCTCTCGCGATCGGCGAGCCGTTCGAGCTCAAGCAGAGCGTTTCGCTCGGCGTGGTCTCGGGCTTCAACCGCGACGAGACGATCGGCAACGATAACGGCACGGCCCAAGAGTTCAAGGGGCTCCTGCAGACCTCGGCTCCGATCAACCCGGGCAACTCGGGCGGGCCGCTGGTCGATGTCGAAGGCCGGCTCATCGGCGTGAACCAGTCGACCGCGAATCCCCAGGCCGGGGCGCAAGGCATCGGCTTCGCGATCCCCTCGAACACGGTCAAGATCATCGTCGCCGACCTCGAGAAGACTCCCGGGACCCGCCAGGGGACGGGCGTCGGGTACATCGGCGTCCTGCTCGGGCAACTGACCCCAGAAGTCCGCGTCCAGCTCAACGACTTCAAGGGGCAGGGCGTCCTGGTCGCTCAGGTTTCGGGCGGCTCGCCGGCCGACGATGCCGGTTTGAACGCGGGCGACGTCATCCAGCGCATCGACGGCAAGGACGTCACCAAGGTCGAGGATGCCGTGGCCGCGATCAAGGCCTCCAAGCCCGGCCAGACCCTCTCGCTCAACGTCTGGAGCGGCGGCGTCAAGAAGCTGGTCTCCATCAAGGTCCAAGAACGGCCGGCGGCGCTCAACATCCCGCAGCCGCAAGATACCCCCTAGAGGCGCGCCGGAGAGCAACTTTTTCCGGCGGCTGCCGTATCATAGAGAGAAGCACAAACTTCCCCTGCGCCGGGTGATCGGCGCAACTTTTCGAGCGCCGGTAAGCGGCAAGGCCGAAGCCTGGGTATCCGGGTGAGGATGGTCCGCGGCGAACGAAGTTTTCGGAGTAGAACAGCATATGGCCAAAGTGGTCGGTATCGACCTCGGCACGACGAACTCAGTCGTCGCCGTCATGGAGGGGCAGACCCCTTCCGTCATCGCGAATTCCGAAGGCAGCCGGACGACGCCGTCCGTGGTCGCCTTCACGAAAACCGGCGAGCGCCTCGTAGGACAGCTCGCCAAACGTCAGGCGGTCACGAACACCGAGCGCACGATCTCCTCGATCAAGCGTCAGATGGGCACCGACCACAAGACCAAGATCGACGGCAAGGATTACACGCCGCAAGAAATCTCGGCGATGATCCTGCAGAAGCTCGTCAACGACGCTTCGACGTATCTCGGCGAACGCGTGACCAGAGCGGTCGTCACCGTCCCGGCGTATTTCAACGACGCGCAGCGTCAAGCGACCAAGGACGCGGGCAAGATCGCAGGCCTCGACGTCCTGCGCATCATCAACGAGCCGACCGCGGCGGCGCTCGCGTACGGCCTCGACAAGAAGGGTCAAGAAAAGATCCTCGTTTGGGACTTGGGCGGCGGGACGTTCGACGTTTCGATCCTCGAGGTCGGCGACGGCGTCTTCGAAGTGCTCTCGACCAACGGCGACACGCACCTCGGCGGCGACGACTACGATCAACGCGTGGTCCAGTATCTCGTCGGTGAATTCCGCAAGGATCAGGGGATCGATCTCTCCGGCGACCGTCAGGCGATGCAACGTCTGACCGAAGCCGCCGAAAAGGCGAAGATCGAGCTCTCCTCCGTCGTCCAGACGAACATCAATCTGCCGTTCATCACCGCGAACGCCGAGGGACCCAAGCATCTCGACACGACGCTGACGCGCGCGAAATTCGAAGAGCTCACGAGCGACCTGACGGAACGCCAAGTCGGCCCGTTCAAGGCCGCGCTCGGCGACGCGAAGCTCGATATCTCGCAAATCGACGAAGTCGTGATGGTCGGCGGCTCGACGCGCATGCCGGGCGTGCAAGATCTCGTGCGCAAGCTCACCGGCAAGGAACTCAACCAATCCGTCAACCCGGATGAAGTCGTAGCGGTCGGCGCGGCGATTCAGGCGGGCGTGCTGGCGGGCGAAGTCCGCGACGTCGTCCTGCTGGACGTGACGCCGCTTTCGCTCGGGCTCGAGACGCTCGGCGGCGTGAACACAAAGCTGATCGAGCGCAACACGACGATCCCGACGAAGAAGTCGCAGGTCTTCACGACGGCCGAGGACGGCCAGACCTCCGTCGACATCCACGTCTTGCAAGGTGAACGCGAGATCGCGGCCGGCAACAAGACGCTCGGGCGCTTCCGGCTCGAAGGGATCCCGGCGGCTCCGCGCGGCATCCCGCAGATCGAAGTGACGTTCAACATCGATGCGAACGGCATCGTGAACGTCGCCGCGAAAGATCTCGGCACCGGCAAGGAACAGCAGATCACGATCACCGCTTCGACGAACCTGAACAAGGATGAAGTGGACCGGATGATTCGCGACGCCGAGGCGTCGCGCGCCGAAGATCAACGCAAGAAAGAGGAAGCGGAGATCCGCAACCAAGCTTCGAGCCTGATCTATTCGACGGAGAAATCGCTCAAGGAAGTCGGCGACAAACTCGACGCCGCCGCCAAGGGCGACGTCGAGACGGCACTCGCGGAGCTCAAGCGCCTCAGCGAAAACGGGACCTCGGCCGAGATCAAGGCCGCGACCGAGAAGCTGCAGCAGAGCTCGTATAAGATGGCCGAACTGCTCTACCAGAAGACGAGCGGCGGCGCGACGGACGGAGCGGCCGCCGGCGGGGCGGGCGCAGGCCCGAACGGCGCGGCGGCAGGTGCCGGCGCGACCGCGGGCGCTCCCGCGGACGACGTCATCGACGCCGAGTTCAAAGAAGCGAAGTAACCACCGCCCGCGGCTTTTGAGGTACGAGCATGGAGACCGACGCACAGAACGGCGCCGAATCCGACGTCGTCACGGCGTCCGATGGTGCGAACACGGCCACGGCCGAAGGCGCGGATGCGCCTTCGAGCCGTGAAGCCGAACTGACGGCACAACTGGCGGAAGCGAACGCGCGCGCGAAAGAGCATCACGACAGCGCGCTCTACGCGATCGCGGAATTCGAAAATTACAAGCGGCGTGCCCAACGGCAAGTCGCGGACCAATTGGCGTACGGCAAGAAAGCGCTGCTGGCGAAGTTCTTGCCGGTCATCGACAACCTCGAACGCGCCTTGGCGTTCGAGATCCCCTCGGACGGCTTGCGCGCCGGCCTCGATGCGACGTTGCGCGGTTTCGAGAACGCTCTGGCGAGCGAGAACGTGAAGGCGCTCTCGCTCCTGGGGACGCCCTTCGACCCGCGCGTCGCGGAAGCGATCGGCACGCGAGAGTCGGCCGATGACCAGGACGACACGATCCTCGAAGTGGTCCAGCGTGGCTACACGCTCGGCGACGAGCTCCTGCGTCCGGCACTCGTCATCGTGTCGAAGAAACCGGCGTGAATTACAAAGACTACTATCAGGTTCTCGGCGTTCCGAAGAACGCGGCCCAAAAAGACATCAAATCCGCCTACCGCAAGCTCGCGCGCAAGTGGCACCCGGATGCGAACCCAACGAACCAAAAGGCCGCCGAAGAGAAGTTCAAGGAACTCCAAGAGGCCTACGAAGTTCTCGGCGACCCCGAGAAACGCACCAAATACGATGCGCTCGGCAGCGATTGGCAACAGGCCGCGCAGCAGGCCGAAGCGCAGCGCCGCTACCGCGCGGCGCAAGCGGAGAGCGGCGCAGGCGACTTCGGCGGGGGGTTCAGCCCCGGCCGCGGCGCGCCGAGCGGATTCTCCGATTTCTTCGAGGAGTTCTTCTCGGGGATCGGGCGCCGGCCCGGGACCACGCGCGGCTTCGCGCAGCGCGGCGGGGACCTCGAGACGTCGATCGATCTGTCGCTCGCCGAGGCGTATGCCGGCGGACCGAAGTCCATTTCGCTGAGCATCGAGGATTCGTGCCCCGCATGCGAGGGGAGCGGGGTCGATCGCCGCACGCAAGGGATCTGCCCCGTTTGCCACGGCACGGGCCGCACGGTCACCTCGCGGCGCTTCAACGTGACGATCCCCAAGGGCGTGCGCGAAGGCCAGCGCATCCGGCTCGCGGGCCAGGGGAGCCGGGGAAGCGGCGGCGGTCCGAACGGAGATCTCTATCTCGTCGTGCATTTCGCGCCCGACGCGCGTTACGAGCGCAAGGGCGACGACCTTTACCTCGACTGGCCGGTCAACGTGTACGATCTGGTGCTCGGCGGCGAGGTCACGGTCCCGACGATGGCCGGCGACGTCACGATGACGATCAAGCCCGGAACGCAGAACAACCAACGCCTGCGTCTCGGCGGCAAAGGGATGCCGCGCGCCAAAGGCGGCGGAAACGGCGATCAGTACGTGCGGCTCCAAGGCTTGTTGCCGACGAATCTCAGCGATGAAGAGAAGCTGCTGTTCATGCAACTGGCCGCGCTGCGCGAAACCCCAGTCAAACATTAACAACCGATCAGCGGCGCGCAATTGCCGCGTTTCGGACCGCTTGCATCGGGTACTTGGGTGCCATGCAGAGAGCAAGCATGGAGCCGAGTACTCACCCCGGTAAAACGATTGCGCTAGGACTGCTCGGCGCGGGCGGCTTCTGCGCCTTCGCGGCGGAGCGTTTTGCGAGCGTGCCGGGCGTCGCGATCGCGGGCGTCGCCGACATCAACCCCGAACCGGCGCGCGCGATCGCGGCGCATTTCAGGTTGCCCGGGATCGACGGCCCAGACGAGCTCGTGGCGCGCGCCGACATCGATCTGGTCTACATCTCGACGCCGCCGTTCCTGCATTACGAGCAATCGATGAAAGCGCTGCGCGCCGGGAAGCACGTGATCGTCGAGAAGCCGACGGCACTGACGGTCGCGCAAGCGGACGAGATGCTCGCACTCGCCAGGCAAAAGGGCCTGCTGATGGTGACGGACCTGATGCAGCGGTACAACCCGCTCTTCGAGACGATCGCAGAGATCGTCAGGCGGAAACTGCTCGGCGAGTTCCTTCACGGCTATTTCGAGAACTACGCCTCCGACGAAGGCCTCGGGCCCGAGCATTGGTTCTGGAGGCGCGAGCGCAGCGGCGGGATCTTCATCGAACACGTCGTCCACTTCTTCGACATGTTCGCGGGCTGGCTCGGCGAGGGCCATGTGGTTGCGGCGCAGCGCACGATGCGGCCCGGCAGCGGGATCGAAGAGCAGGTCAACTGCACGATCCGCTATCGTGACGGGGCGCTCGTGACCATGTACAACGGGTTCACGCAGGCGGCGCGGATGGATCGCCAGGAGACGCGCCTCGTCTTCGAGCGAGGCGACATCACGCTCGAGGGGTGGATCCCGATCCGCACGCGCATCCACGCGCTCGTCGGCGAGGACGGTCTCAACGCGCTCGGTGCGCTGTTCCCGAGCGGCCGCTTGAAGACGGAGCCCCTGAGCCCGCACGGCGACCCCGTCACCCCGAGCCCGTCGCAGGGCGCGCCCGGCACGCGGGCTCGCCATAAGCCGCTCGCGGTCGATTGGGTGTTGGACCTGGATGACGGCTTCGGCGCCGACAAGCAGGCGCTCTACGGCGAGATGTTGCGCGCGATGCTGGCCGATCAAGTCGCCTGGATCCACGATCGGCGCCATCGCCGCAGGATCGACGAAGAGAACGGCCGGGCTTCGCTCGCGATGGCCGTCCGCGCCACGCTTCTGGCCGACCTCGCCGACCCGTAGTCCGGCCGGGCGCTCTAGAAGTCGCTCGCCCGTAAGCCCGGGTTGATCTCCAGATTGCGCAGCTCCCAGCGCTCGACGCTGCGTTCGGCTTCGAAACGCTCCCGGCGCAGCGGAAGACTCGTCTGCGTGAAGATCGTGACGACATCGCGCGTGACCAGGCGGTCCTTCTTAGAGTCGGTGCTGCACACGGGCCCTGGGGCGTGGTCGAACTCGATCGCGGTCGTCGCCCGGCCCTCGACGACGGGGCCCGGGGCGATGCGCACGTCGTCTGCGTGGGCGGCGAAACACTCGAGCACCTTGCCGAAATCCGGCGTCAGCACCGAGTTCCCGCGCTTGGACATCGCCCGCGGATCGTCCAGCCCGAACGCGAGGCGGACGAAACCGAGGATCCCGCCCGGCCGCACGCTGACGCGATCGCCGCCGTTCCAAGCCAGGACCGTCCCTCGCGACGGGCCGTCGAGGATCTCCATCTTCGCGTGGTCCGGCCGGAGCAGCGAGAAGCGGACCTGGCGCACGTCCCAATTCTCGCCGACGAGCTCGTTTGCGGCGATGTCGACCCGGTAGTCGTTGACCGTCGACCAAGTGCCGGCCAGCCGCGCCAGCAGATCGTGGGTCTCGCTCGGATCCCCAGCGAGCGCGAGGCCGGCGGCCAAGAGCAGAGCGTGCATCGGCCGGAAGGTTTGGTGGCGTGGTCGCCCGGGCCCTACGGCAACCCTCCGAACGCCCCCAAGGTCTAACGGCATGTGTTAGGCGGCCCTCCCACCCACTTGATGTGGTCGAGCATGTTCAACCCCGACAAGCCCCGCGTGCGGCGGCCTGTCGAGTGGCGGCGCATCGGCGCGCTCTTTCTCCCGTACTGGCGCAAGGAGGCGGGGGTCCTCGCCTGCATCCTGCTGGGCGCGCTGCTGGGCCTGGGCCCGACGATCTTCACGAAATGGCTGATCGACGACGCGCTCGCGCGGCACGATGAGAAGGCGCTGGTGCTCGACGTGGCGGGGATGGTCGCGGCGGCGATCGTCGCGGGCCTCGTCGGCGTGTACCAGGGCTTCCTGAACTCGTTCGTCGGTGAAGGCATCATGCGCGACATGCGGACGAATCTCGTCTCGCATCTACACCGCATGCCGATCTCGTTCTTCACGAATACGAAGACGGGCGAGATCATGAACCGCGTCTCGAGCGACGTCGACAACATCGACAACGTCGTGACCGGCACGTTCGTGACGATCGTGACGAACCTGGCCGTCATGCTCACGACCGTCGTGACCATGTTCTACCTGGATTGGCGGCTCGCGCTCTTGGCGCTCGCGGTCGTGCCGTTCATGATCTTGCCGCTCGGGCCCGTCGGCCAGCGCATGTACAACATCCGCAAGCTCACCCGCGAAAAGCGCGATCAGATCGAGAGCATCACGCAGGAGACGCTGTCGATCTCGGGGATCACGCTGATCAAATCGTTCGTGCGCGAGGCCTACGAGGGCAAGCGATTCTTCGCCGTCGGGACCGATCTGATGGCGCTGGAGATTCGCTTGGCGATGGTGGGCCGCTGGTTCATCGCCGCGATCACCGCGATGGTCGTGATCGGCCCGGCGATCGTGTGGCTGGCCGGCGGCTACCTGGCCTTGAAGGGGACGCTCACGATCGGCACGATCGTGGCGTTCGTCACGCTGTTGGGACGCCTCTATACGCCGGCCTCGGGCCTGGCGAGCGTTCAAGTGCAGATCGTCAGCGCTCTCGCGGTCTTCGAGCGGATCTTCGAGTATCTCGATATGACGCCCGAGGGCGCCGTCGACGCCGCGCGGCCGGGCGGCGGCCGCAAGCTCGCGACCGTGCGCGGCGAGATCCGTTTCGAGGACGTCCACTTCTCCTACACTCCGGAGCGGACCGCGCTCGACGGCGTGACGCTGACGATCGAACCGGGTCAGGTCGCGGCGCTCGTCGGCCCTTCAGGCGCCGGGAAGACGACGATCACGCAGCTCGTCCCGCGCTTCTACGATCCGCAATCGGGCGTCGTCCGCATCGACGGCATCGACGCGCGCGATCTCGACCTGCAGTCGCTGCGCGCCCACATCGGTATCGTCACGCAAGAGACCTATCTCTTCCACGATACGATCCTCGCGAATCTGCGCTACGGCCGGATCGACGCGACACAAGACGACATCGAGCGCGCCGCGCGCGCGGCGAACATTCACGAATTCATCGCGGGGCTGCCGGCGGGCTACGATACGATCGTCGGTGAACGCGGCCACAAGCTCTCCGGCGGCGAACGCCAGCGCCTCGCGATCGCGCGCGTCCTGCTCAAGGACCCGCGGATCCTGATCCTCGACGAAGCGACGAGCGCGCTCGATTCCCACAACGAAACGCTGATCCAGGAAGCGCTCGTGCCCTTGATGCAGGGCCGAACCAGCCTCGTGATCGCGCATCGTCTCTCGACGATCCTTTCGGCGGACGCGATCTTCGTCGTGGAGCACGGGCGCATCGTCGAACGCGGCACGCACTCCGAGCTGCTGGCGCGCGGCGGCAGTTACGCTTCGCTCTATTGGGACCAGTTTCGCGACCAGGTGCCGGTCGCAGGCACATAGCAAGTCGGGCGTCGATGGAGAGTTCGACGCGCAGCCTGCTGGAAGTGACCGCTCTGACGAAGCGCTTCGGCTCGCGCGCCGCCGTCGACGGGCTCTCGTTCGACCTGCGGCGCGGCGAGGTCCTCGGGCTGCTCGGCCCCAACGGCGCGGGGAAGACGACGACGTTGCTGTGTCTGTGCGGCCTGCTGCGCCCGGATTCCGGTGAGCTGCGCTTCGAGGGGAAGCCCCTGCCGAGCGAGCGCGGACGCTCGATCGCGCTGATCCCCGAGACCCCCGACGTCTTCCCTTTGCTCAGCGTCTGGGAACACATGATCTTCGTGGCGCGCAGCGCGAACCTGGCCGCGGGCTGGGAGGCGCGGGCCGATGCGTTGCTCGAGCGGCTCGCGCTCACGGCACAGCGCGACGTGCTCGGCCAAGCCCTCTCGAAGGGGATGCGTCAAAAGACGCTGATCGCCGCGACGATCTTGGCCGACTCGCCGATCCTCTTGCTCGACGAGCCCATGGTCGGGCTCGACCCCAAGGGGCAACGTGATCTGCGCGACCTGATCCTGGGCTTGCGCGACGGCGGGACCGCGATCGTCATGAGCACGCACATCCTCGAGTCGGCGGAATCGCTCTGCGATCGCGCGCTCATCATGAAGGACGGGCGTTCGATCGCCTCCGGCAACATCGCCGATCTGCGCACGCGGGCCAGCGGCGAACGCTCGCTCGAAGACGCCTTCCTCGAAATCACGGCGTGACGTTCGGCGCGCTCGCGTTCGTTGAGTTCGCGACTGCAAGAAACGCGGCTCGCTCGATCGCGCGTTCGCCCGGGCGGCTCGCGCTCTGGGCGCTCGCGGCGTTCGTCTTCCTGATTCTGATCGCGGGCCGAATCATCGAGGAAAGAGCGCATCCGGGCGCGCACGCGCACGTCGTATCGCACGCAGGGGCGCTGCAGCTCTTCGGTTTCTTCACGCTGCTGGCCGGATTGAACGTCGCGCTGCCGGCGACCGGCAGGCTCCCTTACGCGTTCCGTTCGAAGGCGGAGGCGCGGCTACTCAGCAGCACGGGCTTGAGCGCGCAGAATATCGCAGTCTGGCTGCAAGTGCGCGCCGGGACGATCTTCGCGGCCAGATTCGGCCTGCCGCTCGTCTACGTGTTGCTCAGCAACGCGCATTGGAGCAACGCCTTCGCCGTGGCCGGCGGGGTCGTTGCGGTCGCGGCGAGCGCTTCGATCGTCGCCGAACTGCCGCTGCCCGCGTTCTTGCTGCGCTTGCGCGCGGGAGAGGCGCCGGTCGCGGCGTTCGGGTGGATGCTCGCCGCGCTCGGCGCGCTGTACGGGATCGCAGGGATCGCGCAGGTCGTCCAGGCGCCGAGCGTCGCGCGGCCGATCATGCACCTGCTGCGCTTCGATCCGGCGTTCGCCGCGCTGTGGTTCCTTTCGGGCAGTCCGGCGGCGCTCGCGCTCGCGGTCGCTCTTCCGTTGCTGCTCGTGTTGGCCGTGATACCGCTCGCCGCGGATGCGCTACCCGACTTGTACGCGGTCTCGATGAGGTCGCTCGAGCTCATCGAGAGCAGCCGCCGCGGGCGGGTCGACGCGAGCGAGGCGGCGGCGAGCGCCGCGGCCGCGCATCGGGAACCGCCGCGGTTCTTCAGCGGCGTGCGGACGCTGCTCTGGACCGATTGGACGACGTTCGCACGCACGCGCGGCGCGACGGCGAAGTGGCTTGGGCTCGTGCTCGGCTCGGCGCTGCTCGGCGCCTTCGTCCTGTTCGCCGAACGTTTCGGCGTCGAGCCCGCCGAAGCGGGCGGGATCTTCGGCGCGCTCTGGGCGCTCGCACTCGTCATCCCGCTGACGGCTTCGATCTCGCTTGCGGACGAGATCGCGAAACCGATCTGGTGGCTCGCGCCTTCGACGCTGCGCGAGCGGCTGGCGATATGGTCGGTCGCGCGCGCCTGGCGCGGCGGCGTTGCGCTCGGAACCGGGCCGGCGGTCCTTGGAATCGGCTCCGCCGACTGGCCCTTGGCGCTCGCCTCTTTGCCGGTTGCGTTCATCGCCTGGTGGTTCCTAACCGCGCTCGGCGTCGCGCTCTACGCGGCGTTTCCGAGCAAGATCGATACGAGCGGCCCCGCCGCCGTCTTGCGCGTCGTCGTCTTGGCCGTGCTCCTCGCACCGCTCGTCATCACCTGCGTAGGAACGTTGCTCGTGCTCCACGCCGTCGCCGTGGCCCACGCCGCAGCGCTGGCCCTCGGCGCGACCACCGGCGTCGCCGTCGTCGAAGCGCTGCTGCTCATAGAGTTCGCCACGTTCCGGATCGGCGGCAACGCCGTCGGCACCGCGCTGCTGGAGCGGTCCACCTAAGCGTTCCCTCGCTCTAGAGGAGGTCGCTGGTCCGGGCCGCGATGCGCGCGGCGGTCCCCTCCCACGTGTAGCGCTCCAAGGCGCGCGAATAGCCGCGCTCCCCCATTTGTCGCGCGGTCTCCGGGTCCGCCAACACGTCGACCAAGCGCGCGGCCAGCGCGCGCTCATCGCCGACGGGGACGATGAAACCGGTGGAGCCGTCCTCGACGATCTCGGGGATCGCAGAAATATCCGTCCCGATGCAAGGGAGCTTTTGAGACATCGCCTCCAACAGGACGAAGCCGAAGGGTTCGCATTCCGAGGGCAACGCGAACACCGCCGCCTCGCGAAAGAGCGACACGAGATCGTTGCAGCCCTTTGCCTCGTGGCGCGATATCGGACCGAGAAAGCGCACGCCCGGCGGCACGGCGCCGATCGATGCGGGCCCGACGATCGTCAAGGTCGCTTCGGGGATCGCGCGCCGGACGCGTTGGAATGCGGCCAAGAGCGTCGGGCCGCCTTTTCGGACGAAATCGAAGCCGACGAACAGTATCTCCGGCTTCGCTTCGCGGCGTGTGAAACTCGGGGCGGCGAAGGGGATATTGCTTCCCGCGCCGACCGGCTCGAGCTTGCCGGCGGGGAGCCCGTAGGTGCGCATGAACGAATCGGCCGCAAACTTGCTCATCGTGAACAGCATGCTGCTCCGCGCGTAGACGCCCGACTCAAATGCGATGATCTCTTCGGCACGGCGCCGCGAGACTTGGATCGCACCATAGCCGCTGCGCTGGTTCTCGATGAAGTGTGAATCGTGATAGGAAACGGTGAGTTTCCCGGGCAGGCCGGTCAGATCGAACATCGCGGCGAGTTGGAGCACGACGGCGAACGAGGATGGATCGAGCTTGCCGATTCGATCGCGCGCGGCACGGGTGTTCGCGTCGCGGAACCCCGGACTGGAATAAAACTTATGCATCCAGCGGATGCGCTCCGGCGAGAAGTTGACGAGCTGATGCAGCCGCGTGGCGACCGCACCCGGCCGCGACGAGATCGCCGTGAAGAGCGAGCCGTTCTCATCGAGCGCGCGGAACAGCGGCGCACTGCAACTCGAGAAGGTCATCGGATCGAACGGATCTCCGTTGACCGCTCCGACGAGGTAACGAGTGTTGGGCTGTCCCGGGGGCACAAGAGGCGTCACGCGATCTCCTCGAACTTCCCAAGGAACGGTTTCGAGACGCGCGCGTCGCGACTTCGGCACCGGAACCCCGGTTCGGGGCCGCCGCTCGGGCTTTTCTTGCCCAAGGGCGTGCACCTGCACCGCCTAGTGCGTTCGGGTGCCCGGGCTCTCTCCCAAGATCCGTAACGTGTCGGCGATCCAACGGTCCATCGAAAAGAGCTGCGCTACGCGGGAACGTCCGGCGCGCCCCAGCCGCTCCATCTCGCCGGGTGATGCGAGAAGTTCCAGCAGCACTGCGGCGAGTTGCTCCGGCGCGCGAGGCTCGACGATATGACCCGTGACGCCGTCGGCGACGAGTTCGGGAAGTCCGCCGACGCGCGTCGCGACGACCGGCCGCTCCATCGCCATCGCCTCCGAGCTGACGAGCGCGGCAGGCTCTTGCCATACCGAGGGAATGACGACGATGTCGGCCATCCCCATCATGCGTTCGACGTCGGAGCGCAACCCGGTAAAGCGCACGTTCGAAGCGATGCCGAGCGAAGCTGCGAGCCCTTTCAGCGGACCCTCGTGCGGGCCGTCGCCGACGATGACGAACTCGCTATCGGGCCGCACCGAAAGCACGCTCTTAGCAGCACGCAGCAGGTCGTCGATCCCTTTCTCCGGCCGGAACCACGCGGCGCACACGATGACGGGCGCTCGCTCGGGAAGGCCAAGCTCCGCTCGAGCCGCACTCCGCTCGCTATCGCCGAGCGGAATGAAGCGCTCCAAGTTAATCCCGTTGTGCAGCACCGCAACGCGCGCGGGCGCGAGTTCGTAATTCGAAAGCAGCACGCGCCGGATGTGTTCGGAAACGGCTAAGACCCGCACCCCCAGCGCAGCGAGCACCAGCCGGTCCCAAGCACGCAATGCAAACCGGAACAGCGGATTCAGCCGCTTCGGTTGGCGCGTGTGCTCGGTGAAGACGATCCCGCGCGCTCCCGAGGCCCACGCGACGACCGGGAGCAGCGAAAACGGCGAATAGAAATGGAAATGCACGATGTCGGGCCGGTGTTTGCGCAGGAGGGCGAGCAGCCGCAGCGTCGCAGCAACGTCTCCGGCGTCCGCGAGAACTTCGAATGCCGGTTGCGTGCCTTCGAAGAGCGCGGCGACCGCCGGGATCGGCGGCTGCGAATACACGAGCACGCTTTTCCAGCCCGCCCGCTCTAAGGCGCGCGTCAGAAACACGGCGTATTCCTCCATCGTTCCTACCCTGCGCGGACTGAGGCAGAAGATGGACACCACCGTTTTCGCTTGGGCCATTGCGCAAAACGCTTGGCCCGCAAAGCCGGACCCACCTCCTTCGTTACGAGCGGCGTAGGGTGCGCAGACGGGCGGGGAAATGCGAGGGAGCCCGAAACCTTCCGCCGATGTCCGCCGCCGTCTCTCCTCGTACGATCCAGCGCCTGCTCGTCGCCAATCGCGGCGAGATCGCCATCCGCGTCTTCCGGGCCGCGACCGAACTCGGCATTGCGACCGTCGCGATCTACTCACACGAGGATCGCTTCGCGCTGCACCGGTTCAAGGCCGACGAAAGCTATCTCGTCGGCGCCGGGAAAGGCCCCGTCCAAGCCTATCTGGACGTCGCCGACATTCTGCGCGTCGCGCGCGAGGCGCATGTCGACGCGATCCATCCGGGCTACGGCTTCAACGCCGAGAACCCGGCGTTCGCAGAGGCGTGCGCCGAAGCCGGGATCATCTTCATCGGCCCGACGCCCGACGTGATGCGCAGGCTCGGCGGAAAAGTCGAAGCGCGCGAGATCGCGCGCACAGCGGGCGTACCCACGTTGCCGGCGACGGGCGCGCTGCCCACGGATGCCGAGGGCATCAGCGCCGCCGCCGCCGCGATCGGCTTTCCGGTCATGCTCAAGGCGAGCTGGGGCGGGGGCGGCCGCGGCATGCGCGTGATCGAAGAGGCCGCCGACCTCATCCGTTCGGTCGAGGCGGGGCGCAGCGAGGCGCTCGCGGCGTTCGGCAACGGCGAAGTCTACCTCGAAAAGTTCTTGCGCCGGGCGCAGCACATCGAGGTCCAAGTCCTCGGCGATACCCACGGCAACGTCGTGCATGTCTTCGAACGCGATTGTTCGATCCAACGGCGTAACCAAAAGGTCGTCGAGCAGGCGCCCGCGCCGTTCATCACGCCCGAGCTGCGCGCCGGCCTGTGCGACGCCGCCGTCACGCTCGTGCGCAGCGTCGACTACACGAGCGCGGGGACCGTCGAGTTTCTCGTCGACGCGGAGGCCGGCGCCTTCTATTTCATCGAGGTCAATCCGCGCATCCAAGTCGAGCACACCGTCACGGAGGTCGTCACCGGCGTCGACCTGATCAAGGCGCAGATCCGCATCGCCCAAGGTGCGCGCATCGGGGCGCCGGAGAGCGGCGTGCCGCCTCAGGCGCAGATCGCGACCAAGGGCTTCGCGATGCAGTGCCGCGTGACGACGGAGAATCCGGAACGCGGCTTCACCCCGGATTACGGCGCGATCACGGCGTACCGGCCCGCCGCGGGCTTCGGCATCCGCCTCGACGGCGCGACCGCGTACTCGGGCGCCGTCATCACGCCCTATTACGATTCGCTCCTGGAGAAGGTCACGGCCTGGGCCCCGACGCGCGAGGAGACGCGCGCGCGGATGTTACGCGCCTTGCGCGAGTTTCGCGTGCGCGGGGTCTCGACGAATTTGAGCTATCTCGAAGCGCTGCTCTCGCATCCGCGCTTCCGCAGCGGCGATTACAGCACGCGCTTCATCGACGAGACGCCCGAGCTCACGCAGTTCCTCCCCTCGCGCGATCGCGCGACGCGCCTGCTCTCGTTCCTCGCCGAAGTGCTCGTCAACGGCAATCCCGAGGTCGCCGGCCGGCCGCGTGTTGAGAGCGTCCCCGTGCCGCGCGTTCCCGCGGCGCAAAACGAGACGCCCGCGGACGGGACGAAGCAGTTGCTCGACAGCCTCGGGCCCGAAGGCTTCACCGCCTGGATGCGCGCCCAGGAGCGCACGCTCGTCACCGACACGACGTTCCGCGACGCGCACCAATCGCTGTTGGCGACGCGCTTCCGCACGCAGGACATGATCGCGATCGCCCCGATCTACGCGCGCGATCTGCCGAACCTCTTCTCGCTCGAATGTTGGGGCGGCGCTACGTTCGACGTGGCGATGCGCTTCCTGAAAGAGGACCCGTGGGGCCGGCTCACCGCGCTGCGCGAGGCGGTTCCCAACATCCTGCTGCAGATGCTCTTGCGCGGCGCGAACGCCGTCGGCTACAAGAACTATCCGGACAACGCGGTCCGCCACTTCATCGCGCAGGCGGCCGATGCCGGCGTCGATCTCTTCCGCGTCTTCGATTCATTGAACTGGATCGAGAACATGCGCGTCTCGATCGATGCGATTCGCGAGAGCGGGAAACTCTGCGAAGCGGCGATTTGCTACAGCGGCGACATCGACGATCCCAAGCGGCCGAAGTACAACTTGCGCTACTATGTCGACCTCGCGAAGCAGCTCGAAAAAGCCGGCGCGCACATTCTCGGGATCAAGGATATGGCCGGCGTGTGCCGGCCGTACGCCGCACGCAAGCTCGTCGAAGCCTTGCGTCAAGAGATCGGGATCCCGATCCACTTCCACACGCACGATACGAGCGGAAACGCGGGAGCGAGCGTGCTCGCCGCCGTCGAAGCGGGCTGCGATGCGGTCGACGGCGCGCTCGACGCGATGAGCGGGTTCACCTCGCAGCCGAACCTCGGCTCGCTCGTGGCCGCGCTCGAACATACCCCGCGCTCGACGCAACTCGACCGCGAAGCGCTGATGCGGATTTCGACCTATTGGGGCGAGGTGCGCAAGCAGTACGCCGCCTTCGAGAGCGAGATGCGTTCGGGATCCTCGGACGTCTACGTCCACGAGATGCCCGGCGGCCAATACACGAATCTGCAAGAGCAAGCGAAGGCGCTGGGCATCGCGGACCGCTGGCCCGATGTCGTGAAAACGTATCACGACGTCAGCATGCTCTTCGGCGACATCATCAAGGTCACGCCGACCTCGAAAGTCGTCGGGGACATGTCGATCTACATGCTCACGAGCGGGATCACTCCGGCGGACGTCGCCGACCCGGCCAAGGATATTTCGTTTCCGGCCTCGGTCGTCGAGCTGTTCGCGGGCGAGCTCGGCCAGACGCCCGGCGGATTCCCCGTCGCGTTACAGCGCAAGGTCCTGCGCGGGCGCTTGCCCTTGAACGGCAGGCCCGGCGAAACGCTGCCGCCCGCGAATCTGGAGCTGGAGCGCGCGAACGTCGAAAAAGCGATCGAACGCAAGGTCAACGAACGCGATCTCGCCTCCTACTTGATGTACCCGGACGTCTTCGTGACGTATGCGAAGCACGCGAACACCTACGGCGACGTCAGCCTCCTCCCGACCGACGTCTTCTTCTACGGGATGGCCCCGGGGCAAGAGATCTCGCTCGAGATCGAGCGCGGCAAGACGCTGATCGTCCGCTATATCGCCACGAGCGAACCGGACGGCGAGGGGCGCCGCAAGGTCTTCTTCGAGATGAACGGCCAGCCGCGCATGGTATCGGTCGACGATCGCAGGCTCGGCGACAAGCGCGTCGTGCGTCAGAAGGCCGATCCGGCCGATCCCACGCAGATCGGCGCACCGATGCCGGGGCTCGTCGTCCGCCTGTCCGTCGAAGAAGGGCAGGCCGTCGAGGCCGGCACGGCACTCCTCACGATCGAGGCGATGAAGATGCAGACCGTCCTCTACGCGGAGCGGCGCGGCGTCGTACGCCGCGTCCTCGCGACGCCGGGGACGCACATCGAGGCGCAGGACCTGCTCCTCACCGTGCAGAGCTAGCGCCTAGCGCGCCTCGTCGATCGCCTTCAGCGAACTCTGGTTTTCGAGCGCCGAGAGGTCGCCGAGTTCGTTGTGTCCGAGGAAGCGTCCGCGCGCGACGCGCCGCATCACCTTCTGATTGCGCGTCTTGGGCAGTTCGTCGACGAAACGGATCGCTTTCGGCCGCAGCGACTTACCCATCGTCGCGTCGATGATGCCCATCAAGCGCGCACGCAGCGCATCGCCTTCCAGCTCGCGCGAACGCGCCACGACCAAGCAGACGACGACGTCGCCCTTGATCTCGTCGGGGACCGCGATCGCGGCCGCCTCCGTGACGTCGGGATCCGAGACGAGCGCGCTCTCGAACTCGGCCGGCCCCACGCGTTTGCCCGCGACGTTGATCGTGTCGTCGCTGCGCCCGCGAATGTACCAGAAGTCTTGCCCGCCCGCCGTCTCGATCTGCGCCCAGTCACCATGGACCCAGACGCCCTCGAAACGGTCCCAGTACGTCGCGAGGAAACGCGCGTCGTCGCGCGTGTCCGGCGAGTCCCAAAAGCTCTGCGTCATGCCGACGAACGGCTCGCGCACGACGAGTTCGCCCACGTCGCCGCGCACCGGATTCCCGGCGCTATCGAACACGTCGGCGACCATCCCGGGGCACGGCCCATGGAAACAGTTCGGCACGAGCGGCAGCGTGGGGAGCGTGCCCAGAATGCCGCCGCCGATCTCGGTTCCGCCCGAGTAATTGATGATCGGGCTGCGTCCGCCGCCGACGACGTTGAGGAACCAGAGGTAGGGTTCCGTATTCCACGGCTCGCCCGAACTCGCCAAGATGCGCAGCGCGGAAAGATCGTGTTTGCGCGGGTGTTCGTCGCCGTGCGACATCAACGAACGAATCGCCGTCGGCGCGATGCCGAGATGCGTGACGCGATGCCGCGAGCACACGTCCCAAAGCCGATCGGGCGCCGGATAGTCCGGCGTCCCGTCGTACAGCACGATCGAGGCGCCTAGGCCCAGCGCGCCGAGCACGAGGAACGGGCCCATCATCCAGCCCATGTCGGTGAACCAGAGCATCCGCTCGCCCGGCCGCACGTCCATGCACAAATGCTGGTCGAACATGACCTTCAGCGGGAAGCCGCCATGGACGTGCATCGCGCCCTTCGGTTTGCCGGTGCTGCCGGAGGTGTAGAGCAGCAAGAACGGATCGTTCGCGGAGGTGCGTTCGTACTCGCAGGCATTCGATTGCGCGTGCACGAGCTCGCGCCAGTCGTGGTCGCGCGCCGCGTCCATCGCCGCCACGCGGCTGCCGCGCCGCAGCACGACGACGTGTTCGACGGTCGGCGCGAGTTCCAGCGCCCGGTCGACGGCGGCCTTCATGTCGACGAGCTTGCCGCGGCGCGAGCTCGAATCCGCGGTCAAGAGCACCTTCGCGCGCGCATCGGCGAGCCGCGCCGCCAGCGCCTGCTCGCCGTAACCGGAGAACGCCGGTACGGCGATCGCGCCGATGTAGCCGATCGCGAGCAGCCCGATCGCCGCCTCCGGCACGAGCGGCATGAAGATTCCGACGCGATCGCCCTTGCCGACGCCGAGCGAACGCAACGCGTTCGCGAGCCGAGCGACCTCGTCGCGCAATTCCGCGAACGTGAAGCGGCGCACGACGCCGTCCTCGCCTTCGGCGACGAGCGCCTCGTCACGACCGCGACCGAGCGCGATATGGCGATCCAAACAATTCGCGGGCGCGTTGAGCAAGCCGCCGCCGAACCACGTGGCGAACGGCTTGCCGCGCGAGAGGTCCAACAGCGTATCGTACGGGCGGTCCCAGTGCAAACCGAGAGCGGCGACGATCTCACGGTGGAACGGGCGCACGTCGGCTGCGGTCGCGGCCTGCAACTCGGCGTACGTAGTCACGCCTAAACGCGGCAAGAAGGCAGTGAAATTCGACTGCGCGATCGCCGCGTCGCTGGGATGCCAGATCGCTCCGGGATTCGCAAAACTCGTCATGCGCGGCCATTCGCCTCACGCCCGGCCGGACTCTCTCGAAAACGAACAGACTGCGGACGAGCCAAAAACCGGGACTTTTGGCGGGAACACTGGGACCTGAAACGAATCGGCCTGGGACCTCGTTCAGAGGTTACGATGCCGGCACGCGTACGTGTGCCGCCATACTTTTGTGGAAAGGAGGACTCATCGAATGAATAAGTTCATTGCAGCGCTCGTCGCGGCAGCGTTCCTCGCAACGGGCTCGGCCATGGCCGATACCGCCAAGACCACGACCGCGAAGCCCGCGGTCACGAAGAAGGTCACCGCGAAGAAGGTCACCGCCAAGAAAGTCACGGCGAAGCCGGCCGTCAAGGCAGCCCACAAGACCGCCAAGACCGAAGCCAAGAAGACCGTCAAGGTCGCAACGACCAAGAAAGTCACGCCGAAGAAGGCCGTCAAGCCGGCCGCCAAGGCGACGAAGGCCCCCGTAAAAAAGTAGTTTCCCGGAATCTTTCACCGGCATCATCCTCTCCATAACGCGGCGCGATCGGCAACGATCGCGCCGCTTGCCTTTTAGGCGGCCCGAAAAAGAGCCGTTTTCCGCGGCGGCGTGGAAGAGCGGCGAGTGAACGGCGGCTCGGACGACAGCGAACTCAACCCCATCGTTGCCCTCGCGCAGAAGCTGCGGGCGCGGCAGGACATCAGCGCGGCGATCGATTCGGCCACGCCCGCACCGGCTGCAGCGGCGGCCGACGCGCGCGCGCAACTCGACGCGTTCGCCTTGGCGCTGGCGGTCGGCTCGAAGCGCCTCAATTCCGTCCTGGGGCGCGACGGCGTCACGTTCGTGCGGCTCGAGAGGCCCCTGCGCGTCCGCCTGCGTTTCCGCGGGAAGCGGGTGAGCCTGGATCTCGACGACGCGCGGCAGCTCGTCATCGTCGCGGGCGAGGGCCTCGACGGAGAATACCAGTTCGATACCGGCGCCGAGACGCCGGCGTTGATCAACCTTTCGAAGCTTTCGACGGAACCCGGCTACGGCGAGGCGCTCACGCCGAACCGATTGCTCAAGAAGATCGCCGAGGAGGCCGAACTGCCCCGCCCGCCGAGCCTCGAGGGCCTGGGCCCGCTGCAGTTTTAACCACCTTCGCGCGTGCTTTCGCGCGGCGCGCACCGAGCGCGCGCGCCACGAGCGGAGCGCTCGGGCAGAGTTCGCGAACGGGGCAACGGTCGCACAGCGGGGTCGGCGCCTTGCAGATCTCGCGGCCGTGCAGGATCAGCCAGTGGTGCGCGAAGCGCAGCTTCTCGCTCGGCACGAGTTTGACGACGTCGTCTTCAACGCCGCGCGGCGTCGTCGCGAGCGTCAGTCCCAGCCTGTGCGCGACGCGAAAGACGTGCGTATCGACCGCGAAGGCGGCCTCCTCGAACGCGACGGAGAGCACCACGTTCGCGGTCTTGCGGCCCACGCCGGGCAAGCTCTCGAGCGCTTCGCGATCGGCGGGCACCTCGCCGCCGTAGCGCTCGACGAGCGCTCGCGCCGCGTTGACGATGTTCTTCGCCTTCATCCGGAAGAAGCCGCAGGATTTGATGAGTTCCTCAACGTCGCCGAGCTCGGCGCTCGCGAGCGCCTGGGGCGTCGGGTACTTTGCGAACAGGAACGGAGTCGTCAGATTGACGCGCGCGTCCGTGCACTGCGCGCTGAGGATCACGGCGACCAGTAGCGTGAACGGAGAATCGTATTCGAGCGCCGTGACGGCCGCGGGATACGCGCGCTCGAGCTGCGCGAGTTCCTGCAGCGCGACGGCTCGCGTAACTTTCTTCTTGGGAAACGGGATCGGTTCCACGCTCTCTCCTAACTCCGGCGGCGCGGGATGAGATTCAAGGCGCACGGCGGGTCACCGTCGTAGCAACGCACTACCCGTCATCATCAAGCAAAGGACAGCTTTCCGTGCGCCGATCGCTCATCAAAATCGCGGCCGCTTTCTGCGCCGCCGCTCTCCTGGCTCCGGCGGCCTTCTGTGCTCCCGCCGCGGCCGCAGGCCCCCCGCCCGTCGCGGTCATGAACTTCAGCACGAAGGGCCTCACCTCGGATTGGTGGGGGAACTTCGAGCCGGGGATCGCGATCTCCGACCTCCTCTCCGATCAGCTCGTCAACAGCGGCAAGTTCCGCGTCGTCGACCGCAAGAACCTCGACTCGACGCTCTCCGAACACAACCTCGCGAAGGCCGGCGAAATCTCTCCGGCGACCGCGATCCAAAGCGGGCGCCTGACCGGCGCGCGCTACCTGATCTCCGGAAACGTCCTGCAGTTCGACAAGACCGGCAGCAGCGGCGGGGCCGTCGGAGGCTTCATCGGCGGGTTCGCCGGCGCGGCGGTCGGCTCGGTTCGCTCCGACCGCGTCACGCTGCGCGTTGCGGTGCGCGTCGTCGACGCGCTCACGGGCGAGATCGTGCAATCGATCTCCGACGAGCAGACGAAGAGCGCGGTCTCACTCGGCGGCGGCGGATACTCGGGCTGGACCGCGGGCTCGTATTCGAACTCGTCGTTCACGAGCTCGACGATGGGCCAGCTGATCAACTCCGTCGCGCAAGACATCGCCTCGAAGATCGATCCGGCGAAGTTCGCGAGCGCACCGGCCGGCCCGACGCTCAGCGGACGCATCCTCGCCGTCGACGGGAGCGACGTCACCCTGAACATCGGCGCCGCGAAGGGCGTCACCGTCGGCCAGTACTTCGACGTCGTGAAAGTTCGCCAGTTCAAGGACCCCGACTCCGGCAAGATCCTGACCTCGAAGCTGCCGGTCGCGAAGATCCAGATCACCTCCGTCAACGACGATACGAGCGTCGGAACGAAGATCTCGGGGACGCCCGCCGCGGGCGAAAGCGTGACCTCCGAATAGGAGCCCGCTCTCAGGCCAGCCGCACGCCCTCGCTCGAACGAACGACGAGGCCGTCGCGGACGAGATCGTCGATGATCCCAAGGAGCTCGCCGGGCGCACGCCCGGCGAGTTCCGGCACTTCGGGGCCGAGCGCGAGCAATGAGATCGATTGCTGCGCGGGGAGCGCGCGCAGCCGGTCGATCAGGCGTCCGCGCGCGTAGCGGCGCGTCTGCTCGAACGGCAGGCGCTCTCCCGGAGGTCGCGGGCGGCCGAAGCGGCGCGCGAGTGCGGCGATCTCCGCGGCGTCGAGCGGCGCTGCGGCGCACTCGCGCTGCAGCGGGCAGAGCGGGCACTTCGGGGCCCGCGCGGTGCAGATCGTCGCGCCGAGATCCATCAGCGCACCGTTCCAATCGTGTCCGCGGCCAGGCTCGAGCGTCGCTTGCGCGGTGCGCTCGAGTTCGCGTGCGCTCGCGCGCGGCGGGAGTTCGACCCCGAAATGCACGCGGTGGATCACGCGCCGCACGTTCGTATCGACGGCGGCGGTATCGCAATCGAAGCCGAACGCGCGGATCGCGCTGGCCGTGTACGGCCCGATCCCCGGCAAGGCGCGCAGCGCCGCCTCATCGCGCGGCAGCTCCCCCGCATATTGCTCGCAGACCGCTTGCGCGAGCGCGTGCAGGCGAACCGCGCGCGAGTTGTAACCCAGGCCCCGCCATGCCCGCACGACGTCCGCGCGCGGCGCGGCGGCAAGCTCGCGCAACGCCGGCCAAGCCGCGACGAACCGCTCGAACGGCGCGATGACGCGCTCGACCTGCGTCTGCTGCAGCATGAACTCGCTGACGAGCGTCAGGTAAGGGTCGCGCCGCCGCCGCCACGGGAGCTCGTGGCGACCGCCGCGCTCGTACCAGGCGAGCAGCGCCGCATTGAGCGCCGCTACGCGCCCGGGGTCCGGGGTCTCCGCGGGCGAGTTCAGGGTACGCGAAGCACGCCCGCGGGGCGCCCGGCCGCCGGACGGGCCGAATCGCTCGAGAGCGCTTCGCCGATGCGCCCGATCCCTTCGGCGAGGGCCGCTTGCGAGACGGGCGTGATCGCGAGCCGGAACTGATGCTCGCCGCCGCTCGCGGCGTAGAACGCCTCGCCGAACAGGAACGATGCGCCGTGACGCTCGGCCGCTTCGAGCAGCGCGCGAGCGCGGATCTCGCGCGGCGCCGTGGCCCACAGATAATATCCGTCGCCGCCCCGCGCGAGGCGGATCGAACGCGGCCAGTGGCGCTCGACGGCCGCGAGCGCGAGCTTGCGGCGCGCGGCGATCTCCCCCCGCAGCGCGAGGACGTGCGCGTCGTAAGAGCCGCTCAAGTAGTCGCAGACGCCGGCCTGCACGTAGAGGCTCGAGGCCATGTCGTACGACTGCTTGCGCAGAAGCAGCCGCTCGTAGATCGTGCGCGGCGCCGCGAGCCAGCCCAGACGCAGCGACGGCGCGATCGTCTTCGAGAAGCTGCTGAGATAGATCACGTCGTCGGGACCGCGCGCGACCAGCGGCGAGATCGGCGTTGCGGCGAGTTCGCCGTACGGATCGTCCTCGACGATCGGAACGCCCGCGCGCCGAGCGAGCGTCACCAGGCGCGCGCGCCGGTCCTCGTTCATGGTGACGCCCGTCGGGTTGTGGATCGAGGGCATCGCATAGATGAACCGCGGCCTGCGCGTGCGCAGGATCGCCTCGACGTGATCGACCCGCATCCCCTCGTCGTCGACGGGGACCGGGATCGCGCGCAACCCCGCGATCTGGAAGATCTGCAGCGCTCCCGGGTACGTCGGCTGCTCGACGATGATCTCGTCGCCGGGCTCCGCGAGCGACTGGGCGACGAGCGTGATCCCTTGCGTCGAGCCGGTCAGCATCAAGATCTCGCCGGGTTCCACGCGGCAGCCGCGCTTGCGCATCCGCTCGGCCACGACCTCGCGCAGCGGCGCGTACCCTTGGCTATCGCCGTAGGAGAGCACGAAGTTCTCGTCGCCGCCGACGCGCGCGAACGAGCGCGAGAGGTCCGCGAGCGGGGACGGCTCGACGGGCGGCACGCCCTGCACGAAATCGATGCGGCCGCCCGCGCGCACGGCGGCAAGCTCGCCGAGCACGGCCGGAAACTGCCCGACGCGCCACGGCGGAAGCGTCACCCACCAGGGCACGCCCGAGGCGCGGTCGGGCTGCCCCGCCCGCAGCCCGGAGGCGACGCGCGAGCCCGAGCCGACCCGCTGCTCGATCAGTCCGTCGGTTGCCAGGTCCCGGTAGGCGTGGACGATCGTGCTGCGGTTCACGGCGAGCCTGTCGGCCAGGCTGCGTTCGGGCGGCAGGCGCGCGGATTCCGGGAGCGCGCCCGTCAGGATCGCCTCGCGCAGCCCCTCGTAGATCTGCCGGTAGAGCGGCACGATGCTCTCCCGGTCCAACACGGGCGAGAAATCAGACCATCCATTGAGCGGCATTGGCGGGGTCCATTCTTGGTCGCTCTTGCGATTTCCCGGTGACGGCCGGGCGGCGAAAATGCGGGCGCCGCCTCGGGGTTGAATCAAGGGAGAGACCGCGCGCCTCTCTGCCGCCGAAGGAGAATCTCTTGGCTGACCACACCGTCGACGCCGTCGTCATCGGAGCCGGGCCCGGCGGCTATCATGCCGCGATCCGCCTCGGCCAGCTCGGTAAGAGCGTCGTCTGCTTCGATCGCGACGAGGTCGGCGGCGTCTGCCTGAACTGGGGCTGCATCCCCACGAAGGCGCTGTTGCACGTCGGGGAAGTGGCGCACTTGATCGATCGCGCCGGCGATATCGGGATCACCGTTCCGAAGGCGCAGTTCGAGCGCGAGGGCGTCGTGAAGTTCAAGGACGCCGTCGTCAAGGCGAACGTCGGCGGCGTGCAATCGCTCTTCAAGGCGAACAACGTGACGTTCGCCTACGGCACCGCTTCGTTCGTCGACCGGCATACCGTCGCGCTCGCGAAGCGCGACGGCACGACCGAGACGTACGCGTTCACGAACGCCGTCATCGCCACCGGTTCCGCCCCGATCGACGTGAAAGCCTGGCCGCGAGACGGCGAGACGATCATCAATTCCGACGACGCGGTCCAGCTCAAACGGATCCCCGAGAACGTGCTCGTCGTCGGCGGCGGCGTCATCGGACTCGAATTCGCGACCGTCTACAATCGCCTGGGCGCGAAGGTGCTCGTCGTCGAGGCGCTGCCGCAGTTGATCACCGGTTCCGATCTCGAAATCTCGAAGACGCTGCAGCGCATACTCAAGAAGCAAGGGATCGAGTTCGCGCTCTCCACGAAGGTCGAGACGATCGAGAAGCTCGGCGAACACGACGTGCGCGCGACGATCGTCGGCGAATACACGAACAACAAGCCCGAGACGCGCAGCGCGGATCTCGTGCTCGTCGCGGTCGGGCGGCGCCCGGTCACCGACAAACTGAACCTGCATGCCGCGGGGCTCGCCGTCGACGATCACGGATTCATCGCCGTCGATGCGCAGCGCCGCACGATCGTGCCGCACATCTATGCGATCGGCGACGTCACGAGCCAGCCGCTGCTCGCGCACAAGGCGATGAAAGAGGGCGTCGTCGCGGCGGAAGCGATCGCCGGAGACCGTTCGGCGGCGTTCGATCCGGTCGCGATCCCGAATTGCGTCTACACGGATCCCGAAGTCGCGACGATCGGACTCTCCGAGGAAGAGGCCAAGGCGAAAGGCTACGACGTGCGCATCGGCAAGGTGCCGCTGATCGCGAGCGGCCGCGCCCGCACGATGAACGCGACGGACGGCCTGATCAAGCTCGTCGGCGACGCGAAGACCGACCTGCTGCTCGGCATGCACATCGTCGCCCCGCAGGCGGAATCGCTGATCGGCGAAGGCGTCATCGCGCTCGAGATGGGAGCGACCGTCGAGGACATCGGGCTCTCGATCCATCCCCATCCGACGCTGACCGAATCGATCATGGACGCCGCGGAGGCGATGCACAACAAAGCGATCCACGTCCCCAATCCGAAGCCGCCGAAGGTTCCGGCGGGCGTCTAGGTGCTCGCTGCCGCGCCCCGCGTGCGTGACGTTCGGCTGCTCGACCTCGGGCGGCGTCCCTACGGGAGCGTGCTCGCGCTGCAGCGCGAACTGCACGCCGCCGTCGCGGCGGGCGCGCAAGAGACGTGGATCGTCGTCGAGCACGAACCCGCGGTCACGCTCGGACGCAACGCCAAACCCGAGCATCTTCTCCTGCCGCGCGCGCAACTCGCCGCGCTCGGCGTCGAGGTCCACGAGATCGAACGCGGCGGCGACGTGACCTATCACGGACCGGGCCAAGTCGTCGTCTACCCGATCCGCAAACTCGAACGCTTCCGCGAGGTCGCCCCGCTGGTCGCCGCGCTCGAGGACGCCGCGCTCGCCGCGCTCGCATCGTTCGGCATCGAGGGTCGCCGCCACGGCGAGCACCGCGGCGTCTACGTCGGGCGCAGCGCGATTTGCGCCGTTGGTTTGGCCGTGCGCGACATGACCTCGCTGCACGGGATCGCGCTGAACGTCTGCACCGAGCTCGACTACGACCGCTTGATCTTGCCGTGCGGCACGCCGCAGTTCGGCATCACCTCGATCGAACGGGAGCTGGGCCGGGCCGTCGCGTGGGACGAAGGCCGCGACGCGCTGCTGGCCGCGCTGCAAGCACGCTTCGCGGTGCGCTTCGTGCCCGCGGACGCCGAGCCGTTCGCGCAGAACGCACGATGATCGACCTGACGAACCCCGGCGGGCCCGCCGGGGGGCCGCCCGTGCGCCGGCCGCCGTGGCTCACGATCTCGCTCGCCCACGGCGAGGCCTACGAGGCGGTCAAGAGCAAGGTCGCGGATCTCGGCCTGCATACCGTGTGTCGCGAGGCGCGCTGCCCGAACATCGGCGAGTGCTGGAGCGCGGGAACCGCCACGATCATGATCCTCGGCGACACCTGCACGCGCGGCTGCCGCTTCTGCAACGTGAAGACCGGGAGTCCGCGCGGCGAGGTCGATTGGCTCGAACCCAAGCGCGTCGCGGAAGCCGTGCGCGACATGGGCTGGAAATATCTCGTCTTGACCGCGGTCGATCGTGACGATCTGACCGACGGGGGCGCCGCGATCTTCGCGAGCACCGTGCGCGCGATCCACCGGCTCTCGCCGGAGGCGAAGGTCGAATGCCTGACCGGCGACTTCGCGGGCGACCTCGCCGCGCTCGAGACCGTGCTCGCAAGCGAGCCCGAAGTGCTCGCGCACAATCTCGAGACGGTCGAACGGCTGCAATCCACCGTGCGCGACCGGCGCGCGAGCTTCGCGCAGTCGCTCGCGATCCTCGCGCACGCCGGGCGCAGCGGCAAGGTGCGCTACACGAAGACCTCGCTGATGGTGGGCCTCGGCGAGCGCGAAGACGAGATCTCAGCCGCGATGGACGCGGCGCGCGCGGCCGGCGTCGCGATCTTCACGCTGGGGCAATACTTGCAACCGACGAAGCGCCATCTGCCGGTCGTCGAATACGTGACCCCGGAGAAGTTCGAGCGGCTGCGCGCGCTCGGTCTCTCGAAGGGCTTTCGTCAGGTCGTCTCGAGCCCGCTCTCGCGTTCGTCCTATCACGCCGAACAGGCCTTCAACGAACCGGCAATAGCGCCGTAACGTCGATGACCGATCGTAGGCGGGTGACCGACGAGGACATCATCGCAGGCTTCCAGAGTCTGCACGAAGCGATCGCGCTCGGCTTCGCGCGCGTCGACGAGCGTTTCCGCGAGGTCGACCATCGCTTCGATGCCCTCGAAGCTCGGATGCTACGGCGCTTTGACGAGATCGATGCGCGCTTCGTGCGGATCGAAGCTCGCCTGGATCTGGTCGAGCAACGGCTGGATCGAGTCGAGCAACGGCTGGATCGAGTCGAGCAACGGCTGGATCGAGTCGAGCAACGGCTGGATCGGGTCGAGCAAAGGCTGGATCGGGTCGAGCACCGGCTGGATAGGATCGAGCTACGCCTGGATTCGATCGAGGAGGGCCGCGGCGGCGCGCCCGGACCGCGGCTGAACTAGCCCGCTTCGGCGGTCGACGCGGCGGGTGCGGCCGTCGCCGCGCGTTCCATGCCGTCCGCGCGCACGCAGCCGGCGCGCAGCCACAACAGCCCGACGCCGGCGGCCATGTACGCGAGGAAGTAGAGCGGGAAGACGTTCGCGGGCGGGGCCGGCGGGGGATACACGCTGCCGATCGTGGGGACGAGCAAGAACGCGACTCCGAGTGCGGAGATCGCGACGTCCGCCGGGCGCAGCTCTCCCAGGCGGCGCAAGTAGAGCGGGGCTCCGACGACGATCGAGAGATAGATCGCGACGAACCCGAACGACCCGAGCGACGCCGTATCGTTGAACGCATCGCTCGGCGTGCGCCCGAGCAAAAGCAGCCCGGCGGCGACGGCCAGGATCGCGAGCGCGAACGCCGCGATCGCTTTGTGCGGGGTCTGGTGGGTCGGATGCGTGTCGCCGATCTGCGCGGGGAAAAGTCCCGAGCGGCCCATCGACAGCACGACGCGCGCGCCGGCGTTGAGCGCGGCGAGCGCGACCGAGAACGCGCTGAGCATCGCGCCGACGTCGATCGGGACCTTGAGTTGCGGCGAGCCCACGACCTCCGAGAGTTGATCGAGCGGCGTCGTGAGCTTGTCGAGCGCGATGCCGTAATTGCGCATCCCGAGCACTTCCGCATACGTCGCGACCGTGAAGAACGCGCCGGCCAGAATCACGCTCCAGATGACGGCTGCGGGGATCGTGAAGCGCGGCTCGTGGGCCTCTTCGCCGAGCGAGGTCGCGCTCTCGAAGCCGACGGCGCTGAAGATCGCGATGACGGTACCCGCGCCGATCGCCGGAAGCGAGAAGGCCGGGCCCGCGAATTGGGCCGCGTCATAGATGCCGCGATGCCAGAAGATCTGCAGGATCAGCCAGCCGACGAGCACCGCGACACAGGCTTCGATGATCAGCAGCGTGATCGTCGAAAGCCGGATGTCGCGATAGGCGAGCGCCCAGATCAGGCCCAGACAGACGCAGACGAGCGCGAGCGGCGCGACCGTGATGCCCAGGCCCCCCAAGAAGCGCGACGAGAACAGCGCGAACGCCGCGAGCCCGGCCGTCCCGACGAAAACGTAGGCCCACAACAGCGCCCAGCCGCACAGGACGCTGCCGCGCGGGCCGAAGGCGGCGACCGCGTACGCGTAGAGCGAGCCCGCGTTCGGCGAGCGCTGCGCGAACTTGTTGAGATTGAGCGCGACGGCCAGCAGCATCAGCGTGCCGAACGCGTAGGCGACCCAGCTGCCGTTCCCCGCCACCCCGAACATCAGCGGCACGATCAGCACCGGCGTCAGCGTCGGGCCGAGCATCGCGATCGACTGGGCGAGGACTTCCCAAAAATTGAGACAGTCGGCTCGTAAGTGCGACGAATCCGAACTCATGCTAAGGACGGCTCCGGTTGGCTGCACAGCGGGCGGGGCCCTCTACGCAGCCGCGCCGGCCCCGGCCGGCACGCTCGAGGAAACCCCTATGCGTAGACGCCGCGGATGCGCAGCGATTTCACGACCCGGTCGATCGCCAGGACGTACGCGGCGGTCCGCAGCGGAATCCGGCGCGCTCGGGCGACGTCGCGCACGTGGTCGAAGTTCGTCAGCAGAATGTCCGCCAGACGTTCGTTGACCTCGGATTCCTTCCAGAAATAGCCCGAGCGGTCTTGGGCCCACTCGAAATACGAGACGGTCACGCCGCCCGCGTTCGCGACGATGTCGGGGATCACGATGATGCCGCGGTCGGTGAAGATGTGGTCGGCGTCGGGCGTCGTCGGTCCGTTCGCGCCCTCGACGATCAGCTTCGCTTGGATGCGCGCCGCGTTGTCGCGCGTGAGCTGTTTCTCGAGCGCGGCGGGCACGAGCACGTCGCAGGGTAGCTCCAGGAAGGCCGCGTTCGTGACCCGGTCGCCGCCGCGATAGCCTTGCAACGAGTGGTGCTCCTGCGCGTACGCGGTCGCGCTCGCGAGGTCTATACCTTTCGGATTGTAATAGCCGCCCGTCACATCCGAGATGCCGACGATCTTGCAGCCGCGCTCGGCGAACATCTGCGCCGCGATGGAGCCGACGTTGCCGAAGCCCTGCACGATGACCCGCGTGTTCTTGGGCTCCAGGCCCATCAGCTGCATCTGCGCGAAGCCGACGAGCGACACGCCGCGTCCGGTCGCTTCGACGCGGCCGCGCGACCCGCCGATCTCGATCGGCTTGCCGGTCACGACGCCCGGCGTGTGCGTGCGCATGTGCATCGAATAGGTGTCCATGAACCAGGCCATCATCTGCGGGGTGGTGCCGACATCCGGCGCGGCGACGTCCTTATCGGGGCCGACGACCTCGACGAGTTCCGCCGCGTAGCGCCGGGTGATCCGTTCGAGTTCGCCGAGCGAGAGCTTCGAAGGGTCGCAGGTCACGCCGCCCTTGGCTCCGCCGAACGGCAGGTCGACGACCGCGCACTTCCAGGTCATCCAGAACGCCAGCGCCGTCACTTCGTCGAGCGTCACGCCGGGGTGATAGCGGATCCCGCCCTTGGCCGGCCCGCGCGCGAAGTTGTATTGAACGCGGTAACCCGTATAGACGTCGAGTTCGCCGGAATCGCGCTGAAAGGGGATCGCGAAAATGATCTGCCGGGACGGGTGGGTCAGCAACTGCCGCGTCCCCGGGTCGAGATCGAGCAGAAGCGCCGCCTCGTTAAAGTACGCGATGGCGTCCCCGAAGACCGAGACTTCCCTTGCGACCATCATAGCCATACCAAAATTTCCCCCGCGGAAAAGCTTAGTAGGAGCAGCCTTATCTCTCCGAACCGCGTCCCCCTACACATGTCGTAGCCGCGGCGGCTGTTCTTCACCATATGTCCTATGATGCCTGCGACAAACGTCGCATTAACCGGGCTCAGACGTTGAAACGGAACGTGACGACGTCGCCTTCCTGCATCACGTACTCCTTGCCCTCACTTCGCAGGAGGCCGGCGGCCCGCACCGCCTCGAGGCTGCCGAACCGGGCGAAATCGTCGTACGAGAGGATCTCCGCGCGGATGAAGCCGCGCTCGATGTCGCTGTGGATCTTGCCGGCCGCCGCCGGAGCCTTCGTCCCGCGGTCGATCGTCCAGGCGCGCACTTCCTTTTCGCCGGCCGTCAGGAACGTCATCAGGCCGAGCAGGTCGTAGGCGCTCAAGATCAGCTGATCGAGCCCGCCGCGCTCGATCCCGAGTTCAGCGCAGAACGCCTTGGCGTCCGCATCCGAGAGCCCGGCGAGTTCGGCTTCCACCTTTCCGCAGAACGCGATCGCGCGGGTCCCTTCTCGCGCTGCAACCTCGAAAACGGCTCGCGCCTGGTCCCCGAGATGCCCGATCTGGTCCTCATCGACGTTCGCCACGTAGAGCAGCGGCTTGGCGGTCAGGAGGAACGACTCGCGGGCCAGCTGCCCCTCGAGCGAATCGGCGGCGAACGTTCGCGCCGGCTTGCCTTCCTCGAGCGCGGCCTTCAGATCCCGGGCCGCCTGAAGCTGGGGCGCGATCTTCGGGTTCACCCGCGCCTCGCGTTCCAGCTTATCGATTCGCTTGGCTAGGCTTGCGAGATCGGCGAGAGCCAGCTCGATCGCGACGATCTCGATGTCGCGCAGCGGGTCCGGCGCCCCTTCGACGTGCGTGACGTTGGGGTCCGAGAAGCAGCGCACGACCATCGCGATCGCGTCGGTCTCACGGATATGGCTCAAAAAGGCGTTGCCCAGGCCCGCGCCGGAGCTGGCGCCGCGCACGAGACCCGCGATGTCGACGAATTTCATCGTGGCGGGGACGATCCGCTGCGCGTGGACGAGATCGGACAAAACGCTCAGGCGCTCGTCGGGGACCGGAACTTCGCCGACGTTCGGTTGGATCGTCGCAAAAGGATAGTTGGCGGCGAGCGCCGCGGCAGAACGCGTCAGCGCGTTGAAAATAGTCGACTTGCCGACGTTCGGTAGGCCGACGATACCGCATGACAATCCCATAAAAAGCCGACCGTCGGCGTTCGGCTCCGGCAAGGAATCGTCCTGGAAGCGTAGGATTTACAAGTGATGCGGCAGATGAAGGTTGACAAGCTGGGGATCGACCTCCTCACGCACGATCCGGTCGTCATCCTGAAGGACCTCGAAGGGAAGCGTTTCCTTCCGATTCTGATCGGGCCGTTCGAGGCCACTGCGATCGCGCTCGCATTGGAAGGCACGGCCGTTCCGCGGCCGCTCTCGCACGACCTGATGCGCTCGCTGCTCGAAACGATGCACGCGAAGCTCGAACAGATCGTCATCCACGACATCAAAGACTCGACGTTCTTCGCCAAATTGATCGTCCGCACGAACGGCGAAACGCAAGAGATCGACGCGCGCCCCTCCGACGGCATCGCGCTCGCGTTACGGATGCAAGCTCCGATCTTCGTTTCCGATAAAATCGTGCTCGAAGAGACGGTCGCCGACAAAAAAGCGGAACAGGAAGAAGAGGCGCGCTTCCGCCGCTTCATCGAGGATCTCAAACCGGCGGACTTCCGGGACTAGTCTCCCAACCTCGCTTCCTCGAAGTCCTACTCCACAAAGCAAGCTTGAAGGGCTATCGTATTACCGTGAACCAGTCGCTTCGTCCGCCCTCCGTCAACTCCGTCATCACGTCCGGTCGCGATGCCTACGCCCCCTCGGCGTGCAAGAGTTGCGGCTGCGAGCGCGATTTCGTCATCCTCTCCGGCGTCGACGGCTACTTCATTGCGGCGGCTTGCAGCGCGTGCGGCAAAGGCGAGCGGGAGTCGCGCTTCTACAGCGGCTACGAGCGCGCCAGGGCCGCGCTCGACGGCCGGGCGTTCACGCGCGCGGAACTCTAGCGCGGTCGAGCGAGGGGAGCGTTTCTGCCCCCCGACGAACCGCGACCGGCGGCCCGTATTTAAATTCGGCGGGCCTTGCCGTGAGTGAGGTTTGACGGGTGGCACAGGAACGCGCCGATATCGGCGTTTTTGGGGGTTCGGGCTTTTATTCGCTGCTCTCGGACGCCCGCGAGGTGACGATCGAAACGCCGTACGGCGCGCCCAGCGACAAGCTCGCGATCGGCGAGGTAGCGGGTAAGCGGGTCGCCTTCTTGCCGCGCCACGGCAAGTCGCATCAGTATCCGCCGCAATCGATCAACTATCGCGCGAACCTCTGGGCGATGAAGGAACTCGGCGTCACGCGGATCATCGGGCCGACGGCCTGCGGCTCGCTCAAGCCCGAAGTCAAGCCCGGCGACATGGTCGTCGCCGACCAGATCGTCGATCGCACGACCGGGCGCAAGGATACGTTCTACGACGGACCGATCACCACGCACGTCAGCTTCTCGGACCCGTACTGCCCGCAACTGCGTCCGCTGGCGATCGATGCGCTGCGCGCCGGCGGCGTCACGACGCACGAACGCGGGACGATCGTCGTCATACAGGGCCCGCGATTCTCGACGCGGGCCGAATCCAAGTGGTTCAGCGGCCTGGGCTGGGAGGTCATCAACATGACGCAGTATCCCGAAGCGTATCTCGCGCGCGAACTCGAGATCTGCTACGTGAACATTTCGCTCATCACCGACTACGACGTCGGTCTAGAAGGCCAAGCCGGGATTGAGCCGGTTTCGCACGCGGAAGTCATAAAGGTGTTCACCAGCAACAACGAGCGCGTCAAAGGAGCGATCCTAGGGCTCATCGAGGCGATCCCGGCCGAGCGCACCTGCGGCTGCGGACACGCGCTGACCGGAGCCCGCTAGCAGCATGCGCGAACTGCGGACGATCGACTACGGAGGGTACCTGCAGGCGTTCAACCTGCTGTTCCGCAATCCGTCGCTGCTCGCCGCGCCGTTCATCGCGGCCCTCATCGGGATCGGCATCGCGCTCGTCGCGCCGACGCACGGCGCGCTGGGCGGGCTCACCGGCGGGCTCGCCGGGCTCTTGCAGACGCTGCTCGATTCGTTCGCGCTCTGCGTTTCGCTGATCATCGCCGATCTCGCCTGGCGGCGCCGCGGCACGGCCCCGTTCGGAACGGCCTGGGAGCAGGCACAGCGCAAGGCGCCGGATATTCTGTTCGCCGCCCTCGGCTTCAACTTCATCCTGTGGGCCGCCGGGACGGTCGGAGCCGTCTTCGGGCCGCTCGGCTCCCTGTTGATCTTGGTGGCCCTCTACTTCTTCGTCTACACGCTTCCGGCCGCGGCGATCGGCGGGATCCCCGGGAGCGCCGCGCCGCAAGCCTCGGTCGAACGCGTGCAGCGCACGCCGGTCGCGACGCTCTTCATGCTTCTCATCATGGGCGTCGTCTACTACGTCACCTCGATCTCGATGCTGCCGATCCTCGGCAGCCTCTTGCTCTCCGGCGGCATCTTCGTCCCCGTGCTCAACGCGATCGTCAAGTCGGTCGGGATCGCGTTCCTCTCGGTCCTGCTCGCCAAAGGCTACGCCGACGCCTCATACGGCCGCTTCTAAACGCCCCTTCGCCCTTCGCCCTTCACCTGGGCGCGAGTTCCCCTAAGCGGGCGCGAGCTGCATGCGGACGAGATCGGCGACGAGCGCCGCCGACACGTTCGTGTGAGCGAGGCGCTCGGCGTCCGCGAGCGTCTCCTGGAGGGCCAGAATCTCGGCGGCTTTTCGTTTTGGGAAGCGCTCGATCCGCGCGCGCAGATCCTCCGCGTAGAGCGTCCCGCCGTGCGGCGCGACGGTCAGGACGGCCCAATCGCGCGCGACGAGCCGGATCATCTCGAGCATCGCGGCGAGCGCCTCGCGCTTCTCGGCCGCCGAGAGCGTGCGGTCGTCGAGGCGCAGGAAGCCGGCGTCGGGCTGCTCGCCGCGTAACGCCGCTTCGAACCAGGCGACGGCCGCCGCCCGCGAGCCGCTCGATTCGCCCGCCAGTGCGGCGCGCGCGCGCGCGACGCTCCCGAGCGCAACCGCGGCCGCGCGTCGCGCCGCTTCATCGTCCGTCCCGCCGCTGACCAGGATCTCGCGGACCTCGGATTCCTTGAGCAGCGGGAACGCGATCTGCAGCATCCGCGAGCGGATCGTCGCGATCAACGTCCCCGGCGCGCTCGTCGTAAGGATCACGACGACGCCCGCCGGGGGCTCTTCGAAGAACTTCAGCAGAGCGTTCGCGGCTTCGTGCGTGGCGAACTCGACGTCGCCGAAGATCACGATGTGATATCGGCTGCGGTAGCCGTGCAGCGAGAACTCGCGCACGAGATCGCGCGCCGTGATCCGCTCGTCGCTCGCGCGCCCGTCGTCGTTGCCGATCTTGATGACGCCGACGTTCTCCAGGAGGTCGGGATGCGTCCCGGCGTTCACGAGCGTGCAGCCCGTGCAGGCGTTGCAATAACCGAGCAGCGTCGGCTTGGGCGTCTCGCAGAGCAGCGATTGCGCGAGCCGGCGAGCGAAGGTTTTCTTGCCGACTCCCGGCGCGCCCGTGAAGAGATAGCCGTGCGAGAGCTTCGCCGGCTCGAGCCGTCCGAAATAGGCCAGGGGCGCCGCCGCGCCCACGACGTCGAAGGCGCCCGTAACGCTCATGCTCGCGCCGCTTCGAGCTGCGCGGCGACGATCCGCCAGGCGGCTTCGAGCGTTTCTTCGATCGGGCGCGTCCCGTCCAGCGTGTGGATGCGCGGCGTGACGGCGGCCAGCGCAAGGAATCCCGCGCGCACGCGCTCGTGGAACTCGCTGGGCTCGTTTTCGAGCCGGTCTTTCTGCAAGCCCCGCTCGCCGAGCCGCGTTCGGGAAATCGGGACGGGGACGTCGAGCAGCAGCGTGATGTTCGGCAACAGCCCTCCGGCCGCGAGCGCGCAGAGCCCGCGCAGGCGTTCGATCTCCAGGCCCCGTCCGTAGCCCTGGTAGGCGAGCGTCGAGTCGATGAAACGGTCGCACAGCACGACGCACCCCGCGGCCAGCGCCGGGGCGATCGCTTGCCGCACGTGCTGCGCGCGCGCGGCATTCACGAGGAAGGCCTCCGCCAACGCTTCGATCGGCATATGGGGCCCGCGCGCCAAGAGCAGTTCCCGAATCTGGTCGCCGAGTTCGGTCCCGCCCGGTTCGCGAGTCGCGAGCACCGCGTGGCCCGCCTCGGTGAGCTTGCGTGCAAGCCCGAGCGCGAGCGTCGACTTGCCGCTCCCTTCGATCCCTTCCAGCGTCAGGAAGAACCCGCGCTCGGGGAGGTTGCTCAGGCCGTCGCCTCCGAGGTGAAGGGGAAATCCGCGCCGCGGAAGATCAACACGCGCCTGTTCGGTTCGAGCCCGGTGCTGCGCGATTTCAAGCGGTACTGCTCGGCGAGCTGATGCTGCATCCGCCGCACGTACGAGGTCTGCGGCGTCAATTCGATCGGCTTGTTCTCGAGCAACACGCGATAGATCGCCTCGCCGGCCTCGCGCATCGCGATCTCTTCCATATCCAGCGTAGGCAAGTTGAAGAAATCCTTGAGCGCGCTCTGGATCTGCGTCGTCGTGTTCGTCTTGATCGAGTAGATCGGCACGTTCTCGGCGGAGATGGAGCGCAGCTTCTCCGATTCCTTGCGCTCGAGCGTCTTGAGCGTCAGGACGACGTCGGCATCATCCCATTTGCGCGCGATCGCCGCATTCACGCAGAGATTGGCGATCGCGCGTTCGATCTTGTTGCGCGAAACGCCGTAGGGAAAGATCAGCATCGGGGATTCGCGCTCGTCGCGATCCGCGTCGGCTCCGCCCTCGGAGGCCAAAACGCCGAGCGCAAACTCCGGATCGACCGGCACGCGCTTGAGGGGCGTCGGGCTAGCGCTCGCCTCCTGCACGACGGAGAGCCCCCCGCCCGCTCCGCGCTCGCGAATCTCCGGCTGCGGCGCGTAGCCGCGCAAGAATGCGTCGACGACGTCCGCGACGTTCTTGTAAATCGCAAAGCGATTGCGATCGGCGATCTCGACGAGCACGTCGAACGTCGGCGGCGCCTTGCGTTCGAGCACCGTCTTTCGCGTGCCGCGCCGGCGCGCTTCTTCGTCGGAAAGCGTGACCGTGCTGATGCCGCCGACCAGATCCGAGAGCGTCGGATTCATCAGGATGTTCTCGAGCGTCCGCCCGTGCGCCGTGCCGATCAGCTGCACGCCGCGTTCGGCGATCGTGCGCGCGGCCGCGGCTTCCGCCTCCGTTCCGATCTCGTCGATCACGACGACCTGCGGCATGTGATTTTCGACCGCTTCGACCATCACGTTGTGCTGCAAGGCGGGATCCTTGACTTGCATGCGGCGCGCGCTGCCGATCCCCGGGTGCGGGATGTCGCCGTCGCCCGCGATCTCGTTCGAGGTGTCGACGATCACGACGCGTTTGCGATCTCCGCTGAGGATGCGCGCGCACTCGCGCAACAGCGTCGTCTTGCCCACGCCCGGCGGGCCGAGCAGACAGATCGATTTGCCGCTGCGCACGACGTCGAGCAATATGTCGACCGTCCCCAGCACGGCACGCCCGACCCGGCACGTCAGTCCGACGATCTTCCCCGAGCGATTCCGTATCGCGGAGATCCGGTGCAGCGTCTTCTCGATGCCCGCGCGGTTGTCGCCGCCGAACTCCGAAATGCGCGAGCAGACGTGCGCGAGGTCCTCGGACGTGACGCCGTGGTCGGACAGGTAGACGAAATCGTCCACGAACCGCGCTTCGGGCGGCCGCCCGAGGTCCAGCACCACTTCGATGACCGACTCCAGGCGTGGCAGCCGGACGAGCGCTTGACGGATCGGCAGAGGGAAGATATCGAGGAGTTGGGTCAGTTCCCAGTGGTCGGAGACTGTCTCGGCGTTGACGGCCAATTCACATCCTCAATTTAGGATTTCCTCACCGCTAGGCGAGGAGTCCGCGAAACCATCTACCCTGGCAAACGATTTCGTTGCAGCCGTGTTCCGTGCGGGCGCGCCCTACCCTTTCGACGCCGGGGAATTCGCCTTGCACACGACGCGAATCGTGCGCAGCTCCGTATCGTAGGGCCCCTGCATGCGCACGCCGGCCTTTTTTTCCAGTTCCAAGTATGCGATCGTATCCGGCGTGATCTCCTCGCCGGGCGAGAGCACGGGGATGCCGGGCGGATACGGCGTGATCACTTCGGCACAAATGCGGCCGCTGGATTTCTTGAAGGGTACGTGTTCGGTCGTGGCGAGAAATGCGTCGCGCGGCAACATGCGAATCGGCGGAATCGCAGGGAACTCGTACGTCTTCATCGTCAGACGCCGCTCGAGAACGCCCGAAGGCGAGAAGACGTCGATCGGCCGGTCTTCGCGCGCAAGTTCCTTCACGCCGTACACCAGACGGTCCGCCGCTTCGCGCGTCGTGCCGATCGTGAAGAGCGCGAGGCAATTGAAGAGATCCGCGAGTTCGACTTGCACGTTGTAGCGCCGGCGCAGGATCTCTTCCGCCTCGTATCCCGTATAGCCCAGCGCCTTGACGGAGATCGTGATCTTCGTCGGATCCAGATCGAACACGCCGGGCCGTCCTTCGAGCTCGTTGCCGAAGCAGTAGACGCCCGGAATGTCGTTGAGGCGCCGGCGCGTCTCGTTCGCAAGATCGATCGTACGCGAAAGCAGCGCGCGTCCATCGATCGCCATCTGCTTGCGCGCGACGTCGAGCGACGCGACGAGCACGAGGTTCGGCGAGGTCGAAAGAAACAGCTTGACCACGGCCTTGAGGCGGTCGACGCGAATGCGCTCGCCCTTCTGGTGCAACATCGACGTTTGCGAAAGGCTCCCGAGCATCTTGTGCGTCGAGTTGATGCACAGGTCCGCGCCCGCTTCGAGTGCGGAGAGCGGCAGCGCCGGATGGAACGCGAAGTGCGGGCCCCAGGCTTCGTCGACGAGGAACGGCAGGCCGTGCGCGTGCGCGATCTCGGCGATCCCTTCGAGGTCGGCGGCAACGCCGTAATACGTGGGGCTGACGACGTAGACCGCCTTGATGTCCGGATACGTTGCGAGCGTGCGGCGCACGGTCTCCGGCGTCACCGTGTGATCCATGTGCAGTTCCTGGTCGACTTCGGGCTGCATCCAGATCGGCTCGGCGCCGCTCATGATCAGGCCGCCCATCGCGCTCTTGTGCGCGTTGCGCGGAAGCGCGATCCGCTCGCCGGGGTTGACGGCGGTCATCATCATGATCTGATTGCCGCTCGTCGATCCGTTGATCAGGAAGAACGAACGATCGGCGCCGTAGGCCTCGGCCGCCAGGGCCTGTGCTTCGACGAGCGATTCGGTCGGCTGCAGGAGATCGTCGAGGCCGCGAATCTGCGTGAGATCGATCGAGAGCACGTTGTCGCCCACGAACTCGCGGAACGCGCGGTCCATACCCTGGCCTTGCATGTGGCCCGGCGTATGGAACGGTATGACACCGGAATCGACATAGTCGAGCAGGACATCGAAGTACGGCGTGCGGCTCTGATCCACGGCGCGGCACGTTCCACGTGGTGCCGACTCCCTCCCCGCAGGCCGCCTCGCGAGGCCGGGCGAAATCGAGGCCGCGATATGAACGCCTCGCCAATTGTGTCGACCACGCGCACGCGCGCGCTTCAAATCGCCTTCGTCGTCGCCGGTTCCGCTCTGCTCGCGCTCGGGGCCCAGGTCTCGATCCCGCTGCCGCTGGGCATGCCTCCGATCACGGGGCAGACGTTCGCACTCGCGCTCGTCGTCGCGCTCTTGGGCGCTCGCGGCGGGGCGCTCGCGGCCCTGCTCTATCTCGCCGAAGGCGCGCTCGGCCTGCCGGTCTTCTCGCCGCACGGCGCACCCGGCATCGCCCGCTTCTTCGGCCCGAGCGCGGGGTATCTGATCGCCTTCCCGGTCGCCGCCTACGTGACCGGCCTGCTGTACGACCGCGGGCTCTGGTCGAGCTACCTCGGGCGTTTGCTCGCGATCGTGCTCGGCTCCGCCGTCGTCTTCGCGGGCGGCGCGGCGTGGCTCGCGCACTTCGTCGGCGTCTCCAAAGCGCTCGCCGCCGGCGTCGCCCCCTACTTGATCGGCGACGCGGTCAAATCGCTCGTCGCCGCCGGCCTGGCCCCGTACGTCCGCGCGAGCGGCGAAAAGGTGCCGCGCCTGTAATCCTTCGCCCGCTACTCGAGCGCGCGGCCCTTCGATAGGCTCATCCGGAACGCTCGCATGCGGCGTCTTCAGCGCGTGACGCCGAGCTTCAAGAAGATCGTACGCGGGCGCGAGTAATGCGGCCCCTGGGCGTTCAGGTAGGTGATGTAATAGTTGGAGTTCAGTAGGTTCTCGACTCCGACGGCGAGCATCACGCCGTGCGCCAATTCGAAGCCCTTCTCCGCGCTGAACGTGAGGTGCGGCGTCACCTTGCATCCGTCGGAGCCGGCGCCGCCGGGGGGCGCCGGGCAATATGGGTTCCGCACCGGAGCTTGGAGGTGCGTATCGATCGTCTCGTCGCTCGGCGCCGTGGAGAGCCCGCTTCCGTACTCTCCGTCGAACGAGAGATAGCCGCCGTGCGCATCGTTCTGCAGGAGCCCGCCGCTGACGGCCCAGCGCTGATCGTGATCGGCCGGTATCCAGTCGGGGGCTTGTCCCACGCATTGCGCCAGGAGTTGCGTCTCGCAGTCCTTGACTTCCGCCTGCGTCCGTGATGCCGAGAAATACACGCGCCCGCCGCGCGCCAGCGGCCGCACCGCATACGCCGTGTAAACGGTCGCGCGGCCCGCGCCGTAATTGATGTCCTGATGCAGATTCGACGTGCCGACTTGGACGTCGTCGATCCAGTGCGCCGAATTCTTCTGCATGATGCGTAGCCCGACTTGCGCGGCGCCGAGCGGGGTCTGACCTCCGATCTCATAGACGGAGTCGCGCTGCGCGTGAAGGTCGAACGGCGAGCCGGCCGTCACGGAGTTGCTGCCGGCCGTGCACTGCGCCGCCGTCACGGCCGGCAGCGCCGGATTGGCGGAGTTCGGAGCCGGTGGATTGACGCACGCCGCCGCGGACGGCGAGACGTTCTCGAACGAATACGGCGTGAAGAAACGTCCGTAGTAGACGTAGGCGCTCGAGCGCGGCCCGAAGGAGCGGGTCACTTTGAAGCGCGGGCTCAGCATGGATTCCGCCGCCCTGAACTCCGTTGAGGCGAGCTGGAAAGCGTCGGCCCGCAGTCCGTAATCGAGTTCGTAGTTCGGCGAGAGCTTCCACGTGTCTTGAACGTACGCGCTTTCGGTATGGCCGGTATTCGGCGCGTCATCGAGGACGTCGAAGCGGGCGGCACTGAAATAATTGTTCGGTTGGAAGGCGATATCGTAGGCCTTCGTCACATCCGTGAGGTCGTAGTTCACGCCGGCGCGAACCTCGTGTTTGTCGCTGCGCAGCGTGTAGTCGGCATTGAATTGGTAGTCGAGCGACGTGCGGTCGGCGAACGTGCTGAGCGCGCAATCCGAGAGGCCGCCGGTCGGCGACCCCTGCAGGTAAAGGGCGTTGAGCGCGGCGTTCGCGCAGAGAGCCGGCGTCGCCCCCGGCGGCGTGGGGAGCGAAGGCTTCTGCGGATCCTGCAACGCGAGCGCGGTATCGTTCGTGTAGTCACCCGCGTCGAGCAGCCGCGTTCGCTTCACCGACGGACCGAACGAGAGCGTGCCGCGGTCGCCGATCGCGTGATGGTATTGGAGCGCGGCGAACAGATCGTCTTGACGTTCGGTATCGTCGGTTGCAGCCGGGACCGCGACGCCCGCGTCGCCCGTGATGTCGTTTGGGATCTGATAGGTTTGCAGCGCGTGCGTCAGCGTCAGATTCACGAAGTCGTTGCCACGCGGCAGCGTTAGGCGGAGCATCTGGTCTGCGTTGCTGCCGCGATCGTGGTAGGCGGTGGGACCCGGCGGATCCAGGGCGCGTCCCTCGCTCTCGTTCCGCATCGAGGCTAGGAACGAGCCGCCCTTCCCGATTGGAAGATGCACCTGCGCCGTCGAGTCGAAAATCGAGCTCGCGCCGCCCTTGAGATCGATCGAATACCCGGGCGGACCGGGCTTCGAAATCGTGGCGACGTTCACGATCGCACCGAAGCGTAGACCGTACTGCGCCGGGTATGCGCCCTGCATGACGTCGATGAAGGCGGCGTTCGAAGGATCGAACTCGGTGCCGATCGCGCGATTGATCTCGATCGGCAGCTGGACCCCGTCGACGATGTAATTGATGTCGCCATGGTCGCCGTTGACGTGAACCGCGCCGTTCGCGCCGCGCGAGAATCCCGGCGCTTGGAGCAGTTGTTCGGAGAGGTTCCCGCTGTGCGCGCTGCGCGCCAGCGCGGCGTTGCTCAACGTGACGTCCGCGCCGCTGCGCCGGCCGACCGGAGCGCGCACGCTCACGGCGGTTCGGCCGATCTCCTTGAGTTCGCCGAGCGCAAGCTCGAGCGCGGCGCCTGCACGCGTCAGGACGACCGCTTGCGACTTCGTGTCGTGGCCGAGCGCGGCGGTGACGGTGTAGTCGCCGGCCGTCAAGCCGGGGAACGCGAAGCGTCCCTGTGCGTCCGTCAGCGTCCGCAAGTTCAGCCCGGCGCCCGCGAGGGTGACGGAGGCCCCGGCGGCGGGCTTCCCCGCGAGCGTGACCGTGCCGTTCAACGCGATCGTCGATTGGGCGGGTTCGGGCTGGGACCAAGCCGGCACGGCGAACGCCGATGCCGCAAGAAGCAGGGCAGCGGCGAGCGCGCCGCTCCGGAGACGATGGTGCATGAGCGATCCTCGCGATTTCGTGAAGAAACGGCGACGGCACAATCGCCGCCGCGCTTAGGCGAGTGCGAGGAACGCGGGCGGCGCCCGAAAGGCTAGACGGCGTAAGAGGGCGCGGTGCCCGGAGCCGAGAGGGCGCGCCCTGAAGCGGAAGGCCGAAAGGGACGGACCGTCCGCGGCGGTCGTTTCCATGCGCCCGGCAATGAGCGCGACGATCCGTTCGCCCGTGCTGCGCGCGAGGCACGCGGTGACGACGAGTGCCACGACGCCCGCGATCGCGGCCGGAAGAATGCGATCCGGGGCAAGCTCCGCACCTTCGAGTGCGAGCAGGCCGGCCGCCAGCGCGGCCTCAACCGCTACGATCGCGACGACGGTTGAGAGCGAGGAGCCTCGCAGGCTTGCGCGTATCAGCCCGAGGCGGCGGCGGCGCTCCCGCGCTGCGGCGCCGATCCCAGCCGCCCGTCCGGCGGCGGCGAGCGCCGCCAGAGCGGAAGCGAGCATGAGAGCGTGCGGCAGGGATCCGAGCACCATCCCTTCCTCACCGATCGCATGCACGATCGCATGCACGACGACCGCAAACGCGTACACCAGCGCACCGGTGAGCACCGGCGCGCGCGGAACTCGTCTCATCACCGTTCGAAGGCTCAAGAACCGAGCTTCGGCGTTCCGGCGGCCGTTCACTCTCATCGGCCGGGGGCTATTCGATGCGTTCCTCGATCGAGACGTTGTAGAGGAACAGGAACTTGTGCCACTCACCCGGCAGCGTGTTGCGCTTGACGCGAATCCAAGGGATGTACTTCGGAGCTTTCGGTTTGCGGCGCAGCGGCATGTTCGCGTGCTCGGGCGTACGGTTGTTCTTGCGATTGTTGCAGCGCATGCACGCGCAAACGAGATTCTCCCAGGTCGAAGGGCCGCTCTTGCTGCGCGGGATCACGTGGTCGACCGTCATCAAACGCTCGCCGCGCAAGCCGCAATACTGGCAGGTGTAATCGTCCCGCAACAGCACGTTCTTCTTCGTCAGCGCGACCTTTTGCATCGGGCGCCGCACGTAGTAGAGCATACGAATGATCGAAGGCATGCGCATCTCGAACTTCGGCGAGGAGAGCATCGACTCACGGCCGTGGACGACCTCCGCCTTGCCCGAGAACAGGAGCTTCACGGCGCGCTGGAAGCTCGTGATGTTCAGCGCCTCATACGTGAAATTGAGAACGAGCACGTCGCTCATCGCGCCGGCTCCGCGCCCGGAAAACGAAGGGAGCGAGACACAGCCTCGCTCCCTTGACACACACTCATACGCATCGGCCCACGACTCAAAAAGTCGGCCGCGTCACTGGGCAGGATCGCCCCCGAATCTCTCTGCACGTCCATTGACGGTTGTATGATTATGCGCCGCAGCCCGGGTTCCCCTCGGCGCGTTCCCTCGCGCCGCGAGCAAGCGCTCGGCGCCGCGCGTCAGCGGCCGGGCGAAACGAACTCGCGCAAGAAGTACTCGTGGACCCGCCGGTCGGCCGTCAACTCGGGGTGGAAGGCCGTCCCCATCACGTTCTCCTGACGCACGAAAACGCCGTGCCCGCCGTACGAGGCCACGACCTCGACCCCGGGGCCCGCGCGCTCGACCCAGGGCGCCCGGATGAAGACCGCGGGAAACGGCTTGGCGCCCAGCGCCGCGACCGTGAGCGGGACCTCGGCCGATTCGACCTGCCGGCCGAAGGCGTTGCGCCGCACGGTGATGTCGATCAGATCGAGCGTCTTCTGCTCGAGGCCCGCCACGTCGCGAGCCGCGACGATCATCCCCATGCACGTGCCCCAGAGCGGCATCCCGGCGCGGACTCGCGCGACGATCGGGCGATCGAGTTCGAAGCGCTCGAGCAAGCGAATCACGGTCGTCGATTCCCCGCCCGGAATCACGAGCGCGTCGACAGCCGCCAGTTCGCGCTCGTTCTTGACGGCGCTCGCGCGGGCTCCGGCCCCGGCCAGGGCGCGCAAATGCTCGACGACGTCCCCCTGGACGGCGAGCACACCGACGCTCGGTTTCACTCGGCGGGCTTTGCCCCCGCGTGGCTGCAACGATAATCGACGCGGTTGAGCACGGCATCGATCGCGGGTTTCGAGTTCTCGTCGATGCGATAGCGCGTCGTGGAGGCGCCTGCGCGCAACGCGCCGTTGAGCCATTCGATCCGCCCGGAACGTTCGTCGAAGCGGTAGTGGCCGCGAGCGTTCCCCGCGGCATACGTGCCGTCAGCCAGCAAACTGAACGTGCGGACGGGTGCGCCGGCGCTCGCGCCGGAGGCCGGGGTGCACTGCCAAACGCCGAGCAGGCGCTCGTCGAACGGCGCAGACAGCGCCGCCGCCAGGAACGTTGCTGCGAACATATCCGCCGCGATCAGATCCCGCGCGATGAAAGCAGATCGTTTTCCTGGAGCTTGCGCAGATCGATCCCTTCCATCGCCGTGCCGGAGAGCGACTTGTGCGCCGCCACGATCACCGCGGGGTCCTCGTAATGCGTGCACGCGTCGACGATCGCTTTCGCGAACGCCGCGGGATTCGACGATTTGAAGATGCCGCTCCCGACGAAGAGCCCCTCGGCGCCGAGCTGCATCATGAGCGCTGCGTCCGCAGGCGTCGAAATGCCGCCCGCGCAGAACAGGACCACCGGCAACTTCTTCGCTTTCGCGACTTCCCGCACGAGCTCGTAGGGTGCACCAAGATCGCGTGCGCGCGTGACGAGCTCCTCTTCCGGGACGACCGAAAGCTCGTTGATCCCGTCGCGAATCGCGCGCATGTGCCGCACGGCTTCGACGATGTTGCCGCTCCCCGCTTCGCCCTTGCTGCGAATCATCGATGAGCCTTCGGCAATGCGCCGCAGCGCCTCGCCGAGATCGCGCGCGCCGTTGACGAACGGCACCTTGTAATCGTGCTTGGCCAAGTGGTACTTGTCGTCGGCCGGCGTGAGCACTTCCGACTCGTCGATGAAATCGATGCCGAGCTCTTCGAGCACGCGCGCCTCGCCGATGTGCCCGATGCGAACCTTCGCCATGACCGGGATCGTGACGGTATCCATGATCCGCTGCACGAGCGCGAGATCGCTCATGCGCGCGACGCCGCCCATCGCACGGATATCCGCCGGGATGCGTTCCAGCGCCATCACGGCGACCGCCCCGGCTTCTTGCGCGATCAGCGCCTGCTCGGGCGTGACGACGTCCATGATGACGCCGCCCTTGAGCATCTGCGCGAGTCCGCGCTTGACCTTGACGGTGCCCTTCGAGGGCGTGCCTTCGTTCCCGTTCACCTGGTGCATCCTCCTAGTGTTCCTATCGTAAGACGCCCGTTCAATAGGGACAATAGAGGCACCGCCTCAGGGACCCTTGTCGGGCCGGGCCGATTCCACGGCCTCGGGCCCCGGATAGGGCGTGTCGGGCGGGCTGACGAGCGGCGTTGGGAGGGGCGGCGAGGTGAAGCGTCGCGGCGTGGCGCGTTCAGTCGGGATCGGGCGGGGCGTCGGCGGGATGGTCGGTTCCGGCGTGACGCGGGGGTCGGGGAAGGCGGGATCGGTCGCGACGCTCATCACCTGGACTTTTTTCCAGTTGACCTCGGCCGCCGCGTGCGTCTCGATCGGGACCGGCGTCGCCATGACGTTTTGGAAATAGCCGCCGTTGCCGCCCGCGACTTGACTGAGCACGCGATTGCCCATATTGTTGCCGATCGCGATCGCGATCAAAAGCACGACGCCGCCGATGACTAGCAGTCCCGACAAACCGATGCGAGGGGAAGACACTTCCCTGACCGTATCGCGCATCGGGCCGCGCAGCCCTCCTTCCACGCGACGCGAACGGGAGGGGTCTTTGTGCACGCGAGCGCACCGTATCGCGATGCCCTCAGTGCGCGCTCCCGCGAAGCTGAACCTGACCCTGGAGATCCTCGGCCGGCGCGCCGACGGCTATCACACGTTGCGCAGCGTGATGGTGCCGATCGGCCTGTACGACCGGCTGCTCTTCGAGCCCGCGCCAACGCCGAGTTTTGCGTGCACGCCGCAGACGCTCGCGAAGGACAACTTGGTCCTGCGCGCGCTCGAACGCTCCGGCGTCGCGGCGCCGCTGCGCGTCGAACTCGAGAAGCAGATCCCCGTCGGCGGGGGCCTGGGCGGCGGCTCGAGCGATGCCGCCGCGACGCTGACGCTCGCGGCGAGCGGAGCGCTCGGGCCGGTTCCCTCGCAAGACTGGCTCGCGGTAGCCGCGGCGCTGGGATCGGACGTGCCGTTCTTCCTCTGCGGCACGGGGGCCCTGGTCGAAGGGACGGGCGAACGCGTCACGGCGATCGGGCGGCTGCCGCGCTGGTGGTGTCTGGTCGCTCGCCCGCCCGTCGCGGTCGACACCGCCCAGGCCTACCGCCTGCTGGACGCTTCCCGGCCCGCGGAGCCGGCGAGCCGGCCGCGCGCGAACGGGGCAGCGCTCGCCGCGGTGGACGCCCTGCAACGGCGCGATTTCGACGCGCTGCACGCCCTGCTCGCGAACGACTTTCACGACGTCATCCTGGCGGCCTATCCCGCGATCGCGCACGCCCACGGCGCGCTGCGCGAAGCCGGAGCGCCGAAGGTGCTGCTCAGCGGGTCCGGCTCGTGCATCTTCGCGCTGTTCGAAAGCGAGCTCGCGGCGCGGTCGGTCGCCGAGCGCTGTACGCGCGAAGCGGGCGAGCTTTTCGTCGTGCCGCTGGTCAGCGACGAACGCTGGCGATGAACGCGATCGTCTTGGCCGGCGGCGCCCACGACGAAGTGAGCGCTCGGACGGCGGGAGCCGCGAACAAGGCCTTCGTGCCGATCGGCGGCCGCACGCTCGTGGAGCGGACGCTCGCGGCGCTGCGCGACGTCCCGGCGATCGGGCGCATCGTCGTCGTCGCACCGCGACTCACGCACGGCGATCCGGCGCTCGCGCTCGCCGACGAGCGGCGCGAGGACGGCAAGCGGATCAGCGACAGCTTGCGCTTCGGCCTGGCGGGCATGCCCCCCGACGAGCTCGTGCTCGTCGCGGCCTCCGATCTGCCGCTGCTCACGCGAGCCTCGCTCGAGGAGTTCATCGCGCTCGCGCAAAGCCGCGATGCCGATCTTTGCTATGCGTGCCTGGGGCGGGCGGCGCACGTCGCGCGTTTCCCCGAAGCCCCGCACACCTGGGCGCGCATGCGCGAGGGGCAGTATTGCGGCGGCGGCGTCGTTGCGCTGCGCCCGCGCATCATGCAGAGCCTCGAGCTCGTGATCGAACGGCTCGGCGCCGCGCGCAAGAATCCGATGGCGCTCGCCTCGATCTTCGGCTCGGGAACGCTCGCGAAATATGCGCTCGGTCAGCTCTCGATCTCCGCAGCGGAAAAGCGCGCGAGCGAGCTGCTCGCTGCACGCGTCGCAGCGATCGTATGCACGCACGCCGAGATCGCCTTCAACGTCGATCGCGCGAGCGACGTAGCGCTCGCCGAGAAGTACGTGTCGTCCGTTTTCCGGGGCGCTCCTTAGGGCACCCCTCGTAGTAGGTGCCTTTACGAGGCGCTCGATCGGCACACGTGCGCGCCGCTGGCGCACCAAGGAGAACGGCGTTGAGCACGTACTATTTCGTCGGCAGCGGGATCGCCTCGCTCGCCGGAGCAGCGTACTTGATCCGCGACGGCGGCGTCGCGGGCAAAGATATCGTGATCCTCGAGGAGCAGACGGATTTCGGCGGAGCCCTCGATGCGCACGGCGACCCGGCGAGCGGCTACTTCATGAGCGGCAGCCGGATGTTCGAAAGCAAGTACAACTGCACGTTCGATCTGCTCTCGTCGATCCCGTCCGCAAGCGATCCGAGCATCTCGGTCACGGAGGAGACGAATCTCGTCCGTGCGGAGAACACTTGGAACAACAAGGCGCGGCTCGTGGACCTGCAGGGCCGGGTCACGGATTTTCATCCGCTCGGCTTCTCGGAGCGCGATCGTCTCGATCTGCTCGCGTTGCTGGCCGCGCCCGAGAAGCTGCTCGATTCCAAGCGCATAACGGATCGGTTCGCGCCGGACTTTTTTCAGTCGAATTTCTGGTTCGAGTGGTGCACGCTGTTCGCGTTCCAGCCCTGGCACAGCGCCATTGAATTCAAACGTTACCTGCTGCGCTTCATCCATCATTTCGCGACGATCGACACGCAAGAGGGCATCTATCGCACGCGGCTCAACCAATACGAGTCGATCGCGGTCCCGCTCGTGAATTGGCTGCGGGAGCGCGGCGTCCAAATTCGCTTCGCGACGACGGTCAGCGATCTCGGCTTCAAGGATTCCGGCAGCGCCGTCACCGTCGACGCATTGGAATGCACCGTGGCCGGCACCGCAAGCACGCTGCAGATCGGCGAGCGCGACTGCGTGTTCGTGACGAACGGCTCCATGACGGCGGACAAGGCATTCGGATCGATGTCGGCCGCGCCCTCGCTGGATCGCAGCAAGCGCAGCGGCGCGTGGCGCCTCTGGGAAACGCTTGCGCGCGGCCGGCCCGAGTTCGGCAACCCATCCGCATTCGACGATCACGTCCACGAATCGGTCTGGGAATCGTTCACGGTCACGGTGAGCGACCCGCTGTTCCTGAAACGCATGCAAGACTTCACCGGCAGCGTGCCGGGACGCGGAGGTCTGACGACGTTCAAGGACTCGAACTGGCTCATCACGCTCTCGATCTTCCACCAGCCCTTCTTCGCAAACCAGCCCGAGGACGTCGCCGTGTGGTGGGGCTACGGCTTGTATTACGACCAGCCCGGCAACTTCGTGCCCAAGCCCATGTCGGCGTGCACGGGAAGAGAGATTCTGGAAGAAGTGTTGGGGCATCTGCGCTTCGAGGACGACAAAGCGGCCATTCTCGCGTCTTCGAACGTCATTCCATGCGTCATGCCCTACATCACGAGTCAGTTTCTCGCGCGAAAGGCGGGCGACCGCCCGCACGTCGTGCCCAAGGGATCGACGAACCTCGCGTTCATCGGGCAGTATTCGGAGTTGCCGGACGATGTCGTCTTCACCGTCGAGTATTCGATTCGCTCCGCTCAGACGGCCGTCTACACGTTGCTCGGACTGGGCAAGCGGCCGACGCCGTTCTATAAGGGCGCGCACGATCCGCGCGTCGTGTTCGCGGCGCTGGAAACCTTACACCGCTAAAGCGCGGCCGGCGCTCATTTCCAGCGAGTGAAGAGGTCGTTCGGGATCCCGAACTGGTCGAGCGCCTTGCCGACGGTGTGGGCGATGACGTCGTCGACCGTTTTCGGGCGCGCGTACATGCCCGGGATCGGCGGCAAGATCACGGCGCCCATCTCGGCGAGTTGCGTCAACGTGCGCAAATGCCCGAGGTGCAGCGGCGTCTCACGCACGACGAGCACGACCTTCCGGCGTTCCTTCAAGCACACGTCGGCGGCGCGCGAGAGCAGATTGTCGCCGAGGGAATACGCGATCGCCGAAGCGCTCTTCATCGAGCAGGGGATCACGAGCATCCCGTCCGTCCGGAAGGAACCACTCGAAACCGCGGCGCCGAGATCGTCGTCGCGATACACTACGTCCGCGAGCGCCTCGAAATCCGCCGCGGCAAAGTCGGTCTCGAGTTCGATCGTGCGCCGGGCTTGCTTGCTGACCACGAGATGGGTCTCGACCTCACCGGCAGCGCGCAATGCGCGCAGCGCCGCGTAGGCGTAGAGGCTCCCGCTCGCGCCGGACACGCCGACGATGATCTTGCGCATCTGTGGTTCCTTCCTTCGGCTTTGACGCCGTACCCGCCCGATCGTCCGGCCCGAGGTGCGCCGGAGGCGAAACGCGCAGTAAGCGGTGATGCCCGAGCTCTCCGCGCGCCTGGCCGATTTTCTCGTGACGGCGGTCCGCTTTGCCGCACGCGGCGCCGATGCGGATGCGGAGCGCCTCCTCTCCTCGCCGTACGCGGGGCTCGGCCGCCCCGATGCACGCGCGCTTGCCGTCGCAGCGCGGCGCCGCGGACGGTTCGTCGAGGCGCTCGGCGGCGAACTCGTGCCCCTCGATGCGAACGCGCGGCGCGCGCTCGCGCGTTTTCGCGCGGGTCTCGCGCGGGTCGCGGCGGACTTTCGCGCCCAAGGCTCGAGCGCGCGCGAACTGATCGCGGTCATCGACCTCGCTTTCGATCTCGCGAGCGCAGCCGACGAGGCCGAAACCGCCACGCTGCGCGCGGCCGAAGCGGCGGCAGACGCGCTCGATCGGGCGGCTGCCGCCTCCGCGGAGGGCTGGCGCCCCGAAGCGCTTGCCGCCGCGATCGAGGCCCACTTCGAGGGGAACTCGCCCGCCGCCGCCCAAACGCCGGCGCTGCGGCCGTTGCGCGCGCATCCCCCTGAAGAGCGCAGCCCGGTCCCCAAGCGGCGCGGCCACTTTAGCGCATCGTCGCTTGGGATGTACGCGGAGTGCGAGCGCAAGTGGTACTACCGCTACGTCTGCGCGGCCGTCGAGGATCCGGGTTCGTCGGCTTCGTTCTACGGCACGGCCTTCCACTATGCTCTCGAACACTTCCATCAGACGTATCCGCGCGGGGATGCGGCCCCCGCGCCGGTGCTGGAGAACGCGCTCGAGGGCTGGATCAACACGGCGTTCGAACGTTATCGCAGCGGCTTCGCGACGAACGTCGAGTTCGAACTGCAGCGGCGCCGGGCGCGCCGCACCGCGAAACGCTACCTCGGCTGGTTCCTCGAACGCTCGCAGGCGCACCCGTTCAGCGTGATCGGCACCGAGGCATCGGCGGAGCTGACGCTCGAGGGCTATCAATTCATCGGCTACATCGACCGGATCGACCGCGACGATGCGAGCGGGGCCGTGAGCGTCGTCGATTACAAGACCGGCTCGATCGCGACGAGCGCCGCCGAATATCGGGAGGCCGTCGCCGAACTCGTCGATTTCCAATTGCCGTTCTACTACTGGGCTCGCACCGCGGCAGGCGACCGCGTCACGCGCCTGGCGCTCGTCCCGCTCAAGGATGCGCTCTTGGACGTCGTTCCCATCGAGCTCGAGGTCGTGCCGCGCGTACCGCCGCAACGGGGGCGCAACGCATCGGCGTTCGGGACGATCGGCATCGACGAACTCGAACGGGCGCGCGCGCGCATGATCCAGCTTGCCCGCACGCTCTCCGACGAGCCGATCGTGCACTTCAAAGCGACGGACGACTGCGCCGCATGCACGTACTGCGCCAGCCGCAACTCCTGCCGCGAACGGCCGCTCGCGCACGAGGACCGGTTCGGCCGATGAGCGCCCTCGCGCAAACGCTCGATCCCGAACAACAGGCGGCGCTCGACCATCCGTTCGACGGACCGCCGCTCGCGATCGTCGGCGCCCCCGGGACCGGCAAGACGTTCGCGCTGGTCCTGCGCGCCGAGCGCGCCGCGGCGCTCGGCCCCGCACTGCTCGCGGCGCCGACGGACGCGGCAGTCGCGACGTTGCGCGCGAGCGTCGCGCAACGGGCGTTGCCTGCTCAGCTCGCGATCCGCAGCCTGCCGGACGTTGCCTTCGAGATCCTGGCGGGCGCGGCGGCGCCGCTCCGCCGCATCGACGATCTGGAAGGCGCGCGCCGTTTCGCCGCCGTCGCCGACGGCCTCTTCTCGCTCGACTGGCTCGAGTTCGCGCCCGAATCCGAGGAATCGGCGCAAGGAATCGATCCCGAGATCACGGGTTTGCGCACGCCCGAGCGCTTCTGCGCGGCCGCATACCGGCTCATCCGTAAGCTGCGCGGCGCAGGGATCGCGCCGGAGGCCTTCCTGCAGAGCGCGCTGCGCGGGGCCACGACGTTTTATAGCGGGGGCGCGCGGCTCAACGATCCCGGCTTGATCGTCGACACGCAGCAGAAGTATCGCGACTCGCTCGTCGTCGACGCGCCCGAACTCGCGCGCCAGCATGCGCGCGAGATCGATCTGATCAAGATCCTCACGAAGCTCTACGGCGCCTATCTCGACGATTTGACGAATGCGGGCGTCGCGACCGAGGTCGAGGCGCTCGTGCGGGCCGCGCACGTGCTCCAGCACGATGCGCGCGCACGCGCGGGCGCGCAGCGGATCGGGCTCATCTTCATCGACCAGGCGGAGGATCTCACGCCCGCCGCGTGGGCGTTCGCGAAGGCCTTGCGCGGCGGGGACGGAGCGGGGCTCACGCTTGCCGGCGATCCCGAGCAGGCGACCCGCACGTTCGCCGGCGCCTGCGGCGGCGCGCTGCTCGCACAGCTTCCAGGGCGCATCGAGCTGCTGCGTCCGCACGGGCGGGAGCCCTCGCTCGTTGCGACGGCGCGGCGCGCGCTCGCGCCGCGCACGCCCGCATCGCGCAGCGCCGCGCTCGAGCTTCTGCCGCGCGCGGATTCCAAGCGCGACGAAGCGCGGGAAGTCGCCGCGCGCGTCGCGGCATTGCTCGCACGAGGCGTCGCGCCGGCCGAGATCGCGGTCGTCATGCGGACGCTGCGCACGGCCGCGCCCTATCTCCAAGCGCTGTCGGCGCGCAACGTGCCGGTCGAACTGTACGGCGACGCGGACCTTTACGAGCTGCCGCCCGTGCAGGATGCGCTCGCCGTCCTCTGGGCGCTCGCCGATCCGTTCCGCCACGATTGGCTGATGCGTAACCTCGAAGCCCCCTGGCTGAACCTTTCCGACGCGACGATCGCGCTGCTCTGCGGTGAGCCTCGCGATCCGCAACCGCTGCTCTTCGCGTTGCCGGAGACCGGCGACGATAGCGGCCGCAGCCGCTGGGACCGTAACCGCGATCTGCGCCTGGGACGCAACGTGCTCCGCGGCGACCGGGACGGCGAACTGCCCGCCGAGGCCCGCGAGCGCCTGGCGGAGTTTCGCGCGGCGCTGGTGCGGTACGAGCAGCTCGAACGAACGGCGGATCTCGTGACGCTCGTGGAGACGATCCTTGCGGAAACGGTCCTGGCCGCATGCGGCCGGAACGCCGCGGGTCGTTTCGCCCGAGCGGCCTGCGCGCGGCTCGTCCTGCGCGTCCGGAAATTCGCCGCCGCAAAGCCGCTCGCGAATCTGTGGGATTTCCTGCGCACGGCCGAATCGGAGCACCACGCGGACGACGAGTTGATCGAGCTCGAGCCCGGCCCATTCGACGCCGAACCGGCGGTGAGCGTTTGCAGCGTCGACGGCGCGAAGGGGCGCACGTTCGCGCACGTCTTCGTCGTCGACCTGCGCGCGGGCGCGTTCCCGCGCTACTACGTCCCCGACGCGTTCCTCTACACGCCGCGCTACGGCGTCGTCCCCAAAGAGAACGTCGGTGACGCGAAGGCGGCCCGCACCGCGAAGTTCACGTACGTGCTCCATAAGATCGCCGCGCGTGAGAACTACAACAAACAGGAGCGCCGCGCGCTCTATACCGCCGCCTCACGCGCACGCGAGCAGCTGACGCTCAGCGCCTCCGGCCGCGCGACGAAGGGCGTCTCGGCACCCGAGTTCTACGAGGAACTCTCGCGTTGAACGCGCGCCAGCGGCAACAGCATGAGAATGCCGTCCCAAACCTCGCCGTTCTGCCGCCGTTTTAACGCCTGATAACGCTGCTTCTCCACGAATCCGAACTTCTCGTAAAGCGCGATCGCCGCTGCGTTGTGAGGGAACACGATGAGCGAGAGCATCGTCTCGTCGCGCTCGCGCGCCCAGCGGATCGCTTCGCTCAGAAGCTCCGAGCCTATGCCCTTGCGCCGGTGCTCGCGTTTCACCATCATGCCGATCGCGCAGCCGTGCTCCGAGTCCGGATGGACGCCTAGGTTGCCGACGATCCTGCCCCGTTCCAGCGCGATGAACATCGCGCCGGCGTGCCCGGCGAGCACGCGGTCCCATCCGCGACGATAGGCGGCGCGGTCGAAGCCCGGCTCCGTGCCGATCCAGAGGCGCTCTTCCGCCACTTCCGTGAAGAGCGCCAACAGGTCGTCGACATCGCCGGGGAGGCAGGGCCGAATCACCCGCTCGTCTGCCATCGAGCCGTGCTTCGGCATCGCCCGGGCGCGACGCTGCGAGCCGGCAACCGCGCGGGAAGCCGCTCGAGAGGTTGCCGTCTCAAGCGGCCGCCGGCGGCGCCGTCGCTGCAGCCGTTAGGCGATGGGCACGAGCTTCTTGCCGTTCGGGCTTCCCAAGCCCGTGCAAGCGTCCCAACCCGTAGCCGCGGCGAACGTTCCGTTGTTCCCGTCGGTCACGTCGTTGAATGCAGCTTGGTTCCCGTACAGCTTCGGATTGATGTAGCCGGCGCTGCTTCCGTTCGCGGCGTTTATGCGCGCGATCAGCGCGGCCCACAACGGCGCGACCGCACTCGTGCCGCCGAAGGTCGTCTCCGTGCCGTCGACGCGAACGAGGTAACCCGTCTGCGGATCGGCGTCACCGCTGACGTCGGGCACGCCGCGCTTTGCGAGAGGCTGCGAGTCGCCCTTGCTCGTGATCGTTTTCAGGCCGTTTTGCCATGCCGGGAGCGGGAACACGCTGCTCACGCCGCCGCCGGTCGCACCGCCGCCGGCGCCGTCGTTCCAGGCGGACTCCTTCGCAATCGTGCCGTTGGACGCTTGGACGCTCGTCCCGCCGCAGGCCAGCGCAAACGGGCTCGATGCCGGAAAATCGACATGGTTAGCGCCGTCGCTGACGCCGTCGCTCGAGCCGTTGTCGCCGGAAGCCGCACACACCGTGATACCGAGCGCAGCCGCAGCCTGGAAGGCGGAATCGAGCGCGGTCAGCGCCTGTTGCGTCCAGCTGTTCTCGGGACCGCCCCAACTGATCGAGATGATGTTCGGCTTGTGCGTTGTATCGTGCACCGCCGTCGTCACCGCATCGATGAAGCCGGCGTCGGTGTTCGGCGCGAAGTAGACGACGATCTTCGCGCCGGGTGCGATCGACCCGGCGACTTCGATATCGAGCAGCACTTCGCCGTCGGGCCCGTTCACGGTGCCCGTCGGTTTGTTCTTCGCGTGGTCGACCGAGACGCTGGTCACGACCGGCGGCGTGATCTTCAACTCGGAAAAATAGGTCTTGATATCGCCCGGCCGGTAGCCGCCGCCCAGCTCGATGATGGCGATGGTCTGCCCTTGGCCCGTGCCGTCCGGAAACTGGTAGAGCGCGGCGACTTGCGGCGGCGTGAACGAGACGGCGTTTGCCGCGGGGCGAGCTCCGCCGTGCGACGCCGCTCCGCCGGAGCCGTTGCTCCCCGAATGGCGAACCCGGAAGTGGGGCTGAGCTTGCGGACGATCGTCCAGGCCGAGGACGGCTTCGACGACACCGTCGAGGCCGCTCGGCAATTGCACCGTCCCCGTCCGGCCGCGATAGGATCCGCCGTCGTATTCGTAGCGTTGAAGCTTGACGCCGAACGCGCTTTGGAATTGCGCGACGGTGCCGGAGAGAATGACGGTCCGGCGCGCCGGGTCCTCCTGCACGACGGCGAGGTCGTGTTGTTTCGCAAAGGCTTTCACGGACGCGATATCCGCAGGCTCGGCGCCGAATTGTTTCGCGAAGTCTTCTCGCGCCAGATGTCCGGGGCGCGCGCCGTTACCCGCGAGCGCGCCGGCGCGAGCGCTGAACTCTGCGGCGCCCTTGCGGCGAACGAGGATCGTTACCTCGAGGCGCTCCGAGGGATCGGCGTCGCCGACCGCTCGGGCTCCGGCCATCGGCTCTCTGTGGCTGGCTGCAAGTGAGTTGGGCATCGGGGAACCCTCCAAGAGAATGTCGCTGCCGAATCGGGCAGCAGTGCGGCGACGCACGAAGACGGACACTGGCCGCGCATCGGCTATCTTCGCTCACGAGGTCACCGGCTTTTAGCGGAGCGCCGCCGCTCGGCGGCACATCCCGCGAATCGCATTCCTCTCAAGACACTTTTCGCTCGTCGTGCACCTGATCGTACGGCCGGTCCGGCGCGTATCAAAGGGAAAAAGGTCCCGCCTTTTAGCGCGGATGCGCGCGAAATGCTTCGCGGGCGGTTGCACGGTAAACTGGGGCAAGCGCCGCGAACGTTCGTAGGGCAGCGTGCGCCGTTTGCTTGTTTCATGTGTTCAAACGAGTATGTCGAAAATCACCGCACCCTCCAGCGCCGGACAGACGCGCATCGAGACCGACAGCATGGGACCGATCGAAGTGCCGGCAGGTAAGTATTACGGCGCCCAATCCGCCCGCTCGCTGATCCATTTCGCGATCGGCGACGACGTGATGCCGAGCGAAGTGATTGAGGCGATGGCGATCCTCAAGAAAGCCTGCGCGCTCGTCAACCACGATCTCGGCAAGCTGGACACGGAGCGGACCGATCTGATCGTGCAGGCGGCCGACGAAGCGATCGCCGGGAAGCTCGCCGAGCACTTCCCGCTCACGGTCTGGCAGACCGGATCGGGCACGCAGACGAACATGAACGTCAACGAGGTGCTTTCGAATCGCGCGATCGAGATCGCGGGCGGCGTCATGGGTTCGAAGGTGCCGATCCACCCGAACGATCACGTCAACATGTCCCAATCTTCGAACGACACGTTCCCGACGGCCATGCACATGGCCGCCGCGCGAGCGCTGGTCGAGATGCTTCCGGCCGTCGAGCAACTGCGCGATGCGCTCGATGCGAAGTCCAAGGAATGGGCGCACATCGTCAAGCTCGGCCGCACGCATCTTCAGGACGCGATTCCGCTCACGCTCGGCCAAGAATTCTCCGGCTACGTCAGCCAGCTCGACCGCGGGATCGCACGCACGCGCCTTGCGCTCGACGGCCTGTACGATCTCGCGATCGGCGGGACGGCCGTCGGCACGGGGCTGGGCGCGCCGCCGCAGTTTGCGGAACGCGCCGCCGAAAAGATCGCCGAGTTGACGCACCTGCCCTTCCGCTCGCACCCGAACAAGTTCGCGGCCCTAGCCTCTCACGACGAAGTCGTCTTCGCCTCGGGCGCACTCAAGACGCTCGCCGCGACGCTGATGAAGATCGCGAACGACATCCGCTGGCTGGGTTCCGGGCCGCGGGCCGGGATCGGCGAACTCTTGCTTCCGGAGAACGAGCCGGGCTCTTCGATCATGCCGGGCAAGGTGAACCCGACGCAGTGCGAAGCGCTGACGATGGTCTGCGTTCAGGTCTTCGGCAACGACCTCGCGATCGGCTTCGGCGGTTCGCAGGGCAACTTCGAGCTCAACGTCTTCAACCCGGTCATGATCCTCAATTTCCTGCACTCGACGACGCTGCTCCGCGACGCCTGTACGATGTTCCGCCTGCATTGCGTCGAGGGCTTGCGCGCGAACGAGCCGGTCATCGCCGAACATCTGCGCAGCTCGCTGATGCTCGTGACGGCGCTCTCGCCCCACATCGGCTACGACAAGGCGGCCGAGATCGCGAAGACGGCGCATAAGAACAACGCGACGCTGCGCGCCACGGCCGTCGAGCTCGGCTACGTGACGGCTGCCGAGTACGACGCATTCGTCGTCCCCGCCGAAATGACGCACTCGTGATCGATGTCTTCTGAGCCCCGCGCGAGAGCCTCCCCAAGGCGCCGTGCACTCGCGTCGATAACAGAGACCGCGATGCTGAGCGTGATCCCCACCGCCGAGTACGTCCGCGAGGTCCTGCCGCACAGCTTCGGCATTTGGGGCGGCTCGCGGACCTTTGAAGAGTACGCTCGCGATCTCGAAACCGTCGCGGGTTCGGCGTTCGGCCGGCGGCGCGCATTTACGGTCGGCCTTCGTGACGGCGAGCGCGTCGTCTGTTCCGCGAAACTCTACGAGCGTGAGATCCGCTGGGGCGAGCTCGCTCTGCGAGCGACGGGGATCGGCGCGGTCTTCACGCACCCGGAGTTCCGCGGGCGCGGTTACGCCTGCGCGATGCTCGGCGCGCTGCTCGACGCCGAGCGCGCCGCCGGGGCGGACGTCGCGTTCTTGTTCACGGACATCGGTCAGGCGTTCTACGAACGATTGGGCTTTTCGGCGGCGCCGTCGCGCGCGATCTCCCTGCGCGCGCGTTCGCTCGTCGCGACGACCGTGCCCTGGGAGCCGCTCTCCGACGGCGATTGGACCGGGATCCGCCGCTGCTTCGAGGCGCTCGACGCGCGCGCGGAGTGGAGCTTCCGGCGCACCGCGCACGTTTGGGATTTTCTGCGCGGCAAGTGGTCGCAGGCGCTGCCGCGTTACACGCAGCGCGTCGATCTCGTCGCGCGGCGAGGGCGTTCGATTTGCGCGTACGTGCTCTGCCGGCGAGTCGCCGACCGCGACACGCTCGTGATCGACGACTTCGGGTTCCTCGACGATGAAGCGCGCGCATCGATCGCGCCGCTCTTGCGCACGGCCGCGGGCGATCTCGCGCGCGTCAAAGCGTGGCTCCCGCCGCCCGTGGCGCGGGGCGCGCTGCCGCGCGGCTCCGTGCGACCGCGTCAGTCGGGCATCTTCATGGCCATCGGGCTGACGCGCGCCGGCCGAAAGTGGTTCGCGGCCGTTCGCAACACCGGCGAGGCGGAACCGCGGGAAGTCTGCTGGAATGCGGACCACGTCTGATCTCTCGCGCCCTTCCGGAGAAGCGATCGTTATGAGCCGCGGCGTCAAGATTCTGCTCGGCACTCTGGCAGCGATCTTCGCGCTCGGGATCCTCGCCGCGGGCGCGCTCGTCGCGTCGCTGCCGAAGTTGGGAAACGCGTTCGTAAGTAGCGTGACCGATAGCGCGAACACGCGCCGCATCGGAGCGCAAATCGCCGATTACCGGCTGCCGCCCGGCTACCGCGAGCTCATGGCGCTCGACCTGTTGGGAAATCGCTTCCTGACGATCGGCCCGGCACAAAAACACGGCACGATCATCATGCTGTTTCAAACGAATGAGGCGAAGCTCGATCCCAAGGACGTCGAAGGCAGGTTCACGGCGCAATTCAACGACCGTGCATCGTCGTCGTGCAAAGAGTTTCACGCGATCGGGAAAGAGACGCTGCCGATCGCGGGAAGCGCGACGGCGTTCTCGATCGCGGAGTGCGAGCGCGACGGCGTGCGCCGGCGCCAGGAGGCTGGAATCTTCGAGTTACGCGGTCATCCGACGATGCTGATGGCATCCGGGCAGGCCGACCAGTGGAACGCCCAAGCGATCCACGCGTTCGCGGCTTCGCTGCGCTAAACGCATGAGAGAGCTGCGGGGCGTATTCTTCGATTTCGACGGGACGCTCGGCGAAACGGAACGCTTCGGGCACCGCGCTTCGTACAACGCGGCGTTCGCCGAGTTCGGGCTCGACTGGCACTGGGACGAAGAACTCTACGGCGAGTTGCTCGCGGTCTCCGGCGGCAAGGAACGTCTCGCCTGGTTCATCGAGCGCGCCGGGCTCGAGCGCGAGATCGAGGGCGACCTCTCCGAGTTCGTCGCGCGCGTCCACGATGCAAAACGCCGCCGGTTCGACACGCTCGCACCGAAGATCCCTCTGCGGCCCGGCGTGCGGCGTCTGGTCCGGGAGCTTCGCGCGGCCGGCTTGCGGCTTGCCATCGTCACGACGGCGTCGCCGGACGGCGTCGAAGCGTTCTTCGAACAAGATCCCGGTCTGCTCGCGGCATTCGATCTCGTCGCCGCGGGCGACATCGTTCCACACAAGAAACCGGCGCCCGACATCTATGAATGGGCGCTGGAGAGGCTGCATCTCGATCCGCGCACCTGCGTTGCGATCGAGGATTCGAACGTGGGGTTGCGCGCGAGCCGCGCCGCGGAAGTAGCGACGCTCATCACGGTCAGCTCGTACACGGCAGACGAGGATTTCACGGGCGCCGCGGCGGTCTTGAGCGATCTCGGCGAGCCGGACGCTCCGGCGACCGCGTTGCGCGGCGCGCGCCCTCCGCAAGGTTACGTCGACGCGGCGTACCTCGCATCGCTCCTCGCCGCGAACGGGTGACCGCGGCGATACGTGTGACCGCGGGGAGTTGAATTGAGGCGACGGCGGGATTTGAACCCACGGTCAGAGATTTGCAATCTCCTGCCTTACCACTTGGCTACGCCGCCTTGATGTGCGCGATCCCCGCTGAACGCGATCCCTGCTGATAACGAAAAAGCCTCCCACCGATCCGGTGAGAGGCTTCGTTGCGAAGTAGCGTCTCGCGCTAGCCCGCGGTGAAACTCACCGGCTCATGACGAGAGGCGAAGGACAACAGCAACGACCGCGCAGCGAGTGCATCGCTAGCGATTCTAGCCCCTAGTCCCGCGCGCGTCAAGCTTTGACGCCACACCCCTTGTTGAAGGGTGAGCGTGGGGCTGACGAAGGAAGAGAGCGGCATGCAGAAGACAGCGGACGCCGTCGTCATCGGCGGCGGAATCAACGGCGTCAGCGCCGCGTATCACCTCGCCAAGCACGGCGTCAAGAACGTCGTGCTCCTGGAGAAAGGGCACATCGCTTCGGGGCCCACGGGCCTTTCCAGCGGGATCGTGCGGCAGCATTACACGCTACGCACGCTCTCGGAGATGGCCCGCGACAGCGTGAGGGTCTTCCACCATTTCAAGGAGTCGATCGGAGGCGACGCGGGCTTCGTTCAATCCGGCGTCGTGTTCATCGCCCCGGCGGACGGCGCGGACGTGCTGCGCCAAACCGTCGAGATGCACCGGCAGATCGGCATCGACGAGCGGCTCCTCACCCCGGCCGAGCTGCGAGCGCTGGAGCCCCGGCTCGTCGCGGACGACGTCGCCGTCGGAGCGTACGAACAGGACGGCGGCTACGCGGATCCCGCCCTCGCCGCGAACTCGTTCGCGGCGGCGGCCGAGCGCGAGGGCGTCGCGATCCTGCGCGGCACGGAAGTCACGGGTTTGCTCGTCGAGGCCGGCCGGATCCGGGGCGTGCAGACGGCGCAGGGCGCGATTGCGACGGAGGCCGTCGTGAACGCGGCCGGGCCTTGGGGCGCGCGGGTCGCGGCCTTCGCGGGCGTGGAGATCCCGATCTCGCCGAGCCGGCACCCGGTGCTCGTGCTCGACCGCCCGGCGGCCTGGCGAACCCCGACGCCGGTCTGGGGCGACCTCGCGCGCGGCTGGTACTTCAAACCCGAAGGCGCGCACGGCTTGATGATCGGCTGCCTCTCTGAGATCGACGAGGATCGCGACGTCGATATCGAGGGCTACGCCGCGAAAGTCCAACCCGCCGAGACCCTGCGCTATACGGAGGCGGTGCTTCACCGCTTCCCCGCGATGGCGGACGGAACGGCGACCGGCAGCTGGGCGGGCCTCTACGACGTGACGCCCGACGGCTTGCCCGTGATCGCCGAGATCCCCGAGGTCAAGGGCTTCTTCTGCGCGGTCGGCTTCAGCGGTCACGGCTTCAAGACGGCCCCAGCGGTCGGCGTGATTCTCGCGGAACTGGTCACCAAGGGCGCCTGCGAAAGCTACGACATCTCGATCTTCCGTCCGGGCCGCTTCCGCGAGGACAGCCTGACCCACTCGCGCTACCCGTTCCACATCATCGGCTGACCGTCCGATGGTCCCGCCCTTAGGCGGGCTCACCCTTCGACGTGGCTCAGGGTGACACGGAGGCGGGGCGCCTTGCGTCACGCTGAGCTTGTCGAAGAGGCGCCCGCTCGCCCGCTTGAGCGAGGCGGTAGGCCCCTTTGAAGCATCCCTATCCGTGGTATTGGATGGCACCGCCAATAAATTGGACCGTTGCTCGCTTTGGCGAACGAATATCCGTTGGAACGGATTCGATCTGCCCTACCGCGCTGGTTCGGCATTGCCGCGCTCGCTCGGACGAGGCTACGATTGTGTCATCAGATCGGTCGTCGCTAGAACGGCCGAGTGCGCAGATCGCGCGGTTGGGCCGCAAGCAAGCGGGCCGGAAAAGGACGAACGAATTATGATGCCTGCAATGCAGATGCCGATGAGCCCGATGGGGATGCCGATGAACCAGATGGGCATGCCGATGAATCCGATGATGAACATGCCGATGAACCCCATGATGATGAACGGCATGATGAACCCCATGATGGGCATGATGAATCCCATGATGATGGGCGGCATGATGAACCCCATGATGATGAACCCGATGATGATGGGCATGCCGATGATGATGTGCCAGATGACCTGCGAGATGACGCCGGCCGGCATGGTCTGTACGATGAAGCCCATGGACGGCATGCCGATGGACATGATGAAGGACTGTTGCGAGCGCATGAACGCGATGATGGACATGGGAATGCCCGCGATGATGATGTGTCACGGAATGCCCATGATGATGTGCATGCCGGTGAAGAAATAGGCTGCTTCGAGTTATCGAGCGGCTATTTTTATCCGATCGGATCCACGTAGGTCATCACTAAGAACATCAGCGCTTCGATCTGGCCGACGTTCCGGTAATGGTGCGGGACGTCGGCCTCGAACAGAATCGCATCGCCCGTTTCGAGCACGTGCTGCTCGGTGCCGACGCCGATCTCCACGGTCCCCTTGCTGACGACGAGGTTTTCAAGGGTCCCCGGAGCGTGGGCGTCGGCTTTTTCTATGCCCTTCGGCACCAGGCGCAGCTCGTAGAACTCGACCTTGCGCTGGCTATCGAACGGGAACAGCGCACGCGACGTGAACTCGCGCGAATGCGAGACCAGCACCTTCGATTCGGACGCCTTGAGCACGATCGAGCCGTGGGCTTGCGGGCCGCCGGTCAGCGAGGCGAACGGCACTTCGAGGGCCCGCGCGACCTTCCACAGCAGGTTGATCGTCGGGACGCTCCGGCCGAGCTCGATCTGGCCGAGCATGGCGCGGCTAACCCCGGAGAGCTGCGCGAGCCGCTCCAGCGAATATCCACGCCTGGTGCGAAGGAGTCGCAGATTCTGACCGACGACGGTCGCCAGATCCTCGTCTTCGGCCGCCCCTAGCGGCGGCTCGCCGTCGCCCCTCACGAGAGAGACCGGCGCACCTCTAGCAATAGCTCATGCCCATGGGACGCGGCATCGCGTAGGCGTAGGGCACGGGCATCCAAACGAAACACCACATCATCGGCGCAACCATCGGTTGCGGTGCCGGGGCGGCAAGCTGCGCTTGCTCCCGGCGGCGACGGCGGTATTCGTCCAGGTCGTGTACCACGGCCAACGCGGCTTCAGGCATTCCGGTCTCCTAGGGCGTTTCGAGGTATTATCCACTAGAGTGGACGAGCCGTCAATATAACGGACGGCGATCCTCGTGATTTTTCGCTCCGGGAGCTAAGGCGTCGCGGGCACCGCGGCGTTCCACGCGTACCGCTCGACGGCGGCGACGAACTCGCGCGTCCGTTCGAGCAGATGGTCGCGCGCGATCAGGAGGTTGCCCCCGATCAGCAGCATCGTGTCCGGCCCGTAGAACGCGAGCAGTTCGTCGACCCGCTCGAGCAGCATGCCGCCCGCCGGGACGGGGAGCGTCGGGCGCACGGCGCCCCAAGGCGCGCGCGCGGCCTCGGCCAGCGCCGTGCAGTCGGCCGGCGGGTAGGCGAAGCGGCCGCCGTAGTTCGTGAAGATCGCCGCATCCGCTCCGAACAGCCGGAACAGCCGCCCGAACAATAGCGGCGGCACGATCCGGGACGTGCCGCCCGCGGAGGGATGCGCGAGATACACGAAATCCGGGAAGTCGTCGACGAGTTCCCGGAACGCCGGCAACCCCACGATCATCGGCGCGACCAGGACGACGCGCACGCCCGCTTCGCGCGCGAGCCGCGCGCGCTCGTGCATCACCTGCGGGCTGCCGGTGAGGTTCGGCGCGTAGAACGACGGCTTGCCGGTCGACCGCGAGGCCTCGACGACGGCGGCCTGGCAGGCCTGCAGGCGTTCGGCATACGGCGAATACGGCTGGTCGGAGATCCCGTGGTCGTCCTTGATGATGTCGACGCCGGCCAGGGCAAACGTCCGCACCAGGCGCGCGAGTTCGGCGACGGAGAGGCCCTGAGGCTTGGTCGCGGTGCTCGTCAGCGCCCGTGCCGGCGCACCGAGCAGCGCGCGGATCCCGGCGATCCCGTGGCGCGGACCGGGGAACTGCGCGAGGAACGCCGGCGGCAGTTCGAGCCCGACGAATTGCACGTTGTCCCAGAGCGAGCAGTTCCCGAAGATCATGTTCATGAGCTGGGCCGTCTCGCCGCCGGTCGTCGCGATCGAGAGGTTCACGTCGACCCGGAAGCGGCGCTCCGCGACCTGCGTGATTTCGGCGACGCGCCCCACGATCTCATCGAGGATCCACTGCTCGCCGATCGCCGCGAGCGGACACTCGACGCTCTGCTCCAGCGCGAGCGCATTGGCGCGCGCTTCGATCAGCGCGGGTTCCGAATCGATCAAGTACGTCGCGGTCAGCCAAGCCATCCGGGCTCCCTTCCAGACGTGACGGCAGGCTCCCGTTCGTTCATACCTACCGCTTTTACCGCCCCGCGGGGCCCCGCGGGGCGATCACCGAAAAGCTCGCGGCATGGCGCCGAAAGATCGGGAACGACTCTGGCAGCGCGCGCTCGAACTCGACCTCGCGCGTGCCGATGACTTTGCGGCCGGACGCCGGCCGCCGGGGGACGCATCCCCCGAACACCTGCGGATCATCACCGACACGGCGCTGCGAACGCGCCTGATCGACGCACGCATCGCCGAGGGGCTGCAATCGCCGAAGGGCCCCCAACAGATCAAGTCGATCGTGCGGCTCTATCCCGGCTTCGATGCGCCGGGGCGCAACGGTGCCGCGGCGCGCCCGCGCGCGCAGCGCACGGTTCGCAGCGGCGCCGCGCGCGCCTCCGCGCCCCGTACGCCCGCGGCTCCGCGTGGCGACCGCCCGACGGTCGAGGAGATGCGCGCGCTGCTCGATCGCTTGCAAGATCTCGAGACCGCCGTCGCGCACGAAGCGCAGGCGGGCTTCGACGATCAGTTGCGCGCGCTGCAAGCGGAACTCGCGAACGCGAGCGGCGACGCACTCGAACGGCTGCACGCCGAACTCGGCCGCAAGCTCGAAACGCGCCGCACGCTGCGCGCGAACGCGCGCGCGGAAGCCTTCGCGCGGTTAGAGCGTGAACTCGATGCACGCGGCCGCGCGCATCTGCGTTTGCTCTCGACGCGCTAGAGCGCGGCGAGCAGCAGCTCGGTGATTTCGCGGCAGCGCTCGAGGACCGCCGCGATCCCCTCGGCTTGCAGGTTGTCCCAATGCAGACCCGCGGTGACGACGACGTTCGCGTTCAAGCGCGCGGAGAGCGCCTCCGCGACCGTCTTGACGACGACGTCCTCTTTGTGTCCGGGGAACGCGAGCACGGATGCCGTCGCGCTGGTCGAGCCGTCGCCCGCCAGGCTCGGGCGCGCCTGCGCCGCGGCGACCGCGCCGATGTGAGGGCGCTCGCCGCCCCAGATGTAGACGAGCACGTCCACACCGATCCGAACGGCCTCCGCTTGCACGAGCCAAGCGGGGGCCGTTGTCCGAACCGTGACGCGGCGCAGCGTTTCCATCTGCGGCGTAGCTGCGACTCCGCGCGAGCGAGAACCTACGGCGGGCTGCCATCTCCGAGCGCGACCGCCATCGCGCGATAGACGTTCAGCCGTCCGCAACCCTCGTTCACTTCGTTGATTTCGTCGGCCGTCTGACACAGCAGCGTCTTCATCGCGGCCGGGGATTGGTAGCTGGGATTGGCCGCGATGATCAACGCCGCGGCGCCTGCGACCAGCGGCGAGGACATCGACGTTCCCGCGATCTCCGTGCGGCAATCCACCGTGGAGCCGATCCCGGGGTAGTCCACGTCGCACGATCCGCCGAAGTTGGCGTCGAACGGCTTCGTCGTCCAGATGTTCTCGATCCAATGCAGTTCGTCCACGTCCGTATTGTTGACGGGATCGCCGCCCGGGGCGAGGATGCCCCACGCGGAAGCGCTGTGCAGCGCTTTCCCGGGCGAGCCATAATCGGAGTAGCCTGCGAGATACTCCACCGGCGCCGACGCGGTGCCGACCGGAGTGCGAGTCCCGTTCGGCTGGCCGTCGTCGAGCGCCGAGGCACCGGCCGCGATCACGCCCGTTATGCAAGCCGGAGCCTCGAGCGTGCTCGTTCCGTCGTTTCCGGCCGAAGCAACCACGACGATGTTCGCGGCCAGCGCCGCCGCGATCGCGTTCTGCTCGGCAGGATCCGTGTCGACGCCGCCCGAGCACGAGTCGCCGCCGAGGCTCAGATTGATCACGTTTACGTGCTGATTGATCGCATCGTTGATGGCCGACACGATGTCGGCCGTTGAGGCGGAACACACCGCATCCGTCTCGGCGCCCGCGCAATTGTCGTCGGGCGTGGGGAAGACCCGGTAGGCCCAGATCGACGCGTTCCCGCCCGCCCCGACGAACCCGACGCCGTTCCCGAGCGCGGCGGCGGCAATGCCGGCGACGTCCGTTCCGTGACCGGTCGGGTCGGTCGAGAAGTTTGTGGTGCTCTGCGTCGAGCCGTCGGCCGACGTGATGAAACACTTCTGGTACGCGATCTTCCCGCTCAACTCAGGATGCGCGTTATCCTCACCCGTATCGATGACGGCGATCTTGACGTTGGCGTTTCCGACCGCGTTGCTGGCGACGATACCGCTTCCGTTGCCGGCGCGGCTATAGCCGAACGCGTGCTCGAGCCCAACCGCGTGCATGCCCCACTGCCCGGGAACGAGCGCGCTCTCTTCATACGGCGCGACCTGGAACGTCGACGGCGCCGGATTCCCGGCGGTCAGGTTCTGCGCGGCCGTGAAGCCGTTGAAGTACGGATCGTTCGGGAAGTACGGGGTCGTGACGGTCGCGGGATAGCGCCGGCCGCCGGTCGGCCCGACGCTGCGCACGCCGGCTTGCATCCGCAACGCACTCGTCAAGCTCGCGACCTTCTCCGGTGCGACTGAGAGAATTCGCGTGACGACGCCGGTCTGCGCGAAATCGAATTCGCGCACGAACTTCGCCCCCAGCGTCTGCTCGCGCGCCGCGATCGCGGCCGTTGAGCGCTGCGCGGTCGCCCGGTCGTAACTCACCGCGATCAATCCGCTCGTTGCCGCCGAACTTCCGCCCGCGTGTCGCGCGGGCGCACGCCGCACGGCATCTCGGGAGCCGGCCGCGCCGCGCGCGACCGACGTCGCCGCATCGCTCGACGGGCAGGTGTATGCCAGTGGGTTCGGCGTGCTCGTCGGGGTTGGGGTCGGGGTCGCAGTCGGGACGGGGGTCGACGGGGTGCTGATCTTCCCGTTACAACCGGAAAGCACGAGCGCCGCAAGGGTGAGCCACGCTAAGCTTTGTCGCACCAAGGTATAGTACCACCGTTTTCTCAGAGGAAACTAAAGGAGAAATGAAAGTTGCTCGGTGGGTGCCTCCACCAGTGTCGCCACCCGGACTCCGACTAGCCGCACCGGCGCCCCGCGCAACTCCGCCCGTTCGAAGCAATGCAGGGCGGCACTTGCGATCGTCTCCCCGTCGTCGCTTGGTTCGGCAAGCGTCGTCTGCCGGACGACGGTCGAGAAATCGCCCCGGCGCAGTTTGATCCCGATCGTCGCTCCGCGCAGGCCGTGCTTTCGCAGGCGTTCGGCTACTTCCATTGCCGCACTCCGCACGTACTCGCGCAAGTGCGCAGCGTCACTCTCGTCGTAATCGAATGTTTCTTCGACCGAGACCGAACGCGTTTCGCGATCCGGCGTCACCCGGCGGTCGTCGTGCCCGCGAGCGAGCTCGCGCAACGCCGGGCCGGATTTTCCCAGAATGTGGAAGAGCCGATCGTCCTCGAGCGCGGCGAGCGTTCCGATCGTTTCGATGCCTTCGGCAAGCAACCGCGCCTGCGTCTTGGGGCCGATCCCCCAGAGCCGTCCGGCCGGAAGCGGCGCGAGGTAAGCCGCTTCTCCGCCAGGCGCGACGGCGGCGAGCCCATCGGGTTTCGCCGCATCGCATGCGATCTTCGCGACCATCTTCTGCGCCGCGACGCCGGCGCTGACCGTCAGCCCGATCTGCGCGCGAACCTCGGCGCGCAGCGCGGCGGCGCAGGCGACGGCATCCTCCAACTCGCGCGGACCGAGATCGACGAACGCCTCATCGAGCGAAAGCCCTTCGAGCGCGAGCCCGACACGTTCGAAGATCGCGAAGACCGCACGAGAGAGTTCGCGATAGCGCGCGAAGTTCGGCCGCACGACGACCAATTGCGGACACAGCTCGAGCGCGCGATAGAGCGGGAGCGCCGAACGAACGCCGAACGGCCGGGCCTCGTAAGATGCCGTCAGCACCACCGCGCGGCGGCCGGAGCCAGCGACCGCGAGCGGCTTGCCGCGCAGGGTTGGATCGTCGAGTTGCGCGACGCTTGCATAGAACGCGTCGATGTCGAAATGGACGATCACGGCGCCTCAGGCGGCGACGCCCTCGAGGATCGTGCGAATCGACGCCATGTTGCGCCGATCGTCGGTCTCGGTACCCGGCGTCTCGAGGATCGCCGTCTTGCCTTGCAGTTCCGGATGCGCGAGCAGCGCGCGGAAGCCCTCGAAACCGATCGACCCTTCGCCGATGTGCCAATGCCGGTCGCGATGCGCGCCGAGCGCGATCTGCGTGTCGTTGAAATGGAAGAGCCCCAGCCGCTCGAACGAAATCTCGCGCGCGACGAGATCGACGAAGCGGTCGACGCCCGCCTTCGCATCGATCTCGTAACCGGCGGCCCAGGCGTGCGCCGTGTCGATGCAGATGCCGAGCTGCGGATGGCCGAGCGCGCGCATGAACTCGCCGAGCTCTTCGATCGTCCCGCCGCAGAGTTGTCCCGCGCCCGCCGAGTTTTCCAGCACGAGTGCCACATCGGGCGGAATCTCGGCGAGCGCCGCTTCGAGCGCCGACACGACCTTGGCGAAACCCTCGCTGCGCGGCCGCTTGCCGTAGGAGCCCAAGTGCGTGTTCACGTAGCGCACGCCGCCCGCGCCGGCGAACGCGAGATCGTTCTTCAGCAAGCGCAGCGAATTCGCGGCGATCTTGGGATCTTCGCTCGCGAGGTTGATCAGATAGGAGGTGTGGATGACGGCCGGGTCCAGGCCATGCTCCGCCCGCAACTCGCGAAAGCGCTCGAGGCTGGGGCGATCGAACGCGGTCGTGCGATACGTCTTGGGATTCCCGGCGAAGAACTGCATCGCTTCGGCGCCGAGCGAACGTGCGTAGGCGACGGCCGCATCGTAGCCCGTTTCGACGGGGACGTGCAGGCCGATCCGCATCACCGCGGGCGAACCTTCCCAAGATACAGGTATTGCACGTAACCGACGTCGAGCGGCGCAAGCGGATCGCCCAACCGAGCGGCGAGGCGCTCGAGATATTCGGGAATCCGCTCGCCGAAGCGCGCTCTCGCCCGGGCGCGGCTAGCCTCGTAGCCGATGAAATCCGTGACGCGCATCGTCGCCTGCCACGGGATCACGCGCAAACGCCGATCGACCAGCGGCGCATCGTCGAACGCCGCGAACGACTCGCCGATGAGATCCTCGGGGATCGGAATGGGCTCCGCAATCTCGTTGCCGACCTCTTCGCGCAGCATGCGAACGCTATCGCCGTGCAGGATCGTCTTCCACCAGATCGCGACGACGCCGTAGGGCCGTACGACCCGCGCGGCCTCGTCGAGCACTTTCGAGGCATCGAACCAATGGAAGGCCTGCGCGCTGACGGTGCCGTCGAAGCTCGCATCGGGAAACTGCAGATCGTCGGCCGAGCCGTGCACGAACGTCGCGGCCGGGACGCGCCGGCGAGCGTGAGCGAGCATCGGCTCGGAGATATCCACTCCCGTCACGGCCATGCCGCGCTCCGTGAGCGCGGCGCTCGCGATGCCCGTGCCGCAACCGAGATCGAGAACGCGGCTGCCCGCGCTCAGGCCGTAGCCTACGATCGCTTCGTAGAGTTCGTCGGAGTAGCCGATGCGGTGCCGGTCGTAGGCATCCGCCAGCGTGTCGAACGTCATCGCCGGAAGCGCAGCGACCGTCCACGCGATCCGCGCGGCCCGAACGAAAGCGCCCGCCCCGACGACATGCTGCGCGAAGGGTTCTTCTCGAACGTCGTCTCGGTGACCAGCACCGCATCCGAGGGGCGTTCGCGGCGCCCGACGCGCCCGATCAACTGCTCGACCTCGGATTCGCCGAAGGCGTCCGCATCGGTGATCACGATCAGATCGGCGGCCGGAATGTCGAGCCCGCTGCCGATCAAGTTCGTCGCGGCCAGGATCGAGGGGGCGACGTCGGTGAACGCGCGCATGCTTTCGATGCGCGTCTGCGAGCCGTGCACGCTGATCCCCTTGCGCCGATAGCGTTTGCGCTGCTCGGCGGAATCCGCCATGTCGCCGCGCAGTTGCTGCACCGGCAAGTTATAGCGCTCCTCGAGCCGCGATGCGAGTTTGGGAACGTCTCCGCGCGTGCGCCCGATCACGAAGATGCGCGAGCCGCGCGCAAGATGATCGCGGATCAACAGATCGGCACGCGCGAGCTGCTCGGTCGGCGGCTCGCCCCAGACGCCCGAGATCTTGTGCACCGTCGTCGGCAGCACGTCGAAGGGCATCGCCGCCATCGTGACCATGTTGTCGAACGCGCCGACGCGGCTCAGGAACGTACGCAGCTCGTTCGGCGTGGCGGAAGCGAACAGCAACGGGCAGTCGAGATCTTCCAGCAAGCGCAGATGTTCGCGCTCGTCGAACGCGTTCACGTCGTCGACGATGGTGAGCGCGCTGCGGTCGAGCACGTCCCACAGATCGTCGCTCGAAATCATCATCGCGCTACCGATCAGGAAACGCACCTCGCCGCTGCGGATGCCCTCGATCGCGTCGCGCCGCTCGCCGGGAGCGATGCCGCCGTGGATCTCCGCGATGCCCAAGCCCGTGTCCTCGAGCCGGTCGCGAAAATAGGTGCAGTCCTGGCGCACGAGGTCGCGCGTCGGCGCGATCAGGCAGACGTATCCGCCGCTGCGCAGCGCTTCGCCGAGCGCGACGCGCATCATGACCTCGGTCTTGCCCGAACCTGTCGGCGCCTTCAATAAGAACTCGAACGTGCCGGCGGCGAGCCCTTGCGAGATCGATTCGATCGCGGCTTGCTGATCCGGCGTCAGCGAGAAGCTCTCGCCGGGCTGCACCAATTCCCGCGCCACGGCGACGGTTTGCGCGTTCTCGTTGACCTGGGCCCAAATTTCGTCGTTATCCACTATCCCTCATCAGGCTTCGTATTCGCCGCGGCATCGGCCGCTTCCGGGAGCCCAAGCGTAAGCGCGACGGGCATCTCCTTCTCTAGATCGACACGCGGCAATTCAGCAAGCGAGCGCAAGCCGAACGATTCCAGGAACTCAGGCGTCGTCTTGAAGGTCATCGGGCGTCCCGGCGTATCCCGCCGGCCGGCTTCGCTGATGAAGCGCCGGTCGAGCAGCGTCGAGACGACGCTGTCGACGTTCACCCCGCGCACGCCCTCGAGTTCGGCCTTCGTCACCGGCTGCATGTACGCGACGATCGCGAGCGTCTCCAGGGCGGCGGGCGAAAGGTTCGTCTTGGGAGGCAACAGGTAGGCCTCGACCACGTCGCGGGCCGCAGGCGAACTCGCGAAGCGATAGCCGCCCGCGATCTCGCGCACGACGATCCCCCGTTCCGCGAAATCCGCTTGGATCTTCGCGAGCGTCTCGGCGACTTCGACGTGCGAGGCGTGCGTGAGCTTCGCCAGGCGATCGATCGAGAGCGATTCGCTCGCGACGAACAGCAACGCTTCGATCGAACGCTGCAACGAGCCCGTTTCGAGCAGCTCCGGCTGCGTCGCGGCCTCGCCGGCTTCGCCGGCTTCGGTGGCTTCGGTGGCTTCGACGCCCGGTTCGTTTTCGGGTTCGTTCCCGGGCTCTTCGGTGGTCAGCAGGTCAGTTGGTGCCGGCATGGTCCATTTCCGGAAGGAGCAAGGTCAAGGCTTGCGCGGGCCCCGCCTGGACGGCGGCCAGGCGGCCCTGCCGGATCAGTTCGAGGATCGCGAGGAACGTCACGATGATCCCATCGCGATCGTAATCCGCGCAGAGTTCGAGGAAATCGATGCGGCCGCGATCGCGAACGACGCGCGCCACGAACGACATCTGCTGCGCAAGGGATAAACGTTCGCGCGCGATCGTCCGTTTCTCCGGCTTGACGGCGCGCAGCGCGGCGAGCAGGGCGCCGGCCAGGCGGACGGCGTCGATGCGGTAGCGCTGGACGATGTCGGTCCCCGGGTCGCCCGCATCGCGGTAATAGAACGACGCGGCCTCGAGCGAGCGACCGCGCAGCTCCTCGGCGACACCCTTGTACCGCGAGTATGCGATCAGGCGCCGGCGCAAATGCTCTTCGACTTCCTCGGCCGTCTCCGCGCCCTCGGGCAAGAGCTCGGCCGGGATCGGCGGCAGGAGCGATTTGGACTTCAGGAAGACGAGCGTGGCCGCGATGACGAGGTACTCGGCCGCCAGCTCCACGTCGAGCGCTTCCATCAGCTCGATGTAGTCGAAGTACTGCTGCGCGACGGTCGCGAGCGGGACGGTGGCGATGTCGAGCTGGTGCCCCCGCACCAGACTCAGCAGCAAGTCAAGCGGGCCATCGAAGACGTCGAGTGAGACGCGCAGCGTACGGACGTCGTCCTCGATGGTCAACGGCCCCGGCTTTCCCTCGCGACGGGATTGGAGATGGCCGCCTCCCCGGGTTCCGCGAACGGATCGATCTCGAGAGCGGCCAGGGCCTCGAGGCCCAGATCGACCAGCCGCTTCTCGTTCACGTACTTCAGGGCGCGTTTGGCCGCCTTGATCTCGAACCAGGCGGCCTCGTCGACCTCGTGGTCGTGGTTCGCCGTGTCACCCGAGAGATAGCGCATCAGATAGAAGTGGACCGCCTTCTTGTGCTTGCGGCCGTTCAGGTAGAACCAGTACGAGATGTCCGAGAGCTTGGTGATGATCTCGGCCCAGCAACCGGTCTCCTCGCGCACTTCGCGCAGGGCGGCCTGCTCGTGGGTCTCGCGCGGTTCGACGTGCCCTTTCGGGAGCGACCAGACGCGGGGCTGCCCGCGGCCGATCAGGAGCGCATCAAAAGATGCACCATTCCGCCGGAGGACAAGCCCCCCGGCCGAGACTTCATACTTGATCCGCATCGTACGCTTCCCGAAAGGAGCGGGTGCCGTTTCGACACCCCTTTCTCCTATTCTAACAAGCCTCCCCAAGAAGGAAACCGCACCCCCGATCTGCGAGGGTCGGGAAATCAAACGAGCGTTCGCTCCTCCTGGTAGTCTTCAACGGGCGGACAGTTGCAAACGAGGTTGCGATCGCCGTAGGCGTTGTCGATGCGCGCGACGGGCGGCCAGTATTTGCGGGAGCGCAGGGCCTGGACGGGATAGGCCGCCTGCTCGCGGGAGTAGGGGTGCGGCCAGCGTTCGCCCAGGAGCGCATCCGCCGTGTGCGGCGCGTTGCGCAGGACGTTGTCCGCGGGGTCGGAGCGCCCGTCTTCGATCGCCCGGATCTCGCCGCGGATCGCGATCATCGCTTCGCAAAAACGATCGAGTTCCGCTTTCGATTCGCTCTCCGTCGGTTCGATCATCAGCGTGCCCGCGACCGGGAACGACATCGTCGGCGCGTGGAAGCCGTAGTCCATGAGGCGCTTGGCGACGTCGTCGACGCTGATCGCGGTGCGATCCTTGATCGGCCGCAGGTCGAGGATGCACTCGTGGGCCACGAGGCCGCCGCGCCCTGTATACAGCACCGGAAAATGGTCCGCCAGGCGACGGGCGATGTAGTTCGCGCTCAGGATCGCGACCTTCGTTGCCTCGGTGAGCCCTGGGCCGCCCATGAGCCGGATGTAAGCCCAGGAGATCGGCAGGATCCCCGCGCTGCCGAACGGCGCGGCGCTGACGGGCCCGACCGGCGCCGAATCGGCCTCGCCCGGGGCGGCGGCCGAGGGCAGGAACGGCGCGAGATGCTTGCGGACGGCGACCGGGCCGACGCCCGGGCCGCCTCCGCCGTGCGGGATGCAAAACGTCTTGTGCAGGTTGAGATGCGAGACGTCGGCGCCGAACGCGGCCGGCGCCGCGAGGCCGACGAGAGCGTTGAGGTTCGCGCCGTCGACGTAGACCTGGCCGCCGTGTTCGTGAATCAGCGCGCAGATGTCGACGATCGCCTCTTCGAACACGCCGTGCGTCGAGGGGTAGGTCACCATCAGCGCGGCGAGCCGCTCGTGGTGCTGCTCGGCCTTGCGGCGCAGATCGACGAGATCGACGTTCCCCTGCGGGTCGCACTCGACCACGACGACCTCGAAGCCCGCCATTTGGGCCGAGGCCGGGTTCGTGCCGTGCGCGGATTTCGGGATCAGCACGACGTTGCGTTCGGCTTCGCCGCGGCTGCGGTAATAGGCGCGAATGGCCAGCAGCCCCGCGAACTCGCCTTGCGCCCCGGAGTTCGGCTGCAGCGAGACCGCATCGTAACCGGTGACGCGGCAGAGCATGGCCTCGAGCGAGGCGATCAGCTCGCGGTACCCGCCCGCCTGCTCCGGCGGCGCGAACGGGTGAATCTGCGCGAACTCGGGCCAGGTGATCGCGAGCATCTCGGTCGCGGCGTTCAACTTCATCGTGCACGAGCCCAGCGGAATCATCGTGCGATCGAGCGCGAGATCCTTATCGGCGAGCGCGCGCAGGTAGCGCATCATCTCGGTCTCGGAGCGGTAGCGGTGGAAGACGGGATGCGTCATGAAGTCGCCGGCACGCTGCAGCTGGGCCGGGAGCGCGTCCGGCGCGGTCCGGTCGACGCACGCATAGTCAAGCGCGAGCGCGCCGGGGGCGAAGATCGCCCAGAGCGCTTCGATGTCGCGGTCGGTCGTCGTTTCGTCGACGGAGATGCCGACGGTCGCGTCGTCGATGCGCCGCAGGTTAACGCGTGCCGCGGCCGCGCGCGCGTGCACCGCCTGAGTGGCGCTGCCCGTTCCCACGGCGATCGTATCGAAGAACGCGCGCGTGGGAACGGGAAGGCCCAACCGCCTCAGGCCCTCGGCGAGCACCGCGGCGCGCCGGTGCGTGCGCGTTGCGATCGCGCGCAGGCCGTCCGGACCGTGGTAGACGCCGTACATGCCCGCGATCACGGCGAGTAGGACTTGCGCCGTGCAGATGTTGCTCGTCGCCTTCTCGCGGCGGATGTGCTGCTCGCGCGTCTGCAGCGCCAGGCGATAGGCCGCGCGGCCGTGCGCATCGACCGAGACGCCCACGAGCCGCCCCGGCATCGTGCGTTTGAGCTCGTCGCGGCAGGCCAGATAGGCCGCGTGCGGCCCGCCGTAGCCGAACGGCACGCCGAAGCGTTGCGTCGTGCCGACGGCGACGTCGGCGCCCCAATCCCCGGGAGGCGTCAGCAGCGTCAGGCTCAACAGGTCGGCCGCGACGGCGACCTTGATGCCGCGGGCGCGCGCGTCGGCGACGAGCGCGCGCGGATCGGCGATCTCGCCGGTCGATCCCGGGTACTGCAGCAAGAGCCCGAACACGTCCTCACCGAGCGGCGCGCCGTCCGCGATCCGAATGCGGATGTCCAGGCACTCCGCGCGGGTGCGCACGACGGCGAGCGTTTGCGGATGGCAATCGGCCGAGACGGCGAACGTGCGCGCGCCGGCCTTGGCATGGCGCAGCAACAGCGTCATCGCTTCGGCGGCGGCCGTCGCTTCATCGAGCAGCGAGGCGTTCGCGATCGGCAGACCGGTCAGGTCGGCGACCATCGTTTGGAAGTTGAGCAGCGCCTCGAGGCGCCCTTGGGAGATCTCCGGCTGATAGGGCGTGTACGCCGTATACCAGGCCGGGTTCTCGAGGACGCCCCGCAGGATCACGCTCGGCGTGTAGGTGCCGTAATAGCCCTGGCCGATGAAGGATCGAAACACCTGGTTCTTCGCGGCGAGCGCGCGCAGTTCGGCCAGCGTCTCGGCCTCGCTGAGCCCCGCGGGAAGATCGAGCGGCGCGCCGAGCGCGATCGAAGGCGGCACCGCGGCCGCGATCAGCTCGTCGAGCGAATCAAAGCCGAGCTCGCGGGCCATCTCCCGGCACTCCGAGGCCGAAGGCCCGATGTGCCGCTGCACGAACTCGCCGAGCCGCTGGGTGTTCTCCACGGTACCTCCAAGGCAAGGGTTCGAGCGCCGGATGCGCTCGTGGATCCACCCCTCTGTCCTTGGTACCTGAGAGTTTCACGGGGCCATGGCCCCGTCTGCCCCTTCGGTGGCCGAGCGATGCTCGACGCTCTCCAGAGTCGGCCGTGCGAGATTCTTGTGCCTGAGCGATTTCGGGTGATTGCGCCTTCGGCGGTACGTTTGAGTACGCTCTCTCGTCGCACGGCGTTCGTAACGAACAGAGCGCCCGTTCGCGTTCGCGAAACGGGCGCCCTGTGCCGCGTGGTCGGTGGTTGGGTTTAGAACCCGGTGACGTGGGCGATCTTGCCGCTCCCGGCTTCGGTCACCCAGAAGCCGCCGGTGCCATCGGCCACGATGCCGGTGGGCGTCGAGGCGGCACCGCTCGGAAGCTGGATCTCGGTCAGGCCCGTGGTTACGGGGCTGACGTACCCAGGCGCTTGTACCGGCGTCAGGTGCGTCGTGTCCAGGATGCCGATGCTCCCCGTCCCGCTCTCCGTGAACACGAGGCGAGGCTTGCCCCCGAGCGACGGAACCCAGACGAGGTTGATTGGGTAGGTCCCATCGGGAAGGGCGTAGTCCGTGTGCGAACCGTCGGCCGCGACGATCTGGACGATTTGGCTGCCCGCCTGCGTCGCGACCCAGAGGTTGGTGGTCCCATCGGAGGCGATGCCCTTTGCGGAGTTGGCAAACGAACCGGTGAAACCGCTCAGCTGATACTCGTGCAACAACGTCCCGGCCGTTGAGAGCACGCCGACTTTGTCGTTCCAGTCTTCCGTGAACCAGATGTTGCTGTCCGGCCCTATTACGAGGCCGTACGGGTTGCCCGGCACATTGTACTGCGTGATCACCGACGTGCCGGGGTTCAATTTTCCGATCGCGCTCACCGCGCCGGTCGGCGGCAGGCCGCCGGTACCGCCGAGAATGAATCCGCGCTCGGCGAACCAGACGCCGGTAGCATCGTAGATGATGCTCTCAGGAACGGCGTTGGTGTAGCCCGCTCCCAACGTCGTCTGGGTTACCGCATGGGTCGTTAGGTCGACTCGATCGATGGCCGCGGGCGTTGGCTGGTCCACCGTGTCGGCATTCGTGCCCCAATCGGTGAAAAATACCGCGCCATCCGTGGCGTCCGCGGCAGCATACACCGGGAAGCCCGGGGTCACCCCGTTGAGCGCAGGGCTGAGCGCCAGCAGCGCGTTGATCCCGCCGTCGCCGGCGCCGTACCAAACCTGCCCGGCTGCCGACGGATCGAGCGCGAGCCCGAGCGGCGTACCGGCCGCCGCCGTTTCTGTCACTTGCGTGCCGGTCGCCTTGAATGGCGCAGCCGACGTTGCGAGTAACGTCGGCGTCCCCGAGCCGCTAGCGATCGTCGGCGTCAGCGTTGCCCCGAAAGCCGGCACTGCGCCGGTGTAAGCTAACGCGATGGTGTCACCGGGTGCCGCCGCGGTCCCCGTGACCGCGCCAAACGCGGTCGCGCTCCCAGCGTCGTTCGTCACGGTCGCGCCGAACGTCAGCGCGTTCCCGCTCCCGTCGACGAAGTTGCCAGGGCCCACGATGATATTTCCGTCGGCGTCCACGGCGCGCACCGTCAGATGCGCGGTCCCGGCCGTTCCGAGCGTCAGCTCGGGCGAGAGGGGACCCGGAACGAAGGACACCGTCGCGACGACCGGGTTGAACGTGACGTTGACCGAATTTGCGGTGCCCGCGACGATCGTCTTCGTCGTGGTGCCTTGCGAGAGCAAGTTCGCAGGCGGGTTAACGCCGTACAGCGAGACCGTGAATGTGTCCGAACCGATCGGAGCGCTGACCGTTCCGTCGCAAGAGCCGGCGGAGACGGTGCAGCTTGCGCTCACCGGGCCGGGCAGCACGGTAACCGTAGCCGACGCGGTCGTGCTCGCGACGTAGTTGGGCTTGCGCACGCTGGAGCTTGCAATCTTCGGCGCGGCCGCGGGGACGACGATGTGGAACTTGACGAGCGCCGTACCCGAGTTGTGCGAGTTGTTCGAGGCGTTTGGTAATGGGCCGCTGCCGGAACGTCCGCCGCACGCGCTCAGGAGCGCTGCGGTGATGCCGACTGCGGCGATGCGGAGGCCGGTGGAGAGTGAATCACGCGTGTTCATACTAGTGGCCTCCGATGGTCGTGGTCGTGACGGTGACCGTGAACGACTTCGACTGCGCGTGCGTGTCGCTGATCGTGACCGTGCATGGTCCGCCGGCCGCTACCGGCGTCACGGTGAAGACCTGGCTCGGCCCGGTCCCGGGGGTCGGCGTTACGCTCGCGATGCCCGCGCACGTCGTCTGAACGACGGTGAAGACGCCGGAGTAGCCGCTCTCGGCCGCGGTGACGGTCTGCGTCGGCGATAAGGCCAAGAACGAAAGGGCGGTTTGGTTCAGCGTCAGCGTCTGCGGCGTAGAGGTCGGGCCCGGGGTGGGGCTCGGCGTCGGGCTGACCGTCGGGGTCGGGGTCGGGGCGGGCGGCGTGGTTGTGCCGCCGCCTCCTCCACCGCACCCCGCGGCGATCGCTAGTGCGAGGATCGCCGGGAAAAATTTCAGTGACTTCATGCTGCCTCGTGTACGGCGAAAATGGGCCGGCGCGATATGCGACGGGCCCGTGTGGGGCGGTTGTCCTGGCGTTCGTGTGATGTCGGCCTTCAATCGATCGAAGACGATCGGCGAAATAACGTTCCGTCGTTGCCGCTTCTAACGATACGCGCACCAAACCGGCGCCCGGTGAGTCCAAGGGGAGCCGCAATTCGGGCCTTCCGGCCCATACGTTCGGCCTATAAGGTGGGCCTAGTCCCCCGCGACGAGCGCGTACTCGGCGGCTGAGAGCAAGTTCGCGCGTTCGGAAGCGTCCTTGACACGCACCTTGAACATCCAGCCTTCGCCGAACGGCTCGCGGTTGACGGCCGCCGGATCCGTTTCCAGCACGGGATTCACTTCGAGCACTTCGCCGCCGATCGGCGTGAACAGTTCCGAGACCGCCTTCACCGATTCAACGACGCCGATGTTTCCAAACTGCGCGACCTCGGCGCCGATCCGCGGCAGCTCCACGTACACGATGTCGCCGAGCGAGTTCTCCGCGTAATCCGTGATGCCGATCGTGGCGACATCGCCTTCGATCTTCACCCACTCGTGATCTTTGCTATAGAGCAAACCTTCAGGTCGCGACATCTGTTCCTCTTCGATCAGGGCCGTTTATAAAAGGGCAAGGCAACGACACGCGCCGCGTGACGCACGCCCCGGATTTCGACCGTGAGTTCCGTTCCGGCGACGGCGGCCTCCTTCGCGACGAGCGCCGTCGCGATCTGCCGGTTCTCGACGGAGGGCGCCAGAGAAGCGCTGCGCACCTCGCCGGCGTCCGCGTCTCCCAGAAACACGCGATACCCGGCGCGCGCCGGGACGCGGCCCGCCAGCACGAGCCCCGCGATCCGAGCGTAACGATCCTCGGCCAACTGCGCCGCGAGGGCGTCCTTGCCGACGAACGCGGGTTTGTTCAGTTTGAGCGCCCAGGCCTGGCCGGCCGCGACCGGCGTGATCTCTTCATCCATCTCGTGACCGTAGAGCGGCATGCCGGCCTCCAGGCGCAAGATGTCGCGCGCGCCCAGGCCCGCCGGCTCCAGCCCGGCCGCGGCGCCGGCCGCCAGCAGCGTTCGCCACAGCTCGGGGGCGGCCGCGTCATCGACGAACAGCTCGTAGCCGTCCTCGCCGGTGTAGCCGGTGCGCGCGATGACGGCGGGGATCCCGCCGATGTGGCCCTCGGCGCACGAATAGTACTTCATCGCGCGCACGTCGCCGTCACAGAGCGGCGCCACGATCTCGACGGCGCGCGGCCCCTGCACCGCGATCAGCGCGCGCACGCCGTGCAGATTATCGAGCCGGACGTCGGGCCGGTCGTTCTGCTCGAGCAAATACTGCCACATCTTCTGCGCGTTGGACGCGTTGACGACGAGCAGCCAGCGCTCCGGTAAACGGTAGAACAGCACGTCGTCGAGCGCGCCGCCCCGCTCGTTGCAGAAGACGTTGTACCGCGCCGCAAACGGCTTCATCGTGCCGACCGCGTTGATCGTCAAGCGATCGGCCCATTCGGCCACGCCGTCGCCGCGCAGCTCGAACTGCGCCATGTGCGAGAGATCGAAGAGCCCCGCGCGCTTGCGCACCGCGTCATGCTCCTTGAGCACGCTCGCATATTGCACGGGCATCTCGAAGCCGCCGAACGGGACCATGCGAGCGCCGAGCGCGCGATGCTCCGCGTACAGCGCCGTCCGGCGCAACGGTTCGCTCACCGGCGGTCGCGGTTGGTGTTGACGAAGCTCAGAGTCGCGTGCGCGACGAGTTTGTCGCCGCTGCGGACGTGCACCTCACCGTACACGATCCGCTTGCCAGGCTTGAGCACGACGGCGTCGGCGATCAGATCGTGCGGCGGCAGCGCGGGCGCGAGGAAGCTGCACGAAAGCGACGCCGTCGCCGTCTCTTGATCGCGTCCGTAGAGCGAGGCGAGCGCGATATAGAAACACGTGTCGGAGAGGCTCACGATCGCGCCGCCGTGGATCGCGCCCATGGCGTTGGTCACTTCCATGCGGAAGGGCATCCGCATGCGCGCCGTGCCGCGACCGACGTGCTCGAGGCGCAGATCGAGGATCTCGACGAAGTGAGCGCGTTCCTTGTCCCAGGTTCGCTTCGCGAGTTCGACATCGTACTCTGACGGCGTGCTCAAAACGTCTCTCCATCCTTTTCCAGTTCGCGCCGCAGGTACAGCGGCAAACTGAAGATGCGCCGGTGCGTTTGGGCGTCGTAGAAATAGCTCTCACCGCGCAGACCAGCGACGTACGCGTCGATGCGCGCCGGGTCGAGCGCGGCGACGTCGACGGCATCGCTGCAGGCGAGGAACGCCCAGTCGTTGTCGAACGCGGGCACGTGCGCGTAGAACGACCGGACGAAGCGGTAGTGGCGGCGCAGCGTACGGGACATCTTCGCGTGCAATCGCATGTTGTGAAAGCCGGCGGTACTCGCTTGCAGCACGTAGATGCCGCCGGGTGCGAGGCACCGCTTGATATCTTGGAACACCGCTTCGCAGAACAAAGGATTCGAGGGCGAGTCTTCGAGCGGTTCCGTCAAGTCGGAAATGACGGCGCCGTACGTCCCGGTCTCCTTCGCGAGAAACGCGAGCGCGTCGCCGATGACCAGGCGCGCGCGCGGGTCCTCGAAGGCGCCGGCCGACCACTCGGGCAAGAAGCGGCGCGAGAGCTCGACGACCTCGCCGTCGATATCGACCATGGTGCAGCGCCCGACGTCGCCGCGGCGCAGGACCTCGCGCAGGGTCGCGCCCTCGCCGCCGCCCAGGATCAGGATCTCGCGCCGGTCGTCGATCGCGGCGAGCGCCGGATGGACCAGGCTCTCGTGATAGATGCGCTCGTCGGCCTGCGAGCTCTGCGTGTCGCCGTCGAGGACGAGCATCTTCCCGAAGGCCGCCGTGCGCAGAACGGCGACCTGTTGGAAGGCCGTCCGCCCTGCGTAGTACGTCTCTTCAATCGCGTGGTGGTGCTGCTCGCCCTCCGCAAACTCTTCGACGTACCATTGCCAATGTTTGGTCTTCGGCATACCGCCTAGCGAACGACCATGAGGTCTTGATCGACTTGCGGCGTGAAGATGTTGTTCTGGGTGAAGCTCTGCGGCGGGATCGTCGTGTTCGTGGGCGCGGGCGTCGCCGAAGCGCCGACCGTCTGGTTGAACGGCAGCGCGACAAGCGTCGCGCCCGTGCCGCCGCCCGGCGAATTCGCGATCTGCGAACCGAGCAGGGCCAGATACTTCCCGTCCACGGAGAACCCGACCGAGGTGATGTTCACGAGGTTGTGCGTGAGGCCGTCGGCGCCGGTGTAGGTCGGCTGGTTCGCGGGCGAAGCCGTTCCCGTCGTTGCGTAGATTCCGGGTGAAGTCTGCACGAGGGTCGCGAGCGTGCCCGTGTTGATGCCGTTGAGCACGTAGTAGCCGTTGTCGGTGCCGATGACGGCCAGCGCCCCGCCGGTCGCGATCGCGAGCGCGTGCGGCCGCGAGGGCAGCGTGATCGTCGACGCGACGGTGATCGCCGAAGGGAGGCCGGTCAGCAGCGTCACGTCGTTGGGGCCCGGCGCCTGCGCGATCAGCGCGCGTGTGGGATCGGTCGGCGAAAACGCCATCGCGCCGTGACCGCGCTGATTGGCGGAGGCCGGGTTGTTCCCGAGGTTCGGGTTCTCGGCCATGATGCGGAATCCGTAGCCGGTGTTGACGACCGTGATCTGCAGCGAGACCAGATCCACGCCGCGGATCAGCGCGTTGCCCTGGATCGCGTTGCCGACGGTGTCGGTGCTCCCCGCCGCGACGGGCGCCGTCACGATGAAGTTGTGCGCTCCGGGAACCGGCGTCGCGAGCCCGCCCGCGGCGCTAAAGGAGTAGAAGCCGGAGAACTGCGGCGGGATCTGGGTCAGCGAGCTGACGCCGAGCAATCCGGCCGGATTGCCCTGCAGCAGCGCGACGGCGGCCGTGCTCGAGCCGAAGACCGAGATGCCGCGGACATCGCCGACGATCGCGTCGGCCTCCGGCGTCGATGTCGGGGCGGCGGTCGCGGGCGGCGTGACGCTGGGAGCGGCGGTCGGCGACGGCGGCACGCTCGTCAGGTACGTCGGCCCCGAGGGCACGAGATTCGCGTACGGAACACCGAATATTCCCTGGATCTGCGTGTAGGCCGAGCCGCCGCCGAGCGCAGCGACCGCGACCGTGCCGTCCGCGGCGAACGCGAGCGGACCGACCGGCGCCGGAAACGCGACCGTCGCCGGCGAGGCCGAGAAGGCCGGCGAGGGCAGCAGATTGGCCGTCGTATCCTCGAAATGCACGACCTGGATGCCGTGGAAAGCCCCGCCGTTGCCGCCGTCGGGCACATATGCGACGCCGAACGTCGCCGGTGTCGGCGTCGTGGTCGGCGAGGCGGTGGCCCCGCTCGGCACCGCCGTCGGCGATGAGACCGCGGAACCGGTCGATTTCGAGCAGGCTGCGGCGGCAGCAAGGAGCAGCGTGGCTGCGGCGCCGAGCCGCATCCACGTCAGGGTAGAACGTGCCAAGTTTGAGGAGCCTCTCGTGGAACCAGTGCCGCCGAGCGGCACGCGGGATTACGCCGAAATCTTCGCGAGCGAGCGTCCGGCGTGCTCGTGAACGACGTGCGTGTATTGCCCGTTCGTCGAGGCAATCCCCCGCTTGATCTCCGTCGTCAACATGCTCGATGCCCCGAGCTTCTGCGCCGCGTATTCGCAGGCCCGCCAGGGGTCGGTGTGGTCTCCGCACGTGTAAAAATCGACGGCCGCATAGCCGGACTCGGGCCAGGTGTGGATCGACAGGTGCGATTCCTGGATCACGACCACGCCCGAAACGCCCTGGGGGTAAAAACGATGAAACGCGACCTTCAAAATCTCGGCGTTCGCCTCTTTGGCGGCCGCGATCATGACGTCGCGAACGAGTTCGACATCAGTCAAGATGTGGGGATCGCACCCAGACAGCTCGCAGATGATATGGGTCCCGCGTGCATCCAATTTTTCCTGGTCTCCTCGTTTGGTTGGGAAATCCCACCTCCAGGCTACGTCGGCTGGCGCGTGCGGTGCACTTGCGTCCCCGACCTTTCGACATGCTCTTACTGGCGTTCTATCCGAGCTTCCGTCTAGACTTACGCGAGCGGCCTGCCGCGATGGCACGTAGGGCGTGCCGTCCCTCAGGTTCCTCGAAGCGCATGCGCTTCGGAACCCTAAGGAAGCATAACCGCCCAAGGGTCCGTCGAAGATGATAGCCCCTAGCTCCCCCCCTGTAAAGGACTTCGGCTACACGTCGCCCCGCCGGAGGTCCAAAGCTGCCGCGAACGGGCGGCTCGCCGCTCTCGCCCTACGGTCCGTCCGGCTGCAGAAGCCGCCGGCCGGGCCCCCGCGAACTCTTTTCGTTTTCGTCGACAACGCACGCGCTTGACACTTGCTTGACGCGCGCTTTACGTAGCTTTTCGCGCATTTCATTTAGCCGCTCGCGGGCGCTTCCAATGTTCGGAATTCTTTACGGCGCCGGCCTTCATACTAAGGCCACGCCGCCGATAGGTTATGTATCGCGGCTTCCGCCCGTGAGCCGAAACCAGGCTGGAACACGGAGGTTCCAGACCAGCTTGTACAGTGAGGTACTACGATGACGATGCAACGGAACGAACGGTTTCGCGCGATTGAAAGAGCACTCCCGAGCGCCGTCAAGGGTGACGAGTTGCTCCTCTTCTTCCAACCGATCTTCGACCTGAAGAAGAAAGTCGTCAGCGGATACGAGGCGCTGCTGCGCTGGGACAGCCCGCAACTGGGCTGGGTCGAACCCGCCGAGTTCCTCCCCGTCGCCGAGGAGACGGGCAACATCCTCGCCATCGGCAACTGGGTGCTCTCTCGCTCCTGCGTTCAATGCAACCGCTGGACGCACGGCGACGTCGGCGTCAACCTCTCCAAGAGCGAGCTGCTTCACCCCCAACTCATCGCGACCGTCGATCTGGCCCTCGCCAAGAGCCACCTCTTGCCGCAGCGCCTGGCCATTGAGATCGCGGAGTCGACCTACTTCGAAACACAGGCCGAGGCTGCCCGGACGATCGCCTCGCTACGCGAACGCGGCATCAAGATCGTCGTCGACGAGACCTCCCGCGTGACCCCGGAGACCATCGGGCGCGGCGTCCTCCCCGTGGACGGGCTAAAGATCGCGCGCGGTCTGATGGCCGACATCGGAACGATCTTCAGCAAGCCGGCCGACCAAGAATCGATCAAGAGAATCGTTGCCTGGGGCGGAGAGCGCGGACTCAGCGTCGTCGGAACCGGGATCGAGAACGATGCACACCTCGCCTTCCTCGAAGATTGCGGCGCGCCGCTCGCCCAGGGCTTCCACCTCGGCCGGCCGTTGCCGGCCGATCGTTCGGCGTACGCCGGCCTGACGGCGTAGAGAAAAAGAAGAAACCTCTGGAATATCTTGACTATCGCGGCTCGGGCCCGTAGCCTTGGGGCATGGCCACCGAATTAGCGAAGGTCACCCCAGCCGCGCTCGACGCGGACTACCGCCACGGCTTTCACGATTCCGAGGAAAGCTACGTCTTCAAGTCAGCCAAAGGGCTGACGCGGGAGATCGTCGAGCGCATCAGCTCGATGAAGGGGGAACCGGAATGGATGCTTGCCTTCCGGCTCAAGGCTCTCGAGCTCTTTCGCGAAAAGCCGATGCCGGCTTGGGGCGATACCGCTCTGCTGAACGAGATCGATTTCGACGATCTGCACTATTTCGTAAAATCGACCGAGGGCACCGAGCGCTCGTGGGACGACGTCCCCGAGGATATCAAGCGAACCTTCGATCGCCTCGGCATCCCTGAAGCCGAGCGCAAGTTCCTCTCGGGCGTTTCGGCGCAGTACGAATCGGAAGTCGTCTATCATTCGATCCGCGAGGATCTCGAGAAGGACGGCGTCCTGTTCTGCGACATGGACACCGCGCTCAAGCTTCATCCCGAGATCGTCAAGAAGTACTTCGCGACCGTCATTCCGGCGGGCGACAACAAGTTCGCGGCGTTGAATTCGGCGGTCTGGTCGGGCGGCTCGTTCGTTTACGTTCCACCGGGCGTCGAGGTCAAGACGCCGCTCCAGGCTTACTTCCGGATCAATACCGAGAACATGGGCCAGTTCGAGCGGACGCTGATCATCGCCGATAAGGGCTCGAAGGTGCATTACATCGAGGGCTGCACCGCGCCGAAGTTCTCGACGAGCTCGTTGCACTCGGCCGTCGTCGAGCTGATCGCCATGGAAGGCGCGTCGATCCGCTACACGACGATCCAGAACTGGTACCGCAACATCTTCAATCTCGTCACCAAGCGCGCCGTCGCGTACAAGAACGCGACGGTCGAATGGGTCGACGGCAACATCGGCTCGCGGCTGACGATGAAGTATCCGGCGATCTATCTGATGGGCGAGGGTGCGCGCGGCGAGATCCTCTCCGCCGCATTCGCGGGCGAAGGCCAGCATCAGGACGCCGGCGCGAAAGTGATTCACGCGGCGCCGAACACGACCTCGGTCGTCACGAACAAGTCGGTCTCCGCTCACGGCGGCAAGACGACCTACCGCGGCTTGGTCGAGATCTTCCCGGGCGCGGTCGGGGCGAAGACGCGTGTCCGCTGCGATGCCTTGATCATGGACGAGCAGTCCTCGAGCGATACGAAGCCCACGATGAAGATCCACGAGCAGCGCTCGACCGTCGAGCACGAGGCGTCGGTCTCGAAGATCGGCGAGGAGCAGCTCTTTTACGCGATGTCGCGCGGCCTCTCCGAGGCGGATGCGACCGCGATGATCGTCAACGGATTCTTCGACTTCTTCGTCAAGGAGCTGCCGATGGAATACGCCGTCGAGCTGAATCGCCTGATCAAGATGGAGATGGAAGGCGCGGTCGGGTAGCGCCGCGCATGACCGCCTCTCCCGTAGCGAAGCTCTCCGAGATCGCCCCCGGAACCACCCGGCGCGTCACGATCGGTGCCGAGAACGTCCTGCTCTGCAACGTGGCGGGCGAGATCTACGCGATCGAGGACGTCTGCACGCATGACGGCGGCGCGCTCGGCCAAGGCCGGCTCGAGGGCTGCACGATCATGTGCCCGAGGCACGGCGCGTTCTTCGACGTGACCACGGGGGCGGCGCTGACGCTCCCCGCGATCCTGCCGGTCGGCACGTTCGCGGTCCGCGTCGACGGCGACGATATCTTCGTCGAGCTCTAGGCCCGTACGCCCTTTGGCGTCGCGCGGCGGCTGCTAGTTATCCACATGCAGAAGAGCCGGCGCACCGCACGGCAATTAGGTGAGTCTAGCGCTTTCGAGCCGTCACGTTTGGATGTCCGATATCCGAGCGTCGCCGGGTAGGATCCATGCATGAACACGACGCTGCTGATGTGCCCGCCGAGCTCGTTCGAGATTGCGTACGACATCAACCCCTGGATGACGCGCCACATCGGGAGCGCGACCCCGGATGCGCAGCGCCAATGGGAGCGCCTCGTCGAGACCTTCCACTGTGCGGGCGACGTGACGATCGAAACGATGGCGCCGGTCCCCGGCCTGCCCGATCAAGTGTTCACGGCGAACGCGGCGCTGATCAGCGGGCGGCTGGCGGTCGTCAGCACGTTCCGCCATCCCCAGCGGCGCCGCGAGCAGGCGGCGCACCGCGCCTGGCTCTCGCGCTACGGCTTCGGCACGACGTCCTTGCGGCAGACCTTTTTCGAAGGCGCGGGCGACGCGCTGTTCGACCGCGCCCGGCCGCTGTTGTACGTAGGCTACGGCTGGCGCACCGAGCGCCCCGCGAGTTCGCAGCTCGGTGAGACGCTCGGCGTGCGCACCCTGCCGCTCCTGCTCGTGGACGAACGCTTCTACCACCTCGACACGGCGCTGTGCCCGCTCGCGAGCGGCCACGTGCTCGCCTTCATGGACGCGTTCTCGCCGCACGGCCAGCGCTTGCTGCGGCGGCACATCGAGCCCGAGTGCCTGATCGAGATCGGGCTCGAAGATGCGCTCGACTTCGCGTGCAACGCCGTCGATCTCGGCGAAGCCGTCGTGCTGCATTCGGCGACGCGCAAGCTGCGCGAACGCCTGCACGCCGCGGGATATCGGGTCTTCGCGACCGACCTCGGCGAGTTCCACAAGGCCGGCGGGTCCGCGAAATGCCTCACGCTCCGCCTCGAGGACGGCCCGGTCGCGGTGAGCGCCGCTGCCTAAATGCGGACATTCGGCCTACGTTTGGCCACCTTCCGTCCCAAACTAAGTGACATTTGTCGCGTAGACAGTGGTGGGTTTTTCCGCGTATTCTAGGGTGACATGAAAACGAGTTTCCTAATGGGACCTCCTCCGCGTGCCGCTGCCGCTGCTTACCGGCAATGGCAGAGGCTCGTTGAGTTCGTACAGTGCGCCGGCGATGCGCGCATCGAGCGTTCGGCGGTCGAGAGCGATCGCGCGGGAGCCTTTCCCGGCGGTTCGGCCCTGGTTTGCGGCAAGGTTGCGGTGCTTGCCTCGCCGCTTGCGGGACGACGCCTCTCGGCCCACCGCCGGGCGCTGACCGCGCTCGGCTTCGCGACGGTCTCGCTTGAGGATACCCGCTTCGGCGGGGCCGCGGACGCGGTCTTCGATCGTCGCAGCCCGCTCCTCTACGTCGGCTACGGCCAGCAGACGGAGCATTCCGCCGCAGGGCAACTCGGGAAGCTGCTCGGCGTGCGAACCCTGCCGCTGCAACTCCTCGACGAACGGCTCCCCCACCTCGACCAGGTCCTCTGCCCGCTCGAGAACGGCCACGTCCTCGTCCACCTGGCCGCGCTCGCGCCCAGCGCGCAAAAGCTGCTGCGGCGCTCCGTCGAGGGTGAAGCGCTGATCGAGGTCTCCGCGGAGGACGCCCGTGCCTACGCCTGCAGCCCGATCGCTTACGGCGACGCGCTCGTCATGCACCCGGTCTCCCGCCGCCTGCGCGAGCGCCTGCTTTCAGCCGGCTACCGCCTCTTCTCGACGGACCTCTCGGAATTTCACGCCCTAGGCGGCTCCGCACGCCGCATGGCGCTCCGCCTCACCGAAGGCCCCCCCTCCGGCCTCTTCGCCGCCTGACCTTTCGCCCGAGATCGAAGAGCGGTTAGGGAAAGGGCCCCAGGAATAAGGGCCCGAGGAAAATTGACACCCGTGCGAGGCTCGTGTAAAATTCCGTGGTTATGTACGCGATTATCGAGGCGGACGGCAAGCAGTTCCGCGTGAGCGAAGGCGATACGATCCGGACCGATGCGATCGACCGTGAAGTGGGCGCCGAGATTTCCTTCGACAAGGTCGTGCTCGCGAGCGCGGGCGCGGACCAGGTTTCGGTCGGCCGGCCGCATGTCGCCGGCGCGAAAGTCACCGGGACCGTCGTGCGCCAGGCCAAAGACAAGAAGATCCTGGTCTTCAAGTACAAGCCGAAGAAGCGCGTGCGCAAGCTGATCGGCCACCGCCAGCGCTTTGCCGAAATCAAGATCACGAAGATCGAACTCCCGGCCTAAGGCCGTGGTCGAGGTCGAATTTCAAGAAGACAGCCGCGGCAGGCTGTCTTCTTTCGTTGCCGAGGGGCACGCGGGCTGGGCCGAGCACGGCAGCGACGTCGTCTGCGCCGCGGTCTCGACGTTGCTGCAGGCGGCGTGGCTGGGGCTCGTGGAAGTCGCCGGAGTCGCGGTCGAGGGGTCGCGCACGGCCGGGCGCCTGACCCTTTCGTGGCCCGCGCAGGCGAACGACCGCGAGGACGTCCGCGCCATCGTCGCGACCGCCGCGCTCTCGATCGAGCGTCTGGCCACGCAGTACCCCGATCACGTGCGAACTGCGCGCCCGCACTGAAGGGTGAACGCGCGCTTCATCGATAAGAAAAACAGCGCCATGACAGACACGACGAAGCCGCTTCCAAATGCCACCGACGACGGATTGTCGCCGAAGCCGGCGCCTGAGAACAAGCCCGCGGGCCCGCCGAACGAGGCCGGCCGCACGCTGCTGGTCGGCGTCCTGGGCGGGATCGCATCCGCCGTCGGTTACGCGATCTATGCGCGCCTTTCGGAGGAGCAGAAAGACACGCTGCACCGCCAAGTCAAAGGCGTCGTTGAGAGCCGCATCAACGAGATCCGCTCGAATCTGAACTTCTAGCGGCGCGATGACCGCTTTGACCTCACCCGAAACGAGCCGGCCGGCGCGATCGACCAAGCCCGTGAAGATCGGTTTGCTCGGCATCGGCACGGTCGGCAGCGGCACGTTCCACGTCCTCGAACGCAATCGCGAAGAGATCACGCGGCGCGCCGGGCGACGCATCGAGATCGCTTGGGTCGGGGCGCGCAATCTCGAACGCGCGCGCGGGATCGTCGGCCCGAACATCCCGCTCGTCAACGACGTCGTGCGCGCGGTGACGGACCCCGACATCGACATCGTCGTCGAAGTGATCGGCGGCACGACCGTCGCCAAGGATGCGATCCTCGCGGCGATCGCGCACGGCAAGCACGTCGTCACGGCCAACAAAGCGCTGCTCGCGACCGACGGCAACGAGATCTTCGCGGCTGCGAGCCGGCACGGCGTGATGGTCGCGTTCGAAGGTGCCGTGTCCGGCTGCATTCCCACGATCAAGGCGTTGCGCGAAGGGCTCGCCGCAAACCGCATCGAGTGGATCGCCGGAATCATCAACGGCACGAGCAACTTCATCCTCTCCGAGATGCGCTCCAAGGGGTTGCCCTTCGCCGACGTGCTGCGCGAAGCGCAGCGGCTCGGATACGCCGAAGCCGACCCGACGTTCGACGTCGAAGGCATCGACTCGGCGCACAAGATCACGCTGCTCTCGGCGATCGGTTTCGGCATCCCCGTTCAATTCGAGCGCGCTTACGTCGAAGGCATCACCAAGCTCACCGACAAGGACATCACGTACGCCGAAGATCTCGGCTTCCGCATCAAGCTGCTCGGCATCACGCGGCGCGCACCCGGCGGCATCGAGCTGCGCGTGCACCCGACGCTGATCCCCGCGAACCGCCTGATCGCGAGCGTCGACGGCGCGATGAATGCGATCCTCGTCAAAGGCGACGCCGCCGGCGTGACGATGTATTACGGCGCCGGCGCGGGCTCCGAACCGACCGCCTCGGCCGTGCTCGCCGACGTGATCGACGTGACGCGTCTGATGCGCGCGGAACCCGAAGAACGGGTCCCGCATCTCGCCTTCCAACCCGACGCGCTCAGCGACGTGGAGATGTTGCCGATGGGCGATGTCGAGACGTCCTACTATTTGCGCGTGCGCGTCAAAGACCAAGTCGGCGTGCTGGCGGATATCGCGCGCACGCTCGCGGATGCCGGCATCTCGATCGACAAGATGATCCAGCAAGGCGCGGGCGATCTCGAGAACGAGACCGACATCGTGATCCTCACGCACCGCACGCGCGAGCGCAATTTCAATGCCGCGATCGCGCGGCTCGTCGAACTCTCGACGGTTCGCAAAGACTACACCCGCATCCGGCGCGAGGATCTCGGCTAGCGCCTTCCGCGCTGCTCACGGCGCGGCGACCGACGTTGCGGGCACCAACCTCCTCGATGCACGCTTCGAAGACCGCCTTCGCGCTCGCGCTCGCATTCGCGTCGGCGCTCGCTCTCGCGGGCCGCGCCTGCGCCGGAACGGACGAGCTCGCGAGCGCCTACGCCGGGGCCCTGCGCGGGTTCAACGCGCAGCTCTCGCCGGAAGCGAGCGAACGGCTCGCGCAGAGCGTCATTCGCGAGGCGGACGCGGCCGGGCTCGACGCGAGGCTCGTCGTCGCGCTGGTGGCGGTCGAATCGCGCTGGCGCGCCTGGGCCGTCTCGCCTGCGGGCGCGGCGGGCCTGGGCCAGCTGATGCCCGCGACCGCGCGGGCGCTGGGCGTCGATCCGTTCGACCCGCTCGAGAACGTGCACGGCACCGTGACCCACTTGGCGAGACTGCTGCGCACTTACGCGGCCTACCCGCCCGAGACTCGCTACGAGCTCGCGCTCGGCGCCTATAATGCCGGCAGCGGCGCCGTCGCCAGGTACGGCGGGGTCCCGCCGTACGCCGAGACGCGCGCCTACGTTCGCGCGGTCATGCGGCTCTGGCACCGTCTGGCGGGCGTCTAGATCGAAAAGTCGGAGCCGCGAGCGGCGTCCGTCTGCGACCCGGGCGCCGCGGCCTGCGGCGCGGGCGGCTTGACGTCCGGCGGCGGTTCGGGCGGCTGGGGCGCCTCGTGGGGAGCCGCGGCGGGCGCCGCTTGCGGCACCGCTTCCGCTGCGGGCGCTCCCTCGCGGGGCGGCACCCCGGCGCCGTGGCCGTACGTCTCCGGCCCCTCGGCGGCGGCGTCGTAGGGAGCCCAAGCGTTTGCCGCGGGCTGCGAGGCGGGCGGGTCGGGCGCGAACGGCTCGGGCGCGGGCCGCGGCTCGGCCCGATCGTGCACGACCGGATCGGCGGCGTGCGGGTCCGAAGCCGCCGGCTCGTGATGGGTCCAGGCCGAGGGGGAGAACGGCTCCCCGATGTCCGCGGCCTTCTCCATCTCGCGGATGAAGGTCTGGGACGTGTTCTGGAGGTCGCGCATCAGCGTGCCGGCCTTCCGGGCGACCTTCGGGAGCTGGTCCGGGCCGAACAGGAGCAGCGCCGCGACCCCGATCACGGCCACATCAAAGGGGGAAAGCAAAGGGCTCCCTTCCACGCTCGGCCAACATACCCGACCCGGCACCCCTCCGGCGCGCATCTTCCCGCAAAGGCTGGCACGAGCAAACGTGAAGATCATTTACACGCGCGGCAATCGAACGGAGACGCTCGCGTCGATCTCGACGCTGAGAAAGATCTTGAATCGCTTTGTGAAGCATCGGGTCTTTTACGAAGTCTCCAGTCGGAACAAGCGCGGACACGAGTTCTTCTCCACGAAGAATACGTTCGTCGTCGGCTCGATCGAGGTCGAGAATCGCGACTTCCTGCGGATCACGATCTTCGACGCGCACCATTCCACGCACTCGATTGAAATCCTCAATCCGGCGGCGATGCGCATTTACGACGAGACGCTCGGCAAAGGATTCGCGGTGTCGTTCCTCTCCGAACCCGTCGGGGACGTCGAGTCGCGATGCTACTTGCGCGACGAGGGCGACGAGGGCGAACCCGTGCCCGCCCAAGCGAGCTTGGAGCGGATGAGCCTGCCCCAGCTCTTCGAGTACCTCGAGGAGATCACGCAGACCGAACACGTCTGCGACGCGCCTCGCAAAGCGAACTTCTAGCGCTCCGGGCGGTCGCCGCGCGCCTCCAAGCGCACGGCGGTGCGAAAATGGCGTACGGCCTGCGCGCGCAGGCCGCTGCGCTTGCACGCGATTCCGCAGTTGAAGTAGGCCGGCGCGTAGTCCGGATCGGCCGCGATCGCTCGCTCGTAGAGCCCGATCGCTTCCGCCGTCAACCCTTCCTCGAGCGAGAGATTGCCCAAGTTGACGAGCGCCGGGGCGAACGCGGCGCGCGCTTCGAGCGCCTCGTTAAAGGCCGCGCGCGCTTGCGCCGGGCGGGCGAGCGCGACCAGCGCCACGCCCCGCTTGTTCTGGATCCGCGCGCGCTCGTCGCCGCCGGGAGCACGCTCCAAGGCCGCCTCGAACGCGGCGAGAGCCTCATCAGCCCGCCCGGCCGTAAGCGCCGCGAGGCCCCGCTCGTACTCGGACGGGTCGCCTTCGGGCGGGCGGGCAGTTTTTGCGCCCTGGGGGCGCCGCGCGGCAAGTCGCGCGAGCACGTCGAACATGACCGGCATGTTCCATGTCGACGTCCTCACGCTCTTCCCCGAGATGTTCGCGCCCGCGATCGGTCTCTCGATCGTTGGGCGCGCCATGGAACGGGGGATCGTCGGCGTGCGGCTCCACAACATCCTCGACGCGCTGCCGGGCAGCGAGCGGGCGGACGACCGGCCCTTCGGCGGAGGTCCGGGCATGGTGCTGCGGATCGAGCCCCTGGCGCGGATCCTCGACGGGATCATCGCAGAAGCGCCCGCGGGCGAACGGCGCGCGATCGTCGTGACGAGCGCGGCCGGTAAGCCCTTCCGCCACGCCGACGCCGAGCGATTCGCGGCGCTCGATCGGCTCGCGATCGTCTGCGGCCATTACGAGGGGATCGATGAACGCCTGGTCGAGCTCTACGGCGCGCAGGAGTACTCGCTCGGCGATTTCGTGCTGACGGGCGGCGAGATCCCCGCGCTTGCCTTCCTCGATGCGACCGTGCGCCTGCGCGCCGGGACGCTCAACGATGCTTCCCTCGAGGCGGAATCGTTCACCGGAGGGCTGCTCGACGCGCCGGTCTACACCCGCCCGCCGCGTTTTCGCGGGATCGACGTCCCGGAGGTCCTGCTCTCCGGGGACCACGCCAAGATCGCCGCCTGGCGCCGCGAGCAATCCCGTGCCCGCACGGCCGCACGCCGCCCGGACCTGAGCGACCCGTGAGGATTGCTCGTTTGCCTGGGGCTCGCGCGTTGTGATACAATCCCGGGGTTGTCCCGCGGGCTCTCGTGAAACCGATCGAGCCTGCCTCAGTATGGAGCCGTGATGTCTAATCTCATCGACCTGATCGACAAAGAGCAAGCAACCGCAACTCCGCCCGATTTTCGGCCGGGCGATACGGTCAAGGTCTACTCGAAGATCGTCGAGGGCGGCAAAGAGCGCGTCCAGATGTTCGAAGGCGTCGTGACGGTCCGGCGCGGCGGCGGCTCCGGCGAAACGATCACGGTCCGGCGCGTCGCGCACGGCGTCGGGGTCGAGAAGTCGTTCCTGCTGCACAGCCCGCGCGTCGAGAAGATCGAAGTCTCCAAGCGCGGCATCGTGCGCCGCAGCCGGCTCTACTACCTCGCCGACAAGATCGGTAAGGACGCGCGCATCAAGGAAAAGCGCGCGGTCGGATAACCGGCCGAGCTGCCGTGTCCCCGCTCCAACTCTTCGGGCTGATCTGCATCTTCGCGGTCGTCCGCTTGGCGCTGCACTTCCGCCCGGCGACGGCTCCCGCCGCTCCCGGCGCCGCCGTCGACGGGCGGCCCGCACCGGTCGCCTCTTCGGCGACCGACGTCCTGCGCGAGTACCTCGACGCGTTCATCGTCGCAGGGCTCGTCGCGCTCTTCCTGATCACGTTCGTGATCAGGACCTTCTACATTCCGTCGGGCTCGATGGAGCCGACGTTGCAGATTCACGACGTCCTGCTCGTCAACGAGTTCGAATACCGCATCGGCAAGCCGCACGACGGCGATATCGTGGTCTTCCACCCGCCCATCGAGACGCCCAACGATTTCATCAAGAGAACGATCGGATCGCCCGGCGAGCAGCTGCGGGTCCACAACGGCCTGGTGTATCGCAACGGCGTCCCGCTGAGCGAGCCGTATACCGCGCAAGCACCCGCCTACGAGCTCGAGATCAAGAATTACGGCATCTACGTCGACGGCCAACCGCTCGACCCCGCGCAAGCGAACATTCCGCCGAAAGAGAAGTGGTCCGCGCCGGATCGCATCCCCGACGGCTATTACTTCATGATGGGCGACAACCGCAACAATTCGGAAGACTCGCACATTTGGGGATTCGCGCAGCCCACGGGCGTCTTCGCTAGCGGCACGCAGAAGGGCCAACGCGCCTGGTTCACCGGGCATGCGTTCTTGCTGTTCTGGCCGCCGCAGCACATGCAAGTTCTGAAATAGCGCCGCAGGGCCGCGCGCGCGCGGGGGGATCGTGCCCCCGGCGCGAACGTCGAGACCCGTGCTATCGCCCACGATGCGGTGGCGACCTGCCGCTTCCATCGCGCTGCAGGTCGCGCTACTCGGTCTGATCGCATTCGCGCTGATGCTGCGCGCCCCGCAAGTGAGCGGGCCGTCCATGGAGCCGCGCGTCGATTCCGGCGAGTACGTGTTGATCAACACGCTGGCGTATCGCATGGGCACACCGGCGCGCGGGGACATCATCGCGTTCAAGCACGAAGCGTACGGTTCGCTCGTCTATCTCAAACGCGTGATCGGCGTCCCGGGCGACCGCATCTCGATCGATCGCGGCAACGTGACGCTCAACGGACGCGTCCTCGAAGAGAAGTACGTGCGTTATCGCGACGGCCGCAGCGCACGCGAAGCCGTGGTTCCGCCCGGCGCCTACTACGTGCTCGGCGACAACCGCGCGAACAGCGAAGACTCGCGGGCCTGGGGCTTCGTGCCCGAGCGCGACATCGTGGGCCGCGCGCTCTGCGGGATCTGGCCGCTCGACCACCTGGGCACCCTGTGAACGCGACGAACCCGGTTCAGTGGTACCCGGGGCACATGGCGCGCGCCATGCGCCGCCTGGCCACCGATCTCAAGCTGATCGACGTGGTGATCGAAGTGATCGACGCGCGCGTGCCCGGCAGCGGCGCGAATCCGGCGCTCGGGCGGCTGGTCGGCAAACGGCCGCGGCTGCTCGTGCTCGGCCGCTCCGATCTCGCCGATCCCGAAGCGACCGTCGCGTGGCTCGCGCATTTCGAACGCAACGGGATCCCGGCCGTCCAAGCGAACGCGAAATCGCAAGGCGATGGGACGGCGCTGCGCACGCGCCTGGCCGGCCTGACCGCCGGCCTCGCAAGCGCGCGGGCGATCGTGCTCGGGATCCCCAACGCCGGAAAATCATCGATCATCAACGCGCTGATCCGCAAGAACGTGGCCCGCACGGAGGATCGCGCCGGCGTCACGCGCGCGGCCCAGTGGTTTCGCGTTCAGCCGGGGCTCGAGTTGATGGATACGGCCGGGATCCTCGTCCCGCGCATCGACACGCCCGAAGCGCAATGGAAGCTCGCGCTGGTGGGCGCCGTTCCGCGCGCGCGCTTCGAAGCCGAGGAGGTCGTCGGCTGTTTTGCCGCCTGGGCCGCGCTCGCGCTGCCGAACCGGAAGATTCCGGATCTCGTAACGTACGCGCAATCTCGCGGCTTCATCCGGCATGGTACGATCCCCGATACGCACAACGCCGCATGGTCCTACATCAAAGATTTCAACGAGCTGAAGTTCGGCCGGATCACGCTCGACCCGCCGCCGCAGGCCCTGCCGTGAGCGAGCCCGCGAGCCTCGCGGCGCGGCGCGTGCGCGACCGCGAACGGCGCCGCCTGCTGCGCCTGCACCGCTACGAGTTCGCGGCGCGGGAAGAGGGCCACCGTTTCATCGGGGGCATCGACGAAGTCGGGCGCGGGCCGCTGGCGGGGCCCGTCATCGCCTGCGTCGTGGTCACCGACGGCTCGCTGATGTTGCCTGGGCTCAACGATTCCAAGCAGGTCCCGCCGGAGCGGCGCGCCCTGCTCGCCGCGGAGATCAAGCTGCGCGCCCACGCCTGGGCGATCGGCGAGGCCTCGGTCGCGGAGATCGACCGCTTGAACATCTACTGGGCGAGCATCCTCGCCATGGAGCGGGCGCTCGCGGCGCTGGCGAGCCGGCCCGACTACTTGATCACGGACGCGGTCCGCCTGCGCTCGTACGGTGGGCCGCAATTGCCGCTGGTGAAGGGCGACGCGAAATCGGCCTGCGTCGCGGCCGCCTCGATCGTCGCGAAGGAACACCGCGACGATCTCCTGCGCGCGCTGGACCTCGCCTTCCCGGCCTACGGCTTCGCCGAGCACAAGGGGTACGCGACGCCGCGCCATCTGGCGGCGCTGCGCGAGGTGGGCCCCTGCGAGCATCACCGGCGCGGCTTCGCCAGCGTGCGCGAGATGCTGCCGCTCTTCCCGCCGGGCGAGCTGCAAGCGAGCGCCTCCACGCTGCCGTGAACTCGCGGGCGGCGCTCGGGCGCGGCGGCGAGGACGCGGCCTGCGCTTTCTTGGAGGGCTTAGGCTATCGGATCGTGGGGCGCAACGTCCGCTGCGGGCGCGGCGAGATCGATGCGATCGCACGCGACGGCGACACCGTCGTGTTCGTCGAGGTCAAGGCGCGGCGCGGGCGCACGCACGGCAGCGCCGTTTCCGCCGTGAATGCCCGGAAACGAAAGCAGCTCCGCGCGCTCGCTGAAGATTTCTTGCAATTTGCCCCAGCGGGCACGAAAGCGCGATTCGACGTGCTCGCAATAGACGGCGAACGAATCGCGCATTTTCGGGGGGCCTTTTGATAGGACCCCGAATAATCGACGGCCGTTCGAACGAACGTGCTTTCCATCTGGAGTAGCACCGCACGCATGAGCGATGGCCACGACCGCCGCCAGTAAAGCCGCCCCGGTAAGCGAGCCGACCCTCAGGCGTTCCGTCACGCCTTGGGGCTCGTTTTCATGGGGCTATTCCGATATCGGCGCCGACATCTTCGTCGGTCTCGGCCTCGTGCTCGGAGCGGCGGCCGGCGCATCGAACGTCGCGTTCCTGTTCGCGGGAATGGTCTATGTCTGTATCGGCCTGGCCTACACGGAACTCGCAGCGACGTATCCGGTGGCGGGCGGCGGCCAATATTTCGTTTTTCGCGGGCTCGGCGACATCTTCGGCTTCATCGCCGGCTGGGCCGTGTTGCTCGATTTCACGATCGACATCACGCTCTTCGCTTGGAGCTGCATCGATTATCTGAGCGCGCTGCCCGTGCTCGCGTTCTTGAGCTTCACGACCCATCCGATCACGCATTTCGTCGTGGTCCTCAGTTTGATCGTCGGGCTTGCGATCCTCAACGTCATCGGCGTGCGCGAGAGTTCGGCATTCAACGAACTCGTCAGCGGGCTCGACGTCGTCAGCGAGACGCTGATCCTCTTCTTCGGTTTTCTGTTCGCCTTCCACCCGGAGCTGTTGGTCCATTCGATGACGACCGCGTGGCCGACGCCGTTCAACTTGATGAACGGCGTGTCGCTGGCGATCATCTCGTTCGTCGGGCTCGAATCGATCTCGCAAGCCGCGCAAGAGACGCAGCGGCCGGCCTCCGTCATCCCGCGCACGTCGGTCGGATTGATTCTGACGATCCTGATCTTCGCGCTCTCGTATTCGAATCTGGCCCTGGGCATGCAGACCCCGGCGCTCCCGCTCGACGCGCACGGTCAGGTGCAACCGCTTTGGCACTTCCTGGGGAGCACGGAGAACAACGGCAAGGCCGTTGCCGTTCTGGCCTCCTACGTGCCGTATTACGGCGCGCTGGCGGCGCTGTACGTCCCGATTCTCGGCGCGATCCTGCTGCTGATCTCGTCGAACTCCGGCGTCTTCGGCAGCTCGCGCATCGCCTATGCGATGAGCAACTCGGGCCTCTTGCCCAGCCCCTTCCGCCGCGTTCACCCGAAGTATCGCACGCCCGCGCTTTCGATCGTGGCTTTCTGCGGCGTCGCCGTCATCGAGCTGATCTTCGCCTCGCTGCCGAGCCTTTCGCCCTCCATCAAGCACGTGTACGCGCACCTCTTCCGCGGCGAGGACGGCATCACGTTCCTAGGCGATCTCTACGCGTTCGGCGCGGCGGCAAGCTACTCGCTCGTCTTCATCGCGTTCATCGCGCTGCGTCTCAACGATCCGCAAAGCCCGCGCAAGTTCATGATGCCGCTGAACATCCCGATGACCTATCGCGGCAACCGCGTGTACTTCCCGGTCGTCGCGGTCATCGGCTTCATCGGGATCGTCTCGATCCTCGTCTTCACGATGATCACGCACGAGATCGGCCGGATCGCGGGGCCGTCCTGGATCGTGCTCGGGATCATCGGGTATCTCTTCTATCGCCGCAGCAAGGGGCTTCCGCTCTTCCGGTCGCGCCCGCAAGATTGGTTCAAGGCGCAGATTCAAATCCTGCGCGAGGCGGGCGAACTCGATTTGATGGACGAGTATCTCGCGAACGTCAAGGCGCTGGAAGAGCGCAAGGCGGCGCCGCCGTGAGAAAGCTCGTCCGCAGTGCGGGATATCAGCGCGTGCGCGCGCTTCTGGGCGCCGGCTTCATCGTGCTCGGCGTGGTGCTGTTGTACCGCACGATCGCGCTGACTGGAATCGGCACGAAATCGATTCCGTCGTTCGTCTTGGGAGCGGCGATGATCGCCCTCGGCGTCCTGCGCTTGCGCGATTTCCTCGCGCTCTCCGCGAGCACGCGGAAATGATCCAGGGACAGCCGCACATCGTCGGCATGCTCCTCGCGCTCACCGTGCTCGCTGCGGTCTCCGCGACGCTCTGGTGGATGCTCCACCCGCCCGAGACGAAGGCCGACCGCGTCGCGAGCAAGGCGGAACTCGACGTCGAGCACCTGATCGGCAGCGTCGTCGTCGTGTTCGCGAAGGACATCCATTCCGAGCACATGCTGGCGCTCGCCGTTCGCCTGGCGCGACGCGAGAAGGCGGAACTGCGCGCGCTCTACGTCGTCGAAGTGCCGCACACGCTCCCGCTCGATGCGGAGATGCCCGTCGAGAACCGCGCCGCGCTCGACGTGCTGGCAACGGCGGAGGCGCTCGGGCGCAACCACAACGTCGAGATCGCGACCGAGATCGTCATGGCCCGGCAGGTCAGCCAGGGCGTGCTCGACGTCGCCAAGCGGCGCGAAGCTCACATGATCGTCATGGGCGCCTATCGCGAGGGCAAATACACGGGCGCTCCGCTCGCCAAAGCGATCGAAGTCATCGCCGGCAAAGCGAAATGCGACGTGCTCATCGGCGTCCAGGGCGAGCACGGGAACATCCTCACGCCGCCGGCCGAGCTCGTGAAGGCGAGCGCGAAGAGCGCCGCCAATCCGGCGCCCGCGGCACGCAAAGCCGACCCGTTCGGCTAGAGCCGCGTCCACTCGCCCTTGCGCAGGCGCGCGAAGACGCGCGCGGTGAGCTGCGCCTGCGTTCCGCGGCGCGGCCCCGAGGCGAACGGTCCGCTCGTTTGGGCGCAGCCCCAGACGTGCGAATCGTCGGAATCCTCGCGGTCGTCCCCGAGCACGATGTAGCAGCCTTCGGGCACGCCGTCCGGGCGCGTCCAGCGAAAGCGGTCCGGCAGGTTCGCGGTATCCGCGGTCAGCCGGATTCCGTCGACGTAAAACGCGAAATCGTGAATTGCGAACGTGTACGGCGTCGGGCGCGCCAAGTAATCCTCGCGTTGCAGGATGCCGTTACGGAAGAGATTGCCGTTCCAGATCTCGACCCGGTCGCCCGGAACCGCGACGACGCGTTTGATGTAGTCGCGGGCGGCCTCGACGGGCGGCCGAAACACGACGATCTCGCCGGGCTCGACCGGCCGCGGATCGAACGCCGCGCGCAAACCGAAGACGATCTCGTTCTTCTCCAGCGTCGGGCGCATCGAGCCGGTCGGGATCGTGAAACGGATGAACGCGAAGCGCTCGATCGCGAAGATCAGCAGGCCCAGCACCAGGGGCAAAAGCGCGATCAACCACCAGCGTTGCGACGGCATGGGTCGCGGCGTCAGCGCCGGCGCGAGCCGTTCATTTGCTCAAGTAGCGCTTGCGCACTTCGTCGATCGAGACGGCCGCGAGGATGACCGCGCCCAGCACGATCTCCTGCGTGTACGATTCGATGTGCAGCAGGTTCATCGCGTTGTAGAGCGCGCCGATCAGGAGCGCGCCGGCGAACGTGCCCGCGATCGTGCCGCGCCCGCCCACCAGGCTCGTACCGCCGACGACGACGGCCGCGATCGCCTGCAGCTCGTAGCCCAGACCCGTCTGCGGCGAGCCGCTCGAGAACCGCGCCATCAGCAGCAGGCCCGCTACGCCCGCGCAGGCGCCCGAGATCACGTAGACCAGCGTCTTGACCTGCGCGACGTTGATTCCGGCCAGGCGCGCCGCTTCTTCGTTGCCGCCGAGCGCGTAAACGTAACGCCCGAAGCGCGTGCGCGCGAGCAGCGTCCCGAAGCCCAGCGCAATGACGGCCATCCAAATGACGGCGACCGGAATGCCGGGGAACCCGGTCGAGGCGCGGAGCTGATCGAAGATGTAGCCCGTGCCGGTCAACGTGAACGCATCGGTCGTGATCGCGATCGGCGTGCCGTGCGAGATGTTGTACGCGAGACCGCGCGCCATCAACATCATCGCGAGCGTCGTGATGAACGGCGGCATGTTCAGCTTGACCACGGGGATCGCGTTGACGAATCCGGCGAGGCCCCCGATCGTGACGCCGACGACGAGCGTCGCGGCGACCAGCAGCGGACCGTCGAGATGGACGGAGTTGACGAAGAGCGCCATCACGACGCCCGTCAGCGAGACGAGCGAGCCGATCGAAAGATCGATCCCGGCCGCGATGATCACGAACGTCTGGCCGATCGCCAGAATCGCGTTGTAGGTGATCTGCCGCAGGACGTTGATGATGTTGCCCGGCTCGAGCAAGTGGCCCGAGGTGAAGACGTTCAGCACGACGAGCACCGCCGCGATCCCGGCGGCGATCAGCCCGTAGCGCACGAAATGCGTGCGCGGCTTGGGCGCGGGCTGCACGGCGGCCTCGCTCACGCGGCGGTCCCCGTGGCGATCGCGATCACGCGATCCGGCGTGGCTTCCGCGCGGGAGAGCTCGGCCGCGATCCGGCCGCCGCGCACGACGCCGACGCGGTGCGACATCCCGAGGACCTCCGGCAGTTCGCTCGAGACCATCACGATCGCGGCCCCGTGCCGCAAGAGCTCGAGCATTAGCAGGTAGATCTCGAATTTCGAGCCGACGTCGATGCCGCGCGTGGGCTCGTCGAACAGGAACACGTGCGCCTCCTGGACGAGCCACTTCGCCAACACGACCTTTTGCTGATTCCCGCCTGAAAGGTTGCGCACGGTCTGCTCGGCGCCGGGCGTGCGGATCTTCAACTCGCCGATCAGACGCTGCGTCGCGGCAGTCTCCTTCGCGCGGTCGATGAAGGCGCCGCGCTCGAACTGGTCCAGGTGCGCGAGCGTCGTGTTCTCGCGCACGCTCATTCCGAGGACGAGCCCCTGGCGTTTGCGATCGTCGGTGATCAGCGCGATACCCGCGTCGATCCCCTCCCGGGGCGAGCGGATGATGCCCTCGCGGCTGCCGATCCGCACCCGCCCGCTCTGCGCCACGTCGGCGCCCGCGATCGCGCGCACGATCTCCGTTCGCCCCGCGCCGACCAGGCCCGCGAGGCCGAAGATCTCCCCGGCGCGCACCCGCAGCGAGACTCCGTTCACGGCGGGGCTGCGCACGAGATCCTGAACGTCGAGCGCGACGGCGGCGCCTTCCGGAACCGCAGGCAACTCCGGGAAATGCGCCTCCATCGAGCGCCCCACCATCAGGCGCACCATCTCGGCCTCGGGCATCTCGGCGAGCGGCCGCGTTTCGATGTTCCGTCCGTCGCGCAGGATCGTGATGCGATCCGCGATGCGCGGCAATTCTTCGAGCCGGTGCGAGATGTAGACGATCGCGACGCCGCGTGCACGCAGGCGATCGATCAGCGTGAAGAGCCCGTCGATCTCGCGCGCGGTCAGCGCCGCGGTCGGCTCGTCCATCACGATCAGTTGCGCCTTGCGCACGAGCGCCTTCGAGATTTCGACCAGCTGCTGCTGCGCGACCGAAAGGCGTTCGGTCGGGATCCCGATCGGCAGTTTGATGCCCAGTTCGTCGAGCGTCCCACGCGCGAGTGCGACCGCCGCCGCGCGATCGAGAAACGCACCCCGCAGCGGCTCGGCCCCGAGCACGATGTTGTCGACCGCATCGAGCGCCGGCACGAGGTTGAACTCTTGATAGACCATCCCGATCCCGAGCGCCTCGGCTCCTTTGGGATCGGAGATCGTCACCTTCGCACCGTCGATGTAGATCTCGCCGGAATCCGCGGGTTGCGCGCCGGCGAGAATCTTCATCAACGTCGATTTTCCGGCGCCGTTTTCGCCGACGAGCGCGTGCACTTCGCCGGCGCGCACATCGAACGAGACGCCGTCGAGCGCGCGAACGCCGGGGAACGTCTTCACGATCCCCGTCATGCGCAGCCGCTCGCGGTTACTTTGCGTCGGCTTTGGTAAAGGTTCCAACGGGTACGCTGATCTTCGCTTCGGGAGTCTTGCCGCTGAAGTAGTCGTGGATCGCGTCGATCGTGATCGCGCCGATCTGATCGGGATGCTGGATCGCATCGCCGTACATCTTCCCGGCCGCAATCGCGGTCTGCGCTTCCGGCGTCGCATCGTAACCGACGATCGCGATCTTGCCTGAAAGGCCGGCCGCCTCGACGGCCTTGCTCGCGCCGAGCGCGGAATCGTCGTTGATCCCGAAGATCCCCTTGAGATCCTTGTGGGCTTGCAGCAAGTCTTCGGTCGCGTTCGAAGATTTCGCGCGCTCGCCGCCGCCGTTCACGCTCTGCACGATCTTCGCGCCGGGGCAGTCCGTCGCGAGCGCCTGCTTGAAGCCGCGCACGCGATCCTGCACGCTCGTCACTTCGGGCTCGTCGATGATCGCGACGGCGCCCGTCTTGCCCGGGAGCGCTTCGCACAGCAGCTTGCCCGCCTGCGCACCGCCCTGCACGTTGTCCGAGGCGATGTGCGAGACGACGACGCCGTTCCCCGACGCGTTCGCGATATCGGCCGTGAACACGGGGATCTTGGCGGCGTTCGCCTCGGCGATCGCGCTCCCGATCGCCTTCGAGTCGTACGGGGTCAAGATGATGGCGGAGACCTTCTGCGAGATGAAATCTTCGACTTGACTCTGCTGCTTGGAATTGTCGCGGCTCGCATCGACGACCGTCACGGTGTAGCCGTACTTGGTCGCCTGCTCTTTCATGCCGCGTTCCATATCCTGATAGAACTGCGCCTCGCGGTTCTGGATCGAGACGCCGATCGTTTTCGAGGCTGCCTCGCTTCCGGACGAAGCGGATTCCGAGGTCCCGGACTTACTGCAGCCGGCGACCGCACACGCCAAGGCAATCGGGATCAAAAGATATCCAACAGAGCGCACCAGCACGTCCTCCAAACCCGGCGTCATGCGCGAATGTCCGCGGAAAGCCCTGCGAGAGCTCGCTCGATCTCCGCGACCAGGTCCGCCGGATCTTCGATTCCGACGGAAATGCGCAACGTCCCCTCGCCGACGCCGAGCGCTCTGCGAGCATCGCCGGGGAGCGAGCGGTGCGAACTGACCGCCGGATAGGAGATCGTCGTCGCGACCTCCCCGAGGCTGTGCACGATCGGGATCCCCTCGAGCGCGCGCAGAAAACGGTCGACCGCGGCGGCCCCACCGTGCAGATCGAACGCGACGATGCCCCCGGTCCCGCGTGGATACAGGCGCGCGGCGAGCGCATGCTGCGGATGCTCGGGGCGCGAGGGATGGTGCACCGCGGCGACCGCCGGGGAGGCGGCCAGCACCGCTGCGACGGCCACGGCATTCGATGAATGGCGCGCCATGCGCAGGGCGAGCGTGCGGACCCCGCGCAGCGCGAGCCACGCCTCGAAGTGCGGAATCGTCGCCCCCGTACGCACGAGCGAGGCGCGGGCGCGCTCGACCAGCTCCGCGCGGCCGGAAAGGACCCCGGCCCCGACGTCGCCGTGGCCGCCGAGATACTTTCCACAGCTGTGGACGACGAGGTCGGCGCCGTGCGCGAGCGGCTGCACGAGCACCGGCGTGGCGAACGTTGCGTCCACGACGGTCAGCGCGCCCGCTTCCCGCGCGAGAGCCGCCAGCGCCGCCAGATCGGCGACGTGCATCAGCGGATTCGTCAGCGCTTCGAGATAGAGTACCCGCGGGCGCTCGCGCTCGAGCGCCGCGCGGACCGCGGCGAGGTCGCTTTGGTCGACGAACGCGACCCGGAAGCCGCGTTGTTGATAATCTTTCTCAAGAAGCGTGTAGGTGCCGCCGTAGAGTTCGCTCGTGGCGAGGATCGCCTCTTCGGGCGCGACGTTGGTGCGCAGCGCGGCGTCGATCGCGGCCATCCCGCTGGCCGCTCCGGCCGCCGCTTCCGCCCCTTCGAGCGCCGCGATCGCCGACTCGAAATGCCCGCCGTTCGGGCCTCCATAGCGACCGTATATACGTCCGGGCCGCTCGCCGGCATAGATCGCCGCCACCTCGTCCAAGTCGGCAAACTCGTAGGACGAGCTCTGATATAGCGGGGGGCTCGAAGCGGCGTTCAGCGGTTGTGTGAACGTCCCGGAGCGCACGGCAAGGGTGTCAGGTCGGCGTTTTTCCACGTTCGGAAACTAGTGTTATCCACAGCAAAGTGAGGCCTGCCTGTGTACCTTGTGGAAAACTCCGGACGGAAGGCTCTTGCTCGCGAAGCACTCGTGCGGTATACAGCGAGGCCGACAACGCCGCCGCGGGTGCCCTAATACGGGCCGCCCCGCCGCAGACCGGGTGGCACCCGGGGTTCCCTTATCGCCGGAGATCCCTCAGAAGCTCCGCACGAGCGAGAAGCGGAACGTCCGCGGCGTGAAGCTCTGCAGCGCTTGCGTTTCGCTGCTCCCCACGATCCCCGTGCCGCCCGCGTTCGGGCCGAGCAACGCCGTCGTGAAGCCGCCGTTTTGGATCGCGACGCCGTACGGATCGCCGTTGCCGTGGTTGAAGATGTTGTCGGCGGAGATGCGCAGTTTGCCGAGCACGCCCGCGTCCTTCTGCAGTGACAGGAAGAACGTCGCGAAGGCCGGGCCGTACGTCCAGTTGTTCGCGCCGGTGTAATCGCTGCCGAAGGCCACGCGCAGGTCCTTCGTCACGTAGCGCACTTCGCCGTGCGCTTGCGAGAACGGGATGATGTTGTCGCCATTGAGTTGCGCGCCGTTGATCGCGTTGCTCGCCGCCAGCGCGTAGAAGCTGTCGGGAATCTGATCGTAATAGGCGCGTTCGAGCGTCGCGGTCAGGTTGTAGCCCCAGCCGCGCCGTTCGGGGCTGCGCAGCGTGAGCTCCAGGCCGTAGGCCCGCAGGAGCGGCCCGTTGAGCCATTGCGTCTCGCGATCGTAGGGGCGCGGCGAACCGGGCGGCGCGGTCGCGGGATAGGTCGAGAGCAGGAACGGGTCGTGGACCGTGTTGTGAAAGAGGTCGAGCTGGAGCAGCGTCTTGTTCGGGAAGACGAAGTCCGTGCCGAGCCCGTACGCAACGGTCGTCTCGGGGTTCAGATTCGGATTGACGTTGTTCAGGACGGCCTCGCCGTTCGTCGTGCCGCTCGCGTTGCTGACGGAGGGCAAGCCCGAGACTTGGCTCGCGTACGGCACCGTGATGCCGGAGCCGGCCGATAAGCGGATCGCGAAGTTCGCGTTCGGACGGTAGTTGAGCCCGACGTGCGGATCGTTGTGCTGGTACGTGCGCGAGCGCGGGACCAGCGAGATCGGCAGGTCGCCGAGATCGACGGTCGGATTCGCGGCGATGAGCGCCGGATCTTCGACCAAGTAATCGAGCTTCCACGAGGTCTGGTAATCGCCGAGCGCCAGTTTGAGCTTCGGGCTGAATTGCAGCGCCGTGCTCAGCGAGAACGCGCCGGTCCGCGCGGTGCTGGGAGCGACGGAGATCTCCCACGTGTCGCCGTTCACCGTGTTCGCGACGTTGGTCGCAGGGTTCGGATCGCCGTAATAGCTCGACGAGTAATCCGAGTGGTAGTCGTAGCTGAAGTTCAGCACGTTGTTCTCGCCGTACGGGTGCAGGTACGTGAAGGTCACGCCGTGCAGCCGGTTGACTTCGGTTTCCTCATACACGCTGCCGAGGTTGGGAGAGTAGGTGCCGTCGGGGTTGAGATTCCAGGCCTGCCCGAATTCGGGCGCCGTGTAGTTCGCCTCGGCGCTGCCGTCGACGATGCGGTCGACGACGCCCGTGTAGGGCCGCAGCAGGATCGTGTCGTTCTTGAACGCCGTCCGCAACTCGGCTTCAAAGAACGGCTCGTTGATGTAGGTCTTCGTGCCGGGGAACCACTGGTAGCCCGTGACCGTTTGCCCGATCAGGTTTTGGGCGTACGGCGCGTTGTACTGGCCGTCGATCGTCGGCACGATCGTCACCGCCCCGACGGACGTGCCGTAGGCGATGCCTTGCGGGTTCTGGGTCCCCTGGAAACCGATGAAGGCTCCGGTCAGCGAGGTCGCATCGCTGAAGCGATAGCGCAACTTCAAGAGTTCGCTCGCGCTGCGCACGCGATCGGTCAGCGTATCCTGATATCCGATGACGGCTTGGCCCGGATTATTGACGGGGTCGATCAGCACGGCGTTGACGAGCGCGCCGTCCTCGGGCCCGTGCGTGCCCGCGATGTTGTAGTTGGCGACGTAGCTCAAGCGGTTGTCCTTGAGCAGGTTCCCGCTGAGCGCGAAGCTCGAGAACTGCGCGCCGTATTCATCGATCCCGAGTTGCACTTCGTTGCGATTGGTCGAGGTGAAATCCCGCGTGCGCAGGTTGACCGTGCCGAAGACGGATTCGCCGGCGTTGGCGCCGTCGATCCCGGCGCCCTTGAAGACGTCGACGCCGTCGAACACCTGCGGATTGATCTCGGCGAGGTTCCATTTTCCGCCGACCGCGGGGCTGACCGGATGGCCGTCGAGCTGCACGCGCGTCTCCGTTAGCCCGCCGCGGACCGCGAAGAATTCGTACGGATCGACCGACGTGCCGCGGTTGAACGTGACGCCCGGGATTTCGGGGAGCACTTCTTGCAACGTCGTGCTCTGGCGTTCGAGCAGCGTGCCCTGCGGCAGCGACGAAACCGCCGAGATCGCGGAGCGAGCGGCGGTTCGCGTCGTGACCGAGCCGATCACGCGCAGGTTCGAGGTCGAGAGTTCGGAGAGCGTGACCGTCAGCGCCGTCGAGCCGCCGGCGAGAACGGCGACGCCCTCGCTGTCGACGGCTTGAAACCCGGCCCGGCGGACCGCGACCGTGTAGACGCCGGGCGCGAGCTTGAGGCTGAAGGAGCCGTCCGCGGCGGTCGTCGCGGCCGTCCGCGCGCCGTTGCCCGATGCCTCGACCGTCGCTCCCGCAAGAGGACGCTTGAGGCTGTCGACGACGCTGCCGCTGACGACGCCGTAGGAGCGCGCGCCCGGAGGCGGCGTGGAGGCGACGGGCGGAGCGAACTGCGCGCCGGCCGGGGCTGCCGCCGGCAACGTCAGCGCCGCCGCCAAACCCAACACGCCAAAAAGGAAGCGCGCTGCTGTAAACTGCGAATTCATCGGACCCTCGATCTCACTTTGCATTCAAAGAAAACAAGAAAACAAAATCCCCGCGCCGGCGCGGGGATCATCATCATCTTTCGCTATGCGGCAGTGCGTTCGGCGCCGCTTCACCGCGTTAGGACGAGCCTCCGCCGGCATCACAATGATGGCGGCACATACACGCAACCCGAAGACAACACGCGACGCGGTGGGACATGGTGGGTATGCTAGCACAGCGTCGATGCGCTTGTCTATGTCAAGAATGCGACCGCCGGTTGCCGCGTCGTCTTGCCAGCGGCGCTGCTGCGAACTGGACTACCGCGGCGCCGCCACTTCCGCCAGCGAGCGGTTGAGGGCAAGCGAGGCGAAGGCCAGCACTTCCGGTTCGGAAGAACAGGGCAGCCGGCGTGCGACGGCGAGTTTCGCGATGCCGTGCACGAGCGACCATGCCTCGAGCGCGCGGAGCAACGGGTCTTCGCCCGCGAACTTGCCGTCTCGTTGAGCGGCCTCGATGAAGCGCACGAGCGTTCCGAAGCACTCGTGCCCCGCCTCGGCACAGTCGGGGTACTCGGCTTCCGGGATCGGTGCGTCGAACATCACGGCGAAATGCTCGGGCCGCCGCAGGGCGAACGCGACGTATGCCAGGCCCGAGTGCTTCAAGCGAGCGAGTGAGGTCGGCTGAGGCTCGGCCGCATCGAGCATCGCCTGCGTCAATTCCCGAAAGCCCTGCGCCGCCATCGCCGCCAGCAGCTCGCTCTTGTCGCGAAAATGGCGGTACGGTGCGTTGTGCGAGACGCCTGCCCGCCGCGCGACTTCGCGCAGCGTGAACCCCGCCGGCCCCATTTCGGCGACCAAGCGACTCGCCGCTTCCAGTAGCGCCGCGTGCAAATTGCCGTGATGGTACGGCCGCGCGCCGGCCTGCGGCGCTTCCGCCTTCTTCATTCTCACGACTGTAACAAGAAATGTTGACGGAAGCAACATCAGCGCGTATAGTAGGTGTGGACAGTGCCCACATTCTCTTCAGCGGAGAACGCCATGGAGCCTACCGGCACGAAGGCGGCCGCCGACCTCGCAGCCTACGTCTGCCCCAGGTGCAAGCGCCTACTGCGCGCTGAAGCCGGTTCGCTGCGCTGCCTCGCCTGCTCGAAAGCGTATCCGGTCGCGGACGGCATCCCCGATTTCGTCCTCGAGCGGCTCGAGAAGAGCGCAGACCCCGTGTTGCGGCGCATGGCCGCGATCGATCGCATGGCGCGCATCTACGAGACGCGGCTGTGGTATCCGATCGTTCTCAAACTTTTCGGCGGCGCGCAAAGCCCTTCACTCGCGCAACTGATTCAAACAGTTTCCGCGAGCGTCGCGGCGACCCAAGGCCGCGTGCTGGACGTTGCCTGCGGCCCCGGCACGTTCGGCCGGCGAGTGGCCTCGCCGTCGAAGGAAGTGTTCGGCATCGACGTCTCGATGGGGATGCTGCGTCAGGGCGCCGCCTACGTCGCAGCCGAGGGGATTGCGCACGTCCATTTCGCGCGAGCGAAAGTCGAGGCGCTCCCCTTCGAAGACGGCTTCTTCGACGCCGTCCTTTGCGGCGGCTCGCTCCATCTTTTCGCCGATACGGCGAGCGCGCTGCGCGAGATGGCTCGCGTCATGAAGCCGGCGGCCGTGCTGTCGGTCTTCACCTTCACCGCCGGCAGCGGCGGCATCCTCAAGTACCGTCGCATGCGCGAATGGTACCGCAGGAAGCAGGGCCTTCATGTTTTCGATCTTGCCGAGCTCGAGCGGTATCTGGTTGCATCCGGCTTCGAGCAGTTCCGGCCCACGGTCCGCGGCTCCATCTTGACCTTCACCGCTCGCGCGCGCAATCCGGAGGTTTCCGCTCGATGACACACGTCGGTTCACCGTACAAGCAACAGGCTCTCGAAGAACGCTACGATGCGATCGTGATCGGTTCGGGCATGGGAGGCCTGAGCGCAGCCGCGCTGCTCGCGAAGCACGCGGAAATGAAAGTGCTCGTGCTGGAGCGCCATTACACGGCCGGCGGCTTCACTCACGTGTTTCGCCGACCCGGTTACGAATGGGACGTCGGCGTCCACTACATCGGCCGCGTCACGAGTCCGGACTCCGAGCTTCGGGCCGCATTCGACCATCTCACCGAGGGCCGTTTGCAGTGGAACCCGATGCCCGACATCTACGACCGCGTCCGGATCGCCGAACGAACGTACGATTTTCCGAGCGGCCGGGAACGTTTCCGCGACCGCATGAAGCGCTACTTTCCTCGCGAGGCGAACGCGGTCGACGCGTACCTCGTCGCGCTAGATACGGCGGGCGCGTCCATGGGCGCATACTTTGCGGAAAAGGCGCTGCCCGCGGCCTTAGCCCGGCTTGCCGGTCCCTTGCTGCGATCGCGCTATTTGAGCCAGGCGAATCGCATCACGGCGGACGTACTTCGCGGCTTCACGCGCGATCCCGAACTCATCGCGGTGCTGACCGGACAATGGCCCGACTACGGTCTTCCGCCGGGTGAAAGCAGCTTCGCGATGCATGCCGGCGTCGCGCACCACTATCTTGAGGGCGCAGCCTATCCCGTCGGCGGCGCCTCGGAGATCGCCGCGGGAATCGCGCCGGTCATCGAAGGCGCGGGTGGACGCATCGTCGTCGCCGCCGAGGTCGCCGGGATCTTACTCGAGGGCAACGGCCGCGCCACCGGCGTGCGGATGTCCGACGGCCGCGAAATTCACAGCGACATCGTCATCAGCGACGCCGGCGCCTACAACACGTTTTGCCATCTGCTTCCCAGCGACTGCGTGGGCCGGGCCGCCGCGCTCGAAGAGCTCGAAGCGATCCCGCCGTCGGTCGCCCACGTTTGCCTTTACGTCGGCCTTCGGCGTGAGGCCGGCGAGCCCGAGTTCGATGCGACGAATCTTTGGATCTACGGCGACAACGATCACGACGCGAGTGTCGCGCGCTTCAAGGCCGATCCGAATGCGCCGTGGCCCGCGGTCTTCATTTCGTTCCCGTCGGCCAAGGATCCGACGTTCGCGGCGCGCTATCCGGGGCGCTCCACGATTGAAGTCGTCGCGCCGGTATCATACTCGCTGTTCGAACGCTGGTCCGGCACAGCGTGGAAGCGCCGCGGCGCCGAATACGATGCGTTCAAGCAAACACTGGCGGCCCGGCTGCTGGCCGCACTCGAGCAGCACGTGCCCTCGGTGCGCGGGAGAATCGATTATAGCGAACTCTCGACGCCGCTCTCGACGCGCGCGTTCGCGAACCACCAGCAAGGCGAGAATTACGGCGTCGCGGCGGTGCCGGCGCGCTTCCGCGCCCGCACGCTCGGCCCGCGCACGCGCGTTCGTCAGCTCTATCTGACGGGCGCGGACGCGTGCTCGGCCGGCGTGGCCGGCGCACTGTACGGCGGCGTGCTCTCCGCCTCGGCCATTCTCGGGCGCAACCTCATGCCGACCGTTTCGCGACCACTGGCCAGGTCCGCGCCCGCGTACCAAACGGCTTGAACGTCGCGGGACTACGAGGGGGCGCCGGTGCCGCCGAGAAGCGACCGCGTCCGTTCGCGCAAGACATGCTCCGCTCTCTCGGCGATGCGATGAACCACCTGGGATGCGCTCGCCCGATCGACCACCTGGCCCACGCCCGTGCCCGCCCAAACGGGCACCGTGCGGACATCGTCCGCCTCCACCCCGGCGGCCAGTTCCGAGCCGGCTGCCGGCTGTTCCGCGCCGATCTGATCCTCGCGGGCGTGCCACTTGTCGAAGAACTCATTGCGCGCGGCGCGCGCGGCGATGTGCTCGGGCCACGGTTCGCCCTTCGCGAGATCGAACACGCGCGTTAGCACCGTGTCGGCGGCGGCGATCTCGAGGATGCGCTGCTTCTTGTTTTCCGAATACAGGCTCTCGGGCGAAGCCAAAAACGCCGTCCCGAGCCACGCGCCTTCCGCGCCCAGCATGAAGGCCGCGGCAAGGGTTTCGCCGCCTGCGATCCCGCCGGCAGCGATCACCGGCAGCGGCGCAACGGCCGCGACGACGTCCGGCACCAAGCTGAGAACGGAATTGAAGCCCGTGTGTCCGCCCGCCTCGGCGCCTTGCGCCACGATGGCGTCGACCCCGGCGCGCGCGGCTTCGAGCGCTCCGGCAACGTTCTGCACCTGCGCGATCACCTTCACGCGGGCGCGGCGCGCGGCCGCCATATAGGGCGCGGGATCGGCGAACGAGTGCGCGATCACGGGCACGCGCTCGTCGATGGCAACCTGAAAGAGCTCGGGCAGCTGAGGTAGCCGATAGGAGATGAAGCCGACGCCGAACGGTTTGTCCGTTCGTTCGCGCACGAGCCTGATCTGCAGGCGCAGCCAATCCGCATCGTGGCCCATGGCGCCGATGAGGCCCAGGCCGCCGGCCGCCGAAACGGCCGCCGCGAGTTCCCCGCCCGCAGCCGACGCCATCGGCGCGTTGAGGATCGGAACGTCGATGCCGAAGACGTCACAAACTCGTGTATGGATCATCGCTCCCACGCTTTCGGATGAAGGGCGAGTCGATCACGCGCGCGCGGCGGGTTGCCTTCCGTTCGTTGCGGGGATCGGCGGAACGGGGCGCTTCGCCGGAAACTCACCGCGGAGTAGCCGAAGCAGATCTTTCGTCGTGACGCTCGTCTCGAATTCGGCCTGAACTTTTTCGCGCGCTCGCGCGCCGAGGCGCAAGCGCAACTCGCGGTCGCCGGCAAGCTCCGTGAGCGCGGCCGCGAGCGCCTCGGGATTCTGCTGTTCGACGAGGCGGCCGTTCTCGTCATCGATCAGTTCGTTCAGGCTCCCGGTCTTGGTCGAGACGACCGGGATACCGGCCGCCATCGACTCCATCATCGCGACGGAGATGCCTTCGTGTTCGCCTTCGCGTTCCGTCGAGGCCAGCGCGAAGACGTCGTACTCTCCGCCGCTCAGTTGCGCGAGCAGCTTCGCGTGCGGCACGTTGCCGACCATCGCCACGTGCTCTTGCAGCCCAAGCTCGCCGATCATGCGCGCGACGTCGCGGCTGATCTCGCCGCCGCCGGCCAGATCGCAATGGAACGGGACGCCGCGCGCGACGAGCAGGGCGAGCGCCCGCAGCAAGAACCGGTGGCCTTTCCACTCGCACATGCGCGCCGCGCAAAGGATGCGCAATTCAGCGCGCGGCGGCGGCACGGCGATCGCATCGGGGATCTCGACGCCGAGATGCACGACGGTGCAGCGCGACGCGAGCGAAGGCCCCACGATCTTTTGCAGCGCACGGCAATTCCGCGCCGAGATCACGCGCGTGAACTGCCCCGCGGCGACCTTCTGCGGCGTGAGATTGTCGTAGAAAATGTCGTGCTGGTGGGCGGTGAAGCTCAGCGGAATCCCGGTCAGCCGCGATGCGATCAGCGCCATGGTGCCCGGCGTCGTCAGCCAGTTCGCATGGATGTGATCGACGTCGCCCATGCTGCGCAGATCCGCCGCAAGCGCCAGGCCCTCCGCGAAGACGGCGAGATTGACTGCCTTCGAACGCAGCGCGTAACTCGGCGCGAACGTGTCGGCGAAGACCTTTGCCACCGCGAGCGGCGCGCGGCGCAGTTCCTGGAGCGCCAGACGGAACGTGCGTCCATCCGCGATCGTGAGGTAGTGGGCTTCCGCACCGAGGTTCGGATAGGAGACCTTCCGGCCTTTGGGGCGCGTCGGGATCACGACGACGTCGATCTCGCGTGAAAGCGAGCGCACTTCCGGCTCGAAGAACGCCTCGGCAAGACCGAACGGAAAATACGTCGTGATGTACGCGATCTTCATCCGGCTCTAGTGTAGCCCAGAGCCGTGCGGCAGGGCACTCGCCGAGGGTGTAGCGCAAACGGGACCTTTAGCCCGCCCCGGCTCGGGGCGCGCGCGAGCGATGGCTGGGTACACTCGATATAGCAAGCAAGCCGAGCCTTCGGCTCGGCGGCGAGCGCCCCGACCTCGCCCGGAACTTCCCGTCTGCGCCTCCGCTTTTCACTCGGTCAACGCGCCCGGCAGGCGATCGGCGCATTCGCGATCGTCTGCTGCGCCGTGGCCCCGCTTGGGGCCCAGACGCAGTTCGAAGTCCGCATTCCAACGGTCGCCACGCCGCCGGCGCTCAGCCTCGAGAGCATTGCCGGCTGGGGACCGGCGGCGCACGTCTGCCTCTGCTACAACTTCACGCTTCGCACGCCCGCCGACGAACCGGCCGACGCCGCACTGCTCAAGGACGGCCGGTACCTGTACGTGCGCGTCCACGCCGTGCAGAAAGCTCCGATCACCGCCAATCAGCGCACGGAAGGCACCATCGGCTTCGATGATGCGATTGCGCTCATGCTGTGGCCGGACGACGAAAGCGGTTTCGTTTACGCGTTCCAGGCGACGCCGATCGGGACGCGCGGGCAAGTCTCGTCGGAAAACACGGCCTTCGCGCCGGACTGGACGGCGCTCGGTCGGGAGACGGCGGACGGCTACGACATCCTGATGCGAATCCCGCTCGACGTCATACGGGTCCGGCACGGAACCTGGCGCCTGCAGCTTTCCCGTTACATCAGCGCGACGCGAACGTACACGGAATGGGCCTCCTCCGCGCTGCAGACCTCTCCGGGCCAACTGCTCTACACCGGTCACGCGTACGGTCTCCCTGCGACGGGGGGCGGGCCTTTGCCGCGCGCGCGTGTCGAAACGTACGGTCTCCTAGCGCAGAATCTGCCGGGAGTCGGTAACGGCCGGATCGGGGCGGACTTTGCCATCCCGTTTACGCGCACGTCGTCGATTCTCGGCACGCTGAATCCCGACTATTCGAATATCGAGATCGATCAGCAAACGATCGCTCCTTCGCAGTACGCGCGGGTGTATCAGGAAGTCCGGCCATTCTTCTCCCAAGGCACGGCAGCGTACAACCCCTCCGGGAACGCCGATCTCTATACGCCGGCAATTCCGACGCCGAATTGGGGCGTCGCCGCGGAGGGCGCCGAGGGCCGATTCAACTATGCGGCGCTCTCAGCGCAAAGCGACTCGCGCAACGATCGCGCTTGGGTCGTGAGCTACCTGCCGAACCCGCGCTTGGCGATCTCGACGCAGCACGAGGGCGTCGATCTTGCCGGCTTTCACGACAGCGTCCAGACCTCGACGATCAGCTTCGATGACGGCAAGCACTTCAGCTCGTATCTCACGTACGGGACGGACGAGGGGACGAACGTGCTCGACCGCTCGCAGGCCGCGCAACTCGAAGGCGGCTGGAGCATCTATTCGCCGGTGGCGTCGTTGGCGTTCGGCCTGAAAGACCAGGGACTTTATTACAACCCGGCGGACGGCTACTACTCGCGAACCGGCATCGCCGGATACGACTCATCGTTGGGCCGCAGTTGGGCCTTCGCGCCGGGCGCCACGATCACGGCGATATCCGCCGGCGGCTCCATCGATCGCTACCACAACGGCGCCGGCGCGCTCAATCAAGCGGACCAAAACCTGTTTGGGAGCATCACCGTACGAAACGTCCTGACAGCGACCGTTGGAACCGGATCGTCCTATGGAGAGACGGCGACCGGTGCGCTCGCGCCGTTCACACAGCAAGGATATAGCCTCTCGTACACCGCGCCGCGCAACGTGCTCAGCGCGAGCTTCGCGCAGCACGCCGGACACTGGGACGACGGCTACACGCGTGCCTCGTCTGCGGCGCTCACGAGGCAGGTCTCGAAGAAAATCGCGCTCGCGCTGGAGCGGGATGCGACGAATTTCACAAATGGCCAGGGCGGCACAGCGTCCGTATTCTTCAGAGCGAGCGGCGTCGTTGCGCTCAGTTCGTACGCGACGTTCTCCCTGGCCGTGCGGAACATCAGCGGGCAATCCCCGCCGGGCAGCGTTCCGGCCCCCGCCGGCACGAACCTCAGCGCCGCCGCCACGATCGCTACCCCGCACGATTGCGTCTACTTCGTCTACGGAAATCCGAACTCGATCGTGACCGTTCACGGCTTCGCCCTGAAGGTCGTCCACTATTTCGGCGCGGCGCACGGGACCTAACCGGAAATGGCGTCCGGCTCGCCCGCTTACGGCAACGCGCTTCCGACGGCGAACAGCTCGGCGGCGGGGACGATCTGCGCCAAGCGTCCGCGCGCGACGCGGTGCACTTGCGCGCGGATCTGTTCTTCGCTCGCCCCCTCGACCGGGTACGTTGCGTGCCCGTCCTCGACGAGCGTCACATGATATCCGCGCCGCTCGGCTTCGCGAATCGTCGCGTCGACGCAGTACTCGGTCTGCATCCCGCAGGCGATGACGCGATCGACGCCGAGCTTCTCGAGGACCGCCGCTAGGTTCGTCTCGCGAAACACGTCGGCGAAGCGCTTGTCGACGATCGGCTCGCCGGGCTGCGGCGCGATCTCACCGGCAACCTCCCATCCCGGAGTGCCGGGGACGAGTTCGTCAGGACTGCCGTCGTGACGGACGTACACGACCGGCACGCCGGCGTCGCGCGCGCGCCCGAGCAACTCGCCGAGCGTCCCTAAAAACGCCGTCCGCCGCTCGGCGGCAAGCGCGTCGACGAGCTCGCGTTGGACGTCGATAACGAGAAGCGCCGTGGCCATTCGGTCGCTTTCGACGGCCCCCCGTCCGCCTCTGTTCCCGAGCCGAGCGCGTGAAGGCGACGGATGCTTTCCGGGCTTCCACGAGGTCGCGATGAAGCGAGCGGGCTCATCCGCGCGCCGATCAGCAGGCACCACGGGGGGATCGGCCCGGCCTCCACTGAAAACCCAAAGGGTTAGCTTTACGCAATGCCGACCCGCGAACATGGCGGCTACGAGCTTCAAGTCTACACGCCTCCAAATCTGAAGCGCGTCGAGGTGCGAAGGGCGCTCGAAGCAGCGCAGGCACTGGCGGACGAGTTTCTGACGCTCTGGAAGGAGATACATGGCAAGAGCAGCGACCGAGAGTCATCTCAGCGATGATGCGATCGATGCCGGCCGAGAGCGCGGACGGGCGCGGTATGAACTTGTCCCGCGGATCCTGTCGGCAAGTTACGATGCGGCGCGCGATCGCATCGTGCTCGAGCTGACGACCGGGCACGCCGTCGCAATCCCGCGACGTCTGCTCCAGGGGTTGGAAGACGCAACTGCGGACCAGTTGCCGAACATGCGCGTGATGGGACCAGGAACGGCGATCTCCTGGCAGACCCCCGACGTCGGATTCTCTGTAGAGGGCCTGCTCAACGGTGTTTATGGAACGCGCCATTGGATGAGCCATCTCGGGCGCCTCGCCGGCGCGAAAACATCTGCTCGCAAGGCGGCGTCGGCGCGTGCGAACGGAACCAAGGGCGGCCGTCCCCCGAAGGCGCCCACGAGCTGACCGGTTTGCGATCGCCCGCCGTCTCCTTCGTACTGCTGGACAACCAAGTGGGCTGAGCTACGACGCTTTTCGGACGCCGCGGGCCATAAGATGGGGCACCATCGCGTTGCATCGCGATCGGGCGTCCGCGAACCGGCTCCTCGCTATGGATTGCGCTCGTGCAACGGAATGCGCTCGACGGAAGCACGTATTCGCGAAGTCACGCAGACCTCGAGGGAGGGCGAATATGCAGACCGCGACAAAGGGCGCCGTAGCGGCGCACAGCGGCGGACGGGTGCTCGAAGCGCCCGCCGTGACGGAACAGGGCGGCTTCGTCACCGCAAGCGCCGAACCGACGGCCGCGCCCGTCGCATTCGACATCGGCGCGCTCCTCGCGACGCCGCAGGGCGGGGCCGCGAATAAGTTCACCGACAACGGCGGCGCAGTCATCGAGATCGCCCGCGTCCAGTTGATCTACTGGGGCTCCGCATGGACGGCGACTCCGGCGCCGACGCCGACGTCGGCCCAGGTCACGGCAGGGGTGCAGGCGATGCTGAGGGGCCCGTACATGACGGGCCTCGCGCAATACCGGCAGATCGGACGCGGGCATCTGCTCGGAACGCCCGTGGTGGTGACCAGCTCGAATCCGCCGAACCCGTTCAGCGACAGCGACGTCGGCAATTTCATCAACGGGCTCATCGGCGCGGGAACGATCCCCGGCCTCGATGCGACCAACCAGAACCTGTACTTCGTGATCATGCCGAAGGGCGTGAACAGCAAGAGTTCCGGCGTGATCGGCGAGCACACGTACTTCACGTCCGGCGGCAGCCGGTTCCATTTCGGATGGATCACGAACAACGGCACGCTGAATTACATCACGAACGTGCTCTCCCACGAGCTCGTCGAATCCGCGACCGATCCGGAAGGCAGCGCGATCCTGGGCGTCGCGGGGACGTGTTCGGGCGGCGGCTGGTGCGAGATCGGCGACGTTTGCGAAGGGACCTCATCGAATCTGCACGGCGTCACCGTGCAGTCGTTCTGGTCGAACAACGACGCGAAATGTATCGTGCCGGATTGGCCGGCCGTGCAATACCCCTACTCCGGCACGCAATTCACGTATACGCTTGCAGCGAACCAGACGGTTCGCTTCTTTACGTTCAACTGGCCGGAGTATCTGTTCGTGGACTGGGAGGTTGTGCCGACGACGATCGGCACGGCCGCGCAGATCACCGCGAGCGTCGCGATCCAGCGCGCATCCGGCGCGTATAACACGTTCTGGATCACCGTCACGAACCTCACCAACGCACCGGTCGGCATCGAGGGGCGGTACTCCGTCCTCGGCGTCGTGTAGTAAGGAGGCAGCACAAAATGTTCACGGGTACGCAATTCACCCACACGATGACGCCGAACCAGTCGCTCAACTTCTTCACGTTCAACTGGCCGAAGGCGTGGGACGTGAACTGGATGATCGAACCGACGACCGTCGGTTCGGCCGCGCAGATCGACTGGACCGTCTCGACGCAACTCGCCCCCGGCGGGATCACGTACTGGATCCTCGTCAAGAACCTCAGCAATGCCACGGTCGACATCGAAGGCCGCTTCGCGGTACTCAACGCCTGAGGGCGAGCGAAAGGAGAGTCAGATGCGAATCATCATCGAGTCCGAGGGCGCGACCGTCACCGCAAGCCAGGCGACGAACCCGGCGACTGGAACGAGCGGCGACGCGGGGATCGCCGCGGTCAGCGCCGGCGCCGCACCGGCTTCGGGCGCGCGCGCGACAACCGCGTCGAGTTCGAACGGAAACGGATCGTCCGGATCCGGCCATGCGGAGAGCGCTGCCGGCGGCCAGGCAATCGACGCGGGCGCCGCACCCGGCCCGGGCGGGAAGCACCAAGCGAAGCGCGGCTGAGCCGCAGCGGAGCGTGCTCGGCGTGCCGTCCGCGCGCCGGGCACGTCACCCCGCGGAGTTCATTCAGAGGCAGGGCACCGCTGATTGCAACTGGTTGCCCGACGAGCGCTCCTTGTAGCTGACGGCAAACGGCGCTCCACCACGCTGAAAGAAGTTCTGCTCGATCGGCTTCCAATCGGTGTTGCGAAGTATGTCATCGCGTTCGAAACGGGCGCGGAACTCATAGATGGTCGATGACCGGATGCCATTCAGCTGATCGGCTTCGGTGATCGGGAGCTGCTCGCGGAACCACCCGAGCAGCTTCGTGTACTGCGCGCGCGGCTCGCACGCTCCTTTACCGGCGGTCATTACGTCGCCTTTGATCGAGAAGCTCGCCGCGAAGGCTTTGATGACATCGCGTGGGACCTGCGATTGTAAGATGCGTGTCGCCGGTGACGGGGTTGTATTTGCGAATGCCGCGGCGGCAGATCCCAGACTCATCGCAGCAATTGTTGCAATGAAGAGAAGCACCTTTGTCATTGACGGTTATCTCCATAGGCAGCTAACGCTTTTTCGCATTTTCCTTTGATGTCGCGGAGCTCGGCCAGGACGCAGCAAAAGCGTCTGACGAGTGTCGCGCTCCCTGTGGTTGTTCCCCTATGGGCCTCGATCAGGCCGTCAAATCGGCGTGAAAGCAGGGGCTAGCGGAGTGCATCGGCTGTCGCGATGCGCACGAATGGAGGGATTCGTGCCTGTGCTCGCTCTCGCTCATGCGGCCGCCATGCTCGGGATCGACGGATACATCGTGCGCGTCGAGGCCGATAGTTCGGCGGGAACGCCGTCGTTTTCGGTCATCGGGCTGCCCGATCGCGCGCTCGGCGAATCGCGCGATCGCGTGCGCAGCGCGATCTTCAATTCAGGCTTCCTCTTTCCGGCGGGGAAGCTGCTCGTCAATCTCGCGCCGGCCGAGATCCGGAAGGAAGGGCCCGCGTTCGATCTGGCGATCGCGCTCGCGCTGCTCGCGATCGACGAGCACGTCGACCGGCTCGCGCTGGCGGAATACGTCGTACTCGGCGAACTCGCGCTCGACGGAACGCTGCAGCCGGTGCGCGGAATCTTGCCGATGGTCCTCGGTGCGCGCAACGGCGGCTTCCGCAAGCTGATCGTGCCGCTCGCGAACGCGCGCGAGTCGGCGCTCGTCGAGGGCCTCGACATCTACGCCGTCGAGACGCTCGCTGAGGCCGTCGCGACCGTCCTCGGCAAGGGCGCGAGGTTTCGCTGGATCGATCCGCCGCAGCGTTATCTCGCGCGCCCGGAGGCAGCGGGCGATTTCGCGGACGTGCGCGGGCAGTTCGCCTCGAAGCGCGCGCTCGAGATCGCCGCCGCCGGCGGGCACAACGTCCTGTTGATCGGCCCCCCGGGCTGCGGCAAGACGATGCTCGCGCGGCGGCTCCCCTCGATCCTGCCGGCGATGTCGCTCGAGGAAGCACTGGAGGTCACGAAGATCGCGAGCGTCGCGGGGCAACTCGGCGCGGACGCGGGGATCATTGCGGCACGCCCATTTCGAGCCCCGCATCATACCATCAGTCAGATCGCGCTCGTCGGGGGCGGCGCCGTCCCGAAACCTGGACAAATCAGCCTCGCCCATCACGGCGTGCTCTTTCTCGACGAGTTGCCCGAATTCGGCCGCAGCGCGATCGAGGTGATGCGCCAGCCGCTCGAATCCGGGCACGTCACGATTTCGCGCGCCGCGGGCTCTTTCACGTATCCCGCGCGCTTCATGCTCGTCGTCTCGATGAATCCGTGCCCGTGCGGCTTCCGCGGCACGCGCACGCACGATTGCCGCTGCGACGACGCGACCGTCGCACGCTATCTCTCGAAGGTCTCGGGGCCGCTGCTCGATCGCATCGACCTGCACGTCGAACTCGCTCGCCTCGATTTCGACGAGATCGTCGGCCGCGCACGGGGCGAATCTTCCGCCTCGATTCGCCTGCGCGTCGAAGCCGCCCGCGAGCGGCAACTCGCGCGCTACCGCGGGAGCGACGCGTTCACGAACGCGGCGCTCTCCGATACCGAGGTTCGCACCCACTGCGCGCTCGACGAGCACGCGACGGCGCTGCTGCGCACGGCCGCCGCCCGCGGCTCGCTCTCCGCCCGCGCACTCGACCGCATCGCGCGCGTGGCCCGCACGATCGCCGACCTCGCCGGCTCCGAGGCCATCGCGACCGAGCATGTCGCCGAAGCCATCGCCTACCGCACGCTCGAACGCCGCGGCCTCGCGGCGTAGGGTCACACTCTTGTCGAGCGAGCCGACAAAGAGGAGCGTCTTTGCCCTCTGGGAAGAAACTGTCTGCGATCGTATGCCCGCTAAGCGAACGCTACTGCTCGTCACCGCATCGTCGCCGGCGATTCGGCGAGTGCGCCGTTCGCGCGTGCTGAACTTCCAGCAGATCACGATGCCGTATCTCGCCGCCTTCGTACCGGCCGAGTGGAACGTGATGCATATCGATGAGGACGTGTCACCGGTCGACGTCACGCTCGCCGTGGATCTCGTCGGCATCACGTTTCATACGCCGAGCGCGTTCCACGCGTACGATCTCGCCGCGCAGTTTCGGAAGCGCGGAGTTCCGGTGGTGTTGGGCGGACCGCACGTCACATTGATGCCGGATGAAGCTCAAGGCCATGCAGATGCGATCTTCGTGGGCGAAGCGGAAACTCACTGGCCGCAATTCTTGAAAGACTTCGAAACCGGAACGCATGCCCTGTGCTATCGTTCCAGCGCGCCGCCCCAATTGGACGCCGCGCCGCCGGCTCGCAAGGAATTGTACCACCGGCGCGATCTCACGGCGGGAAGGCTGTTTGCGACGCGAGGCTGTCCGCACGGTTGCGAGTTTTGCGCGGTCGCCGTCATGTACGAGCGTCACGTTCGCACGCGGCCGGTTGCAGCGGTCGCCGCAGAATACGCCTCGTTCCCCGGTAAAGTGATCATCTTCTGGGATGACAATCTCGTCGGCGATCGCAAGTACGCGCATGCATTGTGCCGGGCGATCGCTCCGTACCGGAAATGGTGGAGCAGCCAGGTGAGCATTCACGCCGCTCACGACGCAGAGTTCTTGGCGCTCGCCGCCGAGAGCGGGTGTAAACAACTGTTCGTTGGGTTCGAATCCATCTCCCAACACAGCATGGACGGGGTCGGCAAGCGGTTCAACCGCGTGGAAGAGTACGCACGCGCGATCGATCGCATCCACCAACATGGTATCGCGGTTCAAGCGGGCATCGTTTTCGGCTTCGATGAGGACACCGAGCCGGTCTTCGGTGAAACGCTGGATTTTCTCGAGGCGGCCGGCGTGCAGAACGCGACGTTCAACATCCTGACGCCGTATCCGGGCACGCCGTTGTATCGGCGCTTCGAGGCGGAAGGGAGAATCCTCACGCGCGATTGGAGCAAGTACAACGCGCGCGCAGACGTCGTCTTCCAACCTCGACACATGAGCCCGCAGACGCTGCTGGAAGGCTACCGCTACGCCGTGCGGCGATTCTATTCGGGTGCGAGCGTCGTTCGGCGCCTCAGGCGCTCTCGGGCCGGATTATGGTGGACGCTCCCGTTGAATCTAGCCTACGCGCTGGCACTCCGGACCGACCGGGCTTCGCTCGGTTCCTAACCACCTCAGGATCGTGTCTCGGGCTGCGCCGCAACCTTCCCACGGCTTTCGAGTTTGCAACTATCGAATAGTGAGCGCCTTGATGTACGGATGCGAGCCTCATACGCAAGGTAAACCTGCCCATCGAAGGGATGCAGATGTCGATCGTCGTCACCGGTGCCACCGGCAAACTCGGCCGCCACGTTATCGAGGGATTGCTGAAGCACGTTGCCGCCTCGGACGTGGTCGCCGCCGTGAGGGATCCGCAAAAGGCAGCCGACCTGGCTCCGCGCGGCGTCGTTGTGCGCCACGCCGATTACACCGCGCCCGACACGCTGGACGCGGCGTTTGCCGGGGCGGAGAAGCTTCTGCTCATCTCCTCCAATGAGGTCGGGCAGCGCGCCGTGCAGCACCGGGCGGTCATCGCCGCGGCCGTGAGCGCCGGCGTCGGCACCATCGCGTACACGAGCATCTTGCGGGCCGACACCTCGACGCTCGCGCTCGCGGCGGAACATCTGGCGACGGAACTGGCGATTCGGGCATCCTCGCTGAACTTCACCATTCTGCGCAACGGCTGGTACTTCGAGAATCACACCGAGAACGTCAAGGCGGCCGTGCAGCACGGCGCGATCGTGGGCACAGCGGGTGACGGCAAGTTCGCCTCCGCGAGTCGCGCCGATTATGCCGCTGCGGCGGTCGCGGTCCTCACGTCGCCGGGGCACGACAACGCGGTCTACGAATTAGCCGGAGACAGCGCCTTCACGCTGACCGAGCTTGCGAGCGAGGTCTCGCGTCAAGCCGGCAAACCCGTGGCGTATAACAATCTGCCGCCCGAGCAGTACCGAGCGGTCCTCGAAGGACTGGGCATCCCGCCGGGCTTCGTCGCCATCTTGGTGGACTCCGACCTCGGCGCAGCCCACGGCGAATTGGACAGCTCATCGCGCGATCTGCAGCGCCTGATCGGCCGCCCGACCACAACCCTCGGCGCAGCGGTCGCCGCCGGACTCAAGACGGCTTAGGGTAACGCCGAGCGCGCCTACTGCACCGCCACGCCGAACGGATTGCTCAACCCCGGGATCGTCGGCGTGGTCTGCAGTCCGGTCGCGGTGAACGTCGTGAGCGTGTTCGTGCCCGAGTTCGTTATGTAGATCTTCCCCGTGGCGTCGACCGCGACGCCGGTCGGCTCGCTGAGCCCGGTGATCACCGGAGTCGTTGCGGTACCGTTCGCGGTATACGTCGTCAGCGTATTGCTGCCGAAGCTCACGACGTAGATCTTGCCCGCCGCGTCGACCGCCACGCCGTACGGTTCGTTCAGACCCGTGATCGTCGGGCTCGTCTGCGTGCCGCTCGCCGCATACGTGGTCACGGTCCCGCCCGCGGCGTTCGCGACGTAGATCTTGCCGTTCGCGTCGACCGCGACACCGTAAGGGCCGCTCACCCCCGTCGTGATCGTGGGGGCGGTCGCCCCTCCGCTCGCGGCGTATGCCGTCACGCTGTTCAGCGAGCTGCTCGCTACGTAGATCTTCCCGGCGGCGTCGACCGCGACGCCGGTAGGCCTCGTCACTCCGATCGCAATGCTCGGCGCTCCGCTTGCGGTGTACACCGAGACGACGTTGCTCGCGTTGTTCGCGACGTAGAGCTTGCCGGCGGCGTCGACCGCGATCCCGATCGGGCTGCTCACCTGAGCGGTGATCGTCGGCGCCGTGGCCGATCCGTTCGCGGCGAACGTCGTCACCGTGCTCGAACTGAAGTTCGCGACGAAGATCTTGGCGGCCGCCGTCGGCGCGGCCGTCGGGGTCGGTGCGGGCGCCGGACCGAGCGACCCGTTGCACCCCGCGAGGAGCATCGCGCCCAAGAAAAACGCGGCGCCGGCGTTTCGGCTGATCTTCACTGAACCTCGCCTCCGATCCGAACCACGCTACGCTTCCGCTGAACGGCGCGCGCGGACCTCTCTTGCGATGCGGCCGCTCGGTTACACGCCGTTCGGCGCGAGCGGCCTGATCACGTTCGTGCGACGCATGCGCGAAAGGACGTGGCAGGCGCAGACGATATGTTCTCATCCATGCGTTTTTCGATCGTCAGCATTCCCGTCGTCGATCAAACTCTTGCCAAGGCATTCTACGTTGAAAAGCTGGGCCTGCAGGTCGTGGCGGAAGCGCCGTTCGGCGATGCGCAGTGGATCCAGCTCGGCTTCGATGAGGGCACGGCGACGATCGCGCTCACGACCTGGTTCGACGACATGCCGCCCGGCACGCTGCGCGGCCTGGTCCTGGACACCGACGATTTCGAGGCCGAGCACGCGCGGCTGCGCAGCGCGGGCGTCGACATTTCGGATCCGGACCTGCAGCCGTGGGGCCGCTTCGCGTATTTCGCGGACCCCGACGGCAACCGCTGGTCGCTCCACGAAGCCACCCCGCCGTAAGCGCTTACTGCACCGCGATCTTTGCCATCATCCCGCCGTCTTCGTGATCGAGGATATGGCAGTGGTAGACGAACGTCCCGCGGATCACCGGATCGCGGAAATCGATCGCGACCTTCACCGTCGATGGGATGAGCTGCCCCGAGACGCCGTGCCCCTGCGGCGGGATATTGACGGTATCGACCCAGTGCGGGTTTGACGCGGGCACGCCGTTCACGCTTTCGACCACGAAATGCACCTGATGGATGTGGAAATCGTGCACCTCGTCGCTGTCGTTGACGAGCGTCCACTCCTCGACGGTGCCGGCTTGCGCGACGATCGCCGGCGCCGCCGTCGCGCTGAATGCGGCGCCGTCGATGTAGAAGCCGTTCGCGTCCTCGCTGAAATGCAGCGTGCGTTGCGCGACGGGGCTCGGAAGCGGCATCCGGTACAGCCGCGAGCGGCGTAGGGACAGCGGAGCCCGCACGCGCGTCGCTGCGGGGCTCGCGCCGCCGTCGTCGCTCAGGACGCCCAGCACCACCTCGGGCGCCGGATCGCCGGCGGGCCCGGTTTGGAAACATTGCGAGACGAGCGCCGCGGGCGCGCTCGTTCCGCTGACCAGGAACTCGGCGCGGCCGCCGGGCGCGAGCGGAATGTGCGAGACCACGATCGACTGCGGAGCGCCGGCATAATCGTGGATCGGAACGCCGTCCTCCGCGACGAGCGTCAAAGGGCGGCCGTCGACGGAAAGATCGAAGTACCGATGGCCGGAGGCGTTGAGCACGCGCAGCAGTTCGGTCTCGCCCGGCCTGATGCCGATCGTCGCCAGGTGCACACCGTTGATCGTCGGCTGCGCATCCGTCTCGGCCCGGCACGGATCCCCGCCCTCATCGGAATCTCGCGCGCCGCGGCGACTGCGCGCACCGCGTCGCGCAACCGAACTCTCGCCCGCGGCAAACGAAGGATCGTTCGGGACATCGCCGAGCACGATGACGCGTTCGCGCAGGCCGCTCGTGACGGGCACCTCATCCGCGATGCCCTCGACGACGATCGCGCCCGCCATCCCGTTGCCGACTTGCCATGACGAAAGCCCGTGCGGATGCGGATGGTACCAGTACAAACCGGGCGGCTGATCCGCATCGATCTTCACGACGTAATCCGCAGCGCTGCTCGGCGCGGCAAGCGTGGTCAGCACGTCGTCGCCGGGCGCGCTCGGCGAAGTGGTCAAGCCGTGAAAATGCATGTTCGATTCCGAGACGACGCCGACGCTGCAGAACTCCGGCAACGCGTTCACGAAATGCAAGTGGATCTCATCGCCGGGCTGCACGCGGATCGTCGGCGCGACCTCCTGCCCGTTCCAGAAGAACGCCGGACGGCCGTTCCCATCGAGCGCCGCTTGCAACGTGAGCGCCGCGACGCCGCCGCTGCTGACGACCTCGGGGATCGCGGGCAGCGCGGCCGGCCCGACGCTCCCGGGTGCGGAGGGGACCGCAGGCGAGGCGCCGTGGCTGCCGCCCCCGCACGAAACGGCGGCGAGCGCGCACAGCACGAGCCCAACGACGGAGAAAGCGGGGCGCCGCATCAGTACGCGACCAGAAACGCCGAGGACATGATCGTCAGCGGCCGCCCCGTGAAATCGCGCTCGTGCGTTCCGAAGACCGTCCAGCGCGTGTTCGGCGAAAACCGATACCCGAATCCCGCTGTGAAGATGCGGGCGAACACCGAGTCTTGCGTCGCATCCCAACGTGCGAGCGCAAACGCTCGCTCCCCGAGCGCTTGGCGCACTTGCACGAAGCCGCCGCTCGAGAGCAGCGCGTCGCCGTACACGTCGGCTGCGCTATCGTTTCCGGTTTGGTACACCGCATCGACCTCCGTATGGCCGCGCCGCCAGCCGGCGCCGAGACCGTTGCGCCAAAAGCGATCGCCGATGCCCGAGAGCGGCGTCGTGTTGCCGAAGCCCAGGCCCGAGAGCACGCGCGACCCGTCGTAGCGATACAGCGTGAGCGACCACGGCCCGAGATCGCGCTGCACGGTGAGCATCGTGTCGCTGCCGTGCGCGGGAAACGCCCGCGGATCGTGGCCCTGCACGAACGAGGCCGTCACCGCGAGCGCTCGCCCGGCATCGCCGGCGACGATCTGCACGCCGAGTTTCGGTTCGAAGAAGGTGAACGGATTGAGCCCCGCCGTGCTGCCCCAGATCGCGTAGGGCTGCGTGGTTTCCCGAAACGTCTCGGGATCGAGCGGGAGCGGCAGCGTGAATTGGCCGGCGCGCACCGTCACGGGCACGCTCGCATCATCGGGCGTCAGACGAGAGGCGACCCACGCTTCGCGCGTGGAGCCGGGGAAGCCGCCGTCGAGCAAGTACTGCTCGAGCCAATACGAGCCCCGGGAGCCGAGCGCTCCGCCGCTGAGCAGTTCGATCTCATTGAAGATCGTCTTGGGGAGCGGGCCGTTTCCCGCTTCGTCGGGATCGGCGGCGCCGGCGCTCGCATAGCCCATCTCCACGCGCAGCGCGACCGGCAGGGCACGCCGCGGAGCGAGCCCGGGCACGCGGTAGCCGTTCTTGCGGAAAGCCTCCCCGAAGGCGTTGAGGTGGGGCACCTCCGTATGGCATGCTTGGCACGTAAAGCCGTAACGGTGGGCGAAAACCGGGATTGCCGCTGCCGAATCCGGCAAGGAAAACGCCAGGGCCAACGTCAGAGCGGCCCGCATCCCGAGACTCTTAGCCATGCCTCACTTTTTAGTTAGGCTTGCCTACATACCCTCCGGGGACGGCTCGGAGATGCCCGCCTCTCGCAGGCTCGCGTCAAAGCTGGGCACAGATCTGTGTAAGGCCCAGCATTCACAGGTTACTAGGCGGGTCCGAAATCCTGTGACGCCGACCACGGCATGAAGGCGTCTAAGGGGCAACAATGAGCCTCCAAAGCGTGGCCCGGCGCCCCCTGCCGGAAATTGACCCCACCGGGGCTTCAGAGGAGCGAATGGATCAGAACCTGCAGACGCCGTATCTCGAAGAGCCGCCGGCCGCGACGACGACCGGCGGATTCGCTCACGTGGAGTTCGCGGAGAACCCCGAACCCCGTTGCGCCTGCATCCTATTGCTGGACACCTCGGGCTCCATGCAAGGCGCGCCGATCGCCCAGCTCAACATGGGCCTCAAGTCGTTCAAGGACGAACTGGCGGCCGACCCGCTCGCCGCCAAGCGCGTCGAAGTCGCGGTGCTGACGTTCGGCGATAATCCCCAGCTCGTCAGCGACTTCTCCGATGCCGAGAGCTTCCAGCCGCCCCAGCTGCGGGCGGCCGGCCTCACCCCGATGGGTGCGGCGATCTGGGACGCTCTCGGCCGGCTCGCATCGCGCAAGGAACTGTACCGCAACAACGGGATCGCCTACTATCGCCCGTGGGTATTTTTGATCACGGACGGCGAACCAACCGATGAGTACCTCGGCGCCGCGCAACAAGTTCGCGACGGCGAGGCACGCGGCGCTTTCTCGTTCTACGCGGTCGGCGTCAACGATGCGAACATGCAGAAGCTTGCGGAGATTGCTCCTTTGAACCGCCCTCCCGTCAAACTCGACGGCCTCCGTTTCCGCGATCTGTTCGTCTGGCTCTCGAAGTCCATGCGCACCGTATCGACGGCTACGATCGGCGAAGACGTCGCGTTGCAGCCCCCGGGTTGGATTACGACGCAAACGTGACGTGGCGATACGTTGACGGCTTCGCCGTCGGCACAGCGCACGTCGGGAGTCAGACCCCCTGCCAGGACCGGTGCACCTGCACCGTCATCGAAAGCAACGACGGCGGGGAAGTGTTCGTGACCGTCGTGTCGGACGGCGCCGGCAGCGCGGCCCTCTCCGAGGCCGGAGCGCAGACCGTGTGCGACGTGCTCAACGAGCTCGTCGGCGCGCGCGTGCGCGAATCCAGCGACCTCGACGAAATCTCCGACGGCCTGGTCCGCTCCTGGCTGCTCGAAGTTCGCGAGCGCTTGCGCGCGACCGCGCGCGCGGCCGGAACCGACCTGCGCGAGTACGCGGCGACCGCCATCTTGGCGGTCGTCGGCGAGCGTCAGGCGCTCTGCGCGCAACTCGGCGACGGCGGCATCGTGTTCCGCCGCTCGGCGGACGAACCGTTCGAGCTCGCGCTCTGGCCGGCCGGCGGCGAGTACGCGAATCAGACGTACTTCATCACCGACGACAGTGCCGCCGAACGCATCGAGATTCGGCGTTACGACCACATCCAAGACCTGATCGCGTTCTCGGACGGGTTGCAGAACCTCGCCCTCTTGCAAGCGACGCGCAGCCCGTTCGCGCCGTTCTTCGAACCGTTGGTGCGCACCGTGCGCGGCAACGGCGCGGCGAACGGCGAGGTTCGCAAAGCCCTGATCGCTTATCTCAATTCGCCCGCGATCAACCAGCGCACCGACGACGACAAGTCGCTGGCGATCGGCTGCCGCATGGCGGACGAAAGGTGAGGTTCCAGGACTCGTCGGGCGCCGTCCTGACGTTGGCCAAGAAACTCGGTCAGGGCGGCGAAGGCGCGGTCTACACCACGCACGAGAAGCCCGACGTCGTCGCGAAACTCTACGCGCAACCGCTCACGAAACTGCAGATCGCCAAGCTCGAGGCGATGGTCCGCGCGAGCGACGAGACGCTGCGCTCGGTCTCCGCATGGCCGATCGCCACGCTCCATAAGGGATCGCGACACGTCGGTTTCACGATGCCGCTGCTCGCCTCGCAAAGCCCGCTGCACGATCTGATCGGCCCCAAGCGCCGCCAGGATCTCTTCCCGCACGCGCACTGGAAGTTTCTGATCCACACGGCGATCAACTTGGCGCGGGCCTTCGAAGTGCTGCATGCCCGGGGCGTCGTCGTCGGCGACGTGAACTCGAGCAACATCTTCGTGCATCGCGATTCGCTCACGCATCTGATCGATTGCGACAGCTTCCAAATCCCCTATAACGGCTCGGTCCTGCGCTGCAACGTCGGCGTCGCCGAGTATCAGCCGCCCGAATTGCAGACCCGCGATCTCTCGCGCATCGATCGCCTGCCGCAGCACGATCTGTTCGGCCTCGCGGTGATGATCTTCCAGCTGCTCTTCGTCGGCAAGCATCCCTTCGCGGGCGTCCTTCCGCCGCACATCCAAAACACCGGCGCGATCGGCGACAACGTCGCGGCCAAGCGCTTCTTCTACGGGCAGCACGCGATCCGCAACGGGCTGCGCCCCCCGCCGGGCGCGCTGAACCTGCATGCGATCACGCCGCAGATGTCGGCCTACTTCTTGCAAGCCTTCATCGCGGACCCCGCGGCCCGCCCGAGCGCCGCCGCCTGGCGCACCGCGCTCGAGGATCTCGAGCTCAAGACGATCGCCTGCGGCGCGAACCCGATCCACCGCCATCTGCAGGGCACGCGCTGCCCGTGGTGCGCGCTCGAACGCGGCGGGCTGTACTATTTCGTCCTGGACACGCCGGGCGCCGCGAGCGGCGGTATCGACGATTCGTTCTGGAAGAAATTCGGCGAACCCGAGATCGCGCGGATGTGGGCGGAGATCTCCGCCGTCGCGCCGCCGCCGCAAGTCAACGAACGGATCCCGCGCGGCGAACCGTGCAAGCCGCGGCCGCTCTCGCTGTGGAAGACGGGGCGCAAATGGGCCTACGCCGCGGGCGCGGCCGCGTTCGTCGCGGGGGTCGCGGCCACGTTCGCGGCAGGCGCGGGCATCTTCTCGGTCCTCGTCGTTCTCGCGGCGCTCGGCTTGGCCGTGCTCTTTCGCCCGGACGCGCGCAAGGAGATGGCGGCGCGTAACCGGCGCTATGCCGAAGCCAAGCGCGCGTACGCCTCCGTCGCGAAAGAGTGGTCGCGCTCGGCGCGCAACACGCGTTTCGTCGAAGCTCGCGACGAGCTGGTCAAAGTGAAGCGGGCGCTCGCCGAACAAAAGGCGCGCTATCAATCCGATCTGACCGGCCTGGGCAAGCGCCGCGCGCGCAAGGAACTCGAGGCGTTCCTCGAGCGCCACATCATCGCGGCGCACCAAATCGCCGACATCGGCAAGCGAACCGCGGCGTTATTGCTTTCCTTCGGGATCGAGACGGCGGCGGACGTCACCGATGCGAAGCTCGCGCGCATTCCGACGCTCTCGCACGAGCGCAAAGCGAACCTGATCGCGTGGCGCAAGAGCATCGAACGCCGCTTCCGCTTCAATCCGAAGAGCGGCGTCGATCAACGGATCCTGCGCGACCTCGCCGCGCGCCACATGCGCGAGCGCATCGCCAATCAGTCCAAGCTCGCGGGCGGGGCGCTGGTGTTGCGGCAGATCGCCTCCGAGACCGCGCGCGGGCGACCCGCGCTCAAGAAGCTCGTGATCGAACGGGAACAGGCGCTGCGGCAAGCGGAAGCGGACGTCAACATCCTGCCGTACTTTTACCGGATGTAGCCGGAACGCTCGCGCTAGGTCGCTCTTCGCCGGTGCGCGTAGGCGATCGCGGGCGCCTCGATCCAACGCCGCGAGAGCGTCGCGAGCGCGTAGGCGCACACGAGAACGAAGACCGCGCGCAGGCCGGCCGGCGCGACGGACCCTGCGGTCACGGCCAGACCCGGAGCAACGCGCGCGACGATCCAGCCCCACAGATCGACGAGCGGCACGTGGATCAGATAGAGGCAGTAGCTCAGCTCCGCGGTGTACCGGCCAAAGCGCGTCCGCAGGATCGCGGTGCCGGCCGATCCGCTGCGCGACACGGCCCACGCGACGACGGCGCCGAAGACCAGCACCGCCTGCGAGATGCGGATCGCCGTGCTGACGTCGCCGTTCGAGAGGATCCCGAACGGCAACCCGACGACGATGCTGACCGCGACGATCGAAAGCATGCCCGCCGCGAGTTTGGCCGTGTTCGAGTTCGTGGCATAACGCGAACGGAACCAGATCGCGAGCAACGCGCCGACGGCGAGACCGTCGCAACGCGACCAGGTCAACTCCAAGAAGCCCGGCGTATGGGCGTGCGCTTGCAGGATCCGCAGACCCGGTTCGATCAGGATGATCGCGCCCGCCGCGTAGGCCAGCGCGCGGCGATTGAGGCCCAAGACCAAGAACGGCCAAAACAGATAGAATTGCTCTTCGACCGCGAGCGACCAGAACGGCCCCGCGCCGTTCGGGACGGCGAGGTGCGCGGGCGCCCCGAAGTTCGCGATGAAGAGCGCGCAAAACGCGAAGTACGGCGCGAAATGCGCGCCGTACGCGCAGTAGAGCACCGCCAGCACGATCGCGCAGATCGGAAGGATGCGAAACGCGCGCCGCTTGTAGAACGTCGAAAAATAGTCCGAGCGTCCCTTCGCGTCGAGCAGGATGCCGGTGATGAGGAACCCTGAGAGCACGAAGAACAAATCGACGCCGAGCCAACCGTGCTCCCCGATGATGCGCAGCGGCGCCGCCCAGTGCGGCAGCGGCCCCAGCATCCCGACCGGGAAAAAGAACAGATGCACGATCAGAACGAGCCAGATCGCGGCCGCGCGCAACCCGTCAAGCTCGGGAATGCGGCCGAGGGCGCGCGGCGTTGCCGGGATCCTGCCTCCTGCGCGCTCGCGGGCGCCGATGACGGGGGGAGAAACCGTTTCTGTGCTCACGATCCCCGTTACCATACCATTCCGCGCCCACCCTCGCTGCCGACCTTCGGACCACTGCGCATGAGGACGCAGGGCCCTCGCGGACCCGCAGCGCGCGGCGCGGCGCCTTTTACCGGATGTGCGAGCCCCGGCGGCGAAGCGCGGCGGCGTGGCAGACACACCCCAGTGGCCGGCCATCCCCCTGGGCGAATGGAAACCGACCTGCGACACGCTGCACATGTACGCGCAGATCGCGGGCAAGGTCAAGCTCGCGCTTGCGCCGCCCGAGCCCGAGTGGGCCCATGCCGCGCTCTACGTGAGCGCGCGCGGCCTGACCAGCGGCCCGCTGCCGTGCGGCGATCGCACGCTTGGACTGGACTTTGATTTCATCGCGCACGAATTCCGCGTGCTGACGAGCGACGGGGGCGTGCGTGCCGTTCCGCTCGGCCCCGGGAGCGTGGCGACGTTCTACCTCGAGGTGACGGCGGCGCTGCGCTCGCTCGGCGCCGACGTCCCGATTTCAACGATGCCGCAGGAAGTTCCGGACCCGATCCCCTTCGATGAGGACTACGTCCACGCGTCGTACGATCCCGCGCACGCGCGGCGATTCTGGCAAGTGCTCTCGCTCGTCGATGCGGCCTTCAAGCACCACCGCGCGCCGTACCGCGGCCGGCATACGCCCGTCCAGCTCTTCTGGGGATCGTTCGATCTCGCGTACGAACGGTTCTCCGGAAAAGTCGCGGAACCGCCGCCGCACGCAAACCTCATCATGCGCGACGCAATGGACGCGCAGGCGATTGCGGCGGGCTTCTGGCCCGGCGATTCGCGCTTCCCCGAAGCGGCGTTCTACTGCTACGCATATCCGAAGCCGGCCGGCATCGAAAGCGCGGCGATCGAGCCCGCGGCGGCGTTCTGGAGCGCCGAACTCGGCGAGTTCATCCTGCGCTACGAGGACGTTCGCACGTCCGCTTCGCCGCGCGAGACGATCGCGCAATTCCTGGCATCCACGTACGCGGCGTGCGCGCAACGCGCGGGCTGGGACTGAGGAGAGGGCGACATGTCGCAGCCGATGCCGGCGGTCTACTTCGGTCACGGCAATCCGATGAACGCCCTGCAAGACAACGCGTACACGCAAGCGTGGGCGGCCCTGGGAGCCGCATTGCCGCGGCCCAAAGCGATCCTCGCGATCTCCGCGCACTGGTACCTGCCGGCGACGCTCGTCACGGCGATGGAACGCCCGCGCACGATTCACGATTTCGGCGGATTCCCGGCCGAGTTGTATCGCGCGGAGTATCCGGCGCCGGGCGATCCGGCGCTCGCGCGCCGCATCCAAACGCTGCTGGAGCCGCTCTCGGTCGGGAGCGACCAGCTGTGGGGCCTCGATCACGGAACCTGGGCCGTTCTCTGTCACGTCTATCCGCACGCGGACATCCCGATCGTGCAACTCAGCATCGACGAGTCGCAGCCGCCGGCATTCCACTACGAACTCGGGCGGCTCTTGGGGCCGTTACGCGACGAGGGCATCCTGATCGCCGGCAGCGGCAATCTCGTTCACAACCTCCACACGTACGCTTGGGGCCGGCACGCCGTCGAGCCGTTCGATTGGGCGGTGCGCTTCGAGGAACGCGTGCGCCGTTCGCTGCGCGACGGCGACGATCTGACGCTCGTCGATTACGAGGCGCTCGGCGGCGACGCGCTGCTCTCGGTGCCGACGCCCGAGCATTATCTGCCGCTGCTCTACGTGCTCGGTGCGCGCAGGCCGGGCGAGCCGGTCAGCTATCCGGTCGAGGGCGTCGACGGTGGCTCGATCTCGATGCTCTCCGTCCGCGTCGGCTGAGCGCGCCGCTAGCGCCGCGCGAGCAGGAAACCGGGGAGCGCGCTCCCGCTGGTCGCGCGCGCGTAATGCTCGCGGTCGCTTTCGGTCCAATACTCGCGCAAGTCCGAGAAGAGCGCGGCCGCGCGCTTCAAATCGCCTGCGTAAAACGCGCTCTGCGCGGCCGTTCGGCAGGCTTGCACGAGGATCGGCTCGCGGAACGTGCGGTGGAACTCCTCGAAATCGCCGCGGAGGAACGGCCCGAAATGCGTGCGCAAGAGCGCGATCTGCCGGTCCATCTCCGCGGCGAGCGTCTCGTGCGTGCGGCCCGGCGCGCCGGCCGCTCCGCTCGGCGGCGTCCCCAGCAACTCCGCGAGGGAGTGCGTCCGGTCGCGCGTGCCGTCCTCGAGCGAGATCTCGAGCGCCGGATCCGCGGAGAAGTCGTACGAGAGGATGACGGCGCGCCGCTCGGCCCGATACCAGGCGCCGACCGGGAAGTCGCTCGTCTGCGTTAGCGTGAACCCGTAGTCCCGGCAAAGAAACTCGAAGTGCGCTTCGACGATCGGAAGCAATCCTGCAGCCAACATGCCCTTCGGTATCGGCAAAATTCGCCCGGGCTTGTAGCTCGACGAGGAGAGCAACCGACTAAAGTCGTATTGGCGAAAACCGTCCAACGAGCCCTGGAGGCCATCCAATTGCCGAATAGACCGATCATGATCGCCGTCGGGGGCGATTCCGGGACCGGAAAGACCACGCTGTGCCGCGGTATTTACCGGATCTTCGGGGGCGAACGCATCGAGACGATTTGCCTTGACGACTATCATTCGCTCGATCGCGCCCAGCGCAAGGCCGTGGGATTCACGGCCCTCGATCCGCGCGCGAACAACTTCGCCGCGATGGAGGAGGACCTGTGGGCCCTACGCGAGGGCCGGGCGATCGACAAGCCCGTGTACGACCATTCCGACGGCACGTTCACCGCCCCGGAGCGGATCGAACCGCGCGAGATCATCGTGATCCAGGGCCTCTTTCCGCTCTACACGCGGGCCTTGCGTTCGCTGTTCGACATCACGGTCTGGCTCGACCCCGAACCTGAACTCAAGCTCGCCTGGAAGATCCAGCGCGACACGATGCAGCGCGGCTACACGGAGGCCGAGGTGCTGGCCGAGTTGGAGAAGCGCCGCCCCGACATCGACGCGCACATCCAACCGCAGGGGGCCCACGCGGATCTGACCGTGCAGTTCTACCGTCCGGCCAATTGGAAGGACGAAGATCCGACGAAGCTCTCGGCGCGCATCAGGAAGGGGAGCCGCTTCAAACCGCTCGACTACAGCGAGTTCGCGAGCCGCAGCACCTCGATCCGTCAGCTCACCGCGGAAGCGAGCGGTTTTCCGCAAACCCTGATCGAACTCGAAGGGGACATCGATCCGGAGACGGCGGAAGCGGTCGAGGACAAGATCTGGTCCCATATGGCGACCCACGCCCACCTTCGGCCGGAGCGCCTCGGTGAATTCGCCGACGCTCACGGGAATCTCAAGATTGGTTACACACTTGCCCTCGCCCAGTTGCTGATCGCACGCCGCGTCGCCCTGGTCGAGAACGAACTGCTACAGGGAGTCCGCTAGATGGCAACGACCGCAAACGGAGAGGCGAAGCGCTGGGAATCCGGCGTCACGCCGTACGCCCAGATGGGCTATTGGGATCCGAACTACGAGTTGAAGGACACCGACGTCCTTTGCGCGTTTCGCATCACGCCCCAGCCGGGCGTCGATCCGATCGAAGCCGCGGCGGCCGTCGCGGGCGAGTCTTCGACGGCGACCTGGACGGTCGTGTGGACGGATCGCCTGACGGCGCACACGCATTACCAAGCGAAGGCCTACCGCGTCGATCCGGTCCCTGGGAACCCCGAGCAGTACATCGCCTACATCGCCTACGATCTCGACCTCTTCGAAGAGGGCTCGATCGCGAACCTGACGTCGTCGATCATCGGCAACGTCTTCGGTTTCAAGGCGCTCAAAGCGCTGCGCCTGGAAGACATGCGGATCCCGGTCGCCTACGTGAAGACGTTCCAAGGGCCGCCGCACGGGATCGTGCTGGAGCGCGAGTACCTCAACAAGTTCGGCCGCCCGCTGCTCGGCGCGACGGTCAAGCCGAAACTCGGCCTCTCCGCGAAGAATTACGGACGCGTCGTCTACGAAGGGCTGCGCGGCGGGCTCGACTTCACGAAGGACGACGAGAACATCAACAGCCAGCCGTTCATGCGCTGGCGCGACCGCTTCCTGTTCTGCATGGAAGCCGTCAACAAGGCCGAGGCCGCCACGGGCGAGCTCAAGGGCCATTACCTGAACATCACCGCCGGCGACATGGAGCAGATGTACGAGCGCGCCGAGTTCGCGAAGGAACTCGGCTCGGTCATCGTCATGATCGATTTGACGATCGGCTTCACCGCGATGACCTCGATGTCGAAGTGGTGCCGCAAGAACGGCGTGCTGCTGCACCTCCATCGCGCGGGCCACTCGACGTACACGCGCCAAAAGACGCACGGCGTCAGCTTCCGCGTCCTCGCGAAGTGGTGCCGCCTGCTCGGCGTCGACCACATCCATGCGGGAACGGTCGTCGGCAAACTCGAGGGCGATCCGCACACGACGAAGGGCTACTACGACATTCTGCGCGAGGATTTCGTGCCGACCAATCCCCTGCACGGCGTCTTCTTCGATCAGCACTGGGCCTCGATGGCGCCGGTCATGCCGGTCGCTTCGGGCGGTATCCACGCGGGCCAGATGCATCAACTGCTCTCGCTGCTCGGCGAGGACGTCGTGCTGCAGTTCGGCGGCGGCACGATCGGGCATCCGGACGGCATCGCGGCGGGCGCGATCGCGAATCGCGTCGCGCTGGAATCGATGATCCTGGCTCGCAATGAGGGCCGCGATTACCTGAACGAAGGCCCCGACATCCTCAAGGCCGCGGCCAAGCACTGCCATCCGCTGGCGCGCGCGCTCGATATCTGGAAAGACATCACGTTCGATTACGAGTCGACCGACACGCCGGACGCGCTCGTCACCCCATCGTTCTAGCAGAGGTAATGATGCATCTCACGCAAGGCGCGTTCTCGTTTCTCCCGCCGCTGACGGACGAGCAGATCGAAAAGCAGATCCAGTATGCGCTCGACAACAACTGGCCGATCTCGCTCGAATACACCGACGATCCGCACCCGCGCAACTCGTATTGGGACATGTTCGGGCTCCCGCTCTTCGATCTCAAGGACGCCAAGGCGGTCCTGCAGCACGTCCACAAGGCCCGCGAGGTCCACGCGAACGCCTACATCAAGCTCAACGCGTTCGATGCGCGTCTGGGACGCCAGACGACGGCGCTGAGCTTCATCGTGCACCGGCCGAAGGTCGAACCCGGCTTCCGCCTGGAACGCACGAACGGCCCGGATCGCCGCATCATCTTCGGGTTGCACTCGTACGCGACGGACCAGCCCCACGGCAAGCGCTACCCCACGGATGAATGAGTAGCGATATCGACGCGGCGAAAGGGCCGGGCGTCATGCTCGACCTGGACGCCGCCTATCGGGATTCGCACATCGGCGAGGTTCTCGCCCAACTCGATCGAGAACTCGTCGGGCTCGCGCCCGTGAAGACGCGCATCCGCGAGATCGCGCATCTGCTCTTGGTCGACAAGCTGCGCAAGCAGGTCGGGCTCAGTTCGGAGCCGCCGCCGCTGCACATGTCGTTCACCGGGCGCCCTGGAACGGGCAAGACGACGGTCGCGATGCGCATGGCCGAGATCCTGCACCGGCTAGGCTACATTCGCCGCGGGCAGCTCGTCGTCGCGACGCGCGACGATCTCGTCGGGCAATACATCGGGCATACCGCTCCCAAGACGAAAGAAGTGCTCAAGCGCGCGATGGGCGGCGTGCTCCTGATCGACGAGGCGTACTACCTCTACAAGCCGGAAAACGAGCGCGACTACGGCGCCGAGGCGATCGAGATCCTGCTGCAGGTGATGGAGAACCAGCGCGACGACCTGGTCGTCATCTTCGCGGGCTACAAAGACCGCATGGACACGTTCTTCGCGAGCAATCCGGGCTTGAGTTCACGGGTCGCCAACCACATCGACTTCCCCGATTACTCCGTCGAGGAGCTGCTCGCGATCGCGCACTTGATGCTCGAGAAGCTGAACTACGCGTTCTCGCCGGCGGCGGACGGCGCGTTCCGCGAGTACATCGTGCGGCGCATGCAGCAGCCGCAGTTCTCGAACGCACGCAGCGTCCGCAACGCGATCGACCGCGCGCGCCTGCGCCAAGCGAACCGGCTCTTCGAACACGGCGGCACCGTCAGCGCCGAACAACTGCAAACGATCGACGAGCCGGACATCCGCAAGAGCCGCGTCTTCGCGACCTCGTAGCGGCGTCGTAAACGTCACCCTGTCCAAGGGTGAGCCTGTTCAAGGGCGATTAGCGGTTGGGAGCCGGCCCCGGCGAGCGGGGGCGGCGACATAGTCCCACGGGGACGCCCGCCTACCTATGCGCTTTTCGAGTGGCGCAGGGATCCGGCGCGTCCGCTCGTCCTTCGACAGGCGCACCATTCGACAAGCTCGGGGTGACGGTGCCGCCTTAGCGGCCCGCGGGCTCGGGTTGGGGGGTGGCGAGGAGTTGGGGGGAGCGTTCGCCGGTGAGGTAGACCGGGAGTTCGGCGATTGAGAATTGGACGCCGGTCCAGAAGGGGCCGAACTCCGCGTAACGCGAGCTTGCTTCGTCGAAGCGCATTTCGTAGATCAGCTTCTTGAACGTCAGCGGATCGTCGGCGTAGAGGTCGACGCCCCATTCCCAGTCGTCGAAGCCGATCGAGCCTGAGATCACTTGCGTGACCTGGCCGTGGAACGAACGGCCGATCTTGCCGTGATCGAGCATCAGGCGCGCGCGCTCGTCGTAGGGCAGCTCGTACCAATTCACGCTCTCGCCTCGCTTCTTGTTCATCGGGTAGAAGCAGACGTAGCGGCGTGGCGCGACCTTCGCCCAGAGGCGGGCCGCATTGCGGGGTTGGCGCGCTTGTTCGGCGATGAGGCCGTCGAAGGCCTCGATCCATTCTTGCGAATGCGGCTTGAGGCCGCGATCGCGCAGTTCGGCGTGGATGCGGCCCGTTGCCTCGTAGAGGCCCAGTTCCAAGACGGAGACGTAGGAGCCCGCGGGTGCGAGATAGTCGGCGAGTTCGAGCTTGTCGAGTTGCGCTTGCACGAGCGCGAGATCGTCGAAGGAGCGCGCGTAGTGCGTGAACATCAGATCGGCCTTGTGGCCGAGGATCTGCGCGAGCGCGCAATCGCCGTCGGCGCTCGCGGCGAGCGGTTCGAGCGCGGCGACGGCCTCGTTGCCGATCGCGGCGCGGCGGTCGGCGGGGAGCGCATCGAAACGGCGGCGATCCAGGCGGAACATGCGGTGGAGGATGTGCCAGCTATCGAGGGATTCCGGAACGTCGGGATGTCGCATGGAGCTTAGCTTCGCTCGCCCGGGGCCTCGTTGCCTGTGCCCACCGTCACCGGGCGGCCGCGATCAGGTGCCGCGGCTGCCCGCGATAGCTCGCCCAGCGTGCGGGATCGGCGCTGATCTCTGCGACGATCCGGTTATAGGCCGCGTTGACCGGGGTCGGCACCGAACGCCGTGAGCCCGCGGCGGCGACGGCGCCGTTGAGCGCTTCCACCTCCGTGCGCCGTCCCGCCCGCAGATCGAGCAGCAGCGAGGGCGGCTTCGTGCCGCGCGACGTCGCGAAGCGTCCGGCCAGGATCGTGCGGGCCAGTGGGCCGGGCAGCGCCGCGGCGGCGAGGAACGCTCGCACGGGATAGCGCGGCAGGTCGACCGCCCGCAGCGAGAGGGCATCCATGACCGCGCGCGTCTCGCGCACCGCCGCGAGTTCCAGAGTGAAGAGCGCGGGGTCCCGCACCAGTTCGTCCGGCATGATGTCGAGGATCGCGCAGGCGGCGTTCGCGACGATGTTGAGCGCGAGCTTCGACCATTTCAGCGCGCGATAGTCGTCGCAGGCCGTCACGGGCAGGCCGGCCCGCTCGAATGCGGCCACGAGCCAGTTGTGGGCGTTCTGCCCGACCGGTGCGAGCCCGAGGCCGCCCGGCTGGGCCGCGCGCGCGCTACCGTCCGGTGCGCGCTCCACGGGGACGGTGAGTGCGCCCGCGACGATTCGATCGGGGCCGAACGCCGCCGCCAGCAGCTCTTCGCTGCCGACGCCGTTTTGCACGGTCAGGATCACGGCGTCGGGCGCGTGCGCGAGCGCGCGTTCGAGCGTGGCGATCGCGCCGGGGGTGTCGTAAGCTTTGACGGCGACGATCGCGAGGTCGGGCGCGGCGGCGGCGACCTCCTCGAGCCGGCGCGGCGCATAAGTCACCTCGGCGCCGGTCGCGCGCAGCAAGCCGCCCAGATACGTGCCGATCGCGCCGGCGCCGACGACGTAGGCCTTCACGCGCGGCCGGTGCTGCCGAAACCACCCTCGGCTCGGGCGGTCGCGCCCAATTCGTCGCGCTCCTCGAATGCGGCGCGGGAGACCGGGGCGACGATCATCTGCGCGATGCGGTCGCCGCGCCGGATCGTGAACGGTTCGCTCCCCAGGTTCGCGACGATCACGCCGACGGGTCCGCGGTAGTCAGCGTCGATCGTGCCGGGCGAGTTCAGCAGCGTGACGCCGTGCTTGAGCGCGAGGCCGCTCCGCGGCCGGATCTGGACTTCGAAGCCGGCCGGGATCGCGAGCGCGAAACCCGTGGGCACGAGGCTGCGCGCGCCGGGGGCGAGCGTGAGATCGGCGTCGAGCGCGGCGCACACGTCGGCGCCGGCGGCATCGGCGCTCATGTAGCTCGGGAGCGGCAAGCCCGCGCCCTCAGGAAGGCGCAGGACCCCGATGTGGACGATGCTACTTGGCAAGCAGTTGGGCGAGCTCCGCTTGGAAGCTCTCGACGTCGCGGAACGACCGGTAGACGCTCGCGAAGCGGATGTAGGCGATCTTGTCGAGCGCCTTGAGGGATTCCATCAATTTCTCGCCGATCAGCGCCGTCTGGACCTCGTTCTCACCGCGCGAGAACAGGTCGCGCTCGAGGCCGGCGACGACCTCTTCGAGTTGCGGCTCGGAGATTGGGCGCTTTTCGCAAGCGCGCTGGAGGCCGGTGAGGATCTTCTCGCGGTTGTATTGCTCCCGCCGGCCGTCTTTTTTCACGACAAAGAGACGCGGCGCTTCCATCCGTTCGTAGGTCGTGAAGCGGTGCTTGCACTCCGCGTTCAGACACTCACGCCGGCGCCGCACCACGCTCTCGTCGTCACGCGAGTCGACGACGCGCGTCTCGCTCTTCCGACAGCTCGGGCAGATCAGCTCGGTTTAGCCTCCGCAAGAAGACCCCCAACCGATGGGGGCCCTTAGGAGTATACGCCACAAGGGATGGTTCCGCATACCCCGGGGCCCGTTCTTACTTGGTCGCGCCGATCTTGAACACTTTCGTGCCGCAAACGGGGCATTTGCCCTCGGTTGCCGGCCGGCCGTTCTTCATGGTGATGACCACCGGGTCTTTGATCTCGCGCTTCGTCTTACACTTCACGCAGTAGGCTTCAGCTGCCATTCTCTCCCTCTTCGGCTGGCGGGCGAGAGCCCCGACGTTCGTGGGGTCGCCTCGCGATTGCGGCAAGTGTATTCCGAGGCGGCCCAGGGGTCCCTTCGTGAGTTAGCGCCTTTCGGGAGCGGTCCGCCCCTTGGCGCGGGCCTTCTGCGGCGCGATGGGCGGGCGATGATGCTCGAGGATCCACGCTTCGTCAGCGCAGAGGAGCTCCGAACCTTGCGCCCGCCGCTTGCCGCGCTCAAGCGGCTCGCCGGGCTCCACGTGGCCGGGTCGCTTGCCGGGCTCGGGCGGCCGAGCGTCGCGATCGTTGGGAGTCGCGCGCCCTCAGAGGCAGGCCGGCGCCTTGCCCGGCAGGCCGCAGAGGACTTGGGACGCGCCGGCTGTTGCATTGTGTCCGGCCTAGCCCATGGGATCGACGGCGCCGCGCATGCCGGGGCCCTCGCGGCGGGTGCCGCGACGATCGGCGTCTTGGGGGGCGGACACCGCTGCTTCTTCCCGCGCGGCAACCGTGCCCTCGCGGAGCGCATGCTCGCGGCCGGCGGTGCGGTCGTCTCGCCGTTCGGCCCAAACGAACCCGCCCGCCCTCCGCAGTTTCTGCAACGCAACGCCATCGTCGCCGCCCTGGCCGACGGCATCGTCATCGTCGAGGCCGCCGCCCGCAGCGGCTCGCTGAACACGGCCGGATGGGCGGCCAACATGGGGCTGCCCGTCTTCGCCTTTCCGGGGGACGTCGACCGGCCCAAGGTTGCCGGCTGCCTGGCCCTGATCCGCGACGGCGCCACGCTCGTGCGGGACGCCCGCGATATCCTCGAGGGGCTGGGCGTTGCGCCGCCGCAGGCTTGCGCCGGGGCCGGGGAACCGCCGGCGGAGTTGACCCCGCTTGGGAAGACGATCTGGAGAGAACTGCAAGACGGGCGGCTCCAACTCGAGCGCCTGATCGAACGCACCGGGTCCCCGCCGGCAGACGTCCTCGGCGAACTCGTGCATCTGGAGATCGCAGGCTTCATCGTGCGCGGCGCGGACGGCATCTCGCGCACGCCGTGAAGCGGCGCTCGCCGCTTGCACACGAGCGCATCACGTGAAGATTTGCTTCACGTGAGGGCAACGACGATGAACGCTCGCTGCATTTTTCTTTCGGCAACCCTAATAGCGCATGCATGGCAAAACAAAGCACTAGCAAGGATGTTTGGAAACACAATCGAGCGGGCAAACCCCCACCGGATGCGTCGACGCGGGTCACCATCCGCACACTAACGTTGCTGCGAACGAAAGCACAGCAACAAACAAATGTCGCAATCGATGCACGCAAGCGAGCGCTTTGGTGCTGGTTTTGCGGCACGCAAACGCAGTCGCCGCCGGGGTTCCCGCATAATCACGCCGACGGGACTTCCGAAGCGCGCGTATCGGCATTCGGGCGAGCGCTGCTTAGCGACAATTTACTGATTTTGTTTTATTGTGAGCCGCCGCATTGAATTCGGCCGGCCCAGATTCTTTAGCGCTTTGCGATTTCGTGCGCTGACGCACATCGGTTGCGGCATTTCATAATTCGCCGTTAGATGCGACGACGCGCCTTTTTTGGTGCGCCACTGCGAACACGACAAACAACAGAAGATGCATACTGCGTAAGGCTTTCCAGTCGCCTGAAGATGCGACGAAAGTCGCGCAATAACGCGCGTTGATTGCGCATTTATGACGACAAATTCGCGTGCTTAATTTCGCTGTATCGCGATCGTGTGTGTTCGAGCTTTCTATCATTCGTTGATCGTGTGAATTATTGTTAACTCGCATTCGTCCAGTGTTTTGGACGTCGGTCATGTGTGACCGGAGCAACAGCTTCATGCTAAGCCCAACGCATCGCAAGAGGAGTCCGGACGCGATGGCGCAGCCGCGGCATTCTCAAGGAGTTCCCTATCGTGCTCGCGATAAATTCGAGAAATATGTCCATCGCGGCAACCGTGCTCGCATCAGCCGTCCTCACAGCGTGCGGCGGCGGAAGCGGATCCTCACCGATCATTCCGGCGGCCAACTCTTCATTTGCGATCGCTGCTCCCAACGCGCTTTCTGCTCAGAACAGCGCATCTTCGAGTACCGCATCAACGGCCGTAGTGGCCCGAAGCGCCGCGGCCGCCACCAGCACGGTCACGCCGAACTACCTAGGCTATGTGACCTATTATTGGGGCGATCAAAGTACGTGGGCGATCAATTGCGACAAGGCAACCTACTTTCCACCGAACACATGCCTTCCCGTACACGTGCAACCAGGCGTGACGCAGTTTGACGGCCCGCCGCTGAAGGTCGGCGTCTTCGTTGCGATCTACGCCGATCCGGCCTCGGCAAACGGCACCACGGGCCTCACGGCCTCGTGGTTCCGTACATCCACGACACCGTTCGCCGGTTCACCGCTTCCCACGGGCTACGTCGCACCGGCTCCGACGCCGACACCATCGTCCGCGCCAAGCACCGCGCCGACGACGGCTCCGACGGCGGCCGCGACGGCGGCCCCGAACTACCTGGGATACATCACCTACTATTGGGGCAATCGCACGACGTGGGCGATCAACTGCGACAAGCCGACGTATTTCCCGCCGAACACGTGCCTCGCGGTTCACGTGCCGGCCAGCGCCGTGCAGCTCAGCGGTCCGCCGCTGGCAGTGGGCGACTTCGTGGCAATCTATGCCGACCCGAACACGTCGAATAAAACGAACGGGTTGAACGTCCTGTCGTTCAGCACGTCGACGACCCCATTCCCAGGCTCTCCGTTACCGAACGGCTACACGGGCCCGGTGCCGACATCGGCGCCGTCAACCGCACCGACCGTTGGACCGACGGTCGCACCAACCATCGCACCGACGACGGCACCAACCGTTGCACCGACGACGGCACCAACGGTCGCACCAACGGCGAAACCGACCGTTCCGCCGCCGGCCCCGACTCCGCCCGCGCCGCCGAGCGGCGGTGCGTACCCGGCCGCGGGCTGGCCGCAGTGGTCCAGCGCCAGCGTCATGCTGCAGCGGCTTGACAATCGCAACCCCGCAAGCCATATCGCATCATGGTCGGCGACTGCGAATTCCTACTACAACTCGCACGGCGGCATCGGCAACTGGTGGTCACAGTTCCCGTTGCAAATCGGCAGCAACGATGACGGCGGCATGCCGGTCTATCTCTCGAAGAGCTCAGACCCGACCGTCAAGATCCATTGCACGGCATATAGCTGCTCGTCGCTCGAAGGGCAGACCATCCACATCCCAAGCAACGCGATTCCGGGGCAGGCGCAATCCGGCTCTGATAAGCAGATGATCGTCGTCGATCCGAGCGGCCGCTACTCGTACGAAATGTACCAGGCTCAGAACGTCCTCTCGAGCGGCAATATCTCATCCGGGCAAGCGTTCGACACGTATACGAGCGTGGCGTGGGCGCAGACCTACACCGGCGCGGTCGACAACGGGCTCGTCTCGCTCTTATCAGGAATGGTATCGGCTCAAGACTTGCTGCAAGGTTCGATCAATCACGCCGTCCTGATCGGGTCTCCGTGCTCGACGGGCACCGTGTACCCAAGCATCGCCAAGCCCGACGTCAACTGCTCGGGCGGAACCGGCGCGCCGGTCGGCGCGAGACTGTGGCTGAACCGTACCGATGCGCAAGTCGATGCTGCGGTATCGGACCCAGTGCAGCGGATCGTCGCGAAAGCGCTCATCCACTACGGCGGGTACATCCACGATTCGACGGGCGTCTCGCAGTGGATGGTCCGGCGGACCGGAGCACAGCGCGACCCCGACAAATCCGCCTGGGCGGCAGCCGCGGCGCAATACGGGATTCCGACAAACGGATCGAGAGTTTGGATTCCGGACGGCTGGCCGGCCGCAATCACCAACTACTTCGTCTGGCTCGACCCCTGCGTGACGCAGCAATCCTGCTGATCGGCAAACCGAACGCCTGAACGAAAAGCACGAAACCTCGCCCGCGATCCTCTCAGGAGGAACCGGGCGGGGTTTCACGGTTTCAAACCCGGCCGCTCAGCGCCCGATCGCCGACGCGGGCCCCGGCCGCCCGTAGAAATAGCCCTGCGCGAAGGCGCAGTTGTGCCGGCGCAAAAAGGCCGCTTGCGCTTCCGTTTCGACGCCCTCGGCCACGACCGCAAGGTCCAGCCCCGCTGCGATCGCAAGGATCGTGCGCACGATCGCTTCATCGTTCTCGGCGGGCACGGCGGTGCCGATCTCCCGGATGAAGCTCATATCGATCTTGAGAACGTCGAGCGGAAAACGTCTCAAGTACGCGAGGCTGGAATAGCCCGTGCCGAAATCGTCGAGCGCGATCCGCACTCCGCAATCCCGGATCGCCTGCAGCGTGCGTGCCGTCGACTCAGGCGAGCGCATCACCGCATTCTCCGTCACCTCCAGGACCAGCCGCCGCGCTTGCAGCCCCGTCCGTTCGAGCGCCTCGCGAACGGTCTGCACGAGTTGCGGCGAATCGAATTGACGGGCCGAGACGTTCGCGCCGATCGCAATATCCAAACCGGCGTCCTGCCAGCGTTTGCCCTGCGCGCAGGCCTGCTCGATCGCCCACGCGCCGATCGGCACGATCAATCCGGAGGCCTCGGCGAGCGCGATGAAACGCGACGGCGGGATCGTTCCGAGCACCGGATGGTTCCAGCGCAAGAGCGCCTCGACACCGTGCATCGATCCGTCCTGCACGCTGACGACCGGCTGGTAAACGAGCGAAAACTCACCGCGCTCCAGCGCGTGGTGGAGTTCCGAATCGAGCATCAGTTGCGTGGAATCGATCGCCTGAGCGCCGGCGTCGTGCAACATCACCGCGGAGTGGCTCTGCTTTGCCGCATACATCGCAGCATCCGCTCGCCGGATCAGATCGTCGGCATCGCGCCCGTCGTCCGGGTAGATCGCGACGCCGACGCTCGCGCTGACGTACACCTCCTGCGCGCCGACGCGAAACGGAGGCCGCAGCACCTCGACGATGCGCCGCGCGATCGCTTCGGCTTCCTTCGCCGATTCGACGCCGCGCAGCAAAAGCAGAAACTCGTCCCCGCCGATGCGCGCGATCGTGTCTTCACCGCGGACGCTGCCCCGGAACCGGCGGGCGATCTCGCGCAGCAGCGCATCGCCGGCAGCGTGTCCGAGTCCGTCGTTGATCAGCTTGAACCGGTCGAGGTCGAGAAGCGCAAGCCCCAGACGCTGCTTGCGCCGCGTCGCCACGGCGATGGACTGCGCGAAGCGGTCGGCAAACAATGCGCGGTTCGGCAGATCCGTCAGCGGATCGTATAACGCTCTGCGCTCGAGCCTGCGCCGTTCGGCATCCCGTTCGATCGCGATCTCGGCGAGCCTCGCGCCTTCGGCGACGACGCGAGATTCCACGTCGGCGAAAGCGCCCGCCTCGCTTGCGTACAGCACGAGCGCGCCGCTGATCGTGCGCTCGCCGGCGCCGATCGGGAAGGCCCAGAATGCGTGCAATCCGGCAGCCGCGAATCGCGCGTACCCTTCCCACGACGCGCCGGCTGCCGTTCCATCGTATCGGCATGGGCGTCCGGCCAAGAGTTGCTCGCGAATCCCCAAGGGCAGCGCGTCGAGCGGGATCGGCTGCTCCAAGGCCGCGCCGCTGGGTCGCCGATTCTTGCCGACGGCGACGTGGCGCAGCCCGCCGCCGGAGGCCCTCGCGATGCTCACGACGAGCCGGTCGGAGAACGACTGCACCATCTCGACGATCAGACCGAAGAGCGTCTCCAGCCGGGCGCCCGCCGCGATGCTCTCGAGCACGGCCGTGCGGCCCCGTTCCAGAATCTGCGCCCGCTTGCGCGGCGTGGCGTCACGTTTGACGACGACGAGATGCGTGCAAGCGCCGTCCGGCGCGCACAGCGGCGTGAGGCTATCGTCGGCCCAAAAACGGCTCCCGTCCTTGCGATACTGGAGCAGTTCGGCCGACCAGGCCTCGCGGCGCCCGACGCTCGCGGCCATGCTCTCGAGCACGCGAATGTCGGTGAGCGGTCCGAACAACAGGCTCGGCGAGCCGCCCGCGACGTCGTCGAACTCGTAGCCGGTCAGGCGCGTGAACGCCGCGTTGACCCAGGCGATCCGCGGGCCGTCCTCGCCGGCCGCCGCCAGATCCAAGATCATCACCGCATCGCTCGCGCGCTCGATGTAGGCCTCGATCAGCGCGCGCGGGGCGGCGGGCCGAGGGGCGTCCAGCGCTTGAGTCCGTCCGTCGAAAATCACATTATGGGAATCGGCCGGTCCGCGCACCGGCAGTAGTCCGGCCCGCAGCAAACTTCGCGATCTTCGACGAAACGCCAGGCGTGAAACTGCGCCTGATCGCCGTGGGCGGCATCCGCGAACATTACATCGCCGAGGCGGCCGCGGATTTTCGGCGGCGGCTGCAGCGCATGACGCCCTACGAAGAGCAAGAGGTCGCGGCCTCTCACGGCCGCGACCCGGCCCGCGCGATGCGTGAGGAAGCCGAACGGATCCGCCGCGCGCTCGGACCCGAGGATACCGTGTGGCTGCTGGAGCGCAGCGGCCGTTCGTTCACGAGCGTGCAGCTGGCGGAGCGTCTGGGCGCCCTGGAATTGGGCGGCGCCCGCAGGCTGACGCTGATCGTCGCAGGGGCGTTCGGAGCCGACCCTTCGCTGCTCGAACGCGCCGATCTGTGCTGGTCCCTCTCGCCGCTGACGTTCCTGCACGAGTGGGCCCGCGCGATCGTGATCGAGCAACTCTATCGGGCCACGAAGATCCGGCGCAACGAGCCCTACAGCCACTAGGCCGCGGCCCCGCGCGGAGCCCCGAGGGACGCCGACGAAGGCTCGGGAGATGATCTCGGAGAGTTTGGAATTGGATCCGCTGGCGCGTATCGGCGCGGCGCTGCGGGAGACGGCGCGTAGCCTGACCGGCGAGGAGCCGCCGGCGGTCACGTTCGAGAGCCCGCGCAACCCCGCGTTCGGCGATTTCGCGACGAACCTCGCGTTCGGACTCGCGAAGACGCTGCGGCAACCGCCGCAAGTGCTCGCGCAGCGTCTGATCGAGCGGACCCTGGAGCGGGAGCCCGCCCTCGCGAGCCTCGCAGAGCCGAGCGCCGCGGGCGGCTTCATCAACTTGCGCTTGGCGCCGGCCTGCTGGCACGCCGTGATCGCCCGCATCCTGCGCGAAGGCGAGCGCTACGGGCGCGGCGCGCCGAGCGGGAAGCACGTTTCGCTCGAATACGGCAGCGCGAACCCGACGGGCCCCCTGCTCGTCGTTCAGGGGCGCACGCTTTCGATCGGTTCCGCGCTCGCCGCCGCCCTGCGCTTCTTGGGCGACGAAGTGACCACGGAGTGGATCATCAACGATGCCGGCTCGCAGATCGACCAGCTCCGCCGCTCGCTCTACGCGCGCTACCGGCAGCTGTGGGAACCCGATTTTCCGTTCCCCGAGGACGGCTATCCCGGCGACTACCTCGTTCCGCTGGCGGAGCAATTGCGCGCGCGTGACGGCGAGCGCTGGCGCACGGCGGACGAGCGCGAATGGGGGCCGGCGCTGGGGACGTTCGGCCGCGACGCGATCGTCGCGCACCAGCAAGCGGTCGCGGAGCGCTTCCGCGCGCGCAACGATCTCTGGCAAAGCGAAAAGGAACTTCACGACGACGGCAACGTCGAGGCCGGGATCGCGCGCTTACGCGCCTTGGATCTGATCGACGAGCGAGACGGCGCGCTGTGGGTGCGAACGACGGCACACGGCGACGACGAGGACCGCGTCGTCGTTCGCGCCGACGGCCGCCCGACGTATTACGCGGGCGACGTCGCGTACCATTACGAGAAGTTCCAGCGCGGGGCCGATAGCGTGATCGACATCCTCGGCCCCGATCATCACGGCTACATCAGCCGCTTGAACACGCTGGCGATCGCCTACGGGCACCCCGGCAAGATCGAGGTCTTGACGACGGGGCAGATGACGCTCAAACGCGGCGAGGAGATCGTCTCGATGTCCAAGCGCGCCGGGCACATCGTCACGCTCGAAGACATCGTCGACGAAGTCGGCGTCGACGCGGCGCGCTTCTTCTTCTTGATCCCAAGCGCCGAATCTCCGATGACCTTCGATCTGGAACTCGCGAAGGAACAGTCCAGCGAAAACCCGGTCTACTACGTGCAATACGGGCACGCGCGCATCGCCTCGATCGAGCGCAAAGCGGCGCCGGAGCTGCTCGCGCGGGCTTTGCGCGGCGCCGATCTCGCGCGGCTCGTCGAACCCGCCGAACTCGCGCTCGCTCGGCGGCTCGCAAGCTTCCCGGCGCGCGTGCGCTCGACGGCGGAAGGGCGCGCGCCGCATCGGCTGGCCCGCTACGCGCAAGACATCGCGGCCGATTTCCATCAATTCTACATGGCCTGCACCGTCCTCGGCGAGGACGAGGAGCTTTCGGCGGCGCGCCTGGCGCTCGTGCACGCCGCGAAGCTCGTGCTGGCGCAGACGCTCGCGATCCTGGGCGTGAGCGCGCCGGAGCAGATGGAACGGAGCGAACGCGAAGGATGAGCCCGCTCGCGGCGCAGGCGTCCACGGACGAAGCGTCGCGCCTCGAGCGGATGCGCGCCCTCTTCGCCGCACAGCGCGCGGCCGCACGACGCGACGTGCCGCCGGCCGAGAAGCGTCGCGCGCAATTGATCGCGCTCGAACGCGTGCTCGGCGCGCACGAAGCGGAGATCTGCCGGGCGATCGATGCCGACTTCGGTCACCGTTCGTCCTACGAGACGCGCATGGTCGACGTGCTCGCCTCGATCAACAGCGCGCGCTACGCGCGCGCGAATCTACGTCGTTGGCTGCGCCCGCAGCCACGACGTGTCTCAGCCTGGTTTTTGCCCGCGACCGCGTACGTCTGCCGGCGGCCTCTCGGCGTGGTCGGGATCATCGCGCCGTGGAATTACCCGGTGCACCTGGGGATCGCTCCGCTCGCGGCGGCGCTCGCGGCCGGGAACCGCGTGATGCTCAAGCTCTCGGAGGCGGCGCCCAACAGCTCCGCGCTCGTGGCCCGCTTGCTGGGCGAGACGTTCGCGAGCGAGGACGTGTGCGTCGTCGAAGGCGGCGTGGAGATCGCCCGCGCGTTCTCGGCGTTGCCGTTCGATCGCCTCTTCTTCACCGGCTCGACGGCGGTCGGCAAGGCCGTGATGCATGCGGCCGCCGATAACCTCACGCCCGTCACGCTCGAGCTCGGCGGGAAGAGCCCGGCGCTCGTCGCAGCCGACGCGCCGCTCGCCGTCGCCGCGCGCCGCATCATGTGGGGAAAACTGTTCAACGCGGGCCAGACGTGCATCGCTCCGGACTACGCGCTCGTCCCGCGCGAGCGGCTCGAGGCGTTCATCACCGCGGCGCGTGAGGCCGTTCGCGAGTTGGCGCCGCCCGCGCACGCCGGGGACCGGACGGCGATCGCGAGCGACGCCGGGTACGCGCGGCTGCACGCGCTGCTCGACGACGCGCGAGCCCACGGCGCCGCCGTCATCGAACTCGGCGACGGCCATGACGCGGCGGGTCGCGCCTTCGCACCCACGCTCGTCGTCGGCGCGGACGACGCCGCGCGCGTGATGCGCGAGGAGATCTTCGGCCCGATCCTGCCGCTCCTGCCGTACGAGGGGTTCGAGGAGGCGCTCGCACGGATCGACCGGCTTCCCCCGCCGCTCGCGGCCTATCTGTTCACCGCGGACGCGGCGCTGCGCGAACGGTTCCTCGCCGCCGTCCCTGCCGGCGGCGTGACGATCGACGACACGCTGCTGCACTACATGCAGGACGATCTGCCGTTCGGAGGGCACCGCGCAAGCGGGATCGGCCGCTATCACGGACGCGAGGGCTTCGAGACGTTCTCGCGCGCGCAGGCGGTCTACGTGCAGCGCGGCGTGGGCGCGTTCGCGGGGACCGACCTGCTACGGCCGCCCTACGGCATCGTGGCCGACGGCCTCCTGCGGCTGATGAAGCTCCGGTTCTGAGGCGGCGAACTCCGCGGCGAGCTCCGATTGTTCGCTCGCCATCCAGTCGCGGAAAAATCTCCAAACGACCTTGATGAGCGCCGCCGCCGGGATGCCGAGCAACAGGCCCGGCAGCCCGAACAGTTCTCCGCCGGCGAAGACCGCGAACATGACGACGACCGGCGAGACGCCCAGGCTCTCCGACATGACCTTCGGCACGAGCAGCGTATCCGAGATGCGCGCGACGACGAAGACGATCGCGGTGACCCACGCCATCGTCGCGAACCCCTGCGGCGCCGCCAGAACGAGCGCGACGATCTGCGCGAAGAGCATGCCGAAGAACGGCACCGCGTAAGCGATTCCGCTCACCACGCCGATCAGCAGCGCGAACTTGAATCCGACCGCGAAGCACCCGATGAAGATGAACGCGCCGGTGATCGCGCAGAGGATGATCTGGCCCGCGACATACCCTCCGAAGATGCGCGCCAGCTCCGATCCGAGCGCCTGAGCCGTCGCTCGGCGGCGCCTCGGCACGAAACCGTAGAGCGTCTCGGCCATCAGGTCACCGCGCGCCAGGAAGAACGCCGAGAGCACGATCGCGGAGAGCGCGACGAAGATCCCTGTGCCGGTGTTGATCAGGAGATCCGGCGCCGAGGCGACGGCCGAGTTCAGGAACTCCGTCGCGCGATCGCCGAGGTAATTGCGCAGATCCACCGTGCCGTGCGGCAGGATCTGATCGCCGAGCCGTTTCCGGACGAACGTCTCCCCGTTCGCCACGAAGTTCTGCGTCGCCGAGACGTATTCGGGGACGTGCCCCGCGAGGATCTGCACTTGCTCGATCGTTGCCGGAATCACGAGCACGGCGATGAGCCCGAGCGCACCGAGCAGGCCCGCGAACACGATCGCGATCGCAAAACCCCGCCGCATATGGCGTTCCAAATAGGCGACGGCCGGATGAACGCCCAGTGCAATGAACCCGGCAATGGCGAAGATCGATACCGTTCGCGGGATGCGCATCGCCAGCAGCAAGGCCGCGATCGCGACGGCGAGCGCGATGCCGCTCAGGATGAGCCGGCGCCGCACCAGCGGCGTCTTCAGAGATTCTTGCACAAGAGGCGGCGCTCGGTGAAATAACCGGCGGCCGCATAGAGCTGGCGCGCTGCGGCGTTGTCTTCGGTCACCATCATCGCGAGATGCGAACGCCCCAGTTCCCGCGCCGCCGCCTCCGCCGCGGCGAGCAGGGCCGCGGCGACGCCGCGCCGCCGGGCGTGCGGCTCGACGGCCATGTACGCGACGAAGGCCTGCGGTTCGAGCGTCACCTCGTCCGGCAAGCCGTCGAGGATGAGCGCGAAACCGAGCGGCTCCAGCGTGGATTCCGCAATCAGGATCACGTGCGGACGATCGTACGCGAACTCGAGAAGCCGCTCGTAGCTGTCCTCGACGGCCTGCGGCGCGGGCTTGCGATGGCGCGGCACGCTGGTGGCGAGCGTGCGGCGGCCAAGATCCAGGATGAACGCGCGATCGCGCGATCCGCCGCGGCGGATCGTCAGGGTTGCATTCAGGCTCAAGTCTTCACCGGCAACGCGCCGCGCCAGGCGGGGAGCAGATCCTCGAGCGCGTTCAGGAACGCCGCATTCTGTTCCGGAGTGCCGACCGTGACGCGCAGGTAGCCCGGCATCCGCAGTCCGTCGCCCGAACGCACGATGATGCCGCGCTCGAGCAACGCGCGATAGGCGACGTCGGCCGCGACGGGGACGCCGACCGCGATGAAGTTCGCGGCGGTCGGAAACGCGTGCAGCCCCAGGCGCGCGAACGCGGCCCCCAAAAAGAGCTTGCCCGCTTCGTTCGAGCGGCGGCTGCGGGCGACGAACTCGGCGTCGTCCAGGGCGGCGAACATCGCCGCCGCGGCAGGCCGCGCCACGTTGAACGGCACGCGCACGCTGTTGAGCCAAGCGACGATCTCGGGCGAAGAGTACCCGTAGCCGAAGCGGATCGCCGCGAGCCCGTAGATCTTCGAGGAGGTGCGCAGCACGAGCGTGCGCGGCCGTTCGGCCAGCACCTCGACCGCATCGCAAGCGCCCGCGTCCGCATATTCGAGGTAAGCTTGATCGACGATGAGGAGCACGCCGGCCGGCAACGCGCGCGCGAAGCGCAGGAGGTCCGCGCGCTCGAGCCTCGTCCCGGTCGGATTGTTCGGATCGCACACGAAGACCAGCTTCGTGCGGGGCCCCACGGCCGCGAGCATCGCCGCGAGATCGTGCACGCCGTCGACGAGCGGCACCTCGATCGCGCGCGCGCCCGCGACGCCGGCGTCCTTCTTATAGAGCGAGAACGTCGGCTGGGCGATGACGACCTCGTCGCCGGGATCCACGAACGCCGTGAACGCGAGCGCGATCAACTCGTTGCTGCCGTGCCCGCAGATCACCTGATCGAGCCCTAGGCCGTAGCGCGCGCCAAGCTTGCGACGCAACTCGAAGTGGTCGTCCTCGAGATAATCGCTGAACGACTCGAGCGCGCGGATTGCGGCCAGCGCCCGGGGCGAGGTCCCGAGCGGGTTCTCGTTCTGAGAGAGCTTGACGGGCTGCGCGATCCCATAGCGGCGTTGAACTTCCGCGCTGGACGTTCCGGGAACGTACGGCGGAAGATCGCGCAGCGCTCTGCGCGCGAGCCGGTCGGCAGGTGCATCCATTGCGTCCCCGTTCGACCCCGGCCGTGCGGCGCCATGCGAGGACGCCTGCGCAGCCGCCTAAGGCTGGATCGTGAACGTGATCTGCACGTTGGGTGTGGGCGTCGGCACCGCCGCGATCGGCTGCGGCACCGAATCGGAGGAGCAGCCCGCGAGCAGGAGCGCAAAGAGCAGCACGCCGATCGAACTGCGGAACATATGAACGCTTCCTCCATGTGCGTACGTGCGCGGATGAGCGAAAGCGGCCCCGTTCCGGACCGCGCCTGCGCCCCCGCGCCCGTCTCCGTTAGTGATTCGTTGACGCCAGAGTACCGTCGCACGGCGGCCCAGGCAGCCGCCGGAGGACGCGTCGCCGGTGGGACGTTCGACCCTTACTTCACGAAGCGGGAGCCCGGCTCGTCGAAGGGCACGCCTCGGGCGCAGAGCGGGCATTCGTCCGGAGCATACGAGTCGACGGGGAAATCGAGCAGCGGGACCGTCGGCACGCCGAAATCGATCGGGCTGCGGCGCACGATGATCGCGACGCCCACGACGGCGGCGCCCGCGGCGCGGACGACCTCGATCACCTCGCGCACGGAGCCGCCGGTCGTCACGACGTCTTCGACGACGAGCGCGCGGTCGCGCGGCGTCAAGCGGAAGCCGCGGCGCAGCGTCGGGACGCCGTTCTCTTTCTCGACGAAGATCGCTTTCGTCCCGAGCGCCCGGCCCATCTCGTAGCCGAGGACGATGCCGCCCACGGCGGCGCTGACCACGACGGTCGGTTCGAAGCCGCGGGTGAGCAGCGCGAGCTCGCGCGCGATCGGCTCGACCAGCGCCGGGTCTTCGAGGATCCGGAACTTCTGAATGAAGCGATCGCTGTGCCGCCCCGAGGAGAGCCGGAAATGCCCTTCGAGCAAGGCGCCGCGCTCGGCGAGCAGCGCGGCGAGCCGTTCAGCGTCCATACTGCGCCTGCAGCGTTTCGCTCGCAATCCGTTCGGCCGCGGCGCGCGGATCGGCCGCTTGCGTGATCGGCCGCCCGACGACGATGTAATCCGCGCCGGCGCGCGCGGCTTGGGCCGGCGTCGCGACGCGCTTCTGATCGCCCACCGATTCCGCACCCGGACGGATGCCCGGGCACAGGGCGCCGAAATCCGAGCCGAAGTATTGCTTGAGATCGGCGACCTCGTGAACGCTGCACACGACGCCCGCGCAGCGCGCGTCGCGCGCGAGCGCAGCCAGCCGGATCACGTTCTCGCCGAGCCCGCCGCCCAAGCCCAACTCGCCGAGATCCGCCTGCGAGATGCTCGTCAGGATCGTCACCGCGTAGATCTCCGGGGTCTCGAGCGCGAGCTCGCGCGCACGTTCGTGCGCCGCTTGCACGGCGGCTTCCATCATCTCGGCGCCCCCGAGCGCATGCACGTTGATGATGCGCACGCCCGGCCGGACGAGCGCGCGCACGCCCGCGGCGACGGTGCGCGGGATATCATGCAGCTTCGCATCGACGAAGATCCGCGCGCCGGCCGCACCGAGCGCTCCAATGATCGCATCGCCGTATCCGTAGAGCGATTCGTGACCGACTTTGTAGATCACGTCGAGACCTTGCAAGCGGTGCACGAGCGCCAGGGCCGAATCGAGGCCTTCCACGTCGAGTGCGACGATGAGTTGAGGACGCGTTACGATCATCGAGCTCCTTTGAAGCGGGGATTCGCGCGACCGACGAGCTCGCGCAGCCCGGCGAGTTTGCGTTCGGAAAGATACGCGCGCAAGCCCGCGGCGACCGTCAGCGGCGCGCGCGGGTCCGTGAAGTTCGCGGTACCGATCGAGATCGCGCTTGCGCCTGCGAGGAAGAACTCGATCGCGTCGCGCGCGGTTTCGATGCCGCCCTGGCCGACGATCGGGATGCTGACGGCCTGCGCGACCTCGTAGACCGCAAGCACGGCGATCGGGCGGATCGCGGGACCCGAGAGGCCGCCGCTCCCGTTGCCCAGACGCGGGGCCCAGCTCTCGACGTCGATCGACATGCCGCGCACGGTGTTGATCACGGCGAGCGCGTCGGCGCCCGCCGCTTCGACCGCGCGCGCGACCTCCGTGATGTCGGTGACGTTCGGCGAGAGCTTCACGATCAGCGTCTTGTCCGTCGCGGCGCGCGCGGCGCGCGTCGCTTGCGCAGCGAGGTTCGGGTTGCAGCCGAACGTTTCGCCCTCGCTGCCGACGTTGGGGCACGAGATGTTCAGTTCGATCGCGTCGATCTCGTCGCGCGCCGCGAGCCGGCCGGTCACGTAGCCGTAATCGTCGACGGAGAAACCGGCGACGCTGCCGATCACGGCGCAAGGCCGCTCGGCGAACTTCGCGACGTCGTGCTCGAGATAGGCATCGATGCCAGGATTCTGCAGCCCGATCGCATTCAGCAGGCCGCTCGGCGTCGGCACGAGCCGCGGCGTGCGATTCCCCAGGCGCGGCCGGCGCGTGACGCTCTTGAGCACGACGCCGCCGATCTCGGCGAGGTCGATGAACGCGGCGTACTCTTCACCCGACCCATAGCAGCCGCTGCCGGTCAGCGTGGGCACGCGCAAGTGCAGGCCGCCGAGCGTCGTCGAGAGATCCGGCCCTTCGGCCTTCGCCGTTTCGCTCACCACCGCAGCTCGTGCGCCCAAAACACGGGGCCCTCCTTGCAGATGCGCGCGTGCACGTAGTCGCGCGCCTCGCCGGGCTCCGGTTCCGGGAACGGCGGCGCTTGGGCGCTCGCGCGATCGAGCGGCACGACGCAACCCCAACACGCGCCGACCCCGCAGGCGAACGTTTCCTCGAGCGAGAGCTGCGCGCGAATGCCGAGCCGCCGGGCCGCCGCCGCGACGGCGCGCAACATCGGCGACGGTCCGCAGGCGAGCAAGAGCCCGTGATGCCGCCCGCTTTGCAGCAGCGCTTCGGTCACGAAGCCGTGATGCCCGCGCGAGCCGTCGTCGCTGGCGAGGGTGACGCGCACGCCGAGCTCCGCGAACTTCTCCGCGTCGACGAGCGCATCGGCGGAACGCGCACCGTAGTAGAGATCGACGGCGACGCCGCGCGCGCGCAAGACGTGCGCGGGCAAGAGCAGCGGCGCGAGCCCGACGCCGCCCGCGACGAGCGCGACGTCGTGCAACTCGCCGTCGAGAAAGAAGCCGTTGCCGAGCGGTCCCGAAAGCAGGAGCTGCGCGCCCGGCGGAATGCTCGCAAGTTCACGCGTGCGATATCCGCACTCGACGATCATCAGCGAGATCCGTTCATCCTGCGCTTCGTAGATGCCGAGCGCGGTTGCAACGCGCTCTCCGCCCGGCGGCGTCACCATCACGAATTGTCCGGGGCGCGCGGCGCGAGCGAGTTCGGGCGCATCCAGCAATAGCACAACGATCCCGGGCCCGGCTTCCCGCCGATCGATCACGACACACGGATGAACGGACGGCGAGGAAGCAAGCGCGGGCATGTGTCGCTGGTTCTCGCTGCGTTCCGAGGAGTCCGTCCGCGCTAACGTACGCCGGATCGCCGCCGTTCGATGATTGCCGCGCGAAATGCCGACATAGAAGATAGGGGGAACGGACATGGCGGGACTGATCGTCTTCAAAACCTTATCCGACGCGATACGCGCGGGATTCGAACTCTACGACAAGACGGAATACGGCTACTTGGTCCGCCTGCGCACCGACGCCGGCTGGGCGCTGGCGGTCGTCAGCACGGCGACCTAGCGAGCCCGCCGCGGCGCCTCGAGTATCAGCGCCTCTCCGGAGGCGGGCTCGGGGGGCGCAGCTCCGGCGACGTGCCGCTCGGCCGGTACGTGTACGGGCCGCCCGGCGGAGGCTGGGACGGCGGCTCGGGCGCATTCGCAGGTCCGGGTTGCGGCGGAGGCATCGTGTCGGCCGGACGCCACGCGGCGCTCGGCAACGAAGCGCCCGAAAGATAGGCCGTCAGCACCTGCGCGAGCCCGACGAAGAGCGGGACGAGGCCGCCCAAGAGCCACGGGCCGGGATGGCCCGGGTTGATGAACCAGAGGCCGATGAACAGCGCGAGCCCGACCGCCGCGGTCTTGATCCCCTTGAAGAGCTGGGCGCGCGCCGCGTCGTGCATGACCCCCGGCCCGGCCGCTCCGTAGCCGGGTGAAGCTTGCCCGAGGTTCCCATGGCTTGCGCCCGGCGGGACGAGGCCGTGCCGGATCATCTCGATCCGCTCCAATTGCGCCTGCATCCGCTCGCGATGCCGCAACCAGCTCACGACGATCCAGCCGAAGATCGGACCGCCGAAGATCACCAGGATCGCGATCACGGCGACCGGCATATCGTCGTCGCTGACCGCCAACATCGGCGCGAACGGCACGGGGATCAAATCCGCGGGCCCCAGCCCGGGAACGTCGTGCGCTGGCCCGGAATCCGAAGGGCATCGAAAGGCTGCGGAAAACGCCGGGCGGGGTCGGTCGAATGCTTGTCGATCATGCTGCTGCTCCTTGCCGCTGGGAGGTTGCTCCCTCGGACGCCCATGATACGTTCGGGCGGGCCGCATGTTTCAGTGCACGCAGCGAAACAGAGCGCACCCCTCGCGCGTACGTGCGAATGTGGAGCTCGCACTCTCGTTCCCCGGCACGGCGATCCCCCTCGGCCGGCACGCCGTCGCCCGGGTGACTCTGCCCGTCGACGACGGCACGCTGGTCGCGCAAACGCTCGGCGGGCGCAGCGAAGCGTTCGAGGAGCTGGTCACGCGCTACGATCGCGCCGTGTACCACCTCTCGCTCAAGACGCTGCGCGACGCGGAAGAGGCGAAGGACGCGACCCAGGAGGCCTTCTTCAAGGCGTACAGGGGCCTGGCGACGTTCCGCCCCGGGGCGAAGTTCTCGACCTGGCTCTTCTCGATCGCCTACCATGCCTGTTGCGACCGGATTGCGCGCCGAAAACGTTATACGGATGCGGAACTGCCCGAACGGGCCGATCCGTCGCCGGGGCCCGAGGCCGTGGTGCTCGCCCGCGACCAGGCCGGGATGCTCCGCGCGGCGATCGACGAACTCCCGGAGAAGTATCGCATCGCCATTACGCTGTACCACTTGCAAGGCAAACAATACGAGGAGATCGCACAGGTGCTCGAGCTGCCGATGGGGACCGTGAAAACCCATCTCTTCCGCGCGAAGGAGCTGTTGCGCCGTAAGCTCGGGGGCCTGCAGGATGCGTACTCCGAGGAGGATCTGCGATGAACGGCGAGCGTTTTGACGATCTCGACGAGGCGCTCTTCGCGCTCTCGCTCGAGGAACCGCCGGCCGATCTGCGCGCCTCGATCCTGCGCGCGACGATCCACGATCCGGCCGCTGCCCCGGCGGCCGCGTTCGCCGCGGAGCCGCCGTCTTTCGAGCGCGCGTGGAATCCGATCGTCGCCGGCGTCGGGGCCGCGATGCTGGCCTGGCTGTGTCTGGCGGTCACGCTGGAACGCAGTCTCGCCGCGACGATCGTGCAGGCGCTCGGCACGTTCGGCCACCAGCTCGCCGAACCGTCCACGTTCGTCTGGCTTGCGCTCGGCGGCGCGACCGTGTTCGCCGTTCAGCTCGCGGACGCGTTGCCCAAGCGGATCCCCGTTCGCGGCGGCCATTCTTGACGGCCGGCGCCGCGCAGCGTTTCAAAGTGCTCGTCGTCGAGGACGACGTGCAGATCTCGCGCGTGCTCAAGCTCGAGCTCGAGCATGAAGGCTACGTGGTCGAGACCGCGGCCGACGGGCTCGCGGGCCTCGAGAAGGCGCTCAAGGAGCCCGATCTCGTCGTGCTCGACCTGATGTTGCCCAAGCTCGACGGCATGGAAGTCTGCGCCCGCATCCGCACGAAGAGCGACGTTCCGATCATCATGCTGACGGCGAAAGATCGCATTCCCGATCGGGTCAGCGGGCTGGATCGCGGCGCGGACGACTATCTCACCAAGCCCTTCTCGATCGAGGAGCTGCTCGCGCGCATCCGCTCCCGGCTGCGCGCGCGCCACCCGAAATCGAACGTCCTCGAGGCGCGGGATCTCACGATGGATCGCGACCGGCACGAAGTCGCCCGCGCCGGCAAGCCCGTCACGCTCACGGCCAAGGAATACGCGCTGCTCGAGTACTTGCTGCTGCACCGCAACAAAGTGCACACGCGCGACGAACTGTTCAACGGCGTGTGGGGGAGCGACTTTCTCGGCGATTCCAACTTGATCGACGTCTACGTGCGCTACCTGCGCGCGAAGATCGACGACGGCCACGAGCACAAACTGATCGGGACGGTTCGCGGCGTCGGCTACACGCTGAAGGACTGACGCTCCCGTGAACGGGATCGCCGGTCCGCGAAGCTTGCGCTGGCGGATAGCCATTTGGTACACGCTCCTCCTGCTCGCGACGATCGTCGCGATCGGGATCGTGCTCGGCATCGAAGTGCGCAGCATCGTCCTCGACGGCGCGCGCGCCACGACCGACCGCGTCGGCAGCGACATCGCGCGCATCGCTTCGAACAGCGAAACGATCGGCGCGCTCGGCGATGCGCTTCCCGCCGATCAAGAACTCGCGCTGCCCGGGAATCTCGAGCGCTGGTCCTCGCCCTCGACGTTCGTCGAGATCGACAACCGCGACGGATATCCGATCGCGAAGAGTTCGAACATGGGCGCCGTTACGTTCTCCGCGGCGAGCGGCCCGGCGAAGAAAGGCCTGCTCTACACCGTCGAGGATACGCCGCTCGGCCCGCTGCTGGTGCGCGGGGAACGCCTGGTCCTCGCGAACGGCGTGGCGCTCGTCGTGAAGGTCGGTGTCCGGCTCGATCTGTTCTATGCGACGCTCGACCGGCTGCGCACGCTGCTCGCGATCGTGCTCGTGGTCGCCGCGCTCGCGGTCGTCATCGCCTCGTTCGCGCTGGCCTCGAGCGCGATCAGGCCGATCGACGAGCTCGCGCGCAAGATCGGCGAGATCGGCGCCGATCGGCTCGACCGGCGGGTCGCCTGGCCCGAACGCGACGATGAAGTCGGGCGCTTGGCCCGGTCGTTCGACGCGATGCTGGCGCGGCTCGAAGAGAGCTTCGCGCGCGAGCGCCGCTTCATTTCGGACGCATCGCACGAGCTCAAGACGCCGCTGACCGTCATCAACGCGAACGCGCAAATGCTCGAGCGCTGGGGCGATCGGGATCCCTCGGTCCGCAGCGAGAGCTTGCGCGCGATCGTCGCGGAGAGCAGTTCCTTGGCAACGATGGTCAACGGCATGCTCACGCTTGCAAAGGCCGAATCGGGCGACGGGATCCCGCGCAATCCGCTCGCCCTCGAAGAGATCGTGACGGACGCCGTGCGCGCCGCGCGCGGCCGCGCCGAAGCCAAAGACCTCACGCTCGAGGCGGAGAACCGGGTGCGCGGGGGGCACGTCCTCGTGCTTGGCGATGCGAACTTGATGCGCCAGGCGCTCACGAACTTGATCGACAACGCGATCAAGTTCACCGAGCGCGGCGGCGTCACGATCACGCTCGACGCCGCGGACGGCAAGGCGACGCTCGACGTCGTCGATACGGGGATCGGGATCGACGAGGCCGCGCTAGCCCACGTCTTCGATCGCTTCTACCGCGCCGACGCCTCGCATTCGCGTGCGATCGAGGGGCAAGGCCTGGGCCTTGCCATCGTGCGCAGCATCGTCCGGCTGCACGGCGGGACGGTCGCCGCCTACCGCGGGGATTCCGCCGGCTCCCGCTTGCGGATCGAACTCCCGCTCGCCGCCCCATCTTCATCCTCGACTCATGACGCGAGCGCGGTGGAAGAGTAAAGTCGAAGCGTGCACTCTTTCCTCCGCCGCACGGGCTCGATCCGGACGGTCCTGGCCGCCCTTGCCCTGACGGCATGCGGGTTCGCGCCGGCCTGTGCCGAGATCCCCGCCCTGGACGGCATCGACGCGCCGGTCGTGCGCGTCAATCTGCTCTACGGCAACGTCACCGTGCGGACCGCCGACCGCCCCGGCATCACGGCCGAAGCGGACGCCGGCATCGATGCCGTCCGCTCCGTCGGGTCGCTCGGCGGCGGGGCGCGGACGTTCCCGATCCTGCGCGGAGAGATCGCGGGCCCGAACGGCCCCATCGTGCTGCCCGCCGAGTCGTTCGTCTCGACCTCGCTTCCACGCGGCCCGCGCGAGATCGTGACGTTCAGGGGCGCGGGGCCGCTCGTGCTCACGATCCCCGCAAACACGGCGCTGCTGGTCATCCAGGACGGGCGCGGCACGGTGGAACTCGAGGGCTATCGCGGCGGCACGTTCCTGGTGCGCGTGCGAAACGGCGCGATCCATCTGAACGCCGACGGCGGCGAGGGGTACAGCCAGATCCTGCGCGGCCCGACGTTCGTGACGGATTCGACGTTCGAGCATCTGCGCGCGCGCAGCGGCCTTGGCAAGATCGTCTTCGAACGCTGCCGTGCGCGACAGATCGAAGTCGCCAGCGTCGACGGCTCGATCCTCTACGACGCGGGCACCTTCGATCCGGGCTTGGCGCGTTTCGAATCGGAGAACGGAGGGGTTGCGATCGGCGTCAACGGGAGCTCGCAACTCGGCGCGCACTCCGGCTTCGGCCGCGTCTACACGCAGTTCGACGGACCGGCGCGCGTGGATAATCGCAACGGCGACGCGACCGCCGTCGTCGGTGCCGGCGGCCCGTTCATCACCGCGAACAGCGCGAACGGCAACGTCTACCTCTACAACGGATCGCTGCGCTCGCACCCGAGCGCGGAAGGCTGGAACGCGCCGCGTGAGCTCTTACGCCGCGGCTATGGCCCGGGGCGCGCTCCCGCGCCGCCGCACGCGTTTACCGGGGGCCAACCCTCGGAAGGAGGGCGCCGCTTTGGGCGCGGCGCGATCCAACCCTCGCACGTCAGAGCAAGAACTTTCGCAGCACGGCCATATCGATCTTGAAGGTGTGCTGCGCCAGCACGGCTTCCACGTGATAATCGCACGCCTCGAAAAAGTGGAGCGACTTCGAGCGCGTTGGGACCAGCAGCGTCATCTTATGGCAGTTGTAGTACTTCGCAGCCTCTTCGGCGCGCGCTAAGAGGCTGCGCCCCACGCCGCGGCGCCGATAGCCGGGCGCGACCGCGAGCGCATCGACGTGCGCGAGCGAGGCTGCGATGCGCAGGCGCAGGGCAGCCGCGATCCGGCCGTCGTGCGTCGCGGCGAACTCGTGGGTCTGCTCGTGCCACACGACCGTGAAACCGTAGAACGCGCGCAGCGCCTCGCGTTCGTGCGCGCGCCAGAACGGCGCCGTGCGTTCCGGCGCGACCGCCTCGATCTCGATCGCGGACGGCGCGTCAGACATTCACGGCTGCGATCTCCGTCGTCGCGTCGAACAGCCAGCCGTCGCGCGCGGCCAGCACGCGGATGCCCAGGCCGTCTTCGAGCTCGAGCGCGAGCCGTTCCGGGCCGCGTTCGAGCATGGAGGTGCCGAAGTGGGTGAGCACGGCGACCTTCGGCCGGATCCCCGCGATCAGCGCGCGCGCATCGTCGAACGTCAGGTGATCGACCACCATCGAATCGCGATAGCGCAGAACGTTGACGATCAGCGCATCCGGCGCATGCGCGCGATAGTCGGGGATCAACTCGTCGAAATACCGCGTGCACGGCAAGTACGAAAGCGTCCGGCCCTCATAGCGGAAATGCAGCCCGTAGGTCTCGACGCCGTGCCGGTGCGGCAGCGAGGTTTCGATCGCGACGCCGTTGACGTGATAGGGGCCGGAGCTGGGTTCCAGCACGTGCCGAGCCGGGACGAAGCGCGCGGCGTATGGGAAGATCACGGGCTCGCCCTCGAACGCGTCGCGCGGGGCCAGCAGCGCGCCGCGCGCGCGAAAGCCGCCGCTGGTCATCGCCTCGATCATCACGTTCACGTCGCCGGAATGGTCGAGGTGTTTGTGCGAGAGCACGATCGCGTCCAGTTCGCCCGGGTCGCACGGCGGAACGGCCGAAAGCGCGCGCACCAGGGCGCCCGGGCCCGGGTCGAGGTGGATCTGGGTCGCGGCGCCCTCGCCCGGCTCGCCGAAACGCAGCCATAATCCGCCCGACGCGCGCAGTTGGCGGGCCACGACGAAGCGGGCGCCGCCGGATCCCAGGAAGCGGACGGAGATCATGCGAGAGGATACGCGCACCGGGGGCCGCCGCCTGCAAAGAAAAAGGGACCGGCATCCGCCGGCCCCCGATCTACGATCGCGGGAAGCTTACTTCTGCGAAACGGAGGAGGCGACGCGTTCTTGAACGTCGGCAACGCCCTTCGCGAAGGTCTCGAGCTGCACGCCGGCGGTGTCCTTGGCGTACTCGAGGTTCGAAAGGCCGGTCTTCGTGAGGCCGCGCAGCGCTTCGAGCGTCGTTTCCGACACCTTGACGTTGTGCTTTGCGAGCTTCTCGTTGAACTCGGCGGCCTTTTGGCCGTTGTTTTGCAGTTCAGCGATCGTCACCGAGATCACCTGATTGAGGCGATCGAAGTTCTCGCGAACCGTCTGCTCGATCGCGCTCGAGGCGTAGGGCCGCGATGCGATCTCGTAGAGCGACTTGAAGTAATCGAGCCCGCGGCGGTTCGCCGTGGCGAACGCATCGACGAACAGTGCGTACGATTCGGTCGTGAGTTCGGTATAGCTCGGGGTCGTGGCTTTGGCGGCCGGGGCAGCCGGCGCTGACGTTTCAAATTTTGCCATCGGTGTGATCCTCATCTTCAGGTTGGGAAGCGGGTCGAGATTTGACCCATGTTCCGGTGTAAAGGCTGAAAAAGGCATCCAGGTTCGTCCGGTATTGTTCGAGCGCCGCACTCCAAAGTTTCAGAGCATCGGTCCCCGCGCCGGTCAGGGTGTAGACCCGGCGTGCCGGTCCCTGGTCCTGGGCCGACCAGCGCGAGCTGATATAGCCGTCGCGCTCGAGTTGTCGGAGAGCGCGATATACCGTTCCAGGATCGGTCGTGATGGCAAAGTTGTCGCGCAATGCGGTCATGATCTCGTAGCCGTGAAGGTTGAGATCCTTCAGCATAACGAGCAACCAAGCCATAAGGTAGTTTTTAGGCGTGCCGCGAGGAGGAAGCCCAGCTTCGGCCCGGCCTTGCACGCCATCGGCCCGGTCGTCTCCGGTGACGACCACGCCATTCTTTTCAATGTCCTTCATGCCTATATATGTATTTTACACCTATCTGCAGATGCGGTCAAGCCGCGTGCCGTTTTATGCGCCTTCAACATCGGTGACGAGGGTGACGGCCTCGCCGCTCGTGACGACCTCTCCGTTTTGGTTCACGCACTCGGTCGCTAGCGTGAGGATCTTCTTATCCGCGCGATAGGCGGTTACGCGTGCCCTCGTTTCGATCGTATCGCCGATGAACACGGGACGCGAAAACTTGAGCGTCTGGCTCAAGTATATTGTTCCCGGACCAGGGAATTTTGTACCTAAGAGCGCGGAAATATACGATGCGGAGAGCATGCCGTGCGCGACGCGCTTTCCAAAGCGAGACTTGGCGGCGTACGCCTCATCCAAGTGGACGGGATTCGTATCCCCGCTCGCTTCGGCAAATTTCTCGACGTCCTCGGCCGTGACGGTTCGCGTTTGTGAACTCGCCTGGCCCTCAACAAATGCCACTTCTTCCTGATCCTCCACCGATGTTCGGCAGCGACTTATGTCGTTGCAAATGCTTCATTCCGCATGTCGGCGCGGAAGCCTCGGCGGTTCGTAAAGTTAGGCTTGCCAAGCAGTCGACTTAGGTCAGGAAAGATAGCGGCTGGAAGCTCCCGCCGACGATCCCCCGGGCCGGCACGCCGAACCAGCGCTCGACGACCGTCGCATACACGCTGCGAAAATCGGTCGTGTACGTGATGTCGCCGGAATCGAGCACGTCGAGCGAGGGATGCTCGCCGTAGATGCCGCCCTTGACGGCGGCTCCGAGGACGAACATGGGGCCCGCCTCGCCGTGATCGGTCCCGCGGCTGGCGTTTTCCGCGACGCGCCGCCCGAATTCGGAAAACGTGAGCGTGAGCGTGCGCCGCTCGTTGCCGTGCGCAGCAAGATCCGCGCTGAACGCCGCGAGCGCTTCCGAGAGCTCGCGCAGCAGGCGGTCTTGCGTGCCGCGCTGCGCGGCGTGCGTATCGAACGAGCCGTGCTGCACGTAGATCACTCGCGTGCCGAGCTTGCTCCCGATCATCTGCGCGGCGAGCGCCAAGCTCTTGCCGATCCCCGTCGCCGGGTAGGTGACGGCGCTCGTATAGCCTTCGACCAGCCGGGGCAGCTCCTCGCTGCCGCGCTGCGCATGCGCCTCGATTTCGGCGAGCGTCCCGAGATACGGCGACGTGAACGGCACGCGCTCGTCGGAGATCAAGGCGCGCAGTGCGTTGCGCTCGGCCGGATAGCGATCGCTGCGCAGGCCGTAACCTCGCAGATCTGAGATCGCCGGAACGTCGACGCGGTCGGCCGCGAGCGCTTCCGGCAGGACCGGGGCGATCGCGACCGCGCCGAAGAGGTTCGCTTCCGGCAAGTGGGCGGCATCGAGATAGCGCCCGAGCCAGCCGGTCCGCTCGTACCGGTCGGGGACCGCCGTCTGCCAGATCTCCGTGGAGCGGAAATGCGAATGGTCGGGATGCGGGTAACCGGCACCCTGTACGATTGCGACGTTTCCGGCATCGTAGAGCGCCCCGAGCGAGCTCATCGCCGGATTGAAGCCGATGCGCTCGTCGATGCGCAACACGTCGTTCGCGGCGACGGCGAGCGTTGGGCGAGCGCGGTAGTATTGCTCCTGCGAATACGGGACGATCGTGTTGAGGCCGTCGTTCCCGCCCTGCAAGTTCACGACGACGAGCACGCGCTCGCCGCCGTCGCCCGCGGCGCCGGACAACGGCGAAGCTGCGAGCGCACGCCCGAAGAACGTGTCCGCGGCCGCCGCGAACGAAAGGCCGGAAAGGGCGCCGAGGAGGAAGCGGCTGCGTTGCATGAGTTCGTCCTGCGATCTTAGTTCAGTTGGAAGGCCGGCATCGCCAGCGTGAGATAGGCCGCGCCGCGCACGCGGTCGCCGAGCGGCCCCGCGGCGCGCGAACCGTCCGCGGAAAGGCTCGCGCCGTCCAGATATGCCTCGAGTTCGGCCAGCGCCGCGGGCGAGGCGTCGCCTTGCAAGAGCGTATCCACGAGCATCCGCGCCGCGCCGGCCGGATCCGCGCTCGCGGCGGGCCACCCTTCGCCTTGCAGGACCGGCTGCGAATCCAACAGCACGCTCGCGAAATTCTCGCGCGCGAGGACGCTTTGGCTGTTCAGCCAGGTCGCGCCGCCGTCCCAGCCCTTGACGCTCGGCGGCCGGAAGAGGACCTGCCCCATCCGCGCGAGCGCGCCCAGCTCCGCCGGGCTCACGCGATCGATTCCGGCGAGCCGGTGGACGCCCACCACGAACTCGACCGGGCTCTTCACGAGCGCGCGGTAGGCACGCGCGGAATAGAACACGTTGCTGCGCAAGAGCTGCGAGACGGCCGCCTGCAGGTCGAAGGCATGCTTGCGGATGACGGCCGCGAACGCATCGACGAGTTCGGGCTCGGGATCGTCGTACACGAAGAAGCGGATCAGCTTGCGCGCGAACCAGCGAGCGGCCGCCGGCTGCTCGAAGATGATCTCGACGATGTCGCTCCCGTCGAAGTTCCCGCTGCGGCCGAGAAACGTCTTAGGGCCGTCGTCGTGGCGGCGCGGGTCCAATGCGAACGCGCGCGTCGTGGGGTCGATCGTCCAGCCCGTGAAGGCGCGCGCGCTCTCACGAATGTCGGCTTCGCTGTAATTCCCAATGCCCAGCGTGAACAGTTCCATCAGTTCCCGCGCATAGTTTTCGTTCGGGTGCGCGCGCGCGCTGCGAAAGTTGTCCAGATAGCGAAGCATCGCGGGATCCTGCGAGACGGCGAGCGTCAGCTCGCGCACGTTCCCGAGCGCATGGTCGCGGAAGAGTTGGTTCTGGCGCAGCGCATCCGTGGAGGAGATCCCCTTTGTGCCCATCGCCGTAGCGAAATGACCGTGCCAGAACAGCGTCATCTTCTCTTGCAGCTGGGCGGGCGTCGCGATCATGCGCGCGAGCCACCAGGTCTGCACGGCGAGCAGCGCCTGCTGCCGCACCGGGCCGGGCGCGGCCGGAACGTCGTCGCCGAGGTCGCTCGGCGCCGCCGGCAGCGAATCCGTCGCGGGAAAGTGCACGAACGAGTCGACCGCATCGTTCATCGAGAGCCGCGCGAGGAGCGCGATCTCCGCGGGGCTCCCCGCGAACCCGGCGCGCCGCGCCAAATGCGCCGCCAAGCGCCGGTTCCACGTGCCGCGATAGGGCGCAAGCGCGGTCGATACATCGAGCGTCCCTGCCGGCCGGTACGGAGCAGCTGCGTTCATGCCCGCCATCGTACCTCCGCCGGGGCCGCTGCGATAGCATGAGGGCGCGAATCTAACCGGACCTTAAACCGCGACCCATTCCTGGGAGGAACCCGGCCGCAGCGAGAAGCCGCCGGAAATGAAGCTGCTCGAGTCTCACATCGATCCGAAGAGCGACGCCTTCACGCGCAACGCCGCGGCGATGCGGGCTCTCGTCGCGGAGTTGCGCGAGCGATTGCGCGCGGTGCGCGCCGGCGGCGGGCCCGAAGCCGTGGCGCGTCATCGCAAGCGAGGAAAGCTGACGGCCCGCGAGCGCATCGACCGGCTCGCCGACCCGTTGACGCCGTTCCTGGAGTTCTCAGCGCTCGCGGCCGACGGTGTTTACCATGACCCCACGCCCTCCGCGGGGATCGTGACGGGGATCGCGACGGTCGAGGGGCGGCAGTGCGTCGTGATCGCGAACGACGCGACGGTCAAAGGCGGCAGCTACCTGCCGTTGACGGTCAAAAAGCACCTGCGCGCGCAGGAGATCGCGCAGCAGAATCACCTGACGTGCATCTACCTCGTCGATTCCGGCGGCGCGTTTTTGCCCAAGCAAGATGAAGTCTTTCCCGATCGCGATCACTTCGGGCGCATCTTCTACAATCAAGCGCGCATGTCGAGCGAAGGGATCCCGCAGATCGCCGCGGTCATGGGCTCGTGTACCGCGGGCGGCGCATACGTGCCCGCGATGTCCGACGAAACGGTCATCGTCGCGGGGAACGGGACGATCTTCTTGGGCGGTCCGCCGCTCGTCCAAGCGGCGACCGGCGAGATCGTCAGCGCAGAGGATCTCGGCGGCGCCGACGTGCACACGCGCATCTCGGGCGTCGCCGACCACTACGCGAACGACGACGAACACGCGCTCGCGCTGATCCGTTCCATCGCCGCGAATCTTCCGCTGCCGCCGCCGCCCCCGCAAGACTGGAGCGAGCCCGCGCCGCCCGCGTTCGACCCGGAGGAGATGTACGGCATCGTCTCGAGCGACACGCGCATCGGTTACGACGTCCGCGAGATCATCGCGCGGCTCGTCGACGGCTCGCTCTTCCACGAGTTCAAGCCGCTGTACGGCGCGACGCTGGTCTGCGGGTTCGCACGCATCGAAGGCCACCCGGTCGGGATCCTCGCGAACAACGGGATCCTCTTCAGCGAGAGCGCGCTCAAGGGGACGCATTTCATCGAACTGTGCGCGCAGCGCGGCACGCCGCTGGTCTTCTTGCAGAACATCACCGGGTTCATGATCGGCAAAGAGTACGAGCATCGCGGCATCGCCAAGGACGGCGCGAAGCTCGTGACGGCCGTCGCGTGCGCCGAGGTCCCGAAATTCACCGTCGTCATCGGCGGCAGCTTCGGCGCAGGCAACTACGGGATGTGCGGCCGCGCCTATTCGCCGCGGCAGCTTTGGATGTGGCCGAGCGCGCGCATCTCCGTCATGGGCGGAGTTCAAGCCGCGAGCGTGCTCTCCACCGTCAAAGGCGCGATGTCGCCCGAAGAGAAGGCGGCGTTCGAAGCGCCGATCCTCGAAAAATACGAACGCGAGGGCAGCCCGTACTATTCGAGCGCGCGGCTGTGGGACGACGGCGTGATCGATCCGCTCGACACGCGGCGGGTCCTCGCGCTCGGGCTCGACGCCGCGCGCTATGCGGCGGCGAAGCCGACGCGCTTCGGCGTGTTTCGGATGTGAGCGTGCAGGCTCGTGCCGGCTGGCTCGTCGTCGCCGCGTATGCGGCGGTCGTCGTTATTTGGGGGACGACCTGGCTTGCGATCAAGCTCGCGCTCGAAGGGCTGCCTACCGTAACGGGCGTCGGCGTGCGCTTCATCATCGCCGGTCTGTTCCTGTATTCGCTCGCCCTCGTGTTCCGCGTCGACGTGCGCAAGCACACGCCGCCGCTGCACGTGATCGCCGTGCTTGCCGCCACGCTGTTCGGCCTGAACTACGTGCTGACGTATTTCGCCGAAACGCATCTCGCCTCAGGGCTCGTCGCGGTTCTCTTCGGGACGCTGCCGTTCTTCGTCTTCGGCATCGCGGCCGTCACAATCGGCGAACGCGTCTCGCGCGCCGGCGTCGTCGGCGCGATCGTCGCTTTCGCGGGCGTCGCGCTGATCTCGCTCGTGGGGGATTTGCGCGCCGGCATCATCTACGTCTTGGCGGCACTCGGCGCCGCGCTCTCATCGGCGTACGCGAACGTGTTTCTCAAGCAGTATGCCGACCACGAACCCCTCGCGACGCTCCCGCCCGCGATGTTGCTGGCGGGCGTCGTGATGTTCGCGGGCGGCGCCCTGACCGAGCATCCCTCGCTCGGAGCGGCGCTCGCTCCACGACCGCTGTTCGCGCTGTTCTACCTTGCGATCTTCGGCAGCTCGATCGCGTTCTACCTGAACCATTGGCTCCTGCAGCGCATCTCCAGCGGGCTGATGGGGCTCTCCGCCCTGATGATCCCGGTGATCGCCGTCGCCGTCGGCGCACTCTTCGGGGGCGAGGTCTTCGGCCCGCGCGAGATCGCCGGCGGCCTGCTCGTCATCTTCGGCGTCTGGCTCTCGATGCGCGGCGCAACGCCCTCAGAGGCGCCGAGCCCGACAGCGGGGCACCGATGTAGCAGCGCACCGGACGCTCTCTAGAGCTCATGCTTCTACCGGGGTCGGCTATTTCGGGGATAGCTCGGGCGCGGCGATCAGCAAACGGGTAACAATGCGGGGCGCCCAGGCACATGCTAACAGATATTTCTACCAATCTATGTTCCACCGCTTGACGCTGACTATTCGTTGCATTGCGCAACGTGAATCGCGTCACGGTGCGGCTTTGTCCGAGGATTATTGTTCCAAACCTTGCTCTGGCAGATGCCGGCGGCCATCGCGTGCCCGCTGATAGCGATCAGAGCTTTGATGTTTACAGTCCAGGCGGCCCTACGCTCCATGATCTCCGGCCAAACGAGGACTACGTGTGGCCCTATCCGATCCGTCTATCGGAAACTATTGGCACCTTCCCCTCCGGCGAATACTCGCTCGTTGCGCAGGTGGACGTGCCGATTGCCACCGCGTCCACATGTGTTAGACAAACGATCCCTTCGGCTCCGTTGAGCGTACGTCTGTAACGTTGGTCTCGTCTTGTAAACGCGAAGTCCACGCACGGCGCCGACGTGGCGGCACGCGGATCGGTCGCTAGAGATCGAATACGCCCGTTAAATCGGGGAAGCCGACCGGCGCTGCTCCCCATTCGCGGATCGTCTTGGCAAATGGGTCGAGCAGGACGACGTAAGCGACGCCGTGCGCAACCCAACGCTCGCACTTTTCGACGATCGCCGCGCGACCGCGTTCGTTCTCGGAACGCAGTTCGACGACGACGTCCGGAGCGAGTGGGGGCAGCCTCCTGCGTTCCTCCGGCGTTAGGGCGTTCCATCGCTCGGTCTTCAGCAGTGCGTGATCGGCGCTCGGCGCGTCGCCGTCCGATAGATGAAAGCCCGTGCTCGAATCAAACGACTCGAAGCCGTGCGTCTCGGCATATTCGTCCAAAAGTCGCGAAATGCGCGAGTTGCGCCGCCCCGTCTCGCCGCCGGTGCCGGGGCTCACGACGATCTTCCCGCCGAGACGCTCCACACGCGACGGACGCAGCGCCTCGGACAACTCCATGAGGGCATCGTCGTCAACGATGGCCCGGTCCATCAGCGTGTTGGAAATCTCGATCATGACCACCACCCGTTCCGCTCGAGAAGGCCGCGCTTGTCCGGCGGACGAGAATCCCCGCCGGCCTGCGCGAATCGCGGGTCCGACAACTTCGACGGGGCGACGTGGCTGTCCTCAGCGCGCAGGGGGCACCCAAGCAACGTTCCCCCCGGGCCGAGCCCCGACGCGAAGAAAGTCAGTCGCTATCTCTTCACGCACTCCCGCCCATCGGCAAGGGCAATCTCTGCGGCCCTTCCGGCGATTACCGCTCGAACGAAGGCCCGAAGCGTGTGCTCAGTTCTGCTCGATCTTCGGGTCGAGCGCGTCGCGGAGGCCGTCGCCGAGGAGATTGAAGGCCAGCACCGTCAGGAAGATCGCCAGGCTCGGGAAGATCGCGATGTGCGGCGCGAGCACCATGTCCGCGCTCGCGTCGTTGAGCATCGCGCCCCACTCGGGCGTCGGCGGCTGCGCCCCGAGGCCCAAGAACGAGAGGCTCGCGGCCGTGATGATCGACGTGCCGATGCGCATCGTGAAGTAGACGATCACCGACGAGAGCGTGCCCGGCAGAATGTGACGGAACGCGATGCGCCAATCGGAGGCGCCGATCCCGCGCGCCGCTTCGACGTAGGTGAGGTGTTTGAGCGTGAGCACGCTACCGCGCACGAGCCGCGCGAACGTCGGCACGCTGAAGATCGCGACGGCCAGGATCACGTTGAACATGCCGCTGCCGAGGATCGCGACGATCGCGATCGCGAGCAGGATCCCCGGAAAGGCGAACAGCACGTCGGCGATGCGCATGATGATGCGGTCGGGCCAGCCCTCGAAATAGCCCGCGACCAGGCCCAGGAAGCTGCCGACGAGCGAGCCGCCGGCGACGGAGAGGAACCCCGCCTCGAGCGAGATGCGGCTGCCGACCAGGACGCGGCTGAAGATATCGCGGCCCAGCGCATCGACGCCGAAGAGGTGCCGCAGTGAGGGCGCCGCGCGGATCGCGTCGTAGTCGAAGTACTTCTCCGCATCGTAGGGCACGATCCACGGTGCGACGATCGCGACGAGCGTGAGCAGCACGACGAACGCGCCCGCGGCAAGCGCGACGCGCTGCTTGAGCATGCGCCGCACGAACTCGGACCAAGGCGTGCGCACCCGCCCTTCGCCGGCCTCAACTCGAAATTCCGCGGCGGCGACGCTCATTCGTACCTGATCTGCGGGTCGATCAACCCGTAGAGAACGTCGACGATCAAGTTGATCAAGATGAACTCGAGCGAGAACAGTAAGACGAGCGCCTGCAGCACGGGGTAGTCGCGGGTATCGACCGAGTCGACGAGCAGGCGGCCGAGCCCGGGCCAGGTGAAGACCTTCTCGACGACGATCGAGCCGCCGAGCAGGAAGCCGAATTGCAGACCCATCATCGTCACGACCGGGATCAGCGCGTTGCGCAGGCAATGGCGCAGGATCACGCCGAGCCGCGCGACGCCCTTGGCGCGCGCGGTCCGCACGTAATCTTCGCCCAGAATGTCGACGAAGGCCGAGCGCGTGAAGCGCGCCATCACCGCGGCGACGGCCGCGCCGAGCGTGAACGAGGGCAGGATGTAGTGGCGCCACGAATCGGCGCCCGTCGTCGGCAGCAGGTTGAGCTTCACGGAGAAGATTTCCATGCCCACCAGGCCCAGCGCGAAAGCCGGGAACGAGATGCCCGAGACCGCGATCGCCATCCCCAGCCGATCCGGCCAGCGATTCCGCCAGATCGCCGCGACGATGCCGACAACGAGGCCGAAGAACACGGCCCACGCCATGCTCCAGAGCGTCAGCCAGAACGTCGCCATGAAGCGCTCGCCGATCTCGACGGAGACGGGCCGCTTCGAGCGCAGCGAACGCCCGAAATCGCCGTGCGCGATACCGCCGGCCCAGCGCGCGAACTGCTCGTGCAGCGGCTTGTCCAGGCCGAGATCGGAGCGGACCATCGCGACCGTCTCGGGCGTTGCATCTTGCCCGGCCGCCAGGCGCGCCGGATCTCCCGGGAGCAGATGCACGAAGAAGAACACCAAGAAGCCGACGATCGCGAGCGTCGGAAGAACACCGAGCAAACGTTTGACGACGTATTGGAACATCGTGCCGGTCGCGGGCCGGCGCCGGTCACCCCGCGGAGCGCGGAGTGCCGGCGCCGGTTACGCGATTACTTGAGGTCCACGTCCTCGAAGTTGAACGCGCCGTCGGGCTGCACGTAGAAGCCGCTCAGGGCCCGGTTGTGCACCGATAGCGTCCGCTCGGTCACCAAGAACGCCCAGGGCGCGTCGGCCCAGACTTGCTCTTGCACTTCGCGGTACGTCGCGGCTCGCGCGGTGCGGTCGGTTTGACCGAGCGCGCGCTGGATGCCCGCATCGACCTTGTCGTTCTTGTAGTAAGCCAAGTTATAGAGGCGCGGCGGGAACGATTCCGAGGCGAGCAGCGGACGCAGCGCCCAATCGGCCTCGCCCGTCGACGACGACCAGCCCATGTAGACCATCTGCCACTGCGCATCGTCCGGCTTCTGCACGTTCTCGACCTTCTCGATCCGCTGCCCGGTCTCGAGCAGGGTGATCTTCGCGCGGATGCCGACCTGGCCGAGTTGTTGCTGCACGAACTCCGTGACCTTGCGCGCGGTCGTGGTCGTGTAGATCGACCACAGCTCGGCGTCGAAGCCGTTCGGGTATCCGGCTTCGGTCAACAGTTGCTTGGCTTTCGCAACGTCATACGGCCAAGGCCCCGTCTTGTAGTGGAAATCGACGCCGGGCGGAATGACGCCCTCGGCGGGCGCCGCGTAGCCGGCGAAGGCGACCTTGACGAGCGCGTCCTTGTTGATCGCGTAGTTGATCGCTTGCCGGACTCGCAGATCGTCGAAGGGCTTTTTGCGCGTGTTCAGCGCCAGGTAGCGCGCGAAGATGCCGGGGCCGCTGACCACTTCGAGATCGGGTTTCGCTTTGAGGATCTCCGCCTGTTCGTACGGCACCGGGTAGGCGAATTGCGCCTCGCCGGTTTGGATGATCGCGGCGCGCGCGTTATTGTCCGCGACCGGACGGAACGTGATGCTGTCGACATGCGGGAAGCCCTTGCGCCAATACGCCGGGTTCTTGGCGACCTTCAAATAGTCGGTCTGTTTCCATTCGACGAACTTGAAGGGGCCCGTCCCCACGGGATTGCTCGCGATGTCCTTGCCGTATTTCGCGAGCGCCGCCGGGCTGATCATGCCGGCCGACGGATGCGCGAGCGTATTGATGAATGCGGCGAACGGTTTCTTGAGCGTGATCTTCACCGTGTTGTCGTTCACGACGTCGGTATGCGCGATCACCTCGAATAGGTTGTAGCGCTTGAGCTTGTTCGCGGGGTTCGTAACGCGATCGAAATTTGTCTTGACGGCGCCCGCGTTGAAGTCGGTGCCGTCGTGAAACTTCACGCCTTTGCGCAGCACGACCGTGTAGACGAGTCCGTCGGGACTCACCGTGTAGCTCTCGGCGAGCACCGGGATGACCTTCATGTCCTTATCGAAGCCGTACAGGCCCTGATAGAACGCTTTCATCACGGAGAGGTCGAGCGTGCCGTTGTTGTCGTAGGGATCGAGATTGCTCTGCGTGCTCGCCGTTGCGACGACGATGTCCTTGGCGGCAGAGGCGGGTGCGGCCGCGGCGAGCGCGCTCGCCAACCCAAATGCAAGTGCTCCCGCCGCCACAAGCGGATTCGCAAACGTGCGAAAGGCCAATCGCATCAAGCGGTCCTTTCATCCAATAAACTCGTGCGTCCCTAAGCCAGGGGCGCATTGCACCGGCTGGTTTTGCCTACGGGCGCTCCGGCGCCTGCGGTGATAACCGCGGACGCCGGCCGCTCATATACCGGCGTACCATTCATACCCTTGATCTTCCCAATAGCCACCACTGCCGCCGTAAATAGGCGCCAGCGATGCGGCCAATTCCAGGCGCGCGACCCACTTTGCGCTCTTGTAGCCGAGTTGGGTCGGGACGCGCAGGCGAACCGGCGCTCCGTGCGCGGCGTCGAGCGGGCGGTCGTTCAGGTCCAGCGCGAGCAGGGTCTGCGGATGCGCGGCCTGCACGAGATCCAGGCTTTCGTAATAGGGGTCTCCTTCAGTCGAGCGATCGAGGCAATGAAAGATCACGTAGCGCGCGCGAGCGTCCGGTTTCGCGAGCGCCAACACGACGTGCAACGGGACACCGCTCCACTTGCCGACTGCGCTCCAGCCCTCGACGCAATCGTGGCGCGTGATCTCGGCGAGCGAGCCGAGCGCGCGTAACTGCGCGAGGCTCAGCTGCTGCGGATGTTCGACGGCGCCGTCGATGACGAGCTTATAGCCCGCGAATCCTCCGGCAAGCAGTGCCTGATACCGCGAATCGTCCGGCGTGGCGAAACCGTTGACGCGAAAATCCCGATCGATATCGGCTGCACTATAGAGCTTCGCGCGGCCGCGCGTGCCGATCGCGATGCGATTGAGCCCTTCGGCCGCGGTCAGCAGTCCGTGCAGCGGACCTTCGTTCAGGGCGTTCGTCGCCTGCGCGCAGCCCGTCAACGCCGCGAGCGAGGTCGCAACGAAGAGCCGGCGCCTCATGCTCCCGTCCCTTCGTGCCGGCCGGGCCGATACCAGCCGACGAGCATCGAGCGCATGTTGTTCACGAAGCCGGTCGAGGCGACGAGCACCAGGTGAACGCCGAAGAAACCGGCGAGCGCGACCGTCAAGACGAAGTGCCATAGGCGCGCGTATTGCCGCCCGCCGAAGACCGTCGTGAGCGCCCCGAACTGCGCGTCGAGCCCCGGGGAGAGCGCGAGCCCGCTCAGCACGATCGCCGGCGCAAACACGAAAAGGACGAGCGTGTACGCGAATTTCTGCAGCGGATTGTACTTTCCGTACGGCGGCGGCTCCGCGCGCAAGCGCAAATAGTACAGTTGCATCGGGAGCAGCTTCGGGAGATCCGAGGGCCGCAGCACGATCAGCGCGAGATCCCGGCGCAGCAGGCCCGCGACGAGATACGCGAGTCCGGCCAGCGTCATCACCCAGGCGAAGAACAGATGCCAGCGCCGGCCGTCGGCGAGCGACTGATAGCCGGGGAGCGTGATCCAGCCCGGAAACGCGCGGGCGCCTTCGCCCCCCATCCCGTCGCTCGTATAGCCCAGCACGTGCGTCGTCGTCACGTCGTGACCGAAGATCCTCGTGATCCCGGCCGGGTTGCCGTCCGCGCCGTTGCGGGCCCCGATCGCGAGCACGCGACGGCTTGGGTCGCTCTTATCGGAGGCGTCGAGCTGCGGCGAGGCGTTGAAGATCTGCAAACCGCTCATCACGAGCAGGATGAATGCGAGCGCCCCAGCCCAATGCGTGATTCTGGTGACGAACGAATGCCGGTAGACCGCGCGCCGTTCCATGCCGGGATCGTAGCATACGGGGCCGATCGCTTCCGTAAGGGAGCCGACGCTCGTGCGCGAAGTGCCTGCGCATGGAGACAGGGGTGAAGCTCCTTCGAGACGGCGCGATCGCGCACGTCGTGCTGGCCCGGCCCGAGGTGCGCAACGCCTTGAATGCCGCATCGATCCTGGCGCTCGGGCGAACGTTCGAGGTGCTCGCCCGCGATGCGAGCGTTCGGGCGATCGTCCTTTCCGGCGAGGGCAAGACGTTTTGCGGCGGAGCCGACATCGCCGCGATGCGCGCCTCGCTCGAGCTCGGCTGGGAAGCGAACCTCGAGGATGCCCGGACACTCTCGCGCATGTTCCGCACGATCGACCGGATCGGCAAGCCGACGATCGCGAAGATCCACGGCGCCGCGCTCGGCGGCGGTGCCGGGCTCGCAGCGGTCTGCGACGTCGCGATCGCGGCGGACGACACCGTCTTCGGCTTCACGGAGACCAAACTTGGGATTCTGCCCGCGGTCATCTCGCCGTTCGTCCTCGCGAAGATCGGCCGTTCGCACGCGCGCGCGCTCGCTTTGACGGGCGAGCGCTTCGACGCGCGGCGGGCGCTCGCGATCGGGCTCGTGCACGAGGTCGTGCCCGCGGAGGCGCTCGACGGCGCGGTCGCGCGCGTCGCCCGCGAGATCGAGAGCGCGAGCCCCGATGCGATCGCCGCGGCCAAGGCGCTCTTCGCCGCCGTCGCGGAGAGCTCGTACGATGATTCGCTCGAGCTGACGGCACAGGCGATCGCGCTGCAACGCACGAGCGCCGAAGGGCAAGAGGGCCTGCGCGCGTTCCTCGAACGCCGCCCGGCCGCGTGGTCGCGCTGAGCGCGCGGCCGATCCGGCGGCTGCTGATCGCGAATCGCGGCGAGATCGCCGTGCGGATCGCGCGCGCCGCGCGCGAAGCGGGGATCGCGCCGCTGGGAGTCTATTCCGAAGCGGACCGCAGCGCCTACCATCGCGCGGCGATGGAAGCGGACGCGTTCATCGGTGCCGCGGAAGCGCGCGCCTCGTACTTGAACGCGGACGCGATCGTGGCGGCGGCCCGCGCGCTCGGCGCGGACGCGATCCATCCCGGGTACGGCTTCCTCTCCGAGCGCGCCGCGTTCGCGCGCGCCGTCGAAGCCGCGGGGCTCGTCTTCGTGGGCCCCTCGCCCGATGCGATCGCCGCGATGGGCGACAAGATCGAGGCGAAACGGCGCGTGCGCGCGTACGGCGTCCCCGTCGTCCCCGGCTACGACGGCGACGATCGCTCGCGCGAGCGGCTACGGGCGGAAGCCGCCGCGATCGGGGCGCCGCTCTTGATCAAGGCGAGCGCGGGCGGCGGCGGACGCGGGATGCGCGTCGTCGCCGATCTCACGCAGTTCGACGAGGCGCTCGACGCCGCGCAACGCGAGGCGCTGGCGGCCTTCGGCGACGAGAGCGTCCTGCTGGAGCGCTATCTCGTGCGCCCGCGCCACATCGAGTTCCAGATCCTCGCCGACCGGCACGGAACGACGATCCATCTCGGCGAGCGCGAATGTTCGATCCAGCGCCGCCATCAGAAGGTCGTCGAAGAGGCCCCGTCCGTCGCGCTGACGCCCGCCTTGCGACGCGAGATGGGCGCCGCCGCCGTGCGCGCGGCGCAGGCCGCAGCCTATACGAACGCCGGGACCGTCGAGTTCTTGCTCGATGCCGACGGACGCTTCTACTTCCTCGAGATGAACGCGCGGCTGCAAGTCGAGCATCCGGTCACCGAAGCCGTGTACGGGATCGACATCGTGCGCTGGCAATTGCGCATCGCGAACGGCGAGCCCCTGACGCTCGTGCAGGATGAGATCGTGCCGCGCGGCTGGGCGATCGAGGCGCGGATCTGCGCCGAGGATCCCGCGACGGGCTACCTCCCCGCGACCGGAACGATCGCCCGCTGGTCGCCGCCGAGCGCCCCCGGGCTGCGCCTGGATTCCGGCGTCACGCTCGGCAGCGAGGTCTCGATCTACTACGATTCGCTGCTCGCCAAGCTGATCGCGTGGGGCGCCGATCGCCCGGCCGCCCTCGCGCGACTGACGGCGGGTCTGGAGGATTTCGAGATCGCGGGCGTGCCGACGAACGTTCCGCTCGCGCTCGCGGTCGCGCGCGACGCGGCGTTCGCCGCGGGCGAGACGTCGACCGCATTCCTGGCCGAACGCCCCAGCTATCTGAACCCGGCGCGCAGCGAGGAACCCGAGGGTGCGCGCTTGCTTGCGATTGCTGCCGTCGCCAACGACCGGCGTGCCTGGCGCATCGGCGGCATCGGTATCCCGCTCGTGTTGCAAACCGGGCTCGGTCCGCTGCGCGTCACGCTCTCGCGCAGCGACGACGGGCGGCGTTGGATCGCCGAAGGGGATGTCGCGGCGACCTTCACGCTGGAAGCCCAAGGCGAGGGCCTGACGCTCGTTCTTGACGGCCGCCGCCTGCAGGGGCGCGGGGCGATCTCGCAAGGCGAGGCCGTCGTCGATTTCGACGGCGTGCGCTATCGCTTCGCGCTCGGCGCTCCGCCGCAACTGGGCGCGACGCAGACGCACGCGCCCGCGGGCGCCCCGGGCGCCGTCACGGCGCCGATGCACGGCAAGATCGTCGCCGTCATCGTCAAGCCCGGCGATACGGTCGCCGAGCGCGACCTGCTCGTCGTCCTCGAAGCGATGAAGATGGAGCATCGCATCGAAGCGGTGCACGCCGGCACGGTCGAACGCGTCGCCGTCGTGCCGGGCGCGATCGTCACGGCGGGTGCGGTGCTCGTCGATATCGTGTGAACCTCGGGCGGCGGCGCGGCCCGGGCGAGGCCTGCGGGGAACGCGGGCGGGCGCGCGAAGGTCGATCCAAACGATGAAGACGCTCGCCCTCGACGATCTGCCCAAGCGCGTCGGCATCTGCGAGGTCGGCCCGCGGGACGGATTGCAGATCGAGCCCGGCAACGTGTCGACGGCGCAGAAGATCCGGTACATCGATCTGCTCGCCGCAAGCGGTCTGCGAACGATCGAGGCCGGCTCGTTCGTGCATCCCAAACTCGTGCCGCAGATGGCCGACACGGCCGACGTGCTCGCCGGCATCGCCAAGCCCGCGGGCGTACGTTTCCTCGTGCTGACGCCGAACGTGCGCGGTTTCGAGCGGGCCCTCGCCGCCGGCGCGAACGCGATCGCCGTCTTCACCGCCGCCTCGGAGACGTTCGCGCGGCGCAACATCAACATGACGATCGGCGAATCGCTGGACGTCGCGCGCGACGTGCTCACGGCGGCCCGCGCCCACGGCATTTGGACGCGCGCATCGATCTCGACGTGCTTCGGCTGCCCCTTCGAGGGTGCCGTGCCGGTCGCGAACGTCGTGCGCGTCGCGGAGCGTTTGCTCGCGCTCGGCGTCGACGAAATCTCGATCGCGGACACGATCGGCGTCGGCACGCCGAATCAGGTCGTCGAGATCGCCGCCGCGCTGCAGCCGAGCGTGCCGCTCGAGCGCATCGGCATGCACTTCCATGATACGCGCGGGACGGCGCTGGCGAACGTCTTGGCCGCCTTGCAACTCGGCATCACGCGCTTCGATTCTTCGAGCGGGGGATTGGGCGGCTGCCCATTCGCACCCGGCGCCACCGGGAACGTGGCGACCGAAGACCTGCTCTATCTGCTGCACGGAATGGGGATCGAGACGGGCGTCGATCTCGAACTCGTTCGCGACGCCTCGCGTTACATCGCGCGCGTTCTCGGACGGCCGCTCGCCTCGCGCGCGTTCACCGCGCTGGAAGCGCAAGGCAAGCGCAGCGCCTGAGGCGCGAGTCTCACCCGAACAGCGCGGCGAACTCCGGGACGCTCATTCCGGGGCGCGCGCCGCGCGAATGAGCGACCGCGTTGATGCGCGAGATTCGGCCGTGCGCCCAGGTCGAACGCGCCTCGCCGATGCGGGCCGTGTGCGTATCGACCGCGGCCGCGGCGATGCCGCGCGCGGCCAGCGGGCCCAGGCGTGAGATCCCGGCTTCGTCGATCCCGATCCCCGCATCGTTGAAAACGATCGCGAGCGCCCCGCCGCGCAGTGCGCTCTGCGGGTTTCCGCCGAGAAGGCCGCCGTGCGAGCCGGTGATGACGATCGAGTTCGCGTCTTCCGGGAGCAAGAGCGAGACGGAATCGAGCCCCACGATCTTCGGCGCGCCGGGCACGTCCCGGATCGAAAAACGCGCTTCTTCGTACGGCGGCGGCTGTTGTTCGGGTGCGGGCAGGCCCATCATCAACTCGGCGCACTCGCGCGCGCTTTGCCCGGGCGCGCAGCCCAGCGTCCCCGCGACGGCATTGACGAAACTGATCTTCCCGCGCGCGAAGAGATCGCGCCCGTCGCCGATGCGCGCGGTGCGATAGTCGACGGTCGCAGCTGCGGTCGCGTGCGAATCGAGATAGGCGATCCCCGATGTCCCGGCGTGGTCGAGGCCGACGCCCGCATCGCTCAAGATCGCGCCGCGAACGCCGGCGCAAGCGGCGAGATAGGCGGCGTACACGCCCCCGTGCGACCCGGCGACCAGCACGGTTCCGCGATATTCCGGTCCCAGTTGCGTGACGCTGTCGACGACGTGCATCACGATGCGCTTGCCCTCACTTTCCGCTCAAAGGCGGACGTCGGCCGGATTCCAGCGCTCGCTCGTCGCGCCGCTCGCGTACATGCGCTCGTACTCCGGCCGGTTCGGCGCGAAGATGTCGAGGACGACGCAACGTTCGGTGAAGCGCGCGCCGTGCGGGATGCCGCTGCGCACGACGTAGGCGTCGCCCGGCCGCAGCGTGTGCTCGCCGCCGTCCGCGTACTGCATGTGGATCGAGCCTTCGAGGACGATCCCGCCCTGGGCCGGCACGTGCTCGTGCGAGGGGACGACCCCGCACTCCGGCGGCTCGAAGACCCAATAGACGAGCGTCATGCCGTCGCCCGGCAAAACGGCCCAGGAGATCCCCGGGGAGAACGGCCGCAGCGCCGTCCCGGCGGGCAAGACCGCATGCGTGCCGTTCATTGGAGTGCCTCCCCAGCGGAGGCCGCGACGACAGGCGGCGCGAGCAGATCGGGGCGCTCGTGCGTCCAGGTCAGCAGTTCTCGCGCGCGTGCCGCGCGCGAGAGGGCCTCGTCGAGCGTCGGCGCGTGGATCGTGAGGTGCCCCATCTTGCGGCGCGGCGTCGCGTGTTTCTTCCCGTAGAGATGGAGTTTGAGGCACGGATCGCGCAACAGTTCCGGGATGCGCTCGAGATAGTTGCCCGTGCCTTCCCCCAGGATGTTGATCATCACCGAGGGCTCGAGCAAGCGCGTCTCGACCAGCGGCAAGTTAAAGATCGCGCGCACGTGCGCTTCATATTGCGAGATCGTCATCGTATCGAGCGAATAGTGCCCGCTGTTGTGCACGCGCGGCGCGATCTCGTTGACGTAGAGCTGCTCGTCGCGCACGAAGAACTCCACGCAGTACGTGCCGATCAAGCCCAGTGCCTCGCCGACCGCGAGCGTCGCGGCGCGCGCTTTCGCCGCGACCGCCTCGCTGACGCGCGCCGGAACGATCGCCGTCACCAGAATGCCCTTGTCGTGCGTGTTTTCGCTGACCGGGAAGAGGATGTGATCTCCCGCGGCGTTGCGCGTCGCGATCACCGAGACCTCGCAATCGAACGGCACGAACGATTCCGCGAGCAGCTGCAGCGGAAAATGGTGCACGGATGCATGGGCCCGCTCGGTGGCCTCCTTCAGCGCCCTCTCGCCGTCTTCGGGCGAACGCACGATCCACTGGCTCTTGCCGTCGTAGCCGCCGAAGGCCGTCTTGAGGACGAGCGGCAGGCCGAGCCGGGCTTTGGCCGCCTCGAGATCGTACGTGCCGCGAACGAAATGCAGACCCGCCGTGCGCAAGCCGATGTCGTGCGCGAACGTCTTCTCCGTCGCGCGGTTCTGCGTGATGCGCAGCACCTCGCTGCTCGGCCGCACGATGTGGTTCTCGCGTTCGAGAAATTGCAGCGAATGCAACGGGATGTTTTCGAATTCGTAGGTGATCACGTCGCTTTGCGCGCCGAGCTCCGCGATGGCTTGCATGTCGTCGTAGGGTGCGACGATCTGCTTGTCGGCGACTTGGCCGCACGGCGAATCGGGGGCGGGCTCGAGCGTGACGACGCGAAAGCCCATGCGTTTAGCTTCGAGCGTGAGCATGCGTCCGAGCTGGCCGCCGCCGAGAATGCCGATCGTTGCGGGAATGCTCATAGTTCGATGGCCTCGACTTTCGCGGTTTCGGCGGTGGTGCGTGCTTGCAGGCGCTCCGCAAGCGAGGGGTCGTCCAGCGCGAGGACGCGCGCCGCGAACAACGCGGCATTCGTCGCGTTGCCGATCGCCATCGTCGCGACCGGGACGCCCGGCGGCATCTGGGCGATCGAGAGCAGAGAATCGAGGCCGTTCAAGTTCGAGGAACGGACCGGGACCCCGATCACCGGGAGCTGCGTCTTCGCGGCCGTCATCCCCGGCAGATGGGCGGCGCCGCCCGCCCCGGCGATGATGACCCGGATGCCGCGCGCGGCCGCGCCTTCGGCATAGCGATACAGCAGGTCGGGCGTGCGGTGCGCGGAGACGACGCGCATCTCGTGCTCCACGCCCAGTTCGGAGAGCGTCGTCGAAGCCGGGCGCATCGTCTCCAAATCGGAGATGCTGCCCATGATGATGCCGACGCGGGGTTGGTCGCTCATGAACGGTTCGCTTCGCCCGGCTCGAAGGGGCGACCTCGATTCCACGGTAACTCGTCGCACAAGGAGGTCTCCATGGCAAGCGGGCGCGTGATGGTCGTGACCGGGGCGTCGTCGGGGATCGGGCGCGCGCTCGCGGAACGCGCCGCTCGAGCCGGATACTTCGTCGTGGCCGTCGGCCGCCGCGAGGACCGCCTGGCGGATCTCGTCAAGAACGCCGCGGCCCACGGTGGAGAGATCATCCCGCTCGCGGTCGATCTGCGCGAGCCGGGCGCGGCGGAGCGCATCACCTCGGCCGCCCGCAGCCGTTTCGGCGGCATCGACGTCCTCGTCAACAACGCGGGCGCGGTCGCCTCAGGCGCGTTGACCGCGCAATCCGACGGCGCGCTGCGCGAGCAATTCGATACGCACGTGCTGGTGCCGCTGGCGCTCGTGCGCGAAGCGCACGCGCTCTTGCGCGCGAGCAGCGGCCACGTCTTCTTTCTCGGTTCCGGCGTCGCGCGCGTCCCGATCGCCGGGCTCGGCGCCTATCCGGCCGCGAAGGCGGCGGTCCGCGCGATGTCGCGTATCGTTCGCAACGAGCTGCGGGCAGACGGAATCAAAGTGACCTACGTGGACCCGGGCGCCGTCGACACCGAGTTCATGACGCGCGCGGGAATGGCGCCGGCGCCGCGTTCGCTCTTGGTCTCGCCGCACGAAGTTGCGCGAAAGATCTTCAACGCGATCGGCTCCGATCGCCGCGAGCTGAACGCCGTGCCCTGGCAGACGGCCATCGTGGCGCTCGCCGAACACTTCCCCGGCCTCACGGACGCGCTGCTGCAGCGCTCGCCCGCGCTGGTCGGCGGCGCCGCGCTGGACGCCGGCGAGCCTCTGCGGCTCGCTTCCGCGGCGCCCGTCAGCGAAGGGATCGAAGCCCCGCCGGCCCTCGCCGCCGCGGTTGAGCCGGAAGCCGCAATTGCGCCGGAAGCTCCGGCGGAACCGAAAGCTGCACCGGAGCCGGAAGCAGTGGCTGAGCCGCAAGAGGCGGCTGAACCCGAAGCGGTGGCTGAGCCGGAAGCTCCGGCGGAGCCGCAAGCTCCGGCGCAGCTACCGGAACCTGCGGAAGGGCCGGGAGCGGCGGCGGAACCGGCGGCAGTGCTGGAAGCGGCGGCGGAGCCGGAAGCGGCACGGCAGCCCGCCGAGAGTCCGCCGGAATCCGAAGCGGCACTCACGCCCGAACCTGCAGCGAAGCCTCATGCACCCGCGCGGGCGCGATCGAGCCAGTTTGACGCGGCACTCGCGTTCCACGCGACGCGGATGCGGAAGTTGAACCTCGACCAAGACTTCGTCGCGAGTCTGCTCGTGCCGGGCGCGGAACTCGAACTCGGAGACGTCGCGATGCGCTGGGCCGGGATGCCGAACAAGAACGAACGCGCCGTCACGCTCGACGTGCTCGACGCCCTCGCGGACGCGAACTTTCTCTCGCACATCGGCGCGTATCGCTATCGCGTCCTCAAACCCGCAGACGCGGACGATTGAGCGACGCTCGGCAAGCTAAATCGAGAGGCTGCGAACCCGTAACGGCGAATGCCGCGCCGCATCCCCACCACGCGGAATGCGCCGCGCCACCGGCACTTCCACGCTAATCATACACACCAACTCCTAAGTACGGGGAGCTGAACGTGCATAACGCAGCAGCGCCGAGCCGCTGGACGACGCAATTTAAATATAGCCTCGCGAGCATCGCTATGGTTGCGCCGGGCACTGCGATGCTGGTCATCCTCCGGGTTCACGGCATCGCTCCGGGCGTCGCCCACGTGCTATTCGCCGTCGTGGCGGCCCTTATGGTAACCGGGCTGTGGTACACGTTCGGCAATATCAGCAAACCGCCGCCCGCCGAGCCGATGACCAAACGAGAATCAGCGATCCTGTGGCCGCTTGCAGCTGTAACGGCGATCATCCTCGCCGTCAATTTCTACCAAGTCGCAGCCTCTCTCTCAGCGTCCAGCATTTTCAGCGCCCAACATCAGTAACGCTCGAGAGAACAAATAGATAGCGGCAGAGTCAGTGAGCACACGAAACGTTGCCACGTCGCAGGGTGCTCCGAGCACTTCAAAAACACTAACTCCTAAGTACGGGGAGCTGATCGTGCAGAACCTAGCCGCGCCGAGCCGCTGGACATCGGAATTCAAGTCTCGCCTTGCGGGCGTGTCGCTGGTTGTGCCGGGCACCGCGTTGGTGCTCGTCCTCCGCTTTCACGGCATCGCTCCGGCCGTCGCCGATCTGCTCTTCGCCGCTGCGACGCTCGCGACGGTTCCGGGTCTGTGCTACAGGTTCGGCAGTAGAGGTGGAGCGCCCGGCGAGCCGATGACCCAACGGGAATGGGCGATCCTCCGGCCGCTCGCGGCAATATCGCTCCTACTCCTCGCCGTCAATTTCTACCAAGTCACGGTCTTGCTCTCAGCCTCGAGTATTTTCAGCGCGCAACATCGGTAATGCGCCCGAGAGCAGCCTAATTCAAGAGTGACGGATATGAATGCGCGAAACGTAGGAATGCAAGGCTGGTCCGAGCGCTTCAGACTCAGACTTGGTACGTGCCTGATTTGCTGCATCGTTCCGGTGCTGGGGTTTCTGAGCCACGTTCCGGGCCTGCCCCAGGCGGTGGTAGCAATCACGTTCTTCTTGGCGCCGGTCGCATTCATCGCTTGCCTCGGGGCGTATGTGTTGCGCCTGTATAGAGGCGAGGTCGACTACCGTCGGCCGATGAGCAAGCGCGAGACTTGGGCGTTCGGTTTTGCAGCCTGGCTGGTAGTGGCGCTCAATGCGCTCCACCTTTTCCAAGTGCACTTTAGATAAGCTTCACTAGGGCAAACGGAGTTAGCGATGAAAGCGGCGCAAAACGAACGGCGCGATCAAGGAAGCGAGACGCGATTCGGTCTCAATACGCGAATGCACATTGCGTTCGCCCTGATGTGGTGCGCCATTACCGCGGACAGGTTCGCTCCCCACACTTGGCGTGTCCCGATGTGGGCCGGCTGGCTATTCTTGTATCTCGGCATAGCAGCGATTATCGCGTTGACGATCTATTTCTTCACTCACGTATACACGTGGGATTACACGCCTCGACGGTTGAGCAAGACCGAGGCAACCGTCGACGGAGGAGCGATGATATTGACGATCATCCTCATAGCCGTGAACACCCACTTGCGGTTCTTCAACGCGTCGCACTAACGACAGCGGTTCTCGTCACCAGTAGACGACGTCGCGCTTGTCGGTCTTGTCGAACTTGCCGAAGACTTGCGGCTCGGTCGCGAAGAGATGCTCGAGATCGGCGACGCGCGCTTGGTCGAACGGATGCGAGCGCTCCCAGAGCGCGCCGTGATCGCCGTAGATCGCGGTCATCGTGTTGAAGAACCAGATCAAACCGTAAGGATTGAGCACGTTCGTGGCGGCGGCGATGCGCGCGCCCTCCTCGTCGGCCTCGGCTTCGATGTGGCGGGAGACGTTGAGATCCTGCGCGGTGATCGCCGTGCCGAGCGCATAGCTGGATCCGAGCGAGGCGATCGGGCCCAGCAGAATCTGCCCTAAGATCTGCCCGATCGTGCCGATGCCGCCGACGAGATTCTCGTTCTTGATGCGCTTGGCGACGTGATGCAGCAGCATGTGCCCGGTCTCGTGCGAGAGCACGCCGCCGAGCTCGTCGCGATTCTTCGCCAAACGCAATAGCGGTTCGTTGACGTAGATGTACCCGCCCGGCACCGAGAACGCGTTCGCGGAATCGCCCTTGACGATGTAAAAGCGGATCGGATACGGATAGCGATCCCGCACGCTCGTCGAGACGATCCGGCCGACTTCGTTGAGGTGCTCGTAATACGGCGAATCGAACAGGATCTCGCCGTCCTCTTGCAGCGTGAGGAACACTTCGCGGCCGATCGCGGCTTCGTCGAGCGCAAGCGCGGGCGAGACGTGGGTCAGCTGGCTGAGCCCCACGGCCGCGACGAGGCTCCGGAAGAAAGCGCGACGCTGCATGCAAGACCTCGAACGATGATGTTCTAAAGACGTTCCATGCGTTGCGTAGGTTGCCTATCCGTGCGCGCCCTTGGCGCGATTTCTGGGATGATGCTGGGATCGATCGTGATGTGGGGTCATCCGAGCGTGGGGCGCGCGGAAATGCTGATCCCGCCGCCCGCGCGCCTGGCCGGTTTCAGCGTGGACGGCCCCGCGGAGCCCACCCGCAAACTCCCGATCGTCGTCGAGCTCGCGCCGGCGGCGAGCACGCTCGATGCGGACGCGGCCGCCGTTTCCGACCCGGCTTCGCCGATGCATCACGCGCAGCTGACGGGGGCGCAATTCACCGCGCATTACGGACGCTCGCCCGCCGACGTCGCGGCGCTGACGCAGTGGTTGCGCGCGAACGGCGCGACCGATATCGACGCTTCGTCGAACCGTCTCGTCGTCGGCGCGACATTCGACGTGGCGCATGCGGAGCGCGCCTTCAAGACGCATTTCTCGCGCTTCTCCGACGGGAGCCGGACGCTCGTCGCGCCGCTCGGGCCGCTATCGCTCCCGAACCTGCGCGTGCGGGCGATCCGCGGCGTCGTGCTCGGCGCACCGCCCCGCCTCGCCGTCGCGGAAGCTCCGCACCTGCCGACGGACTTTCGCGGTGATTGGCTGCTCCCGGCGCGCTTTCGCGAAGCGTACGACGCCGTCTCGGACGGCGGCGCTGGGCAGCGCATCGCGCTGATCGAGGATTCCTCCGATCGCTTCGAGCGCGACGATCTCGCCCGCTTCGTGCGCGGCGATTTCGGCAAGGACGCCGTCCATCCACAGCCGCCTTCCGATGCCGCGACGCCGCCGCCGTTCGCCGCGACGCTCGACAACCTCACGCGCGTCGAGGGCGCCACGCCCACGAACGAACAGGATTGCGGCCGGGACGATCGCGGGCAGGAGCCGACGATCGATCTCGCCGCGATCCTCGCGCTCGCGCCGAAGGCGGCGATCGTGGTTCGCGACGAGGCCGTGTGCGTCGCGGGCGGCGAGGGTGTCCTCGCGCTGCAGCATGCCCTCGATGCGCCGGACTCGCCCGACGCGATCGTCTTTCCGTTCGTCGCCGGCGCGCTGCGCGGGCCGAGCAGCGAGGCGTACGGCCCGGTGCCGATCCCCTATCTCGAAGCGACGCTGCGCGGCATCCCCGTCGTCGTGCCCAGCGGCGATGACGGCGCCTACGGCGTCCACGAACCGGGAATCGAACGTGCCGGCGTCGCCTATCCCTGCGCGCTCGCGTATGTGATCTGCGCGGGCGGCACGTCGCTCGGCACGCGCTCGCGTGCGCTGGACGAAGGACCCTGGAACGACGGAACGCACGCCGGCGGCGGCGGCCTCTCGTTCGATCCGCGGCCGCGCTGGCAGGATGCGCCGAGTTCCTTCGAGTTCACGGCGACGCTCGCGAAAACGCGGATCGTCCCCGATGTTTCCGCCGACGCGGCGGGGCATCTGCTGATCGTCTGGCACGGCTACGCTACGGGCGGCGTCGGCGGAACGAGCGAAAGCGCGGCGCTCGTGGCCGCAAGCCTGGCCGCGATCAACGCGGCCGTGCCCCCGGAGCGCCGCTTGCGCGCGGCCGGCGACCTCTACACGCTCGCGCACTCGAGCCCCAAGGCGTTTCGCGACATCTCGCGCGAGAACGATCGCTTCTATCTCGACAACACGCTGCGGCCGCGGCCGAAGGCGTTGCCGCTCGGCTACCGCGGCTTGCTCCCGACACCCGCGCCGCTGGTCTACGGCTGCGCGGGCGTGCAACCGAACGGGTGCACCGTGATCGTGGGGTACGACGCGGTCACCGGGATCGGCTCGCTCCAACAACAAGCCGCCATCGAAGCCTTGGCCGGTCCGGTCCGCTTGCGCCAACAGGCGCGCTGAATGCGCGCCGGCGGCTAGGCGGCCGCTCTCGCGTTTGAACGGCGTCGGCTCCCCGCGAACATCGCGGCGAAGAACACGAGCGTGGCGAGCAGCACGATCGTCGCGCCGCTGGCCGCGTGCAGGTAATAGGATGCGTACAAGCCGAGGATCGCGCAAGCCGCGCCGATCGCCGCGGAGAGCGCGAGCATGTGCGTGAAACGCCGCGTCAATTGGGCGGCCGCCGCCGGCGGCGTGACGAGCAGGGCCGCGACGAGCACGATCCCGACGGATTGGATCGAGATGATGATCGTCAGCGCCAGCAACACCAGCAACACGTAATCGACGAACTCCGTGCGGATCCCGCTCGCCTGCGCGACGACCGGATCGAACGACGTGAAGAGCAGCGCGCGATACAACAGGCCCAGAGCGACCACGACGAGCAGTGCGAGCGCGAGCATGACTTGAAGATCGCGCGCGTCGACGCCGAGGATGTTGCCGAACAGGAAGCCCTGCAAATCGACGCTGTAGTTCGGCAGGCGGCTCATCAAGAAGACCCCGAGCGCGAAGGCGCCGGTGAACAGCACGCCGATCGCCGTATCCAGCGAAACGTTGCCGCGCCGGTTGACGAATCCGATCGCGAGCGCCGTCGCGACGGCGACGATCGTCGAACCGACGAAGTAGTCGAGCCCGCGTAGGTAGGCGATGACGATGCCCGCGAATGAAGCGTGCGCGATCCCGTCGCCGATGAACGAAAGCTTGCGCAAGACGACGTACGTGCCGATCGTCGAGCAGAGCGTGCCGACCACGAGCGCCGCGAGAAACGCGCGCTGCATGAACGCATACTGGAACGGCGCGGTCAACAGATCGATCACCGGCGCGCTCCCGCCGGCGGCTCCGAACGCGCGTGACCGTGGGTGTGCGTGTGCTCGCGGATCCCCGAATAGGCGCCCGAGGCGAGGACTTCGGCCGGATCGCCGAACGCGAGCACGCGGCGATCGACGACCATCAGGCGGTCGAACCACTCGGCGGCATCGTCCAGATCGTGCGTCGTCATCAAGACCGGCAGCCCCGCGCGCACGCGCTCGCGGATCACATCGCGCAAGGCAGCGGTCGTGGCCGCATCGACGCCGGTCGTCGGTTCGTCGAGCAAGAGCAAACGCGGCTCCTGTGCGAGCGCCCGCGCCACGAAGACGCGCTGCTGCTGGCCGCCCGAGAGTTGGGAGATGTGCCGGTCGCGCAGCGGAGCGAGGTTCAACGCGTCGAGCGCATCGGCAACGACCGTGCGATCGTGTTTCGAGAAGCGCGCGAGCGAGGAAACGCGCGGGTAACGCCCCATCGCGACGACGTCGCCGACCGAGACCGGGAACGTCCAATCGACCGCTTCGACCTGCGGCACGTATCCGATCGCGCCCGGCTCGAGATCGCGCGGCAACGCGCCAAAGACGGAGACCGTCCCGGACGTGGGCGCGAGCAGTCCCGCGATCGCTTTGAGCAGCGTCGACTTGCCGGAGCCGTTCGGCCCGACGATGCCGAGCGCTTCGCCGGCGCCCAGCGAAAACGTCACGCCGTCGAGCGCGGTCACGCGATCGTAGCGCACGACGAGATCGTGGACCTCGACGACGGGGCTCAGCGCGCCGCTCCCGCGGCGGGCTTCCCGCCGAGTGCACGGACGATCGTCTGCGCGTCGTAGCGCAACATGCTCGTATAGTCGCCGACGCGCGGATCGGCTCCGACGGAGTCGTCGTACAGCGTCGCCACCGTCGAGATTTGCGCGCTTTCGGCGAGCGCGTGCGCGAGCTTCGGGCTGTACTCAGGCTCGGCGAAGACGGCGCGAACGTGCAGGCTCCGTGCCAGGGTCACGAGATCGGCCAGATCGCGCGGGTTGGGCTCCTGTCCGGGGCTGCGTTCGATCGCACCGACCGTCCGCAGACCGAAGCGCGCGTTGAAATAGTTCCACGCACTGTGGAAGACGATCATCGTGCGTTGGGCGGGCGGGATCGTCGCGATCCCCGCCGCGATCTCCGCCGTCAGCGCGCGCAGCACGCCGTCATAACGGCTCTCGTTCGCCGTGTATGCGGCGCGGTGCGCGGGGTCGCGTTCGATCAGGGCGTCGCGGATCTTGCGCACGTACTCGCGCGCGAAGACGGGATCGAGCCATAGGTGCGGGTTTCCGTCGCGCACGGGCAGCCCGTCGGTGCAGGTGACGATCCGCAAACGCGCATTCTTGGCGTTGTCGATCGTGCGCGCGAGCCAGCCCTCCAAGCCCGCGCCGTTTTGCACCAGGATGTCGGCGTCCGCGATGCGCTCGACGTCGCCGGGCGTCGGTTGATAATCTTCGGGCCCCGCTCCGATCGGGACCAAACTCGCAACGCTGACGAGCGATCCGCCGACGGCACTGACGAATGAATTGAACGTTGAGATCGTCGTCACGACGCGCAGCGCCGGCGTCCCGGCGGCGCGGAGCACGGACGGCGCGGCAACGGCCAGCGAACCCGCGGCCAGCCCGGCGCAGAAACGCGCGCGCGTCAGCGGCATCGCACGCACCGACCATAGAATTCGATCGAGTGCTCGTCGAGCTCGAAGGCGTGATGCTCGCGCAGCACTTTTGCGAAACGTTCCATCGCGGCGCAATCGACCTCTTCGACGAGGCCGCAGCGGCGGCAGACCGCATGGTGATGGTGCTCGCCCGTGCAGGCCACGTAGCCCTGTTCCCCGTCGGGCTCGGTGCGCCGCGAGGCGATCCCGAGCGACACCAGCAGATCCAGGGTGCGGTAGACGGTCGAGAGCGCGACCCGTTTTCCGCTGGTCTCCAAGAGCCGCGCGATCGTCGCCGCGGTCAGGTAGCGGCGCTCGAGGCGCAGCAGTTCCACGATCCGGGCGCGGCAGCGCGTCGAGTAGCGCCGCTCCTCTCGCCCGCCGCGAACGGCTCTCAATTCCGGCTCCATAGCCTTCCATACCCATCGAATCCGCAAATCATTCGCAAATTATGCGCTGCGTCCGGGGGGCGTTCCCTCTTTTCGGCTAGGAGCTCTCCCAGGGAAGCCGCGGAGCGAGGCTTTCGAGCCTTTTCGGGCGTAGACGCTCAGCCATGAAGTTTGCACGCCTCGGCGGTGCGCTCGCGCTTGCGGCACTCGTCGCGCTGACGCTCGTCGCCACCAACCATCCGGCCATCGGCTCCGACGACCGGGCCTCAACCGCGACGATCGCCCGCCCGGGCGCCGACGTCGCCGACACGTATCTCTTCCCGAGCCCGACGAACGCGAACAACGTCGTCGCCGTCATGACGGTGCATCCGGGCATCGCCCCGGGGGCCGGAACGACGACGTTCTTCGATCCCTCCGTGCTCTATCAGTTGAAGTTCGACACGAACTACGGCAGCGAGGCCGCGGGGACCGCGCCGACGGAAAATCTCGTCGTTCAGTTCTCGTTCGACGCACCGACAAGCGGAGCGCAGCAAGTGAACGTGTATGGTCCGAGCGCGCCGAACAGCACGGGCTCCGGCAACACGCTCATCACGCAGACGGCCTCGGGACTCGTCGGCCGCTCGTTCACGGTCGGCGGCGTAACGATCTTTGCCGGGCCGCGCCAGGACCCGTTCTTCTTCGATGAAGCGCAGTTCTACAAGATCTTCCCGGACCGCAACGCCGGTTCGACCGTACAGAGCTGCTTGCCGGCCGGCGGGACGGGCACGTGCCCGCAGGGCTTCAACAATCCGGGGACCGACACGTATGCGGGCACGAACGTGCTCGCCATCGTGGTCGAGATCCCGAAGACCCAGCTGGTTCCGACCGGCTCGACGACCCCGGGCCGCATCGCCTTCTGGGCGACGACCAGTTCGGTGACCGGCCAATGAGGATGACGATGACGACCCCCGCCCTCCGCGCCGCCGGCGCGCTCGCGCTCGCCGGTCTGCTCGCGGCTTGCAGCAACGACAACGCGCTCAACCCGCAGTTGACGAACCCGACGTTCCATCAGATCGATCGCGTCGGCCGCCCGGCGATCAACGTGATCTTCGCTCCGTGGGCCCACCACGATGCGAACTCCCGCAGTTCCCCCTACCAGGACGCGACGCTGATCAAAACCGACATCGGGACGTTCATGACGGGGACGGCCGGGCGCAGCGCGGCGATTTCCAACTACGTTCAGACGTTGCTTGGGACGGACGTGCTGGTCGCCGACCTCTCGTCGAGCGCGACGACCGCAACCTACCTCGGTTCCGAGACGGGCGGTAAGCTGAGCTCGGCCGGGACCGCCGGCGCCGGCAGCACGTTCGGCGGGCGCGGCCTCGCCGACGACGTGATGACCGCGAACCTCGGCCTGGCATTCGGGAACACGGTGGTCTTGCTGACCGCCGGGACCTCGTCGCCGATCGCCGACGACGGCAAGGCCCAGACCGCGAATCCGAACCTCTCGAGCGCGAACGTGACGGCCGCGGTGCCAACGCTGCCGACCTTCCCGTATCTGGCGAATCCGCTCTAGCGGCGATCGAGCGCAGGGGGGCTGGACGCGGGAGCCGTACTTCCGTCGCTCGTGCCCCCGTGCTATGATACTCGGCGGCCCGTGGGGATGTAGCTCAGCTGGTAGAGCACTTGCTTCGCATGTAAGGGGTCAGCGGTTCGAATCCGCTCATCTCCACCACTTTGAAGGGCGGCGGCTAGAAATGGCCGCCGCCGCTATATTTTTCGCCGGTTTGATTCGACGTTGACCGAGTGCTTGTCGCGCTGCAATTCGCGTGATACCATAGCGCCTTATGTTTGAAGACGACGAACCCGAAGAACACTTCCCGAAACGCTACGTCACGCGGGAAGAGCACGAACGGCTCTATCCGAACGGAATCGTTTTCGACGACTGTCCGGTATGCGGGAACGGGCTCGTCGTGCCCGAGGGCGAGCCGCAGATTTGCGCCGACTGTCTGGCGGATGCTGCGTCTCGCTGCGTGTGATCGTGACGCAGGTTCCGGCCACGGTCGTGGCTGAATCGTGAACCAGGAAGGCGCCCCCTGATGACAGCGACCCTCGATCTTCGCCGCCTATCGATCGCGCCGGTCTCGCACGACGGCGCGAGCCGGCCGCGTCAGATTGCGGCCCGTCTCCGGGAGAAGTTCCTGGCCGGCTCGCTGCGGCCGGGCGATCGCGTCCCCTCCGAGCGTGAGCTTGCCGTGGCGCTCCGCGTCAGCCGCGCCGCGCTGCGCGAAGGACTGCGCATTTTGGAAGCCGAGGGGTTGCTCAACGTCGTGCACGGCCGCGGGACGTTCGTCGTCAACGTCGTTTCGCGGGCATCCGTCACGCGCGCGACGCTCGGTGCTCCCACCCAAGTCTCAAGAGAGATCCTGGAGCTGACGCACGTGCGCCGCGTGCTCGAGCCGGAAGCCGCCGCTCTCGCGGCCGCGTTCATTCGCCGGGCTGAAGTGACGGTCTTGCGGAAGATTTGCGCGCGCGGCGCGCTGCTCGTGAACCGCGAAGCGCCGGATTTCGGGCGGCTGGCGGCGCTCAATCGCAAACTTCACCTCACGATCCTCGCCGCGTCCGGCAACGCTGCGATCGAGCGCATCGTCGCGGGCGTGCTGGATTTGCTGGCTGAGAACATGCAGGACTGGTTCTCCAGCCGGGAGCAGGCGTCGACGAGTTGGGCCGAGGATGGACAGCACTTCCGCATCGTGGACGCGATATCGCGCGGAAATGCCGATGCAGCGCGCTCCCTGATGGCCGATCACCTGGAACACCGCTGACGTCCACTCGCGGGACCATGCTCGCGAAGCGAACGCTGAAGAAGCGTCGCTTCCACAAATCCGGACACCGCGTTCACGCCGTTCGTGTATGCTTTCCAATGTCCACTGCGCTCTCGGAGAAACGTGCATGAAACGAGCGGTCTTCATCCCCGTCGTCGCCGCCGGTTTGCTCGCGGCCGCGCCGCAACCGCGGCCGAAGATCGTCACGGTGCGCGATCGCGGATGCGGCTGCTGCGAGGGCTGGATCGCCGCGGCGCGGTCAGCCGGCTACACCGTCGAGTTGCAGGACCTCGACCATGACGAGCGGCTGCGGCGCTTTCACATCGACGAGGCCCTTTCGAGCTGTCACACGTCGAGCGTTGCCGGCTACCTCGTCGAGGGTCATGTCCCGCTAGCCGCGCTCGCGAAGCTGCTGCACGAGCGCCCGCGCACGCGCGGGATCGCCGCCCCGGGAATGCCGACGGGGACCCCGGGGATGCCGGGCCCGAAGGTACCGATCCGCGTCGTGTTCCTGGACGCCCCGGAGCACGTTTACTACGCCGATTAAGCCCGGCAGCGCAGGCTCATGCGCTTCCGAGTCTAAGAAGCCGATGTACCTCTAGCGAGAGCAAACTCCCGATCGATGTGCCACGGAGGCACGCCTCTCATGCCTTCTGCTCTGGATCCACAGCGCTTCGCGATTACGCCGCTGCCGCGGGACGGCAACAGCCGGCCGCACCAGATCGCCGCGCGGCTTCGCGAGAAATTTCTGGCCGGTTCGCTTCGGCCCGGCGACCGCGTCCCTGCCGAACGCGAGCTCGCGGGGGCGCTGCACGTCAGCCGCACCGCGTTGCGCGAAGGCTTGCGGATCCTCGAGGCCGAGGGGCTGCTCAACGTCGTGCACGGCCGCGGGACGTTCGTCGTCAACGTCCGCTCTCGCGCCTCGGTCACTCGCGCGAGCATCGGGGCGCCGACGATCATCTCCAAAGAGATCCACGATCTGATGCGCGTCCGCCACATCCTCGAGCCCGAAGCTGCGGCTTTGGCCGCGCAACACATCCGCCGGGGCGAGGCGACCGCGCTGCGCAAGGTCAACGAACGCGGCACGTTGCTGGCAAGCCGCGCAACGCCGGATTTCGAACGGCTGGCGGCGCTCAATCGAAAGTTTCACCTGACGATCCTGGCCGCATCCGGCAACGCGGCGATCGAACGCATCGTCGCCGGCATCTTCGATTTGCTCGCGGAGAACAGCGACCTCTTCATTCGGCGCGAAGAGTGGGCCCTGCGGAGTTGGGCCGGCGACGGCGATCACGCCCGCATCGTCCAGGCAATCGTGACGGGCGATTCGGAGACGGCTCGCGCGCTGATGGCCCACCACCTCGAGTACGGCTAGATCAGCGTTTGAACGCGAAGTACACCGCGCCGATCAGGAAGGCGTACGAGACCAAGTAATTCCAGCGAATCTGCTCCTTGAAGACCAGGAACGCGAAGATCGTGAAGACGACGAGCGTGATGCACTCCTGGGTGATCTTCAGCTGCGTCAGCGTGAACGTCCCGTAGCCGATTCGATTCGCCGGAACCTGAAATGCGTATTCGAAGAGCGCGATGCCCCAGCTAAGCAAGATCGCGAGGATCAGCGGGCGGCTGGGTTGTTTGAGGTGCCCGTACCAGGCTACGGTCATGAAGATGTTCGAGACGATCAAGAGTCCGATCGTCCAGAGGCGCGTCGTGGTCATGTTCCCCTATATCGATGCGTTTAGGACGAACCAAACCTGGCTCCGGCGAAACGCCGCTGGGAAGACGACTGCCCCCGAAAGGATGCGCCCGTGCCGTTCGAGAGCCGCCTCTTTGTCAAGACATCCCTCGTTGGTCTAGCGCTGACGTTCCTACTCGGAGCCTGCATGCTGACCGCCGAAGCCCTCGGGCGCCCGCTCCCGCCGGTCATCTCGGTCGAGCACGCGCATCTGGGCTTCGTCGGGTGGCTCGTGAACCTCGTCATCGGGATCGCGCTGTGGTTCTTGCCGCTCAACCGCGAGGCGTTTCCCCAGACGCAGGGACGCTATCCCCGCCGCCTCCCCGAGACGATCTTCATCTTGCTCAATGGCGGGCTCGCGATACGACTCGTCGCAGAACCACTCGCACGAGCCGGCGCGCCGCCGTTCGCGGTGCCGCTCGTCATCGCTTCGGCGATCGGCCAGTTCGCCGCCATCGTCCTATTCGGCTACATCGCCTGGCAGCGCGTTCGCCGGCCCCCAAACCCCGCTCCGGGCGTCCGGTGAGAGCGAGCAAGGCGCGCCTCTGGATCCCGCCGGCGGGCCTGGTCGCAGGGTTCCTGGCCTATGGCCTATCGTGGCTGATTTTGGCGAGCGCCGCCCTGCGGGGGTCGCTGAGTTTCGGGCTCGAGTTGGCCTGGGTTCACGTGGTCGCGCTCGGCTGGATCACGACGATCGCGCTCGCCATCCTCATTCACGTCATCCGCGCCTTTGCGGACGTCCAATGGGTCCACGAAGCGCTCGCGCGCGCATCGATTCCCGTCTTCGCGCTCGGGGCAGCCGTCTTGGCGGCCGGATTCGCCTTCGACTCGCCTGCCGTCTTGCCGCTCGGGGGCAGCATCGTCAGCATTGCTTTCGCGGCATACGCGTTCGCAGCGCTCCGAACGCTCGCACGCGCCGGGCCACAGCGACGGGAACGCGCGATCGCCGCCGCGCTCGCGCTCACCCTGATCGTCCTCGGCGTCACGGCCGGCCTGGGCTATGCGTTCACGTTTGCGCTCGGTCCCGGCCTCTTCATCGCGCTCCTTCGCCTCGCGCCGGCGCACGCGCTGCTCGGCATCGCCGGTTGGCTCACGATCCTCACGACGGGCGTCTCAACGCGCACGTTCCGGCCGATCTTCCGCGCGAAATCGCGCTTCGTTCTCGCCCACGTCGCGATCGGCGGCCTGCTGCTTGCCGGAAGCATCTCGGGGGCGCTCGCAATCGCGCTGGAATCGGGCTCGTGGCTCGATCTGAGTTTGCTTGCGATCGGCACCGGAGCGCTCGCCTACGTGCTCGACGGCTTCGACATCGCTCGGCGGGCGGTGAACCCGCATCGGCCGCCCCAAGCGTTCGTGGCGGCGGCGCTGGCGTGGCTGCTGGTCTCGCTCGCGCTCGTCGCGGCGGGCCGGTTCGGCGCGGCGACGATGCCCGCGGCGATCTTCGTGGCGCTGGCCGGTTGGGTCGGGCAAATGGTGAACGCGCACCTGCACCACATCGGCATCCGCGTGCTGGCAACGATGGTGCTCGGCGAGGACGACGAAACCCGGCCGCAGGCTCTGCTCGAACCGCGCTTGAGCTGGCTGACGTTCGTGACCGCACAACTCGCAGTGCTGCTCGGAGCGATCGGCGTCGCGACCGCGCGCACGGACCTGCTCGGCGTCGCGGGTCTCGCCGGATTTGCCGCCTTCCTGATTCTCGGGGCGAACGCCCTGTTCGCGCGGGGTGCCGCGCGGCGGCTCCTGCTCCTCGGCGCTGCCGAGCAGCCCTGACGTTCACAGGCTCTTCATCCGGAGCCGCATAATCGTACTGCGATGACCTCTAGCCCATTGACGATCGCCATGTGGGTCGTGTTTCCTTACCTGTGCCTGCTGATCTCGACCGGTGGCCACATTTGGCGTTTCCGGGCCGACGGTTTCCAATGGTCGAACCGTACGATCAAGGCCGACGAGAAACGCTCGCTGGGCCTGGGCAGCGCGCTCTTCCACTACGGCATCATCGCCTCGATGGCCGGCCACGCGCTGGGGCTGCTCGTCCCCGCGTCGCTCGTGACGGCGGCGGGTGAGGATCCCCATCTCTATCGCGTGTTCGCGGTCGGCGGCGGCGCCGTCGCCGGGACGCTGAGCGCCGTCGGGCTCGCGATCCTGATGTATCGCCGCCTGACGAACAAGCATCTGCGTAAACGGACGACCGGTCTCGACGGTCTCTCCTACGCGCTGCTCGGCATCATCATCATCCTGGGCCTGTGCGAGACCGCCTTCGTGAACTTGTTCGGCGCCGGCTACGATTTCCGCGCGACGGTGAGCGTCTGGTTCCGCGGGCTGCTCACGCTCTCGCCCAAGCCCGAGCTCATCGCGGGCGCGCCCTTCTTCTTGCAAGCGCACGTGATCGCGGGCTTGCTCCTGTGCACGATCTGGCCGTTCACGCGCCTGGTGCACACCTGGAGCGCGCCGGCCGAATCGCTCTGGAAGCCGTCCGTCTACCGCAGCCGCTTCGCACGGGAACAAACCACCGAAGCCTAACAGGCCCCCGGCTTCGCCAAGCTCACCCTTCGACACGAAGGGCGAAGGCGAACGCGACCGCCGCTATCGAAGCACGGCGTTACGATGGATTCCACGCGCGTTGCCAGCCACGGGCCAAATCGCGCGATCGTGATTCTCGGCGTGCTCGCGCTGATCGCGCTTGCGATCGCCGGCGGCAGCTATTACGTCCGCCGCGCGGGCGCCGTCCCCGCGAACGAAGTGCGCTTGAGCGGGCGCCTGGAGAGCGACCGTACGGACGTCGCCTCCAAAGCCTCGGGGCGGGTCATCGAAGTGACCGTGCGGGAGGGCGCGCTCGTACGCCGGGGGCAGATCCTCGCGCGGCTCCAAGACGACGAACGCGCCGCGGCCGTCGCAGCCGCAACCGCGAAGCTCGCGGCGGCCGAGCGCAGCGCGAGCAGCGCGCACGCCGAGCCGGGCGTCCTCGGGCGGCAACTGCACGAGAGCGAACTCGGCCAGGGGCAAGCGACGCTCGATGCCTCGAGCCGCGTGGCGCAAGCTCAAGCGGCGCTCTCGGCAGCCCGCGCCCAACTCGAACTCGCGCAAGCTCAGGCCGTCCAGGCCCGCGCGGATCTCGAACTCGCGGAACGCGATCGCGTGCGCGCCGATTCGCTCGTGCGCAGCGGCGACGTCTCCGAGCAGAGCGCAGACCAGGCGCGCACGCGCGCCGTCTCCGCCCGCGCCGTGGTCGCGGCGCGCGAGGCGTCGATCGTCGCCGCCCAGCGCGGCGTCGAGAGCGCGCAAGCCGGCCTCGAACTCGCGCGCGCGACCTCGTTCAACCCGCAAATTCGCGCGGCGCAATCCTCAGCCGTCCGGCAGCAGATCGGCCAATCGCGCTCGCAAGCCGCCGGCGCCGACGCGCAAGTCGCGGCCGCCCGCGCCGAACGCGCGCAGGCGCTGGCGGCGGCGGCGGACCTGATCGTGCGCAGCCCGCTCGACGGCGTCGTGACGGTGCGCGCCGTCGAACCGGGCGCCGTCGTCGCACCGGGCCGCATTCTGCTGAGCATCATCGACCCGAACGCGGTCTACATGCGCGGCTTCGTTTCCGAAGGCGAGATCGGGCGCGTGCGCGTCGGCCAGCACGCAAACGTCTTCCTCGACAGCGCGCCGAATCAGGCGCTCGCGGGGCACGTTGCCTCCATCGACGCAGAAGCCTCGTTCACGCCGGAAAACGTGTACTTCAAGAACGATCGCGTGCGTCAGGTCTTCGGCGTGCGCATCGATATCGAACATCCGGCGGGTTTCGCGAAGCCGGGCATGCCGGTGGACGGCACCATCCTGTTGGATCGCTGAGGGATGGGCGGCGAGCCCGTCATCCGCGCGCGCGGACTCGTGAAATCCTACGGCGCCGTCGAGGCCGTCCGCGGCGTCGACATCGACGTGTTCGCCGGCGAGATCTTCGGGCTGATCGGCCCGGACGGCGCGGGGAAGACGACCTGCTTCAACATGCTCGCCGGCATCCTGCAGCCGACGGCGGGCGAGCTCACGGTGCTCGGCCACGCGGCAGCGGACGTGCGCACCGGGATCGGCTATTTGACGCAACAATTCTCGCTGTACGAGGATCTCAGCGTCGACGAGAACCTCCAGTACGCGGCGGGCATGCGGCTCGTGCCGAAGGACGCCTATCGCGAGCGGCGCGAGCGATACCTGAAGATCATGGGGCTCGAGCCGTTCGGCGCGCGTACCGCGGGCGCGCTCTCCGGCGGAATGAAGCAGAAGCTCGCGCTCTGCTGCGCGCTGATCGCGGAGCCGCGCGTGTTGCTGCTCGACGAGCCGACGACCGGCGTCGATCCGATCTCGCGGCGCGAGTTTTGGCGCGTCGTCGCGCGGCTCGCGGAGACCGGCGTCGCGATCGTCATCGCGACGCCGTACTTGGATGAAGCCGAGCGCTGCCGCAGCGTGGCGTTGATGTATGACGGAACGTTTCATCGCGTGGGGAAGCCGCGCGAGTTACGCGATGCGCAGGGTCTGCATCGGCTGGAGATTCGAGTCGACGATTTGCGAGCGGCGGACGTCGCGCTCACCGATCTCGCGAACGCGCATGCCGCGACGATCGTCGACGTTCAGCCGTTCGGCGATCGCATCGACGTGCTCGCTCACGATCAAACGCTCGCGGAGACCGGCGTGCGCGAACGCCTCGCGCGCGAACGTATCGCACTCGTCGGCCTGACCGACGAAGAACCGACGCTCGAAAACGTCTTCGTCCTCGATCTGCACGCGAATCTCGCGACCGCCGAGCGTAGCATCCCCTTCCCGGGAAGCCCGAACGGACGGCAGCGCGCGCGCAGCGGGACCGCGATTGAAGCGCGGGCGCTCTCAAAGCGATTCGGATCGTTCACGGCGGTCGACCACGTCAGCCTGACCGTCGCCTACGGCGAAATCTACGGATTGCTCGGCGCGAACGGCGCGGGGAAGACGACGACGATCAAGATGCTGTGCGGGCTGCTCTCCGCGGACGAAGGGCAAGTGACGATCGCCGGCGTCGCGCACGATCTGCGCTCGCCCGAGTTGCGCCGCAGGATCGGCTACATGAGCCAGAAGTTCACGCTCTACGACGACTTGACGATCGGCGAGAACCTCGAGTTCTACGCGGGCATCTACGGCATCCCGCGTGCCGAGCGGGCCGCGAAGATCGATTGGGTGCTGGAGAGCTGCGATCTAGGCGGGCGGCGCAACGACCTGACCGCGAGGCTCCCCGGCGGTTACAAGCAGCGCGCCGCGTTCGGCGCTTCGGTGATGCACGATCCGGAGATCCTCTTTCTGGACGAACCCACTTCGGGCGTCGATCCGCTCGCGCGCCGCGCGTTCTGGCGCTTGATCGATACGTTCGCCGCGCGCGGCGCCGCGATCATCGTGACGACGCACCATCTCGACGAGGCGGAACACTGCAACCGCATGGGCCTGATGGCCGCGGGCAAGACGATCGCGGAAGGTTCCTCGGCGCAGATCAAAGCGCTCGAGCCCGCGAGCGTCTTCGAGGTGCAAACCGCCGCACCCGAACGCGCGCTCGACGCGATCGAAGGGGTCCTGCCCGCCTGGCGCGCCTCGCTGTTCGGGGATCGCGTTCACGTCGTCCTGGACGACCCGGAGCGCGAGCTCGCCGCACTTCGCGAGGCGCTTGCGAAAGCGGGGATCGAAGCGACGTTCGCGCCCACGACGCAGACGCTCGAAGATGCGTTCATTGGCCTCGTGGAGCGGCAAGCCGCATGAACCCGCGGCGCATCGCGGCGCAAACGATCAAGGAACTGCGCCAATTCCGGCGCGACCGGCTCTCCGTCGGCCTCGCGTTCGTGTTGCCGGCGTTGATGCTCTTGATCTTCGGGTTCGGGATTCGCCTGGAGAGCCACGACATCCCGATCGCGGTCGGCGACGAAGACAACACGACGGCGAGCCGGACGATCTCCGAGCGCCTGTTCTCGACCAATGTCTTCCGGGCCGTGCCGCTGGAACGCCGCGCCGGAGAAGACGCGCAGACGGCGACGCTCGACCGCGGGACAGCGGACGCCACGATCGTGATCCCGGCCGGCTACGAACGCGCGCAGCTCTCCGGACACCCGCTCCCGCTGCAAGTGACGATCGACGGCAGCGACGTCGTCAACGCGCGCGTGATTCACAACGAGTTGCTCGGGACGGTCTCCGCCTACAACGCCCCGGGAGCCGTGGTGATTCGCCCGGTCGTACGCATCTGGTTCAATCCGGGCCGGCGCGAAGCACTCTTCATCATCCCCGGGATCTACGCGATCGTCATCGGCATCTTTCCGGCGTTGCTTGCGGCGATCGCCGCCGTCCGCGATCGCGAGGAGGGGACGATCCTGCAAGTCTACGCATCGTCGGTCGGGGCACCGGAGTATCTGCTCGGCAAGACCTTCGCGTATACGCTCGTCGGGCTCGCCGAGGCGACCGCGGTCATGCTGCTCGGCGCGCTGATCTGGGGCGTGCTGCCGGTCGGCGACGTCTCGCCGCTGCTCGTCTGCACGCCGCTCTATTGCTTCACCGTCGTCGCGCTCGGGATCGCGGTCGGCTCGCGCACGACGACCCAGAGCGCCGCCGTTCAGGCGATCGCGACCGTTTCGAACCTGCCGTCCGTCCTGTTGACGGGCTTCCTCTACCCGATCTCAAACATTCCCTGGCCGCTCAACCTGCTTTCTTACGTGATCCCCGCGCGCTATTTCATCGACGTTTCGCGGGATTCGTTCGTGCGCGGGAGCGGTTGGGACGGCGTCGTCGCGGCGCCGTTCGCGCTCGCGCTGCTCGCCCTCGTCTTCCTCGGCGTCGCGCGGCGCTCGCTCGGCGCGATGAGGCTCGCCGGATGAGCCCCGGGCTCGCGGCGCTCGGCGCCCTGCTCGTCAAAGAGTTGCGGCAGCTCCTGCGCAACCGGCAAGTGATCGCGCTGTTGCTCATTCCGCCGGTCTTCCAACTCGTGATTTTCGGGATCATCCTCGATCCCGACGTGCGCGCGATCCCGCTCGGCGTCGTCGACGAGAACCATTCCGCGACGAGCCGGGAGATCGTCTCCGCGCTCACGCGCAACGGCACGTTCGTGATCGGGCTGCAGACGCCGTCGGAAGCGACGCTCGCGGACGCGGTTCGGCGCGGGAAACTCGCAGCCGGCATCGTGATCCCCCCGGATCTGGAACGGCGCATCGCAGCGGGTGCGCAGCCGCAAGTCGGGCTGTTCCTGGACGGCGTGAACAGTTACACGTCCGGCCTCGCGGGCGGATACGCCTCGCAGATCCTCGCGGGCGTGCCGACGTCGAAGGATCCGCCCACGGCGAACGCGGCCGCGCCGCAGGTCACGTATCTCTACAATCCCGGGCTCGTCAGCAGCTGGTTCTTCATCCCTGGGATCATCGGCGCGTTGCTCCTGCTGGTGAGCGTCATCGCGACCGCGGTCGAGGCGATTCGCGAGAAGGAGACCGGAACGCTCGAGCAGCTCTTGATGACGCCCGCGAATTCGAGCGCGATCGTCACCGCCAAGATCGTGCCGATGTTCTGCATGTTGCTCGTCACGTATGCGATCGCGGTCTGCGTCGCGTATTTCGGGTTCCGCTTGCCGTTCCGCGGAAGCTTCATCGCGTTCACGCTGGTTTCGGCGCTGATGATCCTCGGCGGAATGGGCCTGGGGATGCTGCTCGCGACGCTCGCACGCAACCGCCGTCAAGCGATTCTCTCGGCGATGTTCCTCGCGCTCCCGCTCGTGCAGCTCTCGGGCGCGATCGCCCCGATCGAAAGCATGCCCCCGGCCGTCGCGAATGCGACCCTGCTGAACCCGTTACGGCATTATGCGACGATCGTACGCGATATCTGGCTCAAAGGCGCGGGCCTCGACGTCTACTGGCCGAACGCGCTGTTCTTGCTCGTCTTCACGGCCGTGGCGCTCGGCATCAGCATCGCGCGTTACCGGCGCCAACTCGTCTAAGAAAAGACTCGGAGCAAGTCCGCGTTTTCCTCGACGAACGCGCGCAGTTCGGCGGTCGCCCCGTCGCTTTCGCGCGTGAACGCGAGCAGCACGGCGATCGCCCGAACGAGAACGGGCCAGGCTTCCTCATCGCCGGCGAAGGCTTTGCCGGCGATCTCGACCGCATCCCGGACGGCGCCGGCGGGCGCGCACAGCGCGAACGCTTCGACCACGCACGCCGCGAAGTGCATGAAGGCCTCGAGCGCCGCTCCATCGAGCGGCAGCGTGAGTTCTCTTGCGCGCATCATCCGATCGCGATCTCCACGTGAACGCCCTTCTTTGGCCGGGGAAAGATCGCGACGAGCGGGATGAGGGCGAAGACCATGACCGCGACGGCCAGCGACACGTCGGCGTACCCGAGCGTCGTCGCCTCGCGAGCGGTGAGACCGAACAGCAACAACGGGCTCGCGTGCTGTCTCACCGCCTCCGCGATCGTCGGATGGTCGAGGCGAACGCTCCCGGCGAGGTCCGAGAGACGCGCCGCGACCCTGTTGTTGAGCAGCGTGACGACGAGCGCCGTCGCTATCGAACCGCCGAGTTGCAGCGACAGGTTGAAGAGCGCGGTCGCCTTCGGGACGTCCGCCTCCCTGACGCCGCTGACCATCGCGACCGAGATCGGGACCATGGACGCCCCGATGCCGATACCGGCGAGCAACAGCGGCGGGACGAGATTGTCGAACCCGGATCCGGAGGTCGTCACGCTCGCCTGCATGAGTTGCGAGGTCCCGAGCATTGCGAGACCGCCGGCGATCAGCAGACGCGCATCGACGATCCCCTTGGCGGCCAGAATCGCGACGAGCGGCGTCGTCAACGCCATCGCGGATGCTTGCGCGAAGAGAAGCTGCCCCGTCAGCGTCGCCGTCATCCCGAGCACGCCTTGCGCGTATTGCGGCATCAGGATCATGGCGGCGTAAAGGCTTGCGCCGTTGGCGAGGGCCAAGATCGAGCCCGACCACACCGAGCGATATTTGAACACGTGCAGATCGAGGACGGGCCGCCGCACGCGCAATTCGATCGCGACGAACGCGGCCAAGCCTACGACGGCCGCCACCGTTCCGAACACGATCGCGCCGCTCGCGAACCAATCGTTGCGCTGTCCCTCTTCGAGAACGTATTGCATCGAGCCCAAGCCGACGACGAGCGCCGCGAGTCCCAGCGCGTCGACCGGCACGCGCCGCGCCGGTTCCGAATCATGCAAATAGAGCAAGATGATCGTCGTCGCGGCGATCCCCGGTATGACGTTCAAATAGAAGACGTAGTTCCAGGAGAAATTGTCGGTGAGCCAGCCTCCGATGGTCGGCCCGAGCGCCGGACCGACGATCGCGCCGATCACGAAGAGCGCCTGACTCTGCGCGAGCCGCTCCTTCCCGTAGGCATCGTTGAGCGCGGCCTGGCCGACCGCGACGAGGCCGCCCCCGGTCAGGCCCTGCACCACACGCCAGAAGATCAGCTGGCCGATCGTCCCCGAAAGCGCGCACATCACGGAGGCGACGGTGAATCCGGCGACCGCCGCCGCGTAATAGTTGCGCCGGCCGAAGCGCGTTTGCAGCCACGGCGTGACCGGAATGACGATGACCGCCGCGACGATGTAGGCCGTGACGACCCACGAGCCTTCATCGAGCGTCGCACCGAGGTTCCCTTGGATGATCGGGAGCGCGACGTTGACGATCGTCGTATCGAGGGTCTGCATCAGCGTCGCGAGCATGATGCCGACCGTCACGATCGCCAGATGCCTGTCCCGGTCGTCCGCACGCGCCGCATGAGGGTAACTTGCGATAGACTGCATGCAGGTATGATAGACCGCAAGCCCAATCAAATCATATGGCTCGAGAGGTAATCAAGACGATCAAAGGCCGCAGCTATCGTTACTCCGTCGAGTCGCGGCTCGACCCGGCGACGGGACGGCGGCGGGCGGCCTGGACGTATCTCGGGCCGCTCGGCCGGGACGGAAAGGCGCGCAGCGCACAGCCGCGCGGCGACGTCCGCGCGCGCATCATCGCGGCCGTCATGCGCCTTCTAGAACACCGCAGCCCGGAACATCTAACGGTCTCCGTCATCGCGAAGGAGGCCCACGTCGGCGTGGCCACGTTCTACCGGCATTTCCCGAGCCGGATCGAGGTTTTTGACGCGGCCGGACACGCCTTGCTGGCCGGCACGCTGGAAGCGAGCGACTATCTCACCTCGCCGCTCGGCTCGCGCGAAGAGGAGCGCGGCGCCCTGCGAGCCTGGCTGAGCGCGCGAATGCGCGAACTCCTATTGCGGCCGGCCGCAATGCGCGTCTTTCAGCTCGTCGCCCGTTCCCGCCGCGACGAACCGCCCCATCGCGCGGTGGTGGAGGCGTTGCTCGCCGAACGTTTCCGCGCGATGGACGCAGCCGGAATCGCGACGATCGCGGACCCGTTCGCGCTGGCAAGCGCGACCGTGCTCGCGATGATCGGTGTGCTGCGCGGAGCGATCCATCAGCCGCATCTCTTCGAAGAGGCCGAGGTCGATCAGGCGAACCTGCTGATCGAACGCGCGGTCTTCGGGCCTTGACGCGCGCGCCGTTTGTGCCGGACGCGCCCCCTATCCGGCGGCTCCCTCGGCGACGCGCCGTTCCATCGTTTCGAGGAGCGCGCGTACGTCGCTACCGCATTCCAGCAGCCGCGCGTGCTCGGGCCGGATGAATCCACTCGCGACGGCCCGCTCGATCTGCGCCAGCGTGCCCGCGAAATAATCGGCGACGTCGAGCAACGCCACCGGCTTGCGATGCACGCCCAGTTGCGTCAGCGTGATCATCTCGAAGAGCTCGTCGAGCGTTCCGAAGCCGCCCGGCAACGCGATGAAGCCGTCCGAGAGCTTGGCCATCACGACCTTGCGCTCGTGCATGCTGCCGACTTCGCGCAACTCCGTGAGACCTTCGTGCGCCACCTCCGCGGCGAACAGCCCGCGCGGCAACACGCCGACGACATCGCCGCCCGCGGCGAGCATCGCATCGGCGAGGATCCCCATCAGGCCGACGCTTCCGCCGCCGTAAACGAGCGAGCGTCCCGTACCGGCGAGCTCGCCGGCGAGCCGCCGCGTCATCTCGTGAATCTGCGGATCGTTCCCGCTCTTCGAGCCGCAGAAGACGCAGACGCGCCGCATCGAGATCACGTGCTTCTCCATCGCAGGGAGTATCGGCGAGCGAACCCGCGATCACCCGCCGGGCGGCCGCGGAAGGCGGCCCGCCGCGGCTAGCGGAAGGCCTGGCGCATCATGACGGCGCGAATGTCGCTCGAGGGAAAACTCGCGCTCGTAACCGGCGCGAACCGGGGGATCGGGCGCGCGATCGCGGAGCGCTTCCTCGCGGAGGGCGCCCGCTGCGTCCTCACCGTTCGCGACCATGCGACCGCGGCGGAGATCGCGAGCCGGCTCCCGGAGCGCACGGCTGAGATCGAGGTCTGCGAGCTCTCGGATCCCGCCTCGATCGCCGCGCTCGGAAAGCGCTTCCGGGCGCGGCACGCGTCGCTCGACATCCTCGTGAACAACGGAGCGATCTTTCTCAAAGAGGATCGCGCCATGACCGCGGACGCGCTCGATGCCGCCGTGCTGCGCGCGACGCTCGAGGTGAACCTCTTCGGGACGATCGAGATGTGCAAGACGTTCGCGCCGCTGATCCCGCGGGGCGGGCGCATCATCAACCTCTCCTCGACCATGGGGCAGCTCGACGGCGGCTTGGAGCCCTATGCCGCCGCCTACGGCATCAGCAAGACCGCGCTCAACGCCTATACGAGTGCGCTGGCGGCGGCGCTGCACAAGCGAGGGATCCTCGTCGACGCGTTTCACCCGGGCTGGGTGAAGACGGAAATGGGCGGCCCGGGAGCGCAACGCGACCCGAACGAGGCGACCCAAACGGCGCTATATCTCGCGGCGCGGCCCGCCGGAGGCCGAACCGGACGCTTCTGGCTCGACGAAAAACCGATCCCCTGGTAGACGCGCGTGCGTCCGTCGACGAGGGATAGGACGATGCGGAGCGTTAGGCGCGGTGGAGGCGGAGGCGAAGGTGGGCGCGGGGCCGGCGGTAGGCGATCGAGGCGGGTTCGTCGTCCGCCTCGGATATACAGACGAGCGTCTCGCGGGCAGGCGGATTCGCCGATTTGAAAAGGCTGACGTCGGAATCACGACTGTCCGCGCCCCAGCGGTTCGCGGCAATACCGAGGATCCCAAGGGATCCGAGCAACAGTGCAACTTCCATCATCATTCTCTCCTAGGGCTCTAGCCTACCACTCTGGAACTATCGGCATAAACGATAGTATCGATGACATAGATCAGCAGAGACGATGGAGCGAGTGATGGAACTACGCCACTTGGAGACCTTCCGAACCGTTGCAGCCGAGCAAAGCTTCACGCGTGCAGCCGAACTCTTGAGTTACGCGCAATCCAGCGTCACCGCTCAAATTCAGACGCTGGAGACGGAGCTCGGCGTCCCTCTGTTCGATCGGCTGGGCAAGAAGATCTCGCTGACGACGGCCGGGGAGCAGCTTTTGCCGTATGCGGGCCGCATCCGCGACCTCGTCGAGGAGGCGCGGGCGAGCGTCCGGCTCGACGGCGTTCCCGGCGGGACGCTCGTGATCGGCTCCGCCGAGACGCTCTGCACCTACCGGCTCCCGCCGATCCTGCGAGCGTTCCGCAAGCATTACCCCGAGGTCCAGTTGACGATCCATGCGGGCGAACCAGAGGACTCGCGGCGCGACCTCGCAAGCGGGCAGATCGACCTCGCGATCCAGTTCGGCGACGATGACGACGACGACGCGGGCCTGCACTCGATCGATCTCGTCGCAGAGCCCGTGTCCGTCGTGGCGGCCCCCGACCACCCGCTGGCCGGGAAGCTGCGCGTTACGGCCCGCGAACTCGCGCGCTCGACCGCGATCCTGACCGAGAATCAGTGCGGCTACCGCCGCCTCTACGAGGCACACCTCAAGCGCGCCGGCTTCGACCCGCAGGGGACGCTCCATTTCAACAGCGTCGAAGCGATCAAGCAGTGCGTGATGGCCGGGCTCGGCATTTCGATACTCCCCACCGTCGCCGTCGAACGGGAACTTGCGCGCGGCAGCCTCACGCGCCTGAACGTGACGCTGCACGCGGAGATCCGCACGAAGCTCACCTACCGCCGTGACAAATGGTTATCGCCGACGCTGCGCGCCTTCATCGACGAGGCCATTCGGACCCAAGGCAGCGCTCAGCTCCCCGCCACCCCCGTCGTCGCCTTGGCATCCACGTAAAGACCCGCGCCCAGTTCCTTGAACTCGCGCGACTTCTCCGCCATGCCGCGCTCGGCGAACTCGCGCACTTCCTGCGTGATCCGCATCGAGCAGAAATGCGGGCCGCACATCGAGCAGAAGTGCGCGACCTTCGCCCCCTCGGCCGGCAGCGTTTCGTCGTGGAACGTGCGTGCCGTCTCGGGGTCGAGCGAGAGATTGAACTGATCCTCCCAGCGAAACTCGAAGCGCGCTTTCGAAAGCACGTCGTCCCAGTGACGAGCCCCGGCGTGCCCTTTTGCGACGTCCGCGGCGTGCGCGGCGATCTTATACGCGATCACGCCGTCCTTGACGTCCTGCCGGTCGGGCAGCCCCAGGTGCTCTTTGGGCGTGACGTAGCACAGCATCGCCGTCCCGTACCAGCCGATCATCGCCGCGCCGATGGCGCTGGTGATGTGATCGTACCCCGGAGCGATGTCGGTCGTCAGCGGCCCGAGCGTATAGAACGGTGCCTCCTTGCACACGGCAAGCTGACGATCCATGTTCTCCTTGATCAAATGCATCGGCACGTGTCCAGGGCCTTCAATGATCGTTTGCACGTCATGCTTCCAGGCGATCTGCGTCAGCTCGCCGAGCGTATCCAATTCGGCGAATTGCGCCTCGTCATTCGCATCGGCCAGTGAACCCGGGCGCAGCCCGTCGCCCAGCGAGAACGTGACGTCGTAGGCCTTCATGATCTCGCAGATCTCTTCGAAATGCGTGTAGAGAAAGTTCTCCTCATGGTGCGCGAGGCACCACTTCGCCAGAATCGAACCGCCGCGCGAAACGATTCCCGTCACGCGCTTGGCCGTGAGCGGCACGTAACGCAGCAGCACTCCGGCGTGGATCGTGAAATAGTCGACGCCTTGTTCGGCCTGCTCGATCAGCGTATCGCGAAACAGCTCCCAGCTCGAGCTCCTCCGCCTTCCCGTGCACTTTCTCGAGCGCTTGATAGATCGGCACCGTCCCGATCGGGACCGGTGAATTGCGCAAGATCCACTCGCGAGTTTCGTGGATGTTCTTTCCCGTCGAGAGATCCATGACGGTGTCCGCACCCCAGCGCGTGGCCCACGTCATCTTTTCCACTTCTTCTTCGATCGTGGACGCGACGGCGGAATTGCCGATGTTCGCGTTGATCTTCACGAGGAAGTTGCGGCCGATGATCATCGGCTCGAGCTCCGGATGGTTCACGTTCGCGGGGATCACCGCGCGCCCGCGCGCGACCTCGCCGCGCACGAACTCCGTGGAGACGCCCTCGCGCAGCGCGACGAACTCCATCTCCGGCGTGATCTCGCCGCGCCGCGCGTAATGCATCTGCGTGACGTTCGCCCCGGGCTTGGCACGGCGCGGCCGCCGCCCGCCTTGGAAACGGATCGCTTCGAGTTCCGGCAGCGCCTCGCGGGCGATCCGGTAGAGCGAGGAGGGCCGCTCGAGTTCGAGCGTGTCGTCGCGCCGCGCGAGCCAGGGCGTGCGCAGCGCGGCGATCCCGGCGCGCGCGTCGGTCTCGAGCGCGGGGTCCGCATACGGCCCGCTCGTATCGTAAAGGACGTGACGCTCGCCGTTCGTCAGTTCCACTTCCCGCATGGGGACGCGGATCGAAGGTTCCGATCCCGGCACGTAGATTCTGCGAGATCGGGCGGTCGATTCGGGCTTGGCCATCCTGCACGCTCCCAACGCTGCCGCCGGAGCGTCCCTCCGCCGGCATGATCCGGTTCAGGTGAACGGTCGGCGCGCCAATCGCGCCCTCTCAGCCCGGAACACCGGACTCCCGTCGCCTGGCCGGTCTTAGACGGCGTGACGGAGAACCCCGCTGGGCCGCAGCGACCCTGCGCCTGTATCACTAAGAGAAAAAAGCGAGCAGGCCGGGGTCGAACCGCCGGCCTGCGAGCCATGAGCCGCTAAGAACGCGGACCCGTCAGCAGCTCAGCTGCGTCACGCACGGATCGAGCCAAACGAACTGGCTGGAGATCGCACTCGGCCAGCCGTCCGGGATCCAGATCCTGGACCCGTCCGTCGGAATCCCGTATTTCGCCGCCGCGCTTGCCCACGCGGACTTGTCGGGATCGCGCTGCGCACCGGTACGCCGGACCATCCACTGCGACGAGGCCGTCGTGTCGTGGACGAACCCGCCGTAATGGATCAACGCCTTCGCAACCATCCGCTGCACGGGGTCTGAGACCGCGGCGTCGACTTGCGAATCGGTGAGGTTCAGCCACAATCTCGCGCCGACCGGAGCGCCGCTCCCTCCCCCGCAGTACACGTCGGGAGTCGCGATGCTCGGATAGACGGTTCCGGTGGAGCACGGGGAACCGATCAAGACGGCGTGATTGATCGAGCCTTGGAGCAGGTCTTGCGCCGAGACCATTCCGGAGATGAGCGAGACGTGCCCGTTATCGACCGCGCCGTCGTAGGACTGCGCCCACGCCGTGCTCGTGTACGTATCGAACTTCTCGCCCGATGAGATGTTGCCGCTCGAGAGAACGTTGCCGGCCTGATAGAACTCATACGTGTAGCGGCCGTTCGGATCGACGACGACCATCTGTTTGTCGGAACCCGAATAGGCTTGCCCAGGAACCGCGTCGCTCGGGATGTGCACCGTGAGCCCTTGCAGTGAAGGGCAGGACCAAGCCGTGCAGTTGATCGTCACGGCCGGGTCCGAGGTCTTTGCGAGGTACACCGGCATTCCACCGTCGTCGGCGTTGCCGATCAGCAGCGGAAACTGCGAGGACCAGTTGCCCATGCCGTAGCCGTGTGAATTATAGTACGAGTTCGCCGACGACGACCACGACGCGATATGCGCAGCGGGATTCCGGCTGTCCAGCTTCTGCAGCATCACATTCGCGGAACTCCACTGCGGCCAGCCGGCGGCGGCGTAATTTCCGCCGCCCGGAGCCGGGGCCGAAGCGCTCGTGAAACTTAGATTCACCTGATTCACCTGACCCGCGACAACGTTTGCCGTCGTCGAGCCGGTCGCGATCGTTGAACCGGTTGCGTTTTGGCCACCGTAGAGCGTTCCGTCAAAGCGAACCGTTCCCGGGGTCACCTGCAGATTCAAAGAGCACGACGTCGTGCAATTCGAAATCGCCTGCGTGACGACGCCCGCATTCGTCGCGACGATCTTGACTGATTGGATCGACGATGAGGCCGCCGTTCGAACCGATGAACCCGATGTTGTCGATCCTATGACGGCGGTCACACTGACCATAATGGAGCCGCCCGTTTGCGGCAGGGCCGCGATGCCGGCCCCGCTGCCTCCTCCGCCACCGCATGCTGCAAGTGACATCGCTGCAAGCGTGATCGCGAGCGACATCACTGCACTCTTCGACTTTTGTCTTGTGGAGAACACTTACCCACCCTCGACGGATCTTGCCATTGTGAATAAATGCATCGGCACAATATTCACTCGGACGAATTGGTCCTTACCCATTGGTGAGCAAAGTTACAACACGTTCGGCTCAGTTTCGAAACGAAACAATGAGGGAAGCGCCGAAAAAGTGTGATGTAGATCGCTTTTCCGATGCGCGCGCTCGTGCACGAGTGCAACATCACGACATGGAACACGCATGCCGGTGTCATCGAGCGATCGGCGAGACTGTGGATAACGTTCACATTTGCCGATCACGAATCTCACAAAGACACCGTCCCTGTGGATAACATCGCGTCGCACTCGGACCGCGCGTGACGGCCTATGTTTCCGCGCGCGCCGCGAACCGTTCGAACTCGATTCCGGGCCCCGCGCAAGCCGTCCGCGGGGTGCGAGAGCCGGAGTCCAAGGGCGGCAGGCCTCGCGGCTAGGGCCCGCGTTCCTGCCGGCTTCGCCTGGGACGATCGGCCCAGCCCGCACGAACGGGAAGCACTCGAAAGTCGCCTAGGCTTGTGGCACGATAACGGGCGTGAGCGTCACCGACCACGTCATTGCGCAGCCCCAACCGATCCACGCCGGGCGAGCCGCGCTCTTGGCAGGCATTGCCCTCTACGCCGTTGGCGTCGCCCTCGTCTTTACGGGCTTCGGACCGATCGATCTCGGGGACCTCAGGGTCCCCGTGTGCCTGGGCCTCGCGTTCGGTCCGATCGCTCTGTATCTCCTCGTCAAGCACCCGTTGATCTTCCCGCTCGGCGTCTACCTGTTCACGATACCGATCGACGTGATTCTGCAGAACTCGAGCGGCGCCACCGCCGCCAGGATCATCGCGATCGTTGCGGCGGGCGTCCTCGGGCTGCATATCCTGGCTCGCCGCGAGGTTCGTCCGCCGGGGCGCGCCTGGTACGGCTGGCTGGCCCTCATCACGTGGTGCGGCCTCTCGTTCATCTGGACGATCAGCGGGGATTCGAGCCTGCTGGCCTTCGGCACGCTCTTGCAGCTCTTCTTGATGCTCACGGTCCTCATGCTGTATCCCGTCACCCAGGCCGACCTCAAGGCCGTCATGGCGCTGGTCGTCGGCTCGGGCATCTTCGCGGCGATCTACGGCATCGTGGGCTTCTATAGCGGGCGCGTCCTCGCCGGGACGTACTCCCGCCTGACGCTGCGGACCGACAGCGGCCTCGCCGTCGACCCCAACGGGTTCGCCGCGAGCTTCCTCTTGCCGATCGCGCTGGCCATGGCCGCCCTCTCCGCCTCGCGCAACGTCGCCGTCCGGATCCTGGCCGGCGCGTCGATCATCCTCATGATCGTGGGCATCCTCTTGACGAGCTCGCGCGGCGGGCTGCTCGCGGCGATGCTCATCCTGGTCTACTTCGCGATACGCACCCGCCAGCGCATCCTCACGCTGATCTTGGGCGTCTCGGCGGTCGGGCTCAGCGTCATGTTCCCCGCGGTTTGGATCCGCTTCGCGACCGACGACGGCGCCCAAGGGAGCGGCACGGGCCGCACGTTCATCTGGGCGACCGGTCTACGCGACTTCTGGGACCATTTCTTGACGGGCTCCGGGATCGGCACCTACGGCGACGTCTACAACCACAATTTCTTCAACGTCTACCAGGCGGTGTTCCAGGGCTGGTCCCGACCGGGCCACAGCATCATCGTGAACACGCTGGTAGAGCTGGGCATCGTCGGCCTGGTCCTGGTCCTGGGATCCTGGTTCATGACGTTCCGGGAGCTCCGCAACGTGGCGGCCCGGAGCAAGTTCTATCCGATGCGCCTGGCGCTCGAGGCTGCGCTCCTCGCGCTGTTCTACGAGTCCCTCACCATCGACGTGCTCCACCTGAAGTACTACTGGCTCGCGTTCACGCTCGTGCTCATGGTCGCAGCCGCAGACCGTAAAGAGCAGCAGAAGGCGCAAGCCGAGGCCCAGGCCGAGGCCCAAGCGCTGGCCCGGGCCCAAGCTCAAGCCTTCGTCTAGCGGAGTCCGGCGAGGCACGCCCGGCGGGGAGGGTCCGACGAGGACGCCGCGCGGGCGGTAGGCGTCGGGAAGGCCTGTGCGAGCACCGGTGTTGAGGCCCCGCGATCGGGCAAACGCCGCCCAACGGTCCGCAAGCGGGCCCACGGTCCGGAAACATCCACGCCGGACGCGCGCGGGCCCCGAGCCTCCGCTCACACCTCGGGCCTGGCCCCGGGCATGAGCCTTACCGAACCTCGAAGAGGGGCAGGGCGGGCACTGCAGGCGGCCCTGGAGGACGCCCGCCGGCGAAGGGGGGGCGGCCGGCCGCGCAACCGCGCGGGGCGACGGGCCTAGGAGGCTCGGGCAGCTCCCCAGGCCGCTTCGGAAACGATCCGGATCAACGACTCGTCGTCGTCCGCCTTCGAGACAGCGGCGCTCGCCCCGGCGATGTAGCACGAAGCGCGGAACAGCTCGTCGTCCTTCGAACAGTACACGACGATACTGGCCGCCGGCACGATCTCGCGCAGCGAGCGAATCGAGACCAGCGCGTTCTCCGAATAGTCGACGTCGAGAAACACGACGGCGGGATCATGCCCACGCAAGTCCCGCTCATCGATATTCGGCCGGCTGGCAACTACGGCGCACCCGGCCTGCTCGAGCAATGCCTCAAGATACGGTAGAAAGAACCGTTGGGGCTCGATGACATATGTTCGTGCGGCAGGCGCAGTCTGCATACGTCAAGTGTGACATTCGCAAGAGTTTCTTAACAGTCCAAGTAGGGGAGAACCCGATGGGACCTAGGTCCCGTCGTCACCCGTTATACGAGCCCGTTCCTGATGGCGTAGACCGCTGCACGGGAGCGCGCGTTGATGTTCAGCTTGGCGAAGATGTGACTGATATGGTTCTTGACCGTCTTTTCCGAAAGCGACAGGCGTACGCCGATCTCTTTGTTTGAGAGGCCTTCCGCGATGAGGCGGATGATCTCGCTCTCGCGGCGCGACAGCTCGTTGAGATCGCGGCTGACGCCGGCACGGCGCCGCAGCATCGTCCCGGCGATCCGGGAATCCGCGTAGAACTCGCCACCGGCGACGGAACGAACGATCTGAACCAATGCCTCGGGCGTGATGTCTTTGACGATGTAGGCGTCGGCGTTTGCCGCCAGAGCGCGTTGCATCACTTCGGCCCGCAGATGCATCGAGAGGACGCAGACTCGGGCTCTAGGAGCGGCCTTGGCGCAGGCAGCGATCGCTTCTTCCATCTCGACCGCGTGTCCGTCGATATCGAGCACGATCAGATCGGGTTGGAGCTTCACGAGCGGAGAGTTCGCCGTGCTGTCAGCGTGGCCGATCACATTGATCGACGGATCCTGACCGAGGACTTGGCAGAGCGCCTTAGCGACGAGAAGTTGACTCTCGATCAGAAAGACGCGGACGGGCGCGAATGTAACTGCCATGTTCTTGAACCAATGCCTCCGAGCGAGTATAACGAAGATTCAGACAGCGTCCTAATACGGGCGGAGTCGACGGATGGAAGCTCGTTGAAGCTCCATCTGTATCCCTATTAGACCAGGACCTAAGTCGCAGGGCAATCCGAGTTTTCGGGGATTTATCCCAAGCGAAGCGTCGGCGAGTCCCACAACCAGCCCTATCGTACTAGGCAGGCCGTCCTAAAAGCGTCCGTCATCGAACCGCACTTGCACGGCAGTGCAAGGTCAACGTGAGGATTACGTTACTCGCAAGAATCTGCGAACAGACGGCGAGCAGCCTGCGAACAAGCTGCGAATAACGCCTCTTACCCTGCGGTCGCCTGCCGAGGTACGTCGCCGGTATTGACGGCACCGTTGGTCGAGCCGTTCGCCGAACCGTTCGAGGATCCGTTGGAGGACGGCGGGCTCGCACTTTCGGGCGCCACGGGGCCCGTCGCCTTCGGAGCGCCGGCCGCCAGTGCGATATCCTTACCGCTACCGAGGTAGTAGTCGGAGTACTGGCTTTCTTCACTCCGCGCCTGGTTCAAGACGACGCCGAGCAGATTGACCGACGAGACACTGCGCAGTTTGTCGATCGCGATTCGCGTGCTGCGGCTATCCGTACCCGTAGCCGAGACCACCAAGACGGCTCCGTCGGCTTTCATCGCGAGGACGACGCCGTCGATGATCGATTCAAGCGCCGGCGAATCGAGCACAACGAAGTCGAACCGCTCGCGCGCTTGCGCCAGCACTCGATCGAAGCTCTCGCCTTGAAGCAGCGCAACCGGGTTCGGCGGACGCACGCCGCTCGTGATCGTCCACACGCCCGGGTGTCCGCTCGGCCGCAAGACGTCGGCGAAAGGAACCATGCCGACGAGGACGTCCGAAAGTCCGACGTCGTTCTTCAACCCGAGCTTCTGATGGATCGTCGGGCGGCGCAGGTCGGCATCGATGACGAGCACTCGCGCGTTGAGTGATGCCATGCTGATCGCCGTATTGATCGCTACGGTCGACTTGCCGTCGCCCTGCTTGGGGCTGGTGACCGCGATGATGTGCGGCGGATTGTCCGAGGAGTACCGCAGCGACGTCACCAGCTGGAAGAACGCTTCCACCGTCATCGACTCGACGAGTTCACGGCTCTTGTCGACGCCAAGCGCGAGCTTCGGAACCGTCGCCAGGACGGGCAGGCCGATGCGATCCTTGATGTCTTCTTCGTTGCGGAAGCGATCGTCGAAGAATTCGAGGCCGAAGACCGTCGTCAGCGCGAGGATCAGTCCGATGACCAAACCGATCGCCAAATTGAGCGGGATGTTCGGGGTCTTCGTGGCGTTGCGGGGATCGGCGGCCTGCGTGATCGAGATGTCGCTCGGCGCCGTCGTCTGCGCGACCAGCGCTTCCTGATATTTCTTCTGCAACGACGTGTAGACGGATTCGGCGGCCTGTGCGTCGCGACGGAGGTCCGTCACGCGCCGCGTCGTTTCCGGCAGCTTGTTGAGGAGCGGCTGTTGAGCCTTACGCTGCTGCCCGATCGTGCTCAGCTGCGAGGTCGCGGCGGAGATGCGCGCATTCGCCATCGAGATCTGTTGGGTCAATTGCTGGTAGAGCGGATTTGGGATCGTGCCCGTTTGCGAGACCACGGTGCGCGGCTGCTTCGCAAGCTCGGCCTGTTCCGATGCGAGTTGCTCCTGAAGCGCGCGGACGACCGGATGCGCGTCGGTGTAGTTCGAGCGCGCGTTGTTGAGTTGAACGCGCGTCGCGGCGATCTCCGCGTTGAGCGTCGAGAGCACCGGATTCTGACTGTCCGTCTGCGGCCCGGTGACGAATTGCGGGGTGCGCGCGAGCTGCGACGAGTAGTTTTCGAGCTCGGCCTGAGCCTGCTTGCGCTCGAGATCCGCACCGGATTCGCGCGCATCGAGCGCCGCGGCAGCCGAGACCATGGCGGTCGTCTGCGTCGCGAGATCGGCGATGCCGTTCTTGCGTTCGTATTCGGCGAGCGCGTTTTGCGCGGCGCGAAGGCGCTCTTGCGCGATCGGCATCTGTTCGCGCAGGAAACCGATGGCGGAAGTCGCCTGACCCGCGATCAAGGTGCGCTCGCGCTCGACCGCGACGTTCGCGAACTCGTTCGCGATCTGAGCCGACAACTCACGATCGGGCCACGATACGGAGACGCCGATGATCGACGTGTTCGTGACGGGCTTGATCGAAACGTGGCTCAAGAGGCTATCGGGTGTCATGCCGAGTTTCAGATTGTCGACGACCGCCTGCGAGACTGGCGTCTCGTGCAAGAGTTCCGCCAGCGTTTCCGGCGTCTGAATGCCGCCGTTCATGAGCACGTTGAGCAGCGGCAAGCTCGAATCGCGAGCATCCTGGACGTTCTGGTTGCCGGTGTTCCCGGCGATCAACTTCACTTGGGTCGTGTAGCTCTTGGGTTGCAGAAGCGTTCCGACGATGACCAGCGCGAGAAATCCACCGAGGACCGCAAAGAACACCGCCCGGCGGCGAACGAGCACGCGCCAGTAGCGCAGCAGATCGACCTCGCGCTCGGGGCGCATGCCGCCATAGAGCGGTCCGGAGATCGCCGGCGCCGAGAAGGCGGCGGACTGGACCGGAAGATGGGAAACGCTGCCGGGAAGTCTCTGCATATTAACCTTTTGTAAGTTCGATCGTGTAAGGAATCTGGGTCTAGAACCGAACGCGCCTAGAGCCTGAAGAGGTTAGCGAGAGTATAGAGGATGCCGGTCGGCCCGGAGACGGTGTCCGAGTGGCCTTTAGAGATCGGAATCGCGACGAAGTCGCCCTTTTGCATGACCACGTCCTTGTCGAACTCGCCCTTGTTCAGAATCTCGTAGAGGTCGATGTGCTGCACGACCTTCTTCCCGTCCGCATCGATGCGGGCGAGCGTGATCCGATTCAAATCGGCCGTCTGGGTCGGGCCGGCTCGCGCGATCGCCGCCGACAGGTGCTCGCCCTCGTGGACTTGCACGTCGCCCGCACGCTGAACGTCGCCGACGACGCGCACCAGGAACGTCGCGGGGCTCTCGACGTAGACCGTTGCTTGGTCGAAGAGCTCGACGTTTTGCGACGTGTCGCCTTCCTGCAGCAACTTCTGCAAGGAATACTGCTCGATCTTCGATCCGTCCGGGGTTCCGACGCGCGCCAGCGGCAGGTCGCCGTCGGTGGGCCCGAGGCCTCCGGCGGCGGCGATCGCATCGTATAAGCGGCCCTGTGAGGAGATCAAATATTTGTTGGGCGTCTTGACATTGCCCAAGACCAGGACCTCGATCTGCCCCTCTTGCACGACGCCCACGGTGACGACCGGGTGGCGCATGTACTTCGCGAGCGCCTTCTCGACCGCCACCGATGCTTGGGCCGGCGTGAGGCCCGCCACGGTGATGCTCCCGACCAGGGGATAGGTGATCGTGCCGCCGCGGACGACCTTGACGACCTGCGTCGGGTTCTGTTCGCCCGCGACCGTCACGGCGATCTGGTCGCCGACGTGGATGCGATAAACGCCGTCGGCGGGGCCGGACGCCGCTGGGACCGCCTGCGCGGCGGGCGGCGCGGAGACCGGTCCCGGTGCCGAAGAAACCGCTTGCGGCGCCGTCCCGGCGGGGGAGGCGGCCATGGCCGTACTACCCAGCAAAGCGGGGCCCGCGATCAGCGCGAGCGCAATCACTACGGCTTTAAATCTACCGACTACCATCACAAACGACACCTCTCCAGTATCTGATCCGAGGATACCCCGGCGGCGCCTGATGCATTCAGTCCCAAAGCGCCTCGACTTTCGGGACTGAAGTCCCGATGGAATTCTGAAAGATACCCCGCCGCCGTCCAATTGGTCAACCGTTCGAGTGGAGGGGCCGGTTCCCAAACCCAGCCGGAACGCGCGAGAGGCTGCGGTAGAGATCGACGTGGCGCCGGACGGAGTTCGTGAAGTCGAAGGCCGAAAGCGCATAGCTGCGCCCGCGTTCCGCGATCGCCGCCAGCCGCTCGGGTTCATCAAACGCCCGGCGCATCGTCGCATAGACGGCGTCCGTCGACCAATCGGCCGAGATGAGGCCCGTCTCGCCGTCGGCGACGAACTCGGCGACCGCCTGCCACGGGGTCGTGACGACCGGCAAGCCCGCCATCATCGCCTCGCCCATCGCCAGCGGCATCCGTTCCCAGCGCGACGTCATAAGGTAGACGTCGACGGCCCGGTAGAGATCCGGCAGATCCGAACGGAAGCCCAAGAAGCGGACCCGCGACTGGAGTTGCGCCTCCGCGACCGACGCCCGCAAGCGTTCTTCATCGGCCCCGCTGCCGGCGAGCAGCAGATACCAAGGCAAGCCGTCCGCCACCCCGCGCGCCAATGCATCGATCGCGAGCGACTGAAATTTCTGATCGCACAAGCGGGCCGGCAACACAAACACGAAGGCGGCCTGCGGGATCTCGAGCGCCGCTCGAATTCGCGCGCGCTCGGCCGTCGGGGCCGCGGGCACGTACGGGATGCCGTTGGGTATCACGACGATGCGCTCGAGCGGAATCCCCTCGACGCGCGCGTAGCGTTCGCGCTCGCTCTTCGTGAAGACGATGAAGCGCGTGGTGCGCGGATGCAGCACGCGATTGACCGTACGCCGCACGAGCCCGCCGGCCTCATCGCCGTGCTCGGTGAACACGATCGACGGAACGCCGGCAGCAAGCGCCGCGATGCGCCCGGCATACTTGCCGGAATGCAGGTGCGCGTGCACGACGTCCGGCTCGAGTTCGCGCATCGCGCGCATCAGGCGCGGGATGAAACTCAAATCAGCGCGACCCGCCCGCGCAACTTCGACGACTGGAACGCCGAGCCGGGCCTTCTGCTCGTCATCGAGATCGGACTTGTAAACGGAGACGATCGACGCGTCGACGCCTTCGTTCCGCAAGCCGACGCAAAGGCCGCGCACGAGCGTTTCCGCGCCTCCGCCGAGCAAATTGCTGATCACATGCGCTACGCGCAGAGGACGATCCGGCTGCACCATCGCGCAGAATTGTAGCATATCGGCGGCGCGCCTCGCATCGGGCCCGGAACCAATAGCGGGGGGACCTTTACCCCACGGGGCAGGGCCGAACGACCACAGGAGTCGTTCGTACGGATACGCAACACGCAAGCCACCTCCACCGAGGCAACGATATTGCAACCACTCGACACGCCGCGCTACGCGCTGATCATGCCGTTCCTCAACGAGTCGAAGCACTTGCCTGCAGTGCTCGAGAGCATTCGCGCGCAAAGCTTCGATCATCGGCGCATGTATTTACTTGCGATCGACAACGGCTCGACCGATAACGGCGCCGAGATCGTGCGCGCTTGGCTCGCCGCCGGCGACATCGAAGGGCGCGTGGTGCGCACGGAGATCCGCTCGATCCCGCACGCCCTCAATTGCGGGATCAAGGCAGCCGCCTTCGACGACTACATCATCCGTTTGGACGCGCATACGCGCTACGCGCCGAGCTACGTCGGCGCGATCGCGGCCGCGTTCGCGCGCTTGCCGGCCGAGGTTTGGTGCGTCGGCGGCGGGCAAGAGCCCGATCGTCCGGCCGAGTTCTCAAAGGCGCTGTATGCCGCGCTGCTGACCAATCGCATGGGCCTCGGCGGCGCTCCATACCGTTCCTCGGAGGCCGAGCGCGAAGTGCCGCACGTCTACCTCGGAGCGTGGCGTCCCGGCGTCTTGCAGCGCTTGGGCGGCTTCGATGAAGCTTGGCTCGCGAACGAGGATTCCGAATTGAACGAACGCCTGCGCATCGCGGGCGGGCGCGTCGTGCGCATCGCGCTCGACTGCAAGTACATCGTCACGCGGGGCGCGCCGGCCGCCGTCAAGCAGTGGCACCGCTACGGCTACTGGCGGGCTCAAACGATCAAACGGCACCCGCAATCGCTCCGTCCACGACACCTCGCCCCGCCGATGGCGCTTGCCGGCGGGCTCGTTCTGCTCGCCACGCCCCTGCGCCCGGCCCTGCCCGTTCTGTTCGGCATCTTCTGCGCCGCGACGATCGCGGGGCGCCGCTCCGGTGAATCGCCCGCCGTGACGCTCGCCTCGTGCTTCTTCTTCCCGTTCTTGCATGCCGCGAACGGCCTCGGGCTCATGCGCGGCCTCCTCGCGCGGCGCTACGCGCCGCAACCCGCGCCGATGCTCGAAAGCCCCGCTACGAGCTAACTCGAGGCCCCATTCGCGGGGCGGCGCCAGGGATTGAACGCGCTTGCGATCGCGCCGAGATCGTCGCGCGTGAGGAACAGATACCGGCCGAGCGGGACGTGCGAGAAGCGCACGCAGGCGTAGAGTTTTGCGCCGAGCGATACCGCGTACCCGAAGGTCATCGCGATGATGACGCCCAGGATCCCGATGTGCGCCGCCAAGAACGCGGCGCACGACGCACTGACGACCAGCACCGCGACGTCGATCTTGAACACGAGCCCGGGACGGCCTTCGAAGGCGTTGAGATAGTAGACCAGCGGCGCGTCGATGCAATAGAAGAACATGCCGAGCGTGAGCAGGCGCAAGAGCCCGCCCGCCGCCTTGAACTCGGGTCCGTACACGAGCACGATCAGATACGGCCCGGCGACGAACAGAGCGAGCGCCACGATCGCCTGAAACGCGACGAGCATCCGCGTGGTGCGCGTCGTCAGGTCGGCCGCCCGGGCACGATCCGCGCTCGCCAGCCGGCCGAACGAAGCGAGCGAGATCGAGCGGCCGAGTTGCCACATCAGCTCGCCGGCCGCGAGTGCCAGCGTGTAAATGCCGAGCATCGCCGCATCGAACGCGGCGCTGACGATGACGACGTCGATCCGAAGCGCGAGAAATCCGGCGAGCGCCGCGGAGCCGGCGCGCAACGCGAACCGCGCTTGCGCCGCCCGCAGTTCGGGCCCGGGGCCGCTCGCTCCCAACGCCGCCAGCGGCGCGCGACCCAAGCGAGAGACCACGAACAGCGCGCTTGCGGCATACGCCAGCACCCAGATCAGCATGAACGCGTCGAGCTGAAGATGCAGCACGAGCAACGCGACGCCGGCCACGGCCGCCCCGCCGCCCTGCGCGATGAAGTTGGCGATGTTGATCTCGCGAATGCGATGCTGCGCGAGCATGAACCCGGTCAGTGCGCTCCCGCCGAGCGCGAACGGAAACGCGATCCCCGCGAACAGCAGCGCGCGCTGCGAGGGGAAGAGCGCCGCCAGCGCGAGGTAGAGCACGACGCCCGCGAGCGAAGGCAGCGCGATGACGAGCCAAGTGGAGCGGCGCACGGCGCCGAGATCGCGCCCGGCTTGCCCGAGCAAGTACACGATGCTCCCGGAGACGCCTTCGGCCAGCGTGGTCGCGACCACGATCGCTATGCCCGCGTAATTCAGCAACCCCTTGCCGGCCGGGCCGAACATGCGCGCCACGAGGACGCCGACCAGAACCATCGCGATCTGCGATACGACCGTCCAGGAAAACGCGTCGACGGTTTGGTCCTTCAGACCGTCGACCTTCCCATCGGTCATGACCGCGCTAGGCGACGCGATGGAACAAGAACTCTGCGAGCGTTTTTACCAGAATCGAGACATCGAGGAACAGGGACCAGTTCTCGATGTAGAAGAGGTCGTACGCAAGCCGCTCCGAGATCGCCGAGACGTCGACGTTACGGCGCATGTGGATGTGCGACCAACCCGTGATCCCCGGACGCACCAGATGGCGCTCGTCGTAGCGCGGCAGGACCCGCCGAAACTTCTCGACGTAGAACGGGCGCTCGGGGCGCGGCCCGACGAGCGACATGTCGCCGCGGATGACGTTGAACAGCTGGGGCAGCTCGTCGAGGCTGGTCTTACGGAGGAATCCGCCGATCCGCGTGACGCGCCGGCGCTTGGCGTCGGCCCAGACGGGCCCGGTCTGCTTCTCCGCGTCGACGGGCATCGAGCGGAACTTGAGGATCTCGAACGTCTTCCCGCGCAAGCCGACGCGCGTCTGGCGATAGATCACCGGGCCGCCGTCATCGATGTAGACGGCCAGCGCCACCAGCGCCATGATCGGGCCGGCGACGATCATCGACGGCAGAACGAGCGCGAGGTCGAGGACGCGTCGGAGCGTCATGGTGCGAGGATTGCAGATCGCCAGGCTCCGCGGGCAGATCAAGGCGAGCCCGCCGTCCTTCTGCAGCGAGAAGTCATAGGCTTGCGGCCGGATGCGCGTCGGTGCGAACGCGAGCTTGACGTTGCGTCCTTCCGTCGTGCGCAGCAGCGCCGGGACGATCTCAGGCGGCAGAGCCTCCGTGACGATCAAGGTATCGCATTGCCACTCGAGCGCTCCGCGCATCCACGGCAGATCCGCCGTGCCCTCGTGATCGATCGAGTGCGCGAGGCGCGCATCGAAATCGTTGATCGAAAGGCGCAGGATGGCGTCGCGTGCGGTCAAGCGGAGTTCGTCGACGACGGCGTTGACTCGATCGTAGGTGCCGACGATCGCGATCCGGCGGGGTGCTTGGATGGCGGCCTTCTCCCACACGACGCGGAGTGCCGCGCGTGAGGTCGGGACGAGCAGCGCCGAGATCGCGAACATCTCGATCAGCAGAATGCGCGAGAGCGAGATGCTCGGAGCGATCGTGAAGAGCGCGAGTTCGGGCAAGACGCCGATCGCGAGCGCAGCTACCGTAAAGTAGACCTCGTCGCGAACGGAGTTCGCGAACGTCTGCCGGTAGAGACCGATCCGGCTGAAGAGCAGCAACCACAACACGAGCACCGGGGCCGCGGCCAGGATGACGCCCACGTGGCTGGCGGCGACCTGGGCTCCGAAATGAAGGAGACCTGCGAGGTACGCCGAGGCGACGAACATCATGAGGTCCGTCGTCAGCAGCAACCACCTCCAGCGAGGGCCATACTTGGCCGGGGAGGGCTTCGGCTTCGCCGGGGCTACCGCGAACCCAAGGGTAGATTCAACGCTGTCGGAACGAAGCGATACATCCATGATTGCGATGATAGTAGCATTATGTGACCTGCGACACAGAGGACTATTCGGACTATTTTGCGGGGACCGTCGCACTCGGCAGGGGAGCCCGCTCGGCGAAGCTGGGTAGGAAGTCCTAAGCCGCAGCCCCGGCCGCCCTTTGTCGAACGAAGGCGCCGCGCGTACACTCCTTGACATGAGCGCCCCACCCGCCACGATCCTCGTACCGGCCTTTAACGAAGGTCCGGAATTCCGCGAAACTCTCGAGCGACTGGAACGTTTTTCCAACGCGGTTGCGGATCGCTATGCGCTCCGGTTGCTGGTCGTCGATGACGGCAGCACCGACGAAACCTCCGCGATCGCGGACGCCTTCGCGCGCGAATCGCACAACGTCGGCGTCGTCCGTCACGATCGCAACCGCGGGATCGCCGCTGGACTGCAGACGGGGCTCGGAGCGGCCCGGGGGGAACGGGTCGTCGTGCTCGACGCCGATCTCAGCTACGCTCCCGAGGAAGTCGTGCTGCCGTTGCTGGACGCGCTCGAGTCACGACAGGCTGCGATCGTCGTGGCTTCACCGTACATGCGCGGCGGGCGCGTCTCGAACGTCCCCTTCATTCGGTTGCTGGCGAGCCGCTGCGCGAACGCGCTGCTCTCCGCCTTCACGGGCCGTCGAATCGCCACGCTGACCGGCATGGTGCGGGCCTACAGCCCGGCGGCCGTCTCGCGCGCCCTCGAATGCCGGCCCGAGGGCGAGTTCAATTCTTGGATCCTGCTGGACGCGCTCCGCCGGAATAAGGTGGTCGCTGAAATTCCGGCCCACCTGTGCTGGCCGCCCGCCCGCCTCAAAGGCGCTTCGCGGATGCCGGTGCGAAAACTGGCGCGCGCCACTCTTGCGGTCCTCCGAACGCTTCGCTTTCATTCGCTCGGCGGCACCGATCAGTCCGCGGGATCGGCTGATCCCGCAGCCAAGGGAGTCCCGACACGATGACCAGCACTCTGCGATCGCCCATCGGTGCCGTTAGATCGGGCCCGGTCTCCCGCGTCGGCGTAGTCGGCGGCGGCTTGCTCGGCATGACCATCGCGTTGCGCTACGCGCAATGCGGGCGCGCCGTCACGATCATCGAGGCGGGCTCGACGCTCGGCGGACTCGCGATGCCCTGGAAGCTCGGCGACATCACCTGGGACCGCCATTATCACGTCACGCTGCAATCGGATTCGCAGTTGCTCTCGCTGCTCGAAGAGTTGGGCCTGCGGGACGAACTGCAGTTCACGACGACCTCGACGGGTTTTTACACCGGCGGGCGTTACTACGATTTCTCCGGCGTCCTGGACTTCATTCGCTTCCGGCCGCTCTCGCACGCCGCCAAGGCGCGGCTGGGCATCGCCATCCTGTATGCCTCGGCGATCCGCGACGGGCGCCGGCTCGAATCGATCACCGCGCGCAAGTGGCTGACCGACCTGTGCGGCGAGTCCACGTACAAGAATATCTGGGAACCCCTGCTGCGCGCGAAGATCGGCGATTACGCGCCCCAGGTTTCGGCCGCGTTCATCTGGGCGATCATCTCGCGTCTGTACGGCGCGCGGCGCAGCGGAGAGAAGCGCGAGCTCTTCGGCTATATCGACGGAAGCTACGCGCGCATCCTTGCAGTGTTCGAAGCAAAGCTGCGCGACCTCGGCGTGGAGATCATCGTCGGCAGCCCGGTGCAATCGGTTGCGCGAAGTGCCGCCGGCATCCGCGTCGACCTCGCAGACCGGTCGCTCGAATTCGAAGAGGCGATCGTCACGACGCCGGCGCCGGTCGCGGCGAACATCTGCAAGGGCCTCGACGCCGACGAACTGCAGCGCCTGCGGCAAGTTCGCTATCAGGGAATCGTATGCGCTTCGCTGCTGTTGCGCAAACCGATCAGCGAGTACTACGTCACGAACATCACGGACACGTGGGTGCCGTTCACGTCGATCATCAATATGTCGAGCGTCGTCGACCCGAAGAACTTCGGCGGCAACGCGCTCGTCTATCTGCCGAAGTACGTTTCGCCCGACGACGAGATCTTCCGCATGAGCGATGAAGAGATCGAAGAACGCTTCATCCGCGCCATCGTCAAGATGCATCCCGATTTCGACCGCTCGTCGATCCTTGCGAGCCGCATCTCGCGAGTCAAGCACGTCTTCCCGATCACGACGCTCAACTATTCGGAGAACATCCCCTCGATGACGACCACCGTTCCGGGGCTCTCGATCGTGAACGCCGCGCAGATCGTGAACGGCACGCTCAATGCAAATCAAACCGTCGATCTTGCGAATCGCGCGTTCCGCACGCTGTGCCAGGAGTTTGTCGTTTGAGCCGTCCGCCCGCAAGCCTTTCGCTCGATCTCGACAACGAGTGGTCGTACCTCAAGACGCACGGTGACCCGGAATGGGAAGCGTTGCCTTCCTACCTGGCGACCGTGGTCCCGCGCGCGCTCGAGTTTCTCGCGCAGCACGGGCAGCGCATCACGGTCTTCATCGTCGGCCAGGATGCGGCACTGCCGCAGCACGAGGCCGTGCTGCGCTCGATCGCGGACGCCGGTCATGAGATCGGCAACCACTCCTTCAAACACGAGCCGTATCTAGCGTCCTATTCGCCGGCCGAGATCGAAGACGAGCTGCGCAAAGCGGACGACGCGATCCGCGCGGCCACGGGCGCCTCGATCGTGGGCTTCCGCGGACCGGGCTATGCCCGTTCGCCCGTGATCCTCGATACGCTCTCGCGCATGGGCTACCATTACGAAGCGTCGACCTTGCCGACGTACATCGGCCCGCTCGCGCGCGCCTATTATTTCAAAACGAGCAAGCTCTCGCCCGAGGAGCGTGAAAAGCGCAAGGCGCTCTTCGGATCGTTCGCGGACGGACTCGAGCCGCTGCGCATTCGCACCGTCGAAGCCGCAGGCCGGCGCATGGCGCTGATCCCGGTGACGACGATGCCGATCCTGAAGATCCCGATCCACTTCGAGCTATCTGCTCTACCTCTGCACGTTCTCGGAGCCGATCGGGATGGCGTATTTCGCGAGCGCCATGGCGCTCTGCCGCGCGACCGGCGTTCAGCCCTCGCTGCTGTTGCACCCGCTTGATTTCCTCGACGGAACGGACGCCCCGCGGCTGCGCTTCTTCCCCGCCATGGGCTTCCCGGCCGCCAAGAAGCTGCGCATCTTGAGCAGCGCGCTCGAACGCTTCAGCGCGACCTTCGCGAGCGGACCGATCCGCGAGCACGTCGCACCGTACCTGGGCGCCGGCGTCACGCTCCCGGCCGCGCCCGGCGCGGTCGCGCGTTAGGACCTGCAGAGCTCATCCCAAGTAAGGCGGGACTAAGGGACCTCCCACCACTCTGTGCCACAAGGCATAATGTGATTGGGCACACAATTCCAACGTCAACCAAGCCCTCGCTAGGGGTCCAAGTATGAACTCTGCACCCGTGAACCTGTACGTCGACCGCCTCATGCAAAATCCGCCGAACACGGCTGAGGAAGTATGGAACGCGACGAGGGAACATTCGAAGACGTACTCCGAAGCTGCCCGGAAGGTCGGCTTGACGGGGTCCGAGTACGGCGAATTCCAACAGGCGCTGCTTGACGGGAACGCGGTCTACATCCGGCTCCCTTCGCACGTCGACGCAATGGCCGGCTTGCACCACGGGCACCCCTACGCGATCAAGTCCGTGACCGTCCCCGCGAACACGCTCGGCTGGAAGGTCGCGCTTGCCGACGGTACGACCGTCTACATTCCGCAGATTTGCGGGAACATCTCCGTGGTCCACGGCCGGGCGATCGCGCACCATCCTCAGAAGCACGACAAGAAGATCGCCGGCGGCCCGCGCCAGATCGTCACGCAAGGCTCGACCTACACGCCGAACACGCCGGTGACGTTCCAGCCGCCCGCCGAGGCCTCGACCATCACCTACGCCCCGGCGCCCTCCACGCCGGTCTATGAGGCCCCGGTCTACGTAGCGCCGGTCGCAGCCTCGGGCGGTTCCGTCCTGCCGTTCCTCGTGCCGATCGTCGCGTTCGTCGGCGGCACCATCGGTGCGGTCTCGAGCCCGCCGACGACCGTCGTCCCGCCCTGCTCGCTCGGTTCGAACGCGCTCGGCGTCTGCCAAGGCCGCTAGCGCCTCAGCGTACTCCGGAGAGGACCTCGACATAGAGGGCGGCATCGACGTTGCCGCCCGAGAGGATCAGCGCGACGGTCTTGCCGCGCATCGCGTCGCGCTCGCTCAGTAGCGCCGCGAGCGCGATCGCGCCCGCGGGCTCGGCCACGTTGTGCGTGTCGTGGAAGTACGCCCGCATCGCCTCGGCGACGCCCGCGTCGCTCGCCCGCACGATGCGGGCCGCGCCCGCGACGATCCGGGCGACGGCGTCCGCATCGGGGACCCGGCAGGCGACGCCGTCGACGAACGTGCCGGCGCTCGCGGTCGCGACGGGTTCGCCGCGCTCGAACGAGAGCGCGTAGGCCGGCGCCGCGTCCGAGACGACGCCGACGATCTCCGTCGCCAAGCCCAGCGCGTCGCGCGCCGCGATCAGGCCGCAGATCCCCGAACCCATCCCGATCGGGACGTAGACCGTATCGAACGCGACGCCGCTCGAGAAGAGCTCGAGCGCATAGCTCGCGACGCCGAGCACGAGCTGCTCGTTGAACGGTCCGAGGAACTCGTAACCCCGCTCGGCCGCGAGCGTTTGCGCGTGCTCGCGCGCCGCTTGGTAGTCGTGGCCAGCGACGATCAGCTCGGCGCCGAGCGCTCGCATCGCTTCGTTCTTCTCAACGCTGTTTCCATGCGGCACGACGACCGTCGCCGCCAGTCCCGCGCGCGAGGCGGCGAAGGCGACGCTCTGCCCGTGGTTGCCGCGCGTCGCCGTGACGATGCCGCGCACTTCGGGTTTCGTGCGCCGCAGCCAGTCGACGTACACGATCCCGCCGCGAACTTTGAAGGCGCCGACCGGGGTGTGGTTCTCGTGCTTGACGTGCACGCTCGCACCCGTCCGCTCGCAGAGCAGCGGCCACGAGATCAGGGGCGTCGGCGCGACGTACCGCCGCACCAAACGCGCCGCCGCCGCCAGTTCGTCGAGCCGCGCTCCCAGGATGGAGACGGTCAGCCCCTCGTCTTGAGCTGACGCAAAACGTATTGCAGGATCCCGCCGTGGCGATAGTACTCCGCCTCGTCCGGCGTATCGATGCGCACGATCGCGCGGAACGCCGTGCTCGCCCCGGAGGCGTCCACGGCCCGCACTTCGACCGTGCTGCGCGGCGCGATCCGCTCGCCCAGGCCCGCGATCTCGTACGTTTCCTCGCCGCTCAGGCCAAGCGTCGCGCGATTCTCGCCGGCCGGGAACTCGAGCGGGAGGATCCCCATCCCGACGAGATTGCTGCGGTGTATCCGTTCGAACGATTCCGCGATCACCGCGCGCACGCCGAGCAACATCGGCCCCTTCGCGGCCCAATCCCGCGAGGAACCGGAGCCGTACTCCTTGCCGGCGATCACGATCAGCGGCGTGCCGGCGGCGCGATACCGTTCCGACGCTTCGAAGATGGAGGTCTGCTCGCCGGTCGGAAGATAGCGCGTCACGCCCCCTTCGATACCGGGGACGAGGCCATTGCGCAGGCGCGTGTTCGCGAACGTGCCGCGCACCATCACCTCGTGATTGCCGCGCCGCGCGCCGTACGAGTTGAAGTCCCTGGGATCGACGCCCTTTGCGATCAGGTAGGTTGCCGCGGGCGAGCGCTTCGCGATCGACCCGGCGGGCGAGATGTGGTCGGTCGTCACGCTGTCGCCGAGCACGGCGAGCACGCGCGCTCCGCGGATGTCGCCGGGCGCGACCGGCTCCGCGGGCATGCCGTCGAAATACGGCGCGCGCTTGACGTACTCCGATTTTTCGTCCCACGCGTAGCGCTCGCCGCTGGGGACCGCGAGCGCACGCCAGCGCTCGTCGCCGGCGAACACGTCGGCATAGCGCGAGCGGAACATCGCCTCGGTCACGCAGGCGCCGACCGTCGCCTCGACCTCCGCGTTCGAAGGCCAGATGTCCGCGAGCGTGACCGGCGCGCCGTCCCGTCCGAAGCCCAGCGGCTCCCGGGTCAAATCGATGTCCATCCGGCCGGCCAGGGCGTAGGCGACCACGAGCGGCGGCGATGCCAGATAGTTCGCGCGCACCTGGGGGTGGATGCGGCCCTCGAAGTTGCGGTTCCCCGAAAGCACGGCGGCGACGATCAAATCGTGCTCCGCCACGGCGTTTGCGACCTCGTCGGGGAGCGGCCCGCTGTTCCCGATGCAGGTCGTGCAGCCGTAGCCGACGAGGTTGAAGCCGAGCGCGTCGAGGTACGTGTCGAGCCCGGCGGCGCGCAAGTAATCCGTCACGACCTTCGAGCCCGGAGCAAGCGAGGTCTTGACCCACGGCTTGCGCACCAGGCCCTTCTCGACCGCGCGCTTGGCGAGCAGTCCCGCAGCGACGAGCACGGCCGGATTGGACGTGTTCGTGCACGAGGTGATCGCGGCGATCACGACCGCGCCGTCCGAAAGATCGGTCGACGGGCGCGCCGCGACCGCGGTCCCGCCGCCGCCTTCGCCTTCGAGCCGGGCGAGCGCGGGGGTCGCCGCCTTTGCCTCGCGCGCGGCTTGCCACTCGGCGAGCGCGCTGAGGAACGAGGGCTTCACGCTCGTGAGCGGGACGCGGTCTTGCGGCCGGCGCGGCCCCGCCAGGTTCGCTTCGACGATCGACAGGTCCAGTTCGAGCGTGTCGCTATAGCGCGGATCGGGCGAGTCCGCCGTGCGGAACAAGCCCTGGGCCTTCGCATAGGCCTCGACGAGCGCGATCTGATCCGCGTTGCGGCCCGTCAGACGCAAGTAGGCCAGCGTCTGATCGTCGATCGGGAAGATCGCGACCGTCGAGCCGTATTCGGGCGACATGTTCGCGATCGTCGTGCGATCGCTCACGGTGAGATTCGCGAGTCCCTTCCCGTAGAACTCGACGAACTTGCCCACGACGCCCTTCGCGCGCAGCATCTGCGTCACGTGCAGGACGAGATCGGTCGCGGTGATGCCCTCACGCAGCTTGCCGTGCAGCTTCACGCCGATCACGTCGGGAATCAGCATCGAAACGGGCTGGCCGAGCATCGCAGCTTCCGCTTCGATGCCGCCGACGCCCCAAGCGAGCACGCCGAGGCCGTTCGCCATCGTCGTGTGCGAATCGGTTCCGACGACGGTATCCGGATATGCCAGCGGCGCGTCGCCCGCTTCCGCTGCGCCGAACACCACGCGCGCGAGATACTCGATGTTGACCTGGTGCACGATGCCCGTGTCCGGAGGCACGGCTTTGAAGCCGTCCAGCGCTTGCTGCCCCCACTTCAAGAAGGCGTAGCGTTCGCCGTTACGTTCGAACTCGAGATCGGCGTTGTGGGCAAAGGCCGCCGCCGACCCGAACGCATCGACTTGCACCGAGTGGTCGATCACGAGCTCGACCGGCTGCAGCGGGTTGATCTGCTTCGGCTCGCCGCCCATCGCGACGATCGCGTCGCGCATCGAGGCCAGATCGACGACGCACGGCACGCCCGTGAAATCTTGCAGCAGCACGCGCGCCGGACGATAGGCGATCTCGCTGACCGCCGGCCGCGAAGGGTCCCAGCCCGCGAGGGCCGCGATGTCCTCGCGCGTGACGCTGCGGCCGTCCTCGGAACGCAGCAGGTTCTCGAGCAGGATCTTCAGACTGAACGGAAGCGTCGCCGCCTGCGGAAACGCCTCGCCTAAAGCAGCGAGGCTGAAATACGTGTACGTGCGCGCTCCAACGGCGAGTTCCGCGCGGGCAAAGAAACTGTTCGGATGCGTATCGGACATGGGGCCGGGGTTCGCTTTCGAGCGGGCGCGTTACTCTACGATCGCCGCCGGCGAGCGATCCACGCGCGTGACCCGCGGTGAGCCCTGTTCGACGCCGTCGATCGCGAGCGCCGTCTTGCCGTGCAAGAGCGCGTGCAACGGCTCGGCGATCAGCGCCGCGCGCCAACCGGTCCCGCTCGGCGCCCCGTCCTCCCCGCAGGCCAAGCGCGCGAGCTCTGCCGGCGTCCGCGGAAGTTCGCGCGCGATCCGCTCGACGGCGGCACGCGGCAGCAGCAACGACGGCGGGAGATCGTTCTCCGCCGCGATCGCGTTCACGAGCACCGAGAGGCACGCGACGATCGCTTCGCGATCCGAGCCCGGCGGGCGTACCGGCTTGTGCGGCAGGTCCGTTTCGGGGAGCGCCAAACCGCGCTGCACGGCCTCGACGATGCGGTCACCGAAACCCTTGCGCGCTCCGGCATCGAGCCGGCGCAGTTGCGCGAGATCTTCGCGCGTCGCCGGGCGAAGATGAACGACCGCCGCCATCACGTCGTCCGGAATGATGTACTTCAGCGGGACGTCGCGATCGCGCGCGAGGTGATCGCGCAAGATCGCGATCTCGCGCAGGATCCCAAGTTCGCGCCGGTTCATCCGCATCGCGCCGGAGATGCGCAGGTAGAGCCGTTCCGGATCGACGGCATAGCGCTCCGCGGCGACGAGCGAGCGGGCCTCTTCTTCGAACCATTCGAGCCGGCCGCTGCGGGCGAGCCAGTCGCTGAGCCGGTCCTGCAGCGTGAAGAGGTGGCGGACGTCGTCGACGAGGTATTCGATCTGTTGCGCCGAGAGCGGCCGCGTGCTCCAGTCGCTGATGGTCTGCGACTTGCGCAAGCGCACGCCGGCGACGTTTTGGACCAGATCCGCCAGCGAGATCGACATCCCGTAGCCGCTGAACGCCGCAGCTAGCTGCGTATCGAACGCGCGCGCGGGCAGCCGGTCGAAGCGGTCGGCGAAGATCTTGAGATCGCTCTGCAACGCATGCCCGACGACGGTCCTGGTCGCGAGCGCATCGGCGAGCGGCTGCAGCGCGTGCAGGCGAAGCGGATCGACGAGCGCCACCTCGTCGTCGATCGCGATTTGCACGACCATCAAGCGCGCCGCGTACGAGCGCTCGTTGTGAAACTCCGTGTCGAGCGCAACGCGCTCTGCGGCGGCAACGCGCTCGCAGAGTCTAGCGAAGGGTTCCTCTTCGTCGATAAGTTGGACGTTCATGGACCCACCGGAATCGACCTGACGAGCAGGTCATGAAGCGTATCAGAAATGCTGTCTCCGAAGATCGCAAGCGCCGTGCAGATCGGGATTGCGATCGCGGACATCGTCAAAATATGGATGAGGATCGGAACGCGCAGGGCGGCCGCGGTCTGCGTCGCGATCGTGCCTCCCAGGCCCGGAATGATGCGCACCACGAGCAGAAACATCGGCGAGCCGATCTTGTAGCGGCGGGCCCAGCCGGGGAGCTGCTGCAGCCTCTCTTCCAGATCGAGCAGCCGGGAGGTCCGCATCGCGACCAGATACCCGATGATCGCCGCGCAGACGATCCCCACGGCGTTGACGACCGAACCCCAGAGCGGCCCGAAAATGACCCCGTTCATCACGGCGAGCGCATCGGTCACGGAAAACGGCGCCGAGGCCACGACGGCGAACACGAGGACCGCGAGTGGATACGCAAGGAACCGGTTGGATGCGAGAAGGCTCTCAACGGCGGTCTTCTCGCGCACAACGAACGCTGCCAAAAGAAACGATCCAAGAAAGATTGCCACCGCCTCCGCCCGGCGCCAGAAGGTCGCTGTCAAGAAATGCTCGCCGAAATCACCATTCTATTGCTTTGCGCCGGGGGGCTCTATGCCTCCGCCTTCATGTATCGGAAGGCACGTCGCGCGGCAAGAGGCGAGCTCTTGGAACCCAGCATCGTCCAGACGCCGCGCGCGCGGGCCCTCGGCGGCATTCCGAACGCCGCGTTCGGGATCGCCTATTATGCCGGGCTCGCCTTGCTCGTCCCGGCGCTCGGCATGCGGCCGGCCTGGTGGGCGGCGCTCGTCGCGGCCGCACTCGCGGGCACGTTCTCGGCCTACCTCGCCTACAGCCTGCTCTTCGTCACGCGCGCGCCGTGCCTCTATTGCTGGGCGAGTCACATCGCGAATTGGGCGATTCTGGCCCTGCTGGTCGCGCACCAACCGCGCTGAGGCCCCTCGCTCAGAGGAATCGATGCATGACGAAGACGTCGACCAAGCCGCGTTCGGCGTGATCGAACGCGCGCGGCAAGCGTCCGACGATCGCGAAACCGTGACGCTGCCATAGGCGCACCGCGCCCTCGTTCGTGCTGACGACGAAATTGAATTGCATAGCGCGGAAGCCGCACGCGCGCGCGACGTCGATCGAATGCGCGCACATCGCGCTCGCGACGCCGCGGCCGCGCGCGCTCTCGGCGACCATGTAGCCCGCGTTCGCGACGTGCGCGCCGCGCGCGGGAGCGTTTGGCTTGAGCACGTAGGTCCCGACGATGGACCCGTCAACCTGCGCGACGAAGGCCCGGGCCGGGGGCGCCGTCCAGATCGCGCGCGCTGCTTCGAACGTCGTATCCGACGCGTACGCGTAGGTGTCGCCGCGTTTGACGGTCGGCTCGAAGATCGCCCAGATCGCCGGAAAATCCGCCTCAAGCGCCGGCCGGATCGCGACCGCGTCCACCTCCGGCGCGTCTATTGGATGATCGTGATCGCGTTCGCGTTGAGCGACCCGTCGCTCTGCGGATCGCCGCTCACGGAGACCGTATCGCCCTGTCTGATCGTCGCGCCGCGAGGATTGATGATCGTGCCCTGATGCAGGTGGATGTCGCGGAACGTATTGCGGCCCGTCTTCACCTGCATCTCGAAGCGACGGAAATACGACACCTCTCCGCGCGTTTCGTTCGCGCGCCGGCTCAACTCGCCCAGTCCCTGGTTCAATTCGCCTTTGACGATCGAGCCGACCGCGTCGAGCACTTGCTGCACGGTCGCGCCGTTCACGATGCTCCCCGGCGCTGCGGGGCTCGGCGAGGGCGTGGGGCTCGGCGCCGTTTGCGCGAACGCGAACGTGCCTCCGGCAAGCGAGAGGGCAAGGGCGCAGCCGGCGACGAAGCGCGTATTCATACGCTTGCGAAACGAAGCTGCGCCCCCCCGAGTTCCGCGCCTCGCCGCCACGGTGATGCTCGTGCGCGACCGCCCGGACGGCGGGATCGCCGTCTATATGACGCGCCGCGGCGCGTCGAGCCCGTTCATGCCCGACGCCTACGTGTTTCCGGGCGGCGCCGCCGAGGGGGCCGATCGCGCGCCCGAGATGCTGGCGCGCCTGCACGCCGGCGCTCCGGGCGCTGCACCCGGGCTCGCGGTGACGGCGCTGCGCGAACTCTTTGAAGAAGCGGGGATCCTGCTGGCCTGCGCGCCGGACGGCGAAGCTCGCGGGCTGCCGGCCGAATCGCTCGCGGCTTGGCGCGCCGGGCTGCTGACGGGCGAGCGCTCGCTGCTGAGCATCCTCGAAGCGAGCGACGCCTACCTTGACGGGCGCGAGCTCGTGTATTACTCGAACTGGATCACGCCCGCCGTCGAGCCTCGGCGCTTCGACGCGCACTTCTTCATCGCGCGCGCACCGCTTGGGCAGACCGCCGCCGCCGACGCGATCGAAGTGCACGACGGCGTCTGGATCGCTCCGGACGAAGCGCTCGAACGCGGGCGCAGCGGCGAACTCTCGCTCGTGTTCCCGACGATCAAGCACCTCGAGCGGCTCGCCGAAGCCGCCTCCGTCGATGCGCTCCTGCGCGTCGCGCGCGCGCGCGCCGTTCGTCCGATCCAGCCCGACGCGCTGCCGGGCGGGATCTTCGTGATACCGCCGGATCAAGAGCCCTGGTGAGCCGGGAGCGCATCCTCCGGATCCTCGCGCCGAACCCTTCGGCGATGACGCTCGAGGGCACCAACTCGTTCCTGATCGACGCGGGCGGGGGACGCGCGATCGCGATCGATCCGGGTCCCGCGATCCCCGCGCACGTCGAGCGGATCGCCGCGACGGCGGCCGGCCGGGGCCTGCGGATCGAGGCGATCCTCGTGACGCACGGGCACCCCGACCATGCGCCCGGAGCGGCGCCGCTCGCCGCGCGGACCGGCGCGCCGGTCTACGCGCACGCGGCCGCCGCCTTTCCATTCGACCGGGCGCTCGGGGACGGCGAGGCGCTCGAAGTCGGCGCGACCTCGATCGCGGCGTTCGCCGCGCCCGGCCACTCGCAGGACCATCTCGTCTTCACGCTGGATGCCGCGGGGGCGCTGTTCACGGGCGACGTCGTCGTGGGACGCGGCACGATCTTGGTCGCGCCGCCCGGCGGCGACATGCGCGCCTATCAAGCGACGCTCGCGCGCCTGCGCGGGCTCGCGCGGCGGGCCGAGGTCATCTACGGCGGGCACGGCGACGCGATCGAAGCTCCGCTCGCGAAAATCGACGAGTATCTGCGGCATCGCGAAGCCCGCGAAGCCGAGATTCTGGGCGCGCTCGCGGAGCGCCCGCGCACGATCCCCGAACTCGTCGCGCAGATCTATGCCCAGACGCCGCGCCTGCTCTGGGGCGCGGCCGCGCGCCAGGTCCTGGCGCACTTGATCGCGCTCGAGCGCGAAGCGCGCGTGCAGAGCACGCCGCTCGAACGGCCGCTGACGCCCGGCGAGGCGGAGATCCTCAATCCCGACGTCGACGCGTTCGTCGACGAGGAGAGCCGCGCCGTCGCGCGCGCGGAGCTCGGCCTCGCGGCGCGCGTCGAGCGTTTGCGAACCTACGCGCCGAGCGGCTAGCTCGCGGCGGCGGTATCGATCGCCAGCACGACCTTCCCGAACTGCTCCGCGTCGAGCTGGCGGCGGGCCGCAGCGGCGACCTCCGCGAGCGGGAAGACGCGATCGACGACGGGCTGCAGGCGAGCCTCGTCGACGAGCCGCAGCAGCGCGGCAAAATCCGAGGGGCTGCCCATCGAGGTCCCCAGCAGCGAGATGTGCTTCCAGAAGATCGAAAACGGCCGGATCGTCGCGTTTCCCGTCGTCCCTCCGTAGATGACGACCCGGGCGCCGATGCGCGCGATCTCGAGCGCGCGCGCCAGCGTTTCACCCCCGACGCTGTCGACGATCAGCGTCGGACCACCCTCGGAGGCCGCGCGCACCTCCTTGTGCCAGGCGGGAGACGTCTTGTAGTTGATCGCGACGTCGGCGCCGAGCGCTTTCGCGCGGGCGAGCTTTTCATCGCTGCCGGAGGTGACGATCGTGCGCGCGCCGAGATGTACGGCGAAGAGCAGAACGAACGTCTGCACGCCCCCGCCGATCCCCGTGATCAAGACCGTATCGCGCGGGGCGATCCGGCCGCGCGTGAACGCCGCGCGATAGGCGGTCAGCCCGGCGAGCGGAAGCGCCGCGGCCTGGGCGTCCGTCAGGTGGGCGGGCGTGGGGTGCACGTTCTTCGCCGGGACGACGATGTACTCGGCGAACGTGCCGTCGCGCGGCATCCCGACGATCGAGCCGTCGCGGTTGAGGATCTCCGGATCGTCATCCCAGCCGAGTTGCGGATCGATGACCACGCGCGTCCCGGGGGCCGGGCCCGTGACGCCCTCGCCGAGTTCGGCGACGGTCCCGGCGCCGTCGGAGCCGAGCGTGCACGGCAGCGCGATCCCCGGGTAGAGGCCCTGCGTGATGTACACGTCGCGCCGGTTGAGCGCCGCGCAAGCGAGCCGGACCGAGATCTCACCGGGCCCCGGATGCGGCTGCGGGACCTCTTCAATTCGCAGGTTCTCGGGGCCGGCGATCTCGTGTAGACGGGCTGCGCGCAACGGAGCCTCCTGGATCAGCTAAATGGACGCGCTCGCGGCGGCATTGGGCGCGGCGCTCCCGGACGGGCTTTCGACGGCGGACGGCGCGGCACCGTCGGCCGGGCTCTCGGCGGCGGCCGGAGCGGCGCTCGCGGCCGGAACGGCGGAGGCTTCCGGCTGCGCCGGGGCCGCGGCCGGCGACGCCGCCGAGGCGGCGGGCGACGGGCTCGAGGACGGCGCCACGGGCAGCTCCCCGGAGAACCCGCGGCCGACGTTGACGGCCCGGCCCAGCAGCGACGGGCCGAACGCCGAGCCCTGCGCCGCGACGCCGAGCACCGACGTGAGGCCGCCGCCGAAAAGCACCTGCGCGTAGCCGATCGCGCTCAGGACCCCGATCGCGAGCATCGGCGCGAACGGACCGATGACGCTGCGCGCCACGACCGTCCCCGCCAACAGATCCCCCAGGCGCTGGTGCTTGGGCGTGACCGCGGCGAGCAGCGGGCCGATCAGCAGCACGTCGATCGGGCGTAGGATGTTGCGCACGAAGATGCGCCCGAAGCCGGCCCAGCCTCCGCGCAGCGTGCGGACGTTCAGGGCGAACAACAGCTTACCGATCGTCGTCCCGATGAGGGCTTCGGTGAAGAACGCGAGCAGCAGGGCGCAGGCGATCGAGAGCCCCGCGAGCGCCGCGAACGCACCTTCGCTCTGCGCGGCGGCCGGAACGAGGACCCACGCGAACGACGCCTTGCCGCCGGTCGCGGCATTGAACGCGAACGTCGCGACGACGAACCCGATCGCGAACGTGTCGACGAGCGTCGCGCAGAGCCGCCCGAGAAAATAGAACGGGAGGTTGCCGAACTGAGGCTGATACGGCCTCTGCACGGGCGCAACCGGCACCCCGGCGCCGCTCGCTGCTACCGCGGCGGCGTCGAACGGCGGCGGCTGCGGCGGCAGGTCGTTCATCTAGAGGAAGCCGCTCGCTGCGGTCGCCCCTTTCTTGTGCAGTTCCGATTGGCGCAGTTCGACGCGTCTGATCTTTCCCGAACGCGTCTTGGGCAATTCCGCGACGAACTCGATCTCCCGCGGATACTTATACGGCGCGGTGACGCGCTTGCAGTGGTCTTTGAGCTCCTTGATGAGCGCGTCGCTCGGCTCGTAACCGGGGCGCAGGACGACGAACGCCTTCACGATGTTGCCGCGATCGGGATCGGGGCTCCCCACCACCGCGGATTCTTGGACCGCGGGGTGCTCGAGCAGCGCGCTCTCGACTTCGAAGGGCCCGATGCGATAGGCACCCGACGAGATGACGTCGTCAGCGCGGCCCACGAACCAGAAGTAGCCGTCGTCGTCGATCTGCGCGCGGTCGCCCGTCAGGTAGATGTCGCCGCGGTGCGATGCGGCGGTCTCTTCGGGATTCTTGTAGTAGCCGGTGAAGAGCGTCGGCGGAGCGCCGCGCACGCCGATATCCCCGGGTTCGCCCGGTTCGACTTCGTTGCCGTCGCGGTCGATGACGACGATGTCGTGCCCCGGCGTCGGTTTGCCCATCGAGCCCGGGCGGACTTCCATCCCCGGCAGGTTCGCGACGAGCAGCGAGTTTTCGGTTTGGCCGTACCCGTCGAGGATCGTCAAGCCGAACGCGTCGCGCCAGCGCAACAGCACCTCGGGGTTGAGCGGTTCACCCGCCGAGACGCAGTGGCGCAGCTTGGGAAACTTCCAACGCTCGCCCAGCCCTTCCAACTTCGCTTCGAGCCGATACTCGGTCGGCGCTTGGCACAGCACGCTCACGCCGAGATCGCGGATCATGTCCAAGCGGTGCGCCGGGTCGAAGCCGCCCTCGTCCAGCACGATCGCGGAGCCGCAGGACCACGGTCCGAGCAGCACGTTCCAGAGCGATTTCGCCCAGCCGGTCCCGGCCGTACACCAGACGAGATCCTCGGGCTTGCAATCGAACCAGAACTGCGCCTGCATCTGCTTGGCATACGTGTAGGCGTGCAAGTGCACGACGCCCTTGGGATCCTTCGTCGTACCGCTGGTGTAGACGATGTACGCGACGTCGCTCGAAGCGGTCGGATTGCCCGCGAATTCCGGCGCGCTCTCGACCAGCTCGTCGAGCGAGGTCCAGCCGGGCGCCTCGCCGCCGACGAGCAAGTACCGCTTGACGCCGGGGCACGTCTCCCGCAGCAAATCGACCTCCGCGCGATTGCTCGCGTGGCCGACGATCGTCAGCGCTTCGCTGTGGTTCGCGCGAAACGCGAGATCCTTCGCACGGAGCTGTTCCGAGCAGGGAACGACGACCGCTCCCAAGCGATCGAGCGCCACCATCGAGAAGAGCCACGCCGGAATCTTCGGAACGAGCACGACGACGCGTTCGCCCTTCTCGATCCCGAGATCGCGCAGCGCTCCCGCCCAGCGTCGCGTGATCGCGGCGACCTCGGGGAACGTATACTCTCGCTGCTGTCCAGCGGCATTCACGGCGAGCAAGGCGCGCCGCGGCTCTGCGGCGAGGCGGTCGATGACGTCGCGTGCGAAGTTGAAGTTCTGCGGGACGTCCCAAGAGAAATTTTCACGATTCGTCTGCATAGCGGGATAAGGTTTCAACGAGCGGCAGGCGGAGCCTCGCGAAAATGAGTACCTTCCGGCATGGAATTTCGCGATTTCTATCGCCTGGCGAAGACGGCAAAACTCACCTACGGCGATTTCAAGGCGCAGGGACCGCCGGCGGTCATCATCTCCCTCTCGGTTTTGGTCCTCGCGAGCGGGATCGCCCGTGCGCTCGCGTCGAGCGCAGCCTCCCTCCCCGAGACGCTCCGGGAGGGCCGCCTGCTGCTCGAATCGAGCACGAAACGGAAGGGAACCTTCGGCCCCGAGGTCGTACGGCGGCTCGATGATCGATGAAGCGACGCTCGCCGCGCTGATCCGCACCGCACTGCCCGACGCCGACGTCGAGGTCACCGACCTAACCGGCACCATGGACCACCTTAGCGTGTTCGTACGCTCGAGAGCGTTTGCCGGGCTCCACCCGCTCGACCGCCATCGCATGGTGGAGGGCGCCGTCAAGCCGGCCCGCTCGGACGGGCGCTTACACGCCCTCGCCATTCGCACCGCAATCAAGGAGTAGCCGATGTCAGATGCGATCCGCGCAGAAATCGAACGGGAAGTGGCGGCCCACACGATCCTCGTGTACGGCAAAGGGACGAAAGATCTGCCGCGGTGCGGCTTCACGCTCGAGACGATCGAGTTCTTCAACCGTTTCGGTTACCCGTTCGAAGTGATCGACGTGCTCGAGAACATGCCCAAGCGCGAAGCGCTCTCCGCGCTGACGGACTGGCCGACGCTGCCGAAGGTCTTCATCAACGGCAAGTTCTACGGCGATACCGACATTCTCGGGCCGATGGACGAGGACGGCGAACTCGAGGGAGTGCTCGAAGCCGCATTCGCAGGGAAGCCGAAACCGGCCGACCCCATTCGACTGCACTAGCTTCGCGCCCGTGCTCGAGCTCTATCCGCCGGGCGAGGCAGAGGCGTGGCTCGCATCGTTCCGGTTTTGCATCGACGTGCGCCCGCGCTATTGCGAGACCGACGCTCTCGGGCACGTCAGCAACGTGATCTATCCCGTCTATCTCGAGCAGGGCCGGCTGCAATACTTCATCGCGGCCGTCGACCCGGAGCCCGGCCCCTTCGCGTTCGCGCACGTCACGGCGGAACTGCAGTTGCGTTACGTCGCGGCCTGCTATTACGACGAGCCGCTCGAGGTGCGCTCGAAGCTCGTTGCGCTCGGCCGGACGAGCGCGACGATGGAGCAGGCGATCGTGGGCGCGGACCGCTCGATCCGCGCGCTCTCGCGCGTGACGGTCGTGCATTCCGACGGCGACGCGATCGTGCCGTGGACGCAAGCCCAACGCGCGGCGCTGATCGCCTTCGAGCCCGGCTTATAGCGGTACGGCGGCCCGCGGCGGCGGCGCGCCGAACGGATCGATGAAGTCGCCGGCCGGCGATGCTTCCAGCCGCGCGAGTTCCTCGGGCGAGAGCGTTTGCGAGAAATCGCGCACGGTGTCCACGGTGCAGAAAAAGCCGAACGTCTCGTCGCCGCGATTGACGAACTGGTGCGGCTCGAGCGGTCCGATGTAGACCACGTCGCGCGGGCCGACGACGCTGACGGATTCGCCGACGATCGCGTGCGCGTGCCCCTCGCCGACGATGACGTAATGCTCGTGCTCGTGCTTTTCGAGCCGCGTGACGGCGCCCGGGGGAACCTCGAAGTAGCGGACTTCGAGCTTGGGCCCGGGCGCTTGGGGATCAGGCTTACGCCCTCCAACGAGCGTGTGGCGCACGACCTTCGTCGCGGGCGCCCCCGGGACGTAGCCCTCGCGCTCGACCCCGGCCCAGCCTTCGGGCGACCTCAATACGAACGAACGTTGCATGCGCTCCATTCTACCCGACCCCGCGAGCACCGGGAAAGCAGGGATACGGCCTGCGCTCCGGCGGCCGAGCCGACGCACGCAGCCGGCTCTGCTCGATCGAGCAGGCGATCGGGTGCGCGGCGCGCCGCCGCCGCACGACTCAACCGCCGCGCCGAAAGGCATTCGTTAGTATGACGACGACGCAAACGGGGCGTCCGCCCGTGCTCTTCGCGCACGGTTTGTGCCTGACGCCGCGGATCTGGAACCACTGGAAGGACCTCTACAAGGAACGCGGCTACGAGTGCGTCGCCCCGCCCTGGCCCGGACGCAGCGAGAAGGTCGAGGCCGTGCGGCAATATCCCGATCCGCTCCTCGGCGAACTCACGTTCGACGCCGTGTTCGAGCATTACGTGGGCATCGCCGAGGTCATGCCGGAAAAGCCGATCGTGATCGGCCACTCGCTCGGCGGCCTGATCGCCCAGTTGCTCGTCGTCCGCGGTCTCGCGGTCGCCGGCGTCGCGATCGATTCGGTTCCGCCGCAAGGGATCCTGACGACCGAACCGTCGTTCTTCATCAGGAACTGGGCGGTGCTCAATCCATTCAAGAATGGGCAGCAGCCGTACATGATGCCGTTCGAAGCGTTTCAGAGTGCCTTCGCCAACGACATGTCCTTGAAGGCCCAGCGGCAGGCCTACGACCGGCACATCGTTCCCGAATCGTTGAACGTCGCGAAAGGCGCGCTCTCGAACAGCGCGCGCATCGACTTCGACAAAGAGCACGCACCGCTCTTGTTCATCGCAGGCGACAACGACCACACGATTCCGCCCGGCTTGAGCCGCCGGAACTACGAGCGCAGCCGGGACGGCTCGGTCTCCATCTCGGATTTTCAATTGTTCGGCGCTCGCAACCACTACGAAATCCTCTGCGGCCGCGACTGGCAACTCGTAGCGGACGCCGCCATCGATTGGGCGGAGCGCCGCGTCGAGGAACTCGCCCCCGCGCAGGTCTGAGCGCGTCGCTCCAGGGGCGAGCCGCTTCCTCCTGCGGCTCGCCCCTGCGGTGCGTCTTGCGGCCCAGCGCCGCCGGAGGTTAGAAGCCGAGTCGCTTCGTGACCTCGAGGTAGAACGTGCACGGTTGCATCACCGTGATGCCGTTCGGGCTCGAAAACGCATTCGTGTTGACGAGCTTGCCCGCACTGGGCGAGTACGCCACTCCGAGCGGATTGAAGCCCTTGAACGCCGCGACGCTGCCGAGGAACGTCCCGGCCGTGTCCGAGTTGAAGAGGTTCTGCACCGAGAGCGAGAGGCGTATGCCGCTGTTGAGATCGCCCTGGCCGAGCGTCGTCCCGACGTAGCCGTAGGCGACGTTGTAGGCTGGGCCGCCCGTCGCGTTGTTGCCGCCGTAGAGCGAATCGCCGAACGCCGCGTTCCAGCGGTGCGATGCGCTCGTGTAGTCGAGTTCGCCGTTCGCCTTGAAATACGGGATCTGACCCGTGAAGCCGCCGGTGCCGTCGAGCTGTTTGCCGTTGACGAGCGCCGAGGCGCTGCACAGCGTCGCACCCGGCTTGCACAGCCCTTGATAGAAGCTGAGCGGGATTTGATCGTAGTAGGCGCGCATCGCCGTCGCCGTCAGATTGTATCCCAAGCCCGACGTAACGTTCTTTTGCAACGTCGCTTCGAGGCCGTACGAGCGCTCGAGGGGACCGTTGAACGTTGCGTTGAGCAGCGTCTGCGACGGATTGCGGCCGGCGAGATTGGGAACGACTTGCGTCGAGGTGATGAACACGTTGTGGATCGTGTTGTCGAACGCGTCGAGCGAGAGCACGCCGGCCGGCGTGCGATAGTCGAAACCGAGATCGTAGGCGACCGTCGTTTCCGGCAACAGGCCCGGATTCTTCGTCGTGAGGACGTCCGACTTGCCGTCCGGCCCGCCGTTCACGCCCAGCGCCGTCAAGCCGGAGACCAGGCCGTTATACGGCAGCGTCACCGACGAACCGCCCGAGGCGCGCACTGAAAGATCGCGCGAGGGCCGGTACTCGAGCTGGATGTGCGGATCGACGTGCGAGTTTGCGTTGATCCCGGAGATCAGCGTCGAGTCGGCCGGTTCGCCGCCGGGATAGCCGGCGGTCAGCGCCGCGGTGATCGCCGCCGGGTCGGTGATCTTATAGTAGATGCGCTGGAACGTGTAGTACGCGCCGAGACCCGCCTGGAGGTTGGGCCGCAGCTGGAACAGTCCGGTCAACGATGTGTCGTAACGGATGTTCTGCGTCGGCGGAATCTGCAGCGAGGAACGCGGGAGCGTCGGGATGATCAGACCGTTGACTTGACAGGCCGGTTGATAGTACGGGCTTGACGGAACGTTCGGAGAGCCCGAACCGACGACGCCGACGCAGCCGGCCGGGAGTTGGGAGGTGTCCGACGTGTACTTGAGCGTGTCGTCGGTGTTGTAGTCGAAGCTGAACGTGTAAAGGTTGTCGTGCACGGGGTGCAAGTAGGTGAACGTCGCCCCGCGCAGGCGATCGACTTCGGGTTGGCTGAACGGCGTGCTGAAACCGTAATAGCCGTTCGCCTGCTGATTCGTCGGCGTCGTCCAGCACGGCGTCGCGGGCGAGCAATTCGGGGCCGTCCCCGTCGTCTTGAAGACGGTCGGGAACTGCGTCGCCGTATTGCCGATGTAGGCCGCGCCGTAGTTGTTGGCGGCGGTGAAGCACGGGCCTTTCGTGTTCCCCGCATTCGTGTTGTCGAATGCGAAGGCGACTTGGCAGTTCGCGGGATTCGTCACTTGGAACCAGCCGGTCAAGCCGTTGTATTTCGAGGCGGCCTGGCCAGCCGAGGAGCCGTACCCCGGCGTCGTGTTCTCCAAGTCGCCGTCGATGAAGCGGTCGATGATCGCCGAATACGGACGCAGCAGGATCGTGTCGTTCTTGAATTGGGTTTTCAACTCGAACGAGAACGACGGCTCGTTGTTGGCGATCGTCGAGGCCGGGAAGAAGCCGTAGGCGTTGAACGTCCGGCCGATCGGATCCGTCGTGTACGGCGCGTTATAGATCGAGAGATTCGTGCACTGCGCCGGGTTCGTCGTGACGGCGGCCTTGCCGGTCGCCGTCGAGACGTTCGCGCAGGCGCCGAGCGGAAAGCTCCCGTAGACCAGGCCGTACGAGCCGCCCTGTGGGTTGTACTTTCCGAAGAGCCCAAGATATTCGCCGGTCAGCGAGGTGACCGGGGAGAGTTTGTAGCGCACCTTGACGAGATCGGCTTCGGTCGCGTACGGATCGGAGAAGTCGCCTCTCCATTGCTCGAGCGCCGGCGTGCCCGGGGCCGTGAGCGTGCCGGTTCCGATCTGATACGGCGAGTATCCGTTGTCGGGGCCGTTCACGGAGTTGAACGTGCGGACCCCGAGGACGCTCAGGCGGTTGTTCAGCAGGTTGACGTTGAACGACCCGGAGTAGTTGCCCGAGCCGTACGTATCGTCGCCGAGCGTCAGGGCCAACTCGTTCTTCGCGGAGAAATCGCGCGTCCGGTAGTTGACGATGCCGACGGACTCGCCGGCGTTCGGCCCGTTGAGCCCGGCGCCTTTGAGCACTTCCACCTGTTGAAAGATCTGCGGGTTCGCGTAGTTCGTGTTGTACGTTCCGAAAACGCCCGAGCTGACGGGATGGCCGTCGATGACGACCTTGGTCTCCAGCGACTCGCCGCGAACCGCGATCGACGTGTTCGGCGTGCGGCTGCCGCTGTCGCGCGTGACGGAGACGCCGGGCAGCTCCTCGACGAGCCCCGTCAGGTTCGGCTGCTCGCGGCCGGCGATCCGATCGCCGTTCAGCGTGGTGATCGCGAGGCCGCTGACGTTGAAGCCGCTGCGCGCCGCGGTGCGCACGGTCCCGATCACGCGCAGCGAGCTCAGCGTTTCGGAGACGAGCGTCACGTCCAGCTTCGCGGACTGGCCCGCAAGGAGCGCGAGATCGGTCGACGTGGCGCCCTGATATCCGCTCTTCGAGGCCGAGAGCGTGTAGATGCCGGCCGGCAGTCCGGCGAACGCATAGGCGCCGTCCGAGCGCGTGGTCACGGATTGTGAAACGCGCCCGGACAGCGTCACGGTCACGCCGGCTAAGGGCGCACCGTTGTTGTCGGTCGCGAGGCCGCGCACGAGCGCGGTTTGGGCGGTGCTACTCGGGCTCGCGGCGTTCTGGGCGAAAACCGTCGCCGTGCATAAAGGTCCGACGGCAAGAAAGGCGCCCGCGAACAACGCGAGGACCCAGCGATAAAACACGACTGTCCTCCGAAAACTCATAAGAAGCCGCAGCCACCAGCGGCGCGACGCTCGTACTATAGCTCAGGTCGGATTAACCCTATAGCGCAGATTTAATTAACGTCCAATTAACCGCATCGAAGCAGAGCGGGCGGGCGATCGGGCTCCGGCTCGCGTAGATGCGCCGATGCGCAACTATTGGCTCTTCAAGAGCGAACCGCAGACCTACGGCTTCGACCGGCTCAAACGCGAGGGGCGCACGGAGTGGAGCGGCGTCCGAAACTTTCAGGCGCGCAACAACATGCTCGCGATGAAGGCGGACGACCTCGGCTTCTTCTACCATTCCAGCACGAAGGAGCCCGGGATCGCCGGGATCGTGCGCGTCGTGCGCGAGGCTTACCCCGATTTCACCGCCCGCGAGCGCGGCTCGCCGTATTTCGATCCGCGAGCGACGGAGGCGAACCCGATCTGGCAGATGGTGGACGTCGCCTACGAAAGCGAGATCGCGCGCTTCGTCTCGCTCGCCGAACTGCGCACGTGCGTCGCGCTCGCGAGCACGATGGTGCTGCTGCGGAAGGGCTCCCGCCTTTCGGTGCAGCCCGTCCACCCGCGCGAGTGGGAGATCATCGTGAAGCTCGCGAGCGCCCCGGCGCCCGGCGCCGGAACGTAACGGCGCCCCGCGCGCTCGGCGCGGGGCGCTGTTACGCATTGCGCGGGTCTATGCGCCTCGAGAGAAGTTCCGGTTCACCATTGCTTCGAGACGGTCAACTGATAGGAGCGCGGACCAACGACGTTCGCGTTCGTCAGGCCGACCTGTCCGTTCACGAGCGGGACCGGGACACCGCCGTATTCCGTTTCGGTCGAACCCGAAAGGGCGTTGAAGAGGTTGTAGACCGATGCCTGCAGTTGGATTCCGTCCTGAAGCGGGACGCGAAGATTGGCGTTTGAGATCGTGAAGGCGGGCTGATTGTAGGAGTTGTTCGGCCCGAGGTATTGCAGGCCGTAGCTCGCGTAGAGACCGTTCGCCGCGCGATAGTGGATCTCGCCGTACGCCTGCGAGTAGGGGATCGCGTGATTGTTGACCGCGTTGTAGTTGTTGCCCGCGCCGTTGGCCGGGGAACCGTTCGTTCCGGATGTCCCCGTGCCGTAGAAGTTCGCGCCGCTGACGATCCCGAGGTTCGTGTTCAGCAGCGTGCAGTTCGCGGCGCCCCCGGCCGCGGCGGTCTTGCTGTACAGGCACGCGCCGAGGTCATACGGGTAGGCCTTCAATAACGCGCCTTGCGCCGTATATCCGAAACCCACGTTCGGGTTGCGGGTCAGCGCGAGTTCGATGCCCGCGTAGCGCGCGTTGTCCAGATTCGTCGCGGCCGTCGTCACCAGCGGCAACGTCGTGGGCGTGACGCCGCCGGGGCAGGTCACGGCCGGCGTCACCTTCGTGCCCGAACTCGGGGGGCAGAACGTGATGGTCCCATTCGAAAAGAGCGCGCTCGAGACGAACTGGTTCTTGACGTTCGTGAGATACACGTCGCCGGAGAGGATCGTCCCCTTATCGGCACCGAGCCGCAGATCGGCGCCGAGATCGTAGCCGAACGACGTTTCGGGCAACACCTTGCCCGTCTGCTGGGTCGTGCCGACGTACGACGAGTCCGTGCTCAGCGTGTAGGTCGGGGGGCCGTTCTCGAGCAGCGCGAGATAGGGCGGCGCAAGTGAGGCGCCGGCCGAGCCGCGCAGCGAGAGATCCGGGTTCGCGCGGTAGGTCAGGCCGACGCGCGGGTCGTCCTGCACGTGCCCGTTTTGCAGCCACGTGATGCCGCCGTCCTGCGTGACGTGCTGCGTGAAGCTGTCGAGATAGTTTGCCAGGATCAGGTTGAGCTTTTGCGTCGGCCGCAGGCTCACGCTCGCCTTGTACGTGCGGTAGATGAGCCACGAGCCCGGGAAGACCGAATAGCTATACGACAGTACGGGGACGTTCGGAGCCGCGGTCGTCGCGTTGTCGTACAGCGAGTAGGTGTTGCTGCGCGCGGCCGTCTGATCGTAGGCGAGCGTCAGCAGATTGTTGCCCGACGGGCCGAAGAAATGATCCCATTCCAGCGAGCCGCCGTGCAGCGTGTCCTGCTCGGCGTTCTGGTACTCGGAGTACGACGCCGGGAAGGTCACGTTGACGGTTTGACCGTTGTAGGTGTGCGTGACCGCTCCGGCGCCCGTCCCGGTCGTGACGGTTCCCCAGAGCTGGAGCGGCTCCGTGATGTCGCCGAACGCGCCGTCGTACTGCAGCCGGTTGATCGACGCGCCGTAGTAGCGCGCTAGGATCGTGTCGCCGTGGAACGTCGTGCGGAATTCGCCCTGGAACATCGGCTCGTTGTTGATCTCGTAATACGGGAACGGATAGCCGTTTTGGAACGTGTTGACGAGGCTTCCGGCTTTCAATCCCGTCGACGGGAGGCTCGTGTAGGACGCCCCGGGGAGGAACGGGATGTTGAAGTTGTAGCCGTGATTGCCGTTTTGATCGGTCCACGACTGGCTGCCGAGGTACGTGAACGTGAGCGCGGTAGCGTCCGAGAACCCGTAGCGGATCTTCGCGAGTTCGGTCTTGTTGCTGTAGGTCGAAGTGAAGTTCTCGCAGCAGTAGACGAGCGACGTGCCGGCGGGCGGGTTGTTGATGATGCCGGGATTTGCCGTGCCGCCTGTCCCCGTCGTCGGCGTCTTCACCGTCGTGGGAATCGGAACGCCGGTCGAGCTCGAGTTCCCGAGGAACGAATTGCCGGTCGAGGGGAGCGTCGAGTAATTGCTCGTCTGCAGCGGACCCGGCGTCCCGGAGGTCGCGTAGTCGAATACGAAGCCCAGCTTGTTGTTGAGCACCGTATCGGAGATGCGAAAGTTCGAGTTGAGACCGCCGTAGCCGTCGATGCCCTGATCGACCCGGATGACGAGCTTATGCGTCGGGTCGAGCGTGTGGAAATTGACCGCGCCGTTGATCGCATTGTAGTTCACGGGCAACGTGGCGCCGGGGCCCTTCACGACCTCGACGTCCTGCAGCACGTACGGGCTCAGGAACGTCGTGACATAATCGCCGTAATCCATGACGGCGAGCGGGTGGCCGTCGATCAGCGAGGCCGTCTCGAAACCGAGCCCGCCGCGGACCGAGGGGAACGTGATATTGCCGGGCGAGGAGTTATTGGCGCTCGTGCCCGGGTGATCGGAGACGATGCCCGGCGTTTCGTCGAGCACGTGCTGCACTTGCAGCTGACCTTGATCCAAGAACGCGGACTGCGAAATGTTCGCAACCGAAGCGGCGCTCGTGTTGAACGCGCGCGTCGCCTTCACGGAGACGCGGCCGATCTCTTTGATCGTCTCAAAACTGATCGGTGAAAGCGTGATGCCCACGCTCTGGGTCACGCCGGCCGCGATCGCGTAGCCGGATTCCGAGGCCGGCCCGAAGCCCGCCTTCGCAACGTTCAGCGTGAAAATTCCGGGGCCGAGCGCCAGGGAGAAGTTCCCCTGCGCATCCGTCTTGGTCGTAGCTGAGCTCGGCCCGGTCACCGAGACGACGGCGTTCGGGACGGGCGCACCGCTCGTGTCGCGGACGGTCCCGGAGATCGTGCCGGTCGTTGCAGCCGTCTGAGTAGAAGTTGCAGGCGTTGAGGTTTGCGAGACCTGGGCCGCCGCCGCACTAAGGGGTCCGGCAGCCAGCAAAAACGCAATAGCCAACGCTGCGCCGTTCGTGAAAAAGCGCAACAGGATTCTCCTATATTCAATCGATGGCGCCCCGACTGGGACCCCAACCTGAATATATGGGCGGCTCGTTAAAACGCGATTAACCGCACATAAAGGCGGCTAAGGCAACCGTGGAACCTCAGACGGTCCGATCTTCGCGCGCGTCGCGCGCCGTCGAGCGGCCGCCCGCGAGGAACGAGAGCTGCGCGCTGTGCGGGGCGCCGCTCGCAGGCGGACGGCGCACGTACGTTCCGTCGGCCTGAAGCCAGCGCGTCTGCGCGTCGTCCGCCATCAAAGTCCCGAGGATCTCACCGGTGATGCGGTCGCGCAGCTCGGGGCAGAGGACCGGCACGATCGTCTCGACGCGGCGGTCGAGATTGCGTCCCATCCAATCGGCGCTGCCGATGTACACTTCGGTCTCGCCGTCGTTCGTGAAGGCGAAGATTCGAGAATGTTCGAGGAAGCGCCCGACGAGCGAGCGGACGCGAATCGTCTCGCTGACCCCGGGCACGCCCGGGCGCAGCTCGCACAGCCCGCGCACGAGCAGTTCGATCGGGACGCCCGCTTGCGAGGCGCGATAGAGCGCCTCCATGATCGCCTCGTCGCTGATCGCGTTGAGCTTGGCGATGATGCCGGAGGTGCGACCGGCCTTCGCGTGCTCGATCTCGCGTTCGATCAATTGTAAGAAGCGAGCCCGCATGTCGCGCGGTGCGACCAGCAGCTTGTCGTAGACGGCCGCCCGCGTAAAGCCGGTCAACGCGTTGAACAGGCGCGATGCGTCGCTGCCGAGTTCGGGCCGGCACGTGAACAGGCTCAAGTCCGTGTAGATGCGAGCCGTCTTCTCGTTGTAGTTGCCGGTCCCGAAATGGACGTAGCGGCGAATGCCGTCGGGCTCATCGCGCACGATCAAGGTCACCTTCGCGTGGACCTTCAGGCCCGGGACGCTGTAGATGACGTGCGCCCCGACGCGCTCGAGTTTGCGCGCCCACAGGATGTTGTTCTCTTCGTCGAAGCGCGCCTTGAGTTCGATCAGGGCCGCGACTTGCTTGCCGTTCTCCGCGGCCCGCATCAGCGCCGAGATGACGGGCGAGGTGCCCGACGTCCGGTAGAGCGTCTGCTTGATCGCCAAGACGCGCGGATCTTCAGCGGCCTCCTCGAGCATCTCCACGACCGGATCGAACGATTCGTAGGGGTGATGCAACAGGATGTCGCCCTCGCGGATCGCCGCGAACATATCCTCTGCGAGGTGGATCCTGCGCGGGACGGCCGGCGCGAACGTCGCGTCGCGCAGTTCCGGACGGTCGAGCAACGCGATCGACCAGAAACCGCTCACGGCGAGCGGACCGTCGACCGCGTAGAGATCCTGCTCTTCGAGTTCGAGCGATTCGAGCAGGAGCGAGCGCATCGCGCGCGGCATCGCGGCATCGACCTCGAGGCGCACCGGTTCGCCGAAGCGCCGCTTGCGCAACTCGGATTCGATCGCGCTGATCAGGTCGTCGGCTTCGTCTTCCTGAATGTCGAGATCGGCATCTCGGGTGACGCGGAAGCAATACGATCGCAGGACCTCGACGCCGGGGAACAGCGCGTTCAGGTTGTGCGCGATCACGTCCTCGAGCAGCACGAAGTGCGCTTCACCCCACGGCGAGGCGAGCGGGACGAAGCGCGGCAGGCTCGAGGGAACTTTTACGCGCGCAAAATGCTCGACCGGACCGTGCGGGGTCTCTTCGCGAACCTCGACGCCCAGCGATAGCGAGAGGTTCGAGATATAAGGAAACGGATGGGTCCGGTCGACGGCGAGCGGAGTGAGCACCGGGTAGACGCGCTCGACGAACGTACGGCGCAATTCTTCCCGCGCCGATTCCGAGAGGCGCTCGTAGCGCAGGATCCTGATGCCGTTGCGCGCCAGCTCGGGCAGCAGCACCTCGCGCAAGAGCTTTTCCTGCCGTTCGAGGGAGGGGCGCAAGCGTGCCGAGATCGCGCGCAGTTGCTCCGCCGGCAGGCGCCCGTCGACCGAGCGCTTGTGCACGTCCGCGTCGAGCTGCTGTTTGAGCCCGGCGACGCGGATCATGAAGTATTCGTCGAGGTTCGTTCCGTAGATCGCGATGAACTTGACTCGTTCCAGCAGGGGGTTGCGATCGTCGAAGGCTTCCTCGAGAACACGGTCGTTGAAGGCGAGCCAAGAGAGCTCCCGGCTGAAGTACAGCGACGGATCGTCGAGCGGGGGCGGCGGGACCGTCAGCGACGTTGGAACCCTGGAGGAGCCTGTGTCCGACCGAACGAGCATGACCGGCCTATTCTCTCATGGCTGAGGTAAGTCCGAAGTGAGCGGCGGGACCCTCGATTTCGCGATCCATCTGCGCGATCATTTGATCCTGTGCTGCGCGGCGCTCGCGGCGGCCCTGGCCGTGGGGCTGCCGGTGGGGTCTTGGCTCTCGCGCGCGGGGCCCGCCCGGGGTCCCGTCCTCGGCGCGATCGCGACCGCGCGGGTCGTCCCAAGCCTGGCCGTGCTCGCCTTCATGCTGCCGATCCTGGGGATCGGGTTCGCGCCGGCGCTCGCCGCGCTCGTTCTCTTGGCCATTCCGCCGATCGTCATCAATACCGATATCGGCATGCGAACGGTCGGGGCCGCACTACAGGACGCCGCGCGAGGCCTGGGGATGAGCGACGCGCAGATCCGCCGCCGAATCGATTGGCCGCTCGCCCTGCCGATCGTCATCGCCGGCGTGCGGACCGCAACGGTCGAGGTGATCGCAAGCGCGACGCTCGCCGCCTTCATCGGCGGAGGCGGGCTCGGCGAATTCATCGTGAACGGTCTCGCCGCCAACGACGTCGGGGAGCTGCTCGAAGGGGCACTCGGCGTTGCGGCGCTGGCACTCGCCGCAGAATGGGCTTTGGGCCGGGCGCAAGTCTTGGCGACCCGCACGCGGAAAGCGGCGGCATGAATCGACGCACGGCTCTCGGACTGGTCGCCTCGACGTCGCTGCTCGCGGGATGCGGCGTAGGGCGGCCGCGCGAACGGCTGATCGTCGGCTCCAAGAACTTCACCGAGGAGCTGCTGCTGGGCGAACTCTATGCCCAGCTGCTCGAGCACTACGATTTCCGAATCACGCGCAAGCTGAACCTGGGGGGCACGCAGGTCGCGATGGCGGCGCTGCGGCGCGGCGATATCGATCTCTACCCGGAATACACCGGGACGGCGCTGATCACCGAACTGAAACTGAAGCCGACCGGCGACGCCGCCGCGACCTATCGAACCGTGCGCGACGCATACGCGCGCGATTACGATCTGATCTGGCTCGACCCGGCGCCGATGAACAACACGCAAGCGCTTGCGACGACGCAAGAGATCGCCGAGAAATATTCGATCTTCACGCTCAGCGATCTGAGCCGGGCCGCACCCAAGCTGCGGCTCGGCGCGATCCCTGAGTTCACGAAGCGCGAAGACGGCTTGCCGGGGCTGCAAAAAGCATACGGCGGCTTCAATTTTCACGACGTCAAGCTATTCGATATCGCGCTGCGCTACCGGGCTCTGAAGGCCGGCAGCGTCGACGTCGTCGTCGCCTTCGGGACCGACGGGCAGATCTTGGCGGATTCGCTCGTCGTCTTCGAGGACGACAAGCACTTCTGGCCGGTCTACCAAGTCGCGCCCGTCGTGCGGCGGGAGGCGCTCGATCGCTTTCCGGGGCTCGCGACCCACCTCAACGGGCTCAGCGAACGGTTGACCGACAAGACGATGCGCGAGTTGAACTACGCGATCGACGGCGGGAAGCAAGAACCGGCCGCCGTCGCCCACGACTTCCTCACGGGCATCGGGTTCGTTTGAGCGGCGCGAGCGTCCGGATTCGGGGGCTCGCCGTCCGCTATCCCGGCAGCGCCGCGGCGGCGCTCGACGGCATCGATCTGACGCTCGCGCCGGGCGAATTCGCGGTCGTGCTCGGGCCTTCGGGTTGCGGAAAGAGCACGCTGCTGCGCACGATCAACCGGCTCGTCGAACCGGATGCAGGCTCGATCGAGATCGACGGCCGCAACGTGCGCGACGGCCCGGCGACCGAACTGCGGCGCGGAATCGGCTACGTGATCCAAGCGATCGGACTCTTTCCGCACATGAGCGTCGCAGAGAACGTCGCAATCGTGCCGGAGTTGCTGGGCTGGAGCCGTGCCGAGATCGCGGCGCGCGTCGACGAACTGCTCGCACTCGTTGCGCTCGATCCCGCGACCTACCGCGACCGGCGCCCGAACGAGCTTTCCGGGGGGCAGCAACAACGCGTCGGGGTCGCGCGCGCGCTCGCGGCCCGGCCGCCCTTGCTGCTGATGGACGAACCCTTCGGTGCCGTCGATGCCGTCGTGCGCACGTCGCTGCAGGACGAAATGCGCCGGATCCAGCGCACGCTGGGCACGACGATCCTCTTCGTGACGCACGACGTGGACGAGGCGCTGCATCTCGCCGATCGCCTGGTGATCCTCTCGGCGGGGCGCGTCGTGCAAGAAGCCGCACCGCTCGAAACGCTGATCCGCCCCGCGACGCCCTACGTCGTCGAGTTGCTCCAGACCCGCGACGTGCTGCAACGCGCCGATCTGATGCCGGCGCGGCTCGCGGCGCAACCGGATGCGCCCGCCGGCGGCGGCTCGATCTCCGCGGACCTCCCGCTGCGCGAGGCGCTCAACGCGCTGCTCGCGGGCCCGAATCGCCTTGACGTCGTCGACGCCGGGAAACGGATCGGCTCGCTCGACTTCGAGGACATCCGTCGCGCGCTCGGCGCGGACCGCAAGGCCTAGGACGCCGGCCGTGCAGTATCTCGCGAGCCACGCGGCCTTCGTGCTCGAACTGCTCGGCCAGCACGTCGCGCTGACCGGCGGCGCGCTCGCAATCGCCGCCGCGATCGCGCTGCCGCTCGGCGCCTACGCCGCGCACCGTCCGCGGCTCGGCGGCGCGCTGCTCGCGGCGCTCGGCGTCGTGTACACGATTCCGAGCCTCGCGCTCTTCGCGCTCTTGATCCCGCTGCTCGGGCTCGGCGTCCCGACGGCGCTCGTGGTGCTGGCGATCTACGCGCAGATGATCCTCGTCCGCAACGTGGTCGCGGGACTCGCGGGCGTTCCGCCGGAGCTGATCGATGCGGCACGCGGGCTGGGCATGACCGCGGGGCAGAGCTTCCGGCGCGTCGAGTTGCCGCAAGCGCTCCCGGTCATCGTCAGCGGCGTGCGAATCGCCGTCGTGTCGACGATCGCAATCGCAAATCTGGCCGCGTGGATCGACGCCGGCGGGCTCGGCGTGCTGCTTTTCGACGGCTTGCGCACCGACGACAACACCAAGCTCGCGATCGGCGCGGGCGCGTCGGCCGGGCTTGCGATCGCGGCCGATTTCGCGTTGCGCGCCGTCGAGAGGACCGCGCAACGGCGGGCCGGCCGTTTCAGCGAGGAGGCGCCGCGACTCCCGTGAGGTGCCGCTCCGCGGCATGCACCAGCGCGCCGAACAGATTGGCGCTGACCGGATCGTCCGCGACGAGGATCTCGGGATGCCACTGCACGCAAAAATAGAACGGATGCGCGAACGTGGGCTCGAGCGCCTCGATCGTGCCGTCGGGCGTCCGAGCGACCGCGCGCCACTGCGCCGCGAGCGTGCGGACGGCTTGATGGTGCAGCGAGTTCGAAAGGAATCGCTCGGATCCGGCCAGCCGCGCGAACGCGCTCGCCGGCTCGACCTGGATCAGGTGGCCGGGCATGTAGTCTTCCCGTTCGCGGCCGTCCTCTTTGACTTGCTGGTGATGCAGCGTGTAGCGCGCGCCGAGAAATGCGGGCAGATCTTCGATCAGGGTGCCGCCGAAGGCGACGTTGACGACCTGCAATCCGCGGCAGATCGCAAGCGTCGGCACGGCGCGTTCTCGCACCGCGTGCGCGAGCGCGAGTTCGAAGGCATCGCGCGCCGGATCCGGCGAATCGACGCTCGGCAAACGCTCGCCGCCGTAGAGCGCGGGATCGAGATCGCGTCCCCCGCTGAAGATGACGCCGCCGCAGCGCGTGAGTTCCGCGTCGAGCGTCGCCACGTCGTTGACGAAGAAGAACGGATCGCCGCCGAACGCGCGGACCGCGCGCGCGTACGTCTCCGCCGGGCCGACCGGGCCGAAATCGCGATCGTTGCGATAGGATGTCGTGATGCCGATCGGGGCGCCCATCCCGAAATCTTGGCGCGCCGCCGCGCGGCCCCTTGCGGCCGGGCCCGGCTCGCGCTCAGGCGCGAACGAGCAAGCCGACCAGGAACCGCCCCCCGCGGTCGGACCAGTCGCGGGTCATGCGAAAGCCGGTCTCGCTCGCCAGTGCGATCAGATCTTCAATGGAGAACTTGTACGACGACTCCGTGTGAATCGGTTCGCCTGCCGCGAAAGCGTACTCGCGCTCGAGCAGATCGATCCTCACGCGTTGCGCCTTCTTCGAGATGAGCTGCGACTCGACGCTGCCGCGCTCGACGTCGTAGTGGGCCGCGAAATCGAAGGCGCGCACGTCGAAATGGCCGCCGAGTTCGCGATTGATCCGCGCCAGCAGGTTCCGGTTGAACGCCGCGGTCACGCCGGTCGGATCGTCGTAGGCCGCTTCATGCACGCGCGCCTCCTTCTTCAAATCGGCGCCGAGCAGCAGCGCGTCGCCGGGGTTGAAAGCGCCGGCGATCGCGTGCAACAGCCGGCGCGCTTGGACCGGCGCGTAATTGCCGATGTTCGAGCCCAGGAACAGCACGAGCGCCCGGCGTTGCGGTTCGATGCGGCGCGCGGCGAGCACCTCGAAATAATCGCTCGCATACGCGCTGACCGAGAGACGATCGTACGACGCGAGCAAGGTCTTCACCGAGGCCGCGAGCGCGCCCGCCGAGATGTCGATCGGATGGTAGACGAGATCGTCTTGCAGCCGCAGAATCGCCTCGATCAGCAAGCGCGTCTTCTGCCCGCTCCCGCTGCCGAGTTCGATCAATTCGATCGGCTCCCCGAGCGCGCCCACGATGTCGGCCGCGTGCGCATCGAAGATCTCACGCTCGTTGCGGGTGAGATCGTACTCCGGCAAGTGACAGATCGCCTCGAAAATCGCCGAACCTAGATCGTCGTAGAAATACTTCGGCAAGAGGCGCTTGGGATCGCCGTCCAGGCCGGCACGCACGTCTTCCGCGAACGACGCCGCGCGAGCGGTGCCGGGCGAGCGATAGAGGAGGAAACGATCGGCAATGAGAGCCAAGTCGGCACCTTCCGTTCCGGCGAAGCCGCGGTCGCAAAGGAGCAAGCGAAGTGCAGAGCCAGGATATCACGATCGAGATCGACGGGCGGCCGATGCCGGCGTATCTGTCCCGCCCGGCGGGCGACGGCGCGCTGCCGGCCGTTATCGTGCTGCAAGAAATCTTCGGCGTCAATACCGAGGTGCGGCGGATCAGCGACTTGCTCGCCGGCTCCGGCTACGTCGCGCTGGCGCCCAATTACTACTACCGCACCCATCCCGACCTAAACGAGCCCTACACGCCCGCCGGCCTGGAAGTGGGCTTTGCCGCGGCCCGCCAAGTGACCAAGGCGAATCTGCGCCGCGACGTCGCCGCCGCGATCGACTGGCTGGACGCTCAACCGTTCGTCGTCCACGGGAAGATCGCGACCTGGGGCTTCTGCTTCGGCGGAACGGTCGCGTTCGTGACCGCGACGCTCCCGGGCCTGGCCTGCGCGGTTTCGTTTTACGGCGGCAGCATCGCCGCACCACTTCCCGACGGCGAGCCCGAAGCGCTCGCCGACGCCGCCGACCTGCGCGCGCCGATCCTGTTGGCTTTCGGGGGCCTGGACGAACACATCCCGGCCGCCGCCGTCACGCGCATCTCGAACGCGCTCGCGGCCGCGGGCAAACGCTTCGAGATCCAAATCTATCCGAACGTCGGGCACGCGTTCTTCCGCGACAGCAGCGAGAACCTCAGCGCAGCTGAAGTCGCGGACGCCTGGGATCGCGTGCAGGCGTTCCTCGCGCGAAACTTCGCCTAGAACGCCGCGGGCGCGCGCGCGGGCCTGCCGCTCGCGTCCCGCTCGATGCGCGACCAGCGATCGTAGATGTCCGCGATGTACTCACGTGTTTCGCTATACGGAGGAACTCCGCCGTAGCGCGCCACGGCACCCGGTCCCGCGTTGTAAGCGGCAAGCGCAGCAGCGTACGGATCCGCGTAGACGCCGCCGTAGGCGTTCGCATATCGCGCCAACAGGCGCGCGGCGCCGCCGACGGCATCCCGCCAATCGAAGGGATCGACGCCTTCGCTGGCCGCGGTTGGGAGCGTGAATTGCGCGATGCCGGCCGCCCCCGCGCTCGAGAGCGCGCCCGGATCGAAGGCGGATTCTTGGAGCAGCGTCGCGCAGAAAAAGCCGTACGGGAGCCCTTGCGCGCGTGCCGCCGCGATCGCATGGGCCGCGAATTCCAAAGCCTGTGTCGGGCCGACGCGCCGGTTCGCGCGCATGATCGAGCGGGCGACGGCCGTGACCGGCGGCGCGGGCGACGGAGCATCGAAGACGAACCGAGCCCCGGCGAGCCCGGTCCGGGGCGGCACCCCCGGCCCCGCGAGGACCGCCTGGCGGAGCCGTTCCAGCCGGACCGCCGCGACGAGGCCGGCCTGCGTTTCCTCATCCAAAGGCGGCGCAACCGGGCCGCCGCAGGCCGCGAGTGCAACCAGCACGACGGCCCCGAGCATCTTGCGAGCGAGCCGCAGGCCCTTTCCGGCGGCGCTTGCCTGCGGAAGGGGACTTCGACGGAGCGGAGCAATTCGCGAGAGTGGTGCTTCCCGGGAGATGGCTGTCAATGTGCGCTCGGTTAGAGTGGTAACGGCGTCGTGCTGATGTTTTGCGCAGCGGTCGTCGCCGTATTGCTCGTGGGCGACTTCGCTTCCACGTTCTTCTATCACGTTCCGCAGCACATCTGGGGCAAGCTCCACCTCCGCACGCACCACGATCGCAGCCGCTCGTATTGGGATCACGCGGTGCTCTCGCGCGACCCGGGCGTCCTGCTCGACGGCTTCTTCGGTGCGGTGCCGTACCTCTTCACGGCGGCCGTCGCCTGGCAGCTTTCCCCGGCCGGCGCCCTCGCGGGGCTTGCTTTGGGCCAGTTGCACGTCTGGTGGCGGCACACGAGCGAGCTCGGCTGGCGGACGCCGGCGCCGCTCGCGCGCGCGGCCCGGATGCTGGGCATCGTGCTGCCTGAGGATCACAACGAGCATCATCTGAATCCGGAGGTCGAGTTCGGCGACCTCTTCCGCTTTTACGATGCGCCCGCACGGGCGGTGATCGGCAAGGCTCGCGCCGCGATGCGTCGCCGCCGACAAGTAATGAAACGCCTCGAACGGCGCCGCGCCTTTCGTGGCGTCAGCGGCGCTCGGTAGAGCGGCGGGACCAAGAGTGGGCAATCCAGTTTGAGCGACAAGCGTATCCTCTTCCTGATCTCAGACACGGGCGGCGGTCATCGCAGCGCGGCGAAGGCGATTACCGCCGCGCTCGATGAGATCCACACCACGCCGGGCGGCGAGCCGATCCATTTCGAGCATCGCATCGACGACGTCGCCGCGCATTGCACGTTTCCGCTCTCGCAGCTCGGGCCCGCATACAGCGCCGCGTTGCGGTTTGCTCCCCCGATCTACGGCGCGCTCTTTCACGCGACGAACGGCCGCCGGCGCTTCAAGAGCGTCGTGCGTTTTTGCGAGCCGCTCTACCGCGAGCGCTTGCGCGAGCTGTTCCTCGCCTACAAGCCGGACGTGATCGTCTCCGTCCACCCGCTGCTCAATCACGCGGCGCTGCGGGCGCGCGCGGATGCGCGCATGACGGCCCCGGTCATCACGGTGATCACGGACCTCGGTCGCGTGCACGAGGGCTGGCTGATCCCCGAAGCGGATGCGGTCGTCGTACCGGCACGCGAAGTCTACCAGCGCGCGGTTCAGCGCGGCGTCCCCGAGGAGCGGCTGCGGCTGCTCGGCCACCCGATCCACCCGAAATTCGAAGACGTCACGGCCACAAAAGAGGAATTACGCCGCAAGCTCGGCCTCCCGATCGACAAGACGATCGCGCTGCTGATGGCCGGCGGTGAAGGCGGCGGGAAGCTGCTGCCCACGACGCTCGCGATCGCGAAATCGAAGATCCCGCTGCATCTGATCGTCGTCACCGGCCGCAATGCGGCGTTGCGCGCGAAGTTGGAAGAACTGGCCCCGACGCTCAAGACGCCGATGACGATCCTCGGCTTCCGTGAAGACGTTCCGGAACTGATGCGCGCCTCGGATCTGCTCGTCACGAAAGCCGGCCCCGGCACGATCGCCGAAGCGAGCGTCGCGGAACTTCCGGTCGTCGTGTACGACTTCGTTCCTGGGCAAGAGGAAGGCAATCTGGATTACGTTCGCAAGAACGGCATCGGCGTCGTCGCGCTCAGCACGAAAGAAGTCGTGCGTTCGGTGCGGCGCATCGCATCCAACTCGGAACGCTTGCAAACGATGCGCACCCAGCAAAGCAAGATCGCTCCGCACGGCAGTTCGCGCCGGATCGCGCAGCTGATCGCGAACATGGCCGTGACCGGCTTGATCGACGGCGTGCCGCCGCTGCCGCGTCCACGGGTGACGGCCGCGGTCTAGGCGGATTTAAACCGCTCGAGGTCATCCTTGGGCGAGTTGAGCAGAGCCGTCGCGACGCGATTGCGTCCGCCTCGCTTTGCTCTAGAGAGGGCGTTGTCCGCCGCCGAGAGGAGGCTGTCGGGGCTCGCGATCGTCCTGCCGTAGCGCGGCAGCGCCGTCGCCGCTCCGATGCTTGCCGTCACCCAGCCTCCGCCTTGCAGGTTTTCCTTGTGAGGAAGCCAGAGCGCTTCGATCTTCCGCCGCACCTTTTCGGCGGCCTCGACGGCGCCGGCGGAATCGGTGGAAGGGAGAATGACGGCGAGTTCCTCGCCGGCGTAGCGCGCGGCCATATCGGTCGTCCGCAAGCAACACCGCACGGCAGATGCGACCGCGCGCAGGCAGTCATCCCCGGCCTGGTGCCCGTAGCGATCGTTGAATGCTTTGAAGCGATCCAAGTCGAGCAGCAGCAGCGAGATCGGCAAGCCGTCGCGCAGGGTGCGCTGCCACTCACGCTTGAGGTTTTCGTCGAAGGCGCGCCGATTCGCGAGCCCCGTCAAGCCGTCGGTGCGCGAGGCGGCGCGCAGGCTCTCTTCCAGCGCATGACGCTCGGAAACGTCGCGCATGATGATGATGGTCTCCGTCGGCTCGCCGGTGGCGGGATCGCGCACGACGTACGCGTTCCTCTCCATCCAAGCATGCGAACCGTCCTTCTTTCGCACGCGCACGACGACCGGAGCCCCCGGCTCGCGCGCGGCGAGATTGCGGGCGACGCCGGCCGCAAGCAGCGGACGATCTTCATCGAGAACGAGCGTGTCGGGTCCCTGCCCGACCAGCTCCTCGGGCGTCCAGCCCAACACATGGAACACCGAGGGCGAGACATAGCGCAGCACCATATCGAGCCCGACGCGGCAGACGACGTCGGCGCTATTGTCGGCCAGGAACTGGAAATCGATTCCGCGTTCGTTCGGGATGTTTGTCTCCGCCATTCGCTACGGCCGTTCTGAGATGCTTGGCTGCGTGCCGCTTCGGGACCACTGTCTAGAGAATCGGCGAATCGAGCGCGAAAGCTGACGCCACGCCGTGAAACGGCCGTCGCGATCAAGCGCGCAAGCGCACGTTCGCTCTCCTTGGCGTGACGCGTGCCGACCGTTCGACATGGCTCCAGTGTGACCGGCGCTAGATTGTCACCCTGAGCCGCTCGAAGGGTCAGCTTGTGCGTTTCCCGAGAAGAGCGCTGCCACTGCGATGGCGACACCGAGGATGTCGATGGAGTCATGCTCGGTGAAAACGCGGCCGTGCTCGAGTTCGAGATCCGCAAGCGAGCCGTAAAATTCGACCTGGCGCTCGGTAATATTGACGATCCACGCCGGTACGCCCGCGTTCACGTAGAGCGGGATCTTATACCGGCGGTCGACCGCGTACGTCGTATGGGAGACTTCGGAATACTTTCGCTAGGCTCTCGCCCCGCGCCGAGCCGGAGCGCCGGGGCACAAACCACTGGATCCCGGCGAGGCTCGCATTAGTCCAAGACCCCCTTGAGGTCCTCGATGATGTCCGCCGGGGCTTCGAGGCCGACCGAGAGGCGGAACGTGCCCTCGCCCATCCATTCCTTGTAGCTGCGCGCGGCGGCGGCGTCGAGCCGGAATGACGAACGGATGATGTCGTCGGACGGGATATAGAACAGCAGGCTGCGGGTCTTCCCGAGCGAGACCGCAAACGCGACGAGCTTCAGACGCTCGGCGAAGCGGCGGGCGAGCGCCGGACCGTCCGCGGCGGAAAATGAGACCATGCCGGAATAATTTCGCATCTGGCGTTGCGCGAGAGCGTGCTGCGGGTGCGAGTTCGCGCCCGGCCAGAGGACGCGCTTGACGCGCGGGTGACTTTCGAGGAACGCCGTCACCGCGGCGGCGTTCGCTTGATGAGCGGCCATGCGCAGCGGCAAGGTCTCGAGTCCGCGCAGAATGAGCCAGGCGGCGAATGGGTTCAGCGCGCCGCCGAAATGGATCAGCGCTTCGTTACGCAGACGCTCGAGCGCCGCGCGCCCGCCGATCACGGCGCCGCCCAACGCATCGCCGTGGCCGCACGCATATTTCGTGAGCGAGTGCACGACGAAATCTGCGCCTAGCGCCAAGGGCTGTGTCGCGATCGGTGTTGCCATCGTCGAATCGACGGAGAGCTCCGCGCCGGCGGCATGGGCGATCGCGGCAATCGCCTCGATATCGGCAAGGCGCAAGATCGGATTCGCCGGAGTCTCCACGTGCACGAGCCGCGTCGAGGGCCGCAGCGCATCGGCGACGGCTTGCAGATCGGAGGTATCGACGGTCGTGACGGCTATTCCGAGCTTCGGCAACGTTTCATGGACAAGCTCCGCAACGCCGGCGTAGCAAACATCGGAGACGACGAGATGGTCGCCGGCCGCCAGCCTGTGCAGGAACAGACCGCTGATCGCCGCCATGCCGCTCGCAAACACGAGCGCCGCTTCGCCGCCTTCCAACGCGGCGAGCCGTTCTTCCAGAGCCGCGGCGGTCGGATTTCCCCAGCGACCGTAAAAGTGCGGCGCCTGCTCGGTGCGATCGGTGGCGGAAAAACCGATGGCGTCGGGATGGGAATGAAAGCTTGTCGCGAGGATCAGCGGGCTCAACACCGGCTCCCCGGTCACTCCCTCCGCCAAGCCGGCATGAATGGCGATGGTCGAAGGTTCCACGGTCGGCGATGCTCCTTTAGTGCAGCGAGTTGGCGTTCGTCTTCGCACAAGACGGCGCGGCTCTGCCCAACGGCGGGCATTATTGTGCCGATGATGTCGAGAATAGATTGATGACCAGCACGCCGCATACAATCAGCGACACTCCGCCCACTGCAGGCAGGAATCAGGGCTGTCCCTGCGCCGGACCAGATTGCATAGGCGATGCCTACGGGGACCGTCTTCAAGGTCAGAGACAAGAACTAGAAAGCCGAGGCCACTTTTGCATTCACGTTGGTCCCCCGGCAACCGCGGTCAGCCCGCCGCGGCGGGCCATCGTGGCCGCGCCGATCGCGCCCGCGTCGTTGCCGAGCTTGGCGACGACGAGCTTCGTGCCGCCGCGCGGCGCCATCGTCGTGAGTTCCTCGACCTTCGGCGAGAGCGTGCGCAACATGAAGTCGCCGGCGCTGGCCACGCCGCCGCCGAGCGCGATCACGTCCGGGCTCAAGAACGCGATCACATTCGCAAGCCCGCGCGAGAGGTCTTCAATATAGCGTGACCAGGCGGCGACGCCGTGCGCGTCACCGGCTTCCGCCGCCTTGCGGATCTGTTTGCTGCCCAGCGGCTTGCCGGGCTTCTTCGGCTCGAGCAGCGTGCTGCGCGGGAACGACGGCGCGACCGCGAACGCGTGGCGCAACAGCCCCGTCCCCGAGGCTTGCGCTTCGAAGCATCCGGTCTTGCCGCACGTGCAATGGAAGCCGTCGGTCGCGCGAATTTGATGGTGCCCGATCTCGCCCGCTCCGCCGTTGAGGCCCAAGATGAGCCGCCCGCCGGCGACGATGCCCCCGCCGATCCCCGTTCCGAGCGTCAGCAACACGAAGTTCGCCGTCCCCTTGCCCGAGCCGTGCAGATACTCGCCGAGCGTCGCGCAGCGTGCGTCGTTCGCGACGAAGAGCGGCAACCGAAAGCGCTTGCGCAACGCATCCCCCAGCGGCACGTCGGTCCAGCCGAAATTCGGCGAATAGCGGATCCGGCCGTCGGCGAGATCGATGTTGCCGGGCGAACCGATCCCGATCGAACGCGCATCGTCGCGCTTCGCGAGGACTTCGGCGATCGTATCCTCGATCGCGTCGACGACAACATCGAAGCTGTGATCGACGATGTCGCGCGAGCTGCGCTCGAGGATCGCGCCGTCATCCGCGACCGCGGCCGCCAGCACGTGAGTTCCACCCAGATCAACACCGATCGTCGTCGCCATGAGCCCGGGCTTCGCGCCGCGAACCCACATCCATGCCGCCGATCGATCTCCCCCAAGCCCTCGTCGACAAGGTCGTCGCGACGCGACGCGACTTGCACGCGCACCCGGAGCTCGGTTTCGAGGAGACGCGCACGGCCGCTATCGTGGCCGGACGCCTGCGTTCGCTCGGTTACGAGGTGCACGAGGGGATCGCGGTCACCGGCGTCGTCGGCGTTCTCCGTTCGGCGCGCCCCGGCAAGACGATCATGCTGCGGGCCGACATGGACGCCTTGCCGCTCCCCGAGGAGGCGGAACCCGCCTATCGTTCGACCGTCGCCGGAACGATGCACGCGTGCGGTCACGACGGCCACGTCGCGATCCTGCTGGGCGCGGCGGAGGCGATCGCGCAGCGGCGCGAGGAGCTTTCGGGAACGCTCGTCCTGTGCTTCCAACCCGCCGAGGAAGGGCGCGGCGGCGCGCTGCGGATGATCGAAGAGGGGCTGCTCGAACGCTTCGGCATCGACCGCGCCTACGGGCTGCACGTGAATTCGCAGGTGCGCAGCGGCACGTTCGCATTTCGGGCGGGACCGTTCTATGCATCGAGCGACTCGATCGAGATCTCGATCAACGGGTTCGGCGGACACGGCGCGGCGCCGCATCTCTCGATCGATCCGATCCTCGTCGCGGCGGAGTTCGTCTGCGCCGTGCAGCGGATCGTCAGCCGCGAGATCGATCCGCTCGAACCCGCGGTCATCACGATCGGCTCGATTCACGGCGGAACGATCCACAACGTCATCCCGAGCACGGTCAAGCTGCTGGGGACCGTGCGCGCCTTCAACGCCGCCGTGCGGGAACGGATGCCCGAGCGCATCGAGCGCGTGTTGCGGGGCGTCTGCGAGGCGGCCGGCGCAACCTACGACTACGCCTACCTTTGGCGCTATCCCGTCACCTCCAACGATGCCGGGCAGAACGCGTATCTCCGCGGGCTTGCCGAGCGCACGTTCGGGCCGGAGCGCGTCGGAACGGCCGAACCGCACATGGGCGCCGAAGACTTCTCTTTCTTCGCCGAACGCGTGCCCGCGTGCTACTTCTCGCTCGGTTCGTGCGCGGGCGCTTCGACCGCCTATCCCCATCATCACGGGCATTTCGACCTCGACGAAGCCGCGCTCGCGGAAGGCGTGAAGTTCTGGACGGCCGTCGCGCTCGACGCCGGCGCAAACGCGCCGTAGGTCGCCCCCGCGATACCCCCGAAAGGGGCCTGCATGCAAGAAACGATCGATCTGATCGCGCACAAGGCGGTGCGCGAGTTGCGTGCATTCACGCGGCGAACGGACCAGCCGACGACGCTCGAGTTGCTCGACCTCGAGCCGATGCACAACGTGCAAGAGATCGAGATCACCGAAGAGCACGTGACGATCACCTACAACCAGAAGATCGAGCACCGCTACAACGCGAAGACGGTCACCCAAAAAGAGTGGTCGTACAAGTACAACGACGATCCCGAGTTCGTGCGTGCGATCGCGGCCGTCATCGACCTCGCGCGCAGGCACCTGCGCGATATGCCCGAGAATGCCGCCTGCCCGCCGGGGTGCGCGGAATGTTGCAGCGGCTACGAGCCGTTCGTCAGCCGCGCGGACGTGGAGCAGATCGCCGCTCACCTGGGATTGAGCTACGAACGCACGCTGAAGGATTACGTCGTGCGCCGCAAGTCCGCCGACGGCTTCGTCGTCGGCTACTTGCGCAAGGTCACCGACGACGTCGCATCGCAATGCGTGTTCCTCAAAGGCAGCGGCTCCGGGCACTTCTACTGCGGCATCTACGAGGCTCGCCCGCACGATTGCCGCGCGTTCACGCCGATCGATTGCGAGGACGTCGACGATTCGCTCCCCCGCTCCGGCGAATACAAGGCGGGCCCGCCGTTCCGGCCGCGCCGCGCCGCGAAGAAACCGGCCGCCGGCCGGCGCAAGAGCTGACGTGGCGACGCCCCCGCCGCCGTCCCGCTTCGGCGAGGCCGCCGAGCACGAACTGCCGCCCGATCTCGCCGAGATCTACGCGAAGAACCGCGAGAAGCTCGGGTTCGTTCCGAACGTCTTCCGCGCGTACTCGCGGCGGCCCGAGCACTTTCGCGCGTTCATGCATTACCACGACGTGCTGATGCGCGGCGAGAGCGGGCTCTCGCGAGGCGAACGCGAGGCCATCGTCGTCGCCGTCTCGGCCGAGAACGTCTGCCAATACTGCGTGACCTCGCACGGCGCGGCGCTGCGCATCCTGGGGAAGGATCCGATCCTCGCCGACCAGATCGCGATCAACTGGCGCACGGCGCAACTGTCGCCGCGCTGGCGCGCGATGCTCGCGTTCGCCTCGCGCGTGAACGAGCGCGGCTTCGCCGCGAGCGACGCCGAGATCGCCGCCTTGCACGAGGCCGGCTTCAGCGACGACGACATCTGGGACATCGCCGCGATCGCGGCGTTCTTCGGCTTCTCGAACCGCATGGCGGGCTTGATGGACATGCGGCCGAACCCTGAGTTCCACGAAATGGGCCGCCCGGCGAAATAGCTGCTACTGCACTCCGGGCGGGCGCGGCGGGCGCGGCTCGGCGAAGCGCCCGGTGCTCCACGCGAAATACACGAGCACGAAAAACAGCGCCGCTGGCAGGACCACGTGCACGCCGCCGTCGATGCGGCCCGCCGTCACGACCGCACCGACCATGATCGTCCCCAGCACGAGCGCGACCGGGCGCGTGAGCGCCCCGAGCGCGAGCAGGATCCCGCAAACCAGCTCAACGGCGCCGATGCACAGCGCGAAGACGCTCGGCTGCGGCAAGCCCCAGCGCGCGAACTGCTCCGCAGCGGTTGCGTGCGCGACCAGCTTCGAAGCGCCCGCGGCGACGAACGCTAGCCCGGCGAGCGTCCGAAAGACCGCGCGGATCATGCGGCTTCTCCGCTTCCTCCCGTCAGGATCGCGGCGTAACGCACCGGATCCACGTTCCCTCCGCTCAGAACGACCCCGACCCGCTTCCCGTTCAGATCCAGCTTGCCCACGAGCAAGGCCGCGAGCGCAGCCGCCCCGCTCGGTTCGAGGACGAGCTTGAGGCGCTCGAATGCGAAGCGCATCGCGGCCCGCAGATCGTCGTCGGAGACGGTGAGGATCCCCGCGCACAGGCTGCGCACGATCGGAAACGTCAGCTCACCGGGCGAGGTCGTCTGCTGGCCGTCCGCAATCGTGCGTGGGACTGGGATCGTCACGCGCTCCCCCCGTGTGAAGGATTGCGCGAAATCGTCGCCCGCCTCCGGCTCGACGCCGTAGATCGCGATGCCGGCGCGCAGTTCCGCGGCCGCCGTCGCGCAGCCCGCGAGCAATCCGCCGCCGCCCGTACAGACGAGCAAGACGTCGATGTCGGGCGCTTCCTGCAAAAGCTCGAGCGCGACCGTGCCTTGGCCCGCGATGATCGCCGGATCGTCGTACGGCGGCACGAGCGTCGCCCCGCGCTCGCGCGCGATCTCCGCCGCCAGCTCCGCGCGGTGCGAGCGCTCGCGATCGAAGAAGACGATCTCGGCCCCATACTCGCGCGTCGCCGCAACCTTCGCGGCGGGCGCGTCTTCGGGCATCAAGATGACGGCCGGGATCCCGAGCAACTGCGCGGCGAGCGCGACGCCCTGCGCATGATTGCCGCTGGAATAGGCGACGACGCCGCGCTCGCGTTCCTCGGGCGAGAGCTGCGCGAGCCGGTTGTAGGCACCGCGGAACTTGAAGGCGCCCATCCGTTGCAGGTTCTCGCATTTCAAGTACGCCTCGGCGCCGGTCAGGCGGTCGAGCGTACGCGAGGTCAGGACCGGCGTGCGGTGCGCGACGCCGCGCAATCGCGCGGCGGCCGCTATGACGTCGTCGAACCCGATCGCTAGCCCTTCGGTCATCAACGCGCGGCGCTCTCGCCCGCCGGGTGGATGTGGAACGCCGCGATCTTGCCGTCCGAATCCAGCGTCATGTCCTCGATGCGCGTGCCCCGCTCGAACTCCGCGACGAACTGATGCGTGCCGGCGGCCGCGCCGGCCGGCGTGTTCTCTTTGGTGCGCTTGAAGCTCCCGAGCGGCGCCAGCTCGTCGGAGAGGCGCCCGACCCGCTCGCGCTCCATCAGCTTGGGCCGCACGATCGCGTTGAACTCCGGCGCGACGGGCCGCATGTCGTTCGCGACGATCGCCCGGGTCACTTGATCGGCAAGCTTCTCGGCATGATTCTCGCCCGCGCAACCGGCCAGCGCGAGCACCGCGGCTGCAACCGCGATCGAGCACAGACGTCTCACGAAACAACCTCCAGCGACGGATCCGCGTCCTCTTGCGCTTCGAAATCCGCGAACCCCAGCGCGGGATTCCATTCCCGAGCGAGCCCCACGCTCCATTCGCTCTCGAAGAGCACGACCGGTCTACCCGCCCAATCCTCGACGAGTTTCGCGTTGGAGGGCCAACTCGCCGCGGCGATCGCGCCGGACTCGCCGCGCACCCGGCGAGCGATGCGAAACGGCAGCAGCATGAACGCCGTCTTCACGCCGTACTCGGATTCGATGCGGTACTTCGCGACCTCGAACTGCAGTTCGCCGACCGCGCCGAAGATCGGCTCGCTGTGCACCTGTCCGGCCGGGAAGAACACTTGGATCGCGCCCTCTTCGCGCAACTGCGCGAGCGCCTTCTGGAACGACTTGTAGGTGGCCGTATCGATGCTGCGGACCGAGGCGAAGAATTCCGGCGCAAACGACGGGATCGGATCGAACCGCAGCGGCGGACCGCTGCAGAGCGTATCGCCGATCGCGAAACTGCCGGGATTCGCCAGGCCAACGACGTCGCCGGCGAACGCCTCTTCGACGACTTCGCGCTCGCTCGCGAACAGCTTCATCGCGCGCGTCAGCCGCACGTCCTTGCTCGTGCGCACGTTGCGCACCGTCATGTCGCGCTCGAACCGGCCGCTGCAGACGCGTACGAACGCGACGCGATCGCGGTGCCGCGGATCCATGTTCGCTTGGATCTTGAAAACGAATCCGGAGAAGTTCTCGGACGCCGGTTCAACCGGCACGCGCTCGGTCCCGCCGGCGAACGTCGCCATTCGCGGCGTCGGAGCGGGGGCCGTCGCGATGAAACCGTCCAGAAAGAGCTCGACGCCGAAGTTCGTCACGGCGCTGCCGAAATAGACGGGCGTCGCCTCGCCGGCGATGAAGGCATCGCGATTGAAACGTTCACCCGCCCCGTCGAGAAGCTCGAGCGCATCTCGAAACTCGGTGTAGGTCGTCTGATCGGTCATGGCCGCGATCTGCGGATCGAGTTCGCCGGTCACGCGGACGGGCGCGCGCTTCGCGCCGTGCGTCGTGCGCTCGAAGAGATGGACTTCACGCGTGGTGCGGTCGAACACGCCGCGGAACGACGGCCCGTTGCCGATCGGCCAATTGACGGGGAACGCGCCGATCCCCAACACTTTCTCGAGTTCGTCGAGGAGTTCGAGCGGGTCGCGGCTGGGGCGGTCCATCTTGTTGATGAACGTGAACAGCGGAATCTTGCGCGCGCGGCAGATCGCGAACAGCTTTTTCGTCTGCGGCTCGACGCCCTTGGCCGCGTCGATCAGCATCACCGCGCTGTCGGCCGCAAGCAACGTCCGGTACGTATCCTCGCCGAAATCTTGGTGCCCGGGCGTATCGAGCAGATTGAGCGTGAAGCCCTTATACGGGAACTGCAAGACGGTCGAGGTGATCGAGATCCCGCGTTCCTTCTCGAGTTCCATCCAGTCCGAGGTCGCGGAGCGCGCCTTGCGTCGTGCAGCGACTTGACCGGCTGTAGCGATCGCACCGCCGTAGAGCAGCAGCTTCTCGGTGAGCGTCGTCTTGCCGGCGTCCGGATGCGAGATGATCGCGAACGTGCGTCGCCGCGAGACTTCCTCGGTGATGTCCATCGCCCTCACGTTTCGCCGGGCCGGCCAGGAAAGCCTCAGCGCAGCGCGGGGCAGGCCCCCCAGCCGGCGCCGCGCCGCGTGCCGTACGTGCGCAGCGTCGTCACGTTCCGGCGCCGCTCGACGAGCGCAAGGCCTTCTCCGCTCGCGTAGAGCTCGGAGGGCGGCGGCACGCGCAAGCGATCTCCGGAGCGCTCCACGCGTACGTCGAGTGCGCCCGCGATCACGCGGCACGCGCCGCTCGTCACGACCGTACCGGCCGCGAGCCGCTCGCTGCGCGCAGGCAAGCGCGCGCGAATCTCGGCTTCGCCGCCACGTCGCACCGCGCACTCCCGCAGGCATTCCGGCAACGCCGAGAGCGCCCACGCCGCTTCGAGGTTGAGTGCGCCGTGCGGGCGCTCGTCAGGCGCGTTCGTGGCGCCCGCGGCGCCGCCGGGCGAGGCGCGCACCGAAGCGATCTCGAGCGGCGCGTGCGCCCAGCGCGGCGCGAAGAGCGCGATCCCGCCCAACACGATCGCGCTCGCAAGCAGCAGATATCGCCACATGCGCTAGCGCGCGCGCGCCGCGTGACCCAGCCGAACCACGATCTCGTGCGGAGCGCAACGCGCAGCGCGCGCGAGCGCATCGAGATCGGTCTCGGCGTGGATCAGCGCGATCGAATCGTCGGCGAAACCCTCCGGGCGCACCAGCGTCGAATACTGCATCCCCACGAACAGGATCGCATCGTCGGTCCCGGCGGCGCGCGGAAAGCCGTCGCCGTAGCCGCAACGCACGACGGCGAGGGTCCCTTCGCCGGGCGCGAACGTCGGGCCGTACCCGACGCGCTGGCCTCGCGCGGAGATGCGATCGACGACGGGCGCCTGCACGCGAAACGCGGCCTTCACCGACGCCGGGCCGAGGGCGAACCGGAAACCGAACAGCGCCGCTCCGAGCCGCACGCTGCTGCAACCGCTTGCGCCGCCGGCCGCGAGCGCCGAGCTTTCGATGTCGTGGCCGACGACGTTCGCGCCCGCTTCGCGCAACAGCGCGAGGCTCCGTTCGAACACGGCGCGCTGCTCTCCCTCGGCCGCCGGATCGCTCACGTGCGACCACACTTCGACCTCGCAGCCCGTCGCGGCAAGCGCAGCACCGAAGGCGGCCGTCTCCTCCGTATCGATCCCGCACCAGCCGATCGAAGGCCGGATGCCGACGCGAATGCGCGCCGTGCGGCCGCGAGCGCGCGACCACGCCTGCACCGCGGAGAGGCCTTCTTGCGTCGACACGTTGGGCACGCCGCCCGCATCCAGCATGCGGCCCAGCTCGCGCGCGGGAACGTCCGTCAGCGTGAGCACGCTGCGCGACGTGAGCGCGCGTACGGCGAAGAACTCGTCGGCGTCACCCACGATGAACGCATCGACGACGTTTTCGAGCACGTTGACGATGGTCCGAAAACCCCAACCGTAGCCGTCGCTCTTCACGACCGCTCGCACGGGCACGCCGCAATGCTCGCGCCACTCGCGCGCGTTCGCGCGGAGCGTGGGCGCATCGAGCGCGATCTGTGGTTTCATGTTATCGCAACGTCATCGAGGCGATCGTATCGCCCGAAGGCGTGACGACGTCCACGATCGAGCCGGATTGATAGATGGCGTTCGTGATGATCCACAGCGTGTAGGTGTGGTACTCGCTCGTCGGAGCGCCGCCGCCCGAGGGCGGCCGTTCGAAGGCGACGATGCGGACGCGATTCGCGTTGGCTCGAATCGATTCGATCACTTGATGGTATCCCGTTTCCCGATGCGGCCCCATGACGAGTACGACGCCGAATTCGTGCAAGAAGTTGATCGGCGCGCGAATACCGAGTTCTTCGAGGGCGCGTTCAGAGCGGACGATGACGATTTCACTCGTCCTGGCGGCGGTCGTCGTCCCTTGAGCGAACTCCTTTACGCGCACTTCGCGGCAGCCTGCAAGCAAAATCGTGAACGCGGCTAGCGCGATGATTCCCAGCTTACGCATCGCGAGCGCAGTTCGCGCGAGGTCTGGGGCGGCCTCTTCCTGAGCGTTGTTGGGACGTGCTTACTCGGGCTAACGGAACGTCCGAGCAATGGCGGAAGAGCGCCCGAAGATTTCCGGTGCAAAGCCGCAGGCCCGATCCGTGCGTTACAGGAAGCCTACGAAACTCCATCGGAACACCGAACGATCGTATTTTGCAGGCCATACACGACTTCGAGGCGCGCGGCGATGAAATCCGTTCCGACAAAAGTCGGCAGTTTGTGAGGTTGTTTCGAACGCTCGCCGCATCGGCCGTCGTGCTCGGCTTTGCGCTCGCGATTCTTGGGAGCTGGGTGCGCATCAACGGCGCGGGGATGACCTGCCCCGATTGGCCGCTCTGTAACGGGAAGCTCGTGCCGTCGATGGAGGGCGGCGTGCTGCTCGAATGGTCCCACCGCCTCGTCGCCTTCGTCGAAGGCTTCGTCGTGCTGGGCCTCTTCGTCGCGGGCTGGAGCGTGCGCCGCCGCATCGCGGGCGTGACGCCGATGCTCGCGACGCTGGGCTGCGTCTTCCTGGTGCAGGTCGGCTTGGGCGGCGCGACCGTGCATCTCGCGAACAGTCCGCTCTCGGTGATGCTGCACTGGGCCACCGCGATGTTGCTGCTCGCGGTCCTCGCCGTGCTCGCGCAGCTCGCTTTTCTCGAGCCGCCCGCCGGCGCGCGCTTGCGGGCCGAGCCGCACGCCGTCGCGCTCGGCATCGCCGCGCTGCTCGGGTTCATCGCGATGTGCCTCGGATCGTACGTGAGCTCGAGCTTCGCCGGGCTCGCCTGCGCGACGTTCCCCGATTGCAATGGAACGGCGTTCGGCACGAATGGGGCGCAACTCGTGCAGATGCTGCACCGGCAAAGCGCCTGCGCCTTCGCCCTGGCCGCCCTCGCGGCCGGATGGCTCGCGTTCGCGCGCGGCTCCGGGCTCGTTCGCTTTTTCGCCGCGGCCGGAGGCGTGCTGACCGTGCTGCAGATCGCGCTCGGAGCTGCGAACGTCGTGTGGCTCCTGCCGACGGCGTTGCGCGAGGCGCATGCTGCGAACGCCGTCGCGACGTTCGTCGCGTTCGCGCTCGCGGCCGCGGCCGCCGCCTGCGAGCCCGCGCGCGCCGGTTCGCGCAACGCAGCCGGCGCGGTTGACCGCACGCGTCCCCCGCGTCTGGTGCAAAACGCATGAATTCCACGATCGCGCGCATGGACGGCCTGATCCCCGTCCAGGTGACCGGCTGGCGCGGAACGCTCGTCGACTATTTCGAGCTCACGAAACCCCGCATCATCCTGCTGTTGCTGATCACGACGGCGGCCTCGATGGTGATGGCAGCGCGCGGCTTTCCGCCGCTGGGCATCTTCGTCGCGACGCTCGCCGCCGGGGCGCTCGCGGCGGGTTCGTCCGGGGCGTTCAACTGCGTGATCGATCGCGACATCGATCCGCTGATGCGGCGCACGATGCTGCGCCCCGTGCCGCTCGGCCGCATCTCGCCGCGGCAAGCGTTCGTCTTCGCCGCGATCACGGGGTCGATCTCGTTCGCCCTGTTCTACTTCTGCGTGAACCCGTTCGCGGCGTGGCTCTCGCTGGGCGGCGAGCTCTACTACGTCTTGGTCTACTCGCTCTGGCTCAAGCGCGTGACGACGGCCAATATCGTCATCGGAGGGGCGGCCGGCGCGGTGCCCGCGCTCGTGGGCTGGGCCGCCGTCACGAACGGCCTGGGAGGGCCGGCGCTCGGCCTGTTCGCGCTGGTCTTCCTCTGGACGCCGCCCCATTTCTGGTCGCTGGCGCTGATGGCCGAGACCGATTATCACAAAGCGAACATCCCAATGCTGCCGAACGTCCACGGCGTCCGCCGGACCCAGATCGAGATCTTCGCCTATAGCGTCATCCTGGTCGTATCGTCGCTGTCGCTGACTTTTCTCGGGGTCATGGGGCTCCCGTATCTGCTGACGGCGGCCGTCCTGGGCGGGATTTTCCTGTACGACGCATATATGATCTCTGTCGGGCCGACCAAGCAGCGCGCCCGCAGCATGTTCCAGTACTCCCTGGTCTATCTGGCGCTGATGAGCGCCGTCATGGTGATCGACAGGCTCGTAGCCGTCATCCCGCGCTAAATGAAGTTAGAAACCGAACGTCCACCCGCCGCACGCGCCGGGGCCGATGCGGCCGCGGCTGCGGCTGCTTCTCCCAAGAAGCTCGCGGGGCACACGTTCGACCGCGCGAACGTCCCGCTGCTCCTGACGCTCGGGCTCGGCGTTTTCGCGGGCGCCTTCGATTTGAGCGTGCTCGCGCCCGCGCTTCCGGCGCTCGCTCGCGATTTCTCCACCGCGCCGCGCGACATGGCGTGGGTCTTCACGCTCTACCTGCTCGCGAACATCGTCAGCATCCCGGTCATGACGAAGCTCTCGGACACCTACGGGCGGCGCTCGATCTATATCACCTGCGTCTCGATCTTCGCGGCCGGCAGCGTGCTCGCGATCCTCTCGCCCACGTTCGGTCTGTTCCTGACCGCGCGAGCGATTCAGGCGATCGGCGCGGGGGGCATCTTCCCGGTTGCGACGGCGGCGATCGCGGATCGCGTTCCGCTGGAGCGGCGGGGATCGGCGCTCGGCATTCTCGGTGCGATCTGGGGCGTGGCGGCGATCCTGGGGCCCGCGGCCGGCGGCGTGCTCACGCATTTCCTCTCGTGGCACTGGATCTTCGCCGCGAACGTCCCGCTTGCGATCGTCGTGATCGTCATGGCGCGCAAACACGTCCCGACGCTCGCCTCGCGCGTGCGCGGGCCGCTCGATGTCGCGGGCGTCGTCACGCTTGCGATCGGCCTGCTCGGCCTCATGATCGGTTTGACCCGGCTCGACGCGCAAGCCGCGGTCCTCGCGAATTCCACCGTGTTCGCGGCGCTCGCCGTCTCAGCGGCGGCGTTCGTGCTGCTCGTTCCGATCGAGCGCCGCGCGGTCAACCCGATGATTTCGCCGGCCCTCTTCGCGACGCGGCAACTCGCCGTCACCTACGCGCTCGAAGTCGCGATCGGGCTGCTGGAAGGCGCGCTGTTCTTCGTACCGGCAGCGCTCGTCGCGGCGCAGCATCTCTCCTACGCGTTTGCCGGAGCGATCGCGGCGATCGGCGCCGTCGTGTTCGTCGCGGTGATCCCGGGCGCGGGCCGCGCGCTCGATAAGTTCGGGAGCCGCGCCGTGTTGCTCGTGGGCGCCGTGCTGACCGCGATTGGCCTCGCCATCGTGGGCGTGGGTCTGACCTCGCTGCCGCTCGCGATCGCCGGCCTGACGGTGGCGGGGTTCGGGTTCGGCTCGCTGCTGGGCGCGCCGACGCGCTACATCATCACGAACGAAGTCCCCTCGACCGTGCGGGCTTCCGCCGTCGGCCTGTTGAGCATCTTCTTGATCGTCGGGCAGATCGTCGGAGGGTCGCTCGCGGGCGGCGTCGTCGGCTCGCATTTGGAAGATGCCGCCGGATACCAGCACGCGTATTACACGTTCGCGGCAATCGCAATCCTGACGGCGTTTGGAACGCTTGCGTTAAAGTCCCGCGAGAAGGAGCATCCGGGAAACTGAACGCGAAAGAAGCCTCCGCGTAGCATCGCCGGGGGCATCCAGTGCGGTTCTTCAAGCCGAACATCGACAAGTTGTCGATGAAACGCGACATCACCGGGCTTATCGAAGCCTTGGGCGATGCCGATCGGCCGATCCGTGAAGAGGCTGGAGTAGCGCTGGTCCGGCTGGGCGGACCGGCCGTCGAGGCGCTCGTCGCCGCGCTGGGCCACAAGTCGGCCGTCGTGCGCGAAAGCGCGGCCACGGCGCTCGGCGAGGGCAACGTTCGCGCCGGCCCGGCGCTGGCCGCCGCCCTCAAGGACGATCGCAGCCCGGCGGTGCGCGGCGCGGCCGCCCGCGCGATCGGGCACCTGCGCGACGCGAACTGCGCCGATGCGCTCGTGACGGCGCTCGCCGACGTCCCCGATATCAACGCGATCGCGCGCGAGGCGCTCGTGAGCCTCGGAACCCCCGCCGTCGAGCCGCTGATCGCGGCGCTACGGCATGAGACGTCCCGCGTGCGCGAATCGGCCGCCGAGGTGCTCGGAGAGATCGCGCACCCGCGCGCGTTCAAGCCGCTCGTCGAGGCCATGCGCGACAGCGACCCCGTCGTGGTGATGCACGCGACGCTGGCGGTCGAGCGCTTCCAGCGCGCCCAGGACGGCCTCGTGGCCGATCTTCTGAACCCGACCCTCGACGTGCGGCGCTCCGTCGTCCGCTCCTTGGACGAACTCGGCTGGGAGCCGGGTCAGGACGAACGCGCGGCCGCCTATTGGGCGGCCAAGTGCCGCTGGGACGAATGTTTGCGCATCGGCCTCCCCGCTCTGAATCCCCTCATCCGCGCGATCCTCGGCATCGCACGCCCGGGCGAACGCCGCGACGAGGAGCGCCGCGGCGCGGCGATGACGCTCGGCGCGCTCGGCCAACCCGTGGTCCAGCCGGTCCTCAAAGCCGCGGGGCTCGCACACGCCGCCGACGATGCGGACGCGCTGCTGCAGACGCTCGAGTTCATCACGGACCCCGCCGCCGCGGAAGAGCTGATCGCGGTGCTGGCGGATAACCTGCCCGGCCAGCATTTCGCCGCGCGCGCGCTCGGCGGGCTGGAGGATCCGCGAGCCGTCGCCGCGCTCGGGGACGCCGTGACCGATGCCGGCAGAATCGACGAGGTGCGCATCGAAGCCGCGCGAGCGCTCGCCAAGATTCGCGATGCGGGCGCCGTCGAACCGCTGCTGGCGGTCTTGCGTTACGGCGTCCATCGGCCGGCGCTCGAGTCCGCCGTGGTCGAGGCGCTGGGCGCGATCGGCGACCGGCGGGCGTGCGCGCAGGTCATCGAAACGATCTTCCGTCACCCGCGCAGCGAGTACGGCTGGCGGCCGTGGGCGGCGGCGTTGCGTCCGCTCTTCGACGAGTACGCCGGCACGATCGTCGATCTCGCCGGTTATGTCGTCAGCACGGGCGACCGTAAGGAAGTTCTCGCCTATCGCGATGAAGACTGGAACGCGCCCGCGTTGACGTTCCTGGTCCAGCCGAATCGCACGGCGCTCGCCGCGTTGTGTAGCACGAACACGCCGACGACCACGAACCTGCTGCATCAGATTCAAGATTCGCTCGCGATGAAGTCGAATTACCCGGGCGCAGCTCTCGAGTTCAGGCGCGATTTCGGAGCGCTCAAAGCGCTCGCCGCCGAGGAACTCACGCGCAGGGGGAACCCGCCTTACGATCCGGCCGCCTATCGCGATGCGGCAGCCTGGAAGCGGCCCAAGCCGGCGTAGGTTTTCCCAGGAACGGCCTCTCGGCAGGATGCTCCTCGAACCTGCCACGAAAGCGCGCCGGAATGCGCCCTCGAATTCTCGCCTCACTCCTCGTCGCGCTGATCGTCGGGATCGCGCTGGGAACGCTGACGTTCCGGCGCTCGAATCCCAACTCGGTCAGCCCTCTGTCGGCGGTCGTGGGAGAGATCGAGCATTCGATGGTCCCCGCGCCGGAAAAGCTCTTCGGCACGGACCGCCTGCGTGTGCTCGTCGTGGGACTCGACTACGATTACGATCGCCTCGATCAGGAGACGTCGAAGTCGGCGCGCAGCGATATCATCATGGCGCTGAGCCTGGATTTCAAGAACCACCGCTTGCACGAGCTGTCGATACCGCGGGACATGGTAGCGACCTTGCCGGACGGTCAGAAGGCCAAGATCAACCAGGCGCAGTCCGACGGCGGGATCAAGGAGTCGAAAGCCGTCATCGCCGATTGGCTCGGGATACCGTCGTTCGATCGTTACGTCGTCATGCGGATCGATACGTCGAAGGATTTGATCAACGCGATCGGCGGGGTCGACGTCGAAGTCAAGAATTCCGACGCGCTGAGGCAAACCGGGAAGAACGGGCCCATCGACTACGACGATAACTGGGGGCATCTGCACGTCCATCTCAAGCCGGGTCTCCAGCATCTCGACGGCGCGCATGCCGTCGGGTACGCGCGGTTCCGCCACGATTGGTGCAGCGATCCGTGCCGAATCATGCGCCAGCAGCAGATCGTGCGGGCAATCGTTCAAAAGCTGGAGCACGACCAGTTGAACACGCTCACCCACGCGCAGCAGCTCCTGGCGGTGATCCGCAAGGACATCGACACGGACTTCACGACGCAAGAGGAGCTCTCGGCCGCGCTCGCGTTCTCGCAGGTGACGCTGCACGACATCGAAACGGCGCAAGTCCCCTACACCGGGAACGTGATCTTACCGGCTTACGGAGACTCGATCGTGCCCGACGAGGCGGCGAAGCAAAAACTCGTCGCCCAAACGTTCGGAGACCTTTCGCGCAATGTTGCGGAGACCGGCCCGGTGACTCAACCCGGCGATGTGCACGTTCACCTCGAGAACGGCACGCCGGTTCGCGGTCTCGCCGCTCGCGTGGCCGCCAACCTCCGGCGTCAAGGATTCACCGTCTCCGATATTGGCAATGCGGCGACGAGCGACTTCGAGACGACCCAAATTCAAAGCAGCCCCGCAAGCGCGGCGATCTCGAATAAGCTTCGCAAAGCACTGGGCGGCTCGGCCTCGATCGTTCCACCCTCGGCGGAAAATGCCGATCCATCTGAGGTGACGATCTTTCTCGGCCGTGATGTCGTTGGCTCGAATCGATGAGACCGTGTTGAGAGCGCGCAGCGGGCTCGTGATAGCGATTCTCGCGATTGCGGCGGCTTTCTCACCGGCCGCGGCGCGCGAACGCGGGTCCGACATATGGTTCGCGGGGACGGTCCTTTCGGTTGATGCTCCGCACGGACGCTTGAAGGTGATGCGAGGCCCCATCGAAACGGCGGGGCCCGCGGTGGAAGACTGCGTCGTCACGAACGGCGCGCTGAAATCCGTGCGATCGGGCATGTCGATCATGGCCCAGGCCGATACGAGGCGCCGGCCTTGGAGAGTTCTCCATCTGCGCATCTTCGAACGGCGCCCGCCCATTCAAAAGGAACCGAGAGCGGGCGTCGCGTTCGCCGAACCGTCGAGCCGAGAGGGCTAGCCCGGCGACGCCGCCGGATCCCGTTCAGGCTGCGAAGATGCGGCGGGCGATGCGATACAGGATCCAGCCGAAGCCCGCGAAGATCGCGATCGTCGCTGCGAGATCCACGTAGCCCGAGAACTGCGCGACGCTGTTCCCGCACAGCGCGACAGCGCGCTGCGACATCCAGAGATTGAAACGCGCGAACGGGTTCGACGCTTCGCTGCGAAGGTGGCGAACGCTCGCCGTGATCTCGCCGGGCGACCACGACGTCTCGTCGATCAACTGACGGATCGCGCCGCCCTCGTCGATCACGGCGGTGCGCTCGGGATGGATCAAACCGAAGCGTTCGTCGGGGAACGCCGTCACGCCGAACTGCGCCGCGAAATCGAGGACCGCATCGGGATCGCCGGTCGCGAACGTCCAGCGCGCGGGATCGGCGCCGAGCGCCGCGGCGTACCGCTGTAAGACGGCCGGCGTATCGTACGCCGGATCGAGCGTCACCAGCACGAGCTGCGCCGGCTCCCCGCGCAGCTCTTCTTGCAGTCCGTGGAACTTCGCGGCGATCAGCGGACACATGCGCGGGTCGCGGCAACGCGTGAACACGAACGCGAGGATCGTCACGCTGCCGCGCAGTTGCGCGAACGAGAACGGCTTGCCGGTTTGATCTACGAACGCGGTCAGCGGGACGCTATCGCCCAGAACGAGGCGGCGCACGTTACGCAGGGTCTTCTCGCCGTTCGAGCCGGCGGCGGCGCCGGTCACACCCTGGTGGCCCGCGATGCGGATCCGGCTCAGCGTCCACGGATCGCCCGCAGTATCGAGCTCGGCGTCGATCAGGTCCCCCGGCTGTAGCGCGCGGGCTCGCTCGGGCGGATCGATGCGGAACGGCATCGTCATCCCGGGCATCCCCGCGACGGGATCGTGGCGCACGACGGCCTCGCCTTTCGAGGGATTCGTCGAGAGGACGAGCCCATGCAGGTGCTCGGACCCGAAGGCCGGGGATCCGGCCGCGCAAACGGCGCTAAGAACGCCTAGGACGATAGTTAGGACTACCGAATAGGCGTGGATGCTCGCCCGCGCGACGTGGCCCGAACATTCGGTCGAGAGCCGGCCGTGGACGGCTCCCGAGAGGCGCGTCGTGTGGAACGGATTTCTCGGGCGGCTGTTGATCGCGATCGAGCCCGTGATCGTCGGCTCGGTCTTCCTGGCGCTCGTCGTGGCGCTGGTCCGGCTGCAGCGCGATGACGCGCCGGCGATCGTGCTCGCGCCGATCTTCGCGCTCGGCTTCATCTCGTTCGCCATCTATGCCGCCGCGCTGATGATCGAGCCGAGCCGCGCGCTGTGGAGCACATTCGATCCCCTTCTGATCGTCGACGGCTACGTCCGCTACCGCAGTAGCCCCGGCGAGCCGAGCGAGCCGAACCAGAACGGTTACGTCGCGGTGCTCTCCGCCGATGGGGCCGTGCTCGGCGAGTGGCGTTCGTACGGCAAGTTCCCGCTCCCGGACCGCATCTATCCGGCGCACGTCGAGTTTAGCCGGTACGGCGGCATTCACCGCATCGACGGCCGCGCGACGGGCGTGCTGCCGAGCGCGCTCCCGGCGCTCGGGATCGGCGCGAGCCTGCACGAGTAGCACCGATGGAGTCGGTGTTCGTCACGGGCGGCAGCGGCTTCATCGGCCGCTCGTTCGTACGCGCGGCGGTGGACGCCGGCTACCGCGTCAGCGCGCTGGCCCGCAGCGAGCGCTCGGCGGAGCGGCTGCGAACCCTTGGGGCCGAGGGCGTGATCGGAGATGCCTGCGACGAACGCGGAACGTGGCGCTCGGCGGCGGCGAATGCCGACACCGTCGTGCACCTGGCGCAGCCCCAGACGTTCGGCGGCCGCGTGACCGATGCGCGCGCGCGGCGTTATCGCGACGAGCGCCTCGCGATGGACGCCGCGCTGCTCGATGCGCTCGATCCGGCGCTCGTGCGCCGCATCGTCTATGTCGCCGGGACGAGCTACTACGGCGATCTCGCGCGCGAGCGGCTGCACGACGAACGCGCGGTTCCGCATCCGCGCGGTTGGGGGCCGTACCTTGCGCCGGCGATTGAAGCGCTGCGCGAACAGCGCCGGCGCGGCTTGCCGATCGTCGAAGCGTTCCCCGGCTGGGTCTATGGGCCGGGCTCTTGGTTTGCGGAGTACGTGCTCGCGCCGTTGCACGCCCGCAAGGCGATCGTCGGCTTGAGCGGGCGGCCCCGGATCGCCTCGCTCGTGCACGTCGACGATTGTGCGCGAGCGCTGCTGCATCTGCTCGATGCGGGCGAGAACGGCGAGCGTTATTTCGTCGTCGACAATGCGCCCGTGGAGATCGAGCGCCTCGGGAGGCTCGCGGCGCGGGTCATGGGCGTGCCGTACAGAACGCGCGCGCTGCCGCGCATCGCCTGCCGCGTGTTGCTGGGCCGTGTGATCACCGAGAGCCTCACGTATGAAAACCGGCTCTCGAACGCGCGCCTGCGCGCGACGGGCTTCGTGCCGCGCTTCCCGTCGTACGAATCCGGCGTTCCGGACGCCGTCCTGCGCTGGCGCGACGCCGCAGCGCGGAACGAAGCAACGGCTCCGCCCGAGAGGGCAACGGCGCGCGGCTGATCGCTCGGGCGTGTCCGGTGGGGAGGCGCACCGGGTACTAGCCGCGGCATGAGCCTCGCCGCAGCGCGCGACCACGAGCGCGGCTTCACGTTGATCGAGGCCCTCGTCGCCGCGGGGATCCTCACCGTCGTGCTGTTGTGTGCGCTGGGAGCCGTTACCGCCGCGGTGCGCGCCGCGAACGGCGCGGCGCCGCGCTCGGCATTGGCGGAAGCAGCGCAAAACGTGCTTGCGGACCTTCGAGCCGCAACCGCATACGATCCCGCCGAGTTGACCGCGCTGGCGGCGGCCGGGCCCCGGCAGTTTTCGTTCGACGAACCGCAAGCCGACGGTTCGAGCGTACGGCGGAACGTCACGGCCGCGGTCGTGCCGAACGCAAGCGAAGCCGGCTACACCGCGACCGTCACCGTGAGCGATGCTTCCGGAAATTCCGTCAGCATGCACTCCACGCTGGTCGAAGAGGCTCCCGCCCCGGGCAGCGTCCTCCCATTGTCCACGCCGCCCCCGCTGCAGGAAGCGGGCGTTCCCGGCGGTCCTTCCGGCACCGCGCCGGGCGGCTGCAATCCGAGTCCCATCGGGTGCCGTACGCCCTGCCTGCTCGCGCACGGCTGCCGCGTGCTGCAATGACGGCATCACAGCGCGAGCGCGGCTTCACCCTGATCGAAACGATGATCGCGGCTGCCTTGTTCGTCGTGATGATGGGGACGGCGTTCGCCGCGGTCGTCGTCACGGGCAACGTCATGCGCTCCGCCGCGACCACGCAGCGCGGTTCCGGCGCGATCGACCGGCAGGCCGCGGCCTTTCGGGCCGAAAGCGCGACCGCGTCCGCCGTCTTCGTTCCGCCGTTCGACCTTCACGGAGAGCCCAATGCCGACGGCCATGAGGTCGACTTCTACGCGAAGGGCCAGGCAAATCGCGACGTCTTCTGGCGCTACGCGTACGACCGCACGAATTCGACGCTGCGTCGCTACGATTACGATCCGCGAACGAACGCCGTCGGCGTGCGCGATCCGCGCAGCGGAACGATCGACGCGACCGCGAGCTATCCCGCGATCCCCGGCGTGAGCACGTTCAGCGCGCGCGTCATCGAGGCGAACGACCTGGCCGACCCTGCGAAGAATCGCTACGCCGCGCTGTTCTCGCGCGTGCCGAACGGCGAGCCCGTCAGCTTGAACGATCCGACGAATGGGCGGAACGTGGCGGGGCTCATCGGCGGCAATCGGATCGTCGAGATTCAGCTTGCCAACGCTACATCCTCGAGCGTCGTGCACATCGGCGCCGGAACGATGCCGACCGGCTTTTATGTCGGCGGAAACATCAAGTACCACACGGTGCTGTACCGCGTCGATCAATCGCACCGCTTTTGGTTCGGGCTCGCCGGCAAGAGCCACGTCTGGATCCGTGGCCGCGCGAGCATCACATACGACGATTGGGCGACCGGTCCACGCGTCTGGTGCGATTACGCCATCTACGGCGGCGACGGCGGTGACGGGCTGGATCCGGGCGATCCTCACACGGACTATCGCACGTTGCGCAACGACCCGGCGGCGCAACCCAAGGCGATCCTCGATTACTGCCGCGCGCATGCGACGCTGCCCGGTCGCGTCGCCGCTTTCGCCGTTCCGAATCCGTATCAGACGCCGGCTTCGCTCGTCGATACGCCTCCGCCGTGCTGGGCGAATCCGGGGACCGGTGAGCGCTGCTGGCCCGCCGATGCGCCCGTCGACTGGGCACCCTCGCCGCGGCCTGCCGACACGCCGCCTCCGCAATGGTGCGCCACGCACGCTCGCTCGACTGCGTGCCCCGGTGCGGCGCCGAGCCAACCCGTTGCTTCCGAACCGCCTTCCGGCGCGCTCCCGCCTACGAGCGCACCGTGAAACGGAGCACGGCGCAATGCTGATGTACGCGATGGTCGTCGCCTTGTTGATCCTAGCGTTCACCGGAACGGTCCTGACGCAGGCCGTCGTCGCCTCGAAGCTCGCGCTGCAATCGTCTGTGGCGCGCTATCTCGAGGCCGCCGGCAGCGACGGCGTCGCCGACTTAACAGCGGGCATGCAGTATTACGTCAAGCATGCGGGGGCGGCGGGCCCCTGGCCGATCGGGGCGGACGAGAGCCGCTCGCCGCGACGATCGGTCTGCGCCCAGAGCGTCCCAAGCGACGAGTGCCCGTTTACGTACGATGTCGCCGCGCGCATCACGGGCGCCACGACGGCTGGTACAGCCGGCGGCCCGGGAACGGACGTGGCGCTCAATCTGCAATCCGCGGTCATCGACGAGCAGCGCGTATCCGCAATGGTGACTGTCCGACTCTACGCACGCCAATCAGACAAGATGCTCGGCTCGCGCACGCGCTACCTGACGTACCGCGTCTTGAACAGCGCCCCGTACGCGATCATCAGCGGCGTACGCGACGGGACCACCGTCGACGGCCTCGCCTCCTCCGCACAAGGAGACACAAGTGGAACACCGGCGATACCCATGAGCAACGGTCAAGTTGGCGATATTCTCGCGCCCTCGGTCGTGCGGCCTGACGAGTACCGAGACTCAACCCTCAAAATTCGGATCACGTGCAGCACGATCAACGACACCACGAAGCCGCAGGCCCCCCCGGGGAACGAAGGCACGTCCTGGGGCGTAGGCGCTCCGGGTTTCGAACTGCCATGCCAACCAGATAACGCGGTGGACGCGAACGGTTTCTCAACGCAAACGCATTGGCAGAACGGAAACTCGGACTTAGGAAGTTGGACCGAATGAAAACAGCACGCACCTTGGGCAGGCTACCGTTACTGCTGATGATCTGCATCGCGCTCGCGGCCTGCGGCGGCGGAACTAACTCAAGCAACGACACCTCTGCTCTTGCGATACCGCCGCACAACATCGTTGTGACCCAAACTGACCCGACGGGCGATGCTTCGGCCTCAGCCGGCGTTGCGTGGGATATCACGCAAGTTCAGTCGACACTTGTCGAGGGTCCCTTTAGAAACGAATACGTGAAGCTCCAGGTCGCGATTAGTTTCTTACAGGATGTATCATCCGCTCTTCCGGCGCCCGGTCAGCCCCTCGCCAACAATCCGGGCCGCCTAGGTGTTGAGATTCTCATCAATAAAGACGGAACTAACGCGACCGGCATATCCGAGGCAGCCTGTTCCCCCACGCCAAATATCGGGAGCATTGATGCATTCGTTGACGCTGGTGGCTACAATGGCCGCAACGCGGACGGATCGTATCCGATCCTTGACACGAGCGGCCTCAAGATCGGCGATGCTCCAGTTAACATTTCCGGCCATACCATCACATATTCCATTGACCTCGCCGCCTTGGGATCGCCCGCTACTGGAATTCCCAAGACGCAGATATACGTAATTGCCTTTAATGGCTACGGTGAGGGCGGAATCGAAACGGACTGCGCGCCAAATGGGGGTCCGTTGAGCGTCTCAGGAAGTTGAGAGAATCCTTGCCCCGTGCCCTGCCTTTTCGCGGCAGAGCGCTCCTAGCCAGTTCTTTGCGCAGAGAAGGCGGCTTTACGCTTCTCGAACTCATGCTTGTCGTTGGGCTTTGTGCGGCCTTGGCTGCCACGTTCTTCATCTTGACCGCGCGGCCGCGGGGGCGTATTCATTCGACTGCGCTCGAGCTTCAGGCGCTCGTGAGCGAGGCCCGCGCGATCGCGGCCGCCACGAACGAGGGGCCAGGAAGCAGCGGAGCCACGATCCAGGTCCGGCGGCAAGGTGCGCAGAGCATCGTTTCGATCTATCGCTACCGCCCGCTGGCCGCCGTCGCTTCCACAGTCCGGCTGGAGGAAAACGTGCCGCCGCTCCGCACGACCGCGGAGATCCGGCTCGGCGAGGCGACGACCTTCGCCATCTTCATCTCCAGCTCAGGGCATAGTGCCGCGAGCCCGGACTTCGATGTTGCAACGAGCGGTACGCTTGCAAGCGAGCCGAATTGCGACAACGCTGCGGGTGTAGCAATCGTCCTTCGCGACGGCGCGGACCAGGAAACCGATGTTCTCAGCTGCGAGATGGCGCAACTCGAACTCGAACGCGATCGATCCGCTCAGTAGCGGCGGCTACTGTAGCGGTTCTTTGAGCGTCGTCGAGGATGGCCAGCGGTGGTTGATCGAGGAGCCGAACACGACGATGCCCATCATCAGGATGATCATCGCTAATCCGAAAAAGACGGCGATGCGCACGATCAGCGGGATGCCGCCGGAGATTGGAACGCCGCGCTCGTCCTTGGGATCGTACATAGGCTAGCCTCCTCCGCCCAACACGCCCGTTGCAGCGAGAATCACCAGCACGCAGCCGAATGCCATCAGCCCGAGCAACGCCTTCGTGACCGTGTTGTCGAGCCCGGTCGTCCGCCAATCGTTCTTGAGCTGGATGCTCGTCGTGACCATCACGATGACGGCGCCGATCAGGGCAACTCCACGCTCGATGACCGCTAGCGACATGCCCTACACCCCTACCATAGGTAAAACAGGAAGAACAGCGCGACCCAGATCACGTCGACGAAATGCCAGTAGAGCGTGCCGGCGGTCAAGCCGAAATACTTGGAGGCCGTATACGTGCCGGAATTCGCCTGCACCATCAAGACCAGCAGGAAGATGACGCCGATCAGCACGTGAAAACCGTGCAAGCCCGTCAACGTGAAGAATGAAGCGCCGAGCGTGCTCCCCGCCCACGTGATCGCGGCCTGACTGTATTCGTAGGCCTGCCCGCACAAGAACATGACGCCGAGCACGATCGTGGCCGAGAGCCAGCCGTTGAAAGCGCGGACCTTCATGTGCTTCCAGCTCTCGAGCGCGAAATGCATCGTCGCGCCCGAACCGAAGAGCACGACCGAGTTCACGGCCGCGAACGACGTGTCGAAACGCGGCAGCTGCTGGCCGGCGGAGTTGATCGGCGGCCAGTTCGGGACCGAGTTCCGTAAATACGTGTATGCGAAGATGAACATCGAGAACAGCACGACGTCGCTGAACAAGAAGAACACGAAGCCGAGCAGACGGATGTCGCGCGTTTGCGCGTAGACGGGGTCGACGTCGTTGTAACGGATGACCACCGGGTCGCGGACGTCGGGCGCAGCTGCTACCGCCATGCTAGGACCACACGAGTTCCGGCGCCGGCGTCGGCATTTGGCTCGGCGGCGGCGGGTCCAGGCCCAGGTACGGCAACGGCTCGTCGAAGTTGTACGGCGTCTTCAGCACAGCCGGGATCGTCTTGAAATTGTAATACGGCGGCGGCGAGGAGATCATCCATTCAAGCGTGCGAGCGCCCCAAGGATTGTTTCCCGCGATCCGGCCCTTCCGCAAGCTCCACCACATGTTGTAGAACAGGAACAGCGTCGAAATCGCCATCAGGAACGAGAAGCCCGATGCGACGACGTTCCAGAATTGGAACTGCGGATCGTAGACCGCGACGCGGCGCGGCATGCCCAGCAGACCGAGCCAGTGCATCGGCAAGAACGTTCCGTTGAAGCCGATGAACACGGTCCAGAAGTGCCAGCGGCCGAGCTTCTCGCTGAGCAGACGGCCGGTCATCTTCGGCCACCAATAATACAGGCCGGCGAAGATCCCGAAAACGCTGCCTCCGAAGAGCACGTAGTGAAAGTGCCCGACCACGAAATAGGTCCCGTGCTCGTGCAAATCGGTCGGCACCGACGCCAAGAACACGCCCGTGATCCCGCCGAACGTGAACGTCCCAAGGAACCCGATCGCGAACAGCATCGCGGTCGAGAACCAGATCCTTCCGCCCCAGATCGTCGCCAGCCATGAAAAGATCTTGATCCCCGTCGGGACGGCGACGAAGAGCGTCAGGATCATGAACGGGAGCTGTAGCCACGGCGCGAGCCCGCTCGTGAACATGTGGTGCGCCCACACCATGAAGCCGACGACCGCGATCGCGACCGACGAAAAGGCGATCATCTTGTAACCGAAGATCGGCTTGCGCGAGAACGTCGGCAAGACCTCGGAGATGATCCCGAACGCGGGAAGGATCATGATGTAGACGGCTGGGTGCGAATAAAACCAGAACATGTGCTGCCACAGCAGCGGGCTGCCCCCGCGCGCCGGATCGTAGAACGGCACGCCGAACGTGCGCTCTAGGAACAGCGCGAGCAGAGCGCCCGAAAGCGCGACCGTCGCGACCATGCTCATCGCTGCCGTGGCGAACGTCGCCCACACGAAGAGCGGCATGCGGGTCCACGTCATGCCCGGAGCGCGCATCTTGACGATCGTCACCATGAAGTTCATGCCGGTCAGCGTCGCGCTGATGCCGATCAGAAAGATCGCCACGCACCACAGCGACGTGCCCGGCGGCCCCTGCAGCGAGACCGGGGGGTACTCCGTCCAGCCGGCATCCGGCGCGCCGACCAAAAACGACGAGAACAACAGGACGCCGGCCGGCGGGAACATCCAGAAGCTCGCCATGTTCAGCCAGGGAAATGCGACGTCTCGCGCGCCGATCATCAGCGGCATGATGTAATTCCCGAAGCCGCCGGTCACCACCGGAATGATGACCAGCCACACCATCGCGGAGCCGTGGACGCTATAAACGCCGTTGTACGCCTGCCCGCTGAGCAGGCGTCCATCGGGATTCAGCAGCTGCAGCCTGATCACTTCCGCGAGCAAACCCGAGATGACGAAGAACAGCAACCCAGTGATCAAGTACTGCAGCCCGATGATCTTGTGATCGATCGTGAAGATGTACTTGCGAATGAACCCTTCGGGCGCGGGATGAATGTGATCTTCGTGCCCGTGGGGCCGGGGTTTGAACTTGTCGATGGTGGTTACGGACAACGTGGGTTTTCCCCCAATCACTTCGAGGTCTGCGTCGGCAGGTTGAGGATGAACCGGGTCAAGTTGGCGATGTCCAAGTTGGAGAGCGCGTTTGCTTGCGCGTTGGGCATGATGCCCTGCGGCCCGTTGTAGCCGTATTTGAGGATGCGCGCGACGTTCGCCGGTGAAGGGATCGAGCCGTCGACGAGCATCGGATGGTTCGGATCACGCGTGAGATTGCCGAGGCCCGGACCGACGATCTTCTGCTCGAACGGCCCAAGCGAATGGCAAGCGTAGCATTTCTGCCCGAACAGCGCCCGGCCGGCGTCGACGGTCCCTTGCGTGAATGGAATCGCCTGGGTGGCGCCCGCGGCGCCGGCGTTACGCTGCTGAACGCCGAGCCATCTTTGAAAGTCCTGTTGCGAATCGATGTGCAGCGAGTCGAACATCTGGCCGTGGTTGACGCCGCAGAACTCCGTGCAGATGATTCTGTACGTGCCGATCCGCTCGGGCGTGAAGCGCAACGTCTGCACGAGGCCCGGGACCATGTCGGCCTTCAGGCGCATCTCCGGAACCCAGAACGAGTGGATCACGTCGGTCGACGTCACGTGCAACGTCACGGGCGTCCCCGCAGGCACGTGCATTTCGTGATAGACGGAGCCTTTGAGGTTAGGGTAGCGGAATTCGTAATTGAATTGGTGGCCGATCGCCTCCATCGTCAACACGTCGCCGAGCTGATTTTGCAACTGCGCCCACACGCGCACGCTGAGCACCGACAGAACGATGATGATGATCGTCGGAATCAGCGTCCACCAAAACTCCAGTTTCACGTTGTCGTGAACCTGAATCCCAAGCGAGGTCAACGGCTCATCGCGCCGCCGCCGGAACACGACGGCGAAATAGATGAGGTAACCCCACACGTAGATGGAAATCGCCGAGCCGAAGATCGCCATAAACTTGAACAGCCAGTCGATCTCCGCCGCGGGTCGAGCTGCCTCGGGCAGAAACCGGTCCAGAGGGGCTGCGCCGATCGCGAAGCCGAGGGCGACGTTGAAGATCGTCATGGCGATCGTCACCGGCCAAAAACCGGGGCCCAGATTATGTTTCTGAGGAGGCTCTACGACTTGGGCCATACTGAAACGCGCGCGCTCCGATCCAAAAAGGCACCCTAGGACCGCCTACATTTTTAGACAGTCACGCCGGACTTCCGTCCTGAATCCGCAACCCGCCGTATCGACCGGAAGGTCCTGCCTTTTTCGAAATGGATGTGCGCCCGCACTCAGTCGCTCGCCCCACCTTGTCAGATAGCTCGCCTACCCCGTATACTCTAGTTAACGGAGTAAACGTTTTTAACGCGGGGCAATGGAAGCCAGAAGCGTCGTCCACCAGGGGTTTCCATGCTCGCGCTCTCGCTATTGTCAGCGTTGCTCTCCTTTTTGCACATCGACGCCTCCCCGCTCGGCGGGTCCGGCATCCTAGCCTCCCCGCTCGGCGGGTCCGGCATCCTGGCCTCCCCGCTCGGCGGGTCCGGCATCCTGGCCTCTCCGCTCGGCGGGTCCGGCATCCTGGCCTCTCCGCTCGGCGGGTCCGGCATCCTGGCCTCCCCGCTCGGCGGGTCCGGCATCCTGGCCTCTCCGCTCGGCGGGTCCGGCATCCTGGCCTCCCCGCTCGGCGGGTCCGGCATCCTGGCCTCTCCGCTCGGCGGGTCCGGTATCCTGGCCTCTCCGCTCGGCGGGTCCGGCATCCTGGCCTCCCCGCTCGGCGGGTCCGGTATCCTGGCCTCTCCGCTCGGCGGGTCCGGCATCCTGGCCTCCCCGCTCGGCGGATCCGGCATCCTGGCCTCTCCGCTCGGCGGGTCCGGCATCCTGGCCTCTCCGCTCGGCGGGTCCGGCATCCTGGCCTCTCCGCTCGGCGGGTCCGGCATCCTGGCCTCTCCGCTCGGCGGGTCCGGCATCCTGGCCTCTCCGCTTGGCGGGTCGGGAATTCTCTAAGCGTCTCAGCACCTAGTGTGATCTAAAGCTTTTTTCGCGAAAAGCCGAAAGCCAGAGGGCAGCCTTCCACCGGCTGCCCTCTGGTTTTTTGATTGGTCCGCCGTATCTTGAATGTGCTCGAAGTGATCCTCGGCGCCGTCGCGTTGCGGCGCCGCCCCACCAAAGCGCTAACCACCGTGCAGGCTGACTGATGGCGTTCGCAGCCGGCGTCGATCGCGCTTGGGACGACGAGGCGCAGGCTATCTTCCTCGCGGGCCGTTATCAACGTTTCCTGTCTGAAATTGAGAACACCAGTTCGCCCCAGCTCCTGCTCCTGGCCGCGAAGGCCTTGGCAAGGATCGGCGATCTGGAAGAGAGTCTCAAGTGCCTTGCGGCGCTAGCCGCTCCAGGCGCCTCGGAACCGCAAGTCGCCGTTCACGCGCTCTTCCAAGAGGCGGCGGTCCGCGTTGCAACCGGAGACGCCGAAGGCGCCGCAGGCTCCCTCGAGACGGCGAGACAGCTGGTGGCGGCGAGCCGTGACGCGGAACTCGAATTCACCCTGGACCTCTACCAGGCGATGTATGCTTGGGCGAAGCGCGATCTTGCAGCCACGGAGTCGCTCGCTCGAAGCGCCATGTCTTCAATGAATCCGGAGACGCTGGCGCTGGCGGCCCAGTTTCTCGGGTTCGTAGCGGCAAGTCGCGGGCGCTACATGGAACAGATCGCGATTCTCGAGAGCGCTCTCGCCGAACTCGACACGCTGCCGGTGCGCGATGTTTGGATCGAGGTCTCGATCCTGCAGAACATCTCCGGCATCGTCTGCGACATGTACTTGCCCGCTGTCGCGCGACGGATGTCGGATCGAGCGGAAGCGATCGAATGGACCGACGAGATGACGGTGCAGCGCTTCCATATCCTGCGGTCGCTCGCGTATTTTCGGTCGCTGGGGAGCGATCCGTTCTTGCCCTTCGAATACCTGGACCGCGCCTCCGCGATCGCTCCGACGGAGCCGTGGAGGCTCGTCTCGCGTCTCGACCGGATCTTCCTCGTTCAGGAGATGAGCGGCGACCGGATCGTCAAGGACTGCGATATCGCCGTGGAAATGCAGCGCGCGCGAGAAATAGCAAGTTCCATCGATTGGGGCACAACGCACGGTGAGGACCGTTACGGCCTGCTCATCCTCGCCGAGCTCCTCTCGCAGAGCCATGCACGAGATGCAGCCGCGTACCTGGCGCTCTATCGCAGCATTCAGCAGACGATGTCGCCGCTATTGATGGGGCGGGCGGACTCTCGCTGGACGGCCACCGAGGACTTCGTTGAGGGAACGGTCGTCGCGGCCAACGGCGATCCACAACGCGGAATCGAGCTCATCGGCAAGGCCTTCGCATTTTGGGACGACGTCGGGTATTCGTGGCGGGCCACGCGCGCGGCGATCAAACTGTACGAACTCGGCGGCGACGAGAAGCACATCGATTGGGCTTTCCGCGAGTCGCGGCGCTACCCGTACTCATGGCTCAGCGACGCGGTCTCCCGCGCCGGACACCGCCCGAAATAAGCGAGGCGGGCGGCCCAGGCTGCCGCTTGCTCGGCCTCAAAAGCCCCCAAGGGCGCCCTAAGACTTGCCCGCCGCGATGCCGAAGCCGCCAGGTGCGGCCGCAGCGTTTAGCTTTCGATGGGGCTGCAGATGTGGCGGACTATGGCCCTTGTCGAGAACGGCGACGATTCTTGGGAGCGCGCAGCACGCGCGGCCTTCTTGGCCGGCCGCTATTCGCAATTCGTCGCGCTGGTCCAAGAGCAGCCCCCGCACTCGGTCTCCGCGCAGACGCGCCTGTTCCTCTCGAAAGCACTCTCCCGGCTCGCTCGGCCGCAGGAGGCCCTAGCCCAGCTCCAATTGGTCGCCGATACGCCGAACTCGAGTCTGGAAACGGTCGTACAGGCCCTGCTGCAACGTAGCGTGCTCGAGCTCATCCTGGGCGATGACGAACGCGCGCGCGCCTCGCTTGAGGCCGGAGCAAATCTCATCGAAGCGGGCCGGCATCCCGAACTCGGATTTCAACTCCTCCTGTATCGCGCGCTACGAGCGTGGACGCAGCGCGATCTTGCCGCGACCGAGGCCTTCGCGCGCAGCGCAATGTCCTCGATGAATTCGGAGACGCTCGCGCTTGCGGGACAGTTTCTCGGGTTTGTCGCGGCGAGCCGCGGTCGCTACATGGAACAGATCGCGATCTTGGAAAGCGCGCTGGCGGAACTCGACGAGATGCCCGACCGCGACCTATGGGTCGAGGTTTCGATCCTCCAGAATATCTCGGGCATCGTTTCCAACCTCTTCCTCCCGGCCGTCGCGAGACGGATGTCGGATCGCGCCGAGGCGATCGAATGGCCCGAGGAGTTGCGGATGCAGCAGCATCACATCCTGCGCTCGCTCGCGTATTTTCGCTCGCTCGGCAGCGACCCGTTCCTGCCGTTCGAGTATCTCGAACGTGCCGCCAAACTCGCGCCGAACAAAATCTGGGAACTGGTCGCACGGCTGGATCGCATCTTCCTCGTGCAAGAGATGAGCGGCGATCGGATCGTCAAAGATTTCGATCTGCCGCTGGAGCTGCAGCGTGCTCAGGAGATGGCCGCTGCGATCGATTGGGACGAAGTCGACGGCGAGGAGCGATTCGCTCTGCTCTTACTCGCCGAGATCCTCGCCGACAAAGACCCGCAGGGCGCGGCTGCCTGTCTCGAGCGCTCGAGGAAACTGCAGGAAACGATGTCGCCGCTTCTGATGGGGAAATCGGATGCACGCTGGATCGCGACGGAAGATTACGTCGAGGGAATCGTCGCGGCGGCGAACGGGCAGAAGGAGCGAGGCATCGAGCTCATCGCGAAGGCGTTTGCTTTCTGGGATGACGTCGGATACTCGTGGTTGGCCACGCGGGCAGCGATCAAGCTGTATGAATTGACCGGCGAAGAGCGGCATATCGATTGGGCGTTCAGGGAGTCGCGGCGCTATCCGTATTCCTGGCTCAGCGATGCGGTCTCGCGTGCCGGCCACAGGCACAGGAGAACGTAAAGCTTCGGTATCTCGCCTAAGGGTGGCCGGACCTCACACCGATATCGAGCTTAAGTCCGTCTTGTATTTCCATTTCCGGCGGGGGCGCCGGGTGTTATTCGAGTTGACGTGAGTGAAGGCGCGCTACCATCCGCAGCGACGGTGAAGGCCTTGTTCAGCAGGGGCCGTTATAACGAGCTCCTGTTGGCATTGCACCGCGCGCAAGGTGCGCATGAACTTCCCGCCGAGTACGCGCTGCTCGCCGCAACCGCTCTGACGCGGACGGGGCGCCCGCAGGAGGCGCTCGCAGGTCTGCGCTCTCTCGAGAATCGCGAGGATTACAGCACGGAGGTCGCGCTGCGCGCGCACCTCTTGGAGAGCGTCGCCGAACTGGCTCTGGGGAACATGGCGCAATCCGAGGCTTGCATCCAGATGGCGGCGGACCTCGTAGCGCGCGCCGGCGACGCCGATGCGCCCTTCCAGGTGAAGCTCTATCGAGCGGTCCACGCCTGGGCCGAACGCGACATCGTCCGCGCGGAGATGCTCGCGCGCGCGGCGATGGCGTCGTCGAACGGCACCACGTATGCTTCCGCCGCACAGATCGTGGGCTTCAGCGCAGCGAGCCGCGGTCAATACCTCGAACAGCTTTCGATCCTCGAAAACACGCTGCATCAGCTCGACCGCCTGCAGCATGAGGACGTCTGGCTCGAGGCGTCCATCCTCCAGAACATCTCCGGCGTCATCGCGGACTTTCATCTTCCCGCCGTCGCGCGACGCCTGGCCGAACGCACCGAATCGATCGATTGGACGGATGAGACGGCCGTCGCCCTGTATCACATCCTGCGCGCGCTCGCCTATTCGCGCTCGTTCGGCAGCGACGCCCTCTCGGCGTTCGACTATCTCGAGCGCGCTGAGAACGTCATCCCCTCCGAGGGATGGGAACTCGTCTCGCGCCTGGACCGGGTTCTTTTCATCGATGACTTTGGGGGCCGCCGCCTGCTGGTGGATTTCGATGCGGAAGCGGAGATCCGCCGGGCGGAAGAGATCGCCAACGCGCTCGATTGGACGCACCTCCCCGGCGAGGAACGCTTGGGCTTGCTGATGCTCGCAGAATTGCTCGCCGAACGGCGCCCGCGAGATGCCGAGATGCATCTACAGCGCTATCGATCGACCAAAGAGGCCGTTTCGCACTTCCTGATGGCGCGCTCCGATGCGCGCTGGTCGGCCTACGAGGATTACGTCGACGGGCTGATCGCGGCCGCGAGCGGCATGAAACAGCGTGCCGTCGAGTTGATCGGGCGGGCTTTCGACTTCTGGGTGAGCGTCGGCTATTCGTGGCGCGCGACGCGCGCCACGCTCAAGTTGTACGAGCTGACGGGTGAGCGCCGTCACATCGAGTGGGCATCGCGCGAAGCGGACGCCTATCCCCTCTCGTGGATCGGCGAAGCGGTCAGGCGCGCCGCCAAGCGGCGTCCCCGTTAGGGCGCGATCGCGCGCGGCGTCACCGCGACAAAGCGCGAGACGAGCGCGTCGATGTTCGTGAGCGCGGTGCCGGCGACGACGGCGCTCGCCCCCGCCGCGAACGCCGCAGCGACGCTCGCCGGATCACCGACGCCGCCCTCGCAGACGACGAACTCATGGAAGCGGCTGAAACGATGAACGAGGTCGAGCGCCGGCAGCGCGTGGCCCCGAGTGCCGCCGGTGTATCCGGTCAGCGTCGTCGCAATGATATCGGCCCCGGCCTGCGCCGCGGCGCGCGCGTCGTCTTCGTCGGAGCAGTCGGCCATCGCAAGCCGGGCGCGGCGGTGGATCTCGTTGATCAGCGCCCGAACGCCGTAGCCGCCGGGGCGCTCCCGCTCGGTCGCATCGAACGCGACCACGTGGGCGCCGGCGAGCGCCGCTTCTCCGATCTCCTCGATCGTCGAGGTGATGTACGGCTCGAAGCCCGCATGGACGCGCTTGATGATCCCGACGATCGGCGCGTCGAGCGCGGCACGGACGGCCGCTATGCGCGCGGCGCCTTCGATGCGCACGCCGACGGCGCCGTTCGCTACCGCGCAGCGCGCCAACGCTGCGATCGTTTCAGGGGTATTTAACGCTGAATCTTCGTTCGCTTGAACCGAGACGATCAACCCGCCTCGCACTCGCTCGAGCACGTCCATCGTCAGGTTCCTGCACCACCCGCCGAGACGGCCCCTTCCCGATACGCCAGCAATAACGCACCCTCGACCGGAGCCCGCCGCGGCGCGCGCACGTCGTAGGCCGATTTGTCGAGCGCGCGCGTGAAGCGTTCGCGAATCGAGGGTTCCGCGAACAGGCCGCCCGCATACGAAACGAGTCGCGGGCGTCGCGGGGCGAGACGCGCGTCGCCTAAGACGACGAGCCCGACCAGCCGCTGCACGGCGTCATCGACCAGCAGCCCGGCGATGTCGCATTCCTGTTGAGCTCGCACGAGCGCGATCGCGAACTCCGCGATCCGGGCGCGCGTGAGCGCTCCGCTCGCAAAGCCGTGCTGGATCTCCCGCAGCGAGCGCACGCCGAAGTGTTCGCGCACGATCTTGACGAGCGCATCCTCGCCGCGCGAAGCGAAGTTGCCGCGATCGCGAGCGCGCATCGCCCAGGAGATCCCGCGCCGCGCGAGCCAAAACGCGCTGCCCTCGTCACCGAATGCGTGCCCCCAGCCTCCCAAACGCAAGCTTCGCCCCGCGTCATCCGTTGCGAGCGCGACGCTCCCGGTCCCGGCAATCACGACGATCCCCGGCTCGCCGTCGAGTGCGCCCGCGTGCGCGATCTCGCTATCGTGCACGAAGCGCAAACGCGCGATCGCGCTCTGGGGAGGGGCTGCCTCGACTTCGTAGCCGTCGTAGCCGCTCAAGCCCGCCACGAGCGCGCGCAACGCGGGCGGCCCCGTTTGCCCGGCCTGCTGCCAGGCCGCCCCGATCAAACCGTCGATCGCATTCGCACGCCGCCGGGAGCCGGGCGTTTCACCGACCAGATCGCAGGGCGGCCCCTTGACGCGAAAGCTCTTCGACCCGTCGCCGCTGGCTAAGACGAGTTCGCTGCCCGATTGCCCGCCGTCGATGCCGGCAAACCAGCTCACGGCCGAAACCAGGCTTCGAGTGCAGCCGCGCACACGCCGGTCTGCGCCTCGGCGAGCGCATGCGCGCGCCGTTCAGCCTCCGCGCGATCGCCGCCGGGCTCCCCGGCGTGCGCGAGTTCGTGCGCGAGCGCGTACGCCAGGAAGGCACGCTCAGCGTCGAGGCCTCCGCGCGCGCGAACGAGCGCGAGTGCCCGCACGTCGATGCGGATCGTCCGCGTCGCCGGATCGCACTCCGCGAACAGACGCATGCGCCCGCCCCACGTCCCCAGATCCTCGGCGACGAGGGCGTACCCCGCGGCGGCCGCACGCGCCGTGAATTCCGGAGCGATCATGCGAGCGTCTCCGTCGTGCGGCGCAGATCGACGCCCATGCCCGCGAGGCGCCGGCGCAATTCCGGCGCATCGATCGCGCGCGGCTCGACCCCTGCCTCCAGCGCCTGATGCGCCGCCGTCCCGGCAGCTTGTCCGAGCGTCATGACGGTCGGCGTGAGCCGCGCCGAAGCGAGCGCCTCGTGTGTCGTGGAAATGCACCGTCCGGCCACGATCAAGCCGTTGATGTATTCGGGAACCAGGCAACGGTAAGGGATCTCGTAGCTTGCGCCCGGCGGCAGACGGTGCGTCGTCGTCCCGCTGCCGGACGGATTGTGGATGTCGATCGGGTAGGCGCTCCGTGCGATCGCGTCGTCGAACGTGCGCGCGCTGAGCACATCCTCGCGCGTGAGCGTGTATGCGCCCACGATGCGCCGCGATTCGCGGATCCCGATCTGCGTTGCCGTCGCCGCGATGCGCGCGTTCTCGAAGCCGGGCACGTCGCTCCGGAAGAACGCGAGCAACTCCGTCACCTGCCCGCGCGCTTCGATTTCCGCGCGCGTCAAATCGTCCGGATCGAGCGGATCGATATCGACGACCCGGGTCATGTTCACCGTCACCTCGTCCGGGTACGGCGAACTGAAGAACGAAACGAGCTCGCGCGGCACGTGGACCGCGCCGCGCTTCTGCGCGTCGCGCCATTTATCGTAGAGTCCGGCGACCGCCGTGAGCGTGGCCGCCGTGCGCTCCTCGGGCCGCAAACTCGTGCGCATTTCGGCCGGGTTCGCACGCAGGTAGGCGGCCGTCGCGGCGAGATCGACGTGGCTCAAACGAAACATCAAGCTCGCGGGCTGCACGCGGCCGCAATCGTCGCCCTGTTGCAGTTCGACGCCGGCGGAGGCCGCCACGTAGGCGTCGGCGCTCGCGTCGATCGTCACGGCCGCGCGCAGATCGCGAATGCCGCCCACGGTCGCCACGCGCGCGCCCCCAACGCGCCCCCCTTCGCTCGTCAGCGCCTCCAGGAAATACGCGTGGAGCAGCAGCCGAACGCCCGATTCGCGCATCATCTCGAACAAGAGCTCCTTGTGCGCTTCAGGATCGAACGGCGTGATCGTCGGAACGTAGTCCGATGCGTCGTGGATGTGTCCCGGAGATGCGCCGCGCGCCACGAGCCGCTCCACGATCTCCTGCGCGAGGCCGCCGACGATCCGCTCGCTGCCGGAGTGGAAGGTCATCCAAGGGCCGACCATCGCCGCCGTCGCCGTCCCGCCCAGAAAACCGTAACGCTCGACCAGCGTCGTCCGCGCGCCGCAACGGGCCGCCGCGATCGCTGCGGCGCAGCCCGCGTTTCCCCCGCCGACGATCAGTACGTCGCTCGGCTCGTGCCCGGATCGTGTCATCGCGCACTCGATTCCCGAACGTGTCTTGTCGATCTTCTCCCGTAGGAGGTTCGCACTCTTGAACCCACGTGTCCCCGGCCTTGTCGTTTTGACAACGGTTGAACTTGGTGCGTTCGCCATCCGGCTCGGCGCCCCAGCCGGTGCCGGCCTCGAACCGATTCGGCCCTCGCGACCGCAGCTCCGAACGCAGGGACCGCTCCAGGAAGAATGCGCCGGCGCGGAGGTCTTCGGCCGGGAAGACGACCTCGCGCAACTGCGAGCCCGCCTCGCGGCTCCCGGCACGCGCGCGCTCGTCGTCCACGGAGCGTCCGGCACCGGCAAGAGCACGCTCCTCGCACTGCTCGCGGCCGACCCGCGCGTGCGAGGGAACCGCAGCGGCGGCGTCGTCACCGTGAATGCGCGCCATCAAACGGCGCACGATTGCGCCCTCGCGCTGTTCCGGCTCCTCGAGGAGGATGCCGCGCCGCCGAGGACCCCATCGGAGCGCGAGATCCGGCAGGCGCTCGCGAATTTCGAGGCGCTCGTCGTCCTCGACGACGTCTCGCCGGCGTTCGAGCCGGCGACGCTCTTGGCGCTCGCGCCGCGCGCGACGTTCATCCTCGGCGCAACGAAACCGCTCGAGGCCGAAGGCACCGTCAATTATGCGCTGGGCGGCCTCGACGCCGCCGACGCCGTTCGTTTGCTCGCCCGCGACCTCGATCCGTGGAGCGCCGGCGAGCAGCGCGTCGCCTGCCGCACGCTCTGCACGCTGCTGGAGGGGAACCCGGGCCGGATCCGCCAGCTGGTGCCGCATGCAGCCGCAATGGGATGGACCTTGGGAGAGCTCGCGGAGCACTTCGAAGGCCCCGAGGATTTCGACCGAACGCGGCTCGCGGAGATTGCGAGCAAACTCGATCCCGAGCTACGCTCCATCCTCGACGCTGCAGCTCTCTTCGGCGAGGCCACCTTTTGCGGCGGGGCAGCGGACGACCCCATTTATCCCGACGTCGCCGAACTCGAGAAGCGCCGCATGCTCGTACGCGATCGCGACCGTTTCAAACTTGCGACGGGGCTCGAGGCCTCGCTCGCGAGCCAGTTCATCGACCCTGCGATCCTCGACGAGACGCTCGAGTGGTTCGGCGGACGCCTGGAACGCTGCCGCGAGCGCATGACGAGCGACCGCGGCTCGCGTGCCGATTTGGCGGAGGGGCTGCGCCACCTGGCCGCCTACGGGCGTCCGGCACCGGCGGTGCGGCTCGGCCGCGCGCTCTCCGATGCGCTCGGCGCGCACGGCGAATGGCGCGCCTGGGAAGAAGCCGTCTCGCACGTCGCGCTCGCGGCAGACCGGCTCGGGGACGGTGCCGCCCAAGCGTGGGCGCACCACCAAATGGGCGTCTACGCGCTCGCGACCGGCGAGCGTACGATCGCGCGCGCGGCGCTCGCGCAGGCCCTGGCGATCCGCGAAGCGCTCCGCGACGAATCCGGCGCCGCCGCGACGCGCGCCGGGCTCGCGTACGTTCAAGGGCCGCGCAGGGCCGGCCTGATCGCGGGGATCGCGCTCGGCGTCGTCCTCGGCGCGGGCGTGTTCTTCGCCGCGACCGGCGGACACGTCGCCCCCGCCTCGGCGCACGCCCCGAAAGCGATGCGCGCCTTCACGGTCGCCGCTCCCACGGAACAACGGCGCGCCGTCGCGCACGCGAGCGTTCAGAACACAAACGGGATCAGCCGATAGCGGACCTTCGCGCAATATCGTTCGTAACCGGGCAGATTCTTCGAGAGAAACTTCTCTTCATCGAGGAGCCGCCATACGATGACGAGCGCGAGGGCGATGAAGAACGCCTCGCCCCACCCCGACCCGAGCGCGAGCGGCGTGCCGAATAGCATGACGAGCGCGCCGGCATACATGGGGTGGCGCACGATCCGATAGGGTCCCGTGTCGATCACGCGTTGATCCGCCGCCACTTCGATGGTTGCGGCGGTGAACGTGTTTTCTTTGAAGACGAGAAAGACGGCGAAGAAACCGAGGGCGACGAGAACGTCGCCGGCGACCGCCACGGCGACCGGCACGTGCGACCATGCAAAGCGGCGGTCGAGCGACGGAAGCACGAGGATTCCGATGAACGCGAGCGAGGCGCAGACTTGAATCAGCTGCTGTCGCGGCTGATTCTCGGCGGCGGGGCCGCCCTTCACCCGGCGCTCTAAGAGTTGCCGATCGTGCTTCCAGAGATACGCCGTGATCAGCGCCGACGAGCCTGCGAAGACGCCCACGTACGCCCAGCCCTGCCAATAATCAAACGTCCACGCCGGGCCGAAGAGCGCAGCCGCCATGAACGCGACGAGCTGCGCGAATCCGAGCAGCGTCCTTCCGGCGAGCCCGTCCACGTCTAGGCGGACCGGCGCGCCGAGAGGATCGCGACCGGCGTCGCCGGATCGAGGCCGCGCACTTCTTCGGCGGCGAGCGCGAGCACGTGCCCGGGCTCCGCGAGCGTTCCGAGGTCGGCGACGCGACGGCCGTACACGAGCGAGGTCTCCGGAAGCGCACGGCCCACGTCGCCGAAGCTCGTCATCGCTTCGAGGACGCGCTGCAGCGCGGTTTCGAGCGCGCCGGCCGTCGTCAGGTCCAGCGCGCCGCGCCGCACGAGCGAACGCACGACGGCGCGATCGTCGACGACCGCGATATCCGCTTCCTCCGCGCCCCCGTTGCGGCGCACGGCGAAGAGGGAGAACGCGCCGGCGGGGACGGGCGCGGCGAGATCCTCCTCGCGTGCGCGCAACGCGCGCAGCGCCGCCGCGCGGCACGCTTCGGGCGTCGCGACGGCCGCCGTCAACGCGCTCGCGACGGCTGCCGTCGCGCCGGAGGCGGTCGCGCGAACGAGGTTGCGGCGTGCATCGATCTCCACGGAGACCTCGACGAGATCCGGCGAGGCGCCGGCGGCGACCACGCGCTCGAACGCTTCGCGGCGGATCCGCACGACGTCGGCCGGCGCGGGATTGACGACGGTGCGCTCCACGACGTCGCGAACGAGCGCGAGCGCGACGCCGATCGGCGAGATCACTTCCGCATCGCGCGCGAGACGGTGCGCGAAGCCGAGCCGTTCCGCCGCGAACGGGACGAGCGCGGCCGCTCCACCGCCGCCGCCGACGAGCTCGATCGTCCGGCGGTCGAGTTCGTAATCGTCGATCAGCTCGTCGATCGTCCCCGCGAGCTTCTCCGTCGCGCGCGTCAGGATCGCCCGCGCGAGCTCGCCGCCCGAACAGCCGAAATGCGCGCCGGCAAGCGCGAACGCCGCTTCGACCGCGGCGCGGTCTCCGCGAGCGAACGCATCCTCGGGGACGTAGCCGAGCAGATTCGCGGCGCACGTCGGCGTCAGCGCACAGCGTTCGCCGGAGCGCAGTTCTATTGCAAGGTAGTCGTCGGGATCGCCGGGCTGCGGACGCTCGAAGACGATCCGCGCGTCCTTGAAATCCTCCGCCTGCATGAACGAGGCGTAATGCAAGCCGGCGATGTGCGCCGAGCGCGGGCCGACATCGCGTAAGGCGGCGGCGCCGCGGCCGTGCGGATCGAAACGCGCGAGGCTGCCCCCCGCGATCCCGAGCGTTCGCACGTCGAGATTGCGCAGCATCGTGCGGTGGCCGCCGACACGCGCGGGCCGCATCTGCGGCAATCCGCGGCGAATCACCGAACAATCCGCGCTCGTGCCGCCGACCTCGATGAAGATGCCGTCCGTCACGTTCTCGTGCAGCAGCGCGCCGGCGATCCCGGCCGCGGGCCCCGAGAGCATCGTGAGGATCGGGCGCTCCGCCACTTCGCGCACGTCCATCACGCCGCCGTCGCTGCGCATGATCATCAGCGGCGCTGCGATCCCGGCGCGTTCCACGGCGCCGGCCGTCATGCGCGCCGTGCGCACCATCGTCGGCAAGATCGCCGCGTTGAGCACGGCCGTCCGCGTGCGCGCGCGCAACCCGTACATCGCCGAAACGTCGTGGCCGCTCGTCGCGAAGAGCCCGCCTTCGCGCGCGAGCGCGACGGCGCGCCGCTCGCGCTCCGGGCGATCGACGCCGAACGCCTCACTCACCGCGATCGCCTCGCTCCCGGCCGCGCGCAACGTGGCGAGCGCGGTTTCGATCGACCCGGGTTCGCCGCTCGCATACGCGATCTGCGCGCGCAATTCGGCATTGGGACCAAGCGCGATCGGCGGCAAACGCAGACTGCCTGCGCGCGAGCCACGAACGCGGGCCGGCAAGGCCGAGTATCCCCACGCGCGCGACGTCGCCCTCGAGCAGCGCATTCGTCGCCTGCGTCGTCGAGTGCGCGATGAACGCGATGCGTTCCGGCGCTATGCCCGGCGTCGCAAGCAACGCGCGAACGCCCGCGACGATCCCGGCCGCGACCCCCTCGCTCGCGCGGTGCGTCGTCGGCACTTTGATGCGAGCGACGATCGCCCGCGTGGCGGCGTCGATCGCGACGACGTCGGTGAACGTGCCCCCGACATCGATCCCCACGCGCAGCGCAGCCGCGGGCAAGCCCGGTTGCAGCGTCATTGGCGCGCGGGTGCGGGGTAAGGGAGGCCGAGCGTGACCGTCCGCTCGGGGCCGCCGATGCCGGTCGTCACGACGAAGCTGTGCGGCAAGCCGTCATAGGCGCGGCGCTGCGTTTGGAACGTGCCGTACTCCCACCAGAACTTGCCGTCGAGTTTGACGACGATGTCGTTCGTGCGCAAACCGGCCGCCCACGCCGGCCCGCCTGGCCGCACGAACGCGCGCATCTGGCCGTCGTTCGTCTTGAACAGCGCGTACAGATACGTCGGCGGCGCGGCGCGCTCGTCGAAAGCGAGTCCGCGTTCGAACAGCGCGGTCGCCGCTCCCGGACGTTCGTGCATCCACGTGCGCAAGCGCACGAGCGCGGCCAGCGCCGCATCGCGAATCTCATCGCCCGGCGGCGGCAGGCTCGAGGCGCGTACGATATGCCACTGCTCGACGGGCCAGCCGGCGCAATCGTCGAGGAACAGCCCGAGATCGAAACTGCCGCGCGGCGCGTTGCCGAGCAGCGTGACCGCCGCCCGGCCGACGGCGACGTACGGCTTGCGCGCGCAATCGCCGGCGCTTGGATCCGCGCCGAGCTCGACCGTGCGAAAGCCGCGCCAGCCGCCGTCGATCTGGCGCCGGACCGTATCGACGGCGAGCGCGGCGAGCGGATCGCCCTCGCGTGCGAAGGCGACCGTGCGCGCGGCGGACGGCGGACTGAAGAGCCCGGGCGGCGCGGGCTGTGCGGCGCTCGGCGCCGGCGTCGCCGCCGCGGCGGGCGATCCCGAATGGAATATCGGTATGCCGAACAAGGCGCCGCCGAAGAGCGCGACCGCGAACGCCGCGGCGGTCGCGACGCCGACCTGATACGGCAGCGTCGCGCGCAGAATCTCCTCGACGCGCACGCCCGTGAAGTTCGCCACCCAGACGTTTTGCGTGTTCGTTGGATCGCACACGTTTTGCACTTGGGCGACGCTCATGATCGCCGCGACGAGCGCCACCGGCGGCAAGATCCCGAGCCCCGCGAGCACGGCATACACGCCGATCCCGACGCCGACCGGGTTGAGCGGCCCCCGGTAGAGCGCGAGCGGGCTCGCGAGCCCGAACAGCACGACGTAGCCGAGCGCGCCGCGCGGTGCGATCGCCGAGACGACCGGCTCGAGCGCGAGCTTGACCGGCGGAAGTTTCGTCGCGACGAGCAGCATTCCGATACCCATGAACAAGAACACGGCCGGCGCGACGTCCTCCACGCCGCGGATCGCCGCCGCGACGAGCGTTTCAACCGCGCGCCGCGGGCGCGCCGCGAGCGCCCCGTAGATCGCGGCAAGGCCGAACGCGGGGATCGGGTTCATCTTGAACGCGTAGTACAGCACGATCGGCAACACCGGCGCGAGCAGCGCGTACCACGGCACGCGCTTGCGCGCAAGCGGCTCGTCCGCCGCGAGCGCCCAGGTCGCATAGCCGCGCTGCGTTCGGAAGCCGATGGCGACGAACGCGATCAGCGCCGCGAGGTCGATCGCGGCCAGCACGAGCGCGTATCCGTGCAGCACGCTCGGATCGACGCCGAACGTGTCCGTGTAGAACTTCCATTGTGAAATGTTGAAGATGAAGCCGAGCGCGAAGGACATCAGGAAGAGCGTCGCCGCGAGCTTGCGCGGAACGCCGATCGTCAACATGATCGGCAACACGATCGAACCGACCATGATGATCGCGCCGAGCCCGGCTAGCGACGTGAACAAGAACGCGACGGCGGCGCACAGCGAGAGCGCGAGCACGATCGGGCGGTCGCCGCCGAACTCCGCCGCATAGTTGACGATCGTCTCCGCGATCCCCGTCGACATCGTCACGCGGCTCAGCCACGCGCCCAGGATCACGGTGACGATGACGCCTTTTAACTGGACGGTCCCGTCGATCACCGTGCTCGCCACGCCGTCCCAGCCCGCCCCGCCGAGAGCGGCGACGGCGAGCGCCATCAGTGGAACGGCGAGCAGCGCCGGCAACAGCCGCAGCGCCATCAACGCGGCGCAGGCCGCGAAGACGAGCAGCATCGCGATGCCGCTCACGGCGCGGTCCCGGAAAGCCCCAAGACGTCGTCGAACGAGCGCACCGGCTGGTGGCGCACGTATCGTTCGCGGGTCTCCCGATCGATCCGGTCGGCCCGCACGATCGCGCGCTGCGCCGCGATGTGGTAGCGCTCCAGCACGCTAGCGAGATGGCTCTCACGATTCTCGTACCGCCATGCGTCGCGTACCAGCGGCTCCAGCTCGAGATACGTGTCGCGCATCTCCCAGAAGAGATACTTCGTCACGAACAGGTCGCGATACACGATCGAATCGTGTTTACCGTCGGCTTGCGCTTGTGCTTCCTGATAATAGGCGCGCGACTCATCCGCGATCTGCAGCCCCCGCGCGAGCGCGTCATAACGCCGGGCGGCCAGCGCCATCACCCGCGCGGCGTTCGGATGCAGGGGCGGCGCTGCAAGCCGCAAGTGTTCTGCGGCGCGCTCCGCCGCAAGGCGCACCGCAGCCGGATCGAGGCCCGCCGCGACGCGCGCGTGGAAAGCCGAATCGAACGGGTCGCTCCAGAACAGGTAGTCGCTCGAATCGGCCTCGCCCGACCGGTGCAACAGCGTGCGCGCTTGCGCGAGGGCCGCGATGTCGTCGGCATAGCGCCCGTCCTCGCTGCCGAAAAACGCCGCGGGGAAATCGGCCGCGAAACGCGCGGCGGGAACGGTGCCGGGTTCCCACGCGTTCGCGGCGGCGTACAGCACGGGGTACCAGGTCGCCTCGAACAGCGTTTCGCCGTCGTCGTGCCACACCGTCTGGAAGAGGCCCAAGACGCCCGCGGCCTTCCCCTCCGCGATGAAGCGCGCTTCGTTCGGCAGCGCGGTATCGAGATCGGGGTAGATCTCGTTCCAATTGTTGGCGCCGGGCGAGACGAACTGCTCGAAGCCGCCGTCGGCGATGCGCTTGATGTACGGGAGGTACGTCGGCTCCGTGCCGTAGTGCCAATTGACGAACACGAGCTCCTTGGGCAGCGTGGCGAAGAGTTCGGGCCGGCGCGCAAGCGCGTCGTCCCAGACCAGCGGCCGCGCCCCGGAGCGCATCACGTAGCGCGCGGTCTCGGCGACGTGGCGCGCGTAAACGGCGCCGTCGCCTTGCGCCTCGACGAGCGCGCGGCTCTGCCCGCGGCCCAGATCCGACGGCTCGTCGGAGCCGATGTGAAAGAACGGCGGATGCGGGACCGCCGCGAGCACCGCATCGAGCGCATCGCGCACGTACGCCTCGCTCCCGGGATTCGCAGGCGAGAGCAGATAGCCGTGCGGCAGCTCCGCGAGCCCGGCGTACCGTTCCCAGCGCAGCGTTCCGTGCATGTGCGCGAACGTCTGCTGCTCGGGGATCAAGGCGACGTGGAAGCGCGCACCGTACGCCGCGAGCTCGCGCAATTCGGCCTGCGTCAGCCCATCGAGCGGTGCGGGCAGGGGATGCGCGGGATCGACGACGACGTGCTCCATGTACGGCGAGTAACCGTTCATCTTGAACGCGGCGAGCGTGCGGATGCGCTCTTTGAAATAGCGCATCGTCGGCAGCGGACCGCGCGAGACGTCATCGGAGAGGATCCGCCAGCGCAACGCCGGCGCATCGACGATCTCGACGCAGGGAAGTTCGTAGCCGTGCGTCGTCCGGCGCGCCAGGCTGCGCGAGCGTCGCGAACGCGTGCAGCGTGCCGTCGCCGTCGGCGGCCGCGATGCGCACGCCCTGCGCTCCGATCGCGAGACGATAGCCTTCGGGCGCGCCGCCCACGACGGCGACACGCACGCGGGGGTGTGCGCCGGTGCGCAGCGCCGGTATCCCCAGCGCCCGCCAGCGCTCGTCGACGATCTCGAGCGCGCCGCGCTCGAGCCCCGCGGGGACCGTCAGCGCGGCATCGAGCGCCGGTCCGCGACAGCTTTGGATCTCCGCCACCCGCGCGGGCCTGGGAATGAGATGGAGCTCGTCCGCTTCGGCGCACGCACCCCACATCACGGCGATGCCGAACGTCAGACCGGCCGCAAGCCGGCGAAGAGCAATCACACGACGCTTTCCGCCGCCCGAGCGGCGCGCACCTGGCGGGCCCGGCGCATTGCGAGCGCGTACCTTAGCGGCAATGTTGCGAGGATTACTCAACCCGCGGATCGCTCTCGCCTTTTTGCTTGCCGCAGCGCTCGCCGGGGCTCTCGGCGCGCCCACTCCCGCGCGGCCGAAGCCCAGGCCCAAGCCGCCTGTTTCCGTGCAAGCCCTCGATTTCGACGCGGCGACGCGGGCGCGCATCGACCGGCTGTTGACGGCGGCCGTGGCCGACGGAACGATCCCCGGCGCCCAGCTGATCGTCCTCGGACCGCCGCACGCGCGCACGCTGCTGCGCAGCGTGTACGGTGCGCGGACGTTCGAGCCGCGGCCGGTCCCCAACGATTTCTCGACCGTCTACGAACTCGCCAGTCTCACGAAGCCGGTCGCGACGGCCTCCGCGATCATGCTGCTCGTCCAGCGCGGCGAATTGCGCCTGCGCGACCGGATCGCGAGCTACATTCCGGAATTCGCACAGAACGGCAAGGATACGATCACCGTCGAGCAAGTGCTCCTGCACACCAGCGGTTTGCCGCCCGCGTTCACGGAGGACGATTACGACGCGGACCGGGCCACGATCCTGACGCACACCTACGCGCGCAAGCTGCTGTTCGCTCCCGGAACGGGCTTTTCGTACAGCAACCTCGGACCGATCGTGTTGACCGAACTGATCGCGCGCGTCACGCACGAACCGTTCGAGCGTTTCGTCGCTACGGAGTTGTTTGCGCCGCTGGGCATGCGCGATTCGTTCTTCGACACGACGCTCGACGCTGCGCACCGCGCGCTGCTCGCGCCGCAGGTGGAACGCCAGGACGAGGCCGCGCTGCGCAAAGCGTTTGGAACGGTCCCGGGCGTGAACGGCCACGCCGGCATGCTTTCGACCGCCGACGATCTCGCCCGGTACGCGCGCGCCCTGCTGCTCACGCTGGAGGGCCGGCGGCCGCCGTTCGCGCCGCTGAGTGCGGCGAGCGTTCGCGCGATGATCGAACCCCACTACGTCGGGCGCGGCGGCGTGCGCGGCCTGGGTTGGGATCTCGATTCCGCGTTCTCCGGGAACCGGGGCGACCTGCTGCCGCGCGGCGGCTTCGGGCATACCGGCTCCTCCGGAACGAGCCTGTGGGTCGACCCGGCGCTCGGCATCGCGATCGTCTTCGCGAGCAACGCCCACTATCCGAAGGATGCGGGCGACACGCTCCCGCTCGAAGCGAAGCTCGCGAACCTCGTCGCGGCGGCGGCGCTCCGCGACCGCACCGCGGCCGCCTCCCAAGAGGCGGACTTCGATGCTGCCGCCGCCCGCAGCGCGCTCGGTTTCCCGGCGACCCCGCTGCCCGCACCGGCGGCCCCGGGCGCGTCCCCCGCCGCGGCGGCCTCGCCCGCCGCTTCCTCGGCGACGCCGGCGGGCGTCGGGCGCTGACCGCCCCGGGGAAAAAACAAAGCTGACGCTTTCGCGGCAGCTTCGCCCACACTCTGACGCCCCAAGGGCGTAACCCAACCTAAGAATAGTCGAACGCCCTTCGCTTCGCACCCCCCAAATGGGGCAAAGGCTTGGTGCTGAACCGCACGCAAACGCGCGTTCACGCCCTCACAATGCTATGCAGACCGACTTGGTCTCGGTGTAGAGCTCGAGCGCTTCGTGCCCCATTTCGCGCCCCCAACCCGACTGTTTGTAGCCGCCGAACGGCAACGCCGGGTCGAACACGTTGTAGCAGTTCACCCACACCGTCCCGGTCCGCAACCCTCCGGCGACCTTGTGCGCCTTCGCTAAATCCGCCGTCCACACGGCGCCGGCGAGGCCGTAGATCGAATCGTTGGCGTAGGCCGTCGCCTGCTCCGCCGAATCGAACGGCATCGCCACGAGCACCGGCCCGAAGATCTCTTCGCGGACGACGGCCATCTCATGCGTGGTGTCGACGAGCACCGTCGGCTCGACGAAGTACCCGCGCTCGCCCGCGCGAGCGCCGCCCGCGAGCGCGCGCGCGCCTTCCCGAACGCCGGAGGCCAGGTACCCGGTCACGCGCGTGAGTTGCTCTTCCGATACGAGCGGCCCCATGTCCGCGTTGGGATCGAGCCCGTGCCCGAGCCGGATCCCCCGTGCCGCATCCGCGATGCCGCGAACGACCTCGTCGAAGACGCCGCGCTCGACGTAGAGGCGCGAACCCGCCGAACACGCTTCGCCCTGGTTGAAAAAGATCGCCGCTGCGGAGCCCGCGATCGCGCGCCGGATATCCGCATCCGCAAAGACGATGTTCGCCGACTTGCCGCCCAACTCGAGCGAGATCTTCTTGAGATTGCCTTCCGCGGCGCGCAAGATCAGCTTGCCGACCTCGGTCGAGCCGGTGAACGCGACCTTGTCGACGTGCGGGTGTGCCGCCAGCGCTGCGCCGGCGGTCTCCCCGAAACCCGTCACGACGTTCACGACCCCTGGCGGAAAGCCGGTCTCCACGAACAGCTCGCCGAGCAACAGCGCCGAGAGCGGCGTCTGTTCAGCGGGTTTGAGCACGACGCAACAACCGGCCGCGAGCGCCGGCGCGAGCTTCCACGCCGCCATCAGGAGCGGAAAGTTCCAAGGGATGATCTGGCCGACGACGCCGACCGGCTCGCGCACGGTGTACGCGAAGAACTTCGGATGAACGGGGATCGTATTGCCTTCGAGCTTCGTCACCCAGCCCGCCATGTAGCGAAACATCTCCGCGGCGCCGAGGACCTCGCCCCGCGCGACCTTCACGGGCTTGCCGCTATCGAGCGTCTCGAGCACCGCGAAATCCTCGACGCGCGACTCGACGGCGTCGGCGAGCTTGAACAGCAGACGCGCGCGCTGCGCGGGTGCGAGCGTGCGCCATTTTCCGCCGTCGAACGCCTTGCGCGCGGCAGCCACGGCGCGATCGATATCGGCGGCATCCCCAGCGGCGACGTGCGCGAGCACTCCGCCGGTCGCGGGATCGTGCGTGGCGAACGTGGCGCCGCTCGCGGCGGGAACGAACGCGCCGTCGACGAGCAGCCCCTTCGGCGCCGCCAAGAACGTCCGCGCGAACTCGGGATGCTGGGGGGCAGGCGACTCGAGCAGCGGCATGTGTGAATCCTCCGGCTAGCAGGGCACCGAGCAGGGTTCGGCCTGCTGCTTTCGCAACCGGCTCCGGAATGCTTGCCGCCGAGGGAGAAGCGCGTCCGTGAAGCTCTCCACGACCGACTATGCCGTCATCATCGTCTTCTTTGCCGTCAACCTCGGCATCGGACTGTACTATGCACGGCGCGGCGGGAAGAGCGTCAGCGAGTTCTTTCTCTCCGGGCGCAACGTGCCGTGGTGGCTCGCCGGCGTTTCGATGGTCGCGACGACGTTCGCCGTCGACACGCCGCTGGCGGTGACGGGGTTCGTCAACCAGCACGGCATCGCGGGGAATTGGGTCTGGTGGAGCTCGGTGATGTCGGGGATCCTGACCGTCTTCTTCTTCGCGAAACTGTGGCGCCGTTCGGGCGTGTTGACCGACGTCGAGTTCATCGAGCTGCGTTACAGCGGAGCTCCGGCCGCCGCCTTGCGCTTGGTGCGCGCGATCTTTCAAGGCGTCATCGTCAACACGATCATCATGGGCTGGGTGAACCTCGCGATGGCCAAGGTGCTCACGCTGACGCTGCACGTTCCGAAGCTCGAAGCGCTCGCCGTGTGCCTAGTGTTCACCGCGGTGTACGTGACGATCGGCGGCCTGTGGGCGGTGCTCGTGACGGACCTGCTCCAGTTCGTCGTCAAGCTCTCGATGGCGATCGTGCTCGCGGTCAGCGTCGTTGCCGCCGCCGGCGGGATCGGCTCGCTGCAAACCAAGCTCGCGGCGCTCGATGCGGCCCGCAACGTCACAAGCCACGGATCGGTCCTGGCTTTCTTCCCGACGACGAACGAAGCGTGGCTCCCGCTGTTCACGTTCGTCACGTACATCGCCGTGCAATGGTGGGCCTCATCGTATCCGGGCGCGGAGCCGGGCGGCGGCGGATACATCGCGCAGCGCATCTTCAGCGCGCGCAGCGAGACGGACGCGCTGCTGGCCACGCTGTTCTTCAACATCGCGCATTACGCGCTGCGCCCGTGGCCTTGGATCCTGGTCGCGCTCGGGGCGCTCGTGCTCTACCCGCACGGCGTCGCAGGGCTCGACGGCAAGATCGATCCGGAGCTCGGTTACGTGCAGGCGATGATCGACTACTTGCCTGCCTGGCTGCGCGGCCTGATGATGGCGGGCTTCCTTGCGGCCTACATGTCCACGATGGGAACGCACCTCAACCTCGGCGCTTCCTATCTGACGAGCGACATCTACCGCCGCTTCATTCGCCCCGGCGCGAGCGACAAGCATTACGTCGGCGTGTCGCGCTGGGCGACGATGGTCGTGATGCTGCTCGCGATCGCCGGAGCGTACGCGATGACGAACGTCGGCGACGCGTGGAAGTATCTCTTCGGACTGACGGCCGGCGTTGGACTCGTGATGATCCTGCGCTGGTTCTGGTGGCGCGTGAACGCCTGGAGCGAGATCTCGGCGCTCGCCACGTCCGCCATCGTCTCGAACGGCCTGTTACTCGGCCACGTCTTTCCCGCAACCGATCCGAACGCGACGGCGGAAGCGCTGCTCGTTACGGTCGCGGTGACGACGGCCGTTTGGCTCGGCGTCACGTTCGTGACACCGCCCGAGCCCGCCGAGACGCTCGAACGATTTTACGCGCGCGTTCGCCCGAGCCCGGCCGGCTGGGCCCCGATCGCGCGGCGCCTTCCCGTCACGCAGAGCGACTCGCTAGCAACGAGCGCGATCGATTGGTTTGCGGGATGCGGTTTGGTCTACGGGACGCTGTTCGGCATCGGCAAGCTCGTCCTCGCGGACTTCGGCGCGGCGCTCGGCTATGGAATCGTCGCCGTCGTCTGCGGCGCGGCGATCGCGCGTCACCTCGGGCGGCCCGGGCCCGCGGCCGCCCACGCGCCCGAAGGCTCCGCGTAGCGCTCCTGCGTCAATCGAACGGTTCGCTGCGGCGATCGAGCGCCGTCATGATCTGTTCGAGGCGCGCGGCGAGTTCCGCCGGTTCGAGCGCGGCGAGACCGAGCGCTGCCGCAACGAGCTCTCGGTCGTCGTGCGCCATCTTCGCGGCGTCCGCGGCATCGATCGTCCGGTCTTCGACGGCGGCGACGTAACGCTGGTCGACGAACTGGCAACGCAAGAGCGCCGCATCGAGCAGCTCGCGCGCGGCTGGATCCAGCGCTCCGTTCAGGCCGGCGCGCAACGTCGCGAGCGCCTCGCCGAGCACGGCACGCACGCGCTGGTCGCTCCCGCGCCGCTCGATCTCGCTGCCGTATCCGGGAAAATCGGCGACTTCGGCGGTTAGAAACGTGAGGTCTTCATCCACTTTCAGACACCTCGGCCAGCAGCGAACGGTCCTGGGCCAGCAAGTCCTCGACCTGGTCGGCCGAGATCGCGCTGACGATGAGATCGCCCTGCGCGGCGTCGCAGCCGAGTTCACGGACTGCGCGAAGTTGCGCGGGCAGGTCGACGCCCTCGGCGACGGTCCGCACGTGCAGCAGGCCCGCCATCGTGACCAAGCCCGCGATCACGGCGCGGCTCGCATATTCGCTTTGGGTTCCCAGCGGCGCCGTGAACGAGCGGTCGAGCTTGAGCACGTCGAGCGGGAAGTCGCGCAGCAACGTCAGATTCACGCGACCCGAGCCGAGATCGTCGACGACGATGTGCGGACCCGCTGCCCTGAGCGTTTGAAGCGAGACGACGGTCTCGCGCGATGAGCCCACGACAAACCGTTCGGCGACCTCGATATCCACGAGATTGCGATCGAAACCCGTGCGGGCGATCGCATCGAGCGTGTCACGCACGAAATCGGGCCGCTGCAATTGACGCGGAGAGAAGTTGATTGAAACGCGCACCGGATGCCCCGGACGCTGCCAACGCTTGCCGTCCCGCAGGGCAGTCTTCAACACGAAGTCGCCGATCGCGCCGATCTGATCCGTTGCTTCCGCGAGCCGGATGAAGACCTCCGGCGATATGTCGCCCAAGCGGGGGTGGTTCCAGCGCGCGAGCGCCTCGACCGCGACGATCCGGCCGTCGCGCAGATCGACCTCCGGCTGATACGCGACGAAGAGCAGGCCGTTCGCCACGGCCGCTGCGAGTTCGCGCGCGATGTCGACCGTCTGCAACTCGTCGTTCGTGAGCATTTCGCCCCTGAAAACGGCCTGCGATATGCCGTTCCGCTTCGCGACGTACATCGCGCGATCGGCCTGACGGATCAAGGCTTCCGGGTCGGACGTGTCGGCCGACGAGAAACTGATGCCGGCTGACGCGTCGACGGCGACCGCGCGCCCGTCGACGATCGCGCCGGTCCGGCATGCCGCGAGCGCCCGCTCGACGCGCAGGTTCGCTTCGGCGATCCCCTCGACGTCGTTCAGGATCAACAAAAACTCATCGCCCCCCAAACGCGCAACCGTGCCGGTCGCAGCGAGCGAGGCTTCGAGCGAACGCGCCACCGATTGCAACACCTGATCGCCGGCGTGATGCCCGAAGGCATCGTTGAGCTTCTTGAAATCGTTGAGATCGATCAGAGCGACGGCCGTGTGTCCGCGGCTCCCGCTCTCCGCTTCGATCCGTTCGCGCAGGATCCGGTTGGCCGCCTCGCGGTTCGCCGCACCCGTGAGCGGATCGAACGACGCGAGTTGTACCAGCCGTTCCTGATCGTTATATCGACCCACGATGACGGCGATCAGCGCCGTCGCGGTCTCCAGCTCCGTCAACTCGGCGCCGCCGGGCGCGCGCGATCCGGGCATCAGGACGGTCGCGACGCCCAGACACCGGCCGTCGACCGAGATCGGAAGGCTCCACGCCGAGTGGAACCCGGCCTGCGCGAGCTCCTTGCCGCACACGGACCACAGGGCATCCGCGGCGACATCGCTCGAGAAGGCCGGTGCATTGCTCGCGATGACGGATCCCACCGCGTCCTCCGCGCAGTTCCGCAGCGTGATCGAACGAAAGCGCGGCGCTTCGAGGATCGCCGGCAGGTTCTTCGATCCGGCGACCCGTTCGAAACTGGCTTCGCGCACGATGTCGATCATGACGGCGCTTCCGTGCAAACGCTCGGCGATGGAATCCACGAGCATCTCCGTCACACCGGCAAGCGGCTCCAAGCGGGCGACGGCTTCGAGCACGCGGATGCGCCGCTTGTCGTGCTCCTGCAAGCGCCTGCGAATCGTCACCTCCACGCCGACGCCGAGGATCTCCGCGACCTTGCCGTCGGCATCGAAGACCGGCGACCAGCGCGCGATGAGGTCGATCCGGCGCCCGTCGCGGGCGTGCCTGCTCGACTCGCACCGCACCGCCTCGCCGCTCAACACGCGCGCGATCGTTTCGTAGATGTCGACGGTCACGCCGATCGGCAGGTCCCAGAACTTTTGCCCGATCGCTTCCTCGGCGGGAATGCCGAACAACTGCGCGGAGCCGGCGTACCACGAGCGGACGGTCCCATCCGGAGCGAGCAAGATGCACGAGAGGCCTTCGACCAGCTCGAACGCAGCCGCGATCCGGTGATCTTGCTGCTGCACGCGCTGCATCTCCACTGCTTCCAGACGCAAACGGGCGAGTTGCGCGAGTTCCGCGAGAATGTACCCCCCGTCGCCGAGCGAGGGATCCGGTACGACGTCGGCGACCCAGAGCACCCCGAGCACCTGACCTTGCGCGGTCGAGACCGGGACCCCGGACCAGTAGCGAAACTTCGGCTCATCGGCGATCAGCGTGTAGCCTTCAAAACGCGCGTCGGCTCGCGCGTCGGCCAGCGTCAGCGCCTCGTTGTCCTCGATGACGGCCTCGCACGGCGAACCTGCGCGCGGCGCTTGGAGCGGAAACGCTCCGACGTGCGCCTTGACGAACAACCGGTCGGCGCCGGCGAGCGTGATCCCCGCGAACGGGCGTCCCAGGGCCGCGGCCGCGAGTTCCACGATGCGATCGAACTGCGGATCGGGCTCGGCGTCGAGCATTTGGTTACGGCAAAGCCAGGAGGCACGGCTACGTTCGCGTGCGGCTTTGTTCGGCGGCTCGTCGGTGGAAAGACGGGCCCGGGCCTGCGGAGACGTGCGTTGAACCGGCCTCATCCCTTCACGAGCCGATGGGCTCTTCTTTACGTTATCGGCCCGCGCGCGAACGAGGCGTCGCCCCCGCAAAGGAGCGCCCGGCGTTAGGCCCGGCGATGCCGGCCGGCAAGCCAAGGCCTCTCCCGACGCTAGGCTGCCGGCCGGTCGCGCTCCGCGCATCCGTCCAAAGAGCCTCGCCTGGAAGCCTCGAGCGAAATGACCCGCGCGACCCGGTGGCCGCCGCGCGGCCCCCGGCCGGGCGGCGCCTTCGATTGGAAATAGGCCACGATGCTCGCGGCTGAGCCGAACGCGAGGAAGAGCCCCCAAAAGCCGATGAACGAGGAGGCCGTCGCGGGTGCGGTTCCATGCACGATGTGCCGGTACAGCGGGACGCCGAAGGCGAACGCGACCACGGCCAGTCCCACGGCGCACGCCGCCGAAGCGGCCAGTAGCAGCCGGAGATCGCGAGCACGGCGAGGCGACTTAGTCATGGCTAAATGTTGGACGCCGCGAGCCCAGGGCCTCGCGCGGCATCCATTTGCCCCCCGCAGGGCGTTACACGGTCGAGGGCGCGAAACGCCGAGGAGACGAACTGCCGAGTGTGGAGGATCCAAGCCGGTTGCTGGCGCGGGTGCGGAGTCGCGACGTCTCCGCGTTCGAGGCGCTCTACGATGCGCATCACCGCCTCGTCTACGGCGTCGCCCTGCGCGTCACGGCCGACGGTCCGACGGCGGAAGACGTGACACAGTCCGTGTTCATCAAGGTCTGGGCGGATCCCGATGCCTTTCGCGGCGGCAATTTCGGCGCGTGGATCGCGCGCGTTGCGCGGAACCGCGCGCTCGATGCCGTCCGCGCGCGCAGGACCCGCACGCACGATGAGCTGCCCTTGGACCTGCCGCTCGATTTCGCGCTCGACGAAGCAGCGCTGGGCAATCTGGACGGTGCGCGCGTCCGAGCGGCGCTCGAGCGCCTCCCGGCAGAGCAGCGCGCGGCAATCGAGCTCGGTTTTCTCGGCGGCCTGACGCACGAGGAGATCGCGCGTCGCACCGGGGCGCCGCTCGGCACGGTCAAGACCCGCATTCGCGCGGGTCTGCGCCGCCTTCGAGCGGAGCTGGAGGATGGATCCGCATGACGCACGATGACGCGCTGCTGGACCAGATCGGCGTGCTCGCGCTCGGCGCCCTGCCGGAGGCGGAAGCCGTGCAGTTGCGCGCGCACATCGCCGGGTGCGCGCAGTGCCGCGCGGAATACGCCGCGTTGCGCGCCACCGCCGATCTCGTCGGCTATGCCGCCGAGCCTCCGCAACTCGACGAACTGACGGAGCGCAGAATGAAGTCGCGCGTGATGCATGCGGTCCGCGCGAGCGCTTCACCGCAGGAACCGGCGCTCGCGCTTCCCGCGCCCGCAGCGGACGCGGGACCGCGTTCTCTGCCTTTCCCGGCGCGTTCGCCCCGCCCGTGGCTTGCCTACGGCGTCGCCGCGGCGGCACTCGCGGCGGCGCTGGCGTTCGGCGTCAACGATTTCGCGTTGCGCTCGCAGATCGCGGGCGAGCGTACGCGCGCGCTCGCCGTCGAGCAGCAACTCGGCGACCTCTACGCGAGCGACAGCGTTCACTTCCCCGTCGACGGCGGCGAAGTGATCCGTCGCGGCGAGCGGCTGTATCTCGCGATGTACCGAATGCCGAAGCTTGCGCCCGGGCACGTTTTTCAGGTTTGGACGTTGAAGAAGGGTGCGAAGGCGGTCGAGCCGAGCGTGACGTTCACCGCCGACGCAAACGGCGGTGCGCTCGTCACGATACCGCTCGGCGCAAGCGACGTCGCGGCGATCGCAATCAGCCAGGAACCTCCGGGCGGGAGCAGCACTCCAACGACGACGCCCGCATTCGTGAGAAAGCTTTCGTGAAAGAGATTCTGCCCGGCATCTACCGCTGGGAACGCCGTTTTGGCCCGGGCATTCCGGCCGCGTCCCTCTACGTGCGCACACCGGCGGGCCCCGTCGTGATCGATCCGCTCATTCCGCAGGAAGGATTCGATGCGCTCGCGGCGCTCGGCGATCCGGTCGCCGTGATCTTGACGACGCACTGGCACGAACGCGACGCGCTGGCCTACGAGGCGCGCTTCGGTGTGCGCCGCTATGTGAACGCGCTACCCGACGCGCGCGAATCGCGGCGCGGGACCCGTTTCTATGCGGGCGAAGTGCTGCTCGAGGTGTTTCGCACGATCGACCTGGGCGGCATCAGCCCCGGGGAGACCGGGCTCTTGCTCGAACGCGACGGCGGCATCGCGATCGTCGGCGACGCGTTCTTCAACTTCGAACGGCTCGACGTGACGAATCCGCTCTCGTTGCTCGTTCCTTTCCTCATGCCGTACGGGCCGCCGCAACCGCGTCCGGCGTGGCTCTCCGACGACATGCGCCTGAGCCGCAGGCAACTCGACGCGTTGCGAGCGCACACGTTCGAGCACTTGCTGCCGTCACACGGCGAAGCGTTGATCGGCAACGCCTCGGCCAGAGTCGCGGCCGCCCTCGACAAACAGAACCGCGCGCAGCGCGCAGCCTTCGCGCACTCCTAGAGCTCGCTCAAGGCGCGGCGCAGAAACGCCGCGTGGCCCCACGAGCCGCTCTTGCCGAAGTGCGCGATCACGAGCCGCCGGTCGCGCGAGACGTAGAGCGCTTGGCCGCCCGAACCGCTCGCATACACGAGATCCGCGGGTTGCGCGAGCGGCCGCAGCCACCACCCCAAGCCGTAGTGCGCGTTTGCCGCGGAACCGCGCCAACATTGGTCCAGCGCCGCCCCTTCAACGAGCGTTTCGCCCGCGTGGCGGCCGTTCGCGGCGATGAAGCGGCCGTATGCGAGCCAATCCCGCGCGGCCAGGTGCGCGCCCGTCGGCAGCGGATTCGTACCGTCGCGGAGCGTGCGCCACTGGGCGATGCGCACGCCGAGCGGGTCGAGGATCCGCTCGCGCAGGTACGCGTGCGGCGAGGCGAAGCGGCCGCGCAGCTTGCGCGCGAGCACGGCGCCGAAGACTTGCAGCGGGATCCCGCCGTAGGTGAACTGCGTTCCCGGCTCGGCTGCGATCGGCGCGAGCAGCGCCCGCTCGTAGGTCGGGACCGCGTTCCCAAGACCGCCAAAGCCGATCCCGCTCGTCAATTGCAACAGCTCGCGCAAGGTCACGCGACTTCGGCGCGGATCTTCCCGCCACTCGGAGATCGAAGCGGCGACCGGCTCGTCGAGAACGAGGATGCCGTCTTGCTCGGCGGCGACGGCGAGCACGCCCCAAAAGCTCTTGGTGCCGCTGTAGAGCGGATGGGGGCTCTCCGCCGAAAAGCCTTCGCCGTAGTGCTCGAGCACGAGCTCGCCCGCGTGCTCGATCAGCAGTGCGTGCAATTCGTGACGCTGGGCGTAGGCGAGGGCCGCGCTCGGATCCACGCCGGGCACTAGAGCGCCGATTGTCCTCCGGGTTTGACGTCGATATCGACGTAGGGCGTGGTGGGCACCTGGCCTTCGCGCAGGTCGAACGGCGCAACCTGGCCGGCCGGGCCGAGCGCACGGATGAAATAGTAGATCGCCCGGCGGTCGCTATCCCCGAGCGCGCGCAGTTCGTGCCAGGGCATCGGCGGATGGTCGGCGCGCGTTCGAATCATCTGAAGCCACTCGTCCACCGTCAGCCGGCTGACGATCAGGCGAATGTTGGGCGGATAGCTCGTGCCCCACGACGCCCGGTAGCCGACGTTGCTGCCGGTCAGCCATTGGGCTTCCGGCAGTTTGCCGTCCGATTCTCGCCAGCCCGGCGTGTGGCAATCGTTGCAGGCGCCGAAGCGCACGAGATAGCGGCCCGCCTCAAAGGGGCTCGAGGCGGCCACGTGCGGCGGCGAGGCGCCCTCGCCAAGACGTACGGTTGCAAGCATGCCGCCGCAGAGAACGAACGCTGCGGTCGCGACGAGGGCCGTGCCCAAGGGACGCATAGGGTGATCTCCGTTGATGCGCGTGACGCCGGCGGCCCCGAAGGCCGTGCACGGCATCTTCTCCGCGGCGCCCGTACCACCCGGGCCCAACCGCACGCACTTCCGGCGAGCCGGCTAGCCGGCCCTCAGGTCCTCACTAAGCGCGCGGGTCCTGCGGGCTCTCGAACGATGCGGGTCGATCGCTCGGCACCGCGGCCTCCACGAGCTCGCCGTGGCACATCTCGTGATAGGGGCACCAATCGATGCGAAACTCGTCACCCGGGCCGCTCGCGACACGACATCCGCAGCTAAAGGAGCGCAACGTGGGCGAGGCGTCTGGGGGGTCCGTAAAACCGATCCGGCTTGCCATCTCCGACACTCCTCTCGCCCGGCGTCCTTGCGTTTTCCAGTATAGGCGCTGCTAAGAGCAATTACTAGGATATGCGAATTGCCTATTCGTGCCCCCAAACTCGTGGAGCAAGACGATCGACGCATGCAGCATCATGTCGCCGGCGGCACGCTCGCACCGGTCAGTTGTCTCGCGAGCAGGTTTGCATTCCGGGCTACGATCGCATAGATCGAGAGCTGCGGATTCGCGCCGATGCTCGTCGGAAACACGGATCCGTCGAAGACGGAGACGTTCTCCACGTGATGGTGACGGCCGGTTCCATCGACGACCGCTTCCTTTGGATCCGCGCCCATGCCGCAGCCGCCCATCACGTGCGCGCTCACGACTCGCGTACGCAGCGTCTCCAACCGCAATTGCGAGATCGCTTCATGGGCGCGTGCGACATCGCCGTATGGGCTCGCGTCCTCGTGCAACGGAAGCACGCTTTTCGCCCCGGCGGCGAATTGGATCTGCGCCATCGTGACGAACGCGCGCCGCACGCCTTCCCAGATGTACGGTGCGAGCGGATAATCGAGCAGCGGCGTGCCGTCGTCCTTGAGCGAGACCGTGCCGCCGCCGCTCTCCTCGTGGAAGCCGTCACGCAGCAGCGCGATGATCACGTGAACGTTGCGCAATTGCGTCATGAGTTGCGCCTGCGCCTCGCCGAACGACGTAAGCGTCGTCGCGACCAGCAGCGGGTGCAACGGGGGCACTTCAAGCTTGTAGCCGATCGGCCCGTCGAACGGTGCCTCCAGAAAGTGATCGGAGAAGAGCGATTGCGGCGCGCCGGAATACCCCTCGACGGGCTGCGGCATCACAGCCGCCGAGGCCACCGTCGGATGGAGGAACGTGCGGATCCCGACGCGACCGTTCGGGTCAGGCAGCCTGCTGCGCAACAGCAAGGCCGGGCTCCCGATCGCGCCCGCGGCCAGCACGAAATGTCGCGCGCGCACGCGAACCGTGCGTGCCGCCGGTGCGATGCCGCCGGGATCCATCGCCGTGCAGATCAGTTCCGTCACGCGGTTTCCGTCGAACGCCAAACGCTCGGCGCGCGTACGGCTGAACAGCCGCGCGCCGCGGCGCAGCGCTGCCGGAATCGCCGTTACGAGCATCGACTGCTTCGCGTTCGTGGGGCAGCCCATGCCGCAATAGCCGAGGTTGCGGCACCCCGCGACGTTGCGGCGAACGGCGCCGGTCGGAATGCCGAGCGCGCGCGCACCGGCGCGCAGGAGTTCGTTGTTCGCATTCGGCGCGACGTGCCATGCTGCAACGTGCAGGCGCTGCTCCATCAAAGCGAACCATGGCGCGAGTTCGCTCTCCGAATAGTCCGCTAACCCGTAGCGCTCGCGCCAACGGCGCAGCGTCGCCGCGGGGGTGCGGAAGCTCGACGTCCAGTTGACGGTCGTCGAGCCGCCGACGCAGCGGCCTTGAAGAATGTTGATGCCTGTGTCTTTGGTCTTGCGCGCCGCCGACTCTTGATAGAGGTCGCGATACGCTTCGGGCTCGCGCATGTGAAAATCGGAGGACGTCCGCAGCGGGCCCTCCTCGATCAGGACGACGCGCAACCCGGCTCGCGAGAGGATCTCAGCCGCCGTCCCGCCGCCCGCGCCCGTTCCGGCGATCGCGACGTCGGCCTCGACCTCGACGTCCGACGTCAAACGCGATGCGTCGTGGGTCTCCCAGCCGCCGCGAACGCCCTCGGCGACGATGTCGCGGATCATTCTTTGCCGAGCACGGGCGGACCGGGGTATGCGATCCGCGACCACGATCTGGGATTGCCGTACCAGGCCGCGTCGATCAGCTGATGCAACGCGTCGTAGGCGCTCCGCAAACGCTCGATCGGGCTCGAGCGCCAGGCTTGCAAGAAGCGCTCGATCTCCGTCGATGACGCGCGGTCCCATGACGGCAGCACCCCCGCGACGACAATCCGCGCCGGCGGAAAACCGAGCAAACCGAAGAGCTGACCGACCTCACGCTGCGCGCTCGGAGTCAAGCCCGCGACGGCGGTATCCGTGCCCTGCACGACCTCGCGCAGCGCGGTTTGGAACGCATCGCCCGGCGGGAGCGCGCCCGCGAGCATGACCGGCGCGATCGCGGCAACGATCGAGCGCGCCGCCGGATCGAGCGCTGCCGGCCGGGCGCCGCGCTCCTGCTCCGGCCCGGCGCGCGCGACGCGTGCGGCGACGGCGGTCGCGCTCAGCGTCGCAATCGTTCCGAAACCAACCAAGAGGAGCCGGCGCCTAGTGAGCACGGCCGCTGCATTCGGTATGCAAACTCGAAGCCATGCGTGCCGCGCCGGCTCACGTCCGCCCCTAAGCGGAACGCCGCCCGGAAAGGGCGGCGTTCTTCAGGTTGCGACCGGATGCGCGCGCAAGCGTTGCGCTCAGCCGCGCACGAGGTCTCCGTTCCCGGCTTCGGCGGGGGCGTCGTGGCCCTTGCGGACGCCTTCGTTCGCCGTGGCCTGTTTTTTCGCCGCCGGGACTGCGGCCGCAACGGGCGCTGCCGCTATTGCCGCGGGCGCCTCGGGCGCCGCCGGCGCCGGTGCAGCCGCGGGTGCGGCAACGCTCACGAGCCGGCCTGCGATCTTCACATCGCTCGCGATGTGCTTGCCGTACGTGCCGTACCGATAGAGCGCGGCGCGATCTCCGCCGACCCCCGCGACGAGTTGCGGGAAGTGCAATGCCGCGTGCATGTCCTTGCGGCCGAGCTCCCGTCGCAATTCGATCGAGCGCGGCGAAAAATCCGCATCGCTGAACGCAAACGTCGCATCGCCCGGATCTCCGCCCGCCGCGCTGTTGTATTCGTACATCACTTGATAGATGACGAGCGTCGCCTTCTCACCTACAGCCGGACGATGCTGATGCCGATCGACGATCATTTCCGCGATGCGCTTGCGCGAGCCGTATTGGATGCACTTCTGCCGCCAACTGACTTCGTCCATCGTTCGCGGGATCTCGCCCTGCCGATCCCAGACATGAATGTCGAAGACGATCGTCGGCTCCGTGACGAGTTCATCTTGCAGATCGAGGAGCGGCGTGTTCGAGCACACTCCGCCGTCGAAGTAGTACTGGCCGTCGATGCTGACCGGCGGGAACGCGGGCGGCAACGCACTGCTCGCGAGCACGTGCTTGGGCTCCAAGTGCAAGGTCTTCGAATCGAAGAACACCATCTCCGCGTCGCTCACGTTCGCGGCGCCGAGTGAGAGGCGGGTCCGCTCGCCGCTCGCTTCGTTGATCAGATCCCAATTGACTTGGCCCGGATCGGAGAGCGTCTTACGGAGCGGGGTCGTGTCGTAGTTCCCCAGCTCGCTCGACGTGAGGGCGCCGCGCCACCACTGCGCGACCCAGGGATTCGTCCACGGCGACCAGAGACGTGCGTCGAAGAAATGCCGCTGGCCCAACGTCGCGGCCCAATTGAACCCCGCGTAGCGCGAGAAGAGTTCACGACGTTCGTTCCACAAGCGCCAGGTTTGCGAATCGTTTGAATCGCTCGGGCGCTCGGTCGTCGAACCGGGCCACGAGATCTTGCTCCACAGCTCCTCGAGTTTCGACGGCCGTCCCGGGGCCTCGCCGTCTTGGAGCTTGCGTAGCTCCTCGGGGCGATAGCTCGGCAGCAGATCTTCAGGTGTGTTTCCCGCGATGACGGCCGCGTTGATCGCGCCGATCGAGATGCCGGCGACCCAATCGATGCGTTTCTTGCCGATCCGTTCGAGATGCGCGGCGAGTGCCTCGAACGCTCCAACTTGATATGCGCCGAGAGCGCCGCCCCCTTGTAACAATAAAACGACGCGCTTTCCGCGCGCATCGGGGAGTGGGTACTTATCGCTCATGTTCATCCCTTCGCTTTCTCTGCTTGGATGCAGAGGTTGCCGCACGCGCATGGCGATGCTGCGCGCACGTGCACGCTCGCGGCTTTCGGATCAAATCATCGGTGTTCGTAGCACGTTCGATCGACGATGAGCGCTCGCTCAGAAAGCATGGCACATCGCATTTATGAACGTCAAGAGCATCAGATCGCGCACCTCGCAGCTCCGTGTAGAAACGAAAAGTCTGCACCAAGAACCACCGGTTTCTTCGCGTCGCGCATCCTGACGGCGTCGCACACCGTTGCGCTCTCGCGCGCATGCTCTCGGCACCGTGACGCTCGTTTTGGTAGGTCGGACGAGCGGCGCCGGTAGGCCTTTCGGCGCGGCGTTAACGTGGGATTCAGGTTCGGGACCGATAGTTAGGGCGAGGGACGGTTCGAACGGCCGTTCCGCGATCTGCCCACTCGACGCCCGGAGACGACATGCCGACCACTTCACCGAATGCCCCACAATCGAACGAGCCGCAAGTGCAACTCTACGCGAAACATACGTGGCTCACGCGCACGCTGCATTGGCTGAACGCGGTCGCGATCGGCTCGTTGATCGCGACGGGAATCGCGATGATGATCGGCGGCGAGTGGCTGCGTTCCCTCGGCGGCTCGATCCACGAGGTCTTCTACTTCCTCTTGTTCGGCATCGGGGCGGTGTACCTGATCTCGCTGATCGCCGGCGGTCGCTGGAAAACGTTCTTGCCCACACGCGAAGTGCTCGATGACGCGACCGCCGTCGTAAAGAGCGAACTCGGAATGGGCGCGCATACTCCCAGGCTCAAGAAGTACAACGGCGCCCAGCGCTTGGCGTACGGCGCCGTCATTCTGATGGTTGCGGGCGAGGTCGTGACGGGCGTCGCGATGGCCTTTCACGACCAGCTCCCCTGGCTGCCGCCGCTGCTCGGCGGCCGCCGTGCCGCGCACTCGATTCACAAGGTCTTGATGTTCGGCATCGTCGGCTTCGCGATCGTGCACGTCGTTCAAGTCGTTCGCGCCGGTTGGCCGTCGCTGCGCTCGATGCTTTCCGGTTACGCCGTCGTGCCGGTAGGCGACACCCTCGGGATCGACGGCGCCGTCCCGGAACCGAACCGGCTCAGCACCCCGATGACGGTCAGCGCTGCCCGCAAGACGCTCGACGCGCGCACGGCCAAAGGGTTCGTCGGGGCCGCGCTCGCGGGCGCGATGGGCGTCATCCTGCTGGCCGTGGGCAGCGTGCGCGATGCCGGCGCCGAGGGCACGGGGGAGGGGCACAGCGCTCGTGGCCGGCACCACGTCGCGACGCGCTCCGGGGACCGGCGCGCCCAGGGCGAACGCACGGAGGGCGCGGACGGTGAAGGAACGGCCGCCTCGCCGGCCCGGCGATCCGCCGCCGACGGGTCCACCCAAAGCGGCCGCGTGAGCCGCGACCGTGAAGGCGGCGCTGACGGCGACGGCGACGACTGAGCTGCGCACGCTGCCGCGCTGAAGCGAACGCCCGGACCGACATTCATCCGCGAGCGACCGAGCCTGTCCAACCTATAATACCGGACATGCGGAGTCCCAACGCGTGAAACTTGCGGGCGTCCTCTTACGCGGCGGCCTCCTCGTTGGAGCCGCCGCGCTCGCGTCGGTCTTGGTCGGAAGTCAGCGCTTCGGCGCGCTCGTCACTCGCGACGTGCAAACGCTCTATTCGAATCCCGGGACTGGGGCCGGCCCGGAAGAGATCGCCGCTCGCAGCGCCGCGCTGCCCGAGCCCGTGCAGCGCTACCTGCACTACGCGCTGCGCGGCGCCACACCGGCGCTGCGTACCGTGCGCATCCTGCACGGGGGGACGTTTCGCACGAAGCCCGACGCACCGTGGTCTCCGATCGAAGGCGAGGAGTATTTCACCGTCGGCAAGCCCGGCTTCGTGTGGGCGGCTCGCATGGAACTCTCGCCGCTGCTGTGGCTCGGCGTCCGCGACCGCGTTCTCGACGGCAGCGGGAACATGCTCGTGAAGCTCTATTCGACGTTCACCGTCGTCGATGCGGCCGGCGCCGAGATCGATCAAGGTTCCCGTATGCGCTGGCTCGCCGAAACGATGTGGTTCCCCGCCGCGCTCGCCGGTAAGGAGATCGGCTGGGAAGCGATCGACGCGCACTCCGCCCGCGCGACGCTGTTGGACGGCGGCTCGCCCGTGAGCGTCGTCTTCGAATTCGACGACGAGGGAAAGATCTCGGGGCTCCGCGCGCAGCGCTATTTCGACACCGGCGGCGGCCGCTTCGTGCTCACGCCGTGGCTTGGGCGCGCTCGCGATTATCGCGAACTCGGCGGGATTCGCGTCCCAACGTCCGTCGAAGTGTCCTGGGGGCTCGCGAGCGGGGAATTCACTTACGCGCGCTTTCACGTGACCGCACTTGAGGCCAACATTCCCGAACGATTCTAGTGCGCTGCGGCGGAGAAACGCCGCCACGCAGGATGCGCCGCGACGCTGCACATAACGATGGGCGAACGAAAGCACTTCGATCCAAGCATGGTTGTGTGAACGATGATCGATCTCGGCGAAGTCGGTGCCTTCCCCTCGGTGCAGCCCGATGGCTCGCTGCATGCCGATTTCGGATTGTACTTGCCCGGCATCACGCCGTCCGACGGCTATCAGCCCGTCGTGCGGATCATTCATCGCGACGACCGGTTCGATCCGGCGATCGCCCCGCGAGATTTCAACCTGGTGTACCAGGCCGGGCATCCCCTCGATCTGTGGCGCGCGTCGGTCCCGCTCGACGCGGTCGCCGGCACGAGCTTCGGGAATCCCGGCACGTACCTCTACCGCTATCAACTCAGGCGCGGGGACGCGCCGCCGGCGATCGTGACGCTGTGGTTCACCGATCCCTTCGCGCGGGAGACCGATATCGGCGACCTCTCCGCGTTCACCGTGGGGAACGCTCCGAGCTTCGCGTGGAACGACGACGCGTGGAAGACGCCGGAGCTCGACGATCTCGTCGTGTACGAGTTGCAGGTCGAGGAATTCAACGACACCTTCGACGGGGTCATCGAACGGATCCCGTACTTGCAGAGCCTGGGCGTGAACGCGCTCGAACTGATGCCGGTCACGAGCATGAAGCTCGATTTCGATTGGGGTTACGGCCCGCTGCACTACTTCGCCCCGAACGCGCGCTGGGGCGGAGGCGGCGGCCTCAAGCGCCTCGTGAACGCGTGCCACGCGAACGGGATCGCCGTGCTCCTCGACGTCGTGGCACAGCACGTCCATGCATCGTTCCCGTACAAGCTCGTGTATGACGATGCGGGAAAGCCCAGCCCGATGATCGGACCGAGCGGCTCGTACGGGCCGACGGTCGACTTCTCGCAAACGTTCGCGCAAGACTACTTCGGCGCCGTGCTGGCGCATTGGCTCGATGAGTATCACGTCGACGGCTTCCGCTACGACGAAGTGACCGACTTGTATCAAGGGCCGCTCGATACGGGCTATGCGAAGCTCGCCTACGACACGTATAACCGTTCGCTCGGGATCGCGCGGTTCACGCGCCCGGGCGGGGGCTACAGCCGCATCATCCAGGTCGCCGAGGCGCTGTGGCGGGCGCGCGAGGTGCTCGCGAACACGTACACGAGCGCGGCCTGGCAAGACGATCTGCTGGACAAGGCCGAGGACATGGCGCAGCACCGCTATGTCGACGACGCGTTCGCCCATCTGCTCGACCCGTCGTTCCCCGACAACCCGTATCCGGCGACGAAGACCGTTCACGACGCGGCGGGGAATCCTGTCGAGATGCCGGTCGCGCCGTTCCAATACATCGAATCGCACGATCACAGCCAGTTGATCTCGTTCGCCGGCCAGCTCCCGCACGATGCCGGCGACATCGCCTTCGGTGACCGCAGCCTCTTCTACAGGCTACAACCGTTCGCGATCGCGCTGTACACGTGCGAGGGCGTCCCGATGCTCTGGCAAGGGCAAGAGATCGCGGAGAGCTGGACGCTGCCGCCAAGCGGCAACGCGCGGATCGCGTTCCGGCGCAACGTCCACTGGGAGTATTTCTACGATGCTCCCGGCCAAACGCTCGTCGGGCTCTATCGCAGGCTCGGGGCGCTGCGGCGCGAGCATCGGGCGCTGCGCAGCCGCCAATCGTACTACTACTACCAACAGTCCGCTTCTGCCGCGCAGACGATCGCCTATCACCGCCGGGCGGCAGCTTTCGGAGCGCAGCCTGAAGAGTTTGCGGTCGTGTTCCTGAACTTCTCCGACGTCGCCGCCCGAGTCGCTCTCCCGTTTCCGGCGGCGGGGCGCTACCGCGAAGTACTCGACGATCCGTTCCGCGCGGGAGCGCACTTGGAGATCGTGGTGTCGGCGCCCGGCGAGTTTCACGAGGTGCTCGTCCCCTCGAACTACGGCCAGATCTTCATCACGCTCTAGCTCGAGGATGGCTCGGAAGGCGGCGCGACGTAACAAGCGGGCGGCCGCGAAGTAGCAAGCAGCATGGACAGCCGGCGCGTCTTCGAGACGCTGTCGTTCGGCGCCGTCATCGCCGCGAACGTCGCGGTAACGATCTACTACATCGTCAAGATGGTCAAGGCTTGATGCCGTACAGCGGCAAGATCGCGTCGACTCGCTCGCGGTAGCGCTCGAAGACGGTCTTGTAGCACTCGACCGAGGCGCGCTGGGGCTCGTGCACTTCGACCGTCTCGAGCAGGGCGTCGACCGCGAGCGCGTCGCGGATCGCTCCCACCGCGATGCCGGCCATCGCGGCGGCACCGAACGCGGATGCTTCGGCTTGATCGACGAGCACGGCGCGAGCGTCGAACGTATCGGCAATCAATTGCCGCACGAGCGGCGCGTGCGTCAGACCGCCGGACAAGCGGATGCTTTTCGTCGGGCCGACGCGCTCGCGCAGGACGTCGTACACGGTCGCGAGCGCCATCACGACGCCTTCGAAGGCGGCGCGGAAGATGTCGGCGCGCGTGTGCGAGAGGTCCATGCCTTCGATGCTGCCGCGCAGATTCGCCATCCAATACGGCGCGCGCTCGCCGCTGAGAAACGGCAAGAACGTCAGCCCGTTGGAGCCCGGCTCCACTTCCTCGGCGAGCGTGACGGCCAGAGCGAAGCGATCCTCTGCGGCGGTTTCGGAAGCGAGCAATTCGAAGATCTTGTTCAGGACGGCGCCGGCCGAACTCGTCGGGCCGCCGACGATGAAGGCCACATCGTCGAAGGCGTAACAGAACGTGCGGCCGCGCTCGTCGAGCGCAGGCCCGCCGACGACGGTGCGCACGGCGCCGCTCGTGCCCAGCGTCAGCGCGACCGCCCCGGGCTCGACCGCCCCGACACCGAGATTCGCAAGCGCGCCGTCGCTGGAGCCGAGCACGAGCTTGGGCTTCTCGACCAGCGCCAGCGTCGCCGCGACGCCGGAGCGCATCGCGTCCAGCGTCTTGGACGTGGGCGCGATCCGCGAAAGTTTGGAGGCATCGATGCGTGCCTGCGCCAGCGCCTGGGGACACCACGTCTTGGAATGGACGTCGAAGAGACCCGTCGCCGAGGCCATGCCGTAATCGATCAGCCATTCACCGGTCCAGCGAAAGACGACCAGTTCTTTCATCGAAACAAAGCGGGCGGCACTTGCGAACAGGCCGGGCTCGTGTTCGGAGAGCCAGCGCAATTTGCACGAGGGCAGCATCGGATGAACCGGCGCGCCGGTTTGGGCGTAGAGCGCCTGGGCGGTGCCGTCCGCATGCCAGCGGTCGGAGATCTCGGCGCTGCGGCGATCCATCCAGGTGATGAGCGGCCCGAGCGCCTCGCCGTTTGCGTCGACGGGAACGATGCCGTGCATCGCGCACGAAAAGCCGATCGCGGCGACTTCGTTTCCGCGCAAGTGCACTTCTGAGATCGCTTCGTGAACGGCCTTCATCACCTCACGATAGACGACGTCGGCATCCTGTTCCACGTACTCGGGGCGCGGCGTCGAAAGCGGATACGCGCCGGACGTCAGCGCGACGGGCTTGCCGTCGAACGTCGTCGCGAGGACCTTCACCGAACTCGTCCCGAGATCGACGCCGAGCAACGCCGGCCGGCGATCCATCATGCGTTGTCCGGAATCGGTTCGATGCGGCCAAGCACGAATACGTAGCTGATGATGCCGATCGCGAGCACGACGCCCGCCGTCGAGAGCGCGAGCTGAAACGATCCGGTGCGCGCCACGATGAAGCCGGTCGCGACCGGCGCCGCGGCATTCGCGAGGTTGTTGAAGCAATTCATGATCCCGCCGATCGTGCCGACGCTCCCCTTCGGCGAGATCAGGCCCGGAATCGACCAGCCGACCGGCGCGGAAAACGCGACGCCGCCCAGGGCGATCGACACGTACACGATCGCCACGTTGATGTCGCTCGTGAACGCCGCACCGATGATCGCCAAGCCCAGCACCATTCCCGCGATCAGAATCGTCTTGCGCACGGCGGTCGAATCGTAGCCCTTTTGGATCAAGTAATCGACGAGCCAGCCTCCGATGACGAGATCGGTCACGGTGGCGACCGCCCAAGGGATCGCGGCGTAACCGGCCGAGCCGATCAGGCTCGTATGAAACGTGTTCTTCAGATAGCCCGGCAACCACGTGATCAGCAAGCCGAAAAGATACCCGTACGCGCTGAATCCGATCGTCAGGCCCCAAACCTTCGTTCGCGTCAAGAGATAGCCCAAGCGCGAACCCTCGTGCTGCGCGTTCGCGAGGCCCTCGGGCTGCGCGCCGCCGGCCTTGATGTACGCGTACTCCTCGGCGGAGAGCCGCTTCATCCGGCTCGGATTGCGATAGAACAAGAAGTAGGCCACGAAGTACAAGAAGCTCAGCGCAGCGGTGGCATAGAACGCCTCACGCCAGCCCTTCACCGCGACGATCCAGGCCAGCGCCGGCACGGCGATCACGTTCGATGCTTTCGCGGCGGCATCGAAGATCGAGGTCGCCAGGCCCCGTTCGCGGTCGGGGAACCAATAGCTCGTTGCCTTCGCGTTGGCGGGGAACGCCGGCCCCTCGGCCACGCCCAAAAAGCCGCGGGCGACGTTCAGAAACGCGAAGTTCGGAGCGATCGCGCTCATGACGGCGGCGACGCCCCAAAGAAACGCCCCGATGCGTCCGATGAGCACGACGCCGAGCCGGTCTAGGATGATCCCGATCGGTATTTGGCACAACGCGTACACCCAAAAGAAGGTCGCGCTGAGGATCCCGAACTCCGCAGGGCCGATGCCGAACTCTTTGTGCAGCGGATCCTGCGCGACCGACAGCGCGACCCGATCGAAATAGTTGATCAGGATGCCGGAGCCGAGCAGCAGCGCAATCGTCCATCGAACCCGGCCCCGAGGCCGCTGTATCGTCGTCGAGCGCATGCTGCCGGGCTCGTTCATACATAAGCCTTCGACTCGTCGGGTCGGCCCGGCGTCGCTACCGAGGCAAACGAGTTAAGGAATACTGCCCTACGAAGTCGCCCGGCACACCGCGCCGCTGTTACGACGCCGTCCAGTCAATCCGGGCACATCACTCCTCGAGTGCGGCGCGCAGTCGGTCGAGGTCGCCGCCCGTGGCCCGGCTGCCGGGCTTCAGAAGGCATTGACCGCCTGATCGACGATGCTCCGATCGCGGCGTGAGAGCGCACGTCTCGTGGCCACGTCCACACGCCGGCCTAACCGGTCTCCGAGCATCAGGCCGATTTGCGACAAGGCGATCAGCGAGATGGGCCGGCTGGGATCCGGATCGAGCAGCACATCGACGTCGCTGTCCGCCGTCGCGTCTCCGCGAGCAACGGAGCCGAAGACCGCCGCGTGCGCGATCCCCAGCGCCACCAATTCAGGTTTCGCGTCTCGCAAGACGCGCAATGTCACCGAGAGGCTGGGGGGTTGCCTTCCGGGCGGCGTTCGAGGTTCTCCAAGGGCGAGGATGTCCGGCGACACATCGAGGGCCGCCGCCATGCGGACGCCCGTAACGAAGCTCGGCTGTTTCGATCTGCCGGATTCGATCTTCCGAATCGCGTCCTCGCTAACGCCCGCCGCGATGGCCAGCTCAGTCGCAGTCAAGCCTTTAGCGAGCCTCAAACGGCGGATTCGCGCGCCGATCGCCTCAAGGCCGGGAAGAGCATGGTCCAAGCGTGGCCCGTCGCCTATCTGAACTCTCTCGGCAAGCGCCTCAGGCCGGGAGTGTGGGCATCCTCGATCTCACGAACCGCTCGGTTTCCTTGTCGGTGAAGTAGACGTAGCAGCCCTTCATGCCGCGCGTCAGAAGAACGCGATACGTGTTCTTGACGAAGTCGGTGAAATGCGCGCCGGCGCGGGCGACGATCGAATCGCGCGACGCGCCGGGGACGCCGATCCAGGCTTTGGCCGTCCAGTCGTAACGGAGGTCATCGCCGAAAATAACGCCGACATAGTCGAACTCGAAGCCCTGGGCGGTATAGACGCAGCCGATCTGCTCGATCCCGCCGGGGTCGGTCGCCCAGAAGTTCGACTTTGGAATCCCGCGCGCGAGGCGCGCCGCCTCCGGCTTGGCATTCCAGGGACGGCGGTAGTCGCCGATCACCACATCGTCTTTCAGGTGCCCGGTCTCATCGGGATTGGACCAGCGCCAGCAAAAGCCGGCCGTCATTCGCGCCGACGCTCCAAGCGCCGCCTTCGAGCGAATCGCCGTTTCGACGTCCAGCGGCGAATCGAGGATCTGAAAATCGAACCGATCGTCCTGCGGAGCTTCGATCGTCCCGGATTTGCGAATCTCGAGGAGCTGATCGACCCAATCGATGAACGCCTCGGAACCCGCGCAGCGAAACTGCGTGCGTAGTTCCTGCTCGCGCACGCGAGCGCCGATCGCCTTCGCAGCGCTACGGATCGCAGCGCTGCTGCCCAATTCTCCCGGGCGGACGGCTTGGTGATCGTCGACGAAGAACACGCCGACGCGCGCCGCCCGGATCAACTCCTCGAGTTGCGAACGATCGGACCTCTTAGCCTTCGGCGTGTAACGATGATTGCTCGACTCGCGGATGCGGTGCGCTTCGTCGCAGACGAGGACTTCGAACCCGCCCGCGTCGGCGGAACCGAATTGATTGAAGTACTTGAACAAGGGCGAAGCGTCTCGGCCCAAGGCCTTGCGCAGGTTCTCCGTGAACGCGCGGCTTCCGGTTGCATGAAAGACCGGCACGTGGTCGCCGAGCAGCGTCGCCATCACGTTGAGAGCCAACACCGATTTCCCGGTGCCCGGGCCGCCGCGAACGATCACCACGCTGTGCCCGCGCGCGTTTTTCGCTTTTCGGACCGCATCCAGGATCGTGTTGTAGGCGACGATCTGTTCGTCGAGCAGCGTGTACACGGGCGCACCTTTGATCGTTTGGGCCGCGTGAGACATCAGGCTCTTGCTCGGCGAGAACCGGCCGTTGACGACGCGCTCGAGGACGCCCATTCCCTTGCCGGCCGAGAGGCGCTCTTTCAAGAACCCACCGAGCCCGGCGGCGCCTTGGGCCAGAAACATCGGATACGCTTGCAGCAGTTGCTCGAAGCGCGCTTCTTGGAGCGCGCCTGCGTCCTCGGGCTGAAGATTGTGCAGGTAGCTGCACGCGCTCAATTCGATCGGATCCGGCGTCGCGTAGAAGGCGGAGTTCATCTGACTCAGATAGGTCGCGTAGTTGCCCACCTGGCGGGAAGGATGCGCCATCTCGCGTTCGGCCTTGCCGACGAAGGTGATCACGCAGTCATCCGGCTCGGCGTGGGCCACGTGCGACCACTGCTTCAACTCGACGATCACCGCCCGCGGCTTCGCCGCCGCGTCGTGCCCGGTGATCATGCAATCCAGGCGCGCGCTGGTCAGGGGGAGCTGCATCTCGAGCAGGATGCCGTGATCTTCGAATTTCAGGTATTGCAGCTGCATCGTCAGCGCTCGGAGCGAGTTCTGCCATGACGTCATCTCCGATACGCTGGCTCGAAATCGATAGTACTCGTAGAAGCTATCGCCGAGCTTCTTTGCGATGACCTCTTGGACTGCGTCGGCGACGAATTCGGCCGAAGACCCGGCGTAGAGTTGCATCTCCGGACCTAATCGAGCTCCGTATACTTCGCGTTCGAACCCCGCGAGCGGGCGACCGGGTACTTCGCGGCATTCTGCTCGAGCTTGGCGCCCAGTGCGGCGCTCAAGTCGATGCCGAGGTCGTGCGCCATCAGCAGCGTCCAATACAAGACGTCGGCGAGTTCGTCTCTGATCTCCGCAGCGCGCGCTGCGAGCAGCGACGGAATATCGGCTTCCCGCTGCCATTGGAAGAGCTCGAGCAGCTCGGACGCTTCGAGCGAGAGCGAGATCGCGACGTCCTTCGGGTTGTGGAACTGCTTCCAGTCTCGCTCGTCTCGAAACGCAATGACTTGACGAGTTAGGTCGGCCAGCGTCGGCATCACTGTCATTTCGGCGCGCTGCCTTGCGCTCTCCCGTGCCGGCCTCGCGCAGATCCCGCGATCCGGGCCAATCCGGCGGCGGGGTTCGGCCGTTGGGAGGGTAGCTGCGGGCGAGCCCGCGGCACCCTCACCGAAAGGACTCACTAGCGTGCAATCGATGACGCGCGGACGTCTCCTCACCGTCGCTCCGGCCGGCCTGATCTTCACGAGCGGGCTCGTCGCCATGCTGCAGACGGCGGCTCGGGGAGCCTCCCAGAAGGATATCGACATCCTGAACTCCGCGATCCCGCTGGAACGCGCCGGGATCAAAGCCTATCAGGACGCGGCCGCGACCGGCCTGCTCTCGGCGGGCGTGCTCGAAGTCGCCAAGGGCTTCATGTCCGACCATATGGCGCATCGCGATGCGCTGATCGCCGCCGTCAAGGCCGCCGGCGGAACGCCCAGCGGCGCCACGACGCAATTGACCTATCCGCCGCTGAATTCGCAAGCCGACATCCTGAGGTTTGCGGAGTCCGTTGAAAAGGCGGCCGCGAGCGCCTACCTCGGCGCGTTTGCCAACCTCGAAGACAAGAATCTTGCGAAGGCCGCCGTTTCGATCCTCGGCGTCGAGACGATGCATGCGGGGATCCTCGCGAGCGCGCTCGGCGAGGGTGCGCCCTATAAGGGCTTCATCTCCTAGAGCACGTCCGGGGCACGAGGCAGCGGGAGCCCGCAGGGAAGAAACCTTCGGCGGGCTCCCGATGTCCCATGAGAGACCACTCGCCCTCAAAGGGAGACGCGAACGATGGCCTCAGAGACGCCCGCTCACACCCACGAACACGCGCACGATGACGGCACGAGCCATGCACACGTGCACGGCCACGCCGATCACGAGCACGACCACGAACATTCCGAACACACCCACGACCACACGCACGCGGACGGCACCAAGCACGCCCACGAGCACGACCATCCGCACGATCACGAGCACTAAGGGGCGCCCATCGCGAGCGCGTTTCACGCTCACGCAGGAACGGCGCGTACGGTTCCGATAGACGAACCGGCGTGTCGAGAATAGCCGTCACCGGATCGAGCGGCACCATCGGGCGGCCGCTCTGCGCCGATCTCGCGCGCGATCACGAGATCGTGCGCATCGACCTGCGCGACGCCGACGTCATCGCGGACGTGCAGGACGTCGCCGCGCTCGAGCGCGCCTTCGCCGGCGCCGAGACCGTCATCCACCTCGCCGGCGTCGTGACGCTCGAAAGCGACTGGGCCGCGAACCACGGTCCGAACATCAACGGCACCTACTGCGCGTTCGAAGCCGCTCGCCGTGCGGGCGTGCGCCGCGTGATCTTCGCAAGCTCGAATCACGCGGTCGGACGCTTCGAGGTCGAGGACGCGCCGCGCATTTACCAGCGGGGCGCCGGCGTCGTCGTCCGCACCGACGCGCCGATCCGGCCCGACAGCCTGTACGGCGTGTGGAAAGCGTTCGGCGAGGCGCTGGGGCGCTTCTACTCCGACGCGCACGGCCTGCAAGTCGCGTGCATCCGGATCGGCTCGATCACGAGCGAAGACGACCCGCTGCACGAAAGCGTGCGCCGCTCTTCCGGCTGGCTGCCGTTGAACGAAGCGCAGCGCTACGAGCGCTACGCGGCGACCTGGATGTCGCAACGCGATTTCGCGCGCCTCGTGCGCTGCATCATCGCGCGCGACGTCGCCTTCGCCGTGGTATACGGCGTCGGCGACAACGCGACGCGATTCTGGGATCTCGAGCCGGGTCGCGCCGTCTTCGGCTTCTGGCCTCTCGACGGCGTGCGCGACGGAAAGCTCGTGCGCGGCTAGAGCGTGAACTGCAGCCCGAGGAAAGCCGTCGACCCGACGTTGTTCGAGACGCCCTGATAGTAGCGCACGACCGCCGACGTGTGCGGTGCGATCTTTTCCGCCAAGAAGACGTCGAGCAAGAGCCCGGTCTGCCCCGGATCGTCGAGCTTGCCGAAGCCCCCGCCGAAGCCCAGGCGAATCGGACCGGGCGGGAGGATCTCGCCGGTCAGCGCATAGCGGCCGCCGCTTGCGAGCGGAAGCGCCAGGCCCAGCTGCGTCCCCAGCGGCGCGAATGTCGGCCCGGTCAGCGTGAAGACGGCGCCCCCGTTCGGTCCCGTCGTAAACAAACCGCCCGCGACCGACGTCTCCGCCGCGGCCGGAACGCTTGCAAGAGCGAGGCACGCAGCGAGCGCAGCCGAAGCGATGACGTTCGGAAATCTCATTCTTCGATAAGCTCCTTCATAGGAAAGGTGCCGAGGGCGCGGCGCGCGCGCGATGACAAAAGTCTGGCTGGGGCGGTTCTTTCGCGAGTATTCTTCCGCCGCCGCCCGGCCGCCTCGCCTTTTGCAAGTAAGGGGTGCCGAAACGAAGAAGCCCGACCGACGACATGAATCAGCTCGTCGCCTGCGGCGCCTTGCTCTATGCCGTCTGCTGCACGGCACCCGCGCAAGCGATCGCCTTCGACAAACTCAGTTTCGACGATGCTCGGCAAGCTGCCCAGAACAATTCCGCGAAGATCGCGGCGGCATCCGATCTCGTCGACGTCAGCCGGCACGTGGCGGACTCCACGAAGACGCTGCATCGCCCGTTCGTTTCCGCCGATCTGACGATGTTGCGGTATCAGAAGACCGTCTACACGTCCACGGCGGATCTCGAATCGGCGCTCGGGCAGATCGGGCTCGGAGGCGGCCTCACGATTCCGATTCCAGGGCTTGGACCGATCACGCTGCCGTTCACGCAGCTTCCGCAGCGCGATTTCGCGTTCCAATTCGCGCAGAACGCCAGCACGCCGCAACTGACGGCCGCCTTCCCGATCTTCACCGGCGGCCGCATCGAGGCGGCTCAGCGGCTCGCGCAAAGCGGCATCGCGAGCGCCCGTGCCGACGAGCGCGCCGTGCGCCAGAGCGTTGACGACGAACTGGTCCTGCGCTACTTCGGCTTGCAACTTGCGGACGTCGCGCACCGCTCCGCGGCGCAGGCCGTCGACGATCTCGCGCGTCATCTCGCCGCCACGAACATCGAACTGCGCCAAGGCGTCGCGACACCCCTGATCCGGCTCGAGGCGACGGCGGCACTCGACCGCGCGCGCATGTTGGAGCGTCGCACGCTGCGCGAACGGGACGACGCTCAATACGCGCTCGACCGCTTCCTGCGCAGCGCGGGACACGTCGTGCCCTCGACGCCGCTCTTCATCAACACGACGCACATCGAGCCCGTCGAGTCGTTCGTGGGGGCCGCGCTCGAACACGGCACGCCGTTCGAGCAGATCGACGCGCGCCGTACGCAGAGCTACGAACTCGAACGCCTGGCCCGCGCGCAGTTTTCCCCGCAAATCCTCGGCGTCGGCAGTTATGCCGTCGATCCCCGGAGGTCGTATTTGTTGCAACCGGATTGGCTCATCGGCGTCGTCGCTCAGTTCACGATCCTCGATCCCATCGATCGCGGCCAGCTCGTCGCGGCGGCAAGAGACGCCCAACGAGCGGCAAACGATGCCGACGTCGCTGCGCGCAGCGACGTCCAGACGCTCGTCCACAAGAATTACGACGAGGTCCTCAACCAGCGCGACGCCTATCTCCTCGCCGGCTCGAGCGTTGCGGCCGCCGAAGAGACCGTGCGCGTGCAGAAAGAGCGCTTCCGCAACGGCGAGGGCAGGCCGCTTGATATCCTCGACGCGGAACTGAAGCTCGCGACGGCGCAAACGGAACGCGCGAAGGATGCCTACGCCTACGACGTCGCGCTCGCCGCGCTCTTGCAGGCGACGGGCCAGACGGAGCGTTTCGGCGAGTACGCGAAGCGCGCCGAGATCGTGGTGCGCCCGTGAGCGATAGCGTTCGCGACCGGATCATCGCCGTCGTCGCCGTGCTCGTCGCCTTCGCGCTGCTCGCGCTGGGCATGGCGAAAGCGTACCGTCCCGAACCGGCCGTGATCGAAGGGATGATCGACGCAACGCAGATCGACGTCGCCTCCAAAGTCGCGGGCCGCGTCGCGAACGTCGACGTGCACTTGGGCGATACCGTGCATACCGGCCAGCGGCTCTTCACGATCGACAGTCCCGAGGCGCGCGCGCAGCTTCAATCCGCACGCGGGAGCGAGCGGACGGCGACGGCGATCGAAAGCCGCGCGAAGAACGGATCGCGTCCGGAAGCGATCGGCGCGGCACTCGCCCAGTCAAAGAGCGCGAACGACGCGGCGCATCTTGCGGAGATCACCTATCGCCGCACGCAAGCGCTCTACGATCGGCAAGTGACCTCGCGCCAGACGCGCGACAACGCGTACACCGCCTGGCAGGTTGCGCTGCAGCAGGCCGAATCCGCGCGCAACGTGTACGAGGGCCTGCGCGTGGGCGCTCGCTCCGAGGACATCGCCGCGGCCGCGGGGACGGTCCAGACCTCGCAAGGCGCCGTCGCGCTCGCGAGCGCGCAGAACGGCGATACGGAGATCGACGCGCCGCTCGACGGCGAGATCACCGCCGTCGAAACGCACAAGGGGGAGATCGCCCCGCAAGGCTACCCCGTCGTGAGCATCCTCGACGCCGGCAACCCCTGGGCCAGCTTCAACGTCCGTGAAGATCAGCTCGACGCATTCAAGAAGGGCGCGACGATCTCGGCCCGCGTGCCCGCGCTGCGCAACGATCGCGTGCACTTCCGCGTCTACTATCAGGCCGCGCTCGGTACGTTCGCGACCGAGCGCTCGACGCGCACGACCGGCGGCGACGATCTGCGGACCTTCGAAGTCCGCGCGCGGCCGCTCGAGCGAAAGGCCGAGCTGCGACCGGGCATGAGTCTGATCGTGGATCGCTAGATGCTCGCCGCGTTCGCGCGCGAGCTCGCGTTCCTGCGCCGCAGCCCCTGGGATCTTTCGGTCGCCTTCGTTTTCCCCGTCATCGCGATCGTGCTGACGATTTGGATCTTCTCGGGCGGGACGCCGCGCCACGTGCCGATCGCCGTGGTCGATCAAGACGCATCCGCCCTCTCGCGGACGCTCGCGCGCGACATCGCTGCGATCTCGGGGCTGCGCGTCGCCTACCGGCCGGCGAATTTCCGCGAGGCGATGTCGCTGGTGCGGCGGGGCGATGCGTATGCCGTGGTCCTCATCCCCCACGAGACCGAACGCAAGGTGCTGCGCGGTCAAGGGGCCCGCATCGTCGTCTACACGAACGCGATGTACGCGATCCCCGCCGGCAGCATCAACCGCGAACTTCAAGAGGCGATCGCCGGCGCCTCGGCGTCCGCGGCCGTCGTCATGCGCGCCAAGCGGCACACGCCGCTCGCCGAGGGCATCGCGCAGACCCTGCCGATCTCGCTGGATCTCGTTCCGCTCTACAATCCACGCACCAGCTACGAAGCGTACCTAGCGGATGCGCTCGTGCCGTCGCTGTTGCAGTTGCTGCTCGTGCTGGCGACGGTCTCGGCCTTCGGGCGCGAGCTTCGCGACGGCACGGCGGGCGCATGGCTTGCGAGCGCCGGCGGGAACACGGCCGCCGCGATCGCGGGGAAGATGGCCCCGTATGCGCTGGGATTCAGCGTCTTTGGCTGCGCGAGCACGTTCTATCTGGCCTCGCAGAACGGCTGGCGGCACGGGCTCTGGATCGTCGTGCTCGGCACGATCCTGTTCGTCGCCGCCTACCAAGGCATGTCGCTTGCGATCGTGGGCGTGTGCGCGAATCTGCGTGTCGCGCTCAGTGCGGCCTCCGTCGTTTCATCGCCAGCCTTCGCGTACGCCGGGATCTCGTTCCCGCAGCGCAACATGATCCCGCTCGCGCGCTTCTGGTCAGAGGCGACGCCGCTGACCTGGTACTTGCGCCTACGCATCCAGCAGTTTCAATTCGGCGCGGCGCCGGCGGCCGCGACCCTCGAGCTTGCGGCGCTCGCGGGCGTCGCTCTCCTGGGTGCCGGCTTCGGCGTCCTAACGCTCGGCGCGCTCGCGCGCGATCCGAAGGCGTGGTACAGGCGCTGATGCGCACGATCCGGGCCTATCTCGACACGCTCGTCGCCGTTGGACGGGATCTCGGCATCCTGACGATCCTCGTCGGCGCTCCGCTCTTCTACTCGTTCCTCTATCCGCTGCCGTACAAGAACGAGATCGCAACGGCGATCCCCGTTGCCGTCGTCGATCAGGACGCCTCCGCGCTGAGCCGGAAGATCGCGCGCAATGTCGCCGCGAGCCCTCGGCTCCATCTGCTCGCGACGTACGTGGACGTCGAAACCGCGCGCCGCGCGCTCATCGACGGCAGGATCCTCGGTGCGCTGATCCTGCCGCACGGCCTCGAGCGCGACGTGGAGCGCCGCCGCCAAGCACACGCCGTCGCGTTCGGAAACGGCGCGTACTTTCTCGTCAACAAGACCGTGCTCGCGGGGTTCTATGCGAGCGTGCTGAGCGTCTCGGCTCAGATCGACGTGCGCTATCGCCTCGCGTCCGGAGCGAACGTCGCGCAGGCGCGCGCCCAGCGCGACCCGCTCGCCTTCGATGCGCGGCCGCTGTTCAACCCGCAGGAAGGCTACGCGAACTACGTCGTGCCGGCCGTGGCGATCCTGATCGTGCATCAGACGATCGTCATCGGCGTCGGGATGTTCCTCGCGACCCGGCGCGAGCGACGTCCCGGAAAATCGGCCTACCCGCTCGCGCAATACGCCGGCGAGACGCTCGCGTTCGCGACGATCGGATTCGCCTCGACGCTCTATTACTGCGGCTTCGTCGATTGGTTCTGGGATTATCCGCGCGGCGGCAACCTGCCGGGGACGATCGCCTTCGCCGCGCTCTTCGCGCTCGCGGCCGCGCTCTTCGGCATGACGCTCGGGAGCTGCTTCGACCGGCGCGAGCGGCCGATTCAGGTCTGGGTCTTCACGTCGATTCTGCTGTTGTTCATCAGCGGGTATCCCTGGCCGGCGGGCTCGCTGCCGCCGTTCCTGCAAGGCGCGCGCTGGATCTTTCCATCGACGGCGGGGATCTTGGGTTTCACGAAGCTCGCGCAAATGAACGCGAGCTGGGGCGAAGTGCGGACCGAGGTCTTCGCGTTGAGCGCGACGATCGTGATTCTGGCGGTCCCCGCGTGGCTGTTCGTGCGGAGCGGGCTCAGAGACGCCGCTCGAGAGGAGCCCGCGGCGTAAACGCTTTTGCTCTCCGCATGTCATCCTTCACTCCTGGTGGGGAATCATATGGTGTGGAAGCTCGATTCATCCGTGCGACGGTACAATCGGGCGACGCTTCACTGTGCCATCCATCTGGCATTCATAGGTGTTAAGCTCTCAGAATGCAGCCTGAAGGACCGCGGACGGCATTGACCGCGGAGCAACTCGCCGCCGCCGAAGCGGACGGCGAAAACGTCCTGGTCTTCGGGGGCCCCGGAACCGGGAAGACCGCGGTCATCGCGGGGCGGTTCGCCGCGCTCGTCGCTCGCGGCGTCGCTCCCGAACGCATTCTCGCGCTGACCTTCTCGCGCTCCGCGACCGAACTGCGCGCGCGCATCACGGCCGTCGCACCGCGCGACGCCCAAATCGAGGCGCGCACGGCCGGCGGGTTCGCGTCCCGCCTGATCGAGGCCGACGGCCCCCGCTTTCGCAGCCGGCGCCTGCTCGATCCGTTCGCGCAGCAACTCGTGCTGGAGAGCGCGCTCGAGAGCAACCGTCCGAACGCATACTCAGCGGAGGTTTGGAACTCACGGCGTTTCCTCCGCGAAGCCGGCAGGCTGCTCGCCGATCTCGAACGGGCGCTCCCGTCGGCCCTCGCCGAGGTTCGCGAGCACGCGACCCCGCGCATCCGCGACCTGCTCGCTCTGGACGCGCGCGTGCGCGCTTTGCGCGAAGTGCTGCGGGCCAACGATGCGAGCGGGCTCGTGTTGCGCGCTCTCGCGCTGCTCGAGGACGAGCGCAGCCCGCAATCGCGCTGGTTCGCGGGCCGTTACGATCACGTCCTGATCGACGATGTCCACGAGGTCGACCCCGTCCGCTTCGAGGTGCTTGCCGCACTCTCGCGAAGCGGCGCGCGGCTCTTCGCCGCGGGCGATCGCGACCAGGCGCTCCATCGCTCGAGCGGTGCGCGAGATGGCCTCTTCGAAGTGGCCCGCAAGCGGTTCGCCATGCGGGTCTTCACGCTTTCGGCATCGCAGCGCTGTCCCCAGCCGATCTGCGACCTCGCGAGCAAGACGCCGTTGTTGGGCGCGGCGCCCATGACGAGCGCAGCGCCCGCGCACGGAGCGCGCCCCGACGTCGCGCGCGCGCGCACGACGGCGGACGAAGCAGCGCTCGTGGCGGATCGCATCGAGCAGGCGCTCGAGCGCGGCACGCCGCCCGAGCGCATCGCGGTGCTGCTGCGCACGCCGGAGCCTTTCTCGTGGGCTCTCGCGAGCGAACTGCGCGGGCGCGGCATCCCGTACGTCGCGCATGCGCGCGACGCGCTGCGCGCCGATCCGCTCGTCGAAGTCGTGCGCGCGGCGCTCGAACTCTTCCGCGCACCGCTCGAAATCGAGCGCTGGCATCACTTGCTCAGCACGCAGACGTTCGGTTTCGATCCGATCGCGCTGCGGCTGGCGCTGCGCGAGCTTCCGCCGGGCGGTTTTGCAAGCTCGCTTGCCGCCTTCGCCGCCGCGCCGGTCGCCCCGGGCCGCATCCCGTGGTCCACGATCTCGCAAGCGCTCGGAGACGCCGCTGCGCGCTGGGTGGCAGGCGATCTCGGAGCGTGTGCGCGAACGCTCGTGCGCGAACTCGGCCTCCTCGCCTCGATCGTCGACGGGAACGCGAACTCGCCGCTCGCAGGCCGCGCCGATGTCGCGCGCCTGCATGGATTCCTCGATGCGCTCGCCGCCGCACAACGCGTGCTCGCGCAACTCGGGCGCCCGGCCCTCCCCGGCGACGTCGTCGCCCGGCTCGCTGAAAACCTCGATCTGCTCGCGCAAGAGCGTGCACCCGAACGCGCCGCGCCGGGAGTCCGCATCTTGGGCGTTCAGGCCGCGATGGGACTCGAATTCGACGACGTCGTCATCGCCGACGCGGTCGACGGGCGTTTCCCGCAAGACGACCGCACCTGCATTCTGCTCGATGCGAGCGAACGCGCGATCTTCGAAGCAGCGGGCGTCGAGAGTTCGCTCTTCGGCGGCGAGCGTGGACGCATCGAAGAGGCCGTGCACTGGTACGTCGCCGTCACACGCGCGCGCGAACGCCTCTCGATCACCTACGCGAGCGAAGACATCGACGGGACGTCGCGCAGACCCTCGCGCTTCATCCCCCCGGAGCTCGCTCTCGATGGGGCGGCGCCGGTCTATCGGCGCACGCTCGAGCGGATCGAGACCGCGGCGCTCTCCGACGCGCCGCTGCGTGCGGCGCTGGCGGGCAGCGAACGAGTGCGCAGCGCGCCGCTGCTGGCCGAGTATCTCGCGCACGGCGAGGAGATCTTCCACGAGGTCGCGCCCCGGCCGATCGTCTCGGACAAATCGATCGACGTGAGCAGCGTCGCCGAGTGGTATAAGTGCCGGCGCCGCTACTACTACGGCCGGCTCCTCCGCTTGCCGACCGAAGGCGCGACGGCCGCCACGCTCGGCTTGCTCATGCACGCCCTCCTGAAGACGTTTCACGAACGCGTCCGCGATTTCACGCACGTCGTCCCGGAAGATCGCGCACGCTTCGCGCAGGAGCTGGGCGCTCTGCTCGACGATCGCTTCGACGAGGCGGCGTTCGAAACACGAGCCGAAGCGGCGGCCGCGCGAGCGTTTCTCTCGCGCGCGTTCGCACGCTACGCGGAGGCGCTTTACGACGAAGCGCTCGCAAGACCGTTCGTTGTCGAGGCGTGCGAGGAACGGGTCCTGATCACGCTCGGTGCGGGCGTGCTGAGCGGAAGGATCGATCGCATCGACCACACGCCCGCCGGCGTTCGGATCCTGCGCGACTATAAATCCGGCCGCCTCGCGTACCGCTTCGCCGATGAGCTCAAGAAGATGGCGAAGGCCCGCGCCGCGGGGGCGCAGACCTACGCGGGTGAAGCGGACGGGCTCAATCCGCAACTGGCGCTCTATCGGGCGGGGCTCGACGACGTCGGGCACCTCGACTACGTCTATTTCAAAGGTGAAGGCGAGGACCGCGACATCGTCGTCAGCGACACGACCGACGTCGCCGCGGTGGAATCGCAGCTCGACCTCCTGATCGAAGACGTCCGTGAGAATCTCGTCGACGCGCTGTTGGCCGGAACGCTCACCACGTTCCCGGAGACGGAGCGCGAGCAGGGCTGCCGCTACTGCGCGCACGCGAACCTGTGCGACGGGCCCGGTGTTCGCACGTGACGACGCACGCCGAGCCGAGCCCCGAACAGCGCCGGGTCATCGACGCGCCGCTCGCCGGACCGCACCTCGTACGAGCGGGCGCGGGGACGGGCAAGACGTTCACGCTCGTCGAGCGGGCCCTCGCGCTCGCGGGCGGCGCGGCCGGCGCGCGCCTGCTGCACCCGAGCGAACTGCTCGTCGTCACGTTCACGAACCAGGCGGCAAACGAGATCGCCGATCGTCTGACGAAGGCGTTCCGCGAGCGCGGCATCGACGACGCCCCGCTCTGCTCGACGTTCCATTCGCTCGGCGGCGCGATTCTGGGGGAGTTCTCCGTCGAGTCCGGGCAGTCGCCCGATATCCGGCCCATCGCGAATCCGCGCGCGCGCATCATCTTTCGCCGCGCGTTCGACGATCTGCTCGCGGGACGGCTGGCGGCGGATACGTCCGCGTTACCGCTCCTGGACCGCAAGGACGATCTCGAGCTGAGCCTCGCCCAAATCGCGCTGCGCCTGCGCGATCACGGGATCTCCGTCGAAGCGTTCGAGGCGCGCGCGCTCGCAGCGGCGCAGGCGCTGCGCCGGCAGACCTGGGGCCAAGTGTGGCGCCCGCACAAGTCGCAACCGCAGCGGCGCGTCGGCACGGTGCCTCCGGAAGAGCGAACACCGCAGCAGCGCGCCGCTGAAGCGGAACGCGAGGCGCTCAACGTACGCGCGGCGGCGGCGCTCTTCCGCCGCTTCAACGAGTTGCTCCGCGAGGAATCGCTCGCCACGTTCGGCGACCTCCTCGTTGAAGCGGCGCGGCTCGTGCGCGCGCAGCCGCGGATCGCCGCCGAACTGCGCGGGCGCTGGAAAGTCGCGCTCGTCGACGAGTTCCAGGACACCAACCCTCAGCAAGTCGAGCTGCTGCGTGCGATCTTCGGCGACGAGCTCGTTCCCGTCACGGCCGTCGGCGACCGCAACCAAGCGATCTATGCGTTCAACGGCGCAGACCCGACGGGGATCGAGCGTTTCGCTGAGCTGCCCGGCTGCGCCGCGTACCCGCTCGTCGAGAACCGCCGTTCGTTCCAGCAGATCCTCGACGCCGCGCACGCGTTTCTCGCGCGAGAATCCGGGACCGAAACACAAGCGGCCCTCGATGCAAAGCCGCTCGTCGCGCTCAAAGGCGGCGCGGGGGAGTTTCCGCTGCGCGTGCAAGCGTTCGGCACCGGCGATACCGAAGAGGGGCGCCGTCTCGAAGCCGAAGCGATCGCCGCCGAGATCGAGCGCCTGCTCGAAGGCGGCGCGAAGCCGCGCGAGATCGCGATCCTGCTGCGCGGCTGGCGCCGTGCGCGCACGTACGTGGACGCGCTGCACGTTCGCGGCATCGCTGCGAAAACGCACGGCGGCGTCGGCTTCCTCGATGCGCCCGAGATTCGCGACGCGCTCGCGTGGCTCAAGCTCAGCGTCTCGCCCAGCGACATTGCTGCGACCGTGCGCGTGCTGCAGAGCCCGGTCTGCGGGCTCTCGGACGGAACGCTCGTCTCGCTCGCGCAGGGCGCGGTCGGGCTCGAGCGCGAGGCCTGGGCCGAGCCGCTCCCCGCCAGGCTCGACGAAACCGAGCGCGTGCGCCTGCAACGCGCGCGTTCCGTGCTGCGCCGGCTCGGCGGGGTCGTCACGCTGCCACTCTCGCACGCGATCGCCGAGATCGTCCGCGCCACCGGCATCGACCTTGCGTACGCCGCCGCCGATCCGCACGGCGCCGCGCAGACTCGCGCGAACCTCGCCAAGCTGGTCCGGCTCGCGAGCGCATTCGAGCGCGATCGGCCGACCGCGCGTGCAAGCGACTTCATCGCGGAGATCGACGAGCGCCGCGAATTCGACGACGACGAACGCGAGGCGGATTTCGGCGATGACGAAGTCGCGATCATGACGGCGCATGCGGCCAAAGGGCTCGAGTGGGAGTACGTCTTCATCGCGAACGTCTCGAACGCCGCGTTCCCCTCGAACGGCGGCGGAGGTCTGGCGCCGTGCGCCGAGTGGGACGAGTCCACGGGAGCTCTGGCGATGCGCTACGGTGTCGACGGCGTGATGCCGTTGCGCTGGGCGATGCGCAGGCCCCACGACGAGACGACCGGCGAGTTGCTCGTGCGAGCCGAAGGCGAGGCGCGTGCGCCGGAGGAGGTGCGGCTCTTCTACGTCGCGATGACGCGCGCGAAGGCCCGCCTTTATGTGAGCGGCGCGAACGGGCGGCCGTCGAAGGACGGAACCTGCCTGTTGAGCCCCTACTTCAAAACGGTTCGCGCCTGGGCGCTGGAGCAAGGGCTCTCGCCCGAGGCGCTCGCATTCGGCGAGAGCAGCGTGCTACAAACTTCACACGCGGCCGAACGAACGGCGGAGCACGCCGCCGAGCGCCGCGAGGCCGCGCTGGAAGCGCTCCGGCGCAGGCTCGAGCGGGACGGCGCCGCCGCCGGCTCGAGCGCCGCGCTTCCACCGCGCACGCTCTCCTACACCGCGATCAGCACCTACGCCTATTGCCCGCGCCTGGCCCGGTACAAATATCTCTTCAGGTTACCGGATCTGCGCGATGAGGCGGAGACGCCGCTGTGGACCGCGGACGGCTCGGATCCTCACGCCGACAAGCTGCCGCCCGCGGCATTCGGCACGCTGGTCCATCGCGTGCTCGAACTCTCCGCACGCGCACGCATCGCGGGGGCGGAGCACGACGTCGAGGCGTTCGTCGCGCAAGCCCTGCAGGAGGAAGAGCGCGCGGCCGAACCGGCGCTCGTCGAACGGGTGCTCGCGACCGCCCGGCACGGCATCGCAAGACTGGCGGCGCTGACTCCGCGCGAAGCGGAGTTGCGGTTCGATGCCACGATTGCGGACACTCGCATCAGCGGATTCATCGATCTGCTTGCCGAGGACGCCGCGGGCCGGCCGCTCGTGATCGATTACAAAACCGGGCACACGCCCGAGAGCGCGTACCGGCTGCAGCTCTCGCTCTACCGCCGCGTGCTGCGCGATCGCTTCGTGGAGCCGCTCGGCATCGCGATCCTGCGGCTCGCGCCGGATGCAGCGTCGTATACCGAATTCGAGCCGGTCGACGATGAGGCGCTGGACGACGCGGTCAGGGCCGCGGCTCGTCTCGACGACGACACGCCGCGACCCAGTCTCAACTGCCGCTCTTGCGCGTATGCGGGCCCCCTTTGCCCCGAAGGCGCGGCGGCGGCGGAAGGCCTGCTCGTCAGGGTTTGATCTCCAGTTTGTCGGCGACGCTCTTGACGCCCGGCGCGTGTTTCGCGGCGTCGACGATCGTCGAGCGCAGCGCGTCCGTCTTGACGCTCCCGTCGAGCGTCACCGCGCCGTTGTGTGCGTGCACCTTGACGCTGAGCGCGTTGATGCCGGCTTGCGCGATCAGCGCGCCGGTGACGCCGGTGACGGTCGCCGCGTCCTTCGCCTGCTCGGTCGCCGGCGGCAGCTTCGGGTCGACGACGATCGTCGAGGCGACGCTCTTCACGCCCGAGACGCCCTTCGCGGCCGCGACGAAACGATCGGCGACCGGCGCGGATTTCGCGCGCCCGCTCAGCGTGACGTTGCCGTCGTGGCAGGCCACGGCGACGTGCAACGCCGAGTCGGCGTCGATGCCGATCAGCCGCGCGGTGACTTGCGCGACGTACGCGGCGTCGCCGAGCGCGATCGGTGCGGACTTCTGCAGCGATTTCGACGCATCGTCGACCTGCGACGACGAGCAGCCGCTCGCGAGAACGGCGGCGAGCAGCAACATGCGCAGCTTCATGGCGGATCTCCTTGATCATTTCTGCCTCGACCGAGCGAAGCGGAAACACGTTGCCGATTCACGCTGGGTCCGCGGCGTTCCCTCGGCACGCCGGATCCGCTCCGGTGCGCGCCCGATCGAACTGAGCTCAAGCGGAACGCTCGTCGCCGGCGGCGCGCTCGCTGATCCGAAACGAGCGTAGCCTCCCGTCACGCAGCGAAAAGAGGTGGATCATCGGGTCCGCGAGGCGCTGCGCGTCCGCCGGGAGCGCGGCCGAGATGCGGCGCGCCGCGCCAAGGCGGGCCGCCTGATCCGCGCAGGCCTCGATGCGCACGACGTGGACCCTCCCGCGCGCATCGTACACGAGCGCGTCGGCATGGGGCGGCGGCGTCCCGAAGCGTTCGGCCGGAAGAGCGAAAAGGCGGCGCGCGAGTTTCGATCCGGCGAAGCGCGCCGCAGCGCGCAACGTCGCACCCTGGATTTCGTGCCGCCCGACGGCATCGAGCGTGCGCCGTTCGGCGGCGAGCGCGGCGTCGAGCGCCTCGAGCGCGACGTTCCCGAACGCATGCGGTTCCAAGGAGCCCGCGTGCAGGGCGCGCGTCGCGAACAGGGCTGACAACGCCGCTCGAACGGCCCGCTCGACGAGTTCGGGAGAGCGCAGGATAAAGGCGAGGCGGTCGTCGTTCACGTTGGCTCAAGTGTAACGGGGCGGTGTGCCAGGCGCCTGGCACGCCCATAGCCGATCATCGATGTATGGCCACGAGCGAAGCGAGCACGGCAACCTACGCCGTCATCGACGTCGAGACGACCGGCACGGATCCCGACGTCGATCGCGTCGTCGAAATCGCCTGCGTGCGCCTGCGCGAAGGGCGGATCACGCGGCGGTTCGAGACGCTCGTGGACCCCGGCCGCGCGATCCCCGCAGGGGCGTCGGCGATCCACCACATCTTTGACGGCGACGTGCGCGGAAAGCCGTCGCTCGCCGAGGTCGCGGGCCGGCTCACCCGGCTCGTCGAGGACGCCGTCGTGGTGGCGCACAACGCAAGCTTCGATCTGGGCTTCTTGCCCTTCATCCGGCACCGCCCGGCCGTCTGCTCGATGCGCCTCGCGATGCACCTCGTCGACGCCCCGGGCTACGGCAACCAGGCGCTCCGGCACGCACTCGGGATCGACGATCCGGAGTTGAGCGGGATGCCGCCGCACCGTGCGCTCGCCGACGCTCTCGTGACGGCGAGGATCTTCCAGGATCTGCTGCGTCGGTACGAGCGTTCGGCCTTCCCGCGCGGCCTCGACGGACTGATCGCCACCTGCGCGAGCCCCGTGAAGCTCCGCCGCCTCCCATTCGGCGCATATCGCGGCACACTCGTCGAAGAAGTCCCGAGCGATTACCTCCGCTGGATCTTGGCCGCGGGTTTCTTCGATGCGCCGGACATCCGCCACACCGCCGAACGCGAGCTTGCGTCTCGTGAGCCGGAACGGCCCGCGACCCTTACCGTTTAGGCCATGAGCCTCGTGACGGTTTCGCGGAGTTCGGCGACCAGGGGTTCCCGGCGCTGGTCGGGCTGCGCGCGTCCGAACGCCGCCACGAGCTCCATGTAATACCACAGCGTGCCGTCGCGCTTGCCGGTGAAGCGATCCCAGATCGGCGGACCGATGCGCAGATAGTCGCGCTCGATCGAACGAGCGTTGTGCAACTTATCGGCGGCGCTCACGAGCAGCGTCGACGCACCGGCGCTCGCGAGGTGCGCTACGTACTTCTGCTTTCGTTCCTCCCACGGCGCCTTCGGCGCGAGCGCCGAATCGACGAGCGAATCGCTGCATGCCTCGACGATCCTCGCCACGCCGCCGCCGAACGCGGCGCGGATCCGCGCGAGCGTCGGCAGGCCGCCCTGGTCTTCCGGGCCGTCGTGCAAGAGCGCCGCGATCGCTTCGTCCTCGGTCCCGCCGTTTTCGAGCACGAGGCTGCAGACGGCCAGCGGGTGCGAAATGTACGGGATCGCCGTCCCCTTGCGCACTTGCTCGGCGTGCAGCAGCGCGGCAAAGGCGAGCGCCGCTCCGAGACGCTCGCTGTAGAACCGTGGGCTCTCGCTCATGCGCGCTTTCCTCCGTACCGCCTCGCTGCAGTATTACAGGTCCGAGTTCAAAAAGCCATGCGCAGCAGGCCGAGGATGAACAGCAGCATCACTCCCAGAGCGAGTGCCTCGCAGCCGCAGCCGGGCGGCTCTTTCGGGCGCCGCTTTCGGTCGTCCAACAGGCCGAAGACGAGCGGCAGGTTGGAAGGGTCGCGCGGATCGAGGTTCACGCCGCGATCGTCGCAACGTTCCGCGTCACACGCTTGGCATCGCGTGCCGGCACGATACGGGAGAGTTCAGCAGAACGGCGGCCCTCGGTGCGAGGATCACCGTGCACGCAGCCGGAGTAGAGGAAGGAAGGGGCCTGCAATTCGTGGTGCGGCGTAGCGGATCGGCAGCGCGTAGTAGATGTGACGCCGAGCGGCGTATCGAGCGTGTCATGCCGCAACCGCCGATACGCTCGATGCTTCCCCTCCTCGTTTCGCTCGTTCTCGCGATCGCCGCATTCGCGTGCCCGTGCGGTGCGCGATCGGCCGTGCAGCCGGAGATCCTCCTGGATGTCAACGACGTCATCACAGCCGTCGGCCGGGCGCAAACGGTTACGCTCTCCGCGTATACGCTCTCGCTGCATGGCAAGATGGCCCGCGCGCTCGTTGCGGCGGCGTCGCGCGGCGCGCACGTGAGCGTCGCGCTCGACGGCAGCGCGTTCGGCGGCGCGGAGCGAAGTAATGCCTTGACGGTCGCGGAGTTCCGCCACCGCGGGATCCGCGTCCACCTCACCGAGCGCCCCTTGCATCTCAAGGCCGCCGTCGTCGACGGCGCGGTGTTCCTTTCGGATCGCAATTGGAGCAGCGGACGCGCGCGTGAAGTCGTGATCCACGATCCCTATGCAGGAGACCGCGCGATCGTCGAGCGCGCGATCCTCGGCAATGCCGGCAGCAACGAGCATCTGTGGCTGCGCAAGGCCGACGCGCTCGCGGCGGAAGCGCGGCTCGTCGGTGGGCGGGCCTCGCACGAGGTCCTCGTCGAGAGCGAATCGTTCGGCGCGGGGACGCCGCTCTACGACGCGCTCGCCGCGCGGGGGCGCGCGCGCGACTCGGTCCATCTCATCGTCGCCGCGTTCGAATATCGCCGTTCGACGGCCGAGCAGCGCGCGATCGCGCAGCTCGCGCGGGACGGCGTGACCGTTCGCATCGGCACGAACGGGGAGAAGCTCGCGATCGACGGTTCGAACGCCTGGATCGGCAGTGCGAACGCGACGCGCGGCTTACCGAATCAAGTCGACTTCGGCTTCATCTTCCACAACCGCGAGATCGCAGCGCAACTGCGCGCGCAGTATGAGGTGAACTGGAGCCGCGCAGCGCCGCTCTAGCCTCGCCGCGACCTGCTCCGATCGGCGATTCAAACGCCCGCGAAAAGATCGTCTGCATCGAGCATGAGCCCCGAGTGCTCCCGCACTTCGATATCGCCCGCAGCCGGCGCCGTGACAACGCCGTCCGCGGTGTGCTGGGCGATCGTTCGTTCGCGCGGATCGACCACGACGACGACACGCGCGCCATGCCGAAGATAGAGCGCGATCTTCTCGGCGAGCGTCTTCCGCGAATCGCCCGGAGAAATGATCTCGACCGCGATATCGGGCGCCAAGCGCGGACGTTCGCGGGCGTCTTCCGGCAGAGCGAGCGGGAGCCGTTCGAACGAGACGTACGCGACATCGGGTACGAGCGAGGACGCCTTGCCTTCGTTCTCGAGCAGATAGAAACGCCATTCCGTGCCCGTCTCACCACGGCCCCGCGACCACCGGCCGAGCTGCGCGGCTATGCGCCCTTGCAGCAGCGCATGCCGCCGCTGCGGGCTCACCTTCGGTTCGAGCCGCCCGCGGATCGACTCCACGTACGGTTTCTCGGTGTCCGTGAACTCGAGCGAGGCCGGAATGGGCGCGACGATGTTTGCAGGCATGGCTTCACCGCCAACCTATCACGACGCAGCGCCAAACGGCAAGCGGGACCCACGGTGAGCGAGGTGCACGCCTACCCGGCGAGTTTGCCCGAGCGGCCGAAAGTCCAGGCCGGGAGGAAAGCCCACATCTCGCGAGTGCTACTTCCGGGCAAGTTCCGCCGCGGCGAGCGCGGCTTGGCCGAGGCTGATGCCGCCGTCGTTCGGAGGGACCGCTCGATTGAGCCAGAGCCGTTCGCCGAGCGCCGCGTCGAGCAACTCGACGAGGAGCGCGTTCTGGAACACGCCGCCCGAAACGGCGACGGTCTCCACGCCGAACGTTTCGCTCGCCGCGACGACCGCGGTAGCGAGCGCGGCATGGAAGGCGAGAGCGATCTGTTCGACCGGGCGCCCGGCGATCCGATCGGCGACGATCGCCGCGAGCAGCGGGCGGTAATCGAATTCTCCGTCACGGAACGGGAACGGATACGGCGCGACGGCCCGCGCTTTGCGTGCGATGTGCTCGAGCCACATCGCGGCTTGCCCCTCGAACGTCTGCTCGCGCGTGAAGCCGAGGAGCGCGGCGACCGCGTCGAACAGCCGGCCGATCGACGTCGTTTCGAACGCGCGGACGTTCTTGCGCGCGAGTTCGCATGCCCGCGCGTAGCGCTCGGGAAACGCGAACGGCGCGCGAGCGAGCGTCTCGTCGCCGACGAGTCCGTGCAGAAAACCCGCAGCCGCCTGCACCGGAAAGCGCGCGGCCGCGTCGCCGCCGGGCAAGAGCGCCGAGCGCAGATGCGCGACGCGCTCGAGGCCGCCGGCGAGCGTCCCGCGAAACACTTCGCCGCCCCAGATCGTCCCGTCGTCGCCGTAGCCCGTTCCGTCGAACGCGAAACCGATGACCTCGGTCTCCCAAGCTCCGCGCTCAGCGAGCACGCTTGCGATGTGCGCGCGATGATGTTGCACCGCGATACGGCGTCGCGCTGGGAGCGTCTGCGCGAACTGCGTCGCGTGATACCCCGGGTGGAGATCGTGCGCGATGACGACCTCCCCCGCATCGACCTCGTACATCGCGCAGAGATCGCGGACCGTCGCTTCGAACGCCTCGCGCGCCGCGTAGCCTTCGAGATCGCCGATGTGCTGGCTTGCGAACGCTTGGCCTTCGACGGCGAGCACGATCGCGTTCTTCAAGTCCGCGCCGAGCGCGAGGATCGGCGCCGCGCCGCGGAGGGACGCGACCGCTTGCGGCGCGAGACCCCGCGCGCGGCGCAACACGGCGGGGCCCTGCGGCCCGATCCGCACGATCGAGTCGTCGATCCGGCGCGCGATCGGCCGCTCGCCCGCGAGGAACGCATCCGCGATCCCCGCCAGCGTCGCGAACGCATCCTCGTCGGTGTACGCGATCGGTTCGCTGGAACGGTTCGCGCTCGTCAAGACGAGCACCGGCGGTGCTCCGGCGGCGAAAAGCAGCTCGTGCAGCGGTGCATACGGCAGCATGACGCCCAGATCGTCGTTCTCGGGAGCGACGCCGTCGAGTTCGACCTTCGCACGCGCTAACACGATCGGCCGCGCGACGGAGGTCAAGAGCCGCTCCGCCTCGCCGTCGAGGTCGACCAGCGTGCGCGCGGTTCCGAGATCGCGCGCCATCAGCGCGAACGGTCGCTCCTTACGAAACTTCCGCGCGCGCAACGCGCGCACGGACTCGACGTTCCGCGCATCGCAAGCCAAGTGATATCCGCCGATCCCCTTGACCGCCACGATCGCCCCCGCTGCCAAGAGCGAGGCGGCCTCGGCGATCGCCGCTTGCGCGGTCGCAATCGCTGCGTTCGGCGTCGCGCTCCGTCCGATCGTTGTCTTCCCGATCGACGGAACCCCGAGCATGAACCCGTCTCCGGCAGACGGCGGCGCTGCGGCGTCACCGGCAACCGGTCGCAGCAGGGCGTAGTTCGGTCCGCACTCGGCGCACGCGATGGGCTGCGCGTGGAAGCGGCGGTCGGCCGGATCCTCGTACTCGCGGAGGCACTCGGCGCAGAGCGGCCACGAACGCATCGTCGTCAGCGGGCGGTCGTACGGCAAACCCAGCACGATGCTCCAGCGCGGTCCGCAATTCGTGCAATTGATGTACGGATATCCGGCGCGCCGATTCGCCGGATCGAAGAGTTCCCGCAGGCAATCGGCGCAGATCGCGAGGTCCGGCGAGACGCGCGTCGTCGGCGCCGCCGCGCGCGCGCTCTCGCGAATCTCGAACGTCGCATATCCCTCGTCGCGCGCCGGCTCCGCGACGAGCGAAGCGATCTGCGCCGCCGCCGGCGGCTCTCCGGCGAGCGCGGCCACGAACTGCTCTAGAGCGGCCGGCGAGCCCTCGCCGTGCACGTGCACGCCGTCGTCGGCGTTGAGCACCCAGCCCGTCACGCCGTGGCGCGCGGCGATCCGGTACACGAACGGCCGGAACCCCACGCCTTGCACGACGCCCGTGATGTGGACGCGGACGGCGTTCACGCGAGGCCGATGTAGCAGCCGCGCCCCTGCATCCCGACCTGCACGACGCGCCCGTCCTCGACGAGGACCGGCACGAGCGCCGAGCCCTTCGTCAATTCCGACAGTCGCGCGCGCGCTCCGAGATCGGCTTCGACGTCGTACTCGACGAACGCGCGGCCGGCATCTTCCAATTCGTCGCGCAATTCCGCGCAGTACGGGCAGCTCCGCGTCGCGTAGAGTTCCAGGCTCATCGTGCGGCCTGCGGAAATGCGTTCAACAAATGCGCGGCAGCGGGTCCCCGACGAGCATGTCGATGGCCCGCATCCCTCCGTACGCGCTCACGCCCAGGACGCGCCCCTTGAGATCGCGCCGAATCTCGCCGATGCACGCCGCGCGTTCCCCGCCCGGGAGCGCGCGGAGCGTCGCGAGCGCGCCGTCCGCGGCATCCGGCGCGACGACGGCGAGGAACTGCCCCTCGTTCGCGATGTGCAACATGTCGAGCCCGAGCAATTCGCAAGCGCCGCGCACCGCGTCGTTGACGGGGATCGCCTCTTCGAAGAGCGCGACGCCGTACTCGGCGCCGTGCACGAGTTCGTTCAGGGCGGTCGCGACGCCGCCGCGCGTGGGATCGCGCATCCAGCGAATCTGCGCGGCGCAGCGCTCGAAGAGCGCCGCGACGAACGGCCACACGCAGCGCGTATCCGAGCGGAGATCCGCTTCAAGCGCCAGTTCGCCACGGGCGAGCAAGATCGTGATCCCGTGATCGCCGATCGGTCCGGAAAGCAACACACGATCCCCGGGCGCAACCGAAGCCGGATCGAGCTTCGCGCGCGGGTCGATCGTTCCGATCCCGAACGTCGAAATGTACATGCCGTCGGCCATCCCGTGCTCGACGACCTTCGTGTCACCACCGACGATCGGCACGCCCACGATCCGCGCCGCGTCCGCCATCGCCGCGAGCTCGCGCCGGAGCACCGCAACGTCGAGCCCGGCTTCCAAGATCAGCGTCGCCATCAACGCGAGCGGTTTCGCACCCGAGACCGCGAGATCGTTCAACGTGCCGTTCACCGCCAACTCGCCGATCGAGCCGCCCGGGAATTGCAGCGGCTTCACGACGAATCCGTCCGCCGTGGTCGCGAGCGCGCCGTCGCCGTACGGCAGCCGCGCCGCATCCGCGAACGCGTCCAGGATCGGGTTCGCGAAGTACGGCCCGATCAGCCCCTCGACCAGACGGCGCGACGCTTTGCCGCCCGCCCCGTGCGCCATCTCGATCTGCGTGTCGCGAAAGCGCAGCTTAGGCTGCGTGCGATCGAGCGTTTCCATTACGCGAAGCTCCGGGCCGGCACGTCAGCTCTCGACCGCTTCGAGATGCGCGTACCGATAGTGCGCGGCGCACGCGCCTTCGCTCGAGACCATCAGCGCGCCGACGGGCTGTTCGGGCGTGCAGCCTTTGCCGAACAGCTTGCACTGCGGCGGCTTGAGCGTGCCCTTGAGCACCTCGCCGCATTGCGCGGCCCGCGGATCGGTCACGCGAACGCCCGGCACTTCGAATTGCACTTCCGCGTCCCAGGCCGCGAATTGCGGCTTGATGCCCAGCGCCGAGTAAGGGATCGAGCCGAGCCCGCGCCATTCGAAGTGCGGGCGCAACTCCATCGTCTCCGCCATCGCGGCCAACGCGGCCGTATTGCCGTCCGGCGCGACGATCCGGCGATACTGATTCTCGACCTTCGCTTCCCCGGCGGCGAGCTGGCGCACGATCATCAGCACGGACTCCATCAGATCGAGCGGCTCGAAGCCCGAAATCACGACCGGCTTTCCGTAGTCGGCGGCGATGAACTCGTAGGGCTTGCAGCCGATGACGGTCGAAACGTGGCCGGGACCGATGAAGGCGTCGATCTGCATCTCCGGCGCATCGACGATCGCGCGCATCGGCGGAATCACGACGACGTGGTTGCAGAAGATCGAGAAGTTGCGCACGTTCTCGGCCTTCGCTTGCAGGAGCGTCAGCGCGGTCGAAGGCGCGGTCGTCTCGAAGCCGATCGCGAAGAAGCAGACGTGCTTCTGCGGGTTCTCTTTCGCGAGCCGCAGTGCATCGAGCGGCGAGTAGACCATGCGGATGTCGGCCCCGCGCGCCTTGTACTCCAGGGGCGTCCCCTTCGTGCCCGGCACGCGCATCATGTCGCCGAAACAGGCGAGGATCACGTTCGGCTGCTCCGCGATCGTCAGCCCGTCGTCGACCCGGCCCGTCGGCAGCACGCACACGGGGCACCCCGGGCCGTGCACGAATTCGATGTTCTTCGGCAGCACGTCGGCCAAACCGTAGCGATAGATCGCGTGCGTGTGGCCGCCGCAGACTTCCATGATGCGGTAGCTCCGCGCCGCATCGATCGTCCGCGCGATCTCACGCGCGAGCGCGGCGATGAGCTTGGGGTCGCGATATTCGTCGACGTACTTCACGCTACGGCTCCGCGAACGTGTAGCCGCGCACTTCGTCCAGCGCCGGATCGATCTCGCCGAGCATCTGCAGGATCTCCATTTGCTCCTGCGCCTGTGCCTCGCTGATGCGGCTCATCGCGAAGCCGACGTGCAGCAGGACCCAATCGCCTACGGCGAGGCCGCTTCCGCGCAACAGGTCCACGTTCACGCGGCGGCGCACGCCTGAGACCTCGGCGACGGCGACCGCGTTGCCCGGTTCGGGAAACTCAACGATCTTTGCGGGGATGGCCAAACACATCGCGTTCCTCCTCGCGGTTCACGTATCGCGCGACCAGAGCATCACGCGGTTGTTTCCCGAATCTGCGATCGCCAAGCGGCGCCGGTGAAGATGCACGCCGTACGGCCAACAGAGCGTCGACGGCGTGATCGCTTTCCAGCCGTTCTCGCCGAACGCGGCGAAGTCCGTTTGGCCGAGCACGCCGTCCGCCTGGCCGGTCCCGCTCTCGGGCGGGTCCTCGTAGAGCAAGATGCGATTGTTCGCCGTGTCGGCGACCGCGAGCAGGCCGTCCTCGTAGGAGACGCCGTACGGAAAACGCAGCTTCGCCGCGCTTTGCACGCCGTAATTCAGCTCGCGATCGCTCCGGAAATCCTTCTGCCCCAGCACGAGGTTCGCGCAGGCGTCGGTGTGCGGCGGCGGCGTCCAGCCGAGCACGCGGTGGTTCCCGGCGTCGGCGACGAAGAGCCGCCGCTCGTCCCCGGCGATCGCGTGCGCCCAGCGGAAACTGGCCGGTCCCACGCCCTCGCCGCGATTTTCGGCGTTCTGGAGCAGGTCCGGCTGGCCGAGCACGCCGTCCGGCGGCCGGCCCGGCCCAGGCAGACCGTCCCAATAGAGCACGCGGCGATTGCCGGTATCGGCCACGTAGAAACGGCCGTGCACGTAACCGATGCCGAACGGCCAATAGAGCGAATCGGCGCGGACCTCGCCGCCGCGGTTCGGCTCGAGCGCCGAAAGATCGGGCTGGCCGAGCGCGTAGTCCGGCGGCGTGCCGCTGCGGGCCGGGACGCGGTTCCAGACGAGGATGCGGTGATGCCAGGCATCGGCGACGAACAGCTTGGCGCCGAACACGCCGACGCCGGTCGGCAGATGCAGCAGCTTCGGCCCTTCGGAATAGAAGTCGGGCTGGCCGAGCACGACCTGCGCGGGCGCGCCGTCGCCCTCCGAAGGCACCGGATTCCAGATCAGGATGCGATGGTTCCCCGAATCGGCGACGACGAGCACCTCGTCGTCGAACCACACGGCGCGCGGCGCATAGAGCTGCGAGGGCGTCGGCTGGGCATCCGGGAGCGCGAGCCCGCCGGGCGAGGCCGCGCCGAGCCGGCAGCGCGGCGAAAACGCGACGCGCCCCGGCGCGATCACGCGGGGCTCGCGTCGAGCACGGCGAGCCCCACGGGGAGGGGGCTCGCCGGTTCGCTCGCCGCTTCCACGCGGGAGATCTCCGGCACGCGCGCGCACACCGCCGCCTCGATCCCGTCCTTGAGCGTCTGCGCGGCGCTGCTGCAGCCTTCGCAAGCGCCGCTCAGGCGCACGACCGCCGTTTTCCCCTCGACGCCGACGAGTTCGACGTCCCCGCCGTGCGAGCGCACGCCCGGACGCAGCTCTTCGATGACCGCCGCGACGCGGTGCGCGACGCTCGGACGGATGATGCCGTGCATCGTCAGCAGCGCGTAGACCTCGGGCCGCTCGAGCGCGGCGCGCAGCAGTTCGCGCCCGCGTTCGTCCTCACGCACGGCTCGCACGAGCGCGACCAGGCCCGCCCGCGTCAACGCGTCGAGCGCGCCTTTGAGCGCGAGCGCCTTCTCTCGCGCCGCTTCGTCTTCAAGCGAGCGGACCGCCTCGAGCGCCTCGTCCGCATTGCGCGCCACCACGTCGAATTCCACCTCGGCACCTCGTTTCGGCTCGTGACTGCGCCGCATCGCCTCGTGCAGCAGCGCGCGAACCGCCGCGGCCGCGGCCGCGTCGCCCTCGCCTTCGAAGAGTTGCGCCGCTTCTTCCAGACGCGGGATCGCGCGCACGAATTCGCCCAGGTGGACGAGCGCGTTGCCCGCGTTCGCCTGCACGCGCGCGATCGCGATCGGATCGCGTTCGACGCGCCGCACGTCGAGCACGTCGTCGTAGAGCGCGATCGCCTCCGCGAGATTCTCGGCTGGATGCGACGTCGGCGCTTCCTGCAGAGCGGTCGCGAGATTCATCGTCGTGGTCGCCCACCAATATGGATTCGTGTCGCGCGAAAAGACCCGCAGCGCTTCGCGCAGCGATTGGATCGCGATGGCGGGCCGCAGATGCGCGGCCTCCCCTTCGCCCGGCATCGCGAGATAGGCGACCGCGAGGTTCATGTGCGCTAGCGCGAAGCGTTCCGCGAATTCGCCCTCGCGCCGGAACACGGCGAGCGCCTCCTGATACGCCCCGATCGCTTCGAGCAAGAGCGGCCTGCGCTCTCCTGCGGAGGCCTGGCAGAGCATGCCGTATTGCAGCGCGAGTTCCGCCTTCGTATCGGCAAGGACGCCGTCGCGCGCGAGCTCGCGAGCGCGGCGCAGCGCCTGCAGCAGTTCCTCGGGATCGACCGAACCCTCCCCGGCAAGCGCGACCCAGTCGCTGAAATAACGCGCCGCGAGGAGCGGCGATGCGGTGCTCGCTGCCTCGGCGGCCGCGCGCAGGTCCTCGAGCGGGCCGGCGTCATCGGTCGCGCGCCGCGCGAACGCTTGGCCCGCGAGCAGCGTCGCCTGGATCACCGGATCTCCGGAGCGCGCCAGCGGCGGCGCCGCGATGAAGCCGCGCCGGTACGCGGCCAGACGCACGAGCGATGCGAGATCGCCGGTCGCGCGCAGACGCAGATCGTCGAACGCTTCCCGCGCCGACGTGAACACGAAGCGATTGTATGCGGCGAGCGCATCGTCGCCCTCGATCGCCGCGAGCGCGGCCTCCGCATCATCGCGCACAGCGAGCGCGAAGAAGGACCACGCGCGCGGCAAACCTTCGAGTTCGCCGCGCAGGACGCGCGCGAGCGCGGCGCCCTCGCCGTCGCCGATCTGCGGCAAGAGCAGTTCTCCGGCGGTGCCGGACCAGATTCCCAGCGGTTGCGGCGAAAGCATGACGTCAGTATCCGCTCGGAGGGCCGTCGAGATCGCGGTCGGCTACGCGCTGCATCCAGCGCGCCGAGACTTCCGCTTTCTCACGCGAGGCATAGGCCGCGATGCGGCGGCGCGCGATGCCGTCGACGAACAACACGTCCAGATAGACCACCCACATTCCAGCCTCCCGTTCGATGCGCGCGTACGCGCGGATCGCGTTACGGTCGAACCCGCCCACATTCGGCGTCGGCGGCGCCTGCGCCATAGCGGCGCAGCAACTCGTCCGCGACCTCGTGCATCGCCCGCTCGACCGGCGGACTGAGCCCCACGCCCGGCTCGACGCTCTCCGCCTCGATCAAGAACACGGTGACGCGCCCGGGGAACCGCTCCTTGAGCAGCCAGCGGCCGAACGCGAGCGCGTTGTCCCAGCGAAACGAGTGCAGGTTCATCCCCGCAAGCGGCGGCGTTTCGACTTCCTCGCCGGGGAGTTCGAAGATCGTGCCCGCGTCGGCCCCGCTCAAGCACGCATCGACGATCGTGACCTCGCGCGCCCCGGCAATTTGGAAGGCGACGTCCATCCCGGCCGTCCCCCCGTCGGCCAGGCGCACGCCGGGAGGCACGCCAAGTTCCCACAATCGGCGCACGAGCATGGGGCCCACGCCGTCGTCGCCGCGCACGAGATTGCCGCAGCCGACGACGACGACGTCGCCCGGGTCAGACGAGTGCGCCTGTTCGATACTTGGCGATCTCCTTATGCGTCTTCGCATCGTAGGCGTGCACGGTGCAGACCAGGCAAGAATCGTAGCTGCGCGCGATCACGCCGAGCTCGATCGGATCGTCGTTATCCTTCACCGTGGTCCCGATCATCGCTTGTTCGATCGGGCCGTTGTTGCCCTTGGCATCGCGCGGGCCGATGTTCCAAGCGGTCGGCGTGATCACCTGATAGTTCGCGATCTTGCCGTTCTCGATGCGGATCCAGTCGCACAGCGCTCCGCGCGCGGATTCCGTCCCGCCGAAGCCCGCGGCGTCCGGCAGTTCCTGCGGCTTGATGTAGAATTTCTCTTTGAGATCGAGCTGCGAGAGCCACTGCTTGACGCGCAGGTAGTACTTCGGCGCCTCGTGCATCCGCGCGAGCAAACGCGTGAAGACGCTCGGCCCGATGTTGTTGAAGATGTCCAGGAAGAGCGGATCGCTGTCTTGCCAAGCGCCGCCGCCCGTTTGCGAAGCGTTGATCTGGCGGGCCAGCGGACCCGTTTCGAGCGGGACGTAGCCGAGGCCGGGAACGTCGTAGCGCGGCGACTTCGCCCACGAGTACTTGTTCTCGCGACGGCCTTCGATCGGGTCGATCGGGTCGGTGACGCCGTCGAAGGGATGCAGTTGCGCGCTGCCGCGGAAGAAGCTGCTCGTGTGATCCTCGCGGATGCGCGATTGATCGAACGGGTGGAACGCCTTGCCGTCGAAGATCCCGCTCTGCTGGATGACCGCCGCGTTGCGGCCGTCGATCGTCGGATGCGTGTAGTTCTTCGGATCGTAATACGTCCCGGCGGAGATGTACTTGCCGGGGCCGCCGCCGATCTTGTCGAGCCCCACTTCTTGCGCGAAGCGGATGAAGAGGCCGCAATCGCTGTTGCGATGGCTTTCGTTTTCATCGAGCCAGGCCAGAACGTCGGCCCAGCTTTTGTTCTCGAGCCAGCGCTCGACGCTACAACCGAGCCACAGCGGTTCGAGCCAGTTCGTGCGCCAATATTCCAAGAGGCTGATCGAACGCGTCACGTCGCTCAGCGTCGGGGCGCACATCACGCCGCCCGGCACCATGAAGCTCGAATGCGGCCACTGCCCGCCGAGCAGCGCGTAGATCTCGACCGGCTTCGCGGAGACCTGCACCGCGGGCTCGTAGCTCGTGCCGACGAACGGCGCGTGACGGCGCACGATCTCGTCGAACATGCTCGCTTTCGCGTACGCCTTGTTGACGAAGTCGATCGCGAACAGGGCGTAGTAGACGCGCGGAATGCTCTGCAGCGTTTCGCACGCCTGCGCGATGTTGCGGACGAGCGTCGCGTTCGGCGGCACTTCCGTCGCCCAAGCCGTGTCGAGCGCGTAGCACGCCTTGTACAGGTGGCTGCCGCCGCAGATGCCGCAGATGCGGGGCGTCACGATCAACCCCGCTTGCGGATCCTTCCCCTTGAGGATGATCTCGAAGCCGCGGAACATGCTCGCTTCGGTCCAAGCGTCGACGACGACTCCGTCATCGAGCGTCACGCGAACGTCAAGGTCACCTTCGACGCGACCGACCGCGCCGACGTCGAGTTGCACGACTTGTGCCATCGGTTGTATTCTCCTCGCCTAGACGACGAACAGGTCTTCTTGGGCCCACTTCGGTGCGATGGCACGCGCGAGCGCAGCTTGCGCCGAGTAGCTGATCGGATCGGTACCTTCGGGGAGCTCTTTGGGGACGACGTCGAACGCGAGCGGCGTCTTGAACACCGTCCCGACGGCGAGATCGTGATGCGGGAACTGCGGCTCCGTGCAACCGATGCACGGCATTCCGGCGCGCGTCTTGCTGGACTGGCGATTCCACAGAATCCGGTTGCAGGGCGAATGCGTGAACGAACCGCGGCAGCCTTGCTCGTAGAACAGGCAGCCCCTGCGCGTTCCCTGGCCGAACTCTTTGACCGATTGCTTGAATTCAAAATATTGATGCCGCGTGCAGCCCGTCTGCGTGAACGTCTTGAAGAACGTTTGCGGGCGCTGGAGATCGTCGAGCGCGATGTCGGAGAGCCGCCCGCTGGCGACGGCGACGAGCACCTGCGTGACCCAGTCGGGATGCGCGGGACAGCCGGGGATGTTGATCACGGGGAGCCCGGCCTTGCTGCGATAGTTCTTGCCCAGAAAACCGCCGTGCTGCCCCTTGAGATACTGCAACCCGACGGAATCCGTCGGGTTGGGCTTGGTCGCCGGAATGCCGCCCCAGGACGCACAATCGCCGATCGCAACCGTGAACTTCGCGGCGGCGGCGTATTCGCGCACCCATTCCGTCATCGGGCGCCCCAGGAACATGTCGTAGCGGCCCGAGCCGTTGGGTCCCTGGATGACGGTCCCCTCCATCACGAAGATGTCCGGACCACCGTTTGCAAGCACGTCGAGCAGCGTCTTCTTCGCCTGCTCGCCCATCAGCGGGATCACCGAGTGATGGTAGATGACGTCGATGCCGAAATCGGTGACGAGGTCGACGACCGTCGGCTCCTCGGCGTTCAGAAACGACTGCGTGTTGCCGTTACAAGCTCCGCCATGGAGCCAAACTACCGTTGCCATGCTATTCCTCCGAGGCTGCGTTCCGGCGCTGGATGCTTGCGATGGGGGGACGGAGGTGGGACCGACTGCCGGGTGGTACTACAAACGTCGTAAGGTTCTTTCCTGCCTCCTTAGAGCAACCAATTGAAAAGGCGGTCCACGATGAACGCGGTTCCTGCGGGGGCTTCAAACGGCGCGACCTTAGATTCCGAGTCGCGCGACCGGCTGGCAGTGTTGCTCGAGCGGGGCCCCGAGATCGAGTATTTGCTCGACACATTCGGTCAGTTGCTCAAACGCGGTCCGGACATCGCGGACAACCTGAATCGTGCTGTCAGCGACGTGCGCGAGCGCGTCGGCGGCGAGACGGGCGGCGTCGATCGCCTCACGCGCACCATCGCAAAGCTCGAGCACCTCAGCGAATCGCCGAGCTTCCAGGTGCTCATCGAACGCCTGGACGATCCGGCGACTGCGACTTCGCTCGAAGGGCTGATCGATCGCCTCGACCGCATCACCGCGCTGCTCGAAGCGTTGGAACGCGTGCTCGTGCGCGCGCCGCAGTTCGCCGACAATTTCAACGGCCTCGTGCGGCAGCTTCGCGACCAGAACACCGGGCGCGCCTTCGAAGCGGTCCGCGAACTCGGCAGCATCGACCCGCGCCAGCTCGTGCAGCTTCTGCACGATCTGTTCGCCGTCGTCGAATCACCGCAGACGCGAGCCCTGCTGCAATCGAGCGTGTTCCTCGATCGGTCGGTCGCGCTCGTCGACGAAGCGGCAAAGTCCGCTCTGGAAGCGACGGGCGATGCGGCGGCGGACCGCCGCGCGATCTCGCTCTTCGGACTTCTCTCGATCCTCAAGGACCCCGACGTGCAACGCTCGCTGCAGTTCGGGATCGCGTTCGCTCGACGCTTCGGACAGAAGATCGGCGCCGGCCGGCCGGCCTAGCCGCGCCGCCGCTCGCACCGTGCACGAACTTGCGCTCGCGCTGGGCATTCTCGACAACGTCACGGAGCAAGCTGCGTCGCGCGGCATCGAGCGCGTGAGCGCGGTCCATTTGCGCGTCGGCGCGATGGCCGGGATCGTGCGCGATTCCCTGCGCTTTTCCTGGGAGCTGGCGTGCGCGAACACCGTCGCGGCGGGCGCCCGGCTCGATATCGAAGAGGTCCCGCTCGCGGTCTACTGCGACCGCTGCGGGCAGGAAAAGACGCTCGAACGGATCATTCTGCGCTGTCCGGATTGCGGATCGCCGACGCCGCGGATCGTACGCGGGCGAGAGTTGCACATCGTAGCGATGGAGGTTCCCGAGCCATGACGAACACGATTGCGATCCAGCAGTCGATCCTGAGCAAGAACGACGAGCTCGCGGCAGCGCTGCGGAAGCGCTTCCGCGAATCGGGAACGTTCGTCGTGAACCTGCTCTCGAGCCCGGGCTCCGGCAAGACGACGCTTCTCGAGGAGACGCTGCGCAGACTCGCTCCTCGCTACCGCGTCGCCGCGCTCGTCGGCGACCAAGCGACGGAAAACGATTCGCTCCGCCTGCGCCGCAGCGGCGCTCCCGTGCGGCAGATCACCACCGGCGAGGAATGCCGGCTCGATGCGGACATGATCGCAAACGCGCTCGAAGGCTGGGAGACGGGCCCGCTCGATGCGCTGTTCATCGAGAACGTCGGCAACCTGATCTGCCCCGCCGAATACGATCTCGGCGAGGATTTCCGGGCCGTCCTCTTCTCGGTCACCGAGGGCGAAGACAAACCCTTGAAGTATCCGCTCGCCTTTCACACCGCGCACGTCGCGCTCGTTACGAAGATCGACATCGCGGACGCCGTCGGCTTCGCTCGCGAGACGGCCCACGCGAGCATCCACGAAGTGCATCCGGGCGTTCCGATCCTCGAGCTCTCGACACGCTCCGGCGCGGGCTTCGACGACTGGATCGAGCTGCTCGAGCGGCACGTCCGCGAGAAGGCGAACGCTGCTTAAGAGCCGGGCTCGGCGGCCGTGAAAGCGCCGCTCTTGAAGGCCTTCACGAACTCGTCGTAGTCGTGTTCGTTCTGATCCGCGTAGCGCTTGGCGAACGCCGCCAGCGCGCGGTCGAACGTGTCCGCCCGGCCGAGGTATCCGCCGATCTTCGCCGGGTCGCCGGTGCGCGCGTGGGCGCGCGCGATCGCGGCGCCGCAGACGGTCGCGTAGCGCACGAGCTCATCGCCGTCGAGATTCTCGATCTTCACGGCCGTCTTCATGTCGCGCAACTGCCGGATGTAAAACTCGTGCCCCGAATCCGTACGCGTCCAGCCCAGGAACAGGTCGCTTGCCGCCTGCATCAAGCGCTGGCCGGTTACGACCCGCTGCCCGTGGTTCGCGTAGTCGCTCTTCCCGGCATACGGCTCCAGAACCGATGGGCGTGCTTCTTTGATCTGGAGCAAGAGCGCGTCGTCGTCGCTTCCGGTCAGCAGAACGACCTCGCAGCGCGTGCCGACGCTGCCCACGCCGACGACCTTCATCGCCGAATCGGCGAAGCGATACCGTTCCAACAGATAGCGTAAATCGTCGCGCAGCGACTCGCGGTACCGCTCGATGATCTGCTTGGCGTCCAGCGTGCTTTCTTCCGAACGGAACATCAAGGGCGGATGTTCGATCAGCTCGCGGCGCCCGTTCACGACCTCCGTCAACTTCGGAACGACGTGTTCGGCGGCATTCGCCGGCGCCCGATCGACTCGCCGCGTCCCGAGGACCGTTACGTCGGCCGCATCGGTGCGCGAGTACCAAATCTCCAGCGTGCGCATGCGTGAATACTCAACCATCCGCACCCGATAGGCCCTCGCCGCCGCAAGCGCCGCCTTCTCGCATTGCGCGGGATCGAGCTTGATATAACGCCCCGCGATGACCAAGCTTGCCGTCAAGCGCTTCAGGTCCCACTCCCACGGGGCGGGGAGCGTCTCGTCGAAATCGTTGACGTCGAAGACGAGGTTTCGCTCGGGCGTCGCGTAGCCGCCGAAGTTCATCAGATGGCAATCGCCGCAGGCTTGCACGATCAGGCCCGTCGCCGTTTGCCGCGAAAGATCGTAGGCCATGATGCTCGCCGCGCCGCGGAAGAATGAAAACGGCGACTCCAGCATGCGCCCGTAACGGATCGGGACGAGCTGCGGCAAACGGCCTTGATTCGATTCCTCGATGAGCGCAACGGGATCGGGCCGATTCGGATCCGGCTCCCACGCGGCGTGGCTCGAACGCGGCACTTTTTCGCGCAGCGCTTTTCCCGCCGCAATCCGTGCGGCGGCCGGGAGCCCGCCCTCGAAGGGATCGAGATTCAACGCAGCGCCGTCCACTCGGCATCGAGCGGGGCGGGAAGCTTCTCCATGTTCTTAAGGAATACGGTGAGCTGCCATAGTTGATCCTCCGTGAGATGCTCGCGATAGGCCGGCATGCCGGTGAAACGGATCCCGTGTGCGATCTTCCAATAGAGCGATCCGGACGGATCCTTCGTGACGGGCTTCTTCGCGAGCTGCGGCGGTTTCTGGAAGAGCCCGAGCGCGCTGTTCGTTGGTTTTCCATCGGCAAGGCCGTGACAGAATGCGCAGTTCTCGCCGTAGAGCTTCATGCCGGCACGCAAATTCTCGGGGCCGGCGGCGATCGGTCCGTCGCCTTGCGGCATCTCGCGAGCGATCGTGGCGCGTAGCGACGTGCGCGCGGCCCATTTCTCCAATGCGCCCGGGACGGCATCGGCGTTGGCCGGGAACCACCCGCCCGTCACGATGAGATATCCCCCGGCAGCGGCCAAGACGAGCGTCACAACGACGCCCAAAGCGAAGGCGGCGATTCGGGTCACGGTTCATTCTCCAACAGCGTATATCATACTCTGCCCAGGCCGGCCGCAGACCTCGCAGCGTAAACGCGCGATTCGCGGCGATCATGCGCCGCGTGCGCCTGCGGCGCCGAAAACCAAGAGCCCGCCCGGAGGGACCGGGCGGGCTCTTGACTTTCGATCCTCGTGGAGGAAGAAGGCTCTTAGCGCCGGGCGCGCTCAGCGTGGTGGTGCTTGTGCCCGTATTCGGCATCGAAGGTCTTCTGCTGATCCGGCGTCAGTTTCGCATAGAATTCCTTGACGGCCGCAACGCGGGCGCTCAGGCGATTCACGCCTTCGCGGGCGAACGAGAGTTCCTTATCCAACCGTTGGGGCGTCGACAGCTGCGAGATCTGCTTCCAATCGGGTCTCTCCGGCGGAGGCGCGGGCTTCGTCTTGTCGGTGAAGGTGCTCCAGGCCGCTTCTTGGTCTGCGTTCAGCTTGAGGTCGGCGTGAAGTTTCGCAAGGTGCGCCGCGGCGCGCTTCTCGAATTGCGCGCGGTCGAGCGGCGGACGATCCATCCCCGAATGCATCGGGGGCGGGCCGGGCGGACCGGATTCTTGCGCGAGCGCTACGCCCTGCAAGCCCGTCGTGCCGAGAAAACCGGCAGCAAGCGCCGCCATCGCATAATTCCGTAGTTTGTTCATGTCTTCTGTTTGCTCCAAATCCGGCGCACGTTCGCGCTGGTATGGATTGAGTATGCCGCCCCCGCATGTCGCGAATATGTCGGCCCCGCGCCGCTTTGTGTCGTTTTGTATCGGGCGGCTGCGCGATTGTGTCGAAGTGTGTCAGCCTCCCGGAGCGCGGAGAATGCGCTCCTCGTGCTGTAGAATAGGCGCATGGAGACGCCTGCCCGGATCCTGATCGTCGACGACGACCGCGAGATCCGAACGTTGCTCGCCGAGTACCTGGAACGAAACGGTCTTTCGGCCGCGGCAGTGGCCGACGGCGCGGCGATGCGCAAAGAACTCGGCACGGCGCGCGTTGACTTGATCGTTCTCGATCTCACGCTCCCCGGCGAGGACGGGCTCTCGCTTTGTCGTTCGCTGCGCGCACAATCGAACGTGCCCGTCATCATGCTGACGGCACGCGGCGAGGCGGTCGACCGCATCCTCGGGCTTGAAATGGGCGCTGACGATTACCTTCCCAAGCCCTTCGAGCCGCGCGAATTGCTCGCCCGAATCCGCAGCGTCCTGCGGCGTTCCGCGGCGCCGCCACAGCAGTCCGAAACGCCACCCGTGCAGCGTCTGCGCTTCGGCGCATGGGTCCTCGATCTCGGAGCGCGCCATTTGACCGATCGCGGCGGCGTCGTCGTGGCGCTCTCGGGCGCCGAGTTCCGGCTGCTGCGGATCTTTCTCGAAAACGCCAATCACGTGCTCAGCCGCGAGCAGTTGCTCGACCTCACACGCGGTCGCGACGCCGACGCCTTCGACCGTTCGATCGATTTGCAAGTGAGTCGTCTGCGCCAAAAGCTCGGCGACGACGCTCGATCGCCACAACTGATCAAGACCGTTCGCAGCGAGGGTTACGTCCTGGCAACGCCGGTCAGCGCGGAACGGTGATCGCATTCTTGCGGTCGATGGCGGGCCGCGTGTTTGCCTTACTGCTCGCGGGCGTCGTCGCATCGGCCGCGCTGACGTTTGCGCTCGCGGCGACCGAACGGCAGCACGAGCTCGAGCGGCAACGAACGGCTCGTTCCGCGGCGCTCGTGGAACAACTCACGCTTGCGCTGGACGGCGTGCCGCCCGAATCTCGCGCCGATCTCGTGCTTGCGGCGGAAGATGCCGGGATCGCACCGGCACGCGTCGAGCCGCCGGACTCCGCCTGGGATCCGGATTCGCCGCTGGCGGCGGATTTGGAAGACCGCCTGGGCCAGCAACGGCAAATCCGCGTCACGCGAGCATCGAGCGAAGGATGCCCGCCCGGCCGCCGCTTCGGCGCACCGGCCGGACCAGGCGTGCTGTGCCGGATCGTCAGCCTCTCGCTTGACGACGGCACGCCGCTATTGCTGGCCGTCGCCGCGCCGCGCGAACCGGGGCCCGCCGTGACGCCGATGCTCTCGGTCTTCGCGCTGGTGTTCGTCGCCTGCATCCTCGCACTCGCCTACGGCGTCGCGCGCATGGCGACGCGCCCGCTGCGCGAACTCGCGAGCGCTGCCGTCCGTCTTGGCCGCAACATCGAAAGCCCGCCGCTTCCTCTCACCGGGCCCGCCGAAGTGCGCGACGCGGCGGTTGCGTTCAACGCGATGCAAGCCCGGATCCGGCGGGACGTCCAAGAGCGCACCTACATGCTCGCGGCGATCACGCATGATTTGCAGACGCCGCTGACCCGCTTGCGCTTGCGCCTGGAAAAAGTCGATGACGAAGCGCTGCACGATAAGCTCGTCGCGGACCTCTCGGCGATGCAGGATACGATCCGCGAAGGGCTCGAGCTCGCGCGGAGCGCGGATCTCCGCGAGGCGTTCCAACCGATCGACCTCGATTCGCTGCTGGACAGCGCGTGCGCGGACGCGCACGACGCGGGCCAGGACGTCACGTTGCACGGAAAGACCGGTGCGGCCGTCTTGGGCGCTCCGAATGCGCTCCGGCGCGCTTTGATGAACCTGATCGACAACGCGGTGAAGTACGGCCGGCTCGCCCGCGTTGAGGCCGCGCTCGAAGGCAAGCGCGCCGTGGTGCGGATCCGGGACGCGGGGCCGGGGATCCCCGAGGACCAACTCGGGACCGTGCTCGACCCGTTCTTCCGCTTGGAGTCATCCCGCTCGCGCGAAACCGGCGGCACGGGCCTCGGGCTGACGATCGCGCGGAACATCGCCGAGCGCCACGGCGGTACGCTGACCCTTCGGAACCTGCCGGAGGGCGGCCTCGAAGCGGCGCTCTCGTTCCCACGGGCGAACGGAAGACCGGGCTGAGGTTCCCTTCCTCTTTTTCTGCGGTTTGGTGGCTTTTGTCACAGTACAGTCCGCACCTATGTGGTACTCTCGGATCATGAGTGGGATCCATGTGTACGAGACAGCCCGATGCACTTTCTCCGCCGTGCCGGAGTACATCCAAGCGTATGTCGATTCGCACGCAGGCGAGAGCGGCGAGATCCTCCTGGAATTGCGCGCTCCTCTCGGAGACGTGATGCTGGAGCGCGACGTCCTCGCGACGCTCAAGCCGTTGCCCCATTTCTCCGGCTACGAGCGGATGCAGATCCGCTGGGTGCCGAAAGAGGCCGGCCCCTATCCGTCCTTCGACGGAATCCTCAACGTGAGCGACGAGGGCGCCGGATTCTGCCGCATCGACCTGGACGGAGCCTATCAGCCGCCGTTCGGGCCTGCCGGCATTCTCTTCGACGCAACCGTCGGCAAGCGCATCGCGGAAAACACCGTGCATGAGCTGCTCAAGGAAGTCAAGAAGTTCTTCGAAGCGGCCGAACGCGCGAAATTCCCCGACGAGGCCTATTCCTCGGTAAGCTGACCTCGCCCGGACGACGCCGCAGTCCCTAAGCACGCTCCGTGACCTCGGCGGTACCCGACACGGCGGCGTGCTTTTTGTTGCCCGATCCACCGTTTAGCGTTCGCAGCCCTGAGGCATTGCAAGGCTCAGCCTGGGTCGGCCGCACCGAGGGTGTTCGCCGGGTCGCTTCGGGGCCGTGAAGCCCGCAGGGCCGCAAGGAAGCGAGCGGGCGAACGTTCGTGTACGTCGACCAGAGTAGTAGACGGCCCCAAGTGCAGTTATTTAGGATTGCCGAGATATGAACTTCGTCGTGCCTATTTACAGCCCGGTGGGACGCCTTCGCGCAACGTTCACTGCTTTCGTGCTTCCACCGTTATTGCTCGCCCTAGGCCCGGCGGCTACCGCAGCCGCCCCGATCCCCTTCGCCCTCCCGCCGGCCTCACCGGCTCCCTCGCCCGTTCCGAAGGCGAGCCCGTCGCCCACCCCCCCAGGACGGCTCCTCGGCCTCCATGTCGTCACGTCGGCCAGCATGACGCTCATCGGCCAAAATACCGCCGGCGGCGGTCAGTCCGCGCCCGAAGCCGCGGGCTTCATCGCGGGCTCTCCGCTTGCGCCGAATACGCCGTACGATCTCTTTTCGAGCGCTCCGGAGGTCCCCGGTTTTGCCGGGATCGGAGGGCTCTCGTCAACCGCGACCTACGGCTTGCGGGCCTTTGACCTGGGCCTGACGGCCGGGCTCGGGTACGTCCGGGGCAGCACCATGAATGCCTCGTATTGGGGTGAGAGCCTGATGCCGACCCTTAACCCGCATCTTGGCAGCGGGGCCCTCCCCGCCGAGGTCGCATTTCCCACGCATCCGGGCGGCGACGACGCGACGGCCTTGCGTCTGTCGGTGCTCGGCGGCTCGCTGGCGACGGCCGACGGCAACCTGAGGATTCGCGGCGGCTGGTTTGACCTCGCGCAAACGGATCGCTTCGTTTTTGCGCAGCCGCCCCTCACGAGCGTCAATCCGGCGATCGCCTACGCTCCGGCCGAGACGCTTTCGAGCGGTCTCGCGGGGGCCGACGTTTGGCAGCCCAGCGCGACGGCGCTCCCGCTGCAAGGCGTCGACGTCGTCGCCAAGCGCGGGATCGCAACTCTCGAAGCATCAAACGCGGCGTTACCGTCGCTCCCGGGCGAATCTGCACGACTCACGCTGGGCTCGCTCGTTTTCGATCGCGGCGAAGGCACGCGCCTCTCGGCCGAAATCCTGCACGTGACGACAGCGGGACTGCCGTTCCTGACGACCGTACCGTTTGGCGCGAATCCGACGTTCCCGTTCCCGAACGGCATCCAGCCCGAGTTCGGAGTAAACCCGTTTCCGAATACCGTCGGGCTACCCTATCCGCAGGGCGTGTTACCGGCGAGTTGGCTGAGCGGGCAACAAGAAACGATCGCCGGACTCCGCGCGGCGTTCCATCTTGCACCGGCGCTGGGTATCGACGGCCTCGCCGAAGTCGGCCGCTCGTGGTACGCCGCGGCTCCTGTGGTGAGACCGGGGACCGAGGCGCCCGGCGGCTATTATCATCTCGCCTTCTCGCGCGCTGTGGGCCGCACGACCGCCGCGCTCGATCTCTACCGCATGGAGGCGCGATACGCGACGGCGATCCTTCCGTACGGCACGCCCGAAAATCAATGGAGCGTTGCCTTCGCGTGGCCGGGGCAATGGCTCAAGTCGAATTATCAGCTCATCGACAACAGCGTGCTCGGCGTCAACCGGCAAGGCTATCGCCTCCGCTACTCCGTCGATAAGGGTCCGCTCGAGGTTCACCTCGAGTACACGAATCTTCGCCAGATCTCCCCGGAGTCGGTCGAGACGGCGACGCAGGCCGGGTTCGTCGACGGCTATTTTCTTCCGCAGCTGCCCGATGCCGTGACGTTTGGGCGGCAGCAACGACTCGGCTTTTGGGCCGCATGGCACCCCAGTTTCGGCGATCTCACGCTCGACCTCATCGACGACATGCTCTACCGCCCGTTCGTAGCAGCGCACCCCGAGGACCAAGTCGCATATGATGTTCCGCAGGCGATGCTGACGTACTCGCGGCACATCTCGCCGGCAATCCTGGGCGCGACAGGCTTCGGCCGTTACGCGGCAAAGGGCACGTTTTCCGAACCGATCGATTTCTCGCAACGCCTCTTCTTCGCGGGCGTCACGATCCGTCAGAGCCCGCGGGCGGCGCTGCTCGCGACCTTTCGGCGCACCGCATTCGGCGGCAAGACCACGTTCCCGGCCTCATCACTATCGCCGAACTTCACCGGATCGGCCCTGATCCTCGAACAGCGCCTGCAACTCTGAGGTCGACCTCGGCGGCACGCACGCCCGGCTCTTCTTATCCCGCCGCCGCTTCAGGCGCTTTCGGATGCGAGCCGGCCCGTTGCGGCAAAATCAGCAGACATCCGATGATGAAAAGCGCGATAACCGCCGATGCAATCGGACGACTCAACTCGAGACCACCATGGTTGAGCGGCTTGTCGAGAAAATCGCCGACGGTGGCTCCCAACGGCCGCGTAAGAATGAAGGCGGCCCAAAATAGCGTTACCCGCGATATCTTCGTCCAGTAGTAGGCTGCCGCGACCAACGCCAGCGCGGCGCCGAAGATGACCGCACCGCCTTCATATCCGACGCCGGCTGAATCGGCCGTCCAGTCACCCAGTGCCGTGCCCAAGGTCTGCGAGAATGTGATCGCCCCCCAATAAAAGACTTCCACTCGCGGCGTATTGACGGTGTCGACCGATATCGAGCCAATCGACCAGTACCAAAGGCCGAGCGTCACAAAGAGACAGAGCAACAAGATCGCCGTCCCGCCGGTGTACCCGATGCCCAACGAACGGTCCGCGAAATCGGCCATCGTGGTGCCGAACGTCGTGGAAGCGATGATCGTGGCCCAGTAGAGAGACGGGTGAAACTTCTTCGCGACGATCTGGGCGGCAACGAGCGCGACGAGCGCCACAAGAAATAGGAGCGTTCCAGCCAAATATCCCCAGTTGAGCGACATCGTCACGGTGTCGCCGCCGGTCTCGCCCAACGTCGTCGCGGCGATTTTTATGATCCAAAAGACGAGCGTGACCTCGGGAACTTTGCTCAGCGTGTATTGGGCGGTCTTGGCCACGTCTCGCTTCCCCACGCTGCTCATTTGAGCACGACGTCGAGGGTGACGTCGGCGGTCCCGGAGATCGCCGGGTCGATGCGCGTGATCGACATGCCGAACGCGTGACGATCGACGTGCCCGACCGCGTGATAGGACGGATGCGCCGCGTCCCCGCCTACGGTCACCTCGAGGTGCTGGGGCTGCGAGACGCCGTGGATCGTCAGCACGCCGTCGATGCCGAAGGCCGCCGGACCGTGCGGCGTGATCTGGGTGCTCTTGAACGTCCACGTCGGGAAATGCTCGACGTCGAAGAAATCGCTGCTGTGAAGCGCATTGGTTTGGTCGCGGTCGCCGGTCGCGAGCTTGGCCGCATCGAGGACCGCGCTTGCGGCGCGCGGGATCGGCGAATCCTCATCCAACGCGAGCGTGCCGCTGAGGATGGGGACCGTGCCGGTGACGTGCTGGACGAACAAGAGCGCGATCGAGAACTTGGCCGTCGACTTGGCCGGATCGATCGCGTGCTGGACGCTCGCTTCGGCGCGCTCCGGCTCCGCCTGCGGGTTCGAGTCGGCGCGTGCCGGCGGCGCCTGCGCGAACGCGAGGGCGAGCAAAAGGGCGAACGAAAGGGCTGCGCGGCGCATCAGTAAGCCACCGTGAATTGCAGGTTCATCGTGTTCGTGGTTTGCGGCACGTGTTCGATCACGTCCTCGACCGTCACGCGCATGTTCTCAGCGGGACCCCATCCTAGCATGAGAACGCCGTCGCGCGTCAACCCGCTCGGATCGCTGGTTCCCTCGTAGCGGCCGAGCACGTAGAGCCGCGCGTTGAACGCGTAGCGCAGTTGCGTGAACCCTCCGCTCGAGGCGCAGCCGGTGAAGCCCGAAACGCCGCAGCTCGAGTCCCAGCCGGCCTGCAGGACCGACTCGCTCGACAAGCGCTCCCACTGGCCGACGGTCAATCCGTAGCCCGTCCGTTGAAAGCGATCGAACTGCCCCGCGACGGCCAGCGGCCGCGTTCCCTGGTAGTTGTAGACCGTGAGCGCGACGGGGCCCACCGCTTCTTGCAGGCTTCCCATCACGTCGGTCCCCGTCGAAGGGAGGCCGCTCTGACGGTCGTGCCCTGGACCGGCGAAGAGTTGCACGTTCATGCCTCGCAACGGGTCGCCGACGCCCAGCCGCACGCCGATCTTCGGATCGAAGAAGTTGAACGGGTTGACGCCGACGGTCTGCACGTACGGCGTGTAATCTTGATAGGAGTCGCGAAACGTCTCGGGATCGACCGGAAGCGGAAGCGTGAACGAGCCCGCCTGCGCGTAGACCGGGATGCGGGCCGTCCATGGGTTGACGCGTTCGATCACCCAGGCATCGCGCGTCAGCCCCCGTTCACCGCCGTCGACCGCGTACTGCTCGACGAGATAGCTGGCGCGCGTCCCGATCGCGCCGGCGGTGAACAGTTCGATCTCGTCGACGATCGCCTTCGGGAGGCCGATCCCGTTCGGACCGTCGCCCTGGTTCTCGCTCGAGGCGAGCAGATTCGCCTTGACTGCAATCGGAAATGCCGGCCCCGGCTGCACGCCCGGGATCCGGTAGCCATACGCCATAAAGGCCGCGCCGAACGCGTTGAGATGCGGGATCACCGAATGGCACTTCTCGCACGTCACGCCGTACTGATGAGCGAAGATTGGGAGCCCGGACGCCGGCTCAGTCGGCCGAAGCGCGAAAAGCGCGAGCAAAAGCGCGGCCGCCGTACACAACGTCCACGATCCCATCCTACGCACTGGCTTCCTCCCCGATGCCTCCCTGCGGCCGGCAGGTAGGCCAGCAACCGCAGCTCGCGAGTAATGACGTATCTTGTATGACCCTTCTCGAACGAGCGCAGCCCGATGCCGGACTGTGGTGGACCGCCGAGAGGGAAGGTCGATTCCGCCTCTGCTTCAGTCCGCCGCCGGTACGCCGCTTGCTCGTGGAGACGGCGCGCGCCCCAACCGGCGGCTCGACGCTGCCGGAAGGGGCGCTGGTCTCCGACGTGTACCTAGCGAGGCTGCATTCAGGCTTCGGTGGCAGCCGTCGCCGATTCGGTCGCTGGGAGCACCACCGGCAAGGCTTCGGTGCCCCTCGTAACCTGAGCGGGACGTGCGGGCACCTTCTGCGCCTTGGGACGCGGCTTTCTCGCCCATTCCGTCGCCCACGTCGCCAAGATGAGCGATAGGACCACCACGATGATGCTGAGCAGTTGATTGTGGTCCGCCGCCACGTACGTCACTGGGCCCGTTGCGGGATCCGGAACGTCTTTCGGGTGCGTGAAGATCCAGAACATCACGCCCGCGAAGCCCAGGACCATCGCGCTGTAGGGCGCGAGCGTCCGGATGACGTGGCCTTTCGCATCGAAGTAGTGGTGAGCGATCCGATAGACTGAATGGAGCGAAAGCGCGGCGCCGATGAAGATCAACCCGAACTGCACGTCCCGAATGATCGCGCCGTCGATGAGTTGCCTCGGAGCGTCACCCGATTCGATCCCGAACAAGGCGAGCGCGGAGTAGATCACAGCACGGCCGTTCCCCAGAAGGTCGGGGCAGGTGTTCGAGACGACCAAGGCCATATCGAGCGGGATCAAAGCGAAGCCGAAGCGCGTGAGATTGTCCTTCCAAGAATCTCCGTTGACGAGTTGCGCGACCAGCGACATCAGCGTCAGAATGATGCCGGGGATGTTGACCACCACTGCGAAGAGCAGCGTGAAGGCAAGCGCGTAGGGCAGGTGCGCTGTATTCTGAATCCACTGTAGCGCGCCGGCCCAGATCGGATGGGCGAAATCGTCCGTATTCTTGATCAAGACGATCCCCATGACGACGATCGCCAAGAACGCCTCGTCGAATTTCGGCTCGTCCTTGCGGTTGTGGATCGAGTAGATTTCCTTCGAGATCGGACGCAGCCGGATTTGGATCGAGCCGTTCGGGCAGCTCTTCACGCAGTTGCCGCAAAGGTTGCAATTCTCGCTCGTCTCCATTTGCCGTGGAAACTCGAAGACGGGGCAGGGTGCGGTGGTCTTGGTGCCGTTGTAGCAGGCCGCACCTGATTTGCACGTCTTGCAAATCTCCGGCGTCGCTCTGAGCTCGACCGCGCTGTTGCGCGCGTAGTTGCCGGCCAAGCCGCCGAGGAAGCAGAGATGGCGGCACCAGGTGCGGCGCTGCCAGAGCGCCCCCGAGACCACGACGCCGGTGATGAGGATCAGCATCAGGCCGCCGGTCAACAACGGACTGCTGAAGATCCCGAAGAGGTGGTCGGCCCAGGTGATGAAGATGAACAGCGCGTCGATGAACCAGATGCCGTAGTTCTTGATGAGCTTCGGGACCGGTTTGTTGCGCCCGAACGCCTTCTGAACCACGTCGTTGATCAAGCCGAACGGGCAGATTGCGCACCAGAACCGGCCGGTCAACAGAAACGTGATCGGGAGCAAGGGCCACCACAGCATCCACGTGTAGATGCTGCCGAGGTTATAATCCGCGTCGCGTGGCCCGAACAGCAGCTGCCACGTAATGACCGCGAAGACCCAGATGGTGACGGCCTGCGGAATTGCAGGCCACCATCTGCTTTTCAAAACGGTACTGATGACCTTGTTGTCCATCAGGTTCATGCTCATGCGCGCGATCCTCACACCGACTCAATATGCCGCAGCCCCAAGGCCATGGGGATCAATCTACAATGCGACAAAGGTCGCATGCAAGAGTGCGATTCGCAAATACAAGGCGTTCGGTCCAAACGCATCTTGCGCAAATGCGCAGTTAGTTTGTCCTAAATTAGTTTGTCCTAACTCAACTTTATACGCGAACGAAATACCCGCGAGTCTTTCCGACTGAAAAGCGGCTCGACGCTTCCGGCTGAAATGCGACGCGCAGTTCCGGCGAGCCGTCGCAGGAAGCGCGCACCGAAGACGCGATGAGCGATGACTGGATGACCGCCGGTGCCGTGCATATCCGGGGAGAGCTACACTTGAGTGCCGATTCTCTGAAGCGCCGTCCGCTACGCGGACTGATCTCGCTGATCGCAATCGGAGCCTGTCTCGGCGCGTCGCGCGCGGATGCGGGGCCGCCCTATGTAACGGACGATCCGGCGCCCACGGACTATCGCAATTGGGAGATCTATGCGCCCGGCATTCAATTCGCGAACACGGGCAAGAGCGCAGTCTCAGCGAGCGCCCCTTTCGCGGAATTCAATTACGGAGCGTTCCCGAACATCCAAGTCTCGACAGCCCTCTCCCAGGAATACGACCGCACGGCCTTCTCGCATCAGTATGGATACGGGGACACGCACATCGGCGTCAAGTACCGTTTCCTGCAAGAATCCGACCATCGCCCGCAGGTCGCATTCTTCCCCAGCATCGATATACCGTCGGCGGCCGGCGCTCACGTCGTGACGCGCTTGCCGCTTTGGTTGCAGAAGAGTTTCGGGCAGTGGACCGCGTTCGGCGGCGGCGGCCTCAACATCAATCCAGGGCCAGGGAATCGCGATTACACGCTCTTCGGGGCGGCGCTCACGCGCGCTCTTTCGCCCGCGACGACGCTCGGCATCGAGCTCTTTCACCAGGGCGCCGCTACGACCGGCGCAAATCTCGGCGTGGAATCGAAGATCGGCCGATACCACGCGATCGTGTTTTCATGCGGTCGCGCGCTTGGCGGCAGCACCACGTTCTCGGGGTATCTTGCCTACAAATTCTCCACCTAGTGCGGCGCCGTTCTGCGCGCGCCGTGCCGCTCCAAACGGCACGGCGCTGCCGATCTCACATCACGCGGGCGAGCTTGCTTCGGCAGCCGCCGAGGCGACGTCAATTCGGGTCCAACGGCACCGTAAGCAGGTACGCGAGGATGTCGTCAATGTTCTTTTCGGTAAGGGCGAGCGGCGTGAAACGCGGCATCCCGCCGTAGGGCTCGATCCCGTTGCGCACGATCTTGCGCAAATCCTCGGGGTTCGCGTTGTCTTTTCCTATCCAGGGACCGACGAAGCCCTGAGCCCTCAGACCGTGGCACATCGAGCAAAACATCTTGAAGGTCCTCCGCCCGCGCGCCGCATCGCCGACGACCGCGAAGGGCGTTGCTTCGGGCGCGGGAGCGGCGGTCGCCGCGGCCGCGGGAGCGCCCGTCGCGACGGCCGCGGGGGCGCCCGCCGGCGCGGGTGCGGGGGCGCCAAAGGCACTCGGCGCTGCGGCCGCCAGCCAGACGGCACCGAGGAACGCAGTCAATACCATCGAGCGTTTCATCAAGCTTCTCACTTACGGTCACGAAGCGGGGAGTCGATCCAGAGCGACAGGTTCCATAGCGGCGTCGAGTTCTGCGTGAACGTGTTCGTGGCGTAGAGCCGTACGAACGGACCGAACCTGTACGACACGCCGATGTCGCCCGCGCTCACGCTCCCCGTCGGCGTGACAATACCGGTACCGGCCGCATCCGGGGCAAGCGTGTTGTTCGTGTGGAAGTACGTGAGATTCACGAGGGCTTTGTTCTCAAGGAACAACTGGTAGACCGAGGCGACCTCGGCGCTGCTCGAGGTCGTTCCGGCCGGCGCGCCGAGCGCCGTGCCGGGCCCCGGGGCGGCGTAGTAGCCCGGGTTGGAGTCCGAAGCCCGCAGGTACTGGACGAGGAACCCCGGCGAGTTCGCGCGCGGGTCCTTGAGGACGTACGGACCGATGAGGGTGTATCTGTCCTGCACCCAGCCGGGCGTGAGCGAGCCGCTCCATCCGATCGTCCCGGTGTCACCGATGATGCCCACCTCCGTAGGCCGGGACGGATGAGCGTACGCGACCTTGAATTGGAAGCTCCGCTCAGCCTGCGACGAGAAGTTGAACGAGCCTGGGATGCCGGAGGGGCTGTTGTTCCCGAGATAGGCGAGCTCGACCGCAACCGGGATCGTGCCGGGAACGTAGTTCACTTTGGTTCCCCAGCGATCGTCGATATTGCCCGAATAGTCGTGTTGCCCGATGAAGAAGTCCGGCGCCGAGCTGCTGGGGGTTACGTCGCGCAGCGGGCTGGCGCTCGCGTTGTCGATCATCTGAAGCGCCCCGACCTTGCCGACTTCGAGATGGAGGTAACCGGGGCCGGGGTGCTCGGATTCGTGGGCTCCAAGAGCGATGCCGTTGTAAGCCAGCCAGATCTGTCCCGTTTGCCCGGGTTGCCCGTTCGTGACGAGGTCCTGCTCGACGTGATAGGTGAAGGCTCGGCCGGCCGACCCGATCGCCCAGAGCGTGACGGTGTTGAGGGGGCCGCCAGACGCCCAGGTGCCCGAACTCGTACCCGACGGGCCCGATTGGTACGAATAGCTCGTCCCCGTGTCTAGGAGAAAGATGGGGAAAGCATGCCGCAGGGTCTCCGGGTCGAGCGCAGATTCGGCCGTCCGCTGCACGTAACGCCCGAAGGCGTTAAGGATCGGCACCTGCGTGTGGCACGTGGTACATTGCACGCCGTAGGCGTTGGCGAACACCGGCGTCGCTGATGCGATCCGGCTGCGGCCGGGGATCGCCAGCGAGAGCAGGACGACCAGCAGTCCGATGCACACCACTCGCAAAACCTGCCCCTGGAACATCCTCATCTCCTCATCAAAAAAAACAGAAATCGGTATCAACGTGATGCCGACGCGAATGCAAGGGTTGTTTGCAAACAAGCCGTTAACGTCACGACGCGATCGAATCACTGCTTCGCCAGAACGACAGTCCGCTGACAGACTCGCGGACCAACGCTAGCGAGAACGGTTGAGACTTAATCTACACGCGACAAAAGTCACAAACAAGAGTGCGTTTTCCAGTTAACGCCGCTCCTCCGGACGCGTTCATACAATTCATTCGGCGAAATACATTAGCTAGTTGAACCGAAATGCAACTTCAACGCCATGCACGGTAAGTTAATTAGTTCGGCCTACATTCCTAATGCTAGATGACACATTTACCTCAGAGGCTTCCCGAATGAACGTTGCGCAGAGGAACGAAGCTCGCGTGCAAACGCGCGGAGCGGACACGATCGCTTGCACGCGTGCGGCGCAGCGCGTGGTCCTCCGGCGCATACAGCACGCGCTGCGTGCGCGAGGTGCACGCGTGCCATACGCGACGCGCCGTGTACACGGCATTGCATTACGACTTCGTACCAGCGAGCGTGCGCGGGAGAAAACGCGCGTGACCCGGCGCTTTGCGCCACATCAACGCATTGAGCCCCAATGCGCCGGCACATCGCAACAGCGCGCGTGCTGCGACACGAAAAACGGTAGAGAAGTCCCATATTTGCGCGCAGGAAAGCGCGCACATATGAGCAGATGTCCGACAATGTAAAACGCACTGGAGCAGGCGGCCTTTCCCAAGCTCTCGCGACCTCCTCCACGTTGCGTTAGACAAATGTCGCAAGCCACGTCATGGCCTTGCGTTGTGTTTCTGATTGCTCGGAGTACTACGATGAACGCCGCACTCGTTCTTCGTCTGATCGTTCCAATCGCGCTCGCCACGACCGTTTGCGCGGCCCCCGCCGTGACGGAACCTGCGCAGAGCGAAAGCGCCCTCGGGCCGATCGCGATCACAGCCTCGAATTATAAGTTCGCTCCTGCAAGAATCGAAGGCGTCGTGGGCGAGAAGCTCACGCTGCAACTCGTCTCCGCCGAAGGCGTGCACGGCTTCGGCTCCAAGGAGCTCGGAATCCCCTCGACGATCCTCACGCCGGGCAGGACCGTTGAAATCAGTTTCACGCCGTCGAAGCCGGGCACGTTTAAGACCCAGTGCACGATCATTTGCGGTCCGGAACACGACGGCATGGCGATCACGGTCGCCGTTCGGGCAAATGAGCGATAGAGAAGCCAATGGTCTAGCGCAGGAATGCAGGCGGGAAGCTGCGCAGCCTTCTGACGTCGTACTGTAAGAGAAGAAGGCCGTCACGCGGTTTCTTCTTAGATACTTCCTTGATTTCGCCGGTTCGGCAAAGTACGGTCGCTGTGAAAGATTTCTCATCGGTTGGTTGGAGGAATGATCTTGTGAAGTCCCTTTCATGTCCCGTCGAGGCGCCATCATGAACGCGCGCTGGTTACCTGCCATTGCGGCAGCCGCGTTTCTCGCCGCCGCATCGCCCGCCGCGGCGATGCCCAATTTCGCTCAAGCGTACGGACTCGATTGCAAGGCCTGCCACACGGAGGTGCCGGCGCTCAATTCGTACGGCCGGTACGTGCAGCGAACGCAATACTCCGCGCTCGAGGGTGCGACCGTCGACAAGGCTCTCCCGATCTGGGTCGGCGAGAGCGTCACGTTCGATTCCACGTCGGGGCCGCCGGCGAAACCGCGCTGGGGGAACGTCGAACTTCACGCCGATGGGTTTACCGGAAACTCGAGCGATATCACCTATCACATCCAGCAGTGGCTGGTGCAAGATAACCAATCGGGCGGGCTCGATACCGCCTGGGTTTCATATAACAAACTGCTCAAAGGCGACGGGCACATCGTCATCGGAAAGATGCCGGTCCCGAGCCCCTCGTTCTTCGGCTTCTTCTCCGATCTCTCGCCCTTCGGCCCCCCGGAAGCCACGGTCGGTGAGCATGCGCTGCTCCTGGATGCGAACCGTTGGGGCGCGAAGTTCGCGTACACGCCGCTCAACTACGTCGCCGAGTTCGGCTGGTTCGCGAGCGAGGAAGATCTCAGCGGCCTCACCGATTTCTCGCCGGCCGTCGAGAAGGGCTATCAGTGGCGCGTCGCCTATGCGAACCCGAAGAAACCGCTTGAAGGCGGGCTCTACGGAAACTGGGGCGCGTTCCAACTCTCGACCGGAGATTTCGACAAGTACAGCGCCGTCGGCGCGTACGTCCAGCGGGATCCCAAGAACGGCGTCCCCGGTTTCCTGGCACTCTACCAGATCGGCAATGACGGCAACGCCGGATTCGATGGAGACGGCAACCCGCTCGGCTCGGCGCGCAGCACCGGCTATAGCATCGGCGCCTACGATCCGATCTTCAAGCACTGGGAAAACCAGCTCTCGTTACGCTTCGAGGGGCTCACCGACGGGCTCGGCAACGTGACGCACAGCGGCAATATCGATTACTCGTTCCGCGTCTATAAGTACTTGCACGCCTACGTCGAGGCGGGCCTCGCGCAGAACTCGACGCCGGCATGGCGATATCAACTCTGGTGGACGACCCCGCTCGTCTACACCGTCCGCAAATAACCGAACGCTAACGCGACGCAAACGGCCCGCTCCAATCCGTGGAGCGGGCCGTTTCCGCATGCGCTGGTGAATGTGCAGCCTGGTTCAGAGCGCAGGTAACGTTATTCTTTCTCGATCATCGGCCGCGTCGAGAATCTCGGCCCGCGGATCGGCGCACACGGGTTCCGCCTCGCCCTCGCCTTGTGCGGCGGGAGACCCACCCTCGTACTCCTCTTCCTCGTCGTAGGAGTCCCTGAGCTGGCGATTGACGACGAGCGGTACATAGTCGTAATCGAGGAAGCGCCGGCGTCGTGTGAATCCGAACATGGGGCACCTCGGATGGTTAGGTCGCGGGGGCTGCTAACAGCCTCCAACTCGGAATATTACACCATCCGTATGAAGATTCCGTGAAAACTAGTTTCCTGAATGCGCGATCAGGCGGGCGAGCCAAAACGCGACGCCGGCCGCGAGGCCGCCGATCGTCGCTGCCTGCGCTCCGCTCGCAAGCGGGGAAATGCCCGTCAGCTTGCCTTTGGCCGCGCCGAACCCGAAGAGCGTGAGCAGGGTCAACCCGGCAGAGATCACGAGCGCCCGCTGCACGTCGTGGACGAACAGATAGGGCGCGAGCGGTATGATCCCGCCGAGGACGTAGGAGCCGCCGATCGTCAGCGCGCTGAGCGGAGCGCGATGCTCCTCCGGCTTCTCCAGGCCCAACTCGAAGCGCATCATGAACTCGACCCAGATCGTGCGGTCCCGCGTGATCGCGCCGACGAGATCCTCGAGCGGCTTGCCCTTGACGCCGTAAGCGGTGAAGACCCGCTCGACCTCGGCTCGTTCCTCCTCAGGGATCTCTTCCGTTTCGTCGAGCTCGCGTTTGTACTCTGACTCGTAATGGTCCGCATCGGTCCGAGCGGCGAGGTAACCGCCCAAGCCCATCGCGATCGCCCCGGCCGCGATCTCGGCGGCGCCCGCGGTGATCACGAGCGAGGTTCCGGCGACGACGCCCGACACGCCGGCGGCCAGTGCGAAGGGGACCGTCAAGCCGTCCGACATGCCGATGACGACGTCGCGTATCGTCTGGGACGAGCGAACGTGAGTTTCCGGATGTAAATGCACGGCTGCGGCCTTCGACGCCGCAGGTTCCGCCATCATCCCGCCCAAGCTAACGGCGTGAGCGCCCTGACGGACGTCGCCGGGATCAAGGTCGGACATTTCACGGAGACTCGCCGCCCGACCGGCTGCACCGTCATTCTCGCCGAGGAGGGCGCCGTGGGCGGCGTCGACGTCCGCGGCGGCGCGCCCGGAACGCGTGAAACGGACCTCTTGAATCCGGCGAACTTCGTCGAGCGCGTTCATGCGGTCGTGCTTTCAGGCGGCAGCGCGTTCGGGTTGGAAGCGGCGAGCGGCGTCATGCGCTATCTCGAAGAGCGGGGCATCGGCCTCGATGCCGGCGTCGCGCGCGTCCCGATCGTCCCGGCGGCGGTCCTCTTCGATCTCGATCTCGGCGACGCCGCGATCCGGCCGGACGCGGCCGCGGGCTATGCCGCCTGCCGGGCGGCGAGCGCCGAGCCTCCGCGCGAAGGGAACGAGGGCGCGGGCGCAGGCGCGACGGTCGGTAAGCTCTTCGGCATCGGACGCGCGATGAAATCCGGGATCGGGAGTGCTTCGCTCAAGCTCGACGGACTCACGGTCGCCGCGATCGTCGCCGTGAACGCGGTGGGCGACGTCGTCGATCCCGCCGGCGGCGGCACGATCGCCGGTGCGCGGACGCACGACGGCGCGTCCCTTCTCGGGTCGACGCGCGCGCTGTTGCGGGGCGATATCCCGAGCCTCTTACGGCCGGGCGCGGCCACGACGATCGGCGTGGTCGCGACGGACGCGATGCTCACGAAAGCGGGAGCGCAGAAACTCGCGCAATGCGCCCACGACGGGATCGCTCGCGCGATCGTCCCGGCTCACACGATGTTCGACGGCGACACGATCTTCGCGCTCGCCACGGGCCGCGCGCTGCGGTCCGGCAGCCTGACGCTGCTCGGCATCATGGCCGCCGAAGCGATGACGCTCGCCGTACTGCGTGCCGCGCGCGCGGCGCAAGGGATCCCGGGTTTTCCGGCCGCCCGCGATCTCGGGGAAGCCGCCCGCGAAGGCTAACCGACGCTGAGCTGCCTGCGCAGCGGGTATTCGCGCGCGCGCACCGCGGCGGCGTACGCGCCGAGCGCCGCGCCCGCGGCCGTGCCGATCTCGCCGAAGCGGCGCACGAACGGCGGGGCATGTTCGTAGATGCCGAGCAGATCGTGCATGACCAGGACCTGTCCGTCGCAATGCGGGCCGCTTCCGATCCCGATCGTGGGAATCGCGATCGCCTCGGTGATCTCGCTCGCAAGATCGGCATCGATCATCTCCAGAACGACCGCGTAGGCGCCCGCCGCGGCGATCGCCTGAGCGTCCGCGAGCAGCGCGTCGCGATCGTTCTGACGGCGGAAGCCGTTGCCGAACGCGGCCGTCTGCGGCGTGACCCCGATGTGCGCCACCACCGGGATCCCCGCGGCGACGATCGCGGCGATCCGCGAGCGCATGCGCGTGCCGCCCTCGAGCTTCACGCTGCTCGCCCCACCATCTCTCACGAGCGCGACGGCCGAGCGCACCGCCTGCTCGTCGCTCGCCTCGTACGAGCCGAACGGCAGATCGACGATGATGTGCGCGCGCTTCGCGCCGCGTGCCGCGGCGGCACCGTGGCGCACCATGTCGCCGAGTTCGACCGAAGCCGTCGATTCGAAGCCCAGCACGACCATGCCGAGCGAATCACCGACGAGGATCACGTCGATGCCGGCGCCTTCGGCGATGCGGGCGAACGGCGCGTCGTACGCCGTGACGACGGGGAACGCCGTGCCTTTTCGCTTGAGGATCGCTGAACTCGTAAGGCGCGGGCTAGCCATGGGATTCTCCGGGTTCGGTACGCATGTGCAAGGGCTTCGCCGCCGCCGGGCGGGCAACCGCTCGACGTCTCGCGGCGAAAAAGGCGGCGCGAGCCGATGGCCGCGCCGCCTTTGCGGTCCGTCCGCAAGAAAGGACTACGCCTTGCGGCAGTAGCCCTTGACCTTCGTCCCGTCCTTCTTCGTGTAACCCTTGATATACGTCTCGCCCTTGCTACAATGCCACTGCTTCGACGACTTCATCATCGAGGGGTCCGTTTTCATCTCCTTGGCGTGGCTGCCCGACATCGCGGGGGGCGGGCTCGCCGCGCTCGCAGGCGCGAACGTCACGAGACCGAGCGACGTCGCGAAGGCCAGTGCGGACAGGGCCGACAGTATGCGCTTCATGAAGACAATGTCTCCTTTTTTGGAAGGCCTAAGGCAGAATGTTTGCCGACCTTCGAGGCGCCGGAGAAACTCCCTCGGGCCCGCCGCGCGCCGTCTTCAGGCGACCTCGAACAGCCCCGCCGCGCCCATGCCTCCGCCGATGCACATCGTTACGACGACGTATTTCACGCCGCGCCGCTTGCCTTCGATCAGCGCGTGCATCGTCATCCGCGCGCCGCTCATGCCATACGGATGGCCGATCGAGACCGCGCCGCCGTCGACGTTGAAGCGCTCGTTCGGAATGCCGAGCCGATCGCGACAATAGACGGTCTGGACGGCGAAGGCTTCGTTCAATTCCCACAGACCGATGTCGTCGATTGAAAGGCCGTGGCGTTCGAGCAGCTTCGGGATCGCGAAGACGGGGCCGATCCCCATCTCCCCCGGCTCGAGGCCCGCAAGCGCGAGCCCGCGGTAGAAGCCGAGCGGCTCGAGATTGCGTTGCTCCGCCAGTTTCGCATCCATCACGACGAGCGCCGCGGCGCCGTCAGAGAGCTGGCTCGAGTTGCCGGCGGTGATCGTGGATTGCGGGCCGAGCACGCCCTTGAGCTTCGCGAGCCCCTCGAGGCTCGTGTCGGGCCGGTTCCCTTCGTCCTTCGCAAGCGTGACGAGCTCCTCGCTGAACTCGCCCGTCTCTTTGTTCTCGACGCGCATGTACGCCGTCAGCGGAACGATCTCGGCGTCGAACCTGCCCTCCGCTTGCGCCCGTGCCGTTCGCTGCTGGCTCTGCAGCGCGTACTCATCCTGCTGTTCTCGCGTGACCTTGTACACCTTGGCGACCGTGTCGGCCGTTTGCAGCATCGGCACCCAGAGATCGGGATGCTTGCGCAGCAGCCACTCCTCGGTGAATCCCTTGAGATTCATCTCGTTCTGCACGAGGCTGATCGATTCGCAGCCGCCCGCGAGAACGACCGGGGCGCCGTCGACGATGACGCGATGCGCCGCCGTCGAGATCGCCTGCAAGCCGGAAGCGCAGTAGCGGTTGATCGTGGTCCCGCTCACCGAAACGGGGAATCCCGCACGGAGCGCCGCGTTGCGCGCGAGGTTGTGCCCCGTCGCTCCTTCCGGCAGCCCGCAGCCGATGACGACGTCGTCGATTTCGGCGGGATCGAGTTTCGCGCGTTCGGCGGCATGCTTGAGCGCGTGGCCGGTCAGCACCGCGCCGTGGGTCTCGTTGAACGCGCCTTTGAACGCCTTGCCGATCGGCGTACGGGCGGCAGAGACGATCGCTGCTTCTCTCACTGCTTACTTGGCCTTCCGGTAGCTTGAAAATTTCGCATTGGTCTGCGCGAGGGTCGCGAGCAGCGGGGCCGGCTCCCACACGGGGCCGAACCGCGCCTTGAACTCGAGGATGCGGTCGTAGATCGCCTTCGTCCCGATCGAGTCGGCGTACCACATCGGGCCGCCGCGGTGCGGCGGGAAGCCGTAGCCGAAGATCCAGACGATGTCGATGTCGCCCGGGCGCAACGCGATTCCGTCGCCGAGCAGACGCGCGCCGCGATCGATCAAGGGGTAGACGCAGCGTTCGAGGATCTCGTCGTCGGGGATCTGCCTGCGCTCGATCCCGAGCCGGCGCGATTCGTCGAGCAGGATCGCTTCGAATTCCGGGTCGACGAGCGCGTCGCGCTTGCCGGCCTCATACTTGTAATAACCCGCGCCCGTCTTCTGCCCGTAGCGGCCGGCGCGATAGAGCCGGTCGACGAGTTGCGAGGGCCGTCCGACCGTCTGCGGATGCTCTTGCTCGATGCGCCACGAGACGTCGACGCCGGCGAGATCGAACGTGCGGAACGGTCCCATCGCGAAACCGAAGCGCTCGAGGACGGCGTCGACCTGCTGCGGGGTGGCGCCTTCTTCGATCAGATACGTCGCCTCGCGCGCATAGTCGAAGAACATGCTGTTGCCGATGAAGCCGAACGCGTTACCGGAGACGACGCCGACCTTGCGAAGCGCCTTGCCGACCTTCGTCGCCGTCGCCAGCGTCTCGGGAGAGCTCTCCTTGCCGCGCACGATCTCGAGCAGCTTCATGATGTTCGCGGGGCTGAAGAAATGCATGCCGACGACGCTGCCGGGGCGCCCGGTCGCGCTCGCGATCTCGTCGACGTCGAGCGTCGAGGTGTTCGTCGCGAGGATCGCGCCGGGCTTGACGGCGGCGTCGAGCGCGCGGAAGACGTCCTTCTTGACGTCCATGTTCTCGAAGACCGCTTCGATGACGAGATCCGCGTCCGCGATCTCGGAGTAGTTGCCCGCGAACGTGACGAGCGCGCTGCGCTTCGCCGCTTCATCGCGCGTGAGCCGGCCCTTGGAAACTTGCCCCGCGAGCGTCTTGGCCAGCGTCTCCTTCCCGCGTTCGATCTGCGCGGGCACGACGTCGAGCACGGAGACGGGGATCCCCGCGTTGGCAAACGTGATCGCGATCCCGGTCCCCATCGTCCCGGCGCCGACGATCGCGGCTTTCTTCACGTCGTGCGGAGCGGCCGGCGGGAGGCCGGGGATCTTGCCGAGTTCGCGCTCGGCGAAAAAGATGTGCATCAGCGAACGCGCCTGGTCGCCGACGACGAGCTCGCCGAAGAGGCGGAACTCGCGGGCGAGGCCCTGCGCGAACGGCAACTGCGTCGCGGCGACGACCGCGTCGATCAGCTTGTGCGCGGCCATGCCGCCCGCTTCTTCGGCGGGGACCATCTTGTGCGCCCAGGCGATCATGAACGGGAGCACGCTCGCGCTCATCTCACTGACGCGGCGCTTCGGCTTCGCGGCGATCCAGGGGCCGAGCTGCTCGAGCGCGGCGCTCACGACGTCGCCCTCGACGACGGCATCGAGCAAACCCTGGAACTTCGCGGCGTCGGCCGCGACGTTCTCGCCTTTGAGCATCGCCTGCAGCGCGAGCTGAGGCCCGATCAGGCGCGGCAGGCGTTGCGTGCCGCCGGCGCCCGGCAGCAAGCCGAGCTTGATTTCCGGGAAGCCGATCTTCGAGCGCTTCGTCGCGATGCGATAGTCGCACGCGAGCGCGAGCTCCCCGCCGCCGCCGAGCGCGTTGCCGTCGATCGCGGCCACGACGGTCTTCTTGCTGCGTTCGATCCGCGCGATCAGATCGCGCACGTTCTTGGCGTCGGGCGGCGGCGGCGCGAGGAATTCCGTGATGTCGGCACCCGCCGAAAACAGCCCGTTCGCACCGGTCACGACGATCGCGCGAACGCCCGCGTCGGCCTCGGCCGCATCGAAGGCGGCGATGAACGCCGCGGAGAGCGCGAACGAAAGCGCGTTGACCGGCGGGTTATCGAGCGTCAGAATTGCGACGCCGTCGCGGATCTCGCTGCGCACGAGCGAGGGGCTCGCGATTGTTTGGCTCATCTCGAAACTCCATCTCACTTGCTTTTTGCAAGTGAATTTTTGCACGGAGGCGTGACGCCTCCCTTCCAAAGGAAACGGGCTCGGGCCGCCCGGCGGCCCGAACCCGTCTCGCTTGCCGGTCCCCTAGTGCGGTGAGTAGAGATCGGTCGCGTTGATCGCCGTGATGTCCGCGTCCGAGAGCGGCGTGACCCCGGCGCCGTAGGCGGCGTTGAGCTTCGCGATCGCGACGTTGGCGATCAGGGCGTACCCGGTGTCCGATGGGTGCAGCCCGTCGAGGCTCGTGAGGCCTCCGCCGTACTGCAAGGCGCAGCAATGCGGATTTCCGGGGAGCGGGATGTAGCGCAGCGGGCCGGCCGCCTCATAGTTCGCGAAGAACGCATGCGTATCGATCAGCGCGGCGCCGGTCGAGGCCGCAGCGGCCGCGATCGCCGCGTTGTAGGCGTCGTTGAGCTGCTGGGTCTTGGCGGCGACCGGGTCGGAGACGTAATCCCCGGCGACGAGCGCGGCCGCCGGCGAGCCGAGCGCCGCCGCCGGCGAGGCACCGCCGAGGATCGCGGCGAGCGCGGCTTTGAGCTTTCCGGCGCCCGAGAGCGTCAGGTAGCCCCCGTTGCCGAGCCCGTAGGTCGCCTGCAGGTACGCCTGCACCTGAGCCCCGAGCGCAGCAGCCGTTGCGGCATCGGCGCCCGCGGCCTGGATCACCGCCGGGATCGCCGCAATCGAGGTGAAATACGGCGCCTGCAACACGTCGAACAAGTTGAAGACGGCGACCTTCGCGCCGGCGCCTTGCAACGTTTGAATCTCCTTCGTGATGTCGGCACCGAGTGCGGCCGGATCGGTCGGCGGGAAGCCGCCGTTGCCGACCGCGAACTTCAGCAGGTCGTTGGACCCGAGCCAGATCGTCGCCAGCGTCGGCCGCAGCGAAGCCGCAGCCTGAATCTGCGTGACGTTCCCGCCGAAGTTCGCGAGGACCGGATAGAAGTTGAGGTTCTCGCTGCCGATCAGGCTGGCGAGGCCCGCGAGCGGCCCCAGCGCCGGGTTCGTCGCGTCGGCGCACGACGCCGTCGGCTGATAGGAGTACAGCGCCTCGTGCGCGAGTTGCCCGGGGACGGCGACGTCGAGCGGCGTCGCCTTGGGATTGATGCGCAGCGTGAGCGCGGTCGAGAGCGAGAACGCCGCGCCCTCCGACGAGCAGACGTTCGCGACGATCGAGGTGAGCCCGCCGGCCGTCGTCGGAAGCAGGATCTGGCCGATTCCGGGCGGCGCCATCAGCGGGAGCGGCGACGTCGCCGGATCGAGCGGATTGCCGCCGGTCGCCTGCGCCCAGACGCGCGCGTACCAGCCGTGGCCTTGCGTGTTCGGCACGAACGGGAACGGCGAGCCGGCGCCGAGCGGATTCGGTGCGATCGTCGCACCGAGCAGCGCGCCCGATTGCACGCCGGCGGTCAGACTGTCGCCGACCCCGACGAAGCGCGAGAACAGATAGCCCGGGCCGGTGCCGGTGACGTTCCCCGGAACGGACGGACCCGGATTCGAGGAGTTGTTGCCGCCGCAGGCCGCAAGCGCGGCGATCGCGGCACACGCCAGCAGGCGCGGGAGAGAACGAACCATCGCTTGCCCCTTCACAGCGGAATCACCGACGGCGAGCCGATGCCGAAATCGACTTGAACTTGCGCGGCCTTGAGGCCGCCGATGCGCGGCACGACCTGATTGGCCGCGCAACCCGCGATGGTTTGGCAGGTCACCCTGGTGATGCCGATCTTACCGTCGAGCGGGTTCACCGGCGTCCCGCCGCTGACCACGACCTGCACGAACGTCTGCTTCGTGAACTTGTAGTTCGCGCCGTAGATCACGGTCGGAATGTGCGACGAGTAGATGTCGGTCGGCGTGTAGTCTTGCAGCAGCGAGGGCTGGAAGAACAGCGTCGCCTTCGGCGTCAGGCGGTAGTCGATGTAGAGCAGCTGAAAGAGTTGCGCGTGGTTATCGACGTTCGCGCCGCTCTTCTGCACGAGCCACTGCGGGGCGATCGTGTAGGTGCCGAACATCCGCGGCGTCGAGAGGAACGGCAGCGTCACCGCGACGAGTTCTTCCTGGAACGTGCGGATCTTGACCGCTTGCGGGAAGCCGTTCACGTCGATGATCGTGTTGTCGGAATGCCCTCCGACGGTCCCCGTCCGTGCGATGTATGTCGGAGTGACGACGATCGGGAAGCGCTTTGCGATCGTGAACAGGTTCTGAACGTTGAAGATGAAGATCTTGTTCTTGATCGTCACGTCTTGCTGCGCCGCATGCAGATCCGCGCTTGAAATCGGCGAGCTGACGCCCTGCAGATACACGGGGACCGAGCCCTGATCGAAGCCGGTCGGGTACTCGGGCAACTCGTAGTATCCCGCCTGCAACCGGAAGAAGCGGTTGAAGCCGTAACCCGCTACCGCGTCGATCCCGCCGGGAAACTTCACGTTGTCCTTCCCGGTGGAATTGAGCGGGTAGCCGATCGACGCATCGAGTGTGTAGGCAAAGCCCTGCGGGAGGCCGGGTTCCCGCAGCGGACGCTCGGTCTGGCCGATCGGTTTCGCCTGTGCGATCGCCCACGGGTCCGCCTGGTTACGGAGCGCGCCCGTCGCCGGGAGCACGACGCTCGAGTTCAGCACTTGTGCCATTCCGGGATCCGCCGATGCTGCCGCATTCGCGCCCACGATCAGCGCAATCGACAGTGCCGCGGCCCGTACTAGCCGTCGGGTCATGAAAAACCTCTTTCAAGCAAGACGACAACAACGCGGACCGTTCCGTGAAGGATCATTCCTACGACGCCACCGCGATTGGGAAAGGATGTTACGCCGTCAGGCCGAGATTACTTGCAAGATACAAGTCAAAAGTCGCAGCCGAGCTCAGGAGGCCCGATGCCGACCCTTCCGCAGCTGATCGAACCGGCGCTCGCGCTGGGCAATGAGCGCGCCCTCGCCGAGCGCCCGGCCGGCGGCGACTGGACGTACACGTCGAGCGCGCGGCTCCGCGCCCGGCTCACGGCGGCCGCGTACGCGCTGCGCGGCGCGGGGGTGGAGCGCGGCGACCGGGTCGCGATCGTTTCGAACAACTGCGTCGATTGGATCGTGGCCGACCTCGCGACCGTCTACGCCGGCTGCGTCAGCGTGCCGATCTTCGCGACGACTGCCGCCGACCAACTGCGCTTCATCCTCGCCGATTGCGAGGCGAAGCTCGTCTTCGTCGAACGCAAGGCGGACGTCGAACGCGTTCGCGAGGCCTGTCCCACGCCGATCCCGCTCGTGCACTTCGACGGCGACGGCCCGGAATCGCTCGCGGAGTTCGAACGCTCCGGGGCGCTCGCGCAGGCCGCCGACCCGGCGGCCGTCGGGCAATGGATCGAGGCCCTGCGACCCGACGATCTCGCCGTCCTGATCTATACGTCGGGCACGACGGGCGACCCCAAGGGCGTGATGCTCTCGCACAACAACATCGCCTCCGACGCGCGGCTCGCTTTCGAGTACGCGTTTTCGATGCTGCGCCCCGGGGAGCCGGTCCTCTCCGTGCTGCCGTTCGCGCACATCTACGAACACGCGACGATCGTCGCCTACATTTCCGCGGGCGTGCTCGTCCACGTGACGGTCCCCGACCGCTTGCTCGATGATATGCGTTCCGCGCGGCCGATCGCGGCGAACCTCGTTCCGCGCATCTACGAACGCGTGCTCGCCGGGCTCGTCGGGAAGGCGCGCGCCGAGGGCGGCCTGCGCGCGAAGCTCGTCCCCTGGGCGCTCGAGGCCGGCCGCGAGTACATGACGGCGGTCGCCGACAATAAGGCACCGTCCCTCGTGCAGCGGCTGGAATATCGCATCGCCCACGCGCTCGTGCTCAAGAAGATCCGGCCGGCGCTCGGGCTCGACCGGCTCGTCCTGTTTACGAGCGGAAGCGCGGCGCTGCATCGCGATCTCGCGCTGACGTTCGCCGCGGCCGACATTCCGATCTGCCAAGGGTACGGGCTCACCGAGACCTCGCCCGTGATCACGACGAACCGGCTCGTCGACAACCGCTACGGCTCGGTCGGGCGCCCTCTGCCGGGGATCGAGGTCCGCATCGCGGCCGACGGCGAGATCGAGACGCGCGGACCGAACGTGATGCAAGGATACTATCGCCGGCCGGACGAGCATCCGATCGACAAAGACGGCTGGTTCGCGACCGGCGATATCGGCCGCCTGGACGCCGACGGTTTTCTCTTCATCACGGACCGGAAGAAAGAGCTCATCAAGACCTCCGGCGGCAAATTCATCTCGCCCGCGCGCGTGGAGACGGCGATCAAACGCTCCGTCTTCGTCAGCCAAGTCATGCTCGTCGGCGACGGGCGGCCCCATCCGGCCGCCCTGATCGCGCTCAACGTGGAACTCGTGCGCAAGGAACTCGAGATTCCGGACTCGGTGCCTGCCGCGCTGATTCCGGGCAACCCTCGCGTCGCGGACTTCATTCGCGCCGAAATCGTCGCAAAGACGGCGGACCTGGCCGGATACGAGCAGGTCCGGCGCGTCGCCCTGCTCCCGCGCGAGCTGACGATCGAGGACGGGGAGCTCTCGCCCACGCTCAAGGTCAAGCGGCGCATCGTCGAAACGCGCTACAAGACCCTCATCGACTCGGCGTACTCCGAAAAGCTCTCTAACGACGCGCCCAAGGCGAAGGCCGTGCGTCCCGACGCCCGGGGGGGCGCTCAGTCAGGGATCCAGCTCTAAGGGGCCGGGCACCCGGCGCGGAGAAAATGATGCCCTTGGAGGCACTCATGCTGACGGCACCGGACAGAACCGACCAGAACGTCTTTCGCTTTGCCCACCGCATGAACGGGCTCAAAGCGAGCGCGATTCGTGAACTTCTCAAGCTCACGGAACGCCCCGAAGTCATCTCGTTCGCCGGCGGTCTTCCCGCGCCCGAGCTGTTCCCGGTCGCCGCGTTCGCCGTGGCCTGCGAAGAAGTTCTGCGGACCGACGGCGCCGGAGCGCTGCAATACAGCACGACCGAAGGGCACCGGCCGCTGCGCAGCTGGGTCTGCGAGCACTTGGCCGCCGTGAACGGGATCGTCGCGAGCCCCGAAAACGTGCTGATCGTCAGCGGTTCGCAGCAAGGCCTCGATCTCGTCGCGAAGGTGCTGCTCGACCCCGGCGACATCGTCGTCACCGAGAACCCGGCGTACCTGGGCGCGCTGCAGGCGTTCCAAGCCTACGAAGCGAGCTTCCTCGACGTTCCGACCGACGATGCCGGGATGATCCCCGCCGAATTGCGACGCGCTCTGGAGAGCGCCCCGCGAAAGCCGAAGCTGATCTACGCCGTCGCGAACTTCGCGAACCCGACCGGCGTGACGATCACGCTGGAACGGCGCAAGGAACTCGTCGCGATCGCCCAGGAGCACGGGATCCCGATCTTCGAGGACGACCCGTACGGCCGGCTGCGGTATTCCGGCGAAGAGATCCCTTCGCTCACGGCGCTCGCCGGGGGGAAGGGCGTCTTCTACGCGGGGACCGCGAGCAAGACGATCGTTCCCGGCATGCGGGTTGCGTGGCTCGTGATTCCCGACGCCGAGATGTTCGAGAAGGTCGTGATGGTCAAGCAGGCCGCCGACCTGCACACCTCCACGTTCGGCCAGCGCGCGATCCATGCGTTCGTCAGCAAGCCGGGGGCCGTCGAAGGGCACCTCGCCACCATGGTCCCCGTCTACCGCCGGCGCCGCGATTTGATGCTCGAGCGGCTCGCGGAGCGGATGCCGAAGGGCTGGACCTGGACGAAGCCCGACGGCGGCCTCTTCCTCTGGATGCGCGCCCCGGAGGACGTCGACACGACCGAGCTGCTCGAAAGCGCGCTCGCGCGGAACGTCGCGTTCGTTCCGGGCGGCCCGTTCTGGGTGAACCGCGACGTCCGCAACACGCTGCGCGTGAACTTCAGTTACTCGGGCGAGGAGGCGATCGTCGAAGGCGTCGACCGGCTCGCCGCGGCGATCGCCGACTACTCCTGAGCGCTTAAGCGGGCCCGGGCCGTAAGCCCCACGCCGCCGCCCGATAGGGCGCTTGCGGGGCGCCTTACTTTGTGATACAAAGCCGAGGAATGGAAGTTCGCCGGGCCCTTGCAGACCTAGCGGAAGTCCGTGGCCGTATGGCCACGGTCCAACGCTTCGATGGCTACTCGGGGAACGCCGCAATCGCCAGCGGCGCGGTCGCCCTCGCCGCGGGCGTCGTCCAGAAGCTGCTGAGCCCCTTCCCCGCGACGGCGCTCGATAAGGAGCGTTATCTCGCGATCTGGCTCGCGTGCCTGGGGATCGCGCTCGTCATCAACTACGGCGCGATCTTGGTCTGGCGCACGCGCCATCACGACGCCTTCGCCGACGTGCAAATGCGCAACGTCGGGATGAGCATCTTCCCCGCGGTCGCGGCCGGCGGCGTCATCACCGCGGCGCTGGTCGCTCGCGGTCTCTACGATTTGCTGCCCGGCATGTGGTGCGCGATCTATGCGCTCGGGCTGTTCGCTTCGCGCTCGCAAGTGCCGCGTGAGGTCGTGTTCGTTGCGATCGCCTTCGGCGCGGCGGCGTGCGCCTTGCTGTTCCTCCCGAACGCGGCGCTTGCATGGTGGATCATGCCGCTCGCATTCGGCAGCGGTCAGATCGCTATCGGTTCGCTCGTGCTCTCCGAATCCGGCCGCGAGCAGAAAGGCCTACGATGAACTCCGCCCCGTTTGCCTATGAAGGCCTCGAACGCATCTTCCACGAGCGCGGACGGCTCGCTGTCTGCACGGCGCTCGTCGCCGCCGACGCTCCGATGAGCTTCAAAGCCTTACAGGACGCCTGCGCGCTGACCGACGGCAACCTGAATCGCCATCTGCACGCGCTCGCCGAGATGGAGATCGTGGAGCTCGAGCGCGTGCGCGCGAACGGCCGCCAGACGACGCTGGTGCGCATCACGAAGGCGGGGCGCGCGCGCTTCCTCGCGTACATCGACGAACTCGAAGCGGTCGTCCGTGCGGTGCAGAGCAGCGCGCGCGAGCAGGCGGGCACCTCGTTCGGGCGATTGGCGGCGCAAGCGTGATCGAGCGTCTCGAGCCCGTCCCGGTCCTGCGCGCAACGCCGCGCCACGTCGCGATCATCATGGACGGCAATCGCCGCTGGGCCCGCGAGCGCGGCATGCCCTCGATCGAAGGCCACCGTATCGGCGCGCGCCGCTTGCGGGAGATCGCGCGCGCCGCCGCCGACGCCGGCATCGGCATTCTCACGGTCTACGCGTTCTCCGAAGAGAATTGGCAGCGCAGCCCCACCGAGGTTCGGCTGCTGATGGAACTCGTCGGCCTCTACGCGCGCAGCGAGCAGGCGGCGCTCGTCAAAGAGAACGTGCGCGTTCGCGTGATCGGGCGGCTCGACCGGCTCCCGCAGAGCACGCGCCGCGCGCTCGAAGCGCTCGTCGCCGCGACCGCCGGGAACGACCGGCTGCACTTGAACCTCGCGATCGACTACAGCGCGCGCACCGAACTCTGCGACGCCGTGCGCGCCCTCGCCGCCGACGTCGCGGCCGGCAAGCTCGATGCATCCAAGGTGACCGAGAAGGAAATTTCCGGCTACCTCTACACGGCAGGGCAGCCGGATCCGGACTTGCTGATCCGCACCGGCGGCGAGCTGCGGCTCTCCAATTTCTTGCTGTACCAGGTCGCCTACACCGAGCTCTGGTCCACGCAGACGCATTGGCCGGACTTCGACGCGAAGCTCCTGTACCGCGCGATCGGCGATTTCACGAGCCGCGAGAGGCGCTACGGGACGTAAACCGGACTTGGGTCGCAGGGGGCGCATGGTATACTGCTACGCGTGAACACTCGACCAGATATCAGGAACGTGGCGATCATCGCCCACGTCGACCACGGGAAAACGACGCTCGTCGACGCCATGCTCAAACAGAGCGGCGTCTTTCGCGAAGGGCAAGCGACCGGGACGCGGATGCTCGATTCCAATCCGCTCGAACGCGAGCGCGGGATCACGATCCTCGCGAAGAACACGGCCGTCCGGCACGGCGACGTCAAGTTCAACATCGTCGACACCCCCGGCCACGCGGATTTCGGCGGCGAGGTCGAGCGCGTGCTGCAGATGGTGCAAGGGGTCCTCTTGCTCGTCGACTCAGCCGAAGGCGTGATGCCGCAGACGCGGTTCGTCTTGCGAAAGGCGCTCGAGCTCGACCTGCGCGCGATCGTCGTCATCAACAAGATCGACCGTAAGGATGCGCGGCCGACCGAAGTCGTCAACGAAGTGTTCGACCTGTTCATCGAGCTCGGCGCGAGCGACGAACAGGCCGACTTCGCCGTCGTCTACACGAACGGCAAACTCGGCATCGCGAAGCTCTCGCTCGACGATCCGAGCGACAATCTCGAGCCGCTGTTCGAAACGATCCTGCGCAAAGTCCCCGAGGCCCCGGCCGAAGAGGGGCCTTTCCAGATGCTGATTTCGGCGATCGACCACAACAAGTACGTCGGCCGGATCGGGATCGGCCGCGTCTTCCGCGGGAACGGCCGCATCAACGCGCCGATCGCGAAGATCACGCGCGAAGGGCACGTCGAGATGGGCCTGCGGCTCACGAAGCTGCTGACGTTCGCCGGGCTCGAGCGCATCGAAGTCGAGGAAGCCTCCGCCGGCGACATCGTCTGCGTCTCGGGAATCGAAGGGCTCAACATCGGCGACACGATCGCCGACGCGCAAGCGCCCGAAGGCCTGCATGCGGTCGCGGTCGACGAACCGACGGTTTCGATGTCGTTCAGCGTGAACGCATCGCCGTTCGCGGGCCGCGAAGGCAAGTTCCTGACCTCGCGCCAGATTCGCGAGCGGCTGATGCGCGAACTGGAATCGAACGTGGCGCTGCGCGTCGCCGATACCGAGAGCGCCGATACGTTCGAGGTCCGCGGGCGCGGCGAGCTGCATCTTTCGATCCTGATCGAGACGATGCGCCGCGAAGGCTACGAGCTTGCGGTTTCAAAGCCGCAAGTGATCCTGACGGAGCGCGAAGGCAAGAAGTTCGAGCCCGTCGAGTACGTCGTGATCGACGTCGCGGACGAATATGCCGGCGCCGTCATCGACGCGCTCGGCAAGCGCAAGGCCGCGATGTCGAACATGTTCACCGTCGGCGATACGCGCCGGCTCGAATACACGATGCCGACGCGCGCGATCTTCGGTTTGCGCGGCGAGCTCTTGACGCTTTCGCGCGGGACCGCCGTCATGTCGCACACGTATTACGATCACCGGCCGTGGAGCGGCGAGATCCCGGGCCGCAACGTCGGCGCGCTCGTCGCGAGCGAGACCGGAACGATCACGGCCTACGCGCTGGCGGGGCTCGAAGCGCGCGGACGCTTCTTTGTCGGCCCAGGTACGGAAGCGTACGAAGGGATGATCGTCGGCAGAGCCGGCGACGACATGGACGTCGCGATCAACGTCGTGCGCGCGAAGAAGCTGACGAACATGCGCGCCTCGGGCAGCGATGACAGCACCCGCGTCGCGCCGCCGGAAGAGATGTCGCTCGAGCGCGCGATCGAGTTCATCGAAGACGACGAGCTCGTCGAAGTCACGCCGAAATCGATCCGGTTGCGCAAGCGTTTGCTCAACGAAACCGACCGTCTGCGCGCGCGAAAACGCGATCACGCGAAGGTCTAAAACCGGCGCTAGGCGACCCTCATCGCACATTGAGCCCAGGGTAATGCCCCTGGGCTTTTTTTCCCTCAGCTAGAGGATTTTGCCACCTATTCGACTATTGTCGTACTTCCCGGCGCCGCTCGCGACGAAATTTCATCCAAACTGCCCGTCGCTGCAACGGTAGAAAGCTTTTCCGGGTCCATGGAGCCATCCAGGGAAGGTCTTTCCACCATCCAATCGAAGCCCGGAGACCTCGCCCAGCCATTCGAGAGGAGCAAACCATCCAAATGTCCGCGCTCAACGACCTGGACCTGCAGTGGTCGACGCACCCCCGCTGGGAGGGCATCCGGCGGCCGTACGGCGCCCAAGACGTCATCCGTCTGCGAGGCTCCGTTCGCATCGACTACACGCTCGCGCGCCTGGGGGCCGAACGCCTCTGGAAGCTGCTGCACGAAGAGGCGTACGTTCCCGCCCTCGGTGCGATGACCGGAAATCAGGCGGTCCAGGCCGTCAAGGCCGGGCTCAAAGCCATCTACCTCTCGGGCTGGCAAGTCGCCGGCGATTCGAACCTGAGCGGGCAGACCTACCCCGACCAAAGCCTGTACCCGTCGAACAGCGCCCCGGCCCTCGCGAAGCGCATCAACAACGCGCTCGCGCGCGCCGACCAGATTCAGACGATGGAAGGCGACGGCGACATCTACTGGTTCGCGCCGATCGTCGCGGATGCCGAGGCGGGCTTCGGCGGCGCGCTCAACTGCTTTGAGATCATGAAGGCCTTCATCGAGGCCGGCGCGGCGGGCGTCCACTTCGAAGACCAGCTCGCGAGCGAAAAGAAGTGCGGCCACATGGGCGGCAAGGTGCTGATCCCGACGAAGACCGCGATCCGCAACCTCGTCTCGGCGCGCCTGGCGGCCGACATCATGGGCACCTCGACGCTGATCGTCGCCCGGACCGACGCGAACGGCGCGTTCCTGATCACGAGCGACGTCGACGACGCCGACAAGCCGTTCATCACGGGCGAGCGCACGGACGAAGGCTTCTTCGTGCTGCGCGGCGGCCTGGACGCCGCGATCGCACGCGGCCTGGCCTATGCGCCGTACGCGGACGTCGTCTGGTGCGAAACCTCCGAGCCGAACATCGGAGAGGCGCGCCGCTTCGCTGAGGCGATCCACGCCAAGTTCCCCGGCAAGCTGCTCGCGTACAACTGCTCGCCGTCGTTCAACTGGAAGCTCAAGCTCTCCAAGCACGACATCGAGACGTTCCAGCAGCAGCTCGGCGCGATGGGCTACAAGTTCCAGTTCATCACGCTGGCGGGCTTCCACTCGCTCAATCACGGGATGTTCGAGCTCGCCTACGACTACGCCGAGCGCGGCATGGCGGCGTATTCGGAACTGCAAGAGGCCGAATTCGCGAGCGAACGGCGCGGCTACACGGCGACGCGCCACCAGCGCGAAGTCGGCGCGGCGTACTTCGACGCGGTCGCGACGGTCGTCTCCGAAGGCAAGTCTTCGACGACGGCGCTGCACGGCTCGACCGAAGAGGAACAGTTCCAAGAAGCGGCCGCGGCCCACGCCGCCGCCGCGCACGCTCACGCCCATTAGGGCGGAGTTTTGCGCGCGGTCGTAACCCGCGTCAACGAAGCCCGCGTCACGATCGACGGTGAGACCACCGCTTCGATCGGGCGCGGGCTTCTCGTGTTGCTCGGCGTGTCACGCGATGACGGGCCCGACGACGCGCGGTACCTGGCCGCGAAGATCGCGGGCCTGCGCATCTTCGCCGATGCCGAAGGCGCGATGAATCTGGACCTCGCCGAAGCGGGCGGCGAGATCCTGGTCGTCTCGCAATTCACGCTCTACGGCGACGCGCGCAAAGGCCGCCGCCCGTCGTTCATCACGGCCGCCGGCGGCGAACTCGGCGAGTTGCTCTACGAACGCGTCGTCGCGGAATTACGCGCGCTCGGGCACCGCGTGCAGACCGGCCGCTTCGGCGCGACGATGGACGTCGCATCGAGGAACCACGGCCCCGTCACGATCCTGCTGGACAGCAAGCGAGGGTTCTAAGCGGCCATATCGCTTTCACGTTGCGGTGACATATGCCGACGGCCGCCGATTCGAACCCTTGAAGCTGGATATCGGCTTTGCCGATCCTTGGTGCCCTCAGTTCACGCTTGCCGGGACGCGGCCGGAATCCGCGGCGAACGTCAGCTCGCCGCGGGCGCTGTCGTAGTCGACGGCGACGACGTCGCCTTCTTTGACCTCGCCTCCGAGGATGCGGCGGCCGAGCGGGGTTTCGAGTTCGCGCTGGATCGCGCGCTTGAGCGGGCGGGCGCCGTAGACCGGATCGTAGCCGGCCTTCACCAGGTGCGCGCGGGCGGCGGGCGCGAGCTCGAGCGTGATGCGGCGATCGGCCAGGCGCGAGCGCAGGCGATCGAGTTGGATCTCGAGGATGCGGTCGAGCTGCTCTTCACCGAGCGCGGTGAAGACGACGATCTCGTCGACGCGGTTGAGGAACTCCGGGCGGAAGTTGCGGCGCAATTCGTCGAGCACGGTCGCGCGCATGACCGCGTAATCGGCCCCGGCGCCGTTCCCCGAACCCGTCGCATCGAGGATTCGGTTCGAGCCGATGTTCGAGGTCATGATCAGGATCGTGTTCTTGAAATCGACCGTGCGGCCCTGACCGTCGGTCAGGCGGCCGTCGTCGAGGATCTGTAAGAACACGTTGAACACTTCCGGCGCGGCCTTCTCGATCTCGTCGAACAGCACGACGGAGAACGGCCGGCGGCGGACCGCTTCGGTCAACTGCCCGCCCTCTTCGAAGCCGACGTAGCCGGGCGGCGCGCCGATCAGCCGCGAGACGGAGTGCTTCTCCATGTACTCCGACATGTCGATGCGCACCATCGCGCGTTCGTCGTCGAACAGATAGCTCGCGAGCGCGCGCGCGAGTTCGGTCTTGCCGACGCCGGTCGGCCCGAGGAAGATGAACGAGCCGATCGGCCGGTTCGGATCGGAGAGCCCGGAGCGCGAACGGATCACGGCCTCCGCGACCGCGGTGACCGCCTCGTCTTGCCCGATCACGCGCTTGTGCAGCTCGTCGTCGAGCTTGAGCAGCTTGCGCATCTCGCCTTCGAGCAGCTTCGAGACGGGGATCCCGGTCCAGCGGCTGATGATGTCGGCGATGTCCTCTTCGTCGACTTCCTCTTTGAGCAGACGGCTCTCGCCGGTCGCCAGCGCCGCGTCTTGCGTCTTGAGCTGCTTCTCGAGCTCCGTGAGCTTGCCGTAGCGCAGCGCGGCCGCGCGATTGAGATCGTATTGCCGCTCGGCTTGATCGATCTCGGTCTTCGTCTGTTCGATCTGCTCGCGCAACACGCGCGTCTTTTGGACAGCGTTCTTTTCCATCTGCCAGCGCGCGGCGACGCCGTCCGAATCAGCGCGCAGTTCGGCAATCTCTTTCTCGATACGCGCCAGGCGCGTCTTCGAGCCTTCGTCGGATTCTTTGCGCAGCGCTTCGCGTTCGATCTCGAGCTGCATGATGCGGCGGTGCGCTTCATCGAGCTCTTGCGGCATCGAATCGATCTCGGTGCGCAGCTTCGCCCCGGCTTCGTCGACCAAATCGATCGCCTTGTCGGGCAAGAAACGGTCGGCGATGTAGCGGTTCGAGAGCGTCGCTGCGGCGACGAGCGCCGAATCCTTGATCCGCACGCCGTGATGCACTTCGTAGCGCTCGCGCAGGCCGCGCAGGATCGAGATCGTATCCTCGACGCTCGGCTGATCGACGAAGACCGGCTGGAAGCGCCGTTCGAGCGCCGCATCCTTTTCGATGTGCTTGCGGTATTCATCGAGCGTCGTCGCGCCGATCATGTGCAGCTCGCCGCGCGCGAGCATCGGCTTGAGCAGATTCCCCGCGTCCATCGAGCCTTCGGTCTTCCCGGCGCCGACGACGGTGTGCAGCTCGTCGACGAAGAGCAAAACGCGCCCCTCGGAGCTCTGCACTTCCTTGAGCACCGCCTTGAGCCGCTCTTCGAATTCGCCGCGATATTTCGCGCCGGCGATCAGCGCGCCCATGTCGAGCGTGATCACGCGCTTGTCCTTGAGGCCCTCGGGGACGTCTCCGCGGACGATGCGCTGCGCGAGCCCTTCGACGATCGCCGTCTTTCCGACGCCCGGTTCACCGATGAGGACCGGATTGTTCTTCGTGCGGCGTGAGAGGACTTGGATCACGCGCCGGATCTCGTCGTCGCGGCCGATGACGGGATCGAGTTTTCCTTGCTCCGCGTCCTTGTTCAGGTCGCGCCCGAAGCGCTCGAGCGTCTGGTAGGTGCCTTCGGGATTCTGCGAGGTGACGCGCTGGTTGCCGCGCACTTCGCGTAGCGCGACCAGCAGCTTATCGCGGTTGACGTTCACGCCGGCAAAGAGCTTGCCGAGATCCTTGTCTTGCGCGAGCGCGAGCAAGAGATGCTCGACGGAAACGTACTCGTCCTGGAGGGCCTTCGCCTCGGCGTCGGCGGCCGTCAGCGTGCGCGCGAGCGCATTCGAAAGCGTCGGGCCTTGATCCGCGGAGCCGGAGAGGCGCGGCAGCCGGCCGATCGCTTCATCGACGCGCTTCGTAAACGACGGGACATCGACGCCGGCCTTACCGAGTAAGGACGCGGCCAAGCCGTCCTTCTGATCGAGCAGCGCCGCGAGCAGATGCTCGTTCGAGGTCTGCGGATTACGTTCGGAGAGCGCCCGCTGGTAGGCCGCATTGAGGGCCTCCTGGACGCGGTCGGTCATGCGGTCGGCATTCATAGCACACAATACAACCCGCATCCGGACACTTTTGTTGCAGGGGGAACCTCCGCTCGGGCGGCTTCATTCGAGCGCTCGTCGAAGGTTCGGCCGTGCCGCCTGAACTGCCGTCACCGTCGCCCGCCGAACTGACGCCCGCAGGCGCTGCGCGCACGCCGCCCGCGATCGAATCGGGTTCGTTCCACGCGTACTTCGTCTTCGATCTCGCCGACACGATCGATTTGGCAGCGGTCGAACGGCTCGTCCGCGCACCCCGCGAGGACGTCGCCCGCGCGCCGCTCCAACTGCGGCGCGAAGCGTCCTCGGGCTTCATCGAGTTCCCGGTCGCGCCGGTCACACTGCGCTTTCCCGGCGTCGCGACCGCCTCGGGCAACGCCGCGATCCGGGCGAAGATCTTCGATTACGGCGTGATCTCGTTGCGCCTGACGTTGCCGTTCTCGGGAAGTTGGTACGATTTCGCCGCGTTCACGCGAACGCTGCGCAACGACGCCGAACTGGGGCGGATCGCGGACGCCGCACTCGCCACGCTCTCCTCCGAGATCGCCGACGCGCTCGACGACCGGCACGAGCCGCTCGTCGAGGATTACTTCGTATTCGAAGTGCAGGCGTTCTCGCGCACGATCCTCGCGAACGAGCTGCTCGAGGAATATGGAGGGGAGCTCGCGAGCCTCGTGCTCTGCGAACGGCGCCGCCTGATGCCGCTCGAGCGGGCCGAAGCGCTGCGCGTCAACTTCGCGTACTTCGAGGACGATCTCGCGATCGTGCAATGGGACACCGCCTTCGTCTACGACCGCCCGGAGAGCGCCGCCGCGATCGAGGACATTCTGGAGTTCGCGAACACGCAGCTCGCCGAGCTGCGCACCTACGACGCGCTGCTCGACGCCGAACTCGACTCGATCTACAAACTGGACCCGAAGAACGTCGATCGCCAGTCCGGCCGCCGCGGGCCGCAAAAATCAGCGGACCGTCTCCGCTACCTGATCGTCGACATCCACGAGCTGACCGACCGCTCGACGAACTCGCTCAAGATCATCGGCGACGCGTACTACGCCCGCCTCTATCGCGGCGCCGCCGGCCGCCTCGGCCTCAAGGACTGGCAATTCCAAATCGAGACGAAGCTGCAGAGCGTGCGCGATCTCTATCGCTTCTTCCACGACGAGGCGCAAAGCCGGCGCGGCGAGTTTCTGGAAGTGGTCGTGATCGCGCTGATCTTCCTGGAAGTCATCATCGGGCTCTTCGCGCTACGCCATTAGCGCGATCGCTCAGTCGGCGGCGAACGCCGCAGGCACGCTCGACGGCGAGAGCCGGTTGTCGCCGTCGCGCACGGTGACTCCGCTCGCGTCGAAGAACTCCAAGAGCGGGACCGCGTACTTGCGCGACGTGCCGATCGCATCCCGGAATTGCGCCACGGTGACGTGGCCGCGTTCGCGCAGCTCGCGTTCGAGCGCCGCGCGGATCGCGGCGACCTGCTCGCTGCGGTAAAGATCGTCGCCGACGCGCACGAGCGCGCCCGAGGCGAACAGCGTGTCGAGCGCGAGATCGAGTCCGGGGATGCGGGCCGAGCGCATCGCCGCGGCGAGCGCACGGCGGGCGACGGGCGCGTTCGGCCGCTGCGGATCGGCTGCGAACGCGGCGTCGAAGAACGCGCGCTGCTCGCGCCCCAGCCGCGGGACGAACGAAGGCGTCGCGTAATAGCCGGCGCGATAGGCTAAGCGCCCTTCGCCGACGGGTGCAGCAAGCAAAGCGACGAGCGCCCGCTCGTCGATCTCGAGCAGACGCGCTACGCCCAAGGCGGTCATTCCGAACGCCCACGGTTTCGCCGCTTCGTTTTCCCCGAGCACCGCGAGGACGCGAGCGACGACCTCGTCCATCACGCGCCCAGTGGAACTAGGCGACGGCGAGATGCCGAACGAGTACCTCGTTGATCTTCCCTTCGGGAACGAATCCGACGACGCGATCGACCGCTTCCCCGCCCTTGAAGAGGATCAGGCACGGGATCCCGGAGACGTGGTACTGCCCCGCAAGCCCCGGATTCTCGTCGGTGTTCAGTTTGAGGAATTTGACGCGCCCGGCATACGACGTCGCGAGCTTTTCAACGACGGGAGCGAGCATCTTACACGGGCCGCACCACGGGGCCCAAAAATCGACGAGAACGGGCTGATCGCTAGCGAGCACGTCCTGCTGGAAGGTCGCCTGCGAAACGTCGGGGAGTGCGCTCATGTCCTTTTCCTTACCTCCGGCAGCTAGGACCGCCGGGAAACCTGCGCGGTTGCGCCCGGCTTTCCTGCCTGCTCCACCAAGCCGGAAGCGCAACTCCAGCCGCCGCCGGTCGACGGCGCCGGCTGGCCGCCGGCCTCCAATCCGGCTAAGATTGCTGCAATACGGGCGCAACACGGCACCGGCAAGATTGGAGCGTGCTATGGCGACTGATTATCGAACCCGGCCGTTCACCGTCGAAGAATATTTCAAGCTCGTCGAAGTCGGCATCCTCGCCGAAGACGAGCGCGTCGAGTTGCTCGACGGCGAGATCGTCCTGATGGCCCCGATCGGGCCGGACCATAACAGCGTCGTGCTTCGCATGAACCAGTTCCTCGTGTCGCGCCTGGGCGGGCGCGCGATGGTGTTGCCCCAAGGCTCGATGCGCCTTTCCCGCATCTCGGCGCCGGAACCCGACTTCTGCGTGCTCCGCCCGAAGGACGACTTCTATCGCGCGGCGCTTGCCGAGCCGGAGGACGTCATCGCGCTCGTCGAGGTGGCGAGCACCTCGCTCGCGTACGATCGGGGCCGAAAGCTGCGCGCGTATGCGCGCGCCGGCATCCCCGAATACTGGATCGCCGATCTCATTGCGTGGACCGTGGTCCGGTACCGGAATCCAAACGATCTCGGCTACGCCGAGAGCACCATCAACTCCGGAGACGATGAAATCGCGCTCGCAGCGATCCCCGAGATCAGCTTCCGGGTCTCGGAACTGCTCGGCCCGCCGGATTTGGCCTAGTTCGAGGCGCTGCCCGGTGCCATGAGCGCGGCGGGGTTGTCGGCTCGTTCATAGCCTTCCGGCGGCGTGAAATCCGCGAGCGGCGGCGAGGACGCGAGGACGTTCGTCATGTGGAGCCGCAGCTGAATCGGCGCCTTGCCGGGACGCGCGTCCGGAACACTGATGCGGACGGAGAGCGGAAAGCCTTCGTATTCGTCCGCCAGGTTGATGTGGATCAGCACCTTCGTCGGCACGCGCGGCTTCCGCGCCGCCGGCCTCTGCGCGGCCGAGTTCGGCGTCGCCGCCGGCGCGACCGGCTTCGGCGCCGCCGCAGTCACCGTGATATCGAGCGCGGTCGTCGCGTGGCCGTCCACGCGCTCGCTGCCCGCGCCGGCCATCGTCAATTCGACCGGCGGCATGGTCTTCAACATGGCGAGCCACGGTAAGCTGCCCGGCTTACGCGCGGCGGGATTCGCCGATGCCTGCGGCACGGGCGGGCTGGGGGCAGCGGTGGCACCGGCGTTCGCGGTCGCGGCTGCGTCCGGCACCTGAAGCGGCGCGGGCTCCGTTGCCGACGCTACCGGGGTTGCATCGGCCTCCGGGTTCGCGCCGGATGCGCCTTTCTGCAGCCGATCGAGCGAGCTGCGGAAATACTGCTTCGCTTGCGGCGACCAGATCGTGACCACGCGCGCGGTTCGGTCGACGACGAAAACGAGATCCTGCGGGATCGGCGGCAGCGTCGTCGCCGCCTTGGGATGCGCCGAATCGGTCTCCGAAAGCGAGCGCAACTGGAAACGCGAGAGATTGTCGCGCGATTCGGTCGCGAAGACGGCGACGAAGCTCTTCTGCGCATCGGGGTGCACTTCGAGCGTCGCGGTGGCGCCATAGCCGTGGGACCCGTCGGCGCCCGTGAACGCCGTCGAGCAGCCGCCGAGCGCCAGCACGGCGCCGAGCGCCAGGGTGCCGAGGTGCGCGTGCCGCATCATGCGCCCCCGTTCGAAGGCACGCCGCCCGGCAGCTCGCCCGTGATGTCGGCGATCGTCTTGACTTGCTGTCCGAGGTTCGTGATCGCGATGACCTCGTCGCCCTCGGCCAGGCGTTGCAGCCGCACGCCCTTCGTCGAGCGGCCGGCCCTGCGGATCTCGGAGACGCGGATCCGAATCACCTGATTGGCCGAGGTGATGATCAGGACTTCGTCGTCGGGGCGCACGAGGATCTGATCGACGACCGAGCCGATGTCCTTCTCCTTCGCGAACGCCTTCACGCCCTTACCGCCGCGCGAGATGTGGCGGTACTCCTCGATCGGCGTGCGTTTGCCGTACGCCTGCGAGGTCACGATCAGCACCTCGCGCCGATCGTCTTCCACGACGTCCATCGCGATGACCGAGTCGCCCGGGGCCAGCGTGATCGCGCGCACTCCGCGCGCGGCGCGTCCCATCGGCCGCACGTCGGTCTCGTTGAAGTGCACCGCCATCCCTTCGCGCGTCGCGAGGATGATGTCGCGCGTTCCGTCCGAGAGGTCGACGGCCAACAGCTCGTCGTCGTCGTCCAGATTGACGGCGTTGAGGCCGTTGCGCCGCACGTTCGAGAAGTCGGCGAGCGCCGTCTTCTTGATGACGCCGCGTCGCGTGACCATCACGAGATAGCGATTGTCGCCCTCGAAGCTCGTGATCGGGAAGACCGCGGTCACGTTCTCGCCCGGCGGCAGCGTGAGCAGGTTGACGAGCGCCGTGCCGCGCGACTGGCGCGTGCTGTCGGGGATCTCGTAGCCGCGCAGACGGTACGCCCGCCCCTTGTTCGTGAAGAACAGCACGTGCTGGTGCGTCGAGCACATGAAGAAGTTTTGCACGACGTCTTCGCGCTTGAGGTTCGCGATGCCGATGACGCCGCGCCCGCCGCGATTCTGCGAGCGGAACGTATCGACCGAGACGCGCTTGATGTAACCGCCGACGGTCGAGGTCACGACGACCGGCGTGTCCGCGATGAAGTCCTCGACGTTGAACTCGTCTTCGGCCGGCAGGATCTGCGTGCGCCGCGGATCGCCGAAGCGCCGGCGCAATTCGAGCGTCTCGAGCTTGACGATCCCGGCCACGCGCCGGTCGCTCGCGAGAATGTCTTCCAGCTCCGCGATCGTCTTGAGCAGCTCCGCGTACTCGTCCTCGATCTTCTTGCGTTCGAGGCCCGTGAGCGTGCGCAGGCGCATGTCGAGGATCGCGTTCGCCTGCAGCACCGAAAGGGCGAAGCGCCCGACCAGCCGTTCGCGCGCGCGTTCCGTCGTGTCGCTGTCGCGAATGATCGCGATGACTTCGTCGATGTTGTCGAGCGCGATCCGGAAGCCTTCGAGGAGGTGCGCGCGTTCGCGCGCCTTCGTCAGATCGTAGGTCGTCCGGCGGCGAATGACGTCTTTGCGGTGCGCGATGTAATGCTCGAGCATCGACTTGAGCGAGAGCACGCGCGGTTCGAGCGGCGAGGGCGCGGCGCCCGGGCGCGCCTCGCCGGACGGCGTCGCCGGCACGAGCGCGAGCATGTTGAAGCCGAAGCTCGTCTGCAGCGGCGTGTGCTTGTAGAGCTGATTGAGCACGACGTTCGGCGTGGCGTTGCGCTGGAGTTCGACGACGACGCGCAGGCCTTTGCGCGAGGATTCATCGTCCAGCCGCGAGATGCCGACGATGCGCTTCTCCGCGTGCGCGTCGGCGATCGCCTCGACGATGCGCGACTTGACGACCTGGAAGGGCACCTCCGTGATGATGATCTTGCTCTTGCCCTTCTCTTCCACGATCTCGGCCTTGCCGCGCACGACGACGGTCCCGCGGCCGGTCTTGTAAGCCGTGCGGATCGCTTCTTTGCCGAGGATGATGCCGGCCGTCGGAAAATCGGGGCCCTGCACGATGTCGCAGATCGCATCGTCGTCGGCGTTCGGATCGTCGACCAAGAGCGCGACCGCATCGCAGATCTCGGCGACGTTGTGCGGCGGAATGTTCGTCGCCATGCCGACCGCGATGCCGCTCGAGCCGTTGACGAGCAGCTGCGGCAGGCGCGCCGGAAGGACGACCGGCTCGGTCGTCTGGTTGTCGAAGTTGGGAACGAAATCGACCGTCTCTTTGTCGATGTCGGCCAGCATTTCAAGCGCGATACGGGCCAAGCGCGCTTCGGTGTAGCGGTAGGCGGCCGGCGGATCGCCGTCGATCGAGCCGAAGTTGCCGTGTCCGTCGATCAGCGGGTAGCGCAGCGTGAAATCTTGCGCCAGGCGGACGAGCGCATCGTAGACCGACGAATCGCCGTGCGGGTGGAAGCTCTTGAGCACTTCACCGATGACGCCGGCGCACTTGCGGTGCTGCTTGCCGGGGTCCATGCCCATCTCGCGCATCGCGTAGAGGATGCGGCGCTGGACGGGCTTGAGGCCGTCGCGGACGTCGGGGAGCGCGCGCGAGGCGATGACGGACATCGCATACGAGAGGTAGGACTCTCGCATCTCGTCCTCGACGTTGATCTGTGAAATACGTTCGTTATTCAAGATTCTTCCAACAACCTAACTGCTCAGCGGGAACCGGCCCGCGGCTTGATGACGGCGCCGACGAGGAATCCCACGCCGCCCCCCACCATAGCTCCGATGAACGCGATGAGGCCGAGCTTGCTGCCCATGCTTCCGCCCGCCGACCCGAGCGACAGAAAGCGCTGTGTGACGAAGACAAACTCGAACAACGCCGCGACAACAGCGACGACGACGCCCGTGATCACGCCGACCAAGACGTCATTGGCTCGCCACATCATTCCCCGCTCCTTCGCGTTCGCGCAGGCGGTCTCTTCCCCATGACCGAGCAGCGGACGCTCCCGACGCTCGCCGCCTTCGAGGCCTTCGCGGAGGCCTTCTCGCGGACGCTGCGGGCGGGCGACGCCGTGGCGCTGCAGGGGCCGCTCGGCTCGGGCAAGACGGCGTTCGTTGCCGCGTCGGTGCGGGCATTGCATGGTATAGATGATGCATCGAGCCCCACGTTCACGTTCTGGCACCGCTACGAAGGGACGCCGCCCATCAACCACTTGGACCTCTACCGCATCGACGATCCCGCAGAGGCGGTGGAACTCGGCCTCGAGGATGCGTTCGCGCCGGACTCGATCACGTTCGTCGAATGGCCCGAGCGCTTGCCGGGGTTCATGCCGCCTCGAGCGCTCCGTTTGACGATCAGCGGATCGGGCGAGAGCGCGCGCGAGCTCGAGATCGTTCGCCCGTGATCTTGGCGCTCGACGGGGCCCTCGGCGCCTTCTCCGTCGCGCTCGCGAAGGCCGATGGAACGCTGGTCGAGTCCAGGACCGCGGCGCCGAATGCCGCGCTGGAGGAGGGCTTGCAACTCGTCGCGCAGGTCCTCGCGAGCCCGGGGCTCGGCGCCGTGACCAAGATCGCGGTCGGAACGGGTCCCGGCGGCTTCACGGGCTTGCGCATCGCGCTCTCCTATGCGAAGAGCCTCGCCTTCGCGCGCGGGCTCCCGCTCGCCGGGATCTCGTCCTACGATACCGTCGAGCCGAACGGCGTCTCGCCTCCGTCGCTCGCCGTCGTGCGAGGACGAACCGGCGTAGCGTGCGCGCGCCTGCGCGAGGAAGACGGCCTGACGACGACGTTGTGCGGCAGCGATGAGGTGATCGCCGGGCGCGTTGCCGAACGCTTGGCGCCCGGGCGCATCGCGTGCGCGGGAGATGCGGCGGGCGTCGTTCGCGCCCTTGGCGAACGCGGGTTCACGGTGCGCGTGACGACTTCGCTCGCAGACAGTCCCGCCGCTCGCATTGCGGCCCTCGCCGCGACGGCGCCCGCGGCCGCGAGCCCCCACGCCGTGCGGGCCGATTACGGCGAACGCCCCGCCGTGCGTGAAAAGGCGGAGATGCGGTGAGGGCCGATCTCGAACGCCCCTCTTCGGAGCCGTCGGGACGCCTTGCGATCCGGCCGATGATGCTCGCCGACGTGCCGGCGGTGCTGCGCATCGAAGCGCTTTCGTTCACGACCGCATGGCCGCAAAACGCGTTTCACAGCGAGATCAACGACAACAAGCTCGCGCATTACTATGTCGGGCTGCGCGACGGAGCGGTGATCGCGTATGGCGGGATCTGGGTCATTTTGGAAGACTCGCACATCACGACGATCGCGGTGCATCCCGATTTGCGCGGCAAACGCTACGGCGAAGAGATGCTGCAGTTCCTGATCCGGCAAGCCTGCGAGCGCGATGCATCTTGGATGACGCTCGAAGTGCGCGAGTCGAACCGCGCAGCACAAGCGCTGTACCGCAAGTACGGCTTTACCGTCGTTTCGACGCGGCGCGGCTACTATAGCGACAACAACGAGAACGCCTTCGTGATGTGGGCCGGAAATCTCCGCGGGGAGCTGTATCGCGCGCGGCTTGCGGCGCTCGAGGCCGAACTCGAAGCACATCTTTCGAGCGGGCTGCGGTGAGGTTCGCCGAGCTCTCGCACGCGATCCGGGCGGAAGTCGATCTCAAGCGGTACGCGCACGTCGTTCGCGTGGCGCGAACCGCGGAGCGCCTCGCGGCGGCGTGCGGAGAATCAACCTCGCGCGCGCGGCTCGCGGGGATGCTGCACGATCTCGCGCGCTCGTATTCGCCCGAGCGGCTGCTCGCCGAATGCGCCGCGCGTGCGATGCCGATCGATGCGTTCGAACGCGCGAATCCGATCGTGCTCCACGCCCGGCTCTCGGCCGAACTGGCGCGCGAACGATTCGCAGTGACCGACGAGGGGATCCTCTCCGCGATTCGGGCGCACACCGTTGGAAAGCCGCGGATGTCGCGGCTCGAGCGAACGATCTTCCTCGCCGACGCGCTCGAGCCGGGGCGCAGCTATCCCGAGCGCGCCGCGCTGCTCGCGCTCGCGTTCGCCGACCCGGACGCCGCGCTGCGCGGCGTGCTGCGCTCGACCGTCGGCTATCTCTCCGCGCGCGCTCTGACCCCCGCTCCGCAGACGCTCGAAGCGCTCGCGCTGCTGGAGCGGGAAGAAGCCGGCGCCTCCCGCGCGAAGACCCCTCTGCGTGCCTGAACTCCTCGATATCGTCCGCGCAGCGGCCCTCGACAAAAAAGCGGAGGACCTGGTGGTCCTCGACGTCCGCGGGCGCACGATCGTCGCAGACTACTTCGTCGTCGCGACCGGCCGCTCGCGGGTCCAGACCCGAGCCATCGCCGACGCGATCGATGCGGCGGCCAAGGCAAGCGGGCTGCGCGTCGCCCGAACCGAGGGATACGTGGACGGCGGCTGGATCTTGCTCGACCTCGCCTCCGTCGTCGTGCACGTCTTCACGCCGGATCAGCGCGCCTTTTACAACCTCGAGCGCCTCTGGGGCAGCCCCGCGGCGCCTGCTCAAGAATCGTCCTCCGCATGAAAACCCGGAAAGCCCGCCAGAACCGGCAGTTGCTCCTGAAGGCCTTCGTCTGGGTCTTCCTGGGGGTCTTCATCCTGAGCGCGGTCGGCGTCGCGATGATCCTCGTCGTCCCCCACAACTAGACCCGGCGGAAACCTTTGGCGCGCTCCCGGGTAAGAGGAGACGTGCCTGACATCGGATCGTTTCCAAGCCTGGGCCCGGCGCCAAGCGGCGCCCGGCGGCGCATTCGCACCACAAGGAGCATGATGAATCGGTTCACCGCGATTGCCGCAGCGGCGATCGCCACGTTGTCCCTGGCCCTTCCGGCCTCGGCGCGCGACTCGTTCGTTCAGGACGGCGCGCATCTGTTCAAGGCCGACACGGTCACGACGCTCAACGAACGGATCGGCGACTTCAACCGGCAGACCGGCAAAGAGGTCGTCGTCGTCTCGGTGCCCTCGCTCGGCGGGCAGCCTGCCCAGGACGTGGCCGAGAAGATCTTCGCCAAGGAGCAAGTCAACGGCGTCCTGATCTTCCTCGCGAAGGCGGAGAAGAAAGACGGGATCATCGGCGATACGGCCTCCAGGCAGTTCTTCCCGGCGGGCACCTTTGCCGACATACGCTCGGCGATGCGCGGCGATTTCCAGAGCGGCGACTTTGACGGCGGCATCAAGACGGGGGTCAACCTCGTCCTCGACAACTACCGCTCGCACGAAGCGGCCCTGGGCGCCTCGCGCGCTCCCGCGCTCACGCGGCCCCAGACCATACCCACGACGACGAAGTCGTCATTCGGAGGCTTCAGCATGCTCTGGCTCATCCTCATTTTGCTGGCCGGTTTCCTGATCATCCGCGCGATCTTCCGCGCGGTGGCGGGCCCCCGGCCGATGCCGCCCGGCTACGGTGGACCGATGGGCGGCCCCGGTTATGGCCCCGGCTACGGCTACGGCCCCGGCATGGGTGGAGGCGGCGGCGGTTTCTTCAGCGGGCTGCTCGGCGGCCTCGGCGGCGCCTGGCTCGGTAACGAGCTGTTCGGACATAACCGCGGCGGCGACTTCCCGGCGAACAGCGCGGACATCGCCGGATCCCAGCAGCTTCAGTCACCGGATCAGGCCGGCTGGCAATCCGACGCGGGCCAGGCCGACACGAGCAACTCGTCCTTCGGCGACTGGGGCTCGGGCGGCGGCGGAGGTTTTGACGCCGGAGGCGGCGGCGGTTTCGATGGCGGCGGCGGGGGCGACGGCGGCTGGTAACGGCCGGGTCTCCCGCGAGAACACGCAGAGTAGAACGGGAGGGGCTCGCCCCTCCCGTCGCTTTTCTCACGTCTAGCGCGCGACGACGTACGGCGCGATCTCGTCGAGCTTGCGCTCGTTCATGCCGGCGACGTCGAGCAGGTCGTCGACCCGGCTGAAGCGGCCGCTCTGTTCGCGGAAGGCGACGATGCGCTCCGCGAGGCTCGGCCCGATGCCCGGCAAACGCTCGAGATCGGCCGTGTTTGCCGAGTTCAGGTCGATCGAAGCCGCGGGCGGCGCTTTATGCACCCGGCCGCGCGCGACTCGCGCGGCTCCGCGCCCGCCCCGCGAGCCGCGGCTTCGGTGCCGGGCTCCGGGTAGAGGCGGTTCGGCCGGGCTGCCCTTCGGCGGGACGACGAACGCTTCGCCGTCGGAGAGGTGCTCGGCGAGGTTGACGGCCACGAGGTCGGCTGCGGCCGTCGAGCCGCCCGCGGCGGCCAGGGCCGCGTCCGCGCGAGCTGACGCCGGCAGCGTGTAGACGCCCGGGTGCCTGACTTCGCCCGTCACATAGACGACCAGGCGCGCGCCCGAAGGCTGCGCTGCCGGAGCCGCCTGCGTCTGCGCCTCCCCTGGACCGAAGGTGCCCGCAGCCGGGATGACGGCGGGCGCGCGAGCGGCCGGGTTTCGCCAGACGGCCGCGACCGCCGCGACGGCGACGATCGCGGCGATCAAGAGCGTGCGATGTTTCATGCACGTCCATCGCGCCTTGGGGCGTCGGCCGCTAGTCTAAAATGCATCCCCCGCGCAGAAGTGGAACAGGTCGCGCTATGGTCGATGAACGCCCCGCGCAAACGTACGAATTCCGCAGCATCGAAGAACGCTGGCAACGCGATTGGGAAGAGCGCGCGCTGTACCGCGCCGACGACGCCGATCCGCGCGAGAAATATTACGTCCTCGAGATGCTGCCCTATCCCTCGGGCGATCTGCACGTCGGCCACGCGAAGAACTACACGCTGGGCGATTCGGTCGCGCGCATGATGCGGATGCGCGGCTATAAAGTCATGCATCCGATGGGCTGGGACGCGTTCGGCCTCCCCGCGGAGGGCGCCGCGATCAAGTCCGGCGTCGACCCCGCGCAGTGGACGTACGCGAACATCGCCAACATGCAGCGCCAGGTGCGGCTGATGGGCACGAGCTACGATTGGTCGCGCGAGATCGCGAGCTGCGATCCCGAGTATTACCGTTGGAATCAGTGGCTCTTTTTGCGGATGTACGAGGACGGACTGGCCTACAAGCGCGAGGCCCCGGTCAATTGGTGCCCGCAGGACCAGACCGTGCTCGCGAACGAGCAAGTCGAGGACGGCCGGTGCTGGCGCTGCGGCAGCATGGTCGAACGCCGCAACCTCTCGCAATGGTTCTTCAAGATCACCGCGTTCGCCGACCGGTTGCTGGCCGGCATCGAGGCGCTGCCGGGTTGGCCCGAGCGCATCAAGACGATGCAGCGCAATTGGATCGGGCGCAGCGAAGGGACGACGTTCTCGTTCGGCGTCGAGGGACTCGACGAGCGGATCTCGGTCTACACGACGCGCGTCGACACGATCTTCGGCGTCACGTACGTCACGCTCGCGCCAGAGCATCCGCTCGTCGCCAAACTGCTGGCGGCGCACCCGAACGAGCGGGCCTCGGTGGAAGCGTTCGCCGAATCGCTCAAAACGAAATCCGAACTGGAACGCACGAGCCTGATGGAAAAAGCGGGCGTCTTCACGGGCGCGTACGCGCTCCATCCGCTGACGGGCGAGCGCGTCCCGATCTGGGTCGCAAATTACGTGCTCGCCGAGTACGGGACGGGCGCCGTCATGGGCGTCCCCGGCCACGACCAGCGCGATTTCGATTTCGCGCGGAAGTTCGGGCTGCCGATCGTCCGCGTCAACGCTCCGCCCGGCATCGCGCCGGACGCCGTGCTCGAGGCCGCCGATGAAGACGAGGCCGGACGCACGCTGGTCGGCAGCGGCGAGTTCGACGGCCTCACCACGGCGGACGCGCGGCGCGCGATCACGGAGCGCCTGGCCGCCGCGGGCATCGGCGCGCTGACCGTCAACTTCCGGATCCGCGATTGGCTGCTCTCGCGCCAGCGCTATTGGGGCACGCCGATCCCGATCGTCTATTGCGAACGCGACGGCGAAGTCGCGGTCCCGGACGACCGGTTGCCCGTGGTGCTGCCAACGAACATTCCGATCACGGGCGAAGGCTCGCCGCTCGCGCGCTACGAGCCGTACATGCAGACGACCTGCCCGAAGTGCGGCGGCCCCGCGCGGCGCGATCCGGACACGATGGACACGTTCGTCGATTCGTCCTGGTATTACGTGCGCTATCTCGATCCGAAAAACGCGCGCGCGCCGTTCGACCCCGAACGCGTGAAGATCTGGACCAATGTGGATCAGTACATCGGCGGCGCCGAGCACGCGGTCTTGCACCTGCTCTACGCGCGCTTCTTCTACATGTACTTCCACGACAAAGGCTGGATCTCGGGGCGCGACGAGCCGTTCGAGCGCTTGTTCAACCAAGGCATGGTGCTCCGCAACGGCCAGAAAATGTCGAAGAGTCACGGCAACGGTGTCGGGATCGACTACACGGCGCAGACCCACGGCGTCGACGCGATGCGGCTGTTCCTGCTCAAGGCGACGCCCCCCGAAGATACGATGGAATGGACGGACGAGGGCATCAGCGGACGCGTGCGTTTTCTCGACCGCGTCTGGCGCGTGTGCGAGCCGTACGCCTCGGCGGCGGGCGCCGCGGCGCTCGATCGCCTGCCGCGGATCGACGGGCCCGAGCAGCGCGAACTCGTGCGCGCGGTCCACGCCGCGCTCAAATCCGGCGCCGACGAGACGACCTCGCGCCGGTTTCACTTCAATACGACGCTCGCGCGCTTCGACGAACTCGTGAACGCGCTCACGAAGTTCGCGCAACGCGAAGACCCCGCGGCCGATCCGGCGTTCCTCTATGCCGTCGCGATTCTGCCGCTGCTGCTCGCGCCGTTCGCACCGCACATCTCCGAGGAGTTATGGCACCGCGCCGGTCACGAAGGTTCGGTCCATCTCGAACGTTGGCCCCAGCATGACGAGGCGGCGCTCGCCGTTGCCCAGATCGAGTTCGTCGTGCAGATCAACGGCAAGATCCGGGCGCGGATCGCCACCGCGCCGGGCCTCGACGAGGCCGCCGCGCTGGCCCTCGCGCGGGAAAACGCGCACGTTCGCGCGCAACTCGAAGGGAAAGCGCTGCGCAAACAGATCTACGTCCCCGATAAACTGCTCAACCTCGTCGTCGCCTGACGCGAGCCGGCGACGAAAGGGAAGAGAACCTCGAGTGATCCACGCCATCAGCACCGACGACGTCCGCATTCGCGAGCTCAAGGAGCTCATCACGCCCGAGCATCTGACGCTGGAATTGCCTTGCTCGCCGGAAGCCTCGAACGTGACGCGCACGGCGCGCCTGACGATCCACAACGTATTGAACGGCACGGACGACCGTCTGATCGTCGTGATCGGGCCCTGCTCGATCCACGATCCGCTCGCCGCGCTCGAGTACGCCGTGCTGCTCGCACAGCAACGCAAACGCTTCGGGGCCGAACTCGAGATCGTCATGCGCGTCTATTTCGAGAAGCCGCGGACGACGGTCGGCTGGAAGGGGCTGATCAACGATCCCGAGATGGATGAGACCTTCAACATCAACGCGGGCCTGCACGCTGCGCGTTCGCTGCTGCTGGGCATCGCGGAGCTGGGCGTCCCCTCCGGGACGGAATACCTCGAAACGATCGGCCCGCAATACATCGCGGATCTCGTCGCGTGGGGCGCGATCGGCGCACGCACGACGGAATCGCAGGTCCATCGCGAGCTCGCCTCGGGCCTTTCATGCCCCGTCGGCTTCAAGAACGGCACGGACGGCAACATCAAGATCGCCGTCGCCGCGATCGGGGCCGCGAGCCGGCCGCACCACTTCCTCGGCGTCACCAAGGGCGGCCGCTCGGCGATCGTCTCCACGACGGGGAACGAGGATTGCCATCTGATCCTGCGCGGCGGACGGCAACCGAATTACGATGCACAAAGCGTCGACGAGGTCTCGCGCTCGCTGGAGAAAGCCGGCTTGCCGGCCCGTCTGATGATCGACGCGAGCCACGCGAACAGCCGCAAGCAACCCGAGAATCAGATCGCGATCTGCGAGGACATCGCGGACCGCATCGCGCACGGCGAGCGGCGCATCGTCGGCGTCATGATCGAATCGAACCTCGTCGGCGGGCGGCAAGACCACGTCCCCGGCAAGCCGCTCGTCTACGGGCAGAGCGTGACGGACGCGTGCCTGGGTTGGGATGCCTCCGTCCCGATCCTCGAGCGGCTCGCCGAAGCCGTCGCGGCGCGGCGCGTGGGCGAGCGAGCCCAGCCGCCGGGCTAGAGCTGCTTCGTTTCGTAGAGGAACATCGAGGCGCCGCCCGTCGCGAAGTTCGCAAGATCCGCGGCCGTCGCCGCCCCGGCCGGCGACGCCAGCGCTTTGCGCACGTCATCGTGCGAATCGAAGGTCAAATCCGCGATCAGATGATAGGGTGCCGGCGCGCCCGCAAGGTCGGTGACGGCACTCGCCGAGACCGTGTAGTCGCGCAGTCCCGGGAGCCCCTTCGCGATCGGGACGTGCGTCGCGTAATAGTAGCGGTCGAAAGCGCTCGGGTCGGCCGGGGGATGATAGAGCACGAGAACGTGAACCGCCATGATTCCCTCCGTTCGCAGCAGCTCGAAGCAGCGTCCGGCCGCCGTTCTCGCAGCGCGAGCGGAGACCTTGCTAATGCGCCGCCCAGCCGCCGTCGATGGAGATCGGCGCGCCCGTGATCGAGCGCGCGGCGTCGCTGCAGAGATAGACGCAAAGTTGCGCGACCTCGTCGGGCTCGATGAAACGGCGCGTCGGCATCGCGTCGAGGAAGGCGCGCGAGAGCGCTTCGTCCTCGCTGATCCCGCCGCCGTACGACGCGACGAGCTGCGGCGCTTGCTTGCGGATGAGATCGGTCATCACGACCCCGGGGCAAACGGCGTTGACCGTGATGCCGACTTGCGCGCCCTCCAGCGCCGCGGCGCGCGTGAGGCCGACGACGCCGTGCTTCGCGGCGATGTAGGCGGGCTTGAACGGCGAGGCGACGAGCCCGTGGACGCTCGCGATGTTGACGATGCGGCCGCGGCCGCGCGCCAGCAAGTGCGGCCAGACGGCCTTCGTCCCGTAGAAAACGGCGTCGAGATTCACGCCGGTCACGAAATCCCATTTCTCGTCGGGGAAATCGGGGAGCGGGCTCACGAATTGCACGCCGGCGTTGTTGACGAGGTGGTCGATCGCCCCGAAATCATCCGCGACGCCGTCGACGGTCGCACGCAGGATGTCGCTGCGCCGCACGTCGACCGCGTAACCCAGCGCGCGCACGCCCCACTGGGCCGCGATCGTCTGGGCCACGGCGCTGACTTCACCACCTTCGAGATCGAAGAGCGCGACGTGCGAGCCTGCTTGCGCGAGCGCGTGCGCCGTCGCCGCGCCGATGCCGCGGCTCGCACCCGTGACGATGCTGACCCGGCCGGATAACGAAGTCTGCGAACTCATCGATTTGCGGGCGTCCGTTCGAGAAAGTAGTTGTAGGTCGCTTCCATGCCGACACGCAGCGTCGTCGCGGGGCTCCAGCCGAGTTCGCGCCGCGCGAGCGAGGAATCGAATTGCGCGTCGCGCACGTCGCCGGGGCGCTTCGGGCCCGAGGTGACCGGAGCCTCGAAGCCCGTGATGTCGACGAGCGCGCGATAGATCTCGTTGACGCTGGTCTTGCGGCCGGTGCCGATCACGTAGCAGCCGCCGCCGCCGCGTTCGAGCGCGAGCACGTTCGCCTGCGCGACGTCGCCGGCGAACACGTAGTCGCGGGTCTGTTCCCCGTCGGAATCGATGCGCACGCCGTTGCGCGCGATGAACCTGCCGATGAAGATCGAGATCACGCCGGCCTCCCCGTTGGGATCCTGGCGCGGACCGTACACGTTGCCGTAACGCAGCGCGGTGAAATCGAGGCCGTGCTCCGCGCGATAGAAGCGCAGGTAGTGCTCGCCGACCATCTTCGTGATGCCGTAGGGCGAAGCGGGGCGCTGCGGAGTCGCCTCGGTGATCGGAAGCCGATCGGGTTCGCCGAACGTCGCCCCGCTCGATGCGTAGAGCACCTTGCGGACGCCGGCCTTCACCGAATTATCGAGGACGTTGATCAGCCCCAGGACGTTGACGTCGGCATCGAGCCGCGGGTCGCGCGAACCGATCGCGACGCTGTGCTGGGCCGCATGGTGGCATACGACCTCCGGCCGGAAATCGCGAAACACGCGCTCCAACTGCGGATCGCGGATGTCCATGTGCACGAAGTGCGCCCGCTTGGGGATGTGCTCGCGGCGCCCGCCGCCGTGATCCCAGAGGCTATCGACGATCGCTATTTCGTGGCCTTCGGCAAAGTAGGCATCGGCGATCGTCGACCCGATGAACCCGGCCCCGCCTGTGATGAGAATTCGCACGAAGACCCCTTTACTCCGCAGAACGCGCGGATACCACTAAGAGCGCGCGGTTATCACACCGGCGATCAACTCCCATCCTAGCGCGACCGGCCGCCGTCTACATGGGCGCTTTGTCTCGGTCGCCGGGCGACCCCTGGGGAAGGCGCCGCTCGCTCCGCCTTGCGGCGGGCGAGCGGCGGCGCGATGGGCAACGCGTGGTGCAATACCGGCTCGTCGCGATCGCCGCCGCCTTCGCGCTCGGAACGGCCGGCGCGCTCTCGGGGCTCGGCCTCGCGACGCTCGGCGCCGGGCTGTGCGCGGGGCTCGTTCCGCTTGGCCCCGGCCGCCTGCGCCGGGTTCTGCTGCTCGCCGGGGCGCTGGGCGTCATCAACGGTGCGACCCGAGGCGGGCTCCCGAGCCTGCCCGGCGCGGGACGCGTCGCGACCGTCCAGGCGACCGTCGTTGACGAGATCCGGCCCGAGCCGTTCGGTTCGAGCTTCGTCGTGCGCAGCAGCGACGGCGTACGCCTCCGAGTCGAAGCGAGCGGCGCCGCACCCGAGATCGGCGAGCGCTTGCAGTTGCGCGGGCGTCTGGCTGAATTCGACGAGCCGCGCAATGCCGGCGAACCCTCGGCCCGCGAACTGGCGGCCGAGCGCGGCATCCGCGGCGAATTGCGGCACGCGCGGATCCTCGCGCGGGCGCCGCCGGATCCGCACGACCCGGCGGTTTGGCTGCCGCTGGCGCGGGCCTGGGCCTCGGGCGCGGTCCATCGCGAGCTCGCGGAGCCCGAGGCGTCGATCCTTGCCGGGGCCCTCTGGGGCGAGCGCGGCGCGCTCCCCGCGGACTTGCGCGCCGAGTTCCAGGACACGGGTACGATGCACGTCTTGGTCACCGCGGGCTTGCACCTCGGCGTGGTCGCCGCGCTCGTGCTCTTCTTCGCGCGGCGCTGCGGCCTGGGCCGGGTCGGCGCCGCGCTCGTGACGCTCCCCTGCATCTGGGCGTACGCGCTGTTCAGCGGAGCGCACTTGCCCTCCGTTCGCGCCGCAACGATGATCGCGTTCGCGCTCGCGCTGCATGCGGCCGGGCGGCGCGCGCTCAGCTGGAACGCGCTCGCTGCGGCCGCGCTCGCGATCTCGCTCGCCTGGCCCCGTTCGCTGCTCTCCGCATCGTTTGCACTATCGTTCGCGTGCGTTTCCGCGATCCTGCTGTTCGCCGAGCCGATCGCGCGCACGCTGCGCGCGTGGAGCGTTCCGCACGTCGTCGCGGAAGCGCTCGCCTTGACGGTCGCGACGCAGCTCGGGACGTGGCCGATCACCGCGGCGACGTTCCTGGTCTTCGCGCCGTACGCGCCGCTTGCGAACGCACTCGTCGTCCCGGTCGTCGGCAGCGCGATCGTCGTCGGCCTGGCGGCGCTCGCGTCGGGCGGGGTCCCGCCGCTCGCGCACGCACTCTACGCGCTCGACGGCGCGCTCGTGGGCTGGATCGTCGGCGTCGTTCGCGCCGTCGCGCGCTTGCCCGGCGCACACGTCGTGATGACGCCCGCGCCGGGTTGGGCGATCGCGCTCTATTGCTTGGGGACGTTCGGCGCCGCCGCGGCGCTCGCGCGCGGCCGCCGGCGCGAAGCGCTCGCGCTGGCTTCGTTCTGCACCGCGCTCGTGCTGTGGCCGCCCCGCGCCGCGCCGCACGGCGTCACGATCGACGCACTCGACGTCGGCCAAGGCGATGCGATCTTGGTGCGGACGGAAGGCGGGCGCAGCCTGCTCTTCGATGCGGGCGGCAAGCTCGAACGCGGCGCGCTCGCCGGCGGCAGCTCGTCCGCAGAATCGGTCGGAGAGCGGATCGTCGTGCCCGCCTTGATCCGCGCGGGCATCCATCGTCTCGATACGTTGCTGCTCACGCATCCTCACGGCGACCACGTCGGCGGCTGCGCGCCGATCCTGCGCACGCTGCGCGTCGGCATCATCCTCGATAGCGGGCAAGATTACGGCGGCCACGCGTATCGCGACTGCATGGACGAGGCGCGCGCGCACCGCGTCCCCGTGCGCGTGGTGCAAGCCGGGGAAACGTATCGCATCGACGACGGCGTGACGTTGCGCATCCTCGCGCCGAGCGCGCCGCGTTTCACGGACGGTCCGAACGACGTGAACGAGAACTCGATCGTGGCGTTGCTCGAATACAGCTGCCCGCGCTGCACGCGGCCGGCGCGCGCGCTCCTCATGGGCGATGCGGGCGTGCAATCCGAAGCGCGCCTACTCGCAAGCGGCGCCGATCTGCGCGCCGATGTCCTGAAGGTCGGTCATCACGGCAGCGCTTATTCATCGAGCCCCGAGTTCATCCGCGCGGTCTCGCCGCGCTATGCGATCATCTCGGTCGGACGCGACAACGTCTTCGGGCACCCCGCGGCAGCAACGCTCGCAACGCTCGCCGCCGGCGGAACGCAGGTTCTGCGAACCGACCGCTGCGGCGAGATCCGCGTCGCTCTCGAGCCGCAAGATCTGCAAGCAGCCGCGTTGCAACCCTGCGCTCCATGACAAGCGTGGAGCAGCTCTTCGGGACTCACCTTCGTAGCGCGCTACGCCGATACTTGCAGCATGCCGATCGACGGCGCGCTTCAAGCACGGCGTGCAACGACGATTCAACACATGGCGAAGCACCCGGCGGCACACGCGCGCCATGCGTCTTCGAAGGCGGCCCCGCCGCACCACGTCAGCGACGCGGCGAACGGCGGGCAATTCTGGGGCGTCGTTCTCGCGCTCGTTCTCGTGGTCGCCGCAATCATAGCCCTCCGCATGCGAGCCGCGGCAAAGCGCTCCGCAGTCGTCAAGAACGTGCAAGACGAGATCGCGGCGGTCGTTGAGGCCGTTAAACTCGCTCCGCTGCAGGCGATCCATCCCGAAGGATTCCACCTGCTCGCCGATGAGACGTTCTACTGGCAGGAGGCCGCACGGTGGTGCGAGTTTCGCACGCAGCGGCGCTACGAAAGCACCTACGGCGGCACGAGCGTGCGGATCGCGCGCGGCGTCTCTCTGCGCGCGGGTTCGTCGAGCGGCGCCTCGAAGTCCGTGGCCGTCCCGGAAGTCACATCGGGGGAAGTCTTCCTCTCGAACAGGCGCCTCATCTTCATCGGTCCGAGCTTCTCGCGAGAAGTGAAGTTGGACTCCGTGTTGCGCTTCGAGGCGGGCGACGGCTTCATGCACTTGGACTTGCCCAACAAGAACGCCGTGCAGGTCGAGACCGGCAACGATATCCTCAAGATCGAACTCGACAAGATCCTGCACGGCGACGCGAAACCGCCGGCGGAGGGCGCAAGCCCCGCGGCCGCCGCAAAATGAACGGGGCGCCCGCTCAGGCTCGCGGCGCGCGTTCGCTATCGAGAAAACGCAGCTGCGCGTCCGGATAACGCCCGCCGGCCGCGCCCTCGGCGGGGACGGCGGCTTCGAGGTTCCGCAGGTCGTCGTCCGTTAGTTCCACGGCGACGGCGCCCAGCGCTTCCTGCAAGCGCAGGCGCTCGCGCGCTCCGACGAGCGGCACGATGTCCCGGCCGCGCGAGAGCACCCAGGCGATCGCGAGCTGCGCGACGGTGATCTCTTTCTCCGCCGCGATCACGCGCAGCCGTTCGACGAGCGCGAGATTGCGCTCGAGATTCTCCCCCGAAAAGCGCGGCGCGGCGGACCTGAAGCCGCGCTCGGCGCGCGAGCGCTCGCGGCTCCAGTGTCCGCTGATGAGCCCGCGCGAAAGGACGCCGTAGGCCGTGATGCCGATGCCGAGTTCGCGGCAAGCGGGCAGGATCTCACGCTCCACCCCGCGCGTCACGAGCGCGTATTCGATTTGCAGATCGCAGATCGGATGCACCGCCGCCGCGCGGCGAAGCGTATCCGCGCCGAGTTCGCTCAGCCCGATGTAACGCACGTAGCCTGCTTGGACCAGTTCCGCGATCGCACCGACGGTCTCTTCGATCGGCGTCGCCGGGTCCAAGCGCGAAGGCCGGTAAATGTCGACGTAATCGACGCCGAGCCGCCGCAGCGTGTATGCGAGCGCCGTCTTCACGGCCGCGGGCCGCGCGTCGTAGCCGATCCAATCGCCGCCCGGAGCGCGCTGCGCGCCGAACTTGACGCTGAGCAGCACGCCTTCGCGCTTACGTCCGCGCAGCGCCTCGCCGATCAACATCTCGTTGTGCCCCATGCCGTAGAAATCGCCCGTGTCGATCAGCGTGATCCCCGCGTCGAGTGCGGCATGCAGCGTCGCGATGCTCTCGGCGCGGTCGGCCGAGCCGTAGAAATCGGACATCCCCATCGCCCCGAGGCCGATCTCGGAGGAGGCCGGCCCGGTCGCTCCCAGTATCCGAGTGCGCACGGCTAACCTCCCTCGCCGGCGGCGTGCAACATCGCGCCGTATCCCTCAACCGGAGATGTGGGCTCGTTGCGCGCTTGCGTTCACGAAGCGCTGGTTCCATCAGGATCGCCCGAGATACCTTTGCACGCGCGCGACCGCGTGCCGGATCCTGCCTACGGTGCGAGCGCGAACACGCCGACGCGCGCGTACCGCGCGACGACGCCCGCGGCGACTTGAAGTTTGACTCTACACGGCGCGGGCTGACCCGACGGAAGCGATCCGACGGCGAAGAGATACTCCCATTTGCCGCTGCCCGAGTGCTGCGCGCTTGCAAAATCGACCCATGAATCCGTGGTTTGCAGGCGGATCGTCGCACCTGCGGCATCGGCGCTCACCCAGCAGCCCGCTGCGTACGGCGTCCCCGGCTCGCATGACAGTCCCGGCTGCCCGATCCACGTCTCGCCGTTGTGCGCATCGATCTCCAGTGCATGCGCACCGCCCTGCGAAAAGCGAAACTGATGCGCTAGCGTCGCACCGTCGACGTCGCTTGCGGCGAACGTCCCGGCGCCGTCCGGGATCCAGCCGGCGGGCGCCGCGCCGGCCCACGCTTCGAAATCCGCGTTGCCGATCGACAGCTCGTTCGGCGCGCTTGCGAAATCGGCGAGCACGTTTTGCGTGATGCGCTGGACGGGCCCCGCGGCGCCGAGCCCGCCGCCCCAGTTCACGGTGGCCGCGGTGAAGACCGCGCCGTTGCGCCGGTAATATCCCATCGTCGCGAAGCCGCCCTGGCCGTTCGGTCCCCAGTCGCGCAGATCCGCGGTTGCGAGCGGGACGAAAGCCGCCGGGGTGCCGTCCGTGCCGAGCGGGCTCGTTCCGTCGAGCAGCGCCGCATCCGTTTCGTAACCCAGGATCGAATCGTCGACGCTCGTGCCCGCGCCGAAGACATCGCCCGCGGACAGCCCGGTTCCGCGCAGTAAAGGGTGATCGGGCGTCACGACCGTGTAGCCCCGATAGCGACGCTCCGGCACCACGGGATCGACCCACCAGCCGGCGCCGTTTCGATAACTCACCCCCGTCATGCCGTTCTCGGGGCGCAAGACCGGCGCATCGTACCAGGCGCACGTCACGCGATTCGGATCGCTGCGATCCGGATCGGGCGAGCGCCCCGCCTCGCCCTCTTTGTAGCAGACGATCTGGCGCAGGCCGTTCGCGAAATTCACTCTGATCTGCCAATAGCACGTGTTCGCGCTGAAGAAACTCGCGTTGCCGCCCGCCGCTATGAAGGCCTCGACTTGATCGCGCATTTCGAGCGACCAGTATTCATCGTGCCCGAGGCTCACGAAGTGCCGGTACGGCGCGAGCAAGAGCGGGTCGAAGTGCAGATCGAGGCTCGAACACACATCGAACGCGACACCGTTCGCTTCCGCCCAGCGCAAGAACGGCAGGGTGTAGATCTCGTAGAGCCCGATGTCGGGGGGCCGATCGAACGAAATGACGGGCGCGGGCGGCGTGCTGTAGAAGCTGCGGCCGCCCCAGGCATTATAGGCTTGCGCGGTCGTGTCGCTGATCTTCAGCAAGATGCCCGAGGTGTTCGGCTGCGCCGCTCGTACGAGGAAGGGGATCGTGCACGACGCATCGCTCGAGGTCGCGATCGCGACGTAGTATCCGCTCTGCCACTCCGCCGGCACGACGGCGCGCGATTGCGGGTCCGCGGGCCAGCCGCAGCCTTGCACCGCGAGCGTGACGTCGTCTTGCGGGCCGGGGACGAACGCCGTGCCGCGCGACGTGCGCACGACGGTGTCGCTGACCCCGCGGCGGCAGATGGATAGCGTGAAGTCGGTGTGCGCCTGATCCGACCGAAAGTGAAAATCGATCGCATCGCCGGGCGCTGCCGAGACCACCGACGCGTAGCCTTCGAGTGCTGCCATGTCCGACGACAGTACGCCGCCGGGCCCCTAGAGGTCAAGGGGTTGCCTATCCGGTGCCGCGAGCGATCGATCAGGGCCGTTCAGGCTCGTTTCGCTGCGACGCGCCGGTATGCTCGTGAAGGATGCTCTCTTCCGGCGACATGGGAAAGCTCGGATACATATAGCCGTTTCCCCAATACGGCGAGAGCCCGTAGTAGCCGAAGAACGGCTCCCAAGACTCCACGTTCGGAGCGAGGATCAGCGTCGGGTCGTACGCGGGCGAATGGACCACGCGGTCCTGCGTCTCGTTGACGTGCACCGCGTCTTTACCGACGCTCGCGATCGCGTCGACCGGCAGTAGAAAATGCCGATCTCCGATCCCGAGGAACCCGCCGGCCCGAATTTCCAGAAGCCTGACTTTGCGTTCGCCTTCATCGACGAAGAGGGCGCTGATGTGCCCGATCTCCTCGCCTTGCGGATCGACCACTTTCCGTCCGCGAATGTCCTCGCCGGACTCCGCTATGTCCAGATCGGTATCGGTCAGTTTCTTCAATTCAGCGTTCTTCACGCGTGCCTGCTCGTTCAAGGTGCGTTCCTTTCGGGTTCGCCATGCATTCGGGGACTTCTCAGCGCCTTCGAGGAAGGCGCTTGGCCGTCGTGCGGCACACGATTGCGGCAGCATCGTCGTCGCCGCGTCCATTTTCGAAAATGTGATCGGCGATCGCGTGAGCGGCGCTGAGCTCCGGACGACCGTGCGCGTGCGCCGCAGCCTCGACGAGTTCGCGCTCACCGCGGATCGAATCGCGGTCATGTCCGGTGATGCCGTCGGTGTAAAGCACGAGCAGAGCATCTTCAGGAAGCGAAATCACATAGTTTGCGGCGATATGGCGCGCAAAGAGTCCGAGCGGCAGATCCGCCGGCGGTTGCTCCAAAAATGCATGCCGGCCGAGCGTCAGCAGCAGCGGCGGCGGGTGTCCCGCGTTGGCGAAGGTGAGCGTGCGCAACTCCTGGTCGAGAATCGCCACGATCGCCGTTGCAAAGACGCCCTCGCCCAGGGCGAACGCGACGTCGTTGGCCGCCGAAAGAATCTCCGAGGGAACGCGGCTCCCCTCGAGCCTCTGCAGGACCGACGCGCGCAGTGCTTGCATCGTGCCCGCGACGGCGGCCCCGTGACCCGCCACGTCGCCGATCAGCAACGCGATCTCTCGGTTCGAAAACGCGAGCACTTCGCACCAATCGCCGCCCGCCGGCGCACCGCCCGCCGGCGAAAGGCAGAGCGAGACCGCAGCACCGAACGCGGGGCCGTTCTGCGAGACGAGGATGCCGCTCATCGAAGCCCGCTCGTCCTACATGCCGTGCGCGATCATGCCGCGAAACTCGGATCCGTAAAGCAGCCGCTGCGCAGCGCCACGCGCAGGCCGAGGGCTAGCTGATGTTCGGTCGTCCCTTTCGAGAGCAAGCAGTTCGCGCCGGCGAGATGGCATGACATGCCCCAGGCCTGCCCCGTAGCGCCTGTAAAGACCGCGATGACGCACAGCGGTAAGACGAACCGGATTCTGCGCAGCAACTCGAGCGGATCCACGTCGATGTCGTCGATGTCGCAAACGATCAAGCCGGGTGCCAAGAGACCGAGTTCGGTGACGTTGAGTCGAGCGACCGTTGCAAGTGCCGGAACTCCCGCCGCTTTGAAGACGGCGCTGAACATCGGGATCATCGCGCTATCGATGCCTGCTAAACAGCACGTGCGAGCCATAAGGGAAACGCTTTCACCAGTTCCGGGCGCGAAACCGGGAGCGCGGCACGGACGGCGCACGCAGCGCGAGTTATTCCGGCACCGTGCGTCGAATCCATCACCACTCTAGCATCTAGCTCGGGGCAAGCATATCGTGAAAAAGGCCGATCGGACGCTGTCGCTGCACGAGGCCATGCCGCTCTCCGATCCTGCGTATCCGATCCTCTCAGGGATTCTCGACGTCGTTCCGGCCTCGCGCTGGACGTTCGCGCGGGTAGCACCCAGCGGGGACATCGTTTCGATCTTCGGCTCTCATCTAAACACCGAGGGCGAGGCCGGGCTCGCCGACGAGTTCGAACGGCAGCGGGCGAAGTCGCCCACGGGACCGCGGATCGCCGCGACGCTTGGGTCGCTCGACGGCTTTCAGAGCGGCATCACGCTCGTCTTCGCGGACGCGCGTGCGTATTTCGGCATCCTGACGCTCTTGCGCACGCCGGAATTGGGGTCGTTCACATCGAGCGAGATCAGCATGCTGACGTTTTCGCTCGATGCGCTCTCCGAACGTCTTTCCGAAATCCGCCTGCAGCCGGCCCACGAGCACGCTGTAGCCCAGCCGAACGCCGCTTCGCGCGGTTCCGCAGGGACGGCGAGCGAAGAAGCCTTCTACGTCCTGGACAGCGACCTGCAGATCGTCTTAGCGTGGAGTTCCGAAGATCAGCGCCGCATCGCCTTGACCGGACTCCACACACGCATCGCGGAGCGGCTCCCCGTGGTGCTCGAGGAAACGGTGCGAGAATTGACGGCCGCCTGGTCCAGCGAATCGGTGAAACAACCAGGCTGCGCGCAGCCGGTTGCGTTCCTGGTCGTCCGAACGCAGCCGATGTCCGGTCCGGCGGGCCTGTTCATCGGCGTTCGGATCGACCGCTTTCAGCCGGCGAACTCGCTATCCGGGCCGGCGTCGCGCTTTCACATTTCGCCGCGCGAGGTGCAAGTGCTCGCACTCCTCTTGGATGGGCGTCATCTCGACCAGATCGCGCAACAACTGCACATCACCTCATCGACCGTTCAAGATCACATCAAAAGCATGCTCGATAAGACCGGGAGCCGCAACCGCAGCGAGTTGATCGCCCGCATCTTGGGTTGGGAGTCCACGCCGGGCGCTCGCCGGGCGTGATCGCGCCGCTCGGCGCAAACGCAAGAATCGCCAAGGACCTTTCGGCTCCTCGGCGATCCGCGCGTCTGCCGCGCTATCTCCGGATCGGGCTTATTGCTTGCCCTTCACGCGGTTGTGCTGGGAGAGCAGAAGGATGCGATCGGCGTGCCGTTGGCCGAGGAACTTCTGATCGTAATACACCTTGACGTATTGCCCGGCTTTGATGGCCTTCATCTGATACGTCGTTTTCCCGTCATCGGAGAAGACCTGGTCGAACTTCGGCACGATCAGGAAGCTGAGCGTTGAATGCGCCACGGGATCGGTGACCTTGATGCTGTTGCTCGAAACATGATTGACGATGCCCGAGAACGTCGCGGAACCGACCTTGTTTGCAGCGCTCGCCGGGGCAAGCGTTAAAACGGGAAGGGCGATCGCCAGGAAAAGGATGGCAAGTGCTTTCTTCATACGGCTGCCTTTCTACGATAAATTTCGAAAATCCACGCAACATTTAATGCCACCTTGCACGCCTTGCCAAACAAAACGAAGCCTCGGAGGGTCGAGCGCCGCGCTTACGCTCGGAGCCGTAACGCGCTCGCGAGCGTGGCGATGCCGGCACCGGCGCACGCAAACCAAAGCGCCGCCGGCGTAGCGGCCGCCACGACGTCGCCGGCCGGGATACCGGCCGCGAGCGTTGCCCCGAATGCGCCGAAGACGATCGCGACGATCGTTGCGCCGACGGTTTGGCCTCCGACGCGAATCGCGGCCAAAAGCCCCGCGGCGCTCGAACTCTTCGAACGCGGCGCGCTCCCGATCAACTCTCGATTGTTCGGGGACTGGAAAAACCCGAAGCCCAGGCCGCAGACGGCGCCGCGCGCGAGGATCTCAAGGTCGCTCGCGTGCGCGGGCAAGCGCGCGTAGAGCGCGAGTCCGGCGGTGAGAACCGCAAGTCCGATCGTCGCGAGGATCCCGGCGGGGAAGCGGTCCGAGAGCCTCCCGGCGATGGGCGCGACGAACGCAATCGCAAGCGGCCACGATGTGAGCAGCAAGCCTGAGGCGAGCGGCGTTCTTCCGAGCGCCTCCTGAAAGAAGAACGGCAGCACGACGAAGGCGACGCCTTGCGCGCTGAACGTCGCGAACGATGTCGCGCCCGCCATCGAGAAGGCCGGGATCCGGAACAGATCGAGCGCGATCATCGGTTGCGCGAGTTTGAACTGGCGTTGCACGAACGCGACCGCGCAGCCTACGCCGACGGCCAGGCGCAGGACGATCGTCCAAAGCGGCTCGTGCCGAGAGAATCCGTCGAGCCCATAGATCGTAAGGGAGAAGCCGAGGGCGCTGGCGATCACGCTCGACGGATCGAGGCTGCCGGTGCGGCGGTCATCGCGCGGGAGCACCCGGTTGAGCGCCATGTTCGCGAGGCCGAAGGGGATGTTGACGGCGAAGAGCACCGGCCACGGCGCGATCGCGAGCAGCAGGCCGCCGAGCGTCGGTCCGGCTGCGGCGCTGGTCGCGACGACCAGCGCGTTGAGCCCAAGCGCGCGTCCCAGTTGGGCGCGCGGAAAGATCTCGCGCAGCAGCGCCGGCGATATCGCCATGACGGCCGACGCTCCGAAGCCCTGGAACCCCCTGGCCGCGATCAGGGCCGGCAGCGAACGCGAGAACGCGCAGGCGATCGACCCGATGATAAAGACGGCGACGCCGGCGCGATAGACGCGCGCCGTTCCGCGCACTTGCCCCAGCGCCGCGAACGGCAGGATCGATGCGGTCACCGCGAGTTGAAAGGCGTTGACGACCCAGATCGACTCGGTCGGCGAGGCGCCGAGATCGCGCGCGATCGTCGGGAGCGCCGTATTCGCGATCGAACCGTCGAGGACGGCCATGGCGATCGCGAGGGCGATCGCAAAATACGCCAGCCGCCGCGCAGGCTGCGGCAGACCGTCGCTCTGCGCGGTGAGTTGCGTCAACGAGCGAAGCGCCGGCGAACGTCCATGGCCCGCGCTTCGACGGGGGCGTCACGCCGTCCCAACTCCGCCTCTATCGGACGGGGCGCTGCCACGCGCATCGCTCCCCGCGATACGCGACGTCCCGCACGTGAACGTGCGTGCGGCTCTCCAGCGTTCCGCTATAGGGCGCCCGATAGACGCCGGAGGTCGGCGCGACGTCCCGGTAATCGCGGCCGACGGCCACGACGACGTACCGCAGCGAGGTTGGAACGCCGTAGGTCGGGTCGAAGCTCAGCATGATTGCGCCGTGTTTGTCGGGGAACAAGAACTCGATCCAGGCGTGCGTGGCGCCTTCCCCGACCAAGTGGCCCGAAACGTAGCGCGCCGGGAGCCCGCAGGCGCGCGCGAGTGCGAGCGCCACGTGCGCAAAGTCCTGGCACACGCCGCGCTTCGTTTCGAACGCCGCAGCCGCGCTCGTTGCGACGTCCGTGACGCCTTTCGTGTACACCAGCTCGCCGTGCACGAACGCGACGATGGCCTGCGCCAATTCGCGATCGTTGCGATAACGGCTCCGCAGGCTTGCCGCCGCGTCGGCGAGCGCACCGATGGGGCTCGTGAGACGGCCGGCTTGCCGGTAGCCGGGATCCAAGAGTGCGGCGAGCGAGACCGGCGCCGCGTGCGGCATGCGCCTGCGTTCGACCGTCGCCTCGAGCGCGATCTCGAACGCGCGATCGATCCGGTCCGCCCGAAACGTGACGACTTCGTTGCCGAACCGGTCAGCTTCGCTGCGAGCGGGCGTATCCGGCAGCACCGTGAGGGAAAGCGAAAGCCTGCGCTGATCGGCGTGAGTGCCTCGCGGCAACGCGATGAGACGATGCGAGAGATCGAAGATCGGTCCCGGGTATGCATAGCGAAACCGTTGCCGGATGCGATAGGTCGCTACCGCAACATTCTCCCAATCGAGCGTCGAGTGGTCGAGCAGCTTACCCTCGCTTTTCCGCGCGGACATCGATGTGGCGCAGGATTGCCGAACCGTAGCTCGTCACCATGGCGACGTCGAGCGCGTCGCGACCGCGTGCGATCAGGATCCGGCCGACGCGGCGTTCGTTGTTGCGCGCGTCGAACGTCCACCAGCGATCCCCGAGATAGGCCTCGAACCAAGCGCAAAAATCCATCGGCAGGTCAGAGGCCGGAACGTCGATATCCGGGAGATAGCCGAACGCATAACGCGCCGGAACGTTCATCGCGCGAGCGAAGCTGATGGCGAGATGGGCGTAATCTCGGCACACGCCCGTCCCGCTCTCGAAGACGTCGAGCGCGCTCGTCGCCGAGACGCTCGAGCCGTAAGCGAAGCTGATGTGGCCGTGCACGTAGTCGACGATCGCCTGCACGCGTTCCCACGTCGGCGGCGTGTGCGCGAAGAGCTTCCACGCGGCATCGGCAAGCAGGTCCGAGGGGCAGTACCTGCTAGGCAGCGTGTAATGGAGCACGTCATCCGGCAATTCATCAACGGCGAGTTGCGGCGCGTCCGTTCCGAGGGGGTCGGCGAGCGACGTCGTGGCGACGGTCGCATCATAGCGAATCGTCGTCGTGCCCGCCGGCAACGTGGCGCGGCGCAGCGCATTGCCGTAGAGATCCACGTAGTCGCGGAAGGCCAGTTCGGGCGTGGCCTCCCAACGCTCTTCGAGCACGGCCTGCCCTTCTGAGGGGTTGGGCCGAACGAGAAACAGTGCGGGCGTCTTTACGGCTGCTTCATAGGTAAAACTACAGCCGACGTCCACTTTCAAGCTTTGCTCGAGCGCGCTTGCCATGCTCACCTTATGCCCATGTTGGCGCTCGGGCGCTGAAAGCTTTTCGGAGATCCGGCTAGCCCGCGCGGTTCGCAGCCTGCCGAGAAGATCGGGCGACCGCTCGGCGCCGCTTGGCGCATGCCTTTACGGGGCATCCGTTAGCGTGTACTTCCTTCGATTGGATCGTGATGAATGAATAAGCTAGCTATGGCCATCGGCGCGCTGACGTGCGTCGCCTTCGTGCAGCAAGGCGCCTGGGCCGACATCGGCATTACCGTGAACGGCCAAAGCGCCCAATTCTCGCCGGGTCCCATCGAGCGCAGCGGCCGAGTGTTTGTACCGCTCCGCGGCATTTTCGAGAGACTGGGAGCGACCGTGGTCTACGCCGACGGAAACATCAATGCGACCGGCAGCGATGGACGAAACGTTCATCTGCAGATCGGGTCGACGGCGGCGACGATCGCCGGACAGCAGCAGACGTTGGACGTCGCCCCATTCGTCGTCGGCGCCAGCACGTACGTTCCGCTGCGCTTCGTTGCGCAAGCACTCGGCGCAAGCGTCAACTACGATGCGCAGAACAGCATCGTGGCGATCGCGAACTCGGGCGCGCCGCCGATGCGGGAGCCGCAACAACCCCAACGTCCCGCTCCTCAAAATGGGAGCAGGGTGACCTTGGGCGACGAGCAGCCCGAACAGGGCAGTAGAGTCGCCTCGCAGCGCCCGACGATCTCCGCGAACTTCAGCGAGCGCGTGGATCCCAACAACGTCCGCATCGCTGTCGACGGGCTGGACGTAACGTCTCAGGCGACCCGTTCGCAGAGCGGGATCGTCTTCGCGCCGCCCTCACCGCTGCAAAACATCGAGCATCGCGTGGACGTGCACGGCGTCGATGACAGCGGGCAACCGTTCGATCGCAGTTGGCGTTTCGTGACCGGGAGCGGTGGACAAGCCGCCGTCGCGAATTTCCTGCGGCTCTCGTCGCCGGCCAGCGGCTCCAACGTGGATTCGACGTTCGTCATTCGCGGAACGACGCGTCCGAACTCTCGCGTCCACGTTACCGCCGGTGCGGTGGCGAACGCGATCCCCGGTTTCTCCTTCGGTACCGGCAGCTATAGCGGGGATACGACCGCGGACGCGAGGGGCAACTTCTCATTCGACGTCACGATCAACGCCGTGCGCGGCGGTACGGTCGCCGTCACCGTCGTTTCAACGGCGCCGGATTCCCATGAGACGGCCCAGCAAGCGGTGCGCCTGCGCATTTCCTAAGTTCGTAGGGCATGCGGTGGGAAATCCCGCCCTTGCGCCGGCGCCCGTCGAGCGGCTAAGGTAAGAATCCCCCCGCTCGAAACGCCAGCAAGGAGCCGGCCATGCGTTTGCCGCGTATCGCCATCGCAGCCCTCGCGTTCCTCGCTTGCCTTGCGTTCTTTCCAGCGACCACGGGCGTGGCACATCATCTCGAGCGCCGGCTCGCCGCGGCAGACTCCGGTTCCGCCCCGGCGGGCGGACCGGTGCTGCTCGGAACGACCGGAGACGTTCGCATCGCGCTTCTCGGAGCGACCATCGCGCCCAGGGCCGGCGACGTCCTCGCGAGCACGAGCGAAATTGAAACGGGGCCGGCCGCCACGGCGCGCTTGGGCTTCGCGGACGGCGCGAAGCTGGAGATCGAACAAAGCACGCACGCCGCGCTTGAAAGCCCGGTGCGGCTGCGCCTCTCGAGCGGGACCGTGCGCCTGAATGCCGCGGTCCCCCACGCAACGATGCAAATCCGCACGCCGCAAGCGCTCGTCGTGTTTCGCGCTCGGACCGGCTACGTCACGGCAAGTGCGGAAGAAGACGTCGTGACCTGCGTGCGCTGCGGGCAACGCGAGGTCACGCCCTGCGAAGACAACAACTTTTTCGTATCGGATCGGGCGCACTGCGTCGCGCTCGCGGACGCGGCGGTTGCGATCGTGACGCGCGAACACGGGATCCGGGCCGGTTCGGACGGGGAAACGGCGATGGTTCGCAGAGTCCTCGAGCAACTGGGTGCTCGCGTGGCCGATGGGTCCCAGGGCCGGCCCTGGTGGGAGGCGTCACGCGGCGAGGGCTTGGCGATGGACCGCTCGCACATCGCCGCAAGGCCCGGCGAAGCGGTTGCGCTAGCGGTCACGCGTCGAAGCGAGCGCGGCGGAAACGTTTGGGCGATGAGCGTGGACTCGCGCGTCGCATCCGTCGAGAGGCAAGATCCGCGCGGCACGTGCACGATCCGCGTGCACGAACGCGGCCGCGGCGCCGTCGTCATCTACGACCAACTCGGGCGTTACGCCGTCGTGCCGGTCGAGGTCGCTCAAGTCGCCGCGCGCTAGCCGAGCGATCGTCTGGGGGAGCCTCGGCTTCATCATCATCGGTGCAGCACTGTATGGGGCGAAGGTGCTCACGCTACCGTATTCGGCCGACGCGCGCCCGCTGGTGGTGGCGGTGTACCGCGCGGCGCCGCCGCAGACGCCCGACACGCCGCCGCACGTCGAGCTTCTCTTCCAAGGCGTCGACGCCGGCCGCGTCCGCATCGAGATCAGGGCGAACGGTCCGATCGGCGAAGTCTATCTCGCGAGCAACGCGATCTTGCGATGCTCTCCGCACGCCGGTTCCCTGCAAGGGCTGCATGCACTGCCTGCGAGCGGCGCCGTCCGCGTGCAGGCCGTCGGCGCGGACGGCCGACCGGCCGGCGATACAAACGTGTTCGCAGGCACCTTCGACACCGCGGTGACGCGTCAGGATTGCGATGTGGAGACCGGCGCCCACCGCGACGACTTCTCCGCGCTGCGACTGGGCGTGCTAGGGGGCTATCGCTTCTTCACGCAGACGGGCGGCGAGCAGTTCATCCCGGGCGACGCACGAATGCATCCGGTCGAGCGTTACACGCTGCGCTTCGATGCGTCCGTCGAGAAGCCGATCTTCGAAGGAGCAGGGGTCGCTCTGCGCGGGCCTTCCGAATGCGAACTGACCGAAGATGCAGCGGCCGTCGTCGTACGCTGGCAAGACCGCAATCGCGCAGGCGTCCGTGAATTCGGCCTGTTCATCTTCGCAGGAGCATTCGCGATCGGAGCGAGCATGCTGGTCGAGCTCGTGAAGCCGCGCTTCCTCGAATAGCCGCTTTCGCGCGATCCGCGCGAGGGACCAGGAACGGCGCTCATCGGCAAGAAGAGCATCCGGGTTCGCGTGCGCGGGAAGCCGGTGAGAAGCCGGCACGGTCGCGCCACTGTCAGCGGGGAGCCGCCGGGCGTCACGGTCTTCGGATTCGGAAGGCGCACGGCACATAGGCATCGATCCGCGGAGTCAGGATACCGGCGCGCGAGCCAAAGCTCACACTTCAACCTCGCGAAAAGGTTTGTGTCTCCGATGAAGATCGTACGCGCCGGCACTATTGCCGCGCTTCTCCTTGCTGCTTGCGCCGCGGGCGCAAGCGCCGCGCCGGCTTCGGCGGCCGGCCCCGCTCCGGCTACTCCCTCCCCATCGCCGTCTGCGAGTTCCGCACCCGCGGATCTGCCCGAGATCGGCCGTGTCTTTACCAGCGACCGGCAAACGGAACCGATTTCCAACACGACGCGTCCGACGTTCGTCGTCGATCGCCATACGATCGAAGGCGCGGGTTGGCGCAGCGTCTCCGAGGCGCTCGGTGATGTTCCCGGCGTCAACGTCTTCTCATACGGCGCCTTCGGTTCGACCACGAATCTGGGGATTCGCGGAACGACGTCCTCGCAAACACTCGTGTTGCGCGACGGCGTTCCGCTCAATCTGGGCTCGATCGGATCGTTCGATCTCGGCTCCCTTTCGACGCTCGGCATCGAGCGCATCGAAATCGTGGAAAGCGGTTCTTCAACGCTCTACGGTTCGAGTGCGACCGGCGGCGTCATCAATTTGATCGGGACCACGAAGGCGGCACAGCCGTACGTTCGGCTCTCGACCGGCACGTTCGGAGACAACGACGTCGCCGGCCAGTTCGGCGTAGGCGGGCTCGTCGTCTCGCTCGAGCGGCACGTCGCGCAGAATCAGTACGACTATCCGGCCTTCGCTTTCCCGGGAACGGCGGCTCAGCCCGCCGGCACGCGCGCGAACGACGACGCGCTGCAGAGCGCGCTGCGCCTTTCGTACTCCGCGAAGCTCGCGGACGGCTGGACGGCGCGCCTCTCCGGCGGCAGCACTTCGATCGCGCTCGGAGTCCCGGGTTCGCTCCAGTTCGGAGCGACGCCCGACAATCGCCAGCAGACCTCGCAAAACGACGGGCAAATCGATCTCGCGCGCTCCGCCGGAGCCGGAACGCTCACGTTCACCGCAGCCGGCTCCAATCAGCGATTGGCATACATCGACCGCACCGCGTTCGGAGGGGAGAGCGATACCTTCGATAGCCGAACGCAGGCCTCGCTTCGCTATGCCCTCTCCGGCGCACGTGACGATCTCGTTACCGGCATCGATCTGGCCCGGGCAAGCGGCCTGCTCTCGCAGGGTGGAGCGTTCGGCTTCCCGGAGTTCGGCGTCGCGCAGTCGCAAGCGGCCGCGTACGCGCAGATCGGTTATCTTCCCGCGAAAGCGACGCGCTTGACGTTCGGCTTGCGCGCGGAGAACGATTCGCCGCATGCGGGCGCGATCGCTCCGTCGTTCGGCGTGAAGGCCGGCCTCGGGCAAGCACGCATCAGCGCAAACGTTGCGGAATCCTTTCGCGTGCCGGATTTTGACGAACTTTATTATCCCGGCTTCGGGAACCCCAACCTCGTTCCCGAGCGACTCTCCAATTACGATGTCACCTTCGCCCTCCCGACGCTCGCAGGCGGAGTCTCCCTCGGCTACTTCGGGCGCAGCGGCGCAAACCTGATCTCGACGGTTTGCAACGCGAGCTTCCTCTGCGAGCCGGTGAACATCAGCCGCTCGACCGTCAGCGGTCTGCAACTCACGGCAAACACCCGCGCCTACCATCACGTCCGCCTCACGACGAGCGTCACGAACCTCTATCGCGCGCTCGGTTTCGACGCAACGAACCTCGAGAGCCGCCTCCCGAGCACGCCGCCGATCGTCGCGACGCTCGGCCTCGAACGCGACTTCGACGGCGGGCCCGTCGCCTGGGGCGCACGCGTCCGCGTCGTCGCCCCGCGTTTGAACGACGCGACGGTGGCACCGGACCCCTACGACGGCTACACGTTAGGCGATGCGTACGTGCGCTATCGCTTCGCGAAGGGCGCCGTCGCATCGTTGCGCGTGAAGAATCTCGGAAACGAGCGTTACGAACCGGTCTACGGCTACCCCGCCCCCGGCCGGACCGTCACGTTCGAACTCTCGACCCGCTGAACCGCCGGTTTCTCGGCGAGCAGGCGCGCACTGCTCGCTGAGAAATCGCTGTTCTCGTGCGCTTCGCTGCTTGGCGCGCTCGTCGCGCTCCGTCGTGACGATGCGGATCGTCAGCCTCCTGCCCTCGGCGACGGAGATCGTCTGCGCGCTCGGCTTGCGCGACGCCCTGGCCGGCGTCACGCACGATTGCGACTTCCCGGCCGACGTGGCCGGCCTGCCGCGCGTGACGAAGCTGCTGCTCGCCGGCGGGCGCGCTCCCGGCGAGAGCCGCTCGGCGGCGATCGATCGGAAGGTGAAAGAGACACTCCACGCCGGCGGGAGCCTCTATGACGTCGATGTCGCGGCGATCGAGCGGCTCGAACCCGGCCTGATCGTCACGCAACAGTCCTGCAGCGTATGTTTCGTCGCCCCGGAGACCGTCGTGCGCGCGACCGAGCGGATGAAGGGACATCCGAACGTCGTCTTTCTCGAACCGCGTTCGCTCGAGGACGTCTACGCGAACATCCTCACCGTCGCGGAGGCCGCCGGGGTCGCGCAGCGCGGCACCGAACTCGTCGCCGGATTGCGAGCGCGCGCGCAAGCGCTTGCGCGGCGCACGGCGGCGCTCCCGAAGCGGCGAACCGCGGTCCTGATTTGGACGGATCCGCTGATGGGGAGCGGCCAATGGACGCCGGAACTCATCGAACTCGCGGGCGGGCTGCCCGTCGTCGCCTTCCCCGGCGCCGATGCGCGCGCGATCTCGTGGGAACAACTGGCATCGGCCGATCCGGAGGTCGTCATCGTCGCGCTGCCGGGCATGCGCTTGAAGGCGGCCGCAACTGCTCTCGAAGATCTGCGCCGCTCGGAACGGCGCTGGAGTGCGTTCGCAAAGCGACGCCGCGTGGCGTTGCTCGACGGACACTGGTACGCGAATCGCCCGAGCCCCCGCCTGATCGATACGGCCGAGCGCTTCGCGGCGGCGATTCACCCGGAGATCGCGGATGACTGCAGCCTTGAAGGTCTCATCCTGACCTAATGCTCTCCGTCTTCGATGATTTTCGAAAGCACGGACCGTGACGGGTTCGAACGCTTCACCGACACGCTCGGAAAGGAGTGCGAACTGACTGTGCTGCGATTAGTGCTTTCGTACTACTGATCGAGGAACGCATCCGGCCCTCACTTAACGTCCCTCAACCGATTTTGAATTGCGAGTGAACTCGCGCGTTTTTCCTAAGCCGCTGCACACCAACGCATCGATGCTCACCGCGAGGTACGCATGAGATGAACATTCGCAAGAACGTGTGGGAGCTCGGAGACGATTGGGCTGATCCGATTCTTTGGTACGCACGCGCCGTCGCCGACATGCAGACGCGACCGCTCACCGATCCGACGAGCTGGCGTTTCTACGGGGCCATGCACGGCATCGACGACGGTCTCTGGCGCCAACAGGGATATCTCGCGTCTGGCGAATCGCAGCCGGCAAGCGGCGTTCAAGATACGTTCTGGAGTCAGTGCCAGCATGGCACCTGGTACTTCCTGCCCTGGCACCGCGGCTATCTCTTGATGTTCGAGGAGAACGTGCGCGCGACGGTGGCCAAACTCGGCGGCCCCGCAGACTGGACGCTTCCGTACTGGAACTACTTCAAGACCGGGCAATCAGCGTTGCCGCCCGCCTTCGCGGCGAAGCAGCTGCCGGACGGCACGCCGAATGCGCTCTACGTCGCCCAGCGCTTCGGCCCGAACAACGATGGAAACGTCTTCATCGATCTTTCGCAAGTGAATCTGAGCGCTCTCGGCGACACGGACTTCACGGGGCCGGGCAACGGCGGTTCGCCGGGCTTTGGCGGTGTCGATACCGGTTTCGAACACGGCGGAGCGACGCATGGCGACTTGGAGTCGCAACCGCATGACATGGTACACGTGCTCGTCGGCGGCCAGGATCCGTCCGGCCGGCAACTGCCGGGGTTGATGTCGGATCCCGATACCGCGGGGCTGGATCCGATCTTCTGGCTGCATCACGCGAACATCGATCGTCTCTGGGAGGTCTGGCTGCAGCAGTCGGGCGCACGTGCCGATCCCTCGGACGCGAACTGGATCGACGGGCCGGCGAAGATCGGCGAGCGCGCCTTCGTCATGCCCAAACCGGATGCATCGACCTGGACCTACACGCCCGGGGGAATGACGGATCTGTCGAACCTGGGCTATACGTACGACGATTTCTCGCCGGCCGGAGCGCCGGCGCAGCCGATTGCTCCCGGACCACCTCCGGCGCCGGCCGCGCGCGCCGGAGGCGGCGGCGGAAGCGGGGGAGGAGCGCCCGTGGGGCCAGGCAAGAACGTCGAGTTGGTCGGTGCCAGCCAGGGCGGGCTGAACGTCCTCGGGTCCGAGGTCGCGACCTCGGTCAAGCTGGATCCGGCAACGCGGCGCAAGGTGACCGCCACGTTCGCGGCGGCCGTGCCCGACTCGGAACGCGATCGCGTTTTTCTCAATCTGGAGAACGTCACGGGCCTCTCCGACGCGACGCGCTTCAACGTGTACGTCGGTGTGCCCCAAGGCACGAATCCTGCGGACCATCCCGAACGGCTCGCCGGCAGCGTCGCGCTCTTCGGCGTGCGCAAGGCGAGCAAACCTGACGGCGACCATGCGGGAGCCGGCCTGAATTTCGTCCTCGACATCACGAGGATCGCATCGGACCTGCACCTGGAGGGCAATCTGGAGAAGGACGCCGTCGACGTACGCATCGTACCGGCCAAGCCGGTGCCGGATGCGGCGAATGTGAGCGTCGGGCGCATCAGCCTGTATCGCCAAGGTCGATGAAACGGCGCCGGTGACGGAAGCGGCGCGCGCACGCCGTTGCGTCAGACTCCCCGTCCTGGCGGCGAGCGGTGCCGCTTGGGCGTGGCTCGCCGTCGCGCGGTCGGGCGTGAGCGCTCCCATGCTGTGCGGCGTCCGCAGCGTTGAACCGATGGTGAGCGCTTCTGCCGTGCACTTGATGCTGGCGGCGAACCCGCCGGCTGCACTTGCTTGCGGTTGGACGCTGATGGTCGCCGCGATGATGCTGCCCGCGCTGTGCGCTCCGCTCGCGCACGTGGGCAGCCGCGTCCTCGCGCACCGCCGCGCGTGGGCGCTCGCGATCTTCCTTGCCGCATACTTCGCGGTGTGGCTCATCGCGGGCGTTCCCATCCTGGCGGCGGCGTTCGCTCTTCGCTTCCTCGCGCCGAATCCGACGGTCACCTTCTGCTTCGTCGCGGCCTTGGCGCTACTGTGGCAGACGTCGCCGCTCAAACAACGTTGCCTCAACGGTTGTCACGCGCGTCCGGCGATTCTCGCCTTCGGTCGCGCAGGCGACTGGAGCGTCGCGCGCTACGGCGCGTCCTACGCGACCTGGTGTGCGGGATCGTGCTGGAGCTTCATGCTGCTCGTCAGCGCCGCATCGGCACGGCATCTCCCGTTGATGCTGTTCGCCGCGGCGTGGGTGCTCGCAGAGCGCCTCGAGCGGCCGCGAGCGCCACGCTGGCGCTTCGCCGGCATCGGCAAGGCGCTGCGACTGGTTCGGGGTCGCGCCGCGGCCGTATCCTGCGGCGTCTTCGCGACGCTACCACGACTGCCGTCCAAGGCCTGAACTCGCCGCTTCTTCGAGAGGCTGAAGGAGACATCAACGAAAATCCGCGAAGCTGAGCGCGTCAGTTCGGACGGCGCAGCATCTTGCGAACCGCGTCGACATGGTCCTGTTCGCTGAAGATCTGCTGCCGCGCCAACTCTTCGAGCGCGATGTCGTCCGTTGCCGCCGCTTCCGTCGCGAGTTCGCGATAGGCGCGCAGCGCTTGTTCTTCGAACTCGAGCGCCTCCCTGAGGATTTCATCGAGCGTGCGCGCGTGCGACTCGCCGGCGCTCGCCACGATGACGGGGATCTCTCCCCCCAGCGACGTGATCTTCTCGCCGATCAAGACGCTGTGCGCGATCCCTTCATCGGCTTGTTCGCGCAGCCACTTCTGGATCGGAATCCGGTTATGGCCCATGATCAGGAAGGAGTAATGCAGATAGCGGATGATCCCCGCGACCTCGTGCGCGTAAATCCGGCCCAAGATCTGCAATGCGGCACTCTGCGTTTGGCCCTGCTGGTCTGGCATCTGGTCTCCTCTTGCTTGCGGCGCGCGGCTGACCGCCGTCCGCCGATGTTCTTAGCCCCCGCCCGCGATTCATTTTGTTCGGCTCACCCTTCGAGAGACTCAGGGTGACGATGAGACTAGCCTTTCAAGAGAGGCCCAGCGCCACTCTGAACGGCAGGTGCGCGAGCGCCCGTGGATCGATCGCGCCCGCGGCCATCACGCCGCCGACCATCGCCGGGAAGACGCCCGGCGTCACGACGTCTTGCCCGGCGATGTAGAGGCCCTTGATCGGCGTGTACGGTCCGAGATGCGGCGAGAGGAAGCGCCGCGGCGTCACCTCGATGCCGTAGATCGCGCCGCGTTGCGCGCCCGTGTACGAAGCGACCGTCGCCGGCGTCGAGAGCTCGTGGTAGACGACGAGCGGCGCGAGCTTCGGGAAGTACCGCGCGAACTGCGCCAACAGCTTCTTTTCCAGCACCGCTTTCTTTTGCCGATAATCCGCCTTCGCCGCCGCGTCGCGCGGGCCCATCCAGCCGGTGAACGCATCGGCATTCGTCATCACGATCAGGTCGGCGGTGTGCTTGGAGCGCGGCCCGGGATCGTACGCGGGATCGTGCAACGATGCGAACGAGACGAACATCATCGGCGATTCGCCTGGACCGAACGGATCCTGCCAGAGGTTCGCATTCTGATCCCACGTTTCGAAAAACCAATGATTGTGGACGGTCGCGCCGTGCGCCGCGATATCGCCTTCGAAGCCGAGATGCATCACGACCGCACTGTGCGACGGAGCGAACGAGAGAATCTCCTTCGCCCACGCCGAGTCGCGCCAGCTTTCGGGGAGCAAGCGCCCGACGGTGTTCAAGATGCCGGCATCCGAGATGACGCGCTTCGAGCGAACGATCGTGCCGTCGCTCGTTCGCACTCCGGCCGCCGCACCGCCCTCCACGAGGATCTCGTCGACCCGCGCGTCGACCAGAGCGCGTCCGCCCGCGCTTTCGATCACCGCGAGCATCCGCCGCGTGAGCCCCGCGGCGCCGCCGACGGGGTAGAACGCGCCTCGCGAAAAGCTGCGCGTCACCTTCGCCTGCATCCCGAAGCACGCTTCGGCGGGGATCGCTCCGTAGTCGCACCATTGCGCCCCGAGGACGGCGCGCAGGCGCGGGTCGCCGATCATTCGCTCGAGCATCTCGTGCACGCTGATCCCGCACCAGCGGTCGATCGCGCGGCGATGGACGGCGGCGTAGAACGGCTTGAGCGGCTCCGGCAGCCCGCGCAGGATGAACGAGGCGGTGAATGCGTTCGCAGCGGCCTTCAGCGTGCCGAAGTAGGCATCGAGCTGGGCGGCGGAATCCGGGAAGCTCGCCTTCAGCTGCTCTTGCAGCGCGCTTTCGGGGCGCCTGAACCCGAACTCGAAGCCGTCCGGGAGATGCACGTAGTCGTAAATGTCGTCGTACTGGAACACCTCGACCGGACCGCCGCAGAGCCACGCGAGCGTGCCGACCGCATCGAGCCCCGGCCCCGCCTCGCTGAGATAATGCAGCCCGACATCCCACGTGAAGCCGTCGCGCGAGAACGAGTTCGTCGACCCGCCGAGTTCGTGTTGCCGTTCGAGGACGAGGACGCGGCGGTTCAGCTGCGCGAGGGCCGCCGCGGCCGCCATGCCGCCGCTCCCCGAGCCGATCACGATAGCGTCCCAGCACGTCGCGGCCGGATCAAGAGGAAACTGGGCCGATGTCTGAGCGACCATGTCAGGGGCGTTCACGCTCGGGCCCGCGCGGCCTTGCCGACGCTCGGGCGCGGGATCGCCGGACCACCCGGCCCGAGCCGCGCTGCCGGCCGCCCCCCGGCCGGATTGGGGCCCGCGCTGGGACCTAGGTCACGAACAGCGGCCCAGCCCGCGCGTATCATAAATGACGCCGCGTCCCCGGCTCTCTGCCTTGACGCCCGGCGCCCCTCGCTCGTACCCCACTCCGGAGGCTCTTGATGCGCATCCTGATGATCCAGCCGAACTACCATGCGGGCGGCGCGGAGATCGCAGGAAACTGGCCCCCGGGCTGGGCGGCGTACATCGGCGGGGCGATCCGCCACGGCGGTTTCCCCGACGTCGAGTTCCTCGACGCGATGGCGTTCAACATCGATCACGATCCGCTGCGCGAGATCATCCGCAAGAAGCAGCCCGACGTGGTCCTGGCGACGGCGATCACGCCCATGATCTACAAGGCGCAAGAGACGCTCAAAGTCGCCCAAGAGGCCTGCCCCGGCGTCATGACGATCCTGGGCGGCATCCACCCGACGTTCATGTACGGGCAGGTCCTCTCCGAGGCCCCGTGGATCGATTACATCGTCCGCGGCGAGGGCGAGGAGATCATCGTCAACCTGCTTCGCTCGATCGAAGCCGGGACGATCCTGGCGGACCGCAGCACGATCAAGGGGATCGCGTATCTCGAAGACGGCAAGCTGATCGCGACGCCCGCGCACCCGGTCATCGCCGATCTCGACACGCTGACGCCCGACTGGAGCCTGCTCAAGTGGGACAAGTACATCTACATTCCGATGAACACGCGCGTCGCGGTTCCGAATTTCGCGCGCGGTTGTCCGTTCACGTGCCGCTTCTGCTCGCAGTGGAAGTTCTGGCGTAAGTATCGCACCCGCGATCCGAAGAAGTTCGTCGACGAGATCGAGATCCTCGTCCGCGATTACAAGGTCGGTTTCTTCATCCTCGCGGACGAAGAGCCAACGATCCATCGCAAGAAGTTCATCGCGTTCTGCGAGGAGATGATCCGGCGCAACATCAAGGTTCATTGGGGAATCAACACCCGCGTGACCGATATCTTGCGCGATGCGGATCTCTTGCCGATGTTCCGCCGGGCCGGCTTGATGCACATCTCGCTCGGCACCGAGGCGGCCGCGCAGATGAAGCTCGATCTCTTCCGCAAGCAGACGACGATCGAGCAGAACAAAAAGGCGATCAAATTGATCCGCGACGCGGGCATGGTCGCGGAAGCACAGTTCATCATGGGCCTCGAGGGCGAGACGAAGGAAACGATCGAGGAAACCTACCGGCTCGCGATCGATTGGAAAGTCGACATGGCGAACTGGAACATGTACACGCCGTGGCCGTTCGCCGAGCTCTTCGAAGACTTGGGCGATCGCGTGGAGATCCGCGATTACTCGAAATACAACTTCGTCACGCCGATCATGAAACCGGATGCGATCGAGCGCGAGGACGTGCTCAAGGGCGTGCTCAAGAATTACGCGCGCTTCTACGCGGGCAGCGCCTTCTTCAGATACCCGTGGATCAAGGACCGCTTCAAGCGGAAATACATGCTCGGGTGCCTGCGCGCGTTCGCGAAGACGACCGCCACGAAGAAGTTCTACGACCTCGAGCGGCTGAAGTTCCGCGGCTTGAACACCGAAGTGCAGTTCGGCTTCGACGAGACGAAGATCCTCACGCGAGCGCAGATCGCGGAGCAGAAGGCGGCCCAACCCGAACTCAGCGCCGCGATCACCTACAACGCGCCGCGGGCAAAGGCCGCAGCGCCGATCTCGATGCCTTCGATCAGCGCCTGCGCGGCACCGAACGACCTGCCGTCCGCCGACGAGTTCCTAGCGGCCTCCGAGCACGAAGGCCACCATCACGGCGAGATCAGCGCGTGCGGAGCGCCGAACGGGCTGCCGGACGCCGATACGCTGATCGAATCGGCCCCAGCGACGAGCTAGGAGTTTGGCGGACTTGTGGCCGCCAAATGGTAGAATTGGGGTATGGGGGACAACTTCGTTTCGTTCGATCGTGACACGCTATTTCTGATGCCTCCGAGCGTCCAGGATTGGCTTCCGGAGAAGCACTTGGCGCGGTTTGTCGTCGATGTGGTATCGCGCTTGGATCTGCGTCCGCTGCGGGACTCGTACTCCGGCCGCGGTTCGGCTGCGTACCATCCGGAGATGATGGTGGCGCTGCTGTTTTACTCGTACGCGACCGGCCTGCGAGCGAGCCGGAAGATCGAAGCGGCGACGTACGAATCGGTGGCCTTTCGATATATCGCGGCGAACACGCATCCCGACCGCGACACGATCTGCGCCTTCCGGCGCCGCTTCTTTCCGCATCTTGAGGCTCTGTTCAATCAGATCCTGATTGTCGCCAAAGAGTTGGGGTGCTTGGAAGTCGGCCGGGTAAGCCTGGACGGCACCAAGATCAAGGCGAACGCATCCAAGCATCGCGCGCTCAGCTTGAAGGGTGCGAACCGGCTTGAAGTTCAGCTGAAGCGAGAAGTGCGCCGGATGCTGGAACTCGCCGAGGCGGCCGACTCGGCCGACGAACGCGACGGCGGGATCGATATTCCTGCGGAAATCGCACGCCGCGAAGATCGCCTCAAAGCCATTGCTGAGGCGCAAGAGCGGATCAAGGCGCGCGAAGCGGAGCGCCAAACCCAGGAACACGTCGAGTACCGGGACGTGGTGGCCGATCGCGACCGGATCGCGGAGAAGATCGGCCGCAAGATCAGGGCGCCAAAGAGGCCGAAGGATTGCGTTCGTCCGGAGGCTCAAGTGAACTTGACCGATCCGGAATCGCGCATCATGCCGAGTTCCGAAGGGTTCGTTCAGGCTTACAACGGGCAGGCCGCCGTCGACACCGGTTCTCTGTTGATCGTCGGCGCTGAACTTAGCCAGCGCCCAATCGATTGCCGTCTGCTCAAGCCGATGCTGCGAAAACTTACGGCGCTGCCGGTCGGCAAGCCGCACGAGTTGTTGGCCGACGCCGGCTACTTCAGCGAACTCAACGTTGAGTTGTGCGTCGAGAGCGGGGTCGTGCCGTACATCGCTCCCAAGCGCGATCGCCATCATTGGGGCCTGCGGCGATTCCGCGTTCCAAAAGCTCCGAAGCCTGGAGCCTCTGCTTTGGCGCAAATGTTGTACCGGCTGCGAACGCCGGAAGGCCGTGCAATCTTCGCCCTGCGAAAATGCACCGTCGAGCCCGTTTTCGGGAATCTCAAGCGCGCCTTGGGCTTCCGTCAGTTCTTGCTTCGCGGCCATCGAAAAGCCAGCGGAGAGTTTCTCCTGGGCTGCACAGCCTGGAACCTCAAACGCTTGCACACGCTGGCGATGGCTTGAAGGGAGCGAGGTGAGACCACCCACTTCATGTCGGCGGTGGCCGATCACGACTGGCTCTCCCGCGAAAGAGTCGATTCGCGTCCCTTCAAGCCCGCCAAACTCCTAGACGGATCCGTCCGCGATCTCCACGTCCGGCGCAAACGTGATATACCCGGTGATCTCGTCGACGTCGAGCGGCGCCGGGTAGAACCACGCGGCGTCGGGTAGACGCTTCCCGGCGACCTCGAGCGTATAGAAGTTCGCGACCCCGCGCTGCGGATCGGACGAGTGGGTGTCCGATGCCTTGAAGTGCCGGTAGTCGATCGAATCCGGCGGAAAATAGTGCTTCCCGTCGACGACTTCCGTCTCGTCGCTCTCGGCGAGCACGGCTCCGTTCCAGAGCGCCCTCATGGTCGCGTTTCGTCTCCTCGCAAGTGGTCAGGGCATGGCGGATCGCACCGCGCATACGCTTGACCGCGGTTCGAGGTTCAAACGGCGCGCCCTATCGCGAGTCGAGCGCCGTCGCAGCTTTCTGCAGATCGCCGGGACCGACGAAGACGACCGCCCCGAAGCGCCCGCGGCCGTCCGAGACCGCTTGCGCGGCGCTGAGGCTGACGCCGGCGGCCGCCAGCCGTTCGGTGATCCCCGCGAGCGCGCCGCGCCGGTCCTCGCCGGTCACGTAAAACGCCGTCTGGGGACCCGTGAACGCGATGCCTGCCGCCTTGGCGGCGGCCGCGAACCCGTCGGCGTCGTCGGGAATGAGCTCGAGCCGAGCCTTTCCCCCGCGCGTGGAGTAACCCCACGCCGCGATCAGGTTCGCATCGCCGTCACGCAGGAGGCCGAAGACGTGCGCGGCCGAGCCGGCCGCGTCGTCGATATCGATCGCAAAATGCTGGACCCGCCGAATCTCGTCAGCCATGATACCTCCGTTTTCGGATTACGCTAGCCCCCGGCTGGTCACAAGTCAATGCCGGCGAAAGGGAAACGTCGCGAAACAATCCGAAACCGGCGAAACGCTCTCATGTCCGGGGGGTATTTGTCATGGCCGATTTATTGAGCGAGGCCGACGTCGAGAACGTCCTTGAGGAAGAGCGCGTCGGCCGCATCGGCTGTAGCCTCGACGGCGAGTCCTACGTCGTCCCGATGACCTACGCGTATGAGGGCGGCGCGATCTACTGCCATTCCCTCGACGGCAAAAAGATCGAGATCATGCGCGCGAATCCGCGCGTGTGCTTCGAAGTCGATCGAACCCACGGCCTGCGCGATTGGGAGAGCGTGATCGCCTACGGCACGTACGAGGAGTTGTCCGGTGAGGATGCGGAGCGCGCCATGCTCGCGCTGATCGCGCGGTTCCAGCCGACGATGCCGCCGGTGCTGGAAGATTCGAGCGAACCAAAGATCGTCGATGGCGGGGTCGTTTTCCGCATCCGCCTCACCGAGAAGACGGGGCGCGCCGAGAAACCCTGATCGCGCGCCCCGGCCTCCTCTAGCGAGCCTTCGGCGAGGCCGTATCTTCGGAGTGCTTGGTTTCGTGACGCGGACGCGGAGTGTGCGCCGGCGCTACCGTGTGCACCGGGGGCGGCGCGGTGTGCAGCGCCGGCAGATGCACGGGTTCCGAGTGGACGACCGGCGCGCGGAACGTTTCCGGATTGACGGCCGGCGTGTGCAGCGGCTCAGTTCGCACGAACGGCGTGCGCAGCGGCTCCGGACGCACGAACGGCGTGCGCAGCGGCTCCGGACGCACGAACGGCGTGCGCAGCGGCTCCGGGCTCGCGAGCGGCGTATGCGTTGGTTGCGCGCGCAGCTCCGGCGTTACGTCCCTGCGTAGCGGCGGGGCGGTATGCAGCGGCGCGTTCCCGTCGATCGCGGGCACCGTCGAGCCGGCCTTCGGACTCGCGCCGCGCCCCTGGTCGAAGCGCTGCCACGCGGGCGAGGGAGCCGCTCCCTTCACGGCCGGCGTTTGCGACTCGCGCAGGATCTCGGTCGCGTGGTTCGGATACTGGCGCAGCGCGGCGGATTGCACTTCCGACCGCTCGGCGCTGAACGGGCGCACCTGCACGGCCGGCGCGGCGAATCGCGTGAAGTGCGCCGTGACGGGCGCGGCACCTTCCCGCCGGATCACGGGGCGATCGCTCAGCCGCAGGTTCGCCGTCGTCGGCACGACGGGCAGCACCCCTTGCACCGGGGCGGCGTTGCGCATTTCGACGGGACTCACGCGGACGATGTGATGGAATTGTCCGCCTGCGAAGTCCTGATGCGAAACCCCGTTGACGGCGCCGGGGGCGCTCGCGTTCCGATACACGGTGACGTTCGTGATGTTCGTCGTGTTGTTTACGATCGTCGTGTTGTTCACGATCGTCGTGGAATTGACGTAACGCCGGCCGTACCAGGGATTGAACGCCTCGTGCGGCGCGAGCGGCACCCAACCGACATTGCCGAAGCCGATGCTCAGCCCCCCGCCGCCGCCGAACGAGAAGAACGCGACGAGCGCCGGGCGCCAGACCGGATGCACGTGGACCGGCTCGGGATACCAGCACCAGCCGTAACCCGCAGTGTAGAACCAGCGGCCGTAATGATAGGGCGCCCAGCCCCACGGCTCATCGCTCACCCACGTCCAGCCGTAATAGCCTTCCCACACCCAGCGGCCGGCCTGATACGGCGCCCAATCCGCGCCGGCATACGGCGACCAAACGTTTCCGTATCCTTGCACGTACACCCAATGTCCGTACGCTTGGAGATCGGCCGCACCGGCGATCCCCACGCCCGCGTAGTCGTAGCTGCGGGCGCCTTCCGCGTAGCGGTCGCGCTCGTCGTTCCATTGATCGAACTCGTCACGCGGGACGCTGTCCACGATTTGGAACGACGGATCTGAGGCGGAGCCTTGCACGAGCGCCGTGCTGCCGGTGTCCACCGTGGAGACGCTCCGCGGCGAAACGACGTCGACCCGCCCCGCGCGGGCCGTGACGAGCGTGTCGCCGTCGCCCGTGACGGTCACGCGGTAGCTCCCCGGCCCTTCAGGCCGAACCACGGCGGACGGCGTGTCGATCTCCGGGCGGGCATCCGTCAGCTGGTAGACGCGCAGCTCGACCGTGCCTTGCGCGAGTTGCACCGCGTCGTTTGCGGCATCCAGGCGCGTGAAGCGCAGCTCGGAATCGCCTCCGGCGCGCAGCGCGTTGCCGTAGTCGAACTGAACCTCCACGGAGCCGTCGTGCGTCGAGAGATAGTCGCCGGCCATCAGCGGCGCGTTGATTGCCGCGGCGACGGCGTCGTCGGAATCCCCTCGCCGGACGTCCACGTCGCCCCGGATCACGCTGATCCGCGCAACCGCAGGCCCTGCGTCATCGTCGGCGAGCGCCGGGGTGCCCCCGAGCAGCATGGCCAACAGCGGCGCCGCAACGAGCGCCGGCGCAAAAGCGCGCGCGATTTTGATATCCATCGATCCGCCGACTCCCGTCGCGCCCGCCGCCCGAAGCTCTTCCGGGCCGAGCGAAGGCGCTCGCCCTTTCAACGCACGCAAGCGCCGCCGCGTCGCGCGCGCGGATTAAGGCGGCGTAAGAAATCCCCGGCGGTGTCCGGAGGCGCGCCGGGCGGGAGACCGGAGGGCGACCACCGGCAAACCCGCGCGAGGGGAACTCCAAGCCAAGGGCATAGTTCTCACCGCTTATCGACATCTTGTCTTATAAAGGATCGCCGTGGCGCTGACGCTCGCACAACTCGAAACGATCCGCCGGTTAGCAAAGTTTGGGAGCTTTACACGCACGGCCGATTCCTTGAACGTGACGCAGCCGGCCGTCACGCAGCACGTGAAGGCGTTGCAGGGGCATTTCGGCACGCGCCTGTTCGATCTGGCCGGCCGGCGCCCGATCTTGACCGACGCAGGAGCCTTTCTCGCAATCCGGGCCGGCGAGCTCTTAGAGGGCCTGGAGGCGCTGGAACGCGACATGAAAGCGTTCGCCGCAGCCGAGAGCGGAACGCTCGAGCTCGGAGCGACGATCACGATCGGGAACTACGCGCTTCCCCCGCAACTCGCGCGCTTCCGCGCGCTGCATCCGTCACTCGGCACCAACCTGCGCATCGCGAATTCGGCGGATATCGCGCTCGACGTGAAGCACCGTCGCGTCCACCTCGCACTCGTTGAAGGGTCGGTCGACGATCCGGAACTGGCCGAGGAAGCGTACGCGATGGACGAGCTCACGCTCGTCGTCCCCCAAGCGGGGCACCGCTTCTCCGAGCGCGCGTCCGTCCTGGCGCGCGACCTGCGCGGGGAGACGTTCGTCGCGCGCGAGGAGGGCTCAGGCACGCGACTCCTGGCCGATCGCGTGCTGCGCTCGGCCGGCATCGAACCGGCGATCGCGCTCGCGCTCTCGAGCGGGGAAGGCGTCGCCCGGGCCGTTGAAGCGGGCCTTGGGATCGGGCTGCTTTCGCACCTCGTCGTCGAGCGTGCCGCCGCGGCTGGAAGGATCCACGTCGTCCGGATCGCCGACGTGGACTTGCGGCGAACGTTTCGCATCGTGCACCTGCGGGAGCGAACGCTCTCGCCTGCGGCGCAGCGCTTCATCGATTTCCTGCGAACCGACAGCCCTCAGGCGGAGGTTGCCCGCGCCTTCGAGCGTGCTATTCGTGCGACTTCGTGATCATCTGGAACATCTTGATGTTGATCGCGATGAAGCGCAGGACTTGCCATGGCAGAAACGTCCGGAGGGCCTTCGTTCGCGGCGTCGGCGACGGTGCGAACGACTCATCTTCTCTAGACGCAGGAACGTCGTTGGCGGCCTCTTTCAGCATGCTCGTCATTCCGGAATGAAGGTCCAGCCGGGTTTCGCCTGGGCCTTGTAGATAAAAGCGTGGTGCAGAATACGTTTGATCCAGTGCGCGCCGAGGCCGATCTCGCCGAACGTGAAGCGCAGGTCGCGGCCGTATTTGGGGAACCGCGCGTAGTCGGGGACGATCGGGTACATCGTCATCGCGGCTGCCGTCCCGCCTAACAGGCTCGCCCCGGCCGAAGCGACGCAGGCTGCGCCCATGCGCGCCATCGACGCATGGTGCGCCGTGCTCAGGCTGTTGCGCTCGATCATTTCGGCGATGCTCCTGGCGACCGTCAATCCCATGACGCCGGAGGGCATTCCGGTGCGCGGCGGAGAGGGGACGATCGGCGTCCCATTCGGGCTCGCGTAGGGCCTCGAGATCTGGTGCGGAGGCGCGAATGCGATGCCGATCGCGAAGACGTTCGGGAAATGCGGGGTTTGGTATGAGGATGGCCAGTCAGCCGCCTTCCATTCCTCGAAGGGCTTCGCCGTATAATCGGCATCGACGCGCATGAAGCCGTTCGGCGCGAAGAGGTCGCCCGTGATGTCGGCTCCGGCCCGATTGAACGCCGAGAGGCCGACGCCGCCGAACGGCGGCAGCAACATCGCGAAATCGAAGCGTTGCGTGTGATGCTCGCCGTCGAGGGTTTCATAGTGGACTTCGCCCGGATCGACCCGCTCGACGTGGGCGCGGGTGATCCAGTGAATCCCGCGTTCGGTGTAGAGTGATTCCGCCCACATCTTGCTGTGCGTGTAATAGCCGTTCACTTGCATGTGCAAGCCGGCGACGCCGAAATCGCCGAGTTCATGCTCGTTCGAGAGATAGATGATATCCGCCAGCTCGCGGACGCCGCGCCGGCGCAGTTCGTATTCGACGTTGAAGACATACTCGAACGCCGCACCCTCGCAGGTGCAAAGCCCGTGGCTCGTGCCGATCAGAAACGTCTGCCGCTCGCCGCCGAGCATCTTTTGAACCGAGCGATCGAGGGCCCGCGCGGCCTCTTCCGCATGTCCGTAGGTGCAGACCGAAAGACTGTTGTTGCCCGGGCCGAGTCCCTCGACCGCTTCGAACCTGAGCTTCGGTCCGGTCGCGTTGACGAGAAAATCGTATGGGATGCGCTCTCTTCGCGCCTCACCGCTCGTATGCTCGACTTCGACGAACGGTGTCGCGCTCTGCGTGTCGCCCTCCGGATGGATGGCGAGTGCTTTCGCCTGCACGAACGTGATCCCGAGCTTGCGGTAGACGGGCGCGAGCGGGAAGGTCACGTCCTCGCCGCGCATGAGGCCCACGCCGACCCAGATGTTCGACGGGATCCAATTCCACTTACTGTTCGGCGAGACGACGATGACCTCGTGCCGCCGATGAAGGCGTTCGCGCAGCCGCGTGGCAGCCGTATGCCCTGATATCCCGGCGCCGAGAATCACGACCCTCATGAGAGCATCCTGCGCTCCTCTTTCGGAATAGGTTCGGCTGCCGCGATCCGAGCCGAGAATGCGGCTCGATCCGGCGTAGGCGCTTAGTATACCCCGTAGGGTACTAGAAACGCCAGACTCTATGGAAAACGCCTACAGTTGGGGAGCGCCGAGACGGTCCCGCAACCTCTACAATGCTCGACGGCATACGGCCGGCGTGCCTCTCGCTAGCCGCGCGCTTCGCGAATCCCGCGACCGCTGAGCGGTAGCCCGAAAACTGGGCCGAGCAGGCACAAATCGAAAGCGCCTGCAGCGATCGGGATGAGGCCGACGATGGCGAGAACGGCCCCGCCGGTCGAATGCATCGTGTAACCCCAGGCGATGAGTGCGGCGCCGGCGGCGACGCGAGCGAAGCGTCCCGCGGGGCTCGACATGAATTTTGCGATCGGCACGGTCAATTTCTCCTTGCGCGACTGCGCGGCGGACGTGGTTTCAAACAGGCTTCGCACGAGCCGGTAACGAGCAGGCCGCGGCGGACGAGGTTCTCGCCGAGCTGCGCTTGCAAATCTTCAAAGATCGCATCGGAGACGAGGATGTCACGAATGCCGCCGCAGCTCGTGCAGTGGAAGTGATCGTGCGGTGCGAGGTTCGCATCGAGCGTCGTGCCGCCGAGCGTCGGCCCGCGGGCGATCTCGCCGGCCTCGACCAGACGGTTCGTGATTCGATGGACGGTCGTCGCCGTGAGCTCGGGGAACGCCGGGAGCAGACATTGTAAGAGTTCGCTGTTGGCCGCATGCCCGAGGCGACGAACCCAGTGGAGCACGGCACGCGTTTGTGGCGTCAGCCGCATGCCCGTATCTTACCGCTAATTATTTACAATTGTCAATCATTTACAGTTCGGTCACGTGCGTCCAAACCGGCGCTCGCGACCACGACAAACGCGTAGTGATACGGGAAGGTCGAGACGGAGATCTCCGTCAGGCCACCGGCAAGAAGCCGGCTCCGCGCCTCGTCGAGGCCGTAGACATGCTCGCGCGGCGGCCCGTGCGGCCGCTCGGTATCGGCGTTCCAATCGACGATCAGCGCCTTGCCACCGCGGGCCAACAGGCCGCGAAGCTCCGCCAGCGAGGCGTCGCCGAGTTCGTGCAGCACGTTGAGTGCAAGGACGCGATCGATCCGGCCCTCCAGCTGAGAGAGTTCGGAAGGTTCGATCGGCGTCACGTTCGCGACGTCGCTCTTCGCAAGCTTCTCCCGCAGATGCGCGAGCATCGTCTCGTTCTCGTCGAGCGCGTAGACCAGAACGGCGGGGCGGGCCCGCGCTATCTCGATCGCGTAGGCACCGGTTCCCGCGCCGAAGTCCAGAAGCGTGGCGTCTTCTTTGAGATCGAGCAGCTCGAGGAGCGCCTCGGGCGGAAGGTACTCAAAGCGCGCCGGGTCGTCGAGCCGCGCCGCGCGCGCGGGATCGAATCGCCGGGGCTGCTTGGCGCCGTACCGATCGTCGTGCATGGAAATGCAATTTCTCTCGCGGCGCCGAGAACCTACAGACGTCCTATCGCGAGCCGAAGAGCTTCTTCCAGAGACCGGCAAGCGATGCGCCGCTTGCCGGCGCCCGCGAATCGACCCGGCGCGACCAGGCCACGATCCCTCCCGACAAGTTGACCGCGTTCGTGTAGCCCAATCGATTGAGCGTCTCAGTAACGCGTGCGCTTCGGCCGCCGGCTTGGCACATCACGACGATCTCGCGATCCCTTGGAAGTTCGCGGAGCCGGCGCTCGACTTGATTCATCGGAATGTTCACCGAGCCCGCAATCGCCTTGAGGGCGACTTCACCCGGTTCACGAACGTCGAGCAAGAAAAACGGGACGCCGCTTTCCTGACGTTCCTTGAGCTCCGCCACGGTTATCGATATCATCCCTGGTCCATTTCGCGCCAAGGCGCGCCTTTCATCCGGTTGTGTTGCATGCTCGTAATGGATGGCGTGTTGCCACCTACAAGAGGCCCGCGGCAAAACGTAACTCCGCCACCCCTTCGCGCAGTGCGACCTTAGCGCCGACGAGCGCCTGCCGCGCGGAGGTCGCGCGCAGTTCCGCATCCTGCAGTTCGAGTGCGGTTCCGACGCTGCCGCGATAGCGTAACTGGGCGAGCCGCAGGTTCTCCTCGGCCAGCGAGACGAAGCGCCTCGCTGCGTCGACGCGGCCCTTTGCTTCGATCACCCGCAGGTAGGCCTGCCGGACCTGCAGCGCGATGCCGTTTTCGAGTTGCTGCACGCCGAGGTGAGCCTGATCGACGCCGGCGCGCGCGGCCGCGACCTGGCCCGCACTATATCCGTGATCGAAGAGGGTCAGGGCGGCATTGACGGCGACGGAAAACTGGTTGTGATAACCGCTGACGACCGCCGGCTGTGTATTCCCGTTCGCCACGACCAGGCTGACCTGCGGCAGCGCTCCGGAGCGCGCTTGAGCAACGGCGTCCTCCGCCGCCCTCGCGGAGGCGCGCGCAGCAAGCAATTCGCCGCGATTGGTCCGAGCGCTCTCGAGCAGCGAATCCAGCTTGAAATCCGGCGCGTCGCCGTCCAGCTGGTCGGTCGGTGCATAGACGGTGTCGAGCGGTACGTTCAAGGTACTGGCGAGCACGTTTCCCGCAAGTGCGACACCGCTCGCGGCCGCGATCGCATTGACTTCCTGATTCGCGACTTCGGTTTGCGCGCGCAACACGTCCGCTTTCGGGATCTGCCCCGCCGCGAAGAGCTGGTCGGCTTGCGTCGCGTGACCCTTTGCGACCTCCACTGCGCCGCGCGCGACCGCATCGAACTGCTCGGCGGCCACGAGATCGAAGTAGGCCTTCGTCGTCGCGTCGATCGTCGCAGCGCGAGCCTCGCGCGCGGCAGCTTCCGCCGCCGCTAAGCCGGCCGCCGCTTGCGCGTAGCGCGCGGCCGATAGCCCTCCGTCGTAGAGCTGGTATTGCAGCGCTACGAGCGGCACGTTGGTCGCTCGCGTCGTGCTAAACGGAATCGAGCCGAACGGCGTGCTGAGTTCAGCGATCGGATCGACGTACTGATATGCGTCTCGCAATTGCACGCCGGGCAGAAACGGCGCCGCCGCCTGGCGAACCTGCGCCCGCGCGGAGGCTACGCCGACGGCAGCGACCCGATAGCTCACGTTCTGCGCAAGCGCCAAGTGGATCGCGTCCTCGAGCGAGAGCGGGATCGCCGATTTCGCGGCCGGTGCCGCGGCAGCCGTCCAGACGTCGGCCGCGTCCGCGATGCCGGATCTTGCACACAACGTTGCCGCGATTAGGCACGCAAAGGTCGCCGCTCGCAGACGGAAGATATCGAACATTCTCATCGGCTTTCCACCGACGTCCGGGGCGCGGTCAACTCGGGGGGGAACACGCCGCTGCCGGCGGCCGCGCCGGGTCCGGTCGCGGCGACGAACGTCTTGCGCGCGACGCGTTCATAGAGCACGGGGATCGCGAGAATCGAGAGCACCGCGGAGGCAGACATGCCGAAGACGAGCGCCCAGGCGAGGCCGCTCCAGACGGGATCGGCTGCGATCACGATCGAGGAGAGCACGCCGGCGGCGGCGGTCAGGAAGATCGGCCTCGTGCGTGCCGTCGTCGCTTCGATCAACGAATCGCGCAGGCTCCCGCCCTCCTTCAATTTGTCTTCGATGAACTCGATCAGGATGATCGAGTTGCGCACGACGATGCCGATCAGTGCGATCAATCCGATCATCGCCGTCGCCGAGAAGTAGATCCCGAACGGAGCAAGGATCGCGAAGCCCGGCATCACGCCGATGACCGCAAGCGGGACCGCCGCGAGGACGACGAGCGGGACCATGAACGAACGGAAGCGCGCGACCAGGACGAAGTAGATCAAGATGAACGCGATCAACATCGCCGTCCCGAGATCGGCGAAGACGGTGTTCGTCAGATGCCACTCGCCGTCCCAGTCGATCCGGTAGCCTTGCGGCAGAGGGTTGCGAGCGAGTTCGAAGAGCATGTCGATGACGGCATACGTCGAGCTGCGGCCCGCCATGTCGGCGCCGACGTACGAGACGTTCTCGTAGTCGTCGCGGTAGAGCGGCGCCTCGAGCTGCCCCGCGATGACGGTCGTGACCGCCGAGAGCGGCACCATTCCGCCCATGCGCGTCGGCACTTGGATCGAAGCGAGGGACGCTGCGTCCTTGCGATATTCGGGCGCGAAGCGGACGAAGATCCCGACCGGCCGCGCCTCCGTCGGAACGTGCAAGGTCGAAACGGTCGCGCCGTGCAGGGCCATGCCGAGCGTCTGAGCGATCTCCGCGGCACTCACGCCGGAGAGGCTCGCCTTGCGCTGGTCGACTGCGAGTTGCAACGAGGCGGGGAGCGCCTTGAAGCTCGAATCGATGTCGACGACGCCGCGCTCGCGTTGCAGCATCCCGTCCACGCGCGATGCGATCGCCCGCCGGACGTCGGGGTCCGGGCCGTAGATCTTCGCGAGGATCGTGTCGCGCACCGGCGGTCCGGGAGGCGTCTGCAGGATGCGCAACGTCGCGCCGTAGCGCGCCGCGATCGCGGCGAGACGCGGCCGTACTTGTTGAACGAACGCGGCGGACTGGATCTTGCGCTTATCCTTCGGGACGAGGTTCACGCGGATATCCGCGAGATTCGGAGCGTTGCGGAACGCGGTGCCCTGCAGCAGCGACGACAGATCGGAGATCGCGTTCGTGCCGACGAAGGTCTGGTAATCCTGGATTTCCGGGATCGTCGAAAGCTCCGCGCCGACCGCGTCCGCGATTTGCGTCGTCCGCGCGACGGGGCTCGCAGGCGGCGCATCGATGCTGACGAGGAACGTCGTCTCGTTGGCGTCCGGCAGCATGCGAAACTGCACGAGCTTGAAGACCGGCAGCGCGGCGCTCGCCAAGAACGCCAACAGCAAGAGCCCGAGAAAGATGCTCCCCCGCGCCGGCTTATCGAGCAAACCGCTCAGCATGTTCCGGAACGGCGCGACCCAGCGCGGGATGCCGTGCGCGACCTTCGGGGGCTTCTGATTGCGGAGCAGCGCATACGTGGCCCAGGGCGTGATCGTGAACGCGATCAGGAGCGAGGCGATCATCGCGATCGGCACGTTGATCGGGATCGGCCGCATGTACGGCCCCATCATCCCCGTGACGAACAGCATCGGCAGGAACGAGAGCACGACCGTCAGCGTCGCGAGCGTCGTCGGGCTGCCGATCTCCGCCACGGCGCGGACCGTCGCCTCGGCTCTCGGAGCGTCGGGATCGTTGTGATAGTGGCGGTGAATGTTCTCGACGATGACGATCGCTTGATCGACGAGCAAGCCGAGGCCGAGGATCAGCGCGAAGAGCGTGATGCGATTGATCGTCTGGCCGGTCAGCAGGCCCATGCCGAGCGTGACGAAGAGCGTCAGCGGGATCGCCGTCGCCACGACGAGCGCTTCGCGCCAGCCGAGGACCATCAGCAGGATGACGACGATGACGATCGCTTCGATCAGGCGCTCGATCAGTTCGTTGACCGCGGCGTTCGCCTTCTCGCCGTAGTTGCGCGTTACGGCGACGTCGATGCCGGGCGGGAGAGCCGTCGCCTTCGCCGTCGCGAGGACCGCGTCGGCGATCGTGACCGCATTCGCGCCGGCCTTCTTCGCGATCGCGATGCTGACGGCGGGTTCCGGCGCCTTCGAACGGTCCTTTTCGGCTCCGCCGTAGGCGAACTGCGTCTGCGATTCCTCGGGCGCGTAGCCGAGTTCGATTTTCGCCACCTGGCGCAGTGAGACGGGTTGCCCGCCGCTCACGCCGACGATCTGCGCGCCGACTTGATCGACGGACGTGTAGGCCGTGCCGGCGTGGATCGAAAGCTCGCTCGAGGTATCGCGGACGCTCCCCACGGCCTGCGTCAGGTTCGTCGCGCCGAGCGCCTGTGCGATCTGTCCCGGCGAGAGGCCGTACGAGGCCAAGCGCACGGGATCGAGCGAGACGCTGACCTCGCGGGCGCGTCCGCCGAACGTCTGCACGGTCGAGAGGCCCGAGATCGGGCGCAGCGCTTCGATGAGGCGTTCGGCCGCGGAATTGAGCTGGCCGCGATCGTAGTTCTTTGCGTGCAGCGTCAGCACAACGATCGGGATGTCGTCGACGCTGAGCGGCGTGATCTGGGGTTGTGACGCGCCGGGCGGCAACTCGCTCAAGTGCGCGAAGACTTGATCGTAGAGATCGACGAACGATTTCGTCGGATCGTCCCCGACGTGGAAGAGCACGGTGACGATCGAGACGTCTTGCGTCGTGACCGTGTAGACGTGCTCGATCCCCGGGATCTGCTGGAAGACGCGCTCGCCGCGTTCTGTGATCAGCTTTTGAACTTCCGCAGAGGATGCGCCGGGATATTGCGTGACGATCGTCGCCGCGGGCATCGTGATCTGCGGATTCTCTTGCCGCGGCGTGACGAAGACGGCGAGCAGGCCCCAGACGCAGATCGCGATCACGATCGCGGGCGTCAGCTTCGACTGCAGGAAATACGCGGCGAGCCTGCCGGCGAAATTCAGCCGAGGCATCAGCGCGTCACCGTCACGGCAGCGCCCTCGGTCAGACGCTGCAGATTCGTGACGGCGACCCGGACGCCGTCGCCCGCGACCCCGCGCACTTCGACGAGTTTGTCTCCGACGGTACCGCTCTGCACCGGAACGAACGACGCCGTGCCTTCGCGGACGACGAAGACGCCGGCTTGCCCCGCGCGCGTGACGAGCGCGGCGAGAGGGACCGCCCAGCCTTGGTGCGCCGCGCTCGGGAGCACCACGCGCGCGAACATCCCCGGCATGAGCCCCGCGCGATCGGCGAGCGAGATCTTCACGGTCGTCGAGCGGAGCGCCGGGTTTTGCGAAGGGAAGATCGCGCGAACGCGCGCCGGGACGGTGGCCCCCCCGAGCGCATCGACCCGCACGATCGCCGGCGCGCCCTGCACGAGCGCGCCGAGGTCCTCATCCGGAACCGCGACGTCGAGTTCGAGCTCGTGCGTATCTTGCACGGCGACCACGGGGCTGCCCGGGCCGACGACGGCGCCCGGATCGACGAACTTCGCCGTCACGGTGCCGGCGAAGGGAGCCGTCAGGGTCGCCTCGCGCAGCGGCACGCCGGCCGCCGAGACCCCTGCGCGCGCCTGCGCCGCCATATCGGAGGCGGCTCGCGATTGCGCCAGCGCCGCTTGGTAGCCGCTCTGCGCGCCGCTCAGTCCCGCCTGCGCCTGCGTGACGCCGGCTTGGGCGGCCGCCAGATTCGCCTGCGCCTCATCGTCTTGCTGTTGCGAGATCGCGCCTTCGGCGAAGAGCGTCTTCATGCGGCCCGCGGTCGTCCGTGCGAGTTCGAAGCGGCTGCGCGCCGCGCCGAGTTGCGCGCGGGCGCCGTCGATCGCCGAAGACGCCGCCCCAAGCGCCGAGCGGCTCGCCGCCTGGCCCGCGAGCGAGGCTAAGGCGCCCGCCTGCGCTTGCGCGAAGCCCGCACCATAGCCCGCGGCATCGACTTGGGCCAAGACTTGGCCCGCCGTGACGTGGTCGCCGGCTTGGACCGAGACCGAGACGATCCGGCCCGCCGCGACCGCTCCGACCGTCGCCGACCTCACCGCGACGAGGTTCCCTGAAAGCTCGGCCGGCGTGGAAAAGCTCGCGGTCCGCAACGGGACGACGGAGACCGGAATGGCGGCTGCAGCGCCTTCACTCGCACCGGCCGCGGCATCCTTCCCTCCCCCGCAACCCGCGAGCGGCGTCACCGCGGCGATGCCGAGGAGGGCGAAGGCTCTCCAGGCGGAGCGGCCGGTGGTTCGGGAATGCGATCGAGCGTTCACGTTCGGAGCATCCTGTCGGGCGAGGCGCGGCCCGAAAATCGGCGCCGCTAACACAGGCATATCATATACCCCCATGGGTATCAGATTGTCAAGGGATACCGGGTAGTGTATATTTGACAGATGGCGGCAAAACGCGCACCGAGCGCTCGGATCGCACGCAACCTACCAGATGCGAAAGCGCCGACCGGCGAGGATGCGCTCCGCGTCCCGGACAAGGTCGTCGCGGAAGTGACGGCGCGTCTGCGTCGCGTCGAAGGCCAGGTCAGGGCGGTCCAACGGATGATCGCCGAGCGCCGGGATTGCCACGCGGTCGTGCAACAGATGGCTGCGGCGCGGGCGGCGCTCGAAAAAGCGACCGTTCAATTGATGGCGACGAGCATGGCCGAATGCATCCGGCCCAAAGCCGACGGCGGCATCGACGAAAACGAACTCAAGCGCCTGACGGACACCTTCGTAAAACTGCTGGGCTGAATGCACGCTCGTCCGCCATGACGCACCTCGGCCTCTTGTCGCCGTGCAACATCGTCCTGCGCGCGGAAGACGCCATCGAAATCTCGGCATCGATGCGGGAGCGACGACGGAGATCGTGGAGAATAGCGCTGACGCGCGGCTGCGCGACGCTCAGCCGATATGCAACACGTGGACGAGCGAGATACTCACGACGGCCATAACTGCCGCGAGCAACATGCCGGCGCCCAGCGGACGGGCACCCATCCGGCGGATCTTTTCGATGTCCACGTTGAGCCCGACGCCCGCGAGCACCATCACGATAAAGAATCCCGCGCACAGCGTGAGTGCTCCAGCCGTGCCTGCGGAAAACACGTGCAGGCTGTTGAGCGTGGCCATCGCGACGAAGCCGAGGATGAACCACGGAACCGTGTTCATGACGCGCCGCCACAACGGCACGCCGCCCCCGGGTGCTGCGGCCTGCGCGCCCTCGGCAAAGCGCGCGTCGGCCCACAGACCGATACCGATCGCGAGCGGCACGAGCAGAACGGTCCGCGTTAGCTTGACGATCGTCGCGACGGCACCGGCCTTCGCCCCGTACACGTAACCGGTCGCGACGACGACCGAGGTGTCGTTGACCGCCGTGCCCGCCCAACTTCCAAAGGCCGTCTCCGAGAGGTGCAAGGCATGACCGAGCGGCGGGTAGAGCAGCAGCGCGATGATGTTGAACGTGAATATCGTCGTGATCGCATAGGCGATCTCTTCGTCCTTCGCGCGCAGGAGCGGTCCGATCGCGAGGATCGCCGAACCGCCGCAGATCGCGGTGCCCGCACCGATCAGCGTCCCAACGGTTCCGGGGAGCCGAAAGAGCCGCGCCAGCCCCAAGCCCAGCAGCATCGCAACGATGAAACAAGCGCATACGAGCGCGAGCGTCGCCGCGCCCGCCTGCACGATCGCCGCGAACGTGAGACCTGCGCCGAACAAAATGATCGCGGCACGCAAGAAATACCGTAGGGTAAACGCCACCCCGGGCCGGATGCCGGCGGGAAGCTGCAGCAGGTTCCGCGCCGCCATCCCCGCGACGAGTGCGAGCACGACATCAGGGATGGCGCCCGTGAAACGAGCGAGCAGCCTCGCGCCGACCGCGATCGCGAGAATGACGATCAAGCCCGGGAGCACGGACCCCGATTCAGCTTTCCGCGTGACGGGGCGAGGGTTAGCTTGGGGGGCGGACTCCGGAGCGGCGGTCGCATGCATGCAGTAACACTATCGCGCCTAATTTAATAAGTCAAAGTAGCGTTTATTTAGACTATACCAATTAATTCTTATTTTAATCAGCGCAGGCGGGCAACGGGCGGCCGCGGCCGCCGTTAGACGTTACGCTTGACCGCGAGCGGCCCCGGCGCCTGAGCGACGGGCATCAGTTGCAACGAGTTCACGTTCACGTACCAGGGTCGCGTGGCGACCCAATGGATCGCGTCCGCGATGTCGTCGGCCGTCAAGGCTTGCGTGTCCGCGTACACCGCGGCGGCCTTCGTCGCGTCGCCGCGGAAGCGCACGTTCGAGAACTCAGTCCCCCCGCACAGGCCCGGCTCGATGTCGGTGACGCGCACGCGCGTGCCGAGCAGATCCGCGCGCAAATTCAAGCTGAACTGATAGACGAACGCCTTCGTCGCGCCGTACACGTTGCCGCCGGGGTACGGGAATTCGGCCGCGGTCGAGCCGAGGTTCACGATGTGGCCGCGATTGCGCGCGACCATCCCGGGCAGCACCGTGCGCGTGCAGTAGAGCAGGCCCTTCACGTTCGTGTCGACCATCGTGTCCCATTCGTCGAGCGACGCGGCCTGCGCGGGCTCGAGGCCCAGAGCCAGGCCCGCGTTGTTCACCAGCACGTCGATCTCCGCGAAATCGGCCGGCAACCGCGCGAGCGTCCTCTCGACGGAGCCGCGGTCCCGAACGTCGAGCGTCACCGGCAGCAAGCCGGCCCCCAGTTCCTCTCGCAACTCCGTCAGCTTTTCCGCTCGCCGCGCCGCCGCGATCACGCGCGCGCCCTCGCGCACGAAGCGCCGCGCGATCGCCGCGCCGAAGCCCGCGCTCGCGCCGGTAACCAAAACGATCATTCCCGCTCCTTCCGCCACTGCGGGTTCCCTTCGCAGCGCGGCTCGCCCGCGCCCTGTTACTTTTCCGCAAGGTCGCGGTAGAAGAGCGAGCCATGAAGCTTTTCCGCCTGCTCGCCGCCGTCCGCGCCGCGCTTCCCCGCATCCTCCCGCTCATGCGCGATCCGCGGGTCCCGTTCTGGCTGAAGGCCGGCACGCTGGCGAGCGCGGCGTTCATCGTGTCACCGCTCGACCTGCTCGGCGATATCCCCGTCGTCGGCGTTCTGGACGACGTCGCGCTCATGAGCTTGCTCGCGATGCTGTTCGTGAACGTCGCCGCGTCCCAATCCGAACGCCGCGCGGCCGCCGGCGAGCCCGAGCCGGAACTGAAGGTCGTCCGCCCGCTCTAGCGAGCGGAGCGCCGGCGCAACACCACGCACCACGCGGGTCGCGGCCCGCTCATCTCGAAATACCACCTCATGGCTGACGACGAACGGCGCCTGGTCTATTCGACCGACGGTTCGCTCCCGCTCCCACGCTTCGACCGCCCGGCAAAACGCGGCCCGGCGCGCGCACCGAACGCAATCCCCGTCGACGGCATCCTGCGCGTCGGTTGCGAGAAGCGCCGCGGCGGCAGCATGACGCTGGTGTACGGCCTCGGCGCGGAGGAACTCGATCCGGCGGGCCGCGAGCTGCGGCGGCTATGCGGTTCCGGCGGAACGTCGAAAGACGGCATCGTCGCGATTCAAGGCGATCATCGCGACGCGATCGTTGCCTTCTTCACGCAACGCGGTCGCAAGATCAAGCGCATGGGAGGCTGACGCCACGTTCCTCCTCGGCTCCTCGCTCGCCACGACCTCGCCCGCGCCGCCCGCCTACGATGCGGCTCCGGCGGCGCCGCCCGCGGCGGCTTCGCTCGGTCCCGACGCCGTCCTGATCGTCAACAGCGGCTCGACGAACGTGGCGGGCTACCGCATCGTCGTACACAAGAACGGCACGGCCGACGCGTACGAAGGCCCAAACGTGGTTCGCCGAACGCTGGACCCCGCGCTCGCAGCGAACCTCTTCGCGCACGTCGAGCGCGCCGCGCCGCTGGACGCGCTGCCCACCGCACATTGCATGAAGAGCGCGTCGTTCGGTTCGCGCACGATCGTCGCGTGGAACGGGCGCACGAGCGGCGACCTGACGTGCGGGGGCGACGACCGCCTGCGCGCGCTCGCCTCCGCCGTGCAGGACGTGATCCACGCCTGCGCTCCCCCGACGCTGCCCCGGAGACGTCTTGACGGACCAGCCACACGCTAACGAATCTGGAGCGGAGCGACCGATAACCGTAGACATGCGCGCGCTTTCCGCCGGTGCTCCGCTTGCGTTGTTGCCGTCAACCCCCGTGCCCGCTTTGCAGCAAACGCGCTTCGGACCGGGCGTCATCGTCTCGCTTCCCAGCGGGAGCGTCGCGGGCGACCTGCGTGCCGTCAGCCGCGACGAATCGCGTCGCAGGACGACCTACGAGCTCGTCGTGACGAACGAGACGGTCGCGCCGATCGCGGCCTACACGTACGCTCTGGGGCAAACGCCCGACGCGGGCGCGAACTGGCGCACGGTGACGGTCCCCCCGTTCACCTCGATCGCCGTGACGATCGAGGTGCCGTTCCCGCCGCGCGGCGTCGAACAGCGCGTCGTCGCGGAGCTGCACGCCGACGAGGCGCACTGGACGATCGACGCGCACGGCCCGCGCACGTTCGAGCGCACCCCGGCGCCGGCGAAGGCCCTCCTCGCGGGCGCTCTCCTGCTCGCGGCCCTCGCCGCGGGCGCCTACGCCGCGTTCGGGCCGAAAGTGACGGCGCTTGCGGCGCCCGCGACCGTGCCGGGCGGGAACGATTTCCAAGTCGCCTACGCAACCAGCGGGGCGGACCACCTGCGCTGGCGCGTCGACAACGCCGACGGCGTGGAATTGCACGGAGGCGACCTGCGTGAGCCGCGCGGGGCGATCGCGCTCCAACTCCCGGTCGTGAGCCAGGCCGAAGGCTTCGACGTGCGGCTCGACGCGGCCGGCCCGCTCGGCAGCGGAACCCGTACGGTGCATGTCGTCGCCGTGCCCGACACGGCGAAGCTCGCCGCCGAACCGATTCGCATCTCGTCGCTCGTCGTTGCGAGTCAGAACGTAGCCTCAGGCAAACCGATCCTGATCACCTACCGCACCAACGTCAAGAGCGGCACCGTCAGCCTGCTCGATCAGAGCGACAACGTGCGAGCCTCCGCCCCGCTCGACGGATCCGGGACGACCAGCTTGCCCGCGCCGCGCGTCGCCGAAGATCAAGCGTTCCGCGTCGTGCTCGACGCGCAGCGGAACGGGACGCACGCGCAATCGAGCGTCGGCGTCACCGTCAAGGCCGCGGGAGCGGCGCTCGCAACGCTGCCCGCCGCCGCGCCCGTCAGCGCGCTCGAAGGCGCCGGCCCGGACGCCGCCGGGAGCGCGTCGATCTCTTTGCGCAAGCAGCGTTACCGCTCCGGAGACGTCATCCCCGTGGACATCCTCGGGAGCTTTGCGAACGTCCACATCGCGATCGCGAACGCCGGGGGCGTCGAGCTCTCGAGCAAGGACGTGCTGCCCGGCGAGCGGACGGCGGTCTTGCTCGTGCCCGAGGTCCCGGCCACCACGAAGCTTCTGGTCGTCGCGACGTTCGGCCGCGGGGTCGGCCAAGAGACCGTCGTCCGCTCGATTGTGATTCGGCCCGCACCCAAACCACCTAAAGTCTAGCGTCAACGCGCCGTAAACATAAGAGTACCCAAGTCTCTCGGATTAGCACGGAGGCGTTTTTCGTTGTCATCCCCGCAGTTGCCGAAGCTGGCGCCAACCCTCATCGAACGCCCGCGCGTGACGGGCTGGCTGACGCGCAACGCAAATCTGCCGCTGCGTCTGGTGACGGCGCCGGCCGGTTCCGGCAAGACGACGGCGATCGCCCAGTATCTCGCGAACTCGCACGACCGGGCCGCCTACATCAAGATCTCCCAAGACGAAACGCCTGGAGTCTTTTGGGCGCGCCTTGGTGCGATGCTCGAGATGCAGCCGCTCCCCAAGAACTACGACGAGTTTCTGTTGAAGCTGCGCAAACAAGCGCCGTGCGAACTGACGCTGGACGAATTCGATCGCGCGGGGCCCGCGCTGCTCTCCGAACTGAACGAGATCGTCTGCGATTCTCCCGATTCCGTCCGCTTCATCTATGTCGGACAATCGCGCATCGCAATCGACTCCGAACGGCTGATCACGCAAGGTTTCGCCGGCGCACTCGACGCGGCCGATCTCGCGTTCGACGCACTCGAGATCGCGAGGCTCGCCGACCTCTGCAACGTGCGGCACACGGACGGCGACATCGCGGAACTCCTGGCGGAGAGCGACGGCTGGCCGATCGTCATTTCCGGATCGGTGCGCGAAGCCGCCGCACGTTCGGGAGACCTGGCCGGCGCCTTCGAGGCCTGGTGCCGCCAGGGCGGCCGCCATTTTTCGGGCTATATCGCAAGCGTCTTGCGGCACACGAGCGAATTTCACCGCGCCGCGTTTCGTTACGCGATGCGCACGACGGATCCGCTCGAACGCGACGAGCAACTCGCCATGCTCGAAGCGCGCGGGCTCTTCGTGCGCTATCGCGACGGACGCTACGAGCCGATGCGCGTCGCGCGCCGCTTCTTCGTCGACGAGTCGCGGCCGGAGCCCGGCGTGCAAACGCCCGTTTCCATGATGATGGTCCGGATGTTCGGCCGTTTCGAAGCGACGATCGAGGGCGATCCGGTCGAATGGATCCGCCGCCGCGACCAGCAGCTCTTCAAGTACCTGTTGCTCAAGCCGAATGGGACCGCGACGCGCAACGAGGTCCGCGACGCGTTCTGGGCAGACGCGGAAGCACACCAGGCCATGCAAAGCTTGCGAACCGCCGCAAGCAACATTCGCAAGGCGATCGCGAACGTGGTCGGCTACGAGCTGGTGGATCAATACTTCTTCACGCGCGGCAACGAGATCGTGGTGAACCTCGCGAACGTCGTCATCGACGTGCGCCGTTTCAGCGCGCATGCCCACGACGGAGACGCTGAGCTCGAACGCGGAAACCCGCGCGAGGCGATGGCTCACTATCGCGCGGCTGAAGACATTTACAGCGGTGAGCTGCTCTGCGGCGAATACCCCGAGCCCTGGTACGCGCCGCGCGCCGAGATGTATAAAGCGCTGTTCACGACCCTGCTCGAGCGGCTCGCGGAGCTCTACAACGAGGAGGGCGCCGAGCGGCGCGCGCGCGAGTACGCGCGGCGCGTGATCGAACGGCAGCCCGAGAACTTGCGCATGCGGCGCCTGTTGATCGGCGGCTCGAGCGAAGAGCAGCGGCCCTCGGTTGCGAGCGCGTTAGGCCTGGGGCCGGCTCCGCTCCTGGTCTGAGAGCTTGACCCACAAGCGGTACTTCTTGTCGCTATAGGCGTCGCGCCACTGCGGTAGCGAGTGCATGGCCTGATCGAGCGCGGCGCCCCGCAGCGTGACGATCGCGTCGATGCCGCGCGCGGCGATGCGTTGGCGGAAGTTGGGGGCCAGATCCGAGATCGCCGCATAGTCTCGCCAGACGTCGAGCGGAAACGGATCGGCGCGTCCGTCGAGGAAGACGCGCGTGCGCGGCGTCTGGACCCCGAGGCTGCACCACGCGAAGTCCAAGCAGAACAGTCGATGTTCGCCCGGCAGTTTGCCGAGAGCCGCCAGCGCCGCCGTGGGGAGATGATCGTCGCGGCGCGCCTCTTGGTTGTTCCACAGCGCGACCCCCACGACCGCGGCGAGCGTGAAGGCCACCGCCGGAAGCGCGACATCGGCGATCCGCTTCGCGCGCGGGGAAAGAGGGCGGTCGACGCGCCGCGGCAGGAAGGCCAAGAGCCGGTCGAGGCCAACGGCCGCGAAGGGCGCCGCGATGATCCCGAAGATCGCGATGTTTCTGCCCGCCGTCAGCACCAATAAGACCCCGGCCCCGAGCACCAGACGATCGCGCCACGCCGTCCGTTCGCGGCTTGCGCCGAAGATCGCGGCAAGGATCAGCGGGAGCGCGCCGATGCGGAATCCGGTATCCGCGAGATCGGTGACCTTCCATTCGTCGATCAGCGCCTTGATCGGGCTGCCGAAGAGCGAGAGCGCATAGAGCGGGAGCCCGAACCCGAACGGATTGAGGCACACTCCTGCGGCGCAGGCGACGGCGATCGTCGCGAGTCTGCGCACGCGCGGTGAAAACGAACGGTCGTCCAGGAGCGCGCCGAGCGTGAAGAGCGTCGCGAAAACCGGCGCGAGCATGGCGCTCGCATGCAGGTTCGACCACAGCACGGCAAGCGGAATCACGATGAACGCGGCCGGTCCCTCGATGTCGAGCAGCAGCAGCGTCGCCGCGAGGAACGGCCAGGCGATGACCTGCGCGCGCACGCCGAACGATTCGAACAGGCAGATCGCGGCGAAGGCGGTGACGGCCGCGGTCGAAAGTGCCGAAGCGCCCCGCCGGGCCGTGCGCAGCGCCGTCAGCACGAGCGCTCCGATTGCGGCGAGCGCGGCGCAGGCCGCGAACAAAGGCCACGCGCCGTGTTCCTTCGCGAGGGCGACGCCGATTCCGAACAGCCACTCCTGCGGCGTCCATGGCGCCCCGGAGGCAGCGAAGGCCTCGGCGCCGAGGGCACGCGGAATCGTCCCGTCGTGCAGGATGCGATCGCCCAGCGCCTGCTGCCAGATCAAGTCACCGTCGCCCGGCGGAAACGCAAGCGCCATCAACACGAAGCGCACGGCGAACACGGAGAGAATGATCCAGGCGAACCTCATGGCCGGCCCCGCCGTGCATGCACGAACAGGACGGCGCCGTCGCTGCGCGCGAGCTCGTGCCAAGCCGGCTGCAGGGAAAGCAACGTCGCCAGCGGTTCGCGGTTCGCGACGAGGATCGCTCCGATCCCGTTGCGGTCGACGGCGGCGCGCCACTTTGGACGAGCGTGCGCGATCGTTGCCTGGTCGCGCAGCCGCCGCTCGTCGAGCGAACCGATCCGGTCGCCGGCGAACGCTTGCACGTCGGCGCGGCCGAGCGAATCGACGAGCGCGCACCATTGCGCCGGCACGCAGGCGACGACGATGCGGCCCGGCTCGGCCGCGAGCCGTTCGACGAGGGCGAACGGCAGTGCAGGGTCAACGCCCGCTTTCGCTTGCCGCTCCATGGCGAGCGGCGCGAACAACGCGCAGGGCAGCGCGACGCAGAGCGCGGTCCACACGAGCGCGCGATCGTGCTCCGCGCCGGCCCCGGCGAGCCCGCGGGACCCGGCGACCAGACACGGCAGGATCACGATCCCGGCGAGCGGCAGCGCCGCACCGGCGCCGAGCGCGAGCACGAGCGCGACGAGGGCCGGCGGCCAATCCCCCAGGCGCGGAAGGCCGAACCAGACGAGCGCGATGACGAGCGGAATCAGTCCGAACGCGTACGCGGAGGGGGAAACGGCATTCGGTTGCCACGCGAGCATCTTGCCCGCGGCACCGTCGATCGAGAGTTGCGCGAGCGCTTCGCGCGGCAGCTCGAAGCCCGCCGGCGTGAGAAGGATAGCGAGCGCGCTGCCCGCCGCGACGGCGAGCAGCGTTCGATCCGAGCGCCGTCCCAACGCCGCGGCGAGAGCGATCGCCGGAGCCGCGACGCCGATCCAGGAACTGGCGGCCCAGGCCCACGCGAGCAGGATCGCGACGAACCAGCGCGAGCGATGCGTGCCGGCCAGCATCCATACGAATGCCGCCGCGAACATCCAGGCGACGGAATTGCCGTCGACGCTGAGCGTGCCGATGGAAACGGCCGCCGTGCCGGCGGCTGCGGCGAGCGCCCAGACGGGCGTCGCGCCGCGGGCACGCGCTTGCGCCTCGACGAGCACCAGCATCGCGAGCGCACACAACGCCCCGAGCGCGGCGATGCCCGCGAACCCGGCGACGCGCTCGGCACCCGCATAGAGCACGCTCGCGAGCACGTCGAATCTGCCGAGGACTCCGTGCCCGGCGAGGATCGCCCTACCGCTCGCGAGGAGCCGGACGAAAGCGGCCTCGCCGCCGCTGCGGGCGCCGACGGCGCCCGCGACGGCAAGGTAGAGCAGCGTTCGCGCGATCCACAGCACGAGCGCCCGGCTTGGTTCAAGGAGATTCGAGGCCGGACGAGCGTCCACGGCCCGCGCTCCGATCATTCTAGGACGAGACGGTCGCCCACGAGCACGTCGCGCGGCCGCTCGCCGTGGCCGAGCTCGACCACCGCCACGGAGCGCGCGCAGGAGATCACGAGCCGGTTCGGTCGAGCACGGTTGACGATCTTCAGAATCCGGCCTTCGCGATCCAAGAAGAACAGGTCGATCGTCGCGCGCATGCCCATGGTGTGAACCGCGGAGCAGCCGTCGATCCACAGTCCCTCGTCTTCCTCGACGCTCGAGCGAGGCAACAGCCCCACGCCCCGCGTGATGAAATTCGTCGCGCGCACGACGCGTGAGGCGAGGACATTTCCGTTCGTCGCGTTGCGCAGGACTCGTTCGCTCATTTCAACGCCCTAACATCATCATGCATGCGATGGAGCCGGCCAAATACGGGCCAAACGCGATCGGTTCTTTGCGGCGGTTCATGATGAACGCCAGCGCCACGGCGACCAGGCACGCCGCGGCGAATGCCAGGTACGCGTCGTACCAGCCGAGCACGCCGCCGCCGAGCGCGGCGAGCTTTACGTCGCCCCACCCCATCCCGCGCCCCTTCGAAAGCAACGCGGCCACGGCAAACGGCAAGAACAGCACGGCCACGGAGAAGATCAGCATCCACTCGTGCCTCACGACCGCATAGAGCAGCACGATCCCCAGCGGAATCAACGTGAAGTAGTCGGGGATGATGCCGCAGCGGACGTCCGCATCCCACGAGGCGGCGAGCGCCGCAGTCACCATGGCGAGCAGCCCGATCGTCGGCAGCGGCGTGTTCTGGTAGGCGAGAACGCCGCCGATCACGATCGCGCCGCCGATGAGCAACGCGACGGGCGATTTCCCGGGCTTGGGGCCGTCCTCGAAGGGAGTGATCTTCGCGCAGACGATGCGGCTAGCTTCCAGGCCCAAGTACGCCATGCACCCGAAAATGACCGCGACGACGGCTATCTGCCAGTGAATCAATGTGGGGCCGCCATGTATTGCGCGACGACCGGCCCGAAGATGATCACGAACAGCGCCGGCAACATGAACAGCGCCATCGGGAAGACCATCTTGATCGGCATCATCGCCGCGATCTCTTCGGCTCGCGACATGCGTTTGTTCCGCGACTCCGCGGCAAGCTCTTCAAGGACCTTCGAGAGATCGGAGCCGAGCCGCTCGGCCTGAACGATCGCCGTCACGGCCGTCGTCAATTCCTGATGCTTGACGCGGACCGCCATCGACTTGAGCGCTTCCGCGCGGGACCGGCCCAGGCGAATCTCCGAAAGCACCGCGCGGATCTCATCGCGCAGCGGGCCGGTCGTCGCTTCTTCGGCATAGCCCAGCGCCGCGTTGAACGCGAGGCCGGCCTTCACCGTCGTCGCGAGCATGTCGAGCAAATCCGGCAAGGCCCGCTGAATCATGATCTTGCGGTTGGCGATCGCGCCCTTGAGCCGTGAAAACGGATAATACAACCCGCAGATCACGAACAGCGCGATGCCGAACCACATCGTGAGGTCCCAGTTCTTGAGGTAGGTCGCCAGGCCCAAGCCCAGGGTGAGCCCGAAGCACCCGCCCGAAATGATCTGAGCGGCCATCTTGGCGGGCGTGATCGTGTACCAGCCCGCTTCCAGCAGCTGGCTCTTGAGCGTCGTCCGCTGCTTCTCGTTGAAGATTCGTTCGAGCGCCTTTTCGCGCTGCGAGCCGCTGCCCTGTTCCCACTTGAGGCCCTCGAGTTCTTCGAGGCGCTTCGTGACGTCGCTCTTCGTCGGGATGAGCGAGAGCGCGAACAGAAACGCGGAGCCCGCGAACAGGATGGAGATGATCCAGATGACCGGCGGTATGTTCGAGCTAAACATCGAACTGCAAAATCTTCGAGAGCGAGAACGCCGCCAGTCCTTCGAGGACGCCGACGATCCCAAGCGCGATCAAACCTGGTTGCGTGTGGAGCAGGGCGTGTGACATCTCGGGTTGCGTCATCATGACGAACCCGCCCACGAGCAGCGGCAGCGCACCGATGATCACGGCGCTGCCGCGGCCCTGCGCGGTTAGCGCGCTCATCTTGCGCTGAATGCGGCGCCGGTCGCGAATCGTGTCGGCGAGGCTTTCGAGGACCTTCGCCAGATCGCCGCCGGTCGTCGATTGAATGCGAATGGACTTCGCCATCATGTTCATCTCCTGGCTCGGCATGGTCTTCGCCATCTCGTCGAGCGCGTCGAGAATACTGACGCCGATGTTCGTGCGGCCGACCACGCGCATGAACTCACGCCGCGCCGGATCCGGAATCTCCTCGGTGACGAGGATGATCGATTGCCGCAAGCCCAGGCCCACGCGAAGTGCGCCGGACATCTGCCGCAGGACGAGCTCCAGCTGTTGCGTGAACGCCCCGACTCGGCGCGTCCCTGCGAACTTCAAATAGTACGTCCCGAAAACCATCGAGAGCGCGAGCGAGAGCGGCAGCAGCAGCAAGCCGATCATGAAGGTCGTCTTCAGCGCGAGCGCCAGGAGGATCCAGAGCAGGGCGCCGCCGCCGAGCATGAACAGCACGTAGTCTTGCGGCTTTACCTTGAAATCGGCGCGAGCGATTCCGTCCTCGAACGATTTGCCGAGGCCTTCGAGCCATGACGTCAGGCTTCCGGCCATCGAAAAGACGAGCAGTCCGATGAACGCGGAGATCCCGAGAAAGATCGCATACGGTGCGGCGGCGCTCACCAGAGTGCTCCGGCCGACGGCATCTTGGCGAGCTCGCGCACGTCGAACGAGACGCCGGCTTCTTCAAACCGTTTGATGGCGCTGGGCTGAACGCCGGTGTACTGGAACTCGCCCACGACCTTATTGTTCAGGTCGACGCCGCGCTGATCGAACCGCACGATCTCCTGCATGGTGACGACGTCGCCTTCCATGCCGATCACTTCGCTGATGCTCACGACCTTGCGGCTGCCGTCGCGCAAGCGCGCGATTTGCACGATCGCGTCGACGGCGCTCGCGACCTGTTCGCGAATCGCCTTCACCGGTAAGTCAAAGCCGGCCATCATGACGAGCGTCTCCAAACGGGCGATCGCGTCGCGGGGAGTGTTTGCGTGAAGCGTCGTCAGCGAGCCGTCGTGGCCCGTGTTCATCGCTTGCAGCATGTCGAGAGCTTCACCGCCGCGGCACTCGCCGACGACGATCCGGTCGGGGCGCATACGCAGCGAGTTCTTGACCAAGTCGCGAATGCGGACTTCGCCTCGGCCTTCTAAGTTCGCGGGCCGTGCTTCGAGCCGGACGACGTGCTGCTGGCTGAGTTGAAGTTCCGCGGCGTCCTCGATCGTGATGATCCGATCCCCTTCGGGGATGTACGACGAGAGGATGTTCAAGAACGTCGTCTTACCGGAGCCCGTACCGCCGCTGACGACGATGTTCAGCTTCGCTTCGACCATCGCGCGAACCAGATTGACCACGTTTTCGCTGATCGCGCCGAATTTGACGAGATCGGCCATTTGCAGGCGCTTCGTACCGAAGCGGCGGATCGTGAGCGTCGCCCCGTTGAGGGCGAGCGGCTCGATGATCGCATTGACGCGAGAACCGTCGGGCAGTCGCGCGTCGACCATCGGAGACGATTCGTCGATGCGCCGGCCGAGCGGCGCGATGATCCGCTCGATGATGTTGCGCAGCTGACGCGCGTCGACGAACTTCTTGTTGCTGAGCGTCAGCACGCCGCCGCGCTCGATGTAGATCATGTCCGGCCCATTGACCATGATTTCACTGACGGCCGGGTCGCGCATGAGGTCTTCCAAAGGCCCCAGGCCCAAGACCTCATCGATGATCTCCTGGCGCAGCGCTGCGCTCTCCTCGACGGAATTGATGTCCGGCCGCTCGGCGAGGAGCTGGCCCGTGAGTTCGCCGATCTGCGAACGCAATTCGTTCAGCTTTTGGCTATCGGAGTGCGCTTGACTCGTCGCGACGACGTCGATCTTCTTGGCGAGCGCGGCGTGGATCTCGGTCTTGAGGCGGTCGCGGGCGCTGACCGTCCGCTCGACGGCCTGATTGCCGAGCCGGGATCCGCCGCCGGAGCTGCTGCTCGACGGTGCCCCGTTCGAAGGTTCGCTATCGTCACTGGTCTGGATCATCGCCCGCGGCGCTCGCGCTCCACCCCTGCGGTCCCCGCCGGGCGGCGTCGACGTCGAGGCCCGCAGCGACGTGAGCACCGGCTCCGCCCCAAACGAGCTCAGGCGTTTCGCGAGCGATTCGATCGCCCGCGCAAAATTGCGGTCGCTCTTCGGCGGGATCTCGCCGATCACGGCGGACCCGAGCGCCTTCTCGAGCTCCCTGGATGAAATCTCAGTGCGCCCGCCGCGCACGTTCGTCACGATCGACATGCGCGAGACCGGAATCCCGAAGCGGGTCATATCGCCGATCAGCGTCCGGGCGGCTGCCGTTCCCAGCAGATTCGGCTCCAGGACGATCACGAAGCGCGCCGCCCGAGCGACGAACGGGCGAACGGCGGCGGTGAACGGCGCGGGCGCATCGACCAGGATGACGTCGTGGTGGCCGAGCGATTCGAGCAGCCCTTCGACATCGTCCTGACGCAGCATGAACGAGTTGTCGAGGCTGTCGGTCAGCTCGACCGCGGTGATCCCCGCCGCGCGAACGACGGAATACGTCCCGCCGGCTCGCGCGTTGTCGAAGTTCCGGACGACGTCGAGCACGACCGCCATGTTTCGGCGCCCGGTCAGGTCGCCGTCGACGACGGCGACCGTGCCGGTCTTCTTCATCTGCTGGGCGACCTCAACCGTGAGCGTGGTTGCCCCCGAACCGCCCTTGGCGTTGATCAGGACGATGATCGGTGCGTTCATTGCGCTTGGACTTTGTCGCCGTCGATGACCGTGACGCCCAAGCGAACGACGGGCGCCGCTGCCGGATTGGCCGGCGCCGGGACGTTGGGGGCCGCTTGATGCGGCGGCTGTTGCACGGGGAAGCTGAGCGGTTCGACGGGGAACGACCGGATCGGCTCCTTGGGAGACCGTAGCGCAAGGCGCAGCGTCGTGTTGAGGTCGGCCATCGCGATCATGTCGGTCTGCTCGGGCGTGAGCTCGAGCGTGATCGTCTGATAGTTCTGGTTTTCCGGCGAAGGCGTCGCGCCCGCGGTCTCGAGCGAGTTGCCGAGGGCGAGCACGGTGATGCCGCGCAGGATCGCGTAGCCCCGCGGCTGGCTCGAGCTATCGCGCGGCGGTACGGCGATCACGTCGACTTTGTCGCCCGCCTGGATCAAACCCGAGACGCTCTTGACCTTGTCGATCGAGATGCTGACCGCGCGTGTTCCGGGGCGCAGGCGATAGGTGAGCGACGTTTCGACCGGCGCGCCGATCTTCGACGTCGTGATGGTCGATCCGGTCGGGATCGTGATCATCGCGAGCTTGCCGTCGAGTTGGCGCGGATCGAGAACGGCGTCCGGGTCGACCTCGTTGGCCGGACGAGAGCTCTGAACCACCATCTCACGCGTGATCTTCGTGCGGGCGGGGATGTCTTGGCCCGCGACGAGGATCGTCCGAGGGGCTTGCTGCGGCGCTGCCTTCTGCTGGAGCCCTCCGAGATAGTTGACCGTCAAGATGCCGGTACCGATGGCCACGATAGCCGCGACGATCAGAGTGATGCGACGAGTCTTGTTCATTGAATGAGCCTCAAGGAAGGAGCGATGCTGTGGGAGAGAGCGACGGCGCAAGCGCCGAGAGCGATGGCGATGGCGTAGGGCAGGGCGGTGGAGTGCGCCGGCGCGACCGCGACGGTGCCGCGGTAGGCCAGGGGCCGCAAAATGCCGGCCGTGTTTCCAAAGAGTTCACCGAGCCGGCCGCGCAGCGCCATGTACGCGACCGCGAGGAGCCCGCCGCCGAGCGACGTGTAGATCAAGAAAAGCAAAACGTCGGGATAGCCGAACGCGGCTCCCGCGGCCGCCGCCAGTTTCACGTCCCCGCCGCCGAGCCAGTGCATCGAGAAAGCGAACGATCCAAGAAGCAAGATGCCGATGAGAATCCCCACCGCAATCGCGCAGGCTACGATCCCGTGCAGCGCGCTGTATCCAACCGCGATGACGGCGAGCGTCGCCGGGATCGCGTTCGGAATCCGCCGGATGGACACGTCGGTCCAGACGGCGATGGCGCAGGCGGCGAGAACGAACCAAACGAGAATGCTCACGACAAACTAGTGATCACCTGTGACGAGTTGTTGAAACTGTTGTTGAGTCGTCTACCAAAAAGGGCCAAGCTGCTGACTGCAACCAGCGCAACGAGGCCGACGATGAGCGCGTACTCCACGAGGCCTTGCCCGTTCTCATCGGTCAAAAGGGCGTACGCTACGGTTGGCATGTATAAACCTCGCAAGACTGATATCGGCGATTCCGTTGACGGACTTGAGGCACGATTAACAGGAAAAACATTACGCCCGCGCCGAGGCGAAATGCCATCGGCGCGGGCGTGGTCATACATCGGTGAGTGATTAGGTGAGCGAGGCGCCGGCGGCACTGAGCTTGGTGCTGGCTCTCGTACCGATCAGTTGAAGTGCGACGATCGCAACGACCGAGATCAGAGCGATGATGAGCGCGTATTCGACGAGGCCCTGGCCTTCGTCGTCGCGGAGCATGTTGGTGAGATTCTTAAGCACGGGAACTCCTTAGAGGGGTGTGAAGCAGAGTGTGTGGGACGGCTGTTGTAACAGCCGAGATGGGCGGGGTGAGGATCCGTCCTCACTGTATAGTTCGGCTAGAATCCAACTGGACGATAGCCGGCCTACGTTAAGTTTCTGTCTTGAGCCGCTCCTCGATCGGAACGGTGACATCCGCATTCGCGGGCTTGAGGATGATCTGACGCTTGGCGAGGATCGCGCCGGACGGGGACGTGGCTACCACGGTCAACAGACCATCGCGGTAGTAGTCACCGGCGGCTGGGATTTCGAGTTTAAAGATGCCGGCTGCGTCGGTTACGACGTAACGGCGATTCACTACGACATCCGGGATATCGGCGCTGACCGTTCCGAACAGCGTCAGAACGAGCGGCGTGGAGGCCAGCGCTCTGCCGGAAACTGCGATGTGGTAGGTCCCCGGAACCTGTTGGACGGCGAGTAAGGCGAGCGATCCGGCCGGAGCCGAAGCGCCGATTTGAACGCCTTCAGCCCGGGGCGCCGCAAGGCTCGGGGCCGTCGTAGAGACGACCGATGCCAATACGGCTAAGGCGAAAGCAGTAGATGGGTTCACGCTATGTCCTCCGCAACGGACTGTACGCCCGGTCTCGGGCGCTATGCAATGGTCATCGGCAATTCTTTACGGATCGTGTACGCAATGTTGACGCGATAACGCCGATAACTGGTTGTAGAATGCAATTCCAGGCGGGGCCATAGGCCACGTCTTGTCGTCACTCGGGGGCACCACGTGTTTCATCAAAGGTTTGGAAGTTCGCTGATGGGCATCGCGTTCGCCGGCGCCGCGCTGAGCGGCACCGTCGCCGCTGCGTATGCCCAGGAAGCAAACGTCCTCTCGGTACCATCCGGGAGCTCGATCGTGCTTCATACGGAAGGTCTGACCAGAGTCGCCATCGGCGACGGCCGGATCGCCGGGGTCGTCCCGATCGGCACCTCGCAACTCGTCATCAACGGGAAGTCGCCCGGTACCACGACCTTGCTCGTCTGGTCTGCCGGGGGCCGGCAGGTCTACAACGTTACCGTTTCCGAGCAGAATGTCGATACGATCGCCCGCATGCTGCGAGCGGCGATCACCGAGCCGAACGTGCAAGTGATCAGCTTCGGCAAGGCGTCGGTCGTCGTAAAAGGCAACGTTAGTGACGCAACGCACTTTCAAGATCTCTCCGACATCCTCGGCCGCTTCGATAAGATCGCGGCCGCCGAGGGTTACAAGATCGTCAACGCGGTCACCGTCCTGCACCCGCTCGGTCAAGTCCAGGCCGAGCTCGCGCACATCCCCGGCGCAAGCGACGTTCGCGTCGACCCCGATGCTAAGGGGAACGTGATCGTCAGCGGCCGGGTCCACGAGCGCTTCGAAGCCGAGCGCATCCTCGAACGGGCGCGCGGCCTCGCCGGTGCCTATCTCGCCGCAGACGGCAAGGTCATCGATCGCCTGACGGTCGAGACTTCGAGCGAGGTCGACATCAAAGTCTACGTCCTCGAAATCGATCACAGCGGCCTAAAGAACCTCGGCATCAACTTCCAGGCCGGCACGCCCGACCCGAACAACCCGAACAGCATCACGCTCGGGCCTCCGGAGTTCCCGATCCTCGAGAACCGGAGCACGGTCAACGTGTCCGCGCCGCTGGCGATCGGCCAGTTCTTCCGGACGACGATCCTCGCGCCGACCCTGAACCTCGTCATCCAGAGCGGTCACGCGAAGGTCCTCTCCGCCCCGAACCTGACCACGGTCCCCGGCAAGGAAGCGACGTTCCTGGTCGGCGGCGAGATCCCGTATGCGGTCTCTAACGGAAGCAACGGCGTCGGCATCGTGTTCAAGGACTACGGCGTCATGCTCAAACTCACGCCGCAGTTGCTCGGGAACGGTCAGGTCGAAACGGTGATCGCCCCGGAGATCTCGGATCTCGATTTCTCCAACGGCATCACGCTCAACGGCTTCGTCGTTCCTGCGCTCAAAGTGAGCCGTCTCTCGACCGACATCATCACCAAGGCGGGCGAAAGCATCGTCATGGGCGGCATGCTTCGCCGGATCGAGACCCGGAACTTCACCAAGATTCCGCTCTTGGGCGACCTTCCGATCCTCGGCCAGCTGTTCCGCTCGACCAGTTATCAGCACAACGAAACGGATATCGTCTTCGTCATGACACCGGAGGTCATCGTAAGGTGAGTGCACTGCGCGACTTTGCCTGCAAGCTGCTGCGAGACGAGAGAGGTGCGACGATGGTCGAGTTCGCGCTCGTCTTGACGCTGCTCTCCATGGTCGCGCTGGGCGGTTTCGTTTTCATCCAATACTATGCCAGCAACCAGATCCAAGGCAGCGGGTCGCGCATGACGACCCAGTCGTCGGTAACCCCGCCATGATCATCACGGAGGATCACACGTGACCGCGCACGCCGTCAACTCGCGCCGTCCGATCGCACGAGGCGTAGCACTCGTAGAGACCGCGCTTGTCATGAGCGTCGTTCTGCTCATGATGCTCGCCTCGATCAACCTTTCGATCATCGGCTTTTATCAAATGTCGGCCGACGCCGCCGCTTTCTTCGAAGCCCACTCCTCTGCGCTGAACCGGCAATGTGGGACCGGGGCCGTCGGTAACTCGCTCTTCAACCGCATTCCCACGACCGCGTTCTCGTGCACCGAGATCGCCGGGCAGACGTTGAGCGTCCCGGTTACGGGATATAATTTCCAATCCAACAACACGCGCTACGGCGGTTACTCGATCATGCAGGGTAGCCAGATCCGCACCGACGTCGACGCCACCTCGGCGAGCATCGGGCTCTTGCCCGGCGGGCTTCAGGCGCCGATCCTCGGCGAAGCGTTCGAGCCGCAGTTCGACGAGTACGGCGTGCACTACAACGCCGACAGCAACCAGACCCCGCTCTCCTGGTTCACCAACCGCGTCGACTATTTCACGGAGGGCGAAAACACGCCGCCGTACTTCGTGGGCTATCGCATCATCCGGATGTGCGGCGATACGATGACGACCGGCTCCGGGGCGAGCACGGTGGTCACGCCTTGGTCGCAGTGCGTGAACACGACCTGGCACGCGCTAGGCCTAGCCGAGTACCTCGATACCGACAACTGGGGCTATACAAATCCCGGCATCGGCCCGGTCAACAACACGGGGACTCCCAAGGCGACGTTCCAGTTCGCTCAGTGCCATCAGCAGCTCTACGTGCAGTTTGCGACCAAGCTTGCGACGTACTACTCGACGGCGCTGCCGACGCCGGCTCAAGCGGCCGCAGATTTCAATCCGCAGCTAGCGGGATCGCTGCTCTACAACATCTATTACCAGGACAACATTCAAACCTCGCCCCCGACGTGGTCCTCGGGCGTCGGCGCGTATCCAACGAACCCGGGTTTGGGGTGCTAACGATGGAGCGTCAACGCGGTCAGACCCTTCCTTTATGGATCGGCGGCATTTTGGTGACGCTGGCCCTGATGTTCTTCACGTTGAACTACGCGAACATGATTCGCTGGCAGATCCGCGCGCAGAACGCCGCCGACGCCGCGGCGAGCGGCCTGCTCTCGATCCAGACGAGCAATTGGAATCGCATGCAAGTCATGCTCTACGCCTCGGCCGTCGAGGAGTTCCGGATTCGTCGCTTGATCGACGCCATCGTCGTCACGGCAAATCGCTCCGGTAACTGCGTGGACTTGACTTGGCCCGTGCAACCGGTTCCGGCCGCGACGGGGAACTCGTGCTGGAGCGATTACCAGATTCTGCGAACGGACCTCAATCGCTCGATCACGCGCTACTCCAACGACGTTCAGCTCCTGCACGACTTCACGTATCTCACGACAAAGGCGAACGTCGAAGCCGACATGCAGACGATGCTGACGCACATTCAAACGCACTGCTATAACCAGCCGGGCGGCGGCGGCGGCATCGAAGGCGCCGACTGCGCTTTCAACTATCAGATCAACTCGATCGGCGGCCGCACCGACCTGCAAGGCGTTGCGATGGACGCGTACATCATCGAGACGCCGCGCATCGTGAACGGCGTCATGTCGGGGCTCGTCACCAACTTCAACGTCTCGCAAATCAACCAGAACCTGTGGCTTCCCGAGCGCGTCGACATCGTCGCCTGCGCCACGGTTCCGCCGCTGGTCCCGGCGCTGTCAAACATCATTCGCGCCGTGCCGTTCGTCGCGGTGGGGCGCGCCGCCGCAACGTCGGTCCAGGTGTTGCAGGACTGGATGCAGCCAGGCCTCGTCGGTGACCCCGCGATCGCCGGCGGCGCCGCATTCCAATCGAGCGAGAACCCGGCGAACGAAAAGCTCGCGAACGGCGACGACAATCCCTACTATACGATCAACTACGGCGGCAACAATAACATCGTCTATCCGCAGTATCGCGGCTTCCTGGACCCCATCGCAAACGACGAATTCAGCGTCCAGATGGGCTGGTGGGGCTCGGTGCCGATCAAGCCGTTCGGCCCCACGGTCGTGCCGGGCACAACAGTGGCTTGCCCAGTGCCGGATCCGAGACTGTAAATGATCGAAGGAGCGGTTTCTATGAAATCCAGGCCGCGCGGGCAGGCTCTTATAGAGACTGTCATCGCGCTTCCGCTTTTCTTATTGTCGATGTTCGGCATCATGTGGGCGGTCCACGAGGGAACGCTCGCGGAGCGCACGCAAATCGGCGTTCGCTATGCCGGCACCGTCAGCGCGGCGAGCCAGCCGTACAATCAATACAGCCTCGACGCGCTCTACCGCGCGACCGTCAACGCCTCCGAGAGCCCGCCGCCGTGCATTGCGCCCGGAGGGCAGTCGATCAACGGAACCGGTTCGATCAACACGGTCGACGCGACGCAGACGACGCCGCAACGCATGCCGCTCTTCTGGCAAGGCACGCCTTCGCCGGATTGCAACAACTCCACGATCGCTTCGGTCAGCGATAACTTCATCATCCAGCCGACCGTCCTCGTCCTCCATTTCGAGCCCTCTCTGGGGGCGACGCTCCAGGTCCCGGGTTATCTCCAAAGCGCGATGGGCGGCACGACGTCGACCTCGGCCGCGCAGAACTTCCTGCGTTCGCCCGACGTCGGCTCGATCGTGACGTGCAGCAGTTCCTTGAACACCGTGGTTTCCTTGACGTTCTCCGGGACGCGCGAAACGACGACGGGCATCAACGTCCCGACGCCGATGCCTGCGACTCCGGTGTACCAGACGGTCGCGATTCAGCCCAGCTGCGATTCACCGCCGTCGAACCCGTACGTTCCGCAGGGCAACAGCACGCCGACGCCGCCGCCTTCGATCGGCACGCCGCCGCCGACCGCGCTGCCGAGCCCGAGCCCGACGCCGGTGCCGACCGCGACGCCGACGCCGACGCCGACGCCGACGCCGACGCCGACTCCAACGCCGACGCCGTCCCCGACGCCGAGCCCAACGCCGACGCCGAGCCCGACGCCGACCAAGACCCCGACGCCGAGTCCGACGCCGACGGTTAGCCCGACGCCGAGCCCGACGCCGACGCCGAAGCCGACCAAGACCCCGACGCCGGTGCCGACCAAGACGCCGACGCCGAGCCCGACGCCGACCGTCAGCCCGGTGCCGACGCCGACCCCGGTGCCGACCAAGACCCCGACGCCGAGCCCGACGCCGACCAAGACCCCGACGCCGAGCCCGACGCCGACCAAGACCCCGACGCCGGTGCCGACCAAGACGCCGACCCCGACGCCTAGCCCGACGCCGACCCCGAGCCCGACGCCTGCGCCGACGGCAACGGCGATCCCGACGGCGGCCCCGACGGCACCGATCGGCATCCACTAACCGGAGAACCCCGGCACCGCAGCCGGCACCAGGGGAGATGGGCAGCTCTAGAGCGGCCCATCTCCTCTTTATTCCAAGCCCTCAAAGGCCGATGAAGAAGTAGTGATGCGCCTGCGCCCCACGAACCTGCTCCCGCTCCTCGTCGCCGCCGCCTTGCTCGCAGCCCGTCCCGCACCGGCCCAGGTTCAGATCATCATCGGCGGCCCCGATCCGACGCCGGCGCCGCACCCGGCGCACGCGGCCCGTACGGCGCGCGCCGCAGCCGCGGCGACGGGCGCCGCGCAGGCGCAAACCGCGCAAACGGCACCCAGCAGCTACCCGGCCTCCGGCGCCGGCGCGCAGGTCGCGGAGTATGCCCTCAAATTCGTCGGAACGCCCTACGTCTGGGGCGGCGCGGGGCCCGCGGGCTTCGACTGCTCCGGCTACACCCAATACGTCTTCCGCCAATTCGGGGTCCCGATCCCACGCACGGCGGACGAGCAGTTCGCGTACGGCCAGGTGGTTGAAGGCGATCCGATCCCCGGGGATCTCGTGTTCTTTCAAACGTACGACTGGGGCGCTTCGCACGTCGGGATCTATCTCGGGAACGGATACTTCGTCAACAGCATCGGGTCGGGCGTGCACGTTTCGAGCTTCGCCTCGGGATACTTCACCTCGCGCTACCTCGGCGCGAGACGCTTCGTTCGGAGCGATTGAGCCATGCGGGCGCAAGCGGCGCTCGGTGCGGGCGAGTTCAGCGTGCCCGCCGCCTCGCCCGGGCGATCGCGGACCGCGCTCGTCATCGCGAGCCTCCTGGCGCTGGGATTGCTCTCGGTTCTGCTCGCTCGCGGGCAGTACGTGCGCGTTGCGAGCCTCTACGATTTCGCCGCCTTCTACTGCGCCGGCGGCGTGGTCGCGGCCCACGGCGATCCGTACCTCGCCGAACCGCTGCGTTCGTGCTGGAATGCGACCAGAGGTTTTGCGCCGGGTTACGGCGTGCCGTTCGCCGTTCCGGCCCCTCTGCCGGGCTATGCGCTGGCGCCGTTCGCGCTGCTGAGCCGCATTCCGTTTCCGCTTGCGGGCGCGATCTGGGTGGCCCTCTTACTGGGCAGTTTCATGCTGACCGTCAGCCTGCTGCGGCGGCTGTGCGGATGGCGCACCGAGACGATCTTCGCGGTTCTGCTGCTCGGCGCGGGCGCGCGTTCGATCTTTCACGGACAACTCGTGCCGATCGTCTACGCAGCCACGGTCGCGACCGCGTACTTCGTCGTTCGCGGCCGGGATCGCGCCGCCGCGCTCGCCGCCGCGCTCACGCTGTTCGAACCGCACCTCGGCGTGCCGGTTTGCCTGGCGCTGTTCATCGCGCGCCCGCGCTCGCGCGCGCTCCTTGCCGCATGCGGCGCCGGCCTCGCGTTGATCTCCGTCGCGCTGTTGGGGATCGGCGGCAACATCGAATATTTTCGCGATGTCTTGCCGGCGCACGCGCTGAGCGAGATCTCCAACCAAGAGCAATATAGCCTGACGTACCTCGCGCATCTCGCCGGTGCGGGCGAACGGGCGGCGAGCGGGCTCGGCACGCTCTCCTACATCGTGATGCTCGGCGCGGGGATCGTCGCCGGCCGCATGGCGGCCGCGAAGACGGGCCGGCCCGCGTTGCTCGTCCTGGTCCCGCCGGCGCTCGCGGTGCTGGGCGGCCCGTTCGTGCACGTCCAGCAATTGGCGATCGCGCTCCCGGCCGCGCTCGTGTTGAGCGACGCCCGCACGCGCGACGCACGCTGGTGCGCGCTCGCCGCTTTCTTGCTCGCCGTGCCGTTCGGCGCTCTGAGCCTCCTGGAGCTCAATCTGCCGCTGGTCGCGGGCGTCGCGTTCGTCCTGGCGCTCGATCTCTTCAAGCTCCCGGCCGCGCGCGCCGCACTGGTCAGCGCGGCGGTCGTGGGGGTGCTCGTCGTGCTCTTGAACACGCTGGCGGCGCCCGTTATCCCAACGCTCGGGCCGCTCGATCCGCGCGACGGGAAGGCGCTGGCGGAGGTCAGCTGGGGCGCGTACATGGCCGCGAGTTTTCACGCGAACGCCGTGCAGTATAACCTCGCGAAGGTCCCGGGCTGGTGCGGATTGCTGCTGATCGCGCTCGTCGCCTTTCGGGCCGGCGGTTCCGCGGCCCGCAGCGAAAGCGCGCGCTGCTAGCCGAGCGCCTTCGGCGACGCCGCCAGCGCGTGGCAGAGTTCGCGCAGGAACGAAGCGGCGTCCATCACGAGGCCGATCGTCTGCAGCGATCCGCGATCGGTCAACTTCGTCACGCTGGCGGGATTGATGTCGACGCAGATCGCCTTGCATGAGGCAGGCAACAGGTTGCCGACGGCGACCGAATGCAGCAGCGTCGAGATCATCAGCACCATGCCGATCTGGGGAACGTACCGCCGCATCGCGCGCTGCGCCTCCACGACATCGGTGATGACGTCGGGGAGCGGGCCGTCGTCGCGAATCGAGCCTGCCAGGACGACCGGAATGCCCTTGCGGTAGGCCTCGTACATGATGCCGTCGCGCAGCATCCCCGAGGCGATCGCGTTCGCGATGCCGCCGGCCGCGCGGATTCGATTGACCGTGCGCAGATGATGCACGTGCCCCTCCGCAACCGGAAAGGCGCTGGCGAGATCGACGCCGAGCGAGGTCCCGAAGAACTGCGCTTCGATATCGTGGACGGCGAGCGCATTTCCGGCGAACAGGGCGGTCACGAAGTCGTCGCGGATCAACTGCTGAAGAAACTTGGCCGCCCCGGTGTGCACGATCGCCGGGCCGCCGACCACGAGCACGCGCCGCCCCGCTTCGCGCATCGCGCGCAGCTCGCGCGCGATCTCCGCGATCAGCGATTCTTTCGGCTTTTCGCTCGATACCGCGCTGGACATGAACTCGAAGACGTCCCGGTGGCGCGAACGGTGCAACGTCTTCGCTTGCACGCGCACCCCGCCGTGGCCGACGACGACCGGATCGCCCCGGCGCACGTCCGAGGGCGCCACGGTGCGCGCGAGGCCGTCGCGCACGACGATCGCGCAATCCATCTCCGGCAGCTCGACCGGGATCCACTGCGCGGCAATGCGGATCTCCGTATCGAGGTTCGTCGTCGCGTAGAACTCCTCGGGGAGCACGCCGTCGGCGGGAGCCTCCTCGAGCGCCACGTCGTCGTCTTCGAGCACGAACGCGCCGATCGCTCGCAGCTGGTCGAGCAACTCGTCGAGCGCCTCACCCGAATCCGCTTCGATGCGCAAGCGTGCCGTGCTCGGCTCCGTTGCGGTTCGCCCGACCGAGAAGTTGTCGATCGTGTACTGCGCATGCTCGTTGTCCATGATGATCTCGAGCACGTGGCCGAACACGCCGGAATCGAGGATGTGCCCCTCGAGTTCCACCTCTTTGACGAAGGCGGGCAGCGCGTTCCGGCCGGTCTGCGACATGTCGGCGTTCTTTCGAGTCGCGGCCCGCGCGCGCCCCTCGCGCGGGTAACGCGGGAGCGCCGCGCCCGCCCTGGAATCCGGCGCGCATGGGCCTGTCCTTTGTCCCGACGCCGCTCGGGAATCTCCGCGACGTGACGCTCCGCGCGCTCGACGTGCTCGCCGGCGCCGAGTTGATCGTCTGCGAGGACACGCGCGTGACGCGCCGCTTGCTCTCGGCGCACTCGATCGGCGGCAAGGAATTGTGGATCTACAACGAGCACAGCCCGCCGCGCTCCGTCGAGGCGATCGTCGAACGAGCTCGTTCCTCGCGCGTCGCCGTCGTCAGCGACGCCGGCACGCCCGGGATCTCGGACCCTGGCCGAACTCTCGCGCTCGCGGCCCGCGCCGCCGGCGTTCCCCTCGAAGTCCTGCCCGGGCCGAGCGCCTTCGTCTGTGCAGCGGTGCTTTCGGGATTCGACTTGCGCGGGTTCTCGTTCGAAGGCTTCGTGCCGCGCGCCAAGGGGGAGCGCGAAGCCGCGCTGCGCGAGGCGCTACGCGCGCGCAGAACGAGCGTTTGGTACGAGAGCCCGCAACGAATCTTGGCGACGCTCGATGCGCTCGCTCGCATCGAGCCCGAATGCGACGTCGTCCTCGTGCGGGAGCTCAGCAAGCTGCACGAGCAGCAGCTGGCGGGGCCTCCCGCGCAGGTTGCCGCGGCCCTCGAGCAGCCGGTTCGCGGCGAAATCGCGTTCGCGCTGCGGCCGGGACCCGCGGCCGCGGCGGCGCCCCCGGCCGAAACGGCGATCGGCGCCGCCGTCGAGGCGGCGATTCAGACCGGGCGCTCGACCGCGGCGCTGGCGAAAGAGCTCGCCGCGGCCGGATTCGGCGAGCGCTCCGCCCTCTACTCGCTGATCGCGGAAGCGAGAAAGCACCTTCGTTAGCCGGCGCCGCCGGCTGAGGCCCTCCGGCTCCTGCGCCGATAATAAGGATTGTGACGCCGCGCCGACTCGAGCATGAATGCATCCGTTAGCCCTGATGGGCCTCGGCCTGATCGTCTGGGAGTTGAGCCTCCGCCGTAACGGAAGCGTCCTTCTCGAGAAGCTGCGCGCCGCGGGGCGCGCTCATCAGCCGTCGCTCTGGCAGGTTCGCGCCTGCCTTGCGCTGCTCGTTCTCAGTTTTGCCGCACAACTGGCGGCGCTCTACGCGCAAGCGCGCGCCGAGAGCGCGGATAACTGGACCGCCGCCCTGCCTTTCGCGGTCATGTACGACGGTCTGCCGTTCCACGGCAGTCACGTGCCGCTGTCGATCCTCGCGTTCTCGCTGACGATCGTCCAGACGCTCGCGCTCGCGGTCATCGCGCTCGGCTTCGCGTCGCAGAGTTCGCGCGGGCGCACCTTCGAGTTGGCCGCCGCGGTCGCGGCGCTGGCCCTCCTCGCGATCGCCGTCCCGCTGATCACGACGCCCGATATCTTCGAATACATCCAGTGCGGCCGGCTGCAGTTCGCCTGCTACGCGCCGCCCGCCGGATGGGCCGTTCCAGGCTATCTGACGCTGGTCGCGGCGCACATTCACCTGCACGGATCGATCTACGGGCCCCTCTGGGTCGCCGTCAACTCCGTCGTTGCCCTCGTTGGAGATTCGCTGCTTCTGAAGATCGAGGGCGTGCGTCTCTACAGCGCGCTCGTGGTTCTCGCAACCGCCGCGCTGCTGGCAAGAACGAGCGTGCCGCGCTCCGCGGTCGTCGCATTCATCGTCAATCCGTTCGTTTGGCTATACTTCGTGATGGACGCGCACGTCGACATGCAGGCGTTCGCCCTGATCGTCGCTGCATCTCTGGCGGCCGTCCGGCGCAAGCCCGTCGTCGCGGCCCTCTTGCTCGCGGGAGCCGGCTTGGTGAAGCTGCCGTTCGTCGTGCTGGGCAGCGTCGCGTTGTCGAGCGTTCGCGCGGTCCCCCGCAAGATCGCGCTTTGGCTCTTCGCGCTCGGGTTGACGCTCGCCGTCTCGTACGCCCTCGGGGGAATGCCGTACTTCCATGCCCTGCTCGGCTATAACGGCCGTCTCGGCGCGTTGATGACGCCGGGGGAGATCGCCGCGACGAAGTTCTTGCAAGGGATCACCGCGATCGCGCTCGTCCTCGCGCTGTTCTTCGGGCGCCGATTCGCCGGGCAGCTTTGGATCTTTCCGACGGGCGTCTCCGCGGTGGGCTTGCCCTGGTACATTTCGTGGGGCTTCCCTTACGCGCTCGAAATGGGGAGCGCGTTCACCGCGGCGCTCGTCGCCTTGCCTGCTTGGGCCGCCATGTTGGACCCGAACTACGAGCTGTCGCGTGCCGCCGACGTCGTCGCCCTGACGGCGTGCGCCGTCATCGTTCTCGATCGCTTCGTCTCGCTCAAGAACGCCGGCCGCACGTCCGCAGAGGCGCTCTGAACGCCGCGGGCCGCGCTCACGCAGCCCCCGCGCAGGAGCAAGGTCAGACCTCCGAACGAGGCTAACGTAAACAAGAATGCCCGGAAATAGTTTCTTCGTCACCACGCCGATCTATTACATCAGCGGCAACCCTCACATCGGGCATGCGTATACGTCGATCGTCGGCGACGTTCTGGCACGGCACGCCCGCACGGATCGCCGCACGTTCTTCCTCACGGGGACGGACGAGCACGGCCAAAAGGTCGCCGCCGCCGCCGCCGCCGCCGGCGCCGATCCGCAGGCATGGTGCGACCGGCTCGTGCAGAAATGGCAAGCGCTCGACGCTCGTTACTCCGTCGCGTACGACGATTTCATCCGCACGACCGAGCCGCGGCACACCGAGGCTTGCGTGCTCGCATTCGAGCGCATGAAGGAGCGCGGCGACGTCTACCTCGGAAAATACGAGGGCTGGTACTGCACGAACGACGAGACGTTTTGGCTCGAATCCAAGCTGATCGACGGCCGCTGCCCGAACCCGGATTGCCGCCGCGAAGTGCAGTGGCTCTCCGAAGACAACTGGTTCTTCGCGCTCTCGAAGTATCGCGATCGCCTGCATCGATACTTCCTGGATCATCCGCAGTGGGTGCGGCCGCAGCGCGCCTACAACGAGATGCTCGCGACGATCGAAGGCGGTCTGGACGATCTCTGCATCTCGCGCACGAACCTCGAGTGGGGGATCCCGCTTCCGGGCGGCGGCGTCATCTACGTTTGGCTCGACGCGTTGCTGAATTACATCACCGCGCTCGACTGGGCGCACGACGGCGAGCGGTTCCGAACGTTCTGGCCCGCCGACGTGCAACTGGTCGGGAAAGAGATCGCTCGTTTCCACACGATCATCTGGCCCGCCGTGCTGTGGTCGCTCGATCTTCCGGCGCCGGACCTGGTCTACGCCCACGGCTGGATCACGATCGAGGGCGAGAAGATGAGCAAGAGCCGCGGCAACGTCATCGATCCGTTCGTGCTCGCCGAACGGTTCGGCGCCGATACGATCCGTTATTTCCTGCTCCGCGAAGCGCACTTCGGCAGCGACTTCTCCTTCAGCGAGGAGAAAGTGCGGCTACGCCACAACGGCGACCTCGGCAACGATCTCGGCAACCTCGTGAAACGCACGCTCGCGATGGTGCAGCGGTATCGCGAGGGCCGAATCCCCGCACCCCCGGAGCATTCGCTCTTCGGCGACCGCTTCGATTCGCTCGGGCGCCGCGTCGCGGAATCGATTGGGGAGCTCGGCTTCCGCGACGCGCTCGAGACGATCTGGGAATACGTCACGTCGCTCAACCGCCTCGTCGACGAACGCAAACCATGGGAACTGCACAAGGCCGGCGCCGCGAGCGAACTCGATGCGGTTTTGTACGAATTGTGCGAGGGGCTGCGGCGCCTCGCGATCCTGCTCGCTCCGTTTCTCCCGAACACCGTCGAGGCGATCTTCGAACAGCTAGGGCTCCCGGCATTCACACCGGCGCCGTGGCGCGAAGCGCTCGCCTGGGGCGGATTGCCCGCCGGCCTGCAAACGGCCCCGGCCGCGCTACCGCTCTTCCCGCGGTTGGAAGCGCCTGTCGAAGAATAGCGGAACTCGGCAAATACCGCTGCGCCTAGGTTCCGGGCGCTTTCGCTTGTACTCGATCGGCCTTGCGCTCATCGGCCTCGCGCAGATCGTGCACTCCGCGCAATTCGGCTTCTGGGATTGGCCGACGTTCGCATTCGCCGCCGCTCACGCCGGCACGCCGGGCTTGCTCCAACCGCGGGCGCTGGAGGACGCGTTCGTATACTTGCCCGGCGCCGCATGGGCGTTCGCCCCGCTGCGCGACGCGCCGCTCGCCGTCGGATTCAGCGTCAACGCGGCGCTGATGCTCGTCGCGGTGGTTGCAGCCGCGTTCACGGCGCAGCGGATCTACGCGCTCTCCGTCCCGTTTGCTCTCGCGCTGATCCTCGCGTGGGCCCCCACGACCTACGCGTTCGTGATCGGCCAAAACGGACCGATCGGATTGCTGCTGGTCTTGCTCTCGCTGCTCGGATTCGTGCGCGGAGGGGTCGCGCTCACCGCCGTGCCGCTGGTGCTGCTCCTCTACAAGCCGACGTTCGCACTGCCGTTGATCGGCCTCTTGCTCTTGCGGCGCCGCGCCCGAGAACTCGCCGTCGTCGCGCTCGGCGCGGTGGGCTGGTATTTGGCAAGCGTCGCGGCGACCGGCGGAGATTGGGCATGGCCGAACACGCTCGCGCGGCTCGAACACGCCTTTTTCGCGCTCGACTTCGCTCACAATCACGTCAAAGCGATCGGGCTCACGACGATTCTGTTTCGATTCGGCATCCCGAACGCCGCCGTCGCAGTCATCGCGGCGCTCGTCGTCGCGGCGAGTATCCCGCTGCTGCTGCGAGCGCCCGACCGCGAAGCCTATGCGGCCGCCTCACTGCTGGGCCTCGTCGTCAGCCCGCACGCGTGGGGTTACGACGGCATCCTCGCGTTGCCGATGATCTTTCTCGCGGTGACGACCGTGCGGGAGCCCGAGCGGACATGGCTCGTGTGCGCGGCCTACGCGCTCGCGCCGTTCCTCATCTTCTCGCACGAGATCGGCTTCGACCCGCTTGCGATCGTCGTGATCGGCGGATTCATCGCCTGGTATGCCGTGCGTTCGAAAGCGCGCAAGCCGGGCATTGCCTAAGGCCGGGGAGCGCTCGAGAGAACGCGGAAGCCCGCGAGGCCTCGAGCTTTCTCGCCGCGCTGCGCGACCAGCGTCGCGACCAGAATCAGGAAGAGCGCGGTCCAGGTCGGCAGCTTGATCGCGATCGATTCGAGCGTCGCGCGCAGCGTCGGAACGTTCGCGTTGTTGACCCACACTTCCCAGACGTCTTCGGCGATCCGGCGGCCGTCCGAGACCGCGGCCAGTTGGGCCGCATAGGCATGGTGCGAGAACAGGCCGAGCAGCTCCGTTTCTTCGGCGATCATCTCCCACGGCACCGCGAGCAGCATCAACGCCCAGCGCAGCATCGGGCGCGCAGCCGGCGCGCGGGCGTAGAGCAAGAACGCCGCCGGAATCGCCGCCGCCATCTGGTGGATGTGGATGAAGGGCCCGCCCACGAGTGCGAACGCAACCGGGACGAGCGCCAAGAACGCCGGTTCCTTGCAGGTGAGAGCGCAGCGCCGTCCCGCCCAAACGCCGAGCGCGAGCATGACGGCGTACGAGAGGCCTCCGAGCTTCACGGCGAGCGGTGCCGGGACGCCCGCGCGGTATAGCGACGCGCTCAGGCTCAGTTGCGCCGAGAACCAGGCCACTTCGCAGCGCGCGTGCGCAGGCAACACGACCGTGAAGTATTCGACATTGCCGGCGACGCCGAGCGCTGCGAGCGAGAGCGCCGCGAGCACCGCGCCGCAGGCCAAGAGCGTGCGTCGCGTCTCGGGGATCCAAACGAACATCGAAAGCACGGCCGGCAGCCCAAGGTGCGGTTCGATCAGCGACGCCACGGCGCACAGCGCGGCGAGTTGCGGCTTGCGCTGCTGCAACGCGTACGCGCAACCGCACAGCGCCACGACGACGAAGGGGACCAGTTGCCCGAGGCCGAGCGAGGCGAGACCTTCGGAGAACACGAGCGCGAGCGCGATCCAGAGCGGTGGAAGCTTCGTCAAGCGCGTGATGAGGACGATCGAACCGAACACGGCGCAGAAGCCGAGCACGAACCAGATCTCGCTTGCGAGCAGGAACGGAAGGCGCGCGAGCGGGCCGAGCAGCGCGAACGCGTACCCCGGAAGGGGCGCCGGAACGACGAGATCCGCGACCGGCTCGATGCCCGTCGCGCGCATGGCGGCGGCTTCGCACGTTCGCAGCGGCTCGGAGCGATACGGATCGCCATGGGCGTTCGTGATGACGGCGCCGCAGTAGAACGCTTGAAAATCGGTCGGGTCGCGCGGGATCGCGAGGCCGCGCTGCGTGAAAATGTACAGCACGAGGACCAGCGCGCTGCAGAACAGCACGAGCACCGAGCCCGTGACGATCCAGCCCCTGCGATGTTCCGCGGCCATATCCAACATTTCGGCAGAATCAAAGAGCGGCCGCAGGTTCGCGCAGCGCTAGATGTCGACGCCCCGATCGTGAAAGTACCGTCGCAACTCGGGGGCGATGACGTCGTTCGGCCCCGGCTCCCAGCCCGGGAGCGGCGGAGCGAGCGGGACGTTCCGGCCGCCCGTGCCGGCGAACGGATCGGCCTGCGGCCGGAAACGAACGGGCCAGGGAACGCCTTGGCGTTCGACCCGGCCGTCATCGAAAGCGACGTTGCAGGCGACGTAATAGTAATTCCAGCCGTCCTCTGCCCAGGATTTGATCGGGTCGCACAAGCCCTGAAAGCCGACGATGCGCCCCTCGATGCCGACCATCTGCGTGGGATACCGCTTCGTCGCGGACGCCTGCGCGTTCGCCACGGAGAGCGGGTTGCTGGCCGCTCGCGCCTGCGCGATCGTCTTCTCGAACTCTTTGTCGAGTTGAGCGACCTTTTCAGCGCTCAGCGGCGCCTGCTTGGGAACCTCGATCTGCCTCCGCTCGGCAAGCGCGACCTTGCGGGGCGGCGGCGTCGCGGGGCGGCGCGTGCTCTCGGGCGGTGCGGGCCGTGCGAGCGGCTTCACGGCCGAGAGCTCCCGTCGCGCGCGGACGGGCTCCGCAACGGGCTGCGGCCGGGGTTCGGGCCGCCGGGCAGCCCGCGGCGCGGGCGCGGGCGCGCGGTCCTGCGGTACCGGCTTCGCGCGATGCTCGATCCGGACGGCGCTCGAGACCGTCACGAACTGCTCGGTCGGCACCGGAGCGGGAACGGGAAGAAGCTTGGCGAGCCGCGGCGCCCAGAGCACCCACAGCAGCGCCAGGATCAGGTGGACGACGAGCGAGAGCAGGATCGCGAGCAGCACGAACCGGTCCCCGCGCCGATCGCGCGAGGAGCCGGCGATCAGCCCTATCTGCCCGGACCCGAGCGCCAACCCGCCTAACCCCCTTCCCAGCACGAGCTCCCAACGTCACAGGGCCGCCGCTCCCGCGGAGCCGGTCCAATCGTTCCCCGCCACCCTCGGGGGAAGCTGGGAGCGGGCACGCCCGCCCGGCGGCGCGCCGTGCACGAAGGCGAGCGGCAGAGCCGTAACCGAACCTTCGGCAGATTGCGAAGCGAACCCACGGCACGCCGCGGCCGGGAGGTTCATGCGCCGAAACGAACGCCGCGGCATGTTCGATACGCACGTCCACCTTCACGACGCCGCTTACGACGCCGACCGCGAGCGCGTCATCGAGAGGGCGCGCGCGGCCGGCGTCCGGCGAATGCTCACGGTCGGCTGCAGCCTCGCGGATAGCGCGCGGGCCCGCGCGATCGCGAGCGAGCAGGGCCTGGACTGGTCCCTGGGCGTCCATCCGCACGAGGCGAAGGACGCACCGCGGGACATCGCGGCGGCGTTCGACCGGCTGCGCGCCGAAGCGCCGCTCGCCCCGCGCGCGATCGGCGAGATCGGTCTCGATTTCTATTACGACCACAGCCCGCGCGAGCGCCAGCGCGAGGTTTTGGTGGCGCAACTACGCTATGCCGCAGAGCGCGGCTTGCCGGTGATCTTCCATCAGCGCGATGCCTTCGAGGACTTTTGCGCCGTCTTGGAACGCGAGTTCGTCCCCCCGCTGCGAGGCGTCGTTCACTGCTTCACCGGCACGGCCGAGCAGGCGCTGCGCCTGACCTCGACCTTCGGGCTTGCGCTCGGGATCGGCGGCGTCCTCACGTTCAAGAGCGCGGAAGCGCTGCGCGCGGCCGTTCGAGCCGTCGGCCTCGGGCCGCTCGTGCTCGAAACGGACTGCCCGTATCTCGCTCCCGTGCCGCATCGGGGACGCCGCAATGAGCCGGCGTTCGTCGCCGAGGTCGCTCGAGCGCTCGCGGCGCTGCTGGAGGTACCGGCGGCCGAGGTCGTCGCTCGCACTCGGGCAAACGCGGAGGGGCTGTTCGGCGGTTAGTCGTCCCCGTCGGGGCGCTCGGTGCCGGTCACGATCGAGCGCCCGCTCCGAATGGAGGTTCGGGCCTTGCGCGCGCTCTCGATCGGAGTCGGAGGCGGCAACGATTTCGCGGGAGCGGAGGGCCTGCCGAAGAGCCGCGAGAGCCAGCGCGCGAGCATGCCGCGCAGCGACGTGCGCCGTTCGACGGCCTCCCGCACGCCTTTCGACCACGAGGGCCCGGTGCTGTTTGCCAAGGGCATACGCCGATCATAGCGCGCACGGCGGGCGGAGGCTACCCCGGCTGCTCCGGGTCGAGCCGCGCTCCGGCGAGATGGCGCGCTCTCCGCTCGATGCCGGCGGCGAGCAGTGCCGCCGCCGAGAGCGGAGTCGCCGCGCCGAAGCGCCGGATCGAGCCCGCTCCGCAGGCCTTCGCGGCGTAGAGCGCCGAATCGGCCCGCTCGAGCAGCGTCGCCTGATCGCGCCCATCTTCGGGGAACACGCTGACGCCGATGCCCACGCTCAAACTCAGCGGTATGCCCTCGATCTCGCACGGCGCTTCAAGCTCCGCTCGCAAGCGAGCCGCAAGCGCCTCGGGCTCGGCAGCGGTCGATGGTCCGGTTCGAAGCACGATGAACTCGTCGCCGCCGAGACGCGCGACCGTATCGCTCGAGCGGCACCCCGCGAGCAGCCGCTTCGCGACGGTGCGCAGCACCTCGTCCCCGACGTGGTGGCCGTACGTGTCGTTGATGACTTTGAACTTGTCGACGTCGATGAAATAGACGGCCACCTGCTCGACGCGCCGCGCTGCGGTGAGAATCGCGCGCTTGAATCGATCGTTCAGCAAGAGCCGGTTCGGCAACCCCGTCAGCGCATCGAAATTCGCCAATCCCTGCAGATGCTCGTCTTCGAGCATGCGCTCGATGCTGACCGCGGCAAGCTCCGCGATCGCCCGCACGAACTCGCGATCGAACTCGCTCAGCGGCTCCTTCACGGAACGGCTCGCAAAGCCGAGCGCGCCGTAGCGGCCGCCCTCCAGCGCGATCCCCAGGAACGCGCGGCAGAACGCAGGTGCGCCGCCGGCCGCTTCCGCACGCGATGTCAAGACGGCGTCACCGGCTTCGAACACGCCCGCGGTCGCGACCGAGTCCTGGAAGAGCGCACCGAGCAGCGGATCGTCCGCACTCACCGGCAGCTTCGTGCCGATCACTCTCCGGATTGACAGAGCGTCGTGCCCGACCGTCGCGACGAAGCACGTTTCGAAGCCGAGCTCCGCCAGGCCGAAGGCGAGCGCATTGCTCGCTTGATCGAGCGGGTCCGCGCCGATTTCGGAGGCCAACCGGTACAGCGAGCCCGTGCGCCGGGCCGCAAGCGTAAACGCATCGTGGATCCGCATGCGCTCCGTGACATCGCGCGAGATGAGGAACAACCCGGTTACCTTGTCGTTGACGATGATCGGAACCGCGGTTCCCTCGAGCGAGACCGGCCTTCCGTCCTTCGCCGCGAGCGTCCGTTCGTAGCGGCTCGGCGTGCCGCTCGAGAGCGTCTGCTGAATGTAGCCGTCCAGTTCGCTGCGGTGGTTTCCGGGAGGGAACACCTCGCCGACCATTCTGCCCGCAACCTCAGCGGTGGTATACCCGAGGATCCGTTCGGCCGCGACGTTGAGCTTGACGTATCGGCCCGCGGCATCGACTTTCGAGATCGAGTCCGGATGTTGCTCGAAGAGCGACCGAAACTGCTGGCGGATTTCATCGCGGCTTGCTTCCGCTCGGAGCCGCTGCGTGACATCGCGCGCGCTCCCGAAAACGCCGACGATCACTCCGTCGGCGAGCGCCGGAACCAAACGCACGACGGCATCGATCGACTCACCGCCATGCGCCTTGAGAACCGCTTCGAACTCGACCGGCTCGCCTGAAAGCGCCGTGGCGAAGTGCGCCTCGGCGCGCTCGAGTTCGGCGGGCCCCATGTGCCGGCCAGAGTGAAACGCGGCAAAATCTTCGCGGATCAGCGCTCGCGACGCGGCATTGCTGACGATGACGGCGCCGTCCCGGCCGTACAGCCCTACGGCATCGCTGCTGAGCGCGAACAGCGAAGGGTACCGCTCGAGCGCGCCCAGCAATTCTTGCAGCGGCGTCATCGGGGCTTGGTCCCACCGCGCGGGCCGATTTGAATCGCGGCCGCGGCTTTCACGCCGAAGCGGCTGATCGAACTCGCACCACGCGCCTTGGCAGCATACAGCGCCGTATCGGCATTCTTGAGCAGCGTCTTTTCGTCGTCGCCGTCCCGCGGAAATACGCTGATGCCGATGCCGACGCTCAGGTTCACCTGCATGCCGTCGATGACGCACGGCGCTCCGAGTTCCGAGCGCAGCCGGGCTGCAAGGTCATCGATCTGCTTTCCCGTCAACGGCCCGGTGTGGAGAACGACAAACTCGTCGCCTCCCAGGCGGGCGACGGTGTCGCTCGCGCGGCATGCATCCAGCAGCCGTCTTGCGACGGCGCGCAGCACTTGATCCCCGGCATGGTGGCCCAGCGTGTCGTTGATCGTCTTGAACTTGTCGATGTCGATGAAGTACACGGCCACGTGTTCGTCGCGCCGCCGGGCGAGCGCGATCGCCCCTTTGAACCGATCGCTCAGCAACAGACGGTTCGGCAACGCGGTCAGCGCGTCGAAGTTGGCCAAGCCTACGAGGCGCCGCTCTTCGCTCGCACGGTCGATGCTGACCGCAGCAAGCTCCGCGACCGCTCGCACGAATTCGCGATCGAAGTCCGTCAGCCCGGCGGTCGGGGAAGAACTCGCGAAACCAAGCGCACCGTAGCGTCCGCTCTCGATGTCGAGGGGGATGCCCAGGAAGGATCGACAGAACGCGCACGCCCCGCCGGCGCTTCCCCAACGCGCGGCCAACGCCGGGCCGTCGACCTCGAGCAAGCTCGATCCCGCGATCGTCTCGCGAAACAGTTGCCGGAAACACGGATCGCCGGCAGCGACATGCAAATCCTTCCCGACCCTGCGCCGAATCGTCAACTCCTCGTCCTGCTGCGTGACGACGAACGCCGCTTCGAATCCGAGTTCTTTGAGGCCGAAAGCCAAAGCGGCGTCCGCCTGAACATCCGCATTCGCACCCATCGCGGAGGCCAAGCGGTAGAGCGCGCCCGTACGCCGCGCTTGAAGCGCAAGCGCCTGTGTGCTTCGCGTGCGCTCCGTGACGTCGCGCGACATCAAGAACAGACCCGTCACGCGATCGTCGACGACGATCGGAACCGCGATTCCCTCACCGACGCCTTGCGAGCCGTCCTTGCGAGCGAAGGTCCGTTCGTATCGTGTCGCCTTTCCCTCGGCTATGACTTCGAGCGCGTACGTGTTGATCGCGTCCCCCTCGCCCGCAGGCAGGATGATCCCGACCTTACGGCCTGCGATCTCCTGCGAGCGGTAACCGGTCAGCCGCTCGGCTGCGGCGTTGAGCCGTTGGTATCGGCCGCTTGCATCGAGCATCGATATCGAGTCGGGATGCTGTTCGAAGAGCGATTGAAACTCCTGGCGGCTTTCGTCGCGGCTCGCCTCGGCCCGACGCCGCTGCGTGATATCGCGAGCGACGCCGAAGACGCCGATGATCCTTCCGTTATCGAGTGCCGGAACGAGCCGTGCGAGAACGTTGATCGGCACGCCGTCGAGCGTCAGGAAGATCGACTCGAACGCGACCGGCTCGCCCGAAAGCGCGGTCTTGAAGCGCGCGGCGTCTCGGTCCACTTCGGCGGGATCCAGGTGGCGGGCAAAGTGCGCGCCGCGCAGCTTGCCGCCGATGAGCGCCCGTGATGCGGCGTTGCCGGCGACGATCGTGCCCCTCCGATTGTAGAGCGCGACGGCGTCCGCGTTGAGCGCGAAGAGCGAGGGGAAGCGCTCGAGCGTGTGGACCAACTCGCGCAGCGCAGCCGCATCGTCTACATCCGGAACATCCGATGCATGCGGAACATTCGGCACGCTCGACCACCTCGTAAAAACCTGAACCTGACTATAGTATCGGCTTTCCGGCAGGCGGGGGCGCACCGGCATCGACGCGCACGACTGCTTTGATAGGCCGTCTTAGCGGCGAAGGCGTCGCCTGGAGTCCGCCGACGTCGAGCCGCGGGCGTCGCGCGAGGTTGGGCGAGTGCGCATTGCCCGCCGCCGTATCGCACCCGGCGCGGCGGATCGAGCCCGGCCCGCTCGCTTTGGCAACATAGAGCGCGGTATCGGCGCTCTCGAGCAGCGTCCGCTCGTCGTTGCCGTCCTGGGGAAACAGGCTGATCCCGATGCCCACGCTGAGCTCGAGATGCAAACCCTCGATGTCGCACGGCGCCCTAAGGTCCGCGAGCAGGCGCACGGCAAGCGCTCGAGGACCCGCTTCGTTTCGCGGGCCGCTCCGGAGCACGATGAACTCGTCGCCGCCGAGGCGCGCGACCGTGTCGTTCGCGCGACACCCGTGCAGCAATCGACGCGCAACCACCCGCAGGACTTCGTCTCCGACACGATGGCCGTGCGTGTCGTTGATCGCTTTGAACTTGTCGAGATCGATGAAATAGACGGCAAGTTCCTCGCCGCGCCGTTGCGCGTTCGCGATCGCGCGCTTGAATCGATCGCTCAATAGGAGTCGGTTCGCCAGCCCCGTCAGCGCATCGAAGTGCGCAAGGCCTTGCAGCCGCTTCTCCTCGCTCGCGCGCTCGAGGCTCGCCGCCGCGAGTTCCGACACCGCGCCGACGAACTCGCGATCGAATGCCGTCAACTCCACCCCGATCGAGCGGCTCGAAAAGACGAGCGCACCGTAGCGACCGCCGTCGGATTCGAGCGGGACGCCGAGAAACGCTCGACAGAAGGCCGGCGCTCCGCCGGCGGCGCAAGCGCGGGCCGTCAGCGCGGCATCGCCGGCTTCGAGCAACCCGCTGCCGGCGATCGTTGCCAAACAGAGTTGCCGCAAGAGCGGATCGCGCGCGTCGACGTTCAGCTTCGTTCCCGCCTTTTGCTCGATCGTCAAGACCTCGCCCACGGCGGTAACGACCAGCGCCGATTCGTACCGGAGCTCCTTCAAGCCGAACGCAAGCGCGCGAGAGACCTGCTCGTCTTCATCCGCGCCGCTTTCGGAAGCAAATTCGTAGAGCGCTCGCGTGCGCCGCGCTTGAAGCGCGAGTGCTTCCTCGATCCGCACGCGGTCCGTGATGTCGTGCGACATCAAGAACAAACCCGTGACGCTCTTCCTGACGACGATCGGCACCGCAGTGCCCTCGACCTCTCCTTGGGATCCGTCCTTGCGAACGAACGGGTAGGTATACCGGATCGGCAGACCGTCGTGAATGACCTCGTGCACGCGGCGATCGAGGGCGTCTCGCTGGCCGGCGGGAGCGAACGTCGCGACCTTTCGCCCCGTCACTTCGTCCGAACGAAAGCCCATCATGCGCTCGGCCGCGGCGTTGATCCGTTCGTACCGGCCGTCCGCATCGAGCATCGAGATGGAGTCGGGGTGCTGATCGAAGAGCGAGCGAAACTGCTGGCGGATCTCGTCGCGGGCGCTTTCAGCACGGCGTCGCTGCGTGATGTCGCGCGCGATTCCGTACACGCCGACGATCCGCCGGCCGTAGAAGGCGGGAATCAAACGAATGATGACGTTGACCGGCTCGCCGTCGCGACGCGTAAAGACCGACTCGAACTCGATGGACTCGCCCGCGAGCGCGATCTTGAAGTTCGCAGTGAAGACCGCGAGCGCAGCGGGCGCCACGTCCGGCGCGAAGTGCGAGCCGTTGAAGTCGCCGCCGATGAGCTCCTTTGCGACGTCGTTGCCGAGCAGGCGCATGCCGTTCGGGTCGCACAGCACGATGGCGTCGAAACTCAACGCGAACAGCGATGGAAAACGCTCGAGCGCGCGTGCCACTTCGCGAAGCGCCTCGGTATCGTCCGGCACGCTCGTTCACCTTCCCTCATCAGGACCTACCTACACTATCGGCAGCTACGAGCCGTCGCGGCTCGGATTCGAGCGGCGCGATGACGCCGATCCCGCATTGCCGCGCGCGCCATGCCGAAGTTGCCGCTCGACGTTAGCGTCCCGACCCCTTTTTTGGACCCGGTTCAGTCGCCGGTTTCCTCCGGCGTGCCGCACGCACCGCTCTTCGGCTCGTGCTTTGCTCGCCGTTCGAGGCTAGCCGCGGGCAGCGCTCCGGCGGACATTTCACCGGCGAAGCGCCGGATCGAGCCTGCGCCGCACGCCTTTGCCGCGTAGAGCGCGGCGTCGGCGCGCTCGAGCAACGCGCGCTGGTCGAGCCCATCGCCCGGATACACGCTGATGCCGATACCCACGCTGAGATCGAGCGAGCGTCCCTCGATCACGCACGGCGCGTCCAGCTCGGCCCGCAGCCGTGCCGCGAGCGCCTCGGGCTGCACGCCGGCCGGCGCCGTTCGCAACACGACGAACTCGTCCCCACCCAGGCGCGCGACCGTGTCGCTCTCACGGCAGCCCTGAAGCAGCCGTCGCGCGACCGCCCGCAAGACCTCGTCGCCGACATGATGGCCGTGCGTATCGTTGATCGCCTTGAACTTGTCGATATCGATGAAGTAGACGGCAAGCTCGTCCCCGCGGCGCTGCGCGGTCGCGATCGCCTGCCCGAAGCGATCGCCCAACAGGAGCCGGTTCGCCAAGCCCGTCAATGCATCGAAGTGCGCAAGGCTTTGCAGGCGTACTTCCTCGTTCCGGCGTTCGAGGCTGACCGCGGTGAGTTCCGCGAGGGCGCGCACGAATTCACGATCGAAATCGGTCAGCGGCGCCGTCGCCGTACCGCTCGAGAAGCCGAGCGCGCCACACCGTCCGTTCTCGACGTGCAGCGGTGCGCCGAGGAACGCTCGGCAAAAAGCGCGCGGTTCGCCGGCCGCGAGCGAGCGCGCTTTGAGCGCCTCGTCATCGGCCTCGAGCAGCCCGGGACCGCCGATCGTCTCGCGAAGCAGCTCGCGGAAGACGGGATCCCCGGCATCGACGCGTAGCTGCTTCCCGGAGCGGCGCTCGATCGTCACGGCCCTGCCGGCGCCGGCGACCACGAAGGCCGATTCGAAACCGAGTTCCTTCGAGCCGAACGCGAGAGCGCTCGCCACTTGTGCGTCAGGGTCGGCGCCGATCTCGGAGGCGAGCCGATACAGCGTCTGCGAGCGCCGGGCCGCAAGCGCGAGGGATTCCGCGAGCAGCGCGCGATCCGTCACGTCGTGCGAGAGCAGGAAGAGGCCGGTCACCTTTTGGTTGACGACGATCGGGACCGTGGCGCCCTCGACCATGCTCGAGGTTCCATCCTTGCGGGGGAACGTTCGTTCAAAGCGCGTCGCCGTGCCGGCACGGAGGATGTCCAGCACGCGGCCGTCGAGTTCGTCTCGCTCGGCACCGGGAGGGTAGAGCTCGCCCACGCTCTTGCCGGCAACCTCGCCGGAACTGTATCCGACCAGTCGCTCCGCCGCGGCATTGAGCCTCTCGTAGCGGCCGCTTGCGTCGATCATCGCGATCGAATCGGGATGCTGATCGAAGAGCGAGCCGAACTGTTGACGGCTCTCGTCGCGCCCCGCCTCGGCGCGGCGCCAGGGCGTGATGTCGCGCGCGATCCCGAAGACGCCGACGATCGTTCCATCGATGATCGCAGGAACGAAACGGGCGAGAACGTTGATCGTTTCGCCGCAGTGCGGCGTGAGGACCGCTTCGAACTCGACGGACTTTCCGGAGAGCGCGGTCTTGAAATGCACTTCGGCGCGTGCGAGGTCGGCGGGCGCCAGATTCCGGCCCGAATGAAAGGCGCTGAACTGTTCGCCGATCAGCGCGCGCGAGGCATCGTTGGCGAGGACGACCGCGCCGTCCGGGCCGTACAGGCCGACCGCGTCGCCGCTGTGCGTGAACAGTGACGGGAAGAACCGCAGCGCGTCGACCAGTTCGGATAGCGCGTCGGTTCGATCCGGCCGATCCGGCACACTCGACCACCTAACCCAAAAAGAAACCCGGACCTGACTACATTATCGGCTCTCTCGCCGATCCGCCGCAGTCGCCGGGCGGCGCCGGGTCGAACCGGCTCCCAGCCGCCGCTGCGGCGATCGGACGCCCGGCCGACCAGCCCTCCTCGAACCGAGCGCGTAGGGCACCGACCAGCCCCGCCGCGCTCGTGGCGTAGCCCCAGTCGAGCGTGGCGGGCGAGGCGCTCGTCGCGTTCGCGGAGCCGACCCAGGCTCGATCGCCCGCCAGCGCCAGCTTCTCGCCGCCGTCGCCCAGCCGGACCTCCGCGCCGGCGGCCGCCAGCCCGCGGAGCGCGCGCACTTCCCGCGCCCCGAGGTCGCGAGCGCCGACCAGAAGCCGCACGCGCGTCCCGGATTCGGCGCGGCGCCGCAAAGCCGCGCAGACGGGGCCCGGCCCGAACGACTCGCTCTCGCAGTCCACGCGATCGCCCGGAGCTCCGGCGGCGATCGTTTCGGCCTCGAGTTCCAGCGCGCGCCCCTTGAGTGTCGCGAGCCCGGATCCCCCCGCTCCGAGGCTCGGAGGCCCGCCGGCGAGCGCGGAGCGGACGGCGGCCAGGTCATTCGGATCGTTCGTTGCCAGGATCGTGTCGCGGCCCTGACCGGGCCAGTTCCGATCGTCCAGAAACAGCGTTCCGTCGGCGATGACGGCCTTCAGGTGCAGCGCTTCGCCGCCGGGGCTGGCAAGGGCCGCGTCGGCTCCCAGAGCTAGCAACCCCTTGACGGCCTCGCCGTTCCCGGCGGGCGCATCCCGGCCGGGCAGGGGCCCTCCCAGCCGGACCTGCACGCGCGCGCCGGCGGCCGCGGCCGCGCCGAGCGCGTCGAACAGGGAGCCCGGGCGGAGTCTGTAGGCGCTGCACGAAACTTCGCGCGCCTGACGGATAGCGGCGAGGACCGCATCCATCGAACTCAGCGCGAGCATGCCGCGACTGTGGTCACCGCTCCGACGTCAAAGGTTGCGGGATAATCCTGTTGCGCGGTATCGTTCATCGGTCCCCTCCTGCGCCCCAAATCACCCCTAATCCCCAGGACGACAAGCCCCGCCTCGGAATCGAGCACGACAGAACCCATGGATAAGGCCGTTTACGTCCGCGAAATGTTCGCCGCGATCGCGCCCCGCTACGATCTGACCAACCGGCTGATGACGGCCGGGGTCGACGAAGGCTGGCGCCGCCGTGCCGTGCGTGAACTGGCGCCCCCGCCGGACGGCCGGATCCTCGACCTCTGTTGCGGCACGGGCGATCTTTCGTTCCACTTGACGCGGACGGACCCCACGCTGCGCGTGAACGGCGTCGATTTCTGCGAACCGATGCTCGACGGCGCGCGCAAGCGCGCGCACCGCGAGGATCCCAATCGCCGCACGACGTTCCAAGTCGCCGACGTGATGGCGCTGCCGTTCGAAGACGCGAGCTTCGACGGGGCGACGATGGGCTTTTCGATGCGCAACGTCGTCGACATCGTCGCGACGCTGCGCGAGACGCGCCGTTGCCTGCGGCCCGGCGCGCGCTTCGTGAACCTCGACGTCTCGAAAGCGCCGAACCCGCTGTTCCGGCGCGCGTTCAATCTCTATTTCTACGGCCTCGTGCCGATCCTCGGCGGAGCCGTCGGCGGCTCCAAGACGGCCTACCGCTATCTGCCGAACTCGCTGACGAATTTCCCGAACGCGGACGATCTCGCGGCGCGCTTTGAGACCGCCGGCTTCCGCGACGTGCGCTACGTTCGCCTCGGCGGCGGCGCGATCGCAGTCCACGTGGGGACCGCATGATCGAATCCCGCGGAACCCTGCACGACGCGAGCGATCGCAACCTGTACGCGCTCGTCGAGCAGTTCTTCCGCAATGAGTTTTCGACCGACAATCCGCTGATCACGGAGGCCGTTCGCCGCATGCTCGCGGCCGGCGGGAAACGCCTGCGGCCCCGTTTCACGCTGCTCGCCGCGGAGGCGAACGGCGCGGACGCGCGCGAGCACTTGCCGCTCGCGGCATACATGGAATTGATCCACGTCGCGACGCTGATCCACGATGACGTCGTCGATCGCGCGGACACGCGGCGCGGCGTGAACGCGACGGCGGTCGACTTCGGCAACCGCATCAGCGTCCTGGCGGGCGACTATCTCTTCGCCTGGATCTTCAAGAACGTCACCGCGAACTATCCGAACCCCGTGCCGACGATCCTCTCCGCGACGCTGGCCGCGATTTGCGACGGTGAAGTGCTGCAGTTGCGCGCGCTCGGCAACCTGGGTTTGAGCGTGGCCGAATACACGGACATCGTGCTGCGCAAGACGGCGACGCTCTTCGCCGCTTCCACGGAGTGCGGCGCGATCATGGGCGGCAGCTCGCCGCTGCGCGTCAAGGCGCTGCGCGATTTCGGCCTGTATTTCGGCATCGCGTTCCAGATGCTGGACGACCTGCTCGACGTGACCGCCGACGAGGCGACGCTCGGCAAGCCCGTGGGCAACGACCTGCGCGAGCACAAGATGACGCTCCCCCTCATTTTCGCGCTGGAGGGCGGCGGACCAAACTTTCGGACCGGGGTCGCGCGTTTCTATGCTGAGGAGACGCCCGGACCGCAGTCATCGGAACGGATCCGGGAGCTCCTAGCCGGGATCGTCGCAGGCGGCGGCGTCGAACGGACCCGCGAGGCGATTGCCACCTACGTCGAGCGAGCCAAGATGTCGCTCGCTCCCCTCGGCAATGCCGCCGCCCGGGCCGAACTCGCCGATCTGGCCGATGCCCTGGTTCAAAGCACCCACGCACCGAAAGAGAACGAAGCCTGACGGGGAAGGCTCCACATCCCCGATCGAAGGAGCCTGAAAAGCTATGTTTGGGAATCCGGTTGAGATCGCCGTCATCGTTGGAGCCGCCGTGCTCCTCTTCGGCGGCAGCAAGATACGCGACGTTGCCCGCGGCCTCGGCGCCGCGCAAAAAGAGTTCAAGCTCGGGCAAGCCGAGGCCGATCTCGCGGCCGAGAAGCTGAAGGCTGAAACGCGCGCGAAAGCGGAAGCCGCGGCGCAGCAATCCGCCCAAGAGACCGTCGCGACGAAGCCCGGCGCGTAGCGGCCGCACAGGGTGCTCGCGGAGGAACTGCGGACGGCGACGCGTGAGCCGCACGCGCCGGACTGGGATCAGAAGGAGATGCCGTTCACGGAGCACCTGCGGGAGCTCCGTTCGCGGCTGCTCGTCTCGCTCTCGACGGTCGGCGTGCTGGCCGTCGCGATGTTCTGGCCCTCGCAGTTCATCATCAACTGGATCCGCCGGGAATATCTCCCGGGCATCGAGTTGAACGCGTTCTCACCGACGGACGGCATTTTCGTCGAGTTCAAGTTCGCGCTCTATGCCGCGATCGTGCTCGGCCTGCCGGTCCTGCTCTATCAGACCTGGATGTTCATCGTGCCGGCGTTCCATCCGCGCACGCGACGGATCGTGTACGCCTACACCGCGCCCTCGCTGTTCCTCGCGCTCGCCGGGATCGCGTTCTGCCATTTCTTCATCATCAAGCGCGTGCTGGCCGCGACGCTCGCGATCACGAACGAGGTCGCAAAGGCCACGTTCGGGCTCGAGCCCACGCTGAATTTGATCCTGCTGATGTTCCTGGCGTTCGCGCTCGTCTTCCAGACGCCGATGGTGCTGGTCGCGCTGGCCCGGATCGGCCTCGTGAACGCGGCGATGCTGCGCCGGTACCGCCGCTACGCGGCGATGGCGATGCTGCTGCTCGGCGGACTCGCGGCCCCCGACGCATCGCCCGTGACGATGCTCCTGCTCGCCGTGCCGATGTACGTGCTCTATGAGGTCAGCATCTGGCTGATCGTCATGCTTGAACGCGGCTGGCAACGCGGCGGGAGCCCCTGATGGCCGATTCCACCGCGCCCCGCCCCGCGGCTGCACCCGCCGGTAATCCGCTCGCCGGCGCCTGGCGCGAGTTTCTGCTGCTCTTCTCGAACATCGGCTTCGCCGTTTCGCTCTTCGCGATCTGGGGCCTGATGACGCTGATCGGCGTCATCGTCGATCAGGGCAAAGACGCGAGCATCTACTTCCAATCCTACCCCGCGCCGATCGCGCGCGCCGTGTTGCGGCTCGATCTCGACAACATCTACCACTCGACCGGCTACGTCACGATCATCGGCTTGATCCTCGTATCGCTGACGGTCGCGACGTTCTACCGCGTGATCCCCGCACGCATGCCGGCGTTGCGGCCCGTGAAGATCGAAGCGATCCCCTTGAACGCGCGCGTTCGCGTGCGCGGGAACGGCCCGGAGATCTCGGAGCGCGTCGAAGCGTTCTTTGCCGAGCGCGGCTGGACGGTTCGCAAGCGCGAATTCGGCGGCGCGGAGTGGGTCTTCGCCGACAGGCACGATTGGGCGCGCCGCGGCGTGCTGATCGCGCACATCGGGTTCGTCGTGATCGCGGCCGGGACGACGATCTACTGGGCGCGCGGATTTTCCGGCACCACGACGATTCTCTCCGGCGCAACGCAGCGCATCCCGCAGGCCGATGCGACGATCAAGGTGCGCGCGTTCAACTACGACATCAAGCCGATGCAAACCAAGAGCGGCATCGTCTATCAGCCGCTCGACTACGTTTCTTATCTGACCGTCACCGACCGCAACGGCAAGACCTCCGATCAGACGCTGCGCGTAAACCATCCGATCGACATCAACGGCACGCTGTTCTATCAGTCCTCATACGGCTACGCGATCGAGGTCGCGGCGACGAAGGACGGCGTCCCGCTGCCGGGGCTCCCGCTCGATCCGATCAAGGAGGGCACGGCCTTCCAGCTCGGCCAGAGCAGCCGCGCGGTCCAGTACGCGCAATTCGTCGGGACGATCGACCGGCTCACGAACAGCGTCGGGCGCGATCCCCGGCCGAACGACCCCGGCGTCGTGCTGAGCGTCTATGACGGGGATCAGCTCGCCGGCAAAGTGCTCGTGCCGATCGGCTCGAGCGTCGACCTCGGCGGCGGCTACCGGCTCGGCGTCATGCGCTATACGGTCTATACGGGCTTGCAGTATCGCTACGATCCGGGCATTCCGCTGGTCGGCATCGGAGCGTTCATCTTGCTGCTCGGGCTCTGCATTTCGTTCTATTTCCTGCCCGCCCGGCTCTACGTCCGCGTCGAGAAGGCGAGCGAGGGCTCCGACGGGGTCTGGGACGTCGGCATGGCCGCGACGACCGTCAAGGGCTACGACATCTTCGAGGAGCGGTTCGGGGAGCTCGCCCGCGCGCTCTCTCGTGACTTTGGTCAACGCGAGCCCGCTCTCGCTCGGGCACACTAGGGGCATTCGGAGGCGCCAAGAGCATGAATTTGGACCAGACCCTGATCGCCATCGCGATCGCGTCCTACATCATGGGGACGCTCGCCCTTTCGACCTACTTTCTGGCCCGCACGCCGCTCGCCAAGCAGATCGGCGTTCCGTTCGCGTTTCTGGGCTGCGGGGTGCAGCTCGTCGAGCTGGCGGTCCGCTATCAGACGACGCACATCTGGCCGCTGACGAATCTCTACGGCTCACTGTCGCTCTTCGCGGCGCTCAGCGTGCTGATCTTCCTGATCTTCTCGCTGAAGTACGACCTGTGGTTCATCGGCGGCTTCGTCCAGGCGATCGCCGCGATCTTTCTGGCCTACGCCCTGACCTGGAACGAAGGCTATCTGCCCGCGGTCCCCGCGCTTCAATCGTATTGGATCAAGATCCACGTACCGCTCGTGATCGGCGCGTACGCGGCCTTCATGCTCTCGTTCGTCACCTCGTCGATGTACCTGGTCCGCTATTACCTTGAGCGCTCGCTGGAAGGGCGCAAGGGCGTCGTACGCATGAATCCTGCGGTCGCCGGCGGTCCCGGGAACCTCAAGGGCGTCTCGATGCAGACCGCCTCGCCTGAACTCGGCCTGGGCGACCTGCGCACGTCCTCCGTCATCCGGGAAGGCGCGAACGTCGCCGCGGCGGCGGAGGCGGGCGATCCGCTCGCGCGCTGGCTGCAGACCCTGCCCGCGCTCTCGAAGCTCGACGTCCTGACCTACCGCGTCGTCGCCGTCGCGCTGCCGCTCCTGACGGTCGGGATCATCACCGGCGCCTGGTGGGCCAAGGAAGCCTGGGGCGCCTACTGGCAGTGGGACCCGAAAGAGACGGCCTCGCTGTTCTGTTGGATCTGGTACGCGGCCTACATGCATCTGCACACGCGTAATCAGTGGCGCGGCCTGCGCTGCGCCTGGCTCGGCGCGATCGGCTTCGCGGCCGTGCTCTTCTGCTACCTCGGCGTGAACATCTGGGTCAGCGGACTGCACAGCTACAAGATGTGACCGCGCGCCGGCCGTCGTTCGTGCGGGCGCGCTTCGCCGCGTATCTGCTGGCCGCCGCGCTCGCCGATAGCGGCTACTGGATCTACAGCATCGCGACGGGCTGGCTCGTCGAGAATGCGACCCACTCGCAGTTGTGGCTCGGGATGGTGAACGGCGCCGGAACGCTCCCGTTCTTGCTCTTTTCGCTGGCGGGCGGCACGCTCGCCGACCGTTTCGAGCGGCGCAAGACGATCGCCGGGGGAAATATTGGCCTGGGGATCGTGGCCGCCGCGCTCGCGCTCCTCGTGGCGCTCGGGACGCTCCCGATCTGGCTGCTCGCCGGGCTCGCGTTCTGCATCGGGACGATCAACGCGCTCGAGCACCCGGTCGATCGCGCCTGGCTCTACGAGCTGATCGAGGGGAAAGCGCTGGGCCGCTCGATCTCGCTCTCCTCGCTCGAATGGGCCGTCGCGCGCACGTTCGGCCCCGCGCTCGGCGGGCTCGCGATCGCCGCGCTCGGCATCACGGCGGCCTATGCGGTCTACGCGCTCTCCGTGATCCCGATGATCGTGCTCGCGCTTTCGGTACGAACGGGCCCGCCCGCTGCGCCCGCCGCACCGCGCGCGGATGAGGACGCGGCAGGAAACGGGGTAGCGCGGACGCCCGCCGAGCGGCTCCCGGGCGCGATCCTGCCGTTCTCGATCCTGATCGCGAGCTTCACGGTCTCCGTCACGCCGTACATCGCGCTCCTGCCGGACGTCGCGGCCCGCAATTTCGGCTTGGATGCGCGCGGCTTCGGGCTGTTCGCCGCCTGCGGCGGAGCCGGCGCGATCCTGGGCGGGATCGGGCTCAGCGCGCTCGGCGAAGTTCGTTCGAAAGGGCGCGTCGTCGCGCTCACGGCATTCGGGGGGGCCGCGCTCCTGATGGCGTTCGCCTCGGCGCACGACGTGCGGCTCGCAGCGGTGCTCCTGGTGGCGATGGGCGCGGTCGACACCGCGATGTACGCGCTCGCGAACACGTACGTGCAGCAACTCGCCACCGACCGGCTCCGCGGCCGCGCGAACGCCGTCTTCTCGCTCGCGTTCATCGGCGGCGCGCCGATCGGCAGCCTCGCGCTCGGCGCGCTCGCGCAGCGCGCCGGGAACGGCACCGCGCTGCTGCTCGGCGGGGCCTTCGCGGCGCTCGCGAGCATCGTCTTCTGGGTCGCGGCGCCCGCGGCGCGCGACGCCGCTTGAGGCTCTGCAACGGAGCCCGGTACTTAGGTGTTCCTCACTTCAACACACTTCGCACTTCGACGGCCCTTCAAAACGGGTTCAGGGTGACGGGACGATGCTGACGACGGCCGGGAAGCTGCGGGCCCTGGCGGATCTCACGGTTCACGAGGGGGCGCTCGCGAGGCTCGGTGAGGCGTTCGCGGAGAGGCGGCTGCCGACGCCGCTGCCCGATCCGTATCTGGTCGCGTTCAATCCGGATGCGGCGGCGCTCGTCGAACTCGACCCGGCCGAGGCGGCGACGCCTCTGTTCACGCTGCTCGCAGCGGGGAACGCGATCTTCGGCGGACGTTCTCCGAGCGCGGCGATCTACGCGGGCCATCAGTTCGGCATCTTCGTCGCGCAACTCGGCGACGGCCGCGCGCTCTCGCTCGGCGAAATCGAAACGTCGACCGGCGAGCGTTGGGAATGGCAGCTCAAGGGCGCGGGCATGACGGCGTTCTCGCGCTTCGCCGACGGGCGCGCCGTGCTGCGCTCGACGGTTCGCGAGTACCTCTGCAGCGAGGCGATGCACCATCTGGGGATCCCGACGACGCGTGCGCTGGCGATCGCCGGCAGCAAGCTCCCCGTCTTTCGCGAACAGCCCGAGACCGCGGCCGTGCTCACGCGCCTGGCCCCGTCCTTCGTGCGCTTCGGCTCGTTCGAGCTGTTCCACTCACGCGGTCAATACGAGCGCGTGAAGGAGCTCGCGGATCACACGATCGCGCGCTTCTACCCAACGCTCGCGGAGCTGGCGGAGCCCGGGCGATACGCGCGCTTCCTGCGCGCAGCCGTCGAGCGAACGGCGGAGCTCTTCGCGGCCTGGCAGGCCGCGGGCTTCGCGCACGGCGTGCTCAACACCGACAACATGTCGATCCTCGGCCTCACGCTCGATTACGGGCCGTTCGGCTTCATGGAGGCGTACGAGCCGGGCCTGATCTGCAATCACAGCGACGAGGGCGGGCGCTACGCCTTCGACCGGCAGCCCGGCGTCGGGTTGTGGAATTGCCGCGTGCTGGCGATCGCCCTCTCCTCGCTCGTCGAACCGGCGAGCGCCCGCGCGGCGCTCGAGGCGTACGAGCGCGCCTACCGGGAGCGCTTCCTCGCGCTGATGACCGCGAAACTCGGGCTCGCGAGCATAGAGGACGGCGACGCGGAGCTCGTCTCCGGTTTCTTGGGCGTCCTCGCGTCCGCGCAGGCCGACTACACGCTCTCGTTCCGGCGGCTCGGCGAGATCGGCCGCGCCCCCTGGGCGGCCGACCGCGACGTCGCGGAGCACTTCGGCGCGCACGAAGCCTGGCGGACCTGGCTCGAGCGTTATCGCGCGCGCCTCCTACGTGAATCGCGCGACGATGCGGTGCGGCGGGCCGCGATGGCGCGCGTCAATCCGAAATACGTGCTGCGCAACTACCTCGCGCAAACGGCGATCGAGGCGGCCGAGCGCGGCGACTACGGCGAGATCGCCCGCTTGCACGCCGTGTTGCGCGCACCGTTCGACGACCAGCCGGAGAACGAGCCGTACGCGCGGCCCGCCCCCGACTGGGCAAAGGACCTCAGCGTCAGCTGCTCGTCCTAGGCAGCACGTGCGCCGCCGACCCGTCGATCACGTCGACCGTTGAAGCGATCCCCCATTGCGCCCGCGCGGCGACCGTGCCGAGCGCCACGGAAACGGCGTGCCCGTCGATCACCTCGACGCTCCCGCCGCGTTGCGGCGCCGACCCGTCGATGACGGCGACGGGGCTCCCCGCAGAGGGATCCGGCACGGGGGCACGCGCGAGATCGATGACGGCGACATCCGGGTTCCCCTCGAGCTGCGGCGTGGGGGCGCTCGCGCCGTCGGTCACGCGGGAGTCGGGCTGCGTGACGAGAGCCGGCGCGGTCCGGCCGTCGATCTGTTCGACCTGCGCCGGCGCGGGTGCCGGCTCGGCCGGCGCCTCGCGCAGTTCGCCGCCCCCTTCAAGGATCACGGGCTGCGGCTGCACGGGCAGTTCCGCCGCACCGGGCGCATCGCCGGCCGCCGGGCCGGAGGGCGCCGCCGGGCCCGCACTGCCCGCGAGCGGCTCGAGCGCGGCCGGCGCGGCGGCATGCGCTCGAACCAGCGTTGCGGCTTCGACGATCCCGCCCAAGGCGAAAGCGAGGAGCGAGAGGGCGAATGTGACGCCCGCGAATTGGGCAGTCGAAAGGGAGTCGATTCCGCGAGGATGTCGCTGCATGGCACCTCCACGTGAAACGGATCGCCGCGCGCGGCGGTAATCGCCCGCTTCGCGAAACGAGGCGCAAATGCTGCATGATTCGCCCGGCGAGCCGATCAGGGGTCTCGGCGGGCCACGCGGCCGCATGAATCTGCGCGAATCTGCATTGCAGGCAGCAGGTCATCCGGCTCCATCAGGTGGAACGCAAAGGCGATTCGGGTCGTGCTTCCCAAAACGGCCCAATTCCCCCAGGTGGTTTGAGGGTGCAAGAGGTCTTTTGCACCCTGCTCGATGGTCGCGCGCTTCCCCTACGGGGGGCTGCCGCGCGTCCCTTACGGTCGGTCTAAATCATCGGATTCGTCATGGCGTCCAGCATAGAGGGGCGCGGAGGAACCAGACACGTGTCACATGAGGCGCAAGCCTATAAGGATCCCGGAACGCCCGAAGAACAGACGCGGCGCCAGTTCATGGCCAATGCGACGCTCGGCGTCGGGGCGATCATCGGCCTCGTCGTCGCCGTCCCGACGCTGGGTTCGCTGATCCCGGAATCGATGCTCAAAGCGTCGACCGGCGGGAGTTGGGCGCCGTTCTCGGCCGCCGATTTCAAGGCGCTCCAGGCGGCGACCGATCAGCCCGTCAAGATCAACATCAACTTCAAGGCGAAGGACGCGTACCTGCCGGAGAGCGACGTCAGCCACTTCGTGTGGGGCGTCAAGCTCAACGACGCGCAGCTCAAGACGTTCAAGGCGAAGCGCCCGGACATTTACGACGCGCCCGGCGGCAACGTGCCGTACGAGGTCGTCAACCTCAACTTCGTCATCTTCAGCTCGGTCTGTCCGCATCTGGCATGCCTGTACAGCTGGGTTCCGGACGCGAAGCGGTTCATTTGCCCGTGCCACGGCTCGCAGTTCGGCATCGAAGGCGACTACCTGGCGGGTCCCGCGCCGCGCGGGCTCGATCCGCTTCCGCTGCGTGCCGCGAACGGCACGGCGGAGGTCACCTGGATCGACTACAAAGTGCAGCAGCCCTCGCGCCTCATCATCTCGTACACGTAGCGCCAAAAGGACACCGGAAGGAATAGCATGGCAGCCAACCCGACCAATCCCGTGGTGAACTGGATCGAGCAGCGCACCGGGCTCGTGAGCATGACGACGGAATTCCTCACGGAAGACGTCCCGGGCGGCGCGAGTTACTGGTACGTTTTCGGAAGCGCGACGCTGTTCGCGATGATCCTGCAGTTCGTGACCGGGATCTTCCTGACGTTCTACTACGCGCCTTCGGCGCTGACGGCGTGGGAATCCACGAAGTACATCTACACGAACGTCCCGCTCGGCTGGTTCGTGATCAGCCTGCACTCGTGGGGCGCGACGGCGATGATCGCGCTGATGCTCTTGCACTTCTTGCAAGTCACGATCTGGGGCGCATACAAGGCGCCGCGGGAGATGGGCTGGGTCATCGGCGTCATCCTGATCATCATCACGCTCGTCCTCGGTTTGACGGGCTACCTGCTGCCGTGGGATCTCGACGCCTATCTGGCCTCGTCGGTCGCGATCAACATCGCCGCCTCGGTACCGCTGCTGGGCTCGGCCGTGCAGCAGTTCCTGATGGACGGCAGCGCGCTCGGCACGCTGACGATCAACCGGTTCTTCGGCTTGCACGTCTGGCTCTCGCCGGCGCTGCTCGTGCTCCTCGTGGTCGGCCATCTGCTGGTGTTCCGCCACAACGGCGGCGCCGGGCCGCCGACCGATGAGGATCTCAAGAAGCTTCCGCAAGGGCGCTTCTGGCCCGACCAGATGTTCATGGACGCGGTCGCCTCGTTCGTCGTGTTCGCGATCATCGTCGCGCTCTCGATCTTCTCGCCGACGCCGCTCGACGAGCGGGCGGACCCCACGAACACCACGTTCGTCGCGTATCCGGCCTGGTATTTCCTCGCGCTCTACGGTCTCTTGCGGCTCGCCGGGCTCGCGCCGCACGGGCCGCTCGGTTCGTTCGCGAACTTGCTCGCGACCGTGCTCGTGCCGGGACTCGTCGTCGCGTTCTTGCTGCTGCTGCCGTTCATCGATCGCAATCCGAGCCGCCGCATCTCGCGCCGTCCTTGGGCGATGGCGATCACGGCGATCGGCGTCGTCGCATCGATCGGCTTCAGCATCTACAGCCAGCTCGCGATCTTGCAGGAAGTCAAGGACAAGCAAGCTCCGGCCGCTGCGGCCGCCGCTCCCGCGGCAGCTGCACCCGCAGCCGGCGCCGCCGCTCCGGCGGCAGGCGCGGCGGGCGGCGCCGACAAGGGCGCGGCGGTCTACGCGCAGAGTTGCGCCGGCTGCCACGGCGCCGCCGGGCAGGGGACGCCGGGCGTCTTCCCGCCGCTGGCCAAGAGCGAATACGTCGCCGACGACAAGAAGCTCATCCACACGTTGCTCTACGGCCTGCAAGGCGCCGTCAAGGTCGAAGGCAAGCCGTACAACGGGATGATGCCCGCCTGGAAGGGCCAGCTCTCCGACGACGACATCGCCGCCGTTGCGACCTACGTGCGCAAGTCGTGGGGCAACACCGGCGGACCGATCACCGCAGCCGATCTCGCCAAGGTTCCGAAGTAACCGGCGCGAGCGCAAACCAGAACGAACGGGGCCCGCGAGCACATCGCGGGCCCCGTTCTCTTTCCGGCCTTTCTTCCGGGGGCTACCCGTTACGCTCCGGGCTGATGCGCGAGATTGTGTTTGTCGAAGTAGATGTTGCGCGAGTTGCCGTTCAATTCGCGGTTGAGGTGGCGGCGTTCGGAAACGGTCAGGCGGCCGTCGTTCTTGCGCAGATCGCGGTTGCGCTGCGCTTCGATCCGCTGCAGACGCCCTTCCGTTTGGTTGTACTCGCGCCGCGTGAGCTGCCCGCTCGCGACGCCTTGATCGATGCGCGCTTGCTGATGGTTGAAGCGGTTCTGGACTTCGCCCGCATTGGCGGCGAGCGGCGCCGCGACGGCGGCGAGGAAGGCGACGCTGAGCAGAGACTTCGTGAGAGCTGCGTGGAACATCGGTGAATCCTTTCAACTCCGCAAGAGTTCTGCGGAGCGCGTGCGTGTGATGCCCATGGTACGCTCGCGCGCCGCGGTCCGTCAGCGAATTCCGAAAAGTCTCACCCGCCCTTTATCGCGCTCCAATCTTCGTTTCATGTTGACGGGTTCCGTCATCCTGAGCCTTGTCGAAGGATGAGCCCGTCGAAGGACGGATCAGCGCCGCTGCGCGAGCGGCTCGCATTGCGGGCCGTCGAACAGATACAGCAACGCGCGATTGCTGCGCGCGATGATGCGACGGCGGCGGCCGTACGTCGGATCGGGCGTCGGGCGCTGCTCGCCCGTCACGACGAAGACGCGCGGCGAGGCGCATACGACGGCGCGCGGATCGCTCGCCGCCGAGTGCGCGACCTCGACGGGATTGTCGAGCGTCGTCACGGGCGGTTCCGTGTAGAAGATGAGGCCGTTGGTTCCGCCGATGCTCTGAATCGCCACGACGTCCCCCGCGCGCCGTTCGGCGCGTATGACCGCTGCGAGCTCGGGGATCGGCTTGAGCGGTTCGACGTGCGGTTCGGCGACGAGCGAGATGATCAGGATCGCCACCAGCCCGGAGAGCCCGAGCGCGTACGGCGCGTAGCGCGCGGTCGAACGGCGCAGCAACAGCGCGCCGCAGGCAATGCTGCCCGCGAGGATCGTGACGCCGAGCGCGGCCAAGTCTCCCAAGAGCACGGAAAACGCGCCGGTCAGGCGATTGTCGCGTGAGAAGACGAAGATCGCGACCGCGAGCCCGGCGAGCGTCACCGGAACGATCGCGGAGCCCACGATCGCCGCGCGCCGGTCCGCCGCATCGAGGATGCCGTCGAACCACAGCGCGAGCGCGATCGCGAACCCAGGAAGCTCGAGCGCGATGTAGTTCGGCAGCTTCGTGTTCGCGAGGCTGAAGAACACGAACGGCACGACGATCCAGACCAGTGCGAGCCGCGCGAGCATCCCCCGCTCGTCCGACGGTGCGCGCAGCGCGGCGGCGAGCGCCGGCGGGACGAACGCGAACCAGGGAAAGACTCCGAGCAGCACGACCGGCAGATAATACCAAACGGGCCCGGACTGGTTCTCGATCGTGCCCAGATACCGGCCGACCGTGTAGTGGCCGACGAGTTCCCCGAGCGCCGCGGGCCCGACGCGCCCCACCAAGAGCACGAACCACGGTAGCACGATCGCCGCCGCGAGCGCGGCGCCGCCGAGCGCCACCGCGAGCGACGGCGCGCGCAGCTTGCGGCCGAGCATGCGCTCCCACACGACCCACGGCACGAGCACGAGCAACACGACGGCGGGCGCGACCGGGCCCTTCGCGAGCGTGCCGAGCGCGACCGCGGCCCAGCCCGCGAACCACGCGCCGTTCCCCGAACCGCGCAGCGCCGCGTACCAGGTCAAGATCGCGACGCACACCGCCAGATCGAGCATCGCGTCCATGATTGCCAGCCGCCCGACGATCGCTTGCATCAGCATCGTGCAGAGCACGAGGACCGAGAGCAGCGCGACGCGCCGGTCCGCGGCGCGGGCCACCGCGTAGGCGACCGCGACCGCCATGCCGATCGTCGCCAGCGCCGAAGGCAGCCGTAGCGCCAGCGGCCCCATCCCGAGAAGCTGCGCGAAGAGGGCCGCCGTCCAAAAATAGAGCGGCGGCTGAACGAACCAGGCCGCACCGTTGAGGTGCATCACGACCCAGTCGTGGTAAAGCAGGACCTCGCGCGCGACCTCGCCGTAGGCGGTCTCCGAGTTGTCCCACAGCGTCCCGCCGCCGAGCCCCGGCAGCGTTGCGACCGCGGCAAGGAGGGCGCCGACGGCCGCCACCTTCCATGCCGCCGAACGATTCACGGGCTAGGTGGTTGGCAAAGCAGGCGGAAAAGTCCCGCGCGCCGCCCGCGTCGAATTCCGGCATTCCATGGACCGTTCGCGCCTGCGCCCTCCGTCGTATCCGATCGCCCTTGACGTCCGCGGCTGGCCGGTCGTCGTCGTGGGCGGCGGCGCCGTCGCCGAGCGGAAAATCGAGCAGTTGAGTGCGAGCGGCGCGCGCGTGACGGTGATCGCGCCCACGCTGGGGCAGGCGCTGCGCGCCGCGGCGGCGCGGGGCGAGATCACTCTGCTGGAGCGGCCGTTCGAAGACGGCGATCTCGCCGGGGCCCGGCTCGCGTTCGCCGCCACGAACGACGACGCGCTCAACGCGCGCATCTCCGCGCTCGCGCGGGAGCTCGGCATCCCGGTCAACGATGCGGGCGATGCCGCGCGCGGCGACTTCTCCATCCCGATCGTGCACCGCTGCGGCCCGCTCTCATTCACGGTCGAGACCGGGGGACTCTCCCCCTCGTTCGCCAAGCGGCTGCGCGACGAGTTGCAGGCGCGCTTCGGCGAGCGCTACGGGCGCGCGGCGGAAACGCTCGGCGTGATGCGGACCTACGCGCAAACCGTCGTCGCTCCGCACCAGCGGGCCGCGGTCATGAGCCGCCTGGCCGGGCGGGAGATCGAGGAACTAGCCGCAATGAATCCGGTACAGGCCCACGACGCCGTCGAAGCGGCCGTTGCAGAGCTCGACAACGTCTCGAACGGAGCCCCGGTGACCCAACTCGTTTGCGCGACCCGCGCCAGCGCCCTAGCGATGTGGCAGACCCGTCACACGATCGCCCAACTCGCGACGGCCGGGATCGCCTCGACGATCCTGCAGCTCTCGACCAAGGGCGACCAAGTGCAGGACCGCTCGCTGGCGGCGATCGGGACCGACAGCCTCTTCGTGAAGGAGCTCGAGCTCGCGTTGCGCGAGGGCCGCGCCGATTATGCGGTCCACTCGTGCAAGGACCTGCCGAGCGCCCTTCCGGAGGACATGCAGCTCGCCGCGATCGGCTTGCGCGAGGATCCGCGCGACGCGTTCTGCTCGGACCGGTACCCCTCGTTCGAGGCGCTGCCGCCGGGCGCGCTCGTCGGGACCTCGAGCCCGCGCCGCCGCGCGCAGCTTCAGGCGCTGCGCGGCGATCTGCGCTACGAGGTGATCCGGGGCAACGTCGACACCCGCCTGCGCAAGCTGCGGGACGGCGACTACGACGCGATCTTCCTCGCGATGGCGGGCTTGCGCCGGCTGGGCTTGAGCGCCCGGCACACGGTCGCGATGGATCCGCTCCAAATCGTTCCCGCGGTCGGGCAAGGCGCGCTCGCGATCGAGTGCCGCCGCATCGACGGGGCCCTCGCGAAGAAGCTGGACGAGATCCTGGGCGACCGCGCGACGACGCTCGCGGTCACGGCCGAACGCGCCTACCTGAGGACGCTACGCGGCGGCTGCCAAGCGCCGGTCGGCGCGCACGGCACGCTGGACGGCGACGAGCTCCACCTGGCGGGCGTCATCGCCGCGCTCGACGGTTCGCAGGTCGTTCGCGGCGACGTGCGCGCGCGCTGTACGACGCTCGCCGAGGCCGAAGAGATCGGCGCGACGCTGGCGCGCGATCTCGAAGCGCGCGGCGGGGCCGCGATCCTCGGCCCGCGGGACGGCGGGCAACCCTCGGCCGCCCCGGAGCTCCCCCTGGCGGGCAAGCTCTTCATCCTCCCGCGCACGCAAGATCGCCCCAGCCGCATCGCGCCCGCGCTGCGCGGCGTGGGAGCGGAGGTCCTCGAAGCGGCCGATAGCGATGAGGCGCGCGCCAAGGCCGGAGAGCGCGTGCCGCACGTGCTGCTTTTCCCCTCGAGCGGCTCGGTGAGCGCTATCACGGAGTATCTCGCCGCGCTCCGGGAAAATGGGAAGCGCCCGATCGTCGCCGCCATGGGCGCGGCGTCGTCGGAAGCTGCGCGCGCGGCAGGCTTTCCGCCCGACGTCGTCGCCGACGAACCGACGGTCGCCGAATTCGTTCACAGCGTCACGCAGTTCGTCTTGAAGGAGAACCTCGTCCGATGAGCGTCAGCGAGCTCTTCGCCGTGAGAACCGCCCCGGGCCTCACCCGGCGTCCGCGGCGCTTACGCGCATCGGCGGGACTGCGCGATCTGGTGCGCGAGCATCACGTCCGCGTCTCGAGCCTCGTCCAGCCGATCTTCGTCGCCGATGAGAACCAGCCGCGCGGCGAGATCGTCAGCATGCCCGGCATCTTCCGCTTCTCCGTCGACGAGACGGTCGCCGAGGCGCGCGAACTCGCCGCGCTCGGCATCCGCGCGGTGCTGCTCTTCGGCATCCCCGATCGCAAGGACGCCGTCGCAAGCTCGGCCTACGACCGCAACGGCCCGGTGCAACGCGCGATCCGCGCGTTGCGGCTCGAGCTTCCGGATCTCGTCGTCATCGCCGACCTCTGCAACTGCGAGTACACCGATCACGGCCACTGCGGGATCCTCGACGCGCACGGCGACGTCGACAACGACCGCACGCTCGAGCTGTTGGGACGGACCGCGCTCTCGTATGCGGAAGCGGGCGTCGACGTGATCGCGCCGTCCGACATGATGGACGGCCGCGTCGGCTATCTGCGCCGCACGCTCGATGAGGCCGGCTATTCGCGCATTCCGATCATGTCGTACGCGGTGAAGTTCGCCTCGGCGTTTTACGGGCCGTTCCGCGATGCGGCCGATTCGACGCCGCAATTCGGCGACCGTCGCACCTATCAGATGGATCCCGCGAACGCGCGCGAAGCGCTGCGCGAAGCGCTGCTCGACGTCGAAGAAGGCGCCGACGTGATCATGGTCAAGCCCGCGCTCGCCTACCTCGATCTGATCCGCGCCGTGCGCGAAGCGACCGACGTTCCGATCGCGTGCTACAACGTCAGCGGCGAATATTCGATGGTCAAAGCGGCCGCGCAGAACGGCTGGATCGACGAAGCGCGCACGGTCGACGAGACGTTGACCGCGTTCGTGCGCGCCGGCGCCGACATCATCATCACCTACTTCGCGAAATCCTACGCCGAGCGCCACCGCTGAAGGCCCTTCGCGCCGCCGAAAAGGACGTTACCCGACCATGACCATCGACCGCAGCATCGCCGCCTACGAACGTGCCCGGCGTGTGATTCCCGGCGGGGTGAACTCGCCCGTGCGCGCGTTCAAATCCGTCGGCGGCACACCGCTCTTCGTGCGCGAGGCGAGCGGTTGCCGCTTCACCGACCTCGACGGGAACTCGTACGTCGACTACGTGATGTCGTGGGGACCGCTGATCCTCGGCCACGCGAACCCCGCCGTGATCGACGCGGTGCAACGCGCCGCCGCGCGCGGCACGTCCTACGGCGCGCCGACCGAGGCCGAGAGCGAACTCGCCGAGCTCGTCTGCGCCATGGTCCCCTCCGTCGAACGGGTGCGCTTCGTTTCCAGCGGGACCGAGGCGACGATGAGCGCGCTGCGGCTCGCCCGCGCCTTCACCGGACGCGATAAGCTGATCAAGTTCATGGGCTGCTACCACGGCCACGGGGACTCGTTCCTGATCTCCGCCGGGAGCGGGGCGCTCACGCTCGGCACGCCGGATTCCCCCGGCATCACCGCGGGGACGTCGCGCGATACGATCGCGCTCCCCTACAACGATCTGGACGCCGTGCGCGCAGCCTTCGAGGCGAACCCGCAGGCGATCGCGGCCGTGATCGTCGAGCCCTACGTCGGGAACATGGGGCTCGTGCTGCCGCGGCCGGGCTACTTGCAGGGCCTGCGGGCGCTGACCCGCGAGTTCGGCGCGCTGCTGATCTTCGATGAGGTCATGACGGGATTTCGCGTCGCCCCCGGCGGCGTGCAAGAGCGCGAGGGGATCGCCCCGGACCTCACGACCCTGGGCAAGATCATCGGGGGCGGCCTGCCGGTCGGCGCCTTCGGCGGGCGGGCCGAGATCATGGACCAGCTCTCCCCGAGCGGCCCCGTCTACCAAGCGGGGACGCTCTCCGGGAACCCGCTCGCGATGGCGGCCGGGATCGCGACGCTGCGGGCGCTGCGCGAGCCCGGGACCTACGAGCGGCTCGAAACCCTGGGCGCCCGCTTCACGGACGGCCTCGCCGCGGTCTTCTCCAAGCATGCGATCCCGCATCAGAGCGCGCACCGCGGCTCGATGACCGGCTTCTACTTCGCGCCGGAGCCCGTGGTCGACCTGACGAGCGCGAAGGCCAGCGACGTCGCCTTCTATGGGCGCTTCTTCCACGCGATGCTCGACCGCGGAATCTACCTCGCGCCGTCTCAATTCGAGGCCGGATTTCTCTCGCTCGCGCACGACGAAAGCGCGATCGACGCGACGCTTTCGGCGGCCGACGAGGCGATCGGGAGCCTGCTCGCCACGGCCTAGAGCACCCGGGCCTCAACTTTACGCGGCGTTCGGACGACGATAGTAGTGCTCGCCCCTTCGCCAGCGAAAGATCTGCATGCGCTCGTCCTTTGCGAATGTGCTCCTGTTCATCGGCCTCTGCGGCATCTGCGGCTCGACCTACGAGGTCGTGAACGCAAACGCGCAGATCCACGCGCAATCCGTCACCAACGTCGCGGCCGTGAACCTGACCGCTCGTCAAGCCACGCTCTTTCAGACCTTGGCCAAGGACGTCAACGCGATCGCCTTCAAAGTGCGCGCGGGCAAGCCCGCCGGCGCCGCCCAAGTCGAGCTGAAGAGTTCGGCGGACCTCTTCGAGCAGACGCTCGGCGCGCTGACGACCGCGAACAAAGCCGTGCCCGCGAACGCCGCGACGGGAAAGGCGCAAAGCGGAGGCGATAAACCGACGCTCGATCTGCTCGCACAGATCGGGACCGCGTGGGCCCCGTTGCGCAAGAACATCGATGCGCTTTCGGGCGCGCCCTCGCAAACTGCGATCGACGCGACCCTCGCCCAGCTCGAAGCCGTCGAACGGCCGCTGCTCGGCGAACTGGACGGACTCACCGATCGCGTCCAAGTCGTCGCCGCCCGCTCGGATGCGGACCGGACCTCGCAGCGCGATCTCTGGACGCTCGGGATTCTGGTCGGCATTCTGTTCGTCGGGATGAGCTTCTTCATGCGCGTCGCCGGCGCTCGCGCGACCGCCGAACACACCGCGAAAGCGCTCGCCGACGGGAACGCGGAGCTGCAAGCGCGCACGGACGAACTCGCGCAGGCCAAACGCGGCACCGACGCGCTGATGGAGACCGTCGGCCAAGGGCTCGCCCTCATCGACGGCGACTACACGATCGCGCCGCAGTATTCGCAGCAGCTCGAGAAGATCTTCGACCGCAAGGACCTCGCAGGCCAGAACTTCCTCAAACTCTTCGAGCGCCTCTTACCGGCCCGCGACTACGACGCGACGCGGCGTTTTCTCGCGCTGATGTTCAATCCCGACAAGAAAGAGCGCGTCGTCCTGCAGGTCAATCCGCTCGACGAGATCGATCTCGCCTTCCCGCTCGACGAGGGCGGCTTCAAGACGAAGACGATCAGCGCATCGTTCCGCCGCATCATGAACGGCGACAAAGTCGCGCAAGCGTTCGTCGCGATCAGCGACATCACCGAACGGGCGGCGGCCGCGCGCGAGCTGCGTCAGAGCGAGGATCGCAAGGAGCGTCAATTCGAGCTCTTGCTCGGGACGATGCACGTCGATCCCGCGGCGCTGGATGATTTCGGCGATCTGGTCGCCGAGCAGCTTGGGCGCATCACGGACGCCTTGCGCGCCGAGGATTTCGCCTCGGGCAGCGAGGCACGCTCGCAGGTGCTGCGCGGACGGCTGGATACGATCTATCGCGCCGTGCACACGATCAAGGGGAACGCCTCGTCGTTGCGCATCGAACCGTTCGTGCGGACCGCGATGTCCTTCGAAGCGAAGCTCTCCGAACTGCGCAGCCGCGCGGCGCTGGGCGGCGACGATTTCCTCGCGGTCGTGATCCAGCAATCCGAACTGCGGATTCTGCTCGACCAGCTGCGCGAGATCCGCAAGAAGTATGTCGGCCAGGGGGCCCTGGGGAACGCGTTCGCGGCGGCCTCCGCTCTGAAGGCGGCGACCGCAGCGGCCGCCGCCGCGGCCGCGGTGCCGGCGGCTGGGGCCGCCCCCGCGGGCACGCCCCCGGCCAACGCCGCAGGCGCGCCTGCGGCAGGGAACGCAGCCGCGCCTGCGCCGCCCGCGCCGGCAGTTCCGGCCAAGCCCGCAGCGCCGACGGCCGGGGGCTTGATCGCTTCCGAACTCGCGGCGTTCGCGGAACGCATCGCGCTCGAGCGCGGCTCCAAGGTGGCCGTCAAAGCGCAGCTCGAAGCGCTGGACACGCTGGACCCGGCGCACCGCCGCACGATCAAGAACGTCTTGATCCAGCTCGTGCGCAACAGCCTCGCGCACGGCATCGAAGAGCCGGACGAACGTATCGCAGCCGGAAAAGAGCCGGCCGGGACGATCGCCATCACCGCGAGCCGCGACGACTCGGGGGCACTGCGCCTGCGCTATAGCGACGACGGGCGCGGCCTCGATCCCGACGTGCTGCGCGCGAAAGCGCTGGCGAGCGGCATCATCAGCGACCCCGCGCAGGTCGACGATGCGAGCGCCGTGGGCCTGATCTTCCACCCCGGCTTCTCGACGGCGGAGGGCGCCGACGAAGTCGCGGGGCGCGGCGTGGGCATGGACATCATCAAGCAGCACGTCGTGGATGAAGCCCACGGCGAGATCGGGATCCGTTCGGATCCGGGCCGCTACCTCGAGTTCGAACTGACGTTCCCGGCGTTCGAATCCGTGGCGGCGTGAAGGCGCGGCCATGAAACTCCTGATCGTCGACGATTCCACGGTGATCCGGCGGACCGTCGAGCGCGCGCTCGCCGACCAGGCGAGCGAGATCCGCCTCGCCGGGGACGGCGTGGAGGCCCTCAAGGTCTTCGCGGAGTTCGATCCCGACCTCGTGACGATGGACCTCACGATGCCGAACCTGGATGGCCTGGGCTGCATCCGCGCGATGCTCGAGCGGCGCCCGAAGGCCCGCATCCTCGTGATCACGGCGCTCGCCGACAAACCCACGGCGATCGAAGCCGTCGAAATCGGGGCGCTCGGCTTCATCGTGAAGCCGTTTACCGAACGGCGGCTCCAAGAAGAGGCTACGGTCATCCTCTCCGAGTAACAGAATTGGGCTCGCGGCCGGCGGCCCTTCGATGTGCTCAGGGGTGATTTCCGTCGTAGTCGCGCCCGCTTGCTTCTGGTACAAAGAAGGGTACATGTGCCAGAGCCCGTGGGTCCGGCTCGCTCCGTGACGGAGCGCACGCCGCGAGTGTGCCGCTTATGGCACGCTTCGTTTGGATTCGGCCCCTGCCCAGGCGCGCCAAAACGATCAGCGTGGAGATGATATGCCGCTAGTCTGTCTAGGTCTCTCGCATCATACGGCTCCGGTAGAAGTACGGGAGGGCCACGCGTTTCCGGTCTCGCGCATGGGCGAAGCGCTGATCGCCTTACGAGACTACGAGGCGGTGCGGGAAGCCGTCATGCTGGCGACCTGCGGACGGCTCGAAATCTACGCCGAGCTCGAGGATTACGAAGCCGGCGTAGACCAGCTCAAAGCGTTCCTGCGGCATTTTAGGCACGGCCAAGTCGACGAACGCTACGACATGTCGTCGTACATGTACACGCTGCTCGGCAGCCAGGCGACCGATCATCTCTTCCGGGTCGCCACGGGCCTGGACTCGATGCTGATCGGCGAGGCCGAGATCCTCGGCCAAGTCAAAGACGCCTACATCCAGGCCCAGAAGGCGCGCTCGCTCGGTAAGACGCTCCACTGCCTCTTCCGCGAAGCCCTCAACGCCGGCAAGGCGGCCCGTTCGCAGACGACGATCAGCGGCGAATCGGTCTCGGTCTCGACCGCGGCGATCGACCTCGCGAAGCAGCGCCTCGGCTCGATCGCCGGAAAGTCGATGCTCGTCATCGGCGCCGGCAAGATGGGGACGCTCGCGGCGCGCCGGCTCAAGTCCGAAGGCGCGGGCGACATCATCATCGCCAACCGCTCCCACGCGAAGGCGCTGGAAGTCGTGAACTCGCTCGGCGTCGGGCATGCGATGGAACTGCACGGCATCGTCGACGCGATGAAGATCTCCGATATCGTGATCACCTCGACCGGCGCTTCGCACTTCATTTTGACGCCCGGCAACGTCGCCGAAGCGATGCTCGCGCGCCCCGACCGCCCGCTGTTCATCATCGACATCGCCGTCCCGCGCGATACCGACCCCGAAGTCGCGCGCATTCCGAACGTCACGGTCGCCGACATCGACGCGCTCAAGGGTCTGGTCGAAGTGACGCTCGAGAACCGCCGCAAGGCGATTCCCGCCTGCGAAGAGATCATCGCCGAGCACGCGGAGCGTTTCGCGCAATGGTATCAATCGCGCGCCGCGATCCCCGTCGTCAGCTCGCTCGTGCAAAAGGCCGAGATGATCCGCGAAAACGAGATCGAGCGGCTCTTCGCGCGCTGCCCGGATTTCACGGAGCGCCATCGCATGCTGGTCACGGGCGCCTCGCTCACGATCATCTCGAAGCTGCTGCACAACGCGATCACGACCATGCGTGACAAGGCCGCCTCCAATCAAGCCGAAGCGCTGATGCACGCACGGATCGTCGACGAGCTCTTCGATCTGCAGGTCCGGATGCACGGCGCGTTGACGGACGATCGGCACTCGACGCTCGAAGTCGAAATAGCCGAATAACCCGATGGCGAACCACGCGATCGGCAAGGTCTGGCTCGTCGGTGCGGGGCCGGGCGACCCCGGGCTGCTCACGCTCAAGGCCGCGCGCGCAATCGCAACCTGCGACGTGCTCGTCTACGACTATCTTGCCTCCAATGCGATCGTCAGCCTCGCGCCCCCCGACTGCGAGAAGATCTACGTCGGCAAGAAAGCCGGCGCGCACACGCTGACGCAAGACGAGATCACCGCGCTCATCATTCGCCTCGGACTCGAAGGCCGGCGCGTGTGCAGGCTCAAGGGCGGCGACGTGTTCGTGTTCGGCCGCGGCGGCGAGGAAGCACGCGAACTGCGCGACGCGGGCGTCCCGTTCGAGATCGTTCCCGGGATCACGTCGGCGATCGCCGCGCCGGCGTACGCCGGCATCCCGATCTCGCACCGCGATCACAACACCTCGTTCACGATCGCGACCGGCCACGAGGATCCGACCAAGGGCTATTCCTCGATCGATTTCGCGAAGCTCGCGAACCCGGCCCAGACGCTGGTCTTCCTGATGGCGATGGGCAACCTGCGCGGCATCGTCGCGAAACTGATCGAGAACGGCCTGCCCGCCGATATGCCCGTCGGGATCGTCCGCGAAGGGACGCGCCCGACGCAACAGACGCTCGTCGCCACGCTCGGCACGATTTGCGATGAGGTCGACCGCGTCAAGTTCGAAGCTCCCGCGATCGTCGTGATCGGCAACGTCGTGCGCGAGCGCGAGCACATTCGCTGGTTCGACACCGGGCCGCTCTTCGGCAAGAAGGTCTTGGTCACGCGACCCGCGGGTCAAGCCGACGATTTCGCCGCCCAACTTTGGGAGCGCGGCGCGGAGCCCATCCTCGCCCCCGCGATCGCCATCGGTCCGCCCGACGATCTGGAACGCGCCGAAGGCGCGGTCCGCAACGTCCGCTCGTACGCCTGGATCGTCTTCACGAGCACGAACGGCGTCGCCGCGTTCTTCGACCGTCTCTCGGCGCAGGGCGGCGACGCGCGCGCGCTCGCCGACGTGAAGGTTGCCGCGATCGGCCCGAAGACCGCGGGCGCGCTGCTCGCGCACGGCATCCGGCCGGATTTCACGCCCGCGAAGTTCATCAGCGAAGACGTCGCCGAGGGGCTCATCGAGCGCACGAACGCACGCGATCGCATCCTGCTCTATCGCGCGCAAGAGGCGCGCGACGTGCTGCCGCAAACCTTGCGCGCGCAGGACCGCCCCGTCGACGTCGTCGCCGCGTACAAGACGGCGCTCGTGCGCGATCCCGCGCTCGCCGAGAAAGCGCGCGCCGCCGACGTGTGGACGTTCACGAGCGCGAGCACGGTGCACGGCTTCAACAAGAACGTGCTGGACGCAGCCTCGCTCGCGCGCGGCAAGACGGTCGCCTGCATCGGCCCGATCACGGCCGCCGCCGCAAGCGAAGCGGGTTTCCCGCCGACCGTCGTCGCCGAGGAGTACACCGCCGACGGCCTGATCGAAGCGCTCGAACAAGCCGCCCGCGAACCCAGCGCGTAACGCGCTTCCGCCTACTTCGCGGCGCCGCTCATGATCGGCACTCGTGCGAAGTGTTCTTCGAGAGCGGAAATGAATCTTTGGTCCGATATCCGGGCCCGAATCCCGGGCCACGTCGATTTGATCCTCTCGACGACCTCGCTCACCAAGACGCTGACCCGCTTTCCCGAGATCTCTGCTTGACGGGCGAACGCCTCCAGCACCTCCGTGGTGATGCGGCTGAACTCTCGTTCGCCTCCCACGGCCAGTGCAAGTCCGCCGCCCGGGAAATAGAGGCACGAGCAAATGAAATCGTACATCGGCGCGATCGTCGCGTGCCTTCCGTCGGGGTAGGCGAGCGCCCAGTTCTTCAAGTGCATGTCGTCGTTCCCAACGCAGATACCGAAGATGAGACGGCGCACGAATTCGTCGACGTCCGCAGGTTCGCAAAGCTGGCTGATGACGCTTGCTATGTATGACGCCGATCTGCGATCGTATTTTTCGTCGGGCTTCTGTGCCGCGATCTGATTGAAGTCCTCGACGTGCAGGCGCGTTCCATCGCTGCGGCGATCGAAGCGTTTGATCGCGTAGGCGGTGTGTGGTTCATCGGCGCGCAGACCCGGCAAGTCGCGCGGCAAGCCGGCTACCGAATCGAGATCCCTTAGGGCAATCTCCGGGACATTCAAGCCAATGGCCGCCGCAAGCGACATGATCGCAAACTCGTTCTCGGGTAATCGCGGATACGCGTTCGTCGGCAGCTTGACGATCCAATGGCCGCCGTCGCCACGACGTTCCGTCAACGAAAGCCTATGGTTGAGCATGCTGACACTGAACTTGAGCTGCATCCCGGCAAGAGAGAAGCGAACGCGCGCATCGTCTTTTTCCGCAACTGCCGCACCGCCGTGCCCGAAGCCGGGCTCCTCGAGTCCCTGGGGATCGGTAACGACGACGGCGCCCGGCAGGTCGCCGCCCAAGGCCCGCAGGAATGGGAAGTCCGGCGCTCTCTTGATGCCGCGCTGCCGTGCGACGATGGAGCGGAGCAACGTGCCTTCCTCGGGCAGCAAGTTGGCGAAGAACGGCGGAGAGATCGTGTGAGTGCGCGGGACGACGCGGATCGGTTCTCCGTTCTTGTCGATGAAGCTTTGGCTGAGAATAGGACGATCGGGATCAGCCAGATACGCCGGGTCGAAGGCGAAAAGATTGTAGTCGCCGGGGATGTTCGTCAACGTGCCGACCGGCGTTTGCTCCAGCGACACGAGCAGAGTGCCGGCCATCATGCAAACCGGGGCTGCTGCGCCGAGCCTTCAGCGTCGGCTTCATAGCTAGCGTCGAGCAGCGCGCGAACTGCGCTCACGTGTTCCTTCGGAATCAAAACCGGCTCCATTTGCAACGCGCGCGATACTTCGACCAGGGTCGAGACTCGTAGGTCGGCGCCGTGCTCGATTCGCGAGATGTTCGCATTCGAGACGTTCAAGCGCTCCGCCAACTCGACTTGGCTGAGCCCTCTAGATCGGCGAGCCAAAGCGAGAAGCCGCCCTACCGGCGCCTCGCCACGACCCCAATGCCAGAGGTTTTGCCTTAAAGATTCATTCATATCTAAATATTCTATGAATGGGGCAATCATCTCCTAGCAAATTTGCGCTATTTATTGAATTTCACTTCCGATTCAATGTATAGATCAACGTCGAGACGTGAATGGGGCGCCCGGCGCATCGCCGAAAGTCGGCCCGGATGGATGCCCAGGCGTGCGCCTTTCGCTCGCTCCACTGACGAATTTTGACGTAGGCGCGCTGCTGGCGGCGCTGGTCGCGTTTGCGGCGTGGCGGGCGGGGGCGCTGACGGCCGGCGGGGCGGCCGGCGCGTTCCTGGTCGGCACGGCGACGTTTGGGGCGCTGGGCCTGCCGGGCGCGTGCGTCCTGCTCGCGTTCTTCGTCAGCTCGGTCGCGCTCTCGCGGGTCGGGAAGGCGCGCAAAGCCGCACTCGTCGACGCGGGCAAACAGGGCCCGCGCGATGGGACGCAGGTCTTCGCGAACGGGGGCGTCGCCGCGCTGTGCGCGCTGCTCGCGCTCGGGGGCGATCAGCGGTTCGCGGCGGCGTTCGCGGGCGCGTTTGCGGCGGCGTCCGCGGACACGTGGGCGACGGAGATCGGTACGTTGATCGGGGGCAGGCCGCGCTCGATTCTGACGTTCCGCACGATCTCCGCGGGGCTCTCCGGCGGCGTGACGTTCGCCGGGACGCTCGCTTCGGTCGTCGGCGCCCTGCTCGTGGCGGCGGTCGCGGCTGCGGCAGGCTTCGGGAGCATCGCCGCGATCGGCCTCGCCGGCGTTGCGGGGTCGCTCGCCGATTCCGTGCTCGGCGCGTCGGTTCAGTCGTTGCGCTGGTGCCCGCAGTGCGAGCGCGCTTGCGAGACCGATCCGCACGCCTGCGGCGCAAACACGCGGCCGATTCGCGGTGCGAGCTGGTTCGGCAACGACGCGGTCAACTTTTCGGCAACGCTCGCCGGAGCGCTCGTCGCGTTTGCGCTGGGCGCGCGCTAGCGCGTCTTGTCGCTGTTCGCGAGCGCTGCGACTTTGTCGAGCTGGCTCTTCGGATAGCCGTAAAAGTAACTACCCACGAAGATCGCCACGAACGCCACGCCCGCGACGATGTTCTGGCGCATGACGACTGCGACGGCGCACGCCGCGATCGGAACGAGCACGTAGAACATCCGCCGACGATCCGCAAGCGAGCTTTTCCAACGCGCAATATCCTCGTCCGTATAACGGCGCTGTTCCATCAATACACAGCCTCTCATCCGTTCTATCGGCGTTTGGGCCGGACGAGGCGATGTCAGAGCGCAACGGAACAAAGCGCGCACGCTCAATGAGCGATGTGCATCACCATACTCGCGTGCACAACGAAATCGCGGCTAGGCTTTCGCGTTCGCGTATTTCTTTTCGAGATAGGGAATGATGTCGTCGTCGTCGTCGAGCACGACGTCGCCGTCGACCAGCACCGGAATGCTCGTCTGGCCCGAGACCTCTTTCACGATCCCGCGCTCCGAATGCGGTCGCGGAACGTTCACGTTCTTGTAATCCAGCAACAGGTCGGTGAGCTTCGAGCGCACGCGCGCGCAATATGGACACCACTCGGCCTGATACAACACGATCTCAGTCGGACGTCCCATCCCGATCCTTTCGTCTGCGGTGCAACGCTGTTTAGTGTACGGAGAATGCCGATTGGTTGCGCGCGCAAGGCTAGTCGGCGGGAACGCGGCTGCGCGGCGCGGCGCTCTGAGGGATCTGCCATGGCTCGCCGGGACGGCCCCGCAGGGCGGCGACCCACCGTTCGACCTCGTCCGTGCCGCGCGGAATGTGACCCGAAAGGATCTCGCATCCCGACGCCGTGATGGCGACGTCGTCTTCGATGCGCACGCCGATCCCGCGATAACGCGCCGGCACCGTCAGGTCGTCGATTTGAAAGTACAGCCCCGGCTCGACCGTCAGCACCATTCCGGCTTGAAGTTTGCCGTAACGGTACGTTTCGGCGCGCGCGGCGGCGCAATCGTGCACGTCCAAACCAAGCATGTGACTGACGTTGTGCAGCGAGTAGCGCTTGTAGAATTGGTTTTGATCGAGCAACGCCTCTTCGGGCGTCGTGCGCAAGATGCCCAGGCGCGCGAGGCCGGCCGCGAGGACGCGCATCGCGGCACGGTTGGGATCCAGGAAGTCGTTCCCGGGGCGGCATTGCGCGAGCGCCGCCTCCTGCGCGTCCAGGACGAGCTGGTAAATCTCGCGTTGCTCCGGCGTGAAGCGCCCGGAGACCGGGAGCGTGCGCGTCACGTCGGCCGTGTAGAGGCTCTGCGCTTCGACGCCCGCGTCGAGCAGGAGCAAGTCGTTCTCACGCAGCGCGCGATCGTTGCGCGTCCAATGCAGAATGCATGCGTTGGGACCGGAGGCGGCGATCGTGTTGTAGCCGACGTCGTTCCCCTCGACGCGCGCGCGCAGATTGAACACGCCCTCGATCACCCGTTCCGTCGTCGCGGAAGGGAGCGCGCGGATCACGTCGTCGAACCCGCGCTTCGTCGAGGCGATCGCGCCGCGCAGTTCCTCGAGCTCGAGTTCATCCTTGATCAAGCGCAATTCGGAGAGCGCGGATGCGAACGCACCGTCGCGTTCCGCTTGAGCGGGGAAACGTGCATCGAGGGCGGGATCGACCCCGCGCAGCACGCGCCACGGCGCGGCGCTCGCGACGAGGCGCTCGCAATCGCCGGCCAGTTCCGAGACCGGCCGGGCCGCAAGGCCGTAGCGCGCGCTCGTCTGCGGGACGCCGAGCCGCGGGCCGACCCACAGCTCGCCGTTGAAGCGATCCGTGAAGAACGTCGAGGTCGACTTGCCGGGGTTGGGCTCGACGAAGAGCGTCGCGACGTGCCCGCCGGGCGCCGGGGCGAGCAGCAGCACGCCGCCGGGCTCGACGTTGCCGCTCAGATAATAGAAATCCGTGCCGGGACGGAAGCGATAGGTCGTGTCGTTGGCGCGAATCTTCTCGACGCCGGCCGGGATCACGAGCGTTTCGCCGGGGAACAGCGCACAGAGCGCGCCGCGCCGGGCCGCGAAGTGCTCCGCGCCGTGGATCGGCTCGGGCAGGGAATCGGGCGGCGCCGCCCAGCCCGTCAGCATGAAATTCAGGAGGTTCTCGGGATTCGCGCTGTCGTGCGTCGCCTGCGGTGCCGGCTCGCCGAGCCTATCTTCGTCGCTGCCCATGCCTTAGAGTTCGACGCGCCGCTCAGATAATCGTCTTGCCGAGCGCCGAGAGGATCAGCTCGACGGCGAGCGCCGCGGTCCGGTTGCGCTCGTCGAGGATCGGGTTGATCTCGGTGACTTCCATCGAGCCGAGCACGCCTGCCTCGGCGACCATCTCCATCGCAAGATGCGCCTCACGGTATGAGAGCCCGCCGCGCGAGGGCGTCCCGACGCCGGGGGCCTCGCTCGGATCGATCCCATCCATGTCGAACGAGACGTGCACGGAGCTTGGCCCGTCCCCGACGAGCGCGAGCGTCTCTTCCAACACGCGCTCCATGCCGAGGCGATCGACGTCGGTCATCGTGTACGCGCGCACGCCCCACTCCCGGATCGCAAGCCGCTCCGCCGTGTCGAGATCGCGCAGGCCGATCAGGACCGTCCGCTGCGGATCGATCGCACCCTCCTCGAGCGAGATCGCGACGGGCATGCCGTGCACGTTCCCCGACGCCGAGGTCAAGGGCGTGTTGATGTCGCCGTGCGCGTCGATCCAGATCAGCCCGGGCGTGTGCCCGCGTGCGCGCCGGACGCCGGCGAGCGTGCCGATCGCGATCGAATGGTCGCCCCCGAGCACCAGCGGAAAGCCGCCCTCCCGCACGATCCGCTCGACCAGTTGCGCCAGTTCCTCGCAGACCGCCCGGATGATCGGCAGATACTTCGCGCTCGCCTGCTGGATCGTCGCCGATTCGGGGACCGGGACGTGCAGGTTGCCGTGATCGTTCGTCGTCGCGACCCCGAGCGCGACCAGGTTCTCCTTCAGCCGGGCGTAGCGGATCGCCGAGGGGCCCATGTCGACGCCGCGCCGGTCGGCCCCAAGGTCCATGGGGACGCCGACCACGTCCACGCGGGCCGGGACCCGGCGCGCGGGCCGGTCGATGTCAAGCTTCGATGCCGTGACCATCGGAGCGCCTTCGCGCCCTCAGCGCCGCCCGCCCTGCGCGGCGGGTTCCCGGGCGGGGGCCGGCGGCACCGGCGGGACCTCGGCGGCCCCGGCGGCGGACCCGCCGGCCAGCGCGTAGCGCGGGAACAGGTGGATCGCGAGGATCCGCAAGACGCCCGCGACCGGGACCGCGAGGAACATCCCGCCCAAACCCCCCATTTCGCCCCCGATCAAGATCGCGACGATCACCATGAGCGGCGAGAGCCCGACGCTGTCGCTGACGATCCGCGGCGCGATCACGTGGCCTTCGAGCTGATTGATCCCGACGAAGCACGCCGCGACGACGAGCGCGTGCTGCCAGCCGTCGTTGAAGAGCGCGAGCAGGACGGCCGGAACGAAGCCGACGATCGCGCCGACGAACGGGATGATGTTGAAGAGGCCGGCGACGACGCCGATCAAGACCGCGTACTTCACGTTCGTCACGAGCAGCACGATGGTGATGCACGTGCCGACGACCGCGCCGACGAGGAACTGGCCACGGATGAAGCCGCCGAGCAAGCCGTCCAGATCGGCCGCGATCGCGCGCACCTTGGGCTGCGCTGCCGGCGGGATCACGCCAAGCAGGTTGTGCCAGAGCATCTCGTGCTCCAGCATGAGATACGCGGAGATCACCGGGATCACGATCACCGTCGCGAGCAGCGCGACCGTCGAGAGCACGATCGAAAGCACGCGACCGGCCGCCTCGCCCGCATACCGTTGCGCGAGCGTTCCGATCTGCAGCGGCAGGGCGTTCAGGTAATCGCGCGCGCTTTGCGGCAGACGCGCCACGAGCGGATTGCTCGGATCGGTGAGATAGGCTTGAGCGTTGCGCACGATCCCCGGATACGCTTTCACGAGCGACTGCGCGTCGTTCACGAGCGCCGGGACCAGGAACGTCAGCGCGAACCCGACCGTCAGGAGAAACCCCGCGTAGACGATCAAGATGGCGAGGATCACCGGCATGCGCTTGGAGAGCGCGCGCACCATCGGGTACACGACGTACGTGAAAAAGATCGCGCCGATCAAGATCACCGTGAACGAATGCACGCGGTCCAAGAAGCCGAAGATCCCGCCCAAGATCCAGGCGCCGAGCACGATCAGCAGCGCGACCTTCACCCAGTAGGTGACGCGGCGTTCCGCTCGCGAACGCGGCCGGCGCAGCGGAGGCGTTACGCTCACGAGTCCAGCCGTACCGGCATCGCGCGGCGCAGCAACGACGCGAGCGGTGCGAACAGCGCGTGCGCCGGGCCGCGCAGCGCCCGCGTCAGCGGCGTTTCGAGATATCCGTCGTCGTAATCGAGCACGCGCATGTGCCAGCCGCGCCGCTGCGGCAACTCGTCGCTCCAGCGGCACAGTCGCCGGACGCCGTCCGGGAACTCCGCGCGCAGCCGGGCGATCAGCGCGCCGTCGTCCGGCGAGTCGCGCACGATGCGCGACCACGTCGCATAATCCATCCCCAGGACGGCGAGCACCTCGGCATCGACGGGGCTCTGCCCGAAGAGGTAGCTGCCAAGCGTTCCGGCGTGCTGCGCGCGCGTTTTGTCGATCAGGCGCGGGAGCCAGCGAATCCCGTCGAGCGTCTCGGACCAGCGCCGGGGGGCGGCGCTGCGCAGGTCGGGCGCGTTCGTCGTCATGCGCTTCGATACGCCGCCCCCGGGGGGAGGCCCCGCCGAGCCAACCTGCGTACACGCGCCGTATGAACCGGCAAGCGATCTCCACCATGCTGCTCGCGGCCTTCGTGCTGCTCGCCGCTAGCGGCTGCGGGCAAGGCAAGAGCGCTCCGCCCGAAAGCACGAGCGCGAAGACGCGAATCGCGATGGTGACCGACGTCGGCGGGCTCGGAGACAAGTCGTTCAACGATTCCGCGTATGCGGGCTTGCAAGAGGCGCAACGGCGCCTCGGCGTGCAGATCCAGGTTCTACAATCGAAATCGGCGGCCGACTATCAGCCCAATCTCGCGGTGCTCGCGAACGAGGACGTCGACGGGATCATCGCGATCGGCTTCCTGCTCAACAAGGACGTGGAACGGATCGCGGCTAGCTATCCGCAGAGCCACTTCGCGATCGTCGACGCTGTCGTCACCGCGCCGAACGTCGCATCGGTCACGTTCCGCGAACAGGAAGGCGCGTTTCTCGCGGGCGCGCTCGCGGCGCTCGTCAGCAAGACGAAGACGATCGCGTTCCTGGGCGGGATGGATATCCCGCTCTTGCGCAAGTTCGAAGCGGGCTTCACCGCCGGCGCGCACGAGATCGATCCGAACGTGCGCGTGCTCGTGAAGTACGTCGGCTCCTTCGACGACATCGCGGCGGGCAAAGAGCTCGCGGGCGTGCTCTTCAACGATCGCGCGGACATCGTGTTCGCGGCCGCCGGCAAGGCGGGGCTCGGCGCGATCGACGAAGTTCGCGGGCGCGATCGCGCGTTCGTCATCGGCGTCGATGCGAATCAGGACGGGCTGGCGCCGGGGAAGATCCTGACCTCGATGGTCAAGCGCGTCGACGTCGCGGTGTATGGCCTGGCGCAGGAGGCGGTCGCGCGGAAATGGACGGCGGGGCATCGCGAGCTCGGACTCAAGGAAGGCGCGATCTCGTTGACCGACATGCGCTACACGCGCGCTGCCGTGGGCGCTGCGAATCTCGCGAAGGTCGCGGCGATTCGGCGTGCGATCGTATCGGGCAAGATCGTGCCGCCTTCCACGCGCGAAGAGCTCGATGCGTTCAAGCCTGTTGCGCTGTAGGGCTGCGGCCTTCGTTTCATCGCGAGGCCCGCGGTGAGGGGGAGACGGGTGGCCTTCGCGGGGACGCACCGGTTTTTCCATCCTGGAAAAACCGGTGCTCGACACTGCGCCGGCGCTCCGCCATCCTGGCTCCGCTTGTGCAGGCGCCCCGCGAAGGCCACCCGTCTCGCCCTCGCCGCTGCCTCACGGTCGGCTCGGTTGCGGACAGGTCCGTGAACGGAGGCAGCGCGGACGGCGATCTTTCTCCCGAACCCGCGCTTGCGCTGCGAGGGATCGTCAAGCGGTATCCCGGCGTGCTGGCGGTCAATGGGGTCGATCTCGACGTATTTCCTGGTGAGATCCATGCGCTGTGCGGGGAGAATGGGGCGGGGAAATCGACGCTGGCGGCGATTGCGGCGGGGAAGCTGAAGGCGACGCGGGGCGAGGTGCGGGCGCGCGGGAGCGTGGGGCTCGTGCATCAGCATTTCGAGCTGGTCGATCGGCTGCGCGTTTGGGAGAATGTCGTGCTCGGGAACGAGCCGCGGCGGGGCGGGCGGCTGGATGCGGGGGCTGCGCGCGAGCGCGTGCGGGAGCTTTCGCGCGAGTATGGGCTCGAGGTCGATCCGGATGCGGTCGTCGAGACGTTGCCGGTCGGGATCGCGCAGCGGGTGGAGGTGTTGCGCGAGCTTTCGCGGGCGCCGGCGGTGTTGATTCTGGACGAGCCGACGGCGGTGCTGGCGCCGGCGGAGATCGAGTCGTTCTTTGCGACCGTGCGCGCGCTGGCGGCGCGGGGGGCGGCGATCTTGATCGTCACGCACAAGCTGCAGGAGGTCGTGGCGCTTACGGGGCGCGTGACGGTGATGCGCGCGGGGAAGGTGGTCGCGCGTTTTGAGACGGCGCGTACGTCGGTCGATGAGATCGCGCGGGCGATGGTCGGCGGGGAATTGCCGGCGATCGCGGCGCGGGCGGCGACGGAGCCGCGGGCGTTGTTCGCGGTGCGCGATCTGGCGGCGGGCGAGGGGGCGCACGGCCTGCGGGGGGTCAGCTTCGAGGTGCGGGCGGGAGAGATCGTCGGGATCGCGGGCGTTGAAGGGAACGGGCAGACGCCGCTGGCGGATGCGATCGCGGGGATGACTGCCGCGCGGGGGAGCGTGGTGCTCGACGGGGTCGAGCTGACGGGCACCGGGCCCGCGGCGCGGCTGGCGGCGGGGGTTCGGACGATTCCGCAGGACCGGCGGCGCGAGGGGCTCGTCGAGGCGTGGTCGATCGTTGAGAACGTGGCGCTGGGGGATCAGCGGCGCGCGTTCAATCGGGGCGGGCGGTTCGACCGGCGCGCGGCGCAGGCGCGGGCCAAGCGTGTGATTGCGGAGTTCGATGTGCGCGCGCCGTCGGAGCAGACGATCGTTGCTGCGCTCTCGGGCGGGAATCAGCAGAAGGTCGTCGTGGGGCGCGCGCTTGCGGGCGAGCCGCGGCTCGTGCTTGCGTATCAGCCGACGCGCGGGATCGATGTGGGGGCGGCGGCGCTCGTGCAATCGCGTTTGATCGAGGCGCGCAACCGGGGCGCCGGGGTGGTGCTGATCTCGTTCGAGTTGGATGAATTGTTCGCGTGCGCGGATCGCGTGCTCGTGCTCTATCGCGGCGCGATCGCGGGCGAGTTCGCGCGCGGGGCGTTCGATCGGGCGCGGATCGGGGCGTTGATGGCGGGCTCGGGGCTGGGAGCGAGCGCGTGAAGACGCTCGCCGGGGCGCTCGCGCTGCTGGCGATCGCGGCGGGCGCGATGCTCGTGGCGGGGGCGAATCCGCTCGACGGATTCGGCGCGCTGCTGCGTGGATCGGTCGGCGGCACACCGCAGCTGGCGGAGACGCTCGTGCAAACGACGGCCCTGCTCTTCCCGTCGCTCGCGGTCGCGCTCGCGCTGCGCGCCGGGCTGTTCAATATCGGCGCGGAGGGGCAGCTCGTGATCGGGGGGCTCGTGGCGGGAGTCGCGGGCGCGCAGTTGCATGCGCCGGCGCTCGTTGCGGTGCCGCTGTTGCTCGCGCTCGGGGCGCTCGGCGGCGCGCTGTGGGGCGGGATCGCGGGCGCGCTGCGCGCACGCTTCGGCGGGAACGAAGTGATCGCGACGCTGATGCTCAACGTGATCGCGCTGTTGCTCGCGAACTATCTGATCGTCGGCCCGCTGCGCACGCCGGATTCGATCGGCGCGGAGACGGCCTCGCTGCCGCAGAGTTCGTGGCTCCCGGCGCTCCTGCCCGACTCGCGGTTGACGATCGCGCTGCCGCTCGCGCTCGGCATTGCGCTCGCGCTGCAGTATGCGCTCGGGCAGACCGTGTTCGGCTACGAGTTGCGCGCGAGCGGCGATGCGCCGGATGCCGCGCGGCGCGCGGGCGTCGATCTCGGCCGGATGGCGTTCGCCGCGATGACGCTCTCGGGCGCGATCGCGGGGCTCGGCGGAGCGACGATCGTCATGGGCGTGCTGCACCGCTTCAACACGGGGCTGAGCCCGGGGTACGGATTCATCGCGATCGCCGTCGCGCTCGTGGGCGGGCTCGATCCGCTGCCGATCTGTCTCGCTGCGTTCGCGTTCGGCATGCTGCAGAGCGGCGCACTGACGATGCAGGCGGTCGCGCACGTGCCCAAAGATGTGGTCACGTTCGTCGAAGGCGTCGCGATCGTCGCCCTTGCGGCACGGCGCTTCGGCGTGCGGCGCGCGACGGAGGCGGCGCCGTGACCGCGCTTGCCGCACTGGTCGCGCTGCTGGCGCTCACGCTCGTGAAGGCCGCGCCGCTCGCGTATGCGGCGCTCGGCGGCGTGCTGTGCGAACGGGCCGGGATCGTGAACATCGCGCTGGAGGGGATGATGGCGGGCGGCGCGTTCACGGCGGTCGCGGTTTCCGCGGCGACCGGGAGCCCGTTGCTCGGGCTCTTGGCCGGCGTGCTCGCGGGCGCGCTGCTCGGCGCGATCCTCGGGATCACGGCGACGCGCTTCGGCGTGGATCAGATCGTGGCGGGGACCGGATTGAATCTGCTCGCGCTCGGCGGGACCGCGTTCGCGCTCGTGATCGTCTTCGGCCAGCCCGGCGCCTCGCCCGAAGTGCACGCACTCGGCAAAGCGGGCGAGACCGCCCTGATCGTGGGCGCGTTCGCGGCGACGGCGCTGCTGCACGTCGCGTTGTATGCGACGCCCTGGGGCCTGCGCGTGCGGGCGTGCGGCGAGAATCCGCGCGCGGTGCTCTCGGCGGGCATCGATCCGCGCGGCGTGCGTCTCGGCGCGGTCGTGTTGGGCGGCGCGCTCGCGGGGCTTGGGGGCGTGTATCTTTCGCTCGGCGAGCTCGATCTCTACTCGGACGGAATGACGGCGGGGCGCGGCTTCATCGCGCTCGCCGCCGTCATCTTCGGACGCTGGACGCCGTTCGGCGCGCTCGGCGCCTCGCTGTTCTTCGGGGCGTTCGCCGCCTTGCAATACGTCTTGCAGCGGACCGGCATCCCGAGCGAGATCATGCAGGCGCTGCCGTACATCGCCGCGCTCGCCGCCCTCGGCGGCTTCGCCGGCCGGGCGCGCGCTCCAAAAGCGGACGGCGTGCCGTTCACGCCGTGATCGGCGCGCCGAGCCGGCCTCCCAGCCATCCCGCGGTATGCGACATGCGTGAACGGCGCGAAGTCTATCAGGGCAGTTCTCAGAGCCCGCGCCGGCCGAACATTTTCTCCAAGATCGCGGCCCGGCGCTCGGCTATGCTACGGCGACACGCTTCGATGTGGAGGCCCTATGAGCGACACTCCTTCGACTGGCCTTGATCTCGTCTCAGGAATGCACTACCACGATGCGCCCGCGGCGATCGCCTTCCTCGCGAGCGCTTTCGGGTTTGAGCCCGGGCTCATCGTGCCCGGCGAGGCCGGCTCGATCGCCCACGCGGAGTTGTGGCTGGGGCGCGGCGCCGTCATGCTCGGCAGCGTCAAAACAGCCGACGCGCCGTACGCCGTCCCGCGCGACGCGGGTGACACGAACACCGGTTCATGTTATGCCGCCGTGGCCGATATCGACGCGCTCTATGCGCGAGCCAAAGGCGCAGGTGCGCGCATCGTCGCCGAGCCGGCGCGCACGGATTACGGGTCGATCGATTTTTCCGCGCGCGATCCGGAAGGCTTCCTGTGGCATTTCGGAACGTATCATCCGAGCGTGAACGAGCAGGCACCGAGCGAACCCGAGATCTTCAGCGGCATGCGCTACGAGCGCGCCGCGCAGGCGATGGCGTTTCTCGAACGCGCCTTCGGCTTCGAGCGGCATTTCGTCGTTCCGGGTGAGGGCGATACGATCGCGCACGCGCAGCTGCGGCTCGGCACGAGCCTGCTGATGATCGGCAGCGTCCGCGACGATCGGTTCGGGATGAAGACGCCCCGCGAGCTCGGCGGCAAGGTCACGCAATCGATCAGCGTCGCAATCGACGATCCGGACGCGCGTTTCGCCACGGCCGTGCGTGAAGGCGCGACGGCGATCGCCGAGCCGTACGATACCGAATACGGCTCGCGCTCGTTTACGGTACGCGATCCGGAGGGCTACGTGTGGCACTTCGGAACCTACCGCGCCGCAAGGCCGGTGTCCATAGGGCGCGCGACGGCGTAACGGCCTTCGATGAAGCGCAGATGAGAGATTGCGCGCGCGGGAACAGCCGCGGCGGACGGCTCCGTTACGATGCATAGCCGGCCCGCCGGCCACTGCACCGCTTTCATTCGGAGAGTTTCCCCATGAAGATTCCCGCTACGATCCTGACCGCGTGCGCCGCGCTCGCGTTCGCCGCGACGCTGGTCGCTCCGGCCTCCGCCGATTTCCCCGGACGCCATCCGGCTTACGTTCACGCGATGGGCGATCTGCGCTACGCGCACGCGTTGCTCGACCACGGCTCCTATCGCCCGGGCGTGAACGGGCAAGAGGATGCGGCGCTCGACGATATCTCTCACGCATACTGGGAAATCGAACACGCCGGTCTCGCCGACGGCAAGGACATCGACGACCACCTCATCGATCGCGGCATCGATCGGCCCGGGCGCTTGCACCGCGCGCTCGAAGCGCTGCAACGCGCGCACAAAGACGTCGCACGCGAAGAAGACGATCCGTACGCGGTCGGGCTGCGCGATCGCGCCATCCGCAACATCGATCGCGCGATCGCGCACGTTCGCCGTGCGATCGGCGACGCTCAGCGCTGGTAGGCTGCGAGGTCAGCATCGCTCGCAACGGCGTGGGTGGGGTCCGCCACCGCGGAGACCCCACCCGCGTCGAAGGCCACCCCGGCCCCCATCCGAGGCCGGCGGAAGCACAACCGAGCGGCCACTTTTTCCCTCCTGTGGATAGAGGGGAGCGGGGCCCGATCGTGTAGAGTAGTCCGATCATCACACCCATGAATCATCGACGACGCACCATTCTCGCTGCGCTGGCGCTTGCAATCATGAGCGTGCTTCCTATTTCCGGAAGCGCCGCGATTTTGCCGGGCCCGCTCTCGGTGCTGCAGTCGCGCCTGGCGCTCGCGTCCGTCTCGGCCCCGGGCCGGGTCGGGATCGACATCAAGGATCTCTCGACGGGCTTCTCCTCGGGCTACAACGCCGATGCGAGCATGCCGGCCGCCTCGACGATCAAGATCCCCGTCATGGTCGAAGTCTTCCGGCAGATGTCGCTCGGAAACCTGACGCTGACCCGAACGGTCGGCTTGGAAGCCGCCGACAAGGACTACGGCTCGGGCGACATGTGCTACGCCCGCGGCGGAACGCGCTACAGCGTGAAGACGCTGCTGTGGCGAATGATCACCGATAGCGACAACACGGCGACGAACATGTTGATCCGCCTCGTCGGGCGCCGGAACATCAATCTGACGATGCGCGACCTCGGCTTGAGCCGCACGACGCTCGGCCAGGACATCCGTTCTTCGAGCAGCAGCATCCGTTACGCGCTGAGGTCGAGCCCGCGCGACATGGTGTCGCTGCTCGAATCGATGGCGCGCGACCAGCTCATCGATGCCTGGAGCTCGCGCGCGATGCTCGGGATCCTGGCGGGGCAGCAGCACAACTCGCTCCTGCCGGAGCCGCTCCCGATGGGTCTCGCGATCGCCCACAAGACGGGCTCCCTCCACGACACGCTCAACGACGTCGGCGTCGTCTACCTCGATTCCGAACCGTACGTGATCGCCGTGATGACCACGAACCTCTCGAGCCTCAGTTCCGGGCGACGCTTCATCCGCAACGTCTCAAAGCTCGCGTACACCTCGTTCGAGCGCATGGCCGCCTGGCGCGAGAGCACGGGCCTGCCCGCCTTCCAACTCTTCCCGCCGGGCGAGACGCCCGTGCGCGAAACCGAACCGGTCGAGGCGGTCACGGCACCTGAAGCGGCGCCTGCCGAAACGCCGCAGCCGGATGCCTCGGTCCAGCCGGAAACGGATCCCGAGCGGGTATTCAACGGCCCATAAGGCGAACGTCCCCGCGCGATGGACGAGCGCCCGAACCGGCTGTGGGAAGTGTTCGCGGCCTTCGCCCGGCTCGGTTGCACCTCGTTCGGCGGTCCCGTCGCGCACTTGGCATACTTCCGCCGGGAATTCGTCGAGCGGCTGCGCTGGCTTGATGACGCGGCGTTCTCGGAGTTGGTCGCGCTCTGTTCGGCGCTTCCCGGCCCCTCGAGCAGCCAGGTCGGGATGCTGCTCGGAGCGCTGCGCGCCGGGCCCATCGGGGGCTTCCTCGCGTGGCTCGCGTTCACGACGCCCTCCGCGTTCCTGCTCGCCGCCTTCGGGCTAGCGTTGCGCGCAGGTTCGCAGGCGCCCGCGGGGCCGCTCGCGCAAAGCGGTCGCGGCGCGCTCGCGGGCTTGCTCGCGGTCGCGGCGGCGGTCGTCGCGCTCGCGGTCGCGGGCCTCGCGAAGAATCTCGTTTCCACCGGCGCGCGGGCCGCGATCGCGATCGCGGCGTTCGCGCTCTCGCTCGCGCTCGGGCACGCCGCCCCGCAGTTTCAGTGGCTCGCGCTCGTTCTCGGCGGGGGCCTCGGCGCGCTGCTGATCGGGGACGCGCGGCCGCTCCCGGCAAGCCACACGCTGCTGCGCGTCCCGCCGGTCGCCGCCGCTTGCGCGGCCGGCGGGCTCGCCGCGATCCTGGCGTTCGCCCTGTTCGCGACGCCGCACGACCCGTCGCTGCGGGCGCTGGCGGCCTATCTGCGGGCCGGGACGCTCGTCTTCGGCGGCGGGCACGTCGTGCTGCCGTTCTTGCAGGGCTTCGTCGACGAGACGCGCGTGCCGCCGCAGATCTTCCTCGCGGGCTACGGCGCGGCGCAGGCCGTGCCGGGCCCGCTCTTCACGTTCGCCGCCTTCCTCGGCGCCGTCGACCGGACGAGCGTGGGGCCGGCCCTCGATGCCGTGCTCGCGACGCTCGCGATCTTCGCGCCCTCGTTCCTCTTGCTGACCGTCGCCGTTCCGCTCTGGACACGCGTGCGAGCGCTACCGCGCGCGCCGGCCGTGCTCGCCGGCATCAACGCGTCGGTCGTCGGCTTGCTCGCGACCGTCCTCGTCGATCCGATCGGCAGCCGCCTCTGGGAAACGCGCGATTGGCGCTCGCTGGCCCTGGCGATCGTCGCGGGCGCCGCGCTCTCGGGCTTCCGCGCGCCGGTGTGGCTCGTCGTAGCGGCGTGCGCGCTCGCGGGCGCCGCCCTCTTGCGCTAACGCGGCGCCGCCGCGCGGCGTCTAAGCCCGTGATGTACGAAGCGTACTACGGGCTGGAGCGCGCGATTGAAGGCACGCGCGCTTTCGATGTCATCTGGGGCACGGCGACGGCGGCGATCCTGTTTCTGATCGGTTGGAACGTTCTCTACTGGTGGCAGCCGCAGCACCGCGTGCGCATCTTCAGCCCGAGCGTCGATCCCACGATGCGTCTCCAGTTCTACTGGGGCTTGCTCGCGATGGGAATGGCCGGCACGAACATCGGCTGCCGCTACATCCCGCACGCGTTCCTCGAGAGCGTCCACATCGGCTTCGCGTTCATCACGCTGACGATCACGCTCGTGCTCGGCCCGCGCGTGCTCTTCCTGGCCGTCGACGGTTACCGGCGCCGCCTCGCGCTCGCGCGCACGCCCGTGCTCCTGCTCGAGGAACCCGGGCACTAGCCGTTCGACAAGGCTCGCGCTGCGACAAGGCTACCTTCGACAGACTTCCTTCGACGAACTCAGGGTGACGAGCAGCGTGCTTGTCACCCTGAGCCCCTCGAGGGCGGCTCAACGGTGCGTGCCGGCTGTCTGTGCGGTATACGCCGCAATCACGGGGCTCGCGTCGGCGTATTCGCGGAACTCGCTGATCTTGCCGCCGCGCACGCGAAAGACGTGGGCGGCCTCGTTGGCCGCGGGCACGCCCGTAGCGCGCGCGATTCCGGCGATGCTCAGGAGGACCAGAACGACGTCGCCGGACGAGACGAACTCGTGCGGCTCGAATCTCGTGAAATCAAAGCCGCGAGCGAGTTCCTCGAAAAACGACCGGACGGCGTCCTTTCCGGAGCGGCTGCCGCCGTGCGGCACGGTTGCCGGCGGGTACGGCGTGGTCCACGAGACGTCGTCGGTCAAGCGGGCCAGCAAGCTTGCGATATCGCCTTTTTGGAAATCGGCGTAGGCGGATTGGATCAGGGCCGTGTTCGCGTCAGTTGCCATCGTGCGTGGTCTCCTTTGAGAAGCGGGCCGCAAAGCGGCCCGCGGTGTCGGGCTTAGCGGTCGAGTCTTGCGAGCAGCGCTCGCGCCTCGTCCGCTTGCACGGGGTGGAAGTGCGCGTTGAGCGCGAGCGCGCGCGTCAGGCGGCGCTTGGCTTCCGCGCGTTCGCCGAGCCGGAAGGCGATTGCGGCGCCGTGATATTGCAGGCGCGCATCTTCGGTATCGTAGCGGAGCGCGGCGCGCATGTGGACCGCCGCTTCGCGCAGGCGGCCGTTCGCCGCGAGCGCCCAAGCGAGCGTATCTTCGGCGTAGATGTCGTCGCGCACGGCGAGCTCGCGCCGCGCGATACGCAGGGCTTCGTCGAGTCGCACGCGATGATCGCTGTCGTACGTCGCGATCAACCGGTCGAAGAGGTGCCGAGCGTTGCCGATCCGCGCTACCGCCTCGATCAGGCCGTCCGTCTTGCGCGCCTCGTCGCGCTCGCCCAGCGCGCGCTGCGCGTCCGCGAGGTAGCCGAGCGCTTCAGGCGATGGGACGAGCTCGACCGAACGCTCCGCATCGGCGCGCGCCTCCGTCCAGCGGTGCAGCGCCGATTCGATGCGCGAGCGCACCGCGAGGCCCTGCGCGAACGACGGGAAGTCCGCGAGCGCCTGCGTGCTCTCGGCGAGCGCCGTCTCGTTCGCGCCGGCTTCAAACGCGAGTTCCGCGGCCCGCATGTGATACCACGCGCGCGCTTGGGCCGGTGCGTCGAAATGCGTGTCGAGCGAGCGCATCGCACGGTCGAGCAACGGCCGCGCTTGCGCGAGGTGACCGGTCAGTTCCAGGAAGCGCGCGCGTACCGTGTCGACCGTGGGGTCGGCTATAGGCCCCGGGCGAACGCGCGCGAGCAAGCTGCGGGCCCGCTCGTAACGTCCGCGCTCGATCTCCAGCGACGCTTCGCGCGCAAGCAGCGCGCCGTTCCACGGCTCGTACCGTTCCGCGTCCGCAATCGGCGCGAGCGCTTCCGAAAAGCGATGCTGCGTCAAGAGCGCGCTCGAGAGCGCGAGGTCGCCCGCAACGTTACCGCGCGGCTGAATGCGCAGCGAACGGCGCGCCATCGCTTCGGCGCGCACCGCATCGTCCGCGTCGCCGCGCTCGCGATAGCGCTGCAGGTATTGCTCGGCGAGAATGCGCGGGCTCACCTGATCGCTATCGTGCTGGCGCGCCGCGCCTTCCCAGAATGCGACGAGCCGGTCGCGTTCGCGGTAGTCCGCCGCGACCGGCGCCGCGGTCGCGAGCGCAGGCGTTGCGGTGCGTTCCGCCGCCGTGCGGACCGCGGCCGGCCAGACGGCGAGCGCGCAGACCGCGCCCGCCGTCAGGATCCACGCGCCGCGCATGGCTTAGTGCGGCGCTCCAAGGTACGGGAAGCCGGGCTGCTGCTGGCTTGCCGCCTGCTTGAGGTTCTGCGACGTCAGGCAGCCGTTCTCTTGACCGTCGTCGACCGGGACGACGGCGAGCTTGTTCAACGTGTTTCCGAAAACGGCGCCGAGCGAGATGTCGATGACGTTGTCGCCGAGCGCGCGTCCGCCGAACTTGCCTCCCGTCGCACCGCCGGTTTCGACGCCGAGATACGCGGCTGAACCCGATTGCGTCAGATCGGCCGCGATCTCATCCGGGATCAAGATCGATTGCAACGCCGCCCCGTACGCCGGTGCGCGGAAGAGATTCGTGAAGCTGACGATCTCGCCGCCGAGCGTCGGATCGCTGTACGGCGCGGAGCGATTGGTCGTGTCGTGATTGGCGAACTGCTGGAACAGCTCTTTGACGGCGGGGCGCGCCAGCCGCTCGAACTGCACGAACGAGGCGGTGCTCGCCGGCGGGTTCGTCGGCTGAGGTGTGGCGTAGGGGCTCGGCGGACCGGAGCTCGACGAGCCGGAATTGCAGCCCGCGAGCGCGCTTGCGAGAGCGCTGAGCGCTACGGTTGCGAGTAGGGTCTTGCGCAAGAGTGCGTACATGTGCGTCAGCTCCCCGTCGTGCTGCTGGTCGTCGCCCAGACGTGGATCAACTGCGATCCGCTTGCGGGCGCGATGAGTGTCTTTGGAATCTCCAAAACGATGGCGAGCACGTTGAACCCGCCGTTGATGTCGGTGAGCGCGTTCTGCGACGGCGCCGTGCTGCAGGCGTACGCGCCGGTCCCCGTTCCGGAGACGGTCCCGCTCGCGAAGCCGTTAAACGTCGGCGTCGCGGTCCCGAGCGTATCGCCGGTGCGCGGATTGCTCGCGTTGCGATCGGGCAGGATCTTGAAGAACTGGAAGAGATCGAAGTAGAACGGATCGGCGCGCGGCCCCGCGAACGCGATGATGCCGTTCGCGAGCTTCGTGCCGCGCGTTTCGTTGTAGCGGAACGTCGACGTCGGCGCGACGAACGTCGAGGTCGTGCCCGTTTGCGCGGGGGTAGCCGGCCCGTACACGGTGAGCGTTTGGTTCGCATCGACGCCGTTCGCGCCGATTTGGATCACGAGATCCTCGTGCGCCGTCGTCCCGAACGCGCCGTGCGCGATCTTGAACTGATACATGACGGCCGGATCGAAGAACTGTGCCGTCCCCATTCCGGCGGGGATCAGCGGATCGACGTCCATCACGAACACGACGTTGTTCGCATTCGTGGGTGACGGGAAGACGAACACGTCGGTGATGTCCGCCGCCGGTCGCGAGAGCACGGTCGGCGAGTCTTGATGGTCCGAACTGCGGACCGGATGAGCGTTGTAGAGCAGCGCGGCGGCGACGAGCGTGACGATCGCCGCGCCCGTGCCGAGAACGCGTGTGAGGTTCATCGGTTTCTCCCTGATGGATGGAGTGGAGTGGATCACGAAAGCGATTCCGCCCGAGCGGGCGACTGCGAGTGCGCGTGCGCAGGCACGCGCGCGTCCGGAAGAGGCCGCAAGAGCGTGAAGCCCGCGATCGCGCAGACGACGAGCGCGGCGCCCGCGTACGGCGGCAGCGGCGCTCCGACGTCGGCCAGCCCGCGCCCGACGAGCAGCGCGCCGATCGTCGCCATCGCGAGCGCCGAAGCGACCGGCGCGTACGGAAGATATCGCTCGAACGCGGGCACGCCTGAGAGGAGCCGCGCGCCGCGCACGACGCCGATGCCGAGCCCGACCAGCGTGAGCGCGAGCCCAAGACTGAACGCGAGCACCATCGCCAGACCGTACGCAGCCTGCCCGAGCGCGAGCGACGCGAGCAAGACGACCAGTGCTGCCGGACACGGCGCGATCCCGCCGCTCACGGCCGCCGCGACTGCAGGCCACAAACGCAGCGGTGCCGAGCCGGGGATCGCGTGGGAATGAGACCGTCCGCCGTGCTCGTGCGCCTGGCCGTCGTGCGAGTGCGCCTGGCCGTCATGCGCATGCGTGTGGCCGTCATGCGTATGCGTGTGGCCTTCATGCGCATGCGTGTGGCTATCGCGGCCGTGCCCGTGCACGTTATGCGAATGCATGAGGCCGTCTAGCGTCGTCTGGGCCGTGCCGCGCGGGAGGTTGCGCACGAGCGCAAGCGCTGCGACGCAGGCGACGGCGAGCCCCGAACCGAGCGCGATCCACGGATAGATCTGCTCCGGCACGAACCAGCCTTTGAAGACCTGCAGCAGCAGCGCGAGCAGCAGGACGCCAGCCGTGTGCGCGACGGTCAGCGCGAGCGCGAGGATCGCCGCCTGTTGGACGGTGGCGCGCGCGCCGACGAGCGACACGGCCATGAGCGCCTTGCCGTGCCCCGGCTCCAGCGCATGCAACATTCCAAGGCCGAGCGCGACGAGCAGCGCGAACGCGACGAGGGCCGGATCGCTCGTGCCGCGCGCGAGCAAATCGGCGAGCTGATTCGAGCGAACGCTCGAGGCGGCGGAAGTCGCCGGTTCCGAAGCCCCTGCGTCGACGACCGCATGCGCGTGCGGCGACCACGCCTCGTCGATGCGAATCGCCCGTACGTTACGCGGAGAGCCCTCTTCCGCGGGCGGGTAGGCCGTGAGCGCGTGCGTCGGTTCGGCGCTGCCGGCGAGCACGACGTCGTGCCAGCCGATGCGCTCGGGGAACGAGTCGTCCGCAACCGAGAGCGCCCCGCTCGCCACAGCCGCTGTCCGATACTCGGCGTTGACGTAAAGCGTCGGCAGGCCGCCGGCGCCGCGCCGCAGCGTCGCACGCGCGCCCTCCAGCGCCAGCGGCTCCTCACGCCCGTCGACGCGGACGTGCAGCTTCGGCAGCACCGCTTCCGCCTGCCGCCGAGCGATCGCGTTCAGCAGCGCGGGCCCCGGCCGGCCCGCGGGGTCGACGTCGCGCAGCAGAGCGTAGGTCGGGATCTCGGCAAGGTCGAGCACGTAACGCAACTCGACGCGCCCAGCCACGGGGCTTACGACGGTCAGGTGGTTGACCGAGAAGTTCCCGAGCGGGTGGGCAAGCGCTTCGCCGCAGAGGGCGAAGAGCGCGGCGGCGAGGGCTGCGAGGAGGCAGAAGGGACGCACGAGGCCCGCCTTTCCGACTCGCCGGGGGGGAGGCGAGTGCTGCCGGATGAACGGCGCAGCCGCGCCCGCGGATTGGCCGAGGCCCGGAAATCTTCGCAACCCAGGCCGCGTATCGGGGGGTCGCATCAAACGAGATGAGTCAAGAACTGCGCGTCGAGGGCATGACCTGCGAGAACTGCGCCAAGCACGTCCGAAACGCGCTGCTCGCGATCGACGGCGTGCGGGAGGCGAACGTCGACCTCGCCGCGCACACCGTCGCGGTCGAGAGCGCGCGGCTCGTCGCGCGCGAGGAGTTCGCGGCGGCGATCGATCGCGCGGGTTATGAGCTCCGTTGAGGCTCCGAACGTAGCGCTCGCCCCGGCGGAGTTACATGCGAACCTCGCGATCGGCGGGATGACCTGCGCCTCGTGCGTGCGGCACGTCTCGCGCGCGCTCGAAAGCGTTCCGGGGGTCGGCGCCGTGAGCGTGAACTTGGCGACCGAACGCGCGGCGATCGACTACGCGAAAGGCGTCTCCCTCGGCGCTCTGGTCGCCGCCGTCGAGGGGGCCGGCTACACCGCCGAACCGCTCGACGACTCGCAGGCAAGTGAGGACGCCGACGCGCAGCGGCGCGAAGCGGAGATCGCACGCAAGCGCAACCTGCTGATCCTCGGCGTCGCGTTGACCGTGCCGACGGTGATCCTCGGCATGTTCGCGCCGCCGTTCGCGTTCAAGGACTGGCTGATGCTCGCGCTGACGCTCCCCGTCTGGGGGATCGTCGGTGCGGATTTCCATCGCGGCGCGCTCGCGCAATTGCGCCACGGCTCGGCGAACATGGATACGCTCGTGTCGCTCGGCTCGACGGCGGCGCTCGCGTATTCGATTTACGCGACGCTCGCCGGCCAGCCGCCGTACTACGAAACGGCGAGCGCCATCGTCACGCTGATCTCCGCCGGGAAGTATCTCGAGACGCTCGCGAGAGGCCGCAGCAATCGTGCGATCCGCGCATTGCTCGATCTTCGCCCGCCGATCGCACGCGTGCGCGGCGCGGACGGCGGCATCTCCGAGATTCCGGTCGAACGCGTGCGCAAAGGCGATGCCGTCGTCATCGCCGCGGGCGAGCGCATCCCCGTCGACGGTATCGTCAGCGAGGGCGCAAGCGCGATCGACGCCTCGATGCTGACGGGCGAACCGCTCCCCGTCGAAGTTGAACCCGGCAATACGGTCGCCGCAGGGACGCTCAACGGAGACGGAACGCTCGTCATCTGCGCGACCGCGGTCGGCGCGGGGACCACGCTCGCGCGCATCGTTGCCATCGTGAGCCGCGCCCAAGGCTCGCAGCCGCCGGTGCAACGGCTCGCGGACCGCGTTGCGAGCATCTTCGTCCCGGCGATCTTGGCGCTCGCCGCCGCCACGCTCGGCGGTTGGATCGCTACCGGCCACACATGGCAAGCCGCGCTGGTCGCTGCGACGGCGGTCCTCGTCGTTGCATGCCCGTGCGCGCTAGGCCTCGCGACGCCGATGGCGATTGTCGTCGGCGTCGGCGCGGGCGCACGCGACGGCGTCCTGTTCAAAGACGCGGATGCGCTCGAACGCCTCGCCGGAGTCGATACGGTCGTCTTCGATAAGACGGGAACGCTCACGGCCGGCCGCTTCGAAGTCTCCGCCGTTCACCAGTCTCCCGGAAGCAGCGAGGACCAACTGCTGGCGGTAGCCGCCGCCGTGGAGCGCGGCTCAACGCATCCGCTCGCCGCCGCGATCGTTCGCGCAGCCGAAGCGCGCGCGGCCGTTTCCCCAGGCACGCCTACGCCGGCCGCTTCTGCAAATGCGGGATCCGCACGTCTGTTCTCCGCACTCGAAGCGACGAGCGTACGAGCGGAGCGGGGCGGCGGCCTGCGGGCGCGCGTCGGCAGCGAAGAAGCTGCTGTCGGAACTCAAGCGTTCCTGGAATCGCTCGGCGTCCCGCACGATTCGTTCATTGCCACGCTCAAGGCGGAGCGCGCGGATGACACAACCGTCTTCGTCGCGCTGGGCGGGCGCTTTCTCGGCGTTCTCGAACTCGCAGATACCGTGCGGCCGCAGGCACAACCGGCGCTTGAGGCGCTGCGCTCGGCCGGGATCGCGACGCGGATCGTGAGCGGCGATGCGAGCGGCGCCGTAGGCGCACTCGCGCAGCGCTTGGGCATCGCGAAGTGGGACGCGCGCACGAGCCCCGAAGACAAAGCGCGCATCGTTTCGGAATTGCGCGCCGCCGGCGCGCGCGTCGCGTTCGTCGGCGACGGCATCAACGATGCGCCCGCGCTCGCCGTTGCCGACGTCGGCCTCGCGATGGGCGGCGGCACGGGGATCGCACTCGAAACGGCGCAGGCCGCGATCCTCTCGAACGATCCAAGCGCCGTCCCGCGCGCGATCCGGCTCGCGCGCGCGACGATGCGGACGATCGCGCAGAATCTCTTCTGGGCGTTCGCCTACAACGTCATCCTGGTTCCGCTTGCAGCCTTCGGCCTCGTGCGCCCGATGTGGGCCGCCGCCGCCATGGGTCTCTCGAGCCTCTTCGTCGCCGGAAATTCGCTGCTGCTACGCCGCCGAACTTAAGGCGATATTTTGCCGCTACAAACGACGATCTCAACGCAAACTTACGTCGCGGAGACTCACTCGTGAGCGTACCGAATTCGAACGGTAAATACAAGTCAGCGTTGCAGGCGCCTCGCTACTGACGGACAAAGGCGCCCTACAGCGGCAGCGAATACGTCAAGCGGACGGCCCGGCTCTCGGAGGGATGGATGTGGTAGTCGTTCACGCCGCCTCCCCCGAGCAACGGATTGACCGCCGGATCGTTCGCATACACCGGGTTCTTCGCATCCTGCGGGAGCCATGAGCCGTAATAGTACTCGACGTCGTTCCCGCGCGCGTCGAGCAGATTGAAGACGTCGAGATTCAGACGCGTTCCCTTGCGCCCTTTCAGCGAGAACTGCGCGTTGACGATCGATGTCGGGCTGGAAACGGCATCGCCCGCCTGGTCGAGCACGCGCGGCCCGAAGTATTCGAAGCGCACGCTCGCGGCAAACCGCGGCCGATCCCAGGTGACGCCGGCGGAAGTGACCACATTGAGCGATTCAGGAACGTACGTGCCCAGATTGTCCGGATTCGTGAGAAAACGCGCCGTCGAGGTGGCGACGTCGGCGTCGAGCGTGAGGGACGGCGTCGGACGATAATAGTTCGTCAGCTCGATGCCCTTGCGCACCGTCGGGCCGTTGGGGGTCGTAACGCCGTGGTCGCCGTCGAAAACCAATTCCGAGGCGAGATTCAGCTTCCAAAACGCTACCGTCGTCGTCAGCTTCGGAACCGAATACCGATAGCCGATCTCTTCGCCCCAGCCGCGAACGAGCGGACTGTAATGCTGGACCGGGGCTCCCGTCGGATCGATCGTCGCGTGGGTCTGCGGATCGAGCGTCTGCGTCGTTCCGCGTGCATCGTTGCTGTGGAAGCTGTCGCCGAAGTCCAGATACAGTTCGTGGTTCGCCGACATCGCATAGGCGGCCGTGAACTTCGGGTTGAGCATCGCGTCGTGCGTCGTGCCGGAGTTCGCCGGCTGAAAGTCGCTGACGGCCATCGTGTACGCGTCGCCGCGCAAGCCGCCCGTAAGGCGTAGCCGCCTCCACGGGCGGTACTGCGATTCGACGTAGACGTATGTATCGCGCTCGACGACGCGATCGTTGCTCAGCGTGCCGTTCGGCAGGCGAGCCTGCGCATCGGTGAGGTACAGCCCCAGAACGTAGATGTTGTCGTTGCGCACTCCGGCGCCGAAGGTCGTCTCCACGTTCGGGGCCACGATCTTGCGCGTCAGGTTGAGGCCGGAAACGAAGCGTTTGTCTTCTTGCTCGCGCTGGTCGCCGCAGGCGTAGGCAAACGGGCTCGGCGTCACGGATCCCGGCACGGTCGCTGCCCCGGTCGGCGTCACGTTTGCCGGGCAGTACGACGTGTACGTGCCGACGTGCTGGGGCCCTGGGGTGCAGGTCGCGTAGAGTGGATTGCAGGTCACCGGGTTCGCCGTGACGTTATAGTAGTCGTTCGCGTCGAACTGGTAATACGTGAAGTTTGAAAAGAGATCGAGGCCGTACGACTCGCCGTACGCGGAAAGGCGAGTCAAGCCGTGCGGATCGTCGTGCTGGAAGCTCGTGGAGAGCGCGTACCGATAGGTGCGGCCTCCATCCGTCGGATCGACGGAGCCGAACCGATCGATGATGCCCGCATCGACGAGCCGCAGCGGAATCTGATCGGTCGAATTGAAATCCCCGCGATAACCCTGCGCCGTAACGGAGAACAACGACTCGGCTGTCGTGCGGCTCCAGCGCACGAGCCCGTTGATCTTCTTGTATTCATCGGGGCGGTCGAAGGTGCCGTTGTCGTGGTACAGCTCGAGCGCATAGAGCAGATTTCCCGCTCCCGCTTTCGGCGAATTCGCCAGAAAGATCCGATCGTATCCGTAGTCGCCGATGCCGAACGCCAGGGTCGGGGCGATGGTGGTGCGGTAGTAGAGATCGTAGGAACCCGCCGTGGAGAAGTCGCCTTCGTCGACGTAATACGGCCCCTTCTTGTAGGTCACGCTGCTCACGAGTTCCGGGATCAACCAGTTGATGTCGGAGTATCCTTGACCGTGCGCATGCGAGGGCATGTTGACCGGAATGCCGTCGACCGTGCCCGCGAGATCGGTGCCGTGATCGAGTTGGAAGCCGCGCAAATAATACTGGTTCGCCTTCCCCTCGCCGCTGTGTTGGCTGATGATGAGGCCGGGGATCTGTTCGAGAAGTTCGCCCGGCCGCAGGATCGGCCGGTTCACGATCTGTTGCCGATCGATCGTTCCTTCGGACGCAGCCTTTGCCGTGCCGACGAGGTTCGACTCGCGGCCGGTCACCTTCACGCGTCCGATCTCCGTAAGCCCTGTGTCGCTCGGGCACGGGCTCGGCCTCGCGCTTGCATTCGCACTCGCGGTCGCACTCGCGGTCGCGCTCGTGGTCGCACGTTCGCTTGCACCAGGCGTGGACGACGCGCAGGGCGACGGCGATGGGGATGCCGCTGCGAGCACGAGCGACGCAATGATCGAGAACACGACGCGCACCTCCGGGCCGCCTTAGTTGACGCCCGACCGCAGCGTTCCCTCGCCGGAGTTCGTCTACATCGTAGACATTTATTCGTCGACAGCACCGACGACATTTCGTCTACACTGTAGACGAAATGTCGAAGATCTATCACGCGCGCTACGGCTCGAACTTACCGACTTTGCCTGCGCCGTATTCGGTGAACCAGAGATTACCGTCGGAGCCTGTGGTGATGCCCCAAGGGCCGCTGTGCGACGTCGGCACCGGATACTCCGCGATCGCGCCGCCCGTCGTGACTTTTCCGATGTACGAGCTGCCGTATTCGGTGAACCAGAGATTCCCATCGGGGCCGTTCGTAATCGCGATCGGATATGCACTCGACGTCGGCAGCGGGTACTCGCCGAGAATCGTTCCGAGCGTCGAGATCTTGCCGATCTTATTGCCGTTGCGTTCGGTGAACCAGAGGTCGCCGTCCGGCCCGGCCGTGATGTAATAGGGCAGCGACGCCGCGGTCGGTATCGCAAATTCGCCCGTGACGACTCCGGCCGTCGTGATCCGCCCGATTTTATTCCCGTTGTATTCCGTGAACCACAAGTTGCCGTCCGGTCCCGTCACGATACCCACGGGGTACGAGCCGGCGCTCAGGCCGCCGAACTCCGCCACCGTCCCGTCCGTTCCGATCCGGCCGATCTTATTGATGCCGCTCTCGGCGAACCACAGGTTGCCGTCAGGCCCCGCGGTGATCCCGATCGGAAGCGAGCCGCTCGTCAATCCCGTGAACTCGGTGATGACTCCGGCCGTCGTGATCCTGCCGATCTTTCCGGCGGCGCTCTCGGTGAACCACAGATTGCCGTCCGCGCCGGCCGCGATCCCCAACGGCAAGGCGCTTGCGGTCGGCACCGGATATTCCGTCACCGTTCCGGCCGTTGTGACTTTACCGATCTTGCCGAGGCCGCTCTCCGCAAACCAGAAGTTACCGTCGGAGCCCTGCGCGATATGGTTTGGCAAGGCGCCGGGTGTCAGCGAATACTCGACGACCACGTGCGTCGGAACTGGGGTCGAGGAGGACAGTCGCCCATTGCATGCAGCTAACAGCACGACCGCGGCGACGAGCATTCCCGGGCGCTTCATATCCAAGACTCCGATCCTCTGCTTTGGTGCTGCGTGCCGCACGTTACGGCGCGATCGTACCGATGCTGCCCGCGCCGAATTCCGTGAACCACAGATTCCCGTTGGGGCCCAAGACGATATCCCACAGGTAGGCGCCGCTCGCCGGCACCTGATATTCCGACATATCTCCGGCCGGCGTGATCTTGCCGACTTTGCTGCTGTAGTATTCCGTGAACCAGAGGTTGCCGGCCGGGCCGGGCGTGATGGCGACGGGGCCACCGCCGGGCGTGGTCACGGGGAACTCCGTGATCCGGCCGCCCGTCGTGATGCGGCCGATCTTGTTCGCGCCGTTTTCCGTGAACCAGAGATTGCCGTCCTCGCCCTTGGTGATGTAATAGAGCTTCGAGTCGGACGTCGGCACGGCATACTCCGTCACGCCTCCGGCGGGCGTGATCTTCCCGACTCTGTTGCCTCGGTTTTCCGCGAACCAAACGTTGCCGTCGGGACCGGCCGTGAGACCGAGCGGCCCCGCGTCCGCCGATTTCAGCGGGTGCTCGGTGATCGCGCCGCTCGGCGTGATCGTGCCGATCTTGCCCGCAGTGTATTCCGTGAACCACAGATTGCCGTCCGGGCCGAGCGCGATCGCGACCGGCTCCGCGCCGATGGTAGGCAAGGGGTATTCGGTCACGGCTCCGTCGGGCGTGGCCTTGCCGACCTTGTTGCCCGTCCGCTCGATGAACCAGAGGTTGCCGTCGGGCCCCGCGGTGATTCCGTCGGGATGCGCTCCGGACGTCGGCACGTCGTACTCGTTGACGTCGCCGGCCACCGACATCTTGCCGATCTTGTTGCCGTCGGATTCCGTGAACCAGAGGTTGCCGTCCGGTCCCTTGGTGATGTGGTCCGGGGCAGAGCTGAACGTCGGCAGCTTGTATTCGGCGACGTCACCGGGCGTTGTCGGCGCGGGGGCTCTTCCCCCGGTCAACGAGCAACCGGCCAAGAGAGCCGCCGCCGTCAGCGCACCCAACCCCCTGAAACGCACGAAAAGCCGCACAGATCTCCGCATCATGTCCTTTCATCCACCTATCTCTTCCCATACATCGGTAGGGGACGCGGCGCGCTGAAGCCGCCATTCCGCACTTCGAGCGTGAAGCGGCGCGGTTGGGCGCCGCGGGGGCGCGCGGAGCGGAGCGCGAACCCGGACCCCGACCGAGGAGACCCCATGGAATCGCAAGCGGAACATACCCACGCACACGCCCACGCCGACGGCATCCTGCACACGCACGGGCACGGGCACGCCGACCACGACCACGAACACGAGCACGAAGCGAAAGACGAACGAGAAGGCGCTAAACCCGAGGAAGAGCGCGCGCGCGAAGCCGCGCACGACCGCACTCCCTAGCTCGAAAAGGCGGTTGCGATGGCTCGCCGCAAAGGCTCAGCGACGACGGGACCGACGCGTTCGACGCGTCTCCCCGGGCCGCTCGACGAATGGTTTCAGCAACGCCTCGACGCCAGGCGCGAGCTTTCGCCGAGCGAGTTGCTCGTAACGCTGATCCATGGCGGCCTGCGCCTGCGCGACGGCTACATGGCGATCCACCGCCGCGAACTCGAGGAATATCTCGCGTCGGGTCAGACGGCGAGTTTCGAAACGTACGTGCGTTGCCTGCTCGACACGTTCGGTCGCGAATACGTCGAGCATCTGCGCCGCTGGCTGGAAGCCGACGGGTTTGCCGCACCCGCAGCCGGCGGCGCGGCCGAGCGCGGCGAAGCGCGCTAGCCGAGCGGCTCCACGGCGACGGGCACGGCATCGAGTTCGTCGTAACGCCGCCATTTGTAGATCCACGTCGAGGCGCCCCAGGCGAGCACAAAGAGCGCGACGATCCCAAACCCCAACATCCCGAAATTCTCGTTCAGCGCTCCCAGGCGCTCCCAGATCCCGCCCTGCAAGTTGAGCTTTTCGGCGATGATGCTCAGAGCTTCCACCGAACCGACGAGCAGCGCGACGAGGATCGAGACGAGCGTGACGTTCATGTTGTAATAGAGCTTGCGGATCGGCCGCACGTACGCCCAACCGTACGCCCCGAGCATCAGCACGCCGTCCGTCGTGTCGAGCAGCGACATCCCTACCGTGAACAGCAGCGGAAAGATCAAGATGTCGTAGATCGGCAGCCCGTTACTGCCTTGCACCGCCGCGATCCCGAGCAGACCGACTTCCGTGGCCGTGTCGAAGCCGAGGCCGAACAACAGACCCAGCGGGTACATCTGCCAGCTCTTGCCGATCAGACGCACGAGCGGCATGAAGAAGCGCCCCATCAGTCCCCGGCCCGCGAGAAACTGCTCCACGCTCTCCTCGCGATACGGTTCGCCGCGCCGCACGCGCCGAAACGTCGCGTACACTTCCAGAAACACGATCGTGTTCAGCAGCGCGATCGCGAACAGGAACAATGCGGAGACGGAGGTCCCGATCAATCCGCCGGCGCTCTGCAGGCTCGGCAGCGTCGTCTTGACGAACGTCGCGGCGAGCGCAATCGCGAGCGAGAGAGCGAAGACGATCGTCGAGTGTCCGAGTGAAAAAAAGAAGCCGGTCGCGATCGGCCGCTTCCCCGCCTGCATCAGCTTTCGCGTGACGTTGTCGATCGCCGAGATGTGATCGGCGTCGACGGCGTGCCGCAGGCCGAACGTGTAGGCGATCAGCGCCGTACCGAGCAGCAACGGTCGCGTCGCGAACGCCGCGAAGGCGAGCGCCCACGCGGCGGCCGTCGCGACTCCGAGGAATGCGTAGAGCGAAATCACCTTCGTTCGCACGTCGGCCGGGCTGTCGTCGAAGACGTGCCGCATCGCCCGAAGGCTAAAGGCACCGTGCTTCGCAGAGTCGCGAGCCTGGGCTCGATCCTGTTGGGTCGTTTGCCCGAAGGCGTCGGTCATAGCTCGCTGCCCATCCCCTCGAGACGCCCAGGTGGTTGAGGAGAGAACGGTATGACTCGGGCTTTGGATTGCCTGCCGGGTAATCGTCTACGTTGTAGACAATTATGGGAGGCCGAGCGCCGCCGAATCGGCGCGCGGATCGGATGCGCCGGCCAACGTGCCCCGCGCCCGATCGACGAAGATCGCGTGCGCGTGGCCGAGCTTGTTGTCGTAGGGGCCGAGGACCTCGACCGCGTGACCGCGCGCGCGCATTCCCGCGAGCAGCTCCGCGGACGCCCGCGATTCGAACGTGACCGTGTCCGCGTAGGCGCTCTCGCTATCGCGGCCGTACACGAAGCGCGGCGCATCGATCGCGGCCTGCACGGACATCCCCCGTTCGTACACGTCGTGCAGCAACTGCACTTGCGTCTGGGGCTGCCCGTCGCCACCCATCGTGCCGTAGACGAACTCCGGCAGCCCGTCGCGCAACAGCATGCCCGGAGAGAGCGTGTGCAACGGCCGTTTGCCGCCGCCGAGTTCGTTCGGCGAACCTTCTTCCAGCGAGAAGTACGCGCCGCGATTGTGCAGCAGCACGCCCGTTCCTTCGGGCAGCAGCCCGGAGCCGAAGCCCATGTAGAGGCTCTCGATCAGCGAGACGGCGCGCCCTTCTTCGTCGACCGCCACGATGGCGATCGTTCCGCCGCGATCGACCGGCTGCAAGCGCTCGCGGGCATGTTCCGGATCGATCGCCGCGCGCACGCGCGCGAACGCCTCGGGCGTCAGGAGATCGTCGATCGGCCCGGCCATCGCGGCGGGCTCCGCGAAGCGCTCGTCGCGCGCGTCGAAGGCGTGCTTGATCGCCTCGACGGCTAGGTGCGTCCAATCGAGATCGCTCGCGGCGCCGTCGCTCGCGAGCGCGCCGAGGACCATCAGCGTGACGGCCGCCTGCGAGTTCGGCGGATGCGCGTAGACCTCGGCGCCGTGCCAGCGAATGCGCAGCGGCACCGTTCGTTCCGTGCGTTGCGCCGCGAGATCCGCGAGCGACATCGGATTGCCGCCGCGCGATACCCAGTGCGCGATCGATTCCGCGATCGGCCCACGATAGAACGCGTCGGCTCCGCCCTCGCGAATTGCGCGGAGCGTCGCGGCGAGCGGCAGGTTTGCCAGCACGTCGCCCGCTTTCGGGCAACCGCGCGCGAGGAACAGCGCTTCCGCGTCGGCGTCGATGCGCAGCAGCGCCTCGTTCGCTGCGAAGTACTCGGCGACGACGTCGGTGACGACGTAACCGTCGCGCGCGGCGGCTTCCGCCGGGCGCAAGAGCTCGCTCAGGCCAAAGCGCCCGTGGGCCTTCGCGACGTCTTCCCACGAGCGCACGGCTCCCGGGACGGTCACACTGAGCGCACCGCGCTGCGGCATCGTCCGCAGGCCGCGCTCGCGCAGGGTCGCCGCGCTCAGACCCGCGGCGGCCCGCCCGCTCCCGTTATAGGCGATCACCTCGCGCGTGCGCGGTTCGAAGACGAGCCAGAACGCATCGCCGCCAAGTCCGCAGCTCGCCGGATACACGACCGAAAGGATGCCGTTCGCGGCGATCGCAGCATCGACGGCGTTGCCGCCGCGACGCAGCACTTCGACGCCGGCGAGCGTCGCGCTCCAATGGGGCGTCGCGATCATGCCGCCCGACGAACGCGCCACGGCGCGGCTGGGATGCGCTGCGCTCACGGACTCGCCTCGCGTTCCGCGACGGTATAGAGCGACCAGCGCGACCCGCGAGCTCGCGGTTGGCGCTCGCAGTAGATGCGCATCGTCTCACCGCTGGTCAGTTCGATTTCGAACCAATGGCGCGCGACGTATTTCTCGCCTCGATCGGTCCGCATCGTCTTCCAACGCGAAAGGACGCTCGCTACATCATAACGGCGTCCTTCCCAAACGAATGCCGCCGGCACGCCGGGCTCGCCGCGCGCGAGCGCATCCGCGTCGCCTCGGCCGGCGACCGGTTCGATCGGCGCGCTCACGAATCGCACGCGAGCCGCTCTTACTCGAGCTCGCGCACGTGATCCGCCGGGGAAGGGCCTCCCCGCGATAGGTTAGGGGGTGTCACAGCCCGGATGCCCGCAGGCGCACATCTCGCCTTCTTCGCCGTCGGCGGCATTACGGCAATAGTCGTCACAATAGGCTTCGATCGGCTCGCTGAACTTCGGATCCAGGATCGCCGTCACGAAACACTGACACTTCTCGTTGCTGCATTCGATTTGCTCGGTGCTCATTCGAGGACGTGCTTCGGCGCCACCGGCCGAAATCCGCGCTTGGCCGCGAGACCGCCCGGCAGGAATCGCCTCCGAGGGCAAGGGGTCCGGGCGCCGGCGTACCGAAGGCGGCGCCGTGGAGCGCTCGACGGCCCATCCGCCGGGCAGAGCCTCCAAGACGAGCGCACCTGCAGAGGGATCCGTGACGAAGGGGATCACGCGCGAGATCGCGCGCACGAAGCGGCTCATCATCCGTACGTTTGCCGAACCGGATCGCGAGCGGCTGATCGCGCTCGCCCGCGACCCGCTCGTGATGCGTTACATCGGCCGCCCCGCCGGCGGGAGCGGCGAGCGCACGCGAGAGGAGGCGGAAGCGATGTTCGAGCGGCTGCTCGAGCGCGGGCGCACGCATCCCTACTCGATGTGGGCCCTCACCGAGCGCGGCGAGGATACGCTGATCGGCTGGTGCGGCATGCAGGACTTGCCCGGCTCCGCCGACGTCGAGATCGGCTGGATCCTCGATTCCGGCTACTGGGGCCGCGGTTACGCGACCGAAGCGGCGCGCGCGGTCCTCGCCTACGGCTTCGACCGCATCGCTTTGGAGACGATCGTCGCGGTCGCGATGCCCGCGAACGTCAAATCGACGAACGTGATGCGCCGGCTCGGCATGCGCGATTGCGGAATCGCGCGATTCTACGGACGTGACGTCGCCTATTTCCGCCTGACGGCGGCCGAGTTCGAAGCGGTCCGCGTCCAGCGTTCGTGATTCCGGAAGTGGGCGAAAGCGATCTGCCCGCCGAAGGCGTCCACCAACCTCACCGAGCACGAAAGTCCGATGCCCAGAAATTCCTCCGCCGGCCGCCCGCCCCGCCCGCCAGTAGCCGTCCTCTCGTTCGAAGGTCCTGACCCCTACTCGATGGTCGGCGGGCTCGGAGTCCGCGCAACCGAGCTCGCGGTCGCGCTCGGCGAACGCGGGTATCCGACGGAGTTGATCTTCATCGGCGATCCGGCGAAGCCGGCCGTGGAAGCGTATGCCGAGCGCGTGCAATTGCGTCGCTGGGGTCAATGGATCTCCGCGTATCACAAGAGCGTCTACGACGGCGAAGAAGGGAAGATCGCCGACTACACTTCGAGCGTCCCGGCCTTTTTGATCGAAGACATGATCCTGCCCGCGGCGGAACGCGGCGAACGCGCGCTCATCCTCGCCGAGGATTGGCAGACCGCGGGCGCGGCGCTCGCCCTGGATCGCGAACTCTACGAACGCGGACTGCGCGATTCGGCGCGGATCTTCTGGAACGCGAACAACACGTACGGTTTCGAACGCATCAACTTTGCCGCGCTGAGCGCCGCGACGACGATCACCGCCGTCAGCAAATACATGAAGTTCGAACTCGCGCTGCGCGGCGCACAGGCGCTCGTCATCCCGAACGGGATCCCGAAACGCCTGCTGAACGGTCCGCGCGAAGCGGACGTCGAGGGCTTTCGCAGAGCGCTCGCCGGCCGCCCGCTCCTGGTCAAGGTCGGACGGTTCGATCCGGACAAGTCGTGGTTTTCAGCGGTCGACGCGGTCGCAACCCTGCGCACCGAGGGGTGGGCCCCGCGTCTGATCGTACGAGGAGGCCGTGAAGGCTATGCAAACGACGTTTTCGCTCACGCGCGCGGGCTCGGCCTGCGCGTCGAGGATGCACATGTCACCGGCAACGAGCCGGAGGATCTTTTCGCCGCGCTCGAGCAAACGACCAGCGATGTCGTCAATCTGCGCGCCTTTCTCGATGCCGACTTGCTCCACGCGCTGTATGCCGCCGCGGACGCCGTGCTTGCGAACAGCAAGAAGGAACCGTTCGGACTGGTCGGGCTCGAAGTGATGGCCTCCGGAGGGCTCGCCGTCTGCGGGGCAACCGGCGAAGAGTACGCGGAGCCGTTCGTCAACGCGATCGTCTGCGATCTCGACGACGGACGTGAGCTCGCGTCCTATCTCGCCGCGGTGATCGGCGACAAGAAGCGCACGAAGGCGCTGCGAGCGAACGGCCGCGCGACGGCCGAACGCTTCACCTGGGAGCATGCGATCGAGACGCTCGAACGCAAGCTCGCGTTCGCGACCCGATGAAGGCCGTCGTCATGGCCGGCGGCGAGGGCTCGCGCCTGCGCCCGCTCACGAGCCGCCGCCCCAAGCCCCTCGCTCCCATCGCGAACAAGCCGGTGATGCATCACATCCTCGACTTGCTGCGCCGTCACGGGATCAGCGAAGTCGTCGGGACGCTGCACTATCTCGCGGACGAGATCGAGAGCTACTTCGGCGACGGGTCGGATTTCGACGTGTCGCTGCGCTACGTCGTGGAAGATACGCCGCTCGGCACCGCCGGCGCCGTGAAGCTGGCCGAGGAGTTCCTCAAAGACGACACCGTCCTGATCGTCTCCGGCGACGCCCTGACCGATATCGACCTCTCGGCCCTGCTCGCGTTCCATCGCGAAAAGAAGAGCTTCGCGACGATCACGCTGCAGCGCGTCGAGAATCCGCTCGAGTTCGGCGTCGTCGTCACGGATGCGGCCGCCCGGGTCACGCGCTTTCTCGAGAAGCCCTCGTGGGGCGAGGTGTTCTCCGACACGATCAACACCGGGATCTACGTGCTCGAGCCCGAGTTTCTCGAGTACATGGAACGCGGCAAGTCCTACGATTTCTCGAAGGATCTCTTCCCGCAGATGCTCGCCGAAGGCAAACCGATGTTCGGCTTCGTGACGAGCGACTACTGGACCGATATCGGCAATCTGCAGCAATACCAACAGGCGAACCACGATGCGGTCTCCGGAACGGTGCGCGTGGAACTCGCGGGCCGCGAGATCCGGCCCGGCATCTGGGTCGGAGAGAACACGCGGATCGATCAAAGCGCGACGCTGATCGCTCCGCTCGTGATCGGTGCGAACGTCTCGATCGAACGGGACGCCGTGATCGGCGCGCACAGCGTGATCGGCGATTCGACGATCGTCGGGCCGGGCGCACGAATCGATCGCACCATCATCTGGGAGAGCGCCTACGTCGGCGAAGGCGCCACGATCGACAGTTGTACGATCGCCGACCGGAACATCATTCGCGAGCGCGTTCAGATCGGCGAGGGCGCGGTGATCGGCAGCCGCTGTACGATCGGCGCCGATGCGATCGTCAATCCACACGTCAAGATGTGGCCCGACAAGAGCGTGGCCGCGGGCGGCGTCGTTTCGATGTCGCTGATCTACGGCATCAAATGGCCCGGCTCGCTGTTCGGGGCCGACGGCATCAGCGGGATCGGCAACATCGACATCACGCCCGAGTTCGCGATGAAGCTCGGCCAAGCGTTCGGCTCGTTCCTCAAGCCCGGCCAGACGGTGCGCACGAGCCGCGACATGCACCCCGCCTCGCGGGTAATGAATCGCTGCATCATCTCCGGGCTGCTCTCCGTGGGGATCAACGTCGACGATCTGCGCGCGTACCCGACGCCGCTCGCGCGCTTCGCGGTCCGCATGGGGGCGAACGGCGGAACCCACGTGCGCGTCTCTCCGAAAGATCCGACGGCATTCCTGATCGAGTTCTTCGACGAGAACGGGATCAACATCGGAAAAGCGCTCGAACGCAAGATCGAGAACCTGTTCTTCCGCGAAGACTTCCGGCGCACGTCGATGGATGCCGTCGGCAAACTCGGCTTCCCGTCTCGCGTGCTCGAAGGCTACACGGACGCGTTCATCGAGAGCCTGAATCCGACGGCCGTCAAGCGCGCGAACTTCAAGGTCGCGATCGACTACGCGTACGGCAACACCGCGCTGTTCCTGCCGCGCATCCTCGGCAACTTCGGCCTGGAGATGATCGCGCTCAACGCGTACTTCGACGAGTCCAAGGCGCGCGCGTTGCGCGGCGATGCCGCCCGCAATCTGCAGCAGCTCTCGAACATCGTGACGACGCTCGACGCGAGCCTGGGCATCTTCGTCGACCACGACGGCGAGAGCCTCACGCTCGTCGACGACAAGGGCCGCGTGATCGCGAAGGACCAGCTGCAAGCGTTGATCACGCTTCTGATCGCGCGTTCCAGGCCCGGAGCGCACGTCGCCGTGCCCGTCACGGCGCCGAGCGCCATCGAAGCGATCGCCGCGGCGAACGGCGCGACGGTCACGCGCACGCGGAACGACCGGCGCGCCTTGATGGCGCTCGCGCTCGCCGAACCGAGCCTCGCGTTCGCGGGATCGGGTGGGTACGAGATCATGTTCCCCGAGTTCGCGCCGAGCTTCGATGCGCTCTACGGAACCGGAAAACTGCTCGAGTTGCTCGCCGCGGAAAATCGCAAGCTCAGCGAACTCGTCGATCTGCTGCCTGAATGGCACGTGGCCAGCGTCGACGTCAAGTGTCCCTGGGAGCGCAAGGGCACGGTGATGCGCCGCCTGATCGACGAGCACAGCGGCAGCGACCTCGACTTGCTCGACGGCATCCGCGTGCTCCGCAAGGACGGCTGGGTGCTGATCCTGCCGGACGCGACGGACCCCGCGTTCCACATCGTCGCGGAGGGCCGCAGCGCGCGCCAAGCCAAGGCGCTCGTCGAGGACTACGCGGCCAGGGTCGCAGCGTTCGCCTAAGGGACTAGACCGCGGCGGCCGGCGCGCGCTCCATCACTTCGCTCTCCACCTCGGCCGACGCGTCACTGCGCCCGATGGAGCCGGCCACGTCGATGGCGGCGCGCAAGCCGTCGCCCATCAGCGCGAACGCCACCAACGTGACGACGATGCACGCACCCGGCGCGACCACGAGCCACGGAGCGCTGCGCACGGCCGGCACGAGCGCGTCCTGCAGCATGTTGCCCCAGGAGGGTGTCGGCGGCTGCACGCCGAGCCCCAGGAACGAGAGACCCGTTTCAGCCAGGATGTTGTCGCCGATCGAGAGCGTCGCCGCGACGATCACCGGCCCGAGCGCGTTCGGCAGCAAATGGCGCAGCAGCATGCGCGGTCCGCTGACGCCGATGGCGCGGGCCGCCTCGATGAAGTCTCGCTCGCGCAAGGTCAGCACTTCCGCCCGAACCAGCCGCGCGACCCCCATCCACGAGAGCAATCCGAGGATCAGAACGATGATCCCGACGGCAAACTGATTGGTCAGCGCCTCGACCGTGATGATGAGGAAGAAGCTCGGAAACGAAAAGAGCGCGTCGACGATGCGCATCATCACGGCATCGACGGCGCCGCCGGCCGCGCCCGCTATCGCGCCGTAGAGCGCCCCAAAGATGACCGCCACGAGCATGGCGGTGAAGCCGACCGCGATCGACACGCGGCCGCCCAGCAGCGCGCGGGCCAAGACATCGCGCCCCAAGAGGTCTGTTCCCAATGGATGCACGAGCGACGGCGCTTGCGGATAGCCGAGCACGCGATGATCGACCAGCAGCGCGGATTGCGGATAGACGAGCGGTCCGACGATCACCGCGAGCAGGATGAAGGCGACGATCGCGAAGCCGGCAACGGCCGAGCGTTCGCGGAAGAACCGGCGACCTGCACCGCGCATCAGTCGTACGTGATCCGCGGGTCGACGATGCCGTACGCGATGTCCGCCAGCAGATTGCCGAGCACGACCAGCACGGCCGTGATCATCGTGAGGGCCATCACGGTCGGATAATCGCGCTGGAACACCGCGTTGATGCCGAGATACCCCATCCCCGGTATCGAGAACACCTCTTCGATGAAAAACGCCCCGCCGAACAAACCCGGCAAGGTCAAGCCGAAGAGCGTGACCGTCGGCAGCAACGCGTTGCGCAATGCGTGCTTGAGGATCACGACGCGTTCGGAGAGGCCTTTGCTGCGCGCGGTGCGCACGTAGAGTTCACCGAGGACCGCGAGCATGGCGCCGCGCTGGTAGCGGATCCAACCGGCCAAATTGATGATGGTCAGCGCGGCGACCGGCAAGACGAGGTGGCGCAAGCGGTCGAACTGATTGTCCTCTTGCCCGACCGAAGCGATACCCGAACTCGGCAGCCAGCGGAGATGGATCGCGAACACGTCGATCAGGATCACGCCGAGCCAGAAGACCGGCATCCCGTACGATGCGAAGGTTAGGACGGTCGTGAAGTAATCGAAGGGCGTATCCCGTTTGATCGCCGCATAGATGCCGATGGGCAGGGCGATGACGATCGTGCACAACAGCGCGAGGCTCAGCATCTCGAGCGTGATGGGGAGTTTCTCGAGCACCTTGGTGACGACGGGGCGCCGGTCGACATACGAAAAGCCCAAGCTGCCGTGGAAGAGCAGGTTGCCGAGCCAATAGAGATATTGCACGTACCAGGGCTTGTCGAGGCCGAGCGAGTGGATGAAATCCGCCCGCGCGGCAGGCGTCATGTGGCGCGCCTGCTGGGTGAAGATGCCGGTCGGGCCGCCCGGAGCCAGACCCATGAGCGCGTACGAGATGACGCTGATGAGCAGGAGCAGCGGCACGGCGCCCGCGATGCGGCGCAGAACGAGCGTCATCATGGTGAGAGCCTCCAGTGGGCGACGTCGCGGAAGAGGTAGATGTCCGGCAACACCGCGCCCGGACTCATGACGACGCGGCGGGAAAGGGCCGCCCGGTAGTACGGAAACACATAGTAGAGGAAGGGGACGTCGTCGGCGACGATCCGTTGCAGATCGTCGTAGTAAGGCTTGCGCTTCTGGTACCCGATCGTCGAGATGCCGGTGCGCAGATCGCGGTCGGCGCGCGGATTGCTGTAGTACATTTCGTTGTTGCCGTCGGGCGGAAACTGGTTGGAATCGAGCAGTGTCTCCTCATCGGGATCGGGCACGCCGCCCCAGCCGGAATCTGCGAGATCGTATTTCCCGTCTTGCGTTTCGCCCAAGAACGTCGCGTAGTCGATCGATCTGATGCTGACGGCAATGCCGATGGCGCGCATGTCGGCTTGAAATTCCGCCGCGAAATCTTGCGTGCTGCCCGAACCGCTGCCCGGCAACGACAGGACGTACGCCAGGCGCACCTTGCCCTTCGTGCGCACGCCGTCGGGGCCGGGGCGGTAGCCCGCGTCGTCGAGCATGCGCCGCGCCCGCGCCGGGTCGTACGGGTACTGCGTCACGTTAGGGTCGTACCATATCTTCAAGCCGTCGGGCACGAAGCTGGTCGCGATGTCCGCGTCGCCGCGCATGAAGCCGTGCGCGATGCCGGCGCGGTCCCAGCCGTACATCATCGCCCGGCGCACCGTCCGGTCGTCGAGTCCGGGGCGCTTCAAATTGATGTAGACGAACTGAATGTAGAGGTCCGGAATGTGCAGCAGCCGCAGATCGGCGCGATCTTGCTGCAAGATCGAGTACCCCGAAGGACCGATGCCGTCGTCGACGTCGCCCGACCCGTCCTCCATCGCATCGATGCGCGCCTGATCGTTGATGACCACGCGCACGACGATGCGCGGCAGCGAGATCGTTCCGCCCCACCAGTACGGGTTGCGCTCGAAGGTCAACTGTTCGTCGTGACGCCACTCCCCGAGCACGTACGGACCGGTGCCGAGCGGTTTTTCGCCGAACGTGCTCTGCCGGATTTGATCGTGTGGGATGCGGCCCAGGACGTGCTCGGGTAAGATGTCTAAGCCCAGTCCCTGGCTGACGAAGAGCGCGTTCGTGGCCGCGAGATCGAAGGCGACGCGGTACGGCCCCGCGGCTTTCACCGCCTTGACGTAAGCGAACTGGCCTCGATACGGAAAGCCCGTTTTGGGATCGAGCATGGCGGCCCACGTGAAGACGACGTCTTTGGACGTAAACGGAGCGCCGTCGGACCAGCGGACGCCGCGCCGCAGATCGACCGTCCAGTGCAAGCCGTCGGGACTGCTCTTCCAGCGGGTCGCCAAGCCCGGCGCCTCGCTGAAATCGTCGCCGACCGCCACCAGCGGATCGAAGACGAAGCTCTCGTACAGCGACGCATAATAGTTCGCGCTGAAGAGGGGGCTGAGCGTGTCGGCGTCGCCCAACTCCATCACCACGAGCGTGTTGGGATCGCGGTGCGGGGCGCCGCTCGCGCTGCAGCCGCCGAGCGCAAGCACGCTCGCCAGCAGCAGCCCGAAGAGAGCAAGCGCCTTTTGCATTGCGGCTGCGCGTTCGGCGGTGCGGCCCTCCGTTCCGCCGCGTCAGTCCAGCGGCGGGCGTTCGAGCGTCGCGAGCAGCGCGCGCACGTTCGGTGCCTCGAGCAACGAGCCGAGCGCCGTGCCCAAACGCCGGCGCCAATTGGGATGCTGGCCGAGCGTGCCGGGAAAGTTCGCCTGCTCGATCTCCCCCGCGAGATCCTCCGCCGCAACCATCATCAGGCGCGACGGCGTTCGCGCGAGCATCCGGTAGACGCCGCGCACGACCTCGTCCAGCAGCGCGGCGGCATCCTCGCCTTGCGCGCTCGTCAACAGCGCGTGCCGGACCTCCGAGGCCAGCAGTCCGAGATCCACGAGCAGGTCGAGCAGCAGCGCGCGATCGCGCAACCGTTCGGTGCGTTCGCGTTCGTGATCCGCCGCGTCCGCGACGAAACCGATGCTGCCGCGGAACGTGATGTCACGCCCTTCCCAATAGCCGCGCAGCGTCGGCAGATCGTGCGTTCCGGGGCTCGCGAGCGCGATCGCGGGGTAATGTTCGGGGCGCCGGAAGCGGCCCTCCCACTCGCGCTCAAAGTACATCAAGCGGTACGAGAGGATCCGTTCGCGCTCCATGCGTTCGCGAAAGCCCTCGGGAACGACGCCGAGATCCTCGCCGATCACGACGCATCGATTGCGCCTGCTCTCGAGCGCCACGATCCCGAGCATATCCTCGAAGGGGTACTGCACGTACGCGCCGTCGATCGGCGCCCGGCCCGCGGGGATCCAGAACTGCCGCATCAAGCCCATCACATGGTCGATGCGCAGCGCCCCGGCATGCCGCATGTTCGCGCGCAGCAACGCGATGAACGGCTCGTAGGCGCGCTCGCGCAGCACGACGGGGCTCATGGGAGCGAGGCCCCAATTCTGGCCGTGCGGCGTGAAGGCATCAGGCGGCGCGCCGATCTCCGCCGCATCGACCACGAGCGCCGGATCGGCCCAGGCGTCCGCGCTATTTCGATCGACGCCGACGGCGAGATCCGCGTACAGTCCGATCGACATCCGCTCGCACTTCGCGGCGACGGCGGAGAGCTGCAGATCGATCTGCCATTGAAGGTAACAGAAGTACGCGATGCGCGCGCGGTTGCCGGCTGCGAATTCCGCGACCGCGGGGTCTTCGGGATGCCGGTACTGCTCGGGCCACTGGTGCCGGCCGCGGCCGCGCCGGCGGTTCAGGGCCATGTGTTCTGCGAGCGCCTCGAACGTGGCGGCCGAGCGCAAGCGTTCGCCGCCCGCGCGCACGAACGCGGCGAACGCTTCGCCGCGCTCCGTCGCGGGGTTTCCGCCCGGAGCGTGGACCGCTTCGAACTCCTCGAAGAGCACGTCCAAAACGGCGCGCTTCACCGCCGAGACGGCCGCGTAGTTGATCAGCTCGGCCGCGCGCAGCTTGCGCAGACGCGCGAGGAACCCCGCTCGCCGCACGAGTGCGCGCGCACGCTCGGAGCCTGCGTACTCCTCGATCGCTTCGACGTCCAGATAGAGTGCGTTGCGGAAGTAGCGGCTGGAAGGAGAGTAGGGGCTGCACGAAGCGGGCGCGTCGCTGCGCAGCAAGTGCAACGGGTTCAGACCGATCGCGCCCGCGCCGCGCGCGGCGGCCGCGTCGACCAGCTGCGCCAGATCCGTGAAATCGCCGATTCCCCAGTTGCGCGCGGAGCGCAACCCGTAGAGCTGGACCGCGATGCCCCAGGTGCGCCCGCTGCCTTCGAGCCCGGCCGGGAGATAGCAACTCTCCGGCGCGACGATCAGACGCTGCGTGCGGCCCGCCAGCTCGATATCGTGATAACCAGGCTCGACGGGGAACGGCAACGCGACCGCGCGCCGTTCGTACGCGCGCCCGTCGCGCTCGAACGACTCGAGCAGTTCGCCTTCCGCGAAGGAGATCTCGGCGCTCGCGGCCGTCCCATTCTCGCTCGCGAGTGCGACCGGCCACCTTCGCCCGAGCTCGTCGGCCGGGATCGTCGCGACGAGCCGCGGACGGTCCGAACGCACGACGGCGACGGGATCGAGCAGCCGCAACGCGTCGCCCGCGGGTTGCAGCAGCAGCTCGAGAGAGGCGGCCGTCGTTTCGGGAACCGCGTGCTCCTCGCCCCAGAAATCGCGATAGGAGCGAGCGATCATCGGCGCTCGCGGCCGATGAACAGCACGAACGATCGCGACGATGCGACGTACGTTTCGTCTACGGTGATGCGCGCGCCGACGTTCGCACGCTCGGGCCAGGTCGTATCGAGCAGAACTTCCCAGGCGCGCAGCGAGTTCGCCGCCGGGAGCGTGAAGGTCACGGGCCCGTCGCTCGCATTGAGCAGCATCAGGAACGAATCGTCGAGTTCGGGAAACCCGAGCAAGCTGATGAAGTCGTCGCCCGGGTCGCCGCCGAGCAAGAACGCGAAGGCGCGCGCGCCGCGATCGTTCCAGTCGCGCTCGTGCATCTCGTGGCCGGCGACCGTCAGCCAGGTGATGTCTTTCAAGCCGGACGTCGGGATCGGGCTGCCGTGGAAGAAACGCGTGCGGCGCAACGCCGGATGCACGGAACGAATCCGGATCAACCGCTTCACGAACTCGAGCTGCGAGCGTCCATCCTCGTCGATCGAGCTCCAGGCGAGCCAGCTCGTTTCGTTATCCTGACAGTACGCGTTGTTGTTGCCGCGCTGCGAGTGGCCGAATTCGTCACCTGCCAGGAGCATCGGCAAACCTTGCGAGAGCAGCAGCGTCGCGAGGAAGTTGCGCTTCTGCTGCATGCGCAGCGCGCGAATCGCCGGATCGTTCGAGGGCCCCTCGACGCCGCAATTCCAGCTCACGTTGTCGGAGTGGCCGTCGCGGTTGCCTTCGAGATTCGCCTCGTTGTGTTTGTCGTTGTAACTGACCAGATCTTGCAAGGTGAAGCCGTCGTGCGAGGTCACGTAATTCAAGCTCGCGCGCGGACGGCGCCCATCGTGATCGAAGAGTTCGCTCGAGGCCGTGAAGCGGGAGGCCAGTTCGGGGATGACGCCGTCCGCTCCGCGCCAGAAGCGGCGCACGTTGTCGCGATACTTGTCGTTCCATTCCGACCAGCCGGGCGGGAATCGCCCAAGCCTGTACCCGTCCGCGCCCAGATCCCACGGTTCGGCGATCAGCTTGACGCGGGAGAGGACCGGATCTTGCGAGATGGCGCTCAGGAAGCCGCCGCCGCGTGCGATCGCCGGCGCCAAATCGAAACGGAATCCGTCGACGCGCATCTCCTGAACCCAATAGCGCAACGAATCCATCACGAGTTGCAGCACGCGCGGATGATCCATGTTCAGCGTGTTCCCGCAGCCCGTCGTGTCGTGGTAGAAGCGTTTGTCGTTGCCGAGCCGGTAATACGACGCGTTGTCGATCCCGCGAAACGAAAGCGTCGGCCCCAGCTGGTTCCCTTCCGCGGTGTGATTGTAGACGACGTCGAGGATCACTTCGATGCCGACGTCGTGCAGGTGACGGACCATCGACTTGAACTCGCCGAGGCTCCGCCCGTCCGAGAGATACCGCGGATCCGGCGCAAAATAGCCCAGCGTGTTGTAGCCCCAGTAGTTCTTCAAGCCGCGCTCGACCAGATTGCGATCGTCGACGAACGCATGCACCGGCAGCAGCTCGACCGCCGTGATGCCCAGCCGGCTCAGATACTCCGTGGTGGCCGGCGACGCCAGGCCGGCGAACGTACCGCGAAAGCGCTGCGGGACCGCTTCGTTGCGCATCGAGAAGCCGCGCACGTGCAGCTCGTAGAGGATCGTCTCGTGCCAGCGGCGATAGAGCGGGCGATCGTTGCCCCATGAGTAGGCCGTGTCGACGACGACGCACTTCGGCATCCCCGAGGCGTTGTCGCGCCGGTCGAACGAGAGATCTCCGCGCGGGTTGTCGAGCTTGTAGCCGAAGTGCGCGTCGCTCCAGCGCAAGCTCCCCGAATACATCTTGGCGTACGGGTCGAGCAGCAACTTGTTCGCGTTGAACCGATGGCCGCGCTCCGGCGCGTATTCGCCGTAGACGCGGTAGCCGTAGAGCTGCCCCGGCCGCGCTTCGGGCAAATAGCCATGCCAAACTTGGTCGGTGTACTCCGGCAGGACGATCCGGCTCATCTCCCGGCGCCCGCGCGGATCGAAAAGACAGATCTCGACGCGCTCGGCGTGCTCCGAGAACAGCGCGAAGTTCACGCCCCGGCCATCCCAAGTTGCCCCTAGCGGATAGGGGCGCCCGGGCCAAACGGAGGCGCGATTGGTCGTTCTCAAAGGAGCTTGGTCCTACGCTTGCGGCAGGCGAAAGTACAGCGTCGAGAGCGGCGGGAGCGTCACGACGATCGACGCCGCGCGCCCGTGCTCGGGTAGCTCTTCGGCCTCGATACCTCCGAGGTTACCCTTATTCCCGCCGCCGTAATGGAGGGAGTCGGTGTTGAGCAGCTCGGCGTAGTGCCCCAGCCGCGGGACCCCGACCCGGTAATCCCGCCGCTCGAGGGGCGTGAAATTGCAGACCACGAGCACGCCCTCCGCCTTCGCCGGCCCGTAGCGCAGGAACGCCAGCACGCTGCGATCCCGGTCGTGCGACTCGATCCATTCGAAGCCCAGCGGATCGCAATCCAGCGCGTGGAGCGCGGGCGTCTCGCGATAGATCCGGTTGAGATCGCGCACGAGCAGCTGGATCCCCCGATGCGCGGGCGTTTCCGTCAGGTGCCAATCCAGGCTGCGTTCGTGACTCCATTCGCTTTCCTGCGCGAACTCATCACCCATGAACAAGAGCTTCTTCCCGGGGTGCGCGAACATGAAGCCGTAGAGCGTGCGCAGGTTCGCGAACTTCTCCGAGCGGTTACCGCGCATCTTCGCGAGCAGCGAGCCCTTGCCGTGGACGACCTCGTCGTGCGAGAGCGGCAGCACGTAGTTCTCGCTGAACGCGTAGACCAGGCTGAACGTGATCTCATCGTGATGGTACTTGCGGTGGACGGGATCGAGCGCGAAGTAGTGCAGCACGTCGTGCATCCAGCCCATGTTCCATTTGAAACCGAAACCCAGGCCGCCGGCGCTCGTGGGCGCCGAGACCTGCGGCCACGCGGTCGATTCCTCGGCGATCATCGTGATGCCGGGATGCTCGCCGTACACGACTTCGTTGAGCCGTCGCAGAAACGCGATCGCCTCGAGGTTCTCGCGTCCGCCGAATTGATTGGGGATCCACTCGCCATCGCGCCGGCTGTAATCCAGGTACAGCATCGAGGCCACCGCGTCCACGCGCAACCCGTCGATGTGAAAACGATCGAACCACGAGAGCGCGTTCGCGATCAGAAAGTTCTCGACTTCGGTCCGCCCGAAGTTGTAGATCAGCGTGTTCCAATCGGGGTGAAAGCCCTTGCGCGGATCGGCATGCTCGTAAAGATGCGTCCCGTCGAAATAGGCGAGGCCGTGCGCGTCGCTCGGGAAGTGCCCGGGGACCCAATCCAAGATGATGCCGAGCCCCGCTTCGTGCGCCCGGTCGATCAGAAAACGAAAATCGTCGGGCGAGCCGAAACGGCTCGTCGGCGCGAACATCCCCGTCGGCTGATAGCCCCACGATCCGTCGAACGGATGCTCGTTGACCGGCATCAACTCCAGATGCGTGAAGCCCATCCAGCACGCATAGTCGACGAGCTGCTCGGCGAGTTCCCGGTACGTGAGGAACTGATTCCCGAACGAGCGCCGCCACGAGCCCAAGTGCACTTCGTAGAGCGAGATCGGCGCCTCCGGCTTGACGCTCGCCGCGCGCGAGGCGAGCCACGTCGCGTCGTGCCATACGTACTCGCTGGAGGGCATCACGACGCTGGCCGTTGCCGGGCGCAGTTCCGAGAAGGTCGCAAGGGGATCGGCTTTGAGCGGAAGGCGATGGCCGTCCGGGCCCACGATCGCGAACTTGTACAGCGTGCCGGGCCCGATGTTCGGCACGAACGCCTCCCACACGCCCGAGGATCCGCGCGGGCGCAGCGGGTCGCGAGCGGCGTCCCAGTGATTGAAATCGCCGACGACGCTGACGCGGCGCGCGTTCGGCGCCCAGACGGCGAAACGGACGCCGCGCGTGCCGTCGCGCTCGACCAGATGCGCGCCGAGCACGTCGTAGAGGCGGCGGTGCGTCCCCTCGCCGATCAGATAGAGATCGATCTCGCCGAGCCCGCTCATGCGGCCCGTTTCCGTTTCGCCGCGACGAACGCGAGCACGTCCTCGATGGGACGCGCGTTGAGCACCTGGTCGCGCGTGATCCAAGCGCGCCGCGCTTGACCCACGGCATATTCGACGAACTCGAGACCGGCGCTCGTGTGCGCGTCGCTATCGAGCGCAAACGTGACGCCGAACGAGCGCGCGCGCTGCGCGAGGGCGCTCGGCAGATCGAGCCGGCTCGGATGCCCGTCGATCTCGAGCGCGGTGCCCGTTCGCGCGGCAGCCGCGAACACGGCGTCGTAATCGAATTCGTAGCCGGGGAAGGCGTCGTAGCGTCCGGTCGGATGGCCGATCACGTTGACGTACCGATTCTCGCATGCGGCCAGCAACCGGCGCGTCATCTCCTCGCGGGTTTGGTTCGTGTGCGAGTGGACGGAGGCAATGACGATGTCGAGCTCCTCGAGAATCGCCGGCTCGTAATCGAGCGAACCGTCGGGTAACAGATCGACCTCGGCGCTACACAACGTGCGGATCCCGTGCCGGTCTCCGAGCGCGCGCACGTTCTCACGTTGCATCCGCAGGTCGTTCGGATCGAGGCCCATCGCTCCCCGCCCCCACGAATGATCCGAGATCGAATGATAGGCGTAGCCGCGAGCGGCCGCCGTGGCGATCATCTCCTCGAGCGTGTTCGCGCCGTCGCTCCAAGTGCAGTGCATGTGGAAATCGCCGCGCAGATCGGCGAGCGCGACCGGGACCGGCAGGCTGCCGTTCGCGGCGGCTTCGATCTCGCCGAGCCCCAAGCGCATCTCGGGCGGAATCTCGGCCAGGCCGAGCGCCGCGTAGACCTCGGCCTCGGTGCGGCACGTGAGGTTGAGGCCCGAGCGCACGTCGAGAACTCCATTCTCGCTCACGCGCAATCCCTTGCGCACCGCGAGTTCGCGCAGTTGGATGTTGTGCTCGCGGCTCCCGGTGAAGTGCTGCAGCAGGTTGCCGAAGACGTCCTCCGGGAGCACGCGCAGATCGATCTGCAAACCGCCCGCAAGCCAAATGCTCGCCTTGGTCGTACCCTCCGCGAGCACGGCCTCGGCCCGTTCCCAGGCGACGAACCGGCCGATCACGGCCTCGGGCTGCGCCGAGGTGCAGACGATGTCGATGTCGCCGACGGTCGGCTCCGCGCGGCGCAGACTCCCGGCGTAGACCACGTTCTGCGCGGGCGAGCCCTGCGCGATGTAAGCGACGATCTCGCGCGCGAGCGGGAGCGCGCGGCCGATCGGCGTGCGGGTCCGGCGGCCCTTGTAGGCCAGGATGCCGCGTTTGATGTTCTCGAGCGACTTCTTGCCCAGCCGCGGAGCGTCCGCGAGCACCCCGGCGTCGAGCGCCCGTTCGAGGTCGGCGAGCGAGGCGATTCCGTAGGATTCGAAGAGCTGCTGGGCCGTTTTCATGCCGATCCCCTGGACGCCGAGGACTTCCAAGAGCGTCGGGGGGTACTTCTGCGCGAGCTCCTCACGGTACGCCGAGCGGCCGGTTTCGACGTACTCCCGCACGCGCGCGGCGATCGTCTTGCCGATCCCGGGGAGCGCTTCGAGCTCCCCCTCGCCCAGCAATTCCCCGACCGGACGGGCGTTTTCGATCGCCGCCGCCGCGCGCTCGTAGGCCATGAACTTGTAGAAGGGCTCGCCCGCAAACTCCATCAGGACGCGGATCTCGTTCAGAAGACGGGCCACGTCGGCGTTGCTGGGCGCTTGGCTCATACAGGAGTGAGATTCCACGCATTCGTACGAACGTCCCATTATGGTGCGCCACAGCGAGCGGCTCGACCCGGCCATCTTCCATCTCCCTATCGACAAGATGCGAGCCGGCTATTATTCCGACGTCTACTTCAATCGCGCGCGCCGGATTCTCGAGCGCGACGGATTGCACCGCCGCGTGCGGATGCAGGTCTTTCAGCGGAACCGCTCGGTCCTATGCGGGATCGACGAGGCGATCGCGATCCTCAAGCTCTGCTCGGGCCGGGAAGATGCCAAGACCGGCGAGTGGGTCGACGGGTGGGGCAGGCTCACCGTGCGCGCGCTCCACGACGGCGACGCGATCGAGCCGTTCGAAACGGTCTTGACGATCGACGGCGACTACACGCTCTTCGCGCATCTCGAAACGTGCTACCTCGGCGTGCTCTCGCGGCGCACGCGGATCGCGACGAACGCGCGCGCGATCGTCGATGCCGCCGGCGGGAAAGACGTCCTCTTCTTCCCGGCGCGCTACGATCATCATCTCGTGCAAACCGGCGACGGCTACGCCGCGTACATCTCGGGCGCGCTCGGCGTTTCGACCGACGCGAACGCGGAATGGTGGGGTTCGCGCGGCATGGGGACGGTGCCGCATTCGCTGATCGCGGCGTACGGCGGCGATACGGTCATCGCAACCGAGAAGTTCGCATCGTACATCGATCCCGGCGTGAACGTGATCTCGCTCGTCGATTTCGACAACGATTGCGTCGCGACGAGCCTGGCCGTCGCCCGCTCGCTCGGAAAGCGCCTGTGGGGCGTGCGGCTCGACACCTCAGGGACGCTCGTCGATCGCTCGTTGTGGTCGCAGATGGGGACGTTCGTGCCGACCGGCGTCGTGCCGGAACTCGTGCGCAACGTGCGCAGCGCGCTCGACGCGGAAGGGTTCACGTACGTGAAGATCGTCGCCAGCGGCGGCTTCGATCCGAAGAAGATCAAAGCGTTCGAGGACGCGGAGGTCCCCGTCGACGCCTACGCGGTCGGAAGCGCGTTCTTCTACGGCACGGGAAAGTTTGATTTCACCGCCGACATCGTCGCGATCGAACGCGACGGCAAGTGGGTGGAGTGCCATAAAGCGGGCCGCCCCGAGCGGCCGAACCCGCGCCTGTCGCTCGTCGGCTGATGAACGTCCTGCGCATCGACCGCGCGAGCTTCGTGCGGGATGCGGAGGGCGTCGATCCGTTCAGCGCCGAGGTCGCCGAGGGCGCCCGCGTCGTGCGCGAGTTTCCGAGCGAGCGCGCCGCCGCGATCGCCGCGCGTTTGGCGGCGGGGATCGTCAAGCCGACCAGCGGGGCCGTCTTCATCGGCGAGTATCAAACGCGCATCCAGCCGGTACAGGCGAAAGCGCGCGTCGCGTTCGTTGCGCGCGACACCGCCGCGTTTGCGCGCGGCCCGTTCGCGCGGGAGCTGCTCTTCTTCGCCGACATCTACGGGATCGATCGGGCGGAGGCCGAACGGCGCGCCCGCGCGGCGCTCGCGGCGCTCGGCGGGGATGATTACGCGCGCGCCGTCGCGCTCGCGCTGATCCGTGAAGCCCCGCTGCTCGTGCTGGATCGTCCGCCCGAGCATCTCTTCGGCCCCATCTGCGGCTATGCCGGCGCGGCGATCTTCGCGACCCGCGTCGCGGGCCCGGCGCAGGTGCCCACGCGCGAGATGCGCGCCGCGCAGGCGCACGGATGATCTTTCGGGCGACGTTCGCGATCGTGCGCAGGGAGCTCGCGTTCGGCGGCGCGCTCCACGCGGCGGCCTATTTCACGCTGTGCGCGTTCATCGGTTTCTGGAGCGCGCACGCGGGAACTCCGGTCCCCGACTCCATCGCGCCGCTGGGCGTCGCGCTCGCGCTGGGCGTCGCGTTCACGCGCAACGCGCGGCGCACGAACTTCCTCGCCTATGCCGGCGCGCCGTTCTACGGCCGGCAACTCGCGCGCGCGCTCGCGCTCGCACCCTGCATGGTGACGCTCGCCGCACCGCTTGGGTTCTTCGCGGGCGCGCTCGCGCGCGGCGCGGCGCCCGACGGCGCCCTGCTCTTGATCTCGATGGCGGCATCCGCCGTCACGACGCTGCTCGCGCTCGCGGCGTGCTTTCGCACGGGTCGCTCGTGGAGCATCTATCTCGCGCTCGCGTTCGGCGCGGGCCTCGCCGTGATCCTCACGCTCGTCGTCGCGCCGTCGCCTGCAGTCGCGTCGCTCTTCGCGCTCGCGACGGCAGGCATCATCGGCTACTTCGCGCTCGTCTCGCTGAGCGAAACGCTCGCCCGTTACGACCCGCTTTAGACGACCGGGGCCGTCGAGGCGAGCTTTTCCAGGATCGCCCGATTGAATTGGACGATGTCGGCGAGCCCGCGCGTCGTCGTCCAATGCGCATCTTGCACGACGGGCTGATCGCGATACAGGCCGCCGGAGTTGCGGATGTCGTCGCCGATCGAGGGCGAGCCAGTCAGGACTCGGCCGCGTGTCACTTGGCTGGAGATGAGCACCTGCGCGCCGTGGCCGACCACGAAGATCGGCTTCTTCGCAGTATCGAATTCGCGCACGAAGCGTTGCACTTCGCGATTCGTGCGAATCGAATCCGGCGAGTTGCCGCCGGGGATCAGCAGCGCGTCGAAATCCTCGGCGGTGCAATCGGCGACGACCTCCTCGGCCTTGGCCGAGTTCCCTTCGTCGAGCTTCCGCTTGCCGCGGATGCGCGTTTTGGCCTTGTCGTCGATGCCGACGATCGTGACGATCGCCCCGGCCTCTTCGAGCGCCTTGCGCGGTTCTACCAGTTCACCTTCTTCGAAGCCGTCGCCGACGAGCGCGGCGATGCGCTTTCCATCAATTGTTGAAACCATGGTCATAGTTTTTCCAAGCCTTCCATGCCTTTTCCGTTTTGACTGGAAAGCTGTGCGACTTTGGTCAGAGCATTCCTCCGGTGTGCTGGCAAGCAGTGCGGAGTAAGTAGGCCAGTTCCAGCTCGAGCCGCCCGAGCGGATCCAGCAGGTCGTCGGCGATCAGCGCCTTCAGCGTCGGATTGCGCACGAGCATGTCGCGCTCGGGAACCGCATGGCGGGGGTTGATCTCGCGCATGTAAATGCGAGCATCCTTGCGGACCTGGCCTTGCGGCAAGAAATACAGCGGGTCGAGCCCGAGCGCGTAGACTTCCAGCGAGAGCAGTTGGGTCTTCTGCATGAACTCGATCGCGCGAAGGCGGAGCGCCTGCGCGAGCCGCGCGAGTTGAGGCGTCGTGGCGCGCGCCGTCCCGGCGAGGAGCGCGTCCAGGAACGGCTCGGCGAGGCCGCTTGCCGCTGCGAGCGCCGGGCCTTCCAAGCCCCGCTCGCGGGCGGCGGCCGCAAGCGCTCGGCCGAAGGTTGCGCCGCCCGCGGTGCCCGCGAGGCCGTCCCAGGAAGCGCTGGGTGCAGGAGAGCCGACGTCGCTCATCGATCCGGCGAAAGGAATGACTGGTACATGGCGAGCAGGGCTTCGGCGATGGAAGCTCCCGCGCCCGTAACCGCGGCGACCGAAGCACGCAAGGCGCGCCACCTGGACATCTGCTTGGAAGACGACGTTTCATCGGCGCTCGCGACCGGTTTCGCGCAGGTGCGCCTGCGGCACGAGGCGCTCCCCGAGATCGCGCTCGACGAGGTCTCGACCGCGACGTCGTTCCTGGGGCACGAACTCGCGGCGCCGATCGTGATCTCCTCGATGACCGGCGGCACTCCGCGCGCCGGGACGATCAACATCAACCTCGCGCGCGCCGCCGAACGCAGCGGCGTCGCACTCGCCCTCGGCAGCCAGCGCGCCGCGCTCGAAGACGACGCATTGCTCGCGACGTACGCCGTGCGCCGCTACGCGCCCGGGATCGTGCTGTTCGCGAACCTCGGCGCCGTCCAGTTGAACTACGGCGTGACGATCGAGGCGGCGCGCCGCGCCGTCGAGGCGGTCGAGGCCGACGGACTCTGCCTGCACCTGAACCCGCTCCAGGAGGCGCTGCAGGCCGGAGGCGATACGAACTTCAGCGGCTTGCTCGCGAAGATCGCCGCGCTCGTGCGCGAGCTCGAGGTTCCGGTGATCGCCAAGGGCGTCGGCTCCGGGATCTCACCCGAAACCGCCGAGCGCTTGTTCTCGGTCGGCGTCGCCGCGATCGACGTCGCCGGCGCCGGCGGCACGTCGTGGGCCCGCGTCGAAGGCCGCCGCTCCGGGGATGCGCGGCGCGAAGCGCTCGCGGAGTCGTTCGCGAGCTGGGGGTATCCGACCGCCGAGGCCACGGCCCGCTTGCGAGCGGCGTTCCCGGCGGGCGTCCTCGTGGCCAGCGGCGGCGTCCGTAGCGGCGTCGACATCGCGAAAGCGCTCGCGCTCGGCGCGAACCTCGCGGGGATCGGACTACCGCTGCTCGAGCCCGCGACGCGCTCGAGCGAGGCCGTCGGCGAAGCGCTCGACGCCCTGATCGACGGCCTGCGGATCGCGATGTTCGCAAGCGGCTGCCGCCGCATCGAGGATCTCCCGCCGGCGCTGCACCGCTAGCTCGTCGCTTCGCTACCTCGGCGAACAGGCGACGAAGACGTCGTCGCCCTCGATGCGGACCTCGAACGACGCGACGCCCTCGAAGCCGTCGCCGATCGCCATGGTGCCGCTGCGCAGGTCGAAACACCAGCCGTGCCAGGAACACGTCACCGTGCACGAGCCCGCGTCGAGCCAGCCGTCGGCGAGCGGTGCGCCCTGGTGCGGGCAAAAGTTTTCGAGCGCATAGAGCGTTCCGCCCAGGTTGAACAGCGCGATCTCATACTCGCCCGCCGTGACGGTCTTCGCGCCCCCGGCCGGAATCTCCGAAAGGCGGGCAACCCGTACGAACTCCGGCATCCACCCGCCGCCTTCGCGCTCCCGCTAACCCGCCCTTCGCCGGAATTCCTATTTCGGTAAGCGGCGTTTGTTGAATTTCGGCGGGCCGGTGCGGCGCACGAAGGCGGCGGGTTTGCGCTCGCGACGCGGGCGCTCGCCGTGCTGCAGGAGCGCGTCGTGGATGTCGTCGTCGAGTTGCTCGCGCACCAGCATGACCGACTGACCGTCGATGTAGACGTCCGGGAAGCGCTGCGCGAGCCAGAGATAGAGCGTCGCCAAGCGCGACCGGTCTTCGAAGTGCAGGAGCCGGTCGCGCGCCGCGAGTCCGGCGGTGACGTCCCCGCCGTCGACCGTGCCGGCGACGGCATGCCGCTCGCCCCAGCGCGCGAGGACGGCGAGACTGTTGCCGCGCAACTGCACCGGCGCACGGCTGTACGTGCAGCGCACCGCGAGCGGAAGTTCGAGAAAGCGCTCGGACATTTCGAGAGCCGTGGCGACTTCGATCGTCCCGCTGAGGTCCGCGATGCGCAGATCGGTGTCTTCGGGCCGTCGCAAGCGCGTCTGAAAGAACTGCAGCAGCCGCGCGACCCGCGTCGTGCCGATGATCGCCGAGAGCCGCCGCAAGTGTTCGTCGGTCGGGGAGATCCAAATCGGCGGCGCACTGGGCGCGGGGGCGAAACGTTCGATGCTCGCGCGCAAGAAGGGGACGGCGCGCGGATCGAGCGCGGTCACTTGACCCGCCTCGTGAATGCCGTATCGCCCCGCGCGGCCCGCGATTTGGCGAATCTCGGGAGGCGTCAGCATGCGCGACGTCACGCCGTCGAACTTCTCGAGCGACACGAAGATCAGCCGCCGGATCGGCAAGTTGAGTCCCAAGCCGATCGCGTCGGTCGCAACGAGCACCTCGGCCGCGCCGCTGCGGAAGCGTTCGGCCTCGCGGCGCCGGACCGCGGGCGAAAGCGATCCGTAGATCGCCGCGGTCGAACGGCCGCTCTGCCGAATCTTGCCTTGCAGCTCGACGACCGCGTTGCGCGAGAACGCGATCGCCGCATCGCCCGCGCGCAGCGCCGTCAGCGGAATCGAACCGACGACCGTGAGCGGATTCTTGCGCTCGAAGCGCCGGACCGAAACGCTCGCACCCAGGCGCTCCGCCAGCCGCTGCGCGGAAATCAGTCCGTCCTCGGAGCCGCACATGATGACGCGCTTCGCGCGCACGCCGGCGATCGCAAGCGTCCACGCCCAGCCACGCTGCTCGTCCTGCAGCATCTGCGTCTCGTCGATCACGGCGACCTCGACGCCGCGTGCGAGGTCCACCATCTCGACGGTCGAGCTGACGTGTCGCGCGACCGGATTGATGATCCGTTCCTCTCCCGTCACGAGCGACGCCTCGACGCCTAATTCCCCAAGCCGTTCGTGCACTTCCAGCGCGAGCAAACGCAGCGGCGCAAGGTAGACGCCGCTTTCGGCCTCACGCACGATCTCGATCGCGGCGTGCGTCTTCCCCGAGTTCGTCGGACCGGCGAAATACTCGAAGACGCGCGCCTCGCGCGTGAGGCTTTCGAGATAGAAGCGTAAGCCGAGATCGGCTTCGACGCGTTCGTCGACGCGCTTGTTTTCGAGTTCTTGATACTGACCGACGAGTCCGCGCCGGGCCTCCTCGAGCGCGCTGAAGAACGACGATTTCTCGTAGACGCTGCGGGCTTCGACGTCGTCGGGTGCGCTCAATATCTTGCTCGCGGCCCGTTCGATCGAATGCGCGAACTGGCCGGCGACGGGATCGACGATCGGGGCGAGCGCACGTTCGCCGTGCTCCACGCTGATCTCGGCGGGCATGGGCACCGGCACACGGCCCCGCACGATGACCGTTCGCGGCCCGAAGCGAAACTGACGCTCGACGCGAATCTCGACGAGGTCGCGGCCGATCAGCTTCCAGCCCAGGGCTTTGGCGGCTTTCTTGACGCGAGCATGCTCGCGCTTTTGGGCGGCGTCTCCAGATTCGCCGGTCATCACGCCCGCTCGTGTTCGCAGGGAGCCTCGAACACCCCGCGTCCGGCGGCCGGTCAGCACGGGCCGCTGGGCTTCCGGCACGTGCTCGCTCTGGACAGGGTTAGGCCGCCCTGGTATCATTCGTCGGTCGCCGGCCCGGCTGGTTTTGAGGCTGGAGCCGAGCGAGACCGTCCTTGAATGAGGAGCCCTTGACGTGCCGTTGACCAAAGACGAAAAGACCGAGATCGCCGCGAAGTTCGCGCGCTCGCCCGGCGACACCGGTTCGGCCGATGTCCAAATCGCCGTGCTGACGCACTCGATCAACCACCTGACCGAGCATCTGAAGATCCACAAGAAGGATCACCACAGCCGCCGCGGCTTGCTGTTGCAGGTCGGACAGCGCAGGCGCTTGCTCGGCTACCTCCAGCGCAAAGATCTGGAGCGCTACCGCAAGCTCATCGCCGACCTCGGGTTGCGCCGATAGTCACAGCCAGACCGCTCCGAACGGCGCGGCTCGAACTCTTCCCGGCGACGCGCGAGCTGCTCGTCGCCGAGATGAACGATCGCGCGCGCCTTGCGGCGGAACTCGACGCGCACGTCCCGGTCAATTGGCCTCAGGGCGTGTACGACGAAGGCGTCATCCGCTTCTTCCTCGATCGCCTCAGCCTCGATGGAAACGTGCTCGGCTGGTGGTCGTGGTACGGCGTGCTCACCGACGAGGACGACCGGTACCTCGTCACGGGCCTGGGCTTCAAAGGCGCGCCGCGCAAGGGCTCCGTCGAGATCGGCTACGGCGTCGTCGAGGAGTTTCGCGGCCGCGGCATCGCGCGCGAAGCCGCCGGCGCATTGATCGAGTGGGCCTGGAACGATTCGCGCGTGCGGCGCGTGGTCGCTGAAACTACTCGCGACAACTTCGCCTCGATGCACGTGCTCAAAGCGCTCGGCTTCAACACGACGACGCCGACGCCGATACACCTTCGTTACTATCTCGAACGACCGCGTTAGGCGTGCATCTTCGCGCCTTCTTCTTACCTGGCGCGCTGAATCTTCACGATCGAATCGTAGCATCGGCGACGGTCCGTTACAGGGGAGAGGTCGAACGTGCTCCTGCCGGAGGCGAGCCGGTACGCATGGGGGGATACGCGCGTGCCGCCGCCGAGGCGCCGCTCCGATCGCATCGGAGCGTGGAATCCGGTCGGCCTGCATGTTGGGGAGGGGTGAACGCCCCTCCCCTTCGCGCGTTGTGCGCCGGGCCGGCGCTCCGCGAGCGCTTCAAGGTCATAGGTCCCACGGGTCCGAACCTTCGACTGTTCGTACAAAGAGCAAAATAATACAACTAGGAGTACCTGTGCCAGAAACCGTCTCGCTCGAGATCGGTGGCCGGACCCTCGTCTTCGAGACGGGTGAGCTTGCAAAGCAAGCCAATGGATCCGCCCTGGTCCGCTACGGCGACCAAAACGTCGTGCTTGCGGCCGTCACCGCATCCGACAAACCCCGGGAAGGGATCGATTTCTTCCCGCTAACCTGCGATTTTGAAGAGAAGATGTACGCCGCGGGCAAAATCCCCGGCGGGTTCATCAAACGTGAAGGCCGCCCGTCGGAGCACGGCGTGCTCTCGGCGCGGCAGATCGACCGGCCGATCCGGCCGCTGTTCCCCGAAGGCTTCCGCAACGACGTGCAAATCATCACGACGGTGCTTTCGGTCGATTCGGAACTCGACGCCGACGTGCTGGCGGTCTGCGGCGCGGGCGCCGCGCTCGCTATCTCCGATATCCCGTTCGAGAAGACGGTCGCCGCCGTGCGCGTCGGCCGCGACGAGGCGGGCGCCTACATCGCGAATCCCACCATGCCGCAGTACGTCACCGGAGGCCTCGACATCGTGGTCGCCGGCACGGCCGACGCGGTGATGATGGTCGAAGGCGGCGGCAACGAAATCTCCGAGGAAGAGTTCCTCGGCGCCGTCGCGTTCGCGCACGAAGAGATCAAGAAGATCGTCGCCGCGATCGACCAGCTCGCGAAGAAAGCCGGCAAGCCGAAGCGCGAATTCGAGGCCAAGCGCGCGGATTCGAAGCTCAAGGCCTGGGTCGAGAAGAACTTCAAGAAGGACGTCGCCGTCGCCATGCGCGTCAGCGAAAAGGGCGAGCGCAACGAAGCGTTCGCGAAACTGACGCGCGCCTCCGCGATCGCCCGCTGTAAAAAGGCCGACGACGAGATCAAAGCGCTGCTCGAAGATCCTGCGAACAAGGAATTCGAGAAGATCATCAAGGCGCTCGAGGAGGAAGAGCTTCGCGTGATGGTCGTGGACGAGAAGATTCGTCCCGACGGCCGCAAGCCCGACGAGATCCGCCCGATTTGGAGCAAAGTGCATTACGTGCCGCGCGTTCATGGATCGGGCGTTTTCACGCGCGGGCAGACGCAGGTCTTCACGGCTGCGACGCTCGGTTCGATCTCGGACGAGCAGCGTCTCGACGGGATCATGGCGATCCCGAACAAGCGCTACATGCACTACTACAACTTCCCGCCGTATTCGACCGGCGAGACGAAGCCGATGCGCGCCCCCGGGCGTCGTGAAATCGGCCACGGCCACTTGGCGGAACGCGCGCTCGTGCCGGTGCTGCCGACCGAAGACGAGTTCCCCTACACGCTGCGCCTGATCAGCGAAGTGCTCGAATCCAACGGCAGTTCGTCGATGGCGTCGGTCTGCGGCTCGACGCTCGCGCTCATGGATGCGGGCGTACCGATCAAGAAGCACGTCGCGGGCGTCGCGATGGGCCTCGTGCTGCACGGCAAGAAGCATGCGATCCTGACGGATATCCAGGGCCTCGAAGACGCGCTCGGCGAGATGGACTTCAAAGTCGCCGGCACCGTCGACGGGATCACGGCGATCCAGATGGACATCAAGGTCCAGGGCATCACGATCGACGTGATGCGCGAAGCGATGAAGGAAGCGAAGAAGTCGCGTCTGTTCATCATCGAGAAGCTCAAAGAGACGATCGCGGAGCCGCGTAAGGAACTTTCACCGTACGCGCCGCGCATGATCATGCTGCAGATCAACCCGGACAAGATCAAAGACGTGATCGGCCCCGGCGGCAAGATCATCAACAAGATCATCGCGGATACGGGCGTCAAGATCGACATCGAGAACGACGGCCGCGTCTTCATCGCCTCGCCTGACGGCGAAGGCGCCGAGAAGGCCAAGAAGATGGTCGAAGCGCTCACCAAGGACGTCGAAGTGGGCCAGACCTACGTGGGCACGGTCACCCGGCTCATGAACTTCGGCGCGTTCGTCGCCGTGATGCCCGGCAAAGAGGGGCTGGTTCACATCAGCCAACTCGCGCCCGGACACGTCGAGAAGGTCGAAGACGTCGTCAAGATCGGCGACGAGATCGTGGTCAAGGTCGTCGAAGTCGACAGCCAAGGCCGCATCAATCTCTCGCGCAAGGCCGTCCTGGGCGGCCCCGGAGCCGACGACTACACGCCTCGCGGGCCGCGGCCCGGCGGCGATCGCGGCGGGCCCGGCAACGGCCGGCGCCGGCGGGAGTAGGCTGACCGGCGCACGACATCGTGCCCGTTGAAATGCCGACGGGCGCCGCGCGTACTACGCGCGGCGCCCGTGCCACGTTCGTCCAGCAAGGCTCGATCGTCTTCGGCTCGACGATCGTCGTCAATGTTTTCAATTATCTCTTTCACTTCGCGCTGAGCCGCAAGCTCGGCGTCGTCGATTACGGCGCGCTGCAGTCGATGATCGCGCTGCTGATGATCGTGCTGATTCCGACGGCGATCGCGGCGACGATCATCGCCAAATACACGGCCGAGTTCGATCTGGCGGGCGACGAGCGCGCGAACGGCGCGCTTTCGCGGTACGTCGTCCGAACCTCGCTGATCGCGGGCGGCGCGGCGGCGCTGATCTCGCTCGCGTGCACGGCCGTGCTCGGTGCGTATTTGCAGATCTCGGACCCGGTGCCGATCCTCGCGTTCGCGCTGCTGGTCGGGACGAACATCATCACGCCTTTGCTGCGTGCGGTGTTGCAGGGCAGGCAGGCATTCGTCTCGTTCTCGATCTCCAACGTCATCGAGGCGCTCGCGAAGGCGCTGCTAGGGGTGGGCTTCGTCCTGCTCGGGTTCGGCCTCGGCGGGGCGATCGTCGGCTACACGATCGGCACGGCGGCCTCGGTGATCTACACGCTCGTCGTGGTGCGGCGGCGCTTCAGTCCGCCCGGCGACGGCGCGGTGCGTTTCGACCGCGCGCGCTTGTACGAGACGGCCGCGGGCGCCGCGGCCTCCAGCGGGGCGATCACGATCCTCGCGTACGCCGACGTCTTGCTCGTGAAGCACTTCTTCATCCCCGAGACGGCGGGGCTGTTCGGCGTGGTCTCGCTGATCGGCAAGATGATCTTCCTGGGCATCGCGTTCGTGCCCGTCGTCATCTTGCCGAAGGCGACCGAAGTCGCCATGCAAGGGCGCAATCCCGGGCCGCTGCTGCTTCAGGCGGGTGCGATCATGGCCGCGGTCGCGGCCGTCGCGCTGGGCTGCGTCTATTTCTTCGGTCCGGCGATCGTCGCGATCGTCTCGGGCGGCGCGTACCTCGCCGCGGGCCGCTATCTCTTCGCCTACACGGCGGCGATGTCGCTGCTCTCCGCGGCGCAAATCGTCATCATGTTCAAGGTCGGGCTGCACCGCTTCGACTTCGTGGCGTCGACGCTGCTCGTGGTCGCGGGCGAAGTTACGGGCATATCGCTCTTTCACGACTCGCTTCAGCAAGTCGTGACGATCGTGCTCGCCGGTCACGCGCTCGCCTTCCTCGGCTCGCTCTATCGCTTGACGGCGCCGGCGCCTGCGCGCGACGGCGTAGTCTAACCGCCGCTCGCGCCGCCGGTCGCGCTAAAACGGCCTGCCCGCAGGCACGACGAAGGCCGCATCCCGCGCAGGCAACGGCTGAATCGTCTTGTCGATGAATCCGGCATGAGCGTCCACCCAGTCTTGGTTAAAATGCGAAGTGTCCGTAAATATCGGGACGCCGTCGTGGGAAACCCATCGGCATTTTCGGGCATCGCACAGAATTGAAAATGGATCGACGACGTCGGCCCCGGCCTCGGCTGCAAGTCGTAGCAGCGAAAGCCGCAGCCGCTCTTGCCTATCATCAAGGCTGACGTACGGGTCGGCCAGCAAGGGCCGAAACCTCGCTAGCCTCGCTATATGGTTATGCGGGTCGAAGCCATCGCTGACCGGATTTCCTAGCAAAAGAAAGACACGCTTATGTTGCGCCTTCAGTCCTTTCAGGAGTTTCCCAAGATCGGCAAGTGTCTTTTCGCGTCCTAACTCGCTGTTTAGCGAAATGCGTTGCTGCCCATCCGCGTAATAGAATCCGTCGAATAGGAAATACCAATTCCAGCTTCCGCCAATGACGACGGTCGATACGCGTTGGTCTTTAGCCCGTCGAAGGCCGTCAGCGAGCACTTGCTTGCAGTTCCGCCTCGTCCGATCGTCGGTGTACACGGCCTCGATCGGAATGCAGCCGCCTCCGACTGCGAAGATCGCCCCATTCAGCTTCTGGTTCCTTTGCGCGGCGGAAATTCTCTCTGCATATTGGGCGACCTGGGAATCACCGATGAATAGGCTAAGCCGTTCTCTCCCCGGGTGAAGTGGCCAAATGCCGACGGCGTTCGCGTCGTGTTCGACGGGCTGGGTTTCGAGAAAGTCGAACTCGCCTCTCGGAGCCACTTGTCCGATGTCGAGACGCGGCCTCCACGCGCCCGAAAACATCAGAAACCCGCAGATGGGAAGCAATGAAAGCGCTCCAGCCAGATAAAGCGGAACGTGCGGGAGTTGCCGTCCTCTTCTGATCGGGAACTCGATGAGGCGATACGTGAGGACGGCGGCTATGATTGCAGTGACGACAAGCAGCGCCTTGTCGAGACCGGGCAAGAGCGGGTTAATGGTGTATCCGAACGAGAGTAGAGGCCAATGCCACAGGTAGAGCGGATAGCTTATCAGGCCCGCCGACACGAGCAGTTTGTTTGAGAGAAGCTTCTCATTGATATAGGCTTTCGGCCCCGCAGATATGACAAGAGCGGTGCCGAGAGCTGGCAGCAGCGCCCACCATCCTGGGAAACTGAGCTTCTCGTGGATCAGGAAAACGCTCAGCACGATCAACACTATGCCTGTCAGCCCTTGCAGGTTTTTGTTCTGCCGCAACAGATCAGGCCGATTCAGGGAGATATGGGCGAGAAAGCCGCCTATCATCAGTTCCCAGAATCTGGTGATCGGGAGATAGTAGTCGGCGAATGGATCGATGCGAGCTGCAAGCACGTTCGCGGAGAACGACAACGCCGCAATGATGGCCGTAATGATGGGGACACTAAGTTTTCGCTTCCATCCCCAAGCCAACAGCAAGGGCCAGAAGATATAGAACTGCTCCTCAATGGCCAAGCTCCAAAGGTGGAGCATGGGCTTCGCTTGGGCGCTGGTGTCGAAATAGCCGCCCTCCTTCCATAGAACGAAATTCTCTACAAACAGGGCGGAAGAGATCAGGTGTTTACCCAGACTGGCGTACTCATCTGGAACAAGAATGAGCCAACCGATAGCAAGGCTCGCCGCCATAACGAGGATCAGAGCCGGGAATATTCGTCGTATGCGGCGGTCATAGAACCGGGATAAGCTGAATCGTTCCTTTTCCAGATCGCCGAGAATGAGTGACGATATAAGAAAGCCCGATATGACAAAAAAGACGTCGACACCGACAAAGCCGCCCACCACGTTTTCGGGGAACGCGTGAAAACCGATAACGGCGAAAACGGCGATCGCTCGCAGGCCGTCAATGTCGGGACGATACTTAGGCTGACGACCGCGCTCGCCCGTCACGCGCTTGCCTTCCTCCGGCCGCTCTATCGCCTGATTGCGCGCGACGGCGAGGTCTAACCCGCCGCTCACGCTAAGACGGTATGCCGGCAGCCACGGCCTCGTCATCCGGATCCCGCGCGAAGAGCGATGGGCGCAGGCTCGGGAACTCGAAGCCGTGCTCGGCGCTCACGACGAATGACGGCCGGTGCCGAACCTCTTCGTAGATCATGCCGACGTACTCGCTGATGATCCCCAGAAACAAGAACAGCAGACCGAAGAGCAGCAGGATCAGCGCGACGATCGTGCCGTAGCCGGCGAAGGGGACGCCGAAGAAGATCCAGTCGACGGCAAGGACGACGATCGACGTGAACGAGATCGCCGATAATCCCAAGCCGAAGAACGGGATCACCTTGAGCGGCGCGATGGAACTGGCCTTGATTCCGTCCAAAGCGAAGCGCACGTTGCGAAAGAAGGCGTAGGTCGATTTCCCGCCGTGCCGAGGCGGCCGTTCGTGCTCGACGCCGACCGAACGGAAGCCAAGCCAGCTCCACATCGTGCGCATCATCCGATGGCCTTCGTGCAGAGAATTCAGCGCCTCGTATGCACGGCGATCGACCAAGCGGAAGTCGCTCACGTTTTGAGGCACGGGATACTCGTTGAGCTTGCCGAGCAGCCAGTAGAACGCGCGCGTCGCGATGCGCCGCACGATGCCCTCGTCTTGGCGTTGCGTGATGATGCCGTAGACGTTCTCGTATCCGGCTTCCCAATGCTCGATGAACTGCGGGATGACTTCCGGCGGATCTTGCAGATCGGCGCACATGATGACTGCGGCATCGCCCGTTGCGCGCCGCAGGCCTCCGGTCACCGCGCCTTCCGCGCCAAAATTGCGCGAGAGCCGAAGGATCTTGAAGCGCTTGTCCCGTTCGCGGATCGCTAGCAGCTTCTGATACGTATCGTCGACGGAGCCGTTCTCAACGATGATCGCTTCGAATTCGTAGCGTCCGGCCAGCGGCGCAAAGACCGCCTGCAGCCGGCGAGCGAGTTCATCGACGCACTCGGACTCGTTGTAGGCGGGGACGACGATGGAGATCGTTCGAAGCACCACTCAAAACCATCACTCGGCTTGATGTCATCCGCGCGCCGCCGGTTCGCGAAGGTTCAAATAGCGGAGCACGTCAGCACTTATATCGGCCGGAAGGTCGGGCGACATAAGATGCAGGGGCGAGGACTCCATCGAGCCGCTGCTCGTGAGCCGGCTCGTGATTTTGGGGAAGTACGTCTGTTCGGGATCGACCGGGACGACGAACGCTCGCGGCTCCTCGTCGCCGAACTGCTCCAAGAACGCGGCGTCCGCATCCCAGCCTTCCCCTAAGACCAGAGCGGAGATGCCGTACGCCGCGAACAGCTTTTCCCAATCGGGGAAACCGAGGCCCGTCCGCACGTCGCAGCCGACGTATTGCCCGCCGAAGTAGTTGCGCTGGGTCATGCGGATCGAGGCGTAGCCCTCGTTGCAGACCAGGAACATCTTTAGGGGCAAGCGGTTGACGGCGACCGTGCCGAGCTCTTGTAGGTTTTGGGCGAAGCCGCCGTCGCCCTCGCACAGGATCGTCCGGCGCCCCGGCCGGGCGAGCGCTGCGCCGATCGCGCCCGAGAGGCCGTAGCCCATCGACGCGAGGCCCTTGTCCGAAACGACGAACTGGCCGAAGCGCTGTTCGAACGCTTGCATTGCCGCCGTATACGCGCCGCCGCTGCTGCACGGCACGATGAGGTCCTCTGCCGTGCAAAGCCCGGAGAGCGAGAGCATGACCTCATAGGGGTCGAGGAAGCCCGACGCGTGCCGGTTCTCGGGATCCGCCGAGGGAAGGCGCTCGCGAACGTGGCGCCCGAACGCCAGCCACTCCTCGTGCCCGCCCAAATCGTGGGCGAGCAAGCTCTCGAGAAACGCATCCGCGTCCCCCAGGACCGGGACGTCGACCTTGGGGTGCCCCTTCGCCAGCTCGGCGGGGTCGATCTCGACTTGCACGACCCTGGCGAGCGGCGCGAAGGCAGCGTGGTTGAAGCCCGTCTGCTGCAGGCCCAGCCGCGTTCCGATGGCGACAATGAGATCCGCTTGCTGAATCAGGACGTTCGCGGCGCGCTGGCCCCAGGTGTTCGGCCGGCCGAAGTAGTTCCGATCGCGAGCGTCGACGCGGTCGAGCCCGTTCCATGTCGTCATCACTCCGACGCTCGCCGCGCTCAGCCGCGGCCTGACGCTGCGGGCAGTCTCGCGCGACACGCCGCCGCCGAGCAGCAACACGGGGCGTTGCGCCGACCGGATCGATTCCGCGACGCCTGCGGCCGCCGCACGCGCCTGCGCGACGACTTCCGCGGAGACGCGCGGCGCGGCGGGCGCGGGCGTATCGAGCGCCGCCGCATCGACGGGGGCGGCTTGAACGTCCAAACAAAACTCGAGAAACACGGGGCCTTTGCGTCCGGTGCGGCCGCGCTCGACCCATCGAGCGAAATTTGCACGGTCCACCGGGCGTTCAAGCCGTTCGGCGGCGACGCAGATCGGCCGAGCGATTGATATGCCGTCGATTTCTTGGATGCCGCGTTGGCGAAGCTCGGGACCAGCGAGGTCCGTGGACTTCACTTGACCGCCGAGCACGAGCAGTTCGCGGCTTTCGAGATATGCGCCGGCGAGCGCGGTGACGATGTTCGTCAAGCCCGGCCCTGCCGTGACCAAAGCAAATGCGCGCTCGCCGCCGGCGCCTCGAATCTCGTTGAAGAACTCCGCCGCCACGCCTGCACCGACTTCATGGACGAACGGCACGCACGTCATCCGCGTGCGCACCGCGTCGAGCAGATGCATGATGTTGCCCCCGGCAACAAAGAAGCAATGCGTGTAGCCGAGGTCGCGCAGCCAATCCACAACCACGACGGCGTATTTTTGATGGCCCGACACTCGTGGCGCGTTCTGCGGGTCCAGGCCCGATTCCCTTGGTTGCACTTGCCACTACGTTGTCGGAAAATCACTCGTAAGTGACGATATCGTTAGTGAAGATCGAGGCAATGGTTCGCAAACCGAGAAACAGCCAGGCAAACGGGGCGAGGGGAGCGTTGCGTGGGAGACAATCGGACCGTTCTCATCACCGGGGCGGCCCGCGGAATCGGGCTTGCAATCGCGGAGCACTATCGTGCTTCCGGCTGGCGCGTGCTCGCGCCGGGACGCGCGGAGCTCGAGCTTTCCGACCCTGCCTCGATCGCACGATACGCAAGTGATCCGGAGCACATCGCGGTCGACGCGCTCATCAACAACGCCGGCGTGAATCCGATCCTTGCGATCGCGGATCTCGACCAGCGGACGTTCGAAGGGACGCTGGCGGTCAACGTCACGGCGCCCCTGCTCCTGCTGAAGGCCGTCACGCCGCACATGGTGCGTCGCGGATGGGGCCGCATCGTCAGTGTCAGCTCGATCTATAGCCTGATCGGCCGCGACGGCCGCGCTGCGTATTCCAGCTCGAAGGCCGCGCTCAACGCGCTCACGCGGGCTGTCGCGATCGAGTATGGTCCAAGCAACATTCTCGTGAACGCCGTCCTGCCGGGGTTCGTCGAAACCGACCTGACGCGCGCGAACAACACGAGCGCGCAGATCGCGGAACTTGCCGCCGGGGTTCCGCTTGGCCGGCTCGCCGATCCCGTCGAGATTGCGCCGCTCGTCTACTTCCTTGGGAGCGAGCAAAACACGTACATCAACGGGCAGACCGTCGTGATCGACGGAGGCTTTACGTGCAAGTGAGCCGGCAGCCCGAACTCACGATTCAGTCCGGCGACGGCGCCTACCGCGTGCAGTACGCGGATACGCTCGAAACGCTCGTCGAGCGTCTTCTCTCGGTCGCGCATGGCCTCGTCATCGTCGACGAGCAAGTCGATCGCCTTTATCGCGGGCCGCTTGCGCCGCTGCGGGAAGCGTTCCCTTGCTATACCGCCGTCGCGAACGAGGACGAGAAGACTCTTGACGGAATCAAGCGCCTCGTTACGTTCCTTCAGGCGCATGATGCCAACCGCCAAACGCAATTGATCGCAATCGGCGGCGGTATCATCCAAGACATCGCGACGTTCACGTCACGCGTCTATTACCGCGGCATACCGCTGCTGCTCGTGCCGACGACGCTGCTGGCGATGGCGGATAGCTGCATCGGCGCCAAGAGCGCGATCAATTTCGGCGCGTTCAAGAACCAGCTCGGAGTCTTCCGCTCGCCCTCGCACGTATTCATTTGCCATCGATTTCTCGATTCGCTGGCGGACGAGGAACTGCGATCCGGCTACGGCGAGATCCTCAAGCTCTCACTTACGGGTTCGATCGCCGATTACGAGACCGTGGAAACGGTCGTACGGGCCGCCGGCCTGCGCAACGACCGGCTCCCCGGCCTGATCGATACGGCGCTCCGCGTCAAGAAGCGCGTCATTGAAATCGACGAATACGAGAGCGGCCTGCGCAAGACGCTCAACTACGGGCACACCTTCGGCCACGCGCTCGAGGCGATCACGGACCATGCGGTGCCGCACGGCAACGCCGTCGCGTGGGGATTGGACTTGGCAAACTTCATCGCGTACCAGCGTGGCACGCTCGATCGCGAATGGTTCGAGCGCATCCACGCCTTCGTGTCGGAGACTTTCCCGATCCGCCACTCGAAAGGCGTGACGGCCGCGGCGCTCATCGACGCGTCCCGGCGCGACAAAAAGAACGTCGACGGGAAGCTCACGATGATCCTGTTACGAAGGCCCGGAGAGTTGGAGATTCAATCGGTGTCGTTCGACGCCGGACTGGAACGGACGGTAGCTGAGTTTCTGGGGACTACCTAACCGGCTGATTGAGAACGTTCCAGCGGTTCTCGAGCATTTCGATTCGCCTGGCATCCTCGCTGTGGATCGTTCCGTAATACTCACGCTTGTTGATCAGCCAGAGAAGCTCGAAGTGTACCGCGTTGAGCAGCCCCTGCTCGATCGACGGTTCATCGAGGGCCGATGCCTGGAAGACGACCTTGCGCGTTTCGAACCGCGACAGATGTGTCTGACGCACGCGCCGCAGGGCGGGGATCGCGTCACGCGAGACGCCGCCGCCGACGACGAGATCGAGGCCGTTCGAGCGGCAGCGCTCCGCCACGTCCACGATTCGATCGGTGATAGCGTCATCGTTGATGCTGTCGCGGTCGGCGCCGAGCGAGCCGACGAAATCGACCCGCCCGAAGACGACGCCGTCGACGCCGGGGCGGCGGGCGGCGAGTTCGATGATGTCGGCGCGGTTCTCGAATCCCGTGATGGTCTCGAGGTTGAAGAGGAAATCCGTTTCCTCGGCTTCGTCGGCGCTGTAAACCAGCGTCCGCGCTGACACGAATTTCGAGAGTGCGTACGGCGTCTCGACCATCGGCGCGACGATGTACCGCACGCCGATTTGCTTTGCCTCGAGCAGATCGCGAATCGCTTCGCAACCGCCAATCTTTACGGTCAGTTCGAGGCCGGCTCTGTGTGAAATCTCAATGAGCCGCAGCAATTCGTCGGCCCGGGTTCCTTCAGCCTCGAATTCCGCCTTGACCGACGTGTAGCCGTAATGGTTCTTCCCCCGTCCGAGGATCTGAGCCATCTGACGCTCGGTATTATTCATCTTATTCAGGTTTTCGGCGGATCCCTAAGTCCGCTTAACCGCGCTCACGGGAGCCGCACCGGGGGTGCTCGACCGCCAGGCAACGCTTGGTCTGCCGGGATCTTGCGCCTAGGCCGGCCGGTTGCGGTGCCACGCCAGCGTCGTGTCGATGGCGGCCGCAAGGTTCACCGTCTCGTCCAGTCCGAGCTCCACCTTTGCGCGAGCAACATCGGGCACGTATCGTTCCGGCAGGCGCCCGGCAACCGCCGCTCCCTTGACGTTGACCCCAAGAGCCGGATGCGCCGTCGCGGCAACCGTGGCAGCGAGGGTCCGAATGTCGACGGTTCGTGCCGATCCGACGTTGTATGCGCGGCGCGGCCAGCCTCGCAGCAGAATCGCCCAAAGCCACGACGCCATATCGGCCGCGTACAGATATGAGCGCACCGGCGTCCCGTCGCCGTTGACCACGATGTCCCGGCCGCACAGTGCATCGTCCATGAAGTTACCGATCGCGAAGTGCCGGTCGAGCGGAAGATACGGCCCGACGAACGCAAAGAGTCGCGCGATCTTGGCGTGCACCGCGCCACGTTCGTCGTAGATCGCACAAAGCAACTCCGCGAGCCGTTTCGACTCGGCGTAGACGGACTGCGCGTTGAGAGTGTCCGGGCCACCGGTGTAGTCTTCGCCGACGTGCGAGAGTTCGGGCGGCTGGCGCCCGTAGACGGCGCCCGAACTCGTGAGGAGCACCGGAATGCGCCCAGATGGCCCCAGCAGTTCCAACACGTGCCGGGTCCCTTCAACGACGGTCTCGAGCATAGCGAGCGGGTGCTCGGCGTTGAGGTAGGCACTGGCGGAGGTCGCCGCGTGAATGCAGGCGTCGAACGTTCCGAGCGGCGGCAGCACGCTGCAAACGTCAGCGGCCTCGAACGTGATGGCGGGATCGCCTGCGATGGCCGGCCTTGCCCGGACGAACGCCGCGGGGTCGCGCGAGAGCACGACCATCTTCGCATCGAGGGCGAGCCGCCGGTTCGCGTGCGCGAATGACGCGAGCAGCCAGGAACCGACGAATCCCGTTCCGCCGGTCACGAGAATGCGCGCTTTCGCGAGGCTGCGGAGATCGTCCGCGCGCTCGGCCAGAATCCGTTCGAGGTCGGCTTGCGGAAGCGCCGGCTCCGGCCCGCTAGGCGTTGGCCGACGCCTCCGGCGAGCGCTTCGCGCCTAGCTCACGAATCGACTCGGCGATGAAGCGGAGTTGCTCTTCATCGAGCCCTGGGTACGAACCAACCCACAGCACGTCGTTCATGATGATGTCCGCGTTCTCGAGCGTCCCGACGACGCGATGGACGATCTCGCCGTAGGCAGGCTGCCGCACGAGGTTGCCGGCGAACACCAGGCGCGTTCCGATCTTGCGCGCGTTCAGGCCCTTCGCGAGGTCGTCCCGGCCGAGCGGCGCATCCGGCGTCAACCGAATCGGGAAACCAAACCACGAAGAACGGCCCCCCGGCAGCTCTCGCGGAAGCACGAGCCACGGAACGTCCGCCAGTAGCGAGCCGAGCACTTCAGCGTTGCGGCGCCGCTTCTCGATGAAGCCGTCCAGCTTCGCTAGCTGCGAGACGCCAACCGCCGCCTGCATGTCGGTCAGCTTGAGGTTGTAGCCGATGTGGCTGTACGTGTACTTGTGGTCGTAGCCGTGCGGCAAATCGCCGAGTTGCCAATCGAAGCGCTTGCCGCAGGTGTTGTCGGCGCCGGGCTTGCACCAGCAGTCGCGGCCCCAATCCCGAAAGGACTCCGCGATCTTGCGCAGCTTCGGCGAGCGCAGCATCACGGCGCCGCCCTCGCCCATCGTCATATGGTGCGCCGGATAGAAGCTGACCGTCGACGCGTCGCCGAACGTGCCGACCTGGACCCCATTCCAGGTCGCGCCGACGGCGTCGCAGGTATCCTCGATCATCCAGAGCTTGTGCTCGCGGCAGAACGAATGCAGCCGCTCGGCATCGTAGGGATTACCGAGCGTGTGAGCGAGGATGACGCCGCGCGTCCGCGGCGAGAGCGCCGCCTCCAGCTGCGCGAGATCGGCGTTGTACGTCGTCAGTTCGCTATCGATGAAGACGGGGATCGCGCCCATCTGCACGATCGGGTTCACGGTCGTCGGGAATCCCGCGGCCGCGGTGATTACTTCGTCCCCCGGGCGCAGCCGCGCCTCACCCAATTCCGGCGAGGTGAGCATTGCGAGCGCGATCAGGTTCGCGCTCGAACCCGAATTCACGAGGATGCACTCTCGAATGCCGTACCATTTCGCGAATTCTCGCTCGAATTGTTCGGCGAAGCGCCCCGTCGTGAGCCAGAAGTCGAGCGCGCTATCGACGAGCGACTCCAGATCGCGCTCGTCGAAGACTCTGCCTGAGACCGGAACGGCGTCTTGCAGCGGCACGAAGGCGCGCTGCTCGTAAGCGGCGGCAAAGTACTCGCGCGTCTTCTCCAGGATCTCCGCGCGCAACGCCTTCGCGCGTTCCGAGGAGCTCCTATCCGCCTGCACGCGACGTCCCCGGGAGGCCGAGCCGCGTTGCCAGCCGGCGCCGATACCACTCGATCGTCTCCCCAAGGCCGGCTTCGAGCGTCCACTGCGTTCGCCATGAGAGCAGGCGCTTCGCCTTAGCCGCCGAGAGCGTTTGATCCTGAATCTCGTGCAGGGCCGTGCCCAGCACGATCGGCTCGATCGAGCTTTCCATCAGGCGCGCGATCGCTTGCACGATCTCGAGCACGGTCACGCGCGATTCGGGGCTAAAGTTGAAGGCTTGGCCCGCGATTTCCGGCTCCGCGATCCGCTCCGCCAAGGCGAGATACGCCGAGACCACATCCCGGACGTAGATGTAGTCGCGAACGTTCGATCCGTCGCTGCGCAGCACGGGCCGTTCGCTCCGCAGAAGGCTGCGAATGGTCCCGGGAACGATTCGGCTCCAGTTCAGATCGCCGCCGCCGTAGATGTTGCCGCATCGGGCGATCGCGACGGGCGTCCCGTACGTGTCGTGATAGGCGCCCGCCAACAAGTCGGTGCAGCTCTTTGAGACGTCGTACGGATGGCGGCCGTTGAGCGGCATGTCCTCGGTGTAGGGCAGGGTTGCCGAATCGCCGTACGCCTTATCGCTGGATGCGACGACGAACGCGCGCACGAGATCCGGCGCGCGCCGCGCGGCCTCCAGCAGGTTGTACGTTCCGCGGATGTTGCTCTCGAACGTCTCGAGCGGATCGCGAACGGCCGGGCCGACCAGCGTCTGCGCGCCGAGGTGGAAGACGACCTCGATATCGTTCGCCAAGACGGCGCGAGCGCAGTCCTCGATGTTCTGAAGCGCTCCGCGGACGATCGTAGCATTGGGCGCCACGCCGTCGGAATAGAACATCGACTGCGGATCGTCGTCCCGCACGAGCGCGACCACGAAGGCCTTGCGCTGCACGAGCTCCTTACAAAGCCACGACCCGACGATCCCCGTTGCGCCGGTCACGAGAACTCGGCGTTCAGCCCAATACTCGCTCATCCGCGCACCCACGGCGGCGATCCCGAGGACCACAGTTCCTCCAGAAGCCGCTTATCGCGCAAGGTATCCATGGGTTGCCAAAAGCCCGGATGCCGGTAAGCGATCAACTGCCCTTCAGAGGCGAGCCCGGAGAGCGGCGCGTGCTCGAGCATCGTCGAGTCGCCCTCGATGCGGGCGAAGACGCTCGGTTCGAACACGAAGAATCCGCCGTTGATCCAGCCTTCGCTCAACTGCGGCTTCTCCTCGAACTTCACGACGACGTCGCCGTCCAAATCCAGCCCGCCGAAGCGCGCCGGCGGCCTGACCGCCGTCAACGTCGCCTCCCGGCCGTGGCCCTTGTGAAAGCGCAGCAGCTCGGCGATATCGAGCGACGCGAGGCCGTCGCCGTAGGTGCACATGAACGTCTCGTCGCCGATGAGCTTCTGCAGGCGCTTGATCCGGCCGCCGGTCTTCGTGTCCAGGCCGGTATCGACGAGATGGACCTTCCAGCGTTCGGTCGAGCGCCGCTCGACGATGGTCTCGCCCGTCCCAAGATCCACGGTGAGATCGTTGCTGAGCGAGTAGAAGAGATGGAAGTACTCTTTGATGACTTCTTGCCGATAGCCGAGCGCAATGATGAACTCGTTGAAGCCGGCCGCCGAGTACATGTGCAAGAGATGCCAGAGGATCGGCTTGCCCCCCACCTCAACCATCGGCTTGGGGCGAGCCTGAGTCTCCTCCGAAAGGCGCGTCCCAAGGCCGCCCGCCAGGATGATGACCTTCATCGGTTACGACCGGTCCGCGGGTCGAGCGGTCCGCGGTTGAGCGGGACGGCGGTGGGACGGCGGCGGAGGGCAGTAAGAATGAACACCTTCGCTCGGGGCGTTTTCCTTTCGCCGACCCGAACCTTCATACGTCGCATCCCTAAGGTTTTCGGCCCGCGCGAACGCGAAAACAAGTGGACGCTGACGAAGCTGCTCGGCAGCCCGGCGGAGACCGCGTAAACGGCCGGCGGCGGCGGGAGTAGGCTGACCGACGCATGCCATCATGCCTGGATGAACGCCGACACTCTTGGTGAGCCCTAGAGCGCGGTCGATTCGCCGCGAAGGGATCCGGGAAGCCGCCAGCCGCCTTGAGGCAAGCGGATTCCGGGCGCACGTCGCAATTGCCGACGACGACGTAGGCGAAACCAAACTCTTTGTTCGCCGCTCCAGCTAGGATGGCACCCGGATTTGGTGGTCGGCACTCGAAATCCGTTGACAACGAAGGAGAGATGATTGCCGCCGCGAGTCAGGGAGGTAGCCGCTTGGCTGAAAGAGTGTGGGTTCGTCTTCCATCGCGCCGGCAAAGGCGACCACGGGGTCTATCGGAACCAGGAAACGGGGGAGACTGGTCGTTCTTGACGGCTCTCCAAATCACGAACTGCCAATGCCCGTCTGGCGAAAGTTACCGTGCGAATCGACTACGACCCAAATACGAAGACCTACGGCGCTACGTCGGAGGAGCTTCCAGACGTCTATGCGGTTAGCGACGATCGTGAGGACGTGCTGGCGCGCTTCGTTCGCTCGGCGAACACCTATGTCAGCTTCTTACGCGAGCAGAGTTTGCCGCTGCCGGCTTCGTTAGACATACACACCGAAGTAGTGACGGTGTCGATCGAAGCAGCGTAAATGGGAGCCACATCGCGGCCGCGGTCCCTCACGCGCGATTGACCGAGGCGCCGTAGCACGTTACGAGCGACGAACTCGAGCGCATTCGCGCGCAAATAGCCGACTGCGTTTCGGCTTGACCGAAAGCGTGCGCCTGCCAAGACAATTGCGGCCACCACGCTTCGACATACCCCAACGCGCGGCCGTACCGGAGTAACGGACGAACAGCCCCGATCAATACGCTCGGGGAAACTCTCGCTATTGCGTATACGCTGATTGAGGAGTATAGTGCGCCATAGACCATGACTTCGAAGACGGCTTCTCCTGGGACCCGGCCAAAAACGACGCAGTCTTTGACGAACGCGGCATCGACTTCGAGGTCGCAAGCGAAATCTTTCTCGATCCTCCGTACATTGAGCGCGAAGACACCCGCGAAGACTACGGCGAGCCGCGCTTCGTATCAACCGGGATCGCGGCGGACGTTGGGATCATCACCGTCGTCTGGACGCCTCGCGGTCGCCGGCGTCACATCATCACCGCCTGGCGCGCGAGCAAAGCCGAAAAGGAAGAATACTATGCCGACTGCGCAGGTTTCCAAGGAACAGATCCGCCGTCGGGGCGGCCGGGTTAACCTTGCGAAATTTCAGGCAACCACCGAGGACGATATCCAGCGCCACAAGCACGACGACGGGATGGATAACGCGGTACTCGGGCCAGTTCGGGTCGTCGCCGGTCCTGACGTTCAATTGCTCCGCAAGCGCCTCGGAATGACGCAAGAACAGTTCGCCACGGCCTTCGGCCTTTCGCTGCGCACCGTGCAAGGCTGGGAACAGCGCCATTGGGTCCCGGACGGAGCCGGGCGGGTTCTCTTGTCTCTGATCGCATATGACCCGGAAGCCGTCAAGGCGCTTGTACGGCAGATGCGAGGGGAGCCCGACACGCTGGCCAGGATCTGACCCCACCGCGCAGTTACCGGTAAAGATCCTCGGCAGAGACGCCACGAACACCCGCGCGCGCCGCGACGTCCGGGCGCACGCCGCCGCGGCCGACGAGCAGTCGCGGGATACTCGGCGCATCCAAGACCGCGGCGTTGCGCTCGAGATCGTTCAGCACGGCTTCACCCAACGGCTCACGCCGCCACTTCACGGAACCGATGAATGTCGGCCGCCGCGCCGCCGTGCCGACAATGTCGATCTCATGTTGCCCGTCGCTCGACCACCACGACGACACCGCATCACCCGGCAGATCGCCGGCAGCGATCAGGTAACGCGCATAGCTGCGCGCGATTTCTTCGAAGGCAGGACCCATGTAGTCGTCGAGGCCGGTCATGATGTTCTCGATGACTTTGTGACCAAGGCCGCGATCGATCGCGCCGCGCTGTGGCGCGATGAAGCGAAAGTAGAAGCGGTAGTATGGATCTCCGATCGCGTAGGACGCGCGCCGCGATTTCGCGGCGTTCTCGGTCGCCGGAACGCGCCGCTCGAGCAAGTCGAGGTCGAGGAGCCGCTGGATCGTGCGGTCGGTCGTGATGTTCGCTTGCGAGCGGATCTCGCTGTGTTTGGTAGCTCCGAGCGCAACGGCTTGCAGCGCGCGATACGGCGCGCGCGCATCTTCGAGATCGGTCGAGAGCGTGAGCTCCGCAGCGTCGACGAGCGAACTTGCGGGGTCGCCGAATAGCGCGAGCAGGTTCGCACGAACATCCAACTCGGCGTTCCATTGCCGCAAGTAGAGCGGCGTCCCGCCGAGGATCGAGTAGACGCGGGCTTTGTCTTCGCCCGAGAGTGTCGGCGTAAAGAGCGCCGCCGTGCGGTAGTCGAGCGGCCGGACATGAAATTTCGCCGTGAAACGCTGGTGCAGCGGCGCCGCGGCGCCGTCGAGCTTTTCCATGAACCGCTGTGCCGACCCGCACAAGACCAACATGATGTTGCTTGCGCGCCCGTGCTGGTCCCACCACCGTTGCACGATCGAGGGCAGCCCCGCCCTCGAGGCTGCGAGGTACGGAAACTCATCGAGAACGATGACCAGCCGCTCGCCGCCGCGAGCGCTGAGGAACCCGAGAGCCTCGCCCCAGCCCGGGAAGTCGTAGCCCGGCGGGAGCGCGCCTTCGCCGAGGACCGCCCGCACGGTGGCCGTGAAGCCCGAAAGCTCGCTTGCCTCTGTTTGCTGAGTGGCCTGGTAGTAGATCGTTGGTTTGCCGGTTGTGAATTGCTCGAGCAAGTAGGACTTCCCGATGCGGCGCCGGCCGTATACAAGCACCAACTGCGCGTCGGCTTGCTCGTACCGCCGCTGGAGACCGCTGAGCTCTGCAGCTCGACCGATAAACTGCTTATCAGGCATGTTGCTTCAGGAGCAGTATGCTCCGGGAGCAGCGAAGTTGTCAAGACCGATCATCCCTGGCTCGTTGGTTGGTTCATAGGGAATTGAAGCCTCCTCTCGGAGAATCCACAATTCGATCTATTACTTGTCCTTCTGAGCATGATTTGCTACTATTTCAGGTAGATACGATGACTGCTACAGCCAAGATCGAACGGCGAATTGCTCTGGCCCCGTCGGGGAAGGTTTTTACCGTCGACGACTTCCTAGGATTCGCATCTCCCGCGGCGGTGAAGAGCACGCTCTCCCGCCTGAGCAAGCGAGGCGTGATCGATCGCGCCCGCCGTGGGCTTTACTTTAAGCCGAGAATCTCTCGGTTCGGTCGAGTGACCCTGAGGGCAGAAGACATCGCGCTAGCGGCGGCGCAGGGGAAGGCGCCTGGTCCAGCCGGACCAAGTGCGGCCTCGTCGCTGGGTCTTAGCACGCAGATCCCGCCTTGTCCGACGATCGCCGTTGTCGGCAACCGTCCCGTCTCCGTGCCCGACGTTCGATTTGTCGAGCGCTCCAACGTTGAGCGCGTTGCCGCGGGTCTACGGCCATTAGAGATTGCGCTCCTCGAGGTGCTTCGTGACGACTTAAAGTGGGTCGAAGTCTCGGAGCCTGCTGTCGGTGCTCGGCTACGCGAACTCATTGCCAATGGCGATGTTAGCGAGCGGCGAGTCCGCCGTGCGGCCAAACACGAGCCCCGACGTGTCGCACTGAAGCTCGAAGAACTGCTTTCAGCCTAATGTCGCGCTGATGGCTCTATTGCGCAATGTGCCTGATGATTTTGCCGCGCCTGTTGAACGCGCAGCCAAGCAGTTAGACTACCTCTCGGTGAGTTCCGCACATAATCGACGAGCGAACTTGCGGGGTCTGGTCGCCGAAGAGTGCGAGCAGGCTTGTGCGCACATCGAGCTCGGCGTTCCATTGCCGCTGATAGAGCGGCGTCCCGCCGAGGATTGAGTAGACGCGCGTATTGTCTGCGCCGGAGAGGCAGTCGGTCAAGCTAAAGCCGTCGCCGCAACGTATGGGACCTTTTCCGCGGGGCAGAACTCGTATGTCGTGATCGATGAAAACGTGTTCAGCTCTTCTGCGAGCAGCACACCAAGGCCAACTGGGCCGGCGATGAACAGGTGGACTGTACCCATGACACGGTACCGAGATCGAGCGACCCGGAGCACGGTGACGATCTTTCGAACGATGTGTCCAGCCTGACCGCTCGTCAGCCGGTGCGTGAAAGTTTCCAGCCTTACGTCGATAAGGGCGCGGACTGCTGGCAACGAAGCCGATGAGCGGTCAAATGCGGGGCGTGCGTCATCGGTGATGGATACCAGAAGAGCGAGATCCTGCGATAGAACATCACGGGACTCGAGCGAATCCACGCATGCTATTTCTACATCATCGCCCGCAAGTGACCAAATCGTTACATCACGGTCCGTACGCGATTGCGCCCAATCAAGACGGATTTGCTTTGGTGAAGCAAAGGCACGCCCTAACGCAATGGCGGCGGGCATGCCCAACAAGCCGTCTCCGATCAATCGACTGCCCGGCAATTGCTGGCTAACCGCCTCGTACACGTCGCTCAGTGCTGGCGTCAGCTCGTCTTTCCAGACCTCAGGATCCGCACAATGGGCCCGAAAGCGATCCGACCAATCGAGACTCAAGAGCGCCGATGCGTCAAAACCGGGCCGCCGAAGCGCGTTTAGCCTCAACCGGTAAGTCGCTCCCGTCGACACGCCAGCTCGACTTTGCTCGAGGCTCAGCGCCAATACCCTCTTCGCAACCTGGCGGCCGTGATCGCCCAGGAACGTCCCCGTCTCACTTGGCCGCATCAGGTTCCAGCGGGCTAAGTCGTCGGCACCGAAGCGATTCCCAACGATACCTGCGATCTCGTCGTAGTTTACGCCCGCCCCAAGAACCGGAACGATATAAAAACTGGGATCTCGACGCTTGCGCGCAAAGAGCTCCGGAATCTCAACTTCAAGGATTATCGGCGAACCGCGCGTTTCTCGGGTTATGAAGAGCACAGCACCGCCCGTTTCGTCGCTGCTGATGACGCGGCGAATCTCGTCCTCCGTTCGCTCGGTTGCCAGGTCATCTATGTCAAGCCACGTCGTAACGCCACGATGACGTAGTGCTCGCGTGATTATCCGTACATCGCTGGCATTTTGGCGTCGATAGCTGATTAAGCAGCGACGTAAGCCACCGAGAATGTTGTTCACCCACCCGTTGTCTCTTGAAATGCCGGCGTCGCGCTGACCGTCTTAAGAACCTCGACAGCCAAGTCATAGGAAACGCGCGCATCCGGAAAAGCTGCGATCAGGAGGGCCGGCAAGAATCTCTGCGTTAAATCGGAGTACGTAAAACCAACGGAGCCGGAGGATGGCCCGGTCGCCAGGACCAGGCCGTCAATCTGCGCCTTGGAAAACGCGCTTCCGAAGGCCTTTTCCAACACGAGCCGCCGCTGCTCACCACACGGCCGACCGAACACGATGATTTCCGCCGCGCGCCTCCGCACAGCCGGATCGAGCGCGCCGACGCGATTGGTCGCGAGGAGCACGGCGACCGGCAGCTCCGCGCGGGTCAGATCATCGATGCCACGAATGAGGGCGTTGACCCCAGCACGATCCTCATGATGCATCTGCGCGGTCTCACGCGATTGAGCCAACGCATCCGCCTCATCAATGAAAAGGATCGTGCCGGCGCGTGCGCGGGAACTGCCTGATTGCTTCTTCGCGCGTGCCGCCGCAGCGACCTCGGTGAACGCGTTGCTAATGAGCTTCGTCATTTCGCCGACCAGCCCGGATCCGCGTGAGGTCAAACTGAGGCGATAGAGGGTGACCGGTAACTCTGTATTCCGAGATACGCGATCACCAACAGTCTCCGCGACTTCCGTTTTGCCCGTGCCGACATCGCCGGCAAGAATGAATACCGGCTGACGACCTCGTAACCGTTCTGCGAGCGCTTCGCCGAGTGGGCCATTCTTGCGCACCCAGCCCTCGATACTGTGCGGATCAAGCACCAATGTGATGTTTTTTTCGAGGCGCGTCTTTTGTCCGTCGATACCGACAAGCTTCTCATAGCGCCGTTTCGCGCCCAGATCCGGGAACTCGACGGCATCAAGGACCGATAACTTATCGGTCATTTCGAAGTCAGCACCGTTCGGTAGACACCTTGTCCGTTCGAAGAATAGGACTTTTCGTTTACCCAGATTCCGCCGCCAACTCCTGGCTTATCTGCGACGCCGCGAATGAACGGCAGCGTTGCCTCGAAATCGTCGCGCTGCTTCTGCGTCAGGTTGAACCAACTATCTGTATACGATAGGAATGTGTAAAATGTCGCGCCGGCGACATTTTCGCCCGGCGGCACGCGCCCTGGACGATCGTCCATTGCCAGGAGCGATCGCTGAGTATATTTCAACGTCGGTGGCACGTGATCGGTGCCACGGCGAAAACCATAGGTAATCTCCTTCAAGTAGCTGGCGGCAAGCAACATTTCAGCTTCGGTGCCGTAACGTTCAATCTGGGCCGAAGATGGCGAGCCATAAAAGAGCCGCATCTGCTCCAGGTCCGTGCGGATCTTCGAAACGACGTACCGGACGTCAGTCTTGGTGAAGGTCGCGGTTCTCGAAGCGGACCAGCTCATCATGCGGCTCCAAAGCTGGGTCCGAAGACCGTCCGCCATTGCTGGACGGCCGCACCTTTTGTGGTGGCAAAACGCGCATAAGTAATAGCATCGAGGGCATCACTCGCGGCTTCGACCAGCCGAGTGCGATCAGCTTCCGTGTACCGCCACACAATATTATTTTGGTGGTTCACCGGATCGTAGATACGAATAGGCGAGGCCTCTTTCGGGATTTCGGAGAGCTTGCAGTAGTCGGTGAACGCAATCGTCTCACGGAGTCCACTTTTTACGATGTACGCGAATACATCGCTGAGCGCGTGCGTATAGTCCGACCCATCGAGCCCGCGATCGAAGAGGTGCGCTACGATCAGTTCGAGCATGAAGGACTTACAACGGAAGTCCTGATCGTTAAGCTTTTGTTGCCGTGACCACCATTTCATGAAGCGAATGATCTGACGGTAATGACGCGGATATTTTGCTTTGCGTGTGCGCACGAATTCGATATGCTGCGTAACGTTCGTCAGGACGCGTTCGCCCGTATCCTTGGCGATGAGGTAGCCAGCGTCACCCGGACCATCATCATAGAGGATCGGGACCACGTCGATGTCGAGGCCCGTGCCGACGAAACTCAGCGTAACGCAGTTGAGCTTCGTCTTGAACTGATCAGGACGTAGGTTAGGGTTTGCCTGGCGCAGCAACGTCTCCAGTACGGTCAGCAAATCCGGCGTGCTTTTGGGTGCGGAAGCCGCCCGGAGGTAGACGGCGACGTCGACATCGTTGATCGTACGTAGGGCGGTGCCCTTCGCGAGGCTACCGGCATTTCGGATTTTTACCAGGGCAATATCAGGGTGCCGCTTGATATGGTCCGTAAGGGTATCCTTAAGGCGATTGACCTGGCCACGCTCCTCCTCCACGTCGGCCATGCGCATGTTCACGCGGCTTTCGGCGAAGTCGGCCAGGTCCTCATGGGTAACTTTCTGGACAACGGTCTCCAAGATCGGCCCCTTTCAGCAAGGGCTTCCGCTAAGACTGGCACACCCAATTATACACCTTTTCTGCTCACTTTCAACCCCCTATTCCGACCCTCCTTCTGACCCCTCATTGGCGCCTCTCTTGTGCCTTAATTGTGCATATTGTATAAATGGATAGTGTAGGACAGTCTTTAGAAGCCCTGATTGGAGCAATGCATGCCGAGACTAAATGTTGAATTTTCAGACGAGATAAACACCGTGCTAGAAGAATTGGCCAAGAAGCAAGACACGACGAAAGCCGAAGTTCTTCGTCGCTCGATAGCGCTGGGAAAGTGGCTCCAGGACACAAAAGACGAGAAATCCCGAATACTTGTCGAACGCCCTGACGGGCAAGTCCGCGAAATTCTGCCTCTCTAGAGATCGGGAACTGTGGATCCCAAGCCAGCTAAGGAACAAGCGAACGAGAATGAACCCGAAGAGCATCTCGTCGTCATGGGAACGGTTCCAACCCTCCGCGACACTCCGTTTACCGAGCCGTATGTACGCGCGAAGGTCACGTTCCGTTTGATCTGGCTCTTCGCCGGCTCGGTCCTCGCCTCGTTCATTACGTTTTGGGTCTTCTCGTGCAGCAGGGATTGGCGAGACATCAAGGACGTTATCGAACTCGTTTTGACTCCGGAAATTGCGATCTTAGGCACAGCGCTTGGATTCTATTTTGGAAACCCCGGCCGACCATAGCTCCCAAATTCGCGTCCAACGCCATTATTGGCCCGGCGTAGTGCTGAGCCTCTCTCCTGATCGCAAGCTAACGCCGATTCAGATCCAAAAATCGCTGTTTTTGATCGGCCAGAACCTTCAGGCGCTCATTGGGCCGAGTTTTTACACCTTTGAGCCTCACAACTACGGTCCATTTTCCGCAGAAATATACCGCGATATCGACGAACTCTGCGACGAAGGTTTCGTTACCGTACGAACGGTGGTTGGCCGTGACTGGAATGAGTATGAGAGTACGGCGTCCGGATTGGAAGTCGCATCGGGCATTATCCGCCGAATTCCAGCGCCGGCCCAAGAATACATTTCCAACATCGTCAACTGGACACGTCGTACACCGTTCAACGAGCTATTGGGAGCTATCTATAAGGCCTACCCACAATTCGCGGTTCGTAGCGTGTTCAAGGTATTCGAATGACCTTGATAATTGGACTCCGTTGCACCGATGGCGTCGTCCTTGGAGCGGACGATGCGGCGACGTTCGGCAACGACCGAACGTCTACCATTCGAGCGGCATTCAAGAAGATTCGTATCGTCGATGGAGTTTCGGCCGTCAGTGTCGCCGGCACGAACGGCTTGTTGCAACAATATGAGGACGTCTTAGCGGCTACACACAAGACCGATGCGTTCATTTCCAGTCGGCCTGTTCAGGCCATGAACACGCTTCGTGATGAATTCTTGGCACAGACGAATGCACAATTTCAGGTTGCGCAGTTGTTAGAAAGAGAACACGGCCCACGCGCTTGGGACAGCTGTTCCGGCGAAATTTTAGTGGCGACACGCATCGCGGGAAAGTATCGCCTCTACCACTACGACAAGCGGATGTCTCCGCAGGAGGTGACCGAGGAACTTCCATTTGTTGCGATCGGAAGCGGGCAGCAGACTGCAGACCCATTCATTGCCCATTTACGGCGCATTTATTATTCGCAACGGTGCCCCGACATCGCGCTCGGCGTCATGACCGTGGTTTGGACGCTAAAGCACGCTGCTGAAACAGGAGCCCCTAATGTTGGTAGTGGGCGGCACATAGTCACTCTCTCGACCAGCGGCGACGCGCCGCTAATTAGAGAACTTTCGGATGATCAACTGCAGGAGCATTACGAGTTTATCGATCGTGCTGAGGAGATGATGCGCTCCGTCGCACGCCCCACTTGGCAAGAGACTTCGCCTCCAATTCCCTCGGCTCCAGCGGAATACGGCGAACCTAAGACGGCCTAGCCGGTCACGGTCCGCGTGATTCGCTCGGGCCCTGCAAGACCGAGGCGTTGCGCTCGAGAATCAGCATGGCTTCACCCAACGGCTCGCGCCGTGCGCGTACTCGCGCAGCCGCGGTTAGTATCCGGCCTTCGCGACGTTTCCGGCCGGCAATGGCTGAATTGTCTTATCGATGAACGCGGCATGAGCTACCGCCCAGTCTTGGTTAAAGTGCGAATTGTCCGTAAATATCGGGACACCATCATCGGAGACCCATCGGCACTTCTGGGCATCGCACAGGACCGCGAAGGGATCGACGACTTCGGCCCCTGCGTCGACTGCAACCTGTAGCAGTGAGCGCCGTAAGCGCTCTTGCTGACTATCAAGAGCGACGTACGGATCAGCCTGCAAGGGACGTAACTTCGCTAGTCTCGGTATATGCTTATGCGGATCAAAACCTTGATTTATTGGGTTTCCTAGTAACAGAAAGACCCTCTTGTGCTGTTTCTTAAATCCTCTTAGGAGTTTCCCAAGATCAGTAAACGCCTTGCCGCGTCCCTCATCGCTGGTTAGCGGAATGCGCCTCTGCCCATCGGCGTAGTAGAATCCATCGGACAGGAAATACCAGTTCCAGCTTGCGCCGATGACGACGGCCGATGCACGCTGCTCCGAAGCCAATTGAAGGCCCTCCGTCAGTACTCGCTTGCAGTTTCGCCTCGATGGATCGTCTGTGTACACGGCTCTGATGGGAATGCAGCCGGCTCCGAGCGCGAAGACCGCTCCATTTAGCTTCTTATCCGTTTGCACGGAGGAGATGCGTTCCGCATATTGGGCGACCTGTGAATCACCAATGAATATCGTCGTCCGTTCTCTCTCCGAATGGAATGGCCAGATGCCGTCCGCATTCGCGTCGTGTTTGACCGGCTGGGTCTTGAGAAAATCCCACTCGCCTTTCAAGGCCATCGGTCCGATGTTGAGACGGGGGCCCCACACGCCCGAAAGCATCAAAATCCCGCAAACGGGAAGCACTGAAAGCGCGCCGGCCAGATAAAGGGGAGCACGCGGAAGCGGTCGTCCCTTCCTGATCGGGAGTTCCACAAAGCGATAAGTAAGCACGGCCAAGATGATTGCAGCGGCGACGAGCAGTGTTTTTTCGAGGCCGGACAAGAGCGGGTTGACGGTGTATCCGAACGAAAGCAGGGGCCAATGCCACAGATAGAGCGGGTAGCTTATTAGACCGGCCCATACGAACAGTTTATTGGAGAGAAGCTTCTCATTGACAAACGCTTTCGGGCCCGCAGATATGACCATGGCGGTACCAAGAGCAGGTATCAGCGCCCACCATCCTGGGAAGCTCAGCTTGTCATTGATCAGGATGATGCCCAGCCCGATTAAGCCTATCCCCGCTAGCCCTTGCAGATTCTTGTTTTGCCGCAGCAGCTCGGGGCGATGCAGGGAGATGTAGGCAAGAAACCCGCCTATCATCAGCTCCCAAAACCTGGTGATCGGCAGATAGTAATCGGCACTTGGATCGATGTGAGCGGCAAGAACATTCGCGGAGAAAGATAGCGCGGCAATGACGGCCGTAATCATGGGGATGCTCAGTTTGCGCCTCCATCCCCAAGTCAGCAGCAAGGGCCAGAAGATGTAGAACTGCTCCTCGATTGCCAAGCTCCAGAGATGACGCATCGGTTTCGTTTGCGCGCTGGTGTCAAAATAACCGCTCTCGTTCCATAGAACAAAGTTCTGTGCGAACAAGGCGGATGAGATCAAGTGTTTACCTAGCTGGCGGTACTCATCCGGGAAAAGAAGGAACCAGCCCATAGCCAAGCCGGCCACCAAAATCACTATCAAGGCCGGGAATATTCGGCGCACGCGGCGGTTATAAAAGCGGGCTATACTAAACGTTTCTTTTTCCAGATCGCTGAAGATGATCGTCGATATAAGAAATCCGGATATGACAAAGAAGACGTCAACACCGACGAAGCCGCCCGCCACGTTATCGGGAAACGCATGAAAGCCGATAACGGCAAAGACGGCGATTGCTCGCAGACCGTCAATGTCCGGACGATACTTTGGGTGCATCTGAAGGCGACTCTTTACTATTTACGGCGAAGCAGCTGCCGGTTCCAGCGAGCAAGCTTCTTCTTCAGTTGGCTTAAAGCTGCGGCAGCAAAGCCCGGCGCCTGCCCCTCGCCTCCAGTTGCTGAACGATGGCGAGCCGCTTGCGTTCGGACTCGCTTATGACGACCCTGCGCCGGCCTAGTCCCCCCGGCTACGCGACGCCGGCGTGGGCACGAATGAGTCTTGGCGACCTTCCGCGTTCGGGCTTCAGCGATCGTCGCCGACACGGCGTTAAGGATCGTCGTCGAAAACGGCGATCGCGCCGTCATTGCCTCGCCCGAGGCGAGGGCGATCGGAAGCCCAAGAAGATGATTGATGCGCTCGCTAAGGACATCGAGGCAGGCCTGACCTACGTCGACGCAGTGCCCCCGGCTCGCGCAGCGCTGCACCACTGCGGCGATTGATACCCGCACGGTGGGCCGGGTTCGCGGTCAGTGCCCATGGTAAGCGAATCGCCCGGGCGCAAAAACGTCGGCGAGAGCCCGCGATCGAAGCGTCATAGCTCGCTCGTACTACTAACGTCCTCAGCCATGCCGACGTTTCTCGCGCTCCGCTCGCTCGCAGCAAACCCTGCGACTTTGCCGGTCGAAAATGCCGAGGCCGATTTCGGCGCAGGGGACTTAGTTTCCTAAAGCGCCAGGCTCGCGCGCGTCTCATTTCCTTCTAAGAATTTGCTAGGCTGGTACGGGGGCAAGACCTCCTACGGCGTCGTACAAAAATCCTAATCCGCCGCATCAGTCGCCTCGACCAGCCGCCACCCGCGCCCTGCCCAATCTCTGCTCGGCGCGACTCCTTCAAAGCAAGAACGTAGCATTCTGTGTCCAGGCAAGCATTATCCGGGTAAGTGGTATACGCAGTGACTTCTCCTTTGCGAAGCGACTCAGCGAACGACCGAGACCGCCTTGCGAATCGTTGGACCGTCGCGCGGCGCGGATCGGTCTTCTTCACGTCGACCAGCGCCGCCGGCGACGTCGAGTCCGCTCGCGCCGCCACGCGTACTCCGGTCACGCCGACCGCCGGCCGCGGCATCCCGGACGCTACGCGCATCGCCCGGCCTTGGCCGGTCGAGGACTCCGGCATGCTCTCGCGAGAGATCCCATGAATCCGGAACGCCTTGAGATAACTCGCCCTAAGGTTTCGCTGATAATACCCGCGCACAATGAGGAAGCGCGAATCGAGCGGATGCTCAGCGAGTATGCGACTGAATTCACCGACGCGGAGCTGATCCTGGTTCTAAATGGCTGCACCGACGGCACCCTTCAGGTAGTCAAGCCCTTCTCGGCATCCCACCCGCATATTCGCATCATAGAGATCGCTGAGGCGCTTGGGAAAGGCGGAGCGATTCGAGCCGGCATGAAGCTCGCTAGAGCCGACATCGTCGGATATGTCGACGCTGACGGATCCACGCCCGCAAAGGAGATGCGCCGGTTATGCAATGAGTTGAAGGACAACGACGGCATAATCGCATCGCGCTGGCTCCCCGGCTCTCTTGTCTCGGGGCGACCCATCAAACGCCGCATCGCGAGTTCCGCGTTCAACGTGCTCGTCCGGATCTTCTTTCAATTGCCCTTTGCCGACACGCAATGCGGTGCTAAGGTCTTTAGGCGTGCGACGCTCCTAGAGGTCTTCGACCAGCTCGAAACGTCCGGGCTTGCCTTCGATGTCGACCTGCTGCACTGTCTCGCGTCGCGCGGCAAGCGCGTCCGCGAGGTAGCAACCGTTTGGAACGACGTGATGGGGTCGCGCATCGAATTAGTCGACGCTAGCGTGGCGATGTTCATCTCGCTGCTGCGGCTGAGGTTGAGAAATTCAATTCTCCGCGCACTGATCCCCGCGTTCGATCGCTGGCTTCCGACGCAGCCGATGCGAGCGCACAACCGGCTGAGCGTCCTTCTGATCAACTGGCGGGATCCAAAACACCCAAAGGCAGGCGGGGCCGAGCAATACTGCTATCACGTGGCACGCAGTCTGGTCGAGGCAGGGCACCACGTCGAATGGCTCACCGCCGGGTTCCCAGGGGCGGCAAGGCATGAACTGATCGACGGCATTCAAGTTACGCGCGTCGGCAATAGCGTCACCGTCTATGCTCTCGCCGCGGTCGAGTATCTGCGCGTCATGCGCGATCGCTTTCACGTCATCATCGATTCAGAGAATGGAATTCCGTTCTTTACGCCCCTGTTCTCGCTTAAGCCAAAAGTGCTCCTCGTGTATCACGTGCACCGAGACGTCTTCTTGTCGCAGCTGCCGTTCCCATTATCTCGGCTGCTCGTCTTCATCGAGTTGAAGCTCGTTCCGCTGCTTTATCGCAACGTGAGCATCGTAACGATTTCCGCGAGCACGAAGCGCGACTTGGAACGCTATGGTAAGACGCGGTTGCCTATCGAGATTGTCGAGCCCGGCATATCGGGTCACTTCGCGGCCGGGGAGCGCGCGAAAGACCCGACGGTGCTCTACGTGGGTCGAATCGAGCCCTACAAGAGATTAGAACTACTGATCAAGGCCTTTTCAAGGGTCTTGATCGATCTCCCTAACGTGCAACTCCGGATCGCCGGCACGGGCAGCGACGTTGCCCGGCTGAAGCGTCTTGCAGTGCAGGCAGGGATCGCCGAACGCGTGGCATTTCTCGGCCAGGTTACGGAAGATCGGAAGGCCACCGAGTTGATGAGCGCTTGGGTATTCGTGAATCCGTCCTCGATGGAGGGTTGGGGCATCTCGATACTGGAGGCAGCCGCCTGTGCGACTCCGGCCGTGGCTTTCGAGGTTCCCGGCTTATCGGAGTCGATAGTTCCTGGAGTCACGGGCAGCCTCGTCCGGGTTTTCGAGAATTCGAACCCCGTCCGCGATCTAGCCGACGCTATGACGACGTATTTGCAGACGCCGGAATTGTGCCGAGAACACGGCAATAATGCGGCAGCCCGCGCGCGTGACTATTCTTGGAGCGAACAGGCTGCGAAATTCAGGGAGATCATTATCCGGCGCGCCCTGAACATGCCGTACAACCTTATCAGAAAGGACGGCGACTGGTATCTAGCAACCAAGGGATTCACGAACGACTTGCGTTCGCTGCATGACGCTGCGCGCGGGCGTGGTCTCGAGGATGTTCGCACGGATTCGATACCGGCCGCTCAGCCTCTGGTATCGCCGTCTAGCCGTTGACTGACGCGCGACCCGGGCTATTGCGACATGGACGCTCAGAGTTGAGATCGTGAGGATCCTCTCCGTTTCGATGCGCCGTCGGAACTGCGGCGTATCGGATTACGCGAGCCTGCTCGAACGCGAGTTGAGGCAACTCGGCCATGAAGTAACGGCCGTCGACCACAGAGGCGCGGCCGCCGTTTCGGCCTCCGGTAGTTTCGACCGCGCCCTGTTGCATTTTGAAATCGTCCAATCGACTCGACGCGGCGAAATCTTCTGGTTGGCGCAAACGCTCACGCGCCTACAGCGCAGGGGCATTCGTGCGTCTGCGATATCGCATACGCTCCTATCAGATCGCCATCTCGATCGAGCGGGTATTCCGATCGCCTTGGCGATTACGTTGTATCAGCGTCGAATTCTGCGCTGGTTGAGTTCGCGAACCGATCTCATCGTGTTGAATGATGCGGCTGTCGACGTTCTAAGATCGATGGGCGTGCAAAGTCGCTACGTTCCGCTTGGCGTGTACGGTAGCTCGACGCGACGGGCGGAGTCATCATTGTCGCGATTTCGCGATGAGGGCCGCCTGATATGTGCCGTCGTTGGGCACCCCTACCGCTTCAAACGGTATCCGCTTGCGGCGAGAGCGTTCCTGGCCGTCGCCAAGGAGGTCCGCGGATCAGCCGTCTTCGCCGTAGTAGGCGGTGATGCAGCGAGCGATCAGAATAGCTGGCGAGAGCTCATGGCAACGCGCGACGCGTTCGACGAGGACGCCTTCGTCGCAACGGGGCCGCTCGAGGACGGAGCATTTTTCTCGACGATTCGCGATGTCGATATAGCGTTGCTTCCTTACGAGCACCTGGCGACAGGAAGCGCCACCGTCGCCAACTTGAGCGCGGCGCACGTTCCGATGATCGTCTCTGGATCGCCGGCGTTTCGCGCGCTAACAGAGGCCGGCGGAGCTATCGCAGTCGATGACTGGCCCGGCGGAGCGGCCGAGGCGCTCGGCAAACTGATGGCAGACCCCTTGCTTAGGGCTCAGATGACGGGGGCATTGGGACGTCTCGAGCAGGCGGAGTCTCTAGCCGCCTCTGCAGAAGCGATGCTCGATGGCAACCGGTAAGAACGGCCCCAAGCCGACCGTCGTTTCAATCCGCCCCGAGCGTGAACTTTGCGGCATCAGCAACTGGGGCAAACATCTTGAGGTCGTGCTCGAGCGCCTTGGCGTGCGCGCCATAGGAATGACGCACGCGGCGTTCTTGCGGGCGGCACACCGCATCGAGGCTGACGGCCTAATATTGCATTTAGAGATCGGCACGGACACGAAGAACCTGGATGTCTTCCGTGCGCTTCTCGCGCTGCGCATAAGCAGGATTCCGCGATCGGCAAAGCTCTGCGTATTGCATTCCGTGTTCACACCCGGCCAATTGCACCTAAGCCGCCCGTACGCCCAGCTTGCCGTCGCCTACCAGTGGCGCATCTTTCGCATCATCTCACGGCTTGCAAAGGTTGTCGCCCTTACAGAGGATACTCATCGCCTTCTCAATGAACGTGGCGTCGAGAACATCAGTCTTCCCCTTGGCTTCTACCAGAGTTACTCCGAGAGCCGTTGCGTCGTCGAACGCGAGGACATGGGCGGCAGGGCCTTTCTAATAGGTCTGATCGGCCACCCATATGCTAGCAAACACTACGATGATGCGGCCCGTGCATTCGCTCTCCTGCCGGCCCATGTTCGCGCCCGTGCGCGCATCATCGTGCTCGGGGGGGACGCATCGCTCGATCCGGTCGGTGCGGCTGCACTGCGCAAGCAACTTGGTCATCTCTCGGCCGACGAGTACCTCCTTACTGGACCTCTCTCGGAAGCGGCGTTCTCGAGTTGGTTGGATAAGCTCGATCTGGCGTTGATGCCGTATCGGGGGCGAAGCTCTTCAAGTGCGGTACTATCCCGAGTGGTCGGGCATGGAATTCCGGCGGTCACCGCACCGATGAGGCTCTTCGACCCTCTCGTCGCAATCGGCGGCGCCGTGGCGGTGGAGCAGTGGCCTGAGGAGGCGGCCGAGGTTCTCGAGCGCCTCATTCAGTCGCCGGAGACCCTTCGTGAAATGCGCAAAGGCGTGCTGCGCCTTGCCGGCGAGGGACCGATTGATTCAACAGCGGTGCGCTTCATCGAGGAAATGAAGCTATCCGTGCCGGGCATCGACACCTGACGTGAGACACTTGCGCGCGCTCGATCGCCCAAAACAGAGCGGGCCCAAGCTCTTCCCGCGGCTGCTCTTCGCCCTTGCGGCTTTGACTTGGCTCGGCACTTTGATCGCGTTCTGCTACGGTGCCCTCCTTCCGGTCCCGGAGCAACAATTCGTTTCCAAGCCGGAGCGGTCGATTCTCCTGGGCCTAAAGGGCGTCCAGAGCCTCGGCTCAGAGACTCTCGACACATTCTCATCGGCCGATACCAGCAGGGGCGTGATCTTGGGTTCGTCCCGTCACAAGGGGCTTTCCTCGAGCAAGGTCACATGGACCCTCAATTCGCGCACAATGTCGCGCTTCGTTTCCAATTCCGACAGTTGGTCTTCCAAGGTCGTAATCGATGCCTTTCAGCCGCCACGAGCATACGTTCCGGGCGGAAGCTTCGACGTATATGTCAACGGCACGCTACGTGCCCACGTTCCTCTCGATGTCGCTTCCTTTGAAAAAGGAGGTTTACGCGCGTTCCTTGCATCGCCTCGCGCCATGCCGCTGGAGGCGATTCCCTTCGCATGGGCTTTCAGACCGTACTGTAACACCGTTCCCCTGACTGCGAACGACCTAACGCGCGACGAGCAAACGGTGACGCTTGAGACGGACGGCTACGCACTTTGGTCGGTGCGATCGGTCTTCATGTATACGACCTTCGTCCCGAAGAACGGTCGACTGTTCCAGAATCGAGCGATTACTTTGTCGCTTGCCGCGATCGTTTTTTCACTCCTAGCGATTTGCATCTTCATGCTACTGCGCCAGGCGAACCGCGTCGCGGGGCCGTTCGGATTATTCGCCGCAGCCGCTACGCTGGCGCTTTCGCTCATCACGCAAGATCCGTGGGACCTTCGCGTCTGGCAACAATTGCTCGATATTGTCGCGTTCGGCGGAGGATCTCCCGCCTATGCGTGGACAGGCACGCCACTTTGGGCGTTCCTGCCCGGCGTGCTCGCACCGATCATCGCAGCCTGGAACGACGTGTTCGGTCAAGTGCCGCAGATCGTCGACATCGTTACCTTAAAGATTGCGCTCTGGATCGCATTTTCGTTCGTTGCGACGCAGCTCGCCGGCCTTGCTCCTCCTGCCTGGCAACGGTCCGTCCTTCTTGTCTGGCTCGTATCACCTTTCAGCCTCTACCTAGTCAGCTGGGGCGTGCGAGACCTCGTATCGACCGCACTTGCACTTCTTGCCATACGGCAGTGCATGGCGAAGCGCCTAATTCTCGGGACGCTCGCAGTCGGCGCCGCCGCATCCATTGACGAATACTTCGTTCCACTCCTCGTGCTGCCGGCGCTCGTTTATATCTTGACGAGAGAAAGGGCGACGGCGGCCCTCGTGAAAGGATGTGGCTTGGCAGCACTTGCGTTCGCATTAGTAGCCGTGCAGTGGATCGCGGTAGGGCCTCGATACGCCTCCAGCGTCCTCAGTTTTCGGCTGGGCGTCACGTTCATGGATGCGACATGGCAGTTCCTACTTCAGAGCATCGGGATGTTGCCCGCCTTCGTAGTGGCCAACCAGCAGATCGTGTTCATCGTGCTATACGTCTGCCTTTGCAGCACCTTTCTGGCGAGGCTCTTGCGGCTTACTATTGCAGGCGAAGTATTCACTGCAAAGCAGGCCGTTGCCGTCGCCTTGCGCCCACTCTCCGGCTGTGTCGGCGCTTTTTTTCTGAGCTACGGCCAAGCCGACTTTCAGGAATGGTTCGGGCTTATCGCGCTTCTGCAAGTCGTCTCGTTCCGCCGCACGCGCATGTGTTGGCTCGTATTCACTCTTCTGCTAATCGCCGGCCTCGATCTATACGCTCACCTCGGGCTCAGGGAGTACCTCAGCCCCGCATTATTTCGGATCAATGACGCGGGAATCTGGGCTATCCGCAGCTCCATCGACCACGTTTTGATCGCGACCTGCCTCGGGTTCATCGCAGTCGCAGTCCTGGCCCTTGCTACCAATCGTTTTGCTCGTCTTTGGAGCGATTCATCTGCGACGGTCTTGCTGGTCTGGCTGGCAGCCCTGCTATCTGCATCCATCGAACCAATCTTTTCCGACCTGGTTCTCCTCAGCGGCGCACTCTTCGCGATGTTTATACTCATCAGCCGCGTCGCTGCGACGACGTCCGGGCCCCAAAACATCGAGCCTCGCCAGGCGTCATTCCTTGCCGGCTTCCTGATTCTAGTCGCGGTCGTTCCGACCACCGTGCTGGTGCTTTTCTTCCTTGCTTTTGCTCTCGTCCTCTACGGTTCGGCGCGGACTCGAGCCGCGATCTCCCGCCTAACGGCCATTGATTGGGTCTTGATCTGCAGCGCCGCGTCTATGCAGATCGCGGCACCGGCAAGTTCCAGCATGCTCGCGTCGGCCGGCCTCGTGACGGTTGCGTGGTGCTTCGCCTGCCTCCTAATCTTGCTTGGTTCCGGCTATCTACTTTCACAACAGGAGGCGGACGGCAGCCTTTGAACGGCACTTGGATACGGTCGACGCTCACGTATCCAGCGGAGTGCAAGAAATGGCTGAGCCGGCGACAGACCTTGAGGATTACGCGCGCTGGGCGCGGTCACATCCGTTCTTCTATCGCAACTATCGTTTTCCGGAGATCTACTACCGAGCCTTGGAGGGCTTGGGCGGCACCTACGCCGATGTTGGAGCCGGCGACGGAATCAAGCTCCGGCTAGCGATCGATCAGCGCGCACTAAGAGCGTTCTCCACGATCCTCGCGATCGAGTTATCGCAAACCCGAGCGACGGAATTGGTCAACTACCTCCCGGAGGCGCGCTGCATAGTCGCTGATGCGGCTTGCCTTCCGCTTGATGACGCATCCGTGGACTTTCTCTTCTGCGACCAGGTGATCGAGCATGTGCCGAGTGACCTCGAAGCGGCCATCGAGATTCGCCGCGTTCTTCGGCTCGGAGGAAGAGCTCTGATTGGTTCAGTCCTGAGACACCGTGGCGGTTGGTTTTATCACCGAAACGGAGGCCATTGGCGGCTCGACCCAACGCACGTCAGAGAATACTCCTCGCAGGCAGAGTATCATCTCGTGTTCGCAAAGGCGGGGCTGCGAGTGATCGACGACCAAACGGCGTCGATTCAGTTCCCCGTGTCCGACGTACTGCTCAGGCTATTGATGCGTGGTGGTCTTGTTCCGACGGAGGATTCTGCAGTGGCAGTAGGCGGCACACACATGTTTCGATTACTCTCCAAGATCACTTTAGCAATTCCTCGCTATTCGTTGTGCTACTCGACGGTCGAGCGCTGCGCTTGAGGTCCGCGCCTGAGCCGCGGAATCACTCCTGCGCGGCGTTCGCCGCCGATGGCCGCAGCAACTCGTGGGACTATGGAAAAGCTCATTCCGCGACGGCCGCGATCTGCGCTACTCGCTCCCATCGATCCCGCTGGTCACGAAGGCTCCTGTTGCAAGCTCCAATGCCAATGGCTTTATTGAGGGAGAGATTCAGATGGAAGAGGTGAAGTCACAATGGGGGAAGACCGCGTGCACCAAGAAGGCAAACTTCTATCTGAAACACGCAGTAGGGAAGATCCTTGACTACGGTTGCGGTTACGGGTCCTACGGTCTATACATGAAATCTAAGGGATTTGCCGTTGTATTTGCGGATGTTGATCCGGAGTTCTTGAAAAGCATAGCCTGTGACGCAAAGGATAAAGTGCTCGTTCGTGACCTAGATTCATTCCCGTTTAGAGACAATGAATTCAACACACTGCTCTTAGGAGACGTAATAGAGCATGTGGAAGATCTCCCTGCTTTCTGGAAAGAGGCAACCAGAATAACATCAGATGCTATCTTGGTTTCCGTTCCTCGTAGAGAAACGCCTAGGATTGTCAAGCTCATGGGAATGACCTGGCGGGCTTACGAAGATCCCACCCACAAGAGGTACTTTGAGCCGGCCGATCTCAAGCACTTGATCAATGCGAAGTTTGATACATGTGAAGTATTGAAATACTATCCAAGGAAGCGACTTGATATTCTGTTTAACGCTTTAGAGTGGATCGGCTTTTTCCCAGGATATCTCGCAACTTACAAGAGCCGATAAGGCTTTCCATCTTCCCCTGACACATCTGCTATGGCTTCAAGATCAACTGAGAAGCATCGCTGTTCGAACTCTTACGCGACGGTCGAGCGCTACGATTGAGGAACACGCCTCAACGATAGAACCGCTGTCGCTACGAGCATCAGCAACCACAGCGCGAGAACCGCACCGAGAGTAGCGCGAAAAGTCCGGTCCGGCGAAAAGTCCGTATGTGGGTTCACGCATTGACCGACAATCCAGCCATTCGCGTAGGCGTCTACAAGCGCATTTGGTTTGATTGACCTGCCGTCCGCGCAACCCAAGCGCCAGCGGTCGTCGAACGATTCGCGTATCCAAAGAAGCGACTGACGCCCAGTGTTGATCTCGTCGACTTGACGCACGAGCGCGTCGTCGATTCCTCGCGGACTGCACGACGAATAGGCGGTCAAGCCGGGCTGCACGAGTGCTAGGCACCAAAGGGAATTGCGGTGCTCGTAGCGCCACGCGCATTGAGAAGCCGGCGGCAGTTCCGCGCTCCATCGCATCACGGAAGATTGCGGTAGGCAGGACATCTCCGGCATCGCGGGCAGCCAGCGCTGCGTCTGTACCCATCCCTCCGCGGGGTTCGTCTTGAAGCCGTAAGGCTTTACGGCGATCGCCGGCGGACCGGGTGGAGGACTTAGCAAGTGCACCTCTCTCGGGAGCGTGAGGACGTTGGTCCAAGTCGGCACGCCGGCGCGCGCCAGTCGAGCGCGTTGCGCTGCCCTCAGATCGGTGGGCTGACCCGCGCCTTCATAGATTTCCGGGTTTTCGGGGGAAGCCGGTTGAGGCGGCGCCCTCTTACGCACTGCCAGCAGCTTCGCCGTCTGCGGATCGAGGAATTCTCCGTACCGGTTTTCAATGCTTCGACGATAGATCGCGACGTGGACGCCGAGCCTTGGCGCGACGTCCACGAGCGAACCCGGGGCTTGCGAGAACCAAAACGCTAAGCGCTCCGGATCGCTGCCGTACGTCGCAGATGCCGACGGCCCGTCCGGAGGCCCAAAGGAATCAGTGCCGCCGGACCAGGCACCCGGCAGAGCCAAACTCGGGCTCCCAGGCAGCCAGAGAACGCGCCCAAACGCCTTGCGGCCGTCGTTGAGGCTGTCGATCAACGCCGACCGAGCGGAGGGCGCGGCCGCCTGTACCGGCCGTACGTAGGGCGAGAGATCCACGCAAATCAGGGTCAGCGCCGCAAGAGCGCCGAGCAGCCGAATCGCTCCGTTGCGTGTGCCCACTGCAGCGGCGCAAATCAGCGCAGTCCCTAAAGCGAGCAGGACGGTAAAGTGGTAGAACTCGCGGATCGCCGTCGCTAAGCTCGTCGCGGAGAAGATATAGTTCAGAGCCGGAGCGAGGGGGCCGGCGAGTCCACTCGATACGAGTGCGCCGACAGAGACGAGAGACACGCCCGTGAGAATTAGCGAAAGCCGCTGCGTGAATTCGGAGCCGCGCGCGATCGTGCGCAGCGAGGCGAAAGCGGCGCCTACCGCAGCGACAAGAGCGCCGATAGCGACGTCCGTGGCGAGCGGTAAGCGGTCCCCGAGCCTATGCGAAGCGAAACCGCCGATGTATCGGAAGCCCGCAACCGCGTCGAGGAGCGGCTGGCTCAGAGCCCTCTGCCAATCCTGGGTAGCGAACAACGGATATGTCGCTGCGCTGCTCGCAGCCTCCGACATGATGAGATAGTCGGGCGCGTGCGACGCGATCGCCAGAAGGAGTACAACGACGAGGCTCCGCAGGCGCCCGGGCGTCCATGGCGGTCCCGCGGTCAAGAGAGCCGCGATCGGCAACAAGATGATGAATTGAAATTGACCGAGCGCGATTGCCCCGGCGGCGCCTCCGATGAGGATGAGCCGGCGCGACTTCGCTCCCTTTCGAATGCAAGCACACACTAGCGGGAGCATTGCATAGGAAAGCAGATAGTAGGTGTGCCCCGCGCCAAACTTGTTGAGGAGAACTGGGGAGGCCACATATGCAGCAGCCCCAAGATTTGCCCCGACGTTTCCGGCGCCGTACGACTGAAGCAGCAGCCTCGTTCCGAGCGCCGAACCCACGGCGACGAGCGTGATGAAGGCTATCAGCGCCAACGCCGGCCCCAAAGCGACACATAAGCTGTAAAGGATTAGGGCGTCGAGGATAGCGGTCGGGGCTCCCGATGCGTAGCCGAGCCCACCTTCATGCCAAACCCCGAAGGAATCCGAGAGGCTTGCGAGCGCTTGGGCCCGCGTCAGCGGCCACGCCCAGTCCTGTTGAAAGAGCGGGATGCCGCCGGCACAATCCACGATGACTACGAGAGCTACGACCACGATGAGCATCGCGCGAGCTAGCTGTGCCCACAAGAACTCAGGCTTCCTTACCCGCGCCGTAAGGGATATCGCGGGCCCGCCTATCTTTGGCAGTTTCGCCGTACAGCTAGGACGAGCCGTCCGTTCCGCCGACCTTGCGAAAAGCTCTCGGCCGAAGCCTGGAGCGCAGCAGCGCGCGGGAGCGGCTTGTCATTTTCTAGCTCGGAAGGACGCAGCGTTTCAGACACGGACGTGTTGTTCTTTATGGTAGCTTCGTGCCCTTCGGTCGCGTTCGTAGCCGATCGACCGCCACCGCGCGTGCGGCCGCAATCATCCTCGGCAAAATCTGTGCGAGGTCAGGTATGGCTCCCTATCGGCTGCCGCGTGCGTCGACCCAGGCTCTGCCAAGGAATCAGAGACTGCAAGAAGCCCAGTGCATTGCCGATGAGCAGAATGTGGATCACGGCGCGAATAGTCGTGTGATAGAAGGTGATGGCGAGGAACTCGCCGATCGCGACCAGCACCAGGCCCACGACGAAAGCGTAGTTCTGCCTCCCTATCCTATATGCCGAGACGATCGACGTCGCTCCGAGGGCGACCATCGCCAATGCGTACTCCACAAGATACGGGATGATCGGCAAATAGTCGCCGCCGACCATCGCGCGGACGATTACCTGTGGGAAACCTAATAGGAGGAGCAGCCCCGCTCCCGACGTTAGGGCACTCAAAGACAACGCGAGGACTAACGAGTTGCGCGACGAGGTCCCGAGCACGCGTTGCGATGCGGCCCTGGGGAGAATCACCGCCGGCAAGACGCCTAAGACAAAGAGAAAGACCTTTCCGATTAGCGACGTTGCGCTATAGAGGCCGGCAGTAGTCGCATCGAAGTAGTGCTTCACGAGCACAACATCGAGAAAACTCGGAACCGTGATAGCGACAGAGCTAGCGGCCGCGACTACGATCAGTTTCACCAACACGCTTGCATCGATCGGCGCCGGCTCCGACGGCGAACGTCTAAGAAACCGGGCGGAATACCACGCATAGGTAGCGCTAAATAGACTTGCAAGGAACATCCCCCCGACTGCGCCGATCAGCCCGAGACCCGCAACGATCGCCAAGCCGCCAATGAGCACTTTGCCGAAGCCCTCGCATAGCAGCACAACGGACAATGCTGCGAAGTCCTGTGCGCCCTGAAGCGTGCTTCGCAGGACTCCCGCAGCTAAGCCAAGGCAGATGAGCGCTCCGGTGAGCACCAACGCCGGCATGCTCGCGATCGAGAGATATGCGCCGATCTGCGCGCGGAATGCGCCAAACAGCACGACGATCACGACGCCGAGCGACAGAGCGATCGAAAGGAGCTGCGAGCAGAACCAGCGCGCATGGCCGCGTTCGCCTGCTGCGATGAACTCCGCCACGTACTTCGCCACGATCGTGCCCATGACCGCCGACGGGATCGAGATCAATGAAACGAGTGAGATGAGCGCGGACACCTCACCGTACACCTGCGGCCCAAGCCTGTGACTAGCGATGAAGTGGAACCCGTAGTTGCAGGCATTCAGCGCCATCGTCGCACTGAACAGCAACGCACTGTTCCGGGCGAAGTCACTCCGCACGATCGCCTGGACTCGCGAGCTTCGAATCAAATGCTGCCTTCCATAACGCGAAGCTTCGCTGCCTGTGGGCCTCCCAGACCCCTGCCGAGATGACGCCGCACCGCATGCCCCTCGTGCCGAGTTCTGCTTCGCGAGTGAATCGGAAAGACTCTCTCGGGCCCAGCTTGCGCCGACCCCCGAGCGGGATTCCCCACCCCCTTCGAGTAGCTGACTAGGGACATGCGCATCCTCGTTACCGGAGGGGCCGGGTATCTCGGCGCCGTCCTCTGTCGTCGCCTCATCGAGGCGGGGCACGTGCCGGTCGTGCTCGACCGCCTTTTCTGGGGGGCAGGCCCAATCCAGGACCTCGGGGTCGAGACGATCGCGGGCGACGTCCGGGCCTGGCGCGACGAGTGGCTGAACGGGGTCGACGCCGTCGCCCACCTCGCCGGGCTCTCGAACGACCCGACGGCCGAGTACAACACCGAGGCGAACTGGCAGATGAACGCCGTCGCGGCCGAGACGATCGGCGCGGCCTGCAAGCGCTGCGGCATCCGGCGGCTGACCTTCGCCTCGAGCGCCTCGATCTACGATACCGAGCAATCCTCGAGCGAGCTGGACCGCTCCCCCGTCATGTGCGACGAGGAGACGGTCGTCCAGCCGCGCGGCGCCTACTCCATCTCCAAGCGCCACGCCGAGCGCGTCCTGCTCGACGTCGCCGACGACTCCTTTGCCCCGACGATCCTGCGCCAGGGGACGGTCTACGGCTACAGCCCGCGCATGCGCTTCGACCTCGTCGTGAACACGTTCATCAAGGACGCGCTGATCAAGCGCCGGCTGCTCTTGCACGGCGGCGGCTGGATGTGGCGCCCGCTCGTCGACGTCGAGGACGTCGCGCGCGCGCACATCATGATCCTCCAAGCGCCGCTCGAAACGGTGCGCAACCAGATCTTCAACGTCCTCGAGGAGAACTACCAGATCCGCCAGCTCGCGATGCTCGTCGCCGGCTCTCTCGCGCTCTTGCCGAAGCCGATCGCCGTGAGCCTGATCGAGGCGCCGCTGCCGAAGCTCGTGCGAAACTACCGTATGTCCAACGCGAAGCTCAGCCGGGCCCTCGGCTTCACGCCCTCGCGCACGGTCCTCGAAAGCGTCGAGGACATGCTGCACCGCCTGCCGATCGACGACATCGAGGCTCTCGCGCATCCCCGCCACTACAACATTCAGTGGATGACCCTGCTCGAAAATGTCCACCGCGAGCAGGCTTCGTTCCCGGGAATCTACTAGAGTCCATCGTGAGCGAACGCATAGCAATCGTCGGCGCCAACGGACAACTCGGGCGCGCCCTCCTGGACGCTTTCGCCGAAGAAGATCCGATCGCGCTGCAGCGGCCCGAAGTCGATCTCGAAGATCCCGCGACCCTGGTCGAGGCGCTCGAGCGCTACCGGCCCTCGCTGTTGATCAACACCGCGGCCTATCACGACGTCGCGCTCTGCGAGCTCAACCCGAAGAAGGCGTTCGAAATCAACGCGCTCGCCGTCGATTCGCTCGCTGCTGCCTGCACCGCGGCCGGCGTCGTGCTCGCGCACGTCAGCACCGACTACGTCTTCGAAGGCGAAGCGACGAGCCCGTACGGCGAAGACGATCTCGCGATCCCCGTCAACGTGTACGGCGCTTCCAAGCTCGCGGGCGAACATCTGCTCGCGCGGCACGCCCGCGAGCATTTCATCTTCCGCACGAGCGGCCTCTTCGGCGTCCACGAATCCGCGACGAAGGGGCTCACGTTCGTCGAGCGGATGATCCGCGCCGCGGGCGCGGGCACGCCGTTGAAGGTCGTCGACAACATCCACTTCTCGCCGTCGTACGTGCCGCACGTCGTCGCCGCGATGTGGCGCATCATCGAACTCGGCGCCTACGGCACCTATCACGTCACGAACGCGGGCGTCTGCTCCTGGTACGATCTCGCGGAGGAGGCGATCCGCCAGGCCGGCATCTCCGCCACGATCGAGCGCGTCCAAGCGGATCCCACCCAGACGCCCCGCCGGCCGCGCTACTCGGCGCTCGCGCACCGCGGCATCGAGCGGCTCGGCATCGCCGACTTGCCCGATTGGCGCCAAGGCGTCGCCGACTACCTCGCGCTCGAGCACCCGAACCTCGTCGCGAGCGAGGCACCGCGCCCGGCTTGAACCGAATCGCGCACCATCCCTGAGATGGGGTAGCCCGGAAGGCCCAGCTTCCCCTGAAAAGAAGCGCGGGTCCTTATCCGAAGTCCCACCATTCGGTCCGGCAAAGGAGGCGCTGCTCATGACGGATTGCCAAAGTTGCGGAATGCCGATGCAAGAGCTCGACGATCACGCTCCCGGCAACCCGGCCAGCCTTCACTGCAGATATTGCAGCCGCCCCGACGGAACGCTGCAGCCCTTCGACGAGCGTTTCGAACGCATGGTCCAGTGGGCGATGCGCCAAGACGGCCTCCCGCGCGAACACGCCGAAGCGACGACGCGCGAGTACATGCGCTCGATGCCCCTCTGGAAGAATCACTCGCGCCTCGCAGGCGACTGAGGTTCACCAGCTACTCTAGCGAGTTTCCGGTTCGGAGTGATATCCAAGCCAGGGGACAGGAGCGTGGGTCAATACCATTTTCTTATGGGAAATGGCATGCTAATATGGTGGGGTGAAAGTCGCGATCGATCGTGCCGGCCGGATCGTCATTCCGAAATCGGTGAGGCGTGAAATGCACTTGGAGGCGGGGGACACGCTCGAGCTCGAGCGTCAGAACGATGGTGTCACCTTGCGGCCGACGCGCAAGGCGGCCTCGTTCCGTATGGTCGACGGCGTGTGGCTCGTTCGGACCGGCGTGCCGCTATCCGCGGCCGACGTTCAGGAGGCTTCCGAGCGAGCTCGCCTCGAGCGCGAGGATCGGATCGCCGGCGACCTGTAACGCCGATGCCGCGTAAGGCCTTTTTCGATACGTCGGTGCTCCTTGCCGCGTTCAGCGAAGATCACGAGCATCATCCAGCCAGCTTTCGCGCCTTCGTTCGCGAGTCGAAGCGCAGCGCGTGCTGCGCGAGCCACAGCCTTGCGGAGTTGTTTGCAACCGCGACCCGTCTTCCCGGTCGAAACCGATTGACGAGCGATCAAGCCATGCTCCTCGTCGAGAACGTCTCACAGCGGTTGCAATTGATCCAACTCGAAGGATCCGAGTATTTGCAGACGCTCAAGCAAGCCGCCGCCAACGGCATCGTCGGCGGTACGATCTACGACGCACTCCTAGTAGCGTGCGCGCAAAAGGGAAACGCAACGATCATTTATACCTGGAATGTCGAACACTTCCGGCGCGTGCAACCGTCGCTGGCGGATGCGGTCCGAACTCCCGACTGACCCCGCGCGGTCTTCACGCGTATCAAAGAATTGCGCGCATCTTGCTTTGGAGATCGATGCAAAGCAGCCGACTGCATACGTGACAAACGCCGTTTTCGCCGCGCTGAATGAGCAAGAGGACCTCGACTCGTTCGGACGAATCCGGCGCAAACATCAGGTCCGTAACAACGCAAATCTTTAGGAGCCTCGATTGCGCTTGCAGCGCGGCAGCTTCTTGTTCGTGGTGTTCGGATCGATCAGCGTGCTTGCGTCGGTTTCGTGCTGCTCGTCGGGATCGACGCCGCCGTCGCGGCCGACCGCGAGTCCAACGGCGCGGGCGTCGGCTAGCCCGTCACCCACGCCGTCATCGGCATCGCCTACGCCGACGGCCTCGCCGACAGTAGCTCCGACGGCTCCGCCGCCGGGCGTGTTGAGCGTCAATCCGCCATCCCTCGGCGTGTACGGAACGGGTGCCGCGAACGCGCAGACGTTGCTGGTCCAGGAGACCGGCTATAACGGCAATTTTACCGAGAGCGACACGTGCGCGGGGATCGCCACGCTCGCTCCGAGCGGCGGCCCAGGTCCCTCGCTGAGCGAGACGGTCACGGGCGTCGCCGCGGGCCAATGCATCGCGACGTTCTCGGATAGCTTCTCGCAAACTAAGCACGCTTCGATCTCGGTCACGACCGGCGGCTTCACGATTCAAAGCCGCGAGCTGCGCCGATGAAAGCCCTCTCCACTATCGTTCCGGAGGTCAGCCAGCGATGAGAACTCGGTACGCGGTCAGCTTGCTCCTCGCCCTCACCTTCGCGGGCTGCGGCGGCGGTGGCGGCGGTACTTCTTCAACCGCTCCGACCGCGCCGGGGCAGGGACAATTGTTCACGCCGACCTTCCGGATCACGGTCCCCGCCGCGCAGAGCGCCGCGGGGAAGCGCGCTCCGAACTACGTCGGCGCGGGCGCGCTCTCGGTGACGATCACGCTCGACACCGTCAACGGCGGCGCGCCGCCGGGCGGTTTGGTCACGACGGCGACCACGAACATCAGCGCCGGCAGCTGCTCGGCGGGCTGCACCGTCAACGGTCCGGCGGTACCGCCGGGCAGCGATGCGTTCTCGGTCACGACCTTCGACGGCGCGAACGCGACGGGCAATCACATCGCGACGACGCCGTTGCCCCAAACGTTCACCGTCACGGCCGGCGCCGCGAACGGCCCCTTCGCCATCACGCTGGACGGCATTCCGGCCTCGTTCACGTTCGGCGCGCTCACCGGCGGCGCGGCCGGGACGGCGAGTTCGCAAACTCCGAGCATCGCGGTGCTCGACGCCGACGGCAACACGATCACCGGAACGTATGCGAATCCGGTGACGCTCAGCGATAACGACGCCAGCGGCGACCTCGTCAACGGAACGTCGCTGAAAGTCGGCGCCGGTGCGGCGGCGACCTCGGTCACGCTGACCAGCAGCGCCGACGCCGCGGCCGTGACCTTCGCGTACGGCGGCCTCGCGCTCGCCTCGCCGAGCCTCGCGTTGAACGCAACGGGCGCGACCACGAGCACGCGGGCCTTCACGATCGCGCTCCAACCGATCGTCGTGACGCCCACGAGCACGAATCTGTACGCGCTGACCGGCACGGGCGCGACGGGCTCGTTCGCGGTCAGCGAGGTCGGCTGGTCGAACGCGCCTTACAACAAGTGGTTCACGCTCGGGACGCCCACGTGCAGCACGGGGACCGCCGCGACGACGTTCACGCTCGCAACCGCGGACCACCTGACCTGGACCGACACGGCCCCCGCTTCGCCCGTCGCCGGAAACTGCACGGTCCCGATCAACGACTTCAGCGGCAGCGGACACGCCGGCAGCGTGACGCTGACGTTCACGACGGGTTCGTTCACGGTCAACTAAGCCGCGCTTCGCGACGAGATGGTGAGAGCTATGCGCAGCCTGCGTCCCCTCCTCCGGCCGGCGTCCCTGCTGGTCGCGGTTCTGTTGCCGACGGCGTGCGGGGGCGGCTCGCACGGCAGCCTGCCGGCGCCGGGGGGCGGCGCATCCAGCGCGCTCGCCAACGCGAAGTTCGCGTTCACCATCCCCGCCCCGTCAACCGCTGCCGCGAGCGGCCGCAAGCCGCTCTACATCCCGGCCAGTACCCGCTCGATCCAGCTGACCGTGACGGCCTCGACCAACGCGACATTCTCCGGCCCGCTCAGCGGGACGCTCAACGTCGCGCCGGGCACCAGCGGCACGAACTTCAGTTGCACGGCGGTCGCCGCCGGGAACTACACCTGCACCACGACGTTTCCGCTCCCGCCCGGCACGGACACGCTGAGCATCGCCGGTTTCGACGCGATCAACGCGGGCGGCAATCTGCTCTCCCGGCAGGTCGTCACCAAGACGGTCGTCGCCGGCGCCAACGATTTCACGGGGACGCCGATCACGCTCGACGCCGCTCCCGGAACGCTCTCGGTCGTCGGACTCTCGGGCCCGACCGGTACGTATCCGTCGTTCTCGGTCACCGGCACCGCGCCCGTCACGTTCACGGTCAGCGTCGTCGACGCGCACGGCACCGCCTTTGCGGGGCAGCCTGGCCTACCGACGATCACGCATGCCGCGGCGACCGGCACCGGGGCGAGCGCCGTGGTCAGCGGCGCAACGCTGACGCTGACGCCGCCGAGCGTCGGCGCCTCGACCAGCGTCGTCGTCGCCGCGGATCCGCTCGGCGCGCAAGACGTGACGACGACGCTCGCCTCATCGCCGGCGGCCGGGGCCACGAGTTTTACCGTCACGTCGGCAAGCGGAATCGTCGCCGGTGACAACCTCGTCCTCGATTACGAGACATTCAGCGGCACGACGCTGCTTCAGGAATCCGCGCTCGTGACGAACGTGAGCGGAACGACGATCACCGTATCGGCGGGGCTGGCGCACGCACACACCGCCGGCGCGGGCGTTCGCCACTATGCCGATAACCTGACGCCCTCGACGGCGCTCTTCACCGTCGCGATCACGTCGCCGCTGTTCATCGTTCCCGTCGCGACGGACGGATTCGAGTCTACGCCGTCCAAGGCGCTCGTCTACAACTCGAGCCTCGCCCTGCAAACCGGAACTCTCACCAGTCCGTCGATCGAGTTCGCCTACGGGAGATTCGATTCGAGCGGCAGGCTGTACGTCGCCGACGAGAACGCCGATTTCATCTACCGGTCGCAATATACCGCGGGAACGGGCTTCGGCGCGCTCACGCAGCTTACGGGCATTCCGATCCAGGGCGCGATCTTCGGGTTCGACGTGTCGGCCAACGGAACGGTGGCCGTCGAGAATTCGGCCGGCATCACCCCGCAACTGGATTACTACGCTCCGAACGCGACCACGCCGGCAACGTTCTCAAGCAGCCTCGCCTCGGGCACGTGGCAAACCGCTACCGACTATTACTTCCCAAGCGTTGCCGTCCTGACCGACGGCACCGGAAGTGCGTTCGGATATGCGTACGACGTCTTTAACGTCGCCGCGAGCGCGCACGATCAGATCGTCGTGACGAGCGGCTCGGGCGAGCAAGATATCAACATCCCCTCGATCATCAGCACGTTCTCTAACGACGTTGGAGCCCCCGTGCTGGCTTGGGACCAAGGGCGCCAGTCGCTGATCTACGGGAACTCCGAGGCGACCAGCAGCTTCGCGATCCTCGAGTTTCCGCGGAACGGCACGACGGGCGCGGTGCTGCAAACCACGCCGGCGACCGTCGGCACCGTCTCCGGATATCCGCAAGCGGTCGCCGTTTCGCGCGACGGCGCCTACGTCGCCGTCGCGTGGAACAACGGCGGCGGCACGAACGTGTCAATCTTCCACAACAACGGCAGCGCTTGGGCGCTCGTCTCCGCCGGCAGCGCGCTGACGACCGCGAATTTTGCGAACTTCACGTCGGTTCACTTCCTGAGCAACGGCAACCTGATCGTCTCCGACAGCGACGGCACGTCGTACGCGCACCTCGCCCAATACACGAACGCGGGTGTGCTCGTGGGATCCGTCTACAACGCAGCCACCGACTTCGGCACGGGCTATCTCATCAACGACGTCGCCGTTTCGTACTAAGACACCACAACGCAAACGAAGGAGGCCACTCGATGGATCCCTTTCTCGGTGAGATCCGGATGTTCGGCGGAAACTTCGCGCCGGTTGGCTGGGCCTTGTGTGAAGGCCAGCTGCTGAGCATCTCCCAAAACGCCGCCCTGTTCTCGATTTTGGGCACGACCTTCGGCGGAAACGGGACCACGAACTTCGCCCTTCCCGACTTGCGCGGTCGCGTCCCGATCGACCAAGGCGCGGGGCCTGGGCTCGCGCCGTACACGCTCGGGCAATCCGGCGGCACCGAGACCGTGACGCTGCTCGTCAATCAGATGCCGGCCCATTCGCACGCGCTCAACGCATACAACGGCGCCGGCGACAAGTCCACGGTCGCCGGCAACCTGCCCGCGAACGGCGCGAAGCCCGACTATTACTCCGATCAAGCCGCGACGACGACGATGAACCCGGGCACGATCGGCAGCGCCGGCGGCGGCGCGCCCGTCAGCGTCCTGCAACCATACTTGACGCTCAACTTCATCATCGCGCTGCAAGGCATCTTCCCCTCACGCAGTTAGTGCGCGACCCGGCGGCCGGGCGGCGCGGCCTGGCGAGCGAACGCCTCGTCCTTCGCGAGCCGCTCGAGACGGACGCGCCGCTGCTGCTCGCATATCACGCGCGAAATGCGGCTCGCTTTGCGCCGTGGGGGCCCGCGCCCCCCGGCGCCCTCGCCGAGCATCTGCGCTGGATCGTATGGCGCCGCGAGCAGAGCGCGGGCGCGAGCGGCCGGTCGTTCCTCGCGTTCGATCGAGCGATGCCGCAGCAACTCGCGGGACTCGTGAACCTCGACGCGATCGTACGCGAGCCGGAGCCCGGCGCGATGCTCAGCTATTCGGTCGACGCCGCGTACGAGGGCCGCGGCTACGCACGTGAGGCGGTCGCCGCCGTCCTGGCCCACGCATTCGATGCACTGGGACTCGTGCGCGTGGTCGCCCACTACCACCCCGCCAACGGGCGCAGCGGCGCGCTGCTGCGCCGGCTCGGCTTTACGATCGAAGCCGCGGCTCCGGAAATTCCGCCGGCGCTGCGCGGACTGATGCGCCCGCAGATCATGGCCGCGCTGACCCGTGCCGGCGAGAGCTAAGCTGGAGCCGCGGACCGCTCTACGCCGGCGAGCGCGGCGCGAAGCCGCGGTAGGGGAGCAGCGGAACGATCGTCACGTCCATCAGCTCGTGCTGTTTGAACGGCAGCGAATCGATCGCCGCTTCCGCCTCCGCGAGGGACGCGGCTTCAACCAGGATCGCCGCGCCCGGAAGATCGCCGCGGCTCCAGATCCCGCGAAACGTTCCTTGCGAATAGAGCGTGCGGGCGCGCTCCGCCTCGACCTCGAGGTACTCGTCGAATTGCGCCTGGGTGAAGCTCTCCGTCCGGCGGCGCGTCAATGCCAAGAATTCCATGCGCATGGGATCGATTCTCGCGCGCGAAACTCCTGGGCGTGAGCGCACCGCCGACCGAAAGCACGACGCTCGTCGTGCGCGTGAAACCGAACGCGAAGAAGCCGGGGATCGCGCTGGACGGCGAGACCGTCGAGATCCGCGTCCGCGCGCTGCCGATCGAAGGCCGCGCGAACGATGCCGTGCGCGACGCGCTCGCCGAGGCGCTCGGGATCCCGCGCAGCCGCATCACCCTCGCCCGGGGCGCGCGCTCGAAGGCGAAAGCCTGGACGATCGAAGGGCTTTCGCGCGATGCCGCCCTCGAGCGTCTGCGCGCGTCCGCGGACGCCCCAAAGCCCCCTTCGACACGCTCAGGGTGACGCGCTTGCCTCCTCGTCACCCTAAGCGTGTCGAAGGGAGCCGGGGGAAATGGCCTCGTCGTCCAACGTTCGATGGGCATGGCTTTTGATTCGCTCGGGCAGTTCGTGCGCGCGCTCCGTAAGGCGGGCGAGCTCAAGGAGATCAAGGTCCCGGTCAGCCCGTATCTCGAGATCGCCGAGATCTCCGACCGCGTCGTGAAGGCGGGCGGCCCGGCGTTGCTGTTCACGAACGTCATCGGCTCGCGCTACCCCGTGCTCACGAACCAGTTCGGCAGCGAACGCCGCATGGCGCTGGCGTTCGGCGCGCGCACGATCGAAGAGGTCGCGGATCGCATCCGCGCCGCGGTCGACCTGCGCGTCCCGGCGACGCCCCGCGGCAAGCTCGCGAAGGTGCTCTCGCTCGGCGCGCTCGCGAATGCGTTACCGCGCACCGTGCGCAACGCGCCGGTCCAGGAAGTCGTCGAGCTCGAACCGGATCTGCGCAAGCTGCCCGTGCTCACGACCTGGCCGATGGACGGCGGCCCGTTCATCACGCTGCCGCTCGTGTTCACGAAAGACCCCGTCAGCGGCACGCAAAACGTCGGGATGTATCGCGTGCAGGTCTACGACGAGCGCACGACCGGCATGCATTGGCAACGCCACAAGCAAGGCCGCGCGCAAGCCGCGAAGTGGGGCCGCAAGGTCCCCGTCGCCGTCGTCATCGGCTCCGACCCGGCGGTCACTTACGCGGCGACGGCCCCGCTGCCGCCGATCGTCGACGAGATCTCGCTCGCGGGCTTTCTGCGCGGGCGTTCCGTCAATCTCGTGCGCTGCAAGACGATCGACCTGAAGGTCCCCGCCGATGCGGAGTTCGTGCTCGAAGGCTACGTCGATAACGAAGATCTGCGCGTCGAGGGACCGTTCGGCGACCACACGGGCGTCTACAGCCTGGCCGATTACTTCCCGACATTCCACGTGCAATGCGTTACGCACCGCCGCGATCCGATCTACGCCGCGACCGTCGTCGGCAAGCCGCCGATGGAAGACGCGTGGCTTGGGAAAGCGACGGAACGTTTCTTCCTGCCGCTGCTGCAGCTGGTCGTGCCGGAGATCGTCGATTACAACTTGCCCGTCGAGGGCGGCTTCCACAATCTCTGCATCGTCTCGGTCAAGAAATCGTATCCGGGTCAAGCGAAGAAAGTGATGAACGCGCTCTGGGGCCTCGGGCACATGATGATGCTCACGCGCTGCCTGATCGTCGTCGATCACGACGTCGACGTGCAGGATCTGCGCGCGGTCACCTGGTTCGCGCTCAACAACGTTGACCCGTCGCGCGATCTCGTCGTGATGCCGGGGCCCGTCGACGATCTCGACCACAGCGGTTCCTATCTTCCGTCGCTGGGCCACAAGCTCGGCATCGACGCGACGCGCAAGGGCGCGGACGAAGGCTACGAGCGGGCCTGGCCGCCCGACGTCGTGATGGACGCGCGGACGCGCGCCCAGGTGACGCGCCGCTGGGCCGATTACGGCCTGGGCAAGCTCGCCCCGCGCGAAGACCCCGTCTCGGGCCAAGGCGCCGCGGCGCTCCGCCGGCTGCTCGCGTCCGCCGGCGTCCCGCCCGAAGCCCTGGACCGGGCGCCGCTGCGAGCGAACGGCGTCCCGCTCCCGGCCGAAGCGGCCGAGCCGCGGCCGAACGGGGTCCCCCGGCCCGAGGGCGAAACGGGTGCGCTTCTACCGTGATAGCCGAACGTTCGAACGACTTCGGCGCCGTCGTGCGCCTTTTCCTCAAAGAAATCCGCATCGAGCATACGCTCTTCGCGTTGCCCTTTGCGTACACGGGCGCCGTCCTGGCCGCGCACGGCTTGCCGACGGCCTGGCAGTTCGTTTGGATCACGCTCGCCGTGCTCGGCGCGCGGACGGCCGCGATGGCCGTGAACCGCTATGCCGACCGCAAGATCGACGCTAAGAACCCGCGCACCGCGCGCCGCGCCGTCGCCAGCGGCACGCTCGCGCCGACCACGATGCTCTGGGCCGCGGGGCTCGGCATCGCGCTGCTGCTGCTCGCGGCCTACGAACTCAACCCGCTCTGCGTGCTGCTGCTCCCGCTCGCGGCGCTCGGCATCGTGATCTATCCGTACTGCAAGCGCTTCACCTGGGGCGTGCACTTCGTGCTCGGCGCGGTCGACGGCTTCGCGCCGCTCGGCGCGTACATCGCGATCGCGGGGCACGTCTCGTGGGCGGCGATCGCGCTGTTCCTCGCGGTCACGCTTTGGGTCGCCGGGTTCGACATCGCCTACGCGCTGATGGACCTCGACGTCGACATCGCGCAGAACATCCGCTCGCTCCCCGCTCGATTCGGCGCCGCGAGCGGCCGCCGCTTGCCGATCGCGATGCATTTCGTGATGACGGCGCTCCTGGGCGTCAGCGTCATCCTCGGAGGGGCCGGCCGGATCGGGCTCATCGGGGTCGCGCTTGCGCTCGCACTCACGCTCTACGAGGCTCGGTTACTACGCGAAACGGACGACGTCTTTGCCCTCAACGACCGCGTGTTCGTCGCGAACATGGCGTTCTCGATCTTCTTCCTCGCGACGACGCTGGCCGGAACGCTGGTAACGCAGTGATCGGGCGCGGAACGTTCCTCGGCGGCGCGAGCGCGCTCGCTGCCGGCGCACTCGCGCGTTCGGCGAGCGCCGCTTTCGGCGATCAGGCGATGAACGCCGTGACGACGTTCGGCGTCGTCGCCCCGTTCACCGGCGACGATCTGCGCCTGGGCGAGCAGATCGGCAACGGCGTCCGCGCGGCGATCGACCAGGCGAACCTGATGCGCGGACCGCTCGACCGGGTCTTCGCGATGCGCACGTTCGACGATCAGAACACGCTCGCGACGGCGATCGTCAACGCGCAATTCGCCTGCGACGACGCAAGCATCGCCTGCGTCATCGGCCACTTGAGCGGCACGATCACCGATGCGGTTTTGCGCACGTACGCGCTCGCCGGAATGCCCATCATCGTCCCCGCCGCGACGTTCGACCGGATCACCTCGCACAATTACCCTTACGTGTACCGCTTGACGACGAAGGATTCGACCGAAGGCCGGCTCGCGGCCAAGACGTTCGGCGCGGAGGTCAAGCCGAAGCAAGCCGTCGTGCTCAGCCAAGACGGCGATTACGGCTACGACGTCGCGATCGGCGCCGTGCAACAGTTGGACGCGGACAAGATTCCCGTTAAAGCGTTCACGTTCTCGTGGGACAAGGCGGATTTCGCGGCGATCGCGCGGCAGACGGTCGCGCTCGCACCCGACGTGGTGTTCCTCGCGGGGCTCGCGCGCGACATGGGACCGATCCTGCCGGCCCTGCGCGCGGCCGGCTACAAAGGCCCGTTCTACGCCTCGCAAGGCTTCTTCGATCAGCGAACGATCCTGAAATACGGCGCCGACGCCGAAGGGTTGACCGCCTCATCCTCGATGCCGCCGCTGGCACTGGCGCCCTCGGCGTTCCGCTTCCTCACGGATTTCGAATCGAGGTACGGCCAGATGTCGCCGCTCTCCGCATTCTCCTACGCCGCAACGCAAATCGCGATCGCGGCCTGCCGCCGCGTCGGCGCCGCCGACCGCGCCGCGGCCGCGCGTTCGCTCGCGCTCCCCTACGCCTACGATACGATCGCCGGCACGTTCCAGTTCGCGCCCGGCGGAGATCCCTCCGATCCGAACGTCTATTTCTACACCGTCACGGGCGGAAAATGGAAGTACGCCCATGCCGCCCGCCCCTCGACCTTCGTCTTGAAATAGGCGCTACGGCGCGCGCTTGCCCACGCGCTCTTCCGGGGCGGCGCGCACGTGGTGCGGGACGGCGGCCGGCTCGGGTTCGTCGTCGAGATCCAGGCGGAAGCGCAAACGGATGCCGCAGATGTTGAGCGTGAACGCCGTCGCGAAGTACGTCATGTCTAGATCTCCAGGCGCTTCCAGCCGTAGGTCGCGATCGCCATGTAGAGAGCCGCGAGCAGCCACACGCAGGCGAGCTTCACGCCGAAATCGAGCGGCAGCAGGCGCACGAACTCGAGGACGGCCGGGCTCTGCTTGGCGTCGACGACGATCGGCACGAAATACGCGAGCGGGTTCAGGTAGTTCAGCACGGCCACGAACAGGTCGTACGGGCTCCCCAGACGCGCGAAACCAAGCGGGACGAGCACGCCGCAGGCGGCGCACGCGAGCCCTTTGACGAGCCCGCCGCTCGCGGTATACCAGCTCGTCACCGCTTGCGCGAGGGCGTACGTCATGAACGCCGCGCCCAGGCCGAACGCCGCCATCGGGAATGCGAGCGGATCGAGGTACCAGAGTATATGCGTCCCTCTCGAGGTCGCCATCGAGAAGGCGACATAGAGCAACGTGCCGGCGAGCGTCAGCACGATCGCGACCGCGTCGACGGCGAGGAACGAGAGCACGAAGCGTTCGCGGCTGAGCGGGCGCGTCCAGGCGAGCGGCAAGTGCTCGCGCTGGCGATTCAACGAACTCCCCAGGATCGCGGCAACCAGCAACGCTCCAAACGTGACCGCATAGACGAGCACACTGACCGGGAGCGGGCCGGGGAGCGATGCGTGGTGGGGGTGTGCGGGCGTGGGAACCGGCGCGGGGCTGGTGGGATCCGTGTCGATCACGATGCCCACATGGTTCTGGCCGGGCACGAGAAAGCCGACGATCAAGCCCAGCGCGTACACGCCGAGCAGGATCCCGAAATACCAGAGCAGCACGCGGCGGGCCCGCAAGAACTCGACGTACGCCATTATTTCTCTCCGGTCGGGGTGACGCGGTCGGGAGCGACCGCGCCCAGGAAGATGTCTTCCAAATTCAGATCCACGACGTCGACGCTGCGCGCGCCGAGCGCCGAAACGGTCTGCGCGACGGCCTCGCTCTCGCGTGAGACGTAAGCGCGCAACATGCGGCCGGAACGTTCGATGCGGCGCACGCGCGGGTCGGTCGCGAGCCCGTTGAGGCTCGGCAGTTCGCCCTCGAAGAACCCTTCGACGACCTTCTCGTTCCCCTTGAGCGTATCGACGTCGCCGTCGAGCACGAGCTTGCCCTCCTTGAGGATCGCGATGCGGTCGGCGGCGCGTTCGACTTGCGTGATCTGATGCGAGGAGAACAGCACGGTCGCGCCGCCTGCCGCGGCGTCGATGATCAGGTCGAGCACGTGCCGCTGCCGCACCGGATCCAAGCCGCTCGCCGGCTCGTCGAGCACGAGCAGCCGCGGCCGGATCGAAAATGCGAGCACGAGCGCGAGCGCCGTGTGCTGGCCCTTCGAGAGCGCCTTCACGCGCTTGCGCGGATCGAGTTCGAAGAGTTCGAGCAGCTCGCGGGCGCGGGCCGCGTCGTAGCTGCGGTAGGAGCGCCGGTTCAGCTCGAGGTGATCGGCGACCGTCAGCCATTCGTAGAGCGCGCTCTTTTCCGGCACGTACGCGAGATGCTCGAAGATCGCGGGCGTCAGCGGCGCGCCGTCGATCGCGATCCCACCGCCGCTCGGGCGGGCGAAGCCCAGCAGGCACTTGAACGTCGTCGTCTTGCCCGCGCCGTTGGGTCCGAGCAGCCCGCAGACCGAGCCTTCGGCAACCTCGAGCGTCAGATGCGACACGGCATCGACCGAGCCGTAACGTTTGGTTAGGTCGCGAATCGCGATCGGGACGCTCACGCTCCCTCCTCCTCTTTAGCAGGCTGGTACCAGCGTTCGAGCGCGGACTCGAACAGCACGGACAGGTCCGCCCGGTCGATACCGAGCGAACGGGCTTCACGCACGGCGTCCGAAAGCGCCGCCAGAGCAACCTCCGAAACGGCTTGCTTCGCGTCCGCGGCGGTGCCGTCGCTGCGCACGAACGAACCGCGGCCGGGGCTCGTCTCGATGACGCGCTCCCGTTCCAGATCGCGGTAGGCGCGCGCGACGGTGTTCGGATTGACGGTCAGCGAAAGCGCCAGCGCCTTGACCGTCGGAAGCTGCTCGCCGGGGGCGAGCGATCCGAGGGCGACCATGCGTTTCACTTGTTCCGTCAACTGTAAATAGATTGGGACCCCGCTGCGGGGATCGACCGTAAAAATTGCTGGCATTGGCTTAGGCCGGAGTCTCCTCTCGGCACGCCGGGGGGAGACTCCGGGTCGGACCCACGGCGCGACGGTGCACTTCCCTTAGACCTTGACGCCCCAGCCTTGGAAGAGGCCGCCGCTGCGCGGCGCGGGGATGACGGTCCGCCGGGTCTCGCCGGTCACCAGGGGATTCTTCTCGTCGATGTGGTGGTTCGCGGTGGGGGCTGCCGATTGCGGTGCGTACATGGCGTTGCGTCCTTTCGTAATGTTTTACTAGTACACTAGTACAATAACACAATAGGACGGCATGTCAAGGCCCCGCTTCCGTGCCGGAAGCCCGGGCCGCCGCGGGCGGGCGGCGGCTAGCGGCTCGGGCCGGGTCCGGCGGTCAGGCGGGCGCCTTGTCCCGCCGCGTTCGCAAGCTGCGCGCGAAAGGGCTCCGCGGGCCTCGCGCGCCAGGCGGCCGAGAGTGAGAATTGCGCGCTGCGCCAGTACGGCGCGAAACGCCGCACGTCGACCCGGCGCTCGAGCCGGACGAACGGCTCCGGCGCGACGCTCACCACGGGAAGTTCACTTGCGGCGATCGCGTGCCTCACCCATGGATCGGGCGTGCGCCGGGTGACGATGCGCTCCGCTCCGTGCGCTTGCGCGAACGCCGCGAGCGTTCGGTCGACCGGGCCGCGCAAAATCGTCGCACCGGATTCCAGCAAGCTCTCGTACACGAACACGATCCGCTTGAGCGACCAGCGTTGCGCGCGCAGGCGCTTCTCATCGAAGATGTACGCGAGGGGCGCGCCCGGGGCCGCGGCCGCGAGCCCTGCGTCGAGCGCGAGAGCATCGTCGTGAAGCCAGACGATCGCGCGTTCCACGGGCTCGAGGCGACCTTCCGGGGGATCGGGCTCGACCGGCAATCTGAGGGATTCGACGCGCTCGGCCGGCATGCGCCCGAACAGCTTGCGCGAGAGTTCGTCGTAGGACGCATCGAACGGGCAGCCGTCGCGTCCGTTCGGATCCTGCCCGCAGCGCGCTCCGCCGTAGCGTTCGAAATTGTCGCGCGTGAAGAAGTACGGCTTGTTCGAAAACGTGCTCGCCACCCATTGCCACGAGAGGTTGTTGCTGGCCGGGTCACCGTCGAGCAGATGCGTCAGAAAGAATTGCGCGCCGGCTTGCCAGCGCACGCGCCGCCAATGCACGAGCCAGGCGGCGAACCACGTGCGCCGCCGATGGTGCAAGTACCCCGTCTCGACGAGATCGCGCACGATGCTGTCGATGCAGGGATGACCGGTCTTGCCGATTGCGACATCCCAGGGCAGATCCCACTCGTAATCGTCCGGACCATACCCGGTCTTGTACGGCTCGAGATCCTCCCAGATGCGCGCTCCGGCGAGCTCGTACACGCGCTGCCAGTAATCGCGCCGAGCCAGCTCGTGCAAGAAGCCCTCTGCGCGCTCGTAGTTCGGTTCTTTTTGGCGCGCGCAATCGCGCACTTCGGCGAGGCTCACTAGCCCGTGCCGAAGATACGGCCCCAATTGCGTGCCGCCCCCGTCGACGTACCGGTGCGTGCCCGCGTAGCGTGCGGGCGAGATCGCTGCAAGCCGCACCAGCCCGGCGCGCCGCCCGCCGCGCGCCGCGCCGAGGCTCGCACCAAGTTCCACGGCGAATGGGAACTCGCCCGCGAGGTAACGGGCAAGATCATCGCGACCTGAGAAGGCCGTGCGCAGCGTTAGCATCCCTCAGTCTTTACCCGTTGCGGCGGACGGACGTTGCCGAATCTCGGCGGGTGTGATGCAGAACGTTAAATCGGTCTCATTGCATCGGAACCCTTCCAACCGCTGTTTGGTTGAAGCGAGCATGCACGCGATATTGATCGATTCACCCGGCGGCCCCGAGGCGCTACGCTACGGCGAAACACCCGTTCCGCAACCCGCTTCGGGCCAAGTGCTCGTCAAACTCGCCGCAAGCGGCGTCAACTTCATCGATTGCTATCACCGCAGCGGCCTCTATCCCGTCGCCCAAAAGCCGTTCACGCCGGGGATGGAAGGGGCCGGGACGATCGAGGCGCTCGGCCCCGACGTCGAAGGCTTCGCACTCGGCGATCGCGTCGCGTATGCCTCGTCGATGGGAAGCTATGCCGAGTACGCCGCGGTCCCCGCGAAGGCCCTCGTGCGCGTGCCGCGCGACGTCGATCTCGCCGAAGCTGCAGCCCTGATGCTGCAAGGCATGACCGCGCACTATCTCGCGCGGGACACGTTCCATCTCAAGCGCGGCGATACCGCGCTCGTGCACGCGGGCGCCGGCGGCGTCGGGCTGTTGCTCACGCAACTCGCGAAGCAGCGCGGCGCGACGGTGATCACGACGGTCTCGACGAGCGCGAAAGCCGAGATCTCGAAGGGCGCCGGCGCGGATCACGTGCTGAATTACACGCAGGTCGATTTCAAAGACGAGGTTCGCACGCTGACCGGCGGGCGCGGCGTCGACGTCGTGTACGATTCGGTAGGAAAGACGACGTTCGACAAGAGTCTCGAATCGCTGCGGCCGCGCGGCTTGCTGGCGCTCTTCGGAGCGTCGAGCGGCCCCGTGCCGCCCTTCGAACTGCAACGGCTCGCAGCGAACGGTTCCTTGTTCATCACGCGGCCGACGCTCTTCAACCACATCTCCGACCCGGCGGAACTGGCCGAACGCGCCCACGACCTGTTCGCGGCCGTCGCCTCGGGCGCGCTCAAACTGCGCATCGAACACCGCTATCCGCTCGCAGAGGCAGCCCGCGCGCACGCGGACCTCGAGGCTCGCGCGACGACCGGCAAACTCTTGCTGATCCCCTAAGCGCCTTCGAGCCGGCCGCGCCGCGGACGGCTCGTTCAGGCGGCGTTCAGCTTCTCCGTCTATCCTGCGCGTATCATGAACGCTGAGAATCCCGGGGCTCCGCCCCACGCCCCAAGCGGCACGCGCGGTTGCGCGGGCCGCTGCAATCCCGATCGCGGCGCTTTCCTGCGCGCAACCGCCGTGGCCGCGTTCGCGGCGATCGCCGGCGCCGGGATGCCGCTTCCGGCCTGGGCGCAAGTCGCCGCAATTTCTCCCTCGCGCGCGAACGGCGACACGCTCTATTACCCGTTGCCTTCGAGGGACGGCGTCCTGATCGACGAGCCGAACGACGTGGTCATCACGCGCGTGCAGCGCTCCGTCTCCGCGTTCTCGCTTGCCTGCCCGCATCGTTCGAGCGAGACCTTGCGCTGGCAAGAAGCGGACGGGATCTTCCTATGCCCCAAGCACAAGGCGGAATTCCGTCAAGACGGCGAGTTGATCCGCGGCAAGCCGGATCGTAGCATGGACCGCTACGCCGTGCGCCGCGAAGGCGCGAGCATTGCCGTCGACACGCGCACGATCTACCAGGAAGATACCGACGCCCAGTGGGCCAAGGCCGTCATCAACGCATAACGAAGGCGGGAACGCCGCTCAGGCGGGATCCGCGAGGCTCATCCAGAGGTGCAGCACGGCGTACGCGCGCCAGGGGCGCCACGCTTGTGCGCGCGCTTCGATCGCGCGCGGATCCGCGCTGAGGCCCGCGCGCGTGAACGCGTTGCGCAGGCCGAGATCGCTCGCGGGGAACGCGTCGGGGTTTCGCAGCGCGCGCATCGCGATGTAGGCAGCCGTCCACGGCCCGATCCCCGGAAGCTCGAGGAGCGCTGCACAGGTCGCCTCGCATTCGGCGGTAGTGGGGCGCGCAGCGAGCGTCACGCGTCCCGCGACGACGGCCTCCGCGAGCGCGCGCAGCGCGCGGATGCGCGCGCCCGTGAGGCCAAGCCCGTCGAGGCCCGCGGACGCGAGTTCCGCAGCCGAGGGAAACGCATACGTCAGCGCGCCGTGCTGCCTGGCGAGCGGCGCACCGCAGCGCAGCACGAGGCGCCCCGCGAGCGTCCGCGCTCCGGCGACCGAGACTTGCTGCCCGAGGATCGCGCGCACCGCGAGTTCGAAGCCGTCGACCGCGCCCGGCACGCGCAATCCCGGCCGCCGCCGCACGCTCGGCGCGAGCAGCGGATCGCGCGCGAGCGCCGCGTCGATCGCGTGAGGATCGGCGTCGCAATCCAAGAGCGCGCGCAGCTTCCCTTCGAGCTCCGTTCGGTCGCGTTCGTCGAGCCCGGCCGCCGTGAATTCCGCCGCGGCTTCGTCAAACGCGACGAGTTCCACGACGGCCGACCCATGCGCGAGCCGCACGACCCGCTGATACGTTTTTTCGGCCCCGCCGGCCGTCCCGCCGCGCGGACACTCGAAGGGCGATTCGACTCCGGGGATCGCCCTGCGCCGCAAGTACTCGAGCATGCTCGCGCGATCGTACGGCGGCGTGAACGCGAGACGCAACGGATCGCTCGCCACGCCGGGCCTATTCCGCCGGGAGCTGGATCGCGACGGTCGCGCGCTGCGAGCGCAACAGCAACACGCACGGCGTCAGGCACAGCGTGATGAAGCCGATCATCAGGAACGTATCGGCGTACGCGAGGGTCTGCGCCTGTTGCACGACGAGCCCGTACAGACTGCCGAGACTCGCGCCGTGCTGCACGAGGCCCGCGACCGCGGGGTTGCGCAACGTCACGCCCTGCGCGAGCGAGCTGTAATGCAAGGCATCACGCTGTGCGAGCGACGTCACCACCGCAGCCGTCGAGATCGAACCGCCGAGCTGCTGCGAAAGACTGACGAGCGCCGACGCTTTCGCCGTATCGAGCCCGTGCACGCTGCTGAGCACCGTGACGAGCAGCGGTACGAAGAGTTGCGAGAAGCCGAACCCGCCGAGCGCGAGCGGGAACCAAAACGTCCAGAAGTCGGCCGTCGAAGTCGTGACCTGCGCCTGCAGCACGTACGAAGCCACGACGAGCAGGAACCCCGATGCGAGCAAGATGCGCGGGTTCACCTTCAGCCGGCTCAACATGAACAGCGTCAGCGGCGTGCCCGCGAGGATCGCGAGCGCTCGAATCAAGATCGATTCCCCGGAGAGCGTCGCCGTGAAGCCGAGGATCGATTGGTTGAACTGCGGCGCGAGCACGATGCCGCCGAACAGGCTGAAGCCGAGCGTGAGCGCGAGCACGCAGCCGGCCGCGACCGTTCGATTGCGCATGATGCGCAGATCGACGATCGGCGAACGCGCGCCGAAGAGCTCCCACCAGACGAAGCCGCTGAGCGCGACGACCGACGTGATGCTGAACGCGACGATCCGCTCGTCGCTGAACCAATCGTTGCGTTCGCCTTCGTTCAGCACGTACTGCAGCGAACCCAAGCCCAGGGCCAAGAGCGAGAGCCCGAGACCGTCGACGGGGACCTTACGGGGCGTCGAGGGATTGCGCAGCGTCGTCGCGATCATGACCGCCGCCAGGATCCCGGGCAGAATGTTGATGTAGAAGATCCAGTTCCAGGAGTACGCGTCCGTCAGGATCCCGCCGAGCGTGGGGCCGATGCTCGGGCCCACGACGGCGCCGAGCGAGATCAGCGCTTGGCTGCGCCCGATCTGTTCCGGCGGGAACGTGTCGCGCAGGATCGCCTGGCCCGTCGCGATCAATCCGCCGCCGCAGAAGCCCTGCAGCACGCGGAAGAAGACCAGCTCCCAGAGCGATGTCGAGATGCCGCACAGCGCCGAGGTCAGCGTGAATCCGACGATCGCCGCGACGTAATACTGCGTGCGTCCGAAGCGCATCTGCAGCCACGGCGTCAGGGGAATGACGATCACGGCCGCGATGATGTAGCCGGTGATGATCCAGGTCCCCTCATCGAGCGTCGCGCCGAGATTGCCCTGAATGGTCGGCAGCGCGACGTTCACGATCGTCGCATCGAGGACTTGGAGCAACGTCGCGGCCATCACCCCGATGACGATCATCGTCCGGCGGGTGCCATATTCCACGAGCGACGGCTGGGCGTGCATACTTTCGTATACGAGGCCGTCGGAAGGTGTTCGGTTGCGAAGGCGCCACGACGCTTCCCGTTGACATCGAACGTACGTTCGATTATAATGGCTCTCCCAATGGCCACCGATGCGGATCTCCGGCCGTCCGATCTCGACCCCGCGGCCCGGCGCGCGGCGTTCGCCGGGCTGCGGGCGACGCTCGGGGCGCGGCACCGCGAGGCTTCGGCGGCCGCCTTCGTTCCGGCCGCCGCGGGCCTGATCCCGACCGGGCTCAGCGAGCTCGACGCGGCGCTCGGCGGGGGCTTCCCGCGCGGGATCATCGCGACGCTCGAAGGGCCGCCGGGGTCCGGACGCGCCGCACTCCTAGGCCGCTTGCTGGCCGCGGCGACGGCCGGCGGGATGGGCGCCTCGATCGAAACGGCCGCCGCCGGACGGCTTTACCCGCCCGCACTCGCGGCGGCGGGCGTGCGGCTCGAGCGGCTGCTGCTCGTCGCGACCGAAACGCCGGCCGAGATCGCGCGCGCGGCGGAGATCCTGCTGCGTTCGGGGGCGTTCGGCGTCATCGCGATCCCGCATGCCGCGCTGAGCGCCGCCGGTTGGACGCGCCTGGCGAGCCTGGCGCACCGTACGAACGCGCTCGTCGTCGTCACCGTCGACGCGCGCGCCTCGAACGAGCTCGGCTATTTCGCATCGCTGCGCATCGCGCTGCAACCGGCGCGCGTGCGCTGGGCCGGCACGCCCCAGCTCTTCGGAACGCTTGCCGGCATCGACGCGCAGGCCCTCGTCCTCAAACACAAGCGCGCCGCTCCCGGCAAGCTCGCGCACTTCTCGTGCGCGACGTTCGAGTTGCACGGCGCACCGCTCGCCGCCACGCGCGAGCGCACCCTTCGAGCGGCTCAGGGTGACATGCCCCTTCGACACGCCCACCCTTCGACGGGCTTGGGGTGACAATGCACGCCCCCCTCATCCTGAGCCGCTCGAAGGGCGCGCTCGCTCGGCGCCGATACGGCCGCGCGCTGATCGCGATCGCCCTGCTCGCCGCGCTGATCGCGCTCCTCTGCACGGTCTGCGTGCCGATGCGCGTCTCCGCCGGCGAGTTGCGAGGCGGCGCGGGCCTCAAGCAACAAAAACGCTCTCTCGCGGCATCATTTTTTCCGGCAGAGCGAGAATGCGCGAGAAACGCCCGACGCTTCGGAGAGTTCTGCCGATCAGTTACGCCCGTGCGCGACGTGCCTTCGTACGTGCCCTTCTTGCCATAGCCGTGACGCTGGCCGCGCAGGCCGGGCTTCCGGCTTCGGCGGCGCTCTCCCAACCCGGCGCGCCCGTGTACGTCTACCAGTTGAGCGGCGGCGGCCTGACGGTCTTTTCCAACGCGGTGGAGCCGTCGCTGTTCAACGCGGCGGCCACCGCCTTCGGCAGCGCGACCCCGCCGGCGGGCGCGTTCTTATCCAGCGCATCGACGTTCGGCGGCTCGCTCGGCGCTCCGGTCGACCTGACCCTCTCCGCGAACCAACTGGCCGGCACCGCGCTCTTGACGTGCACGACGACCGCGGACTTCATGTACACCAATACGCCGGATTGCGACGCCGCGTCCGGCTCCGTGGCGGGCGCCGTTCACGAATTCGTGGCCGTGCAATCGTGGCCGTTCTACGTGGATTCGGGAACGGCATCGAACGTCAACAACGGCACCTTCACGCTCGAGACCGATAGCGACGACGGCAGCTGGTTCGTCATCGCGCCGGCGGCCTTCACCTACGCGCAGCCGGGAAATTTCCAGAACGCGACCGGCCTTACGGCGGGGACCGCCGTCGTCAACAACGGGAACGTCCAATCGATCGCGTCCAAGACGGGGACGGTGAGCATCGCCGCCGCCGGCGCAGGCAGCGCCTGCGCGAGCAATCTGTATTGGCTGACGTGGGAGTATTTCGAAGTCGAAGGCGGACAATCGGCGTTCGAGTATTCGTGGAAGCCGCCGGGCGCCGGTGCGCTGACGACGCCGACGCAAGGCGTCATCTACGGGCAAGTCACGAAGTCCGGCGTGGGCAAGAGCGGCGAGACGGTCAGCGTCAGCGTCAACGGCGGCGCGGCGACCACGCTGACGACCGACGTCAACGGCTGCTACGGATACAACCTGCCGCCGGCGGCCTCCGCGTCGAGCGTCTCCCTGACCGCGAAAGACACGGCCTCGGGCCAGACGTACACGCAGATCGTCTCGGATGCTTCGGGCAGCGCCGTCGTTCAGAACTTCACGTTTCCGCTCGCGCCGCCGAGCGTCACGCTCTACAAGCGGATCACCAAGGTCGTTTCGAACGGCGTCACGACCATACCGCCGCCCGATGCGGGCAATCCCGCGGGCGTGCTCGGCACGGTCAACTACACGGCCGGCGTGAAACCAGGCGACGCGATCACCTACACGATCTACTTCACGAACGCGGGCGCGTCGAACGCCGTCGGGCCCGCGCTCAGCGACGCGATCCCCGCGAACACGACGCTCGTCGCCGGGTCGCCCGCGTTCACGTGCTGCTCCTATCCCACGGCCTCGACGACCGCGACGCTGACCACCGGCGCTTCGGTGACGTACTCGCTGAACGCGCCGCTCGCCCCCGCGACCGTCGCCGGCGCCATCCAGGGCAGCTTCACGTTCACCGTCACCGTGAACTGACTACCACGCGACGTTCGCCGCCTTCGCAGCAGCCGCAAGCGCCTTGTCGGTCGTCGCGAGCGGAGCGCGCAGGCGCAGCGCCAACTCGATGTACGCCGCATCGTACACCGTCAGGTTGTACCGCCGTGCGATACGCGCCTCATCGCCGAACAAGCCGGTCAAGCCGTCGTCGACGGAGATCGGCAATTCACGCAATTCGGTGCGGATGAAGTCGATCGGTTTGGTGAGCCGGCCACCGAGCTCGAGGCGGCGCAAGACATCCTGGATTTCCCAGCGCCACAGCGACGGCACGATCGCGCCCTCCGCCGCGAGCGCATCGAGCGCCCTTTCGGCGGTGCTGCTGGGCTCGGTGAGAAACCAATCGATCGCGATGGTCGCGTCGATGACGATCGGCATTACCGGCGCCCCTCATGCACCAAGGCGACGACCTCCTCCGTTGTAGCCTGAACGCAACGGTTGGCGCGTATGCGGGCCACGACGCCGGCTGCGCTACGACGGATCGGGCTCAGCGTCGCCACCGGGCGGCCGTGCTTGGTGATCGTGATGACCTCACCGCTCTCGATCAGTTCCGAAAGGTGACTCTTGGCATCGAATACGCCGACCGTCTTCATAAATCTAGTTTATAATTCTGACCAGATTTAAGCAAGGGAACCCGTTGTTTACGAACGTGCGTTCGATTACAATAGCCTTCCAATGTCTCTATCACCCCCTAGCCCCGCGTTCGCAAGCCCCGCCGCGCCGAGCCGGCTGACCCCGGCCCAGCCCTAGCCGGGGGCGGCGGCTCCATGCCGATCCTCTGCGCGCTCGTTCCGCACTATAAGGTCGAGATCGCGCGGTTCGCCCGGCCCGAGCTGCGCGAGCGCCCGGTGCTCGTGGCCGACCGGCTCGAACGCGGGCACATCGTCGCTTGCGATGCGGGGGCGCAGGCGCTGGGCGCTCGCATCGGCATGACGCTCCTGCAGGCGAGCGCCGCCGCGCGCGAGGCGGCGCTCGTCGTCGACGATCCCGCGCGCAACCGTGCGACGTGGGAAGCGCTCCTCGACACGCTCGACGCCGCCTCGCCGCTCGTCGAAGACGCAGGCGAGGGGACGGCGTTCCTCGAGATGCGCGGCATCGAAGGTACGCCCGAACGCTGGCGGGCGACCGTGCGCGAGGCGCTCGAGAGCCCGCTGCCGTTCTCCCTCGCGGTCGCGCCGAACAAATTCACGGCGCGCGTCGCGGCGCTCGCCGGACACAGCGTCGTTCGCGAAGGCGAAGAGCGCGCGTTCGTCGCGCCGTTCCCGCTGGATATCCTCGCGTTCGACCCGGCGACGCTGCAGCGCCTCACGCTACTCGGCATCCGCACGCTCGGCGAACTTGCCGCGCTCCCGCACGGCCCGTTCGTGCGGCGCTTCGGCCCCGAGTCCGCGCGCCTGCACGCCTGCGCGCGCGGCTGCGACGATGCGCCGCTCGTGCCGCGCCCGCGCGCGCTGCGCATCGATCGTTCGCTCTACGGCGAAGGGACCGCGGAACGCGAAGAGCAGCTCCTCTTCGCGCTGCGCACGCTCGTCGCGCGCGTGAGCGACGATCTCGCGTACGCCGGGATGCGCTGCGGCTTCCTGCGCCTCGCGCTCGAATGCGACGACGGCGAGACGCTCGAGATCCCGGCCGTGCTCGCGCAAGCGACCGCCCAAGCAGCGACGCTCTTCGAGCTCTTGCGCACGCGCTTGGAAGGCGTGACGCTGCGCGCGCCCGTCAGCGGCCTGCGCTTGGGCGCCGAGCGGCTCGAACCCGGCGGCTCCGCGCTCTCGCTCTTTGCCGGCACCGATCCCGATCCCGAAGTCATCGCGATCGCGCTCGCGCGCATCGAGGCGACGCTGGGGCCACAGGCGGCCTGCCGTGCCGAGCTTGCGGAAGGCAATCGGTACGAAGCGCGTTTCCGGTACGCGCCGTTCGCACCGGACCGTCCCGCGAGTGCCGGCGAGAGCGCCCCCGCGCGCGCCGCGCTCCCCGTCTGCACGCTCGGTTTGCGCTTGATCGAACCGCGCCCGCTCGAGGTGCGGCTCGCGCGCGGCCGCCCGGCCTACGTCGGCGCGCAGGCCGTTCTCGATATCACGGGCCCCTGGCGCGTCAGCGAAAGCTGGTGGGGCGAACCGCTCGAGCGCGACGAATACGACGCGCTCTTAGCCGACGGCTCGCTCGTCCGCATCGCCTGCGAACGCGGTGCGTGGGTTTTGCGCGGCCTCTACGATTGACAACCCCGCGATTTTCGCGGCAAGCACGGGAAGGCGCACCGGCGAAGCGGCCGGGATGAACACCGAACGCGCCAAAGTCCGCCGTCATCCCGACCGTGCAGCATACGATCGCGCGACGATCGATGCGATCCTCGATGAAGCGCTCGTCATCCACGTCGGCTTCGTGTACGAAGGCGGGCCCGTGGTCATTCCGATGAGTTACGGGCGCTCCGGTGACACGCTCTATCTCCACGGTTCCAACGCCAGCCGCACGCTCGGCTCGCTCGCAAGCGGGGCGGAGATCTGCTTGACCGTCACCTTGCTCGATGCGCTCGTGCTCGCGCGCAGCACGTTCAATCACTCGCTGAACTATCGCTCCGTCGTCTTGTTCGGAACGGGCAGCCTCGTCACGGATCCGCAAGAGAAAGCGCGCGCGCTCGAATGCATCGTCGAGCACATCGTTCCGGGCCGCACGCGCGACGCGCGCGGGCCCAGCCAAAGCGAGCTGGCGGCAACGAGCGTCGTCGCGTTCGAAATCGGCCAAGCCTCGGCGAAAACGCGCAACGAGCCGCCCGTTGACGCGCCGGCCGATTTGCCGAGTGCGCTGTGGGCCGGCGTGCTGCCGATCGTGCAAAGCTACGGGCCGCCGGTCGCCGATGAATTCGTGCCCCCCGGCGTCGCGACGCCGGCGGGCATCGCGACCTACGCGCGCCCTGCCTCCGAGCGCGACCGCCCCCTGTAAGCGGGCGATTGCTTTCGCAGAAAATATCCCCCAATCTCGCGATTGTCCGCGCACGCGATGCGCGCGTATAGTCTTGGGACGCATCGCGCAAGGACGCGCTACGCGGCGCGCCGGGAAACAGTCCCGGCGAATCCCGGATCGACGATGCGGGACAGGCGTTTATGAGAGCGGAGCATGGCGGACTCGTAGGCCGGGGCGCGCATCAGGCGGGCGCGCCAGGCCTACCGCTGTTCGAAGCCGCCAGACCCTTCGAAGGGTGCGACTCCTTCGAGGGCGCTGCGAGTCTGGTCGCCGATCTCTTGCGGCGCTATACCGGCGTGCGCTCCTGGTATGTCGTGCGCAGGCTCGGGGCCGGCTGGGCCTCCGTCGGGCCCGGCGATCGGCGGCTCGAGGCTGCCGATGCGCAACTCTTCGCGGACGTGCTCCACGCCGCGCTCGGCAGGGGCCCCGATGAGGTCCTGCCCTTGCTGATCGCCCCGCTCGGGAACGTGCAGCTCGCCTCGCAGACCCCGCCGGAAAAGCCGGCGCCCGCGTACCTCCTGGGAGCGCCGCTGATCGGAACGCACCGGCTCGACGGCTTCTTGTGCGGAGTCACGCACGTCATACCGTATTCCGAGATCGAGCGGCACCGCACGTTGATCGCATCGTCGCTGCGTTTGCTCAACGGCCTGTTGGCGCGCGACGCTCAAGTTCGCGCGTATCAAAGTCAGTTCGGGCGCACGCAAGCGCGCATGTTGCGCGACCCGGTAACCGGACTCCTGAACCGCCGGGGTTGGGAACTCTTCACTTGGAAAGAAGAGGTCCGGGTACGGCGCTACAACCGCTCCGCGACGCTCTTCGCTATCGATCTCACCGGCTGGGACGAGCGGAGCGCGCGCGAAGGACCCGCCTTATCCGAGCGGCTGCTGCAGGTCGTTGCCGCGGCGCTCGTGCGCGTCATGCGCTCGAGCGACATCATCGCGCGGGTGGGCACGGCGGAATTCGGTATTCTGGCCGTCGAGAGCGACGATGCTTCGGCGCTGCGAGTACGAGAGCGCCTGCGTGCGGAGCTCGCGCTCACGGGCATCGCTGCTTCGATCGGCGAGTCGCAAGTCGGCGTGCTGACGGCGATGGATTCCTGGCACCGGGCCCAGCAGCAACTCGTGAGCGCAACCGGAGTTTCTTGACCGATCGCGACTGCTACGCGACGTAGGCGGTGAGCAGCTTCTCGCTGGTCTGGACGCGCTTGAAGAGCTTCGTATAGTCGCGCGCAACGTTCTCCCACGTCATCTGCCGCCCGAACGCCCACGCCTTCGCGGTGATTCCCGCGCGCAGCGCGTCATCGCTCAGCAGTTGGTCAAACGCGCTCGACAGGGACCGTGCATCCGCGAAGTCGCAAAGGACGCCGCGGCCGTCCGCCAGCAAATCGACCGCGTAGCGATACGGCGTCGAAACCACCGGCTTGCCGCAGCCCACCGCATAGGCGAGCGTGCCGCTGACGATTTGGTCTCGCTCGAGATACGGCGTGACGTAAATATCGGTCGCACCAAGATATTCCAGCAACTCGCCGATGGCGAAGTAGCGATCGACGAAGGTCACGTTCCTCTGCAGGGCGCGCTCTTTGATTCGCGCCGCCAGCCGCTGGCGATAGGCTTCACCTTCGAACTTCAATACGCCGGGATGCGTCTTGCCCAGCACCATGTACAGCACATCGGGGTGCTTGCGCCGGATCGCGTCGATCGCATCGATCGCGTATTCGATCCCTTTGCCGCTGTTGAGCAGCCCGAACGTCGTCACCACCTTGCGCCCGTTCAGGCCAAGGTGCGCTTTCGCCGCCGCAGTTCTCGTGTACGGCACGTCCGGCACGCCATGATGGATCATCTCGATGTTGTCGCTGGCGAGGCCGTACGCGGATTGGAGGATTCCTGCGCCGGAGGGGGAGAGCACGACCACCTTATCGGCCCGCTTGCCGATCTCTTGCGCGACTTCGCGCATCGCGGTGCAGGGCGCAGAAAGGACCGTGTGCATCGAGACGACGAGCGGCTTGCGAAGCGCCCTGACGAAATGCAGGAACATTCCTCCGACGTGTCCGCCGAACAAGCCGTATTCGTGCTGCACGCACACTACGTCGTACGGGCGAGCATTCGCGAACTGTGCAGCGGCAAAATACGACGCACGATCGTCGCGCGCGATGCGCGCGACGACTTCGGGTGGATACTCCCGGTCGATCCCCGCCTGCTCGTCGATCGCTATGACGTCGCACGTCGCCAGCCCGGAGCCGCCGATGCCGGCGACCAGATCCCGCGTGAACGTGGCAATTCCACATTCGCGCGGCGGATAAGACCCCACGAACAAGACTCTCATATTCGGCTGTTCCCACTTCGCTCGCGCGCGTAAACGCCTGCTAGAGGCCTCCGTCCGATAAAGCTCGTAGGAAGGCTCATGCCTGAAGCGAGGCGGTACGGCCGCATGACGTTGGAAGTCCCGTCGCGTTCGGAGTGGGTTGGGATCGTTCGTCTGGCCGTCGCGGGCGTAGCGAGCAAGCTTGCCTTCGACGACCATGAGGTCGACGATCTGCGGCTCGCCGCCTCCGAAGCATGCGCCCTTTGCGTCCTGCAATCGGACCCCGAGCGCTCGTTGATCGTCGAAGCGACGACGGAGCCGGGAAAACTGTTCCTCTCGGTGCGCGGGTTTCGCGGGGCCTCCGAACCCGCGCTCAGCGAGGAGCAACGCGAGACGCTCGAGGCTGCGGAATACGTCATTCGTTCGGTGGTCGATGAGGCCGATATTGGTTTCGACGGCGACGGCATGTACTGCCGCCTGTCGAAGAGCCTGACCCCGCTATAGCCGTGCCCGGCGATCTGTACGCCCGCCTTGCGGTGGTGCGGGCGCGCAAAGACCCGGAGGGGCTTGCGGAGTACCAGCACATGCGCGACGAGATCGTCGCCACGAGCGCGTCGTTCGTCCGCTTCCTCGCGCGCAAGTTCGAAGGGCGCGGGGAACCCGTCGACGATCTCGTGCAAGTCGGCATGATCGGGCTCTTGAAGGCGATCGACCGGTTTCAACCAAGCTTCGGCGTTGCGTTCAAGTCGTATGCGACGCCGCTCGTGCTCGGTGAGATTCGCCATCATTTGCGCGACCGGCTACGGCCGTTCAAATCTCCCAGACGCCTGCAGGAGCTGCATGCAGCATCCTTCCGCATCGGCGACGAGCTGGCGATACGTCTGGGCCGCCGCCCGACGCCCGCCGAGATCGCCGCCCAACTGAACGTGTCGGTGGAAGATCTGTTAGAGGCGCAAGAACTCGGGCGCGTCAGTGACTTGCTCTCGCTCGATCTCGAGATCAACGCCGAGTCGGAAGGGCAAGCGACGCTCGCCGATCTGATTGGCGAGCGCGACCCGCAACTCGAGCGAGTTGCGGACCGCGACGTGCTCTCGCGCGCGCTCAAGCTCTTGGACGGGCGAGAGCGGGCGGTGCTCTATCTGCGGTTCTGGGAAGGCCGCACGCAGGAACAGATCGCCGTCCGCTTCGGCATCTCACAGATGCAGATCTCGCGCATCCAGCGGCGCGCGCTGGAGCGGCTGCGCCACAAGATCTAAGGCGACTGTTTACGCGCGGCCTGCTTGAGCTCGTCGACATCGGCCTGCGCGTTGTTTTTGATTTCGTTCGCAACGGAGGCGACGCGTTCGCTCGCGGTCAAGTTCGTCTCTCGGCGCGCGCGCTCGGCTTCGGCAGCGTCGCGATGCAGCTTCTCGTTGACCGCATCCTTGACGTTTTCGAGGTCTTTCTTGAAGAGCTCGGCGCCGCCGCGCAGCGCTTCCCCCGCATCGTGCACGGCGGACTTCACGGCTTCCTTGGTCCGCTCGGCGGCATCCTGGACTTTATCACCGGCGTTTTGGGACGAGTTATCAGCAGACATGTGAACCTCCATTCCCATGCTGCCCCGGCCCCGTCGATCCAAACGCGCGAGTGAGTTCCGGTGTGCTCTACCCGGGCGCGGCATCGCCGGCGCGCGCGGCGGCAAGCGCCTTCGCACGCGTAACGGCAGCGTCGATCGAATGTTCGACCGGATAGACGCGATCGATGCCCACGATATCGAATACGCGATTCGCGGGATTCGCCGGCTTCGTGACCAAGACGACGTCCCACGCGCGCTCGGGCGAACGCCAGTATTTCATGAGTGCGCCCACGATCGAACTATCGAAGAACGTGCACTCTTCAAACGAGACGATCGCGGCAGAGCCGCCTTCCACGGGCAGCAGACGCAACGCCGCTTCGAATTCCGTCTGATGCGAGAAGTCGACCTCGCCGCGCACGCGAAACACGGGATATCCGCGCGTGGACTCGGTGACGAAACTCGCGGCCATGCCTGTTGCTAAGGCGCTACACGCATGGACACCTTCCATATCGAGGCGAGCGCAGCACCTGGGAGGCCGTTTGGGCCGCTTGCTTTCAGACGGTTCGGCGGCTGAAGAGCCGGAGCACGGTGAGAAGGACGACGGCGCCGACGAATGCGACGGCCAAACTATAAAGATCGAAGCCGGTCACGCCCGCGTGACCGAACTGCCGGAACAGCCAGCCGCCGAGCAGCGCGCCGACGATACCGACGACGATGTCGCCGGCGATGCCGCCGGGGCCTTCACCAGGCACCGCCGCCTTCGCGAGCAGTCCGACGATGAGGCCGAGGACGATCCACGCGAGAATGCCCATGCAGAACCGCTTCCGATTTCGGTAGGACCGGCGCAGCGCCGGGCCTATCGAGTTCCCGTGGATCGGCGAGCGAAAACCGCGCGTGCCTCGCCGCGCCCACGGCGCGCGTTATCGAGGCGACGGCAGGCGAGGCGGGCTGAGAATGACGCGGCGAGCCGCCGGCCGCTCGCCGCTTTCCGTGACGCGAGCGCACACGACGGCGAGATCGTCGCCGATGTGGCCTCCGGCGCGTTCGAAAGCGCGTTCGAGCATCGCGTCGACGACGGTTTGCGCGCTTGCGCTGCGGCTCGAGTGCGAGAACCAATCGGCCACGCCGTCCTCGGTCAGCAGAGCGCCGCGCCCGTCACGCGATTCCGTCAAGCCGTCGGTGACGACGAGCAAGGCGTCCAACGGACGCAGTTCGAGGCGCTCTTCAGCGTAGCCCGCGTCGTCGATGATGCCGAGCGCCGGTCCGGTCACGGCGAGCGTCTGCACCGCCGCGCCCCGGCGTAAGAAGGCCGACCCGTGCCCGGCGCTCGCATACCGCAGCTCGTGCGTCTGCAGATCGAGGATCGCGAGAAACAGCACGATGAACGATCCCGACCCCCAGCGGTCGGCGTCTTGCCCGTACATCTGATTGAGTTGCCGAAGGATCTCCGCGGGCGAAGCCGTGGCGCGCGCAAGCGCACGGATCGCGTACTTCACGAATGCGGTCTCGACCGCGGCTCCGACGCCCTTACCGCTAACGTCGGCAACCATAATAAGCGCACGCTTGTCCGTCAGCAGGCTCACGTCGAAGACGTCGCCGCCGACGAACGTCCCTTCGGTCGCCGAACGATAGGCGACGCCCACGTCGACCGAGGGCACGACCTGGTGGCGGCTGACGAAGGCGCGCTGAAGCGAGGCGACGATCCCGCGCTCCCGCTCGAGATCGCTGCGCAGCCGCCGCTGGCTCGCGACCAGCATGACTGCCGCCCCGATGAACAGGACGATGGCGCTGGCGAACAGCGCGACGCCGCGGCTGAGATCCTGTTGCGCGCGGTCGCGCAGCTTGGCCGCCCCCACGTTCACCGTTTGGTCGATCGACGCATTCGCCGCGCGAAAGCGGTCGATGTATGCCTTGCCCGTCCTTTGCCGTGCGACGGTCGTCCCGCTTCGCAGGATCGGTGTCGCAACTTGCGCGATCCACGCCGCATGCGTGCTCAAAAGCTCCTGATATGGTCCGCGCAACTCCGGCAAGATGCCGCTCTGCTCCAGGCCGCGTTGCAACTCGGCTTGAACGGCGGGAAAGCGCCGCTGGGCCTGCTCGTAAGGGTCGAGGTAGAGCCGATGCCCGGTGACGATGAAGCCGCGCAGCCCGGTCTCCTCATCGATCTGCAGCTTCAGCAGCTCCGCGTTCGCGCGCTGCGCCGCGCGCAAGACGGCAGCATCCGAGAAGTCGCGGCTCGCGGAGTTCAGATGATACAGCCCGACCGCGACCACGACCGGGAACGCGACCGCAACCAGCGCCAGCGCTCCGACGAACGTGGAGAGGTGAAATCGCCGGAGGATCGGCATCAGTCCACGTCACGTTTGCGCCTCTTATCCCCCGCTCCTAGGAATAACCCCCGGGGACCCTGGGTACGGAGCGGTAGGAGGGCTATATCGGGGCGCTTCGGCGCTTCCTGAGCCGCGATGAAAGAAAACACCATCGACCGGTTCTCAGAGCTTGCAACGGCACGCTTCCGCATGATGGACGAACTGCGGCACGCGGCCGACATCGCATCCTCTGACTTTCAGGCTGCGCAAGTGATCGTCACCGAACTCTTGAGCAATGCGCTGCGCTACGGCGACGGCCCCGCCTCCTACGCGTTTGAATGGGACGGCGACGAAGCCGTGCTGCACGTCTGGGATCGCGGTCCGGCGTTCGATTCGCGCTGCGAGCGGCCCTCGGCGACGGCCGACGGAGGCCGCGGCCTGCGCATCGTCTGCGAGCTCTCGCGAAGCTTCCACGTGGACCGCACGGCGCTCGGCAATCACATCCGATGCGTTCTGCCCGTTTACGCGTCCACTTGTAGGCCGAACGCGACGTCGCGCATCTAACGCAGCAGGCTAGGCGTGATACGGCTCGTGCGGCGCGACGGGCTGCAGGATCGCGTCCATCCGCGCGAAGAGCGCCGGATCGATCTTAAGGCTCGCGGCGGCGGCGTTGTCGTCGATCTGCTCGGGCCGCGTTGCACCGACGATCGTGCTGCTGATCTCGCTACGCCGCAGACACCACGCAAGCGCGAGTTGCGAGAGCGTACAGCCCGCCTCCTTCGCGAGCGGCACGACACGCTGCACGGCATCCAAGATCGGCTGCTTGAAGTAATCTTCCATCATCTCGAGCTCGCGGCTCGCCGCGCGCGATCCGCTCGGCGGATGCGCGACGCTCGTGTACTTGCCGGTCAGCACGCCCATCGCGAGCGGCGACCACACGACGTTTCCGATGCCGTACTGCGCGCACGCCGGCAAGACGCGCTCTTCGATGCGCCGCCACAGCGCGCTATATTGCGGCTGGTTGCTCACGGGCTCGCTCCAGCCGCGCGCCCGGCAGAGCATCACGGCCGCTCCGATCTGATCCGCGTTCCATTCAGAGACGCCCCAATAGAGAATCTTGCCCGCGTGCACGAGATCGTTCATCACGGAAGCCGTCTCTTCGAGCGGGGTCGAGCGATCGTACCGATGGCACTGGTAGAGGTCGATGTAGTCCGTGTCGAGCCGCCGCAGCGACTGATGCAACTGCTCCGTGACGTGTTTGCGCGAAAGCCCCCGATCGTTCGGCCCATCCCCCATCGGAAAGAAGACCTTCGTCGCGAGCACGACCGAATCGCGCGGAAACTCCGCGACCGCGCGCCCGACCATCTCCTCCGAGCGCCCGCGCGCATAGACGTTCGCCGTATCGAAAAACGTCACGCCGCGCTCGTACGCACGCCGGATGCACGTGCGCGCGCTCTCTTCGTCGACGTTCCGTCCGTACGTCAGCCAAGAGCCCAGGCCAATGGCGGAGACCTTGATGCCCCAACGTCCAAGCTGGCGATATTGCATCGGCGCTCCTAAGCGTTCCGGCGCCCAAACTCCTCCGAGATCACGCGCCGCCCGGCGTTAGGCCGGCTCCCGGACCTCGAGCGACCGAGCACGCCCGACGATCTAGCACGGCACGCGAGGCTCCGCGAGCGGAGTCCCCGAAGCTGCACCACTGTGACAGTCTTGGATCGGCTGCGGTCGGTCGGGGCGACCGACGAAGAAGCGCTCCGCGCAGCGTCCGCAATCGCTGCCTTCTTGCCCCTTGGACGCGACGTTCGCATTACCGACGAAGTGCTGGAGGCCGCTCGGGCCGGCGATGCCGTGCTCGTTTCCATGCTGCTTGCTGAGGAGGTCGACGCCGAGCCGGATGAAATCGCCGCACTGGAGGCCGCTGCGCGCGAAGACGACGGCCGCCGTTACACGGCGGATCAACTGAGAACCGAGATCCGCCCCTAACTCGTCAACGGTAGGCGTCTGACCGAGCCTTCACGTTTACGACGACGATAGTAGAACCCTCGCGGCAAAACAAGACGCGAAAGCGTCCAACGCGCAGCCGCCATGTCGGCGGTTTGAAGGCCTTGAGCTTTTTCACGTCGCCGATCCCACTCGTCACGTAAGCCTCGATAGCGTCTAGCACCGCCTGCGCGTCGCCTGGCGGGAGCCCTTCTAGATCACCGTCGTGCAGACGTTTGGTATCGCAGCTCCGTCATCGGCCGGACATTTTCAAAGCAATAGATTACGCGCCCTGTGCGGGAAACCGTGGATGACCGGAGTGCGAAAAGACGGCGCGAAGCGCATTGCTGTATCACTCCCCGAGTTTGCCGCAAGTGCGACGCGATTAATAGAAAGAGCGGACACACGTCTGTTTGCCGAATGCGCACCACTGCGAATGGCGCATCGCCAGCCTAAACCCGGCGCGCGGACGTGCCCTTGACTACGAACATACGTTCGACTACCATGGCCTCCCATGCCTGCCCCGCGCTACGCCGAGCTTCACGCTCGCTCGAATTTCACGTTTCTGGAGGGAGCCGCACACCCTGAGGAACTGGTCGAGCGCGCCGTCGCGCTCGGCCTGGCCGCGCTCGCCCTGACGGATCGCGACGGCCTCTACGGCTCCGTCCGCTTCGCGAAGGCCGCCAAGCCCACGCCGCTCGCTCCGCTCTGCGGCGTCGAGCTGACGATGGAGTTCCCCGCGCTCCGCCCCAAGCGGCGCACCCTCACGCCGCGCGAACTCGCCCGCTTCCCGCGCCTCGTGCTGCTCGCCGAAGACGAGCGCGGCTACGCCAACCTCGCCCACGCGATCTCCGCGGCCCAACTGCGCGGCCGCAAACGCGACGCCCGTCTGCGCCTCGACGATCTCGCCGGCCGCACCACGGGCCTGATCGCCCTCTCCGGTGCCGCGCACGGCTACGCCGAAGAAGCGCTCCTGCGCGGCGACGCCGCCGGCGCCCGCGAACGCGCCGCAACCTTGCGCGACCTCTTCGAAGGCCGCTTCTATCTCGAACTGCAGCACCATCTGCGCCCCGAAGATGCGCGCACGTGCGCCGCGAGTCTCGAACTCGCCGCCGCGACCGGCATCCCCTACGTCGCGACGAACGGCGTCGCGTACGCCGCGCGCGACGACGCGCTGCTCTGCGACATCCTGACCTGCATCAAGCACGGCACGAACCTCGAAAGCGCCGGCACGCTCCTGCTCCCCAACCACGAGTTCCACCTGAAGTCGCCCGCCCAAATGGCGCGCATTTTCTCACCCTATCCCAAAGCGATCGCGAACACGCTCGCGATCGCCGAACGCTGCACGTTCCGCCTCGACAAACTCGCCGGCCAATTCCCGCTCTTCCCGATCCCGCCCGAAGAGACGAGCCCCCAATCCTATCTCCGAACGCTCGTCTACCGCGGCGCCCGCAAACGCTACGGCCACCCCCTCTCTTCCAAAGCCGAGCGCCAACTCGAATACGAACTCGGCATCATCGCCCGCCTCGATCTCGCCGGCTATTTCCTGGTCGTCTGGGACATCTCGCGCGCCGCCGAAGAGTTCGGCGTCCTCGCGCAAGGCCGCGGCTCCGCCGCAAACTCCGCCGTCTGCTACGCCCTCGGCATCACCGCCGTCGACCCGATCGGCATGGACTTGCTCTTCGAGCGCTTCCTCTCCGAAGAGCGCCGCGAGGTCCCCGACATCGACATCGATTTCGCGCACCAAGACCGCGAAAAAGTGATCCAGTACGTCTACTCGCGCTACGGCCGCGAACACGCCGCGATGGCCGCCGAAACGATCACCTACCGCACCCGCTCCGCGATCCGCGACGTCGGAAAAGCCCTCGGCCTCTCCCTCGCCCAAGTCGACGCCGTCGCCAAAGAATACGACGCCCGCGAATCCCTCGAAGGCGCCGTCGGCACCGACGAAGGCCCAGCCCGCGCGCTTCCGCACTCCATCCTCCGCCGCCGAGACCTCGACAGCGGCTCCAACATCCGCCCCTCCCGCGACGAAAGCGAGGAGCCGCCGGCAACGGCCGACGACGATGCAAGCGCCAACGGCGATGCGCGACACTCAGGTAGGGCCCGGGCTCCGGGGCGGGGTGAGGGATCGTCGGGGACGCCCGCGATTTCGCATCCTGCGAAATCGCTACTCCTCCACTTTCCCGCTCCCGCCATCCATGGCTCCGCGGGAAAGCTGGAGGCCCCGCCGACCCCTCACCCCGCCCCGGAGCCCTACCTAGGTGCGCGCCGGTTGGAGCCCGGGCCCAGCGACACAGCCGCAGCGAAACGAAAACCCCAACCCGGCGATTACTACGGCTTCGACGCGAAGGATCTCGGCCCGAACCCGGATCCGGACATCGCCGCGCCGATCTCGGGCGAAACCGGCGCGCGTCTGCTCGCGTTCTGTCGCCGCATCGACGGATTCCCGCGCCACATGGGGATCCACTCCGGCGGCATGGTGATCACGCGCGATCCGCTCGTGCAAGTCGCGCCGGTCGAATGGGCGACGATGCGCGATCGCACGATCGTGCAGTGGGACAAGGACGATCTCGGCGATCTCGGCTTGATCAAGATCGACTTGCTGGGCCTCGGAATGCTGTCGCTCCTGCGCGACGCATTCGCCTTACACGCGCGCCGTTATCCCGAACGCGCGAAGCTCTCGCTCGCCGCGATCCCGGCCGACGACAAACCGACCTACACGATGATGCAGAAAGCCGACACCGTCGGCGTCTTCCAGATCGAATCGCGCGCGCAGCAATCGATGTTGCCGCGCATGCGCCCGGCGTGTTTTTACGATATCGTGATGCAGGTCGCGATCATCCGCCCGGGCCCGATCCAGGGCGACATGATCCATCCGTTCCTGCGCCGCCGCAACGGCCTCGAACCCGTGACGTATCCGCACCCCAAACTCAAACCGGTGCTCGAACGTACGCTAGGCGTCCCGCTCTTTCAAGAACAGGGGATGCGCATGGCGATCGAAGCCGCGGGCTTCTCGCCGGGGCAAGCCGATCAGCTGCGCCGTGCGATGGGGCACAAGCGTTCGCGCGAGCGCATGTCGGAGATCTATCCGAAGCTGATCGACGGCATGGTGAGCAACGGCATCGATCGCGCCGCGGCCGATCAGCTCTATCACATGCTGCAAGGCTTCGCCGATTACGGTTTCCCCGAATCGCACGCGGCGAGCTTCGCGCTGCTCTCGTACGCGTCGGCGTACGTGAAGTGCCACGAGCCCGCGATCTTCTGCGCCGCGATCCTGAACGTGCAGCCGATGGGCTTCTATTCGACCGAAGTGCTGCTCAACGACGCGAAACGCCACGGCGTCGCCGTGAAGCCGATCGCCGTCAACTCGAGCGAGTTCTACAGCTTCGTCGACGGCGAGGGCGCATTGCGCCTGGGATTCCACCTGATCCGGGGCCTGGGCGAAGCCCAGCGCGCGCAACTCGAACGCGCGCTCGCGGGCGGCCCCTTCGAAGATCTCGTCGCGTTCGCGCGTCGCACGCAGCTCGCGAAAGAATCGCTCGAGAGCCTCGCGATCTCGGATGCTTTCGCACCGTGGTTCGCCGCGCGGCGTGAAGCGATGTGGGCCGTGCGCGCGCTCGACGAGCGCGAAGCCCGCGGTGCGCTCGGCAAGTTGATGGAGACCGCGGAGCCGGCGCCGGCATTCTCCCCGCTCTCGCCGGTCGAGCGCACGCATCTGGACATCTGGGGGACCGGCGTCTCACCCGAACGGCAGCCGATCGCGCACGTGCGGGCAGAGCTCGACCGGCTCGGCGTGCTCGCCGCCGCGCGTCTGGAAGCGATGCCCAATCATTTGGTCTGCCGCGTCGGCGGCCTCGTGATCACGCGCCAGCGCCCGGGAACGGCGAAGGGCTTCGTCTTTCTGACGCTCGAGGACGAGACGGGGCTCGTGAACGTGATCGTCAACCCCGCCGTCTACGAACGCAACCGCCGCCTGATCCGCAGCGCGACCTCGCTCGTGATCGAGGGCACGCTGCAGAAGGAACAAGGCTGCATCGATCTGCTTGCGAAGCGCTTCTGGCCGCTCGACGCCAAAGGCACGACGGACGGCGTGCGGCCGCGCAACTTTCACTAGCCGGTCGAACGAGCGAGATCCGGCGTCGCCGGCGAGGGCTCGTTGCCGCGCTCCACGATCAGCGACGCGGCCGCGGCTGCGAGCGGCGCCGTCAGCACGTGCAGCAATGCGGAGACCGAGGGAACGAAAAAGTACGCGCCCGCGGTCGCCACCACGAAATCGATCGGCTCCTGCAGTTCGCTGCGCTGCGTGCCCGAGGGGTAATTCGAGACCGGCTCGTCCATCGTGCGAGAGCGATCGGGCGCCGCGGCGTTCTGACCGATGATCGGATCGAACCCGACCGCCGCGATCACCGCGCCGCCCGTGCCGGGACGATTCTTCGTGATGAAGTTGGAGACGAACCGCGGTTCGTTCGCCCATCTGCGCTGGATGAACTCGAAGCCGTTCGGGATCGACGTTTGGTAGCACACGAACATGAGCCCGCGCTCTTGCGCCGTGGTGCCGCTCGCGCTTTCGGCGGCGTTCACCTCGGGGCCGAACGGGATGCCGGCGCGAATCACGCGGTGCGGATCGAGCGCGAAGCGCGGGATGTCCGCACGCGGATTCGTCTTGCGGATGTGCGCGCCGAACGGGCAGCGCAATTGGCCTTGATCGTCCGAATAATCGAAATCGTTGTTGCGGGCCGCATCGCCGCCGAGAATCGCGTCGTCTTGCACCGGCGTGAGCTCCATCGGCGCACCGCTCTTCCAGCGGCCGACGAGGCGCGCGCCGAGCAACACCGGGTCCGTACCCAGGCGATTCGCTTCGGAGATGAGGAACGCGTCGAATTCCGGCACGAGTTGTTCGAGCCGCCGGAACACCATGAACGAACCGTTCGTCATCCACGCGACCGGCGGGTCGGTGCTCTCGCCGTAGCCGAACACGAACGTGCCCGGATCCAGCACCTCTTGACCGGGAAACGGATCCGTCAGACCCTCGACGCCCGGTTGCGAGATGCCGTCCTTCCAGCCGAAATGCTCGTGACCGCTCTCGGCGCCGGGGCGAACCTGCCCGGTTTCGGAGTACGCGACGGAGATCGCCGTGCCGAGCCAACTCAGGATCTGCGCCACCTCGCCGTCGACCGCGGCCTCCGTGCCGCCGGTGACCAGGAACACGCCGTCGATCGTCGAGCCCAGGAATTGCGGCTTCCATTTCGCCGGCGTGCCGGTACCGTCGACGGGATCGCCGGCAAGCCCGGCCTGCGCCTGCGCGCCGAGCGCGAACGACGGGTCCCCGAGGTCCGTGCCCGGCACGAGCTTGCCGAGCCCCACGGCGGTGAACGCGACGTTGACGCCGATCAGCGGCAGCGTCTCGTGACGGCCGGACGCCTTGAGCGCCTGCAATTGGCGTTCGCGCGCGGCCACGTCGCCCGTCGTCGTGACGTGCAATCCGACCTGGCTGCGCATGACGCTCTTGAATCTCGCGACGTCGACGATCTGAAAGAACACGAACGCTTCGAAGTTCTTCTGCAAGCCGATCAGCACGTCGCCTTGGATCTCGTTCACTGCGACCCGAACGCCGGCCGGATCCTTCAGTTGTGTCTTGGCCATGGGATCTCCGATCTGCAAACCGTGGATGGAAAGGAAGCCCATGATAAAAATGCTCGCGTCCAAAAAGCGTCCGCGAAGAATCGCATCGTGCCTGGGTTTCGTGACAAAATAAGTCGCCGCTCACTTGAGCGTGCGGGCGAGATTGTTGCAGCACGACATGCTGCGGCGCTCGAATCGCGTCAGCGTTCGGCGCGATCTTCGGCGCGGCGCGCTGCAGCTCGTATGGGCGCTCGGCGAGGGCCGCGTGTGCGCGGCGGGCGTTACGGGCGGCCGCGGCGAGGCTGCGGACCGCGGGGTCGGACGCCGGTCATCTGACGTTTTCCGCATGCTTGGTTAGGGTTCCCGAAGGGAATCCGGTGGTCAGACTTCAACGCAGGGGCAGCACGGCCGATGGCTCGCACTGCTCCGACATGAACGTCCTCGCGCAACGCTTGAAAGGCTACTTCATGAGAGTACTTCGTACCATGGCGCTCGTCGCAGCGCTCGCGACACCCGCCCTCGCGGCGCCCGCCGGGGCTCAGGACGCCGTCATCACGCCGACGGATCACGGCTTGGGCATCAAGCTCGGCATCCAGGAGTTCAACAACTCCGGCCAGGTCGGCTGGGTCACGCTGTTCCGGCGCGGCGACAAGACGCTGGTCGCGATCACGTTGGACGGCACGAGCCGGCGTGAGCCGGCGCACATCCACCGCGCGAAGTCGTGCGACGATCCCTCCGAGGTCGATCCGGCGGTGGTCGTGCCGCTCGCCGACGTCGTAGGCGGCAAGTCTTCGACGACGATCAACGTACCGGTCTCGCGCCTGCTCTCCGGCAACTACGCCGTCGTGGTCCATTCACCGAACGGCGGTTCGTACGTCGCGTGCGGGCATTTGCGCCAGCGCCCCGGACTCTAAAACTCACTCCGACCGTCACGGAGAGGATTACCCCGGCATGAAGGAACCGACCGACCCCACGCGCGCGCCGAGCGCGCGCTTTAGCCGTCGCGCGTTCGTGGGGCTCGGCGCCGGCGCCGTGGCGCTCGGCGCTTCCGCCGCTCGCGCCAAGGCCGCCGACGACTTCGGAAAACCGCATCCGCCGCTCGTCCCCGAAAGCGATCGGGGGCTCGTGATCACGCGGCCGAAAATCGCCTACGGCGATCGCACGCTCGACGCCTATGCCGCCGAACCGGCGGATGCCTCGAAGATCGCCGGCGCCATCGTCGTCGTCGCAGGTATCTACGGCGTCGACAGCCAGTTGCGCGACACGGTGCGGCGTTTCGCCAAGCAAGGCTACGTCGCGGTGGCGCCGGATCTCTACACCGGGCTCGGCGCTCCGAACGGCGACGGCGCGACCGACATCGCAGCCTTCCGCCCGATCGCGGCCAAGCTCGTCGACGGCGTCGTCGACCGCGATCTCGCGGCCACGGCCGCCTGGGCGCTGCATGACGCCGATCCGGATCAAACGCGCAAATTACGCGTGGGCATCACGGGATTTTGCATGGGCGGCGGCATCGTGCTGCGTGCGGCCACGCTCAAACCCACGCCCTTTTCCGCGGCGGCCGTCTGGTACGGCGACGTCCGAAAGGTCAACCCGGCCGACATCAAGGTGCCGCTGTTGGGCAGCTTCGGGGCCAAGGATACGAGCATCCCCGCGGACGCCGTCCGCGACTTCACGGGCAAACTCGACGTCCCGTACGATTTTAGAATCTATAAGGACGCCGGACACGCGTTCTTCGACGATACCCGGGCCACGTACGTGGCGACCGCGGCGACCGAGGGATGGGACCGAGCGCTCGCTTGGTTCGGGGGATATCTCCGCGCGAAGTAGTTGGAGAAGGGTGCTAACCTCCAACCATGAGCTATACGATCGTCCATTGCGCCGACGTCCATCTCGAGACGACGTTCGCCGAGTTGCGCGGCGGGGCCACGCGCCGTAAGGGGCTGGCGGACGCGTTCGTCCGGATCGTCGACCTCGCGCTCGAACGCCGGGCCGACGCGCTGACGATCGGCGGCGATCTGTATGAAGCGCAGCGCGCCGGCCCGCAGACGGCGCGTTTCTTGTTCGAGCAATTCGCGCGCTTCGGGGGGCCGGTCTTCATCGCGCCGGGCAATCACGATCCGCACACGAGCACGGCCCTGACCGCCCGCGGCGATCTGCCGCCGAACGTGCGCGCGTTCAACGAATCGACCTGGAGCGTGATCCCGCTCGCCGACGGGATCACGCTCTTCGGCTACGGCCACACGCCCGCCGAGCCCGGCCGCCCGTTCGCGGGCGCGCGTTTCGAGCGCGGCGGCGTGCAGATCGCGCTCCTGCACGGCAGCGATCAAGATCGCTGCCCGCCGAACAAGCGACTGACCGCGCCGTTCACGCAAGCGGAAGTCGAAGCGGCCGGCGCGACGCTGCTCTTGACCGGACATTTTCACGGCGGCTACGTCGCGCGCGGCGACGACCGTGCCGTCTTCGCCTATCCGGGCTCGCCGGAGCCGATCAAATTCGGCGAACGCGGCGATCACGGTGCGCTCGTGGTCACGATCGACGGGGCGCGCGCGGAGGTCGAAGCGGTCCCGATCGCGCGCACGCGGCTGCTCGATCGCAGCGCCGATCTGCGCGACGTCGCGACGGAGCAGGCCGCCTTCGAACGCGTCGGCGCGCAGCTCGCGGATTGCGGGCCGGACGATTACGTGCGCCTGGTCCTGACGGGTGAGATCGCGCACGGCACCCGGATCGATCCGGCGCTCTTGGCGGACCACTTCGGTGCGACGCTCGGCGCGCTCGAGATCTCCGATGAGACCGTCGCCTACGATTACGCGACGATCGCGCGCGAACCGACGGTGCGCGGCCGCGTCGTCGCCGATCTGCTCGCGCTGCGCGCAGCGCCGGATCGCGCACGCGCCGAAGTGGCCGGCCACGCCCTGCGTTACGCGCTCGCGGCGTTTGAAGGAACGGACATCGCACCATGAGACTGATCGAGCTTCACGTCGACGGGTTCGGGAAACTCGCCGGCCGGACGATCGCGTTCGATCCGGGCGTGAACATCGTCTACGGCCCGAACGAGGCGGGCAAATCGACGCTGACGCAGGCGATCGTGGCGACGCTCTACGGGCATCGGCGCGGCAAACGCGAGCTTTGGAAGCCCTGGGACGGCGCGCGTTATGCAACGCGCTTGCGCTACGCGCTCAAGGACGGACGCGAATTCGAAATCCAGCGCGACTTCGAACACGATGGGCGCAACGCCCGCTTGATCGATCGCAACGGGAACGACCTCACGGCCGAATATTCGAACGGCAGAACGTTCGCACCGGCCGACGCGCACCTTGGGATGCCGCTCGAAGTCTTTCTCAACGCGTCGTGCGTGGAGCAAGGAGCGGTCGCGATCGACGGCGCGCGCGCCGAGCGGATCGGCGAAACGCTGCGCCAGGCGCTCGACGGCGGGCCGAAGGAAGACGCCGCGCTCGGCGCCGTCGCGCGCCTCGAGAAGGCCGTCGCCACGCACGTCGGCACGAAGCGCGCGACGAAAAACGCGCCGCTGCGCAAGCTGCAGCGCCAAATCGATGAGACACAGGCGCAGGCCGCGGAAATGCGCGAGCGCCTGCTCGCGCTGGACGAATTGCGCGCGCGTTTGGCCGGCGATCGCACGCGCCTGGCGGAACTTCGCGAGAATCTGGAAGAGAACGAACATCGCCGCCGCGCGCACCGCGCGTACGTGCTGCGCGCGCAACTCGATGAGCTGCGCACGATTCGCGACGACCTCGCGGCATTGCAAGCCGAGAGGGCGCTCTACGACGACGTCGCCGCCTTTCCCAAGGAACGCCTGGCGGAGCTGGAAGTCGCGTACGCCACCTGGAGCGAGCGCGTGCCGCAGGCCGAAGAGGCCGCCGGCGAGGCGACGCGCACGCGCGTGACGCCCACGGAACTCTCCGAGCTCGCCGAGCGCGCCCGCGACGGCGGAGCGCTCGACGATGCGCAGTTCGCCGAACTCGAAGCCGCGAGCGTTCGCGCCTCGGAGGCCCGCACGAAAGCCGCCGTCGCCGCCGATGCCGCGGTCACCGCGCGCCGGGACGCGCAGCGCGGCACGGGACTCGACGGCGTGCTCGCGGGCGCGGGCCTCTTGGCGATCGTCGGCGCGGTCGTGGTCGCTTTCCTCCAGCTTTGGGTGCCGACGGCGCTCGCCGCCGTGATCGGATTCGTGCTGCTCGGCATCGCGCTGCGCGCAACGCTCGGGCGCGGCGAGTTGCGCCGCACTGCGAGCCGGATGCAGCACACCGCCGACGGCGCGGTCGCGGACGAACAGCGCGCCGCAGCCGAGGTGCAAGCGATCCTCGCTCCGCTCGGCATCCCTTCGCTCGACGAACTTCGCGCTCGGCGCCGGCGTTACGACGAATTGCGCTTGCGTAAGGAGACCTCGGAGCGCGCCGCGCTGCGCGCCGTGGAGACGGCCCGGCGCCGCGACGAAGCGGCCGCCGCGTTCGACGCGCTCGCGCGCGCGCTCGAGGTCGCGGCGCCCTCTCGCGAAGCCGCGCTCGCCGCCGCACGCACGCGCGCCGCGCGCAAGAGCGCGCGCGAGGGGATCGAATCGCGTCTGCAGATGCAGAGCATCCAGCGCGCCAACGCGCTCGGCGGCGAGGACGAGTACGCGCTCGAGCACGAGCTTGCGGAATTGCTCTCGGTCGGCACGACGCCCGCCGCTCAAGAAGGCGTGACGCTGCGGGGGATCGAGGCGGAACGCGCGGCACTCGAGCGGCGCAAGCAAGAGACGGCGACCAGCGCCATCACGGCCTCGGCGCAGATCGAGGCCGCGGAAAAACACATCGGCAACCTGGCCGAGATCGACGAGCAGATCGCCGCGCTCGGCGCGGAGTGCGCGCGCCTGGAGGCATTCGAGGCGGCCGCCACGCTTGCGCGCACCACGATCGAGGAGCGGACGCGAGAATCGCATCACAAGTTCGCGCGGCGCCTCGAAGATTACGCCGTTCACACGCTGGGCGCGGTGACGAACCGGCGCTACCGCGAGATTCGCGTCGACCCGACGACGCTCGCGGTGCGCGTGCGCGCTCCGGAAACCGGCGCGATCGTCGATCTCGACCGGCTCTCCGCCGGCACGCGCGAACAAGCGTTCCTGGTCGTGCGGCTCGCGATGGCCCGCATGTTCGGCGAAGGCCTCGAGCCGACGCCGCTGCTGCTCGACGACCCGTTTGCGTTCTGGGACGACGAGCGCATCGCGCGCGGCTTCCCGCTGCTGCGCGCGGCCGCCGCCGAGACGCAGACGATCGTGTTCACGACGAGCCGCGAACTTGCGGACGCGGCCTCGGCGAACGGCGCGCACCGCATCGACCTCGCCGACCCTGGGCTCGCGCCGCTAACGCCGCTCGGCGCCTAACGCTTCGCGTCGAGCTTGCGTAACGCGTCGAGCGTGTTCGCCACGTGCTTGTCCGGATCGAGCGACGTATAGGCGTAGGCGATCGTGCCGTCGGGCGCGATGACGTACGACGTGCGGTTCGCGTACGCGACCGGGCCGAAGCCGAGCCTCGCGTCGTAGGCCGTCGCGATCGCAAGGCCCGGGTCGGCGGCGACCGGGAACTTGCTGCGGCACTCGGAGACCGAGAACTTCTGCAGCTTCTCGATATCGTCGCCCGAGACGCCGATCACGGTCGCTCCGAGCTTCTTGTACTCGCCCATGTGCTCCGCGAAATCGTGGGCTTCGACGGTGCAGCCCGACGTAAAGGCCGCCGGGTAGAAATACAGCACGACCGGCCCCGCCTTGCGAGCCTGGGCCAGGTCGAACGAGAAGACCTTGCCGCCGAGCGAGGCCTGCGCCGTGAAGGCCGGCGCCGGCGTGCCCGGCTTCAGGTGCGCGGCGGCCGGCAGTCCGGCCAGCAAGACCAAGGCGAGCGCGGCCGGCGCCACGGCCGCCCGGCCGCTCGGAAATTTCATCGTTCGTCCTTCCGGCCGCCGCTCGCCGGCGGGATCGCAGGTATGGGGTGGGGGCGGCTACAGCCCGAGCATCCTCGCAATCACGAGGCGCTGCACTTCGTTCGTGCCCTCGCCAATTTCGTTGATCTTCTGATCGCGGTACATGCGCGAGACCGGATATTCGTCCATGAAGCCGTAGCCGCCGTGTATTTGGACGGCCGCATTGACGACTCGGTTCGAAAGTTCGGCTGAAAATAATTTCGCCAGGCTCGCGGTCAGCGCGAAATCGCGGCCGTTGTCCTTTTCCCAGGCCGCCTTGAGGACCATCACCTTGGCATGCTCGATCTCCGTTACCATGTCGGCAAGCTTGAACTGGATCGCCTGGAACTTCGAGATCGACTGGCCGAACTGGTGGCGGTCCTTCGCGTACTTCAGCGCCTCGTCGTAGGCGCCCATCGAAAGGCCGACGGAGAGGGCGGCGACCGAGATGCGGCCGCCGTCGAGGACCTGCAGGAATTGCTTGAGCCCCTGCCCGCGCACGCCGAGCAGGTTCTCCTCGGGGACCGCCGCGTCGGCAAACGAGAGCTCGCGCGTGTCCGAGGCGCGCCAGCCCATCTTCTTGTACTTGCGGCTGCGCGTGAAGCCGGGCGTATCCTGGGGCACCAGCAGGTTCGAGATCTCGGGCCGCCCGCGCTCGTCGGTCCCGGTGATCGCCGTGATCGTCGTGCCGCCGGTCATCGTCGTGCCGCTGTTCGTGATGAAGGCCTTCGTGCCGTTGACGATCCAGCGTCCGTCGTGCAGCTCGGCGCGCGTGCGGGTCCCGCCCGCGTCGCTGCCGGCTTGCGGCTCGGTCAAGCCGAAGCCCCAGAGCATCGTGCCCTGGGCGAGCGGAACGAGGTATTTCTGCTTCTGCGCCTCCGTGCCGAACAGGTAGATCGGCGCGCTGCCGAGCGAGACGTGAGCGGCGAGCGTGATCGCCGTCGATGCATCCGCGCGCGCAATCTCCATGACGGCGAGCGCGTAGGAGACCGTGTCGGCGCCCGCGCCGCCGTATTCTTCGGGGTAGGGCAGCCCCATTAGTCCAAGGCCCGCCATCTTGTGCACGAGCACGTAGGGGAATTCTTCGTTCGCGTCCATCGCCTCGGCGCGCGGCGCGACCTCGGCTGCCGCGAACTCGCGACAGAGCGATTGGATCGCTTTTTGCTCGTCCGTCAAATCGAAGTTCATAACAGAGGTCTCCCTCCGCCCGGGGGCCAAACCCTTCTGCCAATGTCGTCATGCGCCACCCCCGCGGCCGGATGATCTCGCTGCGGGGGGTATCGCTCGTGTACCCGAACGGCACGCGAGCACTCGACGGAGTCGACTTGGAAGTCGCGAAGGGGAGCTTCGCCTTTCTCGTCGGCCACTCGGGCACCGGCAAATCGAGCTTGCTGCGGCTGTTGTATCGCGAGCAGCCCCCCAGCGCCGGCGAAGTGTACGTCGACGGCGTTCGCGTCGATACGCTGCGCCGCTCCGCGATCCCGAGCCTGCGCCGGCGCTTGGGCGTCGTATTTCAAGATTACAAACTGCTCTCGGATAAGACCGTCTGGGAGAACGTCGCCTACGCGATGCACGTGACGGGCGCCGCAACGAAAGACATCATGCGTCAGGTTCCGCGCGTGCTCGACCTCGTCGGGCTCGCTCAAAAGAGCCGCGCGTTTCCAAGCGAGCTCTCGGGCGGCGAGCAGCAGCGCACCGCGATCGCGCGCGCGCTCGTGAACAATCCGAAACTTCTGCTGTGCGACGAGCCGACGGGGAATCTCGACCCGACCAACACGACCGAGATCATGGAATTGCTTTCGCGCATCAACCTGAAGGGCACGACGGTCGTCGTCGCCACGCACAACTCGATCGTCGTCGATCGGATGCGCCGGCGCGTGATCCGCCTGGAAGCGGGTAAGATCATCGCCGACGACGAGCGCGGATCGTACGATCTCGCGCACGTGAACCTCGCCCGTTCGATGTAAGGAGTGACCCATGGATTGGGGACGCGTTCGATTCTTCTTCAGTGAGGTCGCGCGGAACTTTTCGCGGACGGCCATCCTGCAGTTCACCGCGATCGGCACGGTCGCGATCATGATTCTGATCCTGGGCAGCTTCCTGTTCACGCGCGAACTCGCCCAGGGGATCGGCAACGACATCATCCGCAAGATCGAGATCTCCGTGTACTTGAACGACGGCCTCGACGAGCGGGCGACCCGCGCCCTGCGCGTGCAGATCGCCAGCGATCCGCGCGTGCGCAGCGTGCTCTACGTGCCGAAAGCCGAAGGCCTGCGACAGATGCAGCGGCGCCTGCGCGGGCAAGTCGACACGTCGCTGTTGACCGGCAATCCGCTCCCCGACGCGTTGCGCGTGAAAGTGATCGCGCCCGAAACCGTGCACGCCGTGGCCGATTCGATCCGCGCGCGCAAGGGCGTGCGCGAGGTCGTCTACGCGCAGGACGCCGTCGCGAAGATGCTTCGCTTCTCCGATACGATGGCGCGCGTGGGGCTCGCCGTCGTCGGCCTGCTGCTGATCACGGCCGCGATCATCATCTCGAACACGATTCGCCTGACCGTCTTCGCGCGCCGCCGCGAGATCGCGATCATGCAGCTGGTCGGCGCTTCGAGCGCCTACGTCCGCGGGCCATTCATTTTCGAGGGCTTCGTCGACGGCGTGCTCGGCGCGGCGCTCGCGATCGGACTGCTCGCGATCGCGCGCGCGGAGCTCGTGCCCAAGCTCGTGACCGCGCTGCCCTTCCTGCCGATCGCGGCCGCCACGCCGCCGGTGGGGACGCTCGTGCTCGAGCTGCTCGCGACCGGCGCGCTCGTCGGCCTGCTGGCATCCTGGTTCTCCGTGGGGCGGCACCTGCGCACGTGAGCGTGCGGCGCGCGGCCGGCGGCGCGGCGCTGGGGTTCGCCTTTCTGTTCGCCGCGGCGCTCGGCGGCGGGCCCGCGCGCGCCGACATCACGGCGAAAATCAGGCACAAACAGCAAGAGATCCACAGCGTGCACACCAAGCTCAACGAGAAGCGCACGGAGCTCGACCGCGCGAAGACGCGCGAGTTGGATCTGCAAAACCAGCTCGCTGAGACGAACCGCAGCGTCACCCGTGTATCGGCGTCGCTCGAGGGCGTGCGAGCCGATATCCGGCGCAACGAGCGGCATGCGGCGTGGAACGAGCGCCAGCTCGCCGCCGCCCGGGCGACGCTCGAGCGCCACAGCGACGCCCTCAAGCGGCGCCTCGTCGATGCGTACGAACACGGCGAGCTCAGCTACCTGAACGTGCTGCTCGCCGCGACGTCGTTCACGGATTTCGTGCAGCGCTGGGACGACATCCGGCTGCTGGTCGAACAAAACCAGCGGACCGTGCGCGAGCGCCGCGCAGCCGAGGAGAAGGTCGCCGCGATCCAGGCGCAGCTGGATGCGGGCCATCGCGAGTTAGTGGCCGAGCAGACCGCCGAAGAGGAGAAGCGCTCGCAGCTCGCGGCGCTTGGCGAGCAGCGTAGGATGCTCGTCGCGCAAGCCGACGCCGAGCGCCAGCACGTCGCGCAAGAGGTCTCGCAGCTCGAGGAGATCTCCGCGTCCGAGGAGGCCGAGCTCACCTCGATGATCGTCGAGCGCCAGCGCGAGGAGGCCGCCCGCCGCGAGGCGGACCGCCGGGCGCGTCAGCTCGCCGGTCAGACGCTCCCCGCCGAAACCGGTCCCGGGCTCTTCTCGTGGCCCGTCTCAGGGCCGATCACCTCGCCCTTCGGCGTGCGGAGCGACCCGATCACCGGTCGCGCTCGCCGCCACGACGGCATCGACATCGGCGCTCCGATGGGGGCCACGATCAGCGCGGCCGCGAGCGGAACCGTGATCTATGCGGGCTGGGAGGGCGGCTACGGGAACACGATCGTCATCGATCACGATGGGGCGGTCTCGACGCTGTACGGCCACTGCTCGCAGATCTTCGTCTCCAACGGCCAGGAGGTCCAGCGGGGCCAAGCGATCGGCGCCGTCGGAAGCACCGGGCGCTCGACCGGGCCTCATTTGCACTTTGAGGTCCGGGTGAACGGTGTCGCCGTCGACCCGACCGGTCGATTACGATAAGGGGGACCTACCCTCTCGGGCGAACCTAAGCCGACTCCCCCCTCTTCCTGCCGCCACGGTTCTAGGAACAACGCTTCGATTGCGCACGACCTCCAAAACTCTGCTCGCGGTCCTCGTCTTCTGTCTCGTCGCGCTCGGGGCGTATCGCTTCGCGCTGCCGCCGGCGGGGCCGGCCGAGGCGCCCTCGCTGCGGGACGGGACCGACGTCGCCGCGCTCGACGTCAGCTCGGCGTTCCAGCGGCCTTCCGAAGAGTTGCTCGATACCGCTTTCCGGCAGCTCCGCGAGCACTACTACAAGCCGTTCGAGCCGCAGCAACTGCTCGACGGCGAGCGGCGCGAACTGGACTCGTACTTTAGAGCGCACCACGCCGCGACTCCCGCCTTCCCGGTCGAACGCATGACGGGCGACCGCCTGCACGACGAGAGTTTGCTCAATCGTACGCTGCAGGTCGCCGAGAGCGCGACCGGGATGCATGCGCAGGACGCCGATCTGACGCAGGTCGCGATTCGCGGGATCATGGACTCGCTCGGCGATCCGTATACCACGTACCTCTCGCCGCGTGAGATCGCGGCGCTCGAGGAGTCGCTGCGCGGCGGTGATTTCGGGGGGATCGGCGTCTACATCGTGCAGGATGCCAAGACCAAGGTGATCCTCGTCGAGCCGATCGAGGGTTTGCCCGCCGACCGTGCGGGCGTCAAGACCGGCGATGCGGTGCTCGCCGTCGACGGCGTGTCGACCGCCGGCCTCTCGCTGGATGTCGTCGAGCGGGAGATTCGCGGCCCGAAGGGCACGAACGTGCGGCTGCTGCTGCAATCGCACGCGACGAACGCCCGCCGCACGGTCAGCGTGACCCGCGGCCAGATCGTCGTCCCTTCCGTGCGGGCGCGGATGGAGGACGGGTTCGAATACGTGCGGCTGCTCGATTTCGGGCAGACCTCGTACGAAGAAGTCCGACACGCGATGCTGATCGGCAAGGCGCACGGCGCCCGGGGTTACATCCTCGATCTGCGCAACAACGGCGGGGGCTTGCTCGAGGCGGCGGTTCAAATCTCGAGCCTGTTCATTCCCGACGGCACGATCGTCACCCAGATCGACCGGGACGGCAACCGCGAGCCCCGCGGCTCGATTCACGATTCGATCGGCGTCGCGCCGCTGGTCATCTTGGTCAACAAGTTTACAGCGAGCGCATCCGAAATCACGGCGGGAGCTGTTCAAGACTACAAGGTCGGGACGCTGATCGGAACCAGAACCTTCGGAAAAGGCGTCGTACAGAGCATCTATAACATGCGCGACGGCGGTGCGCTCAAAATCACGACGGCGCGGTACGTGACCCCGGTCGGGCGCGACATCCACCACAAAGGAATCGAACCGGACGTTCTCGTGGACCAACCGATCAACGTGACGATTATCGACTCGGCCAAAGACGAGCAGCTCGCTGCCGCCAAATCCTATTTGCGGCGCGTTGCGCGGAGGTAATTGAATGAAGCGTCGAGCCATCGTGGCTGCCGCCCTTCTGCTCGCCGGCTCCCTCGGGGTCGGCGACTTCGCCTCGGCGCGCAACGGCATCTCGACGCTCGAGAGCCAGGAGCTCGCGATCAGCTTTTCGCTGATGACGAGCGAGTTCTACAAGAAGGCCGACCCGCAGACGCTGTTGGACGGCGCGCACAACGAGCTGCTGATCTTCCTGAAGAAGAACGGCGTCGAGCGGCCGAACGTCCCCGCGGTCCACGCGACCGACGACGTGGATCACAACGCGCACGAACTCGACCGCGAACTCGACTCCGTGGTCACCGAATACGGAACGCGTTTCGGCAGCCGTCCATTGACCTACGCGGCGATCTCAGGCCTCGTTGGCTCGGTCAAGGACCGCTACACGACGTTCCTCTCCCCCAAAGAGTTTGCCGACCTGAACGAAGGCCTGGACGGCGGCAACTTCGGCGGCGTCGGCATCGCCATTCGCGTCGACGAAGCGCAGAAGACGTTGCTCGTCCTGGACGTGATCCCCGGAACGCCCGCCGAACGGGCCGGGATCAAGCAAAACGATTCGATCGTCACGATCGACGGGAAGCCGACGCTTGGTCTTAAGAGCGAGGAAGATTCCAAGCTCCTGCGCGGCAAAGAGGGCACGGTCGTCCGGGTGACGATCGAACGCGACGGAAAGCTCCTCCCCGATCCGATCAGCATCACGCGCGCGATCATCCATCAGCCCAGCGTCTATTCGCGGATGCTCGACGGCGGCATCGGCTACGCGCGGCTCACCGTCTTCGGCGCGAACACGGCCTCGGAGCTCTCGACCGCGCTCGACAAACTCGAAGCGGCCGGCGCGAAGGGCTACGTCCTCGATCTGCGCGACAACGGCGGGGGCTACTTGAACGCGGCGATCGACGTGAGCTCGAAGTTCATCGCGACGGCGCCGATCGTCTCGGTCGAATCGCGCGGCGGGAACAACACCGAATACGTCGGCGAGAACATCGCGATGGCGCCCAAGCCCCTGGCGGTCCTGGTCAATCACTACACGGCCTCGGCCTCCGAGATCACCTCGGGCGCAATTCAGGATGACGGCGTCGGCCAGCTCATCGGCGAACGAACCTACGGCAAAGGCGTCGTGCAGACGATCCATCCCCTACCGGACGGTTCGGCCATCAAGATCACGAGCGCGCGCTACCTGACGCCGCACGGTCGCGACATCAACACGGTCGGCATTCAGCCCGACATCACCGCCGTGACCCAGAAGGGCGACAAGCTCGGCGATCCCACGAGCGACACACAGCTCAAGGCGGCGCTCTCGTACCTGCGGGGAAAGATCGCCTCGACGAGCGGCTCGTGACGGCCATGGAGACGTTCGGGCTCCGGGCAGCATGACGCGCCGCGAACTGGATCTGGCGGGGTCGAAGCGCTTTCGCTTTCGCACGTTCTTGGCGCTCGCGCACGAGCGGAAGCTGCCGGTGCGCGTCGTGCGCGTCGAACGGCTTCACACGACCGTCTTCGACACGGCGGAGCGCCGCTTGGAAGCGCTGGGCGCGAGCGTGCGCTATCGAGCGTTCGAAGGCTGGACGCTTGCCGTGCCCGCGCAAGTTCGCGGGCTCGCGGCGCCGCGCCGGGTCGAGCGCTCGTTCGCGGGTCCGCCGCAGCAGCCGCCGCCCGCACTCGCCGGGATCCTGCACGCCGTCCTCGGCGGCGCGCCGCTCGTACCGGCCGGCGAGTCGCGCGCGCTCGCTTATCGCGTGCGCATTCTCGGGCGCAACCAGAACGACGCCGTGGCGATCGCGGCGTTTGATTCGCGTTCGATCCGCGGCGCGACGAGCGAGCGCGGCGAGCAACGGATCGTGCTGGAATTGCTCGACCCCGCAAACGACGCGCTCTTCGAGGACGCCGCCCGGCTCCTGCACGAAGCCGGCGCGAAGAGCGTCACGGCGCGCACACCCGAGCGGCTGCCGAAGGGCGCAACCGCCGCCGAGGCCGTGGCGCGCCGGCTTCACGAAGGCTTCGACGAGTTTTGCGCGGCCGAATTGCGGCTGCGTCTCTCGCATGACGCCGAAAGCTTACACGACGCGCGCGTCGCGCTGCGCCGGATGCGCGCGTGCTTGCGCGTCTTCTCGCACGTGTTCGCTCCGGAGTGGTCGCACGCGCTGCTCGAACGCATCTCGGCCCTCGCCGAGGTCTACGGCCGCGCGCGCGATGCCGACGTCGTCGTTGCGAACGTCGCGGCCGCGAGCGAACGGCTCGGTCCGCGCGTGCGCGAAGCCTCGGCCGGCGTTCTCGCGCCGATGCTCGACGCACGCCTGCACGCGCGTCGCGAGCTGGCGGCGTTCATGAACTCGCCGCACTATGCCGAGATCGTGAGCGCCGTGCGCGCGGGCGTCGAGGATCCGCATTTTCGCGCGTGCGCCGCGCGTCCCGCCCGCAAGCTCGTGCGAAAGCTCGTCACGCGTTCGTGGAAGCGCTTGGAACGCGACGTGCAGGCGCTCGCCGAGATCCCGGAGGACGCCGCGCTGCACGCCGTGCGGATTCGCGCGAAGCGCTGCCGTTACGCCGCCGAGGCGCAGATCCCCGTCGCCGGAAAGCGTGCGAACCGGTTCGTGCACAAACTCGGAGCGTTGCAAGACGAACTCGGCCGGATCCAGGATGCGGCGCTCGAGCAGAGCTGGCTCTCGCCGTTCACGCAGGACGAGCGCACGGCGACCGCCGCAAGCGCGCTCGAAGCGCTTGCCCGGGCCGAAGCCGAGGGTGCGAAGCTCCAGTGGCGGCGCTCCTGGAAAGCCGTCCGGCGCACGAGCCGCGAACTCGTGTAAGCGCTCGCGCCCGGGATCGCGTTAGCCGCGCGCGGCGGCGAGCACCGCGAGCACCTCGGAGAACCGGTCGAACGGCGTGAACTCGAGCGCTTCCGCGCGCAGATAGCGCTCGAGCGCGCGGCCGCGTTTAGCGAAGCGCACGTCCGCGCAATGGGCCGCTTCGAAATCGGAACGTCCGTCGCCGATGAACACCGTCTTCGCGCCGCGCGCTTTTGCGGCAGCGACGATCCCGGCCTTGTCGGTCCCGTTCGGGCCTTCATCGCGAAAGCGAATGCTCCAGCCGCCGGCGCCGACTTCGACGCCGTTCGCGATCACCGGAAGGTCGGCCAAGCCGTGCCGCGCGAGCATGCGCCGGATCAACGGCTCGATCCCCGAACTCACCACCGCGAGCGGGATCCCCGCACCCTCGCAGTGCGCGGCAAAGTCGACGAACGAGCGATCGAACGTGATCTCGCGCAGCAGCCGCGCGTCCGCCGCGTCGAGCGTCTCGCGCACGTAGCCGGCCTCTTCGCTGAGCGCGTCGCGCAGCGTCAGCTCGCCGCTGGCCATGCGCCGCTCGATATCATGCCAGGGACCCGGGCCCGCGGCGCGCCGCACGAGCACGTCGAACGTGTCGAGATCCGTGATCGTGCCGTCGTAGTCCACGAAAACGGCCCACGGCGCGCTAGGCGCCGCGGGCCTGCCGTTCGACCCGGGATGCGTCACGATTTCTTGCGGGTCGTCTTTTTCGCGGCCGTCTTCTTCGCCGCGGTCTTCTTGGCCGTGCCCGCCGTCCGGCTCGCCGTCAGGCGGCCCTTCTTCGCGGGCGCTGCGGCCTTGCGGACCGTCCGCTTCTTCGGCGCCGCGGCGACCGGTTCGGCGGCCACCTTCCGCGGAACGCGTTTCTTGGGAGCTTCCGCCGCCGCGGCCGCCTTCGAAGGCGCCTTGGCTTTCGGCGCCGCCGCGGTCTTGCGGCGGGCCGTCTTGGCGGCAGGCGCCTCCGGCGCAGCCGTGAGAGGGACCGCCGGTGCGGAAACAGCCGGTGCCGCCGCCGGAGCTGGCACTGCGGGCGCGGTCGGACTCGGCTCGGCTGCCGCCTTACGCGGGCGTCCGCGGCGCTTGGGCGCCGCCTCGGCCGCTTCGGGAGCGGGGGCTTGGGCCGGGACCGGGAGCGCCGCCGGGGCTTGCGTGGACTCGAGCGGGAGCGGGGCCGCCTCCGCGTGGGTCCTGCGGCGGCCGCGCACGGGCCGTGCGAGTTTGGGCGTCTCTTCGGGGAGGGTCAGGCTCGGCGGCGGAGCTTCCACGGCGACCGCGCCGCGGCGATGCGGAGCGAGCGCGCGCGACGGCTCGGGCGGCGCCTGTTCGCCGGTCGCCTCGGCCGCGCCGTCGGAGTTGACGCGGAAGATCTGGCGCTCCGGCACCGGGCCCGCGGCCGCGGGTTGCCCGCCGTCGAGGACCGTGATGCCTCCGCGACCCCGGCGGCGACGCCGGCGGCGGCGCGGACGGCGACCCGTGCCGTCTTCGCTGGGCGGCCACGAGGCATAGGAGGCCGGCTGTTCGGCATCGGCTCCCGCCGTCGCGTTGCCCGTCTCTTCGGGCGTTTGGGCGGCTTCGCCCGGCTCCGCGAACTCGTCTGAAGGCTCGCCGAGCGGCGCGACCAGCGGGTTCGCGCCGAGCGCGGCCACGTCGGAACCGCCGCGACGGCGACGGCGACGGCGCTTGCGGCGACGGCCGTCCCCGGTCTCGGCTCCGCCCGCGGGATCGGAGGGGAGCCCCTCGATCCCCGGCCGGATCGGCGTGACCGTCGCAAGCTGCGGCGTGGCCAGCTTTCGTTCGGCCGCCCGAGCGCGCTCTTCGACTTCGTCCTCGGGTTCGGGGCCGGTCGAGATACCGATCGCGGCGCGCGCGTCGATGCCTTTCGCGGCCTCTTCGGCCAGTTCGCGCAGTTCCTCGGTCTGTTCGGCGACGGTGAGTTCTTTGCGACGCCCGCGTCCGCCACGGCGGCGCCGGCGCTTGCCCTCGCCCGCCGCGGATGCGACGCCGGCGGCGGGAGCGGCCGCGACGAGCGTCCGCGGCTCGGCGAGGATGTTGCCGTCCTCATCGATATCGATGACTTTGATCTTGATCGTCTGGCCCGCGGCGTTCACGGCGTTCTCGACTTCCACGAGCCGGTCGCCGACGATCGCGAGGCCGGAGGTCGCGTTCGGCAAGCGCGTCTGGACGAGTTCGACTTCGATCTCGTCGCCGACGCGCACGGCCTTGCCGTCGATCTCGGCGGGCTTCGCGGCGCCCGCGGCGAGCGCGATGCGGAAGCGTTCCGGGTGCAGCGTCAAATCGACGCGCACGTTGATCGTGCGGCCGAGTTCGGTTTCGAGCGCGAGCAGTTCGTCTTCGTACCAGTATTCGAGTTGCGCGCCGACCGTCGGCGCGGCGAAGACTTCGATCGGCTCGCCTTTCTTGGCGCGGCCGTCGGGCTTGTTCGCGGCGCCGAATTGGCGCAGCTGGCGGAACGCCTCGATCGCGACGGATTCGGGCGACATCACGCTGCCGAGCCCACTGCACGTCGGGCAGTGCCCGCGAAGCTGGCCGCCGAGGTCCTTGCCGATCCGCTTGCGCGTGAACTCGAGGAGCCCGAGATTCGAGAACGACTGAATCGTCGTGCGCGTCCGGTCGCGGACGAGCCCGGCCTTGAGCGTATCGATCACCTTCGTCCGTGCGGATTCCGAGGACATATCGATGAAGTCGCACACGATGATGCCGCCGATGTCGCGCAAGCGAACTTGGCGCGCGATCTCGGCCGCCGCCTCGACGTTCGTCTTGACGATCGTATCGTCGAGGTTCTTGCCGCCGGTGAACTTGCCGGAGTTGACGTCGATGACGGTCAGCGCTTCCGTCGTCTCGATCACGATCGAGCCGCCGGAGGGCAGATTGACCTTCGGCCGCATCAGCTTCTGCAGGCTCTCGTCGACCTTATAGTCCTTGAAGAGAGCGCGCCCGTTGTTGTAGTGCACGATCCGATCGACGTATTGCGGACCGAGCAGCCGCATGAACTCGCGAACCTTCTCGAACTCGGCCGCGTCGTCGATCAACACGCGATCGACCTCCGGCGTGATGAAATCACGCGCGGCCTTGTAGACGAGGTTCATGTCCTTATGGATCAGGGCCGGCGGTTCGGCGCGTTTGTAGGATTCGAGGATGCCGTGCCACATCCGAATCAGTACGCCGAGGTCGGCGATCAACTCGGCTTGCGAGACGCCCGCGGCCGAGGTGCGGACGACGGTCGCCATCCCCTCGGGCCGAATCAGCTTCATCATCGCTTTGAGCCGATTGCGTTCCTCGGCGCTCTCGATCTTGCGCGAGACGCCGGAGAACCGGCCGTTCGGCATCAGGATCAGGTAGCGGCCCGGGAGCGAGATGTTCGTCGAAACGCGCGCGCCCTTGAGGCCGCGCGGCTCTTTGACGATCTGCACGAGGACGTCGTCCCCGCGCCCCACCTTCTCGGTGATCGTCCAGCCGGTGCGCGGCTGGGTGATTTCGACGTCGCCGATGTTCAGCGGCGTCTTGTTGATGTCGTCGACGTACAGGAAGGCGTTACGCCCGAGCCCGATATCGACGAAGCTCGCACCCATGCCGGGAAGGACGTTTTGGACCTTCCCTTTGTAGATCGAGCCGATGACTTTTTCTTCGCGCTCGATGTAGATCTCGGCGAGCGCGCCGTCCTCTAAGACCGCGACCCGGTTTTCCCAGGGGTCGCTCGAGATGAGGAGTTCTGTTGCCAAGGAGTAGCCTCGCTTCGGCGGGGTCCGCGCGGAAGTTTGTATCCCGCCCGGCACTGCACGTCGCCGTCCCGGCGCCGAAGAACGGCACGGGGCGAGTGCGGGCCGGGGCGGATCCCCGAATGAAAATGCTGGTCCGACAGAGTGCCTGCGGCCACACGAGCGAACTGCGCTCAAGGCGACCGGCAAAAATCCATCTCGGACTAAGGTAGCTGTTCCTCCTCGCCCGGCGGCGGTCCTGGTAGGTGCACCTTAAACCTTCCCGCGCGCCGGCGCCGCCCCGAGCCGGGCCGCGGCGCCCTTAGAAAACGAGCTTGTCGCGCTGCAGGTCGATGTTGAGCAGGATGCCGAGCGCGATGTAGTCCGTCAGCACGGCCGATCCGCCGTACGACATGAAGGGCAGCGGGATCCCCGTGATCGGCATGATCCCGATCGTCATCCCGATGTTGACAACGATGTGGAACGCGAGCATCGCAACCAGCCCCACGGCGAGCAGCACGCCGAAGCGATCGCGCGCCGCCAAGACCGCGCGCAGCGCGCTCGCGAGCAGCAGCACGTAGAGCGAGATCAGCGAGACGGCCCCGACGTGGCCGAGCTCCTCCCCGACGACCGTGAAGATGAAGTCGCGCGAGTTCTCCGGGACGAAGTGCAGCTGCGTCTGCGTGCCGTGGTGCAGCCCCTTGCCGAAGAGCTCGCCGCTGCCGACCGCGATCTTGGATTGATTGAGATTGTAGCCCGCACCGAGCGGGTCGCTGTCGGGGTGCAGAAAGACGAGCAAACGGCTGCGCTGAAACGGCTTGAGCACGAAGTTCGTGCCGACGGTGAAGGCGCCGGCGACGATGACGCAGGCGGCGTACACGCCGAAATGCCACATCTTCGTGACGCCGAAAAACAGCTCGGCGCTGAGGATCGCAAAGACGACGAGCGTCGTGCCCAGATCGGGCTGCTTGAGGATCAGGAGCGAAGGGAGCGCGACCGCGCCGATCGCGATCAGGATGTCGCGCGGCTCGATCACCGCTTTCCGCGCCAATAGCGTGGCGACGACGATCGCCAGGATCAACTTCGCCGGTTCGGAGGGCTGAAAGGTTCCCAGCGGTCCCAGGGAGATCCAGCGGACGGCGCCGAGCGCGCTGTGCCCGCCCCGCATCACGAACGCGAGCAAGAGGAAATTGGCGACGTAGAGCGCCAGCGCGTAGCGCCGCAGCTTCGTGTAGTCGAGCACCGCGAACGCGCTCATCAGGCCGAGCCCGACGACGACGTACATGACCTGTTTCGTCCACTCGCTCGAGCCCGCAGGATTGCGCAGCCCGGCGGAGTGGATCGCGAGGATGCCGAGGGCGGAGATTGCGACCGCCGCCGCAACCAAAGCCCAATTAAACGAGAGGTACCAGGGACGCTCCACGTGGCCCGAAGTTGGGCGGCACGCGCGCGAGCGCCTTGCAGCGGGCCGCCGGAGAGGCCCTAGAGGTGCGCCGCCCGCATTTGCAACGGCTGCGGGGTTGAGGCCGCCTTCTTGCGGCGGCGCCGGCGGCGCGCCGAGTTCGTCGCGGGCTTGGCCAGCGCCGCGGAGACCGGTGCGAGTTCGGCAGGCTGCTCCTCGGGGATCGGCTCCGCGGCCCCCGGCGCGGCGGAGGCCGGTTCCGCCGGCGGCGGCACCTCGACCGGCGGCGGAACCTCGGCGAGCACCGGCTTCCCGTTTGAGGGCGGCGGCGAGCCGGGCTGCGAGGGCGGCGGCAACTGCCGGCTGAGCACCGAGCGGATCGGCACGCTCGCGAGCATCGCGATCTCACGATCGCGCTGTTCGAACGTCACGTCGGCTTGGTTCTCGTCGATCTCGACGTAGCGCGAGATCACGCCGAGCAGATCCCGCTTGAGCGCATCGATCACGTCCGGCGCAAGCGAGAGATGATCGGAGAGCAACACCAGGCGCAGGCGTTCTTTCGCCGTCGCGCTCGACGTGGCCGGCTGGTATCCGAAGAGGCGTTTGATGAACTCGATCATGCGCCACCCCCGCCGAAGAACGCTCCGAGCCTGCCGAAGAATCCGGTCGGTTCTTCGCGGACGGTCGGAGCTTTGACGCGCTCGCCCGCGAGCTTCGCCGCGATCTGACGGAACGCGCTGCCGGTCGTCGAGTACGGATCGAGCGCGAGCGGTTCACCCTTGTTCGTCGCGACGATCAGCGCCGGTTCGTCGGCGATCACGCCGAGCAAGGGCAGCTTCAGGATCGAATCCACGTCCGCGACCGAAAGCATCCGCCCGCGCTTGACCATCTGCGGGCGCAAGCGGTTGATGATGAGTTCCGGGCGCCAATCCGAAGGCAAGAGGCCGACGACGCGGTCCGCGTCGCGGACGGCGGAGACCTCGGGCGTGCAGATCACGATCGCGTGCTCCGCGCCGGCGACGGCATTTTTGAAGCCCATCTCGATGCCGGCCGGGCAATCGATCAAGACGTAATCGAACTGCTCGGTCAAGCGCGCGACCAGCGCCTGCATCTGCGCGGTGACGACGTCTTCCTTTTCGCGCGTCTGCGCCGCGGCGAGCAAGTAGAGGTTCTCCGAGCGCTTGTCGCGGACGAGCGCTTCCTCGAGTTCGCACTGTTCTTCGAGGACGTCGAGCACGTGAAACTTCACGCGGCTCTCGAGGCCCATCACGATGTCGAGATTGCGCAGCCCGACGTCCGCATCGACCAGACACACGCGCGAACCGCGCTGTGCGAGGGCGGCACCGAGGTTCGCGGTCACGGTCGTCTTGCCGACCCCGCCCTTGCCCGAGGTCACGACGATCGCGCGCCCGCGCTTGACGGGGACCGATGCCTCTGCCGCTTCTTCCGTCTTCATCTCGTGCATGTGGTCTTACCCCACTTTCCAAATCGCGAACAGCTTGTCGAAGAAACCCGAAGGCGCCGGCTCCAGATGCGTGAACGGGACGAGCTCGCCTCCCAGCCGCCGCGCGATCCGATCGTAGATCGTCGAGAGGCGCGTCGTCGTGTCCAGCACGATCGGCTCGCCGCGGTTCGTCGTATCGATGATCTCCTCGGCGTCGGGGACGATGCCGAGCAACTCGGCCGAGAGGATCTCGCAGACGTCGTCGACCGACATCATCTCGCCGGATTTCACCATCTCGGGGCGCACGCGGTTGACGATCAGCCGCATCGGCATGCTGCGCTCGCCGAGTTTGCCGATCACGCGGTCGGCGTCGCGGATCGCGCTGATCTCCGGCGTCGTGACGACGATCGCCTCCTGTGCGCCGGCGAGCGCGTTGCGGAACCCGTGCTCGATCCCGGCCGGGCAATCGATCAAGACGTAATCCGAAAATGCCGCGAGATCCGAGATCACGCGGGCCATCTGTTCCTCGCTGACGGCTTCCTTGTCGCGCGTCTGCGCGGCCGGCAGGATCGAGAGCGTCTCCAGGCGTTTATCGCGGATCAGCGCTTGCCGCAGCTGGCAGCGCCCCTCGACGACCTCGACGAGATCGAAGACGATGCGTTTCTCCACGCCGAGCACGAGATCGAGATTGCGCAGGCCGATATCCGCATCGACGAGCACGACGCGCTGACCGCGGCGGGCGAGCGCCGCGCCGACGTTCGCGGTCGTCGTCGTCTTTCCGACGCCGCCCTTGCCCGATGTCACGACGATTCGGCGTGCGCTCAACGTGGTGCCCTCCCAAGCGGGGCGATCGCGATTCGATCGCCGTCGATGAATGCTTCTTCCGGTTCGCGCACGCGCTTGGCGCCGTCGCCGCCGGCGGCGATGCAGGTTGCGATGCGCAATTGCGTCGGTGAAAGTTCCAGCGCGATCACGCGCGCTTTCGCGTCGCCTTGGGCGCCCGCGTGCGCCGTTCCGCGCAGCGCTCCCAAGACCACGATGTCGCCGCTGGCCACGAGCTCCGCGCCGGGGTTGACGTCGCCGACGACGACGATGTTCCCCACTTGCGCGAGCGCCTGTCCGCCGCGCAACGTTCCACGATGGTAGAGCGTCGCGGGCGGATCGGGAACGGCCGCGAGCGGCGCCGGACCGTTCGCGGCGGGCGCCGGGTTGCCGCGTTTGGCACGCGGTTTGCGGCGCCGCGCGAGATCCGTGCGGGCGCCGGCGAAATCCGCGTCGAGCGAGCGCGCGCGCTCGGAGAGCGCGGGCGACTCGACGCCGCTCGCAGCCCGCTTGCGATCCAGCACGGCGACGCCGCTCGGCCGCGCGGCGCCGAGATACGCGAGCGAATTGCGCTGCGCTAGCGCGGCGATTTGATCCGAACCGAACAGTCCGCGCAGCGCGACGCCGACGCCCGCGATGTGCGCGACGAAGCGCGCGAACTCGTCGTCGCCGGGAGGCGCTCCCGTGAAGATTGCTGCTGCTTTGCTGCCGCGATAGAAATCGGGCCGTTCGGCGAGACGCCTGCACACCTCGGCCGATGTTTCATCGAACGAGCCCTCGCCAAAGACGAATTCGAGCCCCGCGGCCGTTCCGCGTACCACCATTGGACTGATGGTTCCCACAGGTAGGGCCTCGCGACCTCTCCTATCCACAGGCGAGTTTTCGCTTGCCTGTCTCGCTTACTCCGGCGCGCCGGGCGCGTCGCGAGCGGAAAATGAAGCAAACGGACCCGCTCGCGCGTACATCGAACGTAGCCGACTCCGTAACACGAGGAGCCCAATGTTTCGCCGCCTGCTGACGCTCGTGCTCGCCTGCTCGTTGCTCCTTTCCAGCGTCCCTCCCGCGCCGGCGGGCGCCGTTTCGACGCAGACGGAGATCCAGGCCGGCAAAGAACAGGACAAGCAGATCGTCGAGGAGTCCTCGATCGTCACGGACCCCTTGCTCAACGCGTGGGTGGGCGACGTCACCCAAAGACTTTGGGCGCAGGTCGCGCGCAAGGACGTTCCTTACAACGCCAAGATCCTCGACGTCACCGACATCAACGCGTTCAACACGCTCGGCGGTTATCTGTACGTTAACGAAGGCTTGCTCGACTTCGTGCAATCGGACGACGAACTCGCCGGCATCCTCGGCCACGAGACCGGCCACAACGAACGCCGCCACGGCGTGACCTTTCAAGCGAAGGCACAGGCGATCGATCTGCTCTTCGGCCTCGCCTCGCTGTTCTCGCCGTTCCTCTACCGTTTCGGCCAACTCGCCGAGGCCGGCGCGCTCGCGAAGATCTCGCGCGTGCAGGAACTCCAAGCCGATCAATACGGGCTGATGCTGATGTCCCGCGCCGGTTACGACCCCGACGCCATGGTCTCGGTGATGCGTCATCTCGGCGCGCTCGAGGGCCACGAAAGCGGCGTCGACAAATACCTGGCCGACCATCCCGGGATCCAGGATCGCATCGCGCATCTCGTCGGTTACGAACAACTCGATCCGACCAAACGCACCACCGACCAGATCCTCGTGCAAGCCGTTCACGATCAAGAGACGGCTCGGTACAACATCGCGGCGATGAAGTTCACGACGGTGCTCAAGTCCGAGCCCGGCAACGCGATCGCGCTCCTGCATCTCGGGCAGACGCAGATCGCGCTCGGACAAACCTCCAAGAGCGAGCAAACCCTTGCGGAAGCGGCGGCGAAGGGCTCGCCGGAAACGCGCACGGCGGCGCTCGAGAACATTCGCAGCTTGCGCGAGAGCCAAACGAAATTCACGCTGCTTCGGCCGAATCTCGTGCCGTTGCGCCAGCAACTCGAAGATGCGAACAATCGCGAAGCGCAGGCCGTCGCCGCCATCGCGACGCGGCACGACTCCGGCCGCGACTTGCTCAAGGCGGTCGAGGGACGGATGCAGAGCATCGGCTACGAGATCCCCGATTTCAGCCGCATCCAAGTCCACAAGGGCAGCCGAATCGAGGCGATCGAGAAGAACCTGATCTACATGAGCCGCTCGATCGATACGTCGTACGGCAAATCGGCCGAGGCGATCGGCGGCGTCGGATCGCTCGAAAAGAACAAAGAGGGCGGGCTCGTCAAGGAGAACGCCGACATCCTCAAGGAGCTCGGCGAACCCCTGAAGCTCGATCCCGTGCCGCCGCAGTCTCTGGCGATGCTGCCGAGCTATCCGCGGATGTTCGCGGACATGGAGTTGACCGACGGCGACATGATTCGCGCGCTCGATACCGCACGCTCGTCGCTCGCGCTCCTGGACGTCGGCCTTGGCGATCTCGACGCATTGCTGAAGAAGCTCTCCGCTTCGCGCATCGATTTCGGCGGAGACCTTTCCCAGCTCGATTACGACGCGCTCGCGCCGCAGATCGCCAAAGCGAGCGAATCGCTCTCCAAGGCGGCGGTCGCCGGCTCCCAAGCGGCGCAAGTCTACAACCTCGCGCGCTCGCGGCAGCTGCAGACCCGCATCACGATGACCGGCGTCGGCTATCCGCAAGATCGCTATGCGACCCTGCAGCGCGCGTTGATGGTGCGCGTCAAGAATTCAGGGCTCGATTTCGACACGATGCTGCACGAGAACCTCACGCCCGGCGAGGTTGCCGCGGCGGCGATCGTCGCCGCCGACACGAACACGACCCCGGCGGCGGTCCTCGCTGAAGCGAAGGCCACGCAGCGGCGCATCATCGACGTCGCCAACGCGCGGGGAATGCACGCGAAAGCGCTCGAAATCTTTTTGGGACTCGTCTACCTCGACTACGTCGACGATCCCGAAAAGGAAGCGCACGGGCATTCCTGATGGCAACGATGGGCGCAGCGACGACCGACATCCTGACGCAAGTCCGGCGGCTGGTGGCGGCGCAAGCCGCGGGGACCGAAACCCGCCGGCCGTTCCGCTTCTTCTTGTGCGGCGATCCGGCGCTGGTCTCCGACCTGCGCGCAACCTTGCTGTGGGGCCAAGACGGCGCCTTCGTCCCGCTCGACGCGGCGGCGACGATCGAGACGCTCGATCCGAGCCGGCCGGCCGTCGTCACGAGCGACGCCCGCTGCGTGATCTTCCTCGGGCGCGCCGGCGACGCCGAAGGCGCGCGGCTCGACCTGCTCGCCAAACTCGGCCTGCCGCTGTTCGTGGTCACCGTCGACGCCGCGGCCGAACCCCAGATGCCTCTGATCGCGCCGGCCGCCGGAAAACAGGGCGACTACGTGGTCCCGGGCCTGGATCGCGAGGCGCTGCGCAGCCGGCTCTTTCCGCATCTCATCGACTGTTGTAAAGGGATCGAGGTCGCCGTCGGCCGGCGCCTGCCGGCCCTGCGCGAGACGGTCGCCGCGAAGCTGACCCGCGATGCCGCTTCGAACGCGCTCAAGATCGCTGCGGCGAGCGCCGTCATCGATCACGTTCCGATCCTCGGGCTGGCCCTGGGCGCCGTCGCCTCGGCCGGCGACATGGTCGCGATCACCGCGATCCAAGTCTCGCTCTTGATGAACATCGGGGCCGCCTACGGCAAGGATCCCGATATGGCGAGCGTCTGGGAGATGCTGCCGATCGTCGGCGGGGGCCTGGGCTGGCGGGCGCTGGCGCGCGAACTCTCGGGTTTCATTCCGATCGCGGGGATCGCCATCAAGGGCGCGATCGCTTTCGCCGGGACGATCGTTGTCGGCGAGGGGATCACGTTCTTCTACGAACACGGCAGCCACATGTCCAAAGCGCAGGCCGCGACGATTTACGAAGAGACCAAACGCGCGGCGACATCGCTCGCGCACGAGTTCAGCGCGCGCTTCATCCGCCGCGACCGTTAGAGGGCGCGTTCCACCAACAGGGCGAGCAGCGTGTCGTCGTCGAGATGCTCGTAGTTCGCCGCGAGCTTGGGCCGAATCGGGCGCGCGATTTGCGCCGCGAGGTCGGTGCGCGCTCGCACACTCAAGCTCGCGCGCCGCGCGACGTAGCGCCTGATCAGATCGCGCTCGGCAGGCGAGAGGTCGCGGACGACGGCATCGCCGGGCCGTTCTTCCGCGTACGCGCCGACGACGTTCTCGCGCTCGAAGCGCTGATCTCGCACGACGATCGTTCCGGCGGCCATGTCTCCCAACCGCCGGTTCTGCGGCGAGAGCAGCGTGCTGATTGCGGAGACCGCGTAGAACCCTAAGCCGAATTCGAGAACGCGCACGAGATTGCGGATGACGCTGCTCGTGAAATCGAGCGGAAAGCCCCCGTCGCGCACCACGCGAATCCCGAGCAGGCGTTTCCCGGGCGTGCGCCCTTCCCACAGCCATTCAAAGACGATGAAGTAGCCGAAAAACAGCATGAACGCGACGAAGATCGCGAGCGCGAGTTCGATCGCTTGCGCCGTCTTTGAAGCGGCCGCCGAGGAAAGCAGCCTGCCGCCCCCGATGCTCGACTCGGTCCACACCAGGATCAGCAGCAGCGAAAGGGCGGCAGCGAGCTGGATCGAGAGGTCGATGAACACCGCGAAGAAGCGGCTGCCGAGCCCCGCGAGCTCGTAGTGGAACGTGATGCTTTCGCCCGTTGCGACCTCGACCGAGCGTTCCATCTTACGCCGGCACTCGCTGCGAAGCCATTGCAGCGTGTTTCACGCCGCCGGCGCAACTCGCCTGTCCCCGGGAAATCACGCCCCCCGGGGCGCATGTGTGCACGCATGCGCGAACGGAGCTTCGTGGTGCGGCGGCAGGAGGGCTGGGAACGCCTGGAAGCGCTGCTTGCGCTCGCCGATCGGCGGGGTCTGCGGGCGTTCGATGCGGAGCAGCTCACGGAACTCGGCCGGCGCTACCGCGCCACGACCTCCGATCTCGCGACCGCGCGCAGCCGCGCGTATTCGCCGAATCTCGTCGGCTACATCAACCGGCTTACGGCCCGCGCGCATGCGTACGTCTACGCCGGCAACGATCGCGGCGGCTGGGACCGGCTCGCGACGTTCTTCGCAGCGACGTTTCCGCGCGAGGTTCGTGCTTCGTGGAAAACGATCGGCGTGTGCACGGCGGTCTTCCTGGTCGCGACGCTCGTCTCGTATTGGCTCGTCGCGCAGCGCCCGCTCAACGTTTACGCGCTCTTGCCGAGCAGCCAGATTCCGTTGATCCGCAGGAGCCTGCACGATTCGAACTTCGCGTTCGATGCCACGGTCGCGCCCGCTATGTCGTCGTACATCATCACGAACAACATCCGGGTGGCGGCGATCGCTTTCGCGGGCGGCATGACCGGCGGCATCGTCACGCTGTGGGAGATCCTCAACAACGGTCTGATGCTCGGCGGCCTCGGCGCGCTCTTCGCGCAGAAGGGCTTCGGCCTCGATTTCTGGGCGACGATCGCGCCGCACGGCGTGATCGAACTCTCCGCGATCCAACTCGCCGGCAGCGCGGGGTTGCTGCTGGCCGGAGCGATCCTCGCGCCTGGACGGCTGCGCCGCATCGACGCGCTCAAACGGAACGCGCGCCGCGCCGGGACGCTGATCAGCGGAGTCGCCGCGATGCTCGTCGTCGCCGGAACGATCGAGGGCTTCGTCTCGCCGCTGCGCACGTCGATTCCATTTCGGCTCGGCGTGGGGGCGTTGACCGCCGTCGTGCTGGCGTGGTACTTCGCGCTCGCGGGGCGCGCGGCAGCCGGCCGCGCCGAGCCGCCTTAGATCGGGCCCGCCATCTCCTTCACGTGCCAGGCGATGTTGATCGCGTGACCGCCGACGCGATACGCCGCAGCCACGATGAAGAGCATGTTCGTGCCGGCATCGACGTTTTCGGGTAGCTGCAGATGCGTGCGCAGCGCGCCGACGGCGACGTGGTACAGCCGATCGAGCTCGTCCTCACGGGCGATGACGGCGTCGGCCTGCGTGAGGTCGTCGGCGGCGAACGCGCGCATCGCGGAGCCCAACATGTGCTGGCCCGCCTCGGCGACGCTCGTGATCTCATCGAGCGCCGGCAGGCGCGCTGAGTCCCGGACGCGGATCGCGTGCTTGGCGATATCGACCGCGTGCCGGCCGACGTCGGTGAGATCGTGCACGATCTGCAGCATCGCCGTGATCAGGCGAAACTCGCTTGCAAGCGGCTGCTGGCGCCAGAGCAACTCGGTGCACGATTGGCGAAGATTGCGGCTGAGAGCGTCGATCCGATCTTGTTCCTCGAACACTCGGCCGACGTTGAGAAGATCGCCGCTTTCGAGCGCTTCCGTCGTCAACGCCACGGCTTCGCGCGCGAGCGTGCCGAGGCGAACCACCTCGGCGCGCGTGGCTGCGAGCGTTTCGTGATACGCACTACGCAGAATCTGGAGATCTTCAGGCACGGGGAAACCACCCATTGAAACGGACGTTGCGTGATTGTACGCAGCCGAGGTTAAGGCGTCATTAAGTCGGAACGTTTCGGAATGCAACGACGCACCTTCGGCGCCGGGGGCCCGGCGGTCCCGATCGTCGGACAGGGGACCTGGCCAACGCCGAATCGCGATGCGCTCCGGCGCGGGATCGAACTCGGCCTCACGCACATCGACACGGCCGAGATGTACGGCGAGGGACGCTCGGAGGAGATCGTCGGCGAGGCGATCGCGCCGTTGCGGCGCGACTCGCTGTTCATCGTATCGAAGGTCTTGCCGTCCAACGCCACGCGCGGCGGAATCGTGCGCGCGTGCGAGCGGAGCCTCGCTCGGCTGCGCACGAGTTATCTCGACTGTTATCTCCTGCACTGGCGGGGGGAGACTGCGCTCGACGAAGCGATGGCGGGGCTCGAACGTCTGCTCGACGACGGCAAGATCCGCAGTCTCGGCGTCAGCAATCTCGACCCGTGGGATCTGCGCGAAGCCGTCGCCGCGCTCTCGCGCGCGCGAATCGCTTGCAACCAGGTGCTCTACAACCTCGACGAGCGAACGCCGGAAGATCACGAGCTCCCTTGGGCGCGCGCGTACGGCTGCGCGCTGGTCGCGTACACGCCGCTGGCCCGCACCCCTTCGCGCGCAGCAGCTGCCGTGCTCGAAGAGATCGCGCACGTGCACGGAGCAACGCCCGAGGCCGTCGCGCTCGCGTTCCTGCTGCGAGACCCGCTCGTCTTCGCGATTCCCAAAGCGAACCGCATCGAACACGTCGAGGCCAACGCGCGCGCCGGAGAGATCGTCCTTCGCCCGGAGGAGATCGCCGCGATCGACGCCGCGTATCCCAAGCGCGAACGCACCGGTCCGCTTCCGATGAACTGAAGCCGGCACGCGTTCGACTGCCTTGTCTTGCCGAAACGGCGCGCATGTTTCGCGCACCCCCTAACTGCCGCATATGTAGGTAGAGATCTTTTCGAACGGACCGCCGTTTGGGGTCCTCACGTTCAGGCGTTTCTCCGCTTCGGCAACCCGGCGGGGATGCTCCCGGCGCCGTCGCCGCCGGAGAACGCCCCGGGGTTGCGAGAGTAGCGTCCCGTATGCCGGATCGAGTGCAGTCAGTCGCCGGAAATCGCAGACCGGAAATTCTGCTTCACCTGCGAGAAGCGACCAAGCAATTCCATCGCGACGCGGAGGATGCGATGGACCTGCCCGCGTCGATCGCCGGCACGGACGACTACCTGCAGCTGTTGAGCACGCTCTGGCCGTTCTACGATGCGCTCGAGGCACGGCTCGATTCGATCGAGGGGCTAGCGGGCGCCCTGCCGGATTGGCCGGCGCGGCGCAAGGCGCAACTCCTCGCCGCGGACTTGGCGACCCTGGGAGCCGCGCCGCCGCAGGCGAGCGCACCCACGAGCGCAGCGTTGGCGGGGGTCGGCGACCTGGCCTCCGCGTTCGGCGCGCTCTACGTCGTCGAGGGCGCGACGCTCGGCGGCGCCGCCGTGGGCCCGAGCATCAGGGCCTCGCTTCGCGGCGCGGACGACGCCTTCGCGTTCTACGGCTGCTACGGTTCACAGGTCGGTCAACGCTGGCGCGACTTCATCACGGCGCTCGCGCGCGAGGCCGCCTCACGACCGGCCGCAAGCGACGAGATCGTGGCGGCGGCGCGCCTGACGTTCGGCACGTTCCTGGCCCATTTCGCGCGCGAAGCCGGCCGCCGCGGCCTGCGGCGAATCGCCCCGTCATGAACGCCGCGGATGACGCCGATCTCACCGCCTGCGATCGGGAACCGATCCAAATCCCGGGGAGCGTGCAAAGTTACGGCGCGCTCTTGGCTTTCGAAGGCTCGACGACGATCGTCGCGGCGGCGAGCGAGAACGTCGAATCGATCCTGGGAAAAAGAGTCGAAGACATTCTGGGCCGCAAACTCGAGGCCGTCGCACCGGAACTGAACGAACCGGCCGCCGCCCTCCAATCTGAACCGGCCGAATCGAACCGGGGCGTGTTCCGCGTGACGCTCCAGGTCGCGGGCGAGCCGCGCGAATTCGCGGCGACGCTGCATAACGGCGGCGCGTATGCGCTCCTCGAACTCGAGCCTGCGCCGACGCCGCCCGGGGCCGGAAAATGGAATCACTCGGGATCGATCTTGCTCGAGGGGCGTCGCGCGTTCGCGCGCATGAGCGGCGCCCGAAGCGTCGGGGAGCTCTGCGATCTGATGGTCGCCGAGCTCAAGCGGATCACGGGCTACGACCGCACGATGGTCTATCGCTTCGGCGAGGACGGCTCGGGTGAAGTCTTCGCCGAACGGTGCGACCAGAAGCTCGAGCCCTATCTTGGGCTGCGGTATCCGGCCAGCGACATCCCCGTGCAAGCGCGCCGGCTCTACCTCGAACAATCGGTGCGCTATATCGCCGACGTCGACGCTCCGCAATCGCCGCTCGTGCCGCGGGTGATGCCCGCCACGGATCTGCCGCTCGATCTCTCCCGCGTCCTGTTGCGCAGCCCCTCGCCGATCCACCTCGAGTACTTGCGGAACATGGGCGTGCGGTCGACGGTCGTCATGTCGCTCGTCAAGGACGGCGCGCTGTGGGGCATGCTCGTCGCGCACAACACGCTCGCACAGGCTTGCCCGCCGCCCACCCGCGGCGCCTGCGACCTCCTCGGGATGCTCGGATCGTCGCTGCTCGCGGGCGCCACGGAGCTGGAATTCGCGAAGGCCGGCGAGGGCACGCGCGCCGCCCAAGAGGCGCTCGTGACGCGGCTCTCGCGCGGCAACGATATCGCGCACGCGCTCGCCGGCGGCGATCTGACCCTCGGCGACCTGATGCGCTCCGACGGCTTCGCGATCGGCAAGCCGAGCGGCGCGATTCAGACGGTCGGCACGACGCCCACGCCCGAGCAGATCAAGCTGATCGCCCGCGAGATCGAGCGCGCGGACGGCGGGGTCATCTCCTCGTCCGACTCGATGCGCCGCACCTGGCCCGCGCTCGCCTCGCTCGACACCGGCTCGATCTGCGGAATTCTCTACGCCCCGGTGCTCGAGGGCGGCGCCAGTTTCATCGCGTGGTTCCGCAACGAGAAGATCCGGTCCGTGAGCTGGGCCGGCGACCCGAACAAGGCCGCGGTCACCGACGCCACGGGCAGGCTGCGTCCGCGCAACTCGTTCGCCCTCTGGAGCGAGGAAGTCCGCGGACGCTCCGAGCGTTGGAGCCAAGCCGAGCGGTCGGGGGCGGAGGCGCTGCGCACGCATCTCGCTTCGGCGCAACTCCGGATCGCCCAAGCCCAGCTCGCGCGGCTCGCAAGCCACGATCCCCTGACGGGCCTGGTCAATCGACGGGTCGTCAACACCGAGCTCGACCGTCTCGCGCTTGAAAGCGAAGAGTGGGTCGCGCTGGTTTTCATCGATCTGGATCGCTTCAAGGCGGTCAACGACGGCCTTGGGCACGAGGCGGGCGACGAAGTCCTGGTCGCCGTCGCCGCGCGGCTGACCTCGCTCGCGCGTCCCGGCGACATCGTCGCCCGGTTCGGTGGAGACGAATTCGTCATCCTCTGCCGTCACTGTCCGCCGACGGTGGCCGCGAAGCTCGCCAAGCGCATCGTGCAAGCGTTCGACACGCCGTTCGTCGTGGACGGCACCGAGGTCACGGAGACCGCGAGCGTCGGCTGGGCGATCGCGAAATCGAACGGCGACACCAGCGAGTTGATTCGGCGCGCGGACCTTGCGATGTATTACGCCAAACGGCGCGGCGGAAACCAAGCCGCGCGTTCGCGCGGAACGAGGCCGCCCAGGCGGCCGAGCGAGGACCGTGCCGGACCGCGCTGAGCCCTGGGCGGCGCGGTCCGTCCAATCGTACGGCGTGTTGTTCGCGTTCGACCGCGCGTCGACGATCGTGGCGGCGGTCAGCGACAACGTCGAAGGCCTCCTCGGGCGCAAGGTCGAGAATGTGCTCGGGCGTGCGATCGGCGACGTCGTGCCCGAATTGCGCGAACCGGCCGGCGCGTCGCGGGAGGGACTCGCCGATTCCGACCGCAGCCTCTTTCGCGTCACGATCGAGGTCGCGGGCGAGCTCCGCGATTTCAATGCGGCCGTCCACTACAACGGGACGTACACGATCCTCGAAATCGAGCGCATGCCCGCCGCCCCGCGGCCGAAGGAATGGTACCGGTCGAGATCCGTCATGCTCGAAGCGCGGAGCGCCTTCAAGCGCCTGTGCGAAGCCCGCAGCATCACGGAACTCTGCGACATGATGGTCGAAGAGTTGCGAAACATCAGCGAGTACGACCGGACGATGGTCTATCGCTTCGCCGAGGACGGCTCGGCGGAGGTGATCTCCGAAGCGCGCTCCCCGGGCCTCCCGCCATTCTTGGGTCTGCGCTTTCCGGAGAGCGAGTACCCCACGTACGTTCGCGAGCTCTTCCTGGCGCAATCGATCCGCTACATCGCCGACGTCGATGCGCCGCTCGCGGCGATCGTTCCGCCGGTGATGCCCAAAACCGGGTTGCCGCTCGACCTCTCGTCGGCCTTCCTGCGCAGCCCCGGGACGATCCACGTCGAGCACCTGCGGAGCATGGGCGTCGTCTCGGCGCTCTTGATGTCGCTCGTGAAGGACGGCGAGCTCTGGGGCTTGCTCGTCGCGCACAACAGCGTCGCGCGGCCGAGCGCGGCCGCCAAGCGCGGCGTCTGCGACTTCCTGGGAATGCTCGGCTCCTCGCTGTTGGGAGGCGCGGCGGAACTCGAACTGCTCAAGGCCCGCGAAGCCGCTCACGACACGCAGGAGCAGCTCGTCGCTCAATTGTCGCGGGGCAGCGACATCGCTCACGCTCTTGCAGGCTGCGAGGTCACGCTCGGCGACCTCGTCGCCTCGGACGGTTTCGCGATCGGCGAGCCGAACGGCGCCATTCGCACGTTCGGAGCCGCGCCGTCCGCGGAGCACATCGCGCGCATCGTTCATGAGATCGCAAGCGAGCGCCCCGGCGCGGTCGCGTCGTCCGAGTGCATCGGGCAAACCTGGCCCGCGCTCGCGACGCTCGACGTACATCCCGTCTCCGGCATTCTCTTCGCCCCGGTGCTCGAAGGCGCTGCCGGCTACGTCGCGTGGTTCAGAAACGAGCGGAACCATTCCGTGAACTGGGCAGGCGATCCGCGCGGAGCGCGAACGGCCGCGGCGGCCGCGCCGCAGCCGCGCATCTTCACGCACTGGACCGAGGAAGTGCGCGACCGCTCCGACCCTTGGAGCGCGGCCGACCGCGAAGCCGCGGGGATCGTTCGCGAACATCTCGGCGCGGCGCTGCTGCGCTTGGCGCAAGATCAGCTCGCGCGGCTCGCAAACTACGACGCGCTCACCGGGCTCGCGAATCGCCGGTTCGTCCACTCGGAACTCGACCGGCTCGCCCAAAGCCAGGAGAGCGTCGCGCTGATCTATATCGACCTCGATCGCTTCAAGAGGGTCAACGACGGCCTCGGGCACGACGCGGGCGACGATTTCCTCGTCATGGTCGCGGCGCGCTTGAACGCCGCCGCGCGCCCCGGCGACATCGTCGCGCGCTTCGGCGGCGACGAGTTCGTCGTGCTCTGCCACGACTGCCCGCCCTCCGCGGCGGCGCGGCTCGCCGAGCGCATCGTGCGCATCTTCGACGCTCCCTTCATCGTGGGAATAGCCGAGGTCACGGGAACCGCGAGCGTCGGCTGGGCCGTCGCGAAATCGCGCGGCGACACCGGTGAGCTCATTCGCCGCGCGGACCTCGCGATGTACTATGCGAAACGGCGCGGCGGGAACCAGGCGGCGCGCTCGACATCGTTCGAGCGCCGGCGCCGCAAGCTCGCGACCAAGGCGACGATGGGCAACGCGGTCTAGAGCAGGCCGCGGCCTTTGACGTCGAGGTATGCATCGAGCAACGCGAGCGTCAAGCGCGCGGCGGGCACGTCGACGACGATGATGCCGCGCGCGCGCAGGAGCGCGATCGCCCGGCTTCGTTCCTCCAGGAGCGTCAGCGCGACGCTCGCGCGATAGGCGCCCGCCTCGTCGCGCGGCTCCCGCTCGAGCGCCGCGGAGATCGCGGCGTCGTTCATGAGCACGCACATCACCAGGTGCGGCGGCGTCAGGATGCTCAAGCCGGCTAGCACGTTCGCCGAGGTCGCCGGATCGAACATGTCCGTGAACAGCACGACGAGGCTGCGCTTGCTGTTGCGTCGCCGCAGCTCGCTGAAGATCAGTTCGTAATCCGGCTCGTCGAGCCGCGGCTGCAGATCGTAGACGGCCGCCGCCAGCGCGTTGACGTGCGCGGCCCCGCGGCGCGGCGCGATCGAAAGAATCGGCTTCGCACCGAACGCGACGAGGCCGACGTTGTCGCCCGCGGTCTGCGCGACCTTCGCGACCGAGAGCGCGGCCGTGACGGCGTAATCGAACTTGCGCTGCGCGTCGATGCGCGGCCACATCAAGCGCCCGGCATCGAGCGCCACGATCACGTTCTGACTGCGCTCGACCTCGTGCTGCACGACCATCACGCGCCCGCGGCGCGCCGTCGCCTTCCAGTCGATCGCGCGGAACGCATCGCCGTCGGAGTACTCACGCAGGCTCTCGAAATCGTTGCCGGCGCCGCGCAGCCGCAGTTTGCGCAACCCCGCATCGAGCAGCGTGCTGCGCCGCGCGAGCAAGCCGTACCCTTCGACCGCGGAGAGATCCGGAAAGACGCGCACGTCCGCTTCGCCCGCGTAGGCGAAACGCCGGCGCAACAGCCCGAGGCCGTTCTCGGCCCAAGCGTAGGTCGTTCCGAAGTGGGCCAGGCCGCGCTCGCGCGGGAGGATCGTCTGCGTCGCCCGCGCGCTCGAGCGCGCGCCGACCGCGGTTTCCAGCGATTCGGCGTCGAAATCCAGCGTCGCGACCGGCGCTTCGAGGATGCCGACCCGTACGGGGAGCGCGCTGCGATTCTCGATCCGGTACGAGACGGTCGAGCGCCGGCGCAGCGCGACGTATTCGACCGGATCGCGAGCGATCGTCAGCGTGCGCGCCGTCGGCCCGTACGCGAGATCGACGGCCAGCGCCGCGACCACGAAGGCGCCCGCGACGAGCGAGACGATCGAGAGCGCGGGCAGCACGCTCGCGCCCGCGATCAGCACGCCGAGCGCGAGCAAGATCCAGATGCCGCGCGCGGAGAGCCAGATCGCGGGGAATGGAGCGCGCATCGCGCGCCTCAGCCGGCCGCGCGCGTCAACGCGTCCTTGGGCACCTCCACGGCTGCAAGGATGCGCGCGATCACCGCGTCGGCGCTCACCCCCTCGATCTCGGCTTCCGGCCGCACGATGATGCGATGCGCCAGCACGAGCGGCGCGACGGTCTTGACGTCGTCGGGGGTGACGAAATCGCGGCCTTCGATCGCCGCGGCCGCCTGCGATGCGACCAGCAGCGCGAGCGCACCGCGCGGGCTCGCGCCCAGCGCGACGTCATTCGAGGTGCGCGTCTTCGCGACGATCGCCAGCATGTAGCGTTGCAACGCATCGGCCACGAAGTTCGTGCGGATCTCGCGTTGCGCGGCAAGCAGATCCGCTTCGCTCGCGATGCGTTCGAGCCCGGAGGCGACGAGATCCCGCGCATCGACCCCCTGCGCGCTGCGCGCGAGCAGCGCCCGCTCCTGCGCTTCGCTCGGATAGCCCGTGCGCGCGCGGACGAAGAAGCGGTCGAGCTGCGCTTCCGGGAGCGGATAGGTGCCTTCGAACTCGATCGGGTTCTGCGTCGCGCACACGATGAAGGCGCCAGGTAGGGGCTCGCTCTCCCCATCGATCGTCACTTGGCGTTCTTCCATCGCTTCGAGCAGCGCAGCTTGCGTCTTGGGCGGAGTGCGGTTGATCTCGTCGGCGAGCAGCACGTTCGTGAAGATCGGGCCGCGGCGCAGCGTGAACTCCGCCGTCTTCGGATTGAAGACGGTCGTCCCGACGACGTCGGAGGGCATCAGGTCGGGCGTGAATTGGATCCGCCGGAACTCGAGCGAAAGCAGCGCCGCGACCGTGCGCACCAGCAGCGTCTTCGCCGTGCCGGGGACGCCCTCGAGCAGGATGTGTCCGTTGCCGAGCGCTGCGAGCACGAACGCGTAGACGGAGGTCTCGTTCCCGACGACGACTCGTTCGATGCCCTCTCGCAAGCTCTGCGCGATCTCAGTGGCGCGCACGGACATTCGTACCGAATTCCTTTCGCAGGTGATACGCGAGCACGGCGCCGCGCACGAGGCTCGCAGGGCTCACATTCCCCGCTTCACTGAGCTTCGCAAGTTCCAGCAAGTTGCCTCGCAAGTCCGCGCGTTCGATCCGCGCCGCCAGGCGCTCGAGCGGGGCGTCGGCCGCAACGTCGAGCGCGGCGGCGAGCACGCGGCGCGTCTCGCGAAACGTGTCCCGCAAGGCCTGGCCGCTCGCTCCGCCGCGCGCGAGCAGCGCGGCGAGCGACTCGATGAACTCGGCGGAGTTCGGCTCGCGCGGGGGTTCGGCCGAAACCGGCGGACCGAGGCGAATCGCCGCGCCGAACAACGCAAGCGCGAGCACGGCGAGCACGAGGATCACCGCGACGAGGAAGGGCCGGGGCACGATCGCCCACCAGTGCTCGGGCGCGACGTACCCGTGGATCGACTCGTCGAATGAGACGCGCGCGCCCGCGGCGCGCGGCGTTCCCAGCAGATACGCCAAGCGCGCGTGATCGGCGCTCGCGATTCGGCGGTTCGTGAAGAGCGTGCGATCGGCAACGGCGAGCACTTCGCCTTTGCCGTAGGCATAGCGCAACGCGAGAGCGCCGAGCGCGTCGCGCGCAAGGACCCGCTCGCCGGGGCGGGGACTGAAACGGTCGTCGGCCGCGCTGACCAGGCGCCCGACGCCCGCGGCACGCCATTCGGGAGCGATCCCGGTGACGTTGCGCTCGATCGGGGTCGCGGCAGGCGCCGGAAACGCTCGCTTCGGCTGCGCCGTCGCGGACGCCGGCGGCGCCTTGCCGGCGGGCGCCTTGCGCCGGCGCGCTTCCTTATCGCGTTCGAAGAAGCGATCGTCTCCCAGCAGCACCAGCCGCCCTCCGGCGTGGACCCAATCCGCCAGCGCGTCGTCGTCCGCTCGCGTGTGCTCGCCTTCGCGCGCCCCGGGCGCGGGCTCGGCGAGGATCAGCGTATCGATCGAGCGATCGAGGAAAGCTGGGCGCTCCTCGAAGCGTGCGGCGGCGATCCCGAGGCGAGCGAGCAGCGCGTGCCAGGCGCGATACCCGCCTCCGGCGGCGTCGTAGCTGGAATAGGTGTCGTACGCCGGACGCTCGGGGCGTTGCTCGCGCAGCGACGTCAGCGTCGCGAGCGCCCCGACCAGCAGTGCGATGAAGACGAGCTCCCCGAACGGAAGGCGGCGCAGCCGGGCGTTCACGCGCGCCGCAGCTCCGGCTCGAGCAACGCGAACGCGCGCGCCGCCGCTTCGTAATCGGAGCGGCCGGTCACCACGGGCGCGTAGCTGGCATACACGAAGCGCTCCGTCAACGCGTCGAACGCGGGCGCCGCGGCCGCCTTCGCCGAGCGCACGAGCCGGCGGTATTCGCCCGGCGTGCGCGCCGGATCGAACGCGACGAGCGCGCGCTCGTGCAATCCGGCCAGCGCGGCATTGAACAGCGCGCGAATCGCACGCGCGTAGTCGCCGCGCTGCGCGCAGGCCGTCGCAAGTTCGCGCCAGTCGTCGTAGCTGCGTCGCTCGTCGAGCGCCTGCGCGTTCGGTAACCCGGAGCGGACCGGGGCGCGATCGTAGTACGCGCGCAGGAGTTGCGCGATCAGCACCGCGAGCGCGATGAACGCGGCCGCGATCAGCGCGTAGCCGAACACCGAACCGAGCTTCGCGGACCCGCCGAGAAGACCGCCGAGCCGGTCGAAGAGCGGCCGCAACGCGTCCTGCAGCCATTGGATGACGCGTTCCCAGAACGAGGGCTCCCGCGTTGCGGCCGGCGCGAGCCGCTCGTGGTAGGCGGGGTCTTGCAGGATCGAGCGCACGACCTCGTTCGGATCGCCGAGCGGAAAGCGCGCCACGTCTAGCCCGCGTGCGCCCGCTCGAACTCGCGCGGCCGCGGCGCCGTCATCCGGCGCTCGGGTCCGCCAGCAAACCCGTTCGCTGCGCTTCGAGCTGCAGATCGAGCCCTTCCGAACGCACGCGCAGATCGAAATAGTAGATGGCCATGAACGCCGTGGTAAACGCGATCGTGCCGATGCGCAGCAGCGTGCCGTAGACCGTTCCGAGCACGTTGTTGCGCAACAGCCCGAGCAAGATCGACTGCCCCGCCGTCGCGACGAGCAAGATGCCGAGCGAGATCGCCACGTACGCGAGACCGACCCCGAGCGAACGGCCGAGCCGCCCGCCGCCGAACACCCGGCCCAGGCCCGCGGAGAACGCCGCGATGAATGATTTGCCTTCAACGACGCAGGCGAAGAACGAAACCTGCACGGCGAGCACGACGAGCGTCACGCCGAGCGCGAGCGCAAGCAACAGTGCGACGCCGACGACGATCCCCACCGCGACGGCGAGCCAGCGCACGGCGGCCCCCAACAGCACGAGCGCCAGCACGATCAGGACCGCGATCACGAGCGCGACGAGATACGCGATGAATCCGCTGACCGCGTAGAGCACCTCGATGCCGAGCAGCGGCAACCATTTTCCAAGCGCGACGCGATACGCCTGGGCGAACGCGGGACGCTCGCCCAAGTACGCACGCGACGTGGCGGAGATCAACGCCGCGGCGGGGAGCGGTGCGACGACGAGCGCGAGAAAGTAAAATGCGTAGGTGGACGCGTTCGCGGGCGCGCTGGCGAACGCGCGATTGATCGCCGCGGGATCGGGCGGCTTTCCGCCCGCGTTGCGAAACGCGTCGACGACCGCTCCGACGACCTTCGATTGATCGGCCGTGCCGAAAAACTGAAAGATCGCAAGCGGCAGCGCGAACGCGAGATAGATCAGCGCGAACGTGCCGAAGTGGCTCACGCACAAGTTCACGGCGCGATCGAGCAATTCTCCGACCCCGAGCGGCCGAAGAAGGGGCGCCTTGCCCGGCGAAGCGTTCACGGGAACAACGTTTGACGGAGTGGCCCGCATGCTCCTCGGAATCTTGGAACACATCTGGCGCTATCCGGTGAAGAGTCTGCGCGGCGAGTCGCTGGCGCAGGCGCAGGCCGGCGACGGCGGCATCGAAGGCGACCGTCGCTCGGCGCTCTTCGTCACCTCCGAGGGGCACGCGCGCAGCGGAAAGACGTATCGTGGAAAAGAGCACCACTTGCTGCATCTCCAGACGAATGTTCCTTCCGCGCTCGCGCTCGGCCGAGAGCGCGGAGTGCGCGTCGAAGCGCGCGGCGACGGACCGCATTTCGATGCGGCTCCGATCTCGCTCGTTTGCGACGTGTGGCTGAACGAGCTCGAGGAGGCGCTCGGCTTCGAGCTCGATCCGCGCCGCTATCGTCCGAACCTCTTCGTGCGCGCGGCCGGAGCGCGGCCCTTGGCGGAAGCGGACCTCGTCGGCCGCGCGCTCGAGATCGCGGGCGTCCGTTTGCGCGTCACCGCACCGATCGTGCGTTGCGTGACGACGAGCTACGACGTCGAGAGCGGCGTGGCGGATCCGCGCGTGTTGCGCGCCGTCGTCGAACGGCGCAATTCCATCCTCGGGATCTACGCGCGGGTCGAGCGGCGTGGAACGCTGGCGACGGGAGCCGAGGTCGTCATCGTCCCCTGATCGCGCCTGGGATTCACATCGCGCGGCGGCCTTCGAGCGCCTTTGCGAGCGTGACCTCGTCGGCGTAATCGAGATCGCCGCCGATCGGCAGGCCGTACGCGAGGCGCGTCACGCTGACGCCGCTCGGTGCGATCAGGCGCGAAAGATAGAGCGCCGTCGCTTCGCCTTCCGCGTTCGGGTTCGTCGCGACGATCACTTCGCTCGCTCCCTCGCGCGCGACGCGCTCGATCAATTCTTTGACGCGCAATTGCGCGGGCCCGATCCCGTCCATCGGCGAGATCAAGCCGCCGAGAACGTGATAGCGTCCGCGATACGCCGACGTGCGCTCGATCGCGAAGACGTCCTTCGCTTCCGCGACGACGCAGAGCAGAGCGGGATCGCGCCGCGCATCGGTGCAGATCGCACACGGATCCTCTTCGGTGATCGCGAAGCAGCGCGAGCACAGGCGCACGCGATCCTTGAGCGCGAGGATCGCATCCGCGAGCGCTTGGGCCTCGCTGCGCGGCCGATTGAGCAAATGAAAGACCAACCGCGCGGCCGTTTTGGGGCCGACGGTCGGAAGCTTGCTGAATTCGTTGATGAGGCTTTGGACCGGGCCCGCGATCGGGTTTGCCAGCTACATGATCCCCGGGATCTTGATGCCGCCGGTCAGCGCACCCAGCCGGCGGTTCGACGCTTCCTGCGCTTTGGCGCTTGCTTCGTTGATCGCGACGACCAGCAGATCTTCGAGCGTCTCGATGTCGCTGGGATCGACGGCTTCCGCGCTGAGCTTGATCCGTTGCACGGCGTGGTTACAGGTCATCTCGACCGTCACCGCGCCGCCGCCGGAACTCGCCGTGACGGTCGTGTTCGCGAGCTCCTCTTGCGCCTTTTCCATCTCCGCCTGCATCCGGCGGACCTGTTGCATCATCTGGTTCTGGTTCATGGGCATGGGTGTACCTACTCCGTTCCGCCGAATTTCAGCTTTGCGTATTCCAACAACCCGAGTCCCTCGTCAGGCTCGCTCGCGCCCGCCGTTGCCGGCGCGGTCGCCGGTGCGGCCGGGCGAGCCGCTCGGGGCGCTCCGTCGACGCGGACGGAGATGGTGAGCTTCGTTCCGAGGGCGTCCTCCACCGCGCGTTCCAGCACGGTCAGGTTGTCGCGCAGGAAGCTTGCCATCGATTCGTCCGCCAAGCGCAACGTCAGGACCTTGCCCTCGAGCTCGTGCACGATCGCCCGCGAGAGCGCCGCCCGCATCGACATCTTCTCGGCCTCGGCGCGAGTGCGCACGCTGGGCCAGAGCGAGCGGACCCGTTGCAAGGTCGGCTCGCCCGCGGGAACGGCCGGATCCTCCGGCGCGCGCGCGGCTCGCGCGGGCGGCTGAGGCGGCGGCACGTGCGCGGGGGCCGCAGCTTGCGGCGCGGGTGCCTGGGCCTGCGCTGCGGGCGCGGGGACGGCGCGCGGGGCGGGGGCCGCGCGCGGGGCGGGAGGCGGAACGGCCTGCGCCGCGACCGGACGGACGGGCTCCGGCTGCGGTGCTGCGGCGAGCGGCGAGACGATCGCGGCGGGCTCGGCGGCGGCGCCGCGCCGGCCCTCGAGCAGCGCGACCCGGGTCGCCAGAGCGTCCAACGAGGGATCCTCGCCGAGGACGGCCAGGCGCAGAACGGCCGTCTCGAGTTCGAGCCGCGGGTTCCCGGAGAGCCGCGCCGCACCGAGCGCGTCGCCCAGGAGCCTCAGGCCGCGCGCGATCTTCGGAGCGGGCGTGCGCGCCGCCGCGGCCCGTGCCGCCTCGGCGTCGCCCGGCGAGAGATCCCGCGCGAGCAGCTCCGGGTTGATGCGAGCGACGAGCAGATGCCGGTACTCGCCGATCGTCGCGCGCGTCAGGCCGAACATGTCGGTCCCCGCGTCGCTGGCTTCGTCGACGATGCGCAGTGCCGCCGCGGCGTCCTCGCCCAGGACCGCGGCTGCGAGCGCGCGGGCGAATTGGCGTCCGCTCGATCCGAAGGCGGCGTCGACGGTCGACGCGTCGACCGGACCATCCGCGAACGCCGCGACCTGCTCGAGCATCGTCAACGCATCGCGCAGGCCGCCGTCGGCCCGGTAGGCGATCGCGCCGAGCGCGGCATCGTCGATCTCGATCGCTTCCGCCGCCGCGATCGTGCGCATCTGCTCGATCATCGTCGCGACGGGAATGCGCCGGAACGCGTAGCGCTGGCAGCGCGAGAGAATCGTCGGCGGCAGTTTCTCGGGTTCGGTCGTCGCCAGGATGAAGACGACGTGCGGCGGCGGCTCCTCCAGCGTTTTCAGGAACGCGTTCGCGCCTTCGCGCGTCAGCATGTGCGCTTCGTCCACGATGTAGACTTTCGAGCGCATCGACGACGGCGCGAACTTCACGGCTTCGCGGATCGTCCGGATGTCTTCGATGCCGCGGTTGCTCGCCGCGTCGATCTCGAGCACGTCGATCGCGGTCCCGGCTAGGATCGCCAGGCAGTTCGGGCAGCTATTATCGGGATCCGGGGTCGGACCGTGCTCGCAGTTGATGCAGCGCGCCAAGATCTTCGCAGCCGACGTCTTCCCGCTGCCGCGCGGCCCGGAAAACAGGTAGGCGTGGGCGAGCTTGCCGCCGGCCAGCGCCGTTCGAAGCGTGCGCACCACCGCATCCTGGCCGACCAGATCGGCAAACGATTTAGGGCGCCACGTTCGATAGAGGGACACGCCATTGACTTAGGCCGGGCCCAGAGCCTACCCTGTTTTAAGCGGCGGGCGCCGGGGTACCCCGTTACCGTCCGTTCCGGCAACGCACGTTATAGCCGTTGCGGTGCGTCGTATTATCGAAGCGAGAGGATGTAGCGTGTCGACCAGGACCCAGGAGTTGCAGGCCGCGCTCAAACGGATCTTCGGATTCGACTGCTTCAACCCGGGCCAGGAAGAGATCGTCACGCGCGTGCTCGACGGTCAAAACACACTCGCGATCTTGGCGACCGGCGCCGGCAAGAGCTTGTGCTATCAGTTGCCCGCGATGCTCCTGGGCGGCACGACGCTCGTCGTGAGCCCGCTGATCGCGTTGATGAAGGATCAGCTCGATATGCTGGCCGCGCTCGGGATCCACGAGATCGTGGCGCTCAACTCGACGCTCGGCGAGGACCAGGAAGCGCAGGCGCTCGAACGCGTGCGGAGCGGCTCGATCAAGATCGTCTTCGTGACGCCGGAGAAGCTCGAGGACGAGGCCTTCATCGCGATCCTGCGCACGCTGCACGTCCCGTTGTTCGTCGTCGACGAAGCGCACTGCATCAGTGCGTGGGGCCACGATTTTCGTCCCGCCTATCTCGCGCTCGCACAGGCGATCGCGGCCCTCGGCCACCCCACGGTGCTGGCGCTCACGGCAACGGCGACGCCGGCGGTCCGCGAAGACATCCTGATCCAGCTCGGCATTCCGGGAACCAAGACGATCGTCAAGGGGTTCGACCGGCCGAACCTGCAGTACGAAGTGCTGCGCTCCGCCAACGAGAGCGCGAAACTCAAGCATTTGCGGGAATTGTTCGAGACGGGCAGCCTCGAGGGCACGGGGATCATCTACACGGCGACGATCAAGAACGCGCTCGAAGTGCAGCGCTTTCTGCACGACGCGCTCGATCTGCCCGCCGCGGTGTATCACTCCAAATTGCAGAAGCACGATCGCGTCTCCGTGCACGAATTGTTCATGAACGAGACGATCCGGGCCGTGGTCGCAACGAATGCATTTGGTCTCGGCATCGACAAGCCGAACATTCGCTTCGTGATCCATTACGATCTGCCGGGCTCGATCGAAGCCTATACGCAGGAGGCGGGTCGCGCCGGGCGCGACGGCGAGCGCTCTCGATGTATCCTCCTGTATCGCATGAGCGACACGCGCGTGCAAAACTACTTCCTCACCGGAAAGTATCCCGCGATCGAGGAAGTGCAGAAAGTGTACGCGACGCTGGACTATTTCGACACGCAAGAGGGCGGCGTTTCGCTGACCGACCTGCGTAAGATCTCGCTCCTGCCGCTCACGAAGCTCAAAGTGGTTCTGGCCTTACTCAAGAAGGCGGAGTTCATTCAACTGCGCAGCCGCTCGCGCTACGCGCTGACGCCGCAGGCGAAAAAGAATCCCGCGCTCGTGCTGAACTTGGCGAATTACGAAACGAAGAAGGCCTACGACCAGAGCAAACTCGCGATGGTGTTGCAGTATTCGGAGACGGACGCGTGCCGCCGCAAGTTCATCCTCAACTATTTCGGGGAAGAATTCGAGCGGGAAGGTTGCGGGGCGTGCGATAACTGCCTGCGACGCAGCGCTCGGCCCGCAAGCGCGCGCACCGTGAGCGCGCAATCCGGTTTTCGCATCGCAGATGTCGTCGTCCATCCGAAGTTTGGGCAAGGCACGGTGGAGCGCACGGAGAAAGACCTCGTAACGGTCTTGTTTCCCGCAGTCGGATACAAGACGCTGCTCGCTTCGGCGGTGAGCCACGAGGCGAAAATCGCGTAGTAACGAGAGGTTCGATGGTGCACCGCGGGTGGCCGCGGGCGGGGTGGACGGTCGCGGTCTGGATCATGCTCGGCGTCGGCAGCGCTGCATTCGGTCAGCCCGCGCCGGAGCCGTCGCCCTCGCCTGAGCCGAGCGTCACGGCAAGCGCCGGCGCGCCGGCCGAAACGGAGTCGACCCCGCCCCCGAACCTCGCGCCGGAATCGACTCCGGCCGAATCACCCTTGCCGGAGGCGAGCCCCTCGCCGACCGCCTCGCCGACGCAACCGCCGATCATCGTCGAACCGCCGACGTCCGGCGTCGTCCCGGGCGGCAGACAGGACTTGCGCGTGATGCGCGTCCTCGGCACGGTCGAGTTCACGATCGCGGACCCGTCGATCGCCGACGCCTCGATCGATCAGGTGACGCGGGTCCTCACGGTCACGGGCAAGGCGCTCGGCACGACGACGCTCACGCTGCGCGATAGCCGCGGCTTGACGCGCGACGTGCCGATTCGCGTCGCGAACACCGCGGGCACGATCGCGGAGAGCGCGTACGTTCGCATCACGGGGAACCCCGCTTCGAACTCCTTCATCAAACGGCAGGCGGTTCTGGCGGCAATCGCGCAGGTTCGCCCGCGCCCGAGCGCATCGCCCGTCACCTCGACCGACACCGTCTCGTTCGCGGGCAGCTTGCCGCTGGACAACGTGGGAACCGCCGACGTTCCGGTGATCCTCGAAGGCCCCGACTACTTCACGGTCCAGGGCACGACGCACGTGCGCGTCGAGAACGTCGCGGTACCGCGCGTCCGCCCGAACTCGCTGCTGGTCAGCGATTATCCGGAGCGGCTCAAGGAGAACGGCGTCCTCTTCACCGCCGCCCTCTCGACGCGCGAAGCGAACCGCTTTCTCTACTACCACTACAACCCGGCGGCGCAACCGGACCGGCGGATCGTGCTCAAGGTGGAGAACCCATCCGGCGCGCCCGCCGTGCTGCACGTCATCACGGGCCAGGCGGGGCCCGGCGCGAACGAGATGGAGGTCGGGCACCTTTCGGCCTACCGTTTCCTCGTCCACGAATCGCAGAACGAGGGGACCGTGATCACGCTCGGGCCGAACTCGACGGTGAACGTGGTCGATCAGCTGCTGCCCGCGGGTTCGATCGTCAGCAACCTGCTGCAATTGCACGAACTCGAGGGCGCGCCGCTGCGCCTGGCGCTGCTCGCGCAGGACGCGGCCGACCCCACGGACGGGCCGATCCCGGGCACGGACCTGCTGAAGAGCGAAGTGCGGCACGCGCGCGGCGTCTACCCGATCCCGGAGTTCTCGTTCGAGTACACCTACGATGCGGACGGCCCGAATCTCGAGATCCCGATCGGGCAGATCCCGCTCCCGAATCTGCGCGAGGGCGAAGCGCTCTCCGGGGACTACGGCGTGATGCAATCGATCACCGTGCGCATCGTGAACAACGATCCGCGCAACGCGCGCGACATCGCGCTCTACGCGAATCCGCGCGGCGGCCGCGCGACCGGCACGTTCATCATCGATCGCGCGCCGGTTCAGGCCCACGCGCTCGCGCCGTTCTCGCATTACAAGCTGCGTCAGTACACGGTGCCGCCCGGCGGCTTCATTCGCACGGACATCGTCACGCTGCCCGAAGGCGGTTCGTCCTATCCGCTGCGCTTGGAGTTCGCGCCGGACGACGGCAGCGTCGCGCCGGGTGCGCCGGGTTCGCCGATCTACTAGGCGCGCGGGACCAGCTCGCTAGCGCGGCGCGTTCCCAAGCGCCCGGGCGTACACGGCGAGCGTTTCGCGCGCCGCGTTCGCCCACGAGAACCGCGCGAGCGCGGCGGGACGGCGCGCGGCGGCACGGGCTTCCGAGGCCGCGCGATCGGCGAGTTCGGCGCCGAGCGCGCGCGTCCACCCCGCGACGTCGTCGGGCGCCGCGAGCGGCACGCCGGGGCCCGCGACCTCCGGGAGCGAGGAGGCATCGGCCGCGACGACCGGGATGCCCGCGCACAGCGCCTGAGCGACGCCGTAGCCGAACCCTTCGTAGCGCGACGGCACGACGGCGAGCGTCGCAGTCGAATACTGCGCGAGCAATTCCTCGCGCGGCCGGTACCCCGCGAAGGTGACCCGCTCCGCGACGCCGAGGTCGCGCGCCAGGGCCTCGCATTCGCCTTGGTACGGCGTCGGCGGCCCGAGCGAGATCAGGCGCACCTCCGGAAGCTGCGCGAGCGCCCGGATCACCACCGCGAGGTTCTTGCGCCGCTCGACCGTTCCGACCGCGAGCAGCGTGGGCGGCGCCGCCGGGCGGCGCACGATCTCGCCGAACGCGGCCGCGACGCCGGGATAGACGACGGCGACGCGGCCGGGCGGAACGTTCAGCAGCGCGAGCAACTCGCGGCGCGAGAACTCCGAATCGACGATGATCTCCCGCGCGCGGCGATAGCGCGCGAGCGCGAAGCGCCCGAAATACCAGCGCGCGTAGGGGCGCGCGTGCTGCTGCACGCGCAGCCAAGCGACGTCATGCACGGTCACGACGATCGGGAGCGGCGCCGCCAGCGGCATCGTCCCCGACGTGCAATGCAGCAGATCGGCGCGCGCGCCCGCGGCCCGCAACGGCAGCAGCACCTGATCCCACAGCACGCGGCGATCGAAGCGCCATGGATCGAAACGCGGATCGCTCGCCGCGGTCACGTCGCAGCCGAGCGCGCGCAGCGCGCTCGCGAGCCCGGCAGCGTACTCTCCGATCCCGGTCGCGGTTCCCAGCGCCAACTGCGCGTCGAGCAGGATCCTCAACGCGGGATCTTCTGGGCCAAGCGCTCGACGGCAGGCTCGTTCGCATCGATCCGCCGCGCCTCGGCGAGGCGTTTGCGCGCGGTCGCGTAATCGCCGCGGCGCACGGCGACCTCGCCGTAACCGACCGGGATCAAGACGTTCCCGGGAACGACCTCCGCCGCGCGCTCGAAATAGCGCTGCGCCCCATCCAATTCGCCCAGGTTGAGTTCCTGGCTCGCAGCCGAAATGAGGAACTTCGCGGAGTACGGTGCCAACGCGATCGCCTGCTCGTAGGCGGCGAGCGAAGCGCGTTCGAAGGTGGTGCCGCCGTCCGGCGTGCGCTCGCGCGGGGGGAGCGCTGCCTCGAGCACGCCGAGCCGCCACCATGCCTCGGCAAGCGCGTCCGGGTGCGTGCGATCTTGCGTCAGCCGCTCCACGAGCCTGGCCTGCAGCGCTTCGGCGCCGCGAAGATCCCCGCTTCGCTCGAGTTCGCCGACGAGACGTTCGAGTTCCGTGTAGTCGCCGGCGTCGAACCACCCGCGCCGCGCGCCTTCGGCATCTCCGCGCAGTTCCGCAAGCTTCGCTTCGAACGCGGAGCGATCGGTAGACGGCCCGAGCCGCGCCGTCAGCGCCGCGGCCCGCGCGAGATCGCCGGCCGCGATCGCCCGGCGCGCGAGCAAGAGGCGCAACGGGACCGGCATCGGCAGGGCCGGATCGATCGCATCGACGAGCCCGCCGGCGGAGGCGAGCCCACGAACGAGCGATCCGCCCTGCGCGGCGGGCGCGGCGGCGATGCTCGCGACCGTCTGCAACGCACCGAGCGCGAGCGCGACCGCAAGACCGACGACGAGCGCAAACCCACGCATGGGTTGCGGTTTCGGCAACGCGCAAGCCGCGGGCCTCTCCGTCGCACGAAAAGCACGCTGCGAGGCCTTTTCCCAACCGGACCCGAACGTGCGCTCCCCCAACGCGCTTCTTTGGAGGAAACAGCATTGCGAAATCCCCTTCCCCTTGCCGGACTCCTCTGCGCCATCGTCTGCGTCTCTCCGGTCGCCGCTCAGTCGACGGCGACGCCGATCCCCGCTCCACCCAAGCCCGACCTGACCGCCCTCAAAGGCATCGTCGGTTCGTGGTCGTGCTCGACGAAGAGTTCGCGCCGCCCGAGCGCCGCGGCGAGCGCCTCCACGATCTCGCTCGATCCCTCGGGCAACTGGATCGTCGAAAAGACGATCGGCGAACCGACCCCCTGGTACCCGCATAAGGTCACGTCAACGGACTTCTTGACCTACGACGCCGCTCAAAAGCGCTGGGTCGACATTTACATCGACGACGAAGGAAGTTACGACATGTCCACGTCGCCCGGCCCGCACGGCGACACGTGGGTTTGGCACGACGCCGGGCTCCAAAAGCCCGGGGCCGACGTTTCCTCGTTCAGCGACCTGACCATGACGGTCAGCGGCGACGTCATGACCTCGGAGAACACGTTCAAAACGAAGTCCGGCAAGACGGTTGCCGTAAAGGGCTCGTGTAAACGCACGCCATAAAGCGGGCCGCCTGACCGTTTGACAACCCTTCGATGACCCTTCGACAAGCTCGGGGTGACAGGGCCGTGCTCGTCACCCTGCGCTTGTCGAAGGGCGAAGGGCGGAGGACGTTCGTCAGAAGCGGACGACGAAGTTCACGTCCTGCTGGTTCTGAACGAAGTTATAGCTAGGCAGCACGTCGTCTTGATAGCGGTACTGCCGCGCCTGAAAGTCGATCGACGAATTCGTTTTCGGAATCGCGTAACTGACGCCGCCTTGGTAGTAGTCCTTGCGCTGCGAGATGTTCTGGGTCAACGTCGTTCCGTATTCGCCGCTGTAGCGCTGCGTGTTGTACGAGAGGCTCAAACCGAGATCTTTCGTGAGCGGGAGCGCGGCGGTCGCATTCAAAACGCTGTGCGTGAGGTTGATGTAGTTCGGATAGAACGACACCTGGCTGCCGCTCGCGTACGTCCCGGCGCCCGGCACCGGAAACGCCGCGTTCGCGGCGGCGACCGAGGCCGCATCGAACGCGCCGGTCGAGAGATCGATCGGGTAATACTGATACGGCGTCGCGTCCGGCCGCCGCAGCCGCTCGAGCGTTCCGGAGAGGCCGAGCGCGAGCTGCCGGCCGAAGGCCGGGACCTTGAGCGTGCCGCCGAGCGTGTAGGCGTCCTCCTTGAGGCGCGTCGCGGACGCGTACGCGGGGCCGTAGAGGATGCTCCCGAGCGAGTTCGGGTTGATCTCTTCGAGGTGCTGGAATTGCAAGCGTGTCGCGACGGTGAGGCCGCCCAGCCGCACCGGCGCGTTCGCGCTTGCGGTGAAGCCGCGCGTGTTCGGCGTGAAGCTCTGATAATACGTCGGCCCGCTCCCGCGCAACGGGTCGAACACCGGATAGAGGAACGTCAGGTTCGGATTCTTCGCGGCGGCCGAAGTGACGGCCGTGCCCGAGAACTGATTGTCGAACTGCGTGTTGATGCCCAGCGCATTGCCGAAGCCGAAGAACTCGGGGAAGTACGCCCCCTTGTAATTCGCGAACGCCGCCGGCGCGTTGCCGTAGTATTGGAACGGCGCACCGTCCAGGAAGTTCGCGCCGACGCTTTCGTAGACGACGCTCAGCTCCGCGCCGTGGATCTTCACCTTCGCACCGAACGCCCCCGCACCGTCGCTGACGGCCGCGATGGTGCGGTAGTCGGGCGTGTACCGGCTCGTCGCCGCTTCGCCGAAGAGGACCGGATAGGAGCCCTTGCCCGCGATCTCGAGCGGGATCGGGAGTTGGAAATCGATGCCGAAGACCGTATCCGAGACCGCGCCGTAGTCTTGCACCGGCGCCGTGGACGGTGAGCTCGCATCCGAGATCGTCTGCAGGCCGTCGTAGTCGAAGATGTGGTTGTAGGTGAAGCCGAGCTCACCGCCCGGATACCCCTTGATCTTCTGGTTGAGCCGCGCATTGATCATGTAGCGCTGAAAGTTCGTGTTGTTCGCCACGCCCAGGCCCGAGTAACTCAGCCGCACCGATGAACCCGGCAGGAGCGGCGGCGAGAACACGACGGCATTGTACGCGTCGTTGTAGGTGAACGCCGGTGCGGCCGCGGCCCCGCCGGGCGGGACGGCCCCGAGCGGCGCTCCGTTCGGCCCGAACGGCGTCCCGTCGTAGAACGAAACGTAGACCGAGCCCAAGACCGCTTTCTTCGTCAGAAAGACTTGCGCGAGCGGGGCCGAGCCCGCGGAGAACGAGTCGGTCGTCGCGGCGGCGGCACCCGCCGACGTGTAGCCGAACTGTTGCGGTACGATCGGCAGCAAATACCCGAGCGCCGGCTGCACGCCGCCCAAGACCGTCGCCGCCTGCGTGTCGAGCAGCGTCTGATCGACCCGCGTGAACGACACGTTGAAATCCGTCAGCCCGAACACGGTCCCCGAGACGCTGACGCCCCGTTGCGTCGGCTGATACGCATTCTCGAAGCCGGCCGCGTACGGATAGCCCGACGCATCGCCGAACGGCGCGCGAAACGCGAGACCAAGGCGCGAACTCTTCATGGTGTCGATCTCGCCGAACTTGAAGAGCAGATTGGAGATCGCGCCGGCCTTCGCGACGTTCACGTCCACGCCGGGCTCGACGTCGAGCTTCGATTGCTGCGCGTAGCCGCCGCCGAACTCGAAGTTCATCATGCGAACGGGAAGCGAGATCGTCAGGTTCTCGTCGATCCGGTAGGCGAGCACGAAGCGGTCGTCCTGACGGATCTGGATCCCGAGCGGGCTCTGCGTGAACGGCAGATTCGAATCGTCCGTCGCGAGGAACGCCGCCGCGAACGGGTCGATCGCGCCGCCGCTTTGGCCGCTCGGGATCGCCGCGCCGCCCAGGCCCTGCAGCGTCCAGTACGGCGTCACCGCCGATCCGGTCCCGTTGACGATCGTGCGCGGGGCGCTCGAGAGGCCGCCGAACGAGAGGTTCGGCCCGATGATGCCGTGCAGCGAGAGCGACTGCGCGAACTTCGTGCGCCGCTCGAGCGTCGCGAGCGAATCCTCGACGTTCGTCACGCGCACGCCGAGCGCGTCGAGTTCGTCCTTGAGCGCATCGACGAGCTTCTGCAGTTTCTCGAGATCGGTCTTGGAGGCGAGCGTCGCGCCGTTGACCTGCCCCGCTTGGAGCTTCGCGACGGCGCGCGCCACGATCGCCGCCATCTCGTAGCGCGTCAGCGGGCGATCGCCCTTGAACGCGCCGTCCGGATAGCCGTCGATGATGCCGTCGGCGGCCAGGCTCTGGATGTACTGATAGGCCCAATGATCGGCCGGGACGTCCGCGAGCGGCGTCGCGCGCGCGGCGGCACGAACGAGGCCCAGCAGCACGCTTGCGGCGAGCAGCACGGCGAACGCGAAGGCCCCCAGACGCTTCATCGCTCCTCCGTTCGAGCGCCCGGCTGCGTCTCCGTCCGCTCGCGCGCCGCGTCCGCCAAGAAACGCTCGGCAATGAGGACCGCTGCGAAATCGTCGATCGGGCGCGGCGGCAGGAGCATGCCGAGGGGGACGAGCCGGCGCCATCCCGTCGGGGGATGCGCGGCGAAATACCGCGCCCGCGCGCGCAGCGTCGTTTCGCGTTCGTCGACGAGCGCGATCGGCAAGCCGATCGCTTCGATCATCGAACGGACTTCGGCCGCGTTCGTTCCGGAACCGAGCGCGATCGCGCCGACGCCGTGCGCGGGCAGGAGCGCGCGCAAGCGTTCGGGCAGCTCGCCGGTCGGCACGATGCCGCGTTCGCGCGTGGCGCCGTCGGGGCCGACGACGGCGTAGCCGCACTTCTGCGTCCCCGGGTCGATCCCGAGGACCGCGCCCGCGTTCAGCGTGCGCCCCGGCTCAGCGCGAACTCGATCAGCATCCCTCCCGTATGCGGATAGATGTCCTGCGCGGCCCTGGCCTCGATGTGGAAGCGTCCGCGCCCGGCCCTGATCTCATCGCCCATTTGCTTGGCACGCGCCTCGCTGAGATTCGGGAAGGGCTGCGCGTAGTACGGCGGCATACCGTTCGCGATCGCCGCTTCTTCCGAGGCGACGATCAACTGCGTGAAGACCACGCGCGTGTTGATCTCGGTCCCGCCCTCGACGTCGGCCGCGGCGATCTGGTCGTGCGCGTGAAAGATCACTTTGTCGCGCCAGAACGGGAACGAAAAATGGATCGGATCGTTCACGAAGAGATTCTGATCCGCGACCGCGATCAACAGGATCGGCCCCTGCAAGAGCGCGCCGGCGACGTCCGGACTGCTCAAGAACGTGCGCAGCTTCGCTTGCGTGTCGGGATCGCTCGCTTGGCCCTTGAACGGCTTGAGCCCGCGCGGAACGAGATTGCGATTGACGTTCTGTACGACCGAGTCGAAATACGACGACATCAAGGCCATCCGCTCGCCCGTCGATTGGTTCGGCGAGATCAACAGGTACGGCTCGTAGACCAGCGCCCCGCGATCGACGACGACGTTCGTGTTCCGCGCGCGGCGGTCGAGCGCGTCCGCCTCCGCCTGCAACTTGTTGACCCGGTCGTTCAGGTCGCTCAAATGGAAAAAGGCCGCACGCGCATAGCCGGAGAGCAAGAGCGCGGCGACGGTCACCGTGAACGCGATCACCATGCCCGTCCCGACCGCGACGATCGTGGACGTGTGCTTGGGCCGCAAGCCGAACATCGTCAGGCGCTTGCGCCCGACCTGGTGCCCGACGCGGTCGCCGACGTACGCGATGCCGCCCGCGACCAGCGTGATCGCAAGGACGAGCGCGAAGCCTCCCAGCGTGCCCATCAGCTCATCGCCAGACGGCGCACGAGCACCGCTCCGATCGCCGCGAAAATCACGTTCGGCGTCCACGCTCCGACCGTCGCGACGACCGGGCCGCCGGGAAAACTCGTGAACACGTACGAGAACACGCTGGCCACGATGAAGTAGACGAACAGGATCGCCACCGCGAGCCCGAACCCAAGGCCCATCCCGCCGCCGCGCGTCGGGCGCATGCCGAACGGCAGCGCGATCAACGTGAACACGACCGACGCGAACGGCCGGGCGAGCTTCTCGGCGTAGGCATACTGGAAGGCCCGCGTCTGGCTCACATCGAGCTGACCCGAATCGAGCACTTCGCGGACTTGTTTGCGGCTCATGTTCTCGGGACTGTTGTTCGCGGCACGCTGGATCAGCTGGCTCGGCCGCAATCCGATCTCCAGGCGCTGGCGCGGGGCGGTTTGGTATTCGATATCCGTGCCATGGAACGAGTACTCGCGGACGTTCTCGAACGTCCACGCCGGCGGATCGTAGTTCGCCCGCTCGGCGAACACGAACAGCTCCGGCTGATTGTTCTTGTCATACTGGATGACCGTTGCATCGAGCATCGTCTCGGTCGAGGCCTCGAAGCCGCCGGCGGTGATGACCTGTCGGCCCCCGTTCGGCCCGCTCGTGGTCACGGTGAGGTTCCCTTCCTTGATCGGGCTCGTGTGCCGGATCACCTGGTCGCGAATGTAGGTCGCCTTGTCGTTCGCGTACGGCACGAGCTGCTCTTGCGCGATGAGGGCCACGAACGAGATGAAGACCGCCGCCACGAGCACCGGGGCCGTCGCGCGCATCAGCCCGATCCCGCCCGCCTTCATCGCGACGATCTCGCTCTCGCCCGAGAGGCGCTGCAGCGCGAGCAGCGTCCCGAGCAGCATCGCCATCGGCACGACCGTGATGATGATCTGAGGCAGTTGCCAGAGAAAATACTCGACCGCCGCGCCGACCGGCGCGTGCTCGGCGGCGACGAGCCGGCTGATCGCCAGCAGCTGCGTCGCCGCGAAGATCAGCGCGAAGGCGGAGAGTCCGAAGGCGAACGGCCCCGCCAGCTCGCTGATCATGTACCGGTCGAGGATCTTGATCCTAATGGCGCGCACCCGGTGAGCTCACATCCGGAACCCTTCACCGAGGTAGAACTGCCGCGCTTTCGGGGAGTTCATCACGTCGTGCGCCGTACCGGCGACGACGATCTCGCCTTCGTTGAGGATGTACGCCCGATCGACGATCGCGAGCGTCTCGCGGACTTGGTGGTCGGTGATGAGCACGCCGAGCCCGCGCTCGCGCAGCTGGCGGATCATGATTTGAATGTCGGCGACGGCGATCGGATCGATCCCGGTGAACGGCTCGTCGAGCAGCAGGAACGCGGGCTCCGTCGCGATCGCGCGGGCGATCTCGACGCGGCGCCGCTCGCCGCCCGAAAGGCTGTCGCCGTGCGCGTTGATGAAGCGCGAGAGCCCGAATTCCTCGAGCAGGCCCGGGAGCCGGCGATCCTGTTCCGCGCGCGAGATGCCGTGCATCTCCCAGATCAAGCGGATGTTGTCGCCCACGGAGAGCTTGCGAAAGATCGAGTTCTCCTGCGCGAGGTAGCCGAGCCCGGCGCGCGCGCGCAAGTGCATCGGGGCGTGCGTGAGGTCGATCTGGCGGCCGTCGCGCACGAGGTGCACCCGGCCGCCGTCGGGCTTGACCAGGCCGACGACCATGTAGAACGTCGTCGTCTTGCCCGCGCCGTTGGGGCCGAGCAACCCGACGACCTCGCCCTTGCGCACGTTCGCGCTGACGTGATTGACGACCGCGCGCTCGCCGTAGCGCTTGGAGAGGTCCTCCAGGACGATCTCGTTCTGCGGCTCGGGCGCCGCCTCGCTCTGGTCGGTCACCGCGGCGCACCCATGTGCAGTTGCGAAAGCGTCAGGTCGGCATCGACGTGCGGGCCCCGGATCTCCTCGCCGCCCGGACGAGAGATGACCACGTTGCCGTCGGCACGCACGCGCTCGGTGCGCTTGTTATAGACGAGGACGTCGCTGGAGAGCTTGGTGCCGTCCGAGGTGCGGGCGTGCACGCCGCCGCTCAGGGTCACCGTCTGCGTGCTTTCCTCCGCGACCGCTTTCGGAGCGTCGGCAACGAGCTTCGAACCCGCCTTTTCGAAGAACGTGATGTGCGGGTTGACGAATTCGCTGCGAGCGTCGCCGCTGGCCGAGCGTTCGGAATCGTTGGCGTCGGCTCGAATCTGATACAAAGTACGGTTCTCTTTTTTCACCGTGAAGTAATAGTACTGCGAGCCGGCACGCTCGGAGTGCGCGCTCAGCGGAAGCGAGGTCGCGACGGCGCTGCCCGCGGTCGCGGTCGCGGCCGGCGAAGGCGTGGGCTCGGCCGCCGTGCGATTCCCGTTCCCGGCGCAGGCGGCAAGGAGTGCCGCGGCCGTCAGCGCGAGCAGCCGCTTCACGATTCCACGAGCCCCCGGCGCGCGGCACCGAGCGCGAGCGCCATGAACGGGATCCAGCAACCGAGGATGACGACCTGGATGAAATCGATCGTCCCCTGGACCCACGTGGCGACGAAGGCGCTCGCAAAAGCGACGCCGAGGATCCGCCCCGCCGGCGACGCCGTCTTCAGTTCGCGCGCCAGCGCCCGGCCGAAACTCCACCACATGAAGGCGAGCGTCGTCATCCCGACCAGGCCCGTCTCAGCGGCCGACGTGAGCAGATAGCTGTGCGCGTGGAAGGCGCTCGGTTCGCCGTTCGGCGAGCGCAACAGCGGATAGACGTGGCGGAACGCCCCCGGGCCCACGCCGGTGAGCCCGAACACCTGCGTGGCGCGCAGCCCCGCGCGCCAGATCGACAAGCGCGTGAAATCCTCGGCCGGGTTGTGGTGCGCGTCATAGGCGAACGCCGCGACCGCGACGGCGGCGAACGCCACGGTCCCCAGGAGCGCCGCCGCGCGCGTGCGCCGGCCGGCCGCGGCGGCGAACAAGCCTCCGGCGACCAGCCCCACCAGGCCCGCGCGCGAGAACGTCGCGAGCAGCGCCGCGAGCCCGGCCGCGGCCGTCGCCCACGCCAGGCCCCGCAGCCACGGCCGCCGAGTGGCGAGCGCAACGCCGACCGCCGTCGGAACGAGCATCAAGAGATAGCCCGCGAATTCGCCGGGGACGACGAACGTCGCGGTCGCCCGGCCATGGCTGATCGCGTAGAGGAGCGCCGGCCGCTTGAGCGCCACGAGCGCGAGTCCGAGCAGCGAAACGAGCGCGCCGCTCCCCAGCAGGGCCGCGAACATCGCGGTCGCGGCCCCGCGATCCCCGTAAAAGCGTGCGATCCCGCAATGGAAGGCCAGCACGAGCGCCCCGTCCAGGACGAACAGGAGCCCTGTGCGCGGATCGAACCCGAAGACCGCCGCGATGAACCATCCGCCGATATACGCGGCGATCGGCCAGAACGTTTCCGGCAGAGCGCCGCCCGCGCGAACGGTCGCACGCACGAGCAACAGCGCGCCCGCAATGCACACGGCGAGCAGCGCGATGGTCCAGGGGACCGGCACGAGCGAAACGCCCGGCGGAGAGACGCTCGAGAGCGCGATGAACGACGGGTAGAGCGGGAGCGCCGCGAAGCCGAAGGCGAGCAGCGCGCGCGTCAGCGGGCTCGCCTGCACGGAGGCCGTCATCCGGCCAGCGCTCGCACGGCGGCGGCGATCGCCTCGGCGCCGCCGGGGCCGCCCATCCGTTCCCGGCCGGTCGCGCCCATCCGCGCGAGTTCCGCGCCGTCGGACAACAGCCGCTCGAGGGCCGCGGCGGCTGACGGGGGATCGGAGGGGACCACTTTCACCGCCGCGCCGAGCAGATGGCGCTGGCGCATCCGGTACCACGGTTCGGGCCCCTCGTCGGCGAGCGCGACGATCGGCACGCCGCTCGCCGCAGCCGCTTCGTTCGCCGTCCCGGCCTGGCCCAGGACCAAGCGCGACGCGCGCAACAGCGGCCCGATCTCGCCGCGCCATGCGACCAGGCGCGCGCCGCCCGCCTGCGCTTCGAACGCGCCGAAACGCCCCGCGCGCGTGACGGTCCAGCCGTCGCGCTCGAAGCCGGCCGCGAAGCGTTCCGGATCCAGCAACGGCGCGACCGAAAAGAGCGCGTTCACCGGCTCGCGCTCCCCGAGCACGCGGACGGCGCGGGCGAGCCGCAGGCCGTCGGCGTAGGCCTCCTCGCGGCTCCCCGGCAGGATCCCGAGCCACGCACCCTCCGCCGCGGGCCGCGCATCGCCGACCAGATCCGCGATCACGTTGCCGGGCGCCTCGGCGGGGACGCCTTGGGAGCGCAGCCGCTCCGCGGTCGCCTCGTCGCGCACGAACACGCGCGCCGCGCGGGCGAGCACGCGTCGCTCGAACGGGCCGTACGGCGCGACGTAGACGCTCTTGGCCGTGCCGACGAACGCGACGCGCACGCCGGCGAGCAACGCCAGCCCGAGCGCGTACACGTCACCGACGGCGACGAGCACGTCGTAGCGCCGCGCCTCGCGTCGCAGAAACGCGAGCTGCGCGAGCAGCAGACGCACGAAACCTGCGCGCACGTCGCGCGCGAGCGCCCGCACGTTCCCCATCGCGACGAGGCCGCCGCTGGGCATCGCGCGCTGCGGCCCGACCGAACGCAAGACCGCGCCGGGCGCCGTGCCGACGAGCGCGAGATGATCGAGTTGCGCGTCCGGCATCAGCGCGCGAAGGTCCCGCGCGATGCGTTCGGCGATCGAAATCTCGCCGTGCCCGTTGCTGACGAAGAGGATGCGCGGCACGTCATGCCGCCGCGCGCAACGGCAAAAGGTCGAAGCGGGCGATCCGCGAGCGCGGTCCCGAGCAATCGAGTTCCGTGCGCGAGACATAGCGGCCGTACGGGCCGGCATGCACGATCGGAACGCCGTCCACGTATTCCGGTGCCGCGAGCGTATCGTGGCTGTGCCCGCCGAGGATCAGATCGAGCCTGGGCGCGGCCGCCGCAAGTTTGCGATCGACGCGCAAGCCCAAATGCGAGAGCACGACGAGCAGCGTCCCGTCCGGCGTCGTCGCGACGAACTCGCGCGCCACCTCCAGCGGGTCGCGAAAGCGCCAGCCGAACACGCGCTCCCAGGGCGAGCCCGCCGGATACTGCACGACGAGCAGCGAGAAGACGCGCACCTTCCGCACGACGCCCGCATCATCGCACGAGAACGTCAGTTCCGGAACGAACGGCAGCGGGCGTCCGCGCACGTCGCCGAGGTTCGAGCACACCAACGGATGCCGCATCTGCGCGGCGCGCGCGCGCACCGCGCCGAAGAGATAGTGGAACTCCCGATTGCCCATGCCCTGCGCATCGTACCCCGCCGCATCGAGCTCGGCGACGATCGGTTCGCTCTTCCGATAGACGGTCTGGCTGCCGCGCAGCGCATCGCCGCAATCGAAGAGCAAGCCCGGCTCCGCGGCGCGCAACGCGCGCAGACGCTCCACGATCCCGCGCCGATCGTGCAGATCCGAGGTGTGATAGATGCGCACGCTCATGCGCTCGCCCGCCGTGCCGGCGCGTGCACGATCTCCGCAACGAACTCCGCGCAGCGCGCGAGCGAATCCGGCGGCCCCAAGAGCGCGCGCAGCTCGCGCATCCCGGCGAGCTGCACGCTCGGATCCGCGAGCAGCGCCGAGATCGCATCCGCGAGGCGCTCCGGCGTCGCATCTTCCTGCACGAACTCCGGGACGAGCGCACGATCGAGCAGGATGTTCGGCAACGTGATGAAGCGCCCGCGATAGATCCGCCGCCCGATCTTCGCTTGCGCTTCGGATGTGATGTACAGCGAGACGCACGGCACCTCGCGCAGCGCGGCCTCCAGCACCGCGGTCCCCGAAGCGACGAACGCCGCATCCGCTCGATCGAGCGCCGCCCGCGCCCCCGCCACGATCTCGAGCGGCACGTCCGCAAACCCCGCCGCGAACTCGCGCGCGATCCGCCGCGCATCCTCATCCGCGGCCCCCAGCACGAACGCCGTGCGCGGCCGCCGCGCCAGCACGAGCCGGCACGCCGCGAGCAACACCGGCACGTGCCGCGTCAGTTCGCTGCGCCGGCTCCCCGGCAGAAGCGCGATCGTGCCGCCGTCCGGCGGCGGCGGCGCCAGCGCCGCACGCGGCTCGACCAGCGAAACGAGCGGATGCCCGAAATATGCAACCGGCAGCCCCAGCGACCGATAGAAATCCCGCTGATGCGCGAACGGCGTCAGCGCCTGCGTCGCAGCCGCGACCGCCCGAGCCTGCCCCGCATTATCGAGCCACGCTCCCGGCGGAAAGAAATAGACGATCGGCCCCGCGTACCCAACCTTGCGCAGCAACCGCGCAAAGCGCAAATTGAACGCCCCAAAATCGACCAGCACGACCAGCTCGACCGGCCGCGCGCACAGCCTGCGCACCGTCCGAAACAACACGAGCAACAAGCGCGGAATCTTCCCCACCGCCTCGAGCGGCCCCATACTGGCCCACCCGCGCGTCTCCTCAAAGATCTCAAACCCCGCCGCCCGCATCCGAGCCGCGCCGATCCCCTCCAACTCAACCCCGGGCAAAATCCGCCGCACCGCCTCCCCCAGCGCCGCCGCCGACATATCCCCCGAAGCCTCACCCGTCGAAAAGAAAATCCTCACGCCGCCCGCCACACAACCCCACCCCCGAGCGGCGGCACTAGCAAGCCGGAAGGCGTCGCCGGGGCGGGCCTCGGGGGGTTGGCGGGGCGTGCAGCTTTTCCGCGGAGCCATGGATGGCGGGAGCGGAAAAGTGCACGAGTAGCGATTTCGCAGGATGCGAAATCGCGGGCGTCCCCGACAACCCCCCGAGGCCCGCCCCGGCGACCAGCCAGCCGAAGCCGCCAGCCCCCGCTCACTTCAATATTCCGCGTTCCGAATCTGCCTCGAGAAACGCCACGAGCTGCAGCCCGGCGTCGGTGTGCACGAGCGTTTTGATGTCGCCGATCGCTTGCGAGATGTTCTTGCCGGAACGGTACAGGAGTTTGTAACAGTCTTTGAGCTCCGAGAGCGTCTCGCTCGAGAAGCCGTGGCGGCGCAAGCCGACGCTGTTGAGGCCCCAGACGCGCGCGGGATCGCCTTCGACCAGGAAGTACGGCGGCACGTCGCGCGTGAGCTTCGTCGCCCCGCCGACCATGCTGTAGGCGCCGATGCGCACGAACTGATGCGTTCCCGCCATGCCGCCGATGTTCGCGAAATCCTCGACGACGACGTGCCCCGCGAGTTGCGCGAGATTCGACATCGTGACGCCGTTGCCGATGCGGCAGTTGTGCGCGATGTGCACGTACGCGAGCAGCAGGCAATCGCTCCCGACGGACGTGGTCTGGCCTTCGCCCGTGGCGCGGTGGACGCTGACGTATTCGCGCAGCGTCGTGCGGTCGCCGATCGTCGTGTAGGCAAGCTCGCCGTGCGACTTGCGGTCCTGCGACGCCATCCCGATCGAGCCGAACGGATAGATCTCGCAATCCTCGCCGATCGTCGTGTTCCCGTTGACGACGACGTGCGCGTACAGCTTCGTGCGCGCGCCGATCGAAACGTTTTCGCCGACGATGCAGTACGGCCCGATCTCCGCCTCTTTGCCGAGGCGCGCGTTGGGATGAACGATGGCGGTTGGGTGAATCATCTCGCTATGCGTGCAGGACCGAAGCGTCCATGCCGATCGGAAGCGGCGCCGGAACGATCGAGAACGAAAGCTCGCCGGAGCAGACGAACTGACCGTCGACGTTCGCTTCGACGGCGACCCAGCCGATGTTCATCTTGGAGCGCAGCACCGTCGCTTCCATCATCAGACGGTCGCCCGGAACGACCGGGCGGCGGAACTTTACCTTGTTGATGCCCGCGAGATACGGCATCATCCGCGAGAACGAACCGGGCTCCATGATCGCCGTCCCGCCGAGCTGGGCCAGGGCTTCGACCATGTAAACGCCGGGCAGCACCGGGTTCCCGGGGAAATGCCCCATGAACTGCGGCTCGTTTCCCGTGACGTTCTTGTAGCCGACCGCGCGCCGCCCGGGCTCGAGCTCCGTGATCCGGTCGATCAGCAGCATCGGATACCTGTGCGGCAGGATATCCATGATTTGTCGAACGTCGAAGATCATCCGATCGCCGCTTTCTGCGCGAACCCGGCGCGCAGCGCGCGGATCGCTTGCACGTGGAGTTTGTGTCCGCTCTTGACGGAGACGACTTCGCAGAGCGGCCAGGCACCGAGCAAGGAAAAGTCCCCGATCAAATCGAGCACCTTGTGGCGCACGACTTCACTGGCCCAGCGCAGCGGCGTCATCGGCCCCGTGTCGTCGAAGACGAGCGCGTTATCGAGCGAGCCGCCGCGCGCGAGCCCGCTGTCGAGCAGCGCCTGCACTTCGCGCAGATACCCGAACGTTCGCGCCGACGCGATCTCCTCGACGTAGCGCGCCGGTTCGATCACGCCGTCGTAGAATTGCGAGCCGACGGGCGTTGGATAATCGACCGTGAAGCGCACCCGGAAGCGGTCCGAAGGAAAGATCCCGAGGAACGCATCGCCGGCGGAGCACCACCACGGCGAGGTCACGCGATGGATCACGCGGGAAACCGGCTGCGGCGAGAGCCCCACGCGCGCGATCTCGCGCGCGAACGTGCCGGCGCTGCCGTCGGCGACGGGGATCTCAGGGCCGTCGACTTCGATGAGCGCGTTGTCGACGCCCATCGCAAAGAGCCCCGAGAGCAGATGCTCCACGGTCGAGACGCGGTGCGCGCCCACGCCGAGCACCGTCGCCCGGCGCGTGTCGACGACGAACTCCGCGTGCGCCGGAAAGACGATGTCGGGGCCGAGCAAGTGAAAGCGCAGCCCGCTGTCGGGACCCTGCGGCAGCACGCGCACGCGCACGTGGGCGCCGGTGTGCAGACCGACGCCCTCGATTGCGAGCGGCTCGCGGAGCGTGTGCTGTGCTGATCCCGGCAAGATTATCGCTTCTCCAATGCGTCGACGCGCTCGAACAGCTTTTCGAGTTTTCGGAGGCGAACCTGCTTGCGCAGCTCGTCGCGGTGATCTTGCGCGGGCCGGCCGCTGATGAACGCGCCGTCCGGGACGTCGCCCCAGACGTGCGAGGCCCCCGCGATCGTCACGCGCGAGCCGATGGTCTGATGGCCCTTGAACGCCGCCTGGCCGCCGATGAGCGTGTAATCCCCGATGTTCGTCGAGCCCGAGACCCCCACGAATGCGGCCATCGCGCTGTTGGAGCCGATGCGGCAGTTGTGGCCGATCTGGACCAGATTGTCGATCTTCGTGCCTTCGCCGATGCTCGTCGTGCCGGTCTGCGCGCGATCGATGCAGGTGCACGCCCCGACTTCGACACGGTCGCCGAGGACGACGTTGCCGATCTGCGGGATCTTCACGAAGCGTCCGTCGACGAAGACATAGCCGAACCCGTCGCTGCCGATCACGGCCGAAGCCTGCAGGATCACGTCGTCGCCGGCGACGCAGCGATCGAGCAGCATCGCATGCGGGTGGAATAGACAACGCTTCCCGACGCGCGCCCCGGCGCCGATCACGACGCCCGCGAGCAACACGCTCCCCGCACCGACGTGGGCCCCGGGGCCGACCGTCACGAGCGGGCCGATGACGACGTCCGCTTCGATGACGGCGCTTTGGTCGACGACGGCGCTGGGATGCCGGAACGGCCCCTGCGGCCGGGGCGGCTCGAGATCCGCCAACAGGAGCGCGAGCGCCTTGCGCGCGGAATCCGCGAGCAACAACGGCTTCTTGGCGGCCGGAAACTTCTCGGCCAGCGCCGGTTCCGTGAGCACGGCGGCGCAGCGCGTCGCGAGCGCGTTACGCAGGTACCGCTCGTCGGTCGCGAAGGTCAGGGCCCGAGCGTCGACGTCGTCGATCGCACAGATGCGATCGATCTCGACGTTCTCGTCACCGACGACGCGGCCGCCGACTCGCGCCGCCAGGTCCGCAAGCCGCGTCGCCATCAGCTTCCCGGCGCCTTTTCCGTGACGTGCAACAGCTTCTCCACGTCCGGCGTGATGTCGATGCCGCCGTAGCCCACGTACTCGCGGGTGACGACGAGCTTGATGTGCTTTTCGGTCGCGACCTGTTGCGCCGCGGCCTGCACGTCGTTGCTGATCTCGGTCGTGAACCGCAGGTAGCGATCTTGGAGCGCTCGCCGCGCCGCTTGCTTCGTGCTCTCCGGAGCGTTCGAACGCTCGAGCGTCGAGGCATCCGCGCTGAGCTGATTCTGGTAGTTGATGTACTTCGGCCAGTTCGCGGCGATGCGTCCGACGTTGACCGTCGCGACGTCGGACGAAGGCGGCTTGCTACAGCCGGCGAGCGCGAGGAAGGCGAGCGTAACGAGGATGAGCGTTCGTTTCACTGGTGCAGACTCTCGATATCTTTCTCGGCTTCGGAAGTGAGATCGACGCCGCCGGCCGGGGCGACCACATCGTTGAAGACCACGGAGATGCCGCGCTTGCCGGCGAGCGCTTTGACCTCGACTTCGATCTGCGCGATCATCTGGGAGTAAAGCTCCGAGCGTTGTTTCTGAAGGCCCGCGATCTCCTTGCGCGCGCCTTCCTGGGCGCCGGCGTCGACGCCGTGCAGGGCGCCGAACCGGCGGGCCAAATCTTCGCGCGTCGTCTGAAGTTCCTTGAACGTGGTTTGCGCGTCCCGGTCGAATTGCGCCTGGTAGTCTTTGTGGATCGCCTCCAACTTTGCTTTCATTTCCGGCGTGAGCGGCGGGGCCGCCTGGCCGCTCCCGGCGGCGCCCGCTTGGGGCGCGAACGTCCCGCGGGCCGCGAGCGCCCGCGCATTCAACTTCGCGACCGCGTTCGTGCGCATCTCCTGCGCGGTCTTGACCAGTTCCGCCCGGGTCTGGGCCTGGAGCTGCTTCTGCAGGGCCGCCAGCGTCTGGCCGTCGCGATTGCGGACGGCCGCCAGCTCGTCGGCTTCCTTCCGGTCGAGCGCCTCGAGCTTGGCCGTCAGCTCCGCCCGCTCGGCATCCTCCAGCGAGAGATTCGCGAGCTTCGCGCGCGCGGAGAGGCGCTCGGCCGAGTCGCGGTTTGCGAGTTCCAGCGAGTACGCCGACTCCTTTTGTGAGAGCTCCTCCGCATTGGCGCGATAGGTCCGCGCGGCGCGTTCGTTGAGCGAGACCTGGAGCGCGTTGAACTGCGCCTCATCCTGCGCGAGCAATTGTTTGCGGTAGGCCTCGACGTCGCTGCGGGCCTGCGTCAGCCCCGCACTCTGTTGCGCGGCCGCCGTCCCGGCCACGCCGCCCGCGATCGCGGCGCCGCCCGGGCCGCCGCCCGAGCCGCCCGCGAGCGCTTGGCGGATCGCCTCGCTCTCGCGAGCGCGATAGCGCGCCTGCAGCGCGTCGAGCGCCTTCCTGGCGCGCGCCGTCGCCGCGTCGAACTGCTTGCGGAGCTGCGCATCCTGGGCCGCGAGCTCGGCACCCGACGCCGCCGCCACATCGGAGCCGGCCGCCTTGAGCTGCAGCGCCACGATGTCGTCGTCCAGTTTCGCGAGCGACCCGTAGAGCGGGTGTTTCTTGAGCAGCGGCTCCATGCGCACGAAGCCGACGGCACTGTACGGCGTGCCGTCGACGCTGTTGCCGGAGAGCGCGGCCCCCGAATGGGAGCACCCCGCGGCGGCGAGCAGCAGCCCGGCCGCAAGGGCGCTACTTAAGCGCGCTGGTAACGTCACTCGTGATATCGGTTCCACCGTAGACGAGGTTGCTCTTGTCGATCACAAGGATCAAGCCGCGCTTGCGCGCGATCTCCGCGATCGCGTTGCGCGTCTGCTCGACGAGCGGATCGATCACGACCTTCTGCTTGTCCGCCATCGCTTGCTGGAAGCTCTTGAGGACCGCCTGCCGGTCGGCGTCGGTCTTGGCGCCGCGCAGCTTTTCCTGAGCCGCGCGGCCCTGGTCGTTGCGAAACTTCAGCATCTCTTCGTTCGCGCTCTTCAGTTTCGGAACGGAGTCGATCTCGGTTTGATCGACGTACCCCACGCTCGAGGGCGGCGGCGTGCTCACCGGCGGGACCGGCGCGCCGACGCCCGTCATCAAGTCGATGACGTTGCGCGTGACGTCTTGCCCGCCGACGATGATGATGTGCCGGTCCACGATCACCGAGAGGTTCTTGCTCGAGGCGACCGAGGCGATCGCCGTCTGCGCGCGCGCGAAGAGCGGGCCCAGCAGCTCGCGCTGTTTGTCGCTGAGCTTCTTCTGGAACTCTTGCGCGATGCGGGATTGATCGGTCGGATTCGAGACGCCCTTCATGCGCTGCACGAACTGCTTGTCGAGATCCGCTTTGTAAGCGACGAGCCGGCGGTTCGCGTCGACGAACGGCCCGAGCGAAGCGATCGCGGCCTGATCGATGTAGCCGATGTCCGTGACGTCCGCGGCGCGCACGGGCACCGTCGCCAGCGTCGCCGCGAACGTGAATGCGCCCAGCATCGCCGCGACGCGAGAAAGCGCTCTGGAGTGTATCACCTAGAAACTCTGTCCTATTCCGAAGCTCGTATGCGTGCCGTTCTTGCCCTTCGCGAAATCGAGGCGGATCGTCTGGTGCCCGAGCTGGGGCACGTCGATCCGCAACCCGACGCCGACATCGCCGTGGTAGATCCAATCATTGTAGTTGTAGACCTGGTTGCGCAGCAAATCGGCGATCGGATCGGCGCCGCGAATGCGCAGCGAGCCGTAATCCCCGAAGCCCACGACCGCGAACTTCCGATCGCTCGTGAGCGGATAGCGCAGTTCCGTCTGGAAGAGCCGGGCTTCCGTGCCGTAGAAGACCTCGCCGTACCCGCGCAACTGCTGCTCGGAGTATGCGAAGAGCTTGCTCGCGGGCATTGCGCCGGTCGATACGCCGATTTGGGCGTGGAATGCCAACGTCGCGTTCTTCAGCACCGGGTAGAACCGCGACGCGTCGAGCGTCGTGATCGTGTAGCCGTAATCGGAACCCAAGCCCTTGGCGCTGAACTCCGTCGCCAGCGACGCCTTGCCGCCGCGGCGCGGGTTGAAGACGTCGTCGAGCGTGTCGGTCTGGAACCCTAAGGTCAAACTGTGGAGATTCGTGGACTCGCCGTTCGCGATGCTGGCGATCGAGGAGGCGGTGATGCCGAGTGCGTTGCCGGTGAGACTCGACGACGTGAGCGACGTGCTTCCGATCGTATTGTTGACGGCGATCGTTTGATTGCCGTACACGTAATACGGGAACGGCACGAGCGTGTCGGTCGAGAGGCGCTGAACCGTCGCGCCGAAGGTCGCCGAGACGTAGTCCGTCAAGCGCCGCCCGAGGTTGAGCGAAACGCCGGCCGCCTTGTTCTCGTAGTCCGCGACGACCCCTGAGATCGGCGAGTTGTTCGGCTGCAGCGTGATGCCGACCGTTCCGGACGTCGTCCCCGGAGCGGCCGACGCGCCGGGGGCGGGGGCAGCGGTGATCGTCGGCACGGGCGCGATCGAGGATGCCGCCGACACGCCGTAGGCTTGCAGATAGTTCGTCGTCGACTGCGTGAAGATCGAAGCGCCGAGGCTGTACCTCTGCGACTGCTTCGTCTTGCCCAGGAACGGAATGCTGTAGGAGGCCGAGGCATCGGAGATGCGCGCGCCGCGTTCGAAGCGCACCGACGCGCCGTTCCCGGTGCCGTCGAGGTTGTTCTGCGAGAAGCCGAGGTTCCCGGTCAGGCCCGTCCCGTTGGGGCCGCCCGAGTAACCGACGCCGACGTTGGCTTGGCCCGTGCGCTGCTCTTTCACGTTCCAAACGAGCGTGAACGCGTAGGGCTTCTTCGGATCGGGGCCGGGTTTCGTGACCGGCTCGACTTTCTCGAAGAATCCCAGGTTGTTCAAACGCTCGTAATCACGGCGCAGCAGCCCCGTCGTGATGACCATCCCCGGACGCAGCCGCAATTGGCGCCGGATGACTTCATCCTTGGTCAAATCGTTGCCGGTGATCATCACCGCCGCGACCGTCATCGCCGAGACCGTGTAGATCACATCGGCGGTGCCCTTCGCGAGATCGACGCTCGACGGATCGATCCCCGCCTCGAACTCGCCCAGGTTGAGATCGTATTTGTCGTAGAGCTTCTTGATGCTCTCGAAGTCCTTGTCGCGCGTGTCCTCGGAGTACGGCTGCCCTTCCTTGAGCGAGAGCGCGCCCTTGATCAGATTCGGAGGGAGCACTCGCGCATCGCCTCTGATGATGATGTTGCGCACCGTGAGGCCCTCGCGAATGTCGATGCGCAGGACCCCGGTCTCTTTGTCGATGTTGAGGTCGCGCACGTGCGTGGGGACCTGGCCGCCGTAGCCGACCTTGTCGTAGTACGAATTGATCTTCAGGACGTCCTGATGGAACGTGTTCATGTTCAGGACTTGGCCGACCGAGGTGTCCATCAGCGCCAGGAGCGTGTCGCCCGGCACGTGGTCGTTCCCCGTGAAGGTGATGCGCGTGACGACCGGATTCTCGATCACCCGGAAGGTGACGGAGATGCCGTCGGGGCGCTGCCGGATGAGCGGCGGGACTTGATCGGCGAAAAACCCGAGATCGTTGATCGCCTGGAGGTCGGCGCGGATCGTGTTCTCGTTGAACGGATCGCCGACTTTCGTCGTAACCACCGCGAGGATGCGGTCGGCCGGCACGTGCGCGTTCCCAGAGACCGAGACGCTGACGATGCGTTGCGCCTCGGCCGCGCCGGCGACGAGCGGGCCCGGTACCAGGGAGAGGACGAGGCTCACGAGTGCACTTAGCGCGACAAGACTGCGACGCACGCGGCGAAGACCTGGGAACATATCGATGGCGGCTTCCTTCGGCTTGATGAGTCCGGGTCTCCCCGGACGCCCCGGCGCGCTAATGGCCCCAGGGGTGCCCGCAGCGCGAGCCGGCGACCGGCTCGCCCGTGCAACCACAGTAACGCGCGAGCGAGCCCGAGAGTTTATCAGCCCGCGGGGTTCGTTTTGGCAAAGGAAGGCTCCCCCGTCCGCCCAGGCGCTGCCTCACCAGAAGAGGTGTTGCAGGGAAAAAGAGTATCCCCTCGTCCCGGTCGCCGGGAGGATGCTCAGGGCGCGGACGTCGCTGCCGGCGAGCGTCACCGGCGCCAGCGTGTAGTCGCTCGTCGCGATCGACTGAAAAAAGGTCAGCTGTGCGACCGTCGCGACGCCGTGCGAGAACTCGAGCCCGAGCGTTTGGCGATACGGGTAAAAGAAGCCCGAGCCGTAGATCGCGCTGATGTTCTTGCCGAGCCCGCGCCGCGCGCTCAGCCCGACTTCGCCGCCGTACCCGAGCGTGACGTTGAGGCTGCTCAGGCCGATCGCGTTGCCGACGGCCGTTTCAATCGGCGAGAGCATGTTGCGCACGAACTGCGCGTTGAGGACTTCGAAGGCTTGTTGCGCGACCATCGTATCGGCGCTCGTCGCGCCCCTGTTGACCGTTTGCTGCTGCGCCGCATCCAGCGGAGTTTGCAGTCTGCCGGTCGACGAAAACAGGTTCGCACCGATCGCCGGCGCGCGCAGCAGCAGGCCGAGGATCTGCGGCTGATCGTACTGCGGAACCGATGAGAACGAGATCGACGGACTCGTCACGATCCCGCTCACGTTCATCGTGATATCCGCGCCGCCGCCGTAGTTGGCAGCGGGATCGGGATTGCTCACGTGCGTCGTCGCGCGCGCATTGAGCACGGGAATGATGCCGTCCGCGGGATCGAAGGTCACGAACCCGTCGAGCAAGCGGAACGACGTGTTGAAATAGGTGATCGTCCCCCCGGTCGAATCGAAGCGCCCCTGCAAGCGCGGGGCGAGGAACGTGCCGGTCAAGTGCACGGCGCCGCGTGCGCCGAGATCCAGATTCGCGCTGCGCACGCGCGCGTTGTTCGCGGCGCGCAACTGCATGTCGTAGGCGAGGTTCGGGCCCGTGGGCGAAGCGGGCGGCGTGTAGAACGGGCTCGTCGCGGCGGAGTCGCTCGGCTTGTAGAGCGCGGAGAACGGCACGACGGCGTCGCCGAGCGAGGCCTCGCCGGCGAGCAGCGCCGTCGCCTGCGGGGCATGCGAGAGCTTCACGCTCGCTTCGAGCGTCCCGCGCCCGTAATCCGGCAGATCGAGCCGCGCGTGCTTCGCGGTCGCCGCGAACGCATACGACGAGGACTCCGCGAGGTGCGTGAGATCGGGGATCGTGATCGTTCCGGCGGCATCCAGCGCGCCGCCGCCGGCATCGGCGTGCAATGCCGTCAGCTGCACGGTGTTCGCGGCGAGCGTCATGCGGCCCGCGACATTCGTCAGCGGCGCGCGCTCGAACGGCGTGACGATCCGGCCCCCGGTCAGCGCGAGTTCACCCGTTAGCCGCGAGTCGCCCGCCGTGCCCCCGAGCGCGATGCGCCCCGCCAGCGTGCCCGCGAGCTCGGACGTCTTCGGGAGGAGCGGAAGGAAGTCGGAGAGATCGACGCCTCTCGCCTCGGCTTCGAGCGTGATCGGGGCCTTGGGCGGCCCGAGCGCGAACGGCGCGACCGTGAAGGGGAGCGAGCCGGCCAGCAGCAGGCTCCCTTTCGTAAAGTCGATTTCGGCGTCGCTCAGGCGCAGGTCGCGTCCGGTGCTCTCGAGGGAGCCGACGACGAGCGGCACGGCGACGCCGCTCGCGCTCCCCCCGGTCACTTCGAAGGCGCCGCTCAGCGCCGGATGCAGACGCGTGCCGCGAATGCGCGCGTCGGCCTCGAGCGCGCCTGCGAGCGGCAAGCGCCGCTCCGCCAGCCGTGCCAGGCTCGCTCCGATATCCGCGCTCGTCGCGTGAAGGTGCAGATCGAGCGGGTCCTTCTCCCCAAACCCGAACGAGCCGTCACCGCGGACCGAGAGCGTGGGCACGTCGAGCGCGAGCGAAGTGATCGTCGTGCGCGCGAGCGTCGAGGTGGCATCGATCGTCAGCCGATCGACCGGGAGCCGGCCGACCGTGCCGCCGAGCAGCGTCGCATCGCTGGTCACGGCCAGCGCCGGGTAGCGCCCCTTCACGGTCGCGTTCGCGTCGACGCGGCCCGTCAGCGGCAGGTCGTACCCCAGCGCCGGAAGCCAGACGCCCAGGTCGAGCCCCCGCAACGTACCTTTAAGTGCGTACTCCGAGCGCGCGAACAATCTGACCAAGCGCGAGTGCTCGGGGAGCGTCAGACCGCCGCTGGCATCGAGATTCCCGGCGGGGCCGGAAAACCCGAGCACGCCCTCGACCTGGCGCCCTCGGCTCGACCAGACCGCACGCGTATCCCCGAGGTCGAAGCGACGATAGCGAAAGTCCGCGATATCGGTGTCGGCCGAGGTTTGGACCGCGCCATGGCTGCGCGCGAACGACAAGGCGACGTGGCCGCGCCCCCCGAGGACGTCGCCCTCGTCGAAGAGGTCGTTGAAATCCGCGAGATCGGCTTGCGGCGCGCTGATGCGCAGCGAGACGTTCTGCAGGTTCCGCCCGCTTCCGGAGAATCCGACGACGGTCGTGCCCACGGTCACGCTGCCGGCGCGCGCGTCCAGGATGCCGCCGCCGTATGAGACCCGCGCGGCGCCGTCCCGGAACGCCTGGCCGTTCGCCGTTCCTTCCGGGACCCGCACGTCGCCCGCGATCGTCGGCGACGCCCCCCGGCCGCCGACGCGCACGTCCGCGTCCAGGCTCCCCCCGACGTCGCGCCGTTGCGGGTAGGCCCGGCGCACGAGCGCCCCGAGCTTCGCCCCCCGCAGCGAAATTGCGAGGTCGTACTGCGGCACCGTGGCCACGCTCGAGAGCCGGCCGTCGAACCGGCTCAGGGTCCCGCCGACCAGCGCCGAGCCCCCGGCGAAGGTGACGGTGCCGTCCTGCAGCCTCAGCGAGCTGTGGCCGGACAGGTCGACCGCTCCGTAGCGGCCGTCGTCCAGGAGAACGTTGGCCTCGGCGAACGGCGCCGCCCGCGCGGCCCCGACCGTGCCGACCAGCGCGATCCGGCCGCGATCCAGCGGCAGGCCCGCCGCCGCGAGTTGGGCCGCGTCGAGATCCGAGGCGGTCACGGCGATCCCCTCGCCGGGCGAGCCGTCCAGCGCCAGCCGCCCGTTGGCGGTCATCGTCCCCCCGGCGACCGAGCCGCGCGCGGAATACACGTCCAGGCCCCCCGCGGCGATCGCGAGCGTCCCTTCAAGGCCGGCGAGCGGGACGCCGCGCACGCGAGCCCCGGGCGTTCGCACACCCGTGGTCTGCACCACCGTTCGCTCGCCGTCGACCAGGACCGAGACCGGGCCGTGCACGGGGCCATGCGCGCCGAGATCGCCCGTGACGTGGGCGAGCTGCTCGAAGGAGCCGTCGTAGCGGCCCCGCAGCGCCAGGCGGCCGTCCGCGTACCCGCCGGTCCCCTCGAACGAGCCCCAGGGCCCGCCGGCGTGAACGGCCGAGACGCTCAGATTCTGCGGGGAGCCGCCAAGGCCGACCCTGACGTCGGCGAGCTCGAATCCCCCGGTCCGCAACCCGCCCGTGCGAGCCGTCCCGGAGATCCGAAAGTCCGAGGGATGGCCGATCCCGGCGATCTGAAGGTCGAGCCGCCCGCCGAGCGCCGCGGGGATCAACGGCAGAGTGAGACCGGGCAGGGTGGGCGGCGCCGCCGACGGCGCGAGCGCGAGGTTGCGGGCGTCCGCCCAGAAGGCGCTCTCGTTCTGCTCGCGCCGCAACAGGAACGTGCCCTCCAGCGACCCGCCGGCCCGCTCGACCGCGATCGGACCGATCCCGCCGTTCCCCTTCGGATCCACGTGATAGGTTCCGTCCAGCCGCTCGCCGGGGCCATCGCCCGAAACGACCCCGCGCAGTTCGAACGCCGAGTCCGTGCCGTCGAGGAGCGCAAGCGTCGTCACGGTGCTTGCCGGGACGAGCTGGGCCGCGTATGGGAGGCGATCCCCCGGCCCGCGCGCGCCGAGCGCCAGCCGCGTCGTGAGGTGCTCGCCGAGATCGAGGGCCCCGCTCAGCGTGACCTCCAGCGGACCATACCGGGCGTTCACCGGACCCAGCAGCACGCTGGAATCGTGGTAGGCGACGGTCGCGCGGAGCCCTTCGACGGGGATCGCGGCATACGTCGCCTCCGCAGAGCGAACCTGCGCGAGCACGAGCAAGTCGTCGAGCGGGCCCTCCACGAGGACGCCCGCATGCACCGAGCCCGCGATGGGACGGCCTTGCGAAAACGCGAAGAGCCGGCGCAATTGCACGAGCGAGCCGTCCCCTTCGATGCCCAAGCGCAGGGCGAGCCGCTCCCAATCAAACAGCCCGCCGTTTGCGCGCACCGGGATGCCGGCGAGATTCGCGTCGAGCCGCGGCGCCGCGATGCCGCCGTCGAAGAGATCGATGCGGCCGCGGACCTCGCGCAGCGGCGTCCGCAGGAAGCTGAAATCGAGCCGGCCGTCGCGCACGTCCGCTGAGCCGGCGAGATGGTAGTTGAAATCGACGCCGGGACGGATGGCGAGCGCGTAGGCTCGCACGTCCAACGCGCGCGCGCTGCCGTCGTGCACGTGCACCGCGGGAGAGTCGATCGCAAAATTCAGCAGCGCCGGCAGCGCGACGTTCGCAGAGGTCAGATGGTGTAGCGCGATCCCTCGCTCGTAATCGATGACCCCGCGCAGTGCGACGGCCGAACCGCCCGCCGATTCGCCGAACCGCCCACGGAAATCGTAGCGGCTTGCACCGCGCTCCGCGTAGGCGAGCTTTCCGTCGATGCCCGCAAGCTCGACATCTTGCGGCGAGCGCGTTCGCTGCGAGCGGTCGAGCAGCGTTAGCGCACCGTTTTCGATACGCGCGCTGAATGCGAGCGGCGCTCCGCGCTGCGGCGCGCCGCCTCCGCCGCCGGACGCCGCGCGAGGCGGAATGTTGAACGAGCCGTCGGGCCGGCGCGCGAACCAAAAATGCGGGCGGATCAGTTCGAGGGCATGCAAGCCGAAGCGGTGCTCGCCGCCCCCGAAGACCTCGCCGAGCGCGTACGTGATGCGGATCCGCTCCGCCTCGAAGAACGGAAGTCCGTTGCGCTGCACGCGGATCTGGGAGAACTCCGCGCCATCGCGGCCAAACTCTCCCGACCCGATCGACACGTTCGCGCCGAGCGAGGCGCTCACGATGCTCGCGACCAGCGTTCGCTCAAGCGGCGCGCGGAACGCGAAAAGCAGCACCGCGACCGCGATGGCGCCGACTGCTAACCGCACGAGGATCCGGCTCACGACGCTCTCATTAACGAACGAACGCCCAAAAGGCTCCCACCCGCGCGCTCACCGCGTTCATATACCCAATCGGCCGCCGCCGAACCCACACCCGCGCCGGGCCCCTCGTCCGGGCGGCCGGCCGTCACAAATCCAAATTCTCGGCCATCGCGCCTCTCACAGATCCAAATTTTTGGCCATGCGCGCGAAGGTTTGGATGAACACCCCACGCGGCGCGGCCGCGCGGGGACCCCAGGGTTTAAGGGCCTCCGGCGGCGAGTTCATCCAAACCTTCGCGCCTCTCACAGATCCAAATTTTTCGCCATGCGCGCGAAGGTTTGGATGAACACCCCACGCGGCGCGGCCGCGCGGGGACCCCAGGGTTTAAGGGCCTCCGGCGGCGAGTTCATCGAAACCTTCGCGCCTCTCACAGATCCAAATTTTTCGCCATGCGCGCGAAGGTTTGGATGAACTCTTTGCGGGGTTCGACTTTGTCGCCCATGAGGGTGGTGAACATCTCGTCGGCGGCGACGCTGTCTTCGAGCGCGACGCGCTTGAGGCGGCGGGTCCCGATGTCCATCGTCGTCTCCGCGAGCTGTTCCGCGTCCATTTCGCCGAGGCCCTTGTACTGCTGGATCGAGAAGTCTTTGGGGTCTCCGTCCCCGATGATCTCCTTGAGCTCCGCGTCCGTGAACGCGTAGCTGATCTTCTTCCCCTTCTTGATGCCGTAGAGCGGCGGTTGCGCGATGTACACGTATCCGCGTTCGATCAGCGCGAACATCTGACGATAGAAGAACGTCAAGAGCAGCGTGCGGATGTGCGAGCCGTCGACGTCCGCGTCGGTCATGATGATCACTTTGTGGTAGCGCAGCTTCTCGACGTTGAACTCTTCGCCGAAGCCGGTCCCGAACGCGGTGATCATCGTGCGGATCTCTTCGTTCGAGAGGACCTTGTCGAGCCGCGCTTTCTCGACGTTGATGATCTTGCCGCGCAGCGGCAGGATCGCTTGCGTACGGAAATCTCGCCCCATCTTCGCCGTGCCGCCGGCCGAATCGCCCTCAACCAAGAAGATCTCGCTCTTCTCGGGATCTTGGCTCGTGCAATCGACGAGCTTCCCCGGCAAGCCGCTCCCGTCGAGCGCGTTCTTGCGCCGCGTCAGATCGCGCGCCTTGCGCGCGGCCTCGCGGGCGCGCTGCGCCTGCATGCACTTGTCGACGATCGCGCGCGCGTACTTGGGGTTCTCTTCAAAAAAGAAATCCAGACGCTCGCCGACGAGCGCGTAGACGATACCGCGGACGGGCGCGTTGCCGAGCTTGGTCTTCGTCTGTCCTTCGAATTGCGGATCCTGGAGTTTCACCGAAACGACCGCCGTCAGACCTTCCATGCAGTCGTCGGTCGAGAGATTGCCGTCGGACTCTTTGAGGATGCCGCGCTTCTTGGCGTACACGTTCACGGCGTTGGCGACGGCCGTGCGGAACCCGGTCAGATGCATGCCGCCTTCGATCGTGTTGATGTTGTTCGCGAAGGCGAAAATCTGCTCGGTATACGAATCGGCCCACTGCAGCGCGCACTCGATGTCGACGCCGTCGCGCACTCCGTTCGTCGAGATGATCGGGTGGACCGGATCCTTCTTGTCGTTGAGATGCTCGACGAACGAAACGATCCCGCCCTCGTACTGGAACGTGCGCTCCTTGAGCTCCTCGCCTCGTTCATCCCGCAACGTGATCGAGAGACCGCGGTTGAGAAACGCGAGCTCGCGCAGACGCTTCTGCAAGATGTCCCAATGGAAATCGGTCGTCTCGAAGATCTGCCTGTCCGGCAAGAACCACTGGTAGGTGCCGGTCCCCTCCGCGCGCCCGATCGACTTGAGCTTCTGCACCGTCAGGCCGCGCTCGAAGCGAATTTCGTACATCTTCCCGTCGCGCCGCACGCGCGTGATCATCCGCTCGGAGAGCGCGTTGACGACGGAGATGCCGACGCCGTGCAAGCCGCCGGAAACCTTGTAGCCGCCCTTGCCGAACTTTCCCCCGGCGTGCAGGATCGTCATCACGACCTCGACGGCGGGCATCTTCTCCTCGTGATGCAGGTCGACCGGGATGCCGCGCCCGTTGTCCTCGACGGAACACGAGCCGTCTTTCCCCAAGACCACGGTGACCTTGGTCGCGTAGCCGGCGAGCGCCTCATCGACCGCGTTGTCCACGGCTTCGTAGACCAGCTGGTGCAGGCCGCGTTCGCTCGTATTGCCGATGTACATGCCGGGGCGCTTGCGTACGGCCTCGAGGCCCTTGAGAACCTCGATCTGTTCGCCGGTATATTCGTTCATTACGCTACTGATTTGATGCGCCGGACGCGTTCACCCCGTCGTGGATGGAAAGAGCAAGGCGGCAAGTTCCGCGCCGAAGAGATTGCGAATCGTCTCGGGCGCGATGCGATCCGGCGCGACGCCGGATTGCAAGACGACGTACGATTGCGCGATATGGCGCTCGTACTCGCCCACGCGTTTCGTTCGCTCGACGCGCGCGATCGCGGTGCGCCAGCGCGCGAGCAGGCGCCGCCGGACGAGCCGCACGTCCTCGCCGCTGAGCCCCGGCAACTGCGTGCGCAGCGCGTGTTCGTCGAGCCACGGCGCTTCGAAGAGCAAGCGCTCGGCGGCGTGCCGGAGCTCCGTCTGAACCCGATCCTCGCACGGAGCGCAGCTCTCGGCCCTCTCGCGGGGCGCGCCGCACAGCGGGCAGCTCGCGGGCGCCGCCCGGCGCGCCGCCTCGACGCGCCGCCGGAAGTGGGCCAAGTGTTCGGAGGGCGTGGCCCCGGGATCGAGCGGGGCTGCCGGGAGCGCGGGCCCGGCGCGCCGGGCCGGGCGCGCCTTCGCTCGCGGCCCCATGCGGCCAACGCGAAAACGCAGCCGCCGCACCGGGGGTGCCCCCGGGAGCGCCGCGAGTTCGGCGAGGATCCGTTCTTCGAGGAACGCGAGCTGCTGGCCCCAAGCGCCGGCCGAGACGACGACCAGCAGCGTCCCGTCCGTCAATTCGGCGGCCCGCGAGTGCGCGGCGCTCGCCGGCCCGACGATCTCGGGCCACGCCGCGACGAGCGCCCCCAAGCCGTCGCGCAGCTCGCGCGCGCCCTCCGGACGCCAGGCGGAGAGCGCCGCGCGCAGCGGGGTCAGCACGGCACGAGCCGCGCGATGCGCGCCGCCGCCACGGAGAAGTGCGCTCCGCCTACGCCCGCAACCGGATGCGTCGTCGTCACGAAGGCCTGCTCGAAGCTCTCGACGCCCCGCAAGAACGCGCTTTGCCGGTCCGGATCGAGTTCGGAGAGCACGTCGTCGAGCAGCAAGATCGGCGCATCGCCCGTACGGAGTTCCAGCACGCGGTACTCGGCGACCTTGAGCGCGAGCACGGCGGTCCGCTGCTGGCCCTGCGAACCGTAGATCGCGAGCGCTTCTCCGCCGAGCCGCAACTCGAGGTCGTCGCGATGCGGCCCCGCGAGCGTCTGGCGGCGCGCGAGCTCGGCCTCGCGCACTTCCCGCAAGCGCAGCTCGAATGCGGCGGATACCGCATCCGCGGTCGAGGCCTCGACGGCGACGTTCGGGCGGTAGCGCACCTCGAGTTCCGCCCCGGAACCCAGCGCTCCGACCCAGCCGGCGTGAACGGTGCGGGCCACCTCGGCGAGGGCAGCGACGTAATGCCGCCGCTCGAGCATCAAGAGCGTGCCGGTCGCAACGAGCCGCTCGTCATAGGTCGCCAACAGATCGCGGTCGATCGGTTCGGACCCGCGCAGCAGCGCGTTCTTCTGTGCGAGGTGCTTCGTGTAGGACGCGAGCGCGGCATAGTACCCGGGGCTCTGCTGCGCGAGCGCCGCGTTCAACAGCGTGCGCCGCAGGCTCGGGGCGCCGCTGACCAACTGCATGTCCGCCGGAGTGAACGTCACGATCCGCGCGCGCCCGAGATAGCCCGCGTAGCGGACTTGCCGTCCGTTGATCGTGTAGCGCTTACGGACTCCGCTTCCGGCCGCGCCGAGCGTGCAGCCGAGCCGGATTTCGCCGGCCGCGGTGTGCGCGCTCCCTGCGATGCTCGCGGTCGGCATGCCGCTGCGCACGATCTCGGCCTCCCGGGCGGTCCGGAACGACTTTCCGGTGCCCAGGAGGGCGACGGCTTCGAGAAGGTTGCTCTTGCCCTGGGCGTTCGCGCCGACGAACACGTTGAGTCCGCGTTCCGGATAGAACTCGAGCGTCGCGTAGTTGCGCACGTTCGCGAGCGCCAGCCGGGTCAGGTACACGCTGGGCCTACTGGCGCAAAGGCATCAACACGTAGAGCTGCCGATTGGGACCCGCTTCCTCGGCTTGGACGGGCCGGATCGCGGCCGGCGAAAGAGGCCCGAGGAACTCCAGCACGACGCGCTCGGTTTCTACGTGCGTCAGGATCTCGATCAGATACCGTGCGTTGAAGGCAATGGTCAACTCGCTGCCGGTTTGCTCGATCTCGAGTTCCTCGTACGCGTTGCCGGCGGTGTCGCTGTTCGCGGTGATGATCAGCTGTGAATCCGCGACGCTGAGTTTGACCATGCTCGCGCGGTCGCCCGCGACGAGCTCCGCGCGGCGCAGGCCGCCGATCAGCGCGGTCGTGTTGACGGTCAGCGAGCGATCGAAGTGGGCGGGGATCACCTGCCCGTAGTTCGGATACTGCCCGTCGACGAGCCGCACGACGACCGAGGTCTGCGGCACGGTGAACGAGAGCTGATTGGAGGCGGGGCCGAGCGCGGCGATCTCGACCGATTCCGCGGCGCCGAGGTTGCGTGCGGCCTCGATCAGCGCTCGGGACGGAACGATGTACTTGACCGGGGCCGCATCGCCGAGCCCGCGCGAGAGCGCGGTCTCGAATTTCGCGAGCCGGTATCCGTCGGTCGCAACCAAGGTCAAACGGTCGCCCGCGACCTCGAGCAGCGTGCCCATCAGGACCTGTCCGCGTGCTTCCTCGCTCGAGGCTGCGAACGTCGTCGCGTTCACGCCTTCACGGAATCGCTTCGCGTCGATCGCAAAGCTCGTCCCCCGCTGCGCGGAGGGGAGCGGGGGATATTCATCGGGGGGCAGCGCATGAAAATCGTAGTTGGAACGGCCGCTCTTCACGGTAGCGCGCGTCGGCGTGCCGCTCAGTTCCGTCAAACCCGCCGGGAGATTGCTCAGATACCCGCTGAAGAGTTTCGCGGGCACGGTGACGCTGCCGGGTTCGGCGACTTGCGCCGAAAACACGTGTTCCACCGTGAGCTCGAGATCGGTCGCGCGAACGCGGATCTGATCTCCGTCGGCCGTCAGCAGGACGTTGGAAAGGATCGGGACCGTCGTGTGCGCGTTGACGACTTTGCTCGCCGTGCCGACGGCGCCCGAGATGTCTTTCGTGCTGCAAGAAAACTTCACGCGTCCACCGAGCGCACGATCTCCATGCGTTCCTCTATTCTATATCGAAGATAGTAGTCGTAGTAGTAAGGGCGTGGAAACTGCGGATAACCGCGCAATCGCCGAGCCGGGCTCGCTTTGCGCGACCGACAACGTGTTCATGGATGGCGCCTGCGTATGCACATGTCCACGGTCCGGGCCGAGTGGGAGGTTATCCACGCTCGAGGAGGCGCCCTGTGCGGGAAACCGTGGATGGGCGCAGGGGCGGCCCGCCGGCCGGCGGCGTGGTGCGGAAAGGCAAAAAAAGGCGCGGCGTGCAGCGGGGCACGTCGCGCGGAAAGGCGCCTGGCTCGGGCGGCGGCGTTCAGTCGTTGCGGCAGAGGCTCATGAGCGCACGGACCTTGTTACGGTAGGCCTCATCGACCTCCATCAACTGCTTGACCTTGTCGCGCGCGTACATGATCGTCGTGTGGTCTTTTTTCTGGAATTCCCGGGCGATCTGCGGCAGGGAATTGTCGGTGAGTTCGGTTGCGAGATACATCGCGATCTGCCGCGGAATCGTCAGACGCTGGTCTCGGCGGTGGTGGTCCATCTCCTTGACCGTCAAGCCGTAGGCCCGGGAGACCCGCTCCTTGATCAATGCGATCGTCACGCGCCGCGCCGGGAGGGCGCTGACGCTGCTCTTGAGGACGTCCGCGGCAAGGTCGGTCGTGATCGTCGACTTCGTGAGCTCGGCGTAGGCGACGACGCGAATCAGCGCGCCCTCGAGTTCGCGGATGTTCGAGGGGATCACCTTGGCGATGAACGACGTCACTTCGTCCGGAACGGGGAGCTTCTCGAGTTCGGCCTTCTTGCGCAAGATCGCCTCGCGCGTTTCCAAGTCGGGCGGCTGGATGTCGGTGAGCAACCCCCACTCGAAGCGCGAGCGCAGGCGGTTTTCGAGCGTCTGAATCTCCTTGGGGGGGCGGTCGCTCGAGATGACGAGTTGCCGGCTCGCCTCGTGCAGCGAGTTGAAGGTGTGGAAGAATTCCTCTTGCGTCTGCTCTTTGCCGACCAGGAACTGGATGTCGTCGATCAGGAGCAGATCGACGTGGCGGTAGCGATTGCGGAATTCGACGGTCTGATTGTTCTTGATCGCGATGATGAATTCGTTGGTGAACTTCTCGCTGGTCACGTAGACGACGTTCGCGAGCGGATTGCGCGAAAGCACGCGATGTCCGATCGCATGCATGAGGTGCGTCTTGCCCAGGCCGACGCCGCCGTACAGGAACAGCGGATTGTAGGCGCGAGCCGGCGCTTCGGCCACGGCCTGCGAGGCCGCATGGGCAAAGCGATTGGAATTTCCGATGACGAACTCGTCGAAGGTGTAGCGCGGGTTGAGGTTGCCGGGCCGGAATTCGTCGACCCCTTCACGGCGCACGATCGCCGGAGCGCTCGGCCCCGCGGCGACGACGCGTTCCACGGCCGGGGCCGCATCCGCGACGACGAACGAAATCTCGACAGGCGCGCCTAGCAGCCGCCCGAGGACCTCCGTGATATCGGCGCGCAGCCGATTTTCAGCCCAATCGCGCGCGAAGGGCGTGTGCACCGTCAATGTGATCTCGGACCCGTCGACGCGCGCGACGCGGATCTTTTTGAGCCACATCTCGAAAACGGGTTTCGAATATCGCTGTTCGAGTTGAGCGAGCGCCGCGGCCCACAACTCGTTCGATATACCAGGGCTACCGACCGCAATTCCCATCGACAGACTGCCTCAACCTATGAATTCTCTCGCGATTCGCAGGACGCGAACGGCCTGAACGGACCCTAGAGTAGGCCGAACGATTGGAGGCGAGGTGGTCGAATCCTCCGGGCTCCATCCACGAACTTATGCACTTATCCACAGGGGGGAAAAGCCCGGCCGTTGTTGGGTCCAGCCCCCTTCGGCCCAGCCCCCGTGCGGGCTCGGTGGACAACGGGAAAACGCGATGCCACGGGCGTTTGCGCCTCCTGCGGGGGGCCGCGGGGGAGGGCTTCTCCACAGGACCGTCCACAGTTGTGGACGCATTGAGAAACGTTCCCAACTCCGCCCGAGAGCCTTGACGAGGCCCTAGGGGCGCGGCTATACTTGGGTGCTTTCTCTCTAGCGGAGCTTCGATTTTGAAACGGACATTTCAACCCCACAACCGGCGCCGCAAACGCGTCCACGGCTTCCTCGAGCGGATGTCGACGAAGAACGGCCGTCGCGTTCTCGCCGCGCGCCGCAAGAAGGGCCGCAAGCGCCTAGCCGTCTAGATTTCGGAGGCGGCCGCATGCGACGGTTCGCCAGTTTACGGCGATCGAGCGAGATCGCGTTCGTGCGCCGGACCGGGCGCAAGCAGATCTTCCCCGCGATCACCGTCTTTACGGCCGGCGGCGGCGGCCCGTGCCGGGTCGCGATCACCGTCGGGAAAGCGGTCGGCGGCGCGGTCGAAAGAAATCTCGTGCGGCGCCGGATTCGCGGGGCGCTCGAGGAGCTGGGCGCCGCGCTCGGCGGAGGCCGCCGGTTCGTGATCGTGGCGCGACCGGGCTCGTTGGAACTTCCCTACCACGAACTCGCCGCGCAGGTCCGGAGTGCGGCCGGGGGGACGGGCGCCTGATGCGCGGCCTCGTCGCCGGACTCATCGACCTTTATCGCAAACTGATCTCGCCGCTCTTTCCCGCGACCTGCCGCTTTTCGCCGACGTGTTCGCAGTACGCGCGGGAGGCGGTGTTGAAACATGGGGTCTTGCGCGGTGTATCTCTGGCCGCAGCCCGGATCGCTCGCTGCCATCCTTGGCACCCCGGGGGCATCGATCCCGTGCCTTAGTCCGTCCAACGGATCGTGATCGCAGCCCAGGCTTTGAAAGGTTCCCGTTCGTTTGTTCTTGCTCGGTTTGAATCTGCTCGATCCGATCGTCCACGGCCTGACCGCGCTGCTGACGTACATCACCGGGATCACGCACAACTTCGGTTGGAGCCTGATCATTCTGGCCGGTTTGATCAAGGGCGTCCTGTGGCCGCTCTCGACCAAACAATACGAATCGATGATCAAGAATCAATCGATGATGAAGGAGCTTCAGCCGAAGCTGAACGCCCTCAAGGCCAAGTACAAAGACGATCCGCAAACGCTCAACACCGAGACGATGGCGCTCTACAAGGAGCAGGGCTTCAATCCGGCCAGCGGCTGCCTCCCCGCGCTGCTGCCGATGCCCGTGCTCTTCAGCGTCTGGTATGCGATCAACGCGCAAAAAGATCTCTTCGCATCGACCGGCTGGGGCTGGGTCGGCTCCGCGCTTTCGCTGAAATACCCGGCGTTTCTCGCGACGAGCCTCGCGCAGCCCGACCATCTGCTGTTGCTGCTCTACGCAGCGTCGATGTACGTCAGCATCAGGATCTCGAGCCCCGCGCTCGATCCGCAGCAAGCGCAAACGCAGCGCATCATGTCGATCATCTCGCCGTTGATGATCGCCTGGTTCGGCTTGCAGTACAAGTGGCCGTCGGCGTTCTTGCTCTATTGGCTCTCGTTCAACGTGTTTCAGATGGGGCAGCAGCTCTATCTCGTGCGGCGCTTCGGCCCGCAGCTCGCCGCCGCGGCCGCGGCCGCCGGCAAGGGAACGCCGGCCGCGCCGGCTGCGGCGAAGAACGTGACCCCGAAGCCCGTCGCGCCCGCCGCTGAGAATCGCGCGAGCGCGGCCCCCGCGGCGAACGGAACGCCCGCCGCCAAGAAGAAGAAAAAAGCGCGTCCGTAAAGGCCCGCGCCAGCCAACCGTCGCTAGAGAGGACGCTCGTGGACGAGGATCAGCAATCAGGACAAAACGAGGGCGGGGCGCCCGGTGAATACGGCCGCCGCCGCCGCGCGCGCTCGGGAGGTTCGGCCCCCGCGCCCGCCCGACGCCGGCCGCCGGCCCCAAGCCGCCGTCCGTTTGAAGACCGCGGCGAGCGTGCGCCGCGCCCGGCCGCACCCGCGCCGAGTCCGGAGCCCGAGAGCGCGAAGCCGGCCCGCGAGCTGCTCGAAACGATCCTCGGGAAGATGGGGATCGAAGACGCGAAAGTCGTGTACTACGCGCGGCCCGAGGGTGAGTACCTCGAAGTGCAGGGTGCCGATCTCGCGAACTTGATCGGCCGCCACGGGCACACGCTCGAAGCGTTGAACTTGATCTTCAACAACATCGTCAACGCGGGCGTCAAGAAGGACCGGCACTACTTCACGATCGACGCGGAGGGCTATCGCGCGCGCCGTGCCGATCTGTTGCGCGGCGTCGCACTCGCGTCGCTGGAACGAGCGCTTCGCGAGAAGCGGCCGATCTCGCTCGAGCCGATGCTGCCCTCCGAGCGCAAGGTGATCCACCTCGCGCTCGCCGACAATCCGTTCGTGACGACCGAATCCGCCGGCGTCGAGCCGGAGCGTCGCGTCGTCGTGCATCCCCGCCCCGTCTGACGGATCCTCGCCCCGCCTTGGGCGCCGAAACGATCGCTGCGATCGCAACCCCGCCGGGGCGCGGCGCGATCGCCGTCGTGCGGTTGAGCGGGCCGAACGCGCGCGCCGTCGGCGCGCGCGTCTTTCATTCGCGCGGAGCGCTCGCCGATCGGCACGCGACGTTCGGCCGCATCGTCGATGCGAGCGGGTCGACGATCGACGAAGGGCTCGCGCTGTTCTTCGCCGCGCCGCGCAGCTACACGGGCGAGGACGTGCTGGAGCTGCACGTCCACGGCTCGCCGGTCGTCGCGCGCGACGTGCTGCTCGCGTGCTTAGCCGCGGGCGCGCGGCACGCGCAGGCGGGCGAATTCACCCGGCGGGCGTTTCTTGCCGGCAAGCTCGACCTGAGCCAGGCCGAGGCCGTCGCGGACCTGATCGCGGCGGAACACCGCTCTGCCGCGCGCGCGGCCGCCGCACAGCTCGCCGGCGGGCTCGCGCGCGAGGCCCAGGCCCTGCGCGGCGAACTGGAAGGGGTCCTCGAGGAGCTGGCCGCGGCGATCGACTTTCCCGACGAGGTGGAGACGCCGCCGGCCGCGGCGCTCACCGCGCGCCTGGATCCCGTGCGCCGGGCGCTGGGAGCGCTGCTGGCGACGGCCGAGGCGGGGCGGCTCGTCCGCGAAGGCGTGAGCGTTGCGATCGTGGGCCCGCCGAACGCCGGGAAATCGTCCTTGCTCAACGGCTTGCTAGGCGCGGAGCGGGCGCTGGTCTCCGAGATCGCGGGGACGACGCGCGATACGATCGAGGAGACGCTCGCGCTCGACGGCATCGTCGCGCGCGTCATCGACACCGCGGGGCTGCGGGCGAGCGGCGAGCGGCTCGAAGCCGCCGGGATCGCGCGCGCGGAGCGCGCGCTCGACGAGGCGCGCATAGCCCTCGTCGTCGTCGACGGCTCGAGGGCGCTCGACGCCGAAGCGCTGGAGGTCCTGCGGCGCACGCGCGAGCGGCCCCGGCTCGTGCTCTTCAACAAGGCGGATCTCGGGAAGCTAGGGTTCGAGGCGCGTGAAGACGGCGAGCGGGACGCGCTCTCCGGCAGCGCGCTCGACCCGGCGACGATCGACGCGTTGCGCCGCCGCCTATCGCAGCTCGCGCTCGACGGCCACGCGCCCGATCTGGAACGCCCGCATCTGGCGAATGCGCGGCAGGCGGACGCGATCGCGCTTGCCGAGCGCGCGCTCGGCTTCGCGCTGGAGACGCTCTCGCGCGGGGAACCGCAGGATCTGATCGCCGGCGACCTGCTCGCCGCGTGCGGCGCGCTTGGGGAACTCTCGGGCCGCGATGCGCGCGAGGATTTGCTGGCCCGCGTCTTCGCGCGCTTCTGCATCGGCAAGTAGCCGGGGGCCGCGCGCGTTCGGCGCGAAACGCAGGCGCATTATGGCAGAGGGCCCTTCTTTTCCATTTCACAAAGCGAAGTCGACGCTCGGGAACGAGGCGTCGGCGGCGGTGGCCCGCAAGCTCTGGCTGCTCGTCGAGCTGATTCGGCGCCGGCACATCACCTACGCCGAGTACGCTCGCATTCACGAACGCGATTACCGCACGTTCCAGCGCGATCTCCAGCAACTGCGCCGGCTCGGCGAGACCTCGGGGTTCAAGCTCTCCGGGATCCAGCAGGGTGAACGCGTCGAGCTGGTCGAGTTCGAGGCGCGTCTGGGCAACGTGAACGACGAGCAGCAGCGTCTGATCGCGCTCGTCGAAGCGATGGCGCTCGCGCTCGGGCAACCGATCGCGCGCAAGCTCGAGCCGCTGGTCGGACCGGTTGACGCCGCCAAGCACGACGGCTTCTACCGTTTTGCGATGCCGAAGCTGCTGGACGAATCGCGCGCGGCTGAGATCGCGCGAATCCTCGAACGCGCGTGGAAAAGCGGCCCGGCGCGCGTGCGTTTCAGGTACGTGGAGCGCGCCTCCGCGCAGATCGTGGAACGCGTCGTCGAGCCGTATCACGTCTTGCTGCGGTCGGGCGTCTTCTATTTGGTCGGCTACGATTGCAAGAAGCGCGGCTGGCGCATGTTTGCGCTCGACCGCTTCGAATCGAATCCCGTGCCGTGCGGCAGCGCGCTCAAAGTGCGCGAGGTGCCGCCCGAGTACGACGGCTCCGATACGCTCGGATTCATCAAAGGCAGCGGCGAGATCGTGCGCGTGACGGTCGAACTCTCGCCGCTCGTCGCGACCTCGGCGGTCAGCCGCAGCTGGCAGAAGAACCAACGCGTGCAGCGCCGCAGCGACGGCAGCGCAGCGATCAGCTTCGAAGTGAGCGACGCCGCGGAAGTCGTGCGCTGGGCATTGGGCTTCGGTGCCGAGGCACGCGTGATCTCACCGCCTTCGGCCGTGCAACTCGCACGTGCAACCGTCGCCGACATCGCCGCTCGCTATGCTGCGGCGAGTCAGACGCCGAATGAAGCCGCCGAATTTAAACCCCTGAGCTCGTTAGTGTGAGATCCGTCAAAGAGTGACCAAGCACGCGCGTTCGTGCGTGAACGCGCGTTGCTTGACTGCCGACCGATAAGGTTGGAAACTCACACGCAACGTCGAGGCGGAGCCGTCCGATTCGCCTCGCTCGGGAAATCTGCGAGAGATCGATGGACGAAGAGACGATGCCGCGGCGCCGCGCGGCGTGGAGTCTTGGCCGGCTCGGTTGGGCAGCATTGGCGTGCATCGCATGCAGCTCCGGCTGCGGCGGCGGCGGATCGTCCGGGACGGGTTCGCTTCCGGCAACCGCCGCTCCGAGCGCGACGCCGCCTGTGCCGTTGCCGAACGGCGGCGTGCCGGTTGCCGTCGCGTTCCTCGCGCAAGCGAGCGCGCCGAATGCGTTTGCGGGCTCGATCGCGGCTGGCGCGCAGCACGGCCTGATCGCCGTGCTTTCGACGGCGCTTGCACCGTCGGGTTCGCTCGCGGCTCCGGCGAGCGAGAACGTGAACGTATCGATCGGGCCGAGCGCGTCCTCGGCGATGTTGCAACGCGGCAGCGTGCAAACGCTCGCCGTGCACAAGCACGTGTGGGCCGCCGAGATCTTCGGCCTGCACGCGGCGGGGCAGTCGCCTGCAAATCCGGCGCGCAGCGAGGCGCATCCCGACGAACGCTATCTCGCGACGCTGACCGCGCTCGCGAGAAACGCCGGCCGCTCGCCCGCGCCGCTCGAGCGAAGCCGCACGTCGCAAGCGCTTTCGAATACGGTCGGGGCGAGCGCGCCGTTTTGGGTGAGCAACGCGGGGATCGGCACCTCGACGGATTCGTACGTCTCGGTGCCCGCAACGCTGCGTGCATCGTCCGCGCATGCGAACGTCTGGATCGACGCCACGCTTTCGTTCGATGCCCCTTCGCTGCAGCAGATCGGGGCCGATTTTGAAACCGCCTATGCCTCCGATACGGGCCATTTCGGAACGGCGGAATATTCAGCGGCCGCGCCCGGTGCGCGCTTGACGGCGCCCGCGTGCGATGCCTCGGGGAACGCGTTGCCGGGCGGAGCGGTGCCGCTGTTGATCCCGCCGCCGGGCGGCCGGCACGTCGTGCTGATCGTGAACCAGAACACGATGGGCTCGGGGATGGGCGGCTACTTCAGCGGTTTGAACTTTTTGCCGCAGGCCGTTGCGAACTGTTTGAGCGGCCGGCCGAAGAGCAACGAGACGTCGATGATCGTGCTCGGCTACGCGCCGGGCGCGGATCTGGACTATGCGTTGAAAGAAGATTTCGTGCGCGGCACCGCCCACGAGTTCCAACACGATATCAACTTCGTGCAGCACTTCGTGCTCGCGCCGGCGGCGTTGACCGAAGAGACCTGGCTCAACGAGGGGCTTTCGATGCTCGCGCAAGATTTCGCGGTGTCGCAAGTGTACGGCGGTTCGCCCGGCATCGACGTCGACGATGCCCTCGGCCACGCGCAGCAGTTCCTGAGCGCCCCCGAAGCCTATAGCCTGACGGCCTTCAGCGGGCCCGCGGGCGCCAGCGCGTTCGCGTACAATTGCTCGGGCTGCTATGGCGATTCATATCTGTTCATGCGTTATCTCTACGACCGTTTCGGCGGCGATGCATTCACCCGCGCGATGGAGAGCGGAGGGGCGGTAGGCGCGAGCAATTTGGGTGCCGCGACCGGTACCGCGCCAAACGTGCTGATCGGGGATTACGGCGTCGCGCTCGCGGCCGGCGGGCTCGGCATCAGCGCCGACCCGCGTTTCAACTTCAAGGCGTTCGATCCGTACGGAAGCTACACGGATCAGTTCGGTCGCGCGGTCACGTTGAACGGGCCGGCCGCGATCGCGCAAACTCCAGGGTCGAGCGTGACGTACGCGACGTTTTCCGGGACGTTCCAGTACTTCGCGACGCAGCCGGCCGTAGGGCAAGGCGCGGGCGTTTTGGTGACGGACGCCGGCGGCGGATTGCTGTTGACTCCCGCATTGATCCAGCACTGAAGCGCGCTGCGGCGCCGGCCGCGGCGTTGCGCGGCGATGCAAGCGCGGAAGATTCTTGCGCCCGGCGCGCCGGCGCGCGCAAGATATAACGTCGGCCGCATTCCGCGCAAAGCATGATGGCATCTGCCTGCCCTTGAGGATACAATGCGCGCATGGAAACGATGCTGGAAAGCGGAGCGCGCGGGACGTTGATGCCGCGCATCGCGCTGATCGCGCACGATGCGTGCAAGGACGATCTGACGGCTTGGGCGGCGTTCAATCGGGAGACGCTCGCGCGTTGCGAGTTGGTCGCGACCGGCACGACCGGCGCGTTGGTCGCGGGCGCCACGGGGCTCGACGTGCGGCTCTTGCTCTCGGGGCCGCTGGGCGGCGACGCGCAGGTCGGAGCGATGCTTGCGGAGCGGCGCTTGGAAGCCGTGATCTTTTTTTGGGATCCGCTGCTCGCGCAACCGCACGACGTCGACGTCAAAGCGTTGCTGCGGTTGGCCGTGCTCTGCAACGTGCCGACCGCGTGCAACCGGGCGACGGCCGATTTCCTGATCTCCTCGCCGCTCTTCTTCGATGCTGCGTATCTGCGCAGCCGGCGCGCCGCGACCGCGCAGACGCTCAGCGCGAATTAGCGAGCCAAGAACGCTTCGAGCGTCGCGGCGAAGTCCGCAAAGGCGGTGCGGTGCAAACTGTGGCCGTGATCCGCGAAGATGCGCAACTCGGCACGCGGTCCGAGCGTGCCGCGCAGTTCGGCGAGATCCTCGGGTGCGATGACGGAATCGATGCCGGCGACCGCGAGCAACAACGGGACGGGGTAGGCCTTCAATTGGTCGCGTAGATCCCAGCCGCCCTCGTCGGCGCGGTTCTCGGTGCCGATCCGGGCGACGGACTCGAGCTGCATGTCGCGCATCGCATGAACCTTGGCGAGTTGCTCGATTTCGTCGAGGTGGTTGACGGTGCCGCGCACGGCCGGTTCGCGCTCGTGCGGGGGCAGGGACAGGATCGGGCGCAACTCCTCGACGTAGTCGGCCGCGAACGTCCCGGCAGGCACGCGCACGAGCGGATCGATTGCGACGACGCGGGCCGGGGCGAGGCGCCGCCCGCCGAGCAGCGCGACCGCACCGCCCCAGGAATGGCCCACGAGGGCCTCGATCGGTTCCCCGATCGCCTCCGCGACGGCCGCGAGATCGGAGAGGCTGCGTTCGAGCGTCATCGGCCCCGTCACGGGCGCGCTATCGCCGTGGCCGCGCTGATCGTAGGCGAAGAAGCGGTGCGTGGCGGCGAACCGGCGCCCGAGCTTCGTCCAGGATTTGCGCGAACTCGTGATTCCGTGCACGCACAGGACGGCCGGTCCGCGGCCGCCCCACCATTCGAGCGTCGTGACCCGGCCGTCGTCGAGCGTGATGCGTCTCTCTGTCGGCGGCATGGCGGACTCTCTTGCCTCGGCCGGAGGCGAACGCCTCCGAGGGCGGCGCCTGCCCGACGACATAAATAACCGGTGATGGGAAACAAGAAGTCCGCTTACAGGCTCGCGATCGTGGTCGGCCTCGCGCTCGCGACGATCGGGGCATACGCCTGGGCCGAGTCGGGAACGCACTCGGCGTCGGCGGACGCACTGCGCTACGAGAAGGACCGCGGCTGCCTGACGCGGCCGCTCTCGGCGGCGGCGCGCCGGGGCGCCGACGGGAGCTCGTCCTGCCGGGTGCGGCGGCTCGTCGTCGATCGGCGGGACGTTCGCTCAGGCGAGGGACCGGCACAAGTAGGCGCCGCCGCGAGCGACGCCGCGGCGAAGCCGTCGGGTTACGTCGTCACGTTCGCGGACGGGCCGAGCCGGATCCCCGCCGAGCTTCTCACGGTCCCCTCGCCCTCGCTCTGGGCCACCCTCGCGCCCGGCCTCGCGCTGGACGTGCAATTCTTCGATGAGAAGGTCAGCGGGTTCGAGCTGGCGGGCAGGTTCGTCCCGACCGCCGGCGATCCGAGCGTCGAGCCGAACGAGCACGCCGTCGGCGTCGCGTTCATTCCGCTTGCGTTCCTGTACCTCTTCGGCATCATCGCGTATTTTGCGATCGGCCCGGCGACGCCGCCGAAGCGGCCCGCGCGGAAGGGCGGCAAGCCGGCCAAGCCGGCCAAGCCGGCCGCCAAGCCCTCCGCGCCCGGACCGAAGCCCTCCGCGAGAGCCGCGAAGCGATAGTCGGGGAGAGCCGGCGCGCCGTCGAAGCCCCCGGCGTGGTGCGAACGGGCACGGGCAGCGGCGTCATCGTCGTCGGAGGAGGGCACGCGGGCGTCGAGGCGGCGCTGGCGAGCGCGCGGATGGGGGTGGAGACGGTCCTCGTGACCGGCGACCCCGCGCGGATCTCGACGCTGGCCTGCAACCCATCGATCGGCGGCAGCGCGAAGGGGCAGCTCGTTCGCGAGATCGACGCGCTCGGCGGCGAGATGGCGCGGATCATCGACCGCTGCGAACTGCACGTGCGCTTCCTGAACGAATCCAAGGGCCCGGCGGTGCGGGCCCTGCGCGCGCAGGCCGACAAAGAGGCCTACGTTCGGGTCACGGGCGAGCGCATTCGCGGACAAGCGAACCTGAGCGTCGTCGCGGGGATGGTGGAGGACCTCGTCGTCGCAGGCGGGCGGGTGCGCGGCGTCGTGACCGCCGACGGCCGCACGATGCTCGCGGGCGCGGTCGTGCTCTGCACGGGGACGTTCCTGGGCGGCAAGATCTATCGCGGAGAGTTCAGCGAAGCGGCCGGGCGCGCCGGCGAGGCGCCTTCGCTTGGGCTCTCGCTCGCGCTCGCGAGGCTCGGCTTTCCGCTCGGCCGCCTGAAGACGGGGACGCCGCCGCGGGTGGACCGCCGCTCGCTCGACTACGCGCGCATGAAGGCGCAGCCGCCCAGCCCCGTTCCCCTGCCGTTCTCGTATCGCAGCGAAGCCCGCTTTCCGGGGCCGCAGCTCGCCTGCCACGTCGTGCAGACGAATGCACGGACGCACGCGCTCGTGCGAGAGAATCTGCACCGCTCGCCCTTGTACGGGCTCGATTTGATCCGCGGCATCGGGCCGCGCTACTGTCCTTCGATCGAAGACAAGGTCGTCAAGTTCGCGCACAATCCGACGCACCAATTGTTCATCGAACCGGAAGGCTGGACGACGGATTCGGTGTACGTCGGAGGCTTCTCGACCTCGCTCCCCGCGGAGGTGCAACTCGAGATGTTGCACACGCTGCCCGGCCTCGAGGAGGCGGCGATGTTGCGCGCGGGCTACGCGGTCGAATACGATTTCGTTTCGCCGGCCGAAGTGCGCGAGACGCTCGAGACGTATCGCGTCGCCGGGCTCTATCATGCGGGGCAACTCAACGGCACGTCGGGCTACGAAGAGGCCGCGGCCCAAGGGCTCGTTGCCGGTATCAACGCCGCGCGCGCGTTGCAAGGCCGTACGCCGGTGTGCTTCGATCGCACGACGTCATACATCGGCGTGTTGATCGACGACTTGGTGACGAAAGGCGTCGACGAACCGTATCGGATGTTGACCTCGCGCGCGGAGCATCGCGTCGTGTTGCGGCACGACAACGCGGATCTGCGACTCTCGCCGCTGGGGCACGAGATCGGCTTGCTCGGCGCCGGCGACTTCGAGCGATTTTGCGAGCGGCGTGCGGCGCTCGAGCGCGGACACGAGCGCGTGCGCGCGACGCGCATGCCGCGCGTTGCGAACGTCGCGGGGCGCAGCGTGGCGGAATATTTGCGCCGGCCCGACGTGACGTTTGCGAATGTCGCGCCGCTCGTGCCGGAGATCGACGTTGCGATCGGGGAGCGCATCGAGATCGATCTGAAGCTGGAAGGTTACGTCGGCCGCGTTGCGACGGCGATCGCGCGCGCCGCGCGCGACGAGGAAACGGCGTTGCCCGCGGATTTCGATTACGCCTCGATCCGGCAGCTCTCGCGCGAGGCGCGCGAGAAATTCGCGCGGCATCGCCCGCGCTCGCTCGGCGCGGCGAGCCGCATTTCGGGGATCACGCCCGCGGATATCGGCATCTTGACGATCGTGCTGCACGCGCAGCGCCGCGGCGCGCGCTCGGCCGCGGAGACGGCATGACGGCGCCTGAGCGAGAGCGGCTCGACGCGTTCGCGACGTTTCTCCTGGAGGCGAATCGCAGCGTGAACCTGACGGCGGCTCGCGATCGCGACGCCGTGTGGGAACACATCGAAGATTCGCTCACGCTCGCGCCGTACGTGTGCGAGCCGCTGGTCGACGTCGGCAGCGGCGGCGGCTTCCCCGCGATCCCGCTCGCGCTGGTCACCGGTCTGCGGATGACGCTGATCGAGTCGCTGGAAAAGAAAGCGCGCTTCTTGCGCGCGGCCGTGGAACGTTTCGCGTTGCCGATCGCGGTCGACGCGCGGCGCGCCGAGGACGCGGCGCACGACCCGGACCTGCGCGAGCGGTTCGCGTGCGCGACCGCGCGCGCCGTCGCGAGCGGTCCGAGCGTGCTCGAGCTGACGGTGCCGTTCTTGGCGCCCGGCGGACGGGCGCTCTTGCAGCGCGGGGCGCTGGACGAACGGGAGCGCCGGGCGATGCAGGACGCGGCGCTCGTGCTCGGCGCGCGGGTCAGCGAAGAGCGCTTGCTCGCGGGCGAACGGCGCCTGGTGATCGTGGAGAAGCTGGCGCCGACGGCCGCGCGTTTTCCGCGGCGGGCGGGGATTCCGGCAAAGCGGCCGCTCTGCATGGCCTGATCCGGCGCCGGGGCGCGGACCCGCGCACGGGGAAATCCCCGGGCGTGGCCCACGATGAACCCGCGGACGTCGAGACGATCGATCGCGTGCTTTCCGCCGCGCTCCCGGCGGGGACGCTCTATGCGGTCGGCGGACGCGTCCGCGACGAGCTGCGAGCCGACCTCGAAGGGGCGCCGTTCGTCGCCAAGGACTTGGATTACGTCGTCACCGGCCTCGGCTTAGACGACCTGGTGCGTAGTCTGCAACAAGTAGGACGAACGGAGCTGGTGGGCGCGAGCTTCTCCGTCGTGAAATGCGTGATCGGTCGTGCGACGGTCGATGTCGCCCTGCCGCGCCGGGAGCAATCCACGGGGGCCGGACACCGGGACTTCACGGTGGAGAGCGGCGCTGCGGTGACGCTGAAAGAGGACCTCGCGCGGCGCGATTTCCGCATGAATATGATGGCGCGGGAGCTCCCCGGCGGACGGCTCGTCGATCCCTACGGCGGCGTGGCGGACATCATGGCGCGCAGGATCGACATCCTCAAGCCCGAGGCGTTCGAGGAAGATCCGTTGCGCATGTTGCGCGCCTGCCAGTTCGCCGCGCGTTTCGAGTATCGCCCGAGCGATGCGACGCTAGCGGCAATGAGAGCGGCGGCCCCGCTGGCTGGCAGCGTTTCGCCGGAGCGCGTGCGGGATGAGCTGCTGAAGCTCTTGAGCGCGAGGCGCCCCTCGATCGGCTTCGAGCTGATGCGCGAGACCGGGATCCTCGCGACGCTCTTGCCGGAGATTGCCGAGGGCTGGGGCGTCGAGCAAAACGAGTGGCACGCGTACGACGTGTATCGGCACACGCTGCACACGCTGGACGCGGCTTCGCCGGCGGACCCGATCGTCCGGCTCGGGGCGTTGCTGCACGATGTCGCCAAGCCGCGCACGAAGGACGGCCCGCACTTTTACCGGCACGAGATTGTCGGAGAGGCGATGGCGCGGGAGATCCTCGAGCGGCTCCGCTTCTCGAACGAAGAGGTCGGGGCGGTCGCCGGGCTCGTGCGCAACCACATGTATGCGGGCGACCCGAGCCTGTCGGACGGCGCGATCCGTCGCTTCGTCCGGCGCGTCGGGGTCGACGCCTTGGAGCGGCAGTTCGCGTTGCGCGCGGCGGACGTGGCCGGCAGCGGCTTGCCGAAGCGGAGCGATGCAAACGAGCGCTTCGAGGAGCGGGTGCGGGCTCTGCTGGCGCTTCGGCCCGCGCTGAGCGTCGCGGACTTGGCCGTCTCCGGGCGCGACGTCATCGCGGAACTCGTCGAGGCGGGCCTCCTGCCACGCGGCTCGCGCGGCGGGCCGCTGGTCGGGGAGCTGTTGCGGGATCTGCTGGAGCAAGTCACCGACGATCCGGAAAAAAACGAGCGCGAGCTCTTGCTGGCGAGCCTGCGGGTCGCGATAGAAGATCTGAAGGGCGCGAACCCCTGATCGGTTTGCGGTACCGGGTTGTTTCACGTGGAACCTCACGGCCGCCGCGCCCTTCGACCCCCCAGGGCGGACCAAGATCGCCGCCGGAAAGCGCCGCCGTACGCTTGTTAAAGGGCCGCGTGTGCAGTCTCACTCGGCAGAATGTCGCCCTGAATGCCAAAGCGCGCCATGCACAAACGCCCAGGTCGACGCGAGGCATCAACATCCGGACCCTCATCCTTGGCCGAACGACAGCCCTTGAGCCGCCATCCGTCGCAGCTGGGTTTATCGCAAGGCGATGGCCCCCTGCTTGAACGGGAAATTTTTCCGCGAACTTATCACAGCGCCTAGATCGACTGCGGGCGCCCGGTTGTTTCACGTGGAACTGCAAGGCCGCGCCCTTCAGGCCGAGGTGACGGGGAAAATGGTCACCCTGAGCGTGTCGAATGGCGAGAGGCCCAGGATGACGGGCGTGAAACGGTTCGGTCCTTGGGACGAGTAAGGGAGTCGCTTTGAGCGGGCCACGCGTCGTCGCGATCGTGAATCAAAAAGGCGGTGTCGGGAAAAGCACGACCGCCGTTAACCTCGGAGCGTCTCTCGCAATCCTTGGGAAGCGTGTGCTGCTCCTCGATATCGATCCCCAAGGGAACACGACGAGCGGCCTTGGGATCGAAAAACGCGACCTCGAGGACGATATGTATGCCGTCCTGCTCGCGGACTTGCCCATTCGTGCCGCCGTCGTCGAGACCGGTGTCCCCAATCTCCATCTGGTTCCGGCGACGATCAACCTCGCCGGCGCGGAGATCGAGCTCGTGTCAACGCTATCGCGCGAGAATTGCCTGCGCCGGGCGATTGCTGGGATCATCGACGAGTACGATTTCGTCTTCATCGACTGTCCGCCGTCGCTCGGCTTGCTGACCTTGAACGCCCTGGCCGCGGCAACCGAAGTCCTGATCCCCGTTCAGGCCGAGTACTACGCCTTAGAGGGGCTCTCGCAGCTCACTCGAGTCGTCGAGCGGGTTCGCGACGCGCTCAACCCCCCTTTGCGCATCACGGGGGTGCTCGTGACGATGTTCGACGGCCGAACGCGTTTGGCGACCGAGGTTCTCGAAGAAGTGAACGCTCATTTCCCGGACCAGGTCTTCAGGACGCAGATTCCGCGGAACATCCGCCTCTCCGAAGCCCCGTCCTTCGGGAAGCCGGCCGCGCTCTTCGACGTGCGAAGCCGCGGAGCGCAAGCGTATCTTGCCCTTGCTCGTGAGGTGAACGGAGAATGACTCAGAAGCGCGGCCTCGGACGCGGCCTCGGCGCCCTGCTCGGTGAGGAACGCCCGCGTCCCACCACGGCGAGCGAGGGGCTCGTGCAGATTCCGCTGGATTCGATCCGGCCGAACCCGCAACAGCCTCGCACGTCGTTCGACGCGGCGGCGCTCGGCGAACTCGAGCAGTCGATCAGGGAATTGGGCGTCCTCGTGCCGATCATCGTGCGGCCTCGGGGCGGCGGATCCGCGCCGATCTACGAGTTAATCGCGGGGGAACGCCGCTGGCGCGCCGCCGCTGCGGCCAAGCTTCCTACGATCCCGGCGATCGTGCGCTCTGCCGATGACCGGGCGAGCCTGGAGCTCGCGGTCGTGGAGAACCTGCAGCGCCGCGATCTCGACCCGCTCGAGGAGGCGATGGGGTTCGCACACCTGATCGAGGAGTACGAGTTCACGCAGGAACGCCTCGCCGAGCGCATCGGCAAGAGCCGTCCCGCGATCGCCAACGCGCTGCGCCTGCTGGCGCTTTCGGATCCGATCAAGGCGGAACTGCGCGGCGGCGGGCTGAGCGTCGGCCACGCTCGTGCTTTGCTCGCCGTCCCGGAGAACGAGCGAGAAGCCCTGGCCCGCCGCGTGGTGGCGGAAGGGCTGACGGTGCGGCAGGTCGAGCAGTTCGGGGCGACCAAGCGCGGCCCCGTTCGCAAGCCCGCAAAGACGCGCACCCCCCGCGATCCGAACATCGAGGCGGTCGAAGCCAGGCTTCGCTATCATTACGGGACGGCCGTCGCGGTCGTACCCGGGCGGACCGGCGGGCGCCTCGAGTTCCGCTACGCGGGCGACGACGATCTAACGCGGTTGCTCGACCTCTTGCTTCCGGGGGAAGCCTGATGCCGGCGGAAAGACGCTTGCCTTGCCGGAGGGAGCTGAGCGCCAAAATAAGTCGTTCGTACTTCTTAATGGGGACGGAAGTTCGCGTATGACCCCCGCGCAGGTCCGCGACGAGACGCCGGCCGCGCCGGGGCTCGCGGGCATTTACGTCGTCCTCGACGCCCAAAGCACGGCGGACGTCGAGGGCCTGCTCGCCGCCGTCCTCCGCGCCGGCGTGCGGCTCGTGCAATTCCGCGCGAAAGGCGGGGTCGACCGGGCGCTGGTCCGCTCGCTCCATCGCCGCACCCGGGCGGCCGGCGCGTGCTTGATCGTCAACGACGACCTCGCCGCAGCGCTCGAGGCGGACGGCTTGCACGTCGGCCAAGAGGACCTCGCCGCGCTGCGGGGCACGGACCTGCGAGCGGCGCTGGGCCGGCGCTTGTTCGGCATCTCGGCGGCGACGCCGGAACACGTCCGCGAGGCGCAGCGGCTCGGCGCCGATTACGTCGGAGCGGGACCGTTCGCGGCGACGGCGACGAAGCCAGATGCGGGCGCCCCGCTCGGCGAGGTGGGCTTGCGTGCCGCCGTGACTGCCGCGAACGTGCCGGTCGCGGCGATCGGCGGGATCGGGCTCGCTGAGCTCGGGCCGGTCCGTGCGGCCGGGGCGAAGATGGCGGCGGTCGTCTCCGCCGTCGCGGGGGCGCCTGACCCGGGGGCTGCCGCGCGAGCGCTGGTCGCGCGCTGGGCGGCGCTGGCGCCGTGAGGCCCGTCGTCTGCTCGATCGGGACGACGGACCCCTGGAACGCCGCGGGGTTGGGCCTGGATCTTTGGGCGCTGCGCGAGTGCGGGGTCCGAGCGGTCAGCGTCGTTGCCGCCGTCTCCGCCCAGGACGCGGGCGGCGTGCATGCCCTTGCCGCTACCGCGCCGGATCTCATCGCAGCCCAGTTCGCGGCGCTCGCCGCGCTGCCGATCGCGGCCTACCGGGTCGGCGCGCTCGTGGGTGCGCCTGCCGTTGCCGCCGTCGCCGCCGCCGTCCGCGAGCGGCCCGCGCCGCTCGTCCTCGACCCCGTCCTCGCCGCCAGCGCGGGCGGGGAGTTCGCCGGCGAGGCGACGCTCGCCGCGCTGCTGCGCGAGCTCGTCCCGCTCGCGGCGCTCGTGACCCCCAACCTGGCGGAGGCCGCTCGGCTGACGGGGCTCCCCGTCTCCTCGCCCGGGGAGATGGTCGCGGCGGCGGCCGCCATCGGGGCGGCCGGGCCTGCCGTCCTCGTGAAAGGCGGACATCTCGCGGGCGAGCCGGCCGACGTCCTTTGGGCTTCCGGCACCAGCGAGATCTTCGCGGGAGAACGTCTGCCCGGAACCCTGCGCGGGACGGGCTGTCTGCTCGCAGCGGCGTGCAGCGCCGAACTCGCGCGAGGCGCGACGATGCGCGACGCCGTCGTGTACGCGCGCGCCTTCGTGCGCTCGAAGATCGCGTCGGCATTTTCGCTCGGCTCGATGCGCGTCGCGTATTGAGCGGGCAGGGCGCTCTTACTCGCAACCAAAACCGAACGTCTTGCCGGTAGCATCGTTGGATTCAGGAGAGGCGTTCATGTCACAGAGCGGTCGCGTGCGGTTGATGTCGGGGATGCGCCCGACGGGGCGGCTGCATCTGGGTCACTTCGTCGGCGTGCTGCAGCAATGGGTCAGCTTTTGCTCGACGCACGACGCGTACTTCGAGATCGCCGACTTGCACGCGCTGACGACTGGTTTCGCCGACACCGCGAACCTGCGCGACAACATTCGCGAGATGGTGCTCGATTGGCTCGCAGCGGGCGTCGACCCGCAGCGCTCGACGATGTATCTGCAGACGCTCGTGCCCGAGATCTCCGAAATGCACACGTTGCTTGCGATGATCGTGCCGGTCTCGTGGCTGCAACGCGTGCCGACCTATAAAGACCAAATCGACGCGCTCGGCGGCGACATCGCGACGTACGGTTTCCTCGGCTACCCGCTCCTGCAACTCGTCGATATCGCGATCTTCCGCGGGCAGGCGGTCCCCGTCGGCAAAGATCAACTCTCGCATCTCGAGTTCGGGCGCGAAGTCGTGCGCCGCTTCAATCATCTCTACGGGCCGACGCTCGTCGAACCCCAAGCGACGCTCAGTGAATTTCCGGACGTGCCGGGAACCGACGGCCGCAAGATGTCGAAGTCATATAACAATCACATCGAGATCGCCGACGGTGCAGCGACGACGACGGCGAAAGTGCGTTCTATGCTCACCGATCCGCTCAAGATTCGGCGGAACGATCCGGGCCGTCCCGAGATCTGTCCGGTCTTCTCGTTGCAGCGGATCGTGAACGCGGAGCGCACGCCCGCGATCGACGAAGCGTGTCGATCGGGCGCGCTCGGCTGCGTGGCCTGCAAGGGAGAACTCGCCGAGAAGCTCAACGCGTTTCTCGAGCCCGTGCGCGAGCGCCGCGCGTCGATCGACCCGCAGAGCGTGGACGACATCATCGCCGAGGGTAGCGCGCGGGCGCGCGTCGTCGCCGCCGAGACCGTCGCCGACGTCAAGGCCGCGATGCACCTCTGGCCCAACCCCACGCCGCCCTCGATCGTCCGTTAAGACGTCGCGGGGTGCGATCTCGCGAGCGCCGCTGTTGACAAGCCGGTTGCGTCGATGCTAGCGTAGAGCCCGTGAGCCACGCTGCTGTTTTGATGTGTCGCTGTTCCTCTGATCCAACGTTCCGTCGGAAGAGGTTCGTGCGCGCGTAACTGCGCCGCCACGTCGCAGGTGAGCCCTCTACCGATCGGTGGAGGGTTTTTTATTTGGCGTCCCTTGCTTCATAACTTTCGTCAGGAGTATCCAACGTGAAGATTTCCCGCCACGCACTCGTCGCCGGCTTCGCAGCCGTGCTGCTGTCGAGTGCGTCCCTGCCGCTCGTCGCGCGTGCCGACGCGCCGAATCCGATCCGCGTCGGCATCATCAGCGGCGACGCCGAGGACGTATGGACGGTCGTCGCGCAAGAGGCCAAAAAGCGCGGCCTGAACATCAAAGTCATCACTTTCAACGACTACACGCAGCCGAACGAAGCGCTCGAACGCGGCGATCTGGACGCCAACGCATTCCAGCACCGGCCGTATCTCACCAATCAAATCAAGACGCGCGGCTATCACATCGTGGCCGTCGGCAACACCGCGATCTGGCCGATCGGTTTGTATTCGCACAAGCATAAGACCGTCGCCGAACTCCCCGCCGGAGCGAAGATCGGCGTCCCGAACGACCCCAGCAACGAAGGGCGCGCGCTCGTTCTGCTCGAGGAGCAAGGCCTCATCAAGTTGCGCGAGGGCGCAGGGATCCTGGCGACGACGGCCGACATCGTGGGCAATCCCAAGAACATCGTCGTGCGCGAGCTCGATGCCGGGATCGTGGGCCGCTCGATCGACGATCTGGATGCCGCCGTGGTGAACACGGACTGGGCGCTGAAGTCGAATCTCACGAAGAACGATCGCATCGCGACCGAGAGCGCCAAGAACAATCCCTATGCGAACTTCATCGCGGTCAAGACCGGCCACGAGAACGATGCCTGGGTGCGTGCCTTGGTGGCGTCGTACGAGAACGACAACGTCAAAGAGACGCTGCTGAAAGTCTACAAGGGTACGGCGATCCCGGCCTGGTGAGCGTTTCAGTGTTTCCCTCCGGCGCGCGGGCGCAGCCTCTCGACGCTCGCGCGCCGGAGGTCTCGCTCGCGCGTCTGACGGGCGTCAGCAAGAGGTTCGGCTCGATCGTCGCACTCGACGACGTTTCGCTGCGCGTGCAGCCCGGCGAGATTCTGGGCATCATCGGCCGCAGCGGCGCTGGAAAGTCGACGCTGATCAGGTTGCTCAACGGGCTCGAGCGCCCCGACGCCGGAACGGTCGAGATCGACGGCCGCGACATCGCGGGCCTCTCCGAGCACGACCTGCAGCCGATCCGCCGCCGGATCGGCATGATCTTCCAGCATTTCAACCTGCTCTCGGCGAAGACGGTCGAGCAGAACGTCGCGTTGCCGCTGAAGATCGGCGGCCGCCCGCGCGTCGAGCGCCGCCGCCGCGTCGCCGAGTTGCTCGAAATGGTAGGGCTCGCGCAGCGCGCCGGCGCCTATCCCGCCCAACTCTCGGGCGGCCAGAAGCAACGCGTCGGGATCGCTCGCGCGCTCGCCGCGGATCCCGTCCTGCTGCTCTCCGATGAAGCGACCTCGGCTCTCGATCCGGAGACGACCGTCTCGATCCTCGATCTGTTGCGCGACATCAACCGGCGCCTGCAGCTCACGATCGTCCTGATCACGCACGAGATGAGCGTGATCCGCGCGATCGCCGACCGCGTCGTCGTCCTCGAGGAGGGCCGCGTCATCGAGACGGGACCCGTCTGGCGCGTCTTCGCGGCGCCCGAGGCGCCCGGGACGCGGCGCCTTCTGGGTTCGCTGCGGCCGGAGTTGCCCGAAGCGCTCGCGACGCGCCTGCAAACGGAGCCCGCCGGGCGAATCGTGCTGCGGCTCGACGTGCACGGAGCGCAGGCGCGCGCCCCGCTCCTGGCCGAGCTTTCGGCAGCGTTCGGCGCGGCGACGCTGTTGCACGGCGGGATCGATCACGTGCAGGGCGAGCCGGTCGGCAGCCTGTTCGTGAGCCTTGGGAACGGCGGCCCCGGGAGCGCCGGCCGTCTGCGCGCATTCCTTGAAAACCGCGTGACCGCTACGGAGGTGCTCGGCTATCTCGACTCAGATGATTGAACTCACGTTCTGGGCGCTGATCGAGACGATCGTGATGACGGGAATCTCGGGCGTCATTTCGCTCTTGATCGGCCTGCCGATCGGACTCGTGCTCGTCTGCACCGACCGCGGCGGCATACTCGAGCAACTCACGCTCAATCGCGTTCTGGGAGCGCTCGTCAACGCGTTCCGCTCCGTCCCGTTCATCATTCTCTTGGTGGCATTGATCCCGGTGACGCGGCTGATCGTCGGCACATCGATCGGCACGGCCGCCGCGATCGTGCCGCTATCGATCGCGGCGATCCCGTATTTCGCCCGCATCGCGGAGGTCTCGCTGCGGGAGGTCGACCACGGGCTCATCGAAGCCGCGCGAGCGATGGGCGCGAACCGCGCGACGATCGTGTGGGAGGTTCTGATCCCCGAGGCGCTGCCGGGGATCGCAGCCGGGTTCACCGTCACGCTCATCACGTTGATCGGCGCTTCGGCCGTCGCGGGCGCGGTCGGGGCGGGCGGGCTCGGCGATCTCGCGATTCGCTACGGCTACCAGCGTTTCGAGACGAACGTGATGATCGCGGTCGTGATCGTGCTGATCGTGTTCGTGTGCGGCGTGCAATTCGGCGGCGATCTGCTCGCGAAGCGCTTGGATCATCGAACCTGAAGCGCGTTCTAACCCAAAGCCTTGACGGCGCGCGCGATGCGTGGCAGAATCGGCGCATGACTTCGCGACCGCGCCGACCGCCCATCGGGCTCGTGCTCCGTGTACGGCGGCGCCGTCTATTGACGTAAAGCACCGTCGACCACGAGGAGTACGAGCGCACCGCACCGCGGGCGCTCTTTTTGTTTTCCATGCAACACCCATCCGCCGAACTCGCCGGACTCGTCTTGCGCCGCATCGGACCCGATGACGCGCACGCCCTCGCGCGCCTGCGTCTCGCCTCGCTCACGGAGCTAGGGCTCGTCAAGCCGCCGCGCGCGGATGCGTTCCGGCGAACCGCGACGCGCGAGTTCTATCAACTTTGGCGCGCGGGGCGCCTAGACGGCTGGGTCGCCGAATACGACGGCGCGATCGTCGCGAGCAGTTACGCCGTGTTTTGGCAGCGTTTGCCGTATCCCGAATCCTCGCGTCACGCGGAGATCGCGGGCGTGTACGTCGAGCCGGCCTATCGTGGCCGCGGCATCGCAAGCGAGCTCGTGCGCGAAACGCTCGGCGCCGCGCACGCGATGGGCGTCCGCAAGATCGTCTTGCATGCAACCGAACGGACGCGCGCGCTCTACGAGAAGCTCGGCTTCACGAGCGGATCGGAGATGGTCTGGGCCGCAACCGTAGCACCGTAAGCGATCCTCCGCCGCCTCACGCACGTCGCCCGATCCTAGCGCGCGTCACCCTGAGCCTCGCGCGCGCACCCTGAGCTTGTCGAAGGGCGACAAGCACAAGGTGACGATGCAAGAACTATGCGGAGAAGCGCGGCAGCGCAGCTCGGATTCGTTCGATCGCGCGATCGATCGTCGCGAGCGACGCCGCGTAGGAGAAGCGCAAGTGCCCGCGTCCCGTCGGCCCGAACGCGGAACCGGCGAGCCCCGCGACGTGCGCCTCATCGAGCAGATACGACGCCAGTTTCCTATCGTCCGGCGTAATGCGCGAGACGTTCGGAAACACGTAGAACGCCCCGTCCGGCGTACGGCACGAGACGCCGGGCAGCGAGTTCAAGCCCGCGACGATCGCGTCGCGCCGCTTGCGAAACTCCGCGACCATCGCCAGGATCGGTTCATCGGGCCCTTCGAGCGCCGCGATCCCCGCCAGCTGGACGAACGGCGCCGTGCACGAGTACGTGTTGTTGGCGAGCAGCGTGATGGTGCGCGTGATCGCCGCCGGAGCGATAGAGTAGCCCAAACGCCAGCCCGTCATCGCATAGGCCTTGGAGAAACCGTCGACCAGGATCGTGCGCTCGCGCATTCCGGGGAACTCCAGGATCGAGACGAACTCGCTGCCGTAGATGTTACGGCTATAGATCTCATCCGAAAGCACGAGCACGTCGTGCTTGATGCACAGCGCCGCGATCGTCTCGAGGTCCGACCGCGTCAGCACGCCGCCCGTCGGATTGTGGGGCGAATTGATGACCAGCAACTTCGTGCGATCCGAGATCTTCGCCGCAAGCTCGTCCAAATCGAGCCGGAAATCGCTCGCCTCGCGCAGCGAGATCGGAACGGCATGCGCGCCCAAATACAGCGCCGCCGAAGCGTACGCCGGATACGCGGGATCCGCATAGAGCATCTCATCGCCCGGATCGAGCAGCGCGCACAGAATGTTCCAGATCAGCGGCTTGCAGCCCGGGCTGACCGAAACCTCATCGCGCGAAAACTCCGGAATCCCGCGAAACCGCCCCGCATACCGCGCGACGACGTCGCGCAGTTCCGGGATCCCCGCCGAAGGCGCGTAGTGCGAATGATTCGCTTCGATCGCCGCGATGCCGGCGGCCTTGATGTGCGCGGGCGTATCGAAATCGGGTTCGCCGATCTCCAAATGCACGACGCTGTGCCCCTGCGCCTCGAGCTCGCGCGCCCGACCGAGCACGACAAACGCGCCCTCCCCCGTCAACCGGGCGGCGGCGGCGGCAATTCTTCCAGGCGTCGCGATCATCGTCAAGACCCTCCCTCTGCGTAAAACGGATGTAGGGCGGAGACAATGATAGGTCGCTAGATGCCCGCGGAAGTGTTCTCGCCCGATTCGCCGGCCTCGCCCGAGCCCGGCGCGAAGAGCCTGTTTTCTCCCGCTCACCATGCCGAACCTGGGCTTACCGCACCGGCTGGGGGCGCCGTCGGTCTGGTGTCGGCGTTGGATTCCGGGACCCGCGGTCGGGGCGGGACGACAGGGGGCCGCGGAACCGCTGAGGATTTTCGCATCCTGCGAAAATCCTCGCTGCACCGCCGCCTCCCTCACGCCATCCATGGCTTCGGTCGGCGGTCGGAGCTTCCGCGGCCCCCTGTCGTCCCGCCCCGACCGCTACCTGGCGGCAGGCACGGAGGCGCCGCCTCAGCGCGTTGCCGGCGCAGGGTGCAGCGCAGCCGGGGCCGGCGACGGCGCGGCGGAGGGGAGCGCCGTCGCTTTTGCCGCGGCACCACCCGGAGCGGCGCTCGCAGTCGCGCTCGGAGCCACGCTGGGAGCCACGCTGGGAGCCGCGCTCGGGCTCGCCGCCGGCGAGGGCTTCGGGCTCGGCTTGCCGAGATACGCCGCGATGATCTCGCGAGCTACGGGCGCCGCGACGGACGCGCCGTAGCCGCCGGTGCGGTCCATGAAGACCGCGAGCGCGAGCCGGGGATGGTCGATCGGGGCGTAGGCGACGAACCAGGTCGTGTTCGGACCCGCGCCGCCCGCGGTCTCGACCGTTCCGGTCTTCCCGCCGAATGGAAGCCCAGGGATCGCCAGACCGTAGGCGGTCCCGCCGGGGTCGGTCACTTTGTCCATGCCCGCGCGGACGGCGCGGATCGCTTCCTGCGTGACGTCGACCCGGCGGATGATCTCGTGGCCGAAGCTCTTGACGATCTTGCCCGACGGGTCGCGGATCGCCGCGACCAAGTGCGGGCGATACAGAGTGCCGCCGTTCGCGACGGTCGCGGTCGCGTTGGCCATCTGCAGCGGCGTCGCTTGCATCGCGCCTTGGCCGATGCCCAGGCTGCACACGTCGGCCGGGTAGAGCGGCTCGCCGTAATATTTCTTCATCCAGGCGTTCGTCGGCCAGTTTCCCGCGAACTCGCCGGGAAGGTCGATCCCGGAGCGCTTGCCCAGGCCGTACTGCAGCGCGTAGTAACGCAATCGCTCGTGGCCGAGCCGATCGGCGAGTTGGTAGAAGTAGCCGTCGCTCGAGGCGGCGAGCGCCGGCACGAACGTCGTCGAACCGAGCCCGCCCGAGGCGATGTCGCGGAAGAGATGGCCCTTGCAATTCCAGGCGCCGCTATCGTAGACGGGCTCGTTCACGCCGACGACGCCCGCCGAGATCGCGCCGCTGCCCGTGATCATCTTGAACGTGGAACCCGTCGCGGTCGCGGCCGCGATCGCGCGATCGTACAGCGCTTCGAGCGGGTCGTTCAAGTACGCGTTGTACTTCGCGGGCGAGATTCCGTCCGCGAAATCGTTGGGATCGAAGTTCGGCTGCGAGACGAGCGCTAGGACTCCGCCGTCGCGCGGATCGAGCGCGACGACGGCGCCCGCGACGCCGCGTCCGCGCAGATGCGCGATCCGCGCCAGTTGATCGTGCAGCGCGCGTTCCGCGATCTGTTGCAAGCGCCAATCGAGCGAGAGTTCCAGGCTATGCCCGGGGATCGGGTCGACGGGGCCGAGCCTGCGCACCAGCTGTCCTTGTGCGTCGACTTCGATCTGTTCGCCGCCCGCTTTGCCGCGCAGCCACGAATCGTATTCGTACTCGAGGCCCTCTTTGCCGACGACGTCGTTGGGCGTATAGCCGTTTCCCTTCAAACGCTCGTATTCGTCTTCGGTGATTTGCCCGACGTATCCGAGCGCGTGCGAAGCCGAACCGCCGTAGGGATAATTCCGAATCGGCTGGGCTTCGACATCGACGCCCGGCAGATACGCTTCCGCGATCTTCGCGATCTGCACGTTCGAGAGATCGCGCGCGAGGATCACCGGGCCGTAGGGTTCGGCGCCGGCAACCTGATCGAAGTTGTCGTAGTTGACGCCGCGGTGGTGCAGCAAACGCCGGCGCAGCGTGGCTTCCGGGATGCCGAGCAGCGTGTGCAGCTCGCGCAGCACGGCGTTGATGTCCTGCACGTCGGACGGAATGAGCGCGCAGGTGAACGAGGGCCGGCTGCGCACGACGGTGACGCCGTGGCGGTCGAACATGCGGCCGCGCGGCGCTGCGACGGGGACTCGCCGGATCTGATTCGCGCGAGCCGCCTCGGCGAATGCCGAGCCTTGAACGAGTTGCAATTGCACCAGACGTAACACGAGCGCAACGATCGCGAGCGCGAGCACCGCGACGAAGCCGATCAGGCGCAGCAGCTTCGGCCGGAACGGCGCCTGGCGTTTCTTCTTATCTGCGCGCGGCACGACGTGCGATGGCGCGGGCTTGCACCGCGAGCGCCAGGCTCAGGAGGAGCGCGTTGAAGAGGCTCTGCCACAAGACGGAATGCAAATGCGGCGTGACGAGCACGAGCGAGTGTCCCTCGATGCGCTCGACGACGAGGAACACGATGAAGCGCAGCAGCGTCAAGACGGCGACGAGCGCCGCGGCGGCAAGGCGCGTGCGCAGGAACGGCACGCGCCCCAGCAACCCCGCGATCACCGCGACGAGCGCCGTCGAGACCATCCAGGCGGCGCCGGTCGTCCCGGCGACGGCGTCTTCGCAGGCGCCCGCGAGCGTTCCGTAGAGGACGCCCGCGCGCAGACCGCCGTGCAGCGCATACCAGATCACCAGCGTCAGCACGAGGCTCGGAAACGCTCCGCGAATCGAGAGTGCCGGCGGGAGCGACGCCTGCAGCACGAGCGCGGCGAACAGCGCGAGCGCGAGCGCCCACGCGGGCGGCGCGAACTCTTCGATCGACGGCGCGAGCACGGGCTCAGTGCGGAATGACAAGGACTCTCCCGATCCGCCCGAATTGCGCCGCGGGCTCCAGCACGGCGGCTTGATAGAGGGCGCCCTGCGGCCGGTAGATCGTGATGACGCGCCCGATGCTCACTCCGGCGTGAAACGTGCGCCCTTCGCCGGTCACGACGAGGTCGCCGATGCGCAGCGGCGCATCCTGTGAGACGTACTGCAGTTGAATGTGCGCGTTCGTGCCGGTCGCGATTCCCCACCAGCGCCCGCGCTGCGCGATCGCCGGGATCTTGCTCGTCGGGTCGGTCAAGAGCAACACGCGGCTGACGAACGGCTGCACGGAAACGACGCGGCCGACCGCGCCTTGCGCGTCGACGACCGCGGCATCGAGTTTGATGCCGCTGGTCGAACCGCGATCGAGCGTGATCGTGCGCGATTGTCCTTCGAGGTCGACGCCGATCGTCGTGGCGGGGATCCCTTTCGGATTCGCCGCGAGCGCGCGCTCGATCGCCGCGAGTTCGGGTGCGTGCGAGAGCGCTTCGCGCTGGCGCGCATTCTCGGCGGCGAGCTCGCGATTCGCTTGCGTCAGGCGCTGGTTCTCGGAGTAGTAGCGCGGCACGTCCGCGATCGCACCTCCGGCATGCGCGATGCCGTCGAGCGTGCCCGTGACGATGCGCTGGCCGACGCCGACGAGGCTGCCGACCGTGATGTCGAGGAAGCTCGGCCGCCCGCCCTTCGCCGCGTTCACTTGGATCAGTGCGACGGCGGCGATGACGATGACCGTTCCGATTAGGGCGAGTAGCTTTCTCTCATCCCGATACGTAAAGATTGATACCACCTCGTCAGCTTGTCCGCCGACGGCCGAACGCGTTCGAGTAACGACGGTGAGCCCAAGATCTCTCCGGCGCCGCGCGCGACGCAGAGTAAGGGATCCGGGGCCACGACCGTGGGAACGTTCGTGCGGATGCCGATTTCGCCCGCGAGGTTCGCGATCAACGCGCCGCCGCCCGTCAGAGTGATCCCGCTTTCGAGCAGGTCGCCGGCCGCGTCGGGCGGGGTCGTTTCCAGGACGGAGCAGATGGCGCGCACGATCCGTTCGATCCCCTCGCGCATCGCGGCGCCGACGAGCGCCTCTTCGACGCTGCGGCTGCCGGGCGCCCCGCCCAGCTCCAAATCGCTGCCGTGCACCAGGATCGGCGCGCGCCCCGGGGCCCGTCCGGCGAACCCGAGTGCGATCTTCACCGCCTCCGCGCTCCCCGAGCCGATCACGAAGTTGCGCGCCCGCAGCCGGTTCTGGATGGCGCGGTCGAAATCGTCGCCCCCGACCTGCACCGAGTGCAGCCGCAGGACGCCCGAAAGCCCGAGGATCCCGATCTCCGTGGTTCCGCCGCCGATGTCGATGACCATCGCCGGGCGGGGCGAGGTGATGTCGATGCCGGCCCCGACCGCCGCCGCGACCGCCTGGGGGACGAACGTCGCCCAGCGCGCGCCGGCAAGCCGCACGGCCTGCTCGACGGCCTTGCATTCGATGTCGGTCGCGCAGCCGGGGATCGACGCGACCACGCGCGGCCCCAGGCGCGGCCGCGCCGAGAGCGCCTTGTTGACGGTGTCGGCGACCAGAGCTTCGGCTGCGTGGAAATCCGAGATGGTCCCGCGTCGCAAGGGCCGCACGACGCGGACCTTCCGCGGTGCGCGACCTTCGAGCTCTTTGGCCGCGTGCCCGATCGCGATGATCCGGTCGTCGCTCGTGTCGTAGGCCACGACGGAGGGCTGGCTGACGATGACGCCCAGCGTCCGCTCGTACGCGACCGTGTTCGCCGTGCCCAGGTCGAGCCCGATATCCGGACTGATCGTCTGGCGGAGCTCATCGATGAGCTGGGACTGCGGCCGCTCGCTCATCGCGCGACCGCCCCGCCGGCGGCGAGCCGGTAGCCGAGCTCGGGCAGGCTTCGCACGAAGAGCCCCAGCGGAAAGCCCATCACGGTGTAAAAATCGCCGTCGATCCGCTCGACGAGCGCAGCCCCCCGTCCTTGGATCCCGTAGGCTCCGGCCTTGTCGAACGATTCGCCCGTCGCGAGGTAGCGATCGATATCGTCCGCCGAGAGGGGGTAGAAGCGAACGTCGGTCGAGGAAAGGCGCGCGAGGCCGGCACCGCTTGCGCCGTCGATCACGGTGAAGGCGGAGTGAACGGTGTGCTGCCGGCCTGCCAGCGCTTCGAGCATACTACGTGCATCGGCTGCATCGCGTGGTTTCCCAAGCGCCCGCCCGTCGAGATCGACGACGGTGTCGGCTGCGACGATCACGTGCGCATGCTCCCGCTCGGCAACGGCAATGGCCTTTGCCCCAGCATGGAGAGCGGCGAGTTCGGCTGGCGCCACAGCGGGAGGATCTGTTTCATCGACGTTACTTGGGACGATCAATACATGCAAGCCAAGCGACCTAAGGAGCTCGCTGCGCCGCGGGGATACGCTAGCGAGAACAACCGTTTCAAGATCGCGCATAGCCTAGGACTTTCATACTATCGGACCGCTGCGGATTTGTATATGCCGTGTGACATTTTTTATGAATACAAGCGGCCGTTCACGCGCACGTAACCCGAGGGATGACGTCCGCGCGGATCTCGATGCGTGTAATGCACGATGCCGCCGCGCGGATCGTAGATGTACTCACCGCGCAGTTCGACGAGATCGCCCGCATGCAACGGAATGGATCCGGTCAATTCGACGTTGTCCTCGACGCGGATCGTGAGGTCGTGTGCGTCGCTCCCTGAGAGATGGACGAGGAAGCCTTCGTGGCGACCGCTGCGGCCGCCGCGGATTCCGAGCACTTTGACGACCGTTCCGCTTGCCGTCACTTCGACCGGGGAGCGGTGCGCTTGCCAGTCCGCGTAAATCTCCGCGTTCGCGGACGGCGCGGCGCCGCTGCCCGCCGCCGAGCAGCCGGCCGCCATGCCGAGCGCGAGCAACGCGCCGAGCGCGAGCACCCCCGTCATGGCGCCCGCCCTGGGTTCGAGCGGGAACCTCATCTCAGGCGTCGGGCCCGAGATCGTTACGGACCAGATCCTCGAGCGACTCGCGCCGCACGACGAGCCGGTGTTCGCCCCCGCCGGCAAAGACGACGGCCGGTCGCGCGAAGCGATTGTAATTGCTCGCCATGCTGAACGTGTACGCGCCGGTCGTCCCCAGCGCGAGCAGGTCGCCCGCCGCGAGGTCCGCCGGCAAATCCGCTCGCACCAGTTCGTCGTTTTCGCAGGCGCGCCCGGAGATCGTCGTTTCCAGGAGCGGCGCCGCCGAAGGCCGCGAGACGAGTTCGGGGTGGTGATAGGCGTCGTAGAGCGCGGGGCGCGGATTGTCGGTCATCCCGCCGTCCACGATCGCGTAGCGGCGCGAGCCCTGCGTCTTCACCGAGACCACCCGGTAGAGCGTCGTTCCGGCCTCCGCGACGATAGCGCGGCCGGGCTCGATCCCCAGCCGCGGAGCTTGGATGCCGCGTGCCGCCGCGGTCCGCGCGACGATGCGGGCGACGCTGCGCACGGTTTCGGCGGCATCGAGCGGCGCGTCCCCGGGGGTCGCCGCGACCCCGAAGCCGCCCCCGAGGACCAGCTCCTCGAGGTAGAGCCCGTGCGAGCGCGCCTGCACGATTGCATCGAGCATCACCCCGGCCGCGGCTTCGTAGGCGTCGCTTTCGAAGATCTGCGAGCCGATGTGCGTGTGGATCCCCGCCAGGCGGATCCCCGGTGCCGAGGCGCAGCGCGCGAATGCCTCATCGAGCGCGTCGAGCGGGAAGCCGAACTTCGAGTCTTCGCCGCCGGTGCGCACGTAGGCGTGCGTGTGCGCCTCGATGCCGCTGTTGATTCGCAGCAGCGCGTGCAGCGGGCGGGCCGGGACGGCGCGTTCGATCAGGCGCTCGAGTTCCTCGCGGTTGTCGACGACGATCCGCCCGACGCGGCCGGCGAGCGCGGCGCCGAGTTCGGCCTCGGTTTTCCCGCACCCGTGAAGGACCAGCCGCTCCGGCGGGACGCCGGCGCGTTCGGCCGTGTAGAGTTCGCCCAGCGAGCAGACGTCGAGCGAGAGCCCAGCGCGCACCAGCCGCTGCGCGAGCGCGACAAAGAGCAGGGCCTTGCCTGCGTAGGCGACCTCGACATCGCAGGCGCGAGCGATCTGGACGAACGCCGCCACGTTGCGATCGAGGATGCCGGTATCGATGACGAGCAGCGGCGTGCCGTACGTCCGCGCTAGCTCGCTCGCGGTGACGCCGCCGAAACTCACTCCGGCGTCGACCGTGAGAATTTCCACGCCGGATGTTTCGCGCTGCAACGCCGTAATTCCCGGAAAAACGGCGAACTACGTGGCGACACGATGGCCGCGGTAGAGCCCCCGCTCCGCGATGTGGCGAGCGACGGGCTCGGGGACCAGGTAGCGGATCGCGCCGCCCCGGCCGATCTGGTCGCGCACGTAAGTGGCGGACTCGGCCAACTGCGGCAGGTCGAGGACCACGATCTTCTCCTGTTGCGCCGGCGGGAGCGAGGCGACGAAGGCGTCGATCCGCTCGCGCGGGCGAGCCGCCCGGGGGACCACGGCGAACGCGTCGAGGTTCGCGAGCACCTCATCGAAGCGCTGCCAGGGAGACTCGATCAGCGAATCTCCGCCGACGATGAAGGTGAGCCGGTCGTGCGGATAGCGGGCCCGGATGCGGGGCAGCAGATCGGCGGTGTAACCCGTGGCGCGCTCGTCCAGGTCCGTTTCATCGACCGCGAAGCGCGGGTTCGCCGCGATCGCCAGGCGCAGCATCGCCAGGCGCTCGTCGAGCGGCGCGGCGGGCGGGAGCCGGTAATGCGCGCCGCTGGTCGGCAAGAACAGGACGCGCTCGAGTCCGAGCGCGACGCGCGTCGCCTCGGCGATGAAGAGATGCGCGTTGTGAACCGGATCGAACGTGCCGCCCAGGAGCCCGAGCTTCACGAGAAATCGAATTCATAGCCGGCGATGCGCACGGTATCGCCGTCCTGCGCGCCCAGCTCGCGCAGCTTCTTGTCGATCCCCATCTTCGCGATGATGCGCTCGAAACGGCCGAGGCCCTCGTCGCTTTCGAAGTTCGTCATCGCCGCGAGGCGCTCGACGCGCTCGCCGCTGACGACGAACACGCCGCGTTCGTCGACGGCGACTTCGAACGGCTCGTCCGGCGTCAGGACGAAGCGCGGGATCTCGGGCGTGGCGACGGCCGGGAGCGGCGTCGTCTGGATCGTCCGATACGCGGCGTACAGGAGATCCCGCACGCCCTCGCCGGTGGCCGCGGAGATCGCTCGCAAGCCCGGGATCTGCGTGCGGAGTTCCTCGAAGCGCTCGCGCGCTTCGGGAAGATCGAGCTTGGTCAGCACGGGGATCGTCGGGCGCTCCGGCAGCGCCGGATTCCAGAGCCGCAATTCATTCTCGATCGTCGCTTTGTTCGCGAGAATCTCGTCGACCGCGTTCGCGCCGTCCATCAGGTGCAGGAGCACGCGGGTGCGTTCGATATGCCGCAGGAAGCGATCGCCCAGGCCCGAGCCCTCGTGCGCGCCTTCGATGAGGCCGGGGATGTCGACCATGACGAACGATTCCTCGGGGCCGAGGCGAACGACCCCGAGCTGGGGCTCGAGCGTCGTGAACGGATAGTCCGCGACCTTCGGCTTGGCGGCGGAAACGGCGGCCAAGAGCGTCGATTTGCCCGCGTTGGGGAGCCCGACGAGCCCGCAATCGGCGAGCAGCTTGAGCTCGAGGCGGAGCGTGCAGCTCTGCTCGGGCTCGCCCTTCTCGGCGAAGCGCGGCGCCTGGCGCGTGGCCGTCGCGAAGTGCTGGTTGCCGAGCCCGCCGCGGCCGCCCTTCGCAACCCGGATCCGCTCGTGCGGGGTCGAGAGGTCGGCGAGCAGGTACTCCCGCCCGCCGTCCTCGATAAGGTAGACGAGCGTACCCACGGGGACCGGGACGACGAGATCCAGCGCGCTGCGGCCGGACTTGTTCGAGGTCAGGCCGTTCTCACCGGGCTTCGCGGCGAACTGCTTCTTGAAGCGGAACTCGACGAGCGTGGTCAGCTCGGGGCTCGCTTCGAGGTAGACGTCGCCCCCGCGCCCGCCGTCGCCTCCGGCCGGGCCGCCCTTCGGGACATATTTCTCGCGCCGCCAGGCGACGATCCCGTCTCCCCCGCGACCGCCGGCGACCCCGATGGTCGCCTCATCGATAAACTGCATCTCCGCGTTACCGTTCGGTGCCGGTCAGGTGCGCCCCGCACGGAGCCGGCCGATTAGGCCCGCCGCTCGGGTCCGGCGACCGGCCCGAAGATCGGGTCCGGCGATTGAAGCGGGCTGCACACGACATGAAAAGAGGGCGCCGAACGGCGCCCTCGCGAGGCTCAGCGAACGCGCGGGCTACGCGGCGACGACGTTGACGTGCTTGCGGTTGCGGCGCTCGGTGAAGCTGACCGTGCCGTCGACGAGCGCGAACAGCGTGTGGTCCGTCCCGATCCCGACGCCCAGCCCCGGATGGAACTGCGTCCCGCGCTGGCGGACGATGATGTTCCCGGCCCGGACGGCCTCGCCGCCGAACCGCTTGACGCCCAGGCGCTGGGAATTCGAGTCGCGGCCGTTGCGGGTGGAGCCTGCGCCCTTCTTGGACGCGAAGATCTGGAGATCGAACGTGAACATAGCCACGGGATTATAGCAAGGGTCCCTCCCCGTGTCGAGAGCTCGGTCCGGTGCGAGCTTCGGCAGACCCGCCCTTCGATGGGTTCAGGCTGACGAAAGCACTCCCCGTCACCCTGACCTTCTCGCAGGGTCGGCCGGCTCCGCGACAGCCTGGGCGCGAGCGAGCGCCGAAAGTCCCAGCCGCGGCGGAGAGGACTAGCTGTTTTTCGTCGCCGAACGGAGCGCCCAGACGCGCTTTGCGACGTCGTAGCCGTCAGCATCGAAGGGCGAAGGCGCATGGCGCAAGGGGATTCCTCGAACCTCTGCATCGTCGGTACCGGATACGTCGGTACCGCGAACGCGGTCGGTTTCGCCGAGTTGGGCCACCATGTGGTCGGCTACGACGTCATCAGCGAGCGCGTGCGCAGCCTTGCACGGGGCGTCCCCCCGTACACCGAACGCGATCTCGCGGGCGCGCTGCGCGAGCAGTTGGATGCCGGCCGCTTGCGGTTCACCGAGAGCCTGAAGGATGCGATCGCGGGCGCCGGCTTCATCGTGATCGCCGTCGGCACGCCGACGGCGGAGAACGGCGCGCCCGATCTCTCCGCGCTCGCGGCAGTCTCCGCGGAACTGTCGGCTTGCGATCTGGCGGGCAAGATCGTCGTCGTGCGCTCGACCGTCCCGCCCGGAACGACGCTCGCGCTGCAGCAGCGTTTTGCGGACCGTGCGCCGGTGATCTTCGCGCCGGAATTTCTGCGCGAAGGGATGGCGCTCGACGACTTCCGCGCTCCGAGCCGGATCGTCATCGGTGCGCTGGATAAAGCGGCCGCGCGCGCGTTCGCCGCGCTGCACGGCAGTATGGACTGCCCGGTCTTCTACACCTCGCCGACCGAAGCCGAAGTCGTCAAGGGATTTTCGAATGCGTTCCTGGCGGCCAAGATCAGCTTCGCAAACGAGGTCGCGAACTTTTGCGACGCCGTGGGCGCCGACGCACGCGCCGTTCTCGCCGCGGTCGGTGCCGATCCGCGCATCGGAGCCGCCTGCTTGGCTCCCGGCATCGGGTTCGGCGGTCCGTGCCTGAGCAAGGACGTCCGTTCGCTGCAGCACTGCTCGCAGGAGGTCGGCGCCTCGGCCGAGATGCTGGGCGCGAGCTTGCGCGTGAACGAGAGCCAGCCCAATCGCGTGATCGCGATGCTCGAGGAGGAACTCGGCGGCATCGAAGGCTCGACGATCGGCGTGTGGGGCCTGACCTTCAAGGCCGGGACCGACGACGTCCGCAATTCGATCGCCGTGCGTATCGTCAACGAGCTCGTCGCGCGCGGCGCACGCGTCCGCGCGTTCGATCCGTCCGTTTCCGGGCGGCACCTGTTGCTCAAGTGCGAGATCGCGTCGTCCGCGACGGACGCTTTGGACGCGGACGCGTTGCTCGTTCTTACCGACTGGCCCGAGTTTCGCGACGTCCCGCCGCACGTGATCGCCGGGCGGCTGTTCCGTCCGATCGTCGTCGACGGCCGCAACGTGCTCGATCGCTCCGCGTTGAGCGCGCTCGGCATCACGTATCGCAGCATCGGGCGGAGCCTGCGTGCGGTCAGCCTGCGCACCGGCGTCGAGCCGCCGCTTCACCAAGTCGCGAAATAAACGCCGCCTGCCGCCTTGCCGGCCGGCAGATCTTTCCGCGCTGCGTTCGCGTGCGTGCGCAAGGTCGATCGCTCGGCACGCACAATAGGAGCCGAGGTATCACCTCGACGCACGAAGCGACGATTCGTTGCGCGCTAAGCGATGATTGCTCCATTGAAACGTTGTAGGAAGCCCGGTTGACGCGTGAGACGATCCGACGCTCTCAGGGGCTTGGCTGCGCTCTCTGTTTCGGGCCTGGCCGCGTGCGCCGGTCACATTCCGGCCGTCTCGCCGGCGACCGGCTCCGCGAGCACGCCGACGACGTTCGGCGTGCAGATTTACGAACAGGATGACCTCGCTCGTTCGTTGGGCCTGATCTCCGCGTGCCGGGGAAAGCTCATACGGGTCGGAGGAAACTTCGATCTCGCCTATTACGACGCGCTGTTTCCGGCGCTGGCCGCAAGCGGAATGCGCGCGATCGTCATCTCGCCGTATGCGGCGCAACCGGTCGACGTCGCCGCATACGCGCAGCGCTGCGCGGCGCTGCACGCGCGCTATGCCGCATTCGATCCGATCTGGGAGCTCTGGAACGAGCCTGACCTCGAGACGTATTGGGGCGTGGCGCCCGACCCCGCGGCCTACGCGCGGCTCGCGCTCGCGGCGGCCGCGGCACTGCGCTCCGCCGGCGCGAGCGCTATCTGGTCCGGCGGGACGAGCGGCGTTGACCGCGGCTGGATCGAGCAGCTCGTCGCGAACGGCGTTTTCGACGTGGCGAACGGCTGCGCGGTCCACAGCTACAAGCCGCCGGGGTACGCGCTGACCGAATACGTTCAAGCGCTCGCGCTGCTCCCGCCCGGCATCGGGCTGCATACGACGGAGACGACCGTGGGCGACGGCTCCGATCAGTCGGTCTTCGTGCGGCAGATGTGGTACCTGCACCGGCAGCTCGGCCTCCCGACGATGGTCTGGGCCGAATTCCGCGACGGCACGGCCGGAACGTTCGGAAGCTACACGCAGCCCTACGGGCTCGTCACCGCGGCCTACGAGCCGAAAGCGGTCTACTACGCCGCGCAGACGGTGGTCGCGAGCGGCTAGCCCGCCCTTCGAGCGGCCCAGGGTGACGTAGTGGGCCAGACTTTCACGTCGTCACCTCGAGTCGCTCGAAGGGCGGCGTTCGTTCGGCGACGAGCGGGTCGAGCCGGGCGTCGCCGACGAGGTACTCCGCGACGTACTCCCGCACGGCCTGGGCGAGGGGCGTCAGCTCGGCGTCGTAGCCGAGATCGCGCAGACGTTCGATCGAGGCGCACGTCGAGTACTGGTACTTCGCGCGAAGGTGCTCGGGCATGTCGATGAACTCGATGCGCTCCTTTTGGCCGAGCGCGCTGAAGACCGGACGGATCAATTCGAGCCAGGTCGAGGCGCGGCCCGAGCCCACGTTGTAGAGTCCGCCGGCGGCGGGGTGCGCGGCGAGCGCGAGCGTGATCGCGACCGCGTCCTTCACGTAGATGAAATCGCGGCGCTGCTCGCCGTCCGCATACTCGGGGCGGTGGCTCTTGAAGAGTTTCACCGAGCCGCCCGCGGCGATTTGGTCGAACGCTTTCGAGACGACGCTGCGCATGTCGCCCTTGTGCGCTTCGTTCGGGCCGAAAACGTTGAAGTACTTGATGCCCACGACCCGCTCCAGAAAGCCTTGCTGCTCGGCATAGCGGTCGAAGAGCTGTTTCGAATAGGCGTACATGTTCAGCGGCCGCAGCGTTTCCAGCGGGCGCGTCTCGTTGAGATCGCTCTCGAGCGCGCCGTAGGTCGCGGCGCTCGAGGCATAGACGAAGCGGATCCCGCGCCCAAGGGCCGCCGCCGCGAGCGACTTCGTGAATTCGTAGTTGTTGCGAATCAGGTACTGCGCGTCGGTCTCCGTCGTCGACGAACACGCTCCGAGGTGGACGATCGTCGTGACATCGCCGAAGGCGTCGCCTCGTTCGGAGAGGCGCGCGAGCATGTCGTCCGCCTCGACGTAATCGCGAAAGCGCAGCGGCACGAGGTTGCGCCACTTTTCGCTGTGGTCGAGCCGGTCGCAGGCGATGACGTCGTCGTGCCCGGCGCAGTTGAGCGCCCAGATCACGGCGCTGCCGATGAAGCCCGCCGCGCCCGTGACGAGGACGCGGCCGGCCGGGATCTCCGTCACTCTGCGGCCTCGCGAGGGCCGGGCCGCCCGAGGAATGCGCTGCTCAGCATGATCGGGCGGTTCTTCGACGGCCGTTCGGCGCGCCCCGGCCGCCGCCGCCGGCGCAATCGGGGGTCGGCGGGAGGGTAATGTCGGGGGCAGGCGATAGTGTTCACAGGCCTTTCATGGGGGCGGTCGCTGCCGGCCGCCTCGTTTTACGTCTAGGAGCAACGCGCGAGGTTTTGGATAAGAAACGCGTCGTCGTCACGGGGTTGGGAGCGATTACGCCTCTCGGCAACACGCACGGCGAATTTTGGCGGAGGCTGATCGCAGGCGAAAGCGGCGTCGGCCCGATCACAGCCTTCGATCCGCGCGATCTCTCGACGAGGATCGCCGCCGAAGTGAAGAATTTCGACCCCGACGAGGTCATCGGGCGGCGCGACGCGCGGCGCATGGATCGCTACGCGCAATTCGCGTACACGGCGGCGCTCGAGGCGGTCGCCGACTCGGGCCTCCCGGAGGACCCGGCCGTCCGCAGCGAAACGGGCGCGATCGTCGCCAGCGGCATCGGTGGGATCATCACGCTGCAGGATACGGTGACCAAAGCGCGCGAGCTTGGCACGGCCAAGCGCGTGAGCCCGTTCTTCGTCCCGATGCTGATGGGAAACGCCGCCTCGGCGCAGATCTCGATGCGGCACAAACTGCGCGGGCCGATCTTCTCGGTCGCGAGCGCCTGTGCGAGCTCGAACGATGCGCTCGCGGTCGCCTACCAAACGATCGCGCACGGGGAAGCGATCGCCATGCTCGCCGGCGGCGCCGAAGCGACGATCACGGACGTCGCGATGGGCGGCTTCTGTTCGATGAAGGCGATGTCGACGCGCAACGACGAGCCCGAGCGCGCGAGCCGTCCGTTCGATCGCGAGCGGGACGGTTTCGTGATGGCCGAGGGCGGCGCGATCCTGGTGCTCGAGGAGCGCGAGTTCGCCGTCGCGCGCGGCGCGCGCATCTATGCCGAACTGCTGGGCTACGGGCAGTCGGCCGACGCGTACGACTTGGTCGCCGTCGACCCGAGCGGCACGGGCGTCGAGCTCGCGTTGCGCCGCGCGTTGCGCAACGCGGGGGTCGCGCCTTCCGACGTCGATTACGTCAACGCGCACGGGACCTCGACCCCGATCGGCGATCCGGCGGAATCGAACGCCGTCAACGCGATCCTCGGCGTCGACGGGCACCGCTTCGCGGTCAGCTCGACGAAGAGCATGCACGGACACGCGCTCGGTGCGGCCGCGGCGATCGAGGGCGTGGCGACGGTCCTGGCCGTCTATCACGACATCATGCCGCCGACGATCAATTACGAGTTCCCCGACCCCGAATGCACGCTCGATTACGTCCCGAACGTCGCTCGCAAGGCGCCCGTGCGCGTCGCGATCTCCAACTCGTTCGGTTTCGGCGGTCACAACAGCGTGGTCGTGTTCGGAAAACACGGCTGATGGCGGGCGAGCAGCGTCGCGCGAGGCTGCGCGCGCTCCTGGCGCGCCTCGGCTTCAAAGGCATCGACGCTCAGGCGATCGAGCCCGCGTTCGTTCACGAGAGCGCGGTCAACGAGCACGCGGCCGAACGCTCCAACGAACGGCTGGAGTTTCTGGGCGACGCGATCCTGGGAGCGATCGTGGCGCGCTGGCTCTACGCGCAATACCCCGCTGCGCGCGAAGGCGAGTTGACGTTGCGCAAGGCGGCGCTCGTCAGCGATGAGGCGAACGGGCGCACGGCGCAGCGGCTCGGCTTCGAAGGCCTGATGCTCTACGGCGGGGGCCTGGCCAAGGCGCCCGAAGCGCGGCGCCGCTCGAGTTTGGGCGATGCGTTCGAAGCGTTCGTCGCGGTGCTCGATTCGCTCGCCGGCAGCGATGCGACGAGCGCCTTCGTGCTGCGCGAGCACATCGAGCCGAACTTGGCGCTCGGCCTCTCCTGGTCGGATCCGAAGACCGTGCTGCAAGAGTGGACCCAGAAGCATTACGCGACCGCGCCCGTCTATCGCGAGCGCGTCGCGGGGCCCGCCCACGAGCGCACGTTCGTCGCGCACGTGATCGTCGATCGCGAAGTGCTCGCCGAGGGCGCCGGGCCCACGAAGAAGGTCGCGCAGCGCGCGGCCGCGGCCCTGGCGCTCGAGCGCCTGCGCGCCGTTCACGACGACGTGCCGGATTTGGCTGCGCCGGCCGAAGCCGTTCCCGCCGCCGTGGCGCAGCCCGTGCGGCGTGCGGCGGCGCGCTCGCGCCGTGCGCCCGCCGGCACCTCGGCGGGCGAGCGCAAGAAACGCGTGCGGACGCGCAAGCCTTGAGGCTCAAGTCGCTCAAACTGTTCGGCTTCAAGACGTTCGCCGAACAGACGTCGCTCGAGTTCGAGCCGGGAATCACGGCGCTCGTCGGTCCCAACGGATCGGGGAAGTCCAACCTCGTCGATGCGATCCGCTGGGTGCTCGGCGAGCAGAGTTCGAAGAGCCTGCGCTCGACGAAGACCGAGGACGTCATCTTCGTCGGAAACGAGCGGCGCAAGCCGCTCGGCATGGCCGAAGTCGCGCTGACCTTCGAGAACGCCGACGGCGCGTTGAAGATCGACGCCGCCGAAGTGCAGATCACGCGGCGCGCCTATCGCGCCGGCGAGAGCGGCGAATATTTCATCAACCGCCAGCAAGTGCGCCTGCGCGACGTGCTCGATCTCTTGATGGGAACGGGCCTCGGGCCCGGCTCGTACGCGATCGTCTCGCAGGGCCACATCGACGCGATCCTCTCCTCGAAACCGGTCGAGCGCCGCTCGCTCTTCGAAGAGACGGCCGGGATCAGCCGCTTTCTCGCGCGCAAGAACGAGTCGCTGCGCCGGCTCGAAGGGACCGAGCAGAACGCGATTCGCGTGAACGACGTGCTCTCCGAGATCGGGACGCGCATCCCGGAGCTCGAAACGCAGGCGCGGCGCGCGAAGCGGTTCCGCCGGGCGACCGCGCGCTTGCGCGATCTCGAGATCCTCTCGTACGTGCGAGCGAGCGCGACGCGGCGCGCGGAACGCGACCGCTTGCAGGCGGATCTCGGCCGCCTCGACGCGGAACGCGCGGCGGCGGCCGCGAAGGCGGCGGCGCTCGATGCGGACCTCGCGGCGTTGCGCGGCGCGCTGTACGCCCACGAACTCGCGCTCGAGAACGCGCGCGATGCGGCGAACGCGGCGCGGGCGCGCTTGGCCGAACTCGAGACGCAGCAGGCGGCACTGATCGCTCGCCGCGATGCGCTCCTGGGGCAATCGGCGAGCGTCACCGACGACCGCGAACGCGCGCTCGCCGAACGCGCCGCGCTCGAGCGAACGATCGCCGAGCTCGAGTCGCAGGCGCAGCCGCACGCGCTCGCGCTCGATGACGAACGCGCGCTCGAAGGGGCCGCGCAACGCGCCGTCGCCGCGGCGCGCACCGAACTGGATCGCGTCTTCGCCGAGCTTCGCGAGGTCGAGTCGCAGGCCGCGGCCGCCGCCGCGAGCGAGGCCGAGCGCCGCGCTCAGTTGGCTGCCGCGAACGCGGAATACGAACGCTTGGAGCATGAGACGGACGCATTGCGCGAAGAAGCTCGGCACAAGAGCGAACGCGCCGCGACGCTGGCGCACGCCCGCGAGAGCGCGCGCGAGGAGCTCGCGCTCGTGCAAGCGCGCTCCCACGCGGCTCACGAGGCCGCGCGCAGCGTCGACGCACGCGTCACGGAGGCGGCCGAGGCCCTCACCGCGGCGCAGGGCGCGTTGCGCACCGCGGCGAGCGAGCTTGCGGGCGCCGAGGCTCGGCTGCACACGCTCGAGGAACTCGAGGCGAACCTCGAGGGGCACATTCCGGGGACGCGCGCGGTCCTCGAAGCGAACGCGCACGGGGATCTCGGCGGCATCCACGGCGTCATCTCCAATTTGATTCGGGTCGACGAACGGTACGCGCGGGCGCTGGACGCCGCATTCGGCGGCGGCCTCTCGAACATCGTCACCGACACGGCCGAACACGCGCAGCGCGCGATCGAATTTCTGCGCGCGAACGAACTCGGCCGCGCGACGTTCTTGCCGCTCGATACGCTCGGCAATCGCACGGGACGCGATCCGCGCAGCGCTCCGCAGGCGCCCGGCGTGATCGGCTACGCGCACACGCTGGTCGAAACGCAGCCGCAGTTCCGGGGGATCGTCGCGTTCCTGGTCGGCCGGATCCTCGTGGTCGAGCATCTCGACGTGGGCGTGCGCCTGGTGCGGCCGCGCGACGGGCGCGAGCCTTTCCGCGATACGATCGTCACGCTCGAGGGCGATCAGATCTCCGGAGGCGGGGCGATGACGGGCGGCCGCTACAAGCGCGAGCGCTCGATCCTCTCGCGCCGCGCGCAGCTCGAGACGCTGCGCGAGCAGCTGCCGCGCCTGCGCGAGGCGCACGCGCGCTTGGAGCGCGCCGCGCAGTCGGCCGCCGACGCGAACGCGGCGGCGTTGCGCGAACGGGACGAGCGCCGCCGCGCCGCAAGCGATCTCGCGATCGCGCTGCGCGATGCGGGCGCCAAGCACGATGCGTTTGCGGCCGAGCATGCGCGGCTCGATGCGGAGATCGCTCAAACGCTCGAGCGGGCGAACGCGCGCAACCTTGCGACCGTCGAGGCGCGCGAACGTCTGGCGCGGCTCGAACGGCCGGCCGCGGATCCGGCCGAGGCCGTCGTCGATCGCGAACGGCTCGAAGCGGAATTGGCCGCCGCGCGCGAGGGCATCGCGCAGGCGCAGGACGCCGAGCGCGCCGTCGCCGCGAAAATCGCCGGCCGTCGCGAAGCGCTTGCGGCGCTCACCGCGCAACGCGACGCGGCGCGCTCGCGGCTGGAGTTGCTGGAGGCCGATCGCGAGCGCGCGACGGCGGCCCGCGATGCGATGAACGCGGAGCTCGCCTCGCTCGGAGAACGCGTCACGGCGACCGAGGGCGCGCTCGAGCAAGCGCGCCGCCTCGTGACCGAGAACGTTGCCCAAGGCGATGCGGGGCGGCGCGAGCGCGACGCGATGACGGCTCGCGCGGCGGAGCTCGACGCGCAGGTGCGGCTCGCGCAAAACGCCGAACGCGAAGCCGCCGCCGCAAGCGAAGAGTCGCGCCTGCGCTTGGCCGAGATCGACGCGGAACTGGGCATGTTAGCGGCTCAGTTCGCACAGAATCCGGCCACGGCCGCCGAATGCGCGGACGTCGAAGCGCGCTACGCGCACGAAGACGGCGAGTTCACGGCGGAGATCGCGCGCCTGCGCGAAGACTTGGCGCGTCTGCAGAACGTGAATTTGAACGCGGAAGCCGAGATTGCGGAGCTCGTCGAACGCGAAGCGTTCCTGCGCGCGCAGCTCGAGGATCTGGCGCGGGCGCGCGAGACGCTGCTCGCGAGCATCAAAGAGATCGAGAGCTCGTCGCAGCAGCAGTTCAACGCGATCTTCGATGCCGTAAAGGAGCAGTTTTCCGTCATGTTCGCGCGCCTCTTTCCGGGCGGTGAAGCGAAGATGTGGCAGACGAGCCCCGAGGACCTCGCCGAGACCGGGATCGAGCTCTCCGTGCAGCCGCCCGGAAAAAAGATGATGTTGCTGGCGGCGCTCTCCGGCGGCGAGCGCGCGATGACGGCGGCCGCTTTGATCTTCGCCTTGATCAAGGTGAAGCCGTCGCCGTTCTATTTGCTCGACGAGGTGGACGCCGCGCTCGACGACGCGAACGTCGACCGCTTCTCCACGCTCGTGCGCGAGGTCGCGAGCAACGCGCAGTTGCTGATCGTCACCCACAACAAACGAACCATGGAACTCGCTACGCGCATGTACGGCGTCACGATGGCGGAGCCTGGAATTTCGAGCGTGATCTCCGCCGATCTGACGCCGCTCGATGTGACCTCGGAGGAACGGGTGCTTGCTGGCTAACCATTCCCGCCCCGCCGCGTTGATCTCGGTCTCCGATCGGGAGGGCGTCGCCGAATTGGCGCAAGCGCTAGCGGCTCGCGATATCGAACTCTTTGCGACCGGCGGAACGCGCGCGCATCTCGCGGAGCACGGCATCGCGGCCCACGACGTCGGCGAGCTCACGGGCTTTCCGAGCCTCTTCGGCGGGCGCGTGAAGACGCTGCATCCGCTCGTCTTCGGCGGCATCCTGTTCGATCGCGCGAACGGCGAGCACGTGCGCGAGGCCGAGCAGCGCGGCGTGCCGCGGATCGACTGGGTCATCGTGAATCTCTACCCGTTCGAGGCCACGGTCGCGCGCGCCGGGAGCACGCTCGCCGAGGCGATCGAGCAGATCGACATCGGCGGCGTTTCGCTGATTCGCGCGGCCGCGAAGAACTTCGCGGACGTCGGCGTCGTCGTCGATCCCGCCGATTACGCTGCGGTCGCAAGCTCGCTGCGGAACGGACCGGACGCCGCCCTGCGCCGGCGCCTGGCGATGCGGGCGTTCGAACGGACCGCGGAATACGATGCCTCGATCGCGCGTTACTTGGAAGCCGGCCTCGCGGCGAGCGAGTTGCCGGGCTCGCTCGCGCTCTCGCTGCCGCTCGCGCAATCGCTGCGCTACGGCGAGAACCCGCAGTCGCGGGCCGCATTCTATCTGGCGCGGACCGAGGCGCTCCCCGAGCAACTGCACGGCAAGGCGCTCTCGTACAACAATCTGCTCGATCTGGACGCGACGCTGCGGCTGCTCGTGCGCGCGCCGCTCGGATCCTCCGAGGTGCCCGCCCGCGGGCCCGCGGTCCGTGCCGCGATCGTCAAGCACACGGTTCCGTGCGGCGTCGCCGAGCGGTCGACTGCCGTGGAGGCGGTTCGCGCCGCGCTCGCGGCCGATCCCGTCTCGGCATACGGGGGCATCATCGCCGTCGATGCGCCGATCGATCTGGCGAGCGCGCAGGAGCTGGGCACGTTCTTTCTCGAGATCGTGGCCGCGCCCGCATTCGATCCGGATGCGCTCGCGCTCTTGCGCAAGAAGAAGAACCTGCGGCTCATCCGCTACGAGCCCGCGCTGCCGGCACGCCTGGCGCGCGAGCTGCGCGTGCGCAGCGCGCTCGGCGGCGTCTTGGCGGAAGACGACGAGCCCAGCGCCGCGCCCGAACGCTGGACCGTCGTTTCGCAGCGCGCCCCGAGCGAGTCGGAATGGCGCGACCTCGCGTTCGCATGGGACGTCGTGCGGCACGTCAAGAGCAACGGCGTGGTGATCGTGCGCGATGCGGTGACGCGCGGCGTGTGCGCGGGGCAGACGAATCGCGTGAGCGCCGTCCGCATCGCGGGCGAACGAGCCGGCGATTTCGCGTTCGGAGCGGCCTGCGCCAGCGACGGATTCTTCCCGTTCCCCGACGGGCTGATCGCCGCGGCGGAGGCTGGCGCGACCGCGGTCATCGCGCCGGGCGGCTCGATTCGGGACGCGGAGGTGATCGCCGCGGCGGACGCGCGCGGCATCGCGCTCGTGTTCTCGACCCATCGGTATTTTCTGCACTAGGGAAGGGCCCGGGAGCATGAGGGCCTCGGGCGGGCGGCGTATCGAGCGGCGATGGATGGCCGTTATCTCTACGTCGAGCACCTGACCGATCTCGTGTGCGCCGCTTGCGGCGAGACCGCGATCCCGGCCTCGGTCTCGCACGGCTTCTCGCTCTCGCACGTCACCGGGCCCGGCGGGGAGCCCGTACGGCTGACCGAACTGCCGCCGGAGCTGCGCTTCGCGACGCGCTGCTCGGCCGGGCACGTGGTGGCGTTCGAAGCGCCGCACGACGTTCGCTGCATGCTCTACCGCACGGCGCCGGACGCGTCGTCCCGCCCGGTCGCGCTGGTCTAAGCCCGCCGCCTCCGAACCCGGAGGTCTGACCAAACGGCCCGGCGGCGCCGAAAGTCCCATGGTTCGGACCTGGCTCCGGGCGGGGCCTAAGGTTATCCTAGCGTTAACGCTTGGTTTGTTCAGTAGCGTCCCGCCCCCGCGTGTGTGTGAGGATTGCGACGTGCGTGCCTGTCTGCGGCTCAGCCTGTTTTTCATGGTCGCCTCCGTTGCGGCGCTGGCAGGCTGCGCGGGGCACGGCAGCTCCACGCTCCCGGCGGCTCCCACGGCCTCTCCGGCGGCGGCGGCCGCCGCGGGAGGCGCCCCGGCGGCGACGAGCCCGGTGCGCAGCGCGCAGGCCGTCGTTCCGACGCCCTCGCCGAACTACCTGGGCTACATCAGCTATTACTGGGGCGACAAGACGACATGGGCGATCAACTGCGATGCGCCGTTCTATTTCCCACCGAACACGTGCCTTGCGGTCCACGCGGCGAACGCGACGCAGCTGGGCGGCCCGGCGCTCGCGGTGCACGATTTCGTCTCGATCTCGGCCGATCCGGCGACCTCGGGCTCGAGCGGGCTGACGGCGCTGAGCTACACGACCTCGCTGACGCCGTTCCCGGGCTCGCCCGTGTGGAGCGGATATACGGGTCCGAGTCCCGGCCCGAGCCCGACGGCGAATCCGAACCCGACGCCGACGCCGACCGTCTCTCCGGTCCCGACGGCCTCCCCCTTTCCAACGGCGACGCCGTCCGGCCCCGCGACGCCGCCCTCGACGAATTACCTCGGGTACATCAGCTACTACTGGGGCGACATCACGAAGTTCGCGATCAACTGCGACGCGCCGACGTATTTCCCGCCGAACACGTGTCTTGCGGTCAACGCCGGGAGCGCGACGAAGTACGGGAGCGGTCCGGCGCTTGCGGTCGGCGATTTCATCGCGATCTACGCGAACCCGGCGACCTCCGGCAAGGGCGGTCTGATCGCGATCACGTACGCGACCTCGCTGACGCCGTTCGCCGGGTCTCCGCTCCCGAAGGGCTACGCCACCCCGACGCCGTCCCCGTCGCCGACCGTATCGCCGGTCCCCACCGACACGCCGGTCGCGACTGCAACGCCGACCGCGACCGCCACGCCGACGCCGTCGCCGTCACCGACCGCGACGCCGGTTCCAACCGCGACGCCCGTGGCGACCGCGACGCCGGCCGGCCCCGCGACGCCGCCCTCGACGAACTACCTCGGCTACGTCAGCTATTATTGGGGCGACCTGACGAAGTTCGCGATCAACTGCGACGCGCCGACGTACTTTCCGCCGAACACGTGCCTTGCGGTCAACGCGGGAAGCGCGACGAAGTACGGCAGCGGTCCGGCGCTCGCGGTCGGCGACTTCATCGCGATCTACGCGAACCCGGCGACCTCGGGCAAGAGCGGTCTCAACGTGATCACGTACGCCACCTCGCAGACGCCGTTCGCCGGCTCTCCGCTGCCGACGGGCTACACGGGCCCGACGCCGCCGCCGACGCCCACGCCGACCGCGAACCCGAACCCGACGCCGACGCCGACCGCGGCGCCGACCGGCTCGGCGCTGGTCGATTGGCCGACGTACCAGTACGACGCGCAACGCAGCGGCTTCAACCCCTCGACCGGCGCGCTCACGCCGGGATCGATCGGGCAACTCCATCTTGCCTGGCAAACCAGCATCGGGTCGGCGGCGCAAACCCAGCCGATCGTCGCGCTGAACGTCGCGGGGCATAAGGCGCTCTTGATCGTCGCCGGATTCGATACCGCGAAAGCGTACGATGCGCTGAGCGGCGCGCAGGTCTGGCAGCAACCGTTGCCGCGACAAAACGTCCAGGAGTGCGGTACCGCGGGGGTCGCGGGCTCCGCGCAATACGTCAGCTCGGTCGGCGGCGGCGAGGTCTTCATGGCCGCCGGCAACGGCGCTGACCCCAACCACGCGGTCCTCTACGGCTTGAATGTCGCGAACGGAGCGATCGTCGGGCACGTGGACGTGACGCCGGTCCTTCAAAACGGCGAAGCGGTCTTGGCGCACACCGGGATCACGTACGCGAACGGACGGCTGTATCTCGGCACGAGCTCCAATTGCGAAGGCGCGACGCTCGCACGGCCGAACTGGATCGGCCGCGTCGTGGCGGTCGATCCCGGCAGCCTGTCGATCTTGAGCACGTTCTACAGCACCTGGCAGCAGGGCGGGAACTACGGCGGCGGCGGGGTCTGGGCGTGGGGCGCGGTCTCGGCCGATCCGAGCGGCAACATTTATGTCGCCACCGGCAACGCGGAGACGAGCCAGACCAGCGAGGCGATCACCGCACCTTTCACGCCTCCGCCGAGCGAGCAGGCCGGGTATGCCGAGCACCTCGTGCAGCTCACTCCGGATCTCTCGACAGTCGAACACTCCAACTATCCGGGCTTCGATTTCGTCCACGGCTGGGGCGATTTGGATTACTCCGGGACGCCGGTGATCTTTTCGCCGATCGGCTGCGACACGCTCGCGGCCACGCAGGGGAAAGGCGGCACGCTCGTCATCAACGACACGCAGAACGGCCTCGCCGAAGTGCACGCCTGGGCATTCTCCGTTCCGCAAGCCGAAGCGTACTACATCGGCAACCCGGCCTATTCTCCGCTCACGGGATTGCTCTACGCCGCGATCACGTCGGGCGATGCGAACAGCTTGGGGTACCCTCCGGGGCTTGCGGCGATCAACGGCTGCGGCGCGACGCTCGCGTGGAAGACGGCGTTTGGGCCCGATGCGATCCCCTACAACGACGCGGTCCCGCGCTCGGCGCCGACCGTGACGGCGGGCGGCGTCGTGTTCCTCGGCACGCCGTGCACGCCGAACGGGAGCGGCGGGTGCGGGGCCCCGGTCCAGGGCTCCGTCAGCGGTGCGCTGTGGGCCGTCGACGCCTCGTCGGGCGCCGTCTTGGGCGGCGGGAAGCCGCTGCTGATCACGGGCGACAACATTCGAATGGCGCCGAGCGCGGACGGGCAATGGCTCTTCCTCGCCGACTCCAGCGGAAATCTGTACGGCTTGACCGTCGATCCGTCCGTCAAAGCGATCGCGCCGAAGGCCGCCCGCCGCATCCCCCGGACGTTCCGGGTCCTCGCTCGCTGAGCGCAGCGCCTGCGGACCCGCGCGCTCCGGGTCCGCGGGCGAAGGTCGAGGCATTTTGTACCGCGGCCGCCGAAGAAGCGCACGATGAGTACGATCAGCGCCCCGCGCGGCACCGTCGACCTGTTGCCCGCGGTCAGCGCGAAGTGGCAGGCGCTCGAGGCGCGGATCCGCGAATTGGCCGGCCGTTTCGGCTACGGCGAGATTCGCACGCCGATGTTCGAAGCGACGGACCTCTTCGTGCGCGGCGTCGGCGAAACGACCGACATCGTCGAGAAAGAGATGTACACGTTCGCCGACAAGGGCGGCCGCCAAATGACGCTGCGGCCCGAATGGACGGCACCCGTCGTGCGGGCCTTGCTCGAACACCATCTCTTCGCGGAGGGTCCGCAGCGGCTCTATTACATCGGGCCGATCTTCCGGTACGAACGGCCCCAAGCCGGGCGCTACCGTCAGGCGCATCAATTCGGGGTCGAGTGCTTCGGCTTCCCGGAGCCTGAGGCCGACGTCGAGGTGATCCAGCTGGCGCACGAGCTCGTGCGCTCCTACGGTCTGGGGGGCGTGGAACTGCACCTGAACACGCTCGGCGACGAGCGCTGCCGCCCGCGGTATCGCGAGGCCTTGCTGGAACATTTTCGCGCGCACCGCGAGGCGCTCTCGGAGGATTCGCAGCGCCGTCTCGAACGCAATCCCGAACGGATCCTCGATAGCAAAGCCCCGCAGGACCGGCCCTTCGTCGACGCGGCCCCGACGCTTGCCGAGCATCTGTGCCAGGAGTGCAGCGCGCACTTCGCGCGCGTGCGAGCCCTGCTCGAGGCGATCGGGATCCCGTACGTGATCGATCGCAAGCTCGTGCGGGGCCTGGACTATTACACGCGCACGGTCTTCGAGCTGATGTCGGACGCACTCGGCGCGCAGAGCACGGTCTGCGGCGGCGGCCGCTACGACGGGCTCGTCGGCTCGCTCGGCGGCCCGGCCACGCCCGGCGTCGGGTTTGGCCTCGGGCTCGAGCGCTTCCTGATGATCGTCGAGAAGACCGCGGGCGCCCCGGCCGCGCCGCGCGAGGGGATCGCGCTCGTCGCGCTCGGAGCGGCGGCCCGCGGCGCGCTTTACCCGCTCCTGGCAGAGTTGCGCCGGCGCAGCGGACCCTTGCCGATCACGTGCGACTATGCGGCGGCGAAGATTGCGACGCAGTTCAAGCGCGCGGATCGCGCCGGGGCGCGGGTCGCGCTGATCGCGGGCGACGACGAACTCGAGCGCGGCGTCATCGGCGTGCGCGATCTCGTCACGCGCGCGCAGCACGAGCGGCCGTTGACGCGCGACGCCGCGCGCGATGCCGCGGCGCTCTTGGAATGGTACCGGGCGCTGCCGGAGAGCGGCGCGACGCTGGAGGCGGTATGAACGAGGAGACCTCACGCGTGCGGGAGCTGCTCGCGATCGCACGCGAGCACGACCTCGACGCACTGTGCGTCCGCGTCGGCGAGACGGAGTACGAGGTCGTGCTGCGCGAACCGGCGCAGGCCGTGCAGCCGCTCGTGGCGCCCGCACAGGCCCACGCCCCGCCCCCTGCGCCGAGCAGCGGCGCCGGCGCGGCGGCGCACTTCAAGAAGATCTCGGCGCCGATCATCGGCGTCTTCTACCGTTCACAATCGCCCGGTGCGGAACCGTTCGTCGAAGTGGGCCAACGCGTCGAGGTCGGCCAGGTCCTCTGCATCCTCGAAGCGATGAAACTGATGAACGAGATCACGAGCGATCACGCCGGCGTCATCCGCCGGATCTTGCCGGAGAACGGCGCGCTCGTCACGCTCGGTGAGGAGATGTTTTGGATCGAACCGTGAGCGGCAAGCGAAGCTTCCGCGAGCTGCTGGAAGACCGCCGGGGATTGCTGGACGCGGACCGCTACGAAGCCGTCTGCGAGCGCGTGGCGCGCACGCTGATCGCCGCGTTCAGCGCCGGGCGGAAAGTGCTGTGGCTGGGCAACGGCGGGAGCGCGGCCGACGCGCAGCATCTCGCCGCGGAATTGAGCGGCCGCTTCCTGCGCGAGCGCCGGGCGCTGCCCTCCGAAGCGCTCTCGGTCAACACGTCCGCCGTCACCGCGATCGCCAACGATTTCGGCTTCGAGGCGGTCTTCTCGCGCCAGGTCGAAGCGTTCGCGCGTCCGGGCGACGTCGTGATCGGGCTGACGACGAGCGGCAACTCGCGCAACATCGTGATCGCGCTCGATGAAGCGAAGCGCCAAGGCGCGACGACGATCGCGTTCACCGGGAACGGCGGCGGCGCGGTCGCGGAGATCGCCGACATCTCGATCGTCGGGCCCGACGGCTATTCGGCGCTCGTGCAAGAAGTGCACATCACGCTCGGGCACATCATCTGCGACCTCGTCGATCAGGCGCTCGCCCCGTGAGCCCGGCGGCGTTTCTCGACCGTGACGGGACGCTGATGCACGATTCCGGTTTCATCGGGGATCCGAAGCGCATCGAGATCCTGCCGGGCGTGGCACAGGCGCTCACGCTGCTCGCGGATGCGGGCTTCTTGCGCATCGTGATCACGAACCAATCCGGCGTGGCGCGCGGATTCTTCGGCGAGACGGACGTCGAGCGCGTCAACGCCGAACTCGGGCGCTTGCTCGCGGTCGAGGGCGCATCGCTCGATGCTGTCTATTACTGCGCGCATCTCGAGGATTGCCGCTGTCGCAAGCCGCAGACGGGCTTGGTGGACCGCGCCGTGCGCGAGCATGCGATCGATCGCGAGCGCAGCGTCGTGTTCGGCGATCGCGGCAGCGACATCCAGCTCGCGGTCAACGCGGGGCTTCCCGGCGTGCTCGTGAACGAACTGCCGAACTACGTCGGCCCCGAGCCGATCTGGCGCGCGAAGTCGCTGCTCGAAGGCGTGCGCTGGTATCTGGAGACGGTGCATGCCTGAACTCGCGGTCCCTTCCCTGCGGTCGCTGCTCGAGCTGATGCGCGCCAAACGCGTGCTCGTCGTCGGCGACGTGATGGTCGACGAATGGGTCTGGGGCCGCGTCTCGCGGATCTCGCCCGAAGCGCCCGTTCCGGTCGTCGCGGTCAGCGACCATTCGTTCACGCTCGGCGGCGCCGGCAACGTCGCGAATAACCTGCGCGCGATCGGAGCGCAGGTCGCGTTCGCGGGCACGGTCGGGGACGACGCCGAGGGGCGGCGCGTCGCCGCGATGCTGGATGCGATCGCCGTCGATCGCAGCGCGCTCCTGACGGTCGCGGACCGGCCCACGACGCGCAAGACGCGCATCGTCGCGCAGAACCAGCAGGTCGTGCGGGCCGATTGGGAATCGGCGGCGCCGCTCCGGCCGGCCGATCGCGAGCGGCTGCGCGCCTCGATCGCGGCGCTGGCGAGCTCGTGCGACGCCGTCGTGCTCAGCGACTATGCGAAGGGCCTGTTCTCGTCACCGCTCGTCGCCGCGGCGCTCGCTTGCAAGATCGTGACCGCCGATCCCAAGCCTTCGAATCTCGCGCTGTTCGGCGGCGTGACGTGCGTCGCGCCCAACGTGCACGAAGCCGCGCAAGCGACGGGCATCGCGATCGTCGACGACGCCTCGCTCGATCGAGCGGGCGCGCTGCTGCTCGAGCGGCTGGCGTGCCGCTACGTCTTGATCACGCGCGGGGAACGCGGCATGGCGCTCTTCGGTCGCGACGGCGAGCGTTTGCGCGTGCCCTCGGTCGCACGCACGGTCTTCGACGTCAGCGGCGCGGGCGATACGGTGATCGCGCTCTTGACGCTCGCGCTCGCGGCCGGTGCGCCGATCGCGCTCGCGGTGGAACTCGCGAACTACGCGGCGGGCGCGGTCGTCGAGAAGCTCGGCACGGCGACCGTTTCGCCGGAGGAGATCGTGGCGTTCGTCGAGGCCGGGATCCGTGCCTGACGCGTTCGCCGCGCCGATCCTCGAGCTCGATGCCGCGGTCGCACTGCGCGAGCAGTGGCGCGCCGCCGGCAAACGCGTCGTGTTCACGAACGGCTGCTTCGACGTGCTGCATGCCGGGCACGTCGCGTATCTCGCCTGGGCGCGCGCGCGCGGCGACGCGCTCGTGCTGGGGCTCAACAGCGATGCCTCCGTGCGCGCGCTCAAGGGCCCCGAGCGGCCGTTCGTTCCGTTCGAAGATCGTGCCGCGCTGCTGGCTGCGCTGCGCAGCGTCGACGCCGTCGTCGGCTTCGCGGAACGTACGCCCGAAGCGCTGATCGAGCGGCTGCGTCCGGATATCCACGTCAAGAGCGGTCAGTATCGCATCGAGGACCTGCCCGAGCGCACCGTCGTGCTCGCCGGGGGCGGCGAGATCGTGCTGGCGCCGCACCTGGCGGGAAAGAGCACGACGGATCTGGTCGCCCGGATTCGCCGGAGCTACGAGGGGTAAGCGGAACTGCGCATCGCGATCACGAGCAACGGTCCGGGTGAACTCGCAGGCTGGCTGCGTCCGCTCCTCTTCGAACTCTATCGCCAATCGCCGGCGCTGGACGTCACGCTGTTCTTCGTGCCGGACGATTACGCAACGGGGCGCGAGCCGCACGTCGCGCGGCGGCTGTTTCCGCAACTGCGCATCGTGCCCGCGCGCGATTACGTGCGCTTCGCGTTCGGCGCGCCGCTGGACGGGTTGCCGCCCAGCGTCGACGACGTGCTCTACCTCGGCGGCGATCTGATGCACGCGGGACGCGTGAACGACCGCCTCGGCGGCAGGCTGCGCTCGTACAAATTCGCGCGCCGCTCGCTGCGCGAGCGCCTGCGGACCGTGTACGCGGTCGACGCCGCGAACGAACGGGATATCCGCGCGAGCTCGATCGCCCCGGAGCGCATCGAGGTCGTGGGCAACCTCGCGATCGACGGGGCTCTGGGCGAAGCGTCGGGCCGCTTCGGGAGCGGAGCGGCGCGCACGCCCGCAAGCGATTGGAAAGACGGCGTCTTGATCATGCCGGGCTCGCGGCGGCTGGAGATCGCGAATCTCGTGCCGTTCTTCCTGCAGGTCGCGGTGCGCTTGCGCGCGCTCGAGCCCGGCGTGCCGATCGCGTTCGGCATCTCGCCGTTCACCGAGCTCGGCGAACTCGAAACGGCGCTCGCGGGCGGCGGGGATCCGCGTTTTTGGGGCACGCGCGGGCGCGTCGTCGACACGCCGGAAGGCCCCGCGTTGCAGCCGCTCGGCGACGCGCCGCCGTTTCCGATCGTGCACGACGCGATGCGCGCCGCCTCGCGCGCGCGCGTCGCGCTGACGATCCCCGGCACGAAGTGCATCGAGCTCGCCGCGCTGGGCGTACCGACCATCGCGTGCACGCCGCTCAACGCCCCGGAACTCGCGGTCGTCAACGGGCCGCTGCAATACTTGGGCCGCATTCCGCTCGCCGGCAACGCGCTCAAGCGGGCGGTCGCGCTGCGCGTCGCGGCGCGCTTCCCGATGGCGGCGCAACCGAACATCGACGCGGGCGAGATGCTGATGCCCGAACTGCGCGGGACGCTGACGCCGGGGCACATCGCCGCCCGCGTGGCCGCGTACCTCGAGGACGGCGCGGCGCGAGCGAGCGCGAGCGAGCGGCTTCGCGAACTCTACGCCGGTCATGCCGGCGCATCCGAACGCATGGCCCGCTCGCTGCTCGGCGTGCGCGCCGAAGCCGTGCGCTGATGCTCTCCGTCGTCATCGCCACGAAGGATCGCGCCGCGTTCGTCGCGCGCGCGCTCGATTCGTTGGCGCTGCAGGAGCATGCGCCGCCGTTCGAGGTGATCGTCGTCGACAACGGCTCGCGCGACGGCACCGCGGAACTCGTGCGCGAGCGGATCCCCGGGTTGCCGTTCCCGCTCGTGCTCTCGCAACATGCCGAACCGAACCGGGGAGCGGCGCGCAACGCCGGGATCGCGCTCGCGCGCGGCGAGACGGTCGTCTTCGTCGACGACGACGTGTGGGTGCCGCCGGATTTCCTGGCCGCGCACGCGCGCGCGCACGCCGCGGGCGGCGTGGACCTCGCGGTCTCCGGGCCGATCCTCAACGTGCCGTCGTACGACGTGCGGCCCGAACCGGTTGCGGCGAACTACTCGCGGGCCTTCCTGTGCACGTGCAACGTCTCGCTGCCGCTCCGCGCGCTCGAGTCGGTCGGCGGGTTCGACGAAGTCTTCGACCTGTACGGCTGGGAAGATACGGAACTCGGCTTGCGCTTGCGCCGGGCGGGCGTCGTGCGGGCATTCGCCTGGGACGCGTATCTCTATCACATCAAGCCGCCGCAGAGCGAGACGCTCGAGGTTCTCGCGCGCAAGACCGTCGAGCGCGCGCGCATGGCGACGCATCTGCTGCGCAAGGAACCGACCTGGCGCGCGCGCTTGGCGACCGGCGCCTACGCGGTGAATTTGTGGCGGGCGCGCGTGACGGCACCGGAGTGGACGCTCCCGTTCTTCGCGGGGCTGGCGAACGGAACGCGAACGCCGGCGCTGGTGCGCGGGATCGCGCGCTCGCACTTCCTCGACGGACTCTACACGAACGAACTTCGGCGCGCGCTCGAGGCCGAAACGCCGAAGCAGAGATGAAGATTCTCCTCGTGCGCGGCGACGGCATCGGCGATGCGCTCGCGCTGACGCCGCTCCTCGCGGCACTGCGCGCCGCCGGGCACGACGTCGGCTGCGTGCTCTCGACGCGCAACGCGGGCGTGTTTTCGCGCGCCGCGCTGGACGCGCGCCACGTCCTGGAACGCTATCCGTGGCCGCGGCACGGTTCCACGCCGCAGAGCCGGGCCGCGGCGCTTGCCGAGGCGCGCGCGCGCGGCTACGAGATCGCGCTGATCGCCTCGGAGGAGCCCGAGGCCTACGAGTTCGCGCGGGATGCCGGGATCGGCGTGCGCGTCGGCTTCACGAACGGCCTCGAGAAGCCGCTCAAGAGCCTCTGGACGCGCCGGATGCTCACGCGCGCCGTCGTGCGCCCGGCCTCCGCCGGGCGCGAGCGCCGCAATGAAGTCGAGACGCTCTTCGAACTCGGCGCGGGGCTGCACGGCGAAGCGGGGCCGACGCGGGATCTCGCACGGCTGCGCCCGCTCGTCCTGGACGCGCTTCCCTTGCCGAGCGGCCGGATCGCCGTGCAGCTCTCCCCGAAATTCGAGCGTTACGGCTTCGCCGTCGCGGAGCAAGTGCGCGCCTTCAAGGCGCTCGGCGTCTGGGGACCGCTCGTCGCGCTGGCCGATCCGGCCGATCCCGAGGGCGCGCGCGAGATCGCCGCGGCCGCGGACATGTGGCTCGAAGAGACCCCGTCGACCGGGCACTGGAAGGCGGCGATCGCCGGGGCGAAGGCGCTCGTCACGCCGGACACCGGCGCCGCGCACGTCGCCGGAATGACCGGCGTGCCGGCGTTCGTGCTCTTCGCCGCCGACGGCGAGGAGGCGGCGAACATGCTGCGCTGGCGGCCGTGGTGTTCCGAGCCGTGCGTGACGCTGCCGTGCACGCGCGAGGCGCTCGACGGGCTAGAAGGCAGTCTGGGCGCCTGGCTCGCCAGGCTCGAGGGAGCCGGCGCGTGAAGGCGCTCGTGATTTGCACCGGCGGCGGGATCGGGGACGTCCTGTTGGCGACGCCCGTCATGCGCGCGCTGCGCGAACGCTACGAGCGGGTCGTCGCCCTCACGGCCCCGGCGCATCGCGCCGTGCTCGCCGGCAATCCCGCGCTCGCCGAGGTCTGGGTCGACGAAGGCCCCCTGCTCGACATGGCGGCGCGGATTCGGGCGGCGGCCTTCGACGCCTGCGTCGTCACCTGGGCGAGCCCGCGCAGCGCGGCGCTGCCGTTCCTGGCCGGGATCCCGCGGCGGGCCGGCCAGGCGCGCCGCTTGTATTCGGGCCTGTTCACGGACCGCGTCGTCGTGCGCAGCGAGCTCGGGGACCGCACGACGCACTGGACTCAGATCTTGCTCGACTTCGCGCGCGCGCTCGGATGCGACGCCGCCGATGCGACGCCGGCGTTCGTGGTGCCCGCCGAGGCGCGCGGTTCGCTCGCGGAGCTGCTCGCGCGGGCCGGCATCGAGGGACCCTACGCCGTCTTCCATCCGACCCGCGGGATCGCGGCGATCGCGGGCCGTTGGCCCTCCGTCGCGCTCGGCGCGCTGGGCGCGCGCTTGCGCGAAGGGCTCGGCCTCCCGCTCGTCGTCACGGGCGCCCCGGGCGACCGTGAGATCGCCGAGACGATCGCGGCGGGGGCCGGGGGAATCTCGCTTGCGGGCCGCACGTCGCTCGGCGAATACGGCGCGCTCGCCGAAGGCGCGACGGCCGTCGTGGCGCTCGACAGCGGGCCGATGCACCTGGCGGCCGCCGTCGGCGCACCGACCGTCGGCATCTTTGCCCTACGAACCGACGAGCCCGATCGTTGGGCCCCTCTTGGCCCGAGGACCGCGGTCGTGCGCGGAACGTACCCCTGCCCGCCGGAGCATCGCAAGGAGACCTGCCCCAATTTCGCCTGCATCGCGGAGCTTTCGGCGGAACGCGTGCTCGCGGCGATCGAAGGCCTGCTCGCGCGCAGTTGAGCGAAGCGGCGGGCGGGCCCCCTCGCGGCTCGGAACGAACTGCGCAAGCAATGGTGCCCCTGACTCCCTCGGAATTCGACCGCGTCGAGATCCGCGTCGGTACGATCGTCGCGGCCGATGATTTTCCCGAAGCGCGCAAACCGGCGTACCGCCTCACGATCGATTTCGGCGACCAGCTCGGCCGCAAGCGCTCGAGCGCGCAGATCACCGAGCGCTACCGGCGCGAGGACCTCATCGGCCGGCAGGTGCTCGCGGTCGTCAACTTTCCGCCCAAGCGCATCGCGGGCTTTCCGAGCGAAGTGCTCACGCTCGGCGTCAACGACGACGCCGGCTTCGTCGTGCTCGCCGCGGTCGAACGCCCCGTGCCGAACGGAACGCGCCTGTACTGACGATGCGCATCACGATCCAGCTCTGCACGTACAATCGCGCGCACCTCTTGGGGCGCGTCCTGGACGGCTGTTTCGAGCAGACGCTCCCCGGCGACCAGTACGAGGTCGTCCTCGTGAACGACGGCTCGCGCGACGAAACGCCGGCCATCATCGAAGCGGCCGCGCGGCGCGCGAGCTGCGGCTTCACCGTCGTCCACCAAGAGAACGCCGGGCTCGCGCGCGGCCGAAACGCCGGCATCGCGCGCGCGCGCGGCGAGCGCATCGTGTTCATCGACGACGACATCCTGCCGACGCCGACGTTCGTTGAAGAGCATCTGCGCTCGCACGTGCGCACGCCCGAAGCCGTCGTGCGCGGGGCCGTCATCAACACCGAGAGCTTCGAGGTGCTGCCGCCGCCGATCTGGACGCTCGCGAATTACAGCGCGAACTATTTTTGGACGAGCAACGTCTCGGTCGCGCGTGAAACGCTCGATCGCGTCGGGCACTTCACCGAAGATTTTCGCGAGTACGGCTGGGAAGACATCGAGCTCGGCATGCGGCTGCGCAAAGCCGGCGCGCCCGGCATCTTCAACAAGGCGGCGCTCGTGTTCCACCACAAGCCGCGGCCGCGGGCCGGGAACGTCGCGGGGATGCTGCGCCAGGCGCGCGCGCAAGCGCGCACCGCCGTGCAGTTGCGCGCGCTGCATCCGGATTGGCGCGTCGTGCTCGCGATCGGAGACGATCCCGTGCAGCGCGCCGTGCACCGGGCCGCGCGCGCGCTCGGCCTGCCGGCCAGATTCGCACGGGTGCTGGGCGATTACAGCGCGGACCGCGCGCTCTCCGGGCGCGAGCTCGGGGCCGCGCGGGCGCTCGTGCGCGAGACGTACTTCGAGGAGCTCGAACGGGCCAAAGCCGGCCTTTCCGGATGAACGTCGTTCTGACGCGCCTGGATCGGATCGGGGATCTGGTGCTCTCGACGCCCGCGATCGCCTCCGTGCGCCGTTCCTGGCCGCAAGCGCGGATCACGATGATCTGCAGCGCCTACAACGCCGCCGTGATGGAGGGGAATCCCGACGTCGACGAGGTCGTCGCGATCCCGCGCAACGTTCGTCCGGCGGTGATCGCCCAGAGATATCGCGGCGCGTTCGATCTGGCGCTCGCGCTCGCGCCGTGCGCTCCCGATTTCAGTTTCGTCGCGCGGACGGGTGCCCGCCGCCGGATCGGCTACACCTACGTGCGCCGGTACTTCGCGCGGATGACGGCGCCGCTGTTCCTGACGGAGTGCCTGGTCTCCGAGGCGGACCCGGAACTGTGCGAGCGGGACCCCGCTTTCGTCGTGCGCCACGAGGTGCTGCAGGTGCGCGAACTCGTGCGCGCGGCGGGAGGCGGCGTCCTCGCCGACGAGCTGGTCGTCCCGGTGAGCCCCGAGGCTCGCGCGCGCGCCACCGGAGTGCCTGCGGGTTCGATCACGGTGCATCTCGCGCCGCGCTGGTTCTCCGCCGGCAGCTCGTTCGAGAGCTTCATCGCCTTGCTGTGGGCGATCCGGCGCTTCGGACGGCCCGTCGTCGTGACGCACGGGCCGGATGTTGCCGCCGAAGCGGCAACGCTGCGCGCCGGAGGGGTCGCCGACGTCGTGCTCGGCGATCTCGCCTTCCAGGAATGGGCCGCCGTCTTCGAGCGGGCGGCGGTCGTGGTGACCGTCGACACGGGAGCGACCCACGTCGCAAGCGCGATGCACAGGCCCACGCTCGTGCTCTTCGAACGACGCTATTTCGCCTTGAGTTCGCAGGAATGGGCACCGTACCGAGTCCCCAAGGTATGCTTGCGCAAGCCGGCCGGGGACGCGCCTGCCGACCTCGCCGCCTCCCGCGAGGAGATCCTCGCAGGGATCGAAAGGCTTTTGCAGACCAGCGATGCTTGAGATCTCCGTCGTCATCCCGACCTATAACCGGCTCGACCGCCTCCGCTACGTGATTCCGGCGCTGTTGCGCAACGATCTGCGCGCGGACCAATACGAACTCGTCGTCGCGGACTCGAACTCGAACGACGGCACGGCGGAATATCTCGCCGAGATCGCCCTCGAGCACCCGAACGTGCGCCATCTCCCCGGGCCGTACACGGGACGCGCGATGGCGCGCAACGCCGGCATCGACGCGGCACGCGCGGACATCGTGCTGTTCACCGACGCCGACATCATCGCGTCGCCGGACTTGCTTTCGCGCCATCTGGAACTGCACAAGACGCACCTCGGCATCGCCGTCGTCGGGCTCGAGTTGCAGGTGGGCTCCTATGAAGAATATGAGCGGCTGCGCGACCGGCCCTACGAGCGCCGGCCGCTGCACCCGAGCTCGCGCAAGCGGCTCTCCTGGCTCTATTTCCTGACGGGCAACGCGTCGGTGCGGCGCGACGACTTGATCCGGCTCGGCAAGTTCGACGAAGCATTCACGGGCTACGGGCACGAGGATCTCGAGCTCGGGTACCGGATCGAAGCGGACGGCATGCGGATCCTCTACGAACCGCGCGCCGTGAACTATCACTGGCATCCTGTTCCCTACGCCGAGCAGAAGGGACGGATGGAGCTCGCGGGGCGTTCGACGGTGCGCTTCTATCGCAAGCACCCGAGCTTCGGCGTCCAGGCAAATCTCGGGATGACGTTCGTTTCGCTCGGCGTGCACGGCGTGCTCGCAAAGAACCCGGCGTTGATCGAACGGCTCGACCGCGCAGGCGCCGCGAAGCCCGGTCTCGCGCGGAACATCGTCTATCAATACCACTACGTCAGCGGCATCAAGGATGCATTGGAGCACGAACGTGTCTAACCCGGCGTCGGCGACTCGATTCTCATGTGGTGCGCTCGGCGCCGCGCACGCGGGTGCGTTCGTCGAGCTGGACGGCTGGGTCAATCGCCGCCGCGATCACGGCGGCCTCATCTTCATCGACGTGCGCGACCGCGATGGGATCACGCAGGTCGTCTTCGATCCGGCCTTCGCCGAGCCGTTCGCGCTCGCCGAGACGCTGCGCTCCGAGGACGTCGTGCGCGTGCGAGGCCTCGTGCGTCTGCGCCCCGCGGGGACGGAGAACGTCAAGCTCGCGACCGGCGCCGTCGAAGTGGCCGCGGACGACGTGTTCGTCCACAACCGTTCCCTGACGCCGCCCTTCCTGGTCAGTTCCGACGCGGACGTCGACGAATCGCTGCGTCTGAAGCACCGCTATCTCGACTTGCGGCGGCCGCGTTTGCAGCGCAACCTGACCGTGCGCCACAAGATCGTCAAGGCGATGCGCGACTTCTTCGATGCGCGCGATTTCCTCGAGATCGAGACGCCGATGCTGATCAAATCGACCCCCGAGGGCGCGCGTGACTACTTGGTGCCGAGCCGCGTCCACCCGGGGACGTTCTACGCGCTCCCGCAATCGCCGCAGTTGCTCAAGCAGATTCTGATGGTCGGCGGGCTCGGCCGCTACATGCAGATCGCGCGCTGTTTTCGCGACGAGGATTCGCGCGCCGATCGCCAGCCCGAATTCACGCAGCTCGACGTCGAGATGTCGTTCGTCACGCAAGCGGACGTCATCGAGATCATGGAAGAATGCATCGCATACGTCTGGGAGAAGGCGCTCGGCATCACGCTGGCGCGCCCGCTGCCGCGGCTCTCGCACGCCGAGGCGCTGCGGCGCTACGGCGTCGACAAGCCGGATCTGCGCTTCGACCTCGAGCTCGCGGACGTCGCCGAGCTGTTCCGCGGTTCGGGGATCAAGTTCTTGGAGCAGCACGCCGAGAGCCCCGCGAGCAGGATCGTCGCCGTCCGCTATCCCGGCGGCGGCTCGCTCTCGCGCCGCGATTTCGACGCGTTGACGGAGACCGCGAAATCATTCGGCGCCGGAGGCTTGGTCTGGATCGCCTTCGGCGCGGACGGCTGGAAATCGTCGATCGCGAAATTGCTGAACGAGGAGCTCGTCGAGCGCTTGGCCGCGGCGGCCGGAGCGACGGCGGGCGACGCGCTCCTGCTCGTCGGCGATGCCGCCGCACTCGCGAGCGACGTCGCGGGGCGCTTGCGCTTGGAGATCGGCGAGCGTTTGGCGCTGCGCGATCCGGATCGATTTGCGTTCTGCTGGGTGCTCGATTTCCCGCTCTTCGAGCTGGACCCCGAGAGCGGCGAGATCGCGCCCGCGCATCACGCCTTCACGGCCCCGCTGCCCGGTCAGGACGCGCTCCTGGAGACCGATCCCCTCGCGATGCGCGCGCAGCACTACGATTTGGTCCTCAACGGCTTCGAACTGGGGAGCGGCTCGATCCGCATTCACGATGCGGCATTCCAGCGCCGCATTTTCAAAGACGTGTTCAAGCTCTCGGACGAGTCGATTCGCGAGCGTTTCGGGTTCCTGCTCGAAGCGCTGCAGTACGGCGCGCCGCCGCACGGCGGGATGGCGCTGGGCCTCGATCGCGTCGTGATGCTGGCCTGCGGCGAGACGAGCATTCGCGACGTGATCGCGTTCCCGAAGAACCAGCTTGCGCGGGATCTGATGATGGATGCGCCCGCGAGCGTCGATCCGCAGCAACTGCGCGAGCTCTCGTTGCAGAGCACCGTGAAGCCCAAGCCCGCGGGATAGCCGGCGGGAGCACCCGGGTAAAGCGCCGCTCAAGCGCGCGCTTCGCAATGCCGAAGGGAATGGGGAAACGGCAAGCGCTGCCAGGCGGAGAGGTATGCCCGGAACGTGATACTCGATGTGCTTTCGCGCATCGCCGAACACCGGATGTGGTATCTGGCGATCAGCCAAACGGCGCTCTTCGCGTTCGCCGGCCTCGCAGTCTGGGCGGCCTTCTCGCGAAGGTTGCACGAGCGGCTCGCAAGGCCGTTCGGGACGGCGTCGTTTCTCGGCTTGGGGCTGCTGGTGTTGCTCGCCGCGCGCTGGCCGGCGTTCTTCGTTCCGGACATGCTCAACCAGGACGAAGCGCAAGCGCTCGCCCAGGCGATCACGGCGCTGCACGACCCGGTCCCCTGGCTCTCGTTCGACGGCAACACCTGCGGGCCGCTGAACACCTACGTCCTGATGCTGCCGGCGCTCTTCGGCGCGCATCTGTCGTTCCTCTCGACGCGCATCATCTCGGTGCTGCTCGAGTTCGGCGCGGCGGCCGCACTGTACGGTTGCGTCACGCTGGTGTTCGACGCGGCGCTCGCGCGGATCGCGATCGTGCCGCCGATCGCGTTCTTCGCGCTCGTCACGCAGGCCGAGTTCGTCCACTACTCCGGCGAACGTCTCTCGATCTTCCTCGGCATGCTCGCGCTGTGGCTGGTCTGCGTTTCCGTGCAGCGCAGAAGCCAAGCTGCGTGGCTGTTCGCCGTCGGGTTCGTCGCCGGGATGATCCCGTTTGCGAAGATCCAGGCCGTCCCGCTCGATGCGGCGACGGTGGCGGTCGCCGTCGCCTCGATTCTGGCCTACGCTCCGTTCGGGGCGCGGCAGCGGGTCGCGCGACTGGCAGCGCTCGTGGCCGGCGGCCTCGCGTTTCCCGCCGCGCTGCTCGCCGTCGTCGCCGCGCACGGAGCGTTCCATGATTTCTGGATCTCGTACATCGCCTCGTCCATCGCATATATTCTCTGGACGTACCAGCCGCTCTCGTTCGTGACGCGGATGCCCGAGTTCGGGCGTCAATTCGATCTGCTGCTCGCGGTGACGATGGCGGGCGGCGTCGCGCTCGCGCTGTGCTGGAAGCGTCTGGGGCCGGGCCCGCGCGGCGCCTATCTCGCGGCGCTCGTCGTGCTCGCGGGTGCGCTCGATGCGATCTTCGCGCCCAAGCGCGGAACTTGGCATTACGTGCTCTTCGGAATGTTTCCGGCCGCGTGCGCGGCGGCCGCGGGCTTGGGGCTGATCGCCGCGTCGTTCCGTTCGAAGGACGCGGCCGGGCCGCGGCGCGGCTGGATCGCGCTCGTCTTCGTCGCCGCAAGCTTGGCGGCGCAGGCGGCGTTCACGCGGAGCGACTACCCGTATTTGGGGGCGCTAGCCGAGTACAAGCAAGGGTTGGCGGATCCGACCGCCGCGCTGGTCCGGCGGTACCTCGCCGAGGGCGACCGGCTCGCGATCTGGGGGTACCGTCCGCGGTACTTCGTGCTCAGCTACACGCTGCTCGGAACGCGCGATGCGATCGGCAAATACCAATGGACCGACAATGCGAATCCATACTTGGCCTATTATCGCGCGCGTTACATCCGTGACATGACGCTGAACCGGCCGCGCGGCTTTCTCGATGTGGGCCCTGAATCGTTCGACCTGGACGAGGCGAAGAAGTACGGCCACGAGGTCTTCCCGGAACTGGCCGGCCTCGTGCGGCGCGACTACCGGCTCGTCGGGACGATCCGCGGCTCGCGGTTTTACGTGCGGCGCGACGTGCCCGATCCCGGGCTCCCGAACTAGAGAGCTTGGGAGTCCGGCGGCTTGCCGCTACCCGGCGTGGTGGGCGAGTTGATTGCCGGCTTGCGCTCGCAGCGCCGTGCTGGCGAATTTCGCGAAGTTGCTCGCTTCGACGAGCGCGCGAGCGGACGGCTTCGTCAACTCGACCGCGGCGAAGACGACGCCGACGATCTGCGAACCGTCACCGACCGGGATCGCCAAGGCATCCTTGTGCCCGAGCGGCCTGCCCACGAGATAGTCGATGCTCTCGGCGGCGCTGACGACCTCCACTGAACTCTGCGCGCTCAGGCGTCGCAGCAGGGTCTCGAAGCTCGCGGACGGCTTCACCTCGAGAACCTTCGCCTCGGACCCCGGCTCGAGCGCAGCCCAGAACATGCCGTCTCCTTGCGTCGAGCACCAGACGGCAGCCTCCGCGTCCAAGAGTTCCGGTGCTTCCCCGGTGAGCGCCTGGATCGTCGTGCCGGTCGAGAGCGCGGTCATGACTCGATCCATGCCCGTCGACAACGAGGTCTCGCGCCGCAGCGCTCGCTCGTTCCATTGCCGCTCGGTGAGGTTCGCGTTCCTTTGAACCACGAGCGCAAGCGCGCCGACGATCCAAACGGACGCGAGTGAAAAGAGCCGGTTCGCGACGCGCGCATCGTCATATTGGAAATTGCCTTGCGCGAAGTCGATGTACGCGCAAATGGCGATACCGACCGTGGCCAGCACGACGGTGAAGAGCGTCAAGCGCTGCGAGCCCTTCAACGCGGCATAGACGACCGGGATCTCGTAGCCGACGCCGACGACGACCGTCGCCGGTGTGATCCAGTCGCCGATGAAAACGAGGACGACCATCGAGTATGCGACGACCGCCGCCCACGGCAAAGTCAGCGGCGTCAAGAGACTCCACTGCGGTGCGCTTGCTTGCGGAATAGCTCGTGCGTTCATTCTCAGCATATCGGCAGTCGTTCACGCGATAGTGAGGCAATGACGCTCGCTTTGCATCTTCGAAGCGTTGCTGCACGCGGCAGCAAACGCTTGCCGATCATGCCCTGCCGTGTCGACGCGAATTCGATCTCCTAACGTTTCAAATGATTCGCACCGACGCTCATAAGATGGACAGACGGACCATAGGATTGATGCTGAGCGACGATCGCGCGCAAGGTTTGGTGGAATACGCATTGATCCTCGCACTCGTTGCGATGGTCGCAATCGCCGCTTTGCGTCTCCTCGGAAGCAAAGTGAAGAATGCGCTCAACAAGGCAGCTTCCGGCTTGAGCTGACAACCGGCCCGCTTCGACGGCTCAAGCCGGCTTCGGGCCGCGCCGAAGACATGGGTGATGATACTGGACGTGCTCTCGCGCATCGGCGAGAGTCAGTTGTGGTACCTTGCGAGCAGCCGGGCGGCGCTCTTTGCGTTTGCGGCCGTCGCCGTGTGGGCCGCGTTTTCGCGACGCGCGGACGAGCGGCTCTCGAGACCGCTCGGGATCGCGCTGTTCCTCGGGTCGGCGTTGCTCGTTTTGTTTGCCGCACGCTGGCCGACGTTCTTCGTGCGGAACGCGCTCAACGAGGACGAAGCCCAAGCGCTCGCCCAGGCGATCACGGCGCTGCGCGATCCGATCCCCTGGCTCTCGTTCGACGGCAACACCTGCGGGCCGCTCAACACCTACGTCCTGATGCTGCCCGCGCTGTTCGGCGCGCATCTGACGTTCCTCTCGACGCGCATCATCTCGGTGCTGCTCGAGTTCGGCGCGGCGGCCGCACTGTACGGTTGCGTCACGCTGGTGTTCGACGCGGCGCTCGCGCGGATCGCGATCGTGCCGCCGATCGCGTTCTTCGCGCTCGTCACGCAGGCCGAGTTCGTCCACTACTCCGGCGAACGTCTCTCGATCTTCCTCGGCATGCTCGCGCTGTGGCTGATCTGCGTTTCCGTGCAGCGCAGAAGCCAAGCTGCGTGGCTGTTCGGCGTCGGGTTCGTCGCCGGAATGACTCCGTTTGCGAAGATCCAGGCCGTCCCGCTCGACGCGGCGACGGTGGCGGTCGCCGTCGCCTCGATTCTGGCCCACGCTCCGTTCGGGGCGCGGCAGCGGGTCGCGCGACTGGCAGCGCTCGTGGCCGGCGGCCTCGCGTTTCCCGCCGCGCTGCTCGCCGTCGTCGCCGCGCACGGAGCGTTCCACGATTTCTGGATCTCGTACATCGCCTCGTCCCTTGCGTATATTCTCTATACGTATCAGCCGCTCTCGTTCGTGACGCGGATGCCCGAGTTCGGGCGTCAGTTCGATCTGCTGCTCGCGGTGACGATGGCGGGCGGCGTCGCGCTCGCGCTGTGCTGGAAGCGTCTGGGGCCGGGCCCGCGCGGCGCCTATCTCGCGGCGCTCGTCGTGCTCGCGGGCGCGCTCGATGCGATCTTCGCGCCCAAGCGCGGCACCCTGCACTACGTGCTCTTCGGCATCCTTCCGGTCGCGTGCGCGGCGGCCGCGGGCCTGGGGCTCGTCGTCTCGACGCTTCGCTCGAACGCCGCCGCCGGGCTTGCGCGCGGCTGGATCGCGCTTGCCTTCGTGGCGGCGAGCCTCGTCGCGCAGGGCGGATTGGGCGGCGGCGACTATCCATACTTGGGCGCGATCGTCGACTACCTGCGCGGTCCGCCGGACGCGGTCGACGTGCTGATCCGGCGTTACCTCGCCGAAGGCGACCGGCTTGCGATTTGGGGTTGGCGTCCGAAATACTTCGTGTTCAGCTACACGCTGCTCGGAACGCGCGATGCGATCGGCTGGTACCAGTTCAGCGGCGAGATCAATCCCTATCGGGACTACTATCGCGCGCGCTATTTGCGCGACCTCGCGCTCAACCGCCCGCGCGGCTTCCTCGACGCCGGGCCCGATTCGTTCGATCTCGACGGCAAGGGGCGCTACGGCCACGAGGTCTTCCCCGAACTCGCCGAGGTGGTCCGGCGCGAATACCGGCTGGCCGGCAGCGTCGGCACGACGCGGTTCTACGTGCGGCGAGATGCAGCGTCAGTATCTCCAGACGGACGCGCCGGCAATTCCGAACGCGATTGAATAGAGCAGCAGCGCCGTGCCCCACCACGGCAGCGGCCGCGCGGCCGCGGCCTGCGCGATCAGTGCGAAGAGGAACGGCTCGAAATCGAGCGCATGCCGCATACCGAATTGAGCGTCGCCCGCGCCGTAGTACAAGAACAGGGGGACGGCCGTCAGCCCGGCCATCAGCCACAACGGGAGCGCCGCCTTGGAGCGCGACAGAAAGGCCAGGACGAGCGCCGGGCTGACCCACTCGAGCGACGTCCCGAACATCCCGGGATCGACCCATGGAAAGCGTCCGGTGAACGGCGGCGGCCCCAGGAAGAACGCGCGCAGCTGTGTGTCGAGGTTTGAAAGCGAGAACGGGTAGCCGGTATTCGGGTGTGTCACGTCCATGATCTGATAAAAGCGCGTGAAGCCGATGTCGTTGAACGTGCCCCAGCGAGCCAGGTTGTACCAGATGGAGAGCGGCGCCACGGCGAGGCACACCGCGGCGTACGACGCGAGTTGCGCGCGCCGCTCCGGCCGCAGTCCCAGCATCACGAAATAGACCGGAACTGCCGCGAGCATCGGCATTCGCGAAAAGGCCGCCGCCAGCGCCCAGAGCGCGACGAGCCATCCTCTGCCTGCTCCGAAGAGTTCCGCCAGCGCGAGCAGCGTGAACGCCGCCGCGCTGACGTGCGCCAGGAACCAGACCGACCCGTAGGCGGAGCACGTGAACATGCTCGTGCCGAAGAACATGAAGGCGTTGAGCAGGATCGTCGCCGGTAACGCCACGCCGAGATTCCGGCATAGGCGCACGCCGGCGAAGACGGAAACGGCGCCGAGCGCCGCGCTGAGCATCGTCTGGTTCGTATCGAGACCGAAGATGCAGACGAACGGAAAGATCAGCAGGGCGGGCGTAGGGCCTTGGATGACGTACGCGCGCCCGTGGAAGGGGATCGCGTCGATGTTGGGTCCCGGGAAGTGGATCCAGAGCCGTCCGTGCCGCCAAGCGTCGGCTAAGTAGATGTAGTTCGAGTACTGCGTCGCTTCCAGGCCGGTGAGCGCGACCATCGCGCCGAGGGCCGCGAGCGGGAGCACGATCGACGCCCCGATCCACGCCGCTTCGGGCCGCCGGGCCGGCGAAGCGACGGCCGCGCTTGATACGCCGCCGCTCACGCTGGCCATGCGGGCCCCACGAGATCCATCGCGCAGAGCGTTCGCGGCGGCATCCCCATCTCTTTGCCGCCGGCTAGAGGTGTGCGCCGGATTTCGACGCGCGCTCGTGCTCGGCGAGCAGGTGCGCGTCGAACATCCAATCCGGCTCCGTCGCGGGCGTTTCGACGTGCTCCGCCCGATATTCGCCGTGTCCGCCGTAAGCGAAGAATAGCGCGCGCAGCGTGATGTCGACGCTGATGCGCGCGATCGCTTGCGCGCCGCCGGCGGGCGCGTAGTCGATCGTGACGAGCGGACGCGTGTGCAACGGACCTGCTGCGCCGTAGGCTTGGATCACCGAGCGTTCGAGCCGGTAGGAATCGGTCGCGACGAAGAGTTCGCGCAAACGGTAATGTTCGGGATCTCGCACCGGGCGCAGCGCCAGGTGGTAGACGGCGTGACCCGCCAGGGTCTCGGTGCCGACGAAGCTGACGTCGTACGCGCGCGCCGTGACCGTCACGCTGCCGATCACCGCCGGTTCGCTCGGCATTGGGGCCGGAGTGCCGCGCGCGTCATAGATCGAGGGCGTCTCGCCCGGCTTTCGCTCGATCAGTCCAAACGTGTTGAACGGCGAGAGCTTGTAGGGCGGATGGTCTTCGACTCGCGGCGTGGTGTCGATGCGATCGCGCGGCGAATCCGGAACCGGCGTGATGTAGCTCTTACCGTCCGCCGTGCGCAGCACGACGCGCAGATGTTCGGCCTTGATCTTGCCCTTGCGTTCGAACGTGGCATGCGTGTCGTACGAGAGGTACGGCGGAAGCGTGCGCGCTTTCGCGGCGGCGCGCGCGCGGTCGTACATCTCGTTCGCATCCGGAGCGCTCGCGCTCGGCTGCGGCACGGCCGCGGCCGGGCCCGGGGTCTGCGCACCGGCCGCGCGCGCCGCGAGCGCGAGCGCGAACGCGATCGTCGCGGGGCGCAGCGCCGTGCGAGCGTTCATCCTGCAACCAACGCACGCGCGCGGGCGAAGATCGCATCGAGCATCGGCTCGGTCAGCTTTCCCGTGTTCGTGTTTTGGCGGCTCGGATGGAACGAAGCGAGCAGCGTCAGCGGCGCGCGGACGGCGTGCGAGGCGATCGATTCGGCGCCGTGCGCGAAGACGGGCTTGGCCGCGAAGACGTAACCGGCTGCACGCAGCGCTTCGAACGCGGCGCGCGTGCCGATCGCGCCGAGCCCGACGACGACGCGCAGATCCGCGAGCAGGGCGAGTTCCGCCTGGAGGTGCGGCGCGCAGCTGCGGATCTGCTGCGGCGTGGGCTTGTTGTGCGGCGGCGCGCAGCGCAACGCCGCCGTGATCAGCGCATCGGTGAGGACGAGCCCGTCGCCGCGATCGCGCTGCTCGGCTTGGCTCGCGAAGCCCGCGCGATGCAGCGCGCGATAGAGCCAAACGCCCGACGCGTCGCCCGTGAACATGCGCCCCGTCCGGTTCGATCCGTGCGCGCCGGGCGCGAGCCCCACGAGCAGCACGCGCGCGCGGGGATCGCCGAACGCCGGGACCGGCTTACCCCAATACGTCCACGCCGCGTACTCGCGCTTTTTCAGGCGGGCGATCTCGCCGCAATACGCGCGCAATTCGGGGCAGCGGGTGCATGCCACCACCCCACGCTCGATCTCCGCGAGCCGGCGCGCTTCCGCGGCGCCGGCGGGGGCGAGCGCGGCGCCGCGCACGGCCTACGGGCTTCCGCCCGCCGCCGCTCGCTTGCGCCGCGCGGCGAGCGGCGGGCCGGCTTTGGCGGCGGTCTTGGCGCCGTCGACGTTCGAATGGCGCAGACGCTGCGCCGGGGTCGCACCGGGGCCGGGCTTCCAGGTGATGTCGCGCACGGTGAGTTCTTTCCCCGATGCGGAGCGGATCACCACCGGCGCGATCGGCGCACCGTCCGCCTTGCTGACGACCCTCAGGGGGATCGTGTCCGGCGTCTGCAGCCAGCGATCGCCCCATTGCAAGAGCGCGATCGTCGCCGGGAAGAGGTCGCGGCCTTTCTCGGTCAGCCGGTAATCGAAGCGCCGCCGATCGACCGGATCCGCGCATTTTTGCAAGAGGCCGCTACGCACGAGCAAGCGCAGACGCGCGGTCAAGATGTTCGTCGCGATCCCGAGATTGCGCTGGAAATCGTCGAAACGGCGCGTGCCGTAATACGCCTCGCGCATGATCAGCATGCTCCACCATTCGCCGACGAGTTCGAGCGAACGCGCGACAGAGCAGTTCTCGCGGCGGAAGCGCTGCTTCGACATGCTCGGTTTGCTTGCATGATGCAAGTGAAATCCCTGCCGGCGCAGAAGGCGCGAGCATGTTCGTAAACGATTTTCTCGCCGGCAAGCGCATTCTCGTGACCGGCGGCGGCACGGGTCTCGGACGCGCGATGGTGCAGCGCTTTCTCGAGCTGGGGGCGCGCGCCGCGATCTGCGGGCGGCGCGCCGACGTGCTCGCCAAGACCAAGAGCGAGCTCGAGGAGGCGACCGGCGGAGCCGTCGAGACGTACGTTTGCGACGTGCGCGACGTCGAAGCGGTCGAGGCGATGATCGAGCGCGTTTGGGAGCGCGGCCCGCTCGACGTGCTCGTGAACAACGCGGCCGGCAACTTCATCTCGCGCACGGAGGATCTTTCACCGCGCGCAGTCGAGGCCGTGCTGCGCATCGTGTTGCACGGCACGGTGAACGTGACGCTCGCGTGCGGCAAACGTTGGCTCGCGGCGAAGCATCATGCGACGGTGCTGAGCATCAGCACGACGTACGCTCGCAGCGGCTCAGGCTTCGTCGTTCCCTCCGCGATGGCGAAAGCCGGCGTCGATGCAATGACCAAGAGTCTCGCGGCGGAATGGGGCGGGCGCGGGATTCGCTTCGTCGGCATCGCACCCGGACCGTTCAAGACCGAAGGCGCGTTCTCACGATTGATGCCGCTCGAGCGTTTGGAGAAAGGCGCGCTCGCGCGCGTGCCGCTCGGGCGCTTCGGCGAGCTCGGCGAACTCGCGGATCTCGCCGCGTATCTCGTGAGCGATCGCGCCGCCTACATCAACGGCGACATCATCACGATCGACGGAGGCGAATCGCTTGCGGGAGCGGGCGAGTTCAACGCGCTCGGAGCGCTGGTCAGCGATGCCGAATGGGAATTGATGAAACCGAGGAAAGCGCCGCCCGCGCATTAGCGCTCGGCGGCAATCTAGGAATCGAGCCAGCGCCGCATCTGGCGTTGCGTGAGATTCCCGCCGCAGACGATCGTCGCGATCGTGCGTCCCGCGAAGAGCTCGCGGCGCTCGGCGAGCAGCGCGACTCCGGCCGCTCCCGAGGGCTCGGCCACGATCCCGGCGTGCAGGTGGAGCAAACGCATCCCCTCGAGGAGCGACTCCTCCTCGACGAGATGCATCTCGTCGACGTGCCCGCGCAGATCGTCGAGCGCCTCCGGCACGGGGATCCGCACCGCCATGCCGTCGGCGATCGTGGCGACGCGCTCGTGCTCGATGACGCGGTTCGCGCGCAGCGATTCGATCATCGCCGGGGCGCCCGCGGCTTGCACCGCGACGACGCGGATCGCGGGGTTCCTCGCTTTGATCACGCGGGCGATCCCCGCGAGCAGCGCCCCGTTTCCGAGCGGGACGACGATCGCGTCGAGCGGCTCGGGGAAGCGCAGCAGCTCGAGGGCGATCGTCCCCGCGCCTTCGGCGGTCGCCGGGTCCAGGCTGTCTTCGATCATGCGCGCGCCGCTCTGCTCGGCGAAGCGTTTCGCGGCAAGCTTGGCAGCATCGAAATCCTCGCCTTCGAGCACGAGCCGCGCGCCGAGCGCGCGCATGCGCTCGAGTTTGAGCGGATTCACGTTGACGCTCGCATAGATCGTGATCTCGAGCTTGCGCTTGCGGCACGCGTAGGCCAGCGCCTGGCCGAAGTTGCCGGCGCTCGCGCAGACGATCTTCTCCGTCGCGGGGAGCTGCGAGACGCAGAAGTCGGCCCCGCGCCCTTTGAAGGAGCGGATCGGGTTCAGCGTCTCGACCTTCAGCGCGACCCGCGCACCCAGCTCGGCGCCGAGCGGCTCGCAGACGTACTGCGGGGAGTTCAAGAAGGCCGGTTCGATCGTGCGGGCGGCGAGCTCGATGCGCTCCAGGGAAAGGCGGTGGTGCGAGGGATCGGACATGCGCGGGTCTTACGGCGGGCGCGCAGCGGCCCCTCGGCCTGGCTGCCCAACGGGTCCCCGCGACCGCCATTTCACTTGCAGTTTGCAAGTAATCGTGCCCCGAACGCGAAACTTGGTACGGCAGGGCGACGGGTCTGTCGGCCGCAAAGCTTCTTTTGACCGACGACATTCAGGAGAACATGATGAGCAGCTACCAAGCCCCCCTTCGCGACATGCACTTCGCGCTTGAACTGGCGGGGCTCGACGAGATCTCGAAGCTTCCGGGGTTCGAAGAGGCGGCCGAGATGGCCGAACCGATCCTGGCCGAGGCCGCGAATTTCGCGAGCAACGTGCTTGACCCGCTCAACGTAGTGGGCGACCGCGAAGGCGCCGTCTGGGTCGACGGCGAGGTCCACATGCCCAAGGGCTTCAAGGAAGCCTATCATCAGTTCGGCGAGGCCGGCTGGATCGGTCTTCCGATGCCGGTCGAGTTCGGCGGGCAGGGGCTCCCGCAGCTGCTTTCGACCGCCACGCTCGAGATGTGGAACGCGTCGAACATGGGCTTTGCGCTGGGGCCGTTGCTCAACCAGGGCGCGATCGAAGCGATCCTGCTGTACGCGACCGACGAACTCAAGCAGACCTACGTTCCGAACTTGGTTTCCGGCAAATGGACCGGGACGATGGATCTCACCGAGCCTCAGGCCGGCAGCGATCTCGCCGCGGTCAGCACGCGCGCCGTCCCGGAGGGCGATCACTATCGCATCACGGGCAACAAGATTTTCATCACCTACGGCGAGCACGACATGTCCGAGAACATCGTCCACCTGGTGCTCGCGCGGACGCCGACGGCGCCTCCCGGCGTCAAGGGCATCTCGCTCTTCATCGTTCCGAAGTTCCTCGTGAACGCGGACGGTTCGCTCGGCGCGCGCAATGACGTCAATTGCGCCTCGATCGAGCACAAGATCGGCATCCATGCGAGCCCGACCGCCGTCTTGAACTACGGCGAGAAGGACGGCGCGATCGGCTACATCGTCGGCGAGGAGAACAAGGGCCTCTCGTACATGTTCGTCATGATGAACCTGGCTCGGTTCTCGGTCGGCGTGCAAGGCCTCGCGGTTTCGGACCGCGCCTATCAGCTCGCGCTCGAATATTCCAAGGAACGCATCCAGAGCGCGCTGCTCGGCTCGAAGGACTACAAGCCCGTCGCGATCATCAACCATCCCGACGTGCGCCGCATGCTGCTCACGATCAAGTCGACCGTCGAAGCGCAGCGCGCGCTCGCGTTCGTCACGGCAGCCGCGATCGATCAGTCCGCGGCGAACCCGGACGAAGCGGCCCGCAAGGAAGCGCAAGCGTTCGTCGAGCTGATGACGCCGATCGTCAAAGGCTGGTCGACCGAAACCTCGACCGAACTGACCTCGCTCGCGATGCAGGTCCAGGGCGGCATGGGCTATGTCGAGGAGACCGGCGCCGCGCAATACTTCCGCGATGCGCGCATCACCCCGATCTACGAAGGCACGACGGCGATCCAGGCCAACGACTTGCTCGGCCGCAAGCTGCTCAAGGATCAGGGCAAGACGGCGTCGATCGTGATCGGCCGCATTCAGAAGCTCGCCGAGGAGCTCGCGAAGAGCGAGAACGCGGACCTCAAGGCGATCGGCGAGATGCTCGGCAAGGCCGTGGCCGCGCTCGGCGATGCGTCGATGTGGCTCGGCATGAATGCGCTCGCGAACCTGCCGGGCGCGTTCGCAGGCTCGGTGCCCTACCTGAAGCTGTGGGGCACGGTCGCCGGCGGCTGGCAGCTCGCGCGCGGTGCGCAGGTCGCGCAGGCGCGGCTCGCGGCGGGCGATCGCGAGGCCGACTTCTACCAGGCGAAGGTCACGACCGCGCGGTTCTACGCGGATCACGTGCTGCCGTTGGCGCTGGCCTACCGGCATGAGATCAAGAACGGCTCGAGTTCGATCCTCGCGATCACCGAAGCCCAGTTAGGCGCGGATCGCAAGACGCTCTCGCCCGTCTGAGCCCGGTTCACCGAAGGGGAGAGGCCCGTGCCGGAAACGGCGCGGGCCTCTTCACATCCCGGCCGCGGTGCGCCTGCGCCGAATGTCGGCTGCCTTACGGAAGCCCCGCGCCGCTCGTGCTAGGCTCTGGGACATGAAACGCAGCCGCGCCGCGCTCGCCGTCCTCGCAGGGTTGGCCGCGCTCGGCCTCCGCCGCCCGGCCCGCGCGGCGGAGACCTTCGAGATCGTTCGCTCGGATGACGAGTGGCGCAAGCAGCTGGGCGCCGAGCGCTTTCGCGTGCTGCGCCGGCAGGGGACCGAGTACGCCGGCACGAGCCCGCTCAACGGCGAGCATCGCCCCGGCATCTTCGCGTGCGCGGGTTGCGATCTGGCCCTGTTTTCGTCCGCGGCGAAGTTCGAGAGCGGGACCGGATGGCCGAGCTTCAGCGCACCGCTCCCGAACGCGATCCGGACCTCGAGCGATCGCAGCCTGCTCGAAGAGCGCACCGAGGTCCACTGCCGCCGGTGCGGCGGTCATCTCGGGCATGTGTTCCCGGACGGCCCGAAGCCGACCGGGCTGCGGTATTGCATGAACGGCCTCGCGCTGACGTTCCATCCGGGCGCGCGGGCCTCGTAGGATCAGCCCAGGCCGGGGAACCCGAGCTTCGCGAGCGCGGCATAGGCGGCGATCCCGACCGCGGTCGAGAGGTTGAGGCTGCGGACCGCGCCCTCGCGCATCGGGATGTTGAGCGTGCGCTCGGGGTACGCCGCGAGCAGCTCGCCGGGCAGCCCCGCCGTCTCCTTTCCGAAGACCAGCGCATCGCCGAACGCGAACGGCGCGTCGTCGTAGCGCCGCGTTCCGCGCGTGCTGAGGAACCACGCTCGCCCCGCGAGCCGCGGGAGCGCGGCCTCGAGCGACTCGTGAACGGTCACTTCGAGCGCGTCCCAATAATCCAGGCCCGCGCGCTTGAGTTCGCGATCGTCGAGCGAGAAGCCGAGCGGCGCGACGAGGTGGAGTGCGCAGCCCGTCGCGGCGCAAAGCCGCGCGACGTTCCCGGTGTTCGGCGGGATCTGCGGTTCGACCAGCACCAGATGGAGCGGCGCGTCCGTCGCGAGATCGTGCGCCGTCCGCAAACGCTCGCGAGGCTGGGTCTTAGGCACGCGCGTTTCGGCTCAGCTCTCGCCGCCTTGCCAGCCCAACACCCGCGCGATCATCTGCGCGCGGTTCTTGGAATCGGTCTTGACGAGCAGCCGCTTGAGGTGTCCCTGGGCGGTCGCCTGCGAGATGTGCAGGCGCTCGCCGATCAGCACGCTCGAGAGTCCGTCCAGCATCAGACGCAGCACCTCGGCTTCGCGGCGCGTGATCCCGAACGCCGCGATGCTCCGGGCCAGCGCCTCGCGGGTGGCGAAACGTTCGAACGTCAGGCCGACGAGCGTGCCCCCGGGGCCCGCGAGCGGGATCAGCGTGACCATCAAAGCGGGCTTGAGCAGGACGCGCTCGGGGTGCGCGCGCCGTTCCGCCGCCCAGCGCACGGCCGTTCGCCGCACGAGGTCGCGCACGAGCGCGGCGTCCTCGCTCGAGGCTGCGCCGGTCGCGAGCGCGGCGAATTCATGCGTGGTCGTCTGGGCCGCCACCAGCACCCCGTCCGCGTCGAAAATAGCCACGAACGGTGTGCGGCCTCGCTGCTTGAGGGTTCGGTCGTCCAATGCCGTTTGCTCGGCCATCTGCTTCGAGAGCATGGTCGCGCTCCGTTCCTGGTTCGTGGGTTGGCGACGGGCGCTCGCCCTTCCCGCCCTCATCGCCGCAGCCGGCGGCTCTGCGCCCTCCAAGCTCACGGTGCCAGCTCCCATTCCCACGCGTTCCAGTTATCGGCGACGAACTGCGCCGGCTTATAGCCGCGCAGGTCGCTGTTGTAGGCGGAGTAGCCGTTCTCCCAATACAAGAACACGACCGGGACCAGCTCGTGGATGCGCTCCTCCTCCTGTTGGTAGAGCGCCTTGCGCGCGGGCCGGTCGAACGTCCGCAGCGCCGCATCCGCCAGGCGCGTGATCGCCGGGTCGTTCAAGAACGACGTGTTCGCGCCGTGCGGCGGAATGAAGTCGGCGCTGAAGCTGCCTTGGTTGTCGGGGTCCGGCACGTTCGTGTCGATCGACCATTCGAGATCGTACGTGCCGCCGTACAGCGGACCGTTCTGCGCGAACAGCAGGCTCGCCGGATAGTTCTTGACGGCGATCTCGATGCCGATCGCGCGCAGCTCCTGTTGCATTTGCACTTCCGCTTGCTCGTTGGCGGGCTTGTTCGTGCTCGAGAGCGTCAGCGCGAGGCGGATCGCGCCCTTCGCGCGCACGCCGTCGGGGCCGGGACGAAACCCGGCCGCGTCGAGCAAGGCCGCTGCGTGGAGCGGATCGTGCGGGTAGAACGGGATCCGCGGCGCGGCCCACGTTCCGGGCATGATGTCGCTGCTCGCCCGGAGATTGTAACCGTGGTAGACCGTGCGGTTGAGCCGGTCCCAATCGACGGCCTGCGCGATCGCCCGGCGGACGCGCACGTCGCGGAGCGCGGGCTTGCTGCAATTGATCGAAAGCCGGCGCCAGTTCGCGATCGGGCGCTTCGCGACGGTGATCCCCGCGAGCCCGGCCAGCCGCGCGATCTGGTTCTCGGTCACGTTGGGATAGACGTCGATTTCGTGCGTCTGCAACTGCGAGAACAGCGTGTCGGGGTTGGGGATCACGCGCCATGAGAGCGCTGCGATCTTCGGCTTGCCGCGCCAGTATGAGGGATTCGCGCTGAACTCGAGCGAGGAGCCGTGATGCCAGGTGCGCAGCAGATACGGACCGCTCGAGATCGGTTGGGTGTTGAACGCGGCCCGGTTCAGGTCGGGGAGCCGCCCCAGCAGATGCTCGGGGAGCGGGGGGATCGCGGCGGCCCCTGAGCCGATCGCGAAGATGCCCAAGATCGCGGCGTTCGTTCGCTTCAGACGGATCTGCGCCGTGTGAACGTCCGGCAGATCGATCGAGGCGATGTCGTCCCATCCGGCGCGCGTCGTCGCGGCGTTCGCATCGTTCATCACCGCACGCCAGGTGAAGCGCAGATCGCGCGCGTCCAGCGGCGCGCCGTCCGACCAGGTCACGCCCTTCCGGAAATGCAGCACGAGCGTCTTGCCGTCGCGCGAGATCCCGCCGTTCGCATACGTCGGGACTGCGGTCGCGAGCTCGGGGATGAGCTCGCCGTGCTCGTCGTAGCGGAAGACGGGCGCGAACAGGAGCGATGCGGTCTCGTCGGCGGCGGCCGCGTGCGCGAACATCGGATTGAGGTTGTCGGGCTCGTCCGGGTATCCCAAGCGCAAGCGATCGCTCTGCGTCCACGGATTCTTGGCATGCGCCGCCGGCGCTTGCGTTTCGACCTTCGCGCAGGCGGAGAGCGCGATGCACGCCGCCGCTGCGAGCGCGGCGAACCGCGCGTGCGCGGCTCGCGCGCTCAGGCGTGGCCGCGCGCGAACGGCGCCCACCTCATGCGGGCGAGGCCTCGCGTTGCAGCGGCTGCGTCTTTTCGCGAAGCGCCGGGGCGATCGCGTCGTAGAGCGCGTGCGGACCGAAGCGCACGACGTCGTCGGCCGGGAGCCCGGTCGCGTTGCGCGCATGCTCGATCGCGGCGCGCGCGCCGGCATCGTCGAGACCCAGCGTATTGAGCGCGATGCCGGCGACGCGGGCGGGTTTGACGGTCGCGCAGAGACCTTCGTAGACCTCGATCAAGCGCCGGTACGAAAGCAACGGCGTGCCGTAGCCTTCGACGGAGTCACGTGCAACGTAATGCACGAGCACGAGCGCATCCGGTGCCGCACCGTACATCAGCGCGAGCGTCACCGGCGCGTACGCGGGGTGATTGATGCCCCCTTGTCCCTCGACGAAGAGCAGATCCGCCTCGCGTGCGCCTTCGACGACGATCGCTTCCGCGGCGCCCGGCGCGAAATCGGCGATGACGCGATCGATCGCGATCCCGCTGCCGGCGATCATGATCCCCGTTTGGCCGGTCGCAACGAAGCCGGCCCGTTCGCCGCGATCGAGCGCGGCGCGCTGCAGCTCGAGCGAGACCGTCATCTTGCCGACGGCGCAATCGCTGCCGACCGTCAGCACGACGCGCGCCGGCACGCGCCAAGCTTCGCCCGAGAACAACGGAACCTCGGGCGGGAAGCGCACGTCCCAAATCGCAGCGCCGCTGCGCGCGGCCGCGGCCGCGAACTCGGGATCGTCGCGCAACTGCTCGTGCAATCCGCTGACGATCTCGAGCTTCGCATCGAGCGCCGCGAGGATCGCCGCGCGCCAGCTCGGCGGCAGCGCGCCGCCCGGCGGTGCGACGCCCACGAGCAGCGAGGTCGGTTCGTAGGCGAGCGTTTCGGCGACGCTCGCGACGATCGGTGCGTCTCGGCGCAGGTGCGGCATCACCTCGAGAATGCGCTTCCCGGCGCACGAAGGATCGATGACGGCGGCGATCGCGTCCTTCGAATACGCGATGACCCCGTGCGCGGTCTTGGCGCTGCGGGTCGTGAAAGAATCTAAAGCGAGGACGGCATAACGGCGCATACGAAGCGCACTTCCGCGCCGCGCCGCGCCGGCCCCCCGCGTTGCGCGTTAGCCGGCGGGGACCGCCGGGCGCTCGCGGACGCCGAGCCCGGGGCCGCGCGGTAAAACGATCTTGCCGTTCGCGTAGCGGATGCCGTCGAAAGGATCTTCCGCAGTGAGGAAGGGGCCGTCGAGATCGGCCCAATCGACGAGCGGCGAGAGGTGGGCCGCCGCGGTCGTGAGGATCTGGCTTTCGACCATGCAGCCGAGCATGATCTTCAAACCGAGAGCGCGCGCGGTGTGAATCATCGCGAGTCCGCCGCGGATCCCGCCGCATTTGACGAGCTTGATGTTGATGCCGTCGACGCAGCCCACCAGACGGCCGAGATCGCTTGCGCTGCGTGAATCCTCGTCGGTCACCAGCGGAATGTTGACGCGTTCGCGGATGTAGCGCAATCGTTCGGGTGAGCCCGCCGGGATCGGTTGCTCGCAGAACTCGATCTCGAAGCGCTCCAACTCGCGCAAGACCACGACGCTCTGCTCCGCGCTCCAGCCTTCGTTCGCATCGATGCGGATCGTGCCGGTGTAGTGCGCGCGGATCGCCTCGATGATCTCGATCTCGTTGCCGGTTCCGACCTTCACTTTGATCACGGGATGAGCGCGGATCTCGTCGAGCTTGCGCAGCATCACCTCCAGCGTATCGATCCCGATCGTGAACGAGGTCGTCGGCGTGCGCGCGGGGTCGAGCCCGAGCAACTGCCACAGCGGGCGGTTCACGTCTTTTCCGACGAGATCGTGCAGCGCGATGTCGAGACCGCAGCGCGCGGCCGGCGGGAGATCCGCGAGCAGCCGCTCCATCGCATACGGCGTCTCGCCGCTCAGATCGCGCGCGCGGAAGACGCCTTGCACCGACGCGAGGCTCTCGCCGTAGCGCGGGATCGGCGAGGATTCTCCCAAACCTTCGAGTTCGTTCCAGCGCAAGCGAAAGAGCGCCGTGTGCGAGGCGGTCTCGGAGCCGCGTGTGATCGTGAACGTGTGGACGAGGGGGAGCACGAGCTCGGAGATCGAGAGATCCATGCGTGCGACTTAGGCTCGGCGCGACGCAGGTCCTCGACCCTCGGCGCGAAAGCGGAATCGAGCGATGCAGTCTCGCTTTCGCCGGGCGCTGGTCTGGTTGCGCCGCGATCTGCGCCTGGCGGATAACGCCGCCCTATGGGCGGCTGCCGAGCAGAGCGAGACGCTCGTGTGCGCGTTCGTGCTCGATCCTCCGCTCCTGCGGGGCGAGCGCGCAGGCGCGCCGATCGTCGCCGCGTTCTTCGATGCGCTCGGCGCTCTGCGCTCGCAACTGCGCGGCCGCGGCAGCGATCTCGTGCTGCTCGAGGGCGCATGCGCGACCGAACTGGCGGCGCTCGCCGAACGCTTGGAACTCGACGCCCTGTTCTTCGCGGAAGACCCGGAGCCGCAGGCGCGCGTCCGCGATACGGCCGTGGCCGCGACGTTTCGCGCGAGCGGCCGCGGCGTCGTGCTCGCCCGCGATCACGCCTACTATTGGGCGGATGACGTGCGCAAGGCCTCGGGCGAGCCGTACACGGTGTTCACGCCGTACAAACGCCGCTGGCTCGAGCGCCTGGCGGCGGACCCTCGCCCGCCGCTCCCCTCGGAGAACATCGCACGGGCGCGCTTTCTGCCGCGCGCCGCGCTCGGCGCGACGCGTGAGATCCCCGCGCCGGAGGACTACGGGCGAGTCCGCCTGCCCGAGTTCCCGCGCGTCACCGAACGCGAGGCGGCGGCGCTGCTCGCGCGCTTTCGCGCGGGGCCGCTCGCCGCGTACGAGCGCGAGCGCAATCATCCGGCGCTGGACGGGACCTCGCATCTTTCGCCGCATCTGCGCGCCGGAACGATCGGCATCCGGACCTGCGTCGCGGCGGCGCTGCACGCGGGCGGTGGAATCGGTCCGCAAACGTGGCTCTCCGAGCTGATTTGGCGCGATTTCTATCTTCAGATCCTCGCGAATTTCCCCGGGGTCGCGCGCGAACCGTTCCTGGCCGCGGCGCGCGAGGTGCCCTGGCGCGAGGCGCCCGGCGATTTTGCTGCGTGGTGCGAAGGGCGCACGGGGTACCCGATCGTCGATGCGGCGCTGGCCCAACTCAATGCGACGGGCTGGATGCACAATCGGCTGCGCATGATCGTCGCATCGTTCCTCACCAAGCATCTGCTGATCGATTATCGCCGTGGCGAGCGCTACTTCGAGCAACGCCTGGCCGATGCGGACCTCGCTTCGAACAACGGCGGCTGGCAATGGGCGGCCTCGACCGGCACGGACGCGGCGCCGTACTTTCGCGTGTTCAGCCCGGAACTGCAGAGCCGGAAGTTCGATCCCGGCGGCACGTTCATACGCGCCATGCTGCCGCAGCTCGCAGCGCTCCCGGGCGACTTCATCCATGCGCCGCAGAGGCTGCCGCCGCTCGAGGCCGAGCGCATCGGCTTCGTGCTGGGCCGGGACTATCCGGCGCCGATCGTCGAGCATGGTTACGCGCGGGCGCGAGCGCTGGCGGCATTCAAGCCGGTCCTCGGGAGCAAGGGCGCGATCGGCGGAACGCCCGGCCTCCCTTGAGGGAGCGTCGCGCCGGCGGCCAGAAAGCGCCGTGATGTGCGGGCGCTATACGATGAGCCGGGTCGACGCGATCGCGCGCGCGTTTCCGCATTTTCAGCTCGTCACCGACGGGCTGCCGCGCTGGAACGTCGCCCCGACCGATGACGTGCTCGCGGTGCGCAACGACGGGCGGCACGAGATCGTCGCGTTGCGCTGGGGGCTCGTGCCGAATTGGGCGCGCGACCCCGCGATCGGGAGCCGCCTGATCAACGCGCGCGCCGAGACGCTCCTCGAGCGCCCGGCGTTCCACGACGCGCTCGTCCGCCGCCGCGCGCTCGTTCTCGCGGACGGCTTCTATGAGTGGCACCGCACGCCCGACGGCCGCAAGCTCCCGATCCTTTACACGCTGAAATCGGGCGACCCGTTCGCGTTCGCCGGCCTGTGGGCGCATCGCGAGCGGCCGCACGAACCGCCGATCGATTCCGTCACGATCGTGACGACGGCCGCGAACGAGCTCGTCGGCCGCATCCACGAGCGCATGCCGGTCATGCTCCATCCCGAAGATTACGAACGTTGGCTCTCGCCGGGAGAGGTCGCGCCGGACCTGATGCTGCCGCTGCTGCGTCCGTACCCGGCCGGGGAGATGCGCGCGACGCCCGTTTCGCCGCGGGTGAACTCCGTCGTGCACGACGATCCGGAATGCATCGCGCCGCTCGGCGAGCAGCTCCCGCCCCGGCCGCCGGGCGCGCCCGGCCCGCCGCCGCCGGCGCGGCGGCCGGCCGCCCCGCCGCCGCCCGGTTCCCCGCTCGAGTTCGGCTTCGGCGACGGCGCGGACGGCACGGGCCGGCGGGGCTAGCGCTCCCTTCCGTCGCGAAAGCGGACGTCCCGCGGCCCATGCTCATACTCTCCAAGTCTCGTCAAGACTTGACCGAGGTGGGACAATGGCGAGTAGACGACGACTGTGCTCGCTCGCGTACTTGCTTAGGTGTTGGGCCAATGAAAACACCAAGGGAGCATCAGCTCCGGATACGAGAGGATGGGAACGGCATTCCCCGCTTCACACCTCGCGCCCGGGCCGCACCCACCTGCACATAGCAGGTTCAAACCGGGCATGCAGACGGCAAGTGTGGTTGTTGTCGCTCGTTCTCCCGCGTCAGGCGCGGGTGACCGGGCGCTCGATGAGTAGCTCGGCCGCGGCGCGACGCAGGCCGGCGACGGCGTCGCGGAGCGCCGCTTGCGGGTCGCTCGCGGGCGGTTCGAGCACGAGGAACGAGCGCACGTCCGCCAGCGCGCGCACGAGCGCCGCGTAGTCGTCCCGCGGCCCGAGCGCGTGCACCGCGATCGCGGCGCGGCGCAGGAAGCCGTCCACTTGCTCGGGCGGATCCAGTGAGGCGATGTCCGGCGCGAAACGCAGCCAGGCGCTATCGACGTCCTTCGTGAGGCGCTTGCAGTCGGCGGCGGAGGGGCACAGCGTTCCAGGCGCGTTTCGCAGCGCGAGCGTGACGTTCGAACGCTTCGCGGCGCGGGCCGCGGACTTGGCCGCCGCGGCGAACCGGCCGTAGGCCCCCGGGTCGTCGCTTGCGAGCGGCGCCCGCGCGATCGCGAGCGGCGCGCCGAGCGCGAGCGCCACGCCGAGCGCCGCCGCGAGCGCCCCTCCGTCCTCCTCGAAGAGCGCATCGCCGGCGATCGCCGCGACCGTCAACCCCAGGTCGACGCAGAGCTTCTTGAGTTGCGCCAAGTAGTCGGCGTCGGTGCGCGGGAAATGGCGCAGGTCGAAGACGACGCCGTCGACCGCGAGTTGCGCCGCGCACCAATCGAGCCATTCGAGTTGCGTCAGCGCGCCCGCCTCGAGTTGACGCGAAAGATCTGCGCTGGAGCAGGCGAGCTTCATCGCTAGCGCGCTTCGGGGCGCCGCCCCGACCGCCTGCTCGCCGTGCGCGCGGCGCGCCGATGCGGTGTGATACGATGCCGCTACATCACTCGCGCCCTCAGGGAGATTGTGTGAAGATCGCGATCGCCGCGGACCACGCCGGCTATGAGTTCAAGGATCGCCTCGCCGCGCTGTTGCGCGCGCAGGGGCATGCGGTGCTCGATCTGGGCACCGACGGCCCGCTGGCCGTCGATTATCCCGATTTCGGTTTCGCGGTCGGCCAGGCGGTAGCGAGCGGCGCCGCGGAGCGCGGGATCGTGGTCTGCGGCTCGAGCATCGGCATCTCGATCGCCGCGAACAAGATCCCCGGCATCCGCTGCGCGGTCGCGTTCGAGCCGCTCTCGACGGAACTCGCCCGCCGGCACAACGACGCGAACGTCATCGCGCTGGCCGAGCGGCTCACCGGGTGGGAGATGATCGAGCGCCTCGTCGCCGTGTTCCTCGACACGCCGTTCGAAGGCGGCCGCCATCAGCACCGCGTCGCGAAACTCGGCTACGGCGCGGCGGAGCAAGCCAAAGCGGCCGCCGACCTCGCACGCGGCCACGTCAGCGGCGCCGAGACGCCCAAGGCCACGGCCTGATCCCGCGCCGCGCTCCTCGGCCAATCGAAGAGGGATTCGGCAGGCGGGTGGGGCGGCGACATGCCCCCGCGGGGCCTCCAGCTTTCCCGCGGAGCCATGGATGGCGGGAGCGGGAAAGTGGAGGAGTAGCGATTTCGCACGATGCGAAATCGCGGGCGTCCCCGCGGGGGCATGTCGCCGCCCCGCCCGCCGGGGCTAGCCGCCGCCTTGCGCGTGTAGCCGGCTTGCCTTCGATCGCCTCATACCGCGATCGGCTCTTTTGTCGCTCTGAACTCGCCTAAGAGGGAGACGGCCGGAGGGCAACGGTGACGCTGCCGGGGGCGTCGAAGCAGTCCGCCCCAACACCGGCGGATCGTGTTCCGCGCGCCCTCCGAGGATCTCCGTAACGATGCAGACGCTCGCTCCTTCTTTGCTCGCCTCCGCCGACCCGGAGATCTCCGCCGTGATCGAGAGCGAGGATCGCCGCCTGCGCGACAACCTCGAGCTGATCGCTTCCGAGAATTACGCGAGCGCCGCGGTCCGCGAAGCCCAGGGCAGCCGCCTCACCAACAAGTACGCGGAAGGATATCCGGGCAAGCGCTATTACGGCGGCTGCGAGTTCGTCGACATCGCCGAGCGCCTTGCGATCGAACGCGCGAAGCAACTCTTCTCCGCCGAGCATGCGAACGTGCAGCCGCACGCGGGCGCTCAGGCGAACTTCGCGGTCTTTTTCGCGACGCTGCTCCCCGGCGATACGATCCTCGGGCTCGCGCTGCCGCACGGCGGCCATCTCACGCACGGCGCCAAGGTGACGGTCAGCGGCAAGTACTTTCATGCGGTCGCGTACGGCGTGCGGCGCGATACCGAGTTGATCGATTACGATGAGGTTCGCGCGCTCGCGCGCGAGCACAAGCCGAAGCTGATCGTCGCCGGCGCGAGCGCCTATCCGCGCACCATGGACTACGCGCCGTTCCGCGAGATCGCGGACGAGATCGGCGCGCTGTTCATGGTCGATATGGCGCACATCGCAGGGCTCGTCGCGGCGGGTTTGCATCCCTCGCCGGTGCCGCTCGCGGATTTCACGACGACGACCACGCACAAGACGCTGCGCGGACCGCGCGGCGGCCTCGTGCTGACCTCGGCAGCGCACGCGCAAGCGCTCGACAAGGCCGTCTTCCCCGGCACGCAGGGCGGCCCGTTCATGCATACGATCGCGGCGAAAGCGGTCGCGTTCGGCGAAGCGCTGCGGCCGGAGTTCAAGGATTACCAGAGCCAGGTGCTGGCGAATGCCCGCGCGCTCGGCGAAGAATTGCAGCGCGCCGGTGCGCGTCTGGTGGCGGGCGGGACCGATACGCATCTCTTGCTCGTCGATCTGACGCCGAAGGGGCTCACCGGGAAGGCGGTCGAGAGCTACCTCGACGAGATCCACATCACGGTCAACAAGAACGCGGTCCCCTTCGATCAACAAAAGCCGGGGATCACGAGCGGCATCCGCATCGGCACGCCGGCGATCACGACGCGCGGCATGGGGCTCGACGATGCGCGCGAGATCGGGCGGATCATCGGCGAGGCGCTCGACGACATCGGTGCCCGCGCGAAGCAAGACGAATTGCGTGCGCGGGTGACGGAGCTGACCTCGCGCTACGGCGTGCCGTAGCGCCGGACTGAGCGCGCGGGGGGACTGGGCCGGCCCCTAGCGGCGGGAGCGTAGAGCGTGATAGGCGGGTGCAATCACCCGCCACGGGAGTACCGCACGCAATGCCGCAGGCGAACTTGACCCCGGCCTTCCGCCCCTACGATCCGTCCACGGTTCCGTCACCGACGCCGCAGCAAGCGGAGCGTTTGGAGCGCGCCGGCAACGCCGCCGTTTCCGGCTATGCGAGCGACGGCGTGCAGAATACGCGTCCCGTGATCGCCGCCGCGGCCCTTGCCGCGGGGATCGCCGCGCCGGAGTTGCTCGCTCCGGCCGGTGCCGCGCTCGCGGAGACGGCCGGCGGCACCGCGCTCGAGGAGACGGCTGCAGGCGAAGCGTTCGGCGCGGCCGGCCGCGCGCTCGCCGGGGTCGCGGGAGGCGTCGTCCGCTCGGCGGCCGGCGCGGCCGGAGCGGCGGCCGGATTCATCGGGCAGGCCGGCCGCGCGTTCGTCGATTCCTCCGGCGCGGCGGCACGCTCGCTCGCCGGGACGCTCACGGATCCGGCCCGCTTCGGCGAGGCCAGCGCCCAGTTCACCCGTTCGGCCTTCGTCGATAAGGCGAAGGATGCGGTCGTCATCGGTGCGGCGGGCGAACTCGCGCGCCGCGCCGCCGGCGCGGTGCACGACGTTGTCGGGCGCGCTCGGGGGCAGTTCGAGCGAACCCGTGGACAGCTCGAGCGAACCCCCGGGCCGATCGAGCGCGGTCACGGGCCGATCGAGCGCGGTCCGGGGCATGCGGGGCGGCCGCACAAACACGGCCACCATCGCCACATCTCGCCGGACCCGGCCGAGCAAACCGCTGAGCTCGTCGGGGGCCGGTGAAGGCCGTGGCGGCGCCCGATCCGGTCGCGCTCGGCCGCAGGCTCGCGGAGGGGCTGCGCCACGCGCTCGGCGCGCTCGCCCGCAACCTCGCCTTCGCGGCGGTCCTGGCGCTTCCGGCGACGCTCGTGCTGCACGCGAGGTACACGGCGGCATTTCTCTTCGTGCTGGCCGCCTCCGCAGCGCTCGAGGCCTGCCGGGCCCTCCTGCGCCGCATCCGCCGTCCTCGCGTTGCGAGAGGGTGAGGAGGCCGGAGGGAGCGGGGGGTTCGGGCGTGCTTGCGGTATGCGAGGGGCGTGGAGCATACGCTTGTGGTCGATCATCCGGCCGTCGCGGACCGGCTCGCGCGCCTGCGGGATCATGCGACGCCGACGGCGCTGTTTCGGCGGCTCATCGAAGAACTGGGGCTCTTCCTCGCGTACGAGGCGACCCGCGGCCTGCCGACCGAGCGCAGGGAAGTCCGAACGCCGCTCGCGCTCGCCGCGCAGCGCACGATCGCAACCAGGCCGGTCGTCGCGCCGATCTTGCGGGCGGGCCTGGGGCTCTTGCCCGGCTTCCTCGCGGTCGTCGACGATGCGGTCGTCGCGCACCTGGGCTTCTATCGCGACCCGGCCACGCTCGAGGCGATCCCGTATTATGCGAACCTGCCGGACGACCTCGCCGCACGCGACGTCTTCGTCATCGATCCGATGCTCGCGACGGGCAATTCCGGGGCGGCCGCGCTCGGCGTCCTCGCATCGCGCGGGGCCGAGCGGCTCACGTTCATTTGCGCGATCGCCGCACCGATCGGGATCGCGCGGCTGCGCGCCGCGAGCCCGGGCGTACGGATCGTCACCGCCGCCGTCGACGAGCGCCTGAACGAGCACGGGTACATCGTTCCCGGGCTCGGCGATGCCGGCGACCGGATGTTCGGCAGCACGAGTTCCGTGCCGGTCTCGGTACGCGTCAGTCCGCGCGGGGCGTGAGAGCTTGCCCCTCGAACGGTGCCGCTGATGAGACCCGGCTGGGACGAGTACTTCATGGAGATCGCCCGGACCGTCGCCACGCGCGCGACGTGCCCCCGAGCCAGCGTCGGAGCGGTGCTGGTGCGCGATCACCGGATCCTGACGACCGGGTATAACGGAGCCCCGCGCCACGTCGCGCATTGCACCGAGGCCGGGTGCCGCATGGTCAACGGACATTGCGTTCGTTCGACCCACGCGGAGGCGAACGCGATCGTGCAAGGCGCCCTGCACGGCATCAGCCTCGACGGTGCGACCGCCTACACGACGCACCAGCCGTGCGTCTCGTGTTCGAAATTGCTGATCAGCGCGGGTGTCGAGCGGATCGTGTACGATCTGCCGTATCCCGACGACGATGCTGCGGCGCTGTTGGGCGAAGCGGGGGTCGCGGTCGTCAACTTCGCGACGCTCGCTCCGGCGCAGGCCGAGGCGCGCGCGTGAGACTCGGCTACCTGTACGCGGCCGCGCTGTTGATTGCGGCCGGCACGACGCTGCTCGTCACGCCGTACGTGCGGCGGCTCGCGCTGCACGTCGGAATGCTCGATCAGACGGGCGAGCGGCGCATGCACGTCGATCCCAAGCCGCGCATCGGCGGGCTCGCGGTCTACTTGGGGTTCGCCTTCGCATTGTTCGCGACGCTCGGTTACGCGATCGAGTACACGCCGCTGTTTCACAACGTCCACGATCTCAATCGCTTTCTGGGCTTGCTGTTCGGCGGAACGCTGATCCTGATCTTCGGCGTGTGGGACGACGTCGTGTCGATCTCCCCGCGCGGCAAGTTCCTCGCGCAGATCGTCGTCGCGCTCGTCTCGATGAGCTACGGCTTCACGATCTCCACGGTCGAGAACCCGTTCCGCGACGGCGAATACTTCGGGTTCCCGATCTGGGCGAGCGTGCCGATCACGCTGCTCTGGTACCTCGGCATCATGAACGCGATCAATTTCCTCGACGGCCTCGACGGGCTACTCTCGGGTTTCACCGCGATCTCCGGTTTCTTTCTGTTCTTGATCGCGGTTTCACATCATTACGACGTCGCGGCGCTGGTGCTGTGCGCGCTGATCGGCGGGTCGCTGGGCTTCCTGCGCTATAACTTCAATCCGGCATCGATCATCCTCGGCGATACCGGATCGCTGTTCATCGGCTACATGCTCGCAACGGTCGGGGTCCTGACCACCAGCAAGACGGCGCTGACCGTCAGCCTCGCCGTGCCGCTGCTCGCGCTCGCGCTGCCGATCGTCGACATCGCGGCCGCGATCGTGCGCCGCACGCGCGCCGGGAAGAAGTTTTACGAAGCGGACCGCGGACACATCCACCACATCCTGGTCTTTCGCTTCGGGCTCAACGTGCGCCAAGCGGTGATCTTGATTTACGTCGTGACGTTCATGCTCGGCGTGGCCGCATACGCGCTCGCCGGCGGTTTCTCGCATCCGCTCAAGCTCGCGGGCGCGGCCTAACCGGCCGCACCCGCAGCCCGCGTCAGTTTTTTGCGATAGCCTCGACGTCGAGCGTGATCTCGATCTTCTCGCCGACCAGCAGGCCGCCGGTCTCGGAGATCTGATTCCACACCAGGCCGAAATCCTTACGGTTGATGGTGGTCGATCCGCTCAGCGCGATGCGCGCGTTCCCCCACGGGTCGGTCGCGCGGCCCTCGAAGGATCCCTCGAGCGTGACGGGCTTCGTGACGCCGCGAATTTCGAGATCGCCTGCGATCTCCAGACGGTCGCCGCCCTTGCTTTCGATCCGCGTGCTCTTGAACGCGATCTTGGGATGCGCGTCGGCATGGAAGAAGTCTTCGCTCTTGAGGTGACCGTCGCGCTGGGCGTCGCGAGTGTCGATCGACGCGACGTCGATCTCCGCCGTGACGGAGGTCGGAACCGAACTGCCGGCGGGAATCTCGACGCTCCCGGAGACCGCGCTGAAGCGGCCGCGGACCTTTGAGATCGCCAGATGGCGGACGGAGAATTCGATCCCCGAATGAATGGGATCGATCGCGTAGGTCTCGGTGGTCAGAGTGGACATGCTGTGCTCCTCGAGTGCTAAGATGTGAAGGCGAGCCGATTCAGCGACTCAGGTGAACCTAAATGATAGTTGCTATACTGTGGTATAATACTATATAAAAGTGAGTAAGGTTTCAAGTCCCCCAACCACTACCCATGAAATGCCCGCGCAAGACGAGGCGTTCTGTCCTCGCTTTACCATGGCCGTCGAGCTGATCGGCCGCCGCTGGTCCGGGGCGATCCTGCGGGCCCTGCAGCACCGCATCATCCGCTTCGGTGAGTTGCGCGAAGCGATCCCGGCGCTGACCGACAAGATGCTCTCTGAGCGTCTGCGCGAGTTCGAGGAGAGCGGTCTCGTCGTCCGGACGGTGATCGCCGAGCGCCCCGTTCGGGTCGAATACCATCTGACGCCCAAGGGCGACGCCCTCAGCGGCATCATCTGCGCGATCGAACGTTGGGCCGGGGAGTGGACCTAAGCTAGCCCGAAAGAGCGCGCTCGTGACTTCATATCGTCCCTTGCGCGTGATGACGGTGTTCGGGACTCGCCCCGACACGATCAAGATGGCCCCCGTCGTCCGCGCGCTCGAAGCGGCAAGGCCCGCCGTCGAGCCGATCGTTTGCGTGACGGCGCAGCACCGCCAGATGCTCGACGACCTGCTCGAGCTCTTCGCGATCGCTCCCGATTACGATCTGGACATCATGCGCCGCGACCAGTCGCTCACCCAGATCACGACGGCCGTGCTCGAGGGCATGGAGCCCGTCCTCGAGCGAGCGCGGCCGGACGTCGTGCTCGTCCACGGCGACACCTCGACGAGCACCGCCGCGGCGCTGGCCGCGTTCTATCAGAAGATCCCGGTCGGGCACGTCGAGGCGGGGCTGCGCACGCACACGCGCTGGGAGCCGTTCCCCGAGGAGATGAATCGCCGGCTGACCGGGCGGATCGCGAGCTACCACTTCTCGCCGACCGCGCAGGCCCGCGCCAACCTCGAAGCCGAGAACGTGCCGCGACGCGACATCTTCGTCACCGGGAACACCGTGATCGACGCCTTCCTCGATATCGCGCGCCGCCCGTACGCGGGCGACCCGCCGGAATGGGCTGGGCTGGACCAGGCGCGGCCGCTGATCTTCGTGACGGCCCACCGGCGCGAGAATCACGAGCGGATGCGCGGCATCTGCGAGGCGCTGCGCACGATCGCGGGTCTGCCGGCCCGGCCGCAGATCCTCTGGCCCGTCCACCCCTCGCCTCGAGTCGCCCCGCTCGCGCACGAAGTTCTCGACGGCATCGAAGGCGTGCACCTCGTCGCTCCGATGGGCTACGACGCGACGGTCCGTTCGATCGGCCGCTCCACGTTCGTCCTGACCGACAGCGGCGGGCTCCAAGAGGAAGCGCCCTGCTTGGGCAAGCCGGTCCTGGTCATGCGCGACGAGACCGAACGCCCCGAGGGGATCGCCGCCGGGACCCTGCGCTTGGTCGGTGCCGATCCCGCCGCGATCGTCGGCGCGGCGGCGGAACTCTTCTCGGACCCGGCACTGTACGCCCGGATGTCCAAGGCGAACAACCCTTACGGCGACGGTCATGCGGCCGAACGGATCGTGGCTTGGTTGCTCGCGCGGCTACGCAGCGAAGCCGAGCCCGAAGAGTTTCGGGCCGCGTAGGGCTGCTTTGCAGGGTTCGAAAACAGAGGGCCCTAAAACCGAAAACGCCGCTGTAGAGGCCGAGTTACGGGCGTATTACGCGCGTAAGCGGTCGATCAGCGTGTGGTCGCTTGTCCTCGTGACCGTGGCGGCCATCCCCATCGCGGGGTGGTCTCCTATCGGCGGCGTCGCCCTCGCCTTCGGTGGCGCGTGCGGGGTCGTCAACGCATTGCTCGCAATGCGCGGGAACGAACGGCTCGTCGACAACCGAAGTATCGCCGTTTTCGCCTTAAGTAGTGTCCTGCGAATCTGCGTCTTCGGTATAGTACCCGTGGAGTTCGCGCTCCATGGTCCGTGGTGGACGATGGCGCTCTATTTCTGTGGGTTCTTTTTGCCCCTCGCACTGTACGCGGTCAGCGTCGCGCGAGCCCTCTGAGCGGAATCGATAGTTGCAAGAAGAGATAGGCGCCCATAGTATCTGGACCTTGCCGGTCGTCGGGACCGTGCATGCCGATACGGTGTTGACGACCTGGATCGCGATGGTCGTCGTGATCGTCTTTCTCGCTTGGATCGGCAAGAGCTACACCTCGCCCCGCGCGACGAAGGTCCAGACGGTCTTCGAGGGGGTCATCTCCTACATCGCCGACCTCGCCTACAGCGTCCTGGGGCGCAAGGCCGAGCCGTTCACGCCATTCTTCATCGCCCTCTTCCTGTTCATTTTCGCGATGAACCAGTTCGGGATCATCCCCTTCAAGCTGTTCGGCCTGCCGTTCGGCGGCTCGCCGACCGCGGACCTGAACACCGCCGCCCCGTACGCGCTGCTCGTTTTCATCATGATTCAGGTCGTCGCGGTCCGGGCCAAGGGCCTCGGCCACTACAAGCACTTGGCCCAGCCGTTCGCCGCGCTGCTGCCGGTCAATATCCTCGACGAACTCGTGCGCCCGGTCACGATGGCCGCCCGGCTCTTTTTCAACATCTTCGTCGGCGAGTTGCTGTTCGTCGTCGTGGCATCGATCATCAACGCGAAGGTGATGGTCGGCTTCTTCAATCTGTCGGTCGCCGCGACGATCGCGCCGTTCATCATCCAATTCCTGAATTTCTTCGTGGGAACGATTCAGGCGTTTGTCTTCACTTTGCTCACGATCGTCTATCTGTCGCTAGCGGTCGCGGACGAGCACTAGTCAGCCCATCTCGAAAGGAAAGTATTCCCTTGAGTTCTGAAGCCATCATCGCAGCGGCGACGATCCTCTCCTTCGGCATCATCATGCTCGGTGTTGCCTTTGGATCGGCCGTCGGCGACGGCGTCATCGCCTCGAAGGCCGTCGAAGCCATCGCACGCCAGCCGGAAGCACGGCCGAACATCTTTACGTTCATGTTCTTGGGCATCGGCCTCGCGGAAGTGTTCCCGATCATCGCGCTCGGGCTCGCGTTCTATCTGCTGCTGGTCGTCGTCAAGGTTCCGGAACTTTTGACGCACCTCGCCAAGTAAGCAGGCCCGATGTTCCTCTCGCTCGACGGGACGTTCTGGTTCCAGCTCGCGAATTTCGCGATCTTCTACTTCATCGTGGATCGCGTCTTTTTGCGTCCGGTCACGAAGGCGCTGGCCGAGCGACGGGCTTACATCGACGGGCTCAAGGCCGATACGGTCACGTTTGAAGCCGAGGCCAAGGCGTTGCGCGCCGGCGCCGAGGCGACGCTCGCCGCGGCGCGCAGGGACGGGGCCGAAAGAGTCGCGGCGGCACGCGCCGAGGCCTCGGCCGAAGCCGGCCGGATCTTGGCCGATTACGCGCAGCGGGCCGCGGAGATCGCCGATGCGCACCGGGCGACCGTCGCTGCCGAACTCGAGGCGGCCTCAGCCTCCGAGAACGTGCTCGCAACCTCGCTCGCCGAGCAGATGATCGAAAAGGCGTTCGCGTTCGGAGGGATCCGATGACCGTCGATCCGTTCTACGAATCGCTTGCGCGCTGGAGCCAGATACTCGGCGCGCTCGCGTTCGTCGCCGTCCTCGTCTACCTCTTTCGGAAGTTCCTGGCGCCGGCCGTCACCGCCGCGGAGACCGCGAAGAACGCCGAGATCGAGGACATGGAGCGGCGGCGAGCCGTCGCCCAGGCCGATCTCGAGACCGCTCGGCGCGAGACCGCGGACACGGCGTCGCGCGCGGCGAGCATTCGTCAGCGCGGCGACCACGATGCCGCCTCCGAGCGCGAGCGCATCCTGGCCGAAGCGCATGCCGACGGCGAGCGCTCGCTCGTGAACGCGGAAGGTGAACTGGTCCGCGGGCGTGCGTCCGCGAACGAACGCCTGCGCCTGCGGATCCTCGAGCGCGCGCTCGATATCGCACGCGAAGGCGCGGCCAAGCGCGTCGACGCCGCGACGAACGATCGCATCATCGCGAGCGTGATCGACTCGATCGAGAATGACGGAGCGGCTCGCTGATGGCAAACGAAACCGTCGCCCGGCGCTACGCCACGGCGATCTTCTCGCTCGCGAAAGACTCCGGCTCCGCCGATGCGGTCGGGCGCGATCTGCGCGAGTCCTATGCCGCGATCTCCTCGGACGATACGACCCGGCGCTTCTTTATCTCCCCAGTCATCGATCGCGGCGAGAAGGCGAAAGCCCTCGAGGCCGCGTTCGAGCCCCGGGTCGGCGAGATCGTGCTGCACACGCTTCTGTTGCTGGTCCGCAAGCGCCGCGAAGCGCTGCTGGGGGCGATCGTCGAACAGTACGAGAAGCTCCTGCTGGCCGAGAACCAGCGCGAGCCCCTCGAGATCGCCTCGGCACGGCCGCTCGAGAAGGCGGAACTCGACGCGATCGTCGCGCGCCTCTCTCGCAAGTTCGGGAAGTCCTTCGAGGTCACGCAGAAGGTCGAACCCGAGATCCTCGGCGGCGTGCGCATCCGCCTCGGCGACCGCTACGTGGACGGCTCGATCGCCGGCCGCCTGGACGAACTTTCCCGCCTCTTGTTCGCGAAGAACTGACGCGGACGACATCCACCTCTGCTAAGGACACACGATGATCAACGCTGACGAAATCGCCGGAATACTCAAAGCTCAGATCGCGAACTACAAGAGTTCGGTGCACGAGGACCAGATCGGGACCGTGATCGAGGTCGGCGACAACATCGCCCGCATCTACGGCCTCGAAGCGGCCCAAGCATCCGAGCTCGTGGAGTTCCCCAACGGCGTGCAAGGGATCGTCCTCAACCTCGAAGAGGACAACGTCGGCGTCGTCATCATGGGCGCGGATACGGACATCAAGGAAGGCGACATCGTGCGCCGGACCGGCCGCATCGCCTCGGTCCCCGTCGGCAACGAATTGCTCGGCCGCGTGGTCAACCCGCTCGGCCAGCCCGTCGACGGTAAAGGCCCGATCGTCTCCAAGCAATACCGCACGATCGAGAACACCGCCCCGACCGTCATCGAGCGCCAGCCCGTCAAACAGCCGCTACAGACCGGGATCCGCGCGATCGACGCGCTGATCCCGATCGGCAAGGGCCAGCGCGAGCTGATCATCGGCGACCGCGCGACCGGCAAGACGGCGATCGCGCTCGACGCGATCGTCAATCAGCGCGGCAAGAACGTCTACTGCATCTACGTCGCGATCGGACAGAAGAACTCGACGATCGCCGCGCTCGCGCAAACGCTCGCGAAGTTCGGCGCGATGGAGTACACGACGATCGTCACCGTCAGCTCGGCCGAGCCCGCCGCGCTGAAGTACATCGCCCCGTTCGCCGGTTGCGCGATGGGCGAGCACTTGATGTACGAAGGCAAAGACGTGTTGATCATCTATGATGATCTCACGAAACACGCCCAGGCCTACCGCGAAGTCTCGCTGCTGCTGCGCCGTCCGCCGGGCCGCGAAGCGTATCCGGGCGACATCTTCTTCCTGCACTCGCGCCTCTTGGAACGCGCCGCGAAGCTCTCCGATGAAAAGGGCGGCGGATCGCTGACGGCGTTGCCGGTCATCGAGACGCAGGCCGGCGACGTCTCCGCGTACATCCCGACGAACCTGATCTCGATCACGGACGGGCAGATCTACCTGACGGCGGACCTGTTCTTCCAAGGCTTGCGCCCCGCGGTCGACGTCGGCATCTCGGTCAGCCGCGTCGGCGGCTCCGCGCAGATCAAGGCGATGCGCAGCGTCGCCGGCGGTCTGAAGCTCGACCTCGCGCAGTATCGCGCGCTCGCCGCGTTCGCGAAGCTCTCGTCCGATCTCGACAAGACGACGCAACAGCAGCTCACGCGCGGCGAGAAAATGACCGAATTGCTCAAGCAGCCGCAGCTCGCGCCGCAGCCCGTCGAAGATCAGGTCTCCGTGATCTTCGCGGCCGCCAGAGGCTTCCTCGACAACGTCCCGACCAGCCGCGTTCAGGAATGGTCCAACGGCTTCACCGCGTTCGTCCACGAGAAGTACCCCGCGGTGACGGAAACGATCGCCAAGACCTCGCAACTCTCCGACGACACGGCGAAGCAGCTCGAAGCTGCGATCGTCGAGTTCAACCGCTCGTTCTGATGCCCGTGCAGCATGCCTAGCGTTCGCGATCTTCGGGACCGGATCAAGTCCTTCAAGAACACGCAGCAGATCACCAAAGCGATGAAGCAGGTGGCCGCGGCGAAGATTCGGCGCGCCGAACTGCTGCAGAAGCAGTCCCGGCCCTACGCCGATCAGCTCGCCGAAATGCTGCGCGATTTGATGGAGAGCGTCGGGACCGTCGACCATCCCTTCTTGAAGCCGGGCGCCGAGGGCGCGCCCGCCGGCGTCATCTTGATGACGGCGGACAAGGGACTGTGCGGCGCGTTCAACGAGAACCTCGTGCGCCAGGCCGACCAGTACCGGCGCCAGCACCCCGCGACCGCGTGGTACACCGTCGGCGTGAAGGCGCGCAACGGCGTGCGCCGCTTCGGCGCGACGAGCGAGTTCTGGCCGCTCTCGCAGGGCGATAAGCTCGTCACGGCCCGGACGGTCGCGGCGCGCGTCAGCGATGATTTCGTCGCCGGCAAGATCTCCTCGATCGTCGTCATCTCGCCCAAGCTCGTCTCGATGATGGCGCAGCGGCCCGAAGTGCGCAACGTCGTTCCGATCGTCGGCGGCCGCGCGGAGAAGGCCGAATACAAGGGCTCGGTCGAGTTCGCGCCCTCGCCCGAGGCCGTGCTCTCGCGTCTCTTGCCGAAATATCTCGATTTCACGATCTACTCGGCGATGCTCGAGACCGACGCCGCCTTCTTCGCGGCGCAGCTCGTCGCGATGAACAACGCGACGGAGAACGCGACCAAGCTGATCGATCAGTTGACGATCGAGATGAATAAGGCGCGCCAGGCCTCGATCACCAAGGAAATCCTCGAAATCGTCGGCGGCGCCGAAGCGCTCGCCGGCTGATCCGCTCGCGCACCAACTCACGGTAAGGAAGAAGATATGCCAGGTATTGGAAAAGTCGTCCAGATTCTCGGGAACGTCGTCGACGTCGAATTCACGGCGGAGACGCTGCCGAACATCAACACCGCGCTCATCGTGCACGTCGGTGCCGACGAGAAGCCTGGGACGAACAGCCAAGGCATCGCGACCGATATCGAGCTCGGCGGGACGGCGATGCAGTCGCGCGATCTCGTGCTCGAAGTGCAGGGCGAACTCGGCAACAACCAAGTTCGGTGCCTGGGCATGGGTTCGACGGACGGCCTGGTTCGCGGTGCGGAAGTGCGCGACACCGGCGCGCCGATCACGGTCCCGGTCGGCGAAGGCACGCTCGGACGCATCTTCAACGTGCTCGGCAAAGCGATCGATTCGAACGAGCCGGTCGAGGCCGCGGCCTACTGGCCGATCCACCGCGACGCGCCGACGTTCGCGCAGCAGGATCCGACGCCGAAGATCTTCGAGACGGGGATCAAGGTCATCGACCTGATGGCTCCGTACACGCGCGGCGGTAAAGTCGGCCTCTTCGGCGGCGCCGGCGTCGGCAAGACCGTTCTGATTCAAGAGTTGATCCGGAACATCGCGCAGGTCCACAAGGGCTTCTCGGTTTTCACCGGCGTCGGCGAGCGCACGCGCGAAGGCAACGACCTGTGGCTGGAAATGAAAGAGTCGGGCGTCATCTCGCAGACGACGCTCGTGTTCGGCCAGATGGACGAGCCGCCGGGCGTGCGCTTCCGCATCGCGCAGACGGGCGTCACGATGGCGGAATACTTCCGCGATGAGAAGGGCGCCGACGTGCTGCTGTTCATCGACAACATCTTCCGCTTCATGCAGGCCGGCTCCGAAGTCTCGGCGCTGCTCGGGCGCATGCCGTCGGCCGTCGGCTATCAGCCGTCGCTCGCAACCGAGATGGGCGCGCTCGAAGAGCGCATCACCTCGACGCAAAAGGGCTCGATCACCTCGGTGCAGGCCGTGTACGTGCCCGCCGACGACTACACGGACCCCGCCGTCGCCACGACGTTCGGACATCTCGACGCGACGACCGCGCTCTCGCGCGCGATCTCGGAACTCGGCATCTATCCGGCCGTCGACCCGCTCGCCTCGTCCTCGCGCATCCTCGATCCGGCGATCGTCGGCGAGGAGCATTATCGCGTCGCGCGCGGCGTGCAAGAGACGCTGCAGCGCTATAAGGACCTCCAGGACATCATCGCGATCCTGGGCGTCGAGGAACTCTCCGACGACGACAAGGTCGCCGTCGGGCGTGCGCGCCGCATGCAGCGGCTCTTCTCGCAGCCGTTCTTCGTGGCCGAGCAGTTCACGGGCCGCTCCGGGAAATACGTCAAGCTCGCCGACACGATCGAGGCCTTCAAGGAAGTGCTCGAAGGCAAGCTCGACGATCTGCCGGAGCAGGCGTTCTACATGGTCGGCGGCATCGACGAAGTGAAGGCGAACGCCGAGAAGATGGGCGCCGCGGTCTGATGGCAAAGGCGTTCCCGTTCAAGCTGATCACGCCGAAGGCGGTCGTCTTCCAGGGTGACGCGGAGCTCGTGATCGGCGTCGGGACCGAGGGCGAGGAGGGCATCCTCGCCTCCCACGCGCCGTTCCTGACGGCGCTCAAGCCCGGCGTGCTGCGAGCGAACGTGGTCGTCGGCGGTGCGCCCCAGCGGCTGGAGTTCGCGACGAGCGAGGGCTTCATGCAGGCGCTCCCCGAGCGCGTGACCGTCCTGGTCGACGCGGCGTTCGCCAAGAGCGAGATCGACCTCACCGCGGCGCGGGAAGACCTCGCCTCCGCGACGGAGCGCCAGAAGGCGTTCGCGCCGCAAACCCCCGATTTCGAGCGCGAGCAGGCCGCGATCGATTTCGCGAACGCGAAAATCGCGCTCGTCAGCTAGCCTTCGGAGGCGAACCCGCGGGGGCGCGCCGAAGCGTTAGCCATGCCTAAAATCGAGAAGAGCGACGCCGATTGGCGCGCGGAGCTCACCCCGGACCAATACGCCGTCCTGCGGCGGGCGGCGACCGAGCCTGCCGGGACCGGCAAGTATCTCTACAACAAATCCACCGGCGTCTACACCTGCGGCGCCTGCGGCGCCGAGCTGTTTCGCTCCGGCGACAAATATGATTCGGGCTGCGGCTGGCCGAGCTTCACGCAGGCGCTCCATCCCGACAGCGTGGAGTTGCGAGCCGACAATTCGCACGGGATGCGCCGCGTCGAAGTGCGCTGCGCCGCCTGCGAATCGCACCTCGGGCACGTCTTCGACGACGGCCCCGCGCCGACGGGGCAGCGCTTCTGCATGAACTCGCTCGCGCTGGGCTTCACGCCGGACGCAACTCCGAAGTAGCCACGGACAGAGGACGCCCGCGCTTCGCGCAGCAACTGTGCGCGCGTGAAGTTTCGCGGCGTCCTGCTTGCACTCGCGATCGCGCTCGCCGTGCAGGGGTTCCACCCGGCCCGAGCGCAAGCGGCGAACGCCTGGACCAAACCCGGCATCTTGCGCGTCGGTGTGCTGCGTGACATCGATTCGATCGATCCTCTGCTCTCGGGACAGAGCGCCTCGAGCGACATCGCCGCGCTCGTCTTCTCCGGGCTCGTGCGCTTCGACGATCGCGGGAACACGATCCCAGACGTCGCGCTCGCGCTCCCCACCCGGCAAAACGGCGGGATCAGCGCCGACGGTAAGACGATCGTCTACCATCTGCGCCGCGGCGTCACGTTTTCCGACGGGTATCCGTTGACGGCCGAGGACGTCGCGTTCACCTGGCGCCTGATCATGGACCCGAAGAACAACGTGCCGTATCACTATCCGAACGATCGCGCGGTTTCGGTGACGGCCGCGGATCCCTACACGCTGGTCGTCAAGCTCAAGGCGCCCTCGGCTCCGTTCCTCTCGTATTTCATGCGCGGCGGGATCCAGCGCGCGATTCTGCCCAAGCATCTGCTCGAGCACGAAGCCGATCTCAACCGGAGCGCGTTCAATCTGCGGCCGGTCGGGAGCGGGCCGTTCGTCGTCGTGAAATGGCAGCCCGGCGTCGAACTCGATCTCGTCGCGAATCCGCGTTATTGGCGCGGCAAACCGAAGCTCTCGGAGATCCGCTACCGGATCATCCCGAACGACAACACGTTGCGCGCGGCGCTGCAGAGCCACGACATCGATCTCTGGCAAGAGCTCCCCGAATCGCAGTACGCGAGCGTCACGGCGCTCGCCGGCATCAACGTCACGCTCGCGCCGACGCTCGGCTTCGAACACATCGCGTTCAACACGCGGCGCCCGCCGCTCGACGACGTCCACGTGCGCCAAGCGATCGCCTACGCGATCGACTGGCAGGGCCTGCGCGAGAAGATCTATCGGGGCTTGGGGGATCCCGGCATGGCCGATATTCCCCCTTCGAGCTGGGCGTTCGATCGGGCCGCGACGCCGTATCCGCACGACCTCGCGCGGGCGCGCGCCCTGCTGGAGGTCGCCGGCTGGACGCCCGACGCCGACGGGATCCGCCGCAACGGCGCGCGCCGGCTGACGCTGGACATCTCGTCGACGACGGGCGCGGCGGAACGGGACTCGGCCGAGATCTTCATCCAGCAGAACCTGCGGGAGGCCGGGATCGAGCTGCAGGTTCGCAATTATCCGGCGAGCATGCTCTTCGCGCCGGCCGGCGCCGGGGGGATCCTCAACAACGGCAAGTACGATCTCTCGCTTTCGACGTGGGAAAAGTACCCGGACCCCGACGACACCGATTCGATCGGACCCGACGCCCTGCCGCCGCACGGTGCAAACACCACGTTCTGGGCCGATCCGCAGGTCGGCCGCTGGCTCGCGCTCGCCGTCGCGCGCTACGACGAGGCGGAACGGGCGCCGTATTACCGGCTCGTGCAAGAGCGGATCCACGAGTTCGTCCCGATGCACACGATCGTCTGGCGCAAGAGCATCACCGCGTTCAACAGCGATCTGCGCGGCCTGCGCCCCGGGCCCGGCATCTCCATTTTCTGGAACGCGTGGGAGCTGGAGCTGCCCTAACCGGGGCTAGTGCATGGAACCCTCCCGCCTTTCCCGAAATCAGCGGTAATGGATACGCTCGATCGCCTCGAGACGACACTGCGCGCCCGGGGCGGACATCGTCTGGCCGGTTCGGTCGAGACGCACGGGGCGAAGAACGCGGCGCTGCCGATCATGGCGGCGGCGCTCCTGGCGAAGACGCCCGTCACGCTGCACCGCGTCCCGCGGATCACGGACGTCTCGGTGATGTGGTCGCTGCTCGAGGCGCTCGGCGCCCGCGTGCGCTCCGAAGGCGGCGGCACGATCACGATCGACGCCTCCCACCTCGCGAGCCATCGCGCGCCCTATACGCTCGTGCGCAAGCTCGCGGCCTCGTTCGACATCGTCGGGCCGCTCTTGGGGCGGTTCGGCGAAGCCGAAGTCCCGCTCCCCGGCGGCTGCATCCTCGGGACCCGCGCGACCGACATGCACGAGCTTGCCTTTCGAGCGCTCGGTGCCGACGTCGCGAACCAGCACGGGTATCTGATCGCGAAATCGCGCTCGGGGCGCCTGCGCGGCGGCTCGGTCGAGTTCCGCATGCCCAGCGTCGGCGCGACGAAGAACGCGATGCTCGCGGCGGTCCTCGCCGACGGGACGACGACGCTGCGCAACGTCGCGATGGAGCCGGAGGTCGTCGATCTCGCGAATTTCCTGATCGCGATGGGCGCGCGGATCGCGGGCCACGGCGGCGAGACGATCGTGATCGACGGCGTCCGGGAACTGACGGGCGTCGAGTACGAGATCATCCCCGACCGCGTCGTCACCGGGACGCTGCTGCTGTGCGGGGCGGCGACCCGCGGCGACGTGACCGTCAAGCGCTGCATGCCCAGCCACGTCAGCGCGCTCACGCAGCGCCTGGCGGAGTGCGGCGTGAAGGTGACCTCGGGGCCCGATTGGGTGCGCATCGAGGCCGGCCGGGTCACCGGCGGCACGCACATCGTGACGGCGCCCTATCCCGGGTTTCCGACCGACCTCCAGCCGCAGATGGTCACGTTCCTGTGCACGGCGCCGGGCACGAGCGTCGTCGAGGAAACGATCTTCAACGCCCGTTTCTCGTACTTGAACGAATTGCGCCGGCTCGGGGCGATCTACGAGATCGACCGTAACGCCGCGCTGATCAAGGGCGGCGGCCCGCTCTCGGGCGCGCCGGTCGAAGCGCCGGATATCCGGGCCGGGGCGGCGCTCGTGATCGCGGGCCTCGCCGCGCAGGGCGAAACGGAGATCATCGGCCTGGAATACATCGATCGCGGCTACGAGCGGTTTGAGGAAATGCTCTCGGCGCTCGGCGCTCAAGTCCAACGCTCGAGCGGCGTCACGCCGTTCGTCGAGCCGTTCGGCCTGGGCGACACGTCGGAGTTCCCGCGAGTCGCCGCGGGGCAGAGCGCCGCGCCCTAGGCGCAACGGGGCGCGGCAGGGAATACGCCCATAGGAGCGCGACTGTGCCCCTTTGGGCCGGCGCGTCAAGATTATCGTTCGTTCGAGCGTCATCGGGAGCACCGTGGGGGGCTTTTTCGGTGCCGCGCACCGCGGGGCAATCAGTGGAAATCGGCATCGATCTCGGGACGGCAAACGTCCTCGTCTACGTCAAAGGCAGAGGCATCGTGTTACGCGAGCCGTCGGTCGTCGCGAAGGACGTCCGCACGAACCGCACGATCGCCGTCGGCGAGGAAGCACGCCAGATGCTCGGCCGCACGCCGGGGAACATTCAAGCGATTCGCCCGCTGCGCGACGGCGTGATCGCCGATTTCGAAGTCACCGAAGTGATGCTGAATTATTTCATCAAGAAGGTGACCAAGAATCACTCGTTCTTCTCGAATTGGTTCCGGCCCAAGCCCTCGGTCGTGATCTGCGTCCCCGCGGAGATCACGAGCGTCGAGGAGCGTGCGGTGCGTGACGCCGCGAAGCTTGCGGGCGCGCGCAGCGTCGACATCATCGAAGAGCCGATGGCGGCCGCGATCGGTGCCGGGCTGCCGATCGACGGTCCCTCGGGAAACATGGTCGTCGACATCGGCGGCGGCACGACCGACGTCGCGGTGATCTCGCTCGGCGGGATCGTCGTTTCACAATCATTGCGCGTCGCGGGCAACAAGCTCGACGAAGCGATCATCCGCCACATCCGGCGCGTCTACAACCTGATGGTCGGCGAGCGCACGGCGGAAGAGATCAAGATCACGATCGGCTCGGCCTATCGTCTCGATGAAGAGCTCGTGATGGAGATTCGCGGCCGAGACCTGATCAACGGGCTTCCGAAGACGGTCAAGATCACGAGCGAGGAAGTGCGCGAGGCGCTCAGCGAGCCGATCGCGAGCATCGTCGAAGCCGTGAAGGCCGTCCTTGAAAAGACGCCGCCGGAATTGGCGGCCGACATCATCGACCGGGGCATCATCCTCACGGGCGGCGGCGCGCTGTTGCGCGGCCTCGATACGCTGCTGAGCGAAGTCACGGGCATCCCGGCGCTGATCGCCGACGATCCGCTTTCCTGCGTGGTCATCGGGACGGGGCAACGCGTTCGCGTGTGATCCGGATCGATGCACGCACGACACCGGTCGCGGACGTTGCGGATGCTGCGGCGAAGGTCATCGCGAACGGTGGGACGGTCGTCTTCCCAACCGAAACGGTCTACGGCATCGGAGCTTCGCCGAATCGCCCCGAGGCGATCGCGAGAATTTACGCGCTGAAGGGACGGCCGAAGACCAAGCCTCTGGCGTTGCACTGCGCGACGGTCGCCGACGCGCTGTTGTACGTCGACGAGCACAGGCTCGGAACGCTCGCGATCCGGTCGTTTCTGCCGGGCCCGCTGACGGTGGTCGTGCCGAGGCCTGCGACGATCGACGCCGCGGTCACCGCGAATTTACGGACGCTCGGCATCCGCGTGCCGGAGGATCCGCTCGCGCATGCGATCCTCGCCGCGTGCGGTCCGCTCGCGGCGACGAGCGCGAACGTCAGCGGCGTTGCCGCGTTCAGCGGCAAAGGCGAAGCGCCGCTCCCCGACGCCGATCTCTTCATCGACGCCGGCCCGACCCGCCACGGCGCCGAATCGTCGGTCGTCGACGTTACGACCTTACCCCCGCGTCTGATCCGCGAAGGAGTGCTCACCCGAACCATGTTGGAAAAGGTCCTCGGCCCGATCGCGGTTCTGATCGCCTTGCTGTTCTTCATCCTCGCAGGCCCCGTGCTCGCGCAGTCCGAGCTGCGCAACTTCGGAGATTTCGATTACGTCAAGCTCTCGTCGTTCGATCTCAACGAGAAGACGGGCGCGGTTTCGATTCCCAATCGCTTCACGGGGATGCGTTCGGGGACGGAGATCTCCGGCGACCGCATGACGGGCAATCGTAAGAGCAAGCAGTACGACGTGATCGGGAACGTCGTGATCCACCGTGAGACGCCGCTGACGAATCGCGGCGAGATCACGCGGCTCACGAAAGGTCCGGCGACGATGACCTGCGACCGGCTGCAGATCGACGGCGTGCGCAAGACCTATACCGCGATCGGGCACGTGCATTACGTCGAGGCCGAGCGCGACATCACCGCGGACCGCGGCTCGCTCGACGACACGACGAACAAATTGCACGTGGAAGGCAACGTGAACGCGCGCGACGGGAAGACGTTCATGCAAAACGTCGACGTTCTCGATTACGACATCAAGACCGGCGACATGCATGGCGAAGGGAGACCGATCACCGTGCGCGCGCCGACGGAGACTTCCGCCCCGCAGAAATGAACCGATGAAGCCGCCGTATTCCGCGGGACTCTTCGAGGGCCGCAATCCGGCGCCGCTCGCGGCGCGGATGCGTCCGCGGACGCTCGCGGAGTTCGTCGGACAGGCGCATCTGATCGGTGAAGGCCGCGCGTTGCGGCGCGCGATTGAAAACGACAGCGTGCCGTCGATGATCCTATGGGGCCCGCCCGGAACGGGCAAGACGACGCTCGCCGAAGTGATCGCGCGCAGCACGGGCGCGACGTTCGTCGCGCTCTCGGCCGTCAGCGCCGGCGTCGCGGACCTGCGCGCGGTCGTCGCCGATGCGCAGCGCGCGCGCACGCTCGGCAAGCGCACGGTCCTGTTCATCGACGAGATCCATCGTTTCAACAAAGCGCAGCAGGATGCGGTGCTGCCGTACGTCGAGGACGGCACGATCGTGCTGATCGGCGCGACGACGGAGAACCCGTCGTTCGAAGTGAACTCGGCGTTGCTCTCGCGCTCGCGCGTGTTCGTGCTGCACGCGCTCTCGGAGGCGGAGATCGGAACGCTCGTCGATCGTGCGCTCGCCGACAGCGAGCGCGGGCTCGGGAACGAGCCGCTCGCATTCGCGGGCGACGCGCGCGAGCGCCTGATCGGGCTTGCGAACGGAGACGCGCGCGTGGCGCTGAGCACGCTCGAATACGCCGCGGGCGTCGCCCCGGCTGGCGAGGACGGGCGCAAGCTGATCGACGCCGGCCTGATCGCGGACGCCTTGCAGCGGCGCCTGACCAGCTACGACAAGAAGGGCGACGGGCACTACGATACGATCAGCGCCTTCATCAAGTCGATACGCGGCAGCGATCCGGACGCCGCGCTCTACTGGCTCGCCAGGATGCTCGACGCGGGCGAGGATCCGCTGTTCATCGTGCGCAGGCTCGTGATCTTGGCGAGCGAGGACGTGGGCCTGGCCGATTCGAACGCGCTCGCCCTGGCGGTCGCCGTGCAGCAGGCCGTTCACTTCGTCGGTCTGCCGGAGGGCTTCTACGCGCTCGCGCACGGCACGTTGTACCTCGCCTGCGCGCCGAAGAGCAACAGCGTGGGGCGCGGCTACGGAGCGGCGCTCGCGGACGTCGAGGCGACCCGCAACGATCCGGTCCCGTTGCACTTGCGCAACGCGCCGACGGGCCTGATGCGCAACCTTGGGTACGGCCGGGACTATCGATACGCGCACGAGGACTACCAGGAGAACCGCCCGCACGTGCAAGCGTATCTGCCCGAAAATCTGGCCGGCCGCCGCTATTACGAACCCGGGACGCTCGGCGCCGAAACGCGCCTGGCGGAGTGGGTCGCGCAGCGGCGCCCGCGAGCGCGCTCGTGAGCGCGCGGCGCGTCTATCTCGATTTCGCGGCGACGACGCCGATCGATCCGGCCGTCGTGGCTGCGATGGTCGAGCATTACGCGACGGGCTCGTACAATCCGAGCTCGCTGCATGCCGAAGGGCGCGGCGCGCACGCGGCGCTCGACGAGGCGCGCGAAAGCGTTGCGCGTTCGCTCGGCGCGAAGGCGCGCGAGATCGTCTTCACCAGCGGCGGCTCGGAATCGGACAACCTCGCGATCCTCGGCACCGCGCGCGCTCGCCGGGGGCGCGGGCGCCACGTCGTGACCTGCGCGATCGAACACGAGGCGGTGCTGCGCGCGTGCGAGCGGTTGCGCGAGGACGGCGACGACGTCACGATCCTCCCCGTCGACGGGGAGGGCCGCGTCGACGTCGCGCAATTCGAACGCGCGCTGCGCGACGACACGGTGCTCGCGACGATCGCGCTGGCAAACAACGAGATCGGGACGTTGCAAGCCGTGCCCGAACTCGCGGCAATCGCCCGCGCGCGCGGCGTGCGGTTTCACACGGACGCGGTGCAGGCGCCTGGCCGCATCCCGCTCGACGTGCGCGCGCTCGGCGCCGATCTGGTCTCGCTCGCCGCGCACAAGTTCCACGGGCCAAAGGGCGCGGGCGTGCTGTACGTGCGCGAGGGCACGGAACTCGCGCCGCAGGTGCTCGGCGGAGGCCAGGAGGCCGCGCGCCGCGCCGGCACGGAGAACGTCGCGGCGATCGCCGGTCTTGCGCGCGCGCTCGAACTGGCCGTCGCGCACCAAGCGGAGCGCGCGCCGCGCCTGGCGCGCTTGCGCGACGGCTTCGAGGCCGGCCTGCGCGCGCGCTTCCCCGGCGTCCGCCTCAACGGCGCGGGCGCGTCCCGCTTGCCGAACATCTCGAACTTCGCGATCGAGGGGCTCGATGCGCCGACGCTCTTGATCGCGCTCGATCTCGCGGGATTCGCGGTCTCCGTGGGCAGCGCGTGCGCGGCGGGTTCGAGCGAGCCGAGCCACGTGATCGCGGCGCTCGGCGTGCCGTCGTGGGTCGCGCGCGGTGCGATCCGGGTCTCGCTCGGGGCCGCGACCGAATCCGCCGATCTTGAAAGCTTTCTGGACGCCCTAGGTGGAATCTGTAGGAGTGCGGCACCGGCCGCGTTGTTGGAGAAGGAGACGGCGTGACGAGCGAGGCGTTCAACTGGTCGATCATCCTCTACGTGGGCGTGGGAGTCGGCGTCCTGTTGGGCGGAATCGGCATCCTCTTCGCGTGCATCCGCTTGGGGAACACGTTCTTGCGCCTCTATAAGACGCTCGACGAAGTCGAGCGCCAGCTCGGCACGCTCTCCGTCCCCGTCGCGCAGACGCTGTCGCACGTGGGCGGGATCGCCGACACCGCGGACGTGACGCTTGCGAAGCTTAGTGGAGTCGTCGGCCAAATCGAAAAAGTCGCCGGGAGCGTCGCGAAGACCTCGGCCCTGGCCCAGGACGCGCTTGCGCCCTCGATCGTCAATCTCGGCTCCACGGTCAGCGGGGTGACCGCGGGGTTGCGCCGTCTTACCCAAGGAAAGGACCGACCTCCAAGCGATTCAGGGTACTAACGAGCGGGAGGGGATCACATGGATCAGGATCAGACCTCGAAGGAGACCGGGGGCCAGGGCGGCGGTTTCGTCGCGGGCCTGCTGACGGGGGCCCTCATCGGCGTGGCGCTCGCGATGGTGCTTGCACCGCAAAGCGGCGAGGAGACGCGCGATCTGCTGCGCGCCAAGGGCAGAGAAGCCTCGAACAAGGCCCGGGATACCGCGGGCGACGTCAGCGAACGCGCCCGCGCGCTCGCGACCGACCTGAGCGCCGGGGCCGGCGATATCTATTCACGCGGGCGTAAAGTCGTCGACGACGCGCGCGGAAACGTGACCGATGCAATCGACGAAGGCAAGAGCGTCGCCGAGAGCGAGCGCAACCGACTACTGGCAAACCAATAGGAGCCGTCTTGGATATCAAGATCAACGTCCGGAAGTCCGATAGCGTCGACGTGGTTGAACTCGGCGGCGAGATCGACGTTTATACATCGCCGAAGGTCAAGGATGCGATCACCGATCTCATCGACCAGGGGCATTATCAACTGATCATCAGCTTGGAAAAGGTCCGTTACATCGACTCGACGGGTCTCGGCGTGCTGATCGGCGGGCTCAAGCGCGTGCGCGAACACGGCGGCGCCGTGAATCTCGTGTGCACGAACCCGCAAATTCGGAAGATTTTCGACATCACGGGTCTCGTCAAGATCTTCGGGATCTTTGAAAGTGAAGCAGACGCAAAGAAGGCACTCTCGGCATGAAGCTCTTGCAGCCGCTCGTGGCGAGTAACGACATGGTCGAGCTGCGCTTACCATGCAAGGCGGAATGGGTGGCCGTCGCACGGCTCGCGATCGCGGGCATCGCGAGCCGTCTTGCCTATACCGTGGCGGACGTTGAAGATCTCAAGCTGGCCGTCGCCGAAGCGTGCACGAATCGGATCCGTCATGCCGACGGCGCGGAGACGATCGTGATCGCGGCGGAGGTCGGCGCGACCGAAGTGTGCATCACGGTCCGCGACGAGGGGAGCAGCACGCATATCGCCACGGTTCCGAGCGTCGCCGACGCACGCGAGGATCGCTTGGGCATCGTGCTGATCCAGTCCCTGATGGATTCGGCGGACTATCACGTCGACCCGGACGGCGGCGTCGTCCTGGTCATGCGAAAATCGGTACCGGCGCCGCGTGACGCGTAATACCGATATCGAGGCATTCGCGCGGCTGGTCGAGTTGCGCGAGGGCCTTGAACGACGGGAGTCTCGCCGTGCGCGCTCCGAGATCGAGCAGGTGCGCGAGCACCTTGCCGTCACGCATCAGAGTCTGGTGCGTTTTCTCGCCGCGAAGTTCGTCAACCGGGGCGAGACCTTCGACGACCTCGTGCAGGTCGGCAACCTTGGGCTGGTCAAGGCGATCGATCGTTTCGATCCTTCGCGCGGCGTGGAGTTCACGACCTACGCGACGCCGACGATCGTCGGGGAGATCAAACGGCACTTTCGGGACAAGGGCTGGGCCGTCAAAGTTCCGCGCCGGCTGCAAGAGCTCAATCTCGCCGTGAACCGCGCGATCGAACGGCTCACCGTCAGCCGGGGTCACGCGCCGACCGTTGCGGAGCTCGCGGAGCACCTCGGAGCCACGATCGAAGAAGTGACCGAAGCGCAGGAGCTCGGCGGGGCGTACAATCTGATCTCGCTCGATTCCGAGCCGCTTGGGGAATCCGAGCGGGCGAGCCAAAAGCTCTCCGACTACGTCGGGGAACTGGACGCGGGCCTCGAGCTGCTCGAGGATCGCGCGAACCTCGAGCAGGCGTTCAAGGTGCTCTCGGGCCGCGAACGGATCGTGGTCTACTTGCGCTACTTCGAACACCTCCCGCAGAGCGAGGTCGCGCGGCGGCTGGGCGTCTCTCAGATGCACGTCTCGCGCCTTCAGCAGAAAGCGCTGGAAAAGCTCAAAGCAGCGCTGGTCGAACGCTGATGGCGTTCGCTCAGCTCGCCCGCTAGCGCGCAGCCGCCGTGCAATCGCTGCACCTCGGCGTCGAGGTGGTCGTCGCGATGCTCGCCGTCGCGCTCGTGGCGGGGGTCATCGCCGAGCGCACGGGCGTCCCGTACGTCGTCCTCATCGTCGCAGCCGCTCTCCCGCTGCAGCTGCCGCGGCTCATCGGCGACCAATTCACGCCGCTCCTGCTCCTGGTCTTTCTGCCCGCGCTGATCTTCGAGGCGGCCTGGAGTCTCGACGTCGCGGCGCTGCGGCGCTACTGGGCGCCGATCCTGATCCTCGCGCTTCCCGGGGTCTTGCTCAGCGCGTTCGCCGTCGCCGGGGGCCTCACGCTCTTGGGCCTGCTCCCGCCCTTGCCGGCGCTGCTGCTCGGCGCGATCCTGGCGGCCACGGACCCGATCGCCGTCATCGCGATCTTTCGACGCCTCCGGGTCCCGGCCGACCTGCAAACGATCGTGGAGGGCGAATCGCTCTTCAACGACGGCGTCGCCGTCGTCCTGACCGGGGTCTTCACGGCGGCGCTCGCGAGCGCAACGCCCGGGTTCGACCTGCCGGCGATCGGCTTGAACGTCCTGAAGGTCACCTTCGGCGGCGCCACGACCGGGTTGCTCGTCGCGGGGCTCCTCGTGTTGCTGCTGCGCAAGATCCCGGACCAGATGCTGATCGTCGTCGGCACGGTGGTCGCGGCGTACGGCGCCTATCTGACGGCCGACCGGATCGGGCTCTCGGGGATCTTCGCCGTGCTCGCCGTGGGGATCGCGCTGCGCGCGTTCGAGGGCTTCCCCTCCAAAGCTGATGCCGAAGAGGTCGACCGCTTCTGGGCCGCGATGGCCTTCTTCGCAAATTCGCTCGTGTTCTTGGCGATGGGCTTGCGCATCGAGTTCGAGCGGATCGTCCACGAGCCGGTCTTGGTCTGCGCGACGCTCGGGCTCTTGATCGGCGCGCGGCTCCTGCTCGCGTACGTCGCGATGCCGCTGGCCGGGCTGCGGCCGGGGTTGCGCTCGTGGCAGCACGTCATCGCGCTCTCGGGCATTCGCGGCGCGCTCTCGGTCGCGCTCGCGCTCGGTCTCCCGCAGGACCTGCCGTATCGGGCGCAGATCATCGACGCCGTGTACGGCGTCGTCGTGGTGACGCTCGTCGGTCAAGGCCTCGCGCTCCCGCTGGTCCTGCGACGGCTGCGCTTTCCGGTCGCGCGGGCCTGAGTGTGACCGCGCTCCTACGTAGCCGGGCTCGCCGCGGGCCGATACTTAGAGCACGATGCGTGCACTCATGCCGAATTCGACTGCGCCCGGGCGAGGCAAAACTCAGGACGCCCCGGAAAAGCAACCTGGAATGACAAGCCACGAACTTCGAGCTGCCTTCGTCGACTATTTCGTTTCGCGGGGCCACAAGCATCTGCCGTCCGCGACGCTCATCCCGGATGAGATGTCGACGACGCTGTTCACGATCGCGGGCATGGAGCAATTCGTGCCGGTGTTCCTGGGCGATATCGCGGCGCCCGCGCCGCGCGCGGTGACCGTGCAGCGTTGCCTGCGCGTCGCGGGCGCGAAGAGCGATATCGAAAACGTCGGACGTACCGGCCGCCACGGCACGTTCCTCGAGATGCTCGGGAACTTCAGCTTCGGCGACTACTATAAGCGCGAAGCGATCCTGTTCGCGTGGGCATTCCTGACGCAAGTGATGAAGCTGGACGAAACCAAGCTGTACGTCACCGTGCACACCTCGGACGATGAAGCACAGCGCCTGTGGGAATACGAAGTCGGCATCGCGAGCTCGAAGATCACGCGTTTCGATGAAGACAATTTCTGGACGATGGGCCCGACGGGGCCGTGCGGTCCGTGCAGCGAGATCTTCTTCGATACGGGCGCGGCGAACGCGAGCAGCCCGCAGGATCGCGGCCCGAACCTCGGCTCGCGGTTCGTCGAACTTTGGAACCTCGTGTTCCAACAATTCAATCGCACGGGCGACGGAAAGCTCGCGGATCTGCCGCGCAAGGGCGTCGATACGGGCGCCGGTTTCGAGCGGATGCTCGCCGCGGCGAATGGCAAGGCGTCGATGTACGACACCGATCTCTTCACGGACTTGATCGCGGCGCAACCGCCGGTCGGCCAGACCTCCCTCGCGGAAGCGGAACAGCTCGTGCGCCGCCGGATCATCGCCGATCACGCGCGCGCCGTCACGTTCCTGCTCGCGGACGGCGTCACGCCGTCCAATACGGATCGCGGCTACGTGCTGCGCTTCTTGACGCGGCGTGCGATCCGGAACGGCAAGCTGCTGGGCTATCCGAGCGGGTTCTTGACGGGGCTCGTGCCGGCGGTCACGCGGTCGCTCGGTGAGGCCTATCCCGAGCTCGCGGCGGCGCGGCCATCGGTGGAAGCGGCGCTCGCCGGCGAGGAAGCGGCGTTCAACAAGACGCTCGAACGCGGCAGCGAACTGCTTGCGGGTCTGCTCGAGACCGCGCGCGCGAACGACGTCCCGCTCGCGGGGCGCGACGTCTTCACGCTGCACGACACGTTCGGTTTTCCCTCGGAGCTCACGCGCGAGATCGCGAGCGAGGCGGGCGTGCAGATCGACGGGATCGCCTACGAGAACGCGATGCGCGAACAGCGCGAGCGCGCGCGCGAGGACGCGCGCAGCAAGCGCGCGACCGTCGTCGTGGCCGACGTCCCGCCGGTCGAGACGGCCTTCACCGGCTACGAGGGGCTCGAGGGCGGCGGCAAGATCGTGGCGCTCCTCGTCGACGGCGCACCGGCCGAAGAAGCGAGCCTGGGCACGAAGGCGCAAGTGATCCTGGATTCGACCTCGTTCTACGCGGAGAAGGGCGGCCAGATCGGCGACCGCGGAAAGATCCGCTCCGGCGAAGCCGTCTTCGAGGTGCTCGACACGCAATTCGCCGGCAGCGCGATCGCGCACACCGGGATCGTGAAGGCGGGCACGTTGCGCCTGGGCGAGCTCGCTCAGACGGCGGTCGATCCGCGCTGGCGCGAGGAGATCCGGCGGCACCACACCTCCGCGCATCTGCTGCAGTTCGCGCTCAAGGAGATCGCGGGATCGGGGATCGCTCAGGCCGGCTCGTGGGTCGGAATCGATCGCATGCGCTATGACTTCCGCTCGCCCGGCGGCGCGCTCTCGCGCGAGCAGCAGCGGGCCGTGGCGCAGCGCGTCAATGAGATCATTCGCGCCGATTACCACCTGGAGACGCAAGAGCTGCCGCTCGATGATGCCGTGAAGACCGGCGCTTACATGATGCCCGGCGAGAAGTACGGCGACCTCGTGCGCGTCGTGCGGGCCGGACCTTCGATCGAGTTCTGCGGCGGCACGCACGCGATTTCGACCGGCGAACTCGGGATGTTCTTCATCCTGAGCGAATCGTCGATCGGCAGCGGGATCCGGCGCATCGAGGGCATCGTCTCGAAGGCGGCGGAGCAGTACGCGCTCGATCAGCAGGCGCTGGTCACGACGCTCGCGGAATCGCTCTCGGCCAAACAAGAGGAGGTCGGCGCCCGCGTCGCGCGGCTGCAAGACGACGTTCGCGAAGTCGAAAAGACGCTCGCGGAGACGCGTGCGAAACTCGCCGCGAGCTTCGCGCGCACGTACGTGGAGCACGCCGAGACGATCGGCGGGAACAAGGTCGTCGCGGCACTCGTGCCCGAGGCGAACGCCGAGATGCTCACGCGCTTGAACGCGGCGATCCGGCTCAAGCTGCACAGCGGCGTCGTCGCGCTCGCCGGGCTCAACGACGATTCCGTTTCACTGTTGATCTCCGTCAGCAACGATCTCGCGAAGAACGGTCTGCACGCGGGCGAGCTGTTGCGCGTGGCCGCGCCGCTCGTCGACGGCAAGGGCGGCGGGAGTGCCACGCAAGCGCAGGGCGGCGGCAAGAACGTCGCAGGCGCCGAGGCCGCGCTGCGCGCGATCAAGATCAAGCTCACGTGACGTTAGCGCGCACGCTCGCGGCGCTCGCGCTCGCCGCGGGTTTGCTGGGAGCGGCGGCACCGGCACCCCACGTTCCCGCCTCCGGCCCGGCAGCCCCCGCCACGTCGGCTCGCAAGACCGCCCTCGTCCTGGAACGCTATCTGACGGAGCTCGAACGGCTGCCGGCGCCGCGCTACATCTCGTTCGAGTACAGCATCGAACAGGGCGGCGGCACGGACATCTCCGAGGTGCACCGCATCTACCGGGCCGGCCGGGATTCGCGCGACGAGTTGATCGAATCACAGGGCCAGCGCCTGCGCCTGCCGCGCGTTCGGATCCGGCACGACGCCGCCGATCGCTACGCGCTCTCCGCGATCGCGCCGACGCCCGCGCGCTACACGTTCGCGTTCGTCCGCAGCGCGAAGAGCGGCGACCACCTCGCCTACACCTACGGCACGCAAGCCAAGAGCACCGGCGCGTTCAGCGTCGATGAAATCACGATCGACGGCGCGAGCTTCCTGCCGACGCAGCTGCGCTTCCATTCGAGCGCGGGCGGCGTGCACGGGCACGGCACGCTGATCTACGCGAAGACCGACCGCTATTGGCTGATCCGCGAAGCGCGCGCCGACGCGCTCGCCAAGGACGGGCCGATCGGCGAGCGGATCGTGTGGAGCGCGTATCGCTTCCCGTCCGCGTTGCCGGCGACGACGTTCGGCGGCCAAGCCGCCGACCCGGTTCCGCTGCCGACCGCGGCCCCGTAGTCAGTCGACGAAGAGTTCGCGGACCTCGGTGTCGAGCATCGAGGGCGTGAAGGGCTTGAGCAGAAACCCGCGCGCGCCGCGCTTGACCGCTTCGATCGCCGTCAGTTTGTCGGCCAGCGCCGAGACGACCAAGATGCGCACGGATGGGCGGCGCTTGAGCATCTCCGTGACGCAGGTCAGCCCGTCCATCTCGGGCATCGTGATGTCCATCGTGACGAAGTCCGGTTCGAAATCGTGGAAGATCGTCAGCGCCTCGCGCCCGTTGGTCGCCGTCCGAATCGAGTAACCGCGGGTCGCGATGGTCCGTTCGATCGAGCGGCGGATGATCGTTGAATCGTCAACGATCAGAACTTTCATGCGCGCGCCCCGAGCGTTTCGTGCGCGCGGAACGGAATGCTGAACGAGAACGCCGTGAACGCGCCCGGCTCCGTGCGGATGCCGATCTCGCCGCCGCATTCCGCGACGACGCGCTGCTTGACGACGTCCATGCCGAGGCCGCGTGCGGCCCCGCTCTCGGCGGCGGAAAAGCCGGAGCGGAAGATCAGGCCGAGGATCTCCGAATCGTCCATCTTGGCGAGCTCAGCGGGCGAGTAGAGGCCCATGCTCGCGGCCCGTGCGCGGATCGCGGAGGGATCGAGCCCGCGCCCATCGTCCGTGAACGCGAACTCCACGCTGTTCGCGCCGTTCAGCCGCGAGGTCAGCACGAGTTTCCCTTCGCGGGGCTTGCCGAGGCGCACGCGTTCGGCGGCGGTCTCGATCCCGTGCGCCATGCTGTTGCGCGCGAGTTGCGAGAGCACGTCCTCGACCGCGGGGCGCAGCGCCTCGGGGATCGAGGCTTCATCGAAGCCGCTCGTCTCGAGCGTCGCGGCCTTTCCGAGGCGCTTGCCCAAATCGGCGACGAGCGCACGAATCGCGTCGGAGACCGGCGTGCCGGAAGCCGCGCTCGGCGCAGAGGCCCCCTTCGGCGCGGCCGCCGGACCGCCGCGCAGCGCCGGAAACTTCTCGAGCACGGCCGCAAGTTCGTCGAGGTCGGCTTGAAACGCGCCGTTCGCGATGACGACCGCGAGGAAATCGTCGCCGCCGAGGGTCGGCCGCGCGCGAAGCTCGGCGAGCTTCGCCTCGAACGATTCCGCAAGCTTCTGAAAGTGCTCGAGGCCTAGGTACGCGGCGTTCCCCTTGATGCTGTGCACGGACCGGAAGATCGCATTGAGGCGCTTGCGCAGCGCATCTTGCTGGGAGTTTCCCGGCGCGAAATCCTCCGCGCGCAGCGATTCGTTGATGACGCGCGTGTGCTCGCGCGCCGCATCCAGGAAGTCGCCGAGGGCGGCGCCTTCGACGTGCAGCGCGGCGAACAAGAACTCGATCTGACGTTCCTTGCGGCGTTCGGATTCCGCGAGTTCGCGCTGGAACGTCACGCGCTCGGAGACGTCGGCGATCGCCACGAAGACCCCGCTGACTTTCTCGCCGTCGAGGATGCGCCGGAACGAGAACGACAGGATCTTCGTGCGCAGGCCGCCGGCCTCCGCGGGGAAGCTCACTTCCAGCTCGTCATAGGGGTTCACGCGCAGGACCGTGCGCTCGCGGTGAGACCCGTCGAAGAGCAGCGGGAGAAACTCGCGCCCGGCGCGCTCCATCCGCTCGGTGATCCGCCCGTGCAGCACATCGATCAGGTTTCTCCCCGCGATCTCCTGCGCTTCGAGCATCTCGCCGAGTGCACGCGAATAGTGCGGGCCGATGTTGAACTCGGGATCGAGCAGCAGCAGTCCGTCGCTGGCCGTCTGCATGATCAGGTCCGCGCCGCGCTTCTCGCGTTCGAGATCGCGCGCGTAGCGGGAGACCTGCACTTGTCCGGCGCGCAGCCGCAACAGCAGGCCGCCGACGATCGCGATGAAGCTGACGCCCGCGGCGATGAAGAACCGCAGCCGGACGGCGTTCATCGCTTCGGCGGAGCGTGCGGCTGCATCCTCGATCGCGCTCGAGAGCGCGTTGGCATTCTCGAACAGCCGTGCGTTCGTGTCGAGCGCGTAGGTCGTCGCGGCATCGATCGCCGCCGGATTATCGTGCGTCGCCGCGATGCGATCGATGCGGCGCTTGAGTTCGGTCCAGGTCGCGTTGCCTTCTTCGATCAGCGCGATCGCCGCCGGGTCGGTCGTGCGCATGACGGTGACTTCGGCTGAAGCCGAGTCGCGCGTTTGCCCGCCGTTGCGAAGCGCATCCTGAGACGAATCGAAGATCTCGGCCGCCTCGAAGAGCTCGCCCCGGGCCGCCGCGGCCGTCGTGTGATTGTGGGCTGCCGCCTGCAACAGGACGAGATCCTTGGCGATGCGCTGCGTGAGCGTGCGCTGGCGCGCGGCGGTGGTGATGCTCACGACGTTCGCCGCCTGCAGCTCGGCGATCTGCGCGTTTTGGCGCACGACGCCGAAGATCGAGAGCGCAAACCCCACGCTTCCAAGCAGGATCAGAAGCACGATCGCGGCGGCGCCGGCCGTTACGGCCGGCCCCTTCGCCCCAGTCGCCTTGCTTGCGGACGTCTTTGCCGCCGGTGCTTTCGCCGCGCGCGTCTTGGCTGTGGGTGTTTTGGCGGCGGGTGCTTTGGCGGCGGGTGCTTTGGCCGCAGCAGCTTTATCCGCAGGAGCTTTATCCGCGGGTGCCTTGGCCGCGGCGGCTTTGGCCGCGGGCGCGCCGGCGGCGGGTGCCTTGGCGGCCGGCCGCTTGAAGGCGGGGAGCTTGAGCTTTTTCATTCAGTTCAGCGCTCGCTGAGCGTCCAGGGGACAGCCGGATAGATCGCCTGCACTTCAGCCCAACGCTTGGGGTAGACGGTGTAGAGTTTCCCGTTCTGGACTTGGACCGTCACGTTCGACTTGTACACGTTCGAGCCGCGCTGGTCGAACTTGAGCAGCCCGAAGAACGTGACGACGTCGACGTCGGCGATCGCGTCGCGCAGGTCCGGCCCGGCGAGCGAGCGCGTCTTGCGCAGCGCGTATTGGAACGCGAGGCAGCCCGCCGTCGCTTGCGCCGCGATGTACGAGGGCGCGTGGCCGTACGCGGCCTGATACGCTTTCGCGTAGTCCTTTGCCGACGAGATGAAGCCTGGCTCGCCTTCGTAGCCGACGGCGTCCGACCACTGCACGCTGCTGTAGAGGCCGTTGGCGTCGTTCCCGAGCGCCTGGCGGAAGCCCAGCACGTCGGGCCCGATCGCGTAGCCGTAGAGCTTCGCGCCGACGCCCTGCTTCTTGAGCTCCTTGGTGAACGCGATCGCGTCCTCGACGTGCCCCGCGTTGAGCACGATGTCGGGCTTCGCGGCCTTGAGCTGGCCCACGACCGATTCGATGTCGGATCCGTCGGGCGCGTACACGCCGCTATACGTCACTCTGATGCCGTGGTTGTTGGCGGATTCGATCGCGCCGCGCCGGACGTCGAGCGAGAACGCATCGTTGGAGACGGCGATCGCGAGCGTCGCGGGCCTGGGCGTGCGCTTCGAAGCGAACTCGATCAACCCGACCAGACGTTTCGTCGCGGGCGAAAGCGTCGAGAACGTGTAGCGGTAGCCCTGATTGTTGATCGAATCCGCGGCGCCGCTGCTGTTGAGCATCGGGATCGAGCGCCGTTCGACGATCGGTGCCGCGGCGATCGTGTGCGCCGAGCTGTAAGGCCCGAGGATCGCGGTGACGTGATCCTCGTCGATCAACCGCTGTGTGAGCGCGGCCGTATTCTTTGCATTGGACTCGTTGTCGTAATACTTGATTTGGACCTTATAGGTCTTCCCGCCGACCCGCAGGCCGCCGTGCGAGTTGACGTAGTTTTGCCAGAGGTCCTGGCCCTCTTGGACGTCTTTCCCTTCGTTCGAGAGCGAGCCGCTCAGCGAGAGCGGCGAGCCCAGGACAATCGTGCCGTCGTCGGCCCGGGCGGGCAGCACGGCCGCCCCGAGCGAGAGGGAAACGAGAAGAGTCAAGGCGGCGAATCGGCGCATAAGCAAGTGAAGCCCCCGCAGTCTTTGCAATACAGTCCATCCTTAAATCGGCGGCCCAGGGGCCGGTCCTTAGTGGGCCGCTTGAGGGGCCCGTCACAATTCGATCCCGCAGCGAGCGCCTGCCGAGGGCTGTTTGACGGACCTGCCGGGCTGTGCGATAATGACGCGTTACCCAGCGTGATCGTTCGTTCTGAGCGTTCTGTTGCGCGCTCTAGTAAAGACGGATGATCTTGTTGACGTTTGACTCCCTTGGTCTGCGACCGGCGCTGCTGCGCGCGGTCCGCGAGATCGGCTTCACCGAACCTACGCCCGTGCAGGCGGCCGCCATACCCCCGGCTCTCGAGGGTCGCGACATCATCGCGAGCGCCGCGACGGGCAGCGGAAAATCAGCGGCCTTCGGACTGCCGCTGCTGCAGGCGCTCGCCGAGCTTCCGCGGGGGAAGACCCGCGCCTTGATCCTCGCGCCGACGCGGGAACTCGCCGTGCAGATCACGGCCCATCTCAGCGCGCTCGCCGCGCACAGCGGCGTGCGCATCGCCGCGGTGTACGGCGGCGTCGGCTTCGGTGGGCAAGTGGGGGCATTCAAACGGGGCACCGACATCATCGTCGCGACGCCCGGCCGCCTGCAAGATCATCTCACGCAGCGCACGGCCTCGCTGGACGACGTCTCGTTCCTGGTGATCGACGAAGCGGATCGCATGTTGGACATGGGTTTCTTGCCGGCCGTCCGCCGCATTCTGAAGCTCTTGACCGGGAAGCGGCAGACGATGCTGTTCTCCGCGACGATCTCGCCTGAGATCGCGAAACTCGCCGGGCAGTTCATGCACGATCCCGTGCGCATCGATCTCGCCCCCGCGAAGGGCCCCGCCGTCGGCATCACCCAGACGATCTACGCCGTCGATCAATCGCGCAAGAGCGACCTGCTGGTCGAGCTTCTCAAGGACAACACGATCTACAGCGCGATCGCGTTCACGCGCACGAAGGCGCGCGCGGACCGCTTGTTCGCGCATTTGCAGAAGCACAGCGTCACGGTGGAACGGATTCACAGCAACCGTTCGCAGGCGCAGCGCGGGCGCGCGATCGAGGAGTTCAAGCGCGGGAAATACCGCGTCCTCGTCGCGACGGACATCGCCTCGCGCGGCATCGACATCGTGGAGCTCGGCCACGTCGTGAACTACGACGTGCCGATGGTCCCCGAAGATTACGTCCATCGCGTCGGCCGCACCGCGCGCGCCAATGCGACCGGCAACGCGATCACGTTCGTCGCGCACGATGAAGAGAAATACTTCGCGCAGATCGAACGCTCGCTCGGCAAACGCCTGGACCGCTCGAAAACCCCGGAACTCCCGGCCGTCGCCGCCTTGCCGGCGCAAACGCAGCGTACGACGGAGCCGGCGCGAGCGAGCGGCGCCTTCGAGCGGCCTCGTTCCAGTACCGCGTATCGCAACGGCGGCGCATCGTTCCAGAAGCCGGCCGGCTTCCGCCGCGGCGCCGACCCCGCAACCTCGAGCGCCCCCGCCGGCCGCCGCCGTAGAAAGGCCCAATAGCTGCCGCGGCCGGCCGCCCCGCACACCGCACAAGACCGAATGCTGCCCGTGCCGAACATATGTTCATATTGAGAAGCGCGCGGTGTGCGCGAGGCAGCACTAAGGCGGCGCGTGCCGTAGCGTCGAATGTCGAGATTCGCGCCCTACACTAAAGGCTCTCGCAATGCACATCGCCCTCAAGACGCCGCTCGTTCTCGTCACCGACGACGACCTCGTGCGCACCACGCGTGATAATCCCGGCTACCGCTTCGAACGCGAGGAAGACGGCAGAATCATCGTGAGTCCGACACACACCGGCGGAAGCGCAAAGAGCCTCGAAGCGGCCGTGCAACTCTACGCGTTCGCTAAGCGGGCCGGTGGAAAGGCGTTCGATTCCAGCGGCGGTTTCGCGATCGGACCGCTGCAGCGCATGTATTCACCCGACGCCGCATGGGTGAGCCAACCGCGTATCGATGCGCTCACACCGCTCGAGCGATCGGGCTTCTGGCCGTTGAGCCCGGATGTCGCCGTCGAAGTAAGGTCCGAGAGCGACGACTTCCGTGACATCGTCGCCAAGATCGAGCACTACATCGAGCGCGGGAGCGCCTACGCCGTGGCGATCGATCCCGTATCGCGCGAGGTCGTTCAACTCGGCGCCGCGCCGGCGGATCTCGCGCTCGATTTCGATGTCATCATCGACCCATAGCCGAGAGTCAGGGAAAACGCCGTCGCCCTGAGCTTGCCGAAGGGTGCGCCGGTCGCAATGTAGGAGAACGGAACGTCATGCGAATCCCGCGCCGTCGCGTCTTGGCCGTCCTCGTATCGCTGTTGCAATTCGCCCAAGCGAATCCGGCGTTCGCCGCGAAGGCAGCCGGGGCCGGATCGAGCAACACCGGCGCGTCGCCGCGGCAGGCCGCGACGAATTTTCTTCGCCCAGGCCGCGCGTTGCGCATCGAACGAACGAACCTCGCCGGGGATCTCGCGGTCGTGCGGTTCTCGGGAGCTGCGATGGAGGGCGATGACGGCTGGAACGGCGTGCTTCTGATCCAGCGCTTTCCCTTCGGCTGGCAGATCGTCGACCTTCTCGCCGCCGATTGCTCGCTATCCGCGAGGCATCTTCCGCGGGCGACCGTCAAGCAACTGAGCGCCGGCATTCCCCTCGCGCATGCGGCAAGCTCGGACGCACGCTGCAGCTACGTCCCGGATCGTGGACCTGTGCGTGACATCGTGGCGATTCGCAGCCTCCATCGTGGATCGTACATCGTGGAGCGGGTGCGCGTCGTCGGGGACTACGCGGCCTTCGACTGGTTCCTGCCGGGCGGCGGGGAATCGGCGCTGGCGAGGCGAGGGAGCGCGTGGATCGCGGTCACGTCCGGAGGAGGCGTCTTCGGCGCTTCCGATCTCGTCGCGAAAGGCATACCGCGCGCGGCTGCATGCGAGCTGCTAGCCGCCGACAATCCCGATCGGCACAGCGCCGCCTGCAAATAAGCGCCGGCGAGCCGCGTCAGAGCGCCTGGCCGCCGACCGGTGCGCGCAGGTCGGCGAGGTGCTCCGTGTGGCAGGCTTCGACGAGGTGCAGCCGCCCCTCGGTGCGCTCGATGCGCGCGAACGCGGCGTTCTCGACCGGCATCTGCCAGAAATCGTCGAGCGGACGCGCCTCGAGCGCGAGCAGCGCCACGCGCACGACGGCGTCGTGCGTGACGACGAGCAGTTCCTCATCGGGCCGTGCGAGGACGCTCGCCGCGAATGCATCCCAGCGGGCGGCGACTTCCGGGAGCGTCTCGCCGTTCTCGAAGGAGACGCGCGCCGGATCTTCGCGCCATTGGCGATAGCGCTCGGCGTCGTTGCGCGCGAGCTCCTCGCGGTACCGGCCTTCCCACGTGCCGTGCCCGATCTCGATCAGGCGCTCGTCGGTTTCGACGGCGAGATCCAAACGCGTCGCGCTGAACTGCGCGGTCGCGGTGCAGCGCAACAGCGGGCTCGAGAGCACGCGCGCCGGCACAGATTCATCGCGGGCGAGACGCTGCACGAAATACTCGGAGAGCGCGATCCCCTGGCGAACGCCGAGCGCGGAGAGGGCCGATTCCAACCGTCCTTGGTAGCGCCCGGCGACGTTCCACGTCGTCTCGCCGTGGCGCGCGAGGTAGATCACGGCAATTCGATCGCCCGAACGCTGTGGATCCCGGGGATCGAGCGCAGCCGCTCGAGCGTCGCGTGGTCCGCGCGCCGGTCGGTCGCGAGTACCATGATCGCGTTCCCGCCCTCTTTGACGCGCGACACTTGCATCGTCGAGATGTTGACCTGGCCTTCACCGAGGATCGTGCCGACTTTGCCGATCATGCCGGGCACGTCGCGGTGCTCCGTGATCAGCATCGCTCCGGTCGGCACCGTCTCGATCTCGTAATCGTCGATCGCGATGATGCGCGGCCCCGCGGCGCCGGCGGTCCCGGCGATCGAGGTCCCGCCGCCCTCGACGCGGATCACGGAGGAATAGGCTCCGGCATTCTCGGCGGTGCGCACGTCGACGTGCACGCCGAGCTCCGCGGCGATCGCGGGCGCGTTCACGATCGAGACGCGCCGGTCCGTCGTCATTTGCAAGAGGCCGCTCAGGAACGCCGTGATCAAGGGCGCGCTGTCGTATTCCGCGAGCTTGCCCTGCACGATGAACGCGAACTGCGGCAGCGCGCTTTCGCTTGCGATCTGGGGATAGAGGCGGCCGATGCGATACGCCAAATCGATGAACGGCCGCTGCCGTTCGGCATCGGGGCCGGTGGCGATCGGCGCGTTGACCGCGGCCGCGGCAGGCCCGCCGAGCAAGACGCTCGCGACGTCGTTCGCAAGCTCGATCGCGATCCGCTCGAGCGCTTCGTGCGTCGAGCCGCCGAGATGCGGCGTGGCGATCACCTTCGGATGGCGGTGGAGCTTGGCGCCCGTGCCGTCCGGCGGCGGCGGCTCCTTGGCCACGACGTCGATCGCGGCGCCCGCGATCGTGCCGGCGTCGAGCGCGGCGAGCAAGGCGGCCTCGTCGATGACGCCGCCGCGCGCGCAATTGATCAAGAGCGCCTTCGGCTTCATCAGCGCGAGTTGCGGCGCACCGATCATCCCTACCGTTTGATTCGAGAGCGGGACGTGCAGCGTGACGATGTCCGCATGCGCGAGCAGCTCATCGAGCGGGACGAGCTGTGCGCCGAGCGATGCCGCGCGCGCCTGCGAGATGAACGGATCGTGCGCGAGCAGCTTCATGCCGAACGCGGCGGCGCGCGTCGCGACGGCTCCGCCGATCCGTCCCAGGCCCACGATGCCGAGCGTCTTGTGCGCGAGCTCCGACCCGATGAAGGGCTTGCGCTCCCAACGGCCCGCACGAATCGAAGCTACCGCGTCCGCGGTGAAACGCGCGAGCGACAGCATCAGCGCGAACGTCTGCTCCGTCGCGGCGAGCGTGTTCGCGCCCGGCGTGTTGAGCACGACGATCCCGGCCTCGGTCGCGGCCGGGACGTCGATCGCGTCGACGCCGACGCCGGCGCGCGCCACGACGGCGAGCTTCGGTGCGAACCCGAGCAGCGCGCGGTCGACGCGCGTTTCCGAGCGTACGATCAGGCCGTCGGCATCCTCGAGCGCGGATTCGAGCGCCGCGTGCGGCTTGCCGACGACCGAGACGATCTCGATGCCGGCCTCGCGCAGCACCGAGAGGCCGCTCTCGGCGAACGGTTCGGCGACGACGACGCGAACGGAGGAAAGGCGCGTGCCGTTCATGGCGTGAAAGGGGGCGGCGTTATGCACGCGCGGGGAACTCGGGGAGACATCATCGATCCTTGCTGGAGCCGGGGGCGAACCCCCAGTATTCCCGCTTGCGCGTAACCTCTCCCGTAAGAGCGGCGCTTGCAGCCGGAGCGCTGGCGCTTGTCGCGATCCTGCTCGGCTCCGGATTCAAAGCGACGGCGTACAACAATTACGTGCTCTTGGCCGATGCGTTCTTGCACGGACACGTCTGGATCGAGCAGCCGCAGGCGGGGATCGACGCGCTCCTGCGCAACGGCCGCTATTACATCATCGAGGCGCCCTTGCCGGCGATCCTGCTCATGCCGTTCGTCGCGATCTCGGGCATGGCGGTGAATCAGACGCTCCTCTCCGCGGTCCTCGGCGGCGTCGCGATTTTCGCCGCATGGACGATCGGTGCGCGGCTGGGGCTCTCGCAGGTCACGAACGCGTGGCTCTGCGCGTTCTTGCTGCTGGGCACGGACCTCTATTGGTGCTCGATGCTCGGCGACGTCTGGTTCGTGGCGCACGTTTCCGCCGTCGCGTTCACGCTGCTGGCGCTCGCGGAGTTGCTCGGCGCGCGCCGGGCCTGGGTCGTGGCGCTGTGCGCGGTCGCGGCGTTCGAATCGCGCTTCGTGCTGGTTTCGGTCGTGCCGGTCTACGCGGTGCTGCTCGTGCTCGATCGCACATCGAGCGAAGAGCGCCGCCGGGTGCTCGTCTCGTACGCGCTGACGCTCCTGCCGTTCGCGCTGCTGTGGGCCGGCTATAACGAAGCACGCTGGGGCCTGCCGTACGACATCGGATACTCGACCTGGTATCACCAAGATCCGATCGGCGAGACGACCGGCTCGCCGTTCCAACCGCAGTACGTGCCGTTCGAGCTGTACTCGTTCTTCGTGCTGACGCCCGCGTTCTATCCGAAGTGGCCGTACGTTGTGCCGACGATCATCGGGATCGCGCTGACCTGGACGAGCCCGGCGCTCGCGCTCGCGTTCCTCGCGCGCGCGCCGCGCCCGCTCGTGCTCGCGCTGTGGGCCGCGACGCTGCTGATCTTCATCCCGTCGATCCTGTACTACGCGAACGGAGCGACGCAGTTCGGCATGCGTCACGCGCTGGATTTCGAACCGTTCCTGTTCGTGCTGATGGCGCTCGGCGTGCGGGGCGGGATGCCCTCATGGGGAGCGCTGCTGTGCAGCTATTCGATCGCGGTCGGTGTTTGGGGAGCATGGTTCTGGCGTACGTTCTATAGGTACTGAAGCGAACGGGACGGAGGTGTCGCGGTGCCGGAGGAGCCTCCCGCCAAGCGCGTAGCGAAGCCCGCGGCGCGGAAGCCCGCCGCGCGGAAATCCGCGGCGCGGAAGCCCGCTGCGCCGAAGCCTGCTGCGCCGAAGAAGGCGGCCGGGCGGCCCGCGCAGCTAGACGAATACGTCGCGAAGCGCGATTTCAAGGTCACGCCGGAGCCCGCGGGCACGCACGCCCCGCCGAGCAGCGGACCCGCGCGGCTCTTCGTCGTGCAGATGCATCGCGCGAGCCGGCTGCATTGGGATTTCCGCCTCGAGGCGGACGGCGTGTTGAAATCCTGGGCCGTGCCGCGCGGGCCCTCGATGAAGGCCGGCGAGAAGCGGCTCGCGGTGCAGGTCGAGGACCATCCTTACGACTACCGCGATTTCGAGGGGACGATCCCGAAGGGGAACTACGGCGGGGGCGAGGTGATCCTGTGGGATCGCGGCGTGTACGCCCTGTACGAGGGGACCGACCCCAGCGCGGAGATCGCGAAGGGGAAGATCAAGATCGTGCTCGCGGGCGAGCGCTTGCGCGGCCTGTTCACGCTCGTGCGCATGCATGGCCGCGACGCGGAAGAGAACGCGTGGCTCTTGCTCAAGGACCACGACGATCTCGACGATCCGAACTGGCGCGTCGAAGACTATACGACGTCGGTTGCTTCCGGGCGTACGCTCGCCGAGATCGGCGCGGATCCCAAAGCGGCCCAGTGGCACGCGAAGGATCCGGCCGACGATCCGCTCCCCCAAATCGAAAGCCCGATGCTCGCGACGGCCGTGGATGCGGCCTTCGACGACGAGCGCTGGGGCTTCGAGGTCAAGTGGGACGGCTACCGCACGCTCTGCACGATCGCACGTGACGGCAGCGTCCACTTTCGCTCGCGCAACGGCAAGAGTTTCGACGGCATCTTCCCCGAACTCGAGGGGCTCGCGCAGGCGTTCGCGGACCGTCCGCTCCTGCTCGACGGAGAGATCGTCGTGCTCGACGCGCGCGGGCATCCTTCGTTTGCGGCCTTGCAGCAGCGGCTCGATCGCTTCGGGCGTGCCGGTAAACGCGCGGATACGCCCGCGACGTTCGTCGCGTTCGATCTGCTCTATGCCGGCGGCCACGATCTGCGCGACGAGCCGCTCTCCGAGCGCAAACGGCGGCTCGAGGCGCTCGCACGCGACGGGCATGGCGTGCTCGTGAGCAAACACGTCGTCGGCAGCGGGCGCGAACTCTTTCGCGTCGCGAGCGGCGAGGGGCTCGAGGGGATCGTCGGCAAGCGGCTCGACAGCCGGTACGTCTCGCAGCGCAGCCGCGACTGGGTCAAGATCAAAGCGCGCCGGCGCCAAGAGTGCGTCATCGTCGGTTGGGCCGAGAGCCCCGCGCGCGCCGCGAGCTTCCGCAGCCTGCTGCTCGGGCTCTACGAAGGCGCTGCGCTCGTGTATGCCGGCTCCGTCGGCTCGGGCTTCGACGAACGGCTGCTGACCGGAATCGCGCAGCGCCTGAAAGCGATCGAGATCGCGACGCCGCCCGTTCGCGACGTCCCGAAGGTGCAAGCGCGCGTGCATTGGGTCGAACCGCAGCTCGTGGCCGAGATCGAATTCGCGGAATGGACCTCGGACGGACTGCTGCGCCAGGCCGTGTTTGTCGCGCTGCGTTCCGACCGAGATCCGCGCAGCTGCGTGCGCGAGACGCCCGAGCCGCTCTCTCAGATCGTCCCGGAGGAGGCGCCCGAGCCGGCCCAGCCGCGCGCGATCCCGCATCCCGAGCCTCGCAAGAGCGCCGCGCACGCGCGCGCCAAGGGACCGGGGTTGCTGGAGATCGGCGGGCACGCGCTTGCGATCACGAATCGCGCGAAGGTCCTCTGGCCGAAGGACGGCTACACGAAGGGCGACCTGATCGACTACTACCGGGCCGTCGCCGCCTGGATCGTACCGTTCTTGCGCGGGCGCCCCCTAACGCTCGAACGCTACCCGGACGGCATCGAGGCGCCGTCGTTCTTCGAGAAACATTCGCCGCGCGGGATGCCGGCCTGGGTGCGCACGGTCTCGATCGCGAGCGAAAGCTCGCGCGGCGGCAAGATCGACTATATCGTCTGCGACGACGAAGCGACGCTCGTCTATCTCGCGAATCTCGCGGCGATCGTCCTGCACGCCTGGACGTCGCGCTTGCCCGCGCTCGAACATCCCGATTTCATGCTGTTCGATCTCGATCCGTGGGAAGGGTGCACGCTCGCGACGCTCGTGCGCGTCACGCTGGCGTTCGGCGAGACGCTGCGCGAGATCGGACTCGAACCGCTCGTGAAGACCTCCGGCGGATCCGGCTTCCACGTGGTGGTCCCGCTGGCGGGCGGCTACCCGTACGCCGTCGTGAAGATGTTCGCGGAGCTGGTCGCGCGCCGCGTGAACGCCGTCCATCCGCAACTGACGACGCTCGAGCGGATGACCGCGAAGCGTCCGCGTGGGACGGTGTATCTCGACTACGTCCAGGTCGGCGAGGGCAAGACGGTCGTCGCGCCCTACAGCGTGCGCGCGAACCCCGGGGCGCCGGTCTCGATGCCGCTGGGCTGGGCCGCGGTCGAGGAGCTCTCGGGGCGGGCGGATCCCGATGCCGTGGAGGCCTTCGCGGCCTACACGATCGCGACGGCCCCGGCCTTGCTCGGGGCCCACGGAGACGCCTGGGCCGGCGCCGCCTGGCGGCCCCAGCAGCTGGAGGACGCCTTGGCGAAGGCCCGGCGCCGCTGGGCCAAAGAATAGGCGCGCCGAACAACGCGATTAGCCGGAATTAAGACCGGAGACGGCTAAGGAACGGAGTCCCGGCGCCGCCGATCTTATCACCAGGCTCGGTTCGTGCGCCCGACCGGCAAGGAGCAGAGGGTGGCAGCAATCTGGTCCGGGGCGATCAACTTCGGCCTCGTAGCAATCCCGGTGAAACTCCGCACGGCGATCCGCGACAACGATCTGCGCTTCAACTTTCTGCACAAGAAGGATGAAGGCCGGATCAACAACGTGCGACGTTGCAGCGTCTGCGGCGAGGAAGTCACCTACGACGATCTCGTGCGCGGCTACGAGATCGAGAAGGGCCGCTACGTGCTGCTCGACGAGGACGATTTCAAACGCGCCGCGGTCGAGGCCACGCAATCCGTCGACATCGTGCAGTTCGTCGATCTGGCCGAGATCGACCCGATGTTCTTCGATAAGCCCTATTACCTCGAACCCGAGAAGAAGGGCCGCCACGCCTACGCGCTCTTGCGCGAGGCGTTGCGCGAGAGCAAGAAGGTCGGGATCGCGCGGGTCGTGATCCGCGCGCGCGAGCATCTGGCCGCCGTGGAAGCGAACGGCGAGGCGCTCGTCCTCAACCTGATGCATTTCGCCGATGAGATCGTCGATGCGAAGACGCTCGAGTTGCCCAAGCGCGAGACGCCGCCCGAGAACGAGATGAAGGTCGCGAAGCTCCTGATCGACTCGATGGCCGGAACCTTCGAGCCGGAGAAGTACGAGGATCGTTATCGCGGCGAACTGATGACGCTGATCGAAGCGAAGGCCGCGGGCACGCCGCTCGCCGCCGGCACTCCCGCGCCGCCGATGCGCGACAACGTCGTGAATCTGATGGACATCCTGCAAAAGAGTCTCGAGGCGACGAAACGCCGCGATGCCGCCGCCGAAAACGACGCGCGGGAGCAAGAGAAGCCCAAGAAGACGACGCGCCGCAAATCGAGCGCCGCGTAGCCTGCGCGGAACCGGGCTAGTTCGGCGCTGCGGCTCGCACCGGGGCGTTCACGTCGATCTTCCCGGCCTTCTCGAAGCGCAGTTGTAGCGGGACGACGTCGCCGGCCTTGAGGGGATGCTTCAAACCGATCAGCATCACGTGGTACGAGCCCGGCTTGAACCGCACCTGACCGCCCGCGGGGACGGCGACCGCGTTCACGCGCTTCATCGTCACCATGCCTTGCATCGCGCTCATCCCCGACATGCCGGCCATGCCCTGCATGCCCTGCGCGTTGCCAGACGAGCCTTGGACCGTCTCGTGGATCTCGACGTGCGCGGCGACGGGGCTCCGCACTTCGAGCAGGCGGTCCGCGGACGCTCCGCCGTTGACGATCGTGAAGTAGGCGGCCCCGGTATCGGTCGCGGGACGCGACCAGGCCGCGTTGACGGTGAGCGTCGTGCCGGCCGAAGCCGCCGTGACGGCGAGTGCCAGCGATGCGGCGAGCGTGGCGGAGCAGAAGAGCGAGCGAATCATGAAAGCAAGTCCTCGAGCGTGCGCGTGAGTGCGGGCGTTTCGTCGTCCCAGCCGGCGACGGTGCGTAGCCGGCCGGAACGGTCGATCAGGAAGATCGCCGCGCTGTGCGAGACGGCATAGCCGTTCGCGGAGCCGTCCGGCTTCTGTTTCTTATGATAAACGAAGTAGGCTTTATAGACCGGATCGAGTTGCGCCGGGGTCCCGGTCAGGGCGACGATGCTGCGATCGAACAGCGCGACGTATTTTCCGAGCGCCTGGGGCGTGTCCCGCTCTGGGTCGACCGTGACGAAGGCGATCTCCAGGTCGGCGGAGCGCGAGCCGAGCGCCGTCTTCGCGTGCGCGAGGTTCGCGAGTGCGGTCGGACAGATGTCCGGGCAGTGCCCGTAGCCGAAGAACAGCGCGACGGCTCGCCCGCGCTGCCGCGAGAGCGTATACGGCTGCCCGTTCTGATCGGTCAGCGTGAAATCAGGAGCCAGATTCGCCCGGTGGGTGTACGAATGATACAGCGCGACCGCCGGGATCGCCGCGAGCGCGAGCAGGGCCGCGATGAGGACGATGCGCCACCTGGCGGCGTTCATCAGGAGCGTCCTTGCGGGAGCGGCAGATCGCGCGGCGCCGAGGCCAGGTAGAGCACGCGCAACCCGAGCGCGACCACGAGGAACGCCGTCGTAAAGAAGAACGCCGGCCGCACCAGATCGAGCGGCCCGAGCGGCAGGTTGCGGCCGAATAACTTCAAGAGCGCGAGAGCCACGCAGAGGATCCCGTACGCGCGCTGAATGTGCCGGTCCGGATCGACGCGCGGCGTGAAAAACCAGACCGCGTGCTTGGGCGAGGCCCAGCGCAGGATCGTCACCCCAATCAGCAGGCACAAGATGCCTACGGCCGCGCTCAGAGCCATATCGAAAAGCCGGTTATCCGGGAATCCGCACTCGATCACGCCCGCCTCGTAGCGGAGCTTTTCACCCGCACGCACTTCTCCGGCGCGCGCGCGCGATCTTCTCCTCGCGAACCGCCGGACGTACCGGCGCAGCGGCGCTCGCGCCGCAATGGCGACGCGTCACACCCAGCGGAACGTTCGCGCGCTCACGACGGTCCCGGCGATCGTCCAAAGCACGAGGCAGAGGATCCAGCCGCCGAACTGCGTCAGCGATGCGCCGTCGATCGAGACGGAGCGGAAGATGTCGATGAACTGCGTGGAGGGAAGCATGCGCAGCGCCGAGCTGACGGCATGCGGGAATCTGTCGATCGGAACGTACGCATCCGAAATGAACGCGAGCGGCACGGTGAGGATCGAGGCGATGTTGTTCGCGCTCTCGGTCGTTCGCGCGAGCGCGCCGATGATCGTGCCGAGCGAGACGAACGTCGCCGTTCCGAGCAGCAGGATCCCGAGGATCTCGAAAGGGTTGCCGATGATGCGCACGTGGAACAGCAGCGCGCCCGCGGTGACCAAGACGATCGCCTGGATCGCCAGCAGCGTCATGCGATAGACGACGAGCGACGCGAAGAAGACCCAGGGCGGGATCGGCGTCAGGTACACGCGTCGCAGCAAGTGTTTCTCGCGGAACGTCGCGAGCATCACGCCGACGCCCCAGAACCCCGAGCTGAGCACCTGCGCGCCGATGATTCCCGGCACGAGGAACGCCGACGATTTCGAATTCGGCCCGGTCGAAAACGCGAACGAGAACAGCACGAGGAAGAAGACCGGCATCGCGAGCGTCCAGAACATCATCTCGCCGTCGCGCCGGAAGTACCACAGGAAGTGCATCTTCGTCTGCACGTAAAACATTCGCAGCACGTTCATGGCGCTATTCTCCGATCGTTTCGCCCGTGATCGCGATGAACGCGTCCTCGAGCTCGGGGCGGTGCATGTCGAGCGATCTGATCTTCGCGCCGAGCGCGTTGGCGTGCGTGACGACCGCGGCGAGCGCGAGGCCGGGCTCGCCGGCGGTCACGAGCGTCCAGTCTTCCCCTTCGCGGGTCCACGTGCCGAGCGCCGCGAGCGCGTCGTCCGGCGAGAAGCCGTCGGCGGTGATGCAGACGCTCGCTTCGCCGCCGTAGCGCGCGACGAGATTCGCGGGCGTGTCCTGCGCGACGATCTTGCCGCTCTGCACGACGCAGATCGTATCGCAGAGCCGCTCCGCCTCTTCGATGTAATGCGTCGTCAGCACGATCGTCTTGCCCTCGTTGCGCAGGCGCTCGACTTCGCCCCAGAGGATCCGCCGCCCGAAGGCGTCCATCCCGGCCGTCGGCTCGTCGAGGAAGAGCACTTCGGGATCGTGCTGGAGCGCGAGCGCGAGCGCGAGACGCTGCTGCTCGCCGCCGGACATCTGCGCGATCTGCCGGTCGAGTTTGCCCTCCAGGCCCACGCGCCGGGCCATCTCTTCCGAACGCGGCTTGAGGCTGTAATACGCGGCGTACAACTCGAGCACTTCGCCGACGCTCGCCTTCTCGGGCAGCGACGTCGCCTGAAGCTGCACGCCGAACTGCGGGCGCAACAATGCGAGGTCGCGGCCGCGCGTCGGATCGAGCCCGAGGATGCGGATCGAACCCGACGTCGGCTGCCCGATCCCGATGCAACACTCGAGCGTCGTCGTCTTGCCCGCGCCGTTTCGGCCGAGCAAGCCGAAGATCGCCCCGCGCGGCACGGTGAAGCTCACGCCCGCGACGGCTTCGACGTCGCCGTAACGCTTGACGAGGTTCTCGACGACGATCGCTTCGCTCACGGGAGCTTGACCGGGCACGAGGGGCGGGGTTTGCACGGCGCGGGCGATCGTCATGCGATCGCCCCCCGCTCGAGCGCCCGCGCCCGCACGAACAAGAACAGCGGGAACGCGAAGCACAACCCGATCGCGAGGTTCGCGACCACGAACCAGCCCGCGCCGCGGATCCCCAGGCGCCGCGCTTCGGGGAAGAGGAACGCCCAAAACGCCAGCGACGAGACGAACAGGTCGCCGAGCAAGAGCCGCGCGCCGTCGCTCGCGGTGAATTGCTGCAGGAAGAGTCCGGCGTCGGCGCCGTGCTGCAGCGAGAACGGGATGCTCGTGACGATCGGCACGAAGAAACCCGCGACGGCGAGCGCCGCATAGACGTTTTTCATCGCAGGCCTCCCTCGGGCGCGTTCACGGCTTCACCGCCGCGGCTTGGCGTGGCCGGGCCGTCAGCCCGAGCGCGAGCGCGATCGCGCAGAACGTCGCCGAGATCGCCGCGCACGCGCCGACGCCGTAGAGCGCGAGCGCGCCCGTCGAAATCGCCGGCATCAGCACGCCCGCGATGCTCTCGAGCGACGAGCCGACGCCGAGCACGGTGCCGCGGGCGTTCGCGGGCGATGCGTCGGTGAGCAGCGTCGCGAGCGTCGCATTCGTCAGCGAGAGCCCGAGCGCGAACAAGATCGTCGTCGCGCCGAGCGCGACGAGCCCCTGAGCGAACGAGATCGCCGCAAAGAACGTGAGCGCGCTTGCGAAGCCGATGTTCGAAGCGCGCCGCACGCCGATGCGCTCCGTCAGGCGGCCGACCAGCCCCAGCTGGATCACGACGCTCGCGAAGCCGAACGCCGCGAAGAAATAGCTCGTCTGAGAGGCGTCGAAGCCGAGCAGCGCCTTGAGCACGAGCGCGAACGAGGAGAACCACGCGTACAGCCCGAGCGAGTACGTGAAGCGCTGCAGCAGCACCGGCGCGACCCCGGGCTCGCGCAGGTAGCGCGGAATGTCCGCGAGCCGCGCTTGCGGGCCGCTCTCGCCGGCTTTCGCGACGTTCTCGGGCAAGAAGAAGACCGTCGCGAGGATCGTGAGCACTTGCAAGCTCGCGGCCAACAGGAACGGCGTCGAAAAGCCGTATTTCGCGAGCAGCCAGCCGCCCGCGGCGGGCCCGATCACCAGGCCCGCGCTGAAGGATGCGCCGACGTAGCCGAAGGCTCGCGCGCGCTGCTCCGGCTCGACGCGATCCGCGACGTAGGCCTGCGTGACGCTGATGTTTCCGCCCGCGAGCCCCTCGACGATGCGCGCGAGGAACACGACGGCGATGTTCGGTGCGAACGCGAGCATCACCCAACCGATCGTCGCGCCGATCTGGCTGACGATCAGCACGGTCTTGCGCCCGATCCGATCGCTGAGGTTCCCCCAGATCGGGCCGCCGATCAACTGACAGAGCGCGTACGTGGAGAACAGCAACCCCACGACGACCGCCGGAGCGCCGAAGTGCTCGACGAAGTACGGCAAGATCGGGATCAGGATGCTGAACCCGAGGATGTCGATGAACGTGATCCCGAGGATCGGGAGCAGCCGTGCGAACAAGCTCAGCCCTTCGCGGGCGCCAGCAGCGCACCGTAGAGCCGGTCGCGCACGAACTCCGGCAACAGCGCGAGCAGCAGCTGCACGCGCGCGTCGGTCCCGACCAGATAGCGCGGGCGCGCGCGCTGCGCGGTCAAGGCGTGCTCGATGACGCTCGCGACGCGGTCCGCATCGACGCCGCTCGCCGCGGCCCGTTCGGCGAGGACGCGCATCCGTTGCATCGGCGCCTCGTAGAGCGCGAGCGCCTCCGCCGGGAGCTTCTCCATCAGCGCCGTCGCGGCCGTGGTGCCGCGTTCCCAAAGCGGCGTCTTCACCGCGCCCGGCTCGACGAGCGCGACCTGCACGCCGAACGGCGCCAACTCCACGCGCAGCGCGTCGCAGATCGCTTCGACCGCGTGCTTGGATGCGCAATACGCGCCCGCGAACGGCGTCGTCGAGCGGCCGGCGATCGAGCCGATCATCACGAGCCGTCCGTGCGCGGCGCGCAAGCTCGGCAGAAAGGCTTGCGTGACGGCGACCAGGCCGAAGACGTTCACGTCGAATTGCTTGTGCAGCGCCGGGAGCGGGAGCACTTCGAGCGGGCCCGCGGCCGAGATCCCGGCGTTGTTCACGAGCCCCCATAACGGCGTCGCGCCGAGCGCGGCATCGACTTGAGCGCGAGCCCGTGCGATCGATTCGATGTCCGTCACGTCGAGCGGCAACGGTTCGATCCGCCCGCCGCCTTGATCGACGAGCGCCGCGCCGTCGGCTTCGCGGCGGACGCCGGCAAAGACGAGCATCCCGCGCTGCGCGAGATGCACGGCCGCGGCGCGGCCGATCCCGGTCGACGCACCGGTGATGACGACGGCTCGCTGGGGGTTGGCAAGCGGGGCGATCATGCGGGGACCTCAGGGCGCGATGGGGTTCTGCGGCTCGTTCGTCGGACGGGAGCGTTCGCCCGCGCGATGCCGGGGGCAGGATCAACCGGCCTATCAGCAATCCGACGATGGCGGCGAGCGCTAGGTTCCGCGCCGGCGCAGGCCCGCGACGCGGGCGAGTGCGATGCTGCAATCGAAGCGCACGCGAACGGGAATAAACGAGTCAATGAAGACTGGGAGCCCCACTGGAGGAGGAATCTCATGTCGATCGCGATCTTTGGCGCCGGCGGCGCCATAGGACGCTCGGTCGCGGCTGAACTCGATGCGCGCAAGATCCCCTTTCGGGCCGTCGGGCGTTCGGCGCCGCGGCTGACGCAAGCGTTCGGACGGCTCCAGACGCCGCACGAACTCGTCAGCGCGGACCTCGCCGATCCCGAGGCGGCCCGGCGCGCGGCGCGCGGGATCGATACGATCGTCTACGCCGTCGGCGTTCCGTACGACAAGTTCGATCTTCATCCGCAATTGATGCGCACGACGCTGGAAGCAGCGCAGGCCGAAGGCGTGCGTTCGCTCCTGCTCGTCTCGAACGTCTATGCGTATGCGGCCGGGAGCGGCGGGCTCGTCGATGAGAGCTATCCGCGCACGCCACCGAGCCGCAAAGGCCAGTTGCGCAAGGAACAAGAGGACCTGGTCCTCGCGGCGCACGCCGCAGGCAAGCTTCGCGGCACGGTGCTGCATTTGCCGGACTTCTACGGGCCCGACGCCGACAACAGCATCGCGCACATCATCTTCACGGCGGCGCTGGCCGAGCGGTTCGCGAACGTGCTCGCGCCGATCGATACGCCGCACGAGTTCGTCTACACGCCCGACGTCGGCCCCGTCGTCCTCGATCTGATCGCGCGCGAGGGGGCCTGGGGCGCGCACTGGAACCTCGCGGGCCCGGCGCTGATCACCGTGCGCGATTTTGCGACGCACGTCTTCCGCTCGGCCGCGACCAAGCCGCGCCTGCTGCCGGCGAACCGCACGATGCTGACGGCGCTGGGCTATTTCAATCCGCTGATGCGCGAACTCGTCGAGATGTCGTACCTGCAGAGCACGCCCGTGAACCTCAACGACGCGCGCCTGCGCGCGTTGCTCGGAACGATCGCGAAGACGTCGTACCACGACGGCATCGGCTACACGATCCAAGAGCTTCGGCGGCGCCCCGCGCCCGCGGTCGCATAGCGCGAACGGTATCGCCGCAGCCCCGGCGAATGCGACGGATTCAAGCCGCCCAGCAGTCAGGAGCCTTCCGTGTCGGATTTTGAAGCGCTGATCGTCGAGAAGGACGCTTCCGGGGTTCGCACCATCGTCCGTCGTGTGACGCACGACGAGCTCCCCGACGAAGAGGTCCTCGTCGAGATCGAATACTCCGGCCTCAATTACAAGGACGGGCTCGCGGTCCAGGGCTCGCCCAGCATCGTGCGGACGTTTCCGCTCGTGCCCGGGATCGAGTTCGCGGGAACGGTCGTCGAATCGCGCTCTCCCGTCTGGAAACCGGGCGACCGGGTCGTGCTCGGCGGGTGGGGCGTCGGCGAGCGTTTCTGGGGCGGCTACGCGAAGTACGCGCGCGCGAAAGCGGAATGGCTCGAACCGCATCCTGAGGGGTTCAGCGCGCAGGAAGCGATGGGCATCGGCGTCGCCGGCATCACCGCGATGCAATGCGTCGTCACGCTCGAAGAGCGCGGGCTCAAGAAAGAGCATCCGGTCGTCGTGACCGGGGCCGGCGGCGGCGTCGGCAGCCTGGCCGTCGCGATCTTGGGGAAGCTCGGCTATCACGTCGTCGCATCGACGGGCCGCCGCGAGCTCGACGGATATCTCAAGGAGATCGGCGCGAGCGAGGTGATCGATCGTTCGGAACTCTCAGCGCCCAAGCGTGCGCTCGAAGCGGAAAAGTGGGGCGGTGCGATCGACAACGTCGGCGGCGCGACGCTCGCCGGTTTGCTGCCGTCGATGCGCTACGGTTCGGCGGTTGCCGCCGTCGGGCTGACCGGAGGCGCCGAGTTCAAGACGACGGTCTTCCCGTTCATCTTGCGCGCCGTGCAACTGATCGGGATCGACAGCGTGCAACTTCCCAAAGCGCGCCGCGAGTACGTGTGGGACCGCTTGCGCGGCGCGTTGCCGAAAGATACGCTCGCGAAGATCGTGCAGGTCGCGCCGTTCTCCGAATTGCCGCGCTTGAGCACCGAGATCACGAGCGGCCGGACGAAAGGCCGCGTCGTCATCAAGATCGGCTAAAGACGGGGGCGCCCGGCGCGTCAGTCCTCGCCGGTGATGACCTCCGAAAGCACGGTCGCGGCCGTGTAGGAGCCATGCTCCAGATCGTCCACGATCGGGACCGCCTTCGGTTCCCAGCCCAGTTCCTTGCGCGCCTTCTGCGAGGTGACGCGCTGGTCGACCAGCAGCGCTTCGCCGAATTCGCCGAGCACGCCGAGCGCGGTTTCGCGCGGCATCACGAACGTCGCGCCGCCCGCTCCAGCGCCGCGGCTCGCGGCTTCGGCGAGTTCGCGCACGGTGTGCGCCGATTCGTCGGTTCCGTTGTAGATGCTGCCGGCCGCCGCTTTCTCCGTCGCGAGGGCAAAGAGCACGCCGAGATCGCCGTTGTCCACGACCGCCCAGTGATTGGTTCCGTCGCCGACGATCGTCGCGGCCTTGCGTTCGCGCGCCGACTCGACGAACATCGCGGGGATTCCCATGCCGCGGCCGTAGACCAAACCGGGCCGCACGACGATCCCGCGCACGCCGCGTGCTCCAAGGACGATCGCTTCGAGTTCCGGACGCCGGTGCACCAGGCGCGGCGGATCGAGCGGCGAGTTCTCATCGGCGACCGCGTCGCCGGTGTCTCCGTAGACCCACGAGCCGCTGCAGTAGACGAGCGCCTTGCCCGTGCCTTCGAGCGCCGCCGCGATCGCGGCCAACGCGCCCGATTCCACCCGGAACGTCTCGTCGTCCGTCACTTGCACCGCGAAGATCACCGCATCGGCGGCGTGCGCCGCGCCGGTGATCGAGCGCGGATTCGCGATGTTGCCGGCGACGCTCGCGGTGCCGCGCGCGTCCAGCGTCGCCTTCGCGACGTCGCTGCGCGCGACGCCGATCGTGTGGTGGCCGCGGGCGCGGAGCGCCGCGTCGATGCCCGTGCCGATATAACCGGTCGCGCCGATGAGCAGAACGTTCACGGTGGTGTGGGACTCCTTCGCCTCGCGGGCTTGCTGAAAAGCTCTCCCCTGGTGTTCGGCGGAAAGCGAGCCGGAGTTCACGGCCCGGGGCCGCGGCGCGCGCCCGGGCGGCGGGCTAGTTCAGGACGCGGGGGCGCGCTTCCACGGGGACGAGCGTGAGCCCGAGCGGCCGGTAGCGCCGGAGGACCGTCGCCTCGCCTGCCTTGCCGATCGGGTGGTCGGTGAGGACCCGATGCAACTCGTCGATCGAATCGACCGTGCGGCCCGCGAAGGCGACCAGGACGTCGCCTTCGGCGAGGCCCGCCTGCGCGGCCGGGCTCCCCGGCTCGACGGAGAGGACCAGCACGCCGCGTTCGGCCGTCAGCGCGAACTCGCGGACCAGGCGCCGCGGGATCGCGACGTCCTGCCCGGCCAGGCCGACGTAGCCGCGGCGGACCTTGCCGTCGCGCATCAGCGCGGTCACGACGGCGCGCGCGGTGTTGACGGCGATGGCGAAGCAGATGCCCTGCGCCCACGAGATGACCGCCGTGTTCACGCCGATCACTTCGCCGCGGGAAGCGACGAGCGGGCCGCCCGAATTGCCCGGATTGAGCGCCGCATCGGTTTGGATGATGTTGTCGATCAGCCGTCCCGATTGCGAGCGCAGCGTGCGCCCGAGCGCGCTGACGACGCCCGCGGTCACCGTCGTTTGCAGGCCGTACGGATTTCCGAGCGCGATCGCGAGTTGCCCCGGCTTCAACGCCGATGAATCACCGAGCGTGACGCTCGGCAAGTCGGTCGCCGCGACGCGGACGACGGCGATGTCGCTATCGGGATCGTCGCCGACGAGCGTCGCAGGCAGAGCGCGACCATCGAGGAAGCGCACCTCGAGTTCGCGCGCGCCGTGAACGACGTGGCTGTTCGTCACGATGAAGCCGTCGGGGGCGAACACGAAGCCCGAGCCGCTCCCGCCGCTCCCGCCGCGCGCGCCGCGGGTGACGTCGATCTTGACGACGGAGGGCGCGGCGCGGTCCACGGCCGCGGTCACGGCACGTGAGTAGGCGTCCAGCAGGTCGGCGTCGTCGGAAATGAGGGTTTGCATTGGTTCAGCCCTCAACCCCAGGAGGAAGCCCGCCGGTTGCAGACAAGCCGGGGGCGGGTGAGTGGTGAGCGCGCAAGGGGCGGCACCGGCGTCGCCGTAGCCGTCGGCTACATTTTCCTGTGGGCCTCGGCGTTCGTCCCGAGCAAGATCGCCTCGACCCAGAGCACGCCGCTCTGGTTTCTGGTCGCTCGCTTCGCGACCGCGGGGACGATCATGTTCGTCATCGCTCGCGCCGCCGGGCTGAAGCTGCCGGCGACGCGCTCCGCCTGGATCTCGATTTGCGGCGTCGGCATCTTGGCCAACGCCGCGTACCTGGGGCTCACGTATACGGCGCTCCACCGGCTCTCGTCGGGGATGGGCGCGATCATCGCGAGCACGAATCCGCTCGTGCTCGCGCTCGCGGCGCCCTATTTTCTGCGCGAGCCGCTGACGCTGCGCAAGGCGGGCGGCCTGCTGCTCGGCTTCGGCGGGGTCGTCTTGATGATGATCGCGCGCACGGGCACGCAAAGCGCGCTGCCGGCCGACGTGGGGCTCGCGATGATCGGCGTCATCTGCGTCGTCGCGTCGACGATCGTCTTCAAGCGCAAGCCGCTCGGCGAGCACTTATACATGGTGAACGCGATCCAGCTGCTCGCCGGCGCCGCCGCGCTCGTCCCGGCCGCCGCGCTGCTCGACGGCGTGCCGCATGCAACGTTGGGCTGGCCGCTGTTCGCATCGTTCGCGTATCTCGTAGTGATGCTCAGCATCGGCGCGTCCGTCATGTGGTTCTGGCTGCTCACGCACGGCGAAGCCTCGCGCGTGAGCGCGTTCTATTACCTGACGCCGGTCTTCGGCCTTGCGATCAGCGCCTTGATCCTGGGCGAGAGGGTCGGCCTGCGCGATCTCGCCGGCCTTGCGGCGATTGCGCTGGGCATCGTGCTCGTCCAGCGAAAATGACGCCCGCGCGGGCGCGAGGCTTCGCCGAAGCCGGGAGCGAACTTCGCGAGTCTTGCCCTGGTGGCGGAATTGGTAGACGCGCTGGTTTCAGGTACCAGTCCTCGCAAGGGGGTGGGGGTTCGAGTCCCTTCCTGGGCATGATGTTTTTGTTCAATTGTAAAAACTGCGAGTTTTTGCAATTCCGGTCACGGCCCTCGAGTTTTTGGAAAACCGAGGGCGCGGCCGGGGTTACGGCGAGCGCCGTCTGCTTTGACAGGTCATGAGGCGTCATGTTGCTCTGGGCGCCGGAGTACTACATGGATGGCCTTGTCCGACGCAACGAACTGAACGCATTCGTAGCCTAGAGCACGCGCGTCGACGCCCTCGAACAGTCGCTCTCCCCCGCCAAGCAAGACCGGCGAGATCGCGACGTGCAGCTCATCGATGAGGCCCGCACGAAGGTATTGCTGGATCGTGTTGGAGCCGCCGCCGATGCGCACGTCCTTTCCGTTCGCTGCCTCGCGCGCCCGGTCAAGCGCCTCGCGAATACCGCCCGTGACGAAGTAAAATGTCGTTCCGCCTTCCATCTCGATGGGCGGGCGCGCGTGATGAGTCAAGATGAACGTTGGAACGTGATAGGGTGGGTTGTCCCCCCACCAGCCTTTCCAGTTCATGTCGGGCCAGGAACCGCGAATCGGTCCGAACATGTTTCTTCCGAGAATCCAAGCACCGACATTCTTGAATCCCCGCGCAGCGAAGTCGTCATCGATCCCCGTCGTGCCGCCGTCGGCGCCAAAGAGGGTCCCTTGAAACGTGCGCGTCGGGAATAACCACTGGGGCAAATCTGTCCCGCCCACGCCGAGCGGATTGCTGATGTCCTGATTCGGACCAGCTCCGTATCCGTCAAGCGAGATGGTAAAGCAGGCGACGCGCACGCGTGCCATTCTTTCAGCCTCAAACCGAGGAGTCTCGTCGGCAGCCGCGTCCTTCAGGACTTTTCCTCCACCACCATGAGGGTGTGGCCGCTGGGATCTCGGAACCAGAACATCGGCGGGACAGGCTCGCCCATGCGCGAGACCTCGTGATCCACATCCACGCCAAGGGCCTTGAATTGCGCGTGCGATGCGTCGATGTCGCTCGTGGTCAGCGTGATGCCGGTAATCGTCGGCGCAATCGGGTCGTCGCCCGGCGGGGGAGCGAGCGCGATGCCCGTGGTGCCCTGCGGCGGGTAAACTTCGACCCAACGGTAGCCGGGCCCGAACGCGATGTCCGTTCGTTTCTCGAAGCCGAGCGACTCGTAGAACCCGATGGCGCGATCTTGCTCGCGCGTCGGCACGCAGACGAGCGAGATCCGGCCGATCGGGGTGGCCTTGACGGAGTTCATGGTTGTACCTCCTGCGGGGATCTGAGTATAGCCTTAGCCCGCGGCCCACGTGCAAACTCATCGTTTCGCTTCGTCGCGGGGGTCGCGAGGCAGCACCCGCCTGGCCGATCCGAGGCGGCCTCCTTCGCATTGCCGATCGGCCCGGGCTGCGGAGGCGGGACCGGATCGTCCATGCGGTCCTCCTGCTCGAGCGGCGCTCCCCGATTGCGGCTCGTCTTTGTAATCCTCGGGCAGATCTGATAGTTTTGATCTTGAACCCGATGTTTTCGCTATGTCCCACGTTTCCGGACCACCGGAAATGCTGGGACGAGCGGAGACGGACCGCGCCGGCGCAGCGATGAGGCGGCCGGCGCTCGAGAGCCCGACGCCGCGCTCATCCGCCGGTGCGCGAAGGACATACATGGACTTAGGAATCCGCGGCAGGAGGGCCATCGTGTGCGCGTCGAGCCGTGGGCTCGGCAAGGCCTGCGCATTCGCGTTGGCGCACGCCGGCGTTTCCGTCGCGATCAACGGCCGCAGCGAATCGCCGCTCGCTGCAACGGCCGGCGAGATTCGTCGCGCGACCGGTGTCGACGTCACGCCCGTCGTCGCCGACATCACGACGCCCGAAGGACAAGCGGCATTGCTCGCCGCGTGTCCCGAACCGGATATTCTGATCAACAACAACGGCGGACCGCCGTTTCGCGATTTTCGCGAACTCGATCGCGCGGCGCTGCTCGCGGGCGTGACGACGAACATGGTGACGCCGATCGAGCTGATCCAGCGCGTCATCGACGCGATGGCGCGGCGCGGTTTCGGCCGGATCGTGAACATCACGTCGATCAGCGTGAAGATGCCGGTTGCGGGCCTCGATCTTTCGAGCGGTGCGCGCGCCGGCCTGACCGCGTTCGTCGCGGGAATCGCGCGGGACGTCGCCGCGCGCAACGTCACGATCAACAATCTGCTGCCGGGATATTTCGATACCGAGCGTCTGCGCGCGGGGTTCCTCGCATCCGCGCAGCACGCGGGAATCCCGCAAGACTCGATCGCCGCGCAGTGGGAAGCGCGCGTGCCCGCGAAACGCTTCGGCTCGCCGGCCGAGTTCGGCCAAACCTGCGCGTTCCTCTGCAGCGAGCATGCGGGCTACATCACGGGACAGAACATTCTCATGGACGGCGGCTTGTATCCAAGCGCGTTCTAAGGAGGCCCCAAGCTTATGAGTGCTGACGAGCGGATCGTCGAGTTGAAGCTCGAATTGCCGCCTGTCCCCAAACCGATCGGAACGTACGTCACCGCGGCGCAGGTCGGCAACCTGCTCTATCTCTCGGGTCACGGTCCGCTGCGCAGCGACGGAAGCTATCACACCGGAACGCTCGGCGCGGGGCTGGACATCGAGGCCGGACAAGCGGCCGCGCGTCAGACCGGGCTCGCGATTCTGGCGACGTTGCGGGCCCGGCTCGGAACGCTCGACCGCGTCGTGCGCGTCGTGAAAGTCCTCGGCATGGTGAACAGCACGCCCGCGTTCGCCGACCACCCGAAGGTGATCAACGGCTTCTCCGACCTCATGGCCGAGGTGTTCGGCGAATCCGGCATTGCCGCGCGCAGCGCCGTCGGCATGGCCGCGTTGCCGTTCGGCATCGCCGTCGAGATCGAAGCGATTCTGGAAATCAAAGACTAGAAGCGAGACGCACGGTCAGTCCGTGAACGGGTGCCGGCGTAAAAAGTCGTCAAAGAGCGGTACGGTGAACGCGAGCTCGCCGTGGCGCGGTGCGTAGACCATGCCTTTGTCGATGAGGGCTTGGCGGAGCGGCCCGAGCGCCTGTTGCGTGCTCGAAAGCGCTCGCGCGATCGCACTGGTTCGGTACGGCGCCGCGCCCGATGCGACGATCGCCTGCACGTAGCGCCGTTCGGCCGGCGTGAGCTGTTCGATGCGCACGGCAAAGAAGTTCTCGTCCAGTTTGCGCTCGACGATCGGCGCTGCTCGCTCGACGTCGCCGAGCGTGATGACGTCCGGTCCGGGCGCGGCGTTCCAGACGGCGTAGGCGTACTCTTGGAGAAAGTACGGGTAGCCCGCGGTGCGCGCAAAGATCTGCTCGAGCGCGGCCTCTTCATAGCGAATCCCGAGATCTGATGCGGGTGCGCGAAGCGCTTTGAACGAGCTCTCGCGGTCGAGCGCATCGATGCGCGGAAACGTGAAGAGGCGTTCGGCGTACGACTTCGCCTTGCCGGCGAGCGCCGGAAGCGCCGGCAGGCCGGCGCCGACGAGGATGACGGGCAGATCCGCCTGGACGGTGCGATGCATCGCGGCGATCAGCGCGCCGAACTCCGTCGCGCTCAAGTACTGAATCTCGTCGACGGCGAGCAGGATGCCGGTCTTCCGGTCGAGCGCGGCTTCACCGAGCGCGACGAACAGATCGGCGAGGTCGAGATCGAGTTCACCCGAGTCCGCCTGCCCGCGTTCGGGGTTCACGTCGAGCGCGATCTTGAAGCCATGCGGCTCGGTGATCGAGAAGCTCTTGAGGATGCCGAGCGCCCGCGTGACGAGCTTGGAAACGGGTCCGGCATCGAGCTTGAGCAGCGCGGCGCGCAGGCTCTGCCCGAGCATCGGGATGAAGCGATCGCTCTCCGGCGCCTCGAGCGAAACGACCATGCATCCGGCGCCTTCGGCGATGCGCATGAACTCGAGCAGCAGCACGGTCTTGCCGACGCCGCGCAGGCCCGTGGGCAGCATGCTCTGCCCCGGCATTCGCCGTAGCGCGCGGCTGACCGTCACGCGGAACGACGCGAGCAGGGCATCTCTCCCGGCAAGCTCCGGCGGCCGGGTTCCGGCCCCCGGCCGGTAAGGATTGCCGTTCTCGTCCACCCCGGTTATGTACCCATGTCTACTCGAGTATACCGCATCAAGCCTATACTTTAGTAGATCGAGGCTCGCGGCGGCGCCGGCTACCCGGCTTTGAGCACGGTCGCCTTGACACCCGAAACAGCGACCGATAGCATCCTTTCAATCGCCCGGCAGCGCCTCGCCGCAAGGGAACCCTTGCCGCCGCAGGTTCGCATCAATTCGGCCGGGCCGTGCGTTTCGCACAGGAAGGTTGCTCGTTGAAGGCTTTTTCACTGCGGTCGCACGTCGTCGTGTTGGCGCTCTCCGTCGTGCTCCTCGGCGGCTGCAACGGGCGCCTGCCCAGCGTCGCGAGCGCCGCGAACACGGCCAATGCCGCCTATTTGCCGCTGTTTTCAGGCAATACGTGGACGTTCGCAAGCGGCACGACGATCCTCGATGCGGGCGCCGTGACGCTGAGCTGTAGCTGTCCGCAGAACGGCAAGACGTTCGAGCAACACGATATCTCCGTCTCCGGCACCTACGGCGGATCGTGGATCATCGGCAAGGGCCAGTGGCCCACGGGCTCGCTCGCCGGGCACCTAGTGACGTATCTCGTTGGGGATTCGACCGATCGCGGCGCGACGATCGCGCTGATGCCGGAGAGCGCCGACGGCACCGTTCCGGGCTTCCCCCTCCTCGACGACGCACCGGCCGCGGGCGAGACGTTCACGCTGACGAGCGACGGCAGCTCTGCGACGACCACGATCGCGTCGATCGGCGGCACTCAGAGCTACGGAAACGGCCGGATCATCGGCGATATCGCACGAGTCGTCGTCACGGGCGGCGGGCTCACGTCCCCCATCATGGGCCTGTCGGCGGCCAAAGGCGTGGGTTACACCGCCGTGCCCGCGCCGTCGGGCGGAATGACGACGCTCGTGAGCTTCACGATCGATGCCGCGTACAGTCAAGCGACTCGGCGCGCGACCCTCGCGCCGGCAGCCTTTCAGAAGGCGGACCTGCTGAGAGCCTTTCGCGCCCGGTGACGCGAAAGAGCGACGCGCGTATCGATCCGCGGGATAAGGCGGATAAGCGCTGGATCACACAAAGGCTTTACACAGAGCGGTTATGGTCTCGAGCCGTTATGCCGAAGGCCGTATTAGGGAGCGTTGTATGCTAGCTAATATTGCCGCCTTGTTGCGGGACGACGAAGGCCAAGGGCTCGTCGAGTATGCACTGATCATCGCGCTGATCGCGGTCGTCGCGATCGCGGCGCTACGAGTGATCGGCACGCGAGCCAGCACCAAGCTCAGCGCTGCCGGGGCTTCGCTCACGTAGGGTTTCTGATCGCGCGCCCGCGGGCGCGCGGCCCGGAGAACGGCGAACGGGCTGAAATGCTTCGCCTCGGGCAGGCGGGCGGGGCGCGCTGCATTAAGAAGCAACGCTATGCGTTTGCGGGAGTGTCCTGGTGCCTGAGACGACCATAAAAGTAACGCTTCCGGAGATGGGCGAGTCCGTCTCGGAAGGGACGATCGTCGAATGGCGCGTGAAACCCGGGCAGTGGATCGCCGAGGGCGAGTCGCTCGTCGAGGTCACGACGGACAAGGTCGACGTCGAAGTTCCGGCGCCCGCATCCGGTCTCGTCACGGCGCTGCTCGCGGACGAAGGTGCGACGATCGCGGTGGGCGCGCCGCTCGCGGAGATCGATGCGGCGGCTGAAAAGCCCGAAGCTCCGCCGCCATCCACGACGGTCTCGGCATCGGTCGTCCCGAAACTTCCGCTCCCCTCGAAGACCGCGTTTCCCGCGCTGTCCGCGCCGAACGGTGCGGGGCTCGCTTCGCATCGCGCGAAGCGCTTCGCGGAACGCGAACATCTCGATCTGCGCGCGATCCGCGGCAGCGGCCCCGGCGGGTTGATCGTCGTCGCCGACGTGCTCGCCGCGGCGGCCTCGCCGAACGCGAAGCGCATCAACGGCGCGGGCGCCGGCGTCGCGTTGCCGCTCCCGCCGCTTCCGCTCGAAGCGACCGTCTCGCCGCTCAAAGGCCCGGTCGCGACGCTCGCGTCGTACATGGAGCAGAGCCTCGCGATTCCGACCGCGACGAGCTTCCGCACGATCGGCGTCGGAACGCTCGATACGCGCCGCGCGCAGTTGAACGCTGCGCTCAAGGCGATCGGGCGCAACGAGAAGGTTTCGTTCACGCACCTGATCGCGTACGCGCTCGTCCGCGCGGCACGCGAATTGCCCGGCATCGCCGCATCGTTCCGGCGCGAGAACGGTGCGCCCAGCCGCGTCGAGAGCGGGCTGAATCTTGGCCTCGCGGTCGACGCGCAGCGCAAGGATGGTTCGCGCTTCCTGGTCGTGCCGGTGATCAAACGTGCCGACGCGCTCGATTTCGCACAGTTCCGCGCCGCGTACGAAGAGATCGTCGCGAAGGCGCGCGACAACAAGCTCACCGCGGACGAACTCTCGGGCGCGACGTTCACGCTGACGAACCCCGGCGGGATCGGCACCGTCGCATCGGTCCCGCGCTTGATGGCCGGCCAAGGCGCGATCATCGCCGCGGGCGCGATCAGTTATCCCCCCGGATTCGCGCGCGCGTCGGAAGCGGCGCTCAAGAATCTCGGCATCGAGAAAGTCATGACGCTGACGAGCACCTACGATCACCGCGTGATCCAAGGCGCGCAGTCCGGCGAATACTTACGCCGCGTCGAGCAATTGCTCGCGGGCGAAGCCGATTTCTACCAGAGCGTCTTCGCGAGCTTCGGCGTCGTCGTGCCCTCGTCGGTCCCCGCGACGGCGGCCGCGGCCCGCGCGAGCGAAGGCGCGCTCGCGAGCGGCGAAATCATGGGCGTCGCCTCGGCCGAACTGCTGCGCGCAATCGCCGCCGGCATGGCGCTCGTCGACGCGTTCCGCCGCCACGGCCATCTCGCCGCGACGCTCGATCCGCTCGGCACGAGGCCCGCCGGCGACCCATCGCTCGACGTCCGGACGTACAACCTCACGCCCGCGCTGCAGGAAGCGGTCCCCGCCGACGTGTTGCGCGTGCGCGTCCCGGGAGCCACGCTCGCCGACGTCTTGCCGCGCATGCGCGAGACGTACGCCTCGACGATCGCTTACGAGATCCAGCACATCTCGAGCACCGAGCAGCGCCAGTGGCTGCACGAATACATCGAGAGCGGCCGCCATCGTTCGCCGCTCACACCGGAGCGTCAGATCCAGGTCCTCGGCCGCCTGACGAAGGTCGAGACGATGGAGCGTTACTTCCGCAAGTACTTCATGTCGCAGAAGACGTTCTCGATCGAAGGTCTCGACGTGATGGTGCCGATGCTCGAAGAGCTGATCTCCGCGTTCGCCGACCAGGGGACGCATACGGCCGTGATCGGCATGGCGCATCGCGGCCGGCTTTCCACGATCGCGCACGTCGTCAACCGCCCGTACGAAGAGCTGCTCGCGGAGTTCGAAGCGGGCGCGTTGCGCCAGGCGGTCGATGATTCCGGCGTCGCCGACGTCACCGGCGACGTCAAGTATCACCACGGTTCCGACGGCATCTACGTGACGCCCGACGGGCGCGAGATCGCCGTCAAGCTCGCGAACAATCCGAGCCATCTCGAAGCCGTCGACGCCGTCGTCGAAGGGATGGCGCGTTGCTTGCAGACCGATCACGCGAAGAGCCCCGTGCGCGTCGATGCGGAGATCGCTGCGCCGATCCTGATCCACGGCGACGCCGCGTTCGCCGCGCAAGGCGTCATCGCGGAAGTCTTCAACCTGCAAGCGCTCGCGGGGTACGCGACGGGCGGCACGATCCACCTGATCGCAAACAATCAGGTCGGCTTCACGACCGATCCGAGCGAAGGCCGCTCGACGCGCTACGCGAGCGACCTCGCGAAGGGCTACGACGCGCCGATCATACACGTGAACGCGGACGACGTCGATGCCTGCATCGCGGCGGTCCATCTCGCGTACGATTTCCGCGAGCGCTTCGGCCGCGACGTCGTGATCGATCTGATCGGCTACCGCCGCTTCGGCCACAACGAACAGGACGAGCCCGCCTACACGCAACCCGGGATGGTCGAGGCGATCAAGTCGCATCCGACCGTGCGCGAACTCTTCGCGGCGAAGCTCGTCGCGCAAGGGACGCTGACGCAGGAGCAGGTGATCGACGTTCAAGAGGCCGCGACCGGCCGCATCACCGAGGCCCATCGCAACGTGAAGTCCGGGGGCGTGCGCCGCTGGATCGATCAGGTCACGGTCGCCGCGCAAAGCGAAGCGGTCCCGCGGACCGGCGTCGATCGCGAGCGGCTGCTCGCCTGGGCCGACGCGCTCGTCGCGGTGCCGCCGGAGTTCCAGGTCAACAAGAAGCTGCTCGGGCAATTCGAACGCCGCCGCAGCGCGCTTGCCGCCGAAGGCGAGATCGATTGGGGGCTCGCGGAAGGGCTCGCGTTCGCCTCGCTGCTCGTCGAAGGGACGCCGGTGCGCCTGACCGGGCAAGATACCGAGCGCGGCACGTTCAGCCACCGCCATGCCGCGCTGCACGATGCGAAGACCGGCGCGAAGTACGTTCCGCTGCAGCATCTGCCCGGCGCGAAGGCCTCGTTCGAGCTGCACAACTCGCCGCTCTCGGAATATGCGTGCCTGGGCTTTGAGTACGGCTACTCGACCGTGCTCTCGGAAGCGCTCGTGCTGTGGGAAGCGCAATTCGGCGACTTCAACAACGGCGCGCAGATCATCATCGATCAGTTCATCGCCGCCGGGATGGCGAAGTGGGGCCAGACCTCGCGCCTGACGATGCTGCTGCCGCACGGCTATGAAGGCGCGGGACCCGAACATTCGAGCGCGCGGCTCGAACGCTTCTTGCAGCTCTCGGCCGAGGGGAACATTCGGATCGCGAATTGCTCGACGGCCTCGCAGTACTTCCACTTGATCCGCGCGCAGGCGCACCTGCATCAAGCGTTCCCGCTCGTCGTGATGACGCCGAAGAGCCTCTTGCGCAAGCGCTCCGCGTACGGCAAGCTCGACGACCTCGTCGATCAGCCGTTCCGCGAAGTGCTCGACGATCCGCGCGCCGCCGGACGCAAGGAGAAGATCCGGCGCCTGCTGCTCTGCAGCGGCAAGATCTATCACGATCTGACCGCCAGCGACGACAAGGCGATCGCCGCGCGCTTCGGAGCGCTCGAGACGACCGCGATCCTGCGCCTCGAACTGCTCTCGCCGTTCCCCAAGAAGCAAGTCCTGGACCTGATCGCAACGTATCCGAATGCGGAACGCGTGATTTGGGTGCAGGAAGAGCCCAAGAACATGGGCGCGCGCGCGCACGTTCGCCGGCGCCTCGTCGAGGAGCTACCCGGCCGCTTCCGCGATCTGGAATACATCGGGCGCCCGTACCGTGCGAGCCCGAGCGAAGGCTACCCCGGCGCGCACGTCGTCGAGCAAGAGCGCATCATCATCGAGGCGCTGACCGAAACGCTCTAAAGCTGCGGCTTAGCCCGTGGGTTTGGGGAACTCCCGCGGCGCGAACGCTTCGGGTGGGAGCGACGAGAGCGCCGCGGGCGGCGGGAACGGGTAGCGCACGTAGCCGGGATCGTACCCGACGACGGAGTGCTGCCCATCGGCGAGGATGCGCTTCTTGGCCGAGAGCTCGACGACGGCGGCGCGGACGGCCATGATGCGGCGCGTCCCGCGCTCGCGGTCGATCGGCTCGAAATCGTGTTCCGGGCGGTACTTTTCGAGCGCGCGGTACTGCTGCGCTTCGATCTCGAGATCGAGCAGCGTGGTCTGCGCCGTGCAGCGCGCGACGACGCTCCGATATTCGAGGCTCGTGTTCATCGCGTTCGGCGCTTTGATCAAGCTGACGGCCTGGTCGACTTCGATCGTCACGTTCGGGTTCTCGCCGATCAGCCGCGCGAGCCGCCCGTTGCGGGAGAAGTGAATCAGGAACGCTTCACCATCGAAGCGATACGACTGCGCGACGACGTAGGGGTGCGTTGCATCGAAGACAGCCACGCGACAGATCGCCTGATCGCGCAAGAACGCCTCGACCGCAGGCCAGTCGTTCCAAGCGAGATCCCCGCGGCGAATCTCGTTACGGAAAAATCCAGGAATCGTCATCGCGCACGCTTCTCCACCGGCAACGCTTTTCGCCCTTCGACGGCCCTTCGACAACCCTTCGACAGCCTCAGGGTGACGGGATTCGATGTCACATGTCACCCTGCCGAACGGTGAGCCTGTCGAAGGGGAGCCGCCGAAGGGCCGGAGGGGGCTAGACGGCGACCGCGGTCGCGTGCTGGATGCGCGTGCCGAGGACGTCGAGGAACTTCGCGAGCCATTCCGGGTGCGCGGGCCAGGCGGGGGCGGTGACGAGGTTCCCGTCGACGATCGCCCGATCGACCGGGATCTCGCGATACGTGCCGCCGGCGCGCGTCACGTCGGGGCCGCAGGCCGGATACGCCGTGCAGGTGCGCCCGTCGAGCACGCCCGCCGCCGCGAGCACTTGCAGGCCGTGACAGATCGCCGCGACCGGCTTCTTTGCGTCGAAGAAATGGCGGGTGATCTCGAGCACGCGCGCGTTGAGGCGGATGTATTCCGGAGCGCGGCCGCCCGGCACGACGAGCGCATCGTACGAGGCCTCGTCGACATCGTCGAACGTCGCGTTCAGCGTGAAGTTGTGGCCCGGCTTTTCGCTATAGGTCTGGTCGCCTTCGAAATCGTGCACGGCCGTGCGGATGCTCTGGCCGGCCTTCTTGTTCGGGCAGACGGCGTGCACCGTGTGGCCGACGGCGAGGAGCGCCTGGAACGGGACCATGACCTCGTAATCCTCGACGTAGTCCCCAACGAGCATCAGAATCTTCTTGCCGCTCATGAACGTGCTCCCAATCGAACGAGTGTGAAGTGTCCCGCGCGGTGCGCAGGGACGCTTTGCGTTCGCGGCGCTCCGTCGCTTTCCGCTCGCAGCCCTTCGACAAGCTCAGGCTGACATGCCCCTGCTCGTGGAGGTGAGGCGCTTAAGCGTGCTTCAGGCGGGCACGTAGATCCCGCTGACGCCCGCGCGGCGGATCGCCTCGGCGATCATCTCGTTCTGTACGCGCGGATCGCTCCAGCGGGCCTGGGCGGCGCGCGAGAGACGGTCGATCGGGTCGAAGTAGAGGAACTCGTGCTCCGGCTTCACGCTGGGCGCCGTGTAGACCGCGATCCCATTCTCGCGATCGTAGTAATCGTAACTGTGCACGTCGCGTTTGCCGCCGCCGCCGGGGGCGTCGCAGACGAAGAGCGGCGTGTTGAAACCCGCGGTCGCGCCGCGCACGAACTTCTCGATCTCGCAGGCGGCTCCGATCGTCGTGCGCAGGTCCTCGACGCCTTTGACCATATCGTGCATGTAGACGTAATACGGGTGGACGTTCAGATACGAGAGCCGCTTGACGAGCAACGCCATCGTCTGCGGATCGTCGTTGACGCCGCGAATCAGCACGGATTGGTTGCGCGTGAAGATGCCGCGCTCGAAGAGCACGCGCGCGGCCTGCTCCGTGATCCACGTGATCTCGTTCGGCGAGTTGAAGTGCGTGTGGACCACGACGTCCTTGCCGAGCTTGCGGCCGCGTTCGACGACGTTCGTGAGCGCGTCGAGCCAATCGCGATCGGTCAAGATCTTCATCGGCATGACCGCCAGGCCTTTGGTCGCGAAGCGCAGGCGGCGCACGTGCGGGATGTCGAGCAGCGCGTCGCCGATCAGCTTGAGGTTCTTCGCGGGCAGCTGATAGGTGTCGCCGCCGGAGATCACGATGTCTTCGAGCTCCGGGCGCGAGGCGATGTAGTCGAACGCCGCCTGCCAATCCCGCGGCGTCTGCGCGAGCGGCACTTTGTCCACGTCTTGCGTGTCGAGCCCGATCGCGTACGAGCGGGTGCAGAAGCGGCAATACACCGGGCACGTGCTCAGCGGAAGGAACAGCGCCTTGTCGACGTAGCGGTGCGTGACGCCGGGGACCGGCGAGTCGTCGAGCTCGTGCAGCGAATCCAGCGTCAGGCGCGGATGATCCCGCAACAGCTTCGAGGCGAGCGGAATGAACTGCAGGCGGATCGGGTCGGTGTACGGCCGGTTCCAATCGATCGAGGCGATCGCGTACGGCGAGACGCGCACCGACATCGGCGCGCGTTTGAACCCTTCGCGCGCGTCGGCGATGAACGAGGGTTCGGCGAGATCCCCGATCGTCGCGAAGAGTTCGTCGGCGGTCTTCACGGAGTTGCGCGCTTGCCAGATGTGGTCGAGGAACGTGGCCCGATCGATCTGCGCGTACGCGGGGATCTCGCGCCAGAACTCGCCCTGGCGCAGGTTACGGTGTTCGAAGGCGGCCGCATCGGCCGGCGGCTTGATGCGGCGCGAGGGCGACCCGGCCGTCCCCGAGTGCTTGTCGATCGCTTCCATGCTCATGCCTACCGGTACCGTTCCTTGAAATACGCCAGCAACGACGGATGGTCGCGCAGCGTCTGCAGCGCGATCTCGGCGTGGCCCGCCGCGTAACCGTTGCCGATGACCATCGTGACGTCTTTGCCGACGCCCTCGGCGCCGAGCGCCGCCGCCGTGAACGACGTGCTCATCGAAAAGAAATAGACGGTCCCGCGATCCTTGGTCGAGAGGATCGAGGCGAGCTCGGTGCCCGGGACGTTCACGCAATTGATCGTGAGGTCGGCGAGCGCCGGCAGCAGTTCGGCGAGCGCGTGCGAGGTGCCGAGCGCGTCGCGCGCGTCGGCCTCGATGAAGCTGTCGACGAGCCGGCTTTCGAGCAGCAAGCGCGCGCCGGGAGAGGTCCGCGAGGGCCCGACGCCGATCACGCGGCCCGCGGGCCCGCAACGCGCTTTGGCCTGAGCGCACGTGAGGATCCCGGACTTGCCGTCGGCGCCGATCACGACGACGTTCGCGCCCGGAAATGCGAGCCGCTCCGCTTGCGCGGGCGCGCCCGCGACGTCGAGCACCGCGAGCGCGACGCTCTCGGGAATATCCGTGGGCAACTCGGCATAGAGCGCGCTTTCGAAGAGCACCGCGCGACCGTGCACCCAGACCCGGCCGGTCGCCTGGTCGACGCGCTCGATCGATTCGAGATGCAACGGCGTCAGGCTCAGCGAGACCAGCGAGGCGATGCGGTCGCCTTTGCGCAGAACGCCGTGCGCGGGGTGCTGCGGGCCGATCGCGGCGACCCGCCCGATGAACATCCCGCCGCTCCCCGTCGCCGGGTTGTGCTGCTTACCGCGCTCGGCGACCGTGTGCAGGATGTGCGCGGCGATGCGCTGCGGATCGTGCGCTTCCGCTTCGGCGATCTGCCGGAACGAGGCCGAGTCGATGTTGAGCACGTCGACGCTGCAGAGCAACTCGTTCTCGAGTGCGACCGGCGTGTTGTCGATGCGCCAGGCCGCCTGAGGGAGCGCGCCGGGCGGGTCGATCACGCGGTGACTGCCGAAGCGGCAGGGTGCCGCCGCGGCGAGCGTCGTCACCGCTGGACCGCGCGCAGGTGCGCGCGCTCCGTGAGCGGCTCGAGCGTCTCGAGCGCGATCCCTTCGCGGTCGAACGGCGTGGAAAGGACGATCGTCGTCTTCGTTCGCGCGATCCCGTGGATCGCTTTGAGCCGTGAGAGAAAATCATCGAGATGGCTCGTCGAGCGCGTCAGGACCTTCAGGACGAACGATTCCTCGCCCGCGACGCTGTGGACTTCCGAAACTTCCGGGAGCGCCGCGACGGCGACGTGGAAATCATCGTAGCTGACGTCGGCGGTCGTAAAGACGCCGACGAAGGCCGCCAGCTCGATGCCGAGCTTGCGCGCGTCCAGGCGCGCGGCGTAGCCGCGCAGATAACCGCGCTGCTCCAACCGCTTCACGCGCTCGTGCACGGCGGACGTGCCCAAACCCACGAGGCCCGCGAGTTCTGCGAACGTCGAACGGGCATTTCGCTGGAGCGCGTGTAAGAGGCGTAAATCGAGATCGTCGAGGTCGCTTACCATTGTTCGGCCTATTTGCAGAGAAGTGGGATGAATTCCGCCGGTGCGCACGATTATACCGCATTCATCCGGAATTCCTAGTGGTGCAACGAATAAAGGCGATCTTTGGGGTTGGGCTCGCGCTGCTGAGTTTGCTCACCTGCGCGACTGGGACGCTCGCGGCGCCTCCCCAGGGAACGGTCCGCTTTGACGTCGCCGCCGACCCTGCGTCCCTCAACCCGCTGTTTGCCCATGCCGATGCGGGCGTCGTCGAGCAGCAACTCGCGCACCTGATCTTCGAGCCGTTTTTCGACCTCGACGAGCGCGGCCGTCCCGTCCCCGAGCTGATCCGCGAAATGCCCACGCTCGCCAACGGGGGCATCTCGGCCGACGGCCGGACGATCGTCTACCACTTGCGCCCGGGGCTCCTCTGGAGCGACGGCGCCCCGTTGACCAGCGACGACGTGCTGTTCACGCTGCGCGCGATCCTCGATCCGGCCAATCCCGTCGGCTCGCGCGAGGGCTACGATCTGATCGACCGGGCCGAGGCCCCCGATGCGAGAACCGTCCGCTTCCACCTCGCGCGCGCTTGGGCGCCGGCCGTCGCGACCTTCTTCACGTACGGGACGGCCCCGCAGTACGTCCTGCCCGCCCACGTGCTGCGCGGCCAGGGGCCTTTGGGGCAGGCGGCGTTCAATGCCGCGCCCACCGTCGGGGACGGGCCCTTCAGCTTCGTCTCCTGGAGGCACGGCGAGCGCTTGACCTACCGCGCGAACCCGCGTTACTGGCGCGGCCCGCCGAAGGTCGCGGCGGTCGAGGTCGGGATCGTTCCCGAACCCCAGACGAACCTGACGCTGCTGCAATCGGGCGCGATCGATTTCAACCTGGTCGCGCCCGCGCAGCTCCCCGTACTGGCGCACACCGCCGGGCTCGCCTACCGCGACGTGCCGACCGCGCTGATCGCGGCGGTCGCCTTCAACGTGACCCATCCGCCGCTCGACGATCCGCGCGTGCGCCGGGCGCTGGCCCAGGGCATCGATCGCGGCGCGATCAGCGCGAAGATCACGCTCGGGAAGTATCCCGTCGCCGATTCGAGCCGCCCGCGCTTCTCGTGGTCCTACGATCCGGCGGTCCGCCAGCCGGGCTACGACCCGGCGGCCTCCGATGCGGCCTTCGACGCGGCGGGCTGGCGGCGCGGCCCGGACGGCATGCGGGCGAAGGGCGGCGTCCCGCTCGCCCTGACGTACGTCTACTTCCCGGAGAGCACGACGGGCACGCGCGCGGCGGCGCTGATCGAAGAATCGCTGCATCGGCGCGGCGTCGCGGTCGAACTGAAATCGATCTCGAACGCGCAGCTCTTCCTGCCGGAGCGGGACGAGGGCGTGCTCGCCGGCGGGAAGTTCGATCTCGCTTACGTCCCGACGCAAATGGGCGCGGACCCCGACGACAGCTTCCTGCTGAGCTGTCGCGGCGCCGTCAAGAACTACATGCGCTACTGCGATGCCCGCGTCGACCGGCTGGAGGCCCAAGCGGTCGCCGACCCATCCCAGGACCGCCGGCGCGGCGCCTACGGGCGTATCGACCGCATCGTCGCGCGCGACGTCCCGCTGCTGTATCTCTTCAATCCCACCTACCCGTACGCGTATCGCACGCGGCTGCACGGCTTTGCCCCGAACGCGTTCACGCCGACGTGGAATGCGTGGGCGTGGAGTGTCCTAGAACACATTCCTTAGAGTTTTCGAGCGGGCTCATAGCCTCGGGCGTCGAAGTTATGGTATGTGTATCGCCCGCCGCAACAAACGCGCCGGGGTAGGGTATTAGGCTACTGATAGGGTTGGGAACGAAGCCTTTTATTTCGGGACATAGGGCCTAAGGAATTCTCGCGTCTGCGACGTATGTCGCAGTTACAACTTCAAAGCCAATGGAGCAGCGTCTTCCGACGGTGCTCGGAGAATCATCACCATGCTCGCGCTGCTCGTCCTCGGTCTGGTTACGGCAGGAGCCCCCGCGGTTCCGCAAGCCACCGCGGCCCCGAGCTTCAAAAAGACCGCGCTGAGCCTCCGAGCCCCGGCCCCCCCGCTGTTCGCCCCGCTGCCGAACCTCGACCAGCAGCAGCATTTCGTTCCGCGCTTCGGATTGCCGGACGGCCCCTCGCTGCTCCCGAACGGCGGCGTCGCGCCGACCGTCCCGGCGGGCTCGCCGCAGGGCTCCTGGCTGATCGGCTCGTCCGACGGCGCGGGCGGCTTGTATCGCGTCTCGCCGCTCGTGCTCAAGTACCAGCTCCGGCGGCTGCGGGAGATCCCCGGATCCAACGTCTACCTCGAAGCCGGCGTCCAGGGCGACCATCAGTGGAGCCGCGACGATCCGTCGAAGAACACGTCCAGCGACGGCGCGTACGTCGGGGTCGGGCTGCACTTCTAGCGCTTCGACGCTGCCTACAGACACAAACGAGCCCGCCTTGCGGCGGGCTCGTTCGTTTCTCTCCGGCTATTGAGAAAGTTTGGAACGGCGCGTGTCACCTCGAGGGGACCCGCACCGACAACGCCGGAGCGTACACCCGATACGAACCGGCGAAGTGGGAATTGGTTGCAGTTAGAGCGCCTTGACCGCCGCCGCGAGCCCGTCGACCGATTTCTTCGCGTCGCCGAAGAGCATCGTCGTCTTCGGATCGAGATAGAGCGGGTTGTCGATGCCGGCGAACCCGGGCTTCATCGAACGCTTGAGGACCACGATCGCCCCGGCCTTGTCGACGTCCAGGATCGGCATCCCGTAGATCGGGCTGTTCTTATCCGAGCGCGCCGCGGGGTTCGTGACGTCGTTCGCGCCGATGACGAGCGCGACGTCGGTGCGCGGAAATTCGGGGTTGATGTCGTCCATGTCGAAGAGCGCGGGGTACGGAACGTTCGCTTCCGCGAGCAGGACGTTCATGTGGCCCGGCATGCGGCCCGCGACGGGGTGAATCGCGTACTTGACCTCGACGCCCTTCTTTTCGAGCTGGTCGGCGAGCTCGCGGACGCTGTGCTGCGCCTGCGCGACGGCCATCCCGTAGCCGGGGACGACGATGACTTGGTTCGCGTAGGCGAGCATCGTCGCGACGTCGTCGACGCTCGAGGAACGGACGGTCCCGGTGGCCGCCGCAGCCTCGCCGCCGGCGCCGGCCGCGACCGACCCGAACGCGCCGAAGAGCACGTTCGTGACCGAGCGGTTCATCGCTTTGCCCATCAATAGCGTGAGCAGCGTGCCGGAGGCGCCGACGAGCGCGCCCGAGATGATCAGCACGTTGTTCGCGAGCACGAAGCCGGTCGCCGCGGCCGCGAGGCCCGTGAACGAGTTGAGCAGCGAGATGACGACCGGCATGTCCGCGCCGCCGATCGGCAGCACGAACAGCACGCCCAACACGAGCGCGAGCGCGAACAGCGCGAAGAACGCGGGCAGCGAGGCCACGTTGGCGATCACGAGGCCCGCCGAGACGACGATGGCGACCGCGAGCGCGCCGTTGACGATCTGTTGGCCCGGATAGGTGATCGGGCGGCCCGTCATCAGCTCCTGGAGTTTGAGGAACGCGATGATGCTGCCGGAGAAGCTGATCGCACCGATCGCCGTCGTCAAGACGATCGTGATCGTCTGATCGAACGGCAGGCCCGTGCCCGCGGATTCATCGAGCAGTTTGAGGAATTCCGCGGTCGCGACGAGGGCGGCCGCGCCGCCGCCCGCCCCGTTGAAGAGCGCGACCATCTGCGGCATCGCCGTCATCTTGACGGCGCGCGCGGAGTAGATGCCGACCGCGGCGCCGACCGCGACGCCGCCCAGGATCGCGGCCCACGCGCCCGGGTAGAGCTGGATCGCCGTCGCGGCGAGCGCGACGGTCATGCCGGCCATCGCGATCCGGTTGCCCAGACGCGCGGTTCTCGGCGAGCTCAGATAGCGCAGGCCGACGATGAAACAGATGCCGGTGACGAGATAGGCCGCGTCGATCGGCACCCGGTACGCTGCGACGTCGATCACTTCTTCGCTCCGTCCTGGCCCGGCGTGGAGCGCGGCTTGAACATCTGCAGCATGCGCTCGGTGACGACGAAGCCGCCGAACACGTTGAGCGAAGCCAGGATGACGACGATGACCGAAAGGAACACGCCGAGCTTGGGTTCGGCGACGCCGGCGACGAGCAGCGCGCCGACCAGCACGATGCCGTGGATCGCGTTCGTGGCCGACATCAACGGCGTGTGCAGCATCGTCGGGACCTTCGAGATGACTTCGAGGCCGACGAAGACGGAGAGGATGAAGACCGTCAGTTCGGTGAGGAGCTGCGAACTCATCAGTTAGCTCCCTTCGCGGCGATGGCGGCGAGCGTCGGCGGATGGATGATCGTTCCGTCGTGGGTCAACGTGGTGCCTTTCGTGATCTCGTCGTTCCAATCGAAGGCCGGCGCGCCGTCCTTGATGAGATGCTGCAAGAGCGTGAAGACGTTGCGTGAGTAGAGTTGACTCGAGTGATACGGGAGCGTCGATGGGATGTTCTTCGTGCCGATGATCGTGACGCCGTCTTTCACGACGACTTCACCCGGTTCGGTGAGCGCGCAGTTGCCGCCGGTCTCCGAAGCGAGATCGACGATCACGCTGCCGGGCTTCATCGCCTTGACCGCCTCTTCGGTGATCAGGATCGGCGCGCGTTTGCCGGGGACGGCTGCGGTCGTGATGACCGCATCGGAATCGCCGATGTGCTTCACCATGAACGCGCGCTGCTTTTCGATCTGCTCCGCGCTGAGTTCTTTCGCGTATCCGCCCGCGCCCTCGGCGTCGCCGCCGAGATCGAGTTCGAGGAACTTCGCGCCGAGCGACTGCACTTGCTCTTTGACGACGGCGCGCGTGTCGTACCCGGAGACCACGGCGCCCAGGCGCCGTGCGGTCGCAATCGCTTGCAGGCCCGCGACGCCGGCGCCGAGCACGAGCACTTTCGCGGGCGGGATCGTGCCCGCCGCGGTCGTGAGCATCGGGAAGAAGCGCGGCAACGCGGCCGCCGCGAGCAGCACCGCCTTATAGCCTGCGATGTTGCTTTGCGACGAAAGCGCGTCCATGCTTTGCGCGCGCGTGATGCGCGGGATCGCGTCCATCGAAAGCGCGGTCAATTTCCGCGCGGCGAGTTTCTCGACGGATTCCGGATCGCCGAGCGGCGCGAGAAACCCGATCAGCGTCGTGCCTTCGCGCAACAACGGGAGCTCCGCATCCGTCGGGCGCTGCACTTTCGTAATGAGGTCCGCTTTGCTATAGAGTTCCGCCGCGTCCGCCGCCAGCGTCGCGCCGGCTTTTTCGTACGCTTCGTCGAGAAATGAAGCAGCTGCTCCGGCACCGCGCTGAACGAGCACGTTCCAACCGGCCTTCTTCATATTTGCGACGGTTTCCGGAACGAGTGCGACGCGCCGCTCCCCGGGCACGACTTCCGTCGGAACGCCGATCAACATGCTGCGATAATCCCTTCACCAAGCGACATTCGGAAAACGTTCGGCATATAGAGGCCGAAGGCGCTCAGTACAGCAGAAAGCTCCGTCGCTCCTTGGCGGATGGGAAATTTGTTTCAAGTGCGAGCGCGCCAAATGGCGCGCCGCGCCATCACATTCTACGCGCCTAAGCGAATGAGGAGCCAGGCAGCGAGCAGACCGATCGTTCCGACACCGTGAAGTAGGAGATTGCGACGCGCTTGTTTGCCGCGGCTCGAAGCAACAATTAGGAAATCCGAAAGGCCGACGAGCGCGCTGAATTCCGCGACGACCGCGACCGCGTCGTGGGCGCGCGCTAGTGAAAACGCGAGGAGCAAGAGTCCGAGCACGAGATCGCGCACGCCGAGTGCGCGCACGAACGCGAGCGCGGTCTCGTCCTGCGTCGCGAGCCCGTATTGCTGCGAGGACGTCGCGGGCGCCAGCAGAGCGCCGAGACCGATCCCGATGAAGGCGGCCGCGGCGGCGTAGGCAAGAAGATGTCCGATCACGTTTTCCCTCCGTTCCTTCGACGCCGCCCGCGCCGCCCGCAGGCGCAGCGACGGGGCGAGGCTCCTTCCTCCTTGAAATGAAGGCTCGAATGGACCAGACGAGCCGGGCTCCGGCCGGAAACGAGCGCGCCCTCATTCTGATCGTCGGTGAACCCGACGCGCTGACGTTGCGTGTTTGCGCCGAGATCGCCCACCTGGGCATCCACCGGCCCTCGGTGATGACGAGGGCGGACGAGGACTTCGCGGCGCAGGTCCGCCGGCTCGACGCGCGCTTCGTGCCGTACGACGAGCACGGCACGGACGCCTTGATCGTCGCGGGCGTGCGCGAGGCGGCGAGCATGCTCGCACTCTCCTCGGACGATCGCTTCAACCTTCAGATCGCGCTGCGCGCCCGGGACCTGAATCCGCAGATCCGGCTCGTCCTGCGCCAGTTCAACCGCACGCTCGGGTACAAGATCGCCCAGAACCTGCATAATTGCTCGGTCCTCTCCCTGGCCTCCCATTCGGCGGCGACCTACGCGGCCGCGGCCGTGGACCCGGCGTGCTTTTCCGGCGTCCAGTTCCCCGACGGCGCCGGCCCGCTCCTGGGCTTCGCGCGGCGTCGCTTCGAGGCGAGCAGTCCAGCCGGTCTTTCACTCGAAGAGGCCGAGCAGAAGCTCGGCGCGCGGATCCTGGCGGTCGACGGCAACCCGGCCGGCGGCCCCGCCGAGCGGATCCTGCCGGGGGCGGAGCTGATTACGTGTTCGGCGGTCTTGCGCGGGCGGCGGGCCCCACGGACCGCCCAGCGGATGCGCAGCGCGCGGCGCTCGCGGCGCGAGGCGCTGGCCGCCATGGGGCGGTCGGTCGGCCGGCTCGATCCGGTCTCGCGCGGCCTGATCTTTCTGACGCTCGCCGTCGTCGTGGTCGGGACGTTCTTCTTCGGGTATGGGCTCGAGCTCGATCCGCTCGGGGCGTTCTACCTCGTGGTCCAGACGATGACGAACACGGGATTCGACGACCGCGTCATCCGCTCGCACGGCCCGACGGCGGAGATCGTCGCGATCTCCCTGATGATCAGCGGCCTGACGTTCTCGGGGCTGTTCATCGCGATCGTGGCGTCGCGGCTGACGCAGGCGGAGTTCATCCTGCGGCAAGGACTGCGTCACATCGAGCGGCACGGGCACATCATCGTGTGCGGTGCGGGCCAAGTCGGCTCGCAAGTGATCGAATACCTGCTCGAACTCGACCGTCAGGTCATCGCGATCGACAAACGGCCGACGGACGCGATCGTCGAGCTCTCGCGGCGGGGCGAGATCGACCTGCTGACGGGCGATGCGACGTCCGAGAAGACGCTGGAGCTCTGCTCGCTCGAGCACGCGGCGGCGCTCGTCGCGCTGACCGAGAACGACACGATGAACCTCGAGGTCGCGCTCGGCGCGCGCGCGCGCAACGCGACCTTGCCGGTCGTGATGCGCATCGGCGATGCGGCGTTCGCAAGCTCGATCGGGCGGCACTTCGATATCGACACGACGTTCGCGACGGCGGGGCTCGCCGCGCCGGCGTTCGCGGGCCTGGCGGCGGCCGCGGGCTCGCGCGGCCGCGTGCGGATCGGCGATCAGACGTTCGGCGTCAGCGAGCTGATCGTGCCGCCCGGCGGCGAGCGGCCGCTGCCCGATATCGTGCCGCTCTGGGCCTGGCGCAACGAGAAGCTCGTCGCCGTGCGCAGCCAGGACGAACTGCGCCCCGGGGACCGGCTGCTCTTCCTGATCCCGCTCGCGCAATTCCAACGCGAACGCGCGCCGGTTGCGCCCGGGCTCGGCCTGCCGCGCTACGACGCCGCGCTCTCGGAGATCGACGCCGGGCGCTAGCGCAGCGAGATCGTGGTGCGCAGCACGCCGATCTTCGCGATCTCGACCTCGAGCATGTCGCCGTCTGCGAGGAACTCGGGCGGCGTACGCGCGAAGCCGACGCCGTCCGGCGTGCCGGTCGCGATCACGTCGCCCGGCTCGAGCGTCATCCCGCGCGAGAGCGACGCGATCACTTGCTTGACGTTGAAGATCATCGTGCTCGTGTTCGCAAACTGCATGCGTTCGCCGTTGCGGCGCAGCGAGATGTCCAGCGTCCCAGGGTCGCCGATCTCCTCGGCGCCGGCGATCCATGGCCCGATCGGGCACGTCTCGTCCAGGCTCTTGCCCTTGAACCACTGCTGGTGCGCGCGTTGCAGATCGCGCGCCGTGACGTCGTTGAGGCACGCGTAGCCGAAGACGGCGTCCAGTGCGGATTCCTCGGGGATGTCGCGAGCGCGTTTGCCGATGATGACGGCGAGCTCCGCTTCCCAATCGTATTCCGACGAGATCGCGCGCGAGAGGTGCAGCGTCGAGCCGGGATCGCTGATCGCGGTCGGCGCCTTCGTGAAGAACGTCGGAACGCTCGGCAGGTTCAAGGGCTTGCCGCTAGCGCGTGCGACTTCTTCGGCGTGGCCCATGTAGTTGCGCCCGACGCAGAACACGTTCTTGTGCGGGCGCACGGGCGCCGCGAGCGTGAGGCTCTCGAGCGGGACCGGCGCGCCGAGGTCGAGCGCGCTGCGCTCGTGCGGCTCGAGCGCGATGAAGTCGATCAGCGTCGCGATGCGCGCGGGGAGCGCGCGCACGCGATCGCCGTCGAGGATCCCCGGACGCACGAGGCCATGGTCGTAAAAGCTGACGTAACGCACGCGTGGACTCTTCGCAAGCGAGAGCCCGGGCCCCCTAACGCTCGGTCGGCTTGTTCGAGCGCCGCGTCAGATGCCACATGTCGCAATAGCGACAGTGATACGTGAACAGCACGCCCCCCATGCCGTTCATCGCGGCGTGCGAACGGGCGACGGCCTCGCTCTCGTACGCATCCTTCGAGCCGCAGACTGCGCTGGATGTCGTGGTCGACCGCGTCGTCGATCGATCCGCGATTCTTCAGCCACCAATCCATTGCGGGGTCGCGCGGCATGGCAAGCCTCCGGTCATGGTTCAGATCCAGCTTACCGCATCGTCCTGCGGGCGGCGAGCCTTGGCGCTGCGTTCGAGGGGCGCGACCGGGTTCCCGACCGCGAGGCTCGTGAAGATCTCGAAGCCCTTGGGGACGCCGAGCCAAGCGACGACGTCCTTCTGAAACTTGAGCCCGCGCGTCCAGCTGGTCATGGCGCTCGCCAGGCCCTGGGCCGTCGCCTCCAATTGCATCGCCATCAGCGCGCAGGCGCAGGCTTCGACCGATTCCGTCAGCGCGTCATCGCGCAGGACGACGATCGCTGCGCCGTGTTCCGGCAGCACGGGCCCCCGGCTCTGGCGCTCGAGACCTTGCACGAACTGCGGATGATTCAGGCGCTTGTTCATGCGGGCGAACAGCGCCCGGCCCTTCATGAACGTGTCGCGCGAGACGGCCGCGGCTTCGCGCAGCCGCTCGTAGCCCGCGCCCTGGCGGACCACGATGAAGCGGAACGGCTGCGTGTTGTAGAGCGAGGGCGAGAGCCGCCCGGCTTCGGCGATGCGGCGCAACGCGGGCGGCGGGAGCGGGCCCGGCGCGAAGCGCACGGCGTGCGTGGTCTGCTCGAGCAGCGCGACCACGTCGCTCGCGGGCGGGGCAAGGGCGCCGGGAGCGGGCGGCGCGGGCGAAGGCGGCGGCGGGGTTTGCAGCATGCTCTCCACCTTAGCCGTCCGGTGTTAGGAAGGCGTGACTGCGGTCACCGGGTGCTCCCCGAGGGGAGCGGCAAGGGCGAGGGTCGCGCTCTCTTCGCGGCCTTGGCGCGCTCCGCGGCGCGCCGCTCGTCGTTCCGCAGGCGCTCGACGGCGCCGATCGCATCCGGGTCGACGCCGCCCGCACCGACGAGCGCGACGTTGCGCCGGACCGATTTCGTTTCGGGCAGGTAATCGTAGGTGACGCGATAGCGGCCTGGGATCGCTTCGCCGCTCGCCGTGCGGATGAACATCTGCAGCGCGTTGCCGTACGTCATCAGGTTGAAGGCCGAATCGCGATCTTTCTTTTCGGCCTGCACGGTGACGACTTGCCCCTTCTTGTTCGTCGCGACGATGAACGATGTGTGCAACGCGGTCTTCGGCGGCGGCGGGGTTGGGAACGCGGTCGGCCGTGCGCCCGGCTTCGCGCTTTGCGCGTTCGCGGGCAGTCCGAAGAGCGCGGCGGCGCACAGGCCGAGAGCGACGGCGCGCAACGCGCACGCGCGCACGTCAGTTCCTCGAGAACGCGGCGAAGACGGAGCCGCAGATCGCACAGGCGATCACGACTTGGTACACCCGCGAGCGGTTGCCCTGGTGTTCCGGAGCCGGAGGTACTGGCTCGCGCCCGCACGAGCGACAGTGCGTCGAAGTGGGAGCGCCCGGATGTTCGTCCACGTCGGCGCGCTTTGGCATCGATGCGGGGGATGCCTCCACGGCCCGCCGAAGCCGCTCCCCTTATGCGCCGTTCCCTCATGCTCTCGTGCTGCGCGTCGATCGTCATCGGCGGGCTCGCGGCATGCAAGGAACCGGCCTCATCGAGCGGCGGCGACGGCATCCGGCCCTCGGACGACATCGTCATCTCGAACGTCACGCGGTATCAAGCGAGCGATAGCTCGGCCGACGCCGGTCGCGTGCTGCTGCTCTGCACGTTCAGATACACGAACAAGCTCGGCCGCGATTTCGTGCCGCGGATCGAAAAGTTCACGCTCGAGGACGCCGCGCACCGGCGTTTCGCCGGGCAAGAGAGCGGGGACGCCGGGCTCGTCGGCGTCGGCAACGATCGCAACATCCTCAAAGCGGACGAAGCGCGCAGGTACACCGCCGGATTCCGGGTCCCGCAAGACTTCGTCGGGATCATGTATTACGATCCGACGTAACGTTCGCGCGCTGCTCGCGCTTGGGCTCGGGATCTTCCTCGCGTTCGCGCCGCCGTGCGCGCGTGCGGGCCGTCCTTTGCTCGATCAGCACCAGTGGGATGCGTACTTCTCGCTGTTCGCGCCCGATGTTTCGCTGCCGTGGAAGCCCGCGCGCGTGCGGCTCGACACCTATTCCTCGGCGCCGGTCGATTTTGCGGCGTACGAGGTCGATCCGGCCGACGTGATCGTCGCCGGCGGGAACCGGCCGGCGCGCGTGCTCGATACGTCGCGGCGCAGGCCCGTCGCGCGCTGGCGTTTCTCGCCGCCGTCGGGCTATCGTTTCGTGACGAACGACGTCGATGCGCCGCTCGGCGATCGCGAAGGGTTCTTCGTGATCGAAGCGCGCCGCGGCGCGGCGGCAGAACAGGTCTGGCTCAATCGCACGCGCATTGGCCTGGTGACGAAGGAGAGCCCGGAGGGGCTGCTGCTGTGGGCCGTCGATTTGGGGAGCGGGCGCGTGCTGCGCGGCGCGAGCGTGGAGTTTCTCGTGGGCCTGCGGCTGGTCACGAAGACGACCGACGACAACGGCTTGATCGCGTGGCCGCCGGGTCCACGCCCGGCCTTCGCGCTTGCGAGTTGGGGGGGCAGCCGCGCGTTCGTCTCGATGCTCCCGCAGGCGCCGATGCCGGGCGCGATCGTGGGCTTGCGGCTCGAATCGGCGGTCGCAAGCGCGGGCGGGACCGTGCGGCTCGCGGGCTTCGCGCGCAAACGCGCCGGGGGCGGCATCAAGCCGATGACCGGCGACGTGAAGATCACGCTGTCGGCGCAGGGCAAGACGCTCGCGAGCGTCAGCGAGCATCTCGACGGCGCGGGCGCGTTCGCCTCGCAGCTCGCGATCCCGGCGAATGCGGCCGCGGGCGAGTACGCGATCTTGGCGAGTGCGGGCGGCGCGGTCGGCGGCACGTCGCTGACGGTCGATGCGGCGAGCGACGCGCGGCTGTCGATCGTCCCGAACTGTCCTTGCGATCCCGCCAAGGACGTGCCGTTCACCGTCGTCGCCAAGCGCGGCGACGGACCCGCCGCGAATCTGGCCGTGACCGTGCGCGTCGTGCGTTCGCCGCACGTGATGCCGCCCGGCTCCGCCGAAGACGTCCCGCGTTGGGGCACGACGCCGCTCTACGAACGGGCGCTGCGCACGGATGCGCAGGGCCGCGTGCGCGTGACGATCCCGGCGCCCAACGACGGCCTCGCTTCGACCTACGGCGTGCGTGTCGCGAGCGCGGGCGCATCCGCGACGTCGCGCATCGTCGTCGCGACCGCGCCGTTCGCGCTCGCCGTCGATCCCGACGCGCCGAGCGTGGATCCGAGCGGCGCGATCGGGATCCTCGTGCGCGGTTTCGATGCGATCGACGGCAGCCCGCGCGCCGGCCTGAACGTGCACGTGCTGCTCGCGCACGGCACCTCCCAGCAAGACCAATCGGTGCGCCTGGACGATCGCGGCCGCGCGCACGTCGTGTTTCGCGGCGCGAGCCAAGGCACGAACCTCGTGATCGCGGACGCGACCGAAGGCTCGGCGAGCGCGCTGGATGCGGGCTCGGTGCTCGTCGTGCCCGCCTCGCTCGCCGGCGGCGCGAGCGTGGACGACTCGATCCAGATCGGGCTCGATAAGACGCGCTATCGCGCGAACGACCACGCGAACGTGACGCTCAGCGCGAACGGCCTGGTGGGCGATGCGTTCGTCACGGTCGAAGGCGCGCGCGTCTTCGGCTGGCGCCGCTTTTCGCCGAGCGGCCCCAATGCGAGCACCTCGGTCGACCTGAACGATCCCCAGGGCGACGTGCGCGTCGCCGCCGCGGGCGTGCACGACGGCGCGATCGTCCAAGGCGCGGCCCCGCTCTCCGTCGATTCCCCCGGGCACGCGCGCGCGCTCTCGCTGACGCTGGACCGGACGGCCTACGGGCCGGGCGATACGGTGCACGTGACGTTGCGCGACGGCGATGCGCACGGCGGCGGGACGGCGGTCATTCGCTTGGCCGACGCGCGTGCGAACGGCTCGGCGCTCTTCGACGACGTCGCCGCGTTGCTGCGCGTCGGCGGCACGACCTCGCAGGCGCCGGCCTCCGAGAACGTCGGCTGGCACACCTGGATCGCATCGGGCGGCACGAAGTCGAACGCGTTCTTCGGTGACGAGAGCGTCGCGCGCGGCGAAGCGCCGCCCACGCTCGGCTCGGCGGCCGCACGCACGCTGGTGTGGCGCGTCGAGCGCAGCGAACGCGAGACGTTCGATCTCGTGCTGCCCGCGGCTGAGCGCGGGCGCTTCATTCTCTCCGTGATGAAGGTGTATGACGACGGCGACGTCGGCGCGGCGTCCGCCGGGGTGGCGGTGCTGTGAACGGCGCGCCGACCGTGATGCTGCTCGATACGTACGGCTTGGTGTATCGCGCGTTCTTCGCGCTGCCGATGCTGACGACGACGAAAGGCGTTCCGATCAACGCGGCCTACGGCTTCACGATGATGCTGAACAAGCTGATCGCCGATGAGAAGCCCACGCACATCGTCGCCTGTTTCGATAAGGGCCTGCCGCAGGCGCGCGTGGCGCTCTATCCGCAGTACAAGGCGCAGCGCGATGCGATGCCCGACGAACTGCGCTCGCAGTTCGCGCTCGTGCGGCGCGTGCTCGAAGCCTACGGGATCCCCATGGTCGAGATCGAGGGCGAGGAGGCCGACGACATCATCGCGACGCTCGCGCGTCAAGCGGAAGACGCGGGCGGCCGCAGCGAGATCGTCACGGGCGATCTCGATCTCTTGCAGGTCGTCGACGAGCGCACGACCGTGCTCACGACGCGGCGCGGCATCTCCGATTTGGGCCGCTACGATCCGGCCGCGGTGCGCGAGCGCTTCACGCTCGAACCCTCGCAGCTCGCGGATTATCGCGGGCTCAAGGGCGACCCCTCCGACAATTTGCCCGGCATACCGGGCGTGGGCGAGAAGACGGCGATCAAGTTGATTCGCGCGGCGGGGTCGCTCGACGCGTTGCTCGCGAACCCGGCGCTCGCCGGGAGCGCGAAACTCGAGGCGCTCGTGCGCGAGCACGGCGAGGCCGCGCGGACCTACCGCGAAGTCTCGCAAGTCAAGCGCGATCTGCCCGTCACCTTACCCTGGGAGGAAGCGCGCTTCACCGCGCCGTCCGTCGAGGTGCTCTACCCGCTCTATCGCGAGCTGGAGTTCAAGACGCTGCTCGCGCGCTTGCCCGCGCCCGCGAACGACGCGCTCTTCCCGCTGGAAGGCAACATCGACGAAGAGCGCCTCGAGGGCTCGTACCTCTCGTTTGCGGCTTCGACCGATCCGCCGGATTTCGTGCGCCTCGCGAAGTTTCTCGAGGCCGCCGCGGCCGCCGAGCACGCCGCACTCGCCTGGCGCGCGCCGGACGACTTCGGCGTCAGTTCCGCGACCGGCCACGGATTCGCGTTTCCCGCGACCGCGCTCGCGCACGAACCGGTGACGAGCGCATTCCGCGCGCTGCTCGCGCGCGAGCGCGGTCTGGCCGTGCACGACGGCAAGAGCCTGGCCGCTCGCCTGCGCGCGCACGGCTTCGAGCCGCCCAAGCTCGCCGCCGACACGATGGTCGCCGCGCATCTGCTCGATCCGGGGCGCACGTTCGCGCTGCTCGCCGACGCGTCGGCGGAGTTCTTGGCGCTGGCGCTGCCGGACGACGTCGCGGCGCACGCGGATGCGGCGCTGAGGCTCTCGATCGTCACGCACGATTTCTTGACGCATCGCGAGCAGCTCGCGCTCTACGACGGCGTCGAGCTGCCGCTCGTCGCGATCTTGACGGAGATGGAACGCGTGGGGATCGCCGTCGATCTGGCGGAGTTGCGCTCGCTGGGCGACGAGGTCGATGCGGCAGTCGTGCGCTACGCGGAAGAGATCTACGAGCTTGCGGGCGAGCGCTTCAACATCGGCTCGCCGCAGCAGCTCGGCACGATCCTCTTCGAACGGCTCGGGATCCCCGGCGGGTCGCGCAACAAGACCGGCTGGGCGACCGGCGTCGAAGTGCTCGCGGGGCTGGCCGCGAGCTATCCGATCTGCGCGAAGGTGCTCGAATATCGCGAAGTGACCAAGCTCAAGAACACGTACATCGACGTGATCCCCAAGCTGATCGGCCAGGACGGGCGCCTGCGCACGGTGCTCAATCAAACGGCGACCGCGACCGGGCGGCTCTCCTCGACGAATCCGAACCTGCAGAACATCCCCGTGCGCGGCGAGCTCGGCCGGCGGATCCGGCTGGCGTTCCGTGCGCCGAGCCCCGAACGCGCGCTGCTCGCGGCGGATTACAGTCAAATCGAATTGCGCATCATGGCGCATCTCTCGGGCGACGAATCGATGCGCGAAGCGTTCCGGCGCGGCGAGGACATCCACGATTTCACGGCGCGCGGGATCTTCGGCATCCCGCCCGGCGAGCACGCGACCTCCAACCAGCGCCGCATCGCGAAATCGGTCAACTTCGGCTTGCTCTACGGAATGTCGGATTTCGGCCTCGCGCAACGCCTCGAGATCGGGCGCGCCGAAGCGCGTGCGATGACCGAGGCATACTTCGCGCGCTTTCCGTCGGTGCGCGAATACATCCAGCGCAATCTCGAGTTCGGGCGCGAGCACGGCTACGTGGAGACGATGCTGGGGCGGCGGCGCTACATGCCCGATCTGCGCTCGCGCAACTACGCGATGCGGGCCGCGGCCGAGCGCGAGGCGACGAACGCCCCGATGCAAGGCAGCGCGGCGGACCTGATGAAGCTCGCGATGGTGCGCGTGGACCGGGCGCTGCGCGCGAAGGGGCTCGATGCGCTGATGCTCCTGCAGATCCACGACGAATTGCTCTTCGAGGTGGCGCGCGCGGATCTCGCCGCCACGGCCGAACTCGTGCGGGCCGAGATGGTCACGGCGATCGATCTGACGGTGCCGCTGGAGGTCACGTTGAAATCGGGCCGCAACTGGTACGAGGTGGAAGCGCTGGATGTTTGAGCTGCTGCGGGTCGCGGCGTTGGTCGTAGGGTCGGCGCTGCCCGTGCTGGTGCCGCCCGTCGCGCACTATTGCGAGGGCGCGATCTTCAGCGCGCAGCCCGCGCCGCGGCCGTTCGGCACGGGCGCGCAGGCGCCGCGTTGCGAGCCGTACGTCGTCAACACGCCGAAAGGCTCGCTCTATCTCGCGGTCGCGCGCACCCAACCGGATCGCGAGCACGGGTTGATGAACGTGACGGATCTCGCGCCGAACGCCGGCATGCTGTTCGCGTTTCTGGAGGACGACCCGCGCGAGTTCTGGATGAAGAACACGCTGATCCCGCTCGACATCGTGTTCGTGGACGCGCACGGCGTCGTGACGTCGGTTGCGGCGCGCGTCCCCGCATCGACGGCGGCGACGCCGGAATCGGCCGTGGCGCGGCGCCGCGGGCACGGAAAGTATGTGATCGAGCTGCGCGCCGGCGAGGCCGAGGCGCTCGGCCTCGCGCCCGGAACGCGCCTGGTGCTCTCGCCCGTCGAAGCGGATCCGTGACGCTGCGTTCGGCGGCGCTCGCCGCCGCGTGCGGCTGCGCGTTCGCGCTGGCCGCGCTTCCCGGCGCGGCTTCGAGCGCCGATGCGCCGCTCTCCGGTGAGGCGATCCTGGCGCGCGTGAAGGCGAAGTTTCGCGCCGCCGTGCGGCCGGCGTTCGTCAGCTACACGCTCTCCCGCGCGGACGGCATCAATGGCCGGCCGTACCTCGCGGATACGGGGACGCAACGCGTGTGGTGCCGCACGGTCGATCGGGCCGCGCTTTCGCGCGCCGTGCACAACGGCATCGCCGACGGGCCGCTGACGTTCACGAGGCCCGCGTTCAATCAAGCGGTCGATCCCGGTCCGCCGACCGCCGACATCTTCGAGCGCAACGCGTTCGCAGCCGTGCCCGCCGCCGCGACGCCGCCGCCGGCCGATCTGCAAACGCTCGCCGTCGTCTCCGTGCGCGTCGAGACGGATTATCGCGTCGAATCCGTCGATCTCGACGCGAGCACCTACGTGCTGCGCCTCGCTCCGCGGCGCGATCCCGAACGCAATCGCTTGCGCACGATCTGGGTCGATCGCTACACGTTCGATCTGCTGCGCGCGATCGCGACCGACATGCTGTTTGCGGGCGATGCGCAGAGCCCCGAGCTCTTCGACATGTGGTTCGGCAAGCAGGACGGCGTGCCGGTGATCCGCTCGATCGACATGCGCAGCGAGGAAGCGCCCGGGATCATTCCGCAAGCCTTGCGCCATCGCGGCCGTTTCCGCTTCGAGAACATCGCGTTCGCGACATCGATGCCGGGCTGGTATTTCGAGCCCGCGCTCTACGCTGCGAACGCGCGCAACGCGCCGCGCTGACGCGAGCGCGCGGCCGCGCCTTCAGCCTTTGAGGCGGCCGATGCGCTCGAGATTCGGCGAGCTTTCCAGATCGTGCGGGGTCACGAAATCCGGCACGACGGGCTGCGCGAGCGCGTAGGCGCGCTTGTAGGCTTCGTGCCGTTTCGCGAACGGCCGCGCGAGGCTCTGTGCGATCCGTTCGTCGTCGAGCCCGCGAATCTGGATGCGGTAGGCGGGTCCGGCCTGCGCGTAGCAGCGGTAGACGAGCTCGGAACAGATCATCGGCTCGCGGCCCGCGTCCAGGAGGCCCGTGATCGCGCCCGCGCCCAGATCGAGCACCTCGCGCACGAGCGCGTCCGGTTCCTCGCCGAGGTGGATCTTGCGTGTCAGGCACAAGAACGTCAGGAGCGGGAGCGCATCGTACGCGTAACGGTCGTGATCCGCCTCGAACCCCGCGATCGCCCGGACGACCGGATCCGCCGGGAAGCCCGGCTCCTCGCCGAGCGTTTTCCCATCGGGGAAGCGCAGGCGGAAGACGTCGACGACGGTCGCGTGGAGGATGCTCGTTTCGAGCGGCCGCGGGATCACGCCGGGCGGCAGCGCTTCGATGACGGCCGTGCCGTTGTAGATGCTCGCGTGCGAGTACGTCCCCCCGTCGAGCAGGCGGACGACGTCGTCGAAGCGCCGCGTCTTCACGTAGAGCAGCACGTCGCCCGGGCGGAGGTCCGCCGCCGTCAAGCGTGCGGGCGCGGCGGCGCCGGTCTGCGGTTGGTGCTCGGATATCTCTGGCGGCAAGGTTACCTCTCGCGGCGCGATTCGCGCGCGCACCGTCCTGCCCCCGCGCCCGAGGCTGCAACCCCGAGCAGGCGGGCAGCCGTCGTGAGCCCCGATGCCTGAACTGCCCGAAGTCGAAACGATCGCGCGCGGTCTCGCGAACGCCGTCGGCGGCAAGACGATCGGCCGGATCGTCGTGCGCTTGCCGAAGATCGTGGCGCCCGCTTCGCCCGCGTTCGAACGCGCACTGCGCGGCGAGCGGATCGTCAGCGTCGGGCGCCGGGCGAAGTTCGTGGTGATCGGCCTCTCGTCGGGCAGCTCGCTTCTGGTCCACTTGCGCATGACCGGGCGCTTGATCGTCCAGTCAAGCGGAGCGTCACAGCTCGAGCCGTACACGAACGCGCTGCTGGAATTCACCGACGGGACCCGGCTCTGTTTCGCGGACGTCCGGCAGTTCGGGAGGATGCGCCTGGTTGGGCCGGAAGAGGAGTGGGCTGCCGAAGTCGGCATGGAACCGCTTTCCGAGGAATTCTCGTTCGAGCGGTTCTCCGGGCTTTTGACCGGGCGGACGACCCCCATCAAGGTCTTCCTTCTCGATCAAAGGCGCATCGCAGGTATCGGGAACATCTACGCGTGTGAGGCGCTTTGGGCCGCTCGGATCCGTCCGAGCACGCCGGCGGGGTCTCTCTCGCGCGCAAGGCGCCTCCGGCTCCACGGGGCCATCGGCGACGTCTTGCGGCTCGCGATCGAGATGCGGGGAACGTCGGTCGACGACTACGTCGACGCCGAAGGCCTCCGGGGCGGGTTCCAAAACATATTGAGTGTCTACGGAAGAGACGGCAGCCCGTGCCAAAGGTGCGGCGGCCCGATCGTCCGGACGGTGCTCGCGCAACGAGGCACCTGGTGGTGCCGAACCTGCCAAGCCCGCTGACCACGGATCAATCAAAATAAGAAGCCGAGACGCCCGAAGCGTCAGGCACGCGCCGAGAGCGCAGGGGTACCAACATCACCACGAGCACCGATATCGCATCACCAGAAGAAGAACTCGACCAGCTCGCGCTCGAGCAGCGCATGTACGAAGAGAGCCTGAAGGTCCTCGACGAGGGCCAGGTCCTCACCGGCGTGATCGTCGCGAAGTACCAAGACGAACTGCTCGTCGACATCGGCGGGAAGTCCGAAGGCTACTTGCCCTTCCGCGAGCTTTCGCTCGCGATCGAGCCCAAAGAGCTCAAGGTCAACGACAAGCTCGAAGTCATGATCCACCGGATCGACGACGACGGCGTGATGTTCCTGAGCGAACGCCGCGCCCGCGCGCTGAAGACCTGGGAAAAGGTCATCGCCGCGCACGAGGCCGATGAGGTCATCGAAGCGACGGTCACGCAAGTCGTCAAGGGCGGCGTTCTCGTCGACCTCGGCATGCGCGGATTCGTCCCGGCCTCGCAGATCCGCCGCCAGCCCGTCGGCAACCTCGACGAGCTCGTCGGCAAGCATCTGCGGCTCAAGGTCATCGACCTCGACCACAAGCGCCACCGCGTCGTCCTCTCGCAGCGGCTCGTCCTCGAGGAAGAGCTCAACGCGAAGAAGACCGAGCTGCTGGGCACGCTCGCGGTCGGCCAGATCCGCGAAGGCGTCGTCGTGCGCTTGGCGGAGTTCGGCGCGTTCGTGGACCTGGGCGGCATCGACGGCCTGATCCACAACAGCGAGCTGTCGTACGCGCGCATCAAGCACCCCTCGGAAGTCGTGAAGATCGGCGATACGGTCTCGGTCGAGATCATGAAGTTCGATCCGGAAGCGAAGAAGGTCAGCCTCTCGCTCAAGCATGCGTTGCCCGACCCATGGGTCGAGCAGGCCGACAAGCTCGTCGAGGACCAGAAGCTCGTCTCGCAAGTCGTGAAGGTCACGCCGAACTACTTGCTCGTCGAGATCATCCCCGGCGTGCTCGCGATGGTGCCCAAGGGCGAGTTCGATCCGCAGAAGCAGTACAGCCCCGGCGAAGAGGTCGAGGTCACCCTGCTCACGATCAACCACTCGACGCGCCGCATCACGGGTTCGATCCAACACGTGATGGACGTGCCGCCGGAAGAGCTGGCCGCCTTCGCGCCCGAGGAATTGGGCACGATCGACGACGCGCTCACCGCCACCGCCGACTGATACGAAGCGCACGCCGTGCGCGTCGGGTTGACCGGTGGGATCGGTTCTGGAAAAAGCGAGGTCGGCAAGATATTTGCCGGCCTCGGTGCTTTGGTGATCGACGCCGACGCGCTCGCGCGCGAGGCGCTCGCGCCCGGGAGCGCGGGGCTCGTGCGCATTGCGGACCGCTGGCCGCAGGTGCTCCTCGGCGACGGCTCGCTCGATCGCGCGGGGCTCGCCGCGATCATCTTTGCGGATGCGAACGCGCGCGAGTTCGTGAACGGGCTCGTGCACCCGTTCGTGCGCGAACGCAGCGCCGCGTTGGAAGCGAGCGCGCAGCCCGGGCAGATCGTCGTGCACGACGTGCCGTTGCTCTTCGAAGTGGGCTTCTACAAACAGTGCGATGCGAACGTGCTGGTCGTCGCGCCGCGCCAGCAGCGCATCGCCCGCGTGATCGCGCGCAGCGGCCTCTCGCGCGCCGAAGTCGAGCGCCGCATGGACGCGCAGATCGACCCCGAACGCGCGCGCATCCTCGCCGACCACACGATCGAAAACAACGGCACCCTCGCCGACCTCCACGACCGCGCCACAGCCTGCTATCGCAAGCTCCAACTCGCCGCGCCCCCATCGTCACCCTGAGCCTGTCGAAGGGTGCTACTGCGAGATGACCATTTGCGAGGAGCCGGTCATCTGAATCGGGGCGAAGTTCAAGACGAACGTGAACGGGTACTGCACGGCGACCGTGACGATGCACCCCGGGCCGTGGAATGTCGTGTCGTAACACCCGAGCCCCTTCGACCACGTGGTCGTGACCGTCAGCTGCGTCGAGTCGGCGCCGGCGAAGGAGACCGAGCGAACGTAGGTCTGAACCGAGGCTGCCGTCGCCGGGCAACCGGAGACGGCGCATGCGGAGCCGCGCACCATCGCCCACCGCGTCCCCACGCGTGCGGCGTTCGCGACGAGATCGTACGTGAAGAGCGCGCGCCCGAAATCGATGATCCCAATGAGCATGACGAAGAAGAACGACGCGGCGACCGCGAACTCGACCATCGTTTGGCCCCGAGGCCTCATCTGCACGGCTATTGCAGCTCCTGCAAGACGACCGTCCGCGAGAGCGGAATCGTCGCCGGGAACACGTAGTAGTCGAACAGCGTGCTAAACGTGTACGAGGACGTGACGCTCACGTAGAGCAAACGGTGCGTTCCCGGACACGCCGTTGCCGTGCATGCCGTCGCCGATCCGTCGGCGCACGTGCAGAGGCTCGTCGCCGTGGCGGTGAGGCCCGGGAGATTCTGCGAATCGGCTTTCGCGGCGAGCACCATGCCCGGGTAGTCGAGCGCCGTCGTGAGGTTCTGAGCGCCGTATTGCGCGCCGGCCCGGGCGCTCGTGCCGACGATCATGTTATACCGATAGAGCCGCCCCAGATCGACGACGCCGACGAGGAGTGCGATGAGAAATGGAGCGATGATCGCCGTCTCGACGATCGATTGCCCGCCGCTGCGGCGCGCGAGGCGTCTCAACAGCTTCATTCGACGAGCGTCGCGGAGCCGGCGGAGCCCGGAAAATTCGAGGAAGGGACGTTGATCGCGGTGTTGCTGTTCAGAATGATGCTCGTGGCCACGACGTACAGCCATTGCGACATCGCCCCGTCGATGATGACGCTCGAGTTCGGAAAGTACAGCAGGCCCGCGTAGGTCGTTTGCCCCGATCCGTTGTTGACGATGTACTGGCCGTTGCCGGGCTGAAAGAACAGGATGCCGGCATAGTTGCCGCTCGCCGGCGCGGTGAGATTGATCGAATTGCCGAGGATGATGGACCCGCCGCTGTAGATCGTTACGCCGGCGCCGGTGAACGACGTGGCGTTATTGTTGGTGACCCCGTATCTGAAGTAATAGAGGCCGGGGTTGAACGTCACGCTCGAGCTGTTGTTGAACATCACTTGCGCACAATAGGTCCCGGGATTGAGGTACACCGGGCCCTTGGTTTGAAACGTTGTGGTCGGCGCGCACGGCGACGTCGGCGGCGGATTTGCGAGCAGGTAGGCGCATCCGGGAATCGTGGGGCACGGATCGACGGCCTGCACCGCCGGCAGCGGCTTCGCATTGGGGTACGTCCCGGAATCATTGAACGTGCTGCCGGAATGGTAGCCGATCGACGACGCGTTCACGGTGCTTTGGTTGTTCGTGTAGCCCGCATTGGAGATGATGCCGCAGCGCGGCGCGATCACGCTCGAGCTGTTGAAGCTGATCCCTTGCCCGTTCGGGTCGAGCGCGAAAATGCAGTTCCTCGTCGCTCCGAGGCGTGCCGCGACGGCTCTCGCGCTAACGCTTTGCGACTGCTTCCCAAAGACGCCGGCAAAGAAAGCGGGCTGTGTCTTTCTTACGATCACTTCGACGGCGGAACCGTTGGTGCTATAGGCACCGGTCAAGGGCGGGTTGTTGGCGGTCACGCTGACGGTCGTGCCGTCGTGCGTGAAGCCGTTCGCTGCGGCATCTAAACGGGCCGCTGTCGTGATGCTGCTCGACGTGCTCGAATAGCCCAATTGGTGCACGGCGGCGATCGCGGCGCTATCGGCGGCCCCTTGCTGCATTCGCTGCTGGTAGCGCCAGAAGCTGAGGTCGATCGCAAGCGCCGCGAGGCCGAGCAGGCAAATCAGTGAGAGCGCAAAGATCGCGAGCACTTGCCCGCGCGGCTCACGGCCTGTGCTTCGATCGAGCATGAAACGGCGCGTCCTTCACAATCCGCCGCACGCCGAGCGCGCAGGCCGAACCATGACTCGTTCCCATTCCATGCTCGAGATTAACTGTTTACGCTTGCCTCAGTCATCGATTCGATCACCCCTTCGACAAGCTCGCCCTTCGAGCGGCTCAGGGTGACGGTGGGGGTTAGGCGAGGTTCGCGGCGATCGCTTTGCGCTGGTCTTGGCGGGCTCCGTTGATGGCGAAGAGCCGGTGCGGCGGTTGCAACGCGGGCGTCGATTCCGCGCGATCCGTGTCGAGCGTGAACGAGCCGGGGACGAACGCGGCCTCGAGCGGACGCGCGAAATAGTAGCCTTGCAGGAAGTGCACGCCCATCGCTCCGAGCGCGGCGGCCTGGTCGGCGGTTTCGACGCCTTCCGCGACGACGGTCAGATCGAACGCGCGCGCGATCGACTGCATCGCTTCGATGATCGAGCGCGTGTCGCCGTGCATCAACTGAACGAACGACTGGTCGATCTTGATCGTATCGATCGGCAACGTGCGCAGGTAGCCGAGCGAGGAGAAGCCCGTGCCGAAGTCATCGAGCGAGATGCGCAGGCCGAGCGCCCGGAGCGCTTCCAGCGTCGGAATCGCCGTCCGTTCGAAATCGCCCGCGAAGAGGCTCTCCGTGACTTCGAGTTCGAGCCGGTGCGGATCCAAGCCGCTTGCCGCAAGCGCGGCGCGAACGTCGTCGATCAGGCTGCCGGAGACGACCTGAGCGACCGAGACGTTGACGCTGACGGCGGGCGCGGGATCGCCTTGCCAGGCGGCCGCGGCCATGCACGCCTCGTGCAGGACCCAGCGCCCGATCGCGACGATCTCGCCCGTTCGCTCGGCGAGCGGGATGAAGACGGCCGGAGAGATCGTGCCGAGCGTCGGATGATCCCAGCGCAGCAACGCCTCGAGCGTTTCGCAGCGCCAGCTCTGGGCGGAGACGATCGGTTGGAACATCAGGCGCATGGAGCCGCGGTCGATCGCCTCGCGCAGCGCCTGCTCGAGGATGTGGCGGCTGCTGAGCGCGTCGGCGAGCGACGGATCGAAGGTCCGCACGCGGTCGCGTCCATCTTGTTTGGCCGCGTACATCGCCATGTCGGCGGCGCGGATCAACTCGTCCGCGGTCCGGCCGTGATCCGGATAGATCGCGATGCCGACCGATGCGCCGACGTGCACGGTCTCTTGGCCGATGTTGACGGGTTCGCTGATCGTTCTGCGCAGACGATCGCCGATGACCGTCGCCGGCTGCGCGGCGGCGTCGAGACGGTGAACGAGCACGAACTCGTCGCCGCCCCAACGCGCTAAGGTCGAGCCGGCGGGCGCGACGCCGTTCATGCGCTTCACGACTTCGCGCAAGACCCGGTCGCCCGCGTGGTGGCCGAGCAGGTCGTTGACTTCTTTGAACTTGTCAAGGTCGAGGAACAGGACGGCGATGGAGCGATCGAGCGTCTCGGCCCGTTCCAATTCGGACGACAAGTTTTCCGCCAGCGTATTGCGGTTGATCAGGCCGGTCAGCGAATCGCGCGAAGCGAGCCGGGCCACTTCGAGGCCGTAGCTCTCCTTTTCGCGCGCCTGCAACTCGAGCTCCGCGGTGCGCATCCTGATGCGTTCCTCAAGGCTTGCCTGGCTCTCGTTGAGCGCGGCCTTCGCCCGTACGAGCTCGAGGCTGAGCTCCTCGCTGCGCCGGCGCTCCCCGCTCGCGTCGATCGCGTACGCGGTGCAGAGCACGAGCAATGCGCTCAAGCACGTCAGCGCCATCGCATGGGATTGCGAGAACGCCCCGCTCGCGACGATGAGCGATACACCGGCCACGAGCATGATGCAGCCGGCAGCCAAGCCCTTCTTGTAGAGCAGCTCGGAGGCGGCGCGCCGGAACGATTCGCGTGCAAGGATCATCGGCCGGTTCTCAGGAGCCGTCCGCGTAGAAGGCGCGTGCCGGCCGGCGCGGCAGCGGCGCGCGGCCGAACGGGCTCGGGTCGCGCGTCAGCGGACGCTCGGAGTGCGATACGACCTCGATCATCGCCTCGACGACGATCGGATCGAACTGCGTGCCGCGGCAGTCGTACAGCTCTTGAAGAGCGTCCGCCGGCACCTTCGGGAGACGGTACGGACGGTTCGCGAGCATGGCGTTGAAGGCGTCGGCGACGCTGACGATGCGGGTCGCGAGATTGATCTGGGAACCCACGAGGCCGTCCGGGTAGCCCCGCCCGTCGAGCCGTTCGTGATGCGAGCGCACGACCGGCGAAAACGAACGCAAGACCTTGCGCACGGCCGTCATCTCCTCGCCGAGCGTCGTGTGAGCGCGGACCGCGTCCCATTCTTCGTCCGTGAGCTTCCGCGGCGCGTTGAAGATCGCGAGCGAGACGTTCATGTTGCCGATGTCGTGAATGAGCCCGGCCCGCGCGCAATACGTCACTTCGGTCTCCGAAAGGGAGAGACGCCGCGCGATGCGCGTGGACCAGGCCGAGACGGCGCGAGCGTGTTCGACCGCGTGGGGGTCGTATGCTTCGATGCGCTCGAGGCATTCCTTGATGGCCCGATCGACGTTGCTGAGCTCGTCGTCCTCGTGCGTGCGCTGCAGGCGCGATTTGAACGCGATGCTCACGATCGATTGTTCGAGCGATTGCAGTTCGGCGACGGTGCTCAGCGACGCGCCGCCCCGCGCTGCGAGGACTTCGCTGACGATGCGGCAAGCCCCGGCGAACAGCGGCCCGAGTTCCTTGACGGTCGGATGGGCTTGACACGTCCGATCGATCCAGGTCAGCAGCTCGATGTACGATCCGGCGTCGCGCGCGGCCAGCAAACGATCGACGAACTCCGCCGCCACCGCGTCGATGACGAACGTGCGCCGGCTGCTGCCGCCGGTTGCGGCTGCGACCTTCGCGGCGAGCTCCTCGCGGTCGACGAATAGCGGGAATGCGGATGGTCTTACGATCATCAGACGAGCTCCTCCGCGGCGAAGGCGCGTTCGTTCTCGCCGCCGCCGATGCCGAGCTTTCGCCGGATGGCGGAGACCCGGGCGTCCGTCCGGCCCGGACGCAGGGCCCACTCGAGCAGGACGCTGCGCTCGTCGTCGCTGAGCGTCGCGAGCCGTTGCGCCGGCGCGACGGTGATGGGAAGCGCAACGATCATCCGGGCGACTCCGCCGAAATCGCAGACGTTCATGCGCGCGACGGCCTCGAGCAGCGCCGCGTGATTGCGTTCGCCGCGCAGCCGCCGCGCGACGGCGCCGGCGAGCGCGCGCAGAGCCTGCAAACGTTTCGTGAGCCCGGCCGGGAGCGCATCGACCACGGAGAACATCGCATCGGCTTGAGCGGATTCACCGAGCATCGCGAGGGCGAGCGCGAGGAAGATCCGCGCGCGGTGGGTTCGGCCGTTCGCTTGGCCGGCGCCGTCGAGGAAACCGTTCGCCGCCGCGATCGCCGCGTAGGCCTCCGCCGAGTACTCGCCGGACGCCGCGGCGTAGAGCGAGATCTCGGCCCAGCGCAGCGCTTGACGGTCCGCGCTCCATTGCAGGTCCGCGCTGTTCGCCGAGACCTCGTATGCGCCGGCGAAATCGCCGTTCCACGCGCAACGCAAGGCCTGCGCGGGGATCAGCGCTTCGCTGACGGCCCGTTCGAATTGTTTGACGTCGAGCGCGCGAGCGCGTTTCTCGTAGCGATCGGCGGCTGCGAGGTCGCCGCGCTCGACGGCGATTTCGTAACTGCCCAGCAGCGCCACGACTTGGCTGGTGAGGGACCCGGAGCGCGCGGCGCAGACGGCGAGTGCTCCGAGGTGCGAGAGCGCTTCGGAGGGTTCGTCGTCGACATCCGAGGCGACATTGTAGAGCACGGTCAACGCTCCGGCCGCGATGTCGTAGTACCCGTATTGCGCGGCATCTTCGAGCGATGCCGCGGCGAGCTGTTTCGCGCGCTCGGCTTCGCCGCAGCACAGCGCGACGAAGGCAGCCTGATGATGGACCCTCGCGCTCAGCTGTTTCGAGGTGGAGCGCGCCGCGCGTTGCAGCGCCTCGTCGGCCGCAGCGCGTGCGCGCTCGAGCTCGCCGCGTGCAACGAACGCCGGGCCGAGCGCGGCCTGCGCGTACGTCCGCACGTCGGCGTCCAGAGAAGCATCGGCGGCGAGCGGTTCGAGCACCTCGAGGGCCTCCGGGCGGAAGCTGCGCAGCAGATGCTGACCGCGCGCAAGCGCGATCTCGGCGCGGAGATCCGGCGAGCCGGCGCGATCGATCGCGAGCTGGAACCAGCCCTCGGCGATCTCGAAATTCCCCAGCCGCGATTGCGCGATCGCGCGCAGCCCCACCGCGACGGGATCGCTCATCTGCGCTGCGGGATCGAGCGTTGCGATCGCATCCGCCACGACGTCGCCGCGTCCGCCTTCGGCGAGGGCGAGGCCGTGCTCCGCGACGATGCGCAGAATATCGGGCGCGCTGCGCTCGCGTGCGAACGTGGCGAGCGCTTCGGTGATCCGCCCGGTACGCTCGAATCCGCGGCCGAGCGCGCGTCGCGCGGCGCCGGCAAAGCCGGGGTTGCGACTCGCGGCCCGCCGTCGCAGCCCGGCCGCGAGGCATCCGGCGAGATAGAGGCGGCCGCCGCGTAGTTCGAAGGCGAACGGGATTCGCTCGCGCAGGGCCGAGAGGTGCTCGCGCGCATCCGCGAGTCCCGCCGCGCCGCACAGTTCCACGTCGAGATCTGGGAATGCCGCTGCGCGCTCGAGAAACGCGGCTTGCTCGGGCGTCAGGACGTCGAGCGTGCATTCGACGAGCGCGCCGCCGAGCCGATCGCTCGCCGCCGGCGTTTCCGCGTGCTCGGGGAGGAAGCTCGCCGTCGCGAGCGCGTACCGTAGGATCGCGGGCGATCCACCGGATGCGGCGGCCAATCGCGCGACGAGCGTGCGGGACACGCTCGGCGCGTAGCGGAGCGCGAACGCTTCCGTTTCGTCCGGCGCGAGAGCGAACGCGCGCGCGTCGATCGGCAGCGCGGAGGTGCCGTGCGCGAGCCACGGCGCGAGCGGCAGATGCCGCGCCGTGCGTCCGCACAACAGCCAGCGGACGCCGGGCGTGCGGTCGATCGCGGCGGCGAGCATCCGGCCGATCTCTCCGTCTCGCGCGTGGTGAAGGCCGTCGATCGCGATCGGGACGGTGAGGCCGGCGACGTGTTCGGCGAGCCACGCGCCCAGGAACGCGGCGGGATCGTCCATGAGCATCGAGCGTTCGTGGGCGAGTGCCAGCGAGTTCCCGATCGTCGAAATCCGCGGTGCGAGGGCATCGGCGAGCCCTCGGGCGAATCGCGCGGCCGAGTCATGCCGGACATGCAGTTCGAAGTACACGGCGTCGGGCTCGCGCTCCGCGAGATAGGCGCGCAAGGCCGTCGATTTCCCCGTGCCGCCTTCGGCGGTGAGAACTGCGACGGGATAGGTGCTCGCGTCGGCGATGCGGGCCGTCAGCCTTGGCCGATCGACGCCGCCGCCCCGGGGCGGACCGCCATTGGGATACATGCGGCGGACCGCCTAGAGTCCCGAGAGACCGTTGGGCGTACCGATGCCGGTCGGGCCGTTGAACCCGCGACGAGCCGTGCACAGGTACAGGATGCTGCAGGTGCCGTTGCTGCCTTGGGTGACGTTGTAAAAACTCGGAATGTGCTTGTAGAAGCGCACCGGGCCATGGCCTAGGTAACTATCGCCCGAGAGTGCGAACATCGCTGCGACGATCGGCGTCGAGACGCTGGTCCCGCCGGCGATGATCCAGCCGTTGTTCGAACCTTGCAAGGCTGCGTCGTAGACGGCCAATCCGGTGTCCGGGTCGGCAACCGCGGCGACGTCGTTCATCACGCGCGTGGAGCACCCGGTGTCACGCTGATATGGGGGCTTCTTGAAGACTTGGCTGCAGCCGCTCGACCCGCTGGACCACGCGATTTCCGCGACGTTGTTCTGCACGGCCTGGATCGTCGTACCGCCGACGGCCGCGACATAGGTTGCCGCCGCCGGGAAATTGACACCGTACCCGGTGTCCCCCGCAGCCGCGAACGCGATCGCGTTACTGCCCCCTTCAAACGCCGCCTCGTAGCTCAGATCCGCGGTTGATTCGGGGACGCCGAAGCTATAGCTGAGGATGTTCGCACCGGCGTTCTGTGCCGCGGCGACGGCGTTCGCCAGGTCGGAGAGCGAGGGCGAGACCGCTTCGGCGATCACGATGTTGCAGTTCGGGCAAACGGCGGATGCAGCTTGGGCATCGATATCCGCTTCGATCTGCCAGTCGGCGCTTGGGGTCGCCGGAAAGGCCGTGATCGAATTCGGGCTGACCGTCTGGGACGGCGCGCCAACGTTGGATGGAAACGCCGTGATCGAGTTCGGGCCGACCGTCTGGGACGCGGTTCCGGCGGCCGCGCCCACGAAGGACAGGCAGCCGTTCGCAACGGTGCAGGCGGGAAGACCGAACGTCGAGCGGTAAACGGCGAGATCCGATTCGAGATCCGGATGATCGTACGCCACGACGATGCCGAGCGTTGCCTGGTTGCCGAGCGACCCTTGGGCATACGGTGCGGGATACGCGTAGAGCGTTGCAAGATCGTTTGGTGCGAGACCGTAGACGCTGGTGTAGCCGCCGCTGCCCGCGGCGCTATACGTCACGATGGTCGCCATGCAGACGGCCTGTTCGGGGCCCGCGCTTGCGCGGCATTGCGGCTTTCTGATGGTGCGCGGTAGCGACGCGGGCAAGAACGCGCGATCGCTGAACGCGTGTGCAAGCTGCCTGGGTGCTCCTTGCAGAGACGAATTCTGCGTTGGCCCAGCGGGCGTCACGGGGACAGTCGAGCCGCTCCCGCCTGCGCTACAGTGAACGAGGGCCAGGCTTCCAGCCGCGATGAGAATGCAGCGATACAAATGCAAGATAGCGACCTCTCTAAGCAAGATTGGCGCACGAGATAGCGAGCGGTTCCTCGACTGCAAACTAACGTAACTGAGACTTTGGTAGAATTACTATGATGCGCATCACGTTTTTGGCCAGAAAATGTGATGTCGATACTACTAGCGCGTTGTTTACGCGCCGTTTTCACGCGTCAACATTCGTTATCCACGTAAACGCGAACGCGCGGCCTAACCGTAAGCACCGCATGACGCGATCGGCGGCCCGCGGTAGCGCGATCGTCAGGCGAGCGTGGCTGCGACGGGTCTTCGGGCTGAGAACGGGAGCGTGGGGCCGTAGCCGAAACGCATGACGAGGTCGGGGCGGCGTCCGGGGAGGCCGACGAACGATGCCAGCTCGGGGCGCACGCTCGGAACTTCGACGGGCTGGTTGACGAACGCGTGCTTGAGGCCGAGCGCCGTGGCCTGTAACGCGAAACGCTGAGCCGCGCGTCCCGCGCGCACCCAGTGATCGCGATCGGCTTGTTGCGACACGAACACGGCGATGCCCGCGGACGAGCGCAGTTGGCGCGCGTAACGGTCGTTCTCAATGGCGGGCTTGAAGACCACGTCGAACACGGCCGGCCCGAGCCACACCGGCATGCTCGGGTTTCCGGTCGCCGCGGTGAACATACCGTCGCCCGAATCGAGGGCTTCGCGTGGGCTGAAGCGCAGCCAGCTCTTGAGCTCGCGCACGAACGCGGCGTCGGCCATCTGCGCGCTGTTTCCCGCGATGACGAGTTCGCGCATCTTATCGATGCGCGCGCGGCCGGTGATCAGGACGAGATCGACGCCCGGCACGGCAGCGGCATCCGCGAGCGTTTTCAGATCCGCGAGGCTGACCGGCCGGCCGTCGTACTCCGCGCGCGAGGATTGGCGTTTCGGGATCGCCTCGAACAGGGCCGCACTAACCGGCGGCGCGTCCTCGAGCGTGACGAGCACGGAGCCGTCGCCCGCGGGCCTGAACCGGCATTCGCCCGAGCGGCCTCGCGCCCGAGCGGCCAGGGACAGGTTCTCGCTCGCGCAGCCTAAGCCGGCGAACAGATGGTGATCGTCCGGATCGACGACGGGCGTGCGCCGCGAGAGATCCGGCAAGATCTCGATCGCCTTTTCGTGGCCCCGGAAACGCCACGGCTGCGCGTTGTGGCCGCTCGGTGCAAGTGTCGCGTAGCGGATGAAACCGGGGAGTTCGGGCCGCTCGGAGAGCGCGACGCGCGTGGACTCGACGGAGGCGTTGTATTCCCCCATCGAGCCCATCCCGCGCAGCCCTAGAAACGTCGCGCCACCCGCGAGAACGACGGCGCCGCCGCCGCCGATGAGGAGAGCCTGCCTGTTCATCGATCCAACTTCGATCTGCGATCGTTCCGGCTCGCGGGCCCCGCGCGCGGGGCGAGGGTGTTGCTAGCTTGCTTTTGTCGCGACGGGGACGGGGCGCTTCTCGTCGAGGTCGAGCAGATCGAACCAGGTGACGATGTCGGTCCGTTCCGGCGCGAGCTGCTTGCGCAGGTTCAGGAAATATTCTTCGCCGTGGCTGCCGGGCTCGGGGGCCCAATGCGTCCGCTCGTTGTTGAACGCCGCGATCTCGGCCGGCGTCTTCTTCGAGAGGTTCGAGGATGATTGGAGCCACGCGACGATCGCGTCGTCGCTTCCGAGCTCCGTGACCTTCTTCGCGAACGTCTCGGCGTCGATGCCGAGGAACGCGAAGAGCGGCTTGTCGTGCGGACAGTCGTAATCGTATTCGCCGAGGTGCCCTTCGCTGTAGGCCTTGGCCTTATCGATCGATCGCTTGAGCGAAACGAGACCGGCAAGTTTGTCTTTTGCGCTGCGAGGCGCGGTTTTCGTTAAATCCATATCCCAAGTATGCCCCACGCCGGCGGCAGCCAAAAGTGGCGCCCGAGTTCACCCGAACCGCCCAACGAATCCGGCCGCGCGCAGTCAGCGCTGTCGCAAAGAGCAAGCGACCCACCCGAATCCTGAGCTTGCCGAAGCAACCTCAGGATTCGACGGGCTCAGAGTGACGGGGGTGGCTATCGAAGGATGGTGACGCGCTCGAGCGTGCCTGCAGCGGAGAGAGGGGGGCCGTACATCGCGTAGGCGGTCGGCGGTGAGGCGGAGTAGGTGCCGGGCGTCGTGACGCGCAGGCGGTAGCTGAGTTTGAGCGGGTAGTTCGCGTACGTCTGCGTTGCGAAGAAGACCGCGCGATCGTCGAAGAATTGCAGACCGCTCCACGAGTTGCCGGATTCATACTGCAGCGGCTGGTATTCCAGGCCCGCCGGGAACGGATCTTCGACGGCGACGTATTGCGAATCGTTCGCCGAGCGCACTTCGACGTTGACGGTCACTTCATCGCCGACGCGCCACGGCCCGGGATGGCCCGCGTCGTACGTGCGCGTCACCGTGAAGCCGCTCTCGAGCGATGCGCCGAGATCGCGCAGCCCCGCATCATCGAGATCCGCGATGCGCGACTGCGTGGCCGGCGCATAGCGCGTCCAATCCGACGACCAATAGAGGCTCCCCGTCCCCGTGCGTTCGATCGTCACGCTGCCGCCCGCGGCGAGCAGCTCGGCCGGAACGCGCACGCCCGCGTCAGCCGCGTCGAGCACGGGCTTCGTAACGGTCAATTCTTTGACGATGCGGTCGCCGACGCGCACGCGCACGGTCTCGTGCGGCGTGAACTCGGCCGGATCGAGCGCGAGCGATTCGGAGATCGCGTAGACCGCCGCGGCCGTATCTTTCGTCGTGTACCACCACGCGCCGCGCTGCTTCGCGCGCAGCCAGTTCACCACGCGCGCGATGCGCGGCGAGTTCGGGCGCAGCGCCGCTTCGAGGCGCAGCGCGTAGGCCGTGGTCTCGACCGGATCGTCCTGCCAGCGATAATGCCATGATTCGCCGCGCCACGATGCATACGTGCCGTCGTCGCTCACGCGCGCGTCGAGCAGCGCGAGCATCTGCTTTGCGCCCGCCGCATCGCCGAGCGTGTGATAGGCCAGCCCCAGCGTCGCGACGGCGTACGAGTTCAGCGCGCTCGAATGCGAGGCGGTCTGCGCGAGCAGCGCGCGATCGACGCGGTCGGGCGCGACGTCCGCGAGCGCGAACAGCATGAACGCGCGCGTGTTCCACTGCGAGCCGGCTTGCGGGCCGCCCCAGAGGCCGAGCGTATCGTCGTTCGAAGCCGCGAGTTGCGCGAGCAGGCTCTCGACGCCGCGGTCGATGACGGAGGGCCCGGCGTCGAATCCGCTCTTGCGCATCTCGGCCAGGCCGTAGAGCGCGTAGGCGGTCATGAACGGATTCGCCGCGTCGTGCTCCCACCAGCCCCACGAGCCGTCGGGATGCTGCAATTCCGTCAAGCGGCGGATCGCCTTGCGCGAAACGTCCGCCGGCTTCAAGTCGCTCGGATCGGGCAGCTTCGCGCGTTGCAACACGCGTTCGACGAAGACCGCGGGCAGTGCGGCGGACATCGTCTGTTCGACGCAGCCGTACGGATACACGTCGAGCAGGCGCACGTTCTGCATCAGGGATGCGACGACGCTCGGCGAGAGATCGAGCCGCAAATCGCCGGCGACGTAGCCCACCGGCAAGCGCAGCGCGAGCGTCGCATCCTTCGGCAGGCTCCCCGCCGCGCGCGCGTGTTCCGCGACGCCGACCGGGAGGACCGGGAGCCGCGTTTCCACGCCGTCGCGCAGACCGCCGCTGGTGCCGGCGGCTTGCAGGAGCGCGAGCCCCAAGCCGGGCGCGCGCACGTCGAAGCGTTTCGTCGCGCTCAGCATCGCATCGAAGGCCACGTCGCCGCTCGCATCGGGCACGCCGAGCGCGGGCGCCGAGAAACGCAGCGTCGCGCCGGCGACGCCCGATGCGCCGTGCGCGATGATCGCGGCTTCGGAACGGTCGCCCAGGCGCAAGAAGCGCGGCGCTTCCAGGCGGATCAGGAAGTCCTTCGTGACGAGCGTCTTCGCGGCGCCGCTGCCGATCTCGCTGCCGGTCGTGACGGCGACGGCGTTCGTATCGTAGGTCGTCAGCGAATCCGGCCATGCGAAGGAGACCTCGCCGCGGCCGTCATTCCCGGTGACGACGGCGGGCGCCCAGAACGCGGTGTCGCGGAAATCGCTGCGCAGATCCGTGAACTCGGGGGCCGTGTGCACCGCCTCGACGTTCGCCAGCTTCGCGACTTGGGGGACCCCGCGCAGCATCGCGTGGCCGCCGGCCGCGTACATATCCGACGTCAAGCCGGGACGCTGATACGGTTCGTTCACGTTGGACCACGAAGGCTCGGGATTCGGCGTTGGCGAGGGCCGCCGGTAGAACGCATCGTACGGGCTCAGCGCGTTCGCGCGGCGCAGCGCGAAGATCGCCTCGTCGACGATCGCGATGCCGACCTCCGCGCGCACGGGGTGGTTCGCGCCGTCGCGCACGTCGAGGGTGAAGCGCGCGCGCTCGCCCGGGACGTACTTCTGCTTGTCGCTCGAGAGTGCGACGTGCAGTTCGCGCGGCGCGGGTGCGACCTTCAAGAGCGCGTTCGCCGTCAGCGGATAGCCCTGCGTGCTCGGGATCTCGAGCGTGACGGAATATTGCGCGGCGTCGTGCGGCGCGGCGACCTCGAGCGTGCTGACCGCCGCGTTCAAGTGGACGGCGTGCGCTTCGACGTTGCGGCCGTTCGAGATCAGGAGCAGCGCATCCACGTTCGCGACCGGCGCGGTCACGAGCACTTGCGCGCGCTCGCCCGGAGCGTAGGTGTCTTTTTGGCTGACGAGCGTCACGCTGTCGAAGGTGTAGGCCGGGCCCGCTCCTTCGGAGGTCACCCAGAGCGCGGTACGCGCCTCGACCTTGCGCCCGGCCTCATCGGCGGCGGTCGCGACGACGGCGTAGTAGCCGGGTTCCGCCGCGCGCCATTGCAGCGTCGCGTTCCCCTTCGCATCGGTGCGAACGCTGACGCGATCCGCCTGCGTGGTTTGCGGCTCGCCGCGCGGCTGATAAACGATGCGTGAAAACGTGACGTCGACCGCGACGCCCGCGCGCGGCTTGCCTTCGTAATCGCGTGCGGTCAACGTGTAGTCGACCAGATCGCCGTGGCGCACGAACACGGACGCCGTCTGCAGCGAAAGCGCGAACGAGGCGGGAACGAGCGCGCTCGTGGCTTGCGTGCTGACGGTGCGGCCCGAATCGTCGCGCGCGTCGACCTGGAGCAACAGGCGCGCGGCGGAATCGAGCGGCTTCGTCGGGATTTCGATCAGCGCGTTCCCCGCCGGGTCCGTCTTCAGCGTTCCCTCGCCGAGGACTTCCGGCGGCCCGTTCACCGGGAAGATGCGCACGCTGTGGAAGCGCCAGGGCCCGCCCCACCACTGATAAATCGGTTCGCTCACCGCGCGGTAATGCACGGTCATGCCGCCGGCCGGGCGCCCGAACAAGTACGCGGCCGCGAGCGTGTAGCGCGCCGTCGTGCCGCCGACGACCGCGGGTTGCGAACTCTTCAGGTCGAGCACGTATTCGGGTTTCTTGTACGCTTCGACCGCGAGCATGGTGCTTGCGGGTCCGACCGATAGTTGCAACGTGCCGAGCGGCACGTCGTCCGGCAGGCGCAGTTCGCCGTTGATCGTTCCGAACTCCGTGAACGAGCGTTCGTCTTTCGCGAGCGTCGCGCCGGTGGTCTGCGAGACGAGCGTGACCTCACGCTTACCGGTTCCGAGCGTGAATGCACCCGGCTCGCCCGTGCGCAGGATCGCGCGGTACGAGATCGTTTGACCGGGGCGATAGATCGGACGATCCGTCTGAATGAAGCCGGCCTCGGGGCTCATCGTCAAGCCTGCGTTCCACAGCGACGTCACGGCGAGCGAGCCGTCCGGCGCGCGCGCGACCAGCCGCGCGTTACCCTCGCCCGCTTGCGGATCGAGTTCGACGCGCGCGAGCCCGTCGCGATCGAACGCGCCGGTGCGCCGTTGCGAACCCTGTTGCACTTCGAACGTCGCATCGCCGCGCCGCCGCAGCGTGCGCAGGTCGACCGCGAACACGATCAAGTGCGATCCGCTCCAATGCGCGAGCGTGCCGATCGTCGTCACGTCGATCGATTGAATCGAGGTCCCGCCTTCGGCCTCGACCAACAGCGCATAGCGGCCGACCGGCAGCGTGCCGAGGTCGATCCGGTGCCCGCGCCCGTCGGCGACGGCGGGGTCGAGCGCGCTCACCACGGAGCGCAGGGGCTGCAGTGCCGTCAGCTCAGCGGTCGTCGGCGGGCGACCTTCGAACGCCGTGCGGCGCGCAAGTTCCGCCGGTAAGAGGTAGAGCTTGCCGGAGACGCCGGCCGGGTGGGAGGTCACGATGGGGACCTCGACGCGGTGATCGGGCGTGAACGTGAGCGGCCCGCGGTACCATTGAATCAGCGTCTGCGCCTGCAGCTTGCCGGCTCTGCCGAAGGCGACCACGAGGGCGCCGGCGGTCACCACGGCGATGAGGGCCACGAGAAAGGCGAGCCGGCCGAAGCGTCCCATGCCCCCAGAACGCGGCGCGCGCGCCCGTCGTTTCGCGCGTGCAACTTCAAGTCCGGAGCGCGGGTAGTTAGGGCCGGACGGTGTGCACGGAGCCTTGGGCTCGCCGTCCGGAAAGCGAGGCTCGCCGGTGGAAGCTCAACAGTTTGCGACGGCCTACGCGCTAAGTACGAGCGTCGGGCTGCGGGCGTTCATGACGCTGGCGCTCGCGGCGATCGCCGTGCACTTCGGTTATTTGCATCCCTCGGCGCAGTTCGCGTGGCTCGGCACGGACGGCGTCATGTGGACGCTCTTCGGCCTGGCCGCGCTGGAGTTTTTCGCCGACAAGATCCCGGTCGTCGATCACGCGCTGCACACGATCAGCTTCGCGACGAAGCCGATCGTCGCGGCGATCCTCGTCGGCAGCGCCGTCCCCGACGGCACGCCGGACGCCGGGCTCTACACCGCGATGTTCGCCGGCGCCGCGAACGCGTTCGGCGTGAACGCCGCCTCCGCGACCGCGCGCGCCGCATCGACCTCGATGACGTTCGGCTTGGGCAACCCCGTGCTCAGCGTGATCGAAGACGCGGTCGCGCTGATCGGCGTCGCGATCTCGTTCTTCTTGCCGATCCTCGGCGCGTTCATCGCGATCTGCCTGACGGTCTTCCTCGTCTGGCTCGCGCGCCGCACCTGGACCTACCTCCGCAGCAAGCGCGAAGCGGCCGCCGTGCGCTAAAGGGCCCGCGGCGCGAGGCTACTCCTCGCCGTCGTACCGGTCACCTGTTGCGCTCGGCGATTTGCCGTGCACGTAGTTCTACGATGCTTTCGATCAACGTCACCGGGACGGGCTCGGACAGCGGGAAACTGATGGTTCCCTTTTTGACATCGTACGCCGCGAGTTCATCCTTGAATGTCGCGAGGATGCTCTCACTCGCAAGATAGAGCGAGTAGTGCCGTTTCCAACCGGCGAAATGCACGAGGCCCTCACCGCGCAGCCTGTATGCGGGCATCCTATACGAAATCAACTCCTCGGCTTCGGGCACAGCCTTGCGAATGGCCTCACGCACGCGCTCGAGAGCGCTTTGCGCGCCTTCGGGTTGCGCCGCGATGTACTCGTCCACGGATGCAACGTCGTTCTTCGCCATCGTGTGTCTTCCGATCCGGGATTTGCCATATGGCTCCTTTTCGAGTAGGCGCCGCGTACGTTCGGTCGTTTTCGGCGGCTTGGGCCGACGACCGGGGAGATAAGCGCTTGCGCTGGCGCGGGAGTTACGCTGCGTCCTTGCGGGGGCGGCCGCCTTTGCGGCCGTTGGCTCGCGAGGCTGCTGCGCGCGCGGGTGTTTTCTTTGCGGCGTTGATCCGGGCCCCGATTGTTCCAAGCGTCGCTTCACCGGCCGCCACCACTAGGAGCTGCTCGAGCAAGACGCCGTCGTCGACGGCGTCCGACCACAAACCCTCGTTCCCGGGCGTGACTGCGACATCCGCAAGCAGCGCGGCCTCCGCTCGCGCAAAGCCGGCAATCGCGAGCCGGGGAACGCAGATGCTGGCGCCCGTCGAGAGCTCGGCGACGATCGCATCAAGCGCTGCGTCATAGCGCCCTGCGCGAATCTTCGTTGCAGCCTTCTCGCGCGCTCGCGCCGCCTTTGCAGCGTTGCGAAGCTCGGCATCCGTCGTGAGGATGCGGCCTCTCTTCTTCGCGCTTGGCTTCATGACGGCTGACTCGCTTTCCACAGTTCCATGAGATCCTCGTGCGCATCGCGAGCCGTTTCGAGCACGATGCGCAGCTCGCGCGTCGTCACCGTGCCTCGAATGGGATCGCCATGGGCTTGGGATAGCCGCACGTCGCCGCTGGGAAGTAATTCCACGATAACCTCGCCGCTTCCAATGTCCGCGTGGAGGTGAGGGACCGCCGCACCAGCATGGTCCCCCGAGATCGCCCGAAAGCGAACTTGCCCAATGCGCTTACTCCTCATGCGGCCAAAAACCTAGGCTTAGGTTATTCAACGGCCTTCGCCTTACTCCCGGCGGCTGGCGTTGGGGAAGGCTCGGGGTTGGATCAGGACGATCGCGCGGGGGGCGACGCGGATCAGCCCGACGTCGGCGAGGACGTTCAGTTCGCGGGTGAGCGTTTCGCGGCTCGTGCCGATCAGGTCGGCGAGGTCTTGGTGCGTGAGGTTGATGCCGATGCGCAGGTGGCCGTCCTCGTCGCGGACGCCGTGCTCGTAGGCCAGGCGCCCGAGCAGATCGACGAGCCGGCCGGGAACGCTCTTGCCGGCAAGCTCCGTCAATTCGATCTCGAGCGCATCGAGCCGGCGCGCGACGCCGCGCGCGAACGCGCTCGAGATCAGCACGTCGGCGAGCAGCAGGCGCTCGAAGCGCCCCGCATCGAGGACGGCCACTTCGCCCGGGTCGAGCGCGATCGCACTCGTTTCCCGGCGCGCCTCGCGCGACATCCAGCCGTACTCGCCGACGATGTCGCCGGGCTTGCGCAGCGCGACGATCGCCTCGCCGCCGGTCGCGAGCGTGCGCACGACCTTCACTCGCCCCGCGAGCACGAAGTAGACGGAGTGCGCCGGATCGCCCGGCGTATACAGCACGTCGTTGCGCGCGAGCGGCGTGCGCTTGGACTGCGCGAGCAACACCTCGCGCCAGGCCGGCTCGAGATCGCTCAGGTTCATGCGGAACTCGCTCGCCCGCCGCGCAGCGCGCGCCCGGGCCGCGCGCCGGTCGGCGTGCCGTTGCGCGCGACGGCGCGGCCGTTGACCCAGACCGCGTTGATGCCGAGCGGATACGAATACGGCCGGTCGTAGGTTGCCGTATCGACGATCGTCTCCGCATCGAACAGCACGAGATCCGCGAACGCGCCCACAGCGATGCGCCCGCGCTCGGCGATGCCGAAGAGATCGGCGGGCAGCGAGGTCATGCGCCGGATCGCTTCGGCGAGTTCGAGCGTCTTGCGCCCGCGCACGAAGCGCCCGAAGACGCGCGGGAACGTACCGAACGTGCGCGGATGCGGCACGCCGCGCGCCGTGCGCCCGCTCGTCGCGCGCGCGGACGCATCGCTGCCGACCGCGCTGAATTCGGCGCTGAGCACGGTCGCGACGTCGTCCTCGCTCATCGCGAAGAAGATCGCGTCGACGTCGAGATTCTCTTCGACGAGCAGCCGGATCGCGGCGCGCGCGGGCTTGAGCCCCCAGGCGCGCGCGATATCGTCCATGCGTTCTCCCGCGAGTTCGGCATTGCGTTCGGTCCCGGCGGTCGCGATCTTGATATCGTGCCAGTTCCCCGCCTGCTCGAGTTCGAGCCGCAACGCGAGCACGGCTGCCTGCTCGGGATCGCGCAAGCGCGCGAGCGTCGCCTCGCGGCCGCCGCGCGCGTATTCCGCCGGTAAGATCGTCGAGAGTTCGGTCCAGCCGGCGACGTATGGATACACGTCGGCCGCGCACTGCGCGCCGCGCTGACGGGCGCGCGCGATCAGCTCGAGCGAGCGGTGCACTTTGCCCCAGTTCTTGCGGCCCCAGGCCTTGTGGTGCGAGAACTGCACCGCGACGTCGGCCAAGCGCCCGATCTCGAGCGCCTCTTCGACGGCCTCGATCGAACGGTCGCCCTCGTCGCGTAAGTGCGTCGCGTAGCGGCCGGCGCCCGCCTCGCGCGCCGCGCTCGCAAGCGCCACGAGCTCCGCCGTATCGGCGAAGCGCCCCGGCGTGTAGATGAGGCCGCTCGAAACGCCGAGCGCTCCATGCTCGACGACCTCGCGCACGAGCGCGCGCGCCGCCGCGAGTTCGCTTTCGCCGAGCGGGCCGTCGCGATCGCCGCGCACGCCGCGCCGGATCGTGCCCAGGCCCGCGAGCGTCGCCACGTTGAGCGCGACGCCCGAGCGTTCGACGAGCGTGAAGAACGCATCGAGCCCTTCCCATTCGAGATCGAGGCCGTACCCGCGCGCATCCGCGCGCTTGCGCTCGATCGCCAAGCCCCGCAGCGGCGCGACCGACGTGCCGCAGTTTCCGCCGATCTCCGTCGTGACGCCCTGCAGGATCTTGCCTTCGCATGCGCCGTCGACGAGCCACAGCTCGTCGCTGTGCGAGTGGACGTCGATGAAGCCGGGCGCCAGGCATAAGCCGCGCCCGTCGATGCGCTCGTTCGCGTCGCGTTCGGCGAGATCGCCGATCAGCGCGATGCGCTCGCCGACGATCGCGAGATCCGTCTGCCGCGGCGTTGCGGAATGCCCGTCGTAGATGCGGGCGCCTTCGACGATCGTCGAGATCACAGCTTCATCGCTCCTTCGGCTTTGCCAATGTGCAGCGTTCCCGCGCGAATGTCGTAGATGAGGCTGCTCACGCGCATCGGCTCCTCGGATTGCGAGACGAACGTGAGTGGGCTCGTGACGCTGAGCGTCTGCTGGCTTTCGTTCCAGGTCAACGTATCGGTCTCGAACGAACGCCAGGACTTGCGATCGATCGATTCGACGTGCAGTTTGCCGTTCGCGAAGAAGTCGCGCGTGAGCATGTTCACGCTCAGATGCTGCGCGGTCAGGTGCAGGTACGGTTTGCCGTCGCGATAGATCACGCCGTTGTGCACGCCGTCGACGTTGAGGATCGTTTGATCGTTGTTCGCCACGATCTTGTCGTATTCGCAGGACCACGAAGGCGTCGTGATCCGCCGGCCCGCGGCGTGCCCCTTGCCGAACGTGATGGACGTATCCGGCGGCGCCGCGGTTTCGTCGCGGCCTGAGTAGATGATGCCGCCGGCCAGCAAGAGCACGAACGCGATCGCCACGAACAGGAGCGTGCGTCTCATACAGTGCGTCGCCTGGGGCTCAACACGGCCCCGAGATAGATCAGCGCGAACGAGAGCGCGATCGGATACGAGCCGTAATGCGCGTACGCCGTCGGAAGCGCCCGGCCGACCGGCGCCGCGATCACGTCTTGCGTTTCGAGCCTGGTTTCCGCGGTGTAGCGGCCGTCCGGCCCGATGATCCCGCTGATCCCGGTCGCGGCGGCGCGCACGACCCAGGCGCCCGTCTCGAGCGCGCGCATCTGCGCGATCTGCGCGTGCTGGTAGGGGCCCGCGGTCGTGCCGAACCAGGCGTCGTCCGTGGCGACCAGGAGGACGTCCGCGCCGTTCTGCACGTCCTCGACGGCCAGATCGGTGAAGGCCGATTCCCAGCAGATCAGCGGGGCGACGATGCGCGGGCCGACGTGCAAGACGCCGTCGCCCTCGCCCGAACCGAAGCGCGAAACGAACGAGGCGCCTGGGACTTTCCCCAGCAGATCCGGCGCGGGGAGCGTCTCGACGAACGGCACGAGTTGCCGCTTGCGGTAGACGTTCGCGAGCCCGGCGTCCGGCGTGAAGAAGTAGAGCGCGTTATAGCCGGTCGCGTTGCGAATCTGGCGTGCGCCGACGATCAGCGTCGTGTTCAGCGAGCGCGCGAGTTCGCGGAAGCGGTAGAGCACTTCGGGTGCCGTGTTGAGATCGAGCGGGATCACGGTCTCGGGCCACAGCACGAAGAGCGGCTTCGAGGCCGCGGTCCCTTCCGTCAGCGCGACGCTGCGCTCGATCGCGAGCGGCAGCGCTTCCGGCTGCCACTTCAGCGTTTGCCGGATGTTCGGCTGAATCACCGCGACGGTCACCGGCGCGGCGCCCGCAGGCAACGCGCTCGCGGGCGTGCGCGCGGGCCAGGCCCACCAAGCGAGCGCGGTGCACGCGACCACGGCCGCAAGCGCGATCGTGCCGCTGCGCACCGCGCGGAACGACCAGGCCGGAGGCAGGAGCGCCGCCAGATACGCCGCCGCCACCGCGAGCGCGAACGTGATCCCGAAGGCGCCCGCGAACGCCGCGAGCGGCGCGAACGGCCCTTCGACCTGGGTGTACGAGAGGTTGCCGAACGGCACGCCGAGCGGCCCCGTCGAGCGCAGCCATTCGCAGAGCGCGTAGGCGGCCGCCCCCGCGAGCGGCGCGAGCGCGTGCGGCGCGCGCAGCCAGGCCGCCGCGATCAGCGCTCCGGCCACGCCGAACGAGAGGCCTTCGATCAGCGAGGGCGCGAGCACGAGCACGAAGCCGTACGGCGCGACGAGCGTGCCCGCGGTATCGGCCGCCCACGACAGCACGATGCAGAAGTAGAGCGTGCCCGCGAGCCAGCCGAGCAGAAACGCTCGAGCGGGCGTACATCGGAACCAGGCCCAGAAGAGCCCGATCAGCCCGAGCGGCGCGAGCCAGCCGACGTTCGTCTTCGGGAAGGCGACCGTCATCACGACCGTGCCCGCAAGCGCGGCCAAGCCCACGAGCGGAAACGGCATGGGACGGCGCACGGGGGCGGCGGGGCGAACGATCTGCGGCGGACTCGGCGCGGTGGCTTGCCGAATGACGCTCGATCCGGTCTTCACAAGAGCGTTCGGGTTCGCCGCGCCGATGGGACTTCGCTCCTCGCCCGGCCAAGTGGCTCCCGATGCGCCGGCTCCCCTTTCTCTTCGGCTCCGCGGCTTTTGTGGCCGCAGCGGTCGCTTGCGGCCGCCAGGTCACGCCCGATCCTACCACGAGCAATCTCGCCGGAAAGATGGTGATCCGCTATCGGACCGTCTATCCGATGGATTTCAACAACGTCAATTACTTCATCATCTTCAACACGACGGGGAACGGCGCCGAGCCGTACGCCAACGGCTACGCGACGACGTATCAGAACTATTCCTTCGCGTTCGTCGTGGGCGCCGCGACCGGCGGATCGACCGCGGTGCCGACGCTCTACCAGTATTATCTGGTCCCCGGGACGTCCTCGGGCGTGCAAGTGCGCGCGATCCCGGTCTCGCAATTCACGACGCTGCAAGTGAACACGAACGGGCAGAACACCGAGTTCACGCTGACGTTCGATCGCGTCCAGTTCGACATCGCATCGCCCGTCACGCCGACGCCCGGGCCGACGGCGCCCGCGCCCGGCCCCACGGCGGATGCGCTGCGCTATTGGTACATCAACTTCGTCACGACGAATCGCGCGGGCATTCCGCTGGACGCGCTCGGGTTCGGAGCGAACGACACGTCGTTTACGTTCAACATCGATACGGCGTCGGCGTACGATTCGACGATCCCGGCGCGCCCCGCCGGCATCACGCCGCCGTCGATCCCGGCCGCGTTCATCAACGGCGGCGATATCCTCAACACGCCGTAGCCGCAGCCCGCCCGGGCGCGCTAGAACGCGAGGCTCTGCGGGAGGATCGATTGCGTGTTCTGCCCGATCCCGAAGCCCGCGGAGCGGCTGGGGAACGCGAGCAGATCGAAGGTGAGGTTGACCTGCTTGATGTCCTCGTCGTAGTTGATGCGGAAGTCGTAGCAATCGCCGATGATCTTGCGATAGCCGATGTTCTTGTTTTCTAGGCGCCCTTTGTTCTTCCAATCGACGTTCGTGGTGAACGAGATGTCGGTGCCGCGGCCGAACGGCGTCCAGACCTGGACGTTCGTCGTTCCGAAGCCGTTCCCGGGGCCGGGGCTCCAGTAGCCGCCGAGGATCAGCGCGGAGCGCGGCGAGGGGCGCGAGGTGAGCTGATAGCTGATCGGCTGCGCCTGCATGTTGAAGAACGTGCTGGTCGCAAGCGAGAGCGAGTAGACGTCCTTGTTGTAGATGCGCAGCACGTCTTGCGCGCCGTGCGAGCCGCTGGAGAGGATGTCGAGCGTCTGGAACGGGACGTTCGCCGGGCCGATCGGGTTCTGTTCGTTGTAGCTGATCGAGTTGACGATGTGGTTGCCGTACGGCGTCGAGATCGAGGCTTGCTGCGTGACGAACGCCTTCTCGTCGCCCGTGCCGTAGAAATCTTGGCGGACGGTGACGTTCGCGGTGACGTCGCTGTTGTGGAAGACGCGGAAGAAGGCCGGGACGCTCACGAACATGTCGGCGCGCTGCGTGCTGAAGTGGTTCTGCTGCTCGGTGTATTCTCCGAGCGTCAGCTGCGATTGGATCGGGAACTTGCCCAGCACGAAGTGCGGGGTGATCTGCAGCTCCGGGACTTTATCGAAGGCCGAGGGATACGACGAATCGGTCTTGTCGACGGTGAACGTGTAGTCGGCCCCCTTCGTCGTATATTGCGTGAGCGTGTTGAGGTGGAGGCTCGACGTCGATTGGCCGGTGGAGCCGTATTTCGTGTAGCTCGCGTTGAACGCTTGCGCGAGCGCGGGCCCCAGGCGCAGCGTCTCGACGAACGCCGCGTTGAACGAGTTGTAGAGCGAGCCTTGGATGTTCCGCGTGAACGTCAAGTTCTCGGTGGTGTTGGCCGTCGTGTTGATCAGCGAGCCGTTCACCGCGTAGGTGGGCGGCAGGAAGACGCCCGGGCCGAAATTGCTGTTGTAGTTGACGCCGAACTGGCCGCGCAGGCGTGAGGAGAAGTTCTCGGTATCGTTGATGTTGAGCGTGTTCTGCCGGGCGCCCGCGATGTGGTCGTCGATCGTGTAGGCGTCGATCGTGGTCTGCCGCCGGTTGTCTTTGCGTGTGATCGTGCCGGTGTACCCGAGGCCGAGGCCGCGCTTGGTCGCGTAATCGACGCGGTACACGCCGTAGTAATACTGGTCGGCGCCGAAGCCGATGCGCGCGTGCTCGTAGACCCCTTCGAGCTGCGAGTAGCCGATCTCCGGAATGAAGCTCGCTTGACGGCGCGGATCTTTGACTTCGCGCAGCGGGATCACCAGGATCGGCAGGTAGAAGACCGCCGCCGCGCCCAGGAACAGCACGGCTTTGCGCGCGATCAGCCGATCGTTCGGCTTGACGTCGATCGAGCGCGATTCCACGTGGTAGCCGCCGCGCGGATTCTCGCACGTCGAGAACCAGGCGCGTTCGCCATGCGAGACGCCGTTGGCGCGGCTTTCCAGCGTCTGGGCGCGGTAGTAGAGCTTGCCCTTCTCGACGCCTTCGGTCGTCTCGCCGCGGCCGTTCACGAGTGTGGCGATCTGCGTCTTGCGGTTGAAGTTGATCTCATCCGCGTAGAAGATCGCGTCTTTGCGCTGGTTGATCAGGTACGTGTTGCCCTTGAGGTGGATGATGCCGTCGCCGCTATCGTGCGCGCTATCGCCGTGGACCATGCCCTCGCGATAGAAAATGGTGACGTTGCCGCTGACGTCTTGCGGCGCGCCTTCGCGCGTCGAGGCGTCGATGCGGTCGAACAGGATCGCGTACTCGTTGGGGCCGAGCGTGGGGATGGGGCTTGGGGAGGCGGCGCCCGGGGCTGGACTCGCGCTCGGGCTCGCGCTCGGCGCGGCGGTGGCGCCGGGGCTCGGGCGGACGATCGGTGCGGGCGTGCCGGTGGGCTGGACGAGATTGACGGGGCCCGTCGATTGGGGGACCGGCGCGCTGGTTGGGATCGGCGGCGGCGTCGTCTGGCCGGCGGGCGTCGGCTGCGGGAAGAACAGCGTGCCGGGGCCCTGCGGGATCGGCGGAATCTCCGGCGTGACCGTCGGTGTGGGCGAGGCCGACGGCTGGGGCGAGGCTGAGGCTGCGGCTCCCGGCGCGGACGAAGCCGCGGGCGCCGCTGACGCCGTGGGTTCGGCGGAGGGCGAGGCCTGCGCGACGACGCGCGGCGGCGTTTTGCCGCAGGTGCCGGCGCCGGCCATCAGGCGGACGACGTCGGCGCCGCTGTACGCGGGCCCGATCCCCTGCGGCGCATCGGCGAAGGCGGCCTGCGAGACGAGGTTGAGCGTGAGCGCGACGCTGAGCGCGGCGCTGACGGCGCGTTTGTGCACGGCTCTCAGGATTCGACTCGACGGATCATATATGCGCCGACTATTCCCAAAATGATGTTCGGAATCCATGCCGCGAGATACGGATTGATCGCTTCGTTCCGTCCCAGCGCCGCGGCGGCCGAGAGCATGAGGTAGTATGCGAACATCAACAGGAACGACAGAGCGATTCCCAGAGTTCGCCCGCGGTGGCCGAAAGCGACGGCGAGAGGCAAAGCGATCAACACGGCAACAAATGAAGCGAAGGGGAACGAGTATTTCTGCGCCAGGGTGATCTTCAGCAGATCGAGCGCGTTCCCGCCTTGGCCGGTGGCCTCCATCGATTTGATTTGCTGGCGGAGCTGGTCTGAGTTCAGCGCGTTCTGATCGGCGCTGGAGGTATTGAGGAACTGATCGGCCGTCTCCGCAAACGGGAGCGGGAGTTCGACGGGCGCATCCTGCACGAAGGAACTATCGAGTTCGCCCGTGCGCTTGAAGATCGTGACGCGGGCGTGGTCGAGGATCAGCGAGTTGCGTTCGATGTGTGCGGTCTCCGCGTTCATCACGCGGCGGTACGGCGTGTTCGTCGCGTTCTCGAAGATCATCACGTTCTGCAGCGTGCGGTGATCGTCGAGCACGTTGCCGACGTAGAACACGCGCTCGGTCGCATCGTCCTTGCGGAAGAAGCGCGGCACGACGGGGAGCGTTTCGGTCTTGTAGATGATCTGGTAGAACGTTCGCGTGGAGAGTTCGATCGAGCGCGGCACGATCGAATCGTTCACGACGTAGGTGAAGGCGAACATCAGCGCACCCGCGATCAGCGGCGCGGCCGCGATGCGGTTGAAGGAGACGCCCGAGGTGCGCAGCGCCGTGATCTCGTTGTCGGCCGCCATGCGCCCGAACGCGACGAGCGTGGCGAAGAGGCAGCCGAACGGAAACGCCATCGGGATCGATTGCGGCACGCGGAACGCGAGGAAGCGCAGGATCAGGAAGATGTTCGCGTGCGCGTTGATCAGGTAATCCGCCGCGACGAAGAAGATGTTGATGAACCAGAAGAGCATGTAGACGCCGGCCGAGAACGCGAACGGCCCGGCGAGCTCGCGCAGGATGTACGAATCCATGATCGCCAGGCGCAGGCTTGGGCCCGGCGGTGCGAGCGGTGTGGCGCGGACGCCCGGCAGCGTCGCCATGCGGGGGCCTAGGAGTCGCGCAGAGCCGCCGTAACCCGGGCCACGTAGGCGCGTGTCTCGGCGATCGGCGGCAGGCTGCCGTGCGCGGCATCGACGGCGCCCGGGCCCGCGTTATACGCCGCCAGCGCCAGGGCCGTATCGTGATGGTAGCGCGCGAGCAGGTCCCGCAGGTACCTGGCCCCTCCGTGGATGTTGTCTTCGGGGTCGAACCGGTTGATGACGCCGTAGGTGGCCGCCGTGCCCGGCATGAGCTGCATGAGCCCCGCGGCGCCGGCGCGGCTGACCGCGTGGGGATCGCCCTTGGACTCGACGCGGATGACCGCCGTCAGCAGCGCCGCCGAGACCCCCGTCTGCGCCGACTCAGCCCGAACCAGCCGCTGGAGCTGCGTAGCATCCATCGAGTGCAAGCGCGAGGGCAGGAACCCGTCCCCGCCGGAGCAGCCCGCAAAGGCCGCCAGGGCGAGAAGGATCAGAAGGGGGCGTTTCACGTCGCTTGGGGTTTCGGCAGCGGGGGCGGGGGTCCGCCTTGGGGCCTCGACGGCACCAGAGTGATTTTGCCGCATTGCCCAACCGCGTGGGTTGTCCGTGGGGCGTCTTCAGGGTCTTGCTGGCGTCGCGCCCAGACCGGCAGCGCGGTTAGCAATCGGGAACAGCGTCAAGATCCTATCATGCGGCCGATTCAAGCGAAAGCGGCGAGGCACGCGCGGTAAACGCTGAGTTTGCGTTGTCGCGCGTTTTCTTGCCATAGTGTATAGCAATGCCGTCAATCGCCGGAGGCGAATGCCAAACCACGCGTCCTCTCCCGGGCACGTTCTTCGGCTGAGGCCTGCAGCTCGCTGAGCGAATTTGGAGTGTGCAGAAACCCTGCACCTGCAGCAGGTCAAGCCGCGCGCTGGCTCGCACGACGTTCCTGACACGTCAGAGGTGCCCGGCGGGGTGTTAATGGAGAAGACATTGGCTTCGGCTGCGCTGCGAATAATGAGCGGGGCCAGCTTCCTATGATAAGCATTGTACGGGGCCCGCGTGGCGCGTTCGGTATGTATTCCCCGGAGTTAGGTTGTTATGAAAGTCTTCATTAGTTGGTCAGGAGATCTCAGTCACGCATTAGCGCTAGCTCTAAGGGACTGGCTTCCATCGGTAGTGCAGTCCGTAAGGCCCTTCGTATCTTCCGAAGATATTGAGAGCGGAGCGCGTTGGTCAAATGATATCGGATGTGAGCTGGAGGCGACGACATTTGGACTGCTCTGCGTTACCCGCGAGAGCGTAAACGCACCATGGCTCAATTTTGAAGCCGGAGCGTTGTCCAAGTCGATGGGCCAGGCACGTGTCGTCCCTTTGCTGTTTAGGATGCGCAAGTCCGAAATCAAAGGCCCGCTAGTACAGTTCAATATGCGTGGGTTTGAGAAGCAAGAGCTGAAATCTGTTATTGAAACGATAAACAACGCCTGCGCGGACGACAAACTCGACCAGGAGCGCCTGAATGAGGCATTCGACATTTGGTGGCCGAAACTGGAATCGAAGATCTCACCTCTCACAGATCGGCTGGAAGCTGCGGTAAACTTGGCGCCGAAGGCCAGCGAAGCCAATGCGCAGGTTCTAGAAGAGATCCTAGATCTGGTTCGCTCTCAACAAAAGATTCTTAACAACCCAGAGGTGCTGCTGCCCCCCGACTATCTGAGACATGTCACGCGCAGTGCTCGACCGCGTGGAGAATTTAGGGCTGTGGATGACCTGATCAGCGCCTGGCGTTCTTTGGTTGATCTGACGCTTAATGTGGGCCCGGACCAGTCACTTCCAAGCCGCCTTGTGTATGACCATATTGTACGCATGGAACGTCCACTGTCGTACATCTTGGACCGTCGAGGGTTCCCGATCGACGCTCGGGCTCTGGTGGCCCCGCCGATGCCTCACCGCTTTAAGCCGCGGGAAGTAATGGCTCGAGGGGATGAAGCCGTGCTTGAACGAGAGGCGGAGACGCCAGATTAACTGCGGCCGGGCTACGTCGAGCCCAGCGGCGACTCCGCATCACTCCAACGCTCTTGAGCTAGGCTTCGTATCGCTTGATGATGTTCTTGAGGCCGGTCTTGGACAAATAGAGCCCCTGATCGGACCACTTCATGTTCTTGCCGTGGCTGTTGTATTTCGGCACGCACCCATAAAGATCTTTAAACGCCAGGAGAAGCCCCTGTTCGAGCTTGCGCCACATTCTTACGCGCTGCCGGGCCTTCACGGTATAGACCTGTACCTCGATGCGGCGGATGCCATGTTCGGCAAGCGCTTCACGCGCCTTGGTGGCGACGCTGTTGAGAACACGGTCAACGCCCCGCGATGTCGTGCCGACGTACACGATCCGAGACTTGCTCTTGCCGTAGGGCAGGCGCTTGCTGGCCGCAATGATGTAGACGAGTTTTTCAGCGCCTACGGCTATGCGCGTGAGAACAACGGCGGCATCCTGATCGCCGCCAGCGATCCGAGCCCGGCGAATCGGCTTCTTGAGGCCGCCGATCATGAACCCACGATCATCGATGGCCACCACGTGTAAATTGTAATTGCATTCCTCTCTACAACTCCGACTAAGACCGTTTTAGCCAAGAGACTCACCTATGACGAGGCGAGGCTCTCATTGAGCTGCTCAAGAAGCGCTCGAATTAACTTCCCTCGTGTGATCCTTGCTACGCGGCCGGATGTGTTTTGATATAGATATTTATAGTAGCGCGCGTATACGTTGTTTGGATCATCGCTCCCTCTCTGCTCCTGGATGAGGTCACCAAGGTGCGTAAGTCCGTCCTTGAACTGTGAAGGCTTGCAGTACGGGCGCCCGGATCGGTGCCATATCGCCAGCTCGGCAGATACTGAGAAGAAGTTTGACTTTCGAAACCAAAACGAATCCGCTGGTAACGAAGCCGAAAGAAGAAAGCTCATTGCAGCCCTTATGTCGTCTTCTGTCCGCTCTCGGTTCGGATAGTCGCTATTGAATGCCTTGATGCAGGCCTCGACTTCTTTGTCCTGGCTGAAGTAGTCGCCAGTTTCAAGTGTGGTCATCAGTAGCAGAAACAACTCGAGGTCGCGCATCCTTGAGAATTCGACTTCGCTGTACACATCAAAGTCTTCTAGGAGACCGCTCTTCACTAAAGCTTGCGCGCTCTGAATGAACGGACCATCATAGAGTGCATTGCTAATTTCAACCGCATTTAGTGCATAGCCAACGGAGTTTATGCGTTTGAATATTTCAACGATTGTGTCTTCTGGTAGCCGTCCAAGGTCGCGAACGGTAACCTTATAGTCAAAGAACCGTGCACGATCGATATCGGCGAATGGTCTTAGCATAGTCAACTTTAGATTCGGCGCGCCACTGATATACTCGTATATTGTGTTTAGGCGCTGCTGCCCATCTACGACCAACGTTGTTCCTCGCCCAGCCTCCACATCGATTGTTCCCGAAGCGATGTAGATTTCAGGAAAAGGCAATCCTTCAACGATCGTTTCTATGAAACGTTCCTTATGATCGTTGTTCCAAACTAGTTTGCGTTGGAAATCGGGATGAAGAACGAGTTCGCCAGATCGAATGCCGTTATAGAGATCGAGAATGGTCTTATTAGTCGCGATGCCAATGTTGTCAGCCATGCTATTTGCGTCCCGTAGCGCGTAGTTCGCTCAAGTTGCGTGTATGGTAAGCTTCAAAAAAGCCTTCGTCGTAATAAAGTGCTCCGGCAACGTTTCTTCCCTCGAATGAGGAGTGCATGCTTCGGAAAAACCCAAACCATGGTTGGCTATACTCCATGGGTAGCAAGTCTGGACGAATCCAGCCCTGAAAGTGATAACTTAAGAATCTGCGATATCTCTCATCATCCTTGGTGCTTCGTGCCTTAATGTCGAGGTTGTATTGAAGTAGGTTCCGCCAGAACTTCAGGAAGCAGACTGGATCTGTAACGGCCACGTCTATGTCGGACTCTTGGTGGAACGGGGACCAAAGTTTATGCGGTGCAATACTGAAGCCGAGTTGTGCCGATCCGACGATTTTGATCCGGTCGGGGTGAACTTTGAAGTAGTCGGATACGGTCTGCTTAAAGCGAAAATATTCCGCGTCGTTCCTGTCGAAAATGTAAGGTATGCCGTGCGCGATGCGACCACGGACAATATCGATAATCGGGATCCCGGGGTTATAGAGGTCGGCCCGAAAGGTCTCGATTCGCCGGGCGATATCATCGGATAGCATGGTCTTACCAAGTCTGCCGTAGGTATGCAATTTGCTGTGCAAGCATGCAGCGGGAGTTTCGGTTGGTGGCCGATTCGCCGCTCGGTCGGCCCGTTCCGGCTGGATTTGCACGGCGCAGTCTCTCCGACTTAAGCGCTCGCGGTAACTGGGCCGAAGATCACAACGCCGAAGGAGGAAGCAGCGGCCGGCCTCCTGATCTTGGCGCAGACCTCGGGTACTTCGTAACGTCAGCGCCACGACGACGCAAACGTGGCTCATGAAGATTTGCGGACGTACGCCATGCCACTGGCGCCGAATGCCCCCTGCTACTAGTCATGGGGCAGTTATTGATGGCATGGCGTTCGGAAGGCCTTAAGGAGCGAAGCTAACGCCTCGCCGAAGTACGTCGATGGCACCGCGTAGGTCGGTAAACGCGTCGATGATGGCCTCGTGTTGGATGCGCGGGGGCAGGAGGTCGATGAATTTCAGGCGGCTGCCCAACGTGTCGGTGTCAGCGGCGTCGAGGGCAGAGGCCACGCGGCTCTCATAAAAGGTGGCTATCATACCCGCGATGTCCTCGTCACTGTCGATGCTCTTGAAAGCGATCGCGATGTTTGAGCAGGAGACGATCGTAATGCCTTCACGGATCAGCATGATGGCAATCGTGCGGTTAATTCGGAGGCCCGCGTAAGTCGTCAGCCGCACTGTGCCGGCCAGGCGTTTCAGTTGGCTCTGAGCTGCAGGGAACGCGTGCGCCGCGCTCTGCGCACTGGCGGCCTTCCAGAGCGACTCCGCGCTTGGATCAAGAGACGCACCCGGCGGAAGCATGGTGCTGTCTGGCGCCGCTAACACGGCCTGGATCGATTTCCCCACGACTTCGCTCAGCTCCATCGCCCCGCCCAGGAACACAGGTGCCCGTGCATGTTCAGCGCGGACGACTTCGACTATGCCCTTGCGCTGATCCCAGTGTTTGATCGCCCAAGGAGATCCGCTGAGGAGAAATGTGGGTTCCGTCTGGCGGGATACGCGCTCAAGGTACCAACGCTGGACGAAGCCGACGACCTGATCGCGGTTGACCACATCCACCGTTGAGTCGCTCGTGAAGACCGACGCTAGGTCGCCGAAGTTCCTGAAGCTGAAGCGGCGTTCTACTTTCGGTGCGAGTTGAACTCGCTCGTCGAGGAGCTGTAAGGCCCCGCTTTCGAACAGCGCCTCCACAATCCGCGCGACGTCGGCCGCTCCAATCTTGGTGAACGCAGCGTTCGTCGAGAGACGCTCGATCAACAGTGTCTTCGGCAGCCCGCCGGTTTGGATCACGTTCGCGAGAATCTGCTGGACGAGCACTAGATATGGCTTCGAGGGAGGTTCAAGCGGCTCGATCCAGCCTTGGGCGTGAAGCCGCAGAAGGGCCAAAGCCAGGAGAAGCGTCTCCGTCTTTCGCGCGAGAAACGTCATCGATGCGATCGTCCCAGGGCGCCGACCCGTCCGGCCCAAGCGCTGGGCCATCGCGCTAACGGTAGACGGCGCATCGACTTGGACGACGCGGTCCAGACCGCCAATGTCGACGCCGAGCTCGAAGGTTGATGTGGCGACGAGAACGCCTCGATCCGTATCGCGAAATGCCGCCTCGGTCTCACGGCGCGATGCGGCGGAGATCGCGGAATGGTGCGGCCAGGCCCGCTCTTTGCGGTCAAGGAGTGCCCGGGATATGGTCTCAACATCGCGCCGAGACGGCACGAAGGTGACAACCTTTTCGGCCCTTAGCCCCGCCAAGTACTCCAGGATGTCGACTTGTCGAGGCGCATACCTAACTTCGAATCGCTCGACACGCGAAGGATCCTTGGGAACGGCGCACACGCGCATCTGCGCCTGACTCGACCCGCGCAGCCACTGCGCGAGATCCTTCGGATTCCCAACGGTAGCTGAGAGCGCGATCCGCTGTAGGTCATGCTCGGCGTATTGTGCCAAGCGCTCGATCACAGCGAGAAGATGCGTGCCGCGCAGGTCGCCGAAGAAGACATGCGCTTCGTCCACAACTACGGTGCGAACGCCACGCAGCAGCGCGCGGCGTGCATCGTTCGCGAACGAGAGCAAGACCTCGATCGACTCCGGCGTCGCCAATAGGATATCCGGCGGCTCCGTCGCGATCTTTCGGCGTCTCGCATCGCTGACGTCACCATGCCAAACGGCGACACGGAGCGCGAGCGGCTCGAGGAGCGTTTCGAGCCGCTCGCGTAGATCGTTCAGAAGCGCCTTGAGCGGCGCGATGTAGAGAACGGAGACCGGCTCCGCCTTCGTGTCCAGAATTCGCGAAAGCAGTGGCAGCACTGCAGCCTCGGTTTTTCCACCTGAGGTTGGGGCGACGACAACGCAGGATTCACCCGACAGGATTGGTTCAAGGGCGATTTCCTGCACAGGGCGCAGTTCTCGCCAACCGAGTCGTACCTGAATCAGGTAAGCGACGCTTGGATGGAGACGGTCGAGTGCGCCGATCAGAGGTCGAGTGCCTCGAAAGTTGGCATGTCAACAAGCGCGGCCTTCTCTCGGTCATCGAGCGCTGCAGCGCTCGCGATCGTCTTGCGATCGGGACGATCCGAGCGAGGATCATAAGTGGGGTACTGTCGCGCCTTGGACAGCACGGAGATCGTCTCCCGAAAGAACTGTCTTGGCGCGATAGCAACTCGCCCGCCGAACGCGCCAATGACATCGTCCGCAAGCGCGCCAAGGACCGCATCATCGACTCGTTCCGTGAGCTGCGGCATCGCTGCGTGCGCCACGAACACGTCCCGAACCCGCCGGCCAACGGTGATCAGCCTTTCGCGGTCGAAGGGAGGAAGCCGCACCTGAACGGCGTCGAGATCCTCAAAACCTGAGGCATCGAAACGTGTTTCGATCCGTTGGCGCAGTGGTTCGAGAGCCGAGAAACCTCGAGGATGCTCATACACGTCTGTCGTCCCTGCCACGACTACAAGGACATGCTTGAGATCGTCGTCAACGGCGGAGATGAGATTTTGCAAGGTCGTGTACGCGGCCACGCGCGTCGCCGGAAGCGGTTGCCGGATCACACGTTCGACTTCGTCGATGAGCACGACGATTCCACGCGTTCCGATCTGGCCAAGCACGGTCACAAGGCCAGATAGCATGGGAAGCGCATCGTTTTCACGCAGCGAGCCGCGCAGGTGCGCGAAACGCTTTACGTCAGCTGCAACATGCTCGTCGCCGGCGAGCCATTGAAGCAGCCCACGGCTCACGTCGATGCGGTCCTCGTCGAGAGCTCGCGCGTAGCCGGCAAGCCCTTGCGCGAAGCTCGGGGCGCGATCAAAGAGCCCACCAAGCAGAACGCGCATCTCCGCCGCAACCGCTTCCCCGAACCGCGGATCGGTCTCGGCGATGCCGGGGCCGATGGTCGCGTCTGTAACGCGCTCGCCAGCCCGATGCACCCAACGATCGATCGCCGTCCGAAAGAAGCCCTTTGCCTGACGCTTCGTACGAAGGGTTCGCGCTATCGCAGCGTAGAGCGAAAGCGGCCGAAGCGCCAGGTTTGGATAGTTGATCTGCACATAAGCGGTAGCAAAGCCAGCTTCATGAGCACGAGCCGCGAGCGCCTTTAGGAAGAACGTCTTGCCCGTGCCAAAATCGCCGCGCAGGAACCGGATTCGCCCCGGCCCGCTCTCGATTCGCGGGAACTCGCGCTCGAAGGCAGCCAAGTGTGCGTCGATACCCGTGCTGATAATGTCCAGCCCGATGTCGGGAACCTCGCCAAGACGGAGCGACTCAACGATCGTGTCGAGCACGGCAGGGTCGACTGCCGAGAGCGGAGTTGCCATCATCGCCCCCCTTCCGTCGCTATCGTTCTCATCAAATCCAATTCATCGAAGGCGCCAAATATACCGCCGACGCTCCTCGTCGACCTCGAGGCAGTCGGGTATCCCGGCTTCAGCAAGCTGGGCTATTATCGCTTCGATGCGTCCATGCACCATACCGGGCTTGAGCTGGTGGGACTTCGCGATCTGGTTAGCGTCGAGGACCTGATTTGCCGAAATATTTGTGACGATTGCATAGTTCCGCTCGTCCAGGACGTCAGCTATGCGTCGCATCAGCTCGCCTTCGGGCTTTCCGTGCATGAACTTCGCGGGGAGTGGTCGCGCATCGGGAACCCGTAGCGGCAACGAGGCAACGCGGCTGCTAGAAAGGCCTAACCACCAGGCCGGCTCGTAGATCGCGCGTGCATCGAGAGTGCCAGCCCCGAGGCACGCGATGGGCACGAAGACTTCCTCAAGCGACGCTCCGCCATGGTAGCCGACATGCTGCGAGGACCCGTGTTCTCCAACCCGGTAGAGTGCCGCGATCCGTCGCGGGAGGCTGTCTCCCTTTTCGAACACGACGCTATGCTGCACAGGGGCTGGGCCCTGCGGCAGCTCAGCGTAGCGCGCGCCTGCGAAGCCGTTCACGCGCAGGTCCGGTTCTCCGCGGTATGGGGTATTGCCGTGATCGGCTGTGATAATCGTAATCCAGCCGCTGCGAGCCGCCACTGCGAGCGCTTGGGCGAGCGCTCCGAGGTTTCCGAGTCGCCACTCCGGCAGCACACCCCGCTGCGAGCTGGAAAGGCTGTCGTCAACCTCGTTAAAGACGGCCGCCACAATATCGGGCGCCGATTCCCGCGTCTCGAGCAAAGAACGTAGCGTCGTCCCGCCATCAGCGAGGTCGCCCTTCAAGAACAACCGTCGCGTCGCGGTCCCGAGTGGAACAGCTCGGTCGAACGCTCTCCCGTCTGCAGAGGCGCTCGCAGCCTGCGCTTCGCGCTCGTCGAGGACGATTGCATCCGGTATCATCCCTGCGAAAAGCGCTCGGCGGGCGTGCCCAGTCATGGTGGGGATCGGCGCGATGCCGAGGGCGACGCGCGGAATGGTCGCTTCACCGGCGTCGTCGCTCAGCAGAGGTAGTCCCGAGACCTTCGGAGGGACAATCGGCGCGATCCCGGCTTGCTCGAGGGCACGCACGATCTCATAAAATGATGCTAGATCGCAACCGTCAAGAACCACTAGGAAGACTTTGTGGCCTGCCGTATCATCCGGAAGGTTTGGATGAACGATCGGCCTCACAACTTCGCCAAGTACGCGATGCACGGATAGGGGGCCCTTTCGCCTCTTTCCGTGCACGGCATTCGACCAATCCCGCGACGCGTGAGCCGCGAACGATGCGTTCCACTCATCACGCAGCTCGAGCCATCGGGTGACCAGCGCCGCGATCGTCTCCCGGCTGACGCTATCTAGTGTTGCCACATCCGCATCGCGAGCACGGCGGGCTGCAAGATCACCCCACGCAAGCTCCCGGCAATAGGCGTCACCAAATGCTTCGATGGTCAAGGCACGCGGCAGTGCGCCGGCGGCTCCGACGGCGCGAGCCAATCGCGCGATAGCGCGCAGTGTCGTGATCTCAGAAGCGTCGGCGAAGAGGAACGCATCCAGGCCGGCGATCTCGCCGTCGCCGGGGGGCGCTCCATCCTGGCACGCGCGCACGATCTCATGGAGGCGCGTGCGGTATGCATTTGCGAGAAGCGGGAAACCGGCGGGGGGGCGCCGAGACTTTATAAAGGCGGCCTCTGCGTCGGCAAGTACAGCATGCAATAGTGAAGGCTCATCGCGATGCAAGCGGCTGAGAGCGTCGGTGATCAGCGCCTCATCCGCACTGGGAGCGTGTGCCCGCGACGAGCGTTCAGTGCCGGCGAACTCGGCGACATACGGCCGAACGCCACGTCTTAGCGCCGCCTGGAGGAGGCTCGCCTGGCTCGGGAAGCGCCGGACAAGCATGTCCTTCACGAGATCGTCCAGCCCGGCGTCGAACGCTGGGGCGACCCGGAGCCACCGGGCCAGAAGTGCCGCGGCGCTTTCAGGCAGGGCGCCTGAATCAACGTCAAGCGCGACCGAGCCAAGAAGCGTTAGCGCGTCTGTCTCCTGGACGATGCGGCCCCAAGTGTAGCCCGCGGCACCTGCGGCGACGCGGTCAAAGCTTCTAGCAAGCAGAGCGACGAGCGCCGGCCGAAAGCGCGTTTCGTCGATCGCTGCACATTCACGGCCGGCGAGCGACGCGAAGAGGTCGCGCGCCAAAGGTGGTACCACGCGCCGCAGAACGGCGCGCTCCCGGAGATCTGGCTGTAGTGCGGCGGGCGAGCACGTTACGACCGCTGCAAGGGGCCCATCTTGACGGGCCAGCGCCCAGCGCAGACCGAAATCTCCACGAACGATGGCGGCGTTCCATGTTCGATCCAAATGGAACGTAGTGTTACTCTCGATTGACTCTGGCTCAATCTCGAGCCCCTCTGGTGCCGCCACTAGCACAAGGTCGTCCTCTGCGCTAACTTGCCCAGCAGCCGTCAAACGCGCGGTCACCGCGCGCGCGATAGAAAGCAAGAAAGGCGTTGTGGAGGATCCGGTCACGTGGCGCCCCGCGTTGGATCAGGATCAACGCTAGCGACGAGAAAAACGGAGGCTCCACCCGCGATTTGCAGCTCAGAAAACGTCTGCAGCTCCGCTAGTGCTGTGTTTAGTTCGGTCACGGTGCCAGCCTTGAAGCGCTTCGTACCTGGCAATCCTGACTCTGGAGGATGGGGTGGCCGTGGAGGCTCCTCCGGAACCCGCTTCTTTTCAAGTTCTGTCCTTATCCACTCCGTCGCCTTAGTGCCCCATGCCCCTAGCGCGCCGGCGATAGGCGGCCCAACTTGTTCGAGCGTTCTCTGCAGTTCGCTGCGCAGCTCGGGTTTAACCATGTCGATGAGTTTGTCGTGAAGAAGCGACTGGCACGCTCGATCATCATCGCCCGCGGCGTCGATCGCATTGCGGAGGCGCTTGATGGTCGCTTCGTCGAGCCGCGCAAGCTCCTTTACGAGCCGCTCATTCTTGGGGAAGGCAGCTAGCTGTGTTGCAGCACCGCGGTACGCTTCCAAAGAGACCGAGGATCCCGAAAAGAGGCCCTTACGTTGCAGTGTTGTTAGTGTGTCTCGAACCTTACTCATCGCCTCAATCGCGACGGCGAGACGCCCGTGGAACGCTGTGACAAGAGCCTCAACATTCGTAGGGGAAAGACTCAGGGCGACGTCGCGAAGCTCGCCAAAGAGCGCGAGTGCATTTGAACGACCGCCGATCCATGTCGCCTGATCAGGAAGATCTCCGTTGACAAGCCACCCTCCCGAACCAATGACGCTCAATGTTGAAATTACACGGGAGGTTCCGCCATCGGAGAGGCGATAATCCGCCTGTGTCGCGAACGCTGCGATGATTGCATCGGCAACGTCCGCTTCTATGCCATACGACAGTAGAAGCGACTTCCGCAGCCCCGCAACTGTTGATTCCCCTTCATCGACTTTCAGCCGAACCGCGCTCGTATATAGCCCGGTTGCCCTGAGCGATGCTACGAGTTGTCCGTGATCAAAAAGCTCAAGCGGAACGCCGAGACGCTCCACGATAAGGCTCTCCGTCGAGTCTAGGGCAGTGCGCCCACCATCTTGGTTGGCGCGCTGAACGACTCTGAACAGCATCTCAAGGCTCGGCTTACGAGGCGTCTCTGGGAACTTTGGATGCTGCGGGTATCGCAAGTCCAGAAGCTGCAAGGCAGTCTGCTGTACGATGCGACCGGGATCGCGCAGCGTTCCGACAAAGAGCTCCGGAGCGTTGTTGCGTAGAGTCAGCAACTGCGCATCACGCGCATACGCGGCCGTAAGCGCTTCCCGGAGCTGCTCCTCTGCAACGGAACGATTTGCCGCCACCTGGCGGTCGACGATCGGATGCATGGACATCTTAAAGCCGCCCAGCGCTGCGTTCTTTTCGCGGGCGTAAACAAGCTCGAGCTTCGCAAGGACTTCGAGGGCCTCGGCCCCTCTGGCGGAGAGTGCACCTGGCACAAGGACACCCGTCCATTGCTGCGCGTACGCCCGCGCCGCGGCAACTCGCTCGACTGCCGCTTGCGGGTCTGCCACGTTGAGCAAAACGAGAATTCGGAACGCCTCTGACTCCCCGGGCGCGAAGTCATTGTCATGGCTCCGCCCTGCCAACAGGTCGAGTCGCTCGAGGCGAACCCGCCCTTTGCGATTAGTCGCACGCCACGTTACAGGATAGACACCGTCGAGGTTGTCGTCACGCAAGTCTGAGGATAGATCGAGAACCGCCTTGACGTACTTGGCCAGGATTGAGAATCGATCGCCCGCCGTCGGCTTCAGGCCGTCGACCATCGCTGCGATATCGACCGTATCAAGCGCAATCGAGACCCGGTCGCGGGGTGTCTTCCCTTCGACTTTGACGATGCTGGGCGCAACGCCCGCCAGCCGAGACAGCAAGTCACTCACTGTCCGGGACCCCAGCGCCTCGATAGGGACATCGACCTCAGCTCGATTGAGGCGGAACAGGTTCTCGATCGTAATCGACTCCGAGAGGGGGCGTTCGTCGCCGAAAAAGCGCGTGCGTGACAACTGACAGAGAAGGATACTTTTGACCAGGAGATCCAGGACGCGGATTGCATCGTCTGTCTTAGCCGCGTTTTGGATCGGCTCGCGCAGGCGGTCCCACGTTTCTAGTGTCTTCACAAGCTCGTGTGCGGCGTCGTTCGTCCCGCGTTGACTCACCTGCTGCTTAAGAATTGCGACGTTGTCCTTGGAGTAGATAGCCTCCCACAGAGCGCCAAGCGAAACGAGCTGTCCGAGCTCGAGGTTCGGACGAATCTCAACGAGGAGTTGGAAAAGCATAAAGAGGGAAGTGCGCTCACGTTGCAGGCCTTGGGAGACATCACTGAGCACGTGCAAGAGGGCCGGATGAAATGGATAGAGTTGCTTGAGCGTCTCCGGGGCGTCGTTGCCGACAAGAACCGCTTGTTGTGCCTCGAACTTGTCGACGATCTTGGAAACGGCGTCGTGCCAGGCCTCTCTGCGCGCGGGTCGGACAGCAAGCACACGTCGTTGAGCAACCTCGAATATGTCCTTGTCTTCTAACACGATCATTGGGCTGAAGCGGGCGATCGTGTGGGATAGGGAGTTCCGAAGCGCATCTTCAGAGTGGTCGTCCTGGAAGCGTTCACTGATACTGCGCTGAATGGCAGGGAGGACGATAAATGGAATTGGCTGGCGTTCGGCGTCTACTAGACCCGTCAGCTCGTTTGCAGCGCCGATATACTCTTCGCCGGGAAGGGATTGGGCCCAGAGCACGAATTCGTCGATGAGGAAGGCGATTGCCTGAAAACCGAGGCCGGCGGCATGCCGCGCCATCTGCGAGCGGGCGTCCGCGGGATTGGGTTCAAAACGGGTGTCATCGTTGCCATACATGAATGCCGCGCATTCCCGCGCCAACGTGCGCCGCTGAGCGAAGTCTCCGGCCCTGATTGCAGCAAAGCTCGCTCGATCATAATCGTTCGCGTCGAGAAACTCGTCAAGTATGGTTGAGCCCCGAGAGCAATACTGATCGAATGCCGTGAAGAGTTTCTCGTGGTCAAAGACGTGTGCGGGCTCGAGACCAAGTTCTGAGAGGCGATCATCGAACGCGCGCGCCAGAGCGATCGTCAGACCGTCACTTGCACCGGCACTCATCATCGTCACCCGGACGGTTAATATTTTTGCCTTGACGAGGAAGCTGTGCTTTCCCTGAAGCTCGAGGAGCGCAGGATCAGTGTTTTGAGTATAGAGGCGTTGGTCGCGACTTAGCAACATCTCGACGATGCGGAGAAAGTGCGATTTCCCCGAGCCGAAGGAGCCGAATACCCAGCGACCGAGGCTCTGCCAATCCTGCCGCTGAGTGAGGAGGAGACCGATGGGCGTTAGGAGATGGTCGAGTTGCTCGGTGACGCCTCTCGTAAATACATACGTGCGCGCGAGTTCGCTAGGGTCGGACCCATCTTTGACGATGAACCGGTCAAGCATGGCCCGGTCGGGTAGCGTGAGGTAGTCACGGATAAGTTCAGGCACGGGCGGGCTCCGGTTCGATGTTCATAGTAACTTCATTTCCGCCTTCGCAAGGCGCTGGACTTCACGCGGATCTATGTAGCGAGTCCCCTTTCCACGCCCGACGACATCGATATCGCCGCGTGCGCGGAGAGCGGCGAGCACGTTCTTTAGCAGCGCGTCGTCGCCAGATGTTGCTACAACTAGGCCGGCAGCGGTAGATCCCCGCTCGCCCGCAGCGCGGATTCGAGCGTGAACGGCTGCAATGAGCTCAGGATCGAGTGGGGCCTCGAGGGTTGGCTTACGGACTGGCTTAGGCGCGGAGACGATGGCCTTCTTGGAACGCGACGTTGATTCGCGCCATTCGAGGAGGATTGGGCAGGGGCAGCGCGCGCCGCAGATCTCTGCGAGTGAGCGGACCTGCGGCTCAAGCGGGTCGTGCGTGCGGCGCAATTCGTCCAGCTTGTCCCAGAGGGCAAACTGCACGGGGCACCGCGAAGGATCGTCCTGCGGCCGCTCTGACGCGTTCCGATCTTGATCGTTGCGGAGTTGGAAGATCTCGAGGGATGCGCGAGCTCGTTCGGCCACCGTCCAGCCACCCCAGCCGTACCTCCTGGGTTGGACATCGTCATAAGCGATAAAGCGCTCATTGGGGACGTTGAACTTTCCACGCAGTTTCCAGCCGCTTGGTTGAGCGTAGTCAGCCGGCTTGAACGGTGGCGCGACGGGCATCGGCTCGATCACCTCACCGCGGTCCTCACGCTCTTGAAGGCGCCAAACTCCCTTCCAGTTTGTCGCCCTGCCCGGTTCGAACGGCACCGTGTTGTCGGGGCTGCCCGAAACGGCATCGGCGACGAGCTTCTGCAGGCCCGTTCGCTTGAGAAAACGCGATGGCGAATCCGGGACTGCACTCGCGTCGAGGATCCGGCCCAGAGTAGCGGCCAGAGTGTCGGTACTTGCACCGAGTAGCGAGGCGATGGCGAGGAGTCTCTCATCCCTGGCAAGCCGATTCGCCAACAGGTTCAGCGAAGCCGGTTGCGATGGCCCCGATTCGCGGACGCTCGCCTCGAGCCCATCCGCGAGAAGCGCCGTAGCCGCGGAGCGCACGCGCTCATCCCACACTGTCTGCGTCCAGCGTCGTTTGTAGGCGGGCTGTTCAAGGATTCCGACGGTCTCGTCCGACTCTATAAGCGCAAGTCGGGCACGGAGAACAGCCGCGTAGCCTTCGTCGTATTCTGACGGTATCTCTGTGACCGGCTCTAGCCGATGGCGGTCGAACCACTTTGTCTCCTCCTCACCGCTCGCCACGCGGCGTGCCAGCGCAATCTCAAACGGGCGATGCCCAGGGCGTAATCGTCGCTCGGCCGTGATTTCAGCCTTAGTTGCGCTGGCGACTATGCCGAACCGCTCGTGCATCAACCAGTCGAGTTCCTCTTGCAGAAACACAAGACGCGCTAGTTCATCCTCGTCCGCTCTGCGGGCACGATCTAGATCGGTGACAATAATATCCGCCGTGGCGTTTGCAAGCACGCTTGCCGGATCGTGGCGCTGCCGCGCGCTAACGGCACGCTCTATCTCTGCGATAAGGACCGCGCGCGTCGCCTTGCCTTCTCTGTCATACGGCGCCCGAATGACGGTCGTCCCATTGTGAACGTAGCGCTCCTCCCACGATTCACCCGGGACGCGACCCTCGCCAATGACATCGCCGCCCTTTGGAAAGCAGACCAGCTTGAACCAAAATTCTAATGTGCTCGAATTCAGCACCGCCGCGACGTCCTTGTAGACGTCTGCGCTTGACGCGGCTAACACGAGTATTGGAGCAGTCTGCGTAAACATACTACCACTATTGTCAAAGACAAAATGGGAAGTTGTGGAAATCTCGGCGATAATAACGCGGTTGCGCCCAGCTCCGGTTCGGCCACTTGTGATCTGATGATAGCGCCACCAGGGCACGCGACCTTCACGGTAGGTCTTGTTCCCGAATAGCTTTCGAGACCATAACGTGTTCCGAAACGGCCACAGCGTGCTGGTTATAGCATCGTCCTCTAGGAGGACCATCCTGGAGTCATATGGGCAAAGAATCCTGGCTTTTGATAGCGCCTGCCAATCTCTAACATCTTCGCCCTCGATAAGCGGACGACTCAATTCAAGGTAAGGTAGGCGGCGCACGAATATTTCATCGTGTGAGACTCGAACTGCTGCTCCTGCATCTGCACCAAGTGCGCTCAAGCGGGGAAAAGCGTCAATCTGCGCCTTAATCGCGAGAGCCTTCCTGCTCGCCAGTATCCACGGATGCGCTCGAAACGTCGATTGCGGCAAGTCAAAAGCGGCTACCCACATGTCCTCAAATTCGCTTGAACTGAAGCCCTTGAGGATGCTCCGCCACACGTGCCCGTTAGCTGGATCCTGAGGAACCGCTGGCTCGCCACGCTTTCCGGACACCAAATGAACGGGCGAGAAATCGGAGGCGCGATCTCGGGACGCGAACATGATGATCGTGGGAGTTCCATGTCCGGGTATGTACGCGCCGGATGTGTCGACGACTGCGTCAAGTCGGACATCACGAATGACATTGGTAATCAATCCCGAACCAAAGGTGCGCTTGCAGAAGTTGTTGCTGGTAATGAAGCCGGAACGTCCACTAGGAGTTTGGCGGACTTGTGGCCGCCAAATGGTAGAATTGGGGTATGGGGGACAACTTCGTTTCGTTCGATCGTGACACGCTATTTCTGATGCCTCCGAGCGTCCAGGATTGGCTTCCGGAGAAGCACTTGGCGCGGTTTGTCGTCGATGTGGTATCGCGCTTGGATCTGCGTCCGCTGCGGGACTCGTACTCCGGCCGCGGTTCGGCTGCGTACCATCCGGAGATGATGGTGGCGCTGCTGTTTTACTCGTACGCGACCGGCCTGCGAGCGAGCCGGAAGATCGAAGCGGCGACGTACGAATCGGTGGCCTTTCGATATATCGCGGCGAACACGCATCCCGACCGCGACACGATCTGCGCCTTCCGGCGCCGCTTCTTTCCGCATCTTGAGGCTCTGTTCAATCAGATCCTGATTGTCGCCAAAGAGTTGGGGTGCTTGGAAGTCGGCCGGGTAAGCCTGGACGGCACCAAGATCAAGGCGAACGCATCCAAGCATCGCGCGCTCAGCTTGAAGGGTGCGAACCGGCTTGAAGTTCAGCTGAAGCGAGAAGTGCGCCGGATGCTGGAACTCGCCGAGGCGGCCGACTCGGCCGACGAACGCGACGGCGGGATCGATATTCCTGCGGAAATCGCACGCCGCGAAGATCGCCTCAAAGCCATTGCTGAGGCGCAAGAGCGGATCAAGGCGCGCGAAGCGGAGCGCCAAACCCAGGAACACGTCGAGTACCGGGACGTGGTGGCCGATCGCGACCGGATCGCGGAGAAGATCGGCCGCAAGATCAGGGCGCCAAAGAGGCCGAAGGATTGCGTTCGTCCGGAGGCTCAAGTGAACTTGACCGATCCGGAATCGCGCATCATGCCGAGTTCCGAAGGGTTCGTTCAGGCTTACAACGGGCAGGCCGCCGTCGACACCGGTTCTCTGTTGATCGTCGGCGCTGAACTTAGCCAGCGCCCAATCGATTGCCGTCTGCTCAAGCCGATGCTGCGAAAACTTACGGCGCTGCCGGTCGGCAAGCCGCACGAGTTGTTGGCCGACGCCGGCTACTTCAGCGAACTCAACGTTGAGTTGTGCGTCGAGAGCGGGGTCGTGCCGTACATCGCTCCCAAGCGCGATCGCCATCATTGGGGCCTGCGGCGATTCCGCGTTCCAAAAGCTCCGAAGCCTGGAGCCTCTGCTTTGGCGCAAATGTTGTACCGGCTGCGAACGCCGGAAGGCCGTGCAATCTTCGCCCTGCGAAAATGCACCGTCGAGCCCGTTTTCGGGAATCTCAAGCGCGCCTTGGGCTTCCGTCAGTTCTTGCTTCGCGGCCATCGAAAAGCCAGCGGAGAGTTTCTCCTGGGCTGCACAGCCTGGAACCTCAAACGCTTGCACACGCTGGCGATGGCTTGAAGGGAGCGAGGTGAGACCACCCACTTCATGTCGGCGGTGGCCGATCACGACTGGCTCTCCCGCGAAAGAGTCGATTCGCGTCCCTTCAAGCCCGCCAAACTCCTAGACGATGGCAGGAGGAGGAAACGCTCGGCCATGGGAGCGTTGAGAGAGTACTGTTCTTGGGCGCTTCTGGGCCACAGCTCTCTGTACTTCGCGCGCTTTGCGACGTCTGCTACTTCTTTATATGGCGGATTCCCAACAACCGCATGAAAACTGCGAGCGAAGAATGTGACGTTGCGATCGCGCTCATCGCTTGGGCCGTAGTGATCGATTTGTGACGAGTCGCGGATGCCGGCTAGCGGCATTTGGTCTGAGAGGGTCTCCCATGGGATCAATGCATCGCAAGTGATAACGTCGAAGTGGAGCCTCGTAAGCTGCTCAACATTGCGCACCCCGGTTTCTCGCACGACACCGAGCAACAGGCGAAAGCGCGTCAGTGCGGTCGCGTAGTCGTTGAGGTCGGCTCCGGATACAGACGCCAAGGCGAGAATTGCGGCGTCCCATTTGACCTTTGGATCACTCTCGTCACCTAATGCTTTGCGCCATCGCTGCGCGAGGCGCTCGAAAGCGCCAAGCAAGAAATGCCCGCTTCCGCAGGTGGGATCGAGCAACCGAAAGCCGTCGAGGGGGAACGTCTGCAGCGCCGGCTCAAGGGTGTGATCGAGGATGAATGTTTCAACGAATCGCGGCGTTTGCAGGAGCGCGTACCGATCCTTTACTTGCGGATCAAGCTCCTGATAGAGGTCGCCGATGAATCGTGTGTCGAGCTTTCCTCGAAATTGGAATGTGGGCCCGTCGCCCCGATTGTCCTGCCACACTTCCCAGACAGCGCGAGCAGCAGCAGCGTTCGGCTCCGCGATCTCGACGGGCGTCGGCGTGAAGAGTTCTGGGAGCACTCGACGCGCGTCGAGAAAGACGGTCTGCAGATATGCAGCGATGCTGAGGTTTGGAAACAGCTCCGCAAAGAGCGGATAAGTCCCACCGTCCAGGATGCGCTGCGGCATAAAGAGACCTTGATCTTCGAGAACTCGAACGTAGAGTGACTTCAGAACATAGACCGTCGCTGCACGACCGGCGAAAGTGACGAGCCAAGCATCGACGTCTGCGACCGAGGATTCCTCGGCACGCAGGCGTTCGCGAGCCTGCGACATGAGGTGTTCATCAGCGTAATATTGGCGAAGCAGATCCTCGCGAACAGCTAGTTCTGCTTTCTGGAGCGCCGGTAGGAGTTCTTCGTTCACGCTGAGGCCTCAAGGTAGAGAAGCGGGTCGGAGCCCGTCACGACGAGCGGGATGCTGCGGTTAAGACGCGCATGCTCGCGCGGATGATCGCCCGGCACGCAGACGACGATAGCGCCATAATCGCTGCCACCACGCGCGTCCTCGTAGAGTGACCGCAATGTACCGGCCGCTTTGGTGTGCGCGAGCGCTCCAAGGTTGTAGAGCAGGGTGATGTCGTTGCGCCGGCCGGTGACCATGGCTCCGCGGAGAATGTCAGTTGCAGCGGCGCCGGCGAATGTGTCCAAATTGCCGAACGCAAAGCCACGCGCATCGCGCCTGAGGGCTCCGGTGAGCAAGCCCTTCGCGTGGAGCGCTTCACAAAGCGCGCGATCGACGTCGATCGCGTGCACACGTTCCAAACCGTGCGCGTCGCGGAGGGCCTGGAGAAGCCGACGTGCTAGCCAGACGTGCGGCCCTGGTTCGGTGACGATCAACTGGAACGCGACCGTTCTCCGTGTTGCCATGATAGCCGCGGCTGCGCGATCGACAGGATTGCGCACGATATCCACGATTTCGGAAGGAGCAGGCGCTTCCGCCTCTTCTCGGGCGTCGTTGCGGTCGAGGCGGCCGTTATCGTCAAACTGCAGCCCTGCTGTCCTGAACGCTTCGAGCGCCTCTGGGGTGCCGGCCCCAGGTAGCCGAAGGCCGGGCAGCAGCTCTTGGGTGCGCTGGAGCAGCGTGGCCGGCGGCATCGGAAGCTTGACGCGCTCAAGAGCGTAGCGCAAGGCCTCCATCGCCGTCGGAGCGGTCGGACGAAACCAGGTCCCCTCGGCAGTAGAAGAAAGACTCGCGTCCGCGCGGAGGACGGTCTCGACGGCGTGCACGAGGCCGTCGTCGCCAAGGGCGACGATCCGTTCAGGCAATTCAGCCGCCACCACCGAGGCCAGCCGCGCGGCCGTTGTAGCCGGTGGCCACGCGATGTCGCGCGCAACCTCGCTCGCAAAGGAGGAGAAGTCGTCCGCAGTCCACGGAGGCGCCCAGGCGATACGGCCCGTGACATCCCCGCCCGCGACGTTGAGGACATCAAGGGCGCGATCGGGTGCAACCCCGAGCGCTCCGATAGCCGTTTGGAAGTGGTCAATCTGGTCAAGCCGCCACGGTGGCAAGACTGCATCGACGAGCACGCCTTCCGGATCGTCGGAAAATTTCGCGAGGGCTTCACGGATGCGGCGTTCGGCGTCTGGCCCGAGTTCAGGAACATCGAGCACTGTTGTCGGGCGCAGCATTGCGAGGTCGCCGATTGTGTGGCGCCCCAGCTTGGCGAGGGCCGCGACCATGCGGACTCCGAGGTTCAGCTGTGCTATTGGCCGCGGGTCGCCGACGAGCGTTGGCGCAAAGCCGAGAAGCGGAGCCGGAAGAATCGTAACGCCTCTTGGATCCGGCGATGGATCGCCAAAGCGGCTCCGCAGCGCGCCGACGAGCGCTGAGAGTTCATCGGCTGCCGCACGGCCGACCGTTCGTATGCGCAGGAAGTCCTCAGTGCGTAACTTGCGCGCGTCATCAAGCGTGACGACTCCGCGGTCGCGCAGCGCGCCCAGCAGCGCATCCGAGAGCAATACCGTCTCGAGCGCGTCTTTCAGGGTAGCACCATCGTGCAATACGACCTCGGCCTCTGGGCCGAACGCAAGCGCCTGTTGCGCCTTCTCACCGACGGCTGCCAATAGACGCCGCGCCGCTGCCGCCGCAGTAATGGTTTCGCTTGTCAGGATCGATCGGATTGCCTTCGCAAATCTATCCGCGTCTCTTTGCCCGAGTGCCGTGGCCAATTCCGTCGCATCGAGGCGTGGGTCGCCCAACGGTTCCGCGCCACCCCATGGGTGGGTTCCGCCGATTGCCTCCCATAGCGTCAGTGCCGCCGCGTACACGTCATCTTCGAATGCCCAAGCGCCGCGTTCCAGAAGCCGAGCCGATTTGTACGGCGCCGTGCCAACCTCGACGTGCGGGTCGCCCGTGGCGACCGCCAAGCCGAAGTCCAGAAGCACGGCCTTCCCCTCCGGCGTCAGCATTACGTTTGCCGGCTTGATGTCGCGATGGACCCAGCCTCGAGCGTGCAACGCGCCTAGCGCGGCGACCAAGCCTTCGATCGCTCCTCGCAACTGCGTGGCATCGAGTTGGCCGCGTAGCCGAGCTAGGTCTTGACCCGGCACGAGATCAAACTCGCCGATCTTGTTGTCGGTGACATCCTTGCATGTTCGGGCGACGACGATGTTCTCGTGTCGCAGCGTCACCAGCAGTTCGATCTCCGACAGCAGCGTGTCGGCGGCCGGCGTGCCAGCTCGCGCGATCTTGAGCACGAGCTCGCCGGCTAGGTCCCTTCGTTGCGCTACGACTGTCCGACCGGTCGCTCCAGCGCGTAGCTCGCGCAGGATCTCGTAGTCGCCGATCCGTTCGCGTTCGCCCTCGCCGGCAACGCGGCGTAAGAGCCGATCGAGTCGCAGGGAAACATCCGCCATCGAGGTCGGCCGCTTTGTCTCGCTCCGAGCGAGGAGGTCGGCAATGAGCAGACGCAGGTCGTCGACGGCATCGGGCTCACCACCGCGCACCTGTGGGATCTTCCCCCCGGCAAGGGCGGCTGCCGCGCTCGCGAAGATCGGTTTCCCGAACACAATGTGAGCGAAGAGTGCGCCGAAACTGTAGATGTCGTCGGCGATCGATGGGCGCCCGCCCTGCAAGACCTTCGGTGACGCATAGACGCTCGCAAGGGCGTTCACGGTGCTCGCCGGGATAAGGCTAAAACCTTCCGGGACAATGGGACGGGCGAGTTCCAGATGGCGCAGGGCAATGGACGCTGGGTCGGCTGGGTCACGCAGGACGATCGCACTTGGCTCGAGCGCGCCGTGAACAACGCCCTGGCGATGCAACCGCCCGATCGCATCGGCGAGGGCGACGCCGTAGCGGAGTGATTCCTTGAGGCCGCGCGTTGTGCTGCCGGCGAGAATCTCGCCAAGTGGCGTCGCATTTGCTAGTGATTCAAATGGGATGACGTAGACTGGATTGCCATGCCAATCAGCTTCGAGAGCCGGATAAGCCTTGGGGACGACCCCGCTGGCCGCGAGTCCAGCTATTGTCGCAAGCTGCTGACGAACGAGGGCGATGGTTTCCGTTCGTTGTCTCTTGCTCCCGTCAAGCGCATAGACGTGCAGCTCGAGATTCTCATCGGCTCCGAAAGCTAGATCGTTGCGGGCGAGGAGCCGCTCCACGCGGTCGGTCGTTGACGGGAGTTGTTCGAGGATAAGATAGTTTGATAGCCGATCGCGCCGAGGGCGTTCCTTACCGCCGACCAGGTACTCCGCAATTGCTTCCTTTTCGACTGGCGTGAAGGGCGCGATCTGCGCCCAACGATCCGGCTTCAGGATGGCGCTGATCAGGGCGGCTGGGTTATCAAAGGCGAACGGTGCGATATTGAAGGTCGTGCGTCGCTCGAAATCGGTATCGAACAGCTTGGCGTTTGGACCGCAGACGTACACCAGCTCCTGCACCCATATCGGGCGCTTCGCGAGGTGGTTACGATCGAAGCGTTCGAGTTCGGCTTTCAGCTCCTTGGCTTTGCGTGAAAGCAGCTCGATCGGATTTGGGCGCGGGGTCCCGTCTTCTAAGAACCAGCGCTCACGCTGCAGCGTGATGCGGCCACCCCATCCTTTGATTTCGATAACGAAGATCATGGATGGCCCTACGACGATTGCATCGATCTCGTTGAGGCGATTGCGACCGTTAGGGAGGCTGACGTTCGTGCAGAGGGCGTACGATTCGGGTTCGGCGCCCAGCTTCTCGCGCAAGAGGTCGAAGGAACGACGCTCGGCGTCGTTTATTGCCTGGCCTTCGACGATCGTCTTGATGCTCACGGCGCGAGGATCCGTGGCTCGCCGTTGAAATATGAGCGCCGCAGGCGACCAGCGCGGATCGCGCTTTCAAGGGCCGTTCGCGCTCGCTCCTCTGTGAGCGCAAAGGTTACCACCGGCGTGGAATTGCGCATGATCCACGTATCGGGCGCTTCCCGCCTGACCTTGAGGTCGTCGAGGAGTAGGTGGGCGAAGGCGAGAGGGTCGAGTGCCGAGCCCGTGAGGATGAGCCCGTCGCGTGCGGTGCCGCCGAGTATCCCGGCGCGCGTGAATTCGGAGATGATTGCCGAACGCGTGCGCGCCCGCGACGATGGTGCGAGGGGCTGCAGGAGCGGTAGGAGCAATGCATCGAGTTCTGCAACGGAAAAGCGGTTTCCGTGCCCGACGTTTTCCGCGATAGCTGACGCTGCGGCGCGCGCGAGGGGCTTCGCAGCGATGTAGCGCGCGTAGATCAGGTCGCGAGCTTGGGCTCGGGATGCGGTGCGGAGATCCTCCAGGAATGCGTCTTGGGGGATAACGCCTTCGTGCGGCCGCAGTATCGACGTAGCGATCTTTAGCTGCTCGGTGCGTTGGCTTGCGGCGGAGAAGCGTGAGGCCGCTGCGGCTCTGTCGCGCCACTCGGCCTCGCTGATCCCTGGCGTTGCCAGCAGGAGCATCGCCAGGACGTCGTCGAGGCGCATCATGTGCGTCCATGCGCCGAGACTGGGCTGAGCAGCCGTTACGGTCACAGGACGATAAGGCGATCGCCGACGACGGCCGACGGCAGTAGCGTCGCAATCGGATCGTTCGGGATGAGCGTGGCGGCCTTTGTGAACGACGTGACTAGGCGGCGCGTGTCACCACGTTCTAGTTCGTCGACACGGATGATGACTGGCTCAGCGCGTCGTTCGAACTCGGCCATCACTAGACCGATGATGAACTCGTCGGTGGCGTCGGCTACAACGTAGGTGACGTATGTCTCGAGCGGTTCCCCTGGCTCTGCGACGGCCGCGGCAACGCGGCCCGCAGTTGACGGGAATTCCAGAATTCGTTCCTCGCGTCGGATCGGACCAAATTTCGACCGCCGCGTCGCGGTCAGCTCCGGGCGCCCGAGGTCGGTCGCCAGCGCTTCGAAGTAGGTTGCGACGTTGGGCGAGTTCCAAGGCCCGGGCGCGAGGGCCTCGGCGATGCAGGCCTCTCCCTCGGCTGCCGACAGTGGCTCGGTCAGGCGAAAGCCGAAAGGTGTCGTGACCGCGTCGTTTTCTAGAAGGAGTCGGACGAAATCGCCTGCGTGCAGGCGTCGCGCGGGGCCGACGAAGGCTTGCCATTTCAGGCGCTGAGGGTCCGTCAACCGACGTGCCGCGGCCGGCCGACGAAGCTCGCGCCGAGCTATGCTCCGGAGCGTCCATACAATTCGGCGGCCCATGCTGACCGCCGGCTCTTGGGTTGGTGACATAATCAAGAAGCCATTTCGTTCTGGATCCGTCATGTTCATTTGGTTGCCCGCGCAGGGTTTTCCGTAACCCAGATTCTGGTTTCGGAGTCGCAAGCCCACCCTTTGTTGCCGCTTGATAAAAAGTGCCATGCCTTCAACGAGGGCATCGTTCTCCGGAGGAATCGCTGCAGGGAGGATATGGGAAGATTCATCGATCCATCGCTGATGCTGCGATGCATTTTGGAAGCGCAGCGACGAGCCATCCGCGGCCCGCAAGTAGTAGCTCCCGCGCCAAGCGCCAAGAAAGGTCTGCGAGTCATAACAGGCCCCGAAAAGCTCGCGCCACGTCGTCGTGCAAACGGAGAAAACGCTCGAGGACAACGAGGGCCGCGCCAACCAGCTCTTCGTCCCGAATACCGTAGGGGATCTTTCCACCGTGGAAGAGGTTGTTGCGGATAGTGCGCACGATAAGCCCGAGGCGCCGATTGACGGGTCCCTCCAGTTGCAGAGCACTGAAGCTGAGCTCTCCGTCTATTACGGCCTGCCTTTGAGGCGGCTCGCGTAGCAGGAACGCTATGGCGTGCATCTCATCGTCATCGGCGCCAATGGTCACGTCGGGAACCTCGTCTGTGAAACGGTCCCAATCCGCGGAAACGGTCCCCTTTCTCGCGCGCAAGAAACCGCACTGCTTCAGAGCAAACTCAAAGCGCCCGAACGCAAAGAAGAAGACAACAGCTGTTTCTGTTGGCGGTAAAAGGAGGAAAACGGAATCAATCATGGTTCGCAACACATGCTATGTTTAGCCCCTTACTGGCACGAATTCCCAGTCATGCGGCGGAACCACTTCCCGCAACTCGTAGCGCCTCTGCGGTTCGCCCTTCAACGTCTGGCTGATATCGGCTAAGAGTCGCGAACTTCCGAAGACATAGCTGTGACCGAGGCGGTAGAACTGGTGCCAGACCGTAGTTGTGTCAACTCGGTCGCAGCCCCTGTAGACGAACTTTCGATGAGCGCCGAGTCCAACCGGTCGTGCACGGTTTATGGCGGCAGAGAGCAAGAGTGCACGATCATTTGAGGATGTGTACACCGTCAAGCGAGTCACTGCCTGACATATCTTTGGCAAGGCAGATTGAAGAGCGTCGAGTGTTAAGTCCGGCGCTCCGTAGATAATCTCCGATAGCCGAATGGCTACCGGAAGTTTAGCGAGGATGCAAAACGCCTCTGTAACGATTGCGCAACCCATGCTGTGCGCAAAAACGCACACTGACCCTGACCCGGTTTTCTGGACGAGTGGTTAAGCCACTCTTTGGGTCTTCGTCTTCCTTCAATTAGGTTGCCGCAGCAGTTGCTGTGGGATCGGTGGAGCGGGACGATCCACGGATTCCACAGCGCTTCGATGCTTTGCCAGCTCGGTAGAACGGTTCGCTTCATCGCGCTCGAAGTCGATTGGACTCCGATAGCCGAGCGTCGAATGGAGACGTTGTGAATTGTACCAAGTCTCAATGTACTTGTAAATCGCCGCGCGAGCTAATTCGCGCGTCTTCCATTTCGTTCGGTGAATCACTCCGTCTTGATCGTCGCGTTGAAGCTCTCGACTACCGCGTTGTCCCAACAGTCAGCGCGACGACTCATGCTGCAGACGATTCCATGGTCGCTAAGCAGCCGCTGGAACGCGTCGCCGGCGTACTGGCTTCCGCGATCGGAGTGGTGAAGGACGCCGGGACCGGGCTGGCGGCGCGTTAGTGCCATGCGAAGGGCATTGAGAACAATGGCGTCCTCGAGACTCTGGCTCAATGACCAGCCAACAACCCGGCGCGAGCGGAGATCAAGGATGACCGCAAGATAAAGCCATCCTTCCTCGGTGTCGACGTACGTGATGTCGCTGGCCCACACGCAGTTCGTTGCGCCGACCTCCTCGACGTCGAAACGACGGTTGAGAAGGTTGGGCGCAATGGGATGTTTGTGCTTGGAATCTGTGGTAACGCGGAAACGCTTACGTAGTCGGACTTTGATCCCACCGACCCGCATGATCCGGGCGACGCGCTTTCTGCTCACGCAGGTTCCCTCGCGTCGTAGCTGCGCATGGATCCGGGGTCTTCCGTAGGTCTGGGAGCTTACGCCGTGGATCATGCGAATGCGCGTCAGGAGCCTTTCGTCCTCGCTCGCTCGCTTGGACGGTGCTCGTTCCCGCCAGACATAGTACCCGGCCTTCGACGCGTCGAGAAGACGGCACATCATGCTCACGCGAAACTCGTTCACGTGAGCATCGATGCACTCGTATCTCAGCGAGACTCTTTGGCGAAGAAGGCCGTGGCTTTTTTTAAAAAATCTCGCTCTTCGGTGACACGCTTGAGCTCGCGCCGCAACCGATGAACTTCCTCATCGTGAGAGCCGACAACCCCGTTCCCGGGGAAGGCCGTCGTCCCGTCCTTCTCAAACTGCCGCCGCCACCTGTAGAGCTGGTCGGCGCGTATCCCGAGTTCCTTCGCGATTACCGCCACGGGTTTGGTGCCGTCGGCGCTCAGGCGCACGGCCTCGATCTTATACTCGCGGGTGAACTTCTGCCGGCTCTCCGGCTTCGGCTTCGGCTTCGGTTGCCGCGATCGCTTGGTAGCCATTGGACACATCCTTCCCGTCGAATACGGGCTTATCTTTGTGTCCAAAAAACCGGGTCAACTCCACTGCGCCGGGTTAAGACGGACCCACTCCACCCGTATTTGAGAGCCTCGCGGCCAAGTGGTCAACGGCCGTTCGCGCCGCCTCCAATAATCGTACGAGAGCGACGCGCGGCCGATTCAATCTCCGCTGGCGAGTTGATCGTCGTAGCGAGCGCTGGCGGCGCCGCCGCCCCATCGCGCACCTTACACCCGGCTTGATACAGCCCGGCGCTAGGAGGAGCGGGCAAGCCGGGCGCCTACATACCAAGGTATGTCCGTGCGAGTTCAGATCGCCTGGGATAAGGCCGTCAATCTTGGGCCAAAGGCGAAGTTTCTCGACAACCTTGAATCGGCCGTTGATGGCTTACCCGACGACCCCGGGATCTACGTATTCGCTCGGCAGTTCGGTAAGACGCTGATTCCGATCTACATCGGCCAGGCGTCGAACGGTCTTCGAGGCCGCCTGAAGCTGCAGTTCAACAATTTCAAACTCATGAAGGCCCTTGCAAACGAAAAGACCGGCAATCGGGTTCTGCTTTTAGGGCGCATCAAGATGCTACCGGGCCAGCAACTGAAGAAGGTGCTGAAGGTTGCCGAGCAGGCTCACATCGAGCACGCTCTCACAGCCGGGTTCCCCCTGGTGAACATCCAGGGCACAAAAACGAAGCGGCACGAGGTCGTCGTTTACGGGCCAAAGTCACACAAGCATCCCTTTCCGAGCTTAATGTACTTGGCGACAAAGGGTATCGGCGGGGAGTAACGCCCTCTCGCGAGTGCGTTAAACCAAAGAATGGTGAAATCGGAGGTCTTCGGCAATAAGAACATCAGAAATAGCGAAATACTCCCGGTGCCTAGCTCGAACGTTCGACACGCTTCGCCCGCGAAGCGAAATCCCTCGGCGGTGAGTCTGACACTTGACGCTGACTGAGGCCTATGCGCTACTCGACCAGATAGTGGCAAGCTGTCTGCAAGAAGGCATTATGAAGTCGATTCCAAGGACCGGCATTTTCCTTATGCCGGGAGGAGATTCGCTCCATGTGAAAGCGCGCCGGACAGCTGTTAGTAGCACCAGGCTCTATCTGCGCTGTGCAGATGACGGCAGCACTATTGACCTATCCGGCCGAAGTCGCGAGTCATGCCTCAGTGTCATTTCGTCACACTATTCCGATCACCACCAGATCTGATCGATTGGTCTTGTCTCTGCCGAGGGAATTGAGTACCAATGTTGGGCCTGAAAGGCCCTAAGGACGAATGCGGGGACTTCCCTCGGTGACCAAGGGTTCTCAATCAGAACTTTTGGCGGGAAACTTGTCGATGATCCGTAGTCCAGTGCATGCCGCACGTCATCAAAGAGTTCGCGCTGCGCAGCCGCATCTACGAGATGGTGCAGGTGCCTGATCAATATAACTCCGTCGACGTCCGGAAAGGCCGCCGGATGGCCAGTATCGTCTTTACAAAATGAGTTCTCAGTGAAAAGGCCGCTACTAGGACCGAGAAGAGCCGACAACGGCTCCTGTGTCTGATCGTCCCATACGATGAAGAGAAGTCCGTAATGTCGCGGATAAGACTTTGACATAGTCTCAAACTTCGACTGAGCGCTCATTAGGAAGTCCTTGATCGTGTTGTCTCTCGGCAACACGACTTTTCCGGTCGGCTTGGTTTCGAGTCTTGTTAGTAGTTGAGTGTGCCCCGCGCTTCTGGCATTTCTTAGAGCACCGCCGTTCGGCGTTTTTACCTCGACCGAAACGCACCACTCCGGGCATTCAATGGCAATTTCAGGATTCTGCAATCCTCGAGTTGAACCCGGCTCTCGGAGAAACGAGACACCCGGCTGATTCCAATCCGCTCTAACTACCTGCGTTAAGACCAGTATCTCGGCCAGTTGCGAAATCAACTGCCAGTAGTCATGAAGATTCTTTTCGCGACCGCTACTAGCTGCAAGCCGTTCTATTGTAGATTTCCCGTAGCCTGGCATCGCGGCTTCTAGGTCTCCAAGCGCATCGAGTAGGCTTTCAACGAAGGGCTCGGTCTCGCCGCGTACGTAAAAATTAAAGTGGTAGCTGAACCAGTGCCACGTCGTAGTGAGCTTGCTACATATGGCCGCTTTGATCAAATCATCTCGTGTCATGGGACTTCTTTTTTCACGGAATATGGAATGCTGGGCGAACCATCGCTCTGGAAATCGGATTTCAGCGACGACGACGCCGGTTCGTTGTGCCACGCACGGGGACGGGGACCACGAGCACCTTGGAACGATGTGTTCATTCCGAACAGCGGGAGGTGCTTCGCCTTCGATGAGCCGAGGAGCCAGAATCGCTTTTCTTCCTCGAGGCGAGGGTCTTGCCTCCAAGGATGGTGACGTTATCGACATCTGTGCGGGCAGGGACGCATCGTCGAGGGCCGGGATCGGCCGGACGTCGAGCTCGTGCGATCCGGCATGATATTCGCGGAGGTCGCGCGCATACGCGTCGACTTGATCGACGTCGCTCTGCTCGGCGTACTGCCTCCCTTTGAACTCGATCACATGCGCCGCCGGCCCCGTCAGGAGGACAACGTCCGGCCGCCGCCCGCGTTCACGCGGTAGTTCGTACTCGAAAACGAGCCCCCAGTGCTGACGCCCGGCCGCTGTTTGACCAGCTCATGGCATTCGCGCTTGAGGACCCGGATAGAATCGGCCCACGCCCGAATCTGCCCGTCGCCGAGCGGCAGATTGAAATCGTGAATCAGCGCCGAGAAGTCCTTTTGCAAAGCCGCCGGACGCTCTGCCAGGAACTCATCGATCGTACCGTACCAGCCGCAACCGTTATTGATTTTGAGTGACTCCTCATAGGGATTCGAGACGATAATGGGTCTATCGCGCCGCAAGCTCAGCGCCGCTTACAGGAATCATTGGCGCGTTCGCGCCTGCATAGTCTTCCGGCCGGCACGTGAAGATGACGACCTGCGCCTGCTCCGTTAGCTCGCGGATGACCGCGAGCAGCCTCCTCCGGCGCACCGCGTCCGCGTGAACGAGCGGGTCGTCCAGGAGAACCGGCATCCGGCCACGGCCGTCCGGCGCCGTTAGCAGCGCTGCGTAGCCGAGCCGGATCAAGAGCCCGAGTTGGTCGATCGCCCCGAACGAAAACTCCGTCACGCCGATCGCGTGATGCACGCCGTCGATCTGCAGGTGCTCCATCGCGTGGTGCTCGCTGATCTGCAGCCCTTCAAGCCTGCGGCCGAAGATGCGCTCGTACCAGGGGCCGATGCGCTCGAGGACCGGTGCAGCGTAGCCGGCGATGCGGTGATCGTCGGCCGCCTTCACGAGTTCGTAGAGGCGCTTGAGCGCCCGTTCCTCCGTCAGCGCGCGCTCCAGATCGCGACGCACGCGTTCGCGCTCTTCCTCGAACTCGCTCAGATCCGCGCTCGGCGCCGCGCTGCGTTTTGCTTCGAGACGCGCCCGGAGCCGCGTGCATTCGCCTTCGGCATCCCGAGCGAGCTCTCCGAGCGTCCCCGCCTTCGCTTCCACCTCATTCAGTGCGGCCGCCGGATCGTCGAGGTCCGCGTACGGCGCGTAGGCAGCGAGTGCCGCCTGTAGCGCAAGCTTCGCGGTCTGATCCTGTTTGTAGGCATCGCTCAACTGAGCGGCGCGCTTCTCTTCGCTCTCGTTCGCGATTAGCCGCTTGAGGGTGTCCCGCAGCGGCGTGAGCTTCAGCTCCCGCAACTCCGCGCATGCCGCCTTGTCATCGTCCCATCGCTTGCGAGCCACCGAAAGCGCAAGGTCCGTTCGGGCGAGTTCAGCGCCCGCGACCTTGCGCTTCGTTTCATTTACGTGTTCCCTCTCGGAGATCCGCGTACCGAGCGCCTCGCGATCGTCATCCGCTCCAGTCGCTGCCAGCAGCGCCTCAATCGTCGCGATCCGCGAGGCGATCACGCCGGGGTCTGCCCCGTCGAGCCGTTCCGAACGAGTCGCCTTCTGTTCCTCGATCTCTCGTCTCAACACGGCAGCACGCCCGCGCGCGACGCGCAGTTCGCCGGTGTCGGCGGTCCCTGCGGCCGACGCGATCGCGGAGATCCGCCGGCTTACATTAGAGAGTTGGCTCTTCGCAGCAGCGAGGTCGGCCACGGGCCCGCGAACCTCGATCGCGCCGACGCCCGCGATCTCGAGGCGGATCGGGCCGTCTCCAGTGAAGCGGGTGGGCTCGCCGGCCGGCGCCGTCTGGTCCCGTTCGTTCCCGGCCGCCGTCCAGCGAATCGGGAATGGGCGCCCGGGCGTGAAGGTGACGCTGGTGCGCGCCGCCTCCAACTGCGCCGTGAGGTCCCGGCTTTGCTTGATGAGGCGTTCGAGTTCGGAGATCGTCGTATCGTCGATCTCGGGTAGGGCGCCGAGTTCCTTGGCCTTGCTCGCGATCTGCGCGTCGTTACCCGAGACGTCGAGTTGCTGCCGTGTGAGCTTCTCGCGCTCGCCGCGCAGCAGTTCGGCGCGGTTCGCCTCCTCGAGCCGGCGGCGCCATGCGGCGAGCTCGGGATCTTCGGAGGTCGCATCGTTCAACGCCGAGAGCGCGGCGTCGCGCGCCGCCGTTGCTCCAAGCAACGCTGCTTCACTCGCCGCAAGTGCGTCCACGAGCGTGCGTTCGTTGCCTTCCTCTCCGGCGAGGAGTTCCTGCGTGTCGCCGATCGCGCGCTTGCGCTCGATCGCATCCGCGTACGCCTTGGCCGCTGCCTCGTGGGCCGCGCGCGCGCCGTCGAGCGCGGCCTTCAGCTTCACGGCATCCCTGAAGCGCGGGCGTTCTTCTTGCACGCGCTTTTGCGCTTCAACCGCCGCCGCGCTGCGCGCAGCGCTCAACAGCTCGGCATCGCGAAGGGCGCGCGCGAACTCCTCGAGGTCACTGACTCCCGCGGCGCGGCATTCGATCTCCGCATCGAGCTCGGTGAGGCGCTCCGCTAACGCCGGGCTCTGCGCGGCTTTGCGCGGTTGGCCGTCGGCCTTGAAGATTTCGCCGTAGGCCTTCTTGATTCGATCCGCGATCAGCGCTTCGCGTTCCGTCTGGCCGGCGGCTCCGATCGCCTGGCTCAGACGCGCTTGTGCGTTCGTGTTCAGCGCGAGGTCCCTGGGATCGCCGAGATTCGGAATCCGTCCTTGCGGCGCGAACAGCAATTGCGCGAGCCCCAGGTGCTTCCCCTGAAAGCCGCTGAAGCTGCCTCTCCCTGGCGGATCGCCGCAGAAGATTTCCGTGACGAAATCGTCCGCGTCGGTGCCGATGAACGGCGTCGCTCTTCCGGCGGCGTCGAGCGTCGAGAGCTGCGTGCCGCTGCGCGGTCCCCACCACTTTTCGAGACGGTACTCTGCGCCTTCGTGCGAGAAATCGACGATCACCGTCGGCGCGAGGCCCCTCGTATCCCACGGGGCGAGGGTTTCGATATCCGCTCCGGCGGAGTTCGAGCGCCGGAAGAACGCGTACTCGAGCGCTTGGAAGAGGGTCGACTTGCCGGCTTCGTTCGGGCCGTGCACGATCGTCATCCGCTCGTCCAGCCTGAACTCGACGCGGCGGTTGTGGCGGCGGAAGTGCTTGAGTTCGACGCGTCGCAGAATCATCGCGCGTACCCCGCGAGCAGTTCGAGGGCGCGCCCGGCCGTGGCCGTATCCTCGTTGCGATCGATCTGGTCGAGCAGCTGCGCGGCGATGCCTTGAAACTCGCCGGGCGGGAAGGCCGCAAGCCACGCTTCGCGTGTCTGCGGCCGCGCCTCGATCGCGCGCTCGAAGCTAATGAAGAAGAAGCGCGCTCCGAGTTCGGCTTCGAAGGCGGTGAGCCGCTCCGCGGCGGCCGGCGTGCAGAAACCTCGGACCTGGATGCGCGCGAGTGTCCGCTCTGGCGCTTCGAGCGCGCGCAGGTCGCTCGCGAGGCGATCGACCGAGGCTTCATCCGAGATCTCGTGCGTGCGCTCGATCCAGCGGAGTTCGCCGACGGTGAGGCGCTCGATCGAAGGCCGCGCGCCGCGTCCCGCGATCGTCACGATCGAGACCGTTCCGCAATCGCGATCGGCGAAGCTGGACTGTTCCGGCGTCCCGCAGTATGCGATCTGCGCGGCGCCGTCACCGTAGCTCTGGGCGCTGTGCCAGTGGCCGAGCGCGAGATAATCGAGGCGCCCGCGGGAGGCCGCATTCAGGGGGATCGGAAACGAGCCGCGCTGCTCGCCTTCCGATATCTCGATCGCGCCGGGGATCTGCAGTTCGCCGTGCGCGAGCCCGACGCGGATCGCTTCCGGCGTCGTTTCGTGGGCGGCGTACCATGCGGTCGGGTCCTCGGTGCTGTACTTCTTCAGACATGGCGAGGCGAGCAGGACGCCGCCGCCGGGGAGGTCGTAGGCGCGCGGCTCGCGTATCGTCACGACGTTCGCGCCGTCGAGCGTCTGCCAGGCTGCGCCGGCGTACGGCCCGTCGAGCCCGCCCGGATCGTGATTGCCGGGGAGGATGTAGACCGGCATCTTCGCGCGGCGCAGCGCACCCGCGACCTGCCCGATCTCGGCGGCGCGCGGCGTGCGCTCTTCGAACTGATCCCCGGCGACGAGGATGAAGTCGACCTGCTGCTCGTTGGCGACGTCGATGATGCGCTCGACGGTTCTCCGCCGCGCGTCCCGCACGGCATTGGCCTTCTCGCCGGCTTGTAGGCACCTCATCCCGATTTGCCAGTCCGCGGTGTGCAAGAACCTCAAGCGTCGCCCTCCGTCACCGATGCACAACGGCGTCCCGGGGCTCTGTAAGGCCCGAGACAGCGCTGTCTTGCTTCATTGTACGCCATCCGCACGTCGCACGGTTGGCGCCAGCTACCATTAGGTTGTCGGCGGCGGCTCGATTAGAATGAATGCAATAACTGAAAGAAGGTTAACAACTCGTCGTGTAGTGCGTAGTGCGAACGCCCAACAGATGCGCCGTGATTTTGCCTAGCTGGAGCTCGAGTCAATCCGACTGCGATAGCATCGCGCTCCTGAGCGCCGGATCGGTGTCCCTTATATGATGAATTCCGCAAAGTCAATCCGTGCGGCCGTTGCGCTGGGCTTCTACGTCGTCCTCCGGCCGCCGCAGATTCTGAGAGGCCAGCGCTCGATAATCGCCGGCGTTCGGAAGCCATCCGGTAACGTTCTCGTTGTCCGTGCAACCATGCGGACAATGATCGAAGCATCCCGACCAGCGGCCATCATGCTCTGGGCACGGCATAGAGCGGAGCTGCTGACCATCATACAAGAGGCGAGCCAGAAGATTTGACTTGCGAATCGCGAGGTGAATCGCCGGAAAGGCTCGCGCGGCCTTGGCAAGCGCCGAGGTCGCATTGCGCGAAACGACGTCGGCCCAGATTCCCAGGGCGTCGCAGTACCGAGAAATGGGCATCACGGGCTCACCGTAGTGCCGTTCTAGGGCCTGCAGCCATAGGCGCGCCGTCGTTTCGTCTTCGACCTCGAAGACCTTGTGTGACAGAACTGAGCACCGGCAAGAACCCTGGGCATCAGCGCAAAGCGAGTGTGCTCCACTCAGGCATGGACCGCAAGGAACAGTATCGCCCACGCTATGCGCCTCGCCGCTCAAGGAACGGCCCCCTTACAAGGCTACGGCACTGCGGATTCCCATCGGTGAAAACAATCATGCCGTGATCATAGCAGGTGCCCGTGACATGCGGGTGGCGCGCACCACCCGGCGGGTCTTTGCTCTCAGCGCTTCCAAGGCGGGCGCGAATCATCGGCTTTGGATTCTAAGAGTCCCGGCGAAACCGAAGTGCTGACGCGCAGTCCATTCGATTCGAACGTGCCCCGCTCGTCGACGAAACCAAGTCGCCGATTCTCCCCGTCGTAGACGTTCCCGTTCAACACAAGGCGCAGCACTCGGCCAGTGTGGTCACGGATCACGGTATTGAAGTTTCTCATATCGGGATCATAGGCTTGCGTGGCGCCAACCGTCTGTCGGGCTCCCCCTTTGCAAGAAGATCGGCGGCGCGGCAAGTTGGCGTCGTATCCTCGCGAGACGAGCAGTAAGGGGCATGATAACTCGCCTGCGGGCTCGGGCGAGTTACAGTCGCGTCGACAAGCCTCCAGCCCCGAGCCCGGAAGGATCAGCGGGGGCACGGATTCTCGCTCCGCGCGAGGGCGCTGGCAGTAGCGACCCAGAGCAGGTGGGTGTGACCTATCGTAGCTCCCGCGTGTCTGGTGACGACAGCCGTCTGTCGCAGCGGAACGCTATAAAGAGGATCATGACCAAGATTGATGAGTACCACGAACTACTAGCTAACGAAGGCTACCGCCCTCAACGAGACGAGAGCGGGGCGTCGATGACATTTAAGGCCGAAGGCACTCGGTATCGCCTTCAACTTACCGAGGACGACCCGGACTACATACGGCTCCTATCGCATTGGCGGCTGCCCGAAGAGGCGACGATTGAAACGGCGCTTCGGGTCGCCGGCGAAGTCAACTATGACAGGAAAGCGGTCAAGGTCACCGTCGTGCCAGACGACCGCAGCGTCTTGTTCAGCTTTGAGGCGTTCTACAAGGAGGTGCCCCATGCGGCACCGTTTCTTGGGCGAGCCATAGACATCATCGGCTATGCAGCGACAGAATTTTTCGGGCAAATCCGTGAGCGTCTGCCGGATTCGGACGCCGTCTAGGTGCGGGCGGAACTCGCCGGTCGCAAAGTGGGCAAATGGAGTGTCTGCCGCTAGAAGATCCAGGCCAGCAAAAGGCGCTTGCCGGGCGATTTTTGTATTTCTAGCAGGGTCCTTTACTTAAGTATCGTATGGCCTTACTAGGCGAGATACGCGCTAACACGAACGCCATGGCAGCGCTAATAGAATGAGAAGCCCGACTTAATTGGTCGAGCTTTTCGTTTTAAATTGTTAGAGTGTTTTGAGCGCCACGAGTACTGCCTGGCGCACGCCTCTCATGCTCTAGGCCGAGGTGCTTCTTGATAAGCGCGCTTGTCGCACTGCGTCGGAGGGCATCGATCTGAGGCCTTCGAGAAGGGCCTATATCGTGGGCGCGGCGGCTTCCGGTGCTACTCCCGGGTCCCGAATCCCCGTGCAGAGCTCTTATTGATCTCTACGCTGGCGGCACCTTATTGGCGAGTAAATGCTTTGAGGCGCATGAATCGAGCTTCGCGGCGAACCACCGTCGGGCGGTAGGGTCCTTGCGTTGCTATTCCTGGCGCAGGTTGCGCAGCTAACCCTAGGGCGAAAACACAACAAATTGGCACCAAAAAGCAAAATTATAGGAGGAGACAAAAATGAGATCATACGAGGGCGCCGATACTATCGCAGACGGAGACGATGAACGCACACTCCTGCCGGAGCGGCCGGCGTTCGTGCTCAAAGGAAAGCGGATTCGCATTGAGATTGCGCACATGCGCAGTCCGCAGGAGCAATTCGATTTCGGGTCCGGCGGTGCGCTGGGCGAGCCCCTATACCTATGTGCATCGGACTTTCGCGGCCGCGCAATTAAAACAACCGCGGAACTGCTATTCCCAGAAGAGAACGCGGAATTTGAAAGCCTTATAGAGTATTTGAATGTTGCGGAAAAGGAAGCGTTTCGTGTGCGGTCGGTTAATGATTACGTCTGGGGAAAGACGATTCAATGTGTAGGCTACACGATTCAAGCGCCGGCGAGACCTATTGAGAAAGAGAAGGGCTATCCGATCGAGGACCTTCGATGCTGGCGCGGCCGGGAATGGAACGGAATCTCAACCGTTGGGTCCTGTCTCGCTGACGGAACCTTCAGCGAGAAGCATCTCCGTCGGATACAGGCGCGGTGGTTGGCTTCCTTCAGTGCTGCGGAGTCACAGAAGGCACGCTGGATCGATGCGCTGCCGTTCCCTTTAGCCTCAATCCTGCAGACCTACGCCGCGGCGGGGGGCGATGAAAAGAGGCGTTATGAATCCTTACTCCTATTCTTCGAAGCTCTGGCGGCATTTCAGGGGATCGTTTTATGGAGCGCGATTTCACGCTCGCCGCGCCTAACGGCTCTTGCAACCTACCCATACCGTCAAGGTGATGTCGGGAGTAAGGACGCCAGCGATCCATTTGAGAACGCGGACTTCGGATCATGGGTGCGACTGGCTGAATCACTGGCTGCATTTGCTCGGCCGCTGATAAATGGTGAAAGAAAGCTGGATCTTCTAGATGCTTTTGCTACGGATAATGAGACCGCGCTGGAGGCGCTGTTCTCACGGAAGGTGGTCGCGGTCTTGCAGTTTGCTAACAGCAAACGCAACGATTGGCGTGGCCACGGCGGAGCAAGTTCAGATGAAGTCGACCTGGATCGACATACGAAGCTGCGTGAAAAACTGGAGGAAATTCGTCCCATCCTCGCAGTAATTTGGGACGAGTACACGTTGTACGTAGCTGACGCAGGAAGGTTCAAGGAAAGAGGATATGACTACGCGTGCGATCGCCTGATGGGAACGGCAACGCCGCTCGAGCGAGTCGAAGTGCGATCCGGAACGCCGATTGAGGCCGATGCGATGTTCCTAATGGCCTTTGGTGAAGAAAGGCCGCTTCCATTGGAGCCGCTTCTTTTGCTTGCGGCTTCGCCTAAGTCTGCTAAGAATGCATGCTACTTCTTTAACAAAAGGACGCACGAGGGGCTATCCTTCGTCTCGTACCATTTCGGAGATCAGCCGCGCACGATTGCTGGAGACAACCGTCACCTAGTGGCGCTGCAGGCGTTGCAGTCGGCCACCAAGCAATCGCAGCGAGCTTAGATAGGAAATGGCAGCGTGACTTCGTCCGACCGGGTACAGTAGGCGGTCCGCGCCCTCCAAACGCAGGTCGTCACGACGCGGGACATGCTTACACCTTCTGCGCGTCCTGCCGCGCGCCGAAGCTCATAAGTTGCTCTTCAGTTCGTCCATTAAGTTTAGAATCGGAGCATTTCGAATTTCGGGATTGGAGTCGCCCCTATGAAACCGGACTCACAGCGATTGATGACTTGGAACTGATAAACTCTCGCGGTGAGAGCATCCGGAACGCGCTGTGGGGATGAACGGTGTTGTAGTCCTCTAACCTGGCGTCAAGTTTGCCGAGGACCGTCTCGGCGTTGGGGATCGGATCAAGCGCACGTAGTCGGGCTTGAACGTCTTGACGAAAACCTCCGACATCCTGTTGGACTGAGGACTACGCACCGGTGTGAAACACAACCAGAGACCGACGGCTTGAGCGAAGTTAATCGTATCGTCCGCCGTGTAGCCACTATCGTTGTCGGAGAGCCATTGGAGTCCCATGCGGCGTTCGGCAACCACCGAGCTCGACAGACCACAGGCATCAAATCTCGCACCAGCTCGCCGCTGACGCCGGCGGGCTGGCCACCCAGGCCTTCGCTTCGCGATCACAGGTGTCCAGGACTAAGGCGACGTGAACGATTGTCAGGGGTAATGTAAACGCCCCCGGGTTCCGGTGAAGAAAACCCCCACCCTCTCCACCGAAAAGGCCCCCCGGGCCGTCATAGCGCGGCGGCTCGGGAGGCAGAGGGTGATTCCCGTGGCAATCATCGAGACCACCATTCGTCACTTGCGATCGAAACGGGCTGTCCCGCCGAGAGGTCGCCCGCCGCTTGAACATCGACATCAAGCCGTCCGTCGAACGCTTCGCAAGATCGACGACGGCGCGACGGCCCCGACCCGGATCTTGCCGGGCTCCAAACTCGACCGTTACCGGGATCGGATCAAGGAGCGCGCCGACCAGGGGCGCACCGCCTGGGCGATCTAGGTCGAACTGCGCGCCAACCTGGAGTTCGAAGCGTCGTACGAACTCGTCAAGAAATGCGTGGCTTCTATTCCGCCAAGCTAGATGACGGCCAAAGGCCTTGATAACAGCGTTGGAGGCATTGAAATCTGTCGCTGGCCATCGCCGTCGTCTTAGGGGTTAGGAATGATTAAAAACGTGAGAGAGCTTCTTAACAGCTCAGAAAAGCGCCACGAGTATTTTTCTAAATCGGCAAATGCGGCGGATGTCTTGTGGACATCGGGAGATAAACCGCATGGCGTTGACTTCGGGTACCTGACAACGGGCGAATCATGGAACGTGGTCGACGTGTTCCGTGGGATGCTCCCGAGGTATTATGACGTAAGTAGCCCAGACGGAAACGGAGTAACGCTTAGGCTTGCGCTAACACTTGTTCTCGATTCGAACATCGCCGGCGTATTGCTGTCCTACGTCGAAGGCGGAATGAAAGATGCGGGTGCGCGCGCGGCCGTAGAGCGCTTTCTGTGCTGGTTCGCATCGACGCCGCAGATGAACGTAACCCCGGCATATAATCTCATTGAGAGGTTTCCCCGAAGCGCCGATCAGATAAAAGCCGAGACAATGGCTTACAGAACTGCTCGCTCGATCCTCGAGATTGAGACGATGGATCGATCATATTACCTAGCAACAGGCTTGCTCCGGCCTTCAGCTGACGTTTCCGAGATATTGAGGTCCCAAAGTGGAAGCGATGACTTTGAGGCGATCGCGAGACGGGCCGTAGCTGATACTGCGCGACTCGCGCACGGTCAGGTTAAAGACTTCTATGCCTTCTTGCTGAAGATAGCGCTGATTTCAGCGCTACGAGGAAAACCACGGGCCTTGGTCGAGAAGATTGATGAACTGGTCGAGTTCGTCGAACGGCGGTTCTGGCTCGCTGGTCCGCTAGAAGTCGCGGCGGCGATGCTTCAGTTTACAGGGGGCTTGGGGAAGTTCGCAACTATTTCGGCGACTATGTCCTTCGAGGCAGTGAAAGAGCGCATTACTCGTGCTGCATGGGATCTGGCATACATGCGAACGCCGCAGATGATGCTCTCGACCTCTACGCCGCGGCGCACGAATCTCGCGTTTGTTCTTACTGGCGACCGCGATGCAGCCCGGATCATTCGGCTTGCGGAGTTTCGTATGATTCTCGTAACCCAGGGGAGGTCTTTGCCGTTTGTCGATGCGGACTTCGCGAGTGTGCGCGAGGCCTTTCCCCATAAGGACATTTTTGATCAGGCGTTTTCACGGTTAAAAGCGTTCTTTGATCGGCGTCGGAGGTCGCGGCCGATCCGGCCGGATACGGATGCGCTCATCGCTGAATTGCACACCGAGCTCAAGGCGTATCTGCGGAAAGATATCGTCAGATGAACTTGGCTTCCTCGCACTGCAGTGGTGATATGATCGGCACTGGTGAAACGCCGCCCGAGGTTTTGGTTCGTCCCTTGCGGCGAAAACGGCAACTGCGCGAGTCGCGGCTAGGAGCGGAAGGAGCTGCCTTTCCGGAGTGGCTCGCCGCAGTTGCGAATTCAGCTGGTTCATCGCTTTTGGAGGGTCGCCTCCGCAGCGGCGTCGAGTGTCGAAGGTTGCGGGACGCTGTACGGGAAATCGAGTTCGAGGGCTTGGCACGAGAACTCCGTCGCAACTTCGAGCATCTGGCAGCACGATTTCAGCGACGACGCGGGTTTGTTATACCAGGGGGCCGGGGCGGAAGCCGCGAGTCGCTTGGAACGCTGTGTTCATTCCGAAAAGCGGGAGGTACTTCGCCTTCGATGAGCCCAGGAGCCCGAAACGCTTTTCTTCCTCGCCCTCGGAACGAGCGCGGACGTAGCGCTTCGCTTCCTCAAGATCGCGTGTGACATAGAGACCGAATGATGCGCGCTACATCGATTCGGCGATGGACGCCGCCTCCGAGAGCTGCCCGTCGAGAACATGCTTCACCCAGTCGTGAAGGCCGCCGGCGGCATGCGATCGCAGCGTCACCTTGAGCTCGAGCGCATCGTCGACGAAGACCTTCTGACCAGCAAACACGGAAGCCACGTGCTGGGGGCAATGGATCGTCCAATCGCCGCCGCTTGCCTTTATGGCGTCGCTCCAGAGCCGAAGGCCGCCCTCCTCGCCCAAGTGGATCTCCTGGCCCTCGCCGATCAGCCCGACGAGCATCGCCCAATCCGGCGTCCTCATGCCGAGCTTCACGAAGTCCTCGTGCTCCGAGAGTGGGTGCCCGCGTTTGCCCATCACGCGTTCGCTATCCCAGGCGCGCTGTGCCTCATCGTAGACCCAGATGTGTTCGGTCGGCAGTTTCTTTTTGAGGCGCCGCCGTAGCGAACGAGAAAACCATGCACGTCCTGAACGAAGATCCGATTCTTGAGGGCGTGTTGGAGGACGTCGACCAGCCGGCCGTTGCCGGAGAGAAACACTGCCGGCCGTTCCGCTTCGTCGTCCGAGAAGCGCGTCAAGTAGACGAACTGAAGGCCAACGAGCGTCTTCCCGGCGCCGGGTACGCCGGTGACGAGCGCGAGGTGACGCTCCCCGTTCCTCTGTGCTTGGCCGGCGATGCGCTGAAGCGATTCCAATGCCTCTGGGATTCCGGCACTCCACGCCCGGCGGATCTGCGGCAGTGGCTCATGTTCAAAGATCCGGCGAGCAGCGGCGACCAATGCCGGCAGAGGCTCGTAGTCGGCTTCCACCCATTGCGAAATGCTTGCCCGCGCGAGTTCGTGATTGTCCGGCACGGACTGAAGATACGAGGCGAGCGTCTTGCCTCCAAGGATGGTGACGTTATCGACATCCTGTGCGGGCAGGGACGCATCGTCGAGGGCCAGGATCGGCCGGACGTCGAGCTCGTGCGATCCGGCATGATATTCGCGGAGATCGCGCGCATACGCGTCGACTTGATCGACGTCGCTCTGCTCGGCGTACTGCCGGCCTTTGAACTCGATCACATGCGCCGCCGACCCCGTCAGGAGGGCAACGTCCGGCCGTCGCCCGCGTTCACGCGGCAGTTCGTACTCGAAAACGAGTCCACAGTGCCGCACGCCCGGCCGTTGTTCGACGAGCTCGTGGCATTCGTGGTAGGACCCTGATAGGATCGGCCCACGCCCGGCTCTGCCCATCGCCGAGCGCCAGATTGAGATCGTAAATCAGCGCCGAGAAGTCCTTTTGCAAAGCCGCCGGCGTCTCTGCCAGGAACTCATCGATCGTACCGTACCAGCCGCAACCGTTTTTGATTTTGAGTGACTCCTCTTTGAGCTCGTGCGTCGTTCGGAGCTCCACGTCAGGCGGCATGCTCAGCGAGGGCCTTACGAAGGTCGACGGTGACGGCGCCGGTGAGCCCGGTGTAGCGCGAAGCGTCTGCGGTGGCGATGATGAACTGCATCCTCTCGCGCGAGAGTTCGTCCACGATCGCGAGGAAGCGGCGCAGGCGGGCGGGATCGGTTACTGCTAGCGCATCATCGATCACGACGAGTTGTCGCTCGTTGGTCGCGCCCGCAAGGACGTCCGCTAGCGCAAGGCGCGTCGCGAGGTAGATTTGTTCCTTTTCCCCCGCGGAGAGCGTCGATGCGATCGCAACGATCTCCCCGGTGTCGGCGTCACGAAGGCCGCTTGGCGCGAAGTCCTTACCCACTTCAATCGTCCCGAATTGAGGTCCAGCGATCCGTTCCAGATAGCTCGACGCCGCGGCTGCGACCGGTGCCAGCACGGCCTCGACCTGCCGCTGCCGTACCTTCTGAAGCGTCTTGTACAGCAATAGAGCCGCTTCAGCTTGGCGCTCTTCGAGATGCTGCTTCGCCTCGCAGGCCTCGAGACGTTCCTCGGCCTCGGCGAGCCGGCTATAACTGCCTTTTTGCGAGAGCACGTCGATGTGCGTGCGAGCCTCCTTCACCGCGAGGAGTGCTTTCGTATAGAGGTCAGCGAGTTCGCCTGCGCTCGCCTGCAAGATATCTCGTTCGGCGCGAGGATCCACGCCAAACTGCGCAAGGTCCTCGCTTTTTGCCGCGAGAGCGCGGTTCGCTGCGTCCCATTCCAGCGAAAGACGGCTGCGTTGGGCGGCGCGCCCCTCGTCGTCGAGTCCGTCGCTCTCGAGCGATTCGAGAAGCGCGGCCTTGCCTAGATCTTGGTTCTCAAGCACGCGATCGCGCTCTTCGAGGGATCGTAGGTTGGCATCTAGGGCGGCAACTGCATCGTTCTTCGCCTTGACTTCCATGGCCGCGGCGTCGACGTCGGCCCGTGCGGCCGATTGTTCGTCGTTGAACGCGGCTCGCATGGTATCAGCATCGGGAGGCGCATCGCGCCATTCCGGGATGGCCTCTTCAATCGCACTGATGCGCGCGGACAGGCCAGCGATCTCCGCCCGCAAACCCTCGAGCGTGCGCTTCCCGAGGCGCGTCGCGTACCGCGTCTCGATCTCGGTCAGCTTCTTGTCGAGCTCGATGGCAGCATCAGCGCGGGCTTCGAGCTCCGGCAGCGAGCGGGCACCAAACCGTTCCAACACCGCGTGGAATGCTCGATTGAGAGCGGCGAGCGCTGAACGGGTGACGGCGGCGACATCCGCGACATCGGCCGCGTGGACGCGAAAGTGCCCGACGCCGGGCCAGGCGACCACGACCTCCGGCGCTCCCGTGATCGTAAGCGGTCGATCGCGTTTGAGCTTTGCGCGGCCGATCGGATCGCCGGCGAGAACGTCAATCTCTCCATCGTGTTCCGGTACGAGCTCGACGGTCATCGCGGAGGCTGCCAGGCGCGCCTCCAGCGTCGCGCGCTCCGTCGCTTGGGTGCGCAAGGCCTTGAGCTCCTGGCGCGAGGGCGCCGCGATTGCCGCGCGGCGATCCTTGATCTGCTCTAACTCGACGAGATCGGCTTCCACGTCCGCGGCCATCTCGCGGAGGGCCTCTGCTTCCGTGCGATCGGAGATGTAGCTCTCAGCCATGGTGACGCGCTCGAGGCCGGCAACGACCTCGTCACGTCTTGCGATCAGGTGTGAGAGCTTCAGCGACAAGAGCGCCGATTCGTCGGATGTTTTCGCTCGGAGCGCTTCGAGCGTTGCGCGCTCCAACGCCAACGGATGGCGCTGCGCGGCGAGGAGATCCCGTGCCTGCCGCAGCGAGGAGATCTTTTCGATCGCTTCTACAATCGTGGAGTGCTGGCGACGCAGATCTTCCTCGACCTTCGCCGCTCGGGACTGCTCACGAAGCGTGTTTTCGTAAGCCGTAGCCGCAGCGCGTAGCGCCTTTAGCTCGCTCTGAGCTCGCGAGAGTGCATTTTCATGGCTAGCACCCTCCGCCTCGGCGTCCTCGAGTGTTCGCCGTACCTGGTCGAGCTCGGCGACGGCCTTGCGCTGCTGCTCGAATTCGGTTCGTGCCGCTATCGTGCTTGCCCGGAGCGCCGGAATATTCGCCGAAGCCGTCGACTCGGCGAGCTTCGCCTTTTCGGTGTAGTACAACAGGAAGAGCTTAGCGATCCGCTCCTCGACGCGCTTTTCTGCGGGCGTCGCGGCGACATTCCCGCCGAGCAGTGCGCGGACCTGATTTGCCGCGCCGGCCGGGAGGGCACCGTACATGGCATTGCCGGGAGCCCATAAGACGTGCGCGAGTCCCCAGTGCTTTGTGGGATCGACCACACCCTTGCCGGGCGGCTCGGCGAAGAAGATGCGGCGCAGCGCCTCGTCTGCGGGCTTCCCCTCAGCAAAAGCCTCGAAGCGGCCGAGCCCGTTGCTATAGATTTCAAGCACGGCGCTCGGCCCGGGCAGAAATGACTTCCGAAGCCGATAGCGCTTGCCCTCAGCGCGGAACACGATTTCGATCCTCGGGACGAGCTTGCGACCACGCGATATGAAACGCTCCGTTGCAGTTGTGCCGCTTACGTCATACCGTTCGAGGAGGCCGGCATACAATGCGTCGAGCAGCGTCGATTTCCCAGTCCCGTTCGGTCCGCTGACAATCGTGACGCGCTCTGACGGGTTGATCGTGAACGGAGACGCGATCTTCCGGAACCCTTGGACCTGCAGCTGTTCGAGGATCACCGCGGCACCTCAGCATCCTTCGCGTACAGACGATAGAGCGTCATGAGCGCTTGACTTGCGATCGGGTTCGTTTCGGCGCCGGCGCGGAGTTCGCTCGCGACGTCGCGCAGGACACCGAGCGGGATTTCATCCGTCCACGCGGAGTCTCCGGGTTCCGGCCGGAGAGCCTCGGTGTCGACGCGTCCCAGGATCGGGAAGCGCGCTCGCACGAGATCGCCCAATCGCTCGATCTCGCCTATCTGATCCGGATGGAGCAACCCCGAGAGGCGAACCTCAATTAGCGTACGCTCCGGATTGGGGACACCCTCGACTTCGCGGATGACCGCCTCGAGATCGACCCGGTCGCGCAGTTCGCGCTCGACGATGTTCCACGCGAGGTACCCGGTCGAGATTTTCTCAATGCTGGGGCGAGCGTCCCCGGGCGCGATCTCGACGATAAGGACGTTTCCGGAATCGCGCTCGCCAAACTTCGTTGCTTCGTGCGTGCCGGAGTACGCCATTCGGGCCGACGCCAGGTCCTCATCGATCGAGCCGGTGGAATGCCAGTGGCCGAGGGCGAGATACGCGAGCCCGCCCCGCTCTGCGGCGTTGCGCGGAATCGGGTAGCATTTTTCGGCAGCTGCGATTCCCTCGACGGTTCCGTGTGCGAGCCCTATGCGTAAGCCGTCGCCGCCGGCCTCCGCTATCCAGGCCGTGGGATCAACCGACGAGGTTGGGGCGAGCGCTGGGCACGGGTACAGGGTGACGCCGTCGCCGATGGAAACCGCGTCGCGCTCGTGGGCCAGAACGTGAATGCGTCCGGACCACGCGGGATGTTCCCAAACCGACCCGGGAACGGCCGGGTCGTGATTGCCTGGAATCAGATAGACGGGCCGGCCGAAGGCGTCCAGGATGTCGGCGACTTGCTGAACGTCGGCCCGGTCGACGCAGTTATCTTCGAACGTGTCGCCTGCGACCAAGATCGCATCGATCTTGCGGCTCTTCGCGAGGTAGACGAGCGCTCTCGCGGTCTTGAGCCGCTGGTCGCGCACGACGTGCCCATTCTGACCGACGAGGCGCGCGCGCATCCCGATCTGCCAATCCGCCGTGTGCAGTAACCTCATCGATTTTCCCCACTGTCAGTCAACGCGAGCATTATCCCACCGAGCCGCGCCAAACGTATGACACCTTAGTTTCGGTGTCGGCGTTCGAAATTGGGTTCATGAGCTGCGTCGCGCCTCGCGTGCGCCAGCGGAGCGCAGGGCCGATTGGGTAGCTCGCTCTGATTGCTCAGTCACACGGCGTAAGCCTTGTAGCGCACATTGACGGCCTAATGGCAAGCGAGGCTGCGGCGTATCGGAGTGAGCGGATGCTCAGGCTGCGCAACTACGGCGCACCCCGCGACGTCGTTGGTAGTGCAAGCAATGCTGGACGACCGGCGCGACCGGCCATTTTTGATGGGAAGGCCATCACGGGTGCAGTCGAGCGTGCGCTGCGCCAGTGTGCGCGAAGGCGCTTTGTTGTAACCATCCTAAAGGACGGCAACCTGCTCGCCGATGGAACAGCCGAGATGCGTAACCAACCGCTCGTTTTTCTTGAGGCCGTAACGACTGCCGTCTTCGTGGAAAGCCGTATCCCTTACAGCTGGGCGTGCCACCGTCGACCCGATCGCTCGTTCATCATACGAGGGCGGCAGTTCCACCTGTGCGCGCGCTGCACTGGACTCATGATCGGTTTACTTTTGGCGCCGGTCCCAATATTGCTAGGCGCGGCATTGGTCCCGTTCGCATGCGCCGCCACCGCCGCGCTCCTAATCGACGGCGTCACCCAATATGCGAAATTGAGGACATCGACGAATATTCTTCGTTTCGGGACTGGCGTGGCCACAAGCGCATCTCTTTTTGCTGTGCTAATCTCCGCTGTCTTTCATGTTATGGGGCATGTCATTGGGATCGTCTAGACTATTGACCTTACGCTACGAGGCCTCGCCAACTGGGCAACAATTCAAGAACAGCGTTCTAATCTTCCTCACCGGCCAAGGTTGGCGAATCCTGAGCGAGTCTGTTCAGCCTGGTCACAAGAAAGGAGGCGAAGCCTGTTGCCTCGCCTTCATATGCCTGCCACTCGGCTTCGCGGCTGGGCGAACCCCCGATGTCGTTCTAGTGAATCTCGCAAACGACAATCCACCGCCAACGATCGGCGAGCACACTCATAGCCCGCAAGATCTTGATATGGATCGGTCATTCTGCGTACTCTGCGAGGCGATTCTATCCCCTTCGGAAGTAAGAATGGCCAAATACGGTCGATGAAAGGCACACGGGCTCGCTACTTGGGTGGCGGGATCTGCGACGGCGTTATCTATCCTTGGGGCGCTGGCCAGTTGCGCGGCGACGCACTGGCGGCCACCTGGAGCGCAATACAACTCGATTAAACTAATAGGGAGATCATACGCTGCTATGTTGAAAGATCCGGCGTCTATTTCGGAGGTCCAGGTCGCTGCGCGCGAGATAGTCGACACGCTCGAGCGCATCGCTCAAGAAGCTAAATGCAAACTTGAGGAGCAACCGGGCCTGACCGCCGCAGTTCCGACTTTAAACACGTTCAACTCAGCGGCTTCTCTGCAGTATCTCTCCAAAGTCTTGAATGATAATCGAACTTCGTACGAATCGCTTCGTAAGGAACCGGCGATTGCTCGCGTGGCGGTGCGCGAAGAAGAAAGCGGCAAGGAATGGGTCTTGTATTTCTGCCGCGCTCGGCAGGGTCTGCCGCCAGGGGTGTTCAGCTATCTTACTCCGGTAGGCAGCGTTGCTTCCTTGCCCGTAGGAGAAACCTATACGTTTCCGGATGGTCGGGTCGTTCGCATCACCGAGCGAGCAGTTCTTCATCCAACCAACGCAGAGATCAAATGGGATTCGATTGAGACGCGTGTCGAAGGAGCGCGTTTTGGTGCCACTCCCCTTACCATAGGTTCACTCCTCGAGATCCTTCGCATAGCAGCCCCACCAATAGATGTCACGGATCCACTCGCTGCCTTCGCAGCACGGGAGGAGCTCAGAAATAGCGTCTACGAGGGGTTGCGACGTAGTGTCATCACGCACATGGGGTTGCGTGACCAGCCAGTGCTCGACCGATTTCAGGACCATATCTTTCGCCTTCCGCTCGACACACGATTCTTTCTAGCTGGCCCTCCCGGCAGCGGAAAAACTACCACGTTGATACGGCGTCTTTCTCAAAAGCGGAATCTCGAATTACTTGAGGCTCAAGAACGTGAACTCCTTGAGCGTTCAAACAAGGCAGGCGTGGATCATGCCGTCAGCTGGATAATGTTCACACCGACGGAGTTGCTCTCGCAGTACCTAAAGGAGGCCTTCGCTAGGGAGAGCGTCCCTGCATCTGACGATAACCTAAGAACGTGGGCAGACTTTAGCAGACGGGTAGCAAGAAGTGAATTCCGACTCCTAAAATCTCCCAACAACGCTGCAGCGCTCGTCCTAAGTGAACACTCCGATAACTTGGGCCCGGAAACTTTACAACGTAGTATTCAGCTCTTTGAAGATTTCGCAACGTGGGATTTTGAGTACCTTCGGGCCGAAGCTAGAAAGGCGGCCGAAGTTCTAATCGCCTCCCAAGACGAGGATATCCGGGGCCTCGGGAGCCGTCTTGTTCAGCTCCCCTGGCATGCAGACGCCACGGAGCTAGTCGAATCAATCACCCTCGAAGCTGACGTAGCTGACGCGCTGTATGAAAGAAATGATGCTAGTACTGCGAAGCAGATCGAGGATTGGCTAAGAAGGGAAATAACGGCGAACCCTGAGTTTCTCAAGGAGTTACATGCGTACTCGCGATCGATAAGACTGGGAGACGCAGGCACGTCCGCTGACGAAAATGAGACGTTGGCCAGTCCGCAAAGCGAATCACGCGCAATCGCCGACTATTACAGAGCTCTGCGCGCACTTGCAGTTGCGACAGCATCCAAAGCAGGGCTCAATAAAGGGACTAAGAGTGAACAGATCATCAGTTGGCTTGGCGACCGCCTGCCAGCCGAATGGGAATTACGGCAAGCTGGGGAGAGACTAGCAGCCCAAGCCTCTCTGAGATTTGTCGCATCTCCCGCGGCTAGCTACATCAATGGTGCCGCCGCGCGTTATCGCCGCTTTCGCGACCTCAGGGCAGTTGAGGGCCGCTGGTATCTCAACAGAGAGTATGCGGCGGACTCGCCTATCGACCCCCGTGAGCTCGACATTATACTCTTGCAACTGCTCAGGTTCTCTGCGGCACTTCTTAGGAAGCCAACCGTCTTATCGGGACTTGATCGGAGACCCTGGACGCCCCTGCGATCGGTGCTCCAGCTTTACCGTAACCAGGTCTTCGTGGACGAAGCAACGGACTTTTCCCCAATCCAGCTTGCATGCATGGCCTCAATTGTTAGTCCAATAACGCGCTCTTTCTTTGCATGCGGCGACTTTAATCAGCGTCTCACGATATGGGGTACGGCCTCAATTGAGCAACTGCGTTGGGCGCTTCCTGACGTCGTGACACAAAACGTCGCAATAGCATATCGACAGAGCAAACAACTGAATGACCTCGCGTTCGAAATTGGCCGAATCGGAGCGACTGGAGCGGACCGATCACCTTTGCCCGATCACGTGGACGCAAACGGTGTGCGTCCCGCCTTAGTGGAAAAGACGTCTCAGGAGCAAGCAGTCACTTGGATCGCAGATTGCATACGAGCGATCGAGCGGTTCGTTGGATCGCTGCCCTCAATTGCGGTTTTCGTTAATGGGGAGGACGAAGTAGAGCCAACCGCGCGACGACTAGGTTCAGCTCTGCTCTCCGACAATATCGCCGTGACCGCTTGTCGTGGTGGCGAAACAATCGGCCACGAGGGGAACGTCCGCGTCTTTAGCGCGCATCATATCAAAGGTCTTGAGTTTGAGGCCGTGTTCTTCATCTCGATCGACAGCCTTGCCGCGAGTGAGCCTTCGCTCTTTGACAAGTATCTTTATGTCGGGGCAACGCGCGCGGCTACGTACTTCGGCATGACCTGCGAGGATGTTCTTCCAGCTCGCCTGGAGGGCTTAAGGAAGGCCTTTGTGAGTAGCTGGCATCAGCTCGAAGGAAATGAGTGAGGGTTAACTCTAAGCGAGATTCGTGTCGCGGCCGGCAGAAGTCCGTCTGGGGAATGTCCGAAGAAGGGGCCGTCGACCTACGAGGCACCCGACGTCTTTTCGAATCGCGCGGCCTCGCGACGGGACTGAAGCGAGCAGTCCCGCTGCAAGACGTATGCGACACCTTCAGGAACGTACCAGTCACGAAGAAGTTGCACGTTTGTCACGTACTTGGGATCCGGAGCGTTGCGCGCGAAGTACTGAAGCTCGGCTTGAGTCAGCGGTAGGATGGCGTCTAGTGCTGCGGGATCGTGGCCGGCCGCGGAAAAGCCCCGAGCTTCATCTTCGGTAAATCCGGCCGAAATGTACCGGGCAACGTTTAGCAAGGCGGCTTCGAGGTTCAGCTTCCGGTGCGCGGCTTCTTGTGCCTGGTCTGCAGGAAAGCCGCGCGATTGCCAGCGTTTGAATTCCAGGAACTGCGACACCGTTTCGCTCGTAGCGCCAGTCATCAGAACGGCCGACACTTCTTCGAAAGCACAAAGCCTCTCATCGACGGCCGAGCGCAGCCGCTCGATGTCCTGCAGCCCTTCAGCTGCGGCTTCGCGCCTTGCTACGAAGGCTAGCTCGTCCGCCGTGAAAGGCGCAAGTGCATGGAAAGCTCCTCCACATTCCTCCGTAAGTGCAAACCTGAGCGCATCGGTATGATTCAGCCCAACTCCCAACAGCTCCCGAGCGCATTGCCACGTCCGCTCGTCCGAACGCTCGGCAGTCAAGACGTCGTACAGATCGGCTTCCTTGTATCCAATACTGCGCCAGCGGCATTCTGACTCAAAGCGCCTTACCACATCGACGCTCTCCGCTGTCGCGAGCGCCTGCATTACTTCGCTCTGCTCGCTGGCACCGCTCTCTACAAGATTTCTCAGCGATCGAATGGCTTCCACGGTCTCGGGTGTCGGATGAAAACGCCTTGCGAAATCGACTTCGGCCTCTGACAGATCCAGTCCCTCGAGATCGTCCGGGTCGCAGCGAGGATCGAGAGCGAAATCGCGAGAATCCTCGCCTGCAAACCTCGCACGCGTATAGCATCCGGCGCGATGCCGAATCCGCTCGGCGGTCTCCCCGGATTGAACGGCTAGAAGCGCCTGCGCGTGGGAGTACCCAGCTGCTTCCCACCAGCGAACCGCCTGGACGTTAGCGATCGCCTCCGCGGACATCGAGCCGCGCCAAAGTTCGTCCCGCTCCCACGCCGTGAGCGGCCCGAGTTTCCGAATCTCTTCCGGAGACAGGCCGATAGAGCACGCCGCCTGCTCGGCAATCTGTTCTGAATATCCTAAGCCAACCATCGCATCGTACCTTCGGCATTCCTCGAGAAACGCTCCTCGGGTTCGTGCTCGAACTGACGTGCATTCAGCGAACCAGTGCTCGATAAGGTCGCGCAGTTCCACTAGAAGGGAAGGCTCTTTCGCGGCCGCGATAATATAGGCATCCCAGAGGTGCAGGACCTCGTAGCCCGCTAAGTGCAGATGCGCATCTCTGACGCGGTCGCCGGCAAGAGCGAGCGCACGGTTCTTTCGGGGCTCGTCGACCTCGATGATTAGCCGCTTTTTATGATCGGCGAAGGAGACAACGTAGGAATCGCACACGACCGCACGCGATTCCCATTCCCAGTCACTGCGCTGCACGGCATTGGCGTCGCGTAGGACGAGACGCTCCAAATCGATCTCTGATGCTGAGCGAGGCCCGAATTGTTTAGCGGTTGCTGTTAGTTGCATGCGCCTTCGCAGCCGTTCTTCATACGAAAGGCCACGTACGAACGCATCAGCGTATTGGGCTTTGTCTCGCACGCTCGAGTCCGGCAACGGCATCTCGCGAACAGGGATCTGATCGTAGCGAATGGGACGCCTCCCGCCCGATTGCCCTCGATAGTGATCCTGACACCAAACGCCCACCTCTTCAAGGGGATACTCTAAGACGCCGATGCGCGCCATCACCTCCGAGAGGTCGCTTGCGACTTCTCCTTCGAGGCAGACGTACATGTTTGGATCACCGAGCAACGCGAGCCCTGGGAAAATCGGGGCGCCACAAACGTCGCAGGTCGGTCGGCCTAGCGAGATCTCGCCGCACCCGGAAGCTCTCGCCGCACACTGAAAGCAATATGTTTGCTCAAGCGTTTGTGCTGCGGCCGCCATGAACTGCCGCTTGATGCGGACTGAACGGTTGAGATGCGATCGTACGGTGGCAGCTACCCGGTCGGGTACGGCCTGGCTCTCACTTTCCAGAAGAAACCTTGGCCCAAGCACGTCGTCGATGAGCATCACGAGACGATCGACAGGGGCATCCAACTCATCGGCGAGTTCAGCTAGCTTGATCAACGTTACTATACCTTCCTATGGTCGAGGTTTGAAAGACATGGTCCGCGGGACTGAGCAGTGTTGCGTCTTCGGGGGAAAACACTGATAGAGGGCATGTAGTTGCTGTAGTGCAGGTGCATAACGCGTGCGCGCATCTTTCCTGTCGGCGGAATCCGGCCTTTCCCTTGTTGGCAGCAATTCGCCAGTTTGTCGCTTCGCTGTAGATCGCGCCGTTGATCCAAAGCCGAATTGTCCGGTAACGGGAAGCCCCTTAATGGAACGCATGACACTGGGATATAGTCGCGCAGAACGGGGTGCCCGGTGACGTGCTTCACGGATCAGCTTCCTCGAGATGCCTTCGCTTGTGGCATCGATCTCCGCCATCCGTCCGCCAACTCTCCCCTATGCGTCTATATCCCCGTTCTTCCATCGGCGGCGAGTTACGGCGTCTTAGGCCGCATACGATATTCGCTCTCACACGGCTAAGGGCGGCACTGGCTTTCGAACGTTTCAGCGGCCGTCACGGTCCGTTCACTTCTTGGGCGGGATGCAGGTCAACCGTCAATGGTGCGAGCGGCTTGGAGAAATGACGGTCAGGTGGCTGAGCGAGGTGGCCATCCGGTGGGTGAGCATCAGTCGCAGACGCGATCAAGCAACCCGAGTCGAATCGCCTGGATTGTTGAAATTGGCCGATCGTAGGCGCACAGGCGGCGGTACAGATTCACATAGGAGTTTGCGTCGAAGGTGTGTATGCCCGAGTATCCGAGGCGGAGTGCGGCGATGACCGGATCTGCGAAGTCGATGACGACTTGCCCATCGGGATAGCCGTATTGTCCGAAGAGATGCCGGGCGAGTGTGTGTCCCCAAACTTCGGACGTCGCGAAGGCGTCGAAGATGCCCTCGAGTTTATTCTCGGTGCGACTCGGATCGAGGCGCGGATCTTCGGCCGTTGAGCGGTAGTGGAGTTGGCAGTACGGGTGTGCCGAGCGTCGGCCGACGTCACCGAGGCTGAGGATGAGTGCGCCGCCGCCGGTAGCGGTTGCAAGTCCGGTGGTAGCGATGCGGAGCCCGCGATCTCGTAGTTGGCCCAGGATGCTCGTGAAATGGCGGACGGCACTGGCATCCCCGCCGCGGACGTCGAGTTCAATTTCGACTTCGCGAGCGAGTAAAACCGTCGTCGCTTCGACCATGGAGTCTTGGGCCACGAGCGCTGTCGGCATGTCGATACTCCCCAAGAGACGCACGAGTACGCTCGGACCCGAGATCGCGTTGGGAGTGACGGGTCCCACCGTGACGCGTCCGCGTCCGGCGGCACCATCGGCAAATACGTAGTAGCATTCGCCGACGCCAAGTTGCGATGGGGGGCAAAGCTGTACCGCGCTAAGCCCGCCTCGCCGCGGGTGTGGCATGAGGCGTGCAACGGCCTCGAGCGTTTCCCGTTCCGTGCTTCGGAAAAAGAGCTTGTTGCCCGTGTTCCCGAGCAGAATATTGAGCGTTGCGTCCACGTCGCTCGAATGACTGGTGTTCTGCTGCGCGAGCCGGTTCTTGATAGCCGCCAGAGACTGTGTTGCGAGGACGCAGGTTACGCGGTAGGCGCGGCACCGGTCGAGAAACGCTTGTTCACCGCTTTCCGGGTCCGAGGTGATAAACCGTTGAAACTCGTCGCAGATGTAGAACATCGGGCGGTGCTTATTCGAGCGGCAGAAGGCGGCCTCAAAGTACTTGGTCTTGAGGACGCGGCCAGCCACCTCGGCTCCGGACGAACCAAGGTCTGGTGAAAAAACGATGGCGACGCCGTCCTCGACGGAGTCTCGCACCGACGCTGTCCCCGAGCTAGGAAACCAGGCTGGTGCGAGGTCCACGCATCGGTTGAGATCGGCTTCTGCCAGGTCTGTTAGGTACAGCAATGCCGTTGAGAGTTCGCTCGCGCGTTGTCCGGGAGGCGCATCTAAGAGCGACGTGAGCTTTGCGTATTCTCGTGGTTCCATCCCCAGATCCCGGCAGAGGATCGCAAAGGGTTGAAGGATTGATGGATGACTCATGATCAGATGGCAGAACGCGAGATCAACTGCGAAGAAGTTGTCCCCAACGTTAAACGCAGGCGTCATTTCGATCGCCTTTAGCGCCTCCGGCAAGGTCGCTCTGATCCGAAGGACTTCACGGAAATTGATATCGCCGAACTTAGATGCGGCTTCTCTTGCCGCAAAGATGCACGTAATGATCTGCAGTGCAGAGTTTTTCCAATACGCCTCCATGGCTCCGCGAGACTGGACGAAAGCCGGCGAGCAGAGGGAGAGGGCATACGACACGGATGCTGCGGCGCTTCGGCCTGCGAAGCCCTCGAAGAGACGAACGCGAGGCGACCCCGCTTGACCGAGCATCAGGGTCGGACGCTCCAGAGGCGCGCATTCGTCGCGAACGATCTGCTGCAACTCGTGCTTCGGATCGATAACGAGCAAGCTTGTGCGGTTGAATGCCTCACTGGCACGATAGGCCAGCGCGCTTCTCAGGAGCGGTTTGACCGCGGACACGGTTTTGCCGGAGCCCGTTTCTCCAGTGATCAGGAAGTGTCGACTCATGATACGAGGGGAGAGCGCTTTGGCCTCGATCGCGCTCCATTCATCGATGATGAATGGGAATGACTCATCATCTTCGCTCCATTCGAGCGGGCGATAGTCCGGTCGTAAGCTCTGCGTTGCGCTGTGAGAGTTTTGGATCTCCGCTCCGCGCCAGGTAGAGTCGGCGGCCGTATCGTCGAAGTCTTCGCCGAGTTGTTCGGCGTCAATCATGCAGCGAACGTCGTCAATACGATCTCGATGGCTTGCGCGAGGTTCTCGGAGTGGGCGTCCATCTGGCTCGGGGCCGACGCATTCTTGTCGAACCTCAGCAGCATCGCGCAGTTCTTGGTCGCATTTGGGGCAGCGGATGGATCCGGGCGCGACGCGACGCTCGAGGCAGACTTCGCAGGCGAGTTGGTGGTAACGCGGCATTGAGTCGGTTCCTTTCAGTCGCTGGCGAGAGACGTGCAGGGTCTCACGGGACTGACGGAACGGGCAGACTACGAACTCTCTTTGATTGTGTGTGGAAGAGGGAGTGCGGACGGAGGCTTAATACGCGTCGCTCCAGCTAGCTCGTGCTTCCTTTTGGCTTCGACTCTCGGGGAAAGTGCAGGGTCGAGCGGGGTAGGAAGGGGCGGCAGACCTGCTGGCGACACACGGCTCATGAGCGCACTCTTGACGCCGTTCGCTAACTTTCTCGAAGTCCTCCTGGAACCAGGAGTCTTCGCATCTCGTGCCGCCGGATTGTTCCGAGGCGCGGGCTGGATAGTTAATATATCCAGGGCTGGGCCTGGTTGTCAAGGGGCCTGGAGCGACCCCGTTTTGGACCGGACACGCAGCATAGCTTAAGGCCATAGGCGTAGGCCTATGCCTTGCGTATGACTATGACGGAGCGAATCGAGAATCATCACCGGCTGGAGCGGCCCCGTTTTGGACCGGACACGCGGCATAGCTTAAGGCCATAGGCGTAGGCCTATGCGTATGACTATGACGGAACGAATCGAGATCATCACCGGCGTCGAGCGCCGGCGGCGCTACTCCGTGGAACAAAAGGTGCGCCTGGTCGAGGAAACCCAGCGGCCCGGAATGTCGGTCTCCCAGGTGGCGCGAATTCATGGCGTCTCCCCCAGCCTGCTCTTCCATTGGAGACGACGCATAGCCGAAGGCAGCCGCCGAGCCGTCCGCGCCGACGATGAAGTCGTCGGGGCCAACGAGGTGCGTGAGCTCAAGCGCCAAGTGCGTGAGCTCGAGCGCATGCTCGGCAAGAAGACGATGGAGAACGAGATCCTGCGCGAGGCGCTGACGCTAGCGCAGGAAAAAAAACTGCTCTCGCGCTTGCCATCGCCGCCAGCGGACGATTCCCGGTGAAGGCGATCGCCGATACGCTCGAGGTCAGCCGCTCGAATCTCATCGAGCAAATCGCTCAGGGCCGACGATCGCGTCGGGCCTACCGTAAGGTCGAGGACGGGGAGTTGCTGGATGCGATCCGGCCGCTCGTCGACAAGCGACCGACGTACGGCTACCGTCGCATCATGGCCTTGCTCAACCGGGAACGGACCAACGCTGGGCTGCCGCGGCTCAACCACAAGCGGATCTATCGCGTCATGCGTGCCGCCAATCTGCTCTTGCAGCCGTGCACCGGCAAGCGGATCGATCGCGTCCACGATGGCGTGGTCCAGACCCTGCGCTCCAACATGCGCTGGTGTTCCGATGGCTTTGAGATTCACTGCTGGAACGGGGAGATCGTTCGCATCGCCCTCGTCCTGGACACCTGCGATCGCGAGGTGATGGCCTGGGTGGCCAGCACCGCCGGCATCAGCGGCGAGATGGTGCGAGATTTGATGCTGCTCTCCGTCGAGCGCCGCTTCGGCGGCTACCGCACGCGCATCGGATCCAATGGCTCTCTGACAACGGTAGTGGCTACACGGCGGACGATACGATTGACTTTGCTCAGGCCGTTGGCCTCTGGTCGTGCTTCATACCCGTGCGCAGCCCTCAGTCCAACGGGATGTCGGAGGCGTTCGTCAAGACGTTCAAGCGCGACTTCGTCCGCTGCAATCCGATCCCCAACGCCGAGACGGTTCTCGGCAACCTCGACGCCTGGTTCGAAGACTATAATACCGTTCATCCCCACAGCGCGCTCCGGATGCTCTCGCCGCGAGAGTTCATCAGCACCAATTCATCACTCGCTGCGTTTTCCGGCTTTCATAGGGGCAACTCCACCGCCCACTTAGGATGCCCTCTATTTACGATCAACAGGTGTTTACGGCTTCATTGACGCTAACAATCTCCTTCGATCAAGGTCTCATGGCGAACCTGCGGCAACGGCTTCCGCTAAAGTCTACGTTCTCGCTAGCCGATAAAGTCGCTACATGCCATTCTATTAAGCCAAGTGTCTTATGAATCGCGTGTTCTATCTATTGCATTTATACTGCTAAGGCGAGAGCGAGGCGTCATGGACGCGCCTGCGCTTGACCCTAACACATTGCGGGCGTAACGCAATGTGACCCGCACTGCGTCGCTCACGGAGGCCAAGCAAGCGTCGTAGATGATCGATGGCTAAACCCGCACATTCCGGCGGCTTCCGATAACTCCGGCTCCCGCTCTATCACGAGATTCTATATTCACAGCAAATTGAGGCTACATGCGAGCGTCCAAGCATCTCCTAACTCTTGCCATCCTCCTGTCGATCTCCGCACTCTCCGCATGTGGCGGCGCCGGATCGACCCCCGCGGCGACGGCAACCGCAACCCCAACGGCGTCGCTTTCCGGGACGCTCATTGAATACACGTCAGGGTTGCCCTTGAGCGGATTCACCGTTACCCTCGGCACGGGGTCGGATTTCTTCACGTGCAATAGCGCACAGACGCAAGCCGTCAACGCCTGCGAGCAGGTCGCCTCCATTACCGCAACGACAACAACGAGCCCATCGGGAGCGTTCTCGCTCTCCAATATCCCAGTCGGATCGTATCTGCTTGTCATCAAGCAAGACAGCACTTACGCAACGCTGCACCGCTGGGTTGCGCTTTCGTCTGGTCAAGCATCGCTCGGAACCGTGAAGCTCTCGGCCCTTTCGGGAGACGAGCAACGCTGGCTGGTTGACGTCAACACGAAGCGCGCGACGGTCTCGTATCCAGCATCATTTGCGAATCTCGTCATCGACGAATACGCCGAGGAACAAGCTCGTGCTGAGGCATCAGCGGTTGCTGCGGGAGCATATTCGTATAGCGATGCCACGGAAGGCACGTTCCTCGGGCTGTACCTTAGTAGTCCGGGAGTGCGATTTTCGGGAGGGAGTGGAGTTGCAGACCTTCAACCGGCGGCTTCGGCATACGTTGCGGCAGACCAAGCGTTTTTTGCGGAAAAAGCGAATTGCCCAAATGGCAACTGGCAAACGTGTGTATGGGCCGAAAATACCGGACACTACATCGCTCTTTCTAACACACAAGACACCTGGATCGGATTGGGCGAATCCTCGACCTCATACCATTACGCCGGCGGCGGCATCCCTCTGTTTCAGTTTCGCGTGAGGCCATCCGAACGGACATAATTAGTGAGGGCGTGAAAGGTCTCACGCATGCAAAGGAACCACGAATCTCCGGACCCGGAGGTTCCCGCCAAGGCAGCGCGCCGGCGGTTTTCTGCGGCCGAGAAGGCCCGCATTCTCGAGGAGTACGACCGCGCCTCGGCGATCGAGCGAGCGGCGATCTGCCGCCGGGAGCGCATCTACTCATCGCATCTCTTCCACTGGCGTAAGCAGCGCGCCGCCGGAGCGCCGCTCGACGCCAAGCGGGGGCGTAAGCCCGATCCGCAAGGCGTGGAGAACACGCGCCTGCGCAAGGAGAACGCCACCTTGGCGGAGCGCCTGGCCAAGGCTGAACGGGTGATTGACATCCAGGGAAAAGCATACGCGCTCTTGCGGTCCGTAGTCGGCGAGAGCGCGGAACAGACGGACTTGCCGCCGTCGAGAAAATCGTAATGGATCTCGCGGCCGAGCTTGGCGAACGCGAAGCTTGCCGGCACGTTGGGCACGCGCGAGCGAGCTTTCGGCGTCGTCACGTGCTTGAGCCTCCAGCGCTCGAGGATCCGCCTGAACGAGTGAACCCTTCCTCGCGGCCCTCGCGGCAACAGCGGCGGTATCAAATACGGCAACTCACGCGAAGCGAACGCAGCGATACCCGCACGCGCCGTCCGTCATCGTTGGCGCTGAGCATGGAGGAACGTCAGATCGTCTTGGATGCGATTCATCAGCCGCGCTTCGTAGATCGCAGCGTACCGCACATCCACGCGACGCTCATGGACGAGGGGACCTATCCCTGCTCGATGGCGACGATGTATCGGGTTCTCCACAGCGTCGGCGAGGTCGGCGAACGGCGCGATCAGGCAACGCGGCCTGCACGCGTAAAGCCTGAGCTCTGCGCGACGGCGCCGCGTCAGGTGTTTGCCTGGGACATCACCAAGCTGCACGGGCCGCGGAAATGGAGCTATTTCTATCTCTACGTGATCGTCGATATCTACAGCCGCTTCGTCGTGGGTTGGATGGTCGCCGATCGCGAAAGCTCCGAGCTGGCTCGCATTCTGCTGTCGGAAACGATCCGCAAGGAAGGCGTCGACCCGGCAAAGCTGACGGTGCATTCTGATAACGGCAGCTCGATGGCCTCGAAACCCGTCGCCTTCCTCCTTGCCGATCTAGGCGTGACCAAGAGTCATTCTCGGCCTCACGTCAGCGATGATAACCCGCACATCGAGTCGCTGTTCAAGACCGTCAAGTATCAGCCGGAATTCCCAAAGACGTTTGCTAATCTCGCTGAGGCGCGCGTCTTCTGCCGCACCTTCGTGCAGTGGTACAACACGCAGCATCGCCACAGCTCGCTCGCGCTCGTATCGCCGTCAGACGTCCATCATGGCCGCGCAGGCGCGATCCTACGGCAGCGCCAGGTCGTGCTGGACGCGGCGTATGCCAAGCATCCCGAGCGATTCGTTCGCGGCGCTCCGAGAGTTCCGCAACTTCCAACCGCATCATACATCAATCGCCCCAAAGAAACCGCAAGCGACACGCCACAACCGTCGCAGATCCAGTCTCGCGACTACAGCAACTCAGCGGAGATTGCAGCAACGATCAAGCCACTTGAACTCAGCGCTTGACAATCGAATCAAGCGCCACTAAACTCAAGGCGCCGCACACTAAATCACGCGCAGCGCGTGGTCTCATTCGAGCTGAAAGCTTCCGCATCGACTACGGCCAGCAGTGGGCCTATGCTGGCATTATCGGGCAAAACGGAACGAATGCCGGTCCAGCAATGGTCGTAAGAAGCCTCACTAAGCATCTCTAAGCAAACCGCATGGCACGCCAACCGCCCACGCGACCGCTTGCGGCGAGGGGGGGCGTCTGGAATGACTCATTAAACTTGTGTCGCGAGGCGAGCCGGGCTGCCTCGGCGGGCAGTCAAGGAAACCGCACTCCAGTTGGTGGGACACTCTCAAAACCGCGCGCTTGGATTGGCTGGTGCGGGGCGGAAGGGCCTTCTCGATTTTGTGGATGGCAACGCCAACGGCACGGTCATGAACGAGTTGCGCGCAATCGAAAAAGTACCGATCATAAAGATGGCCCGTTCGAGACTGAGCATCCGACGCGTAACCCGGCAGACGAGGCAACGCCGCGAGACGATTGAGTTAAGGGCAGGAGGCGGGATTGCTGCTGCGGCGGGGCGCCAAAAGCGCACACAACAGGCGCAGGGCCAACCGAGCTTGATCCACGTCGCTCCCCTAACGTCAACCTCGCCCAGCGTGCACGCGCGGTTTCACACGAATCCGCCGCCCGAAGTGCACGTGCTCCCCTATACGCGGGGTTAGCGGGTAGCCTGCGGCCGCCTGTGTGCTTGGCAGATCAAGCACGCGCACGTCATACGGGTGAAATGACGAACCCCAACGGCGACTCCACGAGCGCTGTCCGCGCGCTGGAAAATCGTCCGAAAGAGTGCCGTCTCGTCGTTCTCAACGTAACGACGGAGCGCGTAGCTGCAGAGATCGGCGAGCTGAACCATCCGCGTGAGCTTACTATCGACAAAAAGGGGTGTTTCGATGATTCGAAAGATGTTGGTCCAAAGAGTCCCGTGTTGGTGAAAGTTGCGCATCATTTCGGTGTGTTTCGTAGCGACGGTTTGATTATTGTCGTGGACCAGGATTCCGAAAATCCGGTGCTCGACGTCTGGGCTCAAATTCGCAAGGTACAGCTCGAAGCGCGAGACTACTTGCTCAAAAGCTTGCTCACCGATATCGCGCTGCATTATTGTCGGATCGAAGTGTTTCTTGTCGATGCACTCCGCAAAAAGTCGTGCAAAGGCCCAACTCGCCACGCGTTGAGCGATCTCGTCGATAAGGCGTTTGCGCTCAGCAAGTGTAAGATGTACGTACGCTCGTGTGTGCGCATAGTTCTTCTTTTGCTGGCGATACGTTTTATTTTGCTGGGCGCGCTGAAGTTTCAGTAGGTGAGTTACGCGCTCCCGTTCAACCGCTGATCTCCGTGTCGCAGAGTCCATTGTTTCGAAGCCGGGAATCCGCGTTTGCTCAGGATAGTCGCGCAATATCCACGCTGTATGAAGCTCTTCCTTCTCAAGGCGGTAGTGCGCTAGAACGTCCGTAATCTCACGATCCGCATCACGCCAGCTGGAGATCGGGATTGAAAGCCCCGCGAGCACAAAGTGCGAGGTATTTCCCGGGACGTCGGCCGTTCCCGATTCGTCTATATAACAGATGTACATAGAACAGAACGCGTCAATACAAAAGAAAAAGCGACTGGGCTTTAGGGCTAAAAGCCCTAAGATGAGACGCTCGGCGACTCAACCCAGACGCACGGTAAAACGTAGCATGGGGGAAAAGCGGTGTCAACAGAGACCAACCTGGGAGAGACGAGCCTGAAGCAGCTAGGCGATTTATGTGGATACATGCCCGCCTCTGTGCCCCGCTCGGGTGAAATGACGCCGCCGATGTGCCGCGCCGACCCAGCCGGGCCATTTCGGCTTGCTAGCCGCGCGCCTCGCCACGGCGATCACTAGATCTGGCGGCGGTGGAAACGGTTGGCCACGCTTGGGAAGCCCATGCCGACCGAAGGTCCACCTACGGCCTCGGGAAGCTATCAGACGCGAGTCCGTCGTTCCCCTGGGAGCTCTTCTCGGACATGCCGTTCTTGCGCCGGTGTTTCGATTGTTTTGGGGCGCGCCTCGCGGACGGCGGTGATGGCTGCATCCGGGTTCATTCCAAGCTCCACCAGCAGCCGGGCCGCGATCATGCCGGTTCGGCCGAGGCCCGCTCGGCAGTGAATCACGACGAGACGGCCGGCGCGTAGGCATTCGCGCGCTTCGCGGCCGACGGTTCGCCACGCTTGTTCGAATGCCGGGCCGGGCACGCCGGCATCTGGGATCGGGAGGTGCCGCCACGGAAGGCCGCTAGTCGCAAGCACACTTGCGAAATCAGGAACGCCGAGAGCCTTGAATTCGTGCGATTCGTTGAGCGTGATCAGCAGGCACGGATCCACGCGGCGTATCACCTCGAGGTCGGCGTCGAGGTCGCGCCGCCAGCGAATGCCGTTGAAGGATAGATCGTCGGAACGCCCCGGGCACAGCGTCATGCCGATTCGCCCGCCCGTTCCCGGCACGTCGACCATGTCGACCCTCAGCGGATGCGTAGCGCTCGTCCTAAACTCGCTCACTCAAGCCCCCGCACCGTGCGCTTGCAAGCACTTCCTTGAGAACGCCGTCAAGCAGCGTCCGTGCGCTGAGCCCGTCGATCCACGCCGCGGGGAAGGCCCCCAGTCCCGAGCGAGCGCCGACGATCGCGCCGGTGATCGATGCGATCGTGTCGGTATCGCCGCCGGAGGCCGCCGCGACGCCGATCGCCGCCACCGGATCGCCGGCGAAGCACGTCGCGATGGCATCCGCGGCGGCAACCGTTTCCCACGCGCTCATCGCCACGTTGCGCAGCCGGCTCGGCAAACGCAGCCCGGACGGCGCGAGATCGCGGTGCAAGTCGTGCCACGCTTTGACGAACGTCGCATCGACGATACCGGCGGGGACATCCAGCGACGCTTCCACGCCGTGCAGCGCGTCATGCACGATCGCCGCTTGGGCCGCGGCTGCGGCGATCGCGGCCGGATGCCCATGCGTCACGCGCGCTTGCACCGCCGCAACCTCGAGCACTGTATCGCGATCCGCGAGAAACCCGACCGGGTGGACGCGCATCGCCGTTCCGTTGCCGCCATCCTCGGGGTGACCGCACGTTGCGGGATCCGCCCCTCGCCCCAGACGCGCGAGCGAGCGCGTTGTGGCGCCGCCGGGCCCGCCGGTCCAAAACATCTCGCCGAACCGCCCGGTATGGCGATCGAGATCTTCCAGGAAGCGCTTGGCAAATAACCCGGCCGTCAACGGCTCGCTGCTTGCAACCGCCGTTGCGACGGAAAGGGCCATCGCCGTATCGTCGGTCGGCCGGCCTGGTTCACGCGGGGACAAGAGCGAACCGGGCATCGCTCGCAAGTATTCCCGTACGATGGGCTCACCGAGACGGCGCTCGATCGCGTCGCTATTGATCAATTCGAACGCCGACCCGAGAGCGTCGCCGATCGCGGCGCCGTACAGGCAGCCCGCGATGCGGTCGGCGCGCGTCATGCGGCTTCCGATGTTGAGAGCTTGCTCTCGAGCGCGCACAGCGTCTCGTCGCCGGAGACGATGCGGAAGATCTTCGGATACTGTTCCTCGGCCGTCCAGTAGAAGAAGCCAAGAAGATTTCCGAGGACCGACGCGTCGAGATGCTCCGCCCGATAGTCGATCTCAAGGACCAGGCCGTCCGGCCTGACCGCGAACTTCGCGACCATCATCGCCGTGTTCGCGCGCATCGTCGCTTCGAAGAGCTGCGCCCGCAGGCCGGCTTCCTCGGGGACGTTGCAGACGACGGTGGAGATGTGCAGCCAGTCCGCGGTCAACGCCGCGACGATGAACCATTGCCGCGTACGGCCGTGGTAGGAGAGGCCGCGGCGCACGGGATCGAGGCGAAACGATGCGAGGCCGGCTTCCTTCATCAGGGTCTTGAGCCGCGCCGAGGCTTCGGGTTGTGGATTCTTGTCTTCCATACCGATAGTGTAGGTGAATGTGCACCAAGGCGTCAGTCGGTCAGTTGCCGGCCCGGGTCAGAATATGACCCACCCCCCTCGCGCCGCGCACGGGGGAAAAGTCGAGCGCTTCGTCTCGGTCATTCGCATCCTCGAGCAGGATCGCAAGATCACGAAGAAGCGCATCTACGAGTTGTTTGGCGTCAAGTCCGAGAGTTCGTTCAAGCGCATCAAAGCGCAGCTTGCGTACGCCGGGCTGCCGATCAGCTACGATCCGGACGACAAACACTTTCACGTTCCGCCGGGCGCTTCGATCGCGCGCTATGGCATCGATCCGCGCACGCGCGTGCAGCTCGCGCAAGTTCGCGCCGCGATCTCGGCGCTCGGCGGCCCGATCTCCGAAGCGCTCGACGACGTGCTGGAAGCCCTCGACGCGCGCATCGCGATCGGCGATTGGGACGGGACGGCCGTCGTCTCCTCGCGCCATCCGCAGCCGCGCGGCGGGCCGGCCTTTTTCGAAACGCTCGACCGCGCGCTTTCGGCGCTACGCGAGCATCGCTGGCTTTCGTTCACGTATAGCCGCAGCGACGGTTCCCACGCCGATCGCCGCACCGTCGCGCCGTACGCCGTGCACACGCACAACGGGCGCTATTATCTCTGGGGCTTGACGGAAGGCGAGCTGGAGCCGAAGCTCTACGTGCTCGATAGCGTGAGCGATGCGACGATCGAGGACGACACGTTCGTTCCCGATCCGGGGCTCAGTCTCGACGATGCCTTGCGCTACAGCTTCGGCACGATGATCGGCGACGGCAGCCCGCAGCGCGTCGTCGTGCGGATCGAGCCGGCGGCGGCCGCCTTCGTGCGCTGCCGCCAATGGCCGGCGGAAGTCGAAACCGCCGACGAGCCCGACGGCTCCGTGCGCCTGACGTTCGAACTCACGCGCTTCGCGGAGATCGTCGGCTGGGTCCTGAGCTTCTGCGGCGCCGCCACGATCGTCAGCCCGCCGGAGGCGCGAGCCGAGCTGCACGCGGCCGCCGTGCGCGCTGCTGAGGCGTCGGCGGACGCGATCGAGGCCCTCGGCTAGCGCACCCTTCGACGGGCTCAGGGTGACGGCGGGGGGGTGGCGCGAAGGTTGCGCCCGCCGCACTCGTCACCCCGATCTAGCCGAGCTGTGATCTCGCCGCATTCGTCACCCTGATATCTTGGCGCCGCCGGGTGTTCCCGGTGATCCGGGTCGAAGACCCGGGCCTCCGCGTCGGTGACCGCGATGCGGCGGCGGAGGCTGGCGAGTTGTTCGGGCGTGACGTGCGAGGGCGTGGGCTGGACGCGCTTCAACGCGACGCTCGTGAGGTCTGCCTCGACCGGCACGCAGCGAAGCCCGGCGATGTCATCTCGCCGGCTGAGTATCCAGACGTTGCCGTCGACGTCGCGCTCGTTCTCGGGAACCTTTGGCGAACGCATTGACGCTCAGCGCGTCGGCGCATGCTCAATCGAGCTGGAGAAGAGTGGCGAGCTTCTTTCGCACGCGGCGCAGGGTAGCCGGGGAGATCTCCTCGGCGAAATCGGCGAAGCGGGCGCGCCAATCGAGGCTCTTGACCTGATCTGCAAGCACGACGCCGGCGATCGAGCTGCCCGCAGCGAGCGGAACCTCGAACGGATATCTCTTGCGCTGCGAGGTCACGGGCACGCCGACGGCAAGCGAGGTCTTCGCATTGTAGGCACGCGGCGACAGTACCAAGAACGGACCGCGCCCAGCCTGTTCGCGCCCGCGCTGAGGATCGAGCGAAAGCCAAACGATATGGCCCGTATCCGGAACGTACGGTTCTACCAACGTTCGAAACCGGTGAGATCATCAAAGACCGGCCCGTGGAGATTCTCCGGCGTAATCCCTTCGATCAGGTCGGCGAGCGCCCGAGAAGGTGCCTTGCGAACGTAGATCATCCCGTGACTGACCGCCATCTCGACGGCCGCTCCATCCTCGAGCTCGATGTGCTTCGCAATCGCGCTCGGAATACGGATCGCAAGCGAATTCCCGGCTTTGAAAACGCGGGCGTCTTGAATGACAAGCGCATCGAAATCGTCGCTCGCGATCTTGACGAAGTCGCTGGCCTCCGCGCGGACAGCGGCAGGCAACGGATACGTTGTCGCGGGCGGCTTGTTCATACAATGTATATACACAAGAGGATGCGGACCGTCAAGCGCCTCCACCATGAAGGTCGCGCGATGACCCAACGTCACCGGTTGCGGCGGTTCTGCTACGCGGTGACGGTCGCGTGCGCGGGGATGCGCAGCTTCACTTCGCCGAAGACGATCTCGGGCGGATGCGCGAGCAGGCTTCCGAGGTTCTTGTCGGCCCACGCGCGCGCCCGTTCCCGCGCGGTTTTCGCGGACTCCTCATCCGCGAACACGAGCAGCCAGGAGAGGGCTCCGTGGCCGGCGTCGATCGCGCCGTGCGCGGCGTACCCGGGCAGCTCGGCGATCGTCGGGATGTAGCCTTCGACGATCCGCTTCTTCGCTTCCTCAACCTCGCCCGGCTTCGTCGCAAGGTGCCACACGAATCCGTGGCCGGAGTGTACGTGCTCCTTGACGTCGCGGAACGCGACCGGACCTTCGCTGATCTTGGGGTGGCCGAGCTCCGTCGCTGCTTGATTCTCACGGACCCAACCCGCGGCGAGTTCGGCCCCCAGCTCGTCGTCGAAGACGCTTGCGGTGACCACGCCGTCCGGTCCGGCGTCGATCAGCGTCCACGAGACGAAGCCCCAAGCGTGGCTGATCGGGTGCATGAAGCGCTCGCGCGTATGACGGACGATCGCATCGATCTGCCCGGGCTCGGTCTTGTAGTGTCGGACAACTCCAAACATCCAAAACCGCCTTTCACGCCGTGCTCACGCGGCGCTTCACGAACTTTTCGCGACCTCGCGAACCCGCCCCCGTCGGGTGGCGCCGACGCGCAGGCGATCGCCCCTCGCCGCCCTTCGGCAAGTATTTCTCGGCAAGTGGCTAGCATGACGCGATGGGCGGGTGGAGAGGCATTGACCTGCGATGCAATTCTGCCCCAAGCGAGGTATGATCCGGACATGTCTACCGCGGCCGAGCGGCTCCACCGGATTACGACGGACATCTACGAGCGCATGGCCGCCGGCGGCTTGTTGCCCGAGGGTGGCATCGAGCTCATCGATGGCCTCGTTGTCGAGATGAGCCCCAAAGGTGACCGGCACGCCTATGCGGTCACCCGCCTGAACGAGCTACTCGTCGACCAGCGCCGGGGGCGCTACGCCGTGTATGCCGACAGCCTGAGCCTGCGCCTCGGGCCGCGCGACGAGCCGGAGCCCGATATCGCCCTGGCTCGGACGACCCGAAGCTATGCGCGCGAACGGCCGCGTCCCGACGAGATCGCGCTGATCGTGGAAGTCGCTGATTCGTCCCGCGCGTTCGATCTCGGTGAGAAGCGCGCCAAGTACGCCGCCGCCGGGATTCCGGAATACTGGGTCGTCGACTTGCAACGAAACGCGGTCAACGTCTTTCGGAGTCCGCGCGGCGACCGCTACGTCGATGCGCGCGTGGCGAAATCCGGTGAGGCAATCGCTCCAGTGGAGTTTCCCGACGTCGCCGTCGACGTCGCGCTCGTGCTCGGGGAATCGTAGCGGCCGTTCGGTCGCATGGTCGCGTAACGCGCGCTTACTTCAGCGCTTCGATGGTCCAGCCGCTCACGTTGACGTACGGCACGTTCTCGAGCGAGATCGAGCGGGTCTCGACGAGCGAGAGCCGTTCGAGCGCTGCGTGACGCACGCGGCCGTCGACGCTGACCGCGACCGTCAATTGCTGGCGCGCGGTGCCGCCGCGGAAAGAGTCGCCGGCCGGCGCGGCATCGCCGCCGCCACTCTGAGGGCCGGCGCCTTCAGGCGGGCCTCCGCCGGGGAAACCGCCGCCTCCGGGAAAGCCCCCGCCGAAGCCGCCTCTGGTGTGAAAGCCGCCTTGCCGCGATCCGTCGCCGAGCGACGAGCCGCCGGCAGGCTGCTGCGCTTGAACGAGAACCTGCCCTGCACCGCGCAGGTCGTAATCTGCGCCGGATGCGTTGGTCACGGTCAGCGGGACGATGACTTCCGTTGCCGCGCGGCGCTCGCCGGGAACCGTCAGCGTTGCGCTCCAGCCGTCATGCGTCGCCGGCTCGTTTGCGAAAAGCTCCGTCAGCCGATTGATTCCTTCGATTGCGTCGCGCAAGGCGGCGTTTTGGTTCGCGCTTCGATCGTTCTTCGGAATCTCCAAACGGCCGTCGGGCGCCACGTTGAGCACCGTCAGATCGGGCGGGAGTCCGCCGTAGGAGCCGTCGAGCGCAAGCGTCGACGGCGACTTGCGCCGCAACGTGACATCGGCGACCGAGGTCTGCGGTCCGGCAAGACTCTGCGTCGTGCGCGTGATGCGATAGTGCAGCGTCGCGCCGGTCGGCGGGATCACGGACGGCGCGTCGGCGAACGCCGGAGCGGCCCACGCCGCGGCGCAGAGCGCCGCGGCAAATGCCGCCGGCGCAGGCGAAAACGAAGCCGGCAGAAGCGCCGGCACGTGCTTGTGTCGCATAGCGGCACTGTAAGCGCTTAGTCTTACAAGCGGCTTGGAAAGGCCGGCTCCTGCGCCTGGTATGATGGTGCCGTGATCTTCATCAGCCATTCCAGCCTCAATAATGAAAAAGCGATCGCCGTGCGCGATTGGCTCGTTGAGCAAGGCTGGGGGGCGTCGCGGATCTATCTCGATCTTCAGAACATCCACGCGGGCGAGCGCTGGCGCGAAGCGCTCAACGACATCGGCTCGAACTGCGAGGCGGTCATCGCGTGCCTTTCCGATGACTGGTTGCGTTCGCCCGAATGCTTGCGCGAATTCAATCAGGCCGAGGCGACCAGCAAGCCGATCTTCCCCGTCGTCGTCGCGCCGATCACCGAGCGCATCCCGCGCTTCATCACGGACCTGCAGTTCGCCGACATCAGCGACCCGGCGTTGCAGGCCGAGGGCTTCGAAAGCCTCCGGCGCGGACTCTTGGCGGCGCGCATCGTTCCGGATGACCCTTCGGCCGCTTCCGACGGAAAGTCCGCGCAGGCGCGCGCTGCCGCCCGTTTCGCCACGAACTTGCCCAAACAAGTCTCGAGCTTCGTCGGGCGCGAGAGCGTCGTCGCGGAAATCGAAACGCTGTTGCAAGACGCGCGCCTGGTCACGCTGTTCGGCGCGGGCGGCCTCGGCAAGACGCGCTGCGCTCAGGAGTTGGGCGCGCGCTTGCTGGAGCAGTTCGACGGCGGCGTGTGGTTCGTCGATCTCGCGCCCTTGCGCGATCCGGCGCTCGTCGCAAGCGAGATCGCGACCGCGTGCGGCGTTCGCGAAGCGCCGGGAAAATCGATGCTCGACGCGCTGACCGCGCACCTGGAACGCAAACGCACGTTGCTGCTGCTCGACAATTGCGAACACGTCGTCGCGGAGGCCGCGAAGACGGCGGCCGCGGTCCTCGCGGCCTCGGCAAACGTCAAGATCGTCGCGACGAGCCGCGAGCTCCTGAAGGTCGTGGGCGAGGCCGTCTATCAGATGCCGACGCTCGCCGTGCCGGAACGCAGCAAGCACCTCGCGCCGGAGAGCGCGCTGACGTACGGCGCCGTCGAGCTCTTCCACGATCGCGCGCGCGCCGCGAACCGCGCGTTTCGGCTGACCGCGGACAATACGCCGGTCGTCGCCGAGATCTGCGCCCGGCTCGACGGCATTCCGCTTGCGATCGAACTCGCCGCCGCGCGGATGCGGATGCTCTCGCCGAACCAACTCGCAAAGCAGCTCGACGAACGCTTTCGCGTGCTCACGGGCGGCGACCGCACGGCACTGCCGCGCCAGCAGACGATGCGGGCGCTCATCGATTGGAGCTACGATCTGCTCTCCGCGCAAGAGCAGCGGCTCTTCCGCGACATCTCGGTCTTCGCGGGCAGCTTCTCGTTTCAAACCGCCTGCGTAGTTTGCGCGAACGCCGAGACGAGCGAACTCGACGTGCTCGACGTGCTCTCGTCGCTCGTCGACAAGTCGCTCGCGGTCGCGGAACCTTCGGATTCGGACGCGCGATGTCGCGTGCTCGAATCGATCCGCGAATACGGCCGCGAGAAATCGATCGCAGCCGGTGAGGCCGCTGATGTTTCCGGGCGCCACGCGGCGGCCTACGCGGAACTCGCCGAACGGCTCGAACGCGAGTACGAAGAGTTGCCTTACGAGCTGTGGCTCGAGCAGACCGCGAGCGAAGTCGAGAACGTGCTTGCCGCGCTCGCATGGTCGTTCGGCGGTTCGGGCGACGTGCTGGTCGGGCAGCGGCTCGCCGCGACGCTGCGCCGCGTGCTCGTCGCGTTCAGAGCCGCAGAAGCGCGCCGCTGGGTCGCGACGGCGCTCGAAGCGGTCACGCCTGCCACGCCGCAGCCGGTGATCGGACGACTCGAACTCGCCGAAGCGACGCTCGCCTCGACGATGAGCCAGGTGCGTCCGGCCCTCGCCGCGGCGCAACGCGCGCTCGCGATCTTCGAGGGGCTGCGGGACGCGCGCGGGGTCGCCAACGCCCAGCGTTGGGCGGGGCGTTCCCTCATGCTCGTCGGCGAGATCGACGAAGGCGCGGCGTTGCTCGAGCGATCCCTCGCGACGCTTCGGGGCCTGGGCTTTCGGCGCGCCGGCGGCATCTTGCGCGACCTCGGCACGGCGCGCGCGCTGAAGACCGACGTCGCCGGGGCCCGCGTGCTCTTCGCGCAGGCGCTCGCGAGCTTCAAGGAGAGCGCCGACGACTACAACATCGCGGTGACGGCTGGGACGCTCGCCGACGCGGAGTTCCGCTGCGGCGATGCGCGGGCGGCGCTCGTCGCTGGCTTGGAAGGGCTCGAAGCGGCGCGCGCGCGGCATCTCGAGTCGAGCGTGCTCATGTGGCTGTTGTGCAATCTGGCCGCGTTCAGCCTCGAGCTAGGGCAGTACGACGACGTGCGCGCGTACGCGCACGAACTGCTCGCGCTGCGGCTCGATGCGCCCAGCGACATCGACGTCGCGTTCGCGTTGCAGCATCTCGCGGGCGTCGCCACGCTGCGCGAGCCGCCGGAGCCCGGGAGCCTGCGGCTCGCGGCGACGCTGCTCGGCTTCGTCGATGCGCGGCTCGCGGCGCTCGGCGTCGATCGCGAATACACGGAGCAACATCTCTACGATAAGATCCAGGCTGTCTTACGCAGCGCACCGGACGAGAACGCGCACGGCGAACCCGCCAGCGCGAACGGCGCGCTCAACGAAGAGGCCGCGGTCGCGCTCGCGCTGACGATCTGACGCTTGAGACCGAGATGAACCGGGTCGCGCTCGTGCTGACGATGTAACGCGCGAGGTTAGTGGACCGGGATCGTATACGTCGTCGAGCGCAGCAGCGGCCCGTCCGTCTCCGTCACCGTGACGGTGCAGTTCGTACCCGAGCTGCCGCTGATCAGGTCGAATTCGACGTATGGTCCCACGGCGTGGAACAGCGCGTGCGTCGACGTTCCCGAGCTGACGGGCGGGCTCTCCTGCGGACCGCCCGGATCTTTGTAGATCGGGGGCGGCGGCGGAACGTCGCCGTTCTCGTCGGGGCCGTTGTTGACCAGACACGAACCGGCCGACGTATCGACCGAGAAACCGCCGCAGATCGCGGGCGCGATGCACGTGCCCGGGACCGCCGTATAGGTCGCGTCGTCCGCGACGAGCAGTTCCACCGCGTGATGCGCCGGCACCGACGTCGCGGACGGAGCGGGCGACGCCGCAGGGTTGGCGTTGCTGTTGCAGTTGGTGCCGCTCGCCGCGGCGACGCAGAGCTGCAAATCGGCGACGTTCCCGACGATCACGTTTTGAATCACCGGCACGGTGAATGACGGCGTGACGCACGTCGTCGTTCCGCTCGCCGCGCAGAGCTGTTCGGACGACGGCCCGTCGAGACCGATGAAGACGCGGTCCGGCGCCGGAGCCCCGACCGTGAACGTGACGGTCGGCGCACCGAACAAGACCGATGCCGAATCGACGGTGCCGAGCTGGCAATAGAACGACGGAATGCCGAGGATGACGGCGCCGCTCAGCGCCGGAGCGAGCACGTGCCCGACATATGCGGGGAAGCACGCCGAGGAGAACATCGTGCCGCCGCCGCCGGTGTTCGCGTAATTCACCACGAGGCTCGACGGCAGCGTCGGCGCGTTCGAGGTGAGCACCGTGTTCGATCCGGGGACGATCGGCAAGCCGACTTCGCTCGTCGAATCCTCGGGGATGATGCTGATCTCGGTCTTCGTACGCGGCGGCAGCGTGATGCTCGCAACGTCGGAGGTGAACGTGATCGAATGCCCGGATGCCGTGACGTCGCCGATCTTCAGCGACGAGACGGTCGCCGGTACGGGCTTCAGTTGAAAGAAGCTCACGCCGAAGAGCGTTCCGTCGACGCTGCATGGGACGTGCGCGGAGAAACCATCGACGCGCAGCGTGATCGGAAAGGGGAACGGGTTGTACAGCGGAATCGCAAACGTCGCCGGGCACGTGCGAGGATGATTCCATTGCGCGTGCAGCGACCCGCCCGAAGCAACGGAACCTTGAGGCTGACGGACGCCCAGCAGCAGCTTCGTGCCGGCCGGCACGTTCGTCGCGTGCACGGTCAGGTTCGCGCTGTACCCGCCCGCCAGCGGGATCGCAAAGGAGCTCGGCCTCGCGGAGAGCGCGGCGCTGACCGTGGCCTCGCCGCTCTCCGGGCCGGCGGCCGGGTCGACCTGCGGCTGTTGCGCCGGCACGGCGGCCGGCTGCTGCACCGGAGCGGCCGGCTGCGCGGGCAGCATGGCGCTGGGCTGCTGCATCGAGCTCTGACCGCTACAAGCCCCGAGTGCGAGCGCAATCGACATCAGCGCCGATAGTCCGAGCAAGCGAATAGCGGACATGGAGAGCCTCCAGCCGTTAGGTGTTCGAGCGCGATTCCTGAGGAGCGCCTAAATCGCCTCCGCGAGCCGAGTAGGCCTTTTGGCCCGCGCCCTTCTCTCGAAGGCTGGGCAAGTCTACGGCCGCCCGAGGATCGTCGCCGCCGAACGCGGTGCTCCTGAGAGCGTCTAACGGCGTGGTATGCTTTGCGCCTTACGTCTGTCCGCATGCTTGCAGAGGATGTGATTGGTGAAGTTGGCGTCTGGAATTCCACTGCTCATCGGCGTCAGCGGCCATCGGCACTTGGGGGGCGGCGAGAACGTCGCCGAGGTCCGCGCGCGCGTCGAGCGGTTCTTCGAGATGCTGCGGCGGCAATATCCGAACACGGAGCTGGTGCTCTACAGCGGCCTCGCGCGCGGAGCCGATCAGCTCGCTGCCGAGGTCGCGCTCGCGCGCGGGATCGCGCTCGTGGCCGTGCTTCCGATGCCGCGGGAACTGTACGAGGAAGAGTTTCCCGGCCCCGAATTGCCCCGCTTTCGCGAGATCCTCGCGCAGGCCGAGCGAGTCGTCGAACTCCCGTTGCTCTCGGGCACGACGCCCGAGGACATTCGCTCCGATCCCGGCAGAGCGGGCCTAGCGGCGCAAGAGCAATACGCGGCGCTGAGCGACTTCCTGGCCGTTCGCACGCAATTGCTGCTCGCGCTCTGGAACGGCGTTCAGAGCACGGCGCTCGGCGGCACCGCGTGGACGATCCGAGCGAAGCTCAGCGGAAGGCTGCGCGCCGATGCCGAGCGTTTGGATCCGATCGACTTGGGGCTCGTGTACGTAGTTCCCGCCGCGGGCGAGGCGCCGTCGACCGCGCCGTTACCGCGCGAAGGTTTCGTCGCCGGAGATACGATCGAACCGTACCTCGCAGCGCTGCGCGACATCGACGTCTACAACGCGCATCTCGAGGATTCGGCGCGGCGGCCGGACGCATTGGCGGAGGCTCGCGACACCGCCGACGCGCTCGCGGTTCGCTATCACCGGATGCTCGCGCGTACGCGGAACATCCTCGCGCTCTTGGTGTTGACGCTGGTGCTGATGTTCGGCATCTATTCGGAACTCGCGCGCACGCCTCTCGTATTGTTGATCTATCTCGCGACGCTGGTCGTCGGCGCAGGCATTTGGACCTGGCAACGCCGCGCTCATATCGAAAAGCGCTTCTTCGAGTATCGGGCGCTGGCCGAAGCGCTGCGCATCCAGCACGTGTGGTTATCGAGCGGCCTGCCGCATTCCGTCGAAGACTCGTATCTGCGCAAGCACGCGGGCGAACTGCACTGGATCCGCTTGGTGCTGCGTGGGTACGCGACCGATAGCGACATCGTCGCCGCGCTCGCCGTGCGCCGCGCGGCCCGGCCGGTTCCGGGGCGGCCCGAGGATTATCCCGCGGCGCGTCAGTGGATCGTGGAACAATCCGCCTACTTTCAAAGCGGCGCCGTGCGCAGAACGCGCGCCGTCAAACGCTTGCGCTCGTTGGCGCGCATTCTCTACGGCGCGGGCGTCGTAGCGGCGGCCGGAACGGCCGTTGCCGGCTATCTGGAAGCGGCGCCCGCCATCGAGCATGCCTTGGTGTTCGCGATGGCCGTCGCGCCGGCGTCTGCCGGCATCATCCTTTCATGGATCGAGCAGACGGGTATCGAAGACGAGGCCCGTCAAACGACACGGATGGCACGACTGTTCGAAAGCGCCCGGCTCGATTGGGAAGCGCATCCGACGCTGCGTACCGCGCTGATGAGCGAACTCGGCAAAGAAGCCGTCTACGAAAACGCCGATTGGCTCCTGATGCACCGCTCCCGCCCACTGGAAGCCCCGCTGAGCCCGGGGTGAGGAGCCCTACTCGGGCGCCTTCAGCACTCTTTCCAGGTCGGCGAGGTACGCTTGGACCTCCGGGTCGTCGGGGTCCGCAAGCGCCTTGACGGCCATGTACTGCTTTGCAAGCAACGCCTTGTATCCGGGCTTATCGCGCGTGTCCGGGTTCGGCTCTTTATCGTCCATCAGCTTGTGCCTCGTTTCAGACCGCGATGCCGGGCTCGGCTGCGATCGTCACTCTCATGATGCCGCGTCGCGACGGCAGTCACACCGGTATGCCGCGCTGAAGGCGATCGAGCGGGGAACGGCCTTGCAGGTGAGGCAATCTTGCGGTATGAGCGAACAGCCCGAGCGAAAGATTGACGGCGCGCGCTCGTGCTTCAACAAGAACGGGTCGCCGAAGGCCGCGTTCGTAACGAAGAAGCTTGCGGAGCGAGCGATTCCGCGAACGAGCGTGCGCTTGGCGGCGTATCCATGCGCTCAGCACGGCTGGCATCTCGGACACCGTTAGCGGTGTCGCACCGGGCATCGCGCAGCGCCCTCCGCCATGAGCCATCAAAGTGAAGGAGCAGGTGAGCGGGAAGGCGCACGTTGCCGCCGCCCTTCGGTGGCAGAGCGACGCGCACGTGGAGCCGGCGGCGGTTCTCGCGGCAGCGATCGGGATGGCGGGACCGGTCGCGGCGGGCGTCGCGACGGGACACTTGCCGCTCGGCCTGACGGCGGCGGTCGGGGGGCTCGCCGTCGGCGGCGCGAGCGTAGGGCCGAGCGCAAATGCGCAGGCACGCGATGTGGGCGCGTCGCTCGCGCCGATAGGCTTGGCGGCGGTCGTGGCGGCCGCGATCGCCGGGCGCGGGCCTGTCATGGATGCGTTGCTCGTGCTCACCGCATGCACGGCGGCGACGGCCGGCGGGTACAGCCGGCCGATGGCCGCTGCTGCAACGCGCTTCATTCTGTTCTCGATCGTGGCCATCAACGTTGCCGGCGCCGCTCCGGACCGCGTCGGGCTGCCGATCCTCATCGTGGCGGGCGCGCTGTGGGCCGCGTTCGCGAACCTCGCGCTCGGCGGTCTGGCGCGGGCTCTCGGCCGCGCCGGGCCTGCGGTAGGCGATGCTTCGACGGCGACCGCTGCCCAGAAATTCGCGCGGTGGAGGAGGACGCTGACCGGCCTAGCGGGCTGGCAATACCCGCTGAGGCTCGGGATCTGCTTGACGATCGCCGGCGCGGTGCGCTCGCTTTGGCCGGAGCATCACCTGTATTGGATCGCGCTCACCGCCGCGCTCCTCTGCGAGCGGAGAGTCGAGGCGCTTCCGATCAAGACGACGCAACGCGCATTCGGCACGGCGATCGGCGTGATGGTCGCGTACGCGTTCGTTGCGTTCAACCTCTCCGCATGGAGCTTGGCCGCGACGATCGGCGTCCTCGCGGGTCTGCGCTCGCTGCTGCGCGCGAGGAACTATCTCGCGTACGCGATTGCGATGACTCCGCTGATCATCTTGATCATGGACGCGGGGCGGCCGCTCGGCATCGACGTGCTGATCGACCGTCTGACGGCAACCCTCATCGGCGCGGGGTTGGTGCTCCTCGTCAACGCCGCGGTTGGCCCAGCTTTGCGCAATGAGCACAGTGCGCGTCGATGAGGCGGCACACGCCGTTCGCGACGGCGCGGCAAACGATCGCGGCGTTCACACGTTAGGGCGTGCTGCCGGGATGTAGCTGGTGCAATCGCACTCCAAGCACCGGCCGAGGGGCGGGCGTTCGAAATCTTCCGGAAGCAGCGCGATGTCGGCTGGATCGAATCTCCCCGGAAAGACGAAGGCCTGTTTTGAATTCGGCACTGGGCAGGCGTGCTGATGCTGGCTCGCGGCGTGCTCGCACGTGCAGAGAAACGCCAGCGTCTCGTCGGTTCGGGACCCTTGGCAATGAACGCAGTGCCACGATTTCCGCACGACGGGGTTTACCGTCCAGCGGCCGCCGCAACTCGGGCAAATCACATCAATCGGTCCCATGGGCGTACCGTACCAGGTGGCCCTGCCAAGCGTGTGACGCACCGTTGCGGCACGATCGTCCCGTGAGGCTGCGCAGGGAATACTCGTACGGCTCTCTCAAGAATTCATGGCCGCATCGCATCAAATCGCCGGCGCGTCCACTCTCAAGCAGGAGCAATGCCGCAAAGTCGCATCGTTCAATTTTTCGAGGGAACCGGCCGCGACGGCTCCGGCCGCCTCCTCGCGGACGTCCTGAAGTTCGATGACGCTCGTCTCGAGCAAGTGCACGACTATATCCAGTGGCTGTTCCCGCTGCCGGAACCGAGCGGAGCGAATCCGCTCGCTCCGACTCTGAGCGGCGAGGACGTCGCGGCCTTTCTCGCGCGACCGGACCTGCGGGCGGTGCTGCGTGAGGGCTTCCTCCGCATGCTGGCGTTCTACGGATTTGCTTACGATGGAGGCGCGATCGCGCCGGGTGCGTTTTTCTGGAAGCGCAAGACCGTTTGGCTGAGTAGCTGGAACCACAACCACTTGCGGCTGACGCGCATCCTGCGATCGACCCGGCTCCTCGGCCTCGAGGACGAGAGTCGAGCGTTGTTCCAATGCCTGACGACCGTTTACGAGAGCGCCGAGCACCGCGGGCACGATCACATATCGCCGGAGACCTACCGCTACTGGCAAGCCGCAGCCCAAGGCCTCGCGCTGCCATAGTCCCACGCCCGGTCCCTCGGCACGCCGGCCCTTCGACAAGATGAGATGAGAAGGCCGGTCTCCAATCGGGATCGCTTCTGTAACGAAGCCCCGGACGCACTCGAGGTGCAAGGAAGGAGACCGACCTTCATGACCAAGCATACCAAAGCCCAAGGAAAAGCCAAGTCCCCGACCCCGAACTCGCCGACGATGAGAACAGGAGTCTCCTACCAAGCAAGCAAGGCCGACGCTGCCGGGTCTTCCGGGCGCCTGACGATCGGGCTGGATTTAGGCGATCGTTCCACGGCGTACTGCATGCTCGACGCTGACGGACAGATCTTGGCCGAGGGAAAGTTCAAGACGGTGCGGGCGGCGATCGATCAACAGTTCGGCCGCCTTGCGCCGGCACGCATTGCGTTGGAAGCCGGCACGCACTCCGGATGGATCAGCCGTTTGATCGAATCGCACGGTCATGACGTGATCGTCGCCAACCCCCGCGAGGTGCGCAAGATCTACCAGAACGACCGCAAGAACGACCGCAACGACGCGCGGATTCTGGCACGCTTAGCCCGTGTCGATCCGCAGTTGCTCGCGCCCATTCACCACCGTGATGCGAAGATGCAGGCCGACCTTGCGACCATCCGAACTCGGGACACGCTTGTGGCGGCGCGGACCAAGTGCGTCAACGCGATGCGCGGTCTGGTGAAGTCGCTAGGCGGGCGACTGCCCAAGTGCAGCACCGAAAGCTTTTGCAAGCGTGTCGGCGCAGCTATCCCGGCGGATCTGGAAACGGCTTTGCGCCCCCTGATCGTAACCATCCAGACCCTCAACGAGCAGATCCGCGGCTGTGACAAGCAGATCGAGACGCTCGCGGAGCAAACCTATCCTCAGACGGCACTGCTGCGCCAGGTCGGCAGCGTCGGGGCGCTTACGTCCACAGCGTTTATCCTCACGATCGCCGACGAAAAACGCTTCACGAAGAGCCGCGAGGTCGGTCCCTTTTTGGGATTGGTTCCCCGACAAGACGATTCCGGCGAGCGCAGCTCACAACTACGCATCACCAAGACCGGTAACGCCTACCTGCGACGACTCTTGGTTGGAAGCGCCCAGTACATCTTGGGGCCTTTCGGACCCGACACCGACCTCCGTCGCTACGGTGAACGGCTGATGCAGCGCGGCGGCAAGAACGCCAAGAAGCGCGCTGTCGTCGCGGTGGCGCGCAAACTTGCCGTGCTCTTGCACCGGCTGTGGGTCACCGGCGAAGCATACGAGCCCCTGCGCAACTCCAAGCATCCGGAGCCGATGGAAGCGGCGTAAGGCAAGCCCTTTAACGAAATACGATACCAACGAGGTCGGCTGCAAGCGGAGCAACGACGTTTCAATGACCGCCGCGTTCGGGTGACTGCGCCCTGAGCACTGGTCCATCGAGGCCGCGTGACAAGATGGCAGCACCCACCTTTCCGAGGAACCTCAACAGGCACAGAGCCCCACAGCGGCTCGTCAAAAGTGCGGATGGAAGCAGGGCGAAAGGGCGGCACGAGGGCATTGAAGACGCGCTAACCACCCCGTAATCTTGACAACGACCGGCCTTCTCATGGAAGCTCAGGTTGACAGTGGCGGCGCGTGTGGTGCGTGGCGCAGCGAACGCGCGTCATAGGCGAAGCGAAAATAGGCCGCTTTGCTCAGTCGTGTGCACAAGATTTCCAAGGTGCGGGCCTTCGATTCGAGTGAACTCAAAGGTTGAACGCACTCTGAAGTCATCAAACGATCGGACCTCTGATGCTGAGATTCTTGAGATACATCGCGTGTATTGCGGCGGTGCTTTTCGCGGTGGCTGCCTTGCCCGCCGGCGCATCCTCGCCTGGAACGAGGATTGACTTTACCTCGCTCGATACAAGCCGGCCGTACCACATTTCGGGAACGCTGTACCTGCCGGCGAAAACATCGAGCCCTGTGCCTGCAGTCGTGATGATTCACGGGACGGGCGGAATCGATTCGCGCGGAGCGTTCTATCGCGACCCGATCCTCAACGCGGGGATCGCGATCTTTGAAGTCGACTTCAAGACCGGCATCTACCGCGGCACGATCGATCGGCCGAAGCAAGCAACGCTCCAGCCGATGGCGTTTGCAGCATTGAAAGAGCTGCGAAAGCTCCCAGCCATCGACCCGAACCGAATCGGCATCATGGGGTTTTCCATGGGGGGGCACGTCACGGTCGAGACCGCCCTGGAAAGCAACCGTAAAATGTGGCTGGGAGACGACAAGGGCTTCATCGCCCACGCCGCCTTTTATCCGGTGAGCAAAGAGTTCATCGATCGCCTCAATGACAACGGTGCCGCGTTGACCGGGGCGCCGATGATCGTCTTTTATGGAACGGCTGACTGCTATGGTGAGGGCACGGCAGTTCCCGAACTGAAGCGGGTTCTCGCGCAGAAGTTCAATTTCGATCTGACGACCGTTGAATACCCCGGCGCCACGCACGGGTTCAATCGCAACGAGCCTTCGATCAGCTACTTCGACCCAGCCGCCGAGCATCACCGGGGCTACATGGAGTGGAATGCGGATGCATCAAACGATTCCGTGCCCCGCCTCGTCGCCTTCCTACGTCAGGCGCTAGCCGTCAAGTAGGTCTCGTCTTCGTCGCGCGACCGAGCGAACGCCGCCGCGTCAGGCGCCGGCGGCGTCCGCTCGGCCGCCGCCGATCTCCGCCGGGCATCCGGCACCGTTCGTCCAGACGACGACGCCCTTCGGCATGTTCCCGGTGGCCGCGCGCAGGATGCCGGCGACCGGCGATTGCGGGTCGCGGATCGTGATGACCAGCGTGTGGACCGCGCGCGTCAGCGGGATCATCAGCCAGCGGCGCGCGACCGTCGCCGGATCGCCGTGCTGTTCGTCGGGATGGAAGTTCGGATGGCGCAACCTGTTCGCGTAGAAATCGTCGAGATCGAGCGCAAGTGCGATCCAGCCTTCCAGCCCGCGGCACGAATCGTACTGGACGATCCGCCACAGATCCTTATCGGTGGGGGCCGTCCCGCGGGTTCCGGGATCGCTTGCATCCCATGCGCGTCCGCCTGCGGCCGCGACGACGTCGGCGAAGCGCGCGTGGCGCCGGCCGCCCGCCTCTTGCATGATATTCGAATGCGGCACGCACACCAGGCAATCGACCGGATCGGCGTTGCCCTCCCGCGCGGACGCGGCGATCGCCCGCACGAGTTCCGGCGAGGCGACGTTGTCGCCGACGGCGATGATGATGCGTCCGCCGGGCAGATCGTCGCGAGGTTCGACATGCCAGCGCTCGAAGCCGGCCGCATCGGCGACGGCGTTCGCGAACAGCGCGACGTTGCGCTGCATGCGTAGTGAGTCCCCGAGCATCCGATTCACGCGCTCTTTGCTCGGGATCCCCGTCAGCCAATCGCACGGCGTTTGGCGCCGGACGAGCTGGTCGATCCCATCGGCGATCGTGATCCGGCAATGCCCGAAGAGGCGGAGCAAAAAGTCGCGCTCCGCGTCGGTCCAATCTTGCGCCTCGTCGATGAAGACGTGATCCCAGTCGAAGCGCGGCGGATCGCTCGCGCGCAGCAGGCTCGCCCATTCGCCGTCCGGGCCGCCGGCGAGCTTCGCGGTCGCCTCGCGCAGCGTGTCGTCGAGCTTCGCGAAGGCGATCGCGCCCTCGGGCGTCAACGGGATCTCGAACTCGAGCCCTCGGAGCGCGGCTAATAGGAACTCGGTCATCGTCTCGACGTGCAGGCGCGTTCCGAGGAGTGCCGGCTGATCGAGTGTGGTCCGCAGCAGATGCTCGATGTCGCCGCGCAGCGCGCGGTGGAACGTGAGCACGAGAACGCGCTCGCCGCGCATCGTCGCGAGTTCGCCGGCGAGGAGCGCGAGCACCGTCGTCTTGCCGCTCCCGCCGCGCCCCGCGAGCCGGATGAGTTTGCTGCCCGCCGATGCGGCGAGGTCTTTCACGAACTTTTGGCCGGCCTCATCCCGCGCGAAGCGTTCGCTACGGGCCTTGTCGCGCGAGCTGATCGCGCGGCGATTGAGCAGCAGCGCGCGAACGGCACGCACCCCTTCGCGCGTGCGCTCGTTGCCGGCTTCGGAGAGCACGTCGTGCTGCTGCGCGGCCGCGTCGAGCAGCTCGAACCAGCCCGCTTCGTGGCCGAGGACGCTGGAGCCGATCCCTTCGAGCGCGACTTCGTCGACTTCGGTCAGCCAGCCCAGGGCATGCACGAAGAGGCCGCCGCAGCCGTACCGCGCCGCGAACGTCTTGAGCGATTTCGCCGCATCGTCCGCTTGCGATGCGACGCTCCGCCCTTCGAGGTGCGTCCCGTACCTCGCGAAGATCTGGTTTCCGATTCGTTCGAAACGCAGGCTGTCGAGCTGCTTGATCTCGATAGCGAGCAGGGCGCACTGGACGTGTCCGGGCGGCGACATCGTGCCGTCGCGACGCTTCACCGGCGGGATGCGGCGCGGGCTCGCAAGGTCGATCGCCACGACGACGTCGATGTCGGCGGGCGTGCGGACCCCGACGAGGATGTCGATACGGTCCGTCTTGCTCGCCGCGACGTCGGGCCAGAGTTGCCGGATCTGCGCGACGAGCCGCTCGGCGACGGGCGTTTCGTTCTGCGGGGAGATGATGGTTAGGTCGATCATGGCGGAGAGGCTCTTTTTCCAGGTGCTTTCTTGCGGGGGCGTCCACCTTTGCGACCGTTCCCGCGTCGCGCGGGGCCGCGTCCTTCGAGAAGCTCAGGATGACGACAAGCTCAGGATGACGAGGGTGACTTGACTTATCTGCCTATAGCATATATGCTTGGTGTAGATAAGGAGGCCCGCAACGTGTCCAGAGCCGCTGATGAGCGAAGGTTCCTCGCCGCATACGATCCGTCCGCGTTCGAGCGCCCCTCGGTCACCGTCGACGTCGTGTTGCTCTCGATCGTCGATGACCGGCTGGCGACGCTGCTGGTGCAGCGCACCGAGCATCCTGATAAGGGCCTGTGGGCGCTCCCGGGCGGCTTCGTCCGCATGAAAGAGTCGCTCGATGCCGCGGCGGAGCGCGTGCTGCGCGAGAAGGCCGGGGTCCGGAATATCTTCCTCGAGCAGCTCTACACGTTCGGCAACCCCAAGCGCGATCCGCGCACGCGCGTCATCAGCGTCGCCTACTACGCCCTCGTCGACGAACGCCGGCTCGCCGCGCGCAGCGTGCGCGAGAGCCGCATCGCGCGGATCGTCGTGCCCTGGGAAGGCGAAACGGGCGGCCCGGTTGCGCTCGAGTCCGTCGACGGCGCCGCGCTTCCGATCGCGTTCGATCATGCCGAGATCGCAGGCACGGCCGTCAAGCGCATTCGCGGCAAGCTCGATTACGCGCCGATCGGTTACGAACTGCTGCCGGCGGCCTTCACGCTCCTCGATTTGCAGCGCGTGCACGAAACCGTGATCGGCCGCAAGCTCAATAAGGATTCGTTCCGCCGCCGCATGCTCGCGAGCGGCCCGCTCGAGCCGACCGGCGCCTCCCAAGAGGACGTCGGGCACCGGCCCGCCGCGCTGTATCGCTTTCTCCGAAATCCGGCCAACCCATAAGGAGGGACCCATGGCAGAGATTCGTCGTTATCCCATCGTGAGCCACGCGCGCGTCGACGCGAGCGCACACGTGCTCCACTATCGCAACGCGCGCCTGATGCGCAGCGGGCGAGGCCTCTCGCTGTGGTTCCTCCCGCTTTCCGACAGCATCGCGGAGATCCCCGTGGACGATCGCGAGCTCACGCTCGTCATTCACGCGAAGTCCGCCGATTTCCAGGAGGTGACGGCGCAAGGCGTGCTCACGTATCGCGCGGCAGATCCCGAGCGTACCGCCGAGCGCATCGACTTCTCGCTCGATCTTGCGAGCGGCACGCACGCGAAGCAGCCGCTCGAGCGCATCGAGCTGATGCTCTCGCAGCTCGCCCAGGAATTCGCGAGCGACTACGTCGCGCGCACCGCGATCCGCGACGTCCTCAAGGAGGGCCTCGTTCGGCTGCGAGAACGCGTCGAGGCCGGGCTTGCCGCCGACGAGCATCTGCGCGAGATGGGGCTCACGGTTTCTTCCGTGCGCATCGCCGCCGTGCGGCCGTCGGCCGACCTCGAGAAGGCGATCGAAGCGCCGACTCGCGAGAGCATCAAGCAACAGGCCGATGAAGCCGGCTTCGCACGGCGCGCCTCCGCCGTCGACAAGGAGCGCGCGATCGCGGAGAACGAGCTGAGCAATCGCATCGAACTCGCGAAACGTCAAGAGATGCTCCTCGAGCAAGAGGGGCAGAACGCGCGGCGCAAGGCGCTCGACGAGGCGGAAGCCGAGCGAATCGCGGCGGACGCCGCAGCCGCCCGGTTACGGACCGATGCGGAGGCGCAAGCCGCGCGGGAGCGCGCGGTCGGCGCGGCGCGCAATGAGACCGAGCGCGCTCGCCTGGATGCCTACCGCGGCGTCGCCCCCAGCGTGCTGCTCGGTCTTGCGGCCCAAGAGTTCGCCGGAAAGATCGAGACGATCGAGCACCTGAACCTCACGCCCGACTTGCTCTCGCCGATGCTCGCCACGCTCGTCGGAGCGGCGACGACGCGTCTCGAAGGCGGAGAGTAGACGCCGATGCCCGCGCTCATCCCGCGCGTGGTCCTGGTCACGCGTCCGTCGGAGTACGAGTCGCTGCTGGCGCGTTACGGGACGCGCGCGCAGGCTCGCTTCACGCTCGAATCGATCGGGCAGCGCATGGCGCCGATCGAGGAGCGGCACGAGAAACTCCGCGCCGCGATCGATGAGGTCTCGCGAGCGGTGCCGCGCGAATGGCGCAGGGTGCGCCTGGACCGAGCCGAGCTCGATCGCTTCATCTTCGAGCCTGATGATATCGTCGTGCCGGTCGGCCAAGACGGGCTCGTCGCCAACGTCGCCAAGTATCTGCGCGATCAGCGCGTCGTCGGCATCAATCCCGATCCGGGCTCGTATGAGGGCGTGCTCGTGCGTAACGCGCCCGCGCATGCGGGCGCGGTGATCGCCGCGGCGTTCGCCGGCAGCGGCGTCACCGAACAGCGGACGATGGCCGAGGCGACGCTCGACGACGGGCAACGCGTCCTCGCGCTCAACGAAATCTTCGTCGGCCACCGCAGCCATCAATCCGCGCGCTATCGCCTGCGCATCGGCGAGCGCGAGGAGCGTCAATCCTCCTCCGGCCTCATCGTCGCGACGGGGACCGGCGGCACCGGCTGGGCACGCTCGATCAAGGCGGAGCGGCACTCCGAGCTCGAGCTGCCCGCGCCCTGCGATCCGGCGCTCGCGGTCTTCGTGCGCGAAGCGTTTCCAGGGAGCAGCTTCGCGACGTCGCTGACGGAGGCGATCGTCAGCGATGCGGGAGTCGTGGAGGTCGTCTCCGAGATGAGCGATGACGGCGTGGTCTTCGGCGACGGCATCGAGGAAGATCGCATCGTCTTCAGCTGGGGCTCTCGGCTGCGCGTTCGCGTCGCCTCCCGGCAGCTGCGCCTGGTCGTCGGCCAAGTGCCCGCCAACGTTCCGATGGTTGCGAGCCGATAGAACGGAAAGATTGATGATTCCCGCCGGATACATGCGCAAGAAGGTGAGCGCGCGACCGGAAGCCCTGAAGGCTGCCGGCGTCCTGGACGTCTACTCGATCAGCTCGCACGTCTCGAGCAATTTTGACGACTACGTCGACCTCTGGAAGCATAACGCGCATTGGCTGTTCGACTCGCCGGAGATCTTGCTGGAGGCGGCTCGGGCCAAAGGCACCGGCATCGGAGAGACGCGGCTCTTCTATTACGAAATCTACGAGCGCGAGTATCACGAAGAGGACCGGACGTGGCGCGACTACGCGCCGAACTGGTCGCTCGACACGGCCGTCCGCATCCCGGGCGAGAGGAAACTCGAGGGATACGACGTCGCCACGTTTTGGGCGCGAGCCGGCGCGGAGTGTTCTCCTCTCTCGTGCAACGCGCTGGCGCTGGAGATTCCCGTGAACGAGCATTGCCTCTTGGAGTCACTCGCAACGGCGATCTCGCTCCTCGAGCAAGGCCGATTCGACCGTTCGGAGCCGGGACCGTTTCGGATATTCGCGGTGTACTCCGTACCCGAGACGCTCCAGGAATAGTCTCTTACGATGCTTTCGCCCGCGCAAGCTCCTCTCGGACGACCGCGCGGAGGCGCTCCTCAACAGGCATGGCCTCGCGAATGACGGCAGAGCGCAGCGCCTCGTTGATGGCAGTCTGGTAGCCGCGCCCGTCGCGTTCCGCGGCGTCGCGAAATGCATCGAGTACGTCGGTATCGATGTAGATTGTAATGCGCGTCTTGCCGGGATTCGAAAGTACCGCGCCGCGCTTGGCGGCGCGGAAGTCAAACGCCGGACTTTTCACATGGCTACCGACCTTCCTCATACGGTCTCCTTTCGCTAGCACGAGCCCGGCGTGCCGATACCAGGCGCACGATCTCTGCTATGTCAGGGTACGTGTAGACGACTACTAAGACGCGGCCTTCAAGCTGGCGCCCGATCGTGACAAAGCGCTGCTCCCCGTGGCGACGATCCTCAATCGTAAGTGCATCGGGGTCATCCAGTACCGTAGCAGCGTCGGAGAACCGGACGCCGTGCTTGCGAAAGTTCTCGCGCGCCTTTGCAGGGTCCCAAACTACCAGATACATATAGTATGCATATTCTCTGGCCTTTGTCCAGGCCGGCTCCGCCTCTGAGCCAATCGCGACGCACGACGATCCCGCTATGCGCGGGAAGGCCATCACCGGCGCAGCGGAAGGTGAGAACGAACTCGGCGTCCTCGATCGCCGCGCGATAGCGTGCGCGGCGAAATGTCAAACGCTTGGCATGGCTCCGAGTGATAATCTGCCGATACAAGCTTGGTGACGGCGGGAACCAAACGCAAGGTCACAACCGCATGCCGCTTATTGCGGCGGCGCGGTGATTGTTTCACATCACTTGACACGGAGCGTCTTTCAGTTACATGACCATGAACAGCAACCCGGCATCCAGACGTGCGCATTGCGCGAAGCGGTTTGCGATCAAAGGGGCAAGCCAGATTATCGCCGCGATCCTCATGCTGTCCTCAACGGCGAGCGCGAAGGACACGGCAAACCCTCAGCCGTCGCCGCTACTGCCGCCGGCCTCAAGTGCGGCTTCGGATACTCCCGGCGCAACGATCGTGTTCGTGCCCCGGGGGAAGGAAATAGTCGTGCGCACGGTTGCAGGCTACAACAGCTACTCTGCTAAGACCGGCGCAAAGATCAGATTTGAAGTCGTTAATGACGTCATCGTCAACGGCTTTGCGATCGCAAAGGCTGGAGATGCGGCCGAAGGTACCGTTCAAGAGGCGCAGCAGGGTGACGAGGGCGGCTATTACGGCATCGGCTGGAAGGCGGCTAATCTCCGAGTTTCGGTCGACGAGATCTACAATTTCTGCGGCGACACGATCCATGTGACCTTCGACCGAAGCGAGTATCGCCGCCGCCAAGGCCTCTTTGGCAGCAACAAAGACGTGCAGATCATCAAAGGCCAGATGTATGTTCCGCTGACGGATCGGGCGCAAAAGGTCTGCGCTGAACCCTCGACAGACCTGGAGGAACCCATCCCCGTGCAAGCCCTGCGCACCGCAGACCACTAGCGGCCGCGTCGGCCTCGACAGGTCGCTAGTGGCCGCGGCTTTGCTCGACGTCCGCGTCGTCACCGTATATCTAGATCGGATGTGCTCCGTCGAGCTCGACTTCGCATCCCTTGACGAGTGGCGTACAAATAGTCCCGGCGGTCCAAGATACCCCACGAACGATCGTCATCCGCGTCACACGGTTGTCGCGCGCATCGGGTACGTTCTCGTTGCGCCCAACCGGGACGCATGATGACGGCCACTTATGTCGTGGCACTATTTTCCATTGTTTGAGGATGCTGATGTTCAAGAAACTACTCGTCGGCGCGGTCGCGTCTCTATCAATCGTAGCGCTTTCCGCCTGCGGAGGCGGGGGCTCATCGCCGACTCCGCAGCCGGTCACCAAGGTGTACCTTCGGATCAATATGAACGACGTGCCGGTCGCGAGCACCGATACGCTCTGGGCCGGTCTCTACAAGAACGGCAAGACGACGGTGGCCTACTTGGGGCCGACGCCGAGCGGCAGCGTCACGTACCCGCTCGATGGCGCGGGCGGGGGCGGCTGGGCCGACCAACTCGCCGTCTTAGATGAAGACGCCAACGCGAATGAAATCGCCGGCGCCGTCATCAACAACCTCTCGATTCCGATGACGTCGAACGACGGGACGTACACCATCGTGTTCAACCTGCATAGAGGGCAGACGGTGTCGTCCACGTTCAAGCGCAGCGCCGCGACGATTGTGAAAAAGCTCACGCTCTAGCCGCGGCTCGTGTCGAGGGCAATGGGGCCCCGCTTCGGCGGGGCCCCATTGATTCGCAGCGCCTACGATGCCGCGGGCGCGCTCAGCAGCGCGATGCTCGTGACGCTCTTGACCCAGCGAGGGTGGCGCTTATCGTCGGGGACGACGACTCGGAATGGACCCGTGGCGCCGAGCGGCGCGCCGTCTTGAGTGTCCGCGAGCAAAACGAGACGATCCGACATGCCCGCGTCGAGTTCCGCGAGCGAGAAGACCACGCGATAGCCGTCGCTTGCGGAGACGAGCGCGTAGAGCGTCAGCGCAGCAGCGCCCTCGAGCGCGCTCCCGCTCGGTGCGCCGGCGCGCTGCAGGATCGCGTCGAGCGGCACCCCGCCGTACACTCGCTCCGGACCTTGCTTTCCGGTGACGCGCGCGGTCGCTCTGGGCATCGCGAGCAGATCGGCCCGGCCCAGCACCAGGGGCTTGGGGATCGCACCGGTGATCGCAAGCTCCCCCGTCCCGGGCTCCGCGGGCGGGGCGGCAGCGGGGGCCGCGGTCGCGGTGCCGGCGGCTCCTGCCGTGGCGAGCGCGCCCGACACGAGTGCGAGCATGGTGCTGCGAGAAATCGCGGGCGAGGGCATGATGCGCGGGGTCCCTTCTGTGAGCGAGGGCGTCTGCAATCCTGAGCCGCCCGGAGCCACGCGGCAAGCCGGGCTAACGGAATGTTAGGATAGTTTGCGGCATACCCCAACAGTACTCCGTGGGAACTCCGCTACGCACTATGCACGTGTCGAAGCGAAGCCCCGTCGTCTCGACCCTTGCGCCGCTACGAGGCGCACCTACATCGAATGCGGCTTCCGCTGCGAGCACATCCGCGCGGCAGGCGGTGTTTGCGCGCCTTTACGTGAAATTAGCGTCGGTCAAGCCCGATACGGACGGAGAGCGATGGCTAGGCTTACGGTAACCGCAGTCCGGCACGGCCTCGAGCGCGAGGCCGGCATCCGATGACCGGCGATCAGCATGCCGGTGCGAGTTCGCTCGGCGTCATCCGCTACAACAAGCTCGTGCGGGACCGCATCCCGGAGATCGTCGCCCAGAGCGGGCTCACCGCCGTTACGCGCGCGCTGAACGACGAGGAGTTCGTGGCCGCACTGCGCGCCAAGATCTCCGAAGAGGCGTCGGAACTGGCCGATGCTCCCGAGGAAGAGATCGCGGAGGAAATCGCCGATCTCCAAGAAGTGATCCTCGCGCTGCTCGCCGCGCTGCGGCTCTCGCCGGACGAGATCGAGCGCGTCCGCCGGGAACGGGCCGAAGCTCGCGGAGCGTTTGCGACGCGGACGTTCCTGGTCGAAACGCGCCCGCCCGAGAAGAGCTGAGCGCAGCCGCGCAACGGTGAGCATCCGGCCCGCGGCGAACGCCGTCGGCGGTGCTGAATCCATACGCGCAAGCCTGCGAGGGGATCCGCTCGCTGATCGCTCGCGATGCGGCCGATCCGTCGCTCGCGCGGACGGGGATCCCGCGTTTCTACGAGCACGGCGCAGCAGTGGAACATGCGGTCGTTCTGTTCCACGGGTTCACGAACTGCCCGGAGCAATTCGACCAGCTCGCGCAGCGGTTCCACGAGCTGGGCTGCAACGTGTACGTGCCGCGGATCCCGCGCCACGGCCACAAGGATCGGCTCACGCGCGATCTCGCGAAGCTCACGGACGCGGAGTTGCAGGCTTCGGCGACGCAAGCATACCAGTTCGCGCGCAGCCTCGGCTCCCGCGTGAGCGCTCTGGGCCTTTCGCTCGGCGGCTCGCTCGTGCTCTGGCTCGCGCAAACGCAACCGATCGACTTAGCGGTGCCGATCGCACCGTTTCTGATGCCGATCGCGATCCCGGAGGCGATCGGGATGCCGGTGATGCGCGTGCTCGCCTTCCTGCCGGACATGTATTGGTGGTGGGACCCGCGCGTGAAGGAGAAGTGTCAACCGGACTACGCCTATCCGGGATTCCCGACGCACGGCCTCACGCAGTGCATCTTTGCCGGCAACTCGGTCATCGAGCGCGCCGCGAACGAAAAGCCGCTCGCGCGGCGCTGCACGCTCGTCACGAACCGCAACGAGAGCGCCGTGAACAACGGCGTCGCGCGCACGCTCCTGGCGCACTGGCGGCGCGCCGGCGCAAGCTACACGGAGTTCGAACTAAGCAATCTCGGGCCGCCGCGCCACGACATCATCGACCCGGCGACCTTCCCGCAAGCGCGAACGCTCGTCTATCCCAAACTCGAAGAACTCGTTCTCCGAACCTAGAGAACGCTCCACGTGGGAGCGGGGCGCAACGGCGCGAAGAACGCGGGACGAGCCATGGAAGAGATTCGCATTCGCAAAGCGGGCATCGGTGACTTGGCCAGCATTCTGCACCATCGCCGCGCGTTGTTCGAAGAGATGGGAGAACCGGCGGCCCTGCTCGACCGGATGGAGCAGCTTTCGTCGGATTATTTCAGCGAAGCGTTGGTGGCAGGCACTTATCAAGCCTGGCTCGGTGAGACGGCGAGCGGTCAGATCGCGGGCGGCGCCGGCGTCGTGGTCGATGCGGCGCCCGGCGTTCCCGGCGAAGAGCGCGCGCAGCGCGTGTACATCCGTAACCTCTACATCGAGCCCGCGTTTCGCCGCGCCGGCGTAGCGACGCGGATCATGGAAGCGATGATCGAATGGTGTCGCGCGGAAGGCTTCGGCTTTGTCTCGTTGCACGCGACGAAGCTCGGCCGTCCCCTGTACGAGGCGCTTGGTTTCAAACCAACGACGGAGCTGCGCCTGAAACTGCGGCCTCGAGCTCGCGGATAGAACGTCATTGAAACCTGCGCCGCTGCGGTGGAAGCGCGCCGCCGCGGAGCGAACGATGCCCGTGCAGCCATGGATGAAATACGCATTCGCAAAGCCGGCATCGAGGATCTCGCGAGCATCCTGCACCATCGTCGCGCGATGTTCGAGGAAATGGGCGAGCCCGCGGCGCTGCTGGACCGGATCGACGCGGCGTCGCTCGAGTATTTTCGCGTCGCGCTGACGTCGGGATCGTATCAAGCGTGGGTGGCCGAGACCGCGCACGGCGACGTCGCCGGCGGAGGAGGCGTCCTCATTTCGGAATGGCCGGGGTTCCCGGGCGAAGGCCGCCCGCGCCGCGCGACGATCCTCAACGTTTATACCGAACCGAAGGCGCGGCGCCGCGGCGTGGCGAGGCGGCTCATGGAGACGATGATCGCGTGGTGCCGGGCGGAAGGCTTCGGCGCCGTGTCCTTACACGCGAGTTCCTTCGGGCGGCCGCTCTACGAAGCGCTCGGTTTCGAAGCGACGAACGAGATGCGCTTAAAGCTCGACGATCCGCGCGAGGATTGGGAATAGGGGAGACATCGGCGCGACGCGCGCGAGGGAGGCCCCTGTGTCGACGACGACCATCGTCATCATCGTGCTCGTTCTGTTACTCCTCGGCGGCGGCGGAGGTTACGGCTATTACACGACTCGCGCGTCGACGGGCGGCCTGGTACGCACCGCGACCTTCAACCCGACGTACGGGATCGGCGGTACGATCGTCACGTTGATCCTGCTCTGGGTGTTGCTGCACTATTTCTTCCACTTCATCTGAGCAGACGCGCGTCCGTCAGGAAGCGGGTTGCGGCGTGAGCGCCGCTTCGATCGCTGCGATTGCGGCGTTCGGGTCGGCGACTTCGATGACGAGCTTCGCGTAGTTCTCGTCATGCAGGCGGATCGCGATGGCGCGTTCCGGGTTGTGGACGTCCCAGAAGACGCGCCCTTCGCTTTCGAAGAACGTGCCGGCCGTGATCACGCCCGGAATGTTCGTCCCCGGTGCGCGCAAGCCGTGAAACCAGCGGGCGGCTTCAGCGGCGGCGCCCTCGACGTTCGCGATATGAACGAGCGGCACGCGTAACTCGCTCTTGAACGCGAGCACTTGATCGAACCCTTCCACGCGCACGATCAGATCGGGCGCGGCGATCTCGATGGTCGTCATGCGCTCACCGCGCGCCATTCCGGCGAGCGTTCTCGTTGCGCTTGCCCGAGCGCGCTGCGCACGCCCTCCGCGTCGTAATCCTTGCCGTACACCGGCGTGCCCGGTTGCTGGCGCCAGGATTCGTCCAGACCGCCGGCATCGACGCCGTCAAAGCCGATCTCATCGAGCAGCCGAATCACGACGGCCTTCGCCGCGGCGTCGTCACCGGCGACCGGAAGCGCGATGCGCCCCGGGGCGCCGGCGGGCTGCCCTTTATCCAGCAAGTGCTGCGCGTAAATGTTGTTGAACGCCTTGACGACCGGGCGCCCCAACTGCTGCGCGACCCAGCGGCTCTCCGCCGTCCCCGATTCGATGCCGGCGATCAGCCCGTCACGCTGTTGCGGATAATAGTTGCCCGTGTCGACCACGACGACGCCGGCCGGCACGCCTTCGAACAGGCCGGCCGGTAACGCCGGAATGTTCTTCTGCGGGATCGTCACGATGACGACGTCCTGGCCGCGCGCCGCTTGCTCGACCGAGACCGCGTGCGCGCCGGTTTCCCGAGCGAGGCCCGCAAGCGACTCGGGCCCGCGCGAATTCGCGACGGAGACCTCGTGGCCGGCGCCGCGAAAGCGGCGGGTGAGATTTGCGCCGATGTTGCCGGCGCCGATGATGCCGATCTTCATGGATGTTCCCCTTGACGATAGGTGCCCGATAGTGAAGACCCACGTTCGCCCTGCGCGGAGGCATCGCGGACGCTCGATTTCACGCGATGCGCGTCCAGGGCGCCCGCGAGCCGGAACTGCGAAACGCGAAGGCGCTCGTCACGGCCAGAAACACCGCCGCCAGGGCGAGCGGCGGGACGATCCCATAGCGAACTTCGAGCGCGGCGCCGATGGCCGCGCCGCCGAACATGGCAAGCGCGGAGACGATGCGCCGCAGCGGGCGCGGATTTGAACCGCCGGCGAGTTTCGAATCGGCGGAGAGGCCGGTCAGCGTCATCGTCAGCACGGTCGTGGTCAGATCCGGCACCGCGAGACGCCGTACCGAGGCGTTTTGCACGCCCATCGCGGCGCCGAGCAGAAAGATGACCGCGTTCGCGGACGCGGCGAGCGCGCCGCCTTCGGCCGCGAGGACGGTCGCGACCACGACGAGCCCGATCTTCCAGGATGCCGCTACGGCGAGCAGCCGGCCGCGGTGGGAGGCGGCGTTCGCGAGGCGCCCGCCGCCGAGCGCGCCGAGCAAGAAGCCGCCGAGTGCGATCGACGAGGGCGCCGCGGTGAACCCGCTGCCGCTCGTCATGGCGAAGCCGAGAAAGACGATGTTGCCCGTCATGTTCGCGACGAAGACCCGCCCGAGCCCGAGATAGCTCACCGCGTCCACCAGGCCCGTGACGAGCGTCAAGAGCAGGAGGAACGGGACGAGCGGCCCGTCGCGCGCGTCCCGGCTGTTGGCACCGATGTTCATGCTTGCTCCTTGCGCAACTGCGTGCGCTCGAAACAAGGAACCCCGTTTAGATTGACAAGCGCTTCAGTTCGCTTTGGGCGCCGTCGTACTCGATGAACGATTTCGGGCAGATCGCGAGCGCCGACTTGAGCGCGGTCCCGGCGCCGGCCTTTTGCTCGTGCAGCAAGTACCACTCGCCGGTGTAGAAAGCGGCCTCGCATTTCTGATCGGAATTCGTGGCGGCCGCAGCGGCCGCTTGGGTCGTCCGCGTGCCCGCGAACAGCGCGATCACCGGATACGGCCACTTCGTCTGGTCGAGCGCCTTCGCGCCCGATTGCAAGGTCGCCAGCGCCGTGGGGCTCTTGGAGCGGGCCTGCGAGAGGTAGCGCCAGAGCACGGGGTAGGCTTCGGTCGGATCGAGCTTGACGGCGGTCGTGAAATCGGCGGCCGCGTCGGTGAAGCGCCCGGTGTCGAAGTGCGCGTAGCCGCGGCCGCGCACGGCGGTCACGTGATTGGGATCCAGCCGCAGCGCGCTATCGTAGTCCGCGATCGCATGCTCGAAATCGCCGCTGTGCCGGTACGCGTTGCCTCGATTGTTGAACGCCTTCGTGTAGTTCGGATTGATGCGCAGCGCTTCCGTGTAATCGCCGATCGCATGCCCGTAGTCGTTCTTGTTGGCATAGCTGATGCCGCGATTGTAATAGGCGTCCGCGTCGCTCGGGTTGAGGCGAATCGCTTCGCTGTAATCAGCGATCGCGCTGTCGTACTTCTTCGCATCGTCATAGGCGATCCCGCGCTGATTGAAGAGATACGCCGTGCCCGGGCTCGTCGCGATGGCGGCGGTGTAGTCCGCGATCGCATGCTCGGTATCGTCCTTCGCTTCGTAGGTGCGGCCGCGGCCGTAGAGGGCGTTCGTATAATTCGGATTCAAGCGGATCGCTTCGTTGAAGTCGGCCAGCGCCTGATCGTAGTTGCCTTTCGTCCTGTACGTGTTGCCGCGGTTGTAGAAGGCGATCGAGTCCGTCGGGTCGAGCCGGATCGCTTCGTTGTAATCGGCCAGAGCGCGGTCGTAATCGGCCTTGTGCTTGTAGGCGTTGCCGCGGTTATTGAAGGCGTCCTCGTACGTCGGGACGAGGCCGATCGCGGAGGTGTAATCCGTGATCGCCTGGTCGTAGTTGCCCATCTCGAAGTACGTGTTGCCGCGGTCGTAGAACGCGATGCTGACGTTCTTCTGAGATTCCGTGCCCGAGGTGATCAGCGCGGTGCACGCGGCGATCTCCACGTCGTTGGAATACTGATTGTTGCGGTTGACGCATTGCGCCCATTGATCGCTCGACGTCTGAGCGAACGCCGCCCGCCCGGCGAAGACGGCGGCGAGCGCGACGGCGATCCCCGCTGCTCGTAATATGTGGCGGTTGCGACGAGAGGCCGGACAAAGGGGCTCGTTCATTGGTGCTCCTGCGTCGAGGCGGACGAGAACAGCTTTCAGTACTTAGTATTCGGCAAGAAGCCGCTTCATTTGAACGCGTTTGAACGCGCGCGCCTCAGAGAATCCCGGCGGCTTTGAGCCCCGCTTGGATCTCGGCGGCCGAAGACGCACCCTTGCGCACGAAGACGGCCGGCGCCGAGAGGGGCGCCGGCATCCGCTGCCAGGCGCCTTCTCTCCCGGCATCCTTGCCGGTCCAAAGATCGACCCATTCGCTTTCTTGCGGGAAATAGACCGAGACCGTCGCGGCGCCGCGATCCAGGACCGGCGCGACCAGCAGATCGGGGCCGAGCAAGAACTGATACCGCAAGCCGTACGTCTCCGGGTCGTTCGGAAAATGCAGGAACGGGTGCCGCACGACGGGGTGTCCGTGCCGGGCCGCTTCCTCGACGAGCCGCTTGCGATACGGCGCGAGCCCCCGGTAGACGGTCGCGAAGCGCTTGAAGTGCGCCAGCAGTTCGTCGTCCCCGTCGACCTGCGCGCTGATCGCGGGGTCGAGGCCCTCGTGCGTGCGCAGGACGCTCGTGAACGCGTTGAGTTCGACCCAGCGCATCAACAGCTCTCGCGAGCGCGCGATCAGCGGGAACTTCTTGCCGGCGAACGTCTTGCTGAGCGCGACGTACCCGCCGGTGTCGCTGTGCAGCAGGCTGAAGCCCGAGATGCCTCCCGAGAGCAGGCCGACGACCGCCGTCTTGATGCCGTCGAATTCGTCCCAATCTTGGAGCTGATCGCCGAGCCAAAACAGCGTCGCATACGAGGGGCTCTGCGTGAACCCGGAACGGTTGAAGAACACGATGTCGTCTCCGCGGCCGGCCTCTTCGATCGCCTCCCGGTTCACGCGCGCCCATTCGACGGGGTAGCGATTGTGCCAGGCGGTGGGCCCGGCGGGCGCGGCGATCGTTCCGTCAAACGGCAGCGCCTCGCCGAAATCCGCCATCCAGCCGGATGCCGCAGCCTTTCCGATCAGCTCGTTCTTGATGACGTCCTTGATCCAGGTGCGCGCGTCGGCGTTGCTCAGATCGAGGAGGGCCGCGGAAAAGTCCGTGTTCGTGATCGCGTACGGCGTGCCGTCGGCCTTCCGCACGAGGAAACCGCGCTGCTGGGCTTCCGTATAGAGCGCGTCGTGGCCGGGGGCGCCGGTCAAGAACGGGTTGATGTAGACGAGCATCCGCGCGTCGCGCCGTTTCAAACGATCGACGATCTCTTGCCAGTGCGGATAGAAGCTCTCGTCGAGCCGCCAGTTCCACCACAGTCTGTTTCCCGGCGGAGGTCTCGCGCACGCCGGTCCAATCCTGGATCCAAAGGCCGGCGAGCGGAACCCCGGCGGCTTCGAGCCGCTCGAGCTTCGCGCGGACGACGTCCGTGCCGCCTTGCACGGAGACGATCGCGCCGTTGTGGATCCAATCGGGGAGCGCGCGCATCCGCCCGGCATAGTCGCTGTACGCCTCGATCAGCTCGAGCGGGCTTTCCCCGTAGAGGATGCGCCCCGACATGCCCCCGGAATGCACTTTGATCTCCATGCGGCCGCGGCGCCGCAGATCGAACGTGCTGTATTCCGTGTTCTCGAGGAACAGCGAGCGCAGGGCGCTGGAGAGAAAGTGCGGCGCCGGAGCTTCGGTGACGTAGGGCGTTCCGCCGCCGCGGTTCGCATACCGGTCGACGAGTTGCGTGACGATCGGCTGACCGCGCCCCACGCCGTGCTCCTGCACGAGGATCGGCAGCAGCGCCCCCCGCTGATTGAAATACGTGAGCTGCTCGCCGAACCCGAAGAAGCCCTCGCCGGGCGCGGTGACGATGCGCAAGCAGATCCGGTCGATCGGCGCGGCGTTCTGCCCTTCGCAGGCGATCCGGAAGCGCAAGTGCCGCGCCGAGAGCGCGGTGAACGCCAAACTGAAGGCGACGCGCTCGCGCCGCGCCCGGAGCTGCCCGAGAACGATCGCCCGCCCGGGTTCGATATGGATCGACTCGATCTCCGGCCGATCGTACTGCGCGCTCACGCTATCGTGGATCGAGTACGAACCCTCCGGCGTACCGAACGCGGCGATCTCGGCCTGGCCGATCTGCGCCGCGATGAAGTTGCCGTCGCCGGGCGTCTCCCAGAGAACGCGGCCGGGGCTGCGCTGATGCCGCACGCGCAAGACGTTGCCGCTGCGTTCCAAGATGAACGCGCCGACGGAATAGCGCTCGTCCGGGCCGTGCGCTCGCGCGCGCGCGGAGCGCACGGACGCCGCCGCAACGAGCGCGGCGGCCCCGGCCGCGACGACGAAACGCCGCCGCTTCACCTACGTGACCGCGACGTTCTGAGAGCCATCCGCCACCGCTCCAACCGGCGCATCCTGAGCCTATGACCAAGGCCGCCGTGCGGCCGTTGCGGGCTTGCAGGTTCCTGGATGCATGGGTATAGTGGGGGGAAGTGGGCTAAAGTGGAGCAGGGTGGAGGATTTGGGTCAGGCGCGGTTTGTCGGTCGCTCCGAGCATTCCCTCGATGAGAAGGGACGGCTCGTCGTGCCCTCGCGCTTTCGCGACCGCCTCGGCCAACGCTTTTACGTGACGATCGGGATCCCCGAAGGCTACCTCTCCCTCTACCCGGAGGACGCCTGGGAGGATGAGGTCGGCAAGCGGCTCGACGCGGCGCCGCTGACCGACGAGACCTACGAGCGCAACGAAAACTTCCTGCGCTACGTGATGCAGCATACCGAGGAAGCCTCGCTCGACGGCCAGGGACGCTTCGTGATCCCGCCGGCGCTGCGGGCCTTCGCGGGGATCGAGCGCGACGTCGTCGCGATCGGGTACAACCGGCGGATCGAGCTCTGGGCGAAGGACCGCCTGGGCGACGTCGCCCCGACGCCCGCCGAGGCGCGCGCGACCAAGATCGCCATAGGACTCAAATAGTGTGCTGGGCAGCGATGCCGGCACTGCCGGCCACGTCCCCGTCTTGCTTGCCGAGACCCTTGCGGGCCTCGCGCCGCGTCCGGCCGGCCTCTACGTCGACGCGACGTTCGGCGCCGGCGGTCATAGCCGTGCCCTTCTCGCTGCACTCGGCCCCGGCGGACGCGTGCTCGCGCTCGATCGCGACCCCCACGCCCGGCTGCTCCCCGGCGACGAGCCCGGGCTCGAACTCGTCGCGGCGAATTTCGCGGACCTCGCGACCGTCCTCGACGAGCGGGGGATCGACCTCGTCGACGGGGTGCTCTTCGATTTCGGCGTCTCGTCGATGCAATTCGACGAGCCCTCGCGCGGCTTCTCGCTCGCGGCGGACGGACCGCTCGATATGCGCATGACGCCCACGAGCGGCCAGAGCGCCTACGAGTTCCTCGCGACCAGCGACGAGCGGCAGATCGCCGACGCGATCTTCCTCTATGGAGAGGAGCGCGCCGCGCGCCGGATCGCGCGTGCGATCGTCGCCGCGCGCGAGGCCGGGAAGCTGCCGGAGCGGACGCTCGAACTCGCGCGCCTGGTCGCGGGCGTCGTGCACGTGCGCGGCAAGCGCGAGCGGATCCATCCCGCGACGCGCACGTTCCAGGCGCTCCGCATCGCCGTCAACGACGAACTCGGCTCGATCGAGCGCGGGCTCGATGCCGCGATCGCGCGCACGCGCCCCGGCGGGCGCATCGCGGCGATCTCCTTTCACTCGCTCGAGGACCGTATCGTGAAGCAGCGTTTTCGTTCCGACGAGCGCGTCGCCGCGCTCGCCAAGAAACCGATCGTCGCCGGCGACGAGGAACTCGCGCGCAACCCGCGCGCACGCAGCGCGAAGCTGCGGATTGCGGAGCGTCTAGCATGATCGCCCATCAACTTCCCGCCCAAGACACTCCCCGGCTGCGCGTCGGGACCCGCTCGGCCCGCACGGCGACCGAGCTGCGGCGCGGGCGCATCCGGCGCAGCCGCTACGCCGACGTCATGCGCATCGCGATCTTCACGGCGCTCGCCACGATCGTCGGGCTCGGCTATCTGCTGCTGGTAGCGAACATCACGCGCATGCATTACGAAACCTCGCGCGCTCAAGCGCAACGTGCGGCGCTGCAAGAGGAGACGCAGCGGCTCGACGATGAGATCGCGCGCCTTTCCTCGCGCGAGCGTCTCGCGGTGCTCGCGACGCACTTGGGCATGAAGGAATCCGCGGCGTTCAGCGTCGTGCAACTGCCGCAGCCGGTGGTCGCGCGCTCGGGGCGCCTCCCGATCCTGTCTTCGATCGCCGGCTGGGGGCGTTAAGTTGACGGGTGGCCGGCCGGCGCGCGCCCTCGCGCGCGTTGCAGCGGCCCGCGCCCGCGCGCTGTTCTGGATCGCGGCCACGCTCGCGCTCTTCCTGGTGTGGCGGCTCTTCGCGATTCAAGTGATCGATGGGCCCAAGCTCGCGCATCAAGCGGACCTGCAGCATCGCGAAACCTCGCACGTGATCCCGCGGCGCGGCACGATCTACGATCGCGACGGCGTTGCGCTCGTGCGCTCGCTCCCCTCGCAAAGCATCTATGCCGACACGCCGGAAGTCGGGAATCCCGGCTTGACCGCGCGCGCGCTCGCTCCGGTTTTGGGGCGTTCCGCCGACAGCCTCCTCGCGCAATTGGAAGACGTTCCGGCGTACGAGTTGCTCGCGCGCAAAGTGCCGCGCGACGTCGCGCTGCGCGTGCACGCGCTGAACCTGCCGGGGATCCGCGTCGATCCGGAGTTCTCCGGCGTGCGCTACGTCGTCTCCGGGCGGCTCGCGTCCACCGCGATCGGCTTCACCGGCACGGACGAGAACGGCCTCGAGGGGATCGAGTACGCCTACGATTCGCTCCTGCGCGGAACGCCCGGCAAGGTCGCGGTCGAGACCGATAACGGCGGTGGCACGATGCCCTTCGCGCAGCCGCGCATCGAGAAAGCGTCCAAGGCCGGGCACAGCCTGCAGCTCACGCTCGATTCTTCCTTGCAGTTCAGCTGCGAGCAAGTGCTGCGCGAGACGGTTCGGAAGTACTCCGCGCGCAGCGGGACCGCGATCGTGATGGACCCGCGGACCGGCGAGATCCTCGCGCTGGCCAACGTGCCGGATTACGATCTGCGCGATTTCCGCCACGCCTCGCCCGACGCGCGGCGCGACCGCGCGGTGATGGACGTGTACGAGCCCGGCTCGACGTTCAAGCTGTTCACCGCGGCGGCGGCGCTGGAAAAGGGCATCTCGCCGAAGGCGCGCTTCCCGGCGCGCGATACGCTCGCGATCGGCGGCCGCGTGATCCACAACGCGGAAGACGGCTTCATGGCCGGGACCGGCGGGACCGAATCGATCGAAGACATCATCGCGTACTCGCACAACGTGGGCGCGGCGGAACTGGGGATCGCGACGGGGCGCAGCGCGCTCTACAAGACGATTCGCGCGTTCGGCTTCGGCGAGAAGACGAACTCCGGCTTGCCGGGCGAGAGCGCCGGGATCGTGCCCGCGCCCGAGGATTGGAGCGGCACGTCGCTGCCGACGATCTCGTTCGGGCACGGCATCTCGACGACGCCGCTCGGTTTGGTGCGCGCGTACGCCGCGATCGCAAACGGCGGGATCCTCGTGCGCCCGCGGATCCTCGCCGCGATCCTGGATGCGGACGGACACGTCGTCTATCGTTACGGTCCGGAGATCGAGCGGCGCGCGATCTCGGAACGCACCGCGGCGCAGCTGCGCAAGTACTTGCGCGCCGTCGTCGTGCGCGGGACCGGGAATCCGACCGCGCGCGTCGCCGGTTACACGACCGCGGGCAAGACCGGAACGGCGCAGGTCGCCGAAAACGGCCGCTACCTCTCGGGCGCCTACGTCGCGTCCTTCGTCGGAATGATCCCCGCCGAAGTGCCGAAGTTCGTGATCCTCGTGAAGATCGAGCGGCCGCGCGGCGCGATCTACGGCAGCGTGGTCGCGGCGCCCGCGTTCGCGAAGATCGCGCGCGCGGCGATGTTGAACGCGGGCGTCCTGCCCGCGGAAACCTCTCGCTTGGTTCGGGCCGGCCCCGCGTCGAAGCGAGAGTTATGAACGGTGCGTCCCTTACAATGAGCGTCGCTCGGTTAGTTGAAAACCTCGACGGCGCCCGGATCGTCGGCCCTGCAGATCGGACGGTCGAATCGATCGTGCACGATTCGCGCGCCGCGCGGCCCGGGAGCGCGTACGTCGCGGTGCCCGGCACGCGCGTCGACGGCCACGCGTTCGTCGCCGAAGCGCTCGCCGCGGGCGCCTCGACGATCGTGATCGACGCGGCCCACGCGGCGCTCGCCGAAGCCGCCGGCGCCGCGTATACGGCGGTCATCGTCCCGGAAACGACGCCCGCGCTCTCGCGCCTGGCCGCGACGTTCTACTCGAACCCCTCGGCGGCGCTCGACGTCATCGGCATCACCGGCACGAACGGCAAGACGACGACGGCCGCGCTCGTCGCCGCGCTGCTCGACGGCGCCGGCATCGCGGCGGGCCGCATCGGCACGCTCGGCGCGGAGTTCGGCGGCCACGAATGGCCGCTCGCGAACACGACCCCGCTCGCGCTCGAACTGCAGGCGCTGCTCGCGGAGATGCGGGGGCTCGGCGCGCGCGCCGTCGCGATGGAGGTCAGCTCGCACGCGCTCGCGCTCGAGCGCGTCGCCGACGTGCGCTTCGCGTGCGCCGTGCTGACGAACGTCACGCGCGACCACCTCGATTTTCACGGTTCCTTCGAAGCGTACGCCGCGGCGAAGCGGCAGCTCTTCGAGATGGCGCCCTTCGCGATCCTCAATCGCGACGATCCCAGCGGTGCGGCCTGGGCCCGCAGCCTCTCGCGGGAGCGCTGCGCGACCTACGGGCTCGATACGGTCGCCGACGTGCATGCCGAACGCCTGGAGGTCAGCGCGCGCGGCAGCGCGTTCGTCGTGGACGGGCAGCGCTTCGTGATCCGCTTGCCCGGCCGCTTCAACGTCGCGAACGCGCTTGCCGCGATCTGCGTCGCGCGCCGCTTCGGCATCGAGGACCGCGAGAGCGCGCACGTCTTGGCGGCGTTCGAGCGCGTGCCGGGGCGGATGGAGCATTTCGGCGGCGACGACGTCGACGTGATCGTCGATTACGCGCACACGCCCGACGCGCTCGCGAACGTGCTGCACGCCGCGCGCGACGCCGGCAGCGGCCGGGTGATCGTGGTGTTCGGCTGCGGCGGCGACCGCGATCGCGGCAAGCGCCCGGAGATGGGCCGCATCGCGCACGAACTCGCGGACCGCGCGATCGTCACGAGCGACAATCCGCGCGGCGAGGAACCGCTCGAGATCATCGGCGAGATCCTTGCCGGGATCCCGCCCTCCGCGCGGATCGCGGTCGAGCCGGATAGGCGCAGCGCGATCCGCTTGGCGATCGCGGAGGCCGGGCCGGGCGACGTGGTCGTGATCGCGGGTAAGGGGCACGAGACCTACCAGATCGCGGGCGCGCAGCGCTTGCACTTCGACGATCGCGAAGAAGCGGCGGCGGCCTTGCGCGAGCGCGCTCGCGCCGGGGGGGCGGCATGAGCGTCGCGACGATGGCGGCGCTCTCCGCGAGCGGAGCGCGCACGCTCGCGCCCGAGCGGCTGCCGCAGACGCTGCGCATCTCGACGGATACGCGCACGCTGCAGCCGGGCGAGTCGTTCCTCGCGCTGCAGGGCCCGAACTACGACGGCCACAGCTTCGTGCGCGCGGCGCTCGAGCGCGGCGCGCTCGCGCTCGTCGTCTCCGATCCGAGCGTCGTCCCCGCGGGCGTTCCGGCGCTCGTCGTCGCCGATACGAACGCGGCGTACCGCGCGTTCGCCGCGACCGCCCGGCGCGCGCTGCGCGCTCGCGTCGTCGCGATCACCGGCAGCACCGGCAAGACGACGACGAAATCGCTGCTCGCGCAGTTGCTCGATCGCGCGGGCCTGGGGCGCGTCGCCGCCACGCCCGCGAACGAGAACAACGAGATCGGCGTCAGCAAGCTCTTCCTCTCGCTCGACGATCGCACGGAGATCGTCGTCGCCGAATTCGGCTGCCGCCGGTACGGCGATATCGAACCGCTCGTGGAGATCGCGCGGCCGGACATCGCGCTCCTCACGAACGTCGGCGATGCGCACTTGGAGATCATGGGCTCGCGCGAGCGCCTGATCGAAACGAAGTTCGGCATCTTCGCGAGCGGCGCGCTTCCGATCCTCAACGCCGCCGACGAGGTCTCGCGCGAGCGTTACGGCGTGCTCGCGCGCGAGCCGCGCTGGTTCGCCGCGCTCGACGCCGTCGCGGGCGATCTGCCCGCGGGGCACGTCACGCTGGTCGCGGCCGATCGCGTCCACGTGCGCGACACGGACGGCACGGTGGAACGGCCGCTCGACGTGCGCTTGCCCGGCGCGCACAATCTCGCGAACCTCGCGGCCGCGTTCGCGGCGGCGCTGGCGCTGGGCGCGGATCTTGGGACGCTCTGCGGGATCGTGCCGAGCCTCGCGCTCCCTTCGGGGCGCTACGAGCGCTCGCAGATCGACGGCTTCGAGATCATCTTCGACGCGTACAACGCATCGATGGCGGGGACGCTCGCGACGCTCGGCTCGTTCGCCGAAGAACGCGCCGAGCGCAGGATCGCGGTGCTCGCGAGCATGGCGGAGCTCGGCGACGATGCGCCGCGCATGCACGAGCGCGTCGGTCAAGCCGCCGCGGGCGCCGGGCTCGAGCTGCTGCTGGTCGGCGGCGAATTCGCGGATTCGCTCGCGCGCGGCGCGCGGGGCGCGGGCTTCGTCGACGAGCGGATCATCCGCTTCGAGGACAACGCGCAGGCGGCCCGGGCGCTGCGCGACCGGGCGAAGCCGGGCGACCTGATCCTCTTCAAGGGTTCGCGGATGTATCGCCTCGAGGAGATCGTCCGTGCTTTGCGCGACGGTGGCTGAGCGCGTGGGGGGGTTCGCGGTGCGGGTGGTCGGCGCGCCGCTCGATGGGCCCAGCACCGAGCGCGGCGTCGTCGCGCTGCCCGTGCGCACGCGCCTGATCGAGCGTGGCGACGATATCGCCGAGCTCGTGGCCGCGGCCGTGAAGGGGATCGCGCAGCCGGGCGACGTCGTCGCGGTCGCCGAGACGGCGGTCGCGATCGCGCAGGGGCGCCTGATCCCCGCCGAGACCGTGCGGCCCGGAAAGCTCGCGCTGTTCCTCGCGCCGCGCGCGGGTGCGGCCTCGACCGTCAATCAGCCCGAATCGCTGCAGATCGTCATCGACAAGGTCGGCGCGCCGAAGGTCGTGATCGCGGCGCTGCTGCAGGTGGTTGGGCGCTTCATCGGCGTGCGCGGCGGTTTCTATCGCGTGCTCGGCGAGACGATCGCGGAGATCGACGGCTACACGGGAACGCTCCCGCCGTACGAAACGACGATCGTGCTTGGGCCCGAGGCCCCCGACCGCATCGCGAGCGAGATCGCCAAGCGTCTCGGCACGCACGCGCTGATCGTGGACGCGAACGATCTGGGCATCGCGAAGATCCTGGGCGCCTCGCCGGGCGTCTCGCGCGCGAACGCGGAAGCCGCCTTGCGCCACAATCCGCACGGGAACGGCGACGAACAGACGCCGATCGTCGTGCTGAAATGGCGCGGCACGGGGCCGAGCCCGCTCGGGCGCGCCGCATGAGCGCCACCCCGTTCGTGCTCTTCGCGCTCGTCCTGTCCGGCACGCTCGCGCTCGGCGGTCCGCTGATCGCAGCGCTGCGCGCGCTCGCCGTCCGCCAGACGGCCTACGAGGACGCGCCGAAGTCGCACGCGAGCAAGAGCGGCACGCCCACGATGGGCGGCCTGCTGTTCCTGTTCGGCTTGCTCGCGGCGCTCGCCGTGCGGCACGACGCCGCGACGGTCGCGCTCGCCGTCTTGGGCCTGGGCTGCGGGGCGATCGGCTTCTTCGACGACTACTCGGCGATCAAGCACGGCCGCAATCGCGGGCTGCGCGCGCGCGAGAAGTTCGCGCTGACCGCGCTCGTGGGCATCCTGTTCCTGTTTCTCGTGCGCGGCGAGCCGGCCGCGGCGAACTCGACGTTGCTGACGCTCGGCGGCACCGGGCTCGCGGCGCCCAGCTACGTCTGGTATCCGCTCGCGCTGCTCGCGATCCTCGCCACGATCCATGCCGTGAACCTCACCGACGGGCTCGACGGACTCGCGGCAGGAACGATCCTGCCGCCGCTCGCCGTGTTCGCATGGCTCGGCTGGCGCGTCGGGAACGAAGGGGTAGTCCTCGTCGATCTCGCAACGGCCGCCGCGGTCCTGGGGTTTCTGGCATACAATCGGCATCCCGCGAAGGTGTTCATGGGCGATACGGGGTCCCTCGCGCTCGGCGGGATTCTGGCCGGGAGCGCCATCCTCACGGGATCCCTGCTCGTTCTCCCCTTGATCGGTGGCGTATTCTTAGCGGAAACGCTTTCGGTGATCATTCAAGTCGCATACTTCAAACGTACGCGGAAACGGATCTTTCGAATGAGCCCTCTCCACCATCATTTCGAACTGGGCGGCTGGCCCGAGACGACGGTGACGGCGCGGTTCTGGACGGCGTCGGCGTTGCTCTCGCTCGCCGGCGCGGTGCTCGTACGATGACGCCGCAGGCATCGGGGACGTTCGACGCGCGCGAACGAGCGCTCGTCATTGGTCTCGGGCGCAGCGGCCTCGCGAGCGCCGCCGTGCTGCGCGAGCGCGGGGCGACCGTCATCGCGACCGACGATAAGCCGCGCGAAGAGCTCGCCGCGGCCCTGGCGACGCTCGCTCAGATCGGCGTGCGCTACGTTCCCCCCGAAGCGCTCGAGGCGGAGTTCGCCACGCTGACCTCGGCCGTGCTCTCGCCCGGGATCCCGTTGACGAACGCGCTCGTGCGGCGCGTCCAGGCGGCTCGCATCTCGGTCTACAGCGAGATCGAAGTGGCCTACCGCATCTCCCGCGCGCCGATCGTCGCGCTGACCGGCACGAAGGGCAAGTCGACGACGACCGCGCTGATCGGCGCGCTGTTCCGCAGCGCCGGCTTCACGACGTACGTGGGCGGGAACATCGGCAACCCGCTGATCCGGGAGACGGCGCTGGCGGGGCCGGAATCCTGGGTGATCGCCGAGGTCAGCTCGTTCCAGCTCGAATCGATCCGTTCGTTCAAGCCGCGCATCTCGGTGCTGATCAACATCTCGCCGGATCACTTGGACCGCTATCACTCGATGGACGAGTACACCGAAGCGAAGTTCCGCATCTTCGCGAACCAAGGCCCGGGCGACACGTTCGTCGGGAACCTGGACGACCCGGTCATCGCGGCGCTCGGCGAGGGCGATGCCGCCAAGCGTCTGCGGGCGCGCGTCCTCTGGTTCGCGCGCAAGGCGCCGCGCGGCGCGACGCTCTACGTGCGCAACGAGCGCATCGTGTACGCGCCGCCGAGCGGCGACCCGCGCCCGATCGAGATCATGCCCGTCTCGGAGATCCCGCTGCTCGGCGCGCACAACGTCGACAACGTGCTCGCCGCCGTGCTGGCCGGCCTCGCCGCGGACTTGAATCCCGAGGCGATCCGGCGGGGCGTGCGCGAGTTCAGCGCGCTCGCGCACCGGCTGCAACTCGTGGCCCAGATCGAGGGCGTGCGCTACATCGATGACTCCAAGGCGACCAATCCCGGCGCCGTGATCGCGGCGCTGCGCGCGTTCGACGCGCCGATCGTGTTGATCGCGGGCGGCAAGTCGAAAGGGACGGATTTCGGCGCGCTCGGCGTCGTCGCGTCGGAACGCGCGAAGGCGGTCATCGTGATCGGCGAAGCCGCCGACGAGATCGCGAGCACCGTCGCGCGCGACAAGGTCCGGCGCGCGGCCTCGATGGCCGAAGCCGTGCAGATCGCGCGGGATCTCGCCCAGCCGGGCGACGTCGTCCTGCTCTCGCCGGGCTGCGCCTCGTTCGACATGTTCGCATCGGCCGAAGCGCGCGGCGACGAGTTCGCGCGCGCGGTCGCTCCCGCGGAGGCGGCGCATGGCGCCTGACGAGGCGCCGCTGCGCGCCCCGGATAGCGTGCTCGTGGCCGTCACGGCGGCGCTGATCGCGATCGGCCTCGCGATGGTCTTCAGCGCGTCGAGCGTCACCGCGTACATGGACTATCACGACTCGACGTATTTTCTGAAGCGTCAGATCGTGTGGCTGCTCATCGGCGGGCTCGCCGCGTTCGCGGCGTTTCGTTGCGATTACCGGCGGCTGCGCTCGCTCGCGCCGTTCTTCTTGCTCGCGAGCATCGTCGGCTGCGCGCTCGTCTTCGTGCCGCACGTCGGGATCGTCGCGAACGGAGCGCGGCGCTGGCTCGGCGGCGGCACGCTCGGCTTTCAGCCTTCGGAATTCACGAAGCTCACGCTCGTGCTCTATCTCGCCTCGGCGCTCGCCTCGAAGGGCGTGCGCATCCGCTCGCTCACGCAGGGGCTCTTCCCGCTCTGCTTCGTGACCGGGATCCTCGTGTTGCTCGTGATCCTGGAGCCGGACGTCGGAACGGCGAGCCTGCTCGCGTTCACGGCGGCGGCGATGCTGTTTGCCGCGGGCGCGCGGATCGTGCATCTGATCGCGATCGGCGTGGTGATGTTTCCGCCCATCGTGTGGTACGTCTGCGCGAGCACCTACCGGCGCAACCGCATCCTCGCGTTCATCGATCCGTGGAAGGATGCGCAGAACACGGGGTTCCACATCGTGCAGTCGCTGCTGGCGCTGGGCAGCGGCGGCCCGCTGGGCTTGGGTTTGGGCTTCTCGCGGCAGAAGTTCGCCTACTTGCCCGAACAATACACGGACTTCATCTTCGCGATCCTCGGCGAGGAACTCGGGCTGATCGGAACCGTGACCGTCATCGTGCTCTTCGTGTTGTTCGCGTACCGCGCGGTGAAGATCGCGCTCGGCGCGCCGGACCGCTTCGGATTCTTCCTCGCGATCGGCTGCATGTCCACGATCGTGATCCAAGCGCTGATCAACGTGGGCGTCGTCACCTCGTCGTGGCCCGTGACGGGCGTCCCGCTGCCGTTCATTTCTTTCGGAGGGAGTTCGCTCGTGGTGAGCTTGGTCGCCGTCGCGCTGCTCGTGAACATCGGCCGCCACCCGCGCGTCGTCACGTGAGGCTCCTGTTGACCGGCGGCGGGACCGGCGGGCACATCTACCCGGCGCTGGCGATCGCCGAGATGTTGCGCGCCGAGCCGCGGGCGCAGCCCTTCACCGTGCAGTTCGTCGGCACGCGGGACCGGCTCGAGGCGACGCTCGTCCCCGATGCGGGCGTGCCGATCGCGTTCGTGCGCAGCCGGCCGCTCGTGCGCAGGATCTCGCCCGCGTTCTTCGGCACGCTCGTGCAGAATGCGATCGGCGTCGTGCAGGCCTGCGCGACGATCGCGCGCTTGAAGCCCGATTGCGCGATCGCGACGGGCGGCTACGTCGCATTCCCGGTCGTGATCGCGACGCGCATGCTGCGAGCGCTCGGCATCGTGCGCGCGCGCATCGCGCTCGTCGAACCAAACGCGCGCGCCGGGCTCACGAACCGCATCCTGGCGCCGCTCGTCGACGAGATCTGGTACGGCTATGCGGGCCTGGGCGAGCAGAGCGCCAAGACGTTCGTCACCGGGACGCCCGTTCGGCCCTCGTTCCTGGACTCGGTCGGCAAAGCGGAGGCCCGGACCGCCTTGGGCCTGGATCCGGCCCGCACGACGATCTTCGTGATGGGCGGCAGCCAGGGCGCGCAGCGCCTGAATCTGGCGGTCGCGGCGATGCTCGCGGACGGCCTGCTGCCCGCGGACTGGCAGATCGTGCACGTGACGGGCCCGACCGACGTGATCCCGCGGCAGCTCGCGCCGGAACTCGCGGGGCGCGTCGTGATGCGCCCCTACCTCGAGGACCCGCGCGCCGCCTACGCGGCCGCCGACGTGATCGTCTCGCGGGCCGGCGCCTCGACGCTCGCGGAGATCGCGGCCACCGGGACGCCCGCGCTGCTCGTGCCCTACCCCTTCGCTTCGAACGACCACCAGACGCTCAACGCGGAGGTCTTCGTGCGGGCCGGTGCCGCCCGCCTTATCCGCGACCAGGAGATCGACGGCCGCCGCCTGCTGGCGGAGCTGAAGGCGGTCCTGGAGCCGGCCACGCTCGCCGCGATGCACCGTGCGGCCCAGGCGCTGGCCCCGCGGGACCTGCGCGGCACGATCGTCTCGCGGGCGCTGGCGCTTGCGGGGCGCGGGTGATCCTGCCATGAGGTACGAAGAGCGCATCCCCGTGGGGCAAGCATCGACCGTGCACTTCGTCGGGATCAGCGGGATCGGCATGAGCGCGCTCGCGCGGGTCCTGCTCCAGCGGGGCGAGCGCGTCACCGGCTCGAGCGACCGGGCGACCGCGCTGACGGACCGTCTGCGCGCCGAGGGCGCCAAAGTCACGATCGGCCACTCGGCCGCGAACCTGGGCGACGCCACGCGGGTCATCGTCAGCAGCGCGATCTCCGAGGAGAACCCGGAGCTGATGGCCGCGCGCGCGGCGGGCCTGGACGTGCTGCGCCGCGGGACGCTGCTCGCCGAGCTGATGGCGCCCAAGCGCGGGATCGCGATCGCCGGAACGCACGGCAAGACGACGACGACGGCAATGACCGCCTGCGTCTTGGAGGCGGGCGGGATCGACCCGACGGTCGTCGTGGGCGGCGAGCGCGTCGACACCGGGACGAACGCGCGCGTCGGCGCCAGCGACTGGTTCCTCTCCGAAAGCGACGAATCGGATCGCTCGTTCTTGGAATTGCGGCCCCAGATCGCGGTCCTCACGAACGTCGAGAACGACCACATCGATTCCGACGCGGAACTGCCCTCGCTGCTGGCGGCATTCGCCGCGTTCCTGGATCGCGTACCCGCGGAGGGGCTCGTCCTCATCGGCAACGACGACCGGCGCGCGGCCGCGATCGGCGTGCGGGAGCGCGCCGCGCGCACGCTGACCTTTGGTTTCGGGGCGGCGGACATCGTCGCGAGCGCGCGCCGCTTCGCGGATTTCGGCTCGCTCTCGCGGATCACGGCGAACGGCAGCGTGCTCGGCGAGCTGCGCCTGCGCGTCCCCGGCGAGATCAACATCCTCAACGCGCTCCCGGCGATCGCGATCGGCCTCGAACTCGGGGTGCCGTTCACGACGGCGGCCGAGGCGCTCGAGGAGTTCCACGGCGTGCGGCGGCGCTTCGAGATCCTCGCGCGCTCGCCGCGCATGACGGTCGTCGAGGATTACGCGCACCATCCGACCGCGGTCGCCGCGACGATCGCGGCCGCGCGCGCCGATTTCCCCGGGCCGATCGTCGTGGCGTTTCAGCCGCATCGCTTCACGCGCACGCGCTACCTGGCCGATGAATTCGCGCGCGCGCTGCGCGGCGCCGATCGCGTCGTGCTGACGGAGGTGTACGCCGCCTCCGAACGGCCGTTGCCGGGCGTCTCCGCGCGTTCGATCGGCGAGCCGCTGCGCGCGCTCGGCGGCGACGTGCACTACGTGGCGCGGCCGGAGGAGCTGCCCGAATGCCTGCTCGCGACCGCGCCGCCGGGCGCGCTCGTGCTGATGCTCGGCGCGGGTTCGATCACGACGGCCGCCGCGCGCTTGGGACGAGAAGTGCGGGCCTCGGCGGCCGCGGCGGGAGCGCTGGCGGGATGAACGCGCTCGAGCCCAGCGAACTGCGCTCCGTCCTCGGCGCGCCGGAGCGGGCGCGCTTGAGCGAGATCTTCGGCGAGCGCGTGCGCTTCGACGAACCGCTCGCGCCGTACACGTCCTGGAAGCTCGGAGGCCCGGCCGATGCCTTCGCGCTGGTCGAACGTGCGAGCGAACTCGAGGCGCTGCTGGAACTCGTCCGCAAACGGCGCCTGCCCTGGTTCGTCCTTGGGAGCGGCTCGAATCTGCTCGTCGGCGACGGCGGGATCCGCGGCGTCACGCTGCGCCTGTGCGGCGAATACGCGGCGCTCCAGTTCCGCGAGGGCGACGGCGAGGCGGCCGAGGTCGTGGTCGAGGCGGGCGCCTCGGCGAGCATGTCGCTGCTGACGGCGCAGGCCGCTTCGCGCGGCGCGGTCGGGATCGCGTCGCTGGCCGGGATCCCCGGCAGCGTCGGCGGCGCGCTGCGCATGAACGCGGGGACCGATCGCGAGATCGGCGAGTTCGTGCGCGACGTCTGGGTGCAGACTCCGGCGAAGCCCGCGGCCCATCGCGTGACGATGCAATATTTCTACCGGCACACGACGCTCGCGCGCGACGCGGTCGTCGCGCGCGTCACGCTCGGCTTCGAACGCGGCGATCCGGCGGCGGTGCGCGCCGACATGCAGCAGCGCCTCGTGCGCCGCAAGAACCGTCAACCGCTGCAATACCCGAACGCCGGCTCGTGCTTTCGCAATCCGCCGGGGCACCGGGCCGGGCAATTGATCGAAGCCGTGGGCGCGAAGGGCTGGCGCATCGGTGGGGCGGAAGTCTCGGAATTGCACGCCAACTTCATCGTGAATCGGGACGGCGCAACGGCTGCCGACGTTGCTTCGCTGCTGGCAAAGGTACGGCGTGCGGTTGCGGATCAACACGGAATCGAGCTCGAGCTCGAGGTGCACTTTGTCGGAGTATTCACGTGAGTGAGAAAGCGCGCGTCGCCGTCGTGATGGGCGGGCCGAGTTCCGAACGCGAGGTTTCGATCGCCAGCGGCCAAGGCGTCATGCAAGCGCTGCTCGCGCTTGGTTACGAAGCGCGCTCGATCGATTTCGACGAGCGCTTCATCGACGCGCTGCGCGCGTTCGTGCCGGACGTCGTCTTCAACGCGCTGCATGGTCCCGGCGGCGAAGACGGGCGCATTCAAGGGATCCTCGATTGGCTCGGCATTCCGTACACCGGGAGCGATCTGCGCTCGTGCGCGCTCGCGATGGACAAGCATCTGACGAAGAAGTTGATCTCCGCCGAAGGCTTGCCGACCGCGGCGTGGGACGTCTTCGACTTGAGCGGCGGCACGTTGCCGCTGTTGCCCGGCTCGCTGAATCTTCCGCTCGTGGTGAAACCGCGCGATGAAGGTTCGAGTGCCGGCGTCACGATCGTGCGCACGCACGAAGAATGGTCGAACGCGATGATCGCGAGCGCCGCGCGCACGACGAACGTGATGGCCGAGGAATTCGTCGCCGGTCGCGAGTTTTCGTGCGGCGTTTTCTTCGAGCAACCGCTGCCGATCGTCGAGATCGAAGCGAACGCAGAATTCTACACCTACGATGCGAAGTATAAACCCGGCGGAAGCCGGCACACGGTCCCCGCGCGGCTCGATCACGATCTGACCGCGCGCTTGCAGACGCTCGCTCTTTCGGTGCACCGTCTGATCGGTTTGCGCGACTATTCGCGAACCGACATCATCGTCACGAAAGAGGGGCGCCCGTACATTCTCGAGGTGAACGCCCTGCCGGGCCTCACTCCGGCGAGCTTGTTTCCCGAGGAGTGCGCGGCGGCTGGGATCCCGTTCGAAGCGTTGATCGACCGCCTGGTGCGCGCCGCGGTCGAGCGTGGCCAGGCGGTCGCCGCCGTTCCGTGATCGCTGCCGGGTTAGTGGCTCCTACGTGCCGGCAGAGGCGGGCCGGGCGCGCGACGCTTGCCTCGGTAGCACGTCACCCGCTATGACCTTAGTCGAAGTGCATGATATTAATCGGCTATATGCGAAAGTCGCGAGGCTATGTCACATACGGGAACGGTAGTCGATCGGGGCCTAGAAGGCGTCATTGTCGGCTCCACCGAGCTGAGCAATGTCGAGGGCCTCGAAGGCAGGCTGACCTATCGCGGGTACGACATCCACGATCTCGCGACGAACGCGACGTTTGAGGAGATCTGCTACCTTCTGCTCTTCGGCGCGCTCCCGAACAAGCATCAGCTTGAAGATTTGAAGGTCCGGCTCTCGGCGAACCGGATGCTGCCGAAGCCGCTGCTCGAAACGATGGCGCACATCCCGAAATCGGCGTGGCCGATGGACGTGCTGCGCACGATGATTTCGGCGTTGGCCTTGTACACGCCGCACTCCGAGGAGGGCGCCCACCCTTCGAACCCGCGCACGGCGATCCACCTCGTTGCGAAGACTCCGACAATCGTCGCAGCGTGGGACCGCATGCGCAACGATCTCCCGCCGATCGAACCGCTCCCGAACCTCTCGACGGCCGCCAACTTCCTTTACATGCGCAGCGGCAAGCTCCCGATCAAGGAAGCCGAGGACGCGCTCGACACCTACCTCGTGCTGCTGGCGGACCATTCGTACAACGCTTCGACGTTCGCGGCGCGCGTGTGCGCCTCGACGCACGCCGACATCTTCGCCGCGGCGACCTCCGCGGTCGCCACGCTCGAAGGCGACTTGCACGGTGGGGCGCCCGGCAAGGTGATGTCGATGCTGCTCGAGATCGGCAAGCCGGAACGCGCCGAATCGTACGTGCGCGAATTGCTCGCGCGCGGCCAGCGCATCATGGGCATGGGCCATCGCGAATATAAGGTTCGCGACCCGCGCGCGCAGCATCTCGAAGAGATGGCCAAGGCGCTCGGCGAGGCCTCCGATCCGAAATGGTACAACATCGCGCGCGCGCTCGAGGACGCCTCGAACAAGGTCCTGCAAGAGGAAAAGCCCGACAAGCGCATTTACGCGAACGTCGAGTTCTACACCGCGCCGACGCTCTACAGCCTCGGCATTCCGGCGGATGAGTTCACCTGTATGTTCGCCTGCGGCCGCATGGCCGGTTGGACGGCGCACATCCTCGAGCAACTCGCCGACAACCGCTTGATTCGCCCGCAGGCACGCTACGATGGCCCGCCGGTGATGCCGTACGTCCCGATCGGACAGCGCGGGCGTTCGGCGCCGAACAAGAACGGCAGCTCGAACGCGTGAGCGAAGGCCAATCCGCCGGCGCGCGCCGCGCGACGGTTTCGCGGACGACGAAAGAGACGCGCATCGAACTGACGCTCGATCTCGAGGGCGGCCCCGCCGAGATCGAGACCGACGTGAAGTTCCTCGATCACATGCTCGAAGCGTTCGCGAAGCATTCGGGCGTCGGCCTGAAACTGCGCGCGAGCGGCGACGGCCTGGATAACCACCATCTCGTCGAAGACGTCGGGATCGCGCTCGGCCAAGCGATCCACGCGGCGCTCGGCGACAAGAACGGGATCGTCCGCTTCGGCTCGCTCGCCGTTCCGCTCGACGACGCGCTCGTGCTCGGCAGCGTCGATCTCTCGGGCCGCGCCTACTTGAATTTCGCGGTGAAGTTCGGCGTCGAGGATCTCGCCGATCTCAAGACGGAGCTCGTGCCGCATTTCTTCCACTCGCTCGCCGAGCACGGCCGCTTCAACCTGCATCTCGTGCAGCTGGCAGGCGCGAACTCGCACCATCTGTGCGAAGCCGCGTTCAAGGCGTTCGCGCGCTCGTTCGCGCAGGCGAAAACCCGCACCGGCGACGCCGGCGTCCCCTCAACCAAAGGCGTCCTCGCCTAAACTCCCCCTTCGAAAGGCTCATCCTTCGACGGGCACAGGCTGACAACGGCGCCCCGTCAGGCCGAGCTTGTCGAAGGGCGCGTCAGACGGTGCCTGTCGAAGGGCGGATTCGGTAGATCTTGCCGGCGGAGTCGTCGGCGACGAAGAGGCTGCCGTTCGGGCCGACCGCGATGCCGGTCGGCGTTCCGATGCGGTTGCCGCTCGCATCCTGGAAGCCGCTGAAAAACTCGCTCCATTGCGCGGTCGGGTCGTTCCAGTTGACGGCTCGCAGGGGCGTATCGCCGGCCAGGGGGACGAACGCGACGTGCGGCCCGACGATGCGGACGCCCGAGGCGTTCGTGTGCCACGAGCCGTGCGCCGAGACGAACGCTCCGCCGCGGTAGCCGGTTGGGAAGGCATAGGCGCCGGGCGTGCTCGCCGGATAGAACGCCGCACCGATCAGCGTCGAGTAGGCCGGAAACACGACGGCGGGCGCGATCGTCTTCGAGCAGTCGGCGCCGGCGGTGTAGGCATGCTGGTCCTCCTCGCAATCGGGCCAGCCGTAATCCGCGATCGCCGCGTGCCGCGTGACCGAGTCGAAGATCTCGTAAGGGTGGCCCTGCGGCAAGCTATCCTGGCCCGCGACCCCGGCCCAGAGCGTGCCGGTCCCCGGATCGATCGCGAGCGCGATCGCGTTGCGGATGCGCTGCGCGATCGGCGTCAGATTCTCGCCGCTCGGGCCCATGCTGAAGATGCGCGCGCGCGTCGGATCCGTTTCGACGCATGCGTTGCACGACGAGCCGACGCTCGCGTAGAGCGTTCCGCCGCCGAAGGCGACCGAGGTCGTCGAATGGCCGCCCGCGCCGCGGGTGCGAAACGAGGCGATCTTCACCGGCGCCGCTTTGGCGACTTGGTCGCCGGTAGTGTATGCGATCTTGTAAACGCCGAACTGCGTGCCGACGTAGATCGCGCCGGGGCCCACCGCGACGCCGGCCGCCGGCGAATCCGGAAGCGTCGCAAACGTCTGCGGGGCGCCCGCTAGGCCCGGAGCGTCCGCGTTCGGCACGATCGCAAGCGTCGATCCGCCGGTGCCGACCAGCAGATCGCCGTTCGGCGTGAACGAGAGTTCGCGCGCGTTCCCGACGCTCGCGACCACGCTTGCCGTAAAGCCGTTGGGCACCGTCAGCGCCGGATCCGCGGGCGAGGGAATCACGTCGGGATTTGACGGCGAGGCCGTTGCGCCGGGCCCGCCGCCGTTACCGCCGGAGAGCGACGACGCGCCGGAGCCGGAGTTGCCGCCGCACGCAGCCAGCAGCAACAGCACCAGCGCCGCAGCGGGAAAAACGTTCATTCGAGCATCCGCCATTTCAACAACGGCATACCCGCTTTGAACCCGAAATTGAACCTTTAGTGCCAAAGAGTGTGCCGTTGCACGGGCGAAGCCCCAAGGTCATGAAACACGGGACGCTCGCCGTCGTCGATTCAGGCGGAGGCAATCTTGGCTCGCTGCTCGCCGCGCTCGAACGCCGCGGCGTGACGCCGATCCTCACGCAGGATCCGGCCGTCGTCGATGCCGCGGACGCTGCGATCCTGCCCGGCGACGGCGCGTTCGCCGCGACGATGCGCGCGCTCGAAGAGCGCGGCCTCGACGGCGCGATCCGGCGGCTCGTCGCGCGCGGACGGCCGTTCCTGGGAATCTGCGTCGGGATGCAGGCTGCTCTTCGATGCGAGCGAGGAGCACGAACACTACGCGGGGCTCGGCATCTTGCCGGGCACGATCCGCCGCTTCGAACATGCTCCGCGCGTGCCGCACATGGGGTGGAACGATCTCGAACTCGTCGCCGCGCATCCGTTCGTCGCCAACGTGGCCTCCGGCGACTTCGTGTACTTCCTGCACAGCTATCGCGCGGAGGTCGGCCCCGATACGCTCGCGGCCGCAACGCACGGCGAGCGCTTCGCGGCGATCGTCGCGCGCGATAACGTGATGGGCACGCAATTTCATCCGGAGAAGAGCCAAGTGACGGGCGCACGATTACTGGACAACTTCCTCGCGCTCGGTGCCGCATGACGATCGTGCCTGCGATCGACCTGCGCGGAGGACACTGCGTGCGGCTCTTGCGCGGCGATCCGTCGCAGGAGACGCGTTACGACGACGATCCGGTCGAGCGCGCTCGCGCGTTCGTCGCGGCGGGCGCGACCACGCTGCACGTCGTCGATCTCGACGGCGCATTCGGCAGCGGTGAGAATCGCGCGGCGTTACGCGCGATCGCGCGTGCCGTCGACGTGCCGATCCAGACCGGCGGCGGCGTCCGCGCGCCGAACGACGTCCGCGCGCGCTTCGACGACGGAGCGCGCTACGTCGTGATCGGCACGCTGCTCGTCGAAGCGCCCAAGACCGCGCGGGCGCTCGTCGCGCAGTACGGCGACCGGATCATCGCGGGCGTCGATGCGCGCGGCTCGCGCGTGGCGACGCGCGGCTGGCAGGCGGAGGGCGAGATCGAACGCGACGACTTCGTGCGCGATCTGATCGCCTGGGGCGTGGGCCGGATCGTGTTCACGGAGATCGGGCGCGACGGAACGGGCGCCGGGTATGACATCGAGGCGCTGACCGACGTCGCGACGCTTGGCCCGGTGCACGTGACGGCGAGCGGAGGCGCGCGAACGCTCGCCGATCTGCGGGCGCTCGCGGACGGGACCCCGCCGAACGTCGATGCCGCGATCGTCGGGCGCGCGCTCTACGAAGGGACGCTCGTCCTGGAGGAAGCGATCGCCGCGTTCGGCGGCTGAGCGGCGAGCGTGCGCGGAAGATCGGCCGGCAGACGCGCGACGATCTCGTAGGCGATCGTGCCCGCCCAATTCGCCCATTCCTCGGCGCCGATCGCATCGGCGCCGTCGCGTCCGAGCAGCGTGACTTCGCTGCCGGCGTGCGCGTGCGGGATCCCGGTGACGTCGACGAACGCGACGTCCATGCAGACGCGGCCGACGAGCGGAGCGCGTTGCCCGCCGACCAGCACGAACGCGCGTCCGCCCGCCGCCCGGGGAATTCCCTCGGCGTAGCCGGCCGGGAGCACGCCGATCCGCGCGGGCCGGGTCGTCGCGTAGGTGCAGCCGTAGCCGATCGAGCGGCCGGCTTCGACCTCGCGCACGAGCGCCAAGCGGGCCGTCCAGCGCAGCGCGGGCTCCAAGCGCAGCGCGTCGCCCGCGGCCGCTTGCGTCTGGGGTGACGGCCAGATGCCGTAGGTCGCGATGCCGACCCGTGCGAGATCGTAGCGCGATTCCGGATAGAGCATCGCCGCCGCGGACGCCGCAGCGTGGCGCAGGATCCCCCGCGCCCGCAGGTCGCCCGCCGGCGCGAGCGCGGCGTCGAAGCGGCGGAGCTGATCGCGCGTGAACGCCGATTCGAGTTCCTCGGCCGCCGCGAGGTGCGTGAACGCGCCTTGGACCGCAAAATCGTCCGGCGCTTGCTCGAGGGTTGCGAGGAGCGCCGCCGCCTCGCCGGGTTCGCAGCCGAAGCGCGTGACGCCGGTATCGATCTTCACGTGCACGGGGAACGGGCGCCCGGCGGCGTGCGCCGCGCGGGCCGCGTCGCGTGCGTAGGCGCCGCTCGACCAGAGCGTGATCGCCGCTCGGGCCTCGAGCGCCGCCGCGAACTCGCGCGGGTCGGTCGGGCCCAGCACGAGCAGGGGAACCTCGATGCCCGCCTCGCGGAGCGCCTGGGCCTCGCCGACGTCGAAAACGCAGAGCAATTCGACTTCGGCTGCGATCGCCCGGGCGACCGGCACCAGGCCGTGACCGTACGCGTTCGCCTTCACGACGGCGGCGACGCGCGCCGGAGCGATCGCCGCGCGCATCGCTCGGAGGTTAGCGCGGAGCGCGCCGGGGTCGATTTCTAAGCGGGCTTTCACCTTGCGGGCTTGTACGGCCTAAGATGATGCGCCTTTTCTCACGATAATCCGAACATGCCAGCACAGCGGCCCGGCGTCGAGCTTCCGAGCGAAGTGAGGCCCTTCGGGATCCTCGCCCTCCTGGGCTTGCTCGTGCGCGCCGTGCTCGCCTACGTGGCGGGCTTCACGCTCTTCATCGAAGCCTTCGCGCTGAGCCGGAAGTTCGGCTCGCTGCTGCAGGACCCGGCGCTGAGAAACTTCGCGCTCTTCATCGTGATCGCGCTGATGATCGCGGTCCTGCTGCTCGCGCTGCTCCAGCCGATGTGGTCGGGTGAAGTTCGCGGCTTCGCGCTGATGACGAGCTTCACGCTGCTCGCGATCGCGCTGACCCAGGCGATCGGCCTGACCCATATCGATCCTACGGCGCCGCTCGCAGATCTAGTCCAGGAGCATCTCAACGCGCTCCGGGTCTTCCGTCGATGAGCCATTTGGACAGGGGACTCCTTACCTAGCTAGCCGTATCGACTCCGAGGCTCTTCCCAGAAAGGGTTCGGATTGAGAAAACTAGCCGCCGCGGTCATCGCCGCGCTCTTCGCATGTCAATGCTTTGCGCTTGCGCCGGCTAGAGCCGGCACGACCGGCGTCCTGGCCGGCCGCATCGTCGATTCCACGTCGCGCTTGCCCCTCGCGCATGCGAAGGTCGCGGTCGCGTCGCCCTCGCAATCGGCCGCGACCGAGACCGATGCGGGCGGTTCCTTTCGCTTTCTCTCGCTCGCGCCGGACACGTACGTGCTCAGCGTGACGCTCGAGGGTTACGACACGGTCTCCCAGCCGGCGGTGACGGTCCAAGCCGACCAGTCCGAGACCGTCGACGTGACGTTGCAGAAGACGCTTCGGACGATCGGCAAGGTGACGCGGCGCGCGAGCGGCGACCTGATAAGGCCCGGCGTGACGAGCGACGTCTACTCGGTGAACGCGGCGGCGCAGGAAGCGGCGGTCGGTTTGGGCGGCGCGGGCGGGTTGAACTCCGCCTACGGCGCGATCGCTTCGGTGCCGGGGACGGTCGTCCAGGCCGCGCAGCAGGGCTGGTATCAGACGATCTCGATCCGCGGCGGCGACATCGATCAGGTCGGGTACGAACTCGACGGCATCCCGGTGAACCGCGTGTACGACAACGCGCCGCAGACGATGCTCTCGAGCCTGGGCCAGCAGGAGCTGCAAGTCTACACCGGCGGCACGCCGGCGGGCTCCGACGGCCAGGGCCTCTCGGGTTACGTGAACCAGGTGATCAAGAGCGGCACGTACCCCGGCTTCGGGACGCTCAACGCCTCAATCGGCGGGCCTGCGTTCTACCACAAGCTTTCCTTCGAAACGGGCGGCGCCTCGCCGAACCGGAACTTCAGCTATTACATCGGACTCGCGGGCGCGAACGAGGATTACCGCTACGTCGACAACTTCAACGGCGCGAGCGATCCCCGGCTGTTCTACCCGCTGTACTGGCCGGAAGGGCGCTACAACCTCTACGACGGCACGCCGAACTCCGACGGCACGCCCGGAACGGTGCAGTTCGCACCCGGCGTCACCTACGCGATCTCGAACACCTCGCAGCGCGACACGGTCGCGAACTTCCACTTCGCGCTGCCGCACAAGAACGACGGCCTCAAGGATGACGTCCAGCTGCTCTACGTGACCAGCGAAATCGTCGCGGACTATTTCAGCTCGATCAACGATCAAGGCGGCCCCGCGGCGGTTGCGAACGCCGTCGGCGGGAGCGGCAACGCCAGCTGGCATGACGGGTACGTCTACAACGGCCCGCTCTTCAGCGCGCCCGACCCCGCGCAAGTCGTCCCGTACTATTTCATGAGCAGCCCGACGAATCGCGCGTTGAACTCGCCGTATTCCAACGACGCGCGCGACACGAACGACAACGGCGTCGCGACGCTCAAGCTGCAGTATCAGAAGAACTTCTCTTCGCGCTCGTTCGCGCGCATCAGCGCCTACTCGCTCTACTCCAATTGGTTCATCCACGGAGCGGCGAACCAGAATTTCACCGGCTACTACGGCGCGGAGCTCAACGATTACGAGATCCCGAGCCACACATTCGGCGGCAATTTCACGTACTCGAACCAGCTCAGCGACAAGCATCTGCTCACGCTGACGGGCGCCTACAGCACGACGACGATCCAGCGGCGCTACAACTACGGATTCCCGGGGAATCAAACGCTGGATACCGCGTTCACGAACCTGATCGATCCGGCGACGGCGGCGACGACGGGGCACTGTTACGATACGACGGGCGCGCTGACGAGCTGCTTCAACGGCCCGCGCGGCACGTTCGCCGATCCCTACGACGGCACGTCGGCCGGCTTCACGGTCGCGACGCCGACGGGCGGGACGGCCCAATGGATCGCGACGGAGAACGGGCCGCTCGGGCGCGTCAACAACGTCTCGCCGATCACGACGGCGCTCTCGCTGACCGACAACGTCCGCGCGAGCGACAAAGTCACGCTCAATCTCGGCGTGCGGCTCGAGAACTACACCGACCGGCTCGCCGATACGAGCGGCGGCCCGAACCGCGCGTTCTGGGTGAAGGCGTACAATAACGAGTTCTGCTATCGGCCGGGCGTGTTCGGTGCGATCGACATCGCCGGGAGCGCGACGCCGGACCCCGTGACGGGCGTCTTCGCGACCGCGGCGAACTGCGCGGCCCTGGGCACGGGCTACGTCCCGGTGAACTTCATCAACTCGAACGGCGACGGCAAAATCTCGTCGACCGTCACGCAGCCGCGGCTTGCGTTCACGTTCGCGCCGGACGGCGACACCGTGATTCGCGGCTCGTTCGGCGTCTATTCGCGCCCGGTCAACACGTCGTGGCTGCAATACAACGACTTGAACGATCGCGATTGGCTGCTCTATGCCGGCTCGAACTTCGCCGGCTACGGGTTCAACACGCCCCGTCACGATCTGCAGCCCGATACCTCGTTCAACTACGATCTCTCGCTCGAGAAGCATCTCAAGGGGACGGACTTCTCGTTCAAGGCGACGCCGTTCTACCGGCACACGAAGAATCAGCTCCAGGCGTTCCCGATCGGCATCGGCGGCATCGTCTCCGGCTTCAACGTCGGGCAACAGACCTCGAGCGGCATCGAACTCGCGTTGCGCAAAGGCGATTTCGCGCGCGACGGCCTGGCGGCGCAGTCTGTCATACACCTACACTCACAGCCGCATCAAGTACTCGAAGTTTCCCTCGGGTACGAGCGTGATCGATTCGCTCAACGAGTACATCCAAGAGTACAACTCCTACACGAAGGCGTGCGCGACGATCACGGCGGCCAACTCGGCGCTCTGCGGCCTGGCGCCGGGAACCACGAACCCGAACGCTCAGGCGAGCTTCGCCGCGAACGGCGGCGGAACGGTCGCCAATCCCTACTACAGTCAGACGGCACAGCCGCTGATGGATCCCAACGGCTCGTACACGACCTACGATCAGATCCCGCAGGTCTTCGCCGGAGCGAACGGCTATGAGACGCCGAACGTCGCCGCACTGGTCTTGCAATACAAGAGAGCGCGCTGGACGGTGACGCCGACCTTCAGCTATAGCTCGGGCGCCTCGTACGGCTCGCCGCTCACGTATCCGGGCTATATCCCGAACGGAAACTGCAGCTTGGACGGCAGCGGGAACGTGCTGCCGTACACCTGCGGGGGCGCATCGGCGATCAGCGGGCAGAGCTTCCTGATGATCCCGGATGCGTTCACCGGAAAGTTCGACACGCTCGGCGCGTTCCAAGAACCTTCGCGCTTCACGCTGAACCTCGCGATCGGCTACGAAGCGTCGAAGAACGTGAAGGCGACGCTCTCGCTCACGAGCCTCGTCGACAAGTGCTTTCAGCGCGGCTACGCCTGGGACGATCCGAACATCTGCGTCTACTCTGAGCTGCCCTCCGGCGGCGCGGCCGTCGGGCCGTCGGGCAACTTCCTACCGCTCGCGCAGACGCCGGTGCAGCTGCGCTACCCCTACGGCACGTTCAACAACAACCTGAACACGGGCTTCATCGGCACGACGCTGCCGGTGCAAGCCGCGCTGAACGTTCAGATCAAGATCTAGGCTTCGAGGTCAGCGGGGCTACGGCTACACTTTCCCGCCGCTGGGATTGTAGCCGTAGCCTTTTGCGTCGTGCGCGTGCGGCTCGAGCCGCTTGCGGTAATGCGGATGACGCTGCGATTCGACGACGGCATCCAAGACGTGGTAGCTGTTGTCGTGGACGCGGACGGGGTCGAGCCGCAGCGCCGTCAACTCGGCTTCCAGGAACAGCTCGGAGACGCTCGCGAGCAGCCGCGAGAGCATCGCGCGGTGCTGGGCCGACGATGCGACGCCGTGCTTGGAGCCGAACTCCGCGAGCATGGCGAGCGCGCCGGCCTCGTCGAGCGGGCAGGTCGCCTCGACTTGATGCGTCCCGACCCCGAGCACCAGGACCGGCCCGAGTTCCGGATCGCGCCTGCCTTCGATCGTGATGTCGACGCCGCGGTCGACCGCGCTCTGGGCGAGCAGCTGGACCGGGATGCTCGGCTCGGGGAGCAGGCGGTCGAACTCGTGCCGGATCGCATGGCTGTCGGCGAGGTGCCGTTCGTGCAGCACCGCTTCGTGGGGCGAGCCCTCCGGGCGCAGCGTGATCGGCCGCCGGGCGGCAAAGGCGATCGCCTCGTCCGCGGTGTCGACGGGGGCCGTCCGCGCGACGCGGATGCCGTAATGGTGCAGCAGATCGAACGTCTCGACGGGTTTGAGCTTCATCCTGTCCTCGTTACCTCGTTCTGATAGGCGGTTTCGGCGGCGTCGCGCAGCTGCTCCAGCAGGGCTCGGGCGCAGCTTCGAGCGATCGAGTAGCCGATCGCCTCGTCGAAGACGCGGCCCGCGGTTCCACCCGGCGGGTCGTAACCCCCGTCGAGGGCGAGCAAGCTGTCGTCGCCCGGCGGCACGTCCCCGGACGGGCCGTCGACCGGCTCGGCCTCGAGCATCCCGCTGAAGACCGGGAACGGGCCTCCGCCCTCGGGCTCCCAGTGGATGTTGAGCACGCGGTTGAGGCCCGAGGGGTCCGGGCCGAACTCGGCGGTCGCCACGACTTCGTGTTCCAGGCTCAGGCCCAAGGTCCGCGCCGGGACGCGCAACTTCAGGTGGATCGTGCCGTCGTCGCGGCGCAGCGATTGGAGATAGGCCGCGACATAACGGTCGAGGCGGTCGGAGGGGCAGCGCACGTGTTCGTGCGCGAGCAGCCGGGTCATATCTAGAACTTACCCATCCCCCGGTGCGCCCCCCTTGCACTCACCTGCTGCCTCTGCTAACGTTATTGCCGCTGGCACTCTATCGCCATGAGTGCCAAAGTGTTTTTCAACCGAAAAGTTGTGGAGGTTTTGCGTGAGTCTCAGGCCCTTGGGCGATCGTCTGGTCGTCGAGCATGTCGAGCAAGCGGATAAGACCGCCGGCGGCGTCTTTCTGCCCGACACCGCCAAAGAAAAGCCCCAAGAGGGGAAAGTGCTGGCGGTAGGTTCCGGCCGCACGCTCGACAACGGCACGAAGCTGCCGATCGACGTGAAGGTCGGCGACCGCATCATCTACTCGAAGTACTCGGGTAGCGAAATCAAAGTTGAAGGTAAAGAAGTGCTCATCATCTCGGAAAAAGACGTCCTCGCCGTCTTTGTTGGAGCGTAAGGAATCATGGCAGCTAAAGAATTAGTATTCGACGAGAACGCCCGCCGCGCACTCGAGCGCGGCGCCAACATTCTGGCGGACGCCGTCAAGGTGACGCTTGGGCCGAAGGGCCGCAACGTCGTCATCGACAAGAAATTCGGCTCACCGACGATCACCAAGGACGGCGTCACCGTCGCCAAGGAGATCGAGCTCTCGGGAACCTTCGAGAACATGGGCGCCCAGCTCGTGAAAGAAGTCGCGAGCAAGACGAACGACATCGCCGGCGACGGCACGACCACGGCGACCGTGCTCGCGCAAGCGATCATCCGCGAAGGTCTGCGCAACGTCACCGCGGGTTCGAACCCGCTCCTGATCAAGAAGGGCATCGAGCGCGCCGTTGAAGTCGCGGTCGCCGAGCTCGAGAAGGCCGTTCAGAAGGTCGACACCGCCGAGAAGATCGCGCAGGTCGCTTCGATCTCCGCGAACGATTCCGAGATCGGTGCGCTGATCTCGACGGCGATGAGCAAAGTCGGCAAAGACGGCGTCATCACGGTCGAAGAGTCGAAGTCGATGAAGACCGACGTCGAGACCAAGGACGGCATGCAGTTCGACAAGGGCTACATCTCGCCGTACATGGTCACGGATTCGGAACGCATGGAAGCGACGCTCAACGACCCGTACATCCTCGTGACGGAGCGCAAGATCTCGGCGATCGCCGACATCCTGCCGCTGCTCGAGAAGATCGTCCAGGTCCAGAAGCCGCTGCTGATCATCGCCGAGGACGTCGAAGGTGAAGCCCTCGCGACGCTCGTCGTCAACAAGCTGCGCGGCACGTTCACGACCGTCGCCGTCAAGGCGCCGGGCTTCGGCGACCGCCGCAAAGAGATGCTCAAGGACATCGCGACGCTCACGGGCGGCACGGTCATCTCCGAAGAGCTCGGCCTCAAGCTCGACAAAGTGACCCCGGATCTCCTCGGTCAAGCCAAGACCGTCAAGATCACGAAGGAAGAGACCACGATCGTCGACGGCAAGGGGAAGCCGGACGCGATCAAGGGCCGCATCGATCAGATCAAACGGCAGATCGAAGAGACCGATTCCGATTTCGATCGCGAGAAGCTCCAAGAGCGCCTCGCGAAGCTCTCGGGCGGCGTCGCCGTCATCCAGGTGGGTGCCGCGACCGAAACCGAGCTCAAAGAGAAGAAGCACCGCATCGAGGATGCACTCTCGGCGACCCGCGCGGCCGTCCAAGAAGGCATGATCCCCGGCGGCGGCAGCACGCTCGTCCACGCGCAGAAGGCGCTCGACGCGATCGTTTTCGCCAGCAACGGCAAGACGCACGCGGACGAGAAGGTCGGCGTGGATATCGTGCGGCGCGCGCTCGAAGAGCCGCTTCGCCAGATCGCCCAGAACGCGGGCTTCGAGGGTTCGGTCGAAGTCGACCGCGTCCGCAAGTCGGCGCCGGGCATCGGCTTCGACGCGATGACGGGCGAACTCGTCAACATGATCGAGGCCGGCATAGTGGAGCCGTTCAAGGTCACGCGCTCGGCGCTGCAAAACGCAGCCTCGATCGGCGCGCTGATCCTGACGACCGAGACGCTGATCGCGGACAAGCCTGAACCCAAGAAGGACTCGGCGCCGGGTGGCGGCGGCGGCGGCTTCGGCGGCGGCGGCTACGACATGATGTAATTCGCTCGCGCGAATTGCATCCAAATCGACGAGAACCAAGCAACGGGCCCCGCAGCGATGCGGGGCCCGCTGTTTTTCCGACGGGGCCGCCTGCACGGGCCACGAAGGATTGCGCGAGATGGAAACGACCGCAGCGCGCTCCCCCGTGGATCGGTTCTTCGGAATCACGGCGGCCGGTTCGAGCGTTTCGCGAGAGCTGCGCGCGGGGCTGACGACGTTCCTGACGATGTCCTACGTCCTGTTCGTCAACCCGCTGGTGCTGGGCAACGCGATCGTGCTGCCGAACGGGTTCGCGAAGCTGCTGGTCGTCACCGCGCTCGCCGCCGCGATCGGCAGCCTCTTGATGGGGCTGATCGCGCGCTATCCGTTCGCGCAGGCGCCCGGCATGGGGCTCAACGCGTACTTCGCGTACACGGTCGTGCTCGGGCAGAAGATTCCGTGGCAGACGGCGCTCGGCGCCGTGTTCATCTCCGGCGCGATCTTCGTCGCGCTCTCCCTGCTCGGCGCACGCCAAGCGATCGTGCGCGCGATCCCGAACCCGCTGAAGTTCGCGGTCACGGCCGGGATCGGGATGTTCCTCGCGTTCATCGGCCTCAAGAACGCGGGCGCGATCGTCGCGAACCCGGCGACGTTCGTGACGCTCGGGTCCTTCGTGTCCGCGCCCGTGCTGCTCGCGGTCTTCGGCTTGCTCGTGACGTCCGTGCTGCTGGTGCGCCGCGTCCCCGGTGCGATCGTGTACGGCATCGTCGCGACGACGGTCCTCGGCATCGCCGTGCACGCGCCGGTCTACCCCGGCCCCGGCGGCGCGCTCGTTCCGTTCGCGGGCTTCCAGCACGGCATCCTGGCGCTTCCCGTCTATCCCGAAGGGCTCGTCGGCGCGCTCGACCTGCGGGCCGCGGCGGGCCTGGGCGTCTTGGCGGTCGTGTTCACGTTCTTCTTCGTCGATTTCTTCGATGCGACCGGGACGCTCGTGGGCCTGGCGAGCAAGGCCGGGATCCTCGACGCGAACGGCGACATGCCGCGCGCGCGGCGCACGTTCGCCTGCGACGGCCTGGCGGCGATGATCGGCGCGCTGCTCGGCACGAGCACGACGACGGCGTACATCGAAAGCGCGAGCGGCATCGAAGAGGGCGGGCGCACGGGGCTGACCGCGACGGCCGTCGCCGTGCTGTTCCTGGTCGCGACGCTGCTGTGGCCCTTGGCCGGGGCGATCCCGGCGGCGGCGACGGCGCCGGCCTTGATCGTCGTCGGCGCGCTCATGCTCGAAGGCGTGCGCAAGATCGAATGGGACGACTTCTCGGTCTCGATCCCCGTGTTTCTCACGATGGTCACGATGCCGCTGACGTTTTCGATCGCGAACGGCGTGAGCTTCGGCGTGATCAGCTATGCCGCGATCAAGCTCTTGAGCGGCCGCGGCAAGGAGGTCGATCCGCTGCTGTACCTCGTTGCCGCGCTGCTGGTCGCGCGCTATGCGTGGCTCGCGGGTTGAACGTGGACCCGCCGGTGCATCGCCTTCACGACCGGCGTGAAGCGGGGCTCCTGCTCGCCGGGCGGTTGGGCGCCTACGCTCGCGATCCGAACGCGCTCGTGCTGGCGCTGCCGCGCGGCGGCGTTCCGGTCGGCTATGAGATCGCCCGCGCGCTCGAGCTTCCGCTCGACGTCTTCGTGGTGCGCAAGCTCGGCGTCCCGGGCCACGAGGAACTCGCGATGGGGGCGCTGGCGAGCGGCGGCACGTATCTGCTCAACGAGGACGTGATCGCGGGGTTGCGCATCCAGCCCGAGGACGTGCGCGCGGCGATCGCACGGGAGAACTTCGAACTGGAGCGCCGCGAGCGGCTCTTTCGCGGCGACCGCCCGCGTCCGCAGATCGCGGGCAAGACGGTGATCCTCGTCGACGACGGGCTCGCGACGGGCGCGAGCATGGGCGCGGCGATCGCGGCACTGCGCCGTTCCGCACCGGGGCGAATCGTCGCGGCCGTCCCCGTCGCCTCGGTGACGATCTGCGCGCAGGTGCGCGAGCAGGCGGGCGAGCTGATCTGCCTGCAGACGCCGGATCCGTTCTTCAGCGTGGGGACGTGGTACGACAACTTCGACCAGGTCGGCGACGGCGAAGTCCGCCGGCTGCTCGCTGCCGCCGCGGCGCGGGGCGAACGCACGGCCGACTAGCCGGGCTCGTGCGAGCTTGCGATCGCGTCGAGGAAGCGCTCGCCGAACTCCGCCAGCTTTTTATCGCCGACGCCGGTGATCGCGCGCATCTGCGCGAGCGTGCGCGGCACGATGCGCGTCATCTCGCGCAACACGGCATCGCTGAAAATGATGTACGCGGGCACGTCGCGCGCGTCCGCGAGCTCGCGGCGCAGCGCGCGGAGCCGCTCGAAGAGCCCGGCGTCCTCCGCGTCGCCGGCCTGCGCGCGTTCCGCACGCCCGCGCTTGCCCGCGGCGCCCTTCGCGCGCGTGACTGCCGGCGCTTCGCGGATCGCGATCGGTTCGCGCGCGAAGAGCGCCCGGCGCCCGGCCGGCGTCACGCGCACGACGCCGAAGTGCGCCGCATCGCGTTCGATCAAGCCGAGCCGCCCGAGCTCATCGGCGAGGTGACGCCAGCCGTGGCGGTCGAGCTCCGTGCCGATCCCGAACGTCGTCAAGCGTTCGTGCCCGAGGCGCGTCACTTTTTCGTTCTGCGACCCGAGCAGAACGTCGATGACGTGCGTGATCCCGACGTCGTAGCCGCTCGCTTCGCGGATGCGGTAGATGCAGGAGAGCAGCTTCTGCGCGGGCTTCGTCGCGTCGCGTTCGGTGCGCGGCTCCAGGCAATTATCGCAGCCGGCGCAATTCGGGGCGTCGTAGGTCTCGCCGAAGTATGCGAGCACCTCGCGGCGCCGGCAGCCGTTCGCGTAGACGTAGCGCTTCATCCGCTCGAGCCCCTCGCGCATGCGCGCGCCCTCGCGTTCGGAGCCCGCTTCGGAGAGGAACGACTCGAGCTTGACGATGTCGCCGTAACTGAAGAAGAGCAGGCACTCCGCGGGCAGGCCGTCGCGCCCGGCGCGCCCGGTCTCCTGATAGTAGCCCTCGATGCTCTTGGGGACGTCGTAATGGACGACGAAGCGCACGTTGCTCTTGTCGATCCCCATCCCGAACGCGATCGTCGCGCAGATGACGCGCACGTCGTCGCGCACGAACAGCTCTTGGTTGCGCGCGCGGACCGCCGCGTCGAGCCCGGCGTGATACGGGCGCGCCGAGATTCCGGCGGCCTGCAGGCGCTCGGCGAGTTTCTCGACGGAAGCGCGGCTTTGCGCGTAGACGATCCCGCTCTCGTGCGGGCGCGCGCGCAGAAAATCGATCAGCGCCTCGGTCGCGCGCTCCTTCGGGCGCACGCGATACGTGAGGTTCGGCCGGTTGAAGCTCGCGACGTACGTGTGCGGAGCGCGCAGCCGCAAGCCGCGGATGACGTCTTCGCGCACGTCCGCGCTCGCCGTCGCCGTCAGCGCGATGAACGGGATGCCGGCGAAGCGCTCGCGCAAGTCCGCGATGCGGCGGTACTCGGGCCGGAAATCGTGCCCCCACTCGCTGACGCAATGCGCCTCGTCGACGGCGAAGCGGGAGACGTTCCAGCGTTCGAGTTCCGCGCTGAAGCCATCGAGCATCAGACGTTCGGGAGCGACGTAGAGCAGCTTGTAGTCGCCGCGGCGCAGGCCATCGAGTCGCGCGGCGGCCTGCGGCGCGGTGAGCGACGAGTTCAGGTACGTCGCGGCGATCCCGGCGGTTTGCAACGCGTCGACCTGATCCTTCATCAACGCGATCAGCGGCGAGATGACGACCGTCAGCCCCTCCGTCAACAGAGCGGGCAGCTGGTAGCAAAGCGATTTTCCGCCGCCCGTCGGCAAGAGCGCGAACACGTCGTGCCCGGCCAGGACGTCGGCCACGATCTCCGCTTGGAGCGGCCGGAACTCGTCGAAGCCGAAATAGTGTTTGAGTGCCTCGCGCGCGGCACGGTCGGAAGCAAGCATCATGGCCAACATCGCTGTTCCATCGCGACATGGGTGTTCCCGGTCAATGCCCCGGCCGAAAACTGAAGGTGCAACTCGCGCGCCCCGGCGTGGTATAGCCACGGTGAACGGCGGCTTGATTTAAGGAGAAACGATGATCGTCGTCACCACGGAAGAGATTGTTGGGCACCGGATCGTCGAGACGAAAGGACAGGTCTTCGGCGTCATCGTCCGCAGTAGGGGCCTGGGCGGAAACATCGTCGCATCGCTGCGCACGATTCTTGGCGGAGAGATCCACGAATACACGAGCATGGTCGAGGATTCGCGCCGTCAGGCGATCGACCGGATGGTGCAGAACGCGGGCCTGATGGGCGGGAACGCCGTCGTCCGCATGATGTTCGATTCCAGCGAAATGGGCGAGGCCATGAGCGAGATCGTCGCTTACGGCACCGCCGTGTGGATCGAGCCGGTATGAACGAGCAATTCGCACGCGCGGGGCTCATCGCGGCCTGGTGCGTCTTTGTCGTCACCCTCGCCTACGATGCCGTCGCTTCGCTGCATGGGGGCTCCCACATCTGGTGGCTCATTGCGAGCGGCTGGCTGATCCCGTTCGTCCATTGGGCGCCGCTCGCGAGCGGCGGGCTGATCCTGCTGTTCCTGCTCTTCGAGCGCGAGCGTTACCAGCCGCGGATCGATCCGCGCGGCCTGGAATGGAAACCGACCGGCGAGCGCTTCATCGACCCGGCGAGCGGCGAGATGCTCTCGGTCTACTTCAACCCGCGCACGAACGAGCGCGATTACCGGCCGCTCTAGCAGCCCGGCGGAGATTCAGGCTTTCGCCGCCGGCTGCTCGAGCGGAGGCGCTGCGATCGCGGCGGGGATCCCGAAAGGGGTGCCGGCCGCGTCGCGCGCCGCGAGCAGGTTGTCGACGATGACCTGCAGGAGCGCGACGGCCGGTACCGCGAGCAGCACGCCCGCGATGCCGAGCAGCTCGCCCCCGATCAAGAACGATGCGATCACGGTGAACGCGTTGAGCTTGACGGCGCGCTGCATCAAGAACGGGACGAGCAGGTTGCCTTCCACTTGCTGGATGACCGTGTAGAGGACGACCACCTCCGCGGCGCTGAGCGGCCCCTTCGTGACGAGCGCGACCGCCGCCGAGACGCTGCCGCCGAGCAGCGGCCCCAGGATCGGTACCGCTTCGGTCAGGCCGGCAACGACGCCCAAGAGCACGGCGTACGGGATGCCCAGAGCCGCGACGCCGAAGCCGCTGAGCAGTCCGATCGCGACCATTCCCACGAGCACGCCGCGCACGTAGGCGCCGGCTTTCTCGCCCATCTCGCTGAAGATCTTGCTTGCGAGCGCACGCCGCCCGGCGGGGAGCACGCGGAGCGCGAAAGCGTGAAACTCGTCGGCGCCGGCGACCCAATAGATGCCGACGAAGCCCGCGAGCACGACGTTCGAGATGAGCGCGAGGGCGGAGATGGGGCTGTAGAGGATGCGCCCGGCCACCGATCCCGCCAGGGTCGTCGCTTGCGCTTGCAATCCGGCGATCGCGCGCACGGCGCCCGGGTTATTCCGCAGGAGCTCTTGGGCGCTGCTCCAGTAGCTCTGCGCTCTCGCCGTATAGAGCGGCAAGTCGGCGATGAACGTCGCCGTCTGCGCGACGAGCGGAACCACGAGCGCCCAGCCGATGAGCCCCGCCGCGATGCCGATCAGCCCGTAGACCGTGAAGGCGGCGAGGCCCTTCGGAAATCCGAGCCTGACGAGCGGCCGCGCGAGCGGGCGCAAGCCTTCGGCGATCACGACTCCCGCGAACAGCAAGACGAGCACGTCCACCGCACGGAGCAGGAGCGCTGCGAACGCGACGAACGCGACGGCGAGAGCCCCCGCGCGCAACAGCGTCGAGGGCTCGATTGCGATCGTCTTGGGCCGCGGGTCGTTCTCCGCCATCACCCAACAATGCCCAACTCCGGGCAGCGGGTGACGGAACGGGCGGTCTCGCCTACTGCGTGTGGGCGAAGACGCGCGCGGCTGCGACCATGGCGAGCGCCTTCGAGGCCGGCTCGCCGTCGCGCAGGAGGCCGACCGGGCTCTCCTCGCCGAGGATCGGGTTACATTCGGTGAACCAGGCTTGGATCGCGCTGGGCCGGACCGATGCCGAGAGAAATTCGGCGATCTGGTAGGCGACGCGCAAGCGCTGCTCGGGATCTTCGCTCAATCCGATCCCAGAGCGCCAGTAGTCGAGCGTGGCTTCGTCGGGCGCGCCGCCGATCTGGGCTACCAGCCGCCGGCCGAGGAGTTGCTGCAAGCGCTCCACGATTTCGTCCATACCGGTCGAGAGCGCCTTGTGATGGGCCAGGATCTCCGGTTGAATCGCCATGTCGGCATTATCCCCCCCGGAGGCCCTTTTCTATCACGCCAGTCGGTACAGAAAAAAGAGGAAGGACGTCACAACCGTCTATTCGGGCGAACTCTCCTCGTAGAGCGGGAAGAACGAGCGAACGAGCGCCCCCACACGGGCCGAACGGACGGCATTTTCGAAGCGGTCGACGCGTAGCGGGGTCGTAAGAACCCCGTCCTGCGCGCGCGAGACGGCCGGAAAACCCGCTGCGGTGAGCGCTTCCGCGACGAGGTCGGCGCTCCCCGGAGCGACCCGCACGAGCAATGGAAGGGCGGGCGCGAGCGGCAGGGCGACGGGATGGTCGAGTTCGTCCGAGCGCTGATGTTCCCAGCGGGCGAGCCGCCCGCAGATATCCGCGAGGTCGGCGAGGACGGCCGAAGCGGTCGCGCGGCTCCCGGCCCCCGTACCCAAGAACGTCAGAGGTCCGGAATGGGCGCCGGCGACTCGGAACACGTTCCCCGGGCCGATGGCTCGGGCGAAATCGTGATCCGCGGCCACGTAGGCCGGGCTGACGAGCGCCGAGAGCCGCTCGCCGCTGCGCCGCGCGAGCGTGAGCGGGATCAGTCCGTACCCGAGCCGCTCGGCGAAGCGGAAGTCCTCGGCGGAGAGGGCGCGCAGCGTGCGCCGTTCGATCCGGTCGGCCTGGAGCGTGCTGCGGAAGCCCAAGAGCGCGAGGACGGCGATCTTCTGGGCCGCGTCGATCCCTTCGACGTCGTTCGTGGGGTCCGGTTCGGCGTAGCCCGCGGCCTGCGCGTCGGCCAGCGCGTCGTCGAACGCGGAGCCGGCGGCCATGCGCTTCATGATGTAGTTCGAGGTCCCGTTCATGACGCCGGCGATCTCTTCGATCCGCTCGGCGATCAGGATGTCGGAGATCGCACGCACGACGGGAACGGCCCCGCCTACCGCCGCTTCGTAGCGAAACGCCGCGTGCTGGTCGCGAGCGAGCTTTGCGAGGCGGCCCGCGGATGCGGCGATCAGCGCTTTGTTGGCGGACACGACGTGCTTGCCGTTGCGCAGCGCGCGCTCGACGAGGTCGCGCGCGACGGTCGTGCCGCCGATTGCTTCGACGACGATGTCGACGTTCGGATCGTCGACGACCTCCGCCGGATCCACGGTCAAATGCGGCTGGGCCGTCGCGGGGAAGTGGCGCTTGGCAAGGTCGCGCACGAGCACGCGGCTCAGGACGACCGGAGTGCCGAGGATCTGCCCGTCCCTGAGCAGGCGGTCCACGACGCCGCCGCCGACGGTGCCGCAACCCAGGACGCCGATCACGATCGTGCGGCGGCGAGCCCCAGGCGCGGCGTGGACGGCTTCAACGGGTTCAGATGCGATGGCCACGATAGTCCCCACTACGGATTCGACCGGGAACGGTCGAAACAAAAAACCCCTCATCCGTCGGATGAGAGGCTGCGTTTTGATGCCGGCTTCGGCTTTAGGCGCGCAACACGATCTCACCCGACTCCCGAGAGGGGGTAATGCACGTAATGGTGCCGGTCATACACAGCGTGAGCATAGGAGTTGGTTGTACCACGCGGCGGACGCCAGCGTCAACCTGGGCCCATCAGGCCTCGGGGGGCGTTAGAGCCAGCGTTCGAGCCAGTCGAGCATTTCGGCGAGCGTCGTTTCGACGGATTCGCGCGCGACGTAGCCGTGCGCTTCGCTCGGCAGCATCACCAGACGCGCGGTGCCGCCCGTGCCTTTGAGCGCGGCGAACATGCGCTCGGATTGCACGGGATAGGTTCCGGTGTTGTCGTCGGCGGCGCCGTGAATGAGCAGCAGCGGCGCTTCGATCTTGTTCGCGTACGTGAACGGCGACATCTTCGTGTAGAGATCGGTCGCTTCCCAATACGTGCGGCGTTCGCTCTGAAATCCGAACGGCGTCAGCGTGCGGTTGTAGGCGCCGCTGCGCGCGATGCCCGCGCGGAAGAGGCGCGTGTGCGCGAGCAGGTTCGCGGTCATGAAGCCGCCGTAACTGTGACCCGCGGCCGCGACGCGCGCGGGATCGGTCACGCCGAGTTCGACCGCTTTGTCGATCGCGGCTTGCGCGCCGGCGGCGATCTGCTCGACGTAGGTGTCGTTGACCGTTTGCGGATCGCCGACGATCGGGATCGTGACGTTGTCGAGGACCGCATAGCCCGCGAGCGTCAGAAAGACGGGCGACGCGCCGCCGAGCGTGGGAAACGTCTGCGTCGTGTTCGCGTTCTGCCCGGCGACCGATGGATCGTTGAATTCCAGCGGATAGGCCCAGAAGAGCGTCGGCAGCGGCGTTCCGGGCGTGTACCCGGGCGGTAGATAGAGCGTGAAGGAGAGGTCGACGCCGTCGGCTCGCTTGTACGTGACGGCTCGCCGTTCGATCGCGTGAATCTGCGGCGCGGGGTCGGGCACGTCCGTGATCGCGCGCGCGTGCCCTCCGGCCAGCGAGCGAACGAAGTAATTCGGCGGCAGCACGGGCGATTGCCGTTGCACGAGAATCGTTTCGGCTCGCGGATCGAGCGCGTCGACGACGCCTTCGAGCGGCTCGAGCGCCGATTCGAAAAGCCGCGTGCTCGTCTTCGTGCGCAGATCGTAGCGATCCAAGAACGGCCGGCGCCCCTCGGGGCCCCAGCCGGCGCCGCGCAGGAAGATCGCCTCGCCGTCCGCCGCGATCGCGCGTTCGCCGTTCGGCGCGGTCCGTGTCAGCGGATCGCCGGGATCGTTGTAGCGATCTCCGTCGCGCAGTTCGAAGAGCAGTTCTCCGGTGCTCGTCGCGGCGTCCACGGGGAGCAGGAACGTTCGCGTGATCCGCGCGTCGCGATCGTAATCCGCGAGCAACGCGAACCGGTCGCCTTCGATGAAATCGATGCCGCGGAAGCGCTGCGTCGTGCGCGTCAGCGCGCGCGGCGCGGCCTCGAACGGTGCCGCGAGTTGCAGGATCTCATCGCGTTCGGCGGCGTCGGCCTTGTCGTCGCCGCCGTCGAGCGCTTCGGTCCAGACGAGCGTCGCGGGGGCCGTCGAACGCCATTCGACGTGGCGCGGGCCCGTAGGGACCGTGTCGAGCGTCGCGCGCTCCTGCGGCGGGATCTCGGCGATCGTGCGCACGTGCCGGCCTTGCGCATCGAGGATCTCGAGCGTGTGCGCGAAGCGCCACCACGGCACTTGATAGCTGAACGGCCGGTGCACGCGGTCGACGAGCAGGAAACGCCCGTCCGGCGACGCTTCGGCGCGCGCGTACAACCCGTTCGGCGTCACGTAACGCGGCGCGCCGCCCTCGGCATCGACGAGCGCGTACCGCGCGGTCGCGTAATGCGCGAACAGCGCCTCGTCCTCGCGATTCTGCAGCAGATCCGTGAACGTGACGGAAGGCGCGGCGGCACCGTGCGTCTCTTGCACCGCGGGCCCGTGCGGCGCGGCGGACGGCACGGGCGCGCTGCCGCGGTCGGGCGGGATGACGCGCACGAGCAGCGTGCGCCCGTCGGGGAGCCAGCCCAAGGGACTGCCGAGCGCGGCATTGAGCGCGACGCCGAGGATCCTCCGCACGCTCGCCTCGCGGACGGAGCCGGCGTACAATTGCAGCTCGTGCGGCGTCACGAGCGTGAACGCGAAGCGCGTGCCGTCCGGGCTCCAAGAGAACGACCCGACGCGCGCGCCGTCCGGCAGCGCGAGCGCCGTCGAGGAACCGTCCGCGATCTTCACCAAGCGCAAGGCCGTGAACGTTTGGGCGTGATGGATCCCGTTGTTCTGCGGATCGATCCGCACGCCGCCCAGCCGCAGCATCGGGCGTGCGAGCTCCGCGACCGGCGGATAGCGCAGCGGCGTCGCCAGGAGCAACACGTCCCGCGCGGGGCCGAGCGAGGCGAGCGGAAGCGGTTCGGCGCCGAGGACGTCGAGGATCGCCTGCGGCGGCCGCTTGTAGCGCTCGCCGCTTGCCTCCGTGGTCAGCGGCGGACCGGCGCTTGCGAAGGGCACGCTATGGTTCCTCCCCGTGGAGAGGGGCGCCCACGAGCGCAAGAGGCACGGTCGATGTGATCGGACGGCGCATGGCAGTCGGTACGCTCCGCCGCGCGTTCGGGCCTGGTCCTGCTCGCTCATGCTCCATTCGACAAAGGACATTCCGGCAATTCGTCTATCTTTGTACCGAACGTCTAAATAGGAGGAGTTCCCATCAAGCGAAGCCCGGTCATGATGCTCGACCTCGCCTCGCCGTATGCCACGGCGCCTTGCTTCGACGAACTCTACAGCGAGAGGGGGATTCCGCGCGAGCATTATCGCCAGCTGGCGGCGACGCTTGGGGGCCTTCCGGCCGACGACGTCCTGACCCGGGTGCAGTCCATCAACACGACGCTGCTGCAGCGCGGCGTCACGTTCACGGTCTACAGCGAGGCGGCCGGGACCGAGCGCGTGTTCCCCTTCGACGTGCTCCCGCGGATCCTCACGGCGAGCGAATGGGCGCGCATCGAGGAAGGGATCGCGCAGCGCGTGCGCGCGCTCAACGCGTTCCTGCACGATCTCTACCACGGCGAGCGCATCCTGCGCGAGGGGCTCGTCCCGCGCGATCTGATCTACTCTTCGAAGAATTACTGCCGCGAGATGATCGGCGTCGACGTCGAACAGGACATCTACGTCCACGTCTCGGGGATCGACTTGATCCGCGATACGAACGGCGCGTTCTTCGTTTTGGAAGACAACATCCGCACGCCGTCCGGCATCTCCTACGTGCTCGAGAACCGGGACGTGCTCAAGCGCGATTTTCCCGCGCTGTTCCGCGGCTATGCCGTTCGTCCGGTCGACGATTACCCGCGCCGGCTACTCGACGTGCTGCGCTACGTCGCACCGCGCGGCAACCCGCAGCCGAACGTCGTCGTGCTCACGCCGGGCATCTACAACTCCGCCTACTTCGAGCATGCGATGCTGGCGCGGCGCATGGGCGCGGAGCTGGTGGAGGGGAGCGATCTGATCGTCGTCGACAACATCGTCTTCGTGAAGACGACGCGCGGGCTGCAGCGCGTCGACGTGATCTACCGGCGCATCGACGATGACTTCCTCGATCCGCTCTATTTTCTGCCGAACTCGACGCTGGGCAGCGCCGGTCTGATGAACGCCTACCGCGCGGGGAACGTGACGATCGCGAACGCGATCGGCACGGGCGTCGCCGACGACAAGGCCGTCTATCCGTACGTTCCGGAGATGATCCGCTTCTATTTGGGCGAGGAACCGATTCTCCCGAACGTTCCGACCTACACCTGCGACGATCCGCTGCAGCGCAGCCACGTGCTCGCCAATCTCGATTCGCTCGTCGTGAAGAACACGAGCGCGTCCGGCGGCTACGGCATGTTGATGGGGCCGTATTCGACGAGCGACGAGCGCGCCGAGTTCGCACGGCGCATCAACGCCCGGCCGCGCGACTTCATCGCGCAACCGATCGTCGAGCTCTCCTCGGCGCCCACGTTCGTCGACGGCGTGATCGCGCCGCGCCGCGTCGATTTGCGGCCCTTCGCGCTCTACGGCCGGAAGGTCGACGTTCCGCCGGCGGCGCTGACGCGCGTTGCGCTGCGCGAAGGCTCGCTCGTCGTGAACTCCTCGCAGGGCGGCGGCAGCAAAGACACCTGGGTCCTGCAGGGGTAGCCGATGCTCAGCCGTGTCGCGGAATCTCTGTTCTGGCTCGGGCGCAACGTCGAACGCTCGGAGACCGTCGCGCGCATCCTCGACGTCAACTTGAATCGCGCGATGGACTTTTACTCGACGCGCGACGAGCGCGCCGACCGGCTCTGGCGCGTCGTGTTGAAGTGCGCCGGCTTCGTCCGCGACGAGGATTTGCCCAAGGGCACGCTCGCCGCGAACGACGTGCTCGGCTTCTGCACGTTCGATCTGAAGAACCCGAGTTCGATCCGCTCCTCGGTCCGGATCGCGCGCTCGAGCGCCCTTGCGATCCGTTCGGAACTGACGGTCGAAGTGTGGGAGACGATCAACGTGCTGTTCCTCTTCGTCGAGGGCCAGTCGATGGAGACGATCGCGAGCGGCGGCCCGTCGCGCTTCCTGCGCCACGTGCGCGATTCGGCGCAAGCGTTCGCGGGGGTTTCGTCCGGGACGCTGAGCCACGGCGACCGCTGGCACTTCCTGCTCGCCGGCCGGTTCCTCGAACGCGCCTACATGACCGCGCGCATGATCGCCGCGATCGATCCGCAGCACGAGCCGTGGCCCGAACTGCAGCGGCTGCTCGAGATGTGCTGCGCCTCTGAGCCGTTCGCGCACTTCTCGAGCCACGATCCGGCGATCGCCGACGTGATGCAGTTCCTGGTCCTCTCGCCGGATTTCCCGCGCTCGCTGCGCTATTGCGTGCGGGAGGTCGACGACGCGCTCCATAGCATCTCCGGAACCGCGCGCGGGACCTTTTCCAACGACGCCGAGCAGGATCTCGGGCGCATGCGCGCCCTCTTCGATTTCACGCCGGTCGGCGAAGTGCTCGAAGGCGGCATCGAGACGTTCGCCTCCGGGATCGTCGGCCGTCTCGAACGCATGACGAGCGCGATCGAGCGCGCCTACTTCCCGCGCCTGTTGGTGACGCCGTAATGGAATACACGATCGTCCACGACACCGCCTATTACTATGCGACCGCGGTTCACGAGAGCTATACGGTCGTGCATCTGCAACCGACCAGCGACGCGCATCAGTTCTGCACGCGCTTCGATCTCTCGATCTCGCCCGAGGTCCGCGTCCACAGCTACGTGGACCGGTTTTCCAACAACGTTCAGCACTTCGCGATCCTGCCCGCGCATCAAACGCTCTCGGTCCGCGCGCGCTCGATCGTCACGACGCTGCGCGGAACCGAACCGACCTTGCCGGTCGAGGCCACGCGCTCCCGGTTGCTGGCCGACACGTACGTCGCGCGCCTCTACGATTTTCTCCACGAGAGCGAATACGTCCAGTTCGACCCCCTCGTCGACGCCTTCTACGCCGAGGTCGGGCATGCGCCGCTCGCGATCGGTTCCTGGTGCTTGGAGGTCTGCCACGCGATCCACGTCGGGTTCCGGTACGCGACGGATGCGACCAGCGTGCAAACCAAGGTCGCCGAGGTCTTGGGGCACCGTTCCGGCGTTTGCCAGGATTTCGCCCACGTCATGATCGCGGTGCTGCGCCGCGCGGGGATCCCGGCGCGGTACGTCAGCGGCTACATCTTCTCGGGCGATAGCCCGGTCCTGGGGGCCGAGGCCTCACACGCCTGGTGCGAGGCCTATTTGCCGCCCTATGGATGGGTCGGCTTCGACCCGACGAACGACAGGCTGATCGACGAGAGCTTCGTGAAGATCGGGATCGGGCGAGACTATCGGGACGTCTGCCCGGTTCGGGGGGTCTACAAGGGCTCGACTGTCGGGGCGATGTCCGTCAACGTCGCGATGGACGCATTGCAAAACCAATAGAGGGCCTTGCAGGCAACCGGGGGGCTTAGCAGTGTGTTACGATGAGTGCTAACATGCCGGTTCGGAGGGGTGAGCGCCCGTGAGCAACGACGATCTTTTCACGGAATACGACGCGATGTTCGTCGATCTCGCTCGGCGTTCGCGGAGCGGCCGCTTCGAGCCGAATTGCGACGTCTACCTGAGCGACGACCGGGCGACGTTGATCGTCGCCTTGGAGATCGCCGGGGCCGACCTGAGCGACGTGCGGATCGACGTCGAGGAGCGCCGGCTCTGCATCGCCGGCCGGCGGAATGACCGGCAGCGCGACGACCGGGGCTCGGTTCTTATGAAGGAGATCGAGTACGGCGAGTTCAGCAAGAAGATCCACCTGCCGATCGCTATCGATTACACGGCTGCAACTGCGAGCTACCGCGACGGTATGTTAGCTATCCACCTCCCGGTCGCCCCGGACGCCTACCTCCCGACGCGCCGCACCGAAATCCGGATGACGGTCAAAAGGATTCTCGCATAATGGCTCGAGCCGCAACCAAACAGCTGCACCAAGACATCCTCGGCATTTTGCCGCTCCAGGACGCCGTGTTGTTTCCGAACACGGTGATTCCGCTCGCGGTCGTCAAGAAGCCCGGGATCGCGCTCGTCGAGGAAGCACTCCGCGACGGCAAGCAGATCGGGCTCGTCGCGCTGCGCGATAAGGACATCGAAGACCCGGGCCCGGACGATCTGCGCCGCGTCGGTACGATCGGCACTATTCAGAAGATGCTCAAGGTCCCGGACGGCACGCTGCGCTGCATCGTCGCCGGCTCCGACGTGTTCCGCATCGATACGTTCACGAAGGTCACGCCGTACTTCGCCGCGACCTACACGGAGCTGCCCGACATCACGCGCGAATCGGCCGACCTGACCGCGATGCACCGCAATCTCGCCGGGCTGTTCTCCAAGCTCTTGGGCTATCTGCCCCAGGCGCCGCGCGAGATGGAGATGGAAGTCAACAACATCAGCGACTCCAATCTCCTCACGTACTTCATCGCCTCGACGATGCGGCTCGACACGGCCGACCGCCAGGGGATCCTCGAGGAGCGCAACACCGAGAAGCGGATGCGCAAGCTCACGATGCTCCTGACCAAGGAGCTCGAAGTCGTCGAGCTCGGCCACAAGATCCAAGGCGACATCCAGCGCGAGATGGAGAAGAATCAGCGCGAGTTCTACCTGCGCCAGCAGTTGCGGGCGATTCAGGAAGAGCTCGGCGAGAGCGATCCGCAGCAAGCCGAGACCAACGAGCTGCGCAAGAAGATCGACGAAGCGCAGATGCCCGAGGAAGTGCGTAAAGCGGCCGACCGGGAACTGGACCGGCTCTCGAAGGTCCCGACCGCGAGCCCCGAGTACAGCGTGATCCGCACGTACGTGGACTGGCTCGTGCAACTCCCTTGGGGCAAGGAGACGGCCGACGCGATCGACATCACGCGGGCGCGGGCCGTCCTCGACGAAGATCACTACGATCTCGAGAAAGTCAAAGACCGCATCATCGAGTACTTGGCGGTCGGCAAGCTCAAGAAGAAGCTGACGGGGCCGATCCTCTGCTTCGTCGGGCCGCCAGGCGTCGGCAAGACCTCGCTCGGTCAGTCGATCGCTCGCGCGATGGGCCGCAAGTTCGTGCGCCTCTCGGTCGGCGGCGTTCGCGACGAAGCCGAGATCCGCGGCCATCGGCGCACGTACATCGGCGCGATGCCGGGGACGATCATCCGCGCCCTGCGCGACGCGGGGACGCGCAACCCCGTGATGATGATCGACGAGATCGACAAGGTCGGCAGCGATTTCCGCGGCGACCCGCAATCGGCGCTGCTCGAAGTGCTCGATCCGGCGCAGAACAACACGTTCCGCGACCACTACCTCGACCTGCCCTTCGATCTCTCCCAAGTGCTCTTCGTCTGTACGGCCAACGACCTCTCGACGATCAGCCCGCCGCTGCGCGACCGCATGGAGATCATCTCGCTCTCCGGCTACACGGAGCTCGAGAAGCTGCAGATCGCCAAGCGCTACTTGCTCAAGAAGCAGCGCCTGGCGAACGGCCTCAAGGACACGCAGGCGCAGATCAACGACGCTGCGGTGCGCACGATCATCAGCGATTACACGCGCGAAGCCGGGGTGCGCAATCTCGAACGTGAGATCGGCACGATCTTCCGCAAGGTCGCGCGCCGGATCGCGGAAGAGCCGCGCTACAAGGCCCGGGTGAAGCCGGAGACCGTCAGCGAATACCTCTCGCGTCCGCGGTTCTTCAACGAGGTCAAGAAGCGCACGGCCTCCGTGGGCGTCGCGACCGGCATGTTCTGGACGCCGGTCGGCGGCGACATCCTGTTCATCGAGACCTCGGCGATGCCGGGGACGGGGAAGCTCGTGCTCACGGGCCAGCTCGGCGACGTGATGAAGGAAAGCGCGACGGCGGCGCTCTCGTTCATCCGCTCGCGTTCGAACGAACTCGGCCTGCCCGACGACTACTTCGCCAAGCACGACCTGCACATCCACCTTCCGGCCGGCGCGATCCCGAAGGACGGGCCTTCGGCCGGCATCGCGCTCGCGACGGCGCTCGTTTCGCTGCTCACGAATACGAAGGTCGATCACAACGTCGCGATGACGGGCGAGATCACGTTGACCGGGCAAGTGCTCCCGATCGGCGGGCTCAAGGAGAAAGTGCTCGGCGCGAAGCGAGCCGGCATCAAGAAGATCATCTTGCCGAGACGCAATGAAGTCGACCTCGACGACATTCCCAAGGAAGTCCGCGACACGATGGAGTTCGTGCCGGTCGAGGAGATCTCCGAAGTGTTGGTGCAGGCGCTCGGCAAGCGCATCATCACCCCCGTCGATCTCGGTGCCGAGGACGGGCCTTCCCACGACAACGTCGTCTCGATCCGGCGCCGCGCGACGGAGCGCAAGCGCGTCGTGCGGTCTCGCGCGCCGGTCGCTTCGCGCAAGCGCTAGAGGCTGCGCGGATACTCGGAAGAAGCGAGGGCGCTTTCAATAGCTGAAAGCGCCTTTCGCATTTGCTCCGGGCAAGGCGTCGCCGCGCGGGCGTGAAGAGGCATAGCGCAGCGGCGTGCCGCAGATTTTAGGGTGCCGCGCTCGTTGACCGCGGCCGCGATGCTCGCGGCTGTGTATCTTTTTTGGGGCGCGACCGCGCCCGCGATTCGCTTCATGGTGGAGGCGCTTCCGCCGTGGACGGTCGCGTCGCTGCGCTTCTTTTGCGCGGGAGCGCTGCTCTGGGCGTACGCGCGCTTTCGCGGCGTGCCGATGCCGACTTGCCGGGATTGGTTCAATGCGACCGTGACCGGCACGCTGCAATTCCCGGCCGGCAACGCGATGTTCATGTGGTCGTTGCAATACCTGCCGAGCGGCGTCGGGGCGCTGTTCTTCTCGCTCTCGCCGATGTGGATGGCGCTGATCGATTATCTGTTCTTCGGCCGCAAGCTCGCGCGTCAGGCGGCGGTCGGCCTCGTGCTGGGGTTCGCCGGGATCGGGATCCTCGTGTTGCCCTCGAGTGCCCTCGGCGGGATGCATTGGCCGCTCGTGGCGACGCTGGTCGGCATCTGGTCGTCGTTCTCATGGGCGCTCGGCTCGATCGCGCAACGCCGTTTCGGCGGCGGCGACTTGTTGCAAGCGAGCGCCATGCAGATGCTGGTGGCATCCGTCATCATCGAAGCGATGGCGCTCGCGGTCGGTGAGCGTCCTTCGCTCGCCGCCGTCACGCCGGCACTGCTGGGCGCGTTCGCGTTCCTCGTGATCCTCGGCAGCATCGTGGGCTATAGCTGCTATCTGTGGGTGATGCGCCATCTCCCGACCGCGATCGCCTCGACCTATTCGTACGTGAACCCGCTCGTCGCGATCCTGTTGGGCGTGCTGTTCTTGCACGAGGCGTTCACCTTGCGGATCGCGCTCGCGGCAGCCGTCATCGTCGCCGGCGTCGCGCTGATGATCTCAGCACCCCCGCGCGCCGGCGCCGGCCCCGCCCTCGCGCCCGCGACCCCGCTCGTCGAGGCTTAACGGCGCGCGCTATTCCTCTCCGTCGAAATAGTCGAGCGGCTCCGAGCGTATGCAGCGGTTGTGCGGCGAGCGCACGGCCCACTTGTCGCTATCGGGATAGTAGTTCGATTCGCCGAGCGGGTTATCGGCGACGACGTAGAGGATCAGGTCGTCCACGCCCTTACGCCCGAGCGCTTCCGAAACTTCCTTGCCGAACCCCGAGAACGTCCCCTTCGGCGACGACCAAGAGATCTCGGTGAGCTCGTTCGTGTTGACGATGCGCATGTGCGGTTCTCCCTGGTGCGTTCTAGGCTGGTATCGTATCGACGTCATATTTCGCGAACGCCCGATCGCTCGTGACGATCGTCATGCGTTCGGCCTGCGCCTGTGCGATCAACAGTCGATCGAACGGATCGAGATGATGGGCGGGGAGCGACGCGACGCCGAACGTGTGCTCCGGCGTGATCGACAACGGTAGCAGTCCCGCTTGCTCGATGCGCCCGAGAACGTATTCGCTCGCGTCGCCGGGAAGCGTGAGCTTGCCGATCCCCACTTTGATCGCGATTTCCCATGTGGAGACCGCCGAAACGAAGACGTCGTTCGCAGGATCCGCGAGCCGCTCTCGAACGGCTTTCTTGATCTTCGTGGGTCGGGCGAGCAGCCAGAGCAGGACGTGCGTGTCCAGCAAGAGCTTCATCCGCGGTAAAAGGCCTCGAGCAGTTCGGGCGGCAGTTCGTCGAAATCGGGGGCGATGACGATTCGCTCGTCGCCGGTGCCGAAGTCACGACGCTTTCGCTCCGCGATCGGAACGATGCGAGCGACCGGCTTGCCCTTTTTCGTCACGACGATCGTCTCGCCGCACTCTACCTCGGTGACGAGCGCCGAGAAGTGAGTTTTCGCTTCGAATATTCCGACGGTTTTCATTGGTGCATGATAGCACTAGTTGACTAGTTATCAAAGTCGCCTCTCCAACCCCCGGGGGACTCCGCGGCGTGGGTCCCTAAAAGTGAGGGATACCCCTTCCCTGCGGAGACACGATGCCCAAGCAGACCCTCTTCATCCCCGGCCCCGTCACGTGCTCGCCCGACGTTCTCTCTGCGCTGGCGAAGCCGATGATCAACCATCGCGGGCCCGAGTTCAAGGCGCTGCTCGAGCGGATCACGCGCGGCATGCAGCCGATCTTCGGGACGGCGAGCGAGGTCGTTCTGCTGGGAAGCTCCGGGACGGGCGGCCTCGAAGCGGCGGTGGCGAGTTCGTTCTCGCCGGGGCAGAAGGTGCTCTCGGCGCCGGTCGGCGTCTTCGGTAAGCGTCTGGCGAACATCGCGAAGACGTACGGCCTCGTCGTCGAGATCCTCGAGACGCCGCTCGGCTCCGCGCTCGATCCCGCGGCGCTCGCCGCTCGCTTGCGCGCCGACACGCAGCACGAGATCTCCGGCATCCTGCTGACGCACAACGAGACCTCGACGGGCGTGCAAAACGACATGGCCGCGATCGCGCGCGCGATCGGGGGACATCCGGCGACGGTGATCGTCGATTCCGTCAGCGGCCTGGGCGCCTCGGAATTCAAGATGGATGAATGGGGCTTCGACGTCGTCGTGACCGCCTCGCAAAAGGCGCTCGCCGTTCCACCCGGCGCCGCGATGGTCGCGGTGAGCCCGCGCGGCTGGGAGCGGATCGCGAAGGCCGGCGTGCCGCGCTTCTACCTCGACCTGCAGAAGGCGCGTGAGTTCGCAAAGAGCGGCGAGACGCCGTGGACGCCGCCGCTCTCGATCCTCTTCGGGCTCGACGTCGGGATCGAACGCTACCACGCGGAAGGCGCCGAGAACGTCTATGCACGCCACGCGCGCAACGCCGAAGCGATTCGCGCCGCGGCGCAGGCGCTCGGCTTGACGCTGTTCTCGCAGCCCGATGCGCATTCGGTGACCGTCGTCGCGATGAACGTCCCGGCGGGCGTCGAGCAGCCCGCGGTCGGCAAAGAATTGCGCGAGGAGTTCGGCATCGTGATCGGCGGCGGACAGCAGGAGCTCAAGGGCAAGATCTTCCGCATCGGCACGATGGGCGACATCACGCAAGCCGACGTCATCGGCGCGCTCGCCGCATTCGAACTCGTGCTGCGCAAGCACGGCTACGATGCGCCGCTCGGCTCGGCCGCGGCCGCGGCGCTGCGCGTGTTCGCAGGCGAAGCCGCCCCCGAACCCGCGCTCGCGCGCTAAGCGCCGTTCAAGCCGCGGGCTGAGCCCGCGTTTTGAGGTGCCGGATCAATTCGAGCGCGTCGGCCGGCGGCTTACGCTCGATGCGCCGGTATTCGCTACCGTCCGGGGTCCGTGCGAGCAGGCCGCGTGAGAACAGCTCTCGGCGCAGCAGGCAGTGGTCTCCGAACAGATGGTGCGCGCGCAGCACGCCGTCGATGTCGCGTTCGCGCAGAACGCTCCCCGACGGCAGGCGTGACCAGAGCACCCACAGGCAGGGCTCGCGATGCCCGGCCTTCGACGGCCAGCGCACGAGGCGGCCGGCACCGTCGAAATATCGGGCGATGCGCTTCAGGCGAACGTAGTCGACGGGCTCGGGTGCAGGGGCGGGCTCGAGCCCGGCGTTCTCGAGCGCGTCCTTAGCGCCGGCTTGCGCGCGGAAATGCTGAAAGTTTCGATAGCCCGCGGCGCGGCTAACGATATTCAGGAGCTCGACGTGGCCGGGCTTAGCATCCGACGCATCGAGCTGCTGCTTGAGCGCGCGCGCGAGCAGGGAGACATCGCTCACGACGAGCGGAAACACGGTTCTGGACATCACTCATCCTCAACGCGTGCCTATCTCGGAGAGATCATCGGGATCGCCGTCTTGCGACTCGGCACGGGATAGCGTGTGTCGAGAACGTTTCGTACCGGCAGGTTTAGCTCTCCTCGCGGAGCGGCGATGCCTTGGTGAACTGCCGACCACGTTCTATGATGCACCAAAGGCGGCGCGTTTTGCAAGCCCCCGCGTTTCGCTACCTGCTCGAGGCATGGCGGGCGTAGCCGCGCTCAGACCTTGTGCTTCTCGAACGCGCCTTTCGTGAAGGGGCGCTGATACCAGGGGAACGAGCTGCGGATCGCGCCGTCGAGGCCTTCGTTCGGTTGCGTGATCGCGCTTGCGAGGACCGAGCGGTGCAGGTCGGCGCGGAAATCGCCGCTGAGCGGAAACCAGAGCGCGACGTACAGGATGATCCAGATGAACACGAGCGCTTTGCCGATGCCGACCACCGCGCCCAAGATCCCGTTGACCGTACCGAGGACCGGCAGCTTCGCGACGCGTTCCAGCACGTAGCCGATCGCGTACACCGCGAGATACGCAACCGCGCCCGCGAGCAGCATCGCGGCGACGTGCGCCGAGCCTTTCGTCAAGTGCGTCGTGTCGGCGACTTGCGCGTCCCAGATGCCCGGATAGTAGAAGGCCGCCAGCAGCGCCGCGAACAGCGCGACGGCGCCCGTCAGTTCCGAGATGAAGCCGCGGCGCCAGCCGGTGAACGCGGAGAACGCGAGGATCGCGCCGATTGCGAGATCGGGCCAGGCGATGCCGAGGATCATCCGCGCAGCTGGGCGCCGCAGCGCTCGCGCAGCGCCGCGACGATCGCCGCCACGTAGGCGTCGGCTTCCGCGTCCGTCAGCGTGGCGGCCTCGCGTTGCAAGAGCAAGTGCAGCGCGAGGCTCTTGTAGCCTTGCGCGACTTGCGCTCCGCGGTATTCGTCGAAGACCCGGACGGTGCGCAGAACGCCGTCGCCGCTGCCGCGCACGACCGCTTCGACGTTCCCCGCGCTGACCGCGACGGGCACCACGATCGCGAGATCGCGCGCGACGCCGGGGAAACGGGACGGCGCGCGATACGCTTGCAGGCGATGCGCCGGCAGCGTCTCGGTTTGCGCGAAGCCCACGTACACGTTCGAGGCGAGCTCGTAGGCCGCGGACAGGCGCGGATCGAGCGCACCGATCTGCGCGATCTCGCGGCCCTCCACGAGCACGCTCGCGCTCTTGCCTGGATGCAGGCCGGGCGGTTGCGCCTTCGCGACGCCGGCATCCAGACCGGTCAACGCGCGAACGAACGCGAGCGACTCGCCCTTGAAGCGCAGGAAGCCGCTATCGCGCCACGCGGGCTCGCCGGTCCGCGGCGTTGCGAGCAGCCATGCGACCATCGGCGTCTCGAGCGGCGGTTCGCTCTCGGCGAAGACGTGGCCGAGCGTGAAATAGCGCAGCGGCTCGTCCGATTCGTAGCGCGCGACGAGCGAGAGCAGCGCGGGCAACAGCGAGAAGCGCAAATAGCGTTGATCCTCGGAGAGCGGATTCTGCAATTCGACGAGCGCCGGTACGGGATATCCGGCGCCTTCGAAGCGCGCGGCGACCGCCCGGCCGATCAACGCGAGCGGAATCGCTTCCCGGTAGCCGAGCGACCGCAACTCGTGCGAGATGCTGCGCTCGCGGTCGTACGCGTCGCTTGCGATCGTTTGGCCGAAGACCGGCGGCGCGACCGCCTCGATGCGCTCGTAACCGATGATGCGACCGATCTCCTCGATCACGTCGACGGGGATCGAGACGTCGGTGCGCCAGTACGGCGGCACGACGGAGTAACGCGGCTCGCCGGCCGCAGTTTCAACGTTCACGCTGAAGCCGAGCGAACGAAGCGCGCGTTCGGCCGCCTGCGTCTCCGGCGCGAACCCGAGCACGCTCTCGATACGGCTTGAAGCGAAAACGATCGGCGCGTGCTCCGGCGCGGGGTCGCCGGCCGTCACGGGCGCGTGGACGCGCGCGCCTTCGCCCGCGAGCAGATGCGCGGCGCGCGCGGCGGCGGCGTCGGCCAAACCGGCGGCGAGATGCTTTTCGTGACGGCTCGAGGCCTCGCTGCGCAGCCCCGTGGCGACGCCGGCGCGACGGATCCGCGGGCCGTGGAACTTCGCGCTTTCGACGACGAGCTCGCGCGTCGAGTCCGTGACTTCGCTCGCGGCGGCGCCCATCAGACCCGCGATGCATTGTGTTTCGCGTTCGTCGGCGATCACCAAGATCGCGGGCGTCAATTCGCGCAGTTCGCCGTCGAGCGTGCGCACGGTCTCGCCCGCTCGCGCGTCACGCGCGATCAGATGGTGCCCGGCGAGCTTGTCGTAATCATAGAAATGCTGCGGCTGTCCGAGTTCGAGCATCACGAAGTTCGAGATGTCGACGAGGTTGCTGATCGGGCGCTGGCCCGCGAGCGCCAGGCGCACGCGCATCCACGCGGGCGCGGGGCGCACCGCGACATTCGAGAAACGTTGCGCGACGAAACGCCGGCAATCCCGGCTCTCGAGCGTGACGCGAATGTCGGGCGGCACGTCGCTCGCGGCGATCGTCACGCCCGTCTCGGGTTCGCGCACGGGAAGATCGAACGCGGCGCCGAGCTCGCGCGCGAGCCCGAGCATGCACATCGCGTCGGCGCGATTCGAACCGATCTCGACGTCGATGACGGGCAAGTTCAAGCGATAGAGCGCGAGGATATCCGTTCCCGGCTCGACGTCCGCTTCGAGCTGCATGATTCCGTCTTCGAACCACTCGCCCGGCAGCCCGAGCTCGGCGGCCGAACACAGCATGCCTTGCGATTCGATCCCGCGCATCTTGCGCGGCGCGATCGCCAGCGGTGCGCCGCCTTCGCCGGCGAGTTGCGCGCCGATCGTCGCGACGGGAACGGTCTGCCCGGCGGCAACGTTCGTCGCGGCGGTCGCGATCGTCAGGCGCTGCGGCTCGCCGATGTCGATCGTACAGACGCTCAGCCGATCGGCGTTGGGATGCTTCTCGCACGCGACGATGCGCCCGGCGACGACGCCGCGCAAGACCGGCCGCTCCTCGACGGATTCAACGGGGAAACCGAGCAGCGCGAGCTTCTCGACGAGCGCAGCGAGCGGGACGTCGAGTTCCAGATAGTCGTGGAGCCACGCGAGCGGTAGCCTCATGCGAGCTGCTCCAAGAAGGCGGGATCGTTGTCGGAGAACACGCGGATGTCGTCGATGCCGTGACGGACCATCGCGATGCGCTCGAGCCCGACGCCGAACGCCCAGCCGCTCACTTCGTCCGGATCGTAGCCGACGTTGCGCAGCACGTTCGGATGGACCATGCCGCTCCCGCCGATCTCGATCCAGCCGGAGCCGCCGCACGTGCGGCAGCCGCTCCCGCCGCAGCCGGGACAGGTGGTGTCGATCTCGGCGCTCGGTTCCGTAAACGGGAAGAAGGACGGGCGAAAGCGGACCTGCTGCTTCGGCCCGAACAGCTCGCGGCACATTCCGACCAGCACGCCCTTGAGGTGCCCCATGTGGATCCCGGGCGCGACGAGCAGCCCCTCCATCTGATGGAACATGTAGGAGTGGCGCGCATCGACCGCATCCCGCCGGTAGACCGCCCCCGGGACCACGACGGCGATCGGCGCGGGGTTCTCGCGCATCGCGCGGATCTGCATGGGCGAGGTGTGCGGGCGCAGCAGCAGACCCGAGCGCAGGTACATCGAATCGAACCCTTCCCGCGCCGGATGGTCGGCCGGGATGTTCAGCGCGTCGAATGAGGTGTCTTCGGTTTCGATCTCAGGCCCGAGCAGCACGGCGAAGCCGCGCCGTTCGAAATAGCGGACCGCGTCCTCGAGCGTGCGGCGCAACGGATGCAGGGAGCCTGCCAGCGGCGGGATCCCCGGGAAGGTGACGTCGATCTCAGTTTCGAGTTCGGCGCCGATCGCTTCCGCGCGCAGGCGTCCCGCGGCGGCCGCGAGGTCCGCTTCGAGCACGGCGACCGCCTCGTTGACGATCTTGCCGGCGCCCGGGCGTTCGGCAGGCGGCAACGTTCCGATGCTGCGGCGCACGAGCGTGATTTCGCCGCTGCGGCCAAGGAAGGCGACTCGCACCGCTTCGAGTTCCGCGTCGGCGTGTACGCTCTGGAGCGCGGCACGCATTCGTTCGGCAAGGGCATCGAGCCGGCTGCGTAAGGACGGAGTTTGATCGCTGATGGACATCGTCTTTTCTAAACGAAGACTTCTTACTGTCTTGTCACCCTGAGCCTGTCGAAGGGTTACAGAAGACGAGCGCCCGACCTTCCGGCCGGGCGCTCGCGAACGTTTGTTTCGGCGGTGTTACGCCGTCAGCTCGTCACGAAATGCCGTGCAACTGGCGGTAGAGCAGATAGGCGCTAATCGAACCAGTACTCGTGAACAGTTTCCAGAAGAAGTCGGTCGTGCGCATGCGGTGCGAGTACCCGTCTTTCTTTTTGTTTTTCACGGCGACGCGACGTCGCAGAACGGGCTGAGTATAGCACACGCCCAATGCCGCGCCAAGTCTTGACAAATCAGGGCTTTGCGCTGTTTCCTTCCGTCGCGAACGCATAGAAAACGATGCTCCCGGCGACGGCTGCATTGAGGCTTTCTCCCGGGCCGCTCTGAGGTATTCGGACAATTTCGTGCCAACCGTCCAGCCCTTCATGAATCCCGCGCCGTTCGTTGCCGACCGCGAGGATCGTCCGGGCCGAAAAACGATAGCCTGGGAGCGGCGAGCCGCCCGCCCCGCTTGCGATGACCCGGTATCCCGCCGCGACGGCCTTGGAGAACAGGCCGGCCCGTTCGGCTAGAGCGATCGGATGCCGGAAGATCGCGCCCATGGACGCGCGTACGACTTTTGGATTGTGCGGCTCGACCGCGGGCCCGGCGAAGATCGTGCCGCCCAAGCCGAAGATCTCGGCCGAGCGCAACAACGTCCCGGCGTTCCCAGGATCGGCGACGCCCGCGAGCAGAGCGAGCGGTTTTCCCGAGCGCAACAGCTCCTCGAGCGGCGTCAAGCGAAGCGCAAAGACGGCGAGCAGGCCGCTCGGGGTCGCGACGTCCGAGAGCCGCCCGAAAGCCCGTTCGGGCACCTCGTACAGCGGACAAGCGGGGGCAGCGGGGTCCGCCCGTAACGCGGCGGCCGCTTCGGCGGTGGCGTAGAGCTCCTCCGGGAGCAGGCCGCTGCGCAGCGCCTCCGCGAGCAGCGTCGGCCCCTCGACGGCGAAGCGGCCCTGATCGCGGCGTCCGGCCTTGGTGCGCAGTTCGCGGACCGCGTCGAGTTTCGGGGAGTGGGCCCCCAGCGGAATCGCCGTCGTCATGGTCGTGCAGCTTGCTCTAGAGGACGGCGCCCGCCTGCCCGCACGCCGGATCGCGCGGCGGCGCGACGGAGGAAAATGCTGCGCGCCGGTTGACTCGTATCGTGATGTCCCAACGAACCTCGCGCCTCATCGAGCTGGTCTCGGTCGTCGCCATCGGGATCGCCTTCCTCTTCGGAGGACGGATCCTTTTGGTGAATCTCTCGCACATCCCGCGCTATGCCATTCCGGTGCTGATCGTGCTGGGCGCCCTGCAGGCGGGCGCGCTCTGGCGCAACTCGCGGATCGACCGGCCCGACCGGCCGCTCGTCGCGACGCGCGACGTCGCGTTCATCGCCGCGGCGCTGCTTTCGATCGCCTTCGTCGCCTCGCCGGCGCGCTGGTCGATCGGCGCGGCGGTCGTCGCGATCGAACTCGGGATCCTGCTGGAAGTGCTCGGGCAGCTCAGGGCGGCCGCATGAAGCCGCACTCGCAGCGCCGCATCTACGAAGGCCGCGTCCTCAACCTGCGCGTCGACGAGATCGATACGCCGCACGGCGGCCGGCGCAACTACGAGGTGGTCGAACACCCCGGCGGCGTGGTCGTCATCGCGCAGCCTTCGCCCGGCGAGATCGTGCTCGTCCGCCAGCATCGCCACGCCGTCGATCGGGATCTCTGGGAGGTCCCCGCCGGGATGATCGAACGCGGGGAGGCGCCGGCCGTCACGGCCGAACGCGAGCTGATCGAAGAGACCGGCTACCGCGCGGAACGCCTGAGGTTCCTGTGGTCGATCTACACGACCCCCGGATTCTGCGAGGAGCGGATCCACTTCTTCGTTGCGGAGGGGCTCACGCAGGGCGTGGCCGCGCCCGAAGACGACGAGGAGTTCGAGATCCGGACCTGGCGGCTCGAGGACGCCTGGGCGCTGGTCGAACGCGACCAGCTGCGGGACGCGAAGACGCAGATCGCGCTCGCGTGGGCGCTACGGACGTTCGCGCTCGCGGAGGCGGAACGCGAAGCTATCGAGCGCGATACGTGGCGAACTGTCGGGGGTTGACGGCCAGCCGCTCGATCATCTCTCGCGTCGGGATCTTGACGTTGCGGGCGATCCGCACGGCCTTGAGCAATCGGATCGTCGCCCACGTGAGATCGAACTCGAACCAGCGCATGCCGTGACGCGCCGAGAACGGGAAGGCGTGATGGTTGTTGTGCCAACCCTCGCCGAAAGCGAGCAAGGCGACGACCCATGAGTTCGTCGAGCGGTCGCCGGTCCTGAAGTTTCGATAGCCGACCTGGTGGGCCGCGCTGTTGACGAGCCAAGTGCAGTGATAGAGCAGCACCAGGCGCACGAAGACGCCCCAGACCACGAACGACCATCCGCCGATCGCGAACAGCGCGAGCCCGAGCGCGAATTGGATCGCGACCGGATAGCGGTCCAGGAAGCGGTAGAACGGATCCTTCATCAGGTCCGGGGCCCAGCGGCCGTATTCGCGCGGCTCGAGGCGATCTTTGCTCGTCCGGTAGAGCCACTCGACGTGGGCCCAGCCCATGCCGCGGTTCGAATCATGCGGGTCCCCATCGGCGTCGACGAAGGCGTGATGCTTGCGATGCGTGGCGACCCAATCGATCGGTCCGCCCTGCACGGCGAGCGTGCCGAAGAGCGCGAGCAGGTATTCGACCGGGCGCGGGACCGTGAAGCCGCGATGGGTCAGCAGCCGGTGAAAGCCGAGCGTGATGCCCAGGCCCCCGGCGATCCAGAACATGAGGAACATGACGCCGAGCGCCGTCCACGAAAAGAGCGCCGGCAGCAATGCTGCAAGCGCCCCGATGTGGATGACGGCGAGACCGATCGCCGTAGCGTAGTCGCGCTTGGGCGCCTTTTCGGTAAGGGGAGAGTGGGCAACCATCAGGCAGGTTCCTCCGTAGATCGACTACGGCTCTGGTACGGTTCCCACTGCCAACGGACCGAAGGGCGGAACCTCGAGCTAGGCCGCGGGCGTGGCCTGCGACTCGAGTTGCTTCTTCGCCACGGCTAACAATGCCTCGAAGGCTGCCTCATCGCGGATGGCGAGGTCGGCTAACGCCTTGCGGTTCAGCGTGACGCCGCTCTTCTTGAGGCCGTCGATGAAGCGCGAGTAGGAGAGGCCTTCACGCCGCACGGCCGCGTTGATGCGGCTGATCCAGAGCGCGCGGAAATCCCGCTTGCGAACGCGCCGGTCGCGGAACGCGTACGAGAGCGAATGGAGCAGCGCTTCGTTCGCGACGCGATAGTTGCGGCGACGGGCCGCGCGGAAGCCCTTGACGAGCTTCATGACCTTGCGGCGATGCTTGATCTTGTTGAGTCCGCGCTTGATGCGTGCCACCGAAGAAACCTCCTACAGAAGATAGGGGATCTGCGGCGCAAAGCGCTTCAGATCGCCGGAAAAGACGGGCTGGTCCTTGCGGAAGTTCCGCTTGCGCTTGCGCGTCTTCTTGCTGAGGATGTGACCGCAGCCGCTGAATTGGTGGCGGTGGGTGACTTTGCCGTTGGCACTCACCTTCACGCGTTTCGCGGTGCCGCGATGCGTTCTGATCTTAGGCATTCGGGGTGGCTCCTTGGGGGCTCGGGACAGCCTCGGCCGGGGCCGCGGGCTGTGGTTGTGAGGTAAACTTCGGGGGGCCTGTCGGGACCGCGCGGGGGGCGAGGATCATGAACATGTTCTTGCCTTCCAGCTTCGCGTCGCGCTCGATCGTCGCGATCGGGGCCATGTCGACCGCCATGCGATCGAGCAAGCGCTTCCCGAAACTCGTATAGGTGATCTCTCGTCCGCGGAACATGATCGTGACCTTGACTTTGCCGCCGTCCATGAGGAGGCGTTCGGCCATCCGCGCCTTGACCTCGTAATCATGGGCCTCGATCTTGGGGCGGAGCTTAACTTCTCGCAGCTCCCAGTTCTTCTGTTTCTTGCGCGCGTCTTTGTCTTTTTTCGACTGCTCGTACTTGAGTCGGCCATAGTCGCCGATGCGACAGACCGGCGGCACCGCCGTCGGCGAGACTTCGATCAAGTCGAGCCCCTTTTGCCGGGCCAGCACCTGCGCGTTTTCGGTCGGCATCACCCCGAGTTGCGTGCCTTCGTCGTCGATGACGCGCACTTGGCGGATGCGAATTTGGTCGTTGACTCGCAGCGGTCGTGCTATGAGTTCGTTCTCCTTACGATGGGGACGCGGTTACCGGGCGGAAAGGGCGAAAAAAAAAGCGGCGAAGCCGAAGCATCCCCACTAGCGAAGCCTACCGTCGGCCTCTCTGGTCAGGACCGGATGGCCCGAAGGCATCCGGTGAGGGCGGCGATGCCACCCTACTTCGGCCCAGGGATCATAGCAGGAATGGCGCGCCCAGGTCAAATCGCCGTATCGCGCCAGCTAAAATGTTACCGTGGGGGCTATCGTCGCGCCACGGGGGATGTTACCGGGCGTCGCCTTCGGCGAAGCCGGGGCGATGGGTCCTCAAGCGCGCAGGGAATACCTGCTCAAGATGCGTTCTCGCTACGCCGCCGCTGGGCGGAGCGAGCGTGGCCGGCTCCTGGACGAGGTCGTCGCCGCTCGCGAGTTCTTCACGACTTCGTGGGAACATAGCTTCATGGAAACCGTGTTCCAGCGCATCGTCGTCCCCTTCGACGGATCGCCGCCATCGGAACGCGCACTCGACCTCGCTTGCCGCCTCGCGACGTCGACTGCCGGAAGCTTGCTCGTCATGACCGTCTTCGAGCGCGACAAACTCGCCGCGGAGTGCGCGACGAGCGGCATGGGGCTCGAACTCGCGTCGATCCTCGACAGCGCGCGCAAAGCGTCGGACGACGTCGTCGCCCGGGGCGCCGCTCGCTGCGGGGCGCTCTCGGTCCGGACGCGCGTCGTCGAAGGTCCGATCGTCGACGGGATCCTCGCTGCGACCAGCGAGTGGACCGGCGATCTGATCGTCATGGGCTCGCACGGCCGCTCGGGGATCGCCCGTCTCGTGCTCGGCAGCGTCACCGAAGGCGTGCTGCGGCGCGCATCGGTGCCCGTGCTCGCGGTACGCTGTCCCGCGACGGCGCAGCCTCACTAACTGCGACATACGTCGCAGCTAACGCGTAACAATCACGCGCTCGCCAATCTCTTTAGGTAATATGAAGCAATTCTGAAGGCTCGCCTATTCGCATAGTATAAGGTGCGAAAATCATGAGCGATCCGCAGCAAAGCGGCGACACGCCGCTCCCTTCGACCGTCCGATTCGTCAGCTTCCTCGGTGCGTTTCTGGTGATCACGTGGTTCGCAATGTTCTTCTTATTGCGGAGCAGGTGGTAGCGTGCACATTCATCGCGCGGAGCGCCTCTGGCTTTGGTTCGGCGGCATCATGCTCGCTGTTTTTTTGGCGACGATCACGACGGTCGCGATCGTCGAAGGGATGGTCCCGCCGAGCCACATTCAATCGATCGACCCGACGAAGGTCGCCGAAACGCCGCCGTTCGACCATCCGGGATTGCGCAAGCTCCCCGACGGCACGTACGAAGCGTATTACGTCGCGCACATCTTCGCGTTCGATCCGCAGACGCTCGTGATTCCGAAAGGTGCGCGCGTGACGTTCTACGTCACCTCGCCGGACGTGATGCACGGCTTCAGCATTCCGCTCACCGGCGTCAACACGATGGTGACGCCGGGCTGGGTCAGCACGGTGTCGCACACGTTCCAGAAATCGGGCACGTTCCTGCTCGTGTGCAATGAATATTGCGGTTCGGCCCATCACTTGATGGCCGGCAAGATCGAGGTGCGTTAGCATGGCGGTCTTGACGTTACGGGGCGGGCGGCTCGTCGACGAGGCCGCCGAAGCGCACGCCGCCGAGAATCGCCTGGTTCTCGCGCACATTTACACGTCGACGATCGCGCTCGCGGCAGGCGCACTGTTTGGCCTGCTGCAGGGGTTCTCGCGCGCGAACTGGATCGTGATCCCGCAGGCCTTTGATTATTACCGGGTGTTGACCGTGCACGGCGTGTTGATGGCGCTCGTGTTCACGACGTTCTTCATCACGGGCTTGGCGATGTACGGAACGTACCGCCTGGTCGTGCGCGAGCGCACGGTCGTCTTTGCCTGGCTCTCGTATCTGCTGATGCTGATCGGGACTGGGCTCGCGGCATTCGAGATCCTCATCGGCAACGCGACGGTGCTCTACACGTTTTACGCGCCGCTCAAAGCGGACCCGCTGTTCTATTTCGGGGCGACGTTCCTGGTCTTGGGAACCTGGGGCGTGGCGTTCGAGGTCTTCGAGAACGCGATTTGGTGGAAGAAGCAGAACCCCGGGCAGCCGCTTCCGCTCGGCATGCACGGCATCACCTGCACGTTCGCGATGTGGATCGTCGCGACGCTCGGGATCGTGGCCGAGATGTGCATTCTGATCCCGTGGTCGCTCGATCTCACGCCCGGCGTCAACGTGATGGTGACGCGGATGCTGTTCTGGTATTTCGGTCATCCGCTCGTGTATTTCTGGGTGATGGGCGCATACCTGATCTGGTATAACGTCATCCCGGTCACCTACCGGGGCAAGAACTTCAGCGATCCGCTGACGCGCCTGGCGTTCATCATGCTGCTGCTGCTCTCCACCCCGGTCGGCTTGCATCACGAATTCCTGGAACCGGGCGTCTCCGCGTTCTGGAAATGGGTGCACACGGTCACGACCTACGGCGTCGTGATCCCATCGTTCATGACGGCGTTCGCACTGTTCGCCTCGTTCGAGCTCGCGGCGCGCGCGCAGGGCCGCACGGGCCTTTGGAACGTCGTGCGCGGATTGCCTTGGCGCGATCCCGCGTTCTCGGGCGCCGGGCTCGGCATGATCCTGTTCCTGGTCGGCGGCGCCGGCGGGATCATCAACTCGTCCTATAGCCTCGACGTGCTCGTGCACAACACGATGTGGATCGTCGGCCACTTTCACGTGACGGTCGGCGGCCCCGTCGCCCTGACGTTCATCGCCGCGACGTATCGCCTCGTCCCGTCGCTGACCGGGCGGCGGCTCTGGGCGCCGAAGCTCGCGCTCGCGCAAACCTACATGTACTTCGTCGGGATGTTCCTGATGTCGATGTCGATGCACGTCGCGGGGTTGCTCGGATCGCCGCGCCGGACCGCGGACGTCACCTACTTCGGCGCCGCCGGCGCGCAGTCGTGGCATACCGAGATGGTGCTCGCGGCGATCGGCGGCACGATCCTGTTCGTCAGCATTCTGATGTTCGTCGCCGTGGCGCTCGGCACGCGATTCGTGAACACGCCGCGTGAATCGACGATCGATTTCGCAGCCTCAGAGAAGGGCATCGCCCCGTCGCCGCTGCTGGACCGGATCGGCCTGTGGAGCGTCGTGGCGCTCGCGCTCGCGGTCTTGGCCTACGCGGGCCCGCTCAACGAGGTGCTCAGCCAGCACGGCTATCTCGTCAAGGGGATGCGAACGTGGTGAATCCGGCCGCCTAGCGGCGGATCGCGCGGCGGCCGGCCGTTCCCAACACCAACAGCGCCGCGAGCATGAGGACGATCTCGGGCGTGCGCTCGCCCCTCGTGCCGCAGACCGTCGCATAGGCTTGGGAGAGCCACAGGCGAGCTTGCGCGAGCGGCGAGGCTGCGCCGCGATCGAGCGCCGCGACCTGGGCGGCGAGGTCGTCGGGGGCCCAGCGGTTGCCGTCCAGCAGAAGGCTGATGCGGCCGTCCGACCCGACGATCGCGGTTCGCTCGCTGTGCAGGATCACGTCGCCCTGGGCGCGCTGCGTCTCGATGCCGAACCGCTTCGCGAACGTCAGGATCTCGACCGGGTCGCCGGTCGCGATGGTCCAGCGCGCCGGGTCGGCTTCGAACGTACGCGCGTACCGTCGTAGCACCTCGCCGCGATCGTAGACGGGGTCGAGCGTCACCTCCAGCAAGTGCGCTTTCGAGCCCGCCAGGAGCCGCTGCAGCGACTCGAACTTCGCCGAGATCAGCGGGCACATGCGTGGATCGCGGCAGCGCGTGTAGATGAACGCCAAGACGAGCGGGCGGCCGAGCCAGGACCGGCTCGAAAGCGGCGCGCCGTCTTGGCCGATGAAGCGGGCCTCGGGGATCAGGTCGCCCGTGCCGACCTGGGGCACCCAGGGAACGACGGGTCCCGCCGGCGCCGCGGCAGCGGTCTTGGCCTGTTGCGCCCGCACGATCGTCCACGGTTCGGTCGAGAGGTCGACGGCGGCGTCGATGCGTTCGCCCGGCCGCAACGCAGCGAGCGTGCCGGCCCCGGCCTGGAAGGTCATCGTCATCGCGGGCATCCCGGCGAACGGCTCGTGTCGCACGAGCGCGGTATGCCCGGCCGGGTCGACGCCGAGCACGATGCCGTTCATGTGCGCGGGCGCGGCCGCCGCGGGGATCGCAAGCCGCAGGGCGATCCAAAGTGTGAAGATCGCGCGAATCGCCACGCGATCCCATTCGCACATTTGGTAACTGCCTCCGCTATAATGGGGATGGAGGAGGATGCGATGAAAACCGATCTGCAACTCCACAAAGACGTCGCCGACGAACTCGCTTACGACCCGCGTGTCGACGATCGCCAAATCGGCGTCGCGACGAGCCACGGCGTTGTGACCTTGACCGGCAAAGCAGCTAGCTATTACGAGAAGCGCAACGCCGACGCGATCGTGAAGGCCGTGCCCGGCGTGCGCGGAGTCGTCAACAACATCGAGGTCGAGCTTCCCGGCGATCACGTGCGCACGGATACCGACATCGCGGAGGCGGCGCTCAGCGCGCTGGCATGGCACGTCGCCCTGCCTGCGAATCTGCTCGTCACCGTCGAGCATGGGTTCCTGACGCTCTCGGGCGCCGTCGCGTGGCCCTATCAGCGGGAGGCCGCCGAGGAGGCCGTGCGCCACCTGACGGGCGTCATCTCCGTGCACAACAACATCGCGATCGAACCGCCGATCGAGGCCGGTGAGGTCGAGCGTGCGCTGGAACGGCGGCTCGAGCACACCGATGCCGACAGCGGCAAGATTCGGGTCGAAGCCGATGACGGCAAGGTGACGCTGCGCGGCACCGTGCACAGCGAATTCGAACTGGAGGAAGCCTCGCGGGCCGCGTGGTCGGTCCCGGGCGTGCGGATCGTCGAGAACCTGCTAGCGGTGCACTGATACCCTCAGATCCAAGCGTTCGACGGCGTCCGCCGTGTGGCACGCCATCATCCATTCCTCTTCGGCGTGGATGACGAGCGTGCGCGTGGCGGCGTCGCGGCGTCCGATGTCGCCTTCGGCCGGGTTGGACTTGTTCGCCGTATCATCGAGAGCGACGCCCAGGTATTCGAGCGGGGCGCACGTCCGCGCGCGCACTGCCGGCGAGTGCTCGCCGATGCCGCCGGTGAACGCCACGACGTCGACGCCCCGGATCGCCGGCACCAGCCCCCCGATCGCGCGCGTGATGCCGCAGCAGAACGCCTCGAACGCCAAGGTCGCCCGCGCGTCGCCGCAGCTCATCGCGCGCACGATCTCGTCGATCTCAGCCGAACCGCCGCCGATCCCGGTGAGGCCCGATTCGTGATTGAGGATGCGCGGGAGCGTTTCGACGGTGGCCAACCCGTGGCTGAGGGCGTAGAGGATCAAGCCGGGATCGACCGCGCCGGGCCGAGTGAGCATCGGAACTCCGTCGAGCGGGGTGAAGCCCATCGTCGTGTCGACGCAGACGGCGTTCCGCACGGCGGCGAGCGAAGAGCCGCCCCCGAGGTGCACGGTGATGAGGCGCAGCAAGTTCGGCGGCCGCGCGAGCAGTTCGGCGGCGCGATGCAGCGCGTACTGGTGGATCAGCCCGTTGTAGCCGATGCGGCGCAGCCCGGCGCAATACCATTCGAACGGCAGTCCGTAGACGGCGGCGTATTCGGGCAACGTGCGGTGGAACCACGAATCGTAGACCCCGACCTGCGGGGTGTCCGGGAAGGCGCGGTCGCTGGCCTCGAGCGCGGCGAACGTCAACTCCGTGTGGAGGGGGGCGATCTCCGCGGCCTCGCGCAACGCGTCCCGATGCTCTCTATCGAGCCGGGAGGCCGCGTGCATGGGCTGGGGGAGCGATGCGACGATGCGATGCGCGACCACGTCGACGGGCTCGCCCGCGAAGGAGGAGACGCACGCCTGGATCTGCGCCATCCGTACGGCCGGCGCATCCGCCAGGGAGTGCTGCGTGGCCCGCTGCGCGACGGCGGGCCGGCCGAACGAGCGCTCGCCGTCCAGGGCAAAAAGCTTCGCCTTGAGCGTATGTGTGCCGACATTCAGTGCTAGAACTCTCACGTGGGCGGGACCACCCTTTGCGAGACTGCGGCCTTAGCTTAGAGCAAGTGCTGCGTGATAATCTCTTGCTCTTCTATACCCTCGGTTTTCTCGATTTCATCGCGGATGCGCGCGAGCAGGTCGCGCGCGGTCGCGATCGCGATGCGATGCCCAAGCGCGGCGTCGAATGCTTGCCCGGATGGTCCCAGAGGCGGATCGTACGATCCCTTGAGTACCAGGGTGAAGCTATCGAAGTCTTCGTTGTTCTCGATCGAGAGCGTCCCCGAGAACCTGGGGAAGCCTCCGCCGCTTGGTTCCCAAGCGACGTCGAAGCAGTCGTTGCCGAACGCTTTCGGCAAATGCCGTAACGTCGCGATCACGTCGTGCTGCAGGATCACGTTCGTGCGCAAGCTCGGAAGCGGGATCGGAGCGCGCAGCGCGACCCGGATCGGCTTGCCGGCGTCCCAGGCTCCATCGCCGGCCCGCTCCGCGAAGAAGCCGGTCAGACGATCGGTCGCGCGGCTGACGGAGCAGCCGACATACAGCCGTTGGAGCAGGTCGCTCATGGTGGAAGTCTAGACGACGGAAGTCGCCCATTTGCGAAGATGCTGTGAACGTCGTGTGTCGCTAGATTATGCTCGGAAGCGCGCCGTTCGCGCCGTCGGCGGCGGCCGCCGCGGCTCCGGGAAGGCGGACCGTGAAGGTCGTCCCGGTCTGGCCGTCGCTGCTCACGTCGATGGTCCCGCCGTGCTCCTCGGCGAGCTGACGGGCGATTGAAAGTCCGAGTCCGCTCCCCGACGTGCCGGCCGAGGTCGTGCCGCGGTAGCCCGCCTCGAAGATGCGCTCTTGCTCCGGCTGCGGCACGCCCGGTCCCTGGTCCGAGACGCTGAAGCGCAATTCGCCCGCGCCGCGGCTGCAATCGACGGAAACGAGCTTTCCCGCCGGCGTGTAGTGGATCGCGTTCAAGAGGACGTTCTTGACGATCTGTCCGATGCGCACCGGATCGCCCGTGAAGCTGCGACACTCGTCGTGCGCGCCGTCGCAGCGCGAGCACTCGAGCCGGATACCCTTTTCTTCGGCGGCGGCTTCGATCGAGGTCAAGTCGCTCTTCAATAACGCGCACAGGTCGATCGTGCGCAGCTCGGGGCGCGCGGGACGCTCTTCGGGCCCGATGTCGTTCATCAAGACGTCGAGTTCTTGGAGAGCCTGGAGCACCGCGGCCAAGCGGCCCGGCGTCGGCTCCAACTTGCCGTCGATGAAGGCTTCGATGTTCGCCACGGCGATCGCGAGATGGTTGCGCATCTCGTGGACGAGCGGCCTCACGGCGCGGCGACCATCTTGTAGCCGACGCCGAACACGGTCAGCACGTAGCGCGGTTTGCTCGGGTCGGCTTCGATCTTGTGCCGCAAGTTCGCGATGTGCCGGTCGAGCGTGCGATCGTAGATGTCGTGGACGTCGCTCGCGATCTTGTCCAGGAGCTGGTCGCGAGTCAGCGCCTGCCCCACGTGATCGGCGAGCACGTCGAGGATGCGAAACTCCGTCGGCGTCAAGTTGACGGGCTTGCCGGCCGAGCGCACTTCGTGCGCGGCGCGGTCGATCTCGAGATCGCCGATGCGCCGGACGTCGCGGCGCGCGGGCGTCGGGCCCACGGGCGCGCGGCTGCGCCGCAGCACGCTCTTCACGCGCGCGACGACCTCGCGCGGGCTGAAAGGCTTGGCAATGTAATCGTCCGCGCCGAGCTCGAGCCCCAAGATGCGGTCGATCTCGGCGTCGCGCCGGGTCAACATGATGATGGGAACATCGGATTGCTCGCGGACGCGCCTGAGCACTTCGACCCCGGAGAGCAACGGCAGATTCAGATCGAGCAGCACGATGTGCGGATGCTCGGTCAACGCGGCACGCACGGCGCTGAGACCGTCGCCGACCTCGGTGACCGTCATGCCCTCGTCGCTCAGGTAGCGAACGAGGATCTCGCGGATCGCGGGCTCGTCATCGACGACGAGGACGCGGGCAGGTGTTTGCGTTTCGTTCATTCACCGCTGCGGACCGCCGGAAAATACCGGTCTACGAGGGACTTTCGCGGCCGCCTGTTAGGCGAGCCTGCTTGGAGTGCTCGTGGTTGTTCGTGTATGATCGGCTCTATGGCGCAACTGCACGAATACATCTCCGTCAACTGCCCCTTCGAAAAAGTCCCCGCGTACCTTGCGGCCTACTTCGCGAAACAGGGCGAGCTGGGCGACCGGCCGGCCGTGATCGAGCTGCGAACCCCCGTCGGCGAGGCCCGGCTCGAGCGTGAAGTCGTGGCTCACTTGACGCCAAAGCCGGGCTATCCGGGCTACACGCGCATCGGGATCTCCTGGGCTCCGAAGGACGGGGGGCCCTATCCGACGTTTGAGGGGGTTCTCAGCGCGAGCCAGGAGACCGAGGACGGCTGCCGGCTCGATCTGGACGGCGAGTACCATCCGCCTTTGGGGCCGGTCGGAGCGGTCTTCGACCTCGTCGTCGGCCACAACATCGCTCAGGCCACGGCCAACGACCTGCTCCATCACATCCGGATCGTGCTCGAAGAGGCCTACAAGACGGCTGCCTGAAGGGCGGGGCGTTCCCGCCGTCAGGGTCTCGGCGGGAGGCCCGCCGGGATCGCCAGCGAGGGCCTGGGGTCCAGGGCCGGGCGGGCGGACCCGTTGGCCGAGCGCAGCGTCTCCATCAGCTCGAGCGCCTTCTCCATTTGGGGGTCCCGGCCGTCGCGCTCGTCGTGCGGGGCGATATCGACGTCGAAATCGGGGTCGGTGCCGTAGTTCTCGACCTTCCAGCCGACGTCGGTGAACCAGAACGAAAACTCCGGTTGGGTCGTGATGGTCCCGTCGACGAGCGAATGGTAGGGGTTGATCCCGATCACGCCGCCCCAGGTCCGTTTGCCCACGAGCGGCCCGAGCCCGTAGAGCTTGAAGCAGTGGCTGAAGATGTCGCCGTCGCTCCCGGCAAACTGGTTGGTGAGCGCCACGAGCGGCCCCGCCGGGGATTCGGGCGGATAGGGCATCGGCGGGCCGTAGCGCGAGACGTCGTAGCCTACGCGCCGCCGCGCGAGCTTTTCGAGCAGGAGCGGGGAGACGTGGCCGCCGCGGTTGTAGCGCACGTCCACGATCAGGCCTTCGCGATTGAACTCCGACAAGAAGCCGCGGTGGAACTCCGAGAAGCCCCAGGGCCCCATGTCCGGGATGTGCACGTAGCCGACGCGCCCCTCGGTGCGGGCGTGCACCTCTTTGCGGTTGGCGTCGACCCACGCGCGATAGCGCAGCATCCGCTCGTCGCGCAGCGTCCGCACCACGACGCGGCGCGATTCGCCTTGCTCGGCCGCGACCGTGAGCACGACTTCGCGCTCCGCGGCGTTGACGAGCGCCGCGTCAGGCGAAAGCGTGCGCGTGAGCGCGCGCCCGTTGATCGCGAGAATCACATCGCCCTCGCCGATCAGCGTTCCGGGCTCGCCCAGCGGCGAATCGATCTCGCGGTTCCAGGAATCTCCGCGGTAGATCTTGACGATGCGATAGCCCTTGGCGGCTGCATCGAAGACGAGATCCGCGCCGAGGAAACCGCGGCGATGCGAGGGCGGCTCGCGCCGGTCGCCGCCGATCTCGTAGGCGTGCGAGGTTCCCAGTTCCCCGAACATCTCCCAGAGCACGTCCGAGAGTTCGCCGCGCGTGCGCACGCGCGGCAAGAGCCGTGCGTAGCGTTCGCGCACGAGATCCCAATCGATGCCGGTCATCGTCGCGTCCCAGAACTGCTCGCGCTGCATGCGCCATGCCTCTTCGTACATCTGGATCCACTCGTCGCGCGGCTGCACGGTCACGTGCGTGCGGGAAAGATCGATCCAGCCCGTGCGGCGCCCTGGTTCGTTGTTTCCCTTCGGGTCCTCGGGGCCGTCCTCGGGCAGATCGCCGAGCGCATCGACGACGCGCAGCCGCCCGTGCGACGAATAGGCGAGCGTGCGCCGATCCGCTCCGAGCACGATCTCGCCGACGTCGTTCTGAAAGACGGCGCTACGCTGGCCTTCGAAATCATAGGCGTGGAGCGTGCCGGTCTCGCTCTCGTCGTCCCAGCCGCTCGCGCCCGGTTTGATGCCCTTCACCGGGAACTTCGTGAACAGGACGCGCCCTTTGGCTGCGACCAGATCGCCGTAGTTCCCCTCGTCGACCGGAAACGCGACGATGCGGCCGTGGATGCCTTCGAAATCGATCGCGATCCGCTCGGGGCGAGCGCCTTTCTTCTTCGCGCCGTCCTCGTCGTCGTCGTCTTTGTGATCCTTGTGGAGCGGAGCGGGCTTCGCGACGAACGGCGAGGTCACGTCGGCGCGTAGCGCGATCGCGTAAGGCCGATTCGCCAGCGGAAAGCTCAGATCGAACTGCAGCGCGTCGTAGACCGGGTTGAAATCGCGCGATGAGATGAAGAAGAGATACTTGCCGTCCGGATCCCAGGCCGGCGAGCGATCTTCGCGCATCTGCGGCGTCGCGTCATGCACGACGCCGGATTTCACTTTCGCGATGCGGATGATCGTCGTGTCGGGGTTGCCGATCCAACCGTTGTCCGTTGCGCACGCATACGCGAGCCAGCGCCCGTCCGGCGAGAACGCGAGATCCCGGATTCGCGAAGCGGGGCTGCGATCGAGCGTTCGGACGCTGCGCGCTTCGAGATCGACGAGCAACAGTTCGTGACGATGATTCGCCAGCGCCACGACCTCGCCGTTCGGAGAGGCCGCCAGTTCCGTGACCCGCCCGATGTCCCCGCTCGTGATCGCGACGGGGCCGCCTTCGCGTCCGGCGTCGTGCAACTCGAGCCGCTCGCGGCCTTCAGCGTCGCTGATGCAGGCGAAACGCTTGCCGTCGGGGAGCCACGCGATCAGCCGGTAACGAACGCGGCTGCCCTCGCCGTGCGTGATCGCGGCTTCTTCCCAAAGCGGCATCGTGACCGGCGTGCCGCGTGCAACGAGCGCGAGGCTCGTGCCGTCGGGGCTGGGTGCGAACTCGCTGAGCTCGTCCGCAATTTCGAGGAAGCGGCGCGACGTTTGCGTCGAGCCGGAGGGCGTTTCGATCGAGACGGTCTCGACCCGGCCCGAAACGGCGTCGAAGATCCGCACCTCCGCGCCCGCCGTGTAAACGATCGAGGTGCCGTCCGTCGAGGGGAAGCGGACGTAATAGTCCGTCTCGTCCGTGTGGCGGCGCAGATCGCTGCCGTCGGGCAGCACGGAGTAGAGGTTGCCGATGCCTTCGTGGTCGGAGAGGAAGACGATGCGATCGTAGACCCACATCGGCCAGACGGCGTTCCCGGCAAGATCGACGAGCCGCGTGAATGTGCCGGTCCCGGCGGCGTCGATCCAGAGATCGCCGGCCGTGCCGCCGCGATAGCGTTTCCAGCGCGCGGGGTCGTCGTTGTTCCGGCCGATCGCGAGCCGTCCGTCCGCAGCGATGCTCATCGTGCGGATCTGTCCGAGGCCCAAGGGCGCCGCCGCGCCGCCTTCCGCGGGGACCGAGAATCCGATCGTTTCTTTGACGAACGGCGAGACCGCATCCGACGCGAACAGGATCGACCTGCCGTCCGGCGTCCAGCCCGAGATGATGCAGGCTTCGCCGCCCAGGAACGTCAGGCGCGTCGCTTCGCCGCCGGCCGCCGGCATCACGTAGACTTCGGGGTGACCCTCCTCGCGCGCGACGAACGCGAGCAAGCGGCCGTCAGGTGAGAGGCGCGGCGTCGCGATGTCGCCGCGGCCGGTCGTTAGACGGCGGGCGATGCCGCCCGAGCGCGGCACGGTCCACAGGTCGTCCTCGCAGACGAAGACGATCGAGTCGTTCGCGATCGTCGGGAAGCGGTAATAGCCTTGCGTGGTCATCCCTTGCTGTTATCGGAGCGAACGGATCGTTCCCACCACGGCAAGCGGCAAGGTCCGCGAGCGCGGAGAAGGAGTGCGCCGATGAAGGGCTTTCGCGAGCATTTTCTGGACAAGTATTTCGCCTACCGGCGCCAGTATGTCGCGGCGATCGCGGAACGCGCGCCGCACCGCGTCCGGCTCGCGATCACCTCGGAGGTCGCGCGCCTTGCGTTCGTGGTCTGCGGCGCGGCGTTGTGCGCCTTCATCTTCGGTCTGCTCACGGCGGGCGCATTCGGCGTCGACGGGTTCGGCTGGCGCGGGGTCCTGTTTGCATGCTGCACGGTGTCTTCAGCGGCGTTCGGCTTGCTTTCATTGCGCGGCATACTCGACGCAATCGCCGCGGCGCGCGGGCTGAAGGGAACGTAAAGCTCGGGTAAAGGAAGCTCAGTATTCAGGCCGATTTCGCCGAAAATCCCTGTGTCAGCGTGAGACGGTTACGTGCTCTCGCGACGTTTGCTCAGGGAGTGACAGCGGTGGAGACCCCCCACGACATCGATAAGCTACTCTTTTCCATCCTCGCCGATGCTCGCACGGATGCGGCGGAGCGAGAGCAATTAACCGCGGAAGACCGCGCCTTCGTCGGTAAGATGCTCGACGCGATCGATCGCGGCAGCAAGGCCGTGTTCGTCGTCGTGAATCCCGACAATAGTCTCGACTATCTGATCGCAAACGAATCGCGCACGGGCGCCATCAGCATTCTCGCCCGCATGATCCAGCGCACGGCCCGCCACATCAACGAGCGCGGAGACCGCGCCATCGATTGATCGTCGCTGCGCGACGATCAATCGATGACGAATGCCTAGACGGTCTGACCACTCTCCTCCCGCACGCAAAGCGCGCGGGAGAGAATCCCCACGATGCTGCGCAGCGCGGGGACCCCAAGACCTTGAAAAGGCACTCCGCCGCTTCGCGGCTGCGCGCCCCCCGCGCGGCTTTTTTTATGCGCGAGTTCCATAGGGGCTTGCGGTTTTCGTTTGGCGTAAGGGGTGGGGATGGATGATGTGGATGCGGGGATTTTGCGTTCGTTTGAGGCGGGGGAGCAGCGCGGGTTGGCGCGGGCTATTTCGCGGGCGGAGTCGGGGCTCGGCGCCGGGTTGATGCGGGCGCTGTTCGAGCGGACGGGGCGCGCCATGACGATCGGCTTGACGGGGCCGCCGGGGGTGGGAAAGTCGACGCTGTCGTCGGCGCTCGTGCGGACCGCGCGGGCGCATGGAAAGAGCGTCGGCGTGATCTCCGTGGATCCGAGTTCGCCGTTCTCGCATGGGGCGATCTTGGGCGATCGCATTCGCTTGACGGAACACTTCACCGATCCGGAAGTCTTCATTCGATCGATGGCCTCGCGGGGGCATCTCGGCGGGTTGGCCGGTGCGACGGGCGATGCGGTCGCGTTCATGGACGCGTTCGGAAAAGACGTCGTCGCGATCGAGACGGTCGGCGTGGGTCAGTCCGAAGTGGAGATCGCGGAACTCGCGGATACGACGCTGGTCTGCCTGCAGCCGGGGAGCGGCGATTCGATCCAGCTGCTCAAGGCGGGGATCCTCGAAGTTGCCGACGTGTTCGTCGTGAACAAGGCCGATCACCCGATGGCGCTGCACCTGCAGCGTGAGATTCGCTCGATGATGGAGATGCTGGATTTCCGCGGCTGGACGCCCTCGCTCGTGCTGACGCAAGCCAACGAAGGCAAGGGGCTCGCGGAACTGTGGGACGCGATCGTCGCGCACGGTGAATACCTGCGTACCAGCGGCGAGATCGAACGCAAGCGGCGCGTCGCGTTCGCGCACCGCGTGCGCGCGCTCGTTCTCGGAGACCTCGAACGGCAGGTCAACCGTGAGATCGCGGCGCGGACCGCGGGCCCGCTCACGCTCGATCCCTACGAAATCGCGGGCCGCATCGTCGAGGATTTGCGCGCCGGGCGCGGAGAATCTGCGCTGCCCCAGGAGCGCGGCGAGTCGCGTTCGACCGTCAAAGGCCTGTGAGGTCCGGGAAACGCGCCGTCTTGACCGAACACCCATAGACCACACATCACCGTTTGAGGATTGAGCCGTGGCACGAACGATCGACCGCACGAGCGGGCTCGGGCCGGCAGAGACCCCGGAATACGCCGAACTCGTCGCCCGCCGCGAAGCGAAACTGCGCAGCTCCAAACCGCGCCGCGGCCCCGGTTCCGGTGCGACCGATCGCACGATCTCGGATCTTCCGTTGAAGGCGCTCTACGGGCCCGAAGACGTCGCGCATCTCGATCTCGTGCGCGATCTCGGCGTCCCCGGCGAGTTTCCTTACACGCGCGGGATCCATCCCGGCATGTATCGCGACCGGCTCTGGACGATGCGCCAATTCGCGGGTTTCGGAAACGCGGCTCAAACGAACGCACGCTATCATTACTTGCTGGCGCAGGGCCAGATGGGGCTCTCGGTCGCCTTCGACATGCCGACGCTGATGGGCTACGATTCCGACAGCCCGAAGTCGCTCGGCGAAGTCGGAAAGTGCGGCGTCGCGATCGATTCGCTCGCCGATATGGAACGGCTCTTCGAAGGCATCGACATGGGCGCGATCACGACGTCGATGACGATCAACGGCCCCGCGCCGATCGCGCTCGCGCAATATGTCGCCGCCGCCGAGAAGAAGGGGATTCCGCGCGCGGCGCTCGGCGGCACGCTGCAAGCCGACATCCTCAAAGAGTACATCGCGCAAAAGGAATGGATCTTCCCGCCGCGGCCGCACGTGCGCATCATCGTCGACATGATGAAATTCGCGCGCGACGAGATGCCCAAGTGGAACACGATCTCGATCTCCGGCTACCACATCCGCGAGGCCGGATCGACGGCCGTGCAAGAGCTCGCGTTCACGCTCGCCGACGGCTTCGCGTACGTCGAAGCGGCGATGGCGGCCGGAATGGACGTCGACTCGTTCGCGCCGCGGCTCTCGTTCTTCTTCAACTCGCACATCGACTTCTTCGAGGAGATCTGTAAGTTCCGCGCCGCGCGCCGCATCTACGCGCGCCGGATGCGCGACAAATACGGCGCGAAGGATCCGCGTTCGCTGCAGCTCCGCTTCCACACGCAAACGGCGGGCTGCAGCGCCACCGCGCAGCAGCCGGTCAACAACGTGGTCCGCGTCGCATTCGAGGCGATGGCCGCGGCGCTCGGCGGGACGCAGTCGCTGCACACGAACTCGATGGACGAAGTCCTCGCGCTTCCGAGCGAGCGCTCCGTCGAGATCGCGTTGCGCACGCAGCAAGTCCTCGCCTACGAAACGAATGTGACGAACGTGATCGATCCGCTGGGAGGATCGTACTTCATCGAAGCGCTCACGGACGAGATGGAAAAGCAGGCCGAAGAGTATTTCCGGCAGATCGAGGAATTCGGCGGCGTGATCGAGGCGATCGAAGCCGGCTTCTTCCAGCGCGAGATCGCGGATGCGGCCTATCGCTATCAGCGTTCGCTCGAGACGAAGGACCGCGTCATCGTCGGCGTCAACGCGTTCGAGCGCCCGGGCTCGGAGGGCGACGTCGATCTGCTGAAGATCGAAGCCGGCGTGGAGCGCGAGCAGCGTGCGGCGGTCGCCGCGGTTCGGGCGAGCCGCGACGCGACGAAAGTCGCGGATGCCCTGGCGTCGCTGCGGCGCGCCTGCCTGGACGAGAATCTGAACGTGATGCATCCGCTGATCGAGTCCGTCAACGCGCTTGCGACCGAAGGCGAAATCGTCGAAGCGATGGTCGAGGTCTACGGCCGTTACACCGAACAACCGCGGTTCTAAAGGCCGCTCCTCCCGCGCCGGGGGCGTGGAGGGGGCGGCATGGCACAGGAAGGAAACGTCGTTTCAATGAGTACCACACGGCCGCTGCGCATCATCGTTGCGAAGGCCGGCCTTGACGGCCACGACCGGGGCGCGAAAGTCATCGCCCGAGCGCTGCGCGACGCGGGCATGGAAGTGATCTACACGGGGCTCTTTCAAACGCCGGAGCAGATCGTGCAGACGGCGATCCAGGAAGATGCCGACGGGATCGGGCTTTCGATCCTTTCCGGGGCGCACATGACGCTCTTTCCGATGGTGCTCGAGCAGCTCGCGGCGCAAGGCGCCGGCGACATCGTGTTTTTCGGGGGCGGCACGATCCCGCCCGAGGATGCTGAAGAACTCAAACGCCTCGGCGTGCGCGCGGTGTTCACGCCCGGGACGCCGCTCTCGGAGATCATCGCGTTCGTCGAAAGCGAATGCGGCGGCCGCCGGACCCTGGTCGGCTAATCCCCTCCCTCGAGCGGGCGACGGGAGCCGGCTCGCGCTAGCTGGTAAGAAGCGATCATGATCGTTCGGACCCGCGTCGCCCCATCGCCGACGGGCGATCCTCATGTCGGCACGGCCTATGTGGCCTTGATGAACTACTGCTTCGCTCGCAAGGCGGGCGGCGAGTTCATCCTCCGCATCGAGGATACCGATCAGCTGCGCAGCACCGCGGAATCCGAGCGTGCGATTCTGGAATCCCTGCGCTGGCTCGGCGTCGCGTGGTCGGAAGGCCCGGACGTCGGCGGACCGCACGGGCCGTACCGCCAGAGCGAGCGGACCGCGATCTACCGCGAGCACGTCCAGATCCTGCTCGACCGCGGACATGCGTTTCGCTGTTATTGCACGCCGGAGCGGCTCGACGCGATGCGCGAGGAGCAGCGACGCATGAACCGGCCGCCCGCATACGACGGGCGCTGCCTGAGCCTGGATGCCGCCCAGATCGCCGCGAACGAAGCCGCGCGGACGCCCTCCGTCGTGCGCATGAAGATCCCCGCGACCGGCGTCTGCATCGTCAACGATCTCTTGCGCGGACCGATCGAGATCGAATGGCACACCGTCGACATGCAGGTGCTGATGAAATCGGACGGTCTGCCGACCTATCATCTGGCCAACGTCGTCGACGATCACCTGATGCGCATCACGCACGTCTTTCGCGGTGAAGAGTGGGTTCCGTCCGCGCCGAAGCACGTGCTGCTCTATCAATATTTCGGCTGGCAGATGCCGCAGATCGGGCACTTGCCGCTGCTGCGCAACGCGGATAAGAGCAAACTCAGCAAACGCAAGAACCCGACGAGCATCCTGTTCTACCGGCGCATGGGCTACTTGCCGGAGGCGCTCTGCAACTTTCTCGGGCTCTTTGCGACCTCGTCGGCCGAAGGCGACGAGATGATGGACATGGAGGCGCTGATCCGGCGCTTCGACATCAAGAACATCTCGCTCGGCGGCCCCGTCTTCGACGTCGCGAAGCTCGACTGGTTCAACGCGCGCTACATCCGTGAGAAACTCGACGTGTACGGGTTCATGCATCGCATCACGGAGTGGACGTACGATCGAGTCGCGCTCGCGAAGATCGCGGCGCTCGCGCAGAGCCGCATCGAGCGCTTCAGCGACCTCGGTCCGCTGCTCGCGTTTCTCTTCGCCGGCGGGCTGGACGTGACGGCCGAGGATCTGCGCGGCGGGCGCATCGACGATGCGACGACGCGCCGCCTGTTCGCCCTGGCGCTGGTCGAGTTCGATTCGCTCCCGGATTGGGAGTTGCACGCGATCGAACGCGTCATGCGCGGCCTGGCCGAACGCACGAGCCTGAAGTTTCGCGACCTCGTGCGGCCGTTCTACGTCGCGATCACGGGCAGCCCGACGTCCGTGCCGCTGTTCAACTCGATGGAGCTCCTCGGGCGAGATCTGTGTCGCGAGCGCATCCGGCGGGCCCTCGCGGCACTGGGCGGGGCCACGGAAAAAGAAGTCCGGGCGTGGTCGCGGGACGTCGCGAACTAGTTTCCTTCCGAACACAGGAGTCGTATTCATGAGCGTTAGGGCGATCGTCATGGCGGCCGGCAAGGGGACGCGCATGAAGAGCGCGCGTCCGAAGGTGCTCCACGAGCTCTGCGGGCGGCCGATGCTCTGGTACGTGCTGCGCGCGCTGCGCGACGCGAACGTCGTCGAGATCGTCGTCGTCGTCAACGAGGAGTTGCGTCCGCACGTCGCGGGCATCGCCGCCGGAGCCGCGGGGGAAGCGGCGGTCCGCGTCGTGCTCCAAGAGCCGCAGCTCGGCACGGGCCACGCCGTGCAGATCGCCCTCGGCCAGATCGAAGCGCATCCGGGCACGTTGCTCGTGCTCAACGGCGACATGCCGCTCGTCGACGCGGAGCTGATCTCGCGGGTGATTCACGCGCGTGAGTCCGCGCTCGCGCTCGTGACGGCGCGCATGCCGCTCCCCTCCAGCTTCGGCCGGATCGTGCGCGAGGGTCCCTACGTTCGCAAGATCGTCGAGGAACGTGACGCGGATGAGGGTGAGCGCGCGCTCGACGAGATGAATGCGGGCCTCTACGCCTTCGATGAAGAGAAACTGCGCGATTCGATCGCGCACCTGCGCAACGACAACGTGCAGGGCGAGTATTACTTGACGGACACGGTCGCGCTGCTCGTCGCCGCGGGCGAACGCATCGTTCCGGTCCCGGCCGCGGACTACGCGAGCGTGCTCGGCGTCAACGATCGGGCGGAGCTCGCGCGCGCTGCCGCGAGCATGAACGCGCTGCTCTGCGCGCAGCACATGCGGGCCGGCGTCACGATCGTCGATCCGGCAACGACGTACTTGGAGCCCGACGTCACGATCGCGCCGGATGCCGTGATTCGGCCGAACACGACGATCCAAGGGCGCAGCGTCATCGGCGGCCAGAGTGAGATCGGCCCGAACGCTCGCATCGTCGGCTCCCGCATCGGCCGTCACGCGGTCGTCACCGAGAGCGTGATCGTCGAGAGTTCGATCGGCGACTTCGCGACGGTCGGGCCGTTCGCGCACGTTCGCGGCGGAGCGCAGATCGGGACGGGCGTGAAAGTCGGGAACTTCGTCGAGATCAAGAGCTCGCAACTCGCCGCGGGCGTCAAGGCCGGACACTTGAGTTATCTCGGCGACGCGACGATCGGCGAGCGCACGAACATCGGCGCCGGGACGATCACCTGCAATTACGACGGCCACGTCAAGCACCGCACCTACATCGGCGCAGACGCGTTCGTCGGCTCGAATTCCTCGCTCGTCGCGCCGCTGTCCATCGGCGACCGGGCGCTGACGGGTGCGGGCTCCGTCGTCGTTCGCGACGTGGCCCCGCAAGAACGCGTCGTCGGAAACCCGGCGAAGGCGATCAAGAAGGAGACGTGACCGCCGCCTTGCGTTCGAGCAGCTTCGCGAGCGCATAGACCTGGCTCGTCACGGGCGTCGGGATGCCGGTCAGGCGGCCGAGCTCGACGATCGCGCCCGTGAGCGCTTCGAGCTCGAGCGGTTTGCCCGCCTCGAGATCTTGCAGCATCGAGGTCTTGTGCCCGCCGACGCGCCGGGCCGCGTCGATGCGGCGCTCGATCGTGATCTCGAATGCGACGCCCAGGCGCTCGGCTACCGCGATCCCTTCGGCCATCATGGCGCGCACGAGCGCCACGACGCCTTCGTCTTCGCACATTTCGACGAGCGTCGCGCGCGTGAGCGCGCTGATCGGGTTGAATGAGGCGTTGCCGATCAGCTTCACCCAGAGGTGATAGCGGATATCCGCTTCGACGGGCGAGCGCAGGCCGGCGGCGGTGAAGTCGGCGGCGATCGCCGCGGCCCGCGGGCTGCACGTGCGATTCGGCTCGCCGAGCGAATACCGCGTGCCTTCGAGATGGAGCAGGACGCCCGGCGACTCGATCGCGATCGAAGAGTGGATCACGCAGCCGAGCACGCGCCGCGCTTCGATCGTTCGCGCGATCCTTCCGCCCGGATCGACGCTCTCCAGCGTCGTCCCGTCGTACGGCCCCCCGTGCAGCTGGAAGTACCACCAGGGGATGCCGTTCTGCATTGAGACCACGACGGTCTCGGGGCCGAGAATCGCCGTGATGTCGTCGAGCGCCGCGCCGATCTGATGCGCCTTGAGCGTCAAGAGCACGACGTCGACCGGGCCGAGCGAGGCGATGTCCGGGGCGACCGCCGGATAGGCGCTGAAATCGCCGCGCGCGTCTTTCACGAGCACGCCGCGCTCGCGCATCGCGTGCGCGTGCGCGCCGCGCGCGACGAGCGTGACACGCCGGCCGGCGCGCGAAAGGCACGCACCGACGTATCCGCCGATCGCGCCGGCGCCGATCACTGCATAGTGCACGGGGTCCTCTTGCCGCTTTGGGGCTGTGGGATCTCTGCGCGCCGCGCTACGAAGTTCCCCCCGCCCGCCCGGGCCCGGAAGATGGCCGCCTGCGCCGAAGAAGCGACGGTGCACCTTCGCGAACTGCTCGCGCGCGGCGCCGCGCGCCGCCCGGCGCTGACCGTCCCCGGCGGTCCCGCGCTCGATTACGAAACCGTCCGGCGCACGGTGGACGCACTCGCTCGTGAGCTCGCCCGGCGCGGGATCGCGCCGGGGGACCGCGTCGCGGCCTCGCTCCCAAACGGCATTCCGCTCGTGCTCGCGTTCTTCGCGACGGCCTGCGCGCGCGCGGCGAGCGCGCCGCTGAACCCGGCGTACACGCGCGACGAATATGCGTTCTATCTGGACGACATCGCGCCCAAGGCGCTCTTCGTGCCGCCCGGCGGCCAGGCGCTCGCGCGCGAGGCTGCGGCGGCGCTCGGGATCGCGACGCTCGAGATTTCGTTCGGGAGCGAGGGCCTGTGCCTGGACGGCGTCCCGCTCGCGCTCGATGCGCCCGCGGCGGCGCCGCGCGACGAGGACGTCGCGCTGTTCCTGCACACGAGCGGGACGACGAGCCGTCCGAAGGGCGTGCCGCTAACGCACCGCAACTTGTGCAGGTCCGCGGAGAACATCGTGGCCTGGTACGAGATCGGCTCGGACGACGTCTCGCTCTGCGTGATGCCGCTCTTCCACGTGCACGGCCTGGTCTTCTCGACGCTCGCCACGCTGTTCGCCGGCGCGAGCGAGATCGTGCCGGAAAAGTTCAGCGCGGGCGCATTCTGGCCCACGATCCTCGAGCGGCGGGTCACGATCGTCAGCGCGGTGCCCACGATCTATCGCACGCTGCTGCTGCGCGCCGAGGCCGATCGCGCGCCGGCGCCGGGCGAACATTCGCTGCGGTTCATGCGTTCGAGCAGTGCCGCGCTACCGGCCTCCGATCTGCTGCGGCTGGAGGAACGCTTCGGGGTGCCGGTCATCGAGGCGTACTCGATGACGGAAGCGGCGCATCAGATGAGCGCGAACCCGCTGCGGGGCGAACGCCGTGCGGGCTCGGTCGGGATCGGCGCGAACGTCGAGTTCGCGATCCTGGACGGCGGCGGCGCGCTCTTGGGGCCGGGAGCGATCGGCGAGGTCGCCGTGCGCGGCGAGAACGTGACGCACGGTTATCACAACAACCCGCTCGCGAACGCGGAGGCGTTCACGGCGGGCTGGTTTCGGACCGGCGACCGCGGGCGCATCGACGAGTCGGGCTACCTGTGGCTGGTGGGGCGGATCAAAGAACTGATCAACCGCGGCGGCGAGAAGATCTCGCCCGCCGAGATCGACGAGGCTCTGCTCTCGCATCCCGGCGTGATCGAAGCGGTCGCCTTCGGCGTCCCGGATGAGAAGTACGGCGAAGCCGTCGCGGCGGCCGTCGTCGTGCGAGAAGGCACGAGCGTCGAGGAACTCCGCGCGCACGTGGCGGCACGCATCGCGAGTTTCAAGGTCCCGGACGTCCTGCACGTCATCGACGAGATTCCGCGGACGCCCACCGGGAAGATCCAGCGCCGCATCGTTGCCGCGGCATTTAGCCGGCCCTAGCGCGAGAATGCCGCCGCCCAGGGTGCGGCTTTGCCGTTGACAGTCGCTACGACCGAATGTTAGGGTCATAGACGCTATGGATTCTTGCGCGCTCGCTTTGACGCTGGATTGTTGTCCCCACTCGCCGCTGCGTCGGGAGAGTTTGTTGCGCGCATAATCGCCATACCAGCAGGCGTAAGCGTGAGGCCCTCTGCCGATAGGCAGGGGGCTTTTTCGTTCATTGGGGCGCCGAGCCGTCCATGTTCACTTCATTCAAGAAAGCGATACGGAGTGTTTTCACAGAACAAGTTGCGAACCGTCTTCATTGGCATTCTCATCGGCCTGGCAGCCGTGCTCTCATTCGCATCCCGCGGTTTCGCCGAAGATCAGAAGCTCGTCTTCGGCGTCGCGCCGGGGCCCTACGGCGACCTCGTACGGCTCGCGATCGCCCCCGGCTTGGAAAAGAAGCACTACACCGTTGAAGTCAAGGAATTCAGCGACTACGTGCAGCCGAATCTGGCGCTGGCGAACAAGTCGATCGACGTCAACGTCTTTCAGCACCGCGTCTATCTGGAGAAGTTCTCCGCCGACAAAGGGCTGAAGCTCTCCCCGGTCATCACGATTCCGACGGCATCGCTCGGCGTGTATTCGAAGCGATTCAAGTCGCTCTCGGAGATCAAAGACGGCGCGAGCGTGACGATCGCGAACGATCCGACGAACCTTGCGCGGGCCTTGCGTTACCTTCAGGCGCTCGGCTTGATCAAGATTTCACCGGATATCGATCCGGCCAAGGCCTCGGAAAAGGACGTCGCGGAAAACCCGAAGCATCTGAACATTCAGCCGGTCGAGGCCGCGCAATTACCGCGAACCCTGGATAGCGTCGACTTCTCGCTCGTCAACGGGAACTACGCGATCGCCGCGGGCATTTGGCCGACCGCGCTGAACCGCGAGGTTTTGGCGGAGAACTACATCAACCTCGTCGCGGTCCGCACCGAAGATCTGGACAAGCCGTTCGTCCGGGACATCAAGGCGGTCGTGGAGTCCAAGGAGTTTCTCGCGGTCGTCAACGATCCGAAGAACGAGTTCAAGGATTTTCAAAAGCCGGAGTGGCTGAAAGCGAAGAAATAGGGCCGCGTATACCTCACATGGACGCGGAACGATTCCGGGAGCGCGCGTGTTCTCCCGGAATCGTTGCGTTCCCGGAAGGATGAATCGGATGCAGCACGATGCTCGAGCTTGAGGACGTCTCGGTCAAATTCAGGGTGGGCCGCAATGACTTGCATGCCGTCAGGCATGCGTCGCTCACCATCGCGGACGGCGACGTGTTCGGCATCGTCGGCACGAGCGGTGCGGGGAAGAGCACGCTGTTGCGGACGATCAACCTGCTGCAGAAGCCCTCATCCGGGGCGATCCTCATCGACGGCGTCGACATCTCGAACTACAAGGGCAGGGACCTGCGGGAGCTGCGCAGTTCGATCGGCATGGTGTTCCAGCATTTCAACCTGATCAACGCGAAGACGGTGTACGACAACGTTGCATTCCCGCTGCGCGTGCTCGGTGCGCGCGATGCGGAGGTAGCGCTGCGCGTGCCCGAGCTCTTGGATCTCGTCGGACTCACCGATAAGGCCGGAACGTATCCCGCGAAGCTCTCCGGAGGTCAGAAACAACGCGTCGGCATCGCGCGAGCGCTGGCGAACGGCCCGAAGCTCTTGCTGTGCGACGAGCCGACATCCGCTCTCGATCTCGAAACGACGAACGCCATTCTCGATCTGCTGCGGGACATCAATCGGAAGCTCGGGATCACGATCGTGCTGATCTCCCACGAGATGGCCGTCGTGAAGAAAATCTGTACGAAGGTCGCCGTCATGAGCGAGGGCACGATCGTGGAGGTCGCAGATGCCTACAGTATCTTTGCGACGCCCGTGCATGCGGTCACACGCGCGCTCGTCGCGAACACGCTGGACGTGGAGCTTCCCGAAAGGTTGCGCGGCGCGGTGCAGGGGACGCTCGTCAAAGTGCTCTACAAGGGCGCGAGGGCGGAGGAGCCGGTGCTTTCGGATACGGTCGCGAGGTTTGCGGTCGGGCTCAACGTGCTGCACGGCAAGATCGAGTACATCGGCGGGCAGCCGCTGGGCATCATGTTGCTGGACGTCACCGGGCCGGCTGAGATGGTCGCGCTGAGCATCGAGTACGTGAGGAACCGAACGGCCTCGGTGGAGGTGCTGAGCGCGCGCGAGGTGGTCTATGGATAAGCACTATCTCGGGTCGCTCTCGGCCGATCTCGCCAAGGCGTTCTGGGAAACGTTTCAGATGGTGGGGATCTCGCTGACGCTTGCCGTCGCCGTCGGCCTGCCGTTGGGCCTGTTCCTGTACGTGACCAGCCGGGATCTGTTTTGGGAGAACTCGTTCCTGAATTCCGCGAGCGGCTTCGCCGTCAACGTCGTCCGGTCGACCCCGTTCGTCATCCTCTTGGTGTTGCTCTTGCCGCTCACGCAGAAGATCGTGGGATCGACGATCGGCCCGATCGCGGCGTCGGTGCCGCTGGCCGTCGCCGCGATCGTGTTCTTCGCGCGTTTGGTGCAGGCGTCGCTCTTTGAGATCGACCGCGGCGTGATCGAGGCTGCGCTTTCATTCGGCGCTTCGCCGCTGCAGATCGTGCGGGACGTGTTGGTGCCGGAGGCGCTGCCTGGTTTGCTGCGCGGACTGACGGTGACGGCGGTGAGTTTGATCGGGTATTCCGCAATGGCGGGCATCGTGGGCGGCGGCGGCGTCGGCGACCTTGCGATTCGCTTCGGATACTATCGCTATCAAACGGATATCATGGTCGTCACCGTCGTGATCCTGATCGTGCTGGTGCAGGCGGTTCAGATGGCCGGCGACAAGGTCGCGGAGAAGGCGACGAGGACCTAGGGGGCGGGTCAAGCGGGGCCGCGACGGTCAGAGGACGTTCCCCGGGCGGCCGGGGCATGGGGGCGCTGCAGTCGAATCGAAGCCCCCGAACATGGCGTACTCGGCGCGGATTCTGCTCGACAGTCTTTCCCCGGCGGGCGTCCGGCTCACGACGATGGAAGCGCGCTACCCGCGCTTCGTTCATTCGGAGTTGATGACGCACCGCGTCTTTTCCAGGAACGCCGCGAGCTCGCGCGCGATCCCGATCAAGCGCATGATCGCGGCCGTGCGCGAGGACCCCGCGATGCCCATCTATTGGGGCAAGAATCAGACCGGCATGAGCGCTCGCATGGAGATCTCGGGCGACGCGCGCGCCCGCGCGGAACGCGAATGGCTGCGGGCGCTCGAGAACGCGCTCGAGAGCGCCGAGCGGCTTTCGGATTCCGAGATCGACCTGCACAAGCAGCTCGTCAACCGCATTCTCGAGCCGTTCGCCTGGATCACGGTGATCATCACCGCGACGGAGTGGGCGAATTTCTTCACGCAGCGTTGCCATCCGGACGCGCAGCCCGAGATCAAGCAGATCGCCGACATGATGCTGGCCGCCTACCGCTCGAGCGTGCCCCGCGTCGTTCCGATCGGCGGCTGGCATTTGCCGCTCATCCTCGAGGATGAACGCTCGCTCGACGATGCGCTGCTCTGCAAGCTCTCGGTCGCGCGCTGCGCCCGCGTCTCCTACCTGACGCACGAAGGGACCCGCGATCTCGCGAAGGACCTCGAGCTGTACGACCGGCTCATGGGCGGCGGCGCGAACGGGCACTGGAGCCCGACCGAACACGTGGCGACGCCGCTCGCCGATCCCACCGCGACCTCGGGCAATCTGCGCGGCTGGGAGCAGTACCGAAAGCGCTTCCCTGAGGAACATGCCACGACGTTCCCCGACCGGTCCGCGGAGTATGCGGAGACGCCGTGACGTCTCGAAGGCTCGGCTAGAGTGGAGCAGGCGGGACGCGCGGCCCGCGCGGCGCTGCGGCTGCTGGCCATCCTCTTCGTCGTCTCCAGTGCGATTTTGGCGTTCCCGGGGACCGCTTCGGCGGCGCCCGGCACGTCGTACGTCGATCGCCGCGTCAGCGCGATCCCGGCGCAGGACCTGCTGACGCGCGACCCATACAGGCTGGCCGATCCGCATCGCCAGGAATCCGCCCACCGGCTGCGCGTGCGCACGAGGCCGCTCTACGCGTTTTGGTTCCTCGCGCAGGCGATCGGTCTGATCGTCCTTTGGCGCCGCGGTGCGGCGGCCCGGTTGCGCGATGCCCTCGCGGGGCGGCTCCCCGTTCACGCGCTTCGCTTTGCGTTCGCATTCGTCATGACGTGCATCGTGTCGCTGATCGCGTTGCCGGCCGCGTTCGTGATCTTTCGGCTGGACTACGAGTTCGGCGTCGTGACCGGGCGGACCAGCGATTGGCTGCGCGACGTCGCCGTCACGACGGTCCTGGAAGCGGCCATCGCGGCCTCGTTCGTCGTCGTCGTGTTCTGGCTCGTCGATCGCTCGCGGCTCTGGTACGCGTACGCCGCGCTCGCAGTCATGGCGAGCGCGGTGCTGTTCACCGCGCTCGAACCCGTGCTCGTTGCGCCGCTCTTCAATCGCTTCGCGCCGCTGCCCGCCGATAGTCCGTATGCGGCACGCCTGCGAGACCTGGCCGGCGCCGCGGGGGTCCCGCAGATGCCGGTGGTCGTCGCGGATCGTTCGCGCCGGACTCCGGTCGCGAGCGCGCGTGCCGTGGGCATCGGCCCGACGGCGCGCGTCGTGCTCGGCGATACGCTCCTGGAAGCCGCGACGCCTGGGGAGATCGCGTTTCTGGGGGCGCGCGAGTTCGTGCATGCGGTCCGCGGCGACGTCTGGCGCGCGGCCCTCGTGCGGGCGACGTTCTTCATCGTGTGCGCGGCGCTCGCGGTCCTGATCTCCGATCGCGTCTTGTTCCGGCGCGATGACGATCCGCTCGCGCGCATCGCGCTCTCGTTTGGGATCCTCGGCGCGATCCTGTTCGTGGCGGCGCCGGTCGAGCGCGCGTACGTCCGCCGCATCGAGGCGATGGCGGATCGTGACGCCCTCGCGTTGACGCGCGATCCGGCGTCCGCCGTGCGCGCCTTCGTCCGCACCGCGGACGAGGACCTCGCGCCGGTCTGTCCCTCACAGATCGTGCGAATCTATTACTACGATCGGCCGCCCGTCGGATCGCGCATCGCCGCGGCGACCGGGCGCCCCGATCCGTGTCCTTGATTCAGTCGCTGAATTCCTGAACGTAGATTGCGCCGTAGACGCTCGCGCCGATCACGCCGATGCCGACTTTGCGGTATCGCGGATCGAGTTCCGCGGCGCGGTGCGGCGGGCTCTGGAGCAGGCGTGATTGCGCGCGCTCCTCGTCCTGGTTGAAGGCGAGGTTCTCACCGGCGTAGGTGTACCGCAGCCGGGCATGCTCGAGGCGGTCCGCCAGGGACACGCCGTCCGGCGAGACGTGGCCGAAGTAGCCCCGCTCGAGCATGTCGCGCGCGAAATCGCGGGCGACTTCGGTCAGCGCCGGGTCGAGCGAGACGGGGCCGACGCCCGCGCTTTCGCGCGCGGCATTGATGTCGGCGAGCATGGCGAGTTCTTCCCGCGGTCGCACGTAGAGCGCCGTGACGGGCAACTGCACTTGGAGCGGCGGGCCTGAGACAAGAAAGCCCGCGAGCACGAGTCCCGCGACCATGCGGGGGCATGCTTCGTCTAGGGAGCTATAACCTGCTACTAGGAAGCGTTGACTTGCTGCATCGCCGCCACGATTCCGTCGTCGAGCCATCGCTCGGCGCCGTCGGCGGCGCTCCCGACGATCGCCTGGAGATCGGCCCATTCGGCTTCTTCGAAAGGCGAGAGCACGTGGTCGATCGCGTCCAGCCGGCTGCGCCCGATCCCGATGCGGAGGCGCGGAAACGCCTCCCCGAAGTGCGCGATGATGCTGCGCAGTCCGTTGTGGCCGCCCGAGCCGCCGGAAGCGCGCATCCGCAGCCTGCCGAAGGGGAGGTCCAGATCGTCGCTGACGACGAGGATCCGCTCCGGCGGCACCTTGTACCAGGCCGCCACGCGTTGAAGCGGGACGCCGCTGTCATTCATGAACGAGAGCGGCTTGAGCAGGACGAGGTCGCGCGCCGGGAGGTGACTCTCGGCGGCGTCCCCCTTCTGGCGCCAGGCGGCTCCGAAGCGCCGCGCCAGCTCGTCGGCGACCATGAAGCCGACGTTGTGCCGCGTGCGAGCGTAGCGCGTCCCTGGATTGCCGAGGCCGGCGATCAGTCGGGTCAGTCCTACGATGGACTCTCCGTCTCTTCACCGACCAGCGGGATCTCGGCGGCGCTCGGAGCTTCCGTCTCCTCGGTCTCGGTGATCGTCCGCGGCGGCTCGACGGTGACGACGAGCGTGTCGGCCGGCGTGACCAGCGTGAAGCCGGCCGGCAGCGTGATCTGGCCGGCGGTCAGATGCTCCCGGATCCCGAGGCCGCTCACGTCGACGTCGACGTGGTCGGGGATGCGATCGGCCGGGCCGCTCACTTCGAGTTCGCGGGCCACGACGTCGAGGACGCCGGAGAGATCGCGCACGCCGGGCGAGACGCCGACGGCGACGACCGGCAGCGAGGCGACGATCGTCTCGCTCGCCCCGATGCGTTGCAGGTCGACCGAGATCAACGCGCGCGAGAGCGCGTCACGTTCGACGGAACGCAGCATCGCCGTATCGGTGACGCCGTCGATTGCGATCGTGAGCAGATGGTTCTTGCCGCCGCGGTGGAGCAGTTCGTCGAGCGTCTTGCTCGCGATGGCGATCGCGCGCGGCGGGGCGCCGTGGCCGAAGAGCACCCCCGGAACTTTTCCCGCCCGGCGCAAGGCGCGGGCGCTCGTCGTGCCGACGCGCTCGCGCGATTCGACCGCTAGGGTTTCGGTTGTGCTTTTCAAGTAGGAGCCTCCTGCGCGCACGGCGCGCAATGATTACGTGGGTGCAGTGACTTTTTGTGCGCTCGCTGCCGCCAACAGCGGTAGCGGAACGCTGACGGAGGGAACCGCGGGGGGCGATTCCTCTTCGTCCTTCGAGAACAGCTCGGAGACCGAGCGGTTCGAGGTGATGCGCTTGATCGCATCTGCGAGGATCTGCGCGATCGAAAGCGTCTTGAACTTCGGGCCGAGCGCCATGCTCGGCAGCGTGTTCGTGACGATGATCTGCTCGATCACCGACTCGTTGAGGACGCGGACCGCGTCGCCCGCGAATATCCCGTGCGTCGCGCAACAGACGACCTTCGTCGCGCCGCGTCCCATCAGCGCTTCCGCCGCCTTGGCGAGCGTGCCGCCGGTCGAGATCATGTCGTCGACGACGACCGCAATTCTGCCGCGCACGTCGCCGACGATGTCGGTGACCTCCGCGACGTCGGGCTCCGGGCGCCGTTTGAAGACGATCGCGAGCGTGCTGCGCAAGCGCTTGGCGAAGTTCTCCGCGCGCGCCACGCCGCCGGCATCGGGCGAGACGACGACGATGTCGTTGCCTTGCAGGCCCAGGCCTTTGAGGTGGCCGCAGAGCGTGGGCGCCGCCACGAGATTGTCGACCGGAAGATCGAAGAAGCCCTGAATCTGCGCGGCATGGAGATCGACCGTCACCACGCGCTTCGAGCCCGCGACCGCGAGCATGTTCGCGACCAGCTTGGCGGAGATCGGCTCGCGGCCTTTGGTCTTCTTATCCTGCTTCGCGTAGCCGTAGTACGGCACGACCGCCGTGATCCGGTAGGCCGAGGCGCGCTTGAGCGCGTCGATCATCAGCAGCAGCTCCATCAACGAATCGTTGACGCTGTTGCCCTCGGGCGTGTTGCAGATCGATTGCAGCACGAAAACTTCGGCGCCGCGAACGTTCTCGCGGATCTCGATCCGGCATTCGCCGTTCTTGAACTTGTCGACGAGCGCGTGGCCGACGCGCGTTTCCATGCGTTGCGCGATCTCTCGCGCGAGGACGGGGTTGGACGTGCCGCTGAACAGCAAAGGCTTTTGAATCACGCAGGTGCTCCTTCCACCGGGAGACCGGAGTCTCACGACGAGGGGTAAGGGAACCGGGTCGTACCTATGGGCTTCCGCACCACGAGGACCGTCTCCCGGTCGCGCGGCGCACAGTCCGGCTCCCGGCGCTTGCGCTGCCGAAACGCAAGGGCGTGCGCATGGGTTTGGATGGAGAGATGGAGACTTTAGTCACAGGTCAGCTTCCGGGGCGGTTCGAGCTCGTGACGCCCTACGCGCTCGCCGGGGACCAGCCCGTGGCGACGGAACGGCTCGCGGCGGGGATCCTGCGCGGGGATCGGGAGCAGACGCTCCTGGGCGTCACGGGCAGCGGCAAGACGCTCGCGATGGCCCGCGTGATCGAGCTCGTGCAAAAGCCGACGCTCGTGCTCTGTCACAACAAGACCTTGGCGGCGCAGCTCTGCGCCGAGTTTCGCGATTTCTTCCCCAATAACGCGGTCGAGTATTTCGTCTCGTACTTCGACTACTATCAGCCCGAAGCGTACATGCCGCACACCGACACCTACATCGAGAAGGACAGCTCGATCAACGACGAGATCGAGCGCTTGCGGCACTCGGCGACGCAATCGATCCTCACCCGGCGCGACACGCTGGTCGTGGCGTCCGTCTCGTGCATCTACGGCTTGGGTTCGCCGGCCGACTACATGGAGCTTTCGCTGCGCATTCGGGTCGGCGAGGAGCAGGATCGCGACAAGGTCTTGCGCCGGCTCATCGACATGCAATACCGGCGCAACGACCTCAACCTCGTGCGCGGAACGTTCCGCGTGCGGGGCGACACGCTCGAGTTCGTCGGCGTCGACGAGGAGCTCGTGCATCGCATCGCGTTCTTCGGCGACGAGATCGAATCGATCGATCTCGTCAATATGCTCACGGGCGAGTACGTCGAGTCCAAGCGCGAGCTGCTGATCTTTCCGGCGAAGCATTTCATCACGCCGGACGAGAAGCTGCGCCGCGCGATCGCCGGGATCGAACTCGAACTGGAGGAGCGCCTGCGCTACTTCCGCGACAACGGAAAGCTGCTCGAAGCGCAGCGGCTCGAGATGCGCACGCGCTACGACCTAGACATGCTGCGCGAGGTCGGGTATTGCAACGGCGTCGAGAACTACTCGCGTCATCTCGCGGGCCGCGAGCCCGGTTCCACGCCGTCGTGCTTGCTCGATTTCTTCCCGAACGACTGGATGCTGTTCATCGACGAGTCGCACGTCTCGATCCCGCAGGTCGGCGGCATGTACGGCGGCGACCGCTCCCGCAAGGAAGTGCTCGCCGAGCACGGCTTCCGCTTGCCGAGCGCGCTCGACAACCGGCCGTTGACGTTCGATGAGTTCACGGACCACGTCAAGCAGGTCGTCTACGTTTCGGCAACGCCCGGCGCATACGAACTCGGGCGCTCCTCGCAGGTCGTCGAGATGATCATCCGGCCCACGGGCCTGGTCGATCCGGAGGTCGAGGTCCGGCCGACCAAGCACCAGGTCGACGATCTGATGGAGGAGATTCGCGTGCGCGCCGCGCGCGGCGAACGCGTGCTCGTGACGACGCTCACCAAGAAGATGGCCGAAGACCTGACGGAGTTCTTGCTCGAGAACGGCTTGCGCGTCCGCTACCTGCACAGCGAGATCGAGACGCTCGAGCGCATCGCGATTCTGCGGGATCTGCGCAAGGGGCTGTTCGACATCCTCGTCGGCATCAATCTGTTGCGCGAGGGACTCGACTTGCCCGAGGTCTCGCTCGTCGGCATCCTCGATGCGGACAAAGAAGGCTACCTGCGCAGCGGGACCTCGCTGATCCAGACGATCGGACGCGCGGCGCGCAACGTCGAGGGCAAGGTGATCATGTACGCCGACGTCGTGACGCAGTCGATGGCCAAAGCGATCGGCGAAACGAAGCGGCGGCGCGAGCGGCAGGTCGCCTTCAACCTCGAGCACGGGATCGAACCGCACTCCATTCGCAAGGAAGTGCGCGACATTCTCGATCTCGTCGCGCAGCCCGAGGCGGGCGGCGCGACCGCGAAGGAGCTGCGCGGCGAGAAGCTGCCGCGCGAGGTCGCGATGGCGATGGCGAACGAGATCGAGAAGAAGATGAAGGAGTTCGCCGCGAACCTCGAGTTCGAAAAAGCCGCCGTCTTGCGCGACGAGCTGTTGGAATTGCGCAAGCAAATCGGCGGGAACGAGAGCGTGCTGTTCCAGGGGAAGGCCCCGAAGATCTTCCAGCACGCGCTCAAAGAGTTGATCGGCTCGTGACTCGGGCGTCACCCTGAGCTTCCATGAGAAGGCCGGTCGTTGTCAAGATTACGGGGTGGTTAGCGCGTCTTCAATGCCCTCGTGCCGCCCTTTCGCCCTGCTTCCATCCGCACTTTTGACGAGCCGCTGTGGGGCTCTGTGCCTGTTGAGGTTCCTCGGAAAGGTGGGTGCTGCCATCTTGTCACGCGGCCTCGATGGACCAGTGCTCAGGGCGCAGTCACCCGAACGCGGCGGTCATTGAAACGTCGTTGCTCCGCTTGCAGCCGACCTCGTTGGTATCGTATTTCGTTAAAGGGCTTGCCTTACGCCGCTTCCATCGGCTCCGGATGCTTGGAGTTGCGCAGGGGCTCGTATGCTTCGCCGGTGACCCACAGCCGGTGCAAGAGCACGGCAAGTTTGCGCGCCACCGCGACGACAGCGCGCTTCTTGGCGTTCTTGCCGCCGCGCTGCATCAGCCGTTCACCGTAGCGACGGAGGTCGGTGTCGGGTCCGAAAGGCCCCAAGATGTACTGGGCGCTTCCAACCAAGAGTCGTCGCAGGTAGGCGTTACCGGTCTTGGTGATGCGTAGTTGTGAGCTGCGCTCGCCGGAATCGTCTTGTCGGGGAACCAATCCCAAAAAGGGACCGACCTCGCGGCTCTTCGTGAAGCGTTTTTCGTCGGCGATCGTGAGGATAAACGCTGTGGACGTAAGCGCCCCGACGCTGCCGACCTGGCGCAGCAGTGCCGTCTGAGGATAGGTTTGCTCCGCGAGCGTCTCGATCTGCTTGTCACAGCCGCGGATCTGCTCGTTGAGGGTCTGGATGGTTACGATCAGGGGGCGCAAAGCCGTTTCCAGATCCGCCGGGATAGCTGCGCCGACACGCTTGCAAAAGCTTTCGGTGCTGCACTTGGGCAGTCGCCCGCCTAGCGACTTCACCAGACCGCGCATCGCGTTGACGCACTTGGTCCGCGCCGCCACAAGCGTGTCCCGAGTTCGGATGGTCGCAAGGTCGGCCTGCATCTTCGCATCACGGTGGTGAATGGGCGCGAGCAACTGCGGATCGACACGGGCTAAGCGTGCCAGAATCCGCGCGTCGTTGCGGTCGTTCTTGCGGTCGTTCTGGTAGATCTTGCGCACCTCGCGGGGGTTGGCGACGATCACGTCATGACCGTGCGATTCGATCAAACGGCTGATCCATCCGGAGTGCGTGCCGGCTTCCAACGCAATGCGTGCCGGCGCAAGGCGGCCGAACTGTTGATCGATCGCCGCCCGCACCGTCTTGAACTTTCCCTCGGCCAAGATCTGTCCGTCAGCGTCGAGCATGCAGTACGCCGTGGAACGATCGCCTAAATCCAGCCCGATCGTCAGGCGCCCGGAAGACCCGGCAGCGTCGGCCTTGCTTGCTTGGTAGGAGACTCCTGTTCTCATCGTCGGCGAGTTCGGGGTCGGGGACTTGGCTTTTCCTTGGGCTTTGGTATGCTTGGTCATGAAGGTCGGTCTCCTTCCTTGCACCTCGAGTGCGTCCGGGGCTTCGTTACAGAAGCGATCCCGATTGGAGACCGGCCTTCTCATCTCATCTTGTCGAAGGGTGAGCTTGTCGAAGACGGCGCGAACAGCTAGTTTGACGGAGGTCGCATGCAACGGACGGTGGTGCCCGGCGTCGCGCTGTGGTCGCAATGGCAGCCCGAACGCAATCTCTTCTTCAATTCGTTCTTTATCGAGCACGCCGAGGGCAATCTGATCGTCGATCCCCTGCCCCTCGGCGAGGCTGATGCCGCGGAGATTGCCGAACGCGGCGGCGCGGCGTGGGTCGTCGTGACGAACCGCGACCACGAGCGCGCAGCGCGCGAGGTCGCGCGGGCGCTCGGCGCGCATATTGCCGCGAGCGCCGTCGATGCGCCGCTGTTGGCGGGGCCCGTCGATTTGGCGCTCGCCGATGGAGACCGAATCGGCGATGCTCGAGTCATCGCGCTCGCGGGCCAGAAGACGGCGGGCGAGATCGCGCTGCATTTCCCCGCGCGCGGCGCGGTGTTGGTCGGCGATGCGCTGTGGGGCGATCCCGCCGGATCGTTACGGCTCATGCCCGACGCCAAGCTGGCCGATCCGCCGCACGCCGTGCTCTCCTTGCGGCGGCTCGCGGCGTTACGCCCCGAGCACCTCCTCGTCGGCGACGGCGCCTGCATCTTCGGCGGAGCGACGCGCGCGCTTTGGGCCGCGCTCGAAGCGCGCCCGGATGCCTACGTGAATCGCGTCAATCGCGACGAGCTCGTATGGCGGAGCTTCGACGACGAGCCCGCGCCGTACGGCGGCGAATCCGGCGAGATCGGGCATGTCATCGGCGCCGAGCGGCTCGGCTATCGGCTCGCGCGCTTGAACCCGGGGACGGCGTTCTGCCCGCTGCATTGGCACGCGGCCGAGGAAGAACTGTACGTGGTGCTGAGCGGAACGCCGCGCCTGCTCACCCCGCGCGGGGACGTCGACCTGCGCCCGGGCGACTACGTTGCGTTTCCAACGCGGGCGAGCGGCGCCCACAAGCTCGCCAACCCAGGGCCGGAGCCTTGCGAAGTGTTGATGGTCTCGAACGTCGACTCTGCGGACATCTGCTACTATCCCGACTCGCGCAAGTTCGTGATCGAGGCGACCGACATGATGGTGCGCGATCATCCCGTGCTCGACTATTACGACGGCGAATAGCGGGCGGCGCCGTTCCGCCGCGAGGACGCCGTTCGGCGGCCGGGGCCCGGTAGCGGTGCGGAGAAAGCGAACGTCGTGGGGACGCTAGACGGCGCCATCCGGCTCTCCGAGGGCGCGTCGAACGGCGCGCTCGTCGAATTGCATGGGACGCTGCCGCCGGCGGAACGCGCCGTCGAATTGCGCTACGAAACCGCGACGGGCGCCCTGCTGCGCTGCGAGGGCGCCGTTGCCGGAGCGTTCGACCGCGAGCACGCGACGGTCGTGCTGCCGCCGTCTCCCGCGCCGCGGACGTTCGTGCTCGCGGTGGAAAAGAGCTCGCTCCCGGCCGCGGGGCTGCCGTCCGGGCCCGGCGTGCGCTGGAACCTGATGTTGCGCGGAGCGCGGCGCGAGCCCGCCCGGAGCGCGCGCTGGCGAGTTCTTCCCGCGGCCGAGCCCGTGCGTGCGGCGGCGGGCGATCTGGCGCTGATCGGCCACGCCCATCTCGACGTCGCCTGGCTGTGGACGTACGCCGAGACGCGGCGCAAGGCGCTGCGCACGTTCGCGATCGCGGCAAACGCACTGGAGCGCGAGCCCGACTTCGTGTTCTCGCAGAGCCAGCCGCAGCTCTACGCGTTCGTCGCCGAAGAGGACGCGGAGCTTTCCGGGCGGATCGAGGCGCTTGCCCGGGCGGGCCGGTTCGATGCGAGCGGCGCCGCGTTGTGGGTCGAGCCGGATTGCAACCTGCCTTCCGGAGAATCGTTGCTGCGCCAGCTCGCGCTGGGCATGCGGTACGCGCGTGAGCATCTGGGGTCCGAACCGAGCGTCGCCTGGCTGCCGGACTCGTTCGGTTTCGCGAACACGCTTCCGACGCTGCTCGCGCACGCGGGCGTGCACCGTTTCGCGACGGCGAAGCTCGGCTGGAACGACACCACGCCGTTCCCGCACCGCCAATTCTGGTGGGAAGGGCCCGACGGCAGCCGCGTGCTCGCGGCCTCGCTTGCCGCCTACGAAGGGCCGCTCGACGAACGGCGCCGCGCGCTCGCGCGCGAGCGCGCGGAGCCGCTGGTGCTGGGCTATGGCGACGGCGGCGGCGGCGTGACCGCGGAGATGCTCGCGCAAGCGCCGGCGGCGGGGCGCTGGACGCGGCTCGACGCCTGGTTTGAAGCGCTTGAGGCGCGCGCCGAAGAGCTGCCCGTGCTCCGCGACGAGTTGTACTTGGAATTCCACCGGGGCGTCGCGACGACGCATCACGGCGTGAAGGCCCGCAACGCGGCGCTCGAACGCGCGCTCGAGAGCGCGGAAGAGCTGACGGCCTGGGCGCTGGTGCTGCGCGCTTCGCCGTTCTTTCGCGATGAGATGCGCGCGAAGCTGAACGAAGCCTGGAAGATCGTGTTGCGCAACCAGTTCCACGACGTGCTGACCGGCACGTCGATCGCGGCGGTCTACGACGACGTGCGGCAGGAATACCAGCGCGCCGAAGCGCTCGTCGCGCAAGTCGAGCAGAGCTCGGCGGGCATGTTGCCGCGCGCGCCGCTGCGAGGCTCCGTCGCTCTGCGCCCGCCGGAGCCCGTCGAAGGCGGCTTCCGCTTCGCGAACGGCGCGCTCGAGGCGACGATCGCGGCGGACGGCGCGCTCGCGCTCTTGCGCGCTCCCGGCGGTGAGAATATCGTCACACGCGCGCACGAGCTCGCCGCCTATCGCGATCGGCCGCGCGCGTGGGAGGCTTGGAACGTCGACGCCGAGTATCGGACGCAGCGCCTGCGGGTCAGCGCGAACGGCTGCGAGCCCGTGGAGGGCGGCCTGCAGGTCCGTTATCGGATCGGGGACTCGCCCGCGCTCGCGCGCTTCACGCTCGCGGAGAACGAGCCGTTCCTGCGCGTGGCGCTCGCGATCGATTGGCGCGAACGGCGCACGTTCGTGCGGATCGAAAACGAGTTCGCGCTTCCCGGCGCCCAGGCACGCTTCGGGACGCCGCACGGAACGATCGAACGGCCGGTTTCGCCGCAGACGGCGGCCGAGCGCGCGAAGTTCGAGTTCAGCGCGCAACGCTTCGGCAGCCTCTGGTCCGGCCGCGGCGGCGTCGCGCTGCTCGCGCTCGATACGTACGGCTGGAGCCTCGAGGGGGACGCGGCGCGCGTGCGGCTCGGGCACTCGCTCTTGCGGGGCACGAATTGGCCCGATCCCTCCGCCGATCGCGGCGTGCAGACGTTCGAGTATGCCTACCTGCCGCTGGCCGGCGGGTCGCTCGGGGAACTGGAGGCCCAGTGGCGGCGCTTCGCCGGGTTGCGCGGCGTCGCGCTCTTCACGAGCGCGGACCCCAGCGTCCTCGTCACGGCGACGAAGCCCGCCGACGACGGCGACGGCATCATCGTCCGCGTCCGCGAATGCGACGGCGCTCCGCGCGAGATGCGGCTCGCGTGCGCGGCGCGGGCGCGCAGCGTCGCGTGCGTCGATGCGCTCGAGCGGCCGGCCGAGGGCGCGGCGGTACTGCGCGACGGCGCGCTCGAAGCCGCGCTCGGCGCCTACGCGCTGCGCTCGTTCCGGGTGCGTTTCGCATGATCGACGCCGTGCTCTTCGATCTCGACGATACGCTGCACGACGATACGGACACGTACCGCCGCGCGGCCGCGGATGCCGCGCGGGAAGCGGCGCTCGAGTGCGCGCTCGATCCGGACCGGCTCCTAGCAAACTACATTCGCGAGGCGGAACGATTCTGGAGACAACTTTCGCAGGATCATCTCGGCACGAATCTCGCCGGCGTGCGCGAGCGGATGTGGGCCGCGGCGCTTGCGGAGTGCGGCGTCAGCGATGAGGGCGTGGCGGTGCGCTGTGCCGCAGCGTACATCCGTCACCGCAGGAAATATTTGAAACTTTGGCCCGGCGTCGCGGAGCTGCTCGCACATCTGCGCGCGGAGGGTAGCAAGCTCGGCCTTATCACGAACGGCTTTGCCGAGACCCATCATGAGAAGATCGCGTTGCTCGGGCTCGCCGAGAGTTTTGATGCGATCCTGATCGCCGATGAAGTCGGGATGGTCAAACCGGATCCGCGAATGTTCGCGCACGCGTGCGCGCTCTTGGGGGTCGCGCCCCAGCGTGCGGTGATGGTCGGCGACCGCTACCATCGCGACGTGACGGGAGCGCACGCCGCGGGCCTGCGCACGATCTGGCTCGACATCCACGCGGAGCGGATCCCTGAAGGAGGGCCGTTGCCCGATGCGACGGTCTCGCAGATCGCCGACGTCGGCGACGCATTGCAGACGTTGCGTGCACGTCACGGCAGGCAATAGACTCCGCGAGCGGAATCGATGACTATGGACGCGGTGTCGGTCGGTGCGGTATTCGCCCGCGCGTGGGTCTTATTGCGCGAGAACCTCGCGATCGTCGTGCCGGGATTATTGGTGGGCGCGCTGATCGGTCTGGTCAGCGCGTTCCTCGCGCCGCCGCTTGCGCCGGACGATGTGGCGGCCGGACTCGCGCGCCCGTACGATCGCATCGCGCGCCTGCTGGTCACGACGATCTCCGTGATCGCGAGCGTGCTGACGATCACGTACACGACGGGGATGGCCCGCTCGGCTTGGGAGAACGGCCGGGCCTCGTTCGCGGACGGCGCGCGTGCGTTCCGCGCCGACGCCGGCAACGTGCTCGTCGCGCTCGGGCTCTTGTTCTTGCTGGGTTTCGTCGCATCGCTGCTCGCGCCGTTCACGCTGTTCTTCTCGTTGCTCGCGTACGTGTTTTTCTGCATCTACACGATGGCGTCGGCGATCGTCGGGGAACGCAACGGCTTCGCATCGGTCGTGGAGTCCGCGGCGATCGCGTGGCGGCGGCCCTTGACGACGGGGCTGCTCGTCTTCGGGCTCGCGGCGATCACGCTCGTGACGGGTCTCGTGACGAGCGTGCTCTCGGCCGCTCCCTTCGTGGGAGAGATCGTCGCGAACGTCGCGCTACAGGCCGTCGTCGCCTATTTCACGCTCGTGATCGTCGGGGAGTACCTGACGCTGGCCGGAGAGGGATCGCTCGCGACATGATCCCCGCCCAGGCGCGCGGGGGGAACCGGTCGCGCTGCAACGGACCGCCCCCTTGGACGGTCCTACGTTCGTGAGCATCACCTCCCAGAACGGATCCCAGCGTGGGCTCGATTCGATCGTCATCAGGGGCGCGCGCGAGCACAACCTCAAGAACGTCGATCTGACGCTGCCGCGCAACCGCCTGATCGTGATCACCGGGCTCTCGGGCTCGGGGAAGTCGTCGCTCGCGTTCGACACGATCTACGCGGAGGGTCAGCGCCGCTACGTCGAGTCGCTCTCCTCGTACGCCCGGCAGTTCCTCGGCCAGATGGAGAAGCCCGACGTCGATTACATCGAGGGCCTCTCGCCCGCGATTTCGATCGACCAAAAGTCCAGCTCGCGCAATCCGCGTTCGACGGTCGGGACCGTCACCGAGATCTACGACTATCTGCGGTTGCTTTACGCGCGGATCGGGAAGCCGCACTGCTACAAGTGCGGGCGCGAGGTCAGCGCGCAATCGAGCGAACAGATCGTCGACGGGATCATGGAATTGCCCGAGGGCTCGCGCCTGCAGTTGCTCGCGCCCGTGGTGCGCGGACGCAAGGGCGAGTATACGAAGCTCTTCGAGGAGATCGCCAAGGAGGGCTTCGCGCGCGTTCGCGTCGATGGCGAGACGCACGAGTTGCGCGAGGCCGGCACGATCGATCTCGATAAGAAGCGCAAGCACACGATCGAAGTCGTCGTCGACCGGCTCGTGATGAAGGCCGATCTGCGCAAGCGGCTGACCGATTCCGTCGAGACGACGTTGCGGCTCTCGAGCGGCATCGTGACCGTGCTGGTCGAGCCGGCCAAGAACGGCGCGCGGGAGCCGGCGCGCGAGTTGACGTTCAGCGAGCAGCTCGCCTGCGTCTATTGCGGGCTCTCGTTCGAGGAGTTGGCGCCGCGGCTGTTCTCGTTCAATTCGCCGTACGGCGCCTGCCCGGATTGCACGGGCCTGGGCGTCAAGATCGAGATCGATCCGTGGAAGGTGATCCCCGATCGCTCGAAATCGATCGAGGACGGCGCGATCGTGCCGTGGAGCAAGTCGCTCGGCGGCGGCCGCTTCCCCTCGATGAACCCGTATTACCTGCAGCAGGTCGAGGCGCTGATGCGCTCGCGCCGCGTGAAGATGTCCACGCCGATCGAGAAGCTGCCGGCCGACCTGCTCGACACGATCCTGTACGGCTCCGAGCAGAAGCGGAAGTTCACGTACGAATCACGCAGCGGGCACGCCTGGAACTACGAGACGGTCTTCGAGGGCGTGGTGAACAACCTGCAGCGCCGCCACAGCGAGACCAGCTCCGAGATGGTCAAGGAAGACATCGAGAAGTACATGTCCGCGAACACGTGCGCGACCTGCGAGGGCGCGCGCCTGAAACCCGAGGCGCTCGCGGTCACGGTCGGCGGAGCGAACATTCATGCCCTGACGACGCTCTCGGTCGAGAAGACGGAGACGTTCTTCCGTGAGTTCAAGCCGACCCAGCGCGAGGACCTGATCGCGCATCAGGTCCTCAAAGAGATCCGTGCGCGGCTCGGCTTTCTCACGAACGTGGGCCTCGGATACCTGAGCCTCTCGCGCGGCGCGACCACGCTCTCGGGCGGCGAGACGCAACGAATCCGGCTTGCGACGCAGATCGGCAGCTCGCTCGTCGGCGTGCTCTATATCTTAGACGAGCCGTCGATCGGGCTCCATCAACGCGACAACGACCGGCTGCTGGCGACGCTCAAGACGCTGCGCGATCTGGGCAACACGCTGATCGTGATCGAGCACGACGAGGACACGATGCGTGAGGCGGACGTGGTCGTGGACGTCGGCCCGGGCGCGGGCGCCGAGGGTGGGCGCATCCTGACGGTCGGCACGCTCGCCGAGGTGATGCAGCACCCGGAGTCCCAAACGGGCGCGTACCTTTCCGGCCGCAAGTTCATCCCGATCCCCCGCGTGCGCCGCACGCCGCGTTCGTGGCTCTCCGTGCGCAAGGCGAAGGCGAACAACCTCGCCGGCGTCGACGTCGATTTCCCGATCGGGGTCTTCGCGTGCGTGACGGGCGTCAGCGGGAGCGGCAAGTCGAGCCTCGTGAACGAGGTGCTCGTCAAGGCGCTCAACCAGCATCTCCACGGCCAACCCGCCGGCGGCACCTACGGCACGGTCAAAGGCGCGGGCGAGCTCGACAAGCTCGTCGTGATCGATCAATCGCCGATCGGGCGCACGCCGCGTTCGAATCCCGCGACGTACACCGGCGCGTTCGATTTGATCCGCGAGCTGTTTTCGCTCGTCCCGGAAGCGAAGCTGCGCGGCTACGGCCCCGGCCGCTTCTCGTTCAACGTGAAGGGCGGGCGCTGCGACGCCTGCGAGGGCGACGGCATCATCAAGATCGAGATGCACTTCCTGCCCGACGTGTACGTCCCGTGCGAAGTCTGCAAGGGCAAGCGCTATAACGCGCAGACGCTCGAAGTGAAATACAAGGGCAAGTCGATCTCCGACGTGCTCGAGATGCGCGTCGACGAAGCCTCGGAATTCTTCAGCGCGATCCCGCGCATCCACAATCGACTGCGCACGATCGCCGACGTGGGCCTGGGCTACATCAAGATGGGCCAGCCAGCGACGACGCTCTCCGGCGGCGAGGCGCAGCGCGTCAAGCTCGCGACCGAACTCTCGAAGCGCGCGACCGGGCGCACGTTCTACGTGCTCGACGAGCCGACGACCGGGCTGCACTTCGCCGACATCCACAAGCTGCTCGAAGTGCTGCAACGGCTCGTGCACTTGGGGAACACGGTCCTTACGATCGAGCACAACCTCGACGTCGTGAAAACGGCCGACTATTTGATCGACCTCGGCCCCGAAGGCGGAGACCGCGGCGGGACCGTCGTCGCGACCGGCACGCCGGAAGAAGTGGCGCAGACGCAGGGCTCGTTCACGGGCGAGTATCTGCGCGCCGTCCTCGCGGACGCCCGCGCGCACGGCCTGCGCGCCGACCGCACGCACATGGCCGCGCTCGAAGAAGAGAACCTGAGCGCCCTGCACGGCCTCGTCGAAGCGGGCCGGGCGACCATCGAGAGCTAGCGGCGCGCCTTCGGGAAGTCAATTCTCACAGCCGCGAAGGCTCTTTTGTGAGCGTCGGCATCGGTTCGAGTGGAAGCCCAAGCGTGGACGCGGCGGTGATTCCGGCTTCGCGCAGAGAGTTCGCTTGGGCGCTCTCCGTGTAGACTCGCAGTTCGGAGATGTCACGTGGAAAGACCAGGCCCAGCGTCCAGTCGAAGGCCACCCTTGCCTGCCGGTCGAGCCCGGGCAGCCTGAGCAGATAGTACGTTCTCCACACGAACCACGCGACGAACCCGGTCAGCAGCAGGCCGTTGCGGAAACCGGCAACGCCGCGCCGGCCGCCCAGCGACGCCATCACGCCGAGCGACCGATAGCGGAACGGCTTGGTCGGGCGGCCGCGCAAGACGGCGGCGATATTCGCGGCGAGAAACGGACCTTCGCGCAGAGCGTGCTGCGCCGTCGGGGGATAACGCGATCCATCGGGTGCTGGAATCGTGGCGCAATCGCCGAGTGCCCAGACGCCGGGATAGTTGGGAACTGAGAGATCCGGGTTGACGGGGATCGCCCCGCCGCGACCGGTACCGATGGGCGAGGACGCGACGGCAGGAGAGGGCTTGACGCCCGCGCTCCACACGATCGTCGCCGTCGCGACGATCGTGCCGCCGGCGAGGTGTAGACCGTCATCGAATGCGCCCAAGACATTCGTCCCGAGCACGACGCGCACGCCCCTCCGCTCGAGCGCCTTGGCGCTATATTCGCCCATGCCGGCTTGCAGTTCAGGAAGCAGTTTCTTTCCGCCGTCGATCAGCACGATCTCGATCTCACGCGGATCGATCGTGCGATAAAAGCGGAGCGCGCTCTTGAAAAAGTCGATCATCTCGCCCGCCGCCTCGACCCCGGTGAATCCGCCGCCGACGAACACAAAGGTCAGCAGCCGTTTGCGCTCGGCTGCGTCCGCGGTCACGTCTGCGAGCTCCAGCATCCCGATCACGTGATTGCGCAGCCGCTCGGCGTCCTCGAGCGACTTGAGCGGGAAGGCGCGCTCAGCGATTCCCGGTAAGCCGAACGTGGAGGTCACCGCGCCCAAGCACAGCACCAAATGGTCGTAGGCGAGCCTCTGGCGCGAGCCGAGCATGATGTGCTCGACCTCGACAACCTTCGCATCGAGGTCGATCGCGCGTACCTCAGCGAGGATGAAGCGTGCGTTTTTCGGCTGCGCGCGCACCGGTGTCACCACGTGCCGCGACTCTAGGTTGCCGGACGAGACTTCCGGCAGCATCGGCGTGAAGAGAGAGAAATTCTCGCGACTGACGACCGTGATCTCCGCCTCGCCGGGGCCGAGCAGACGCTCGAGGCGGCGCGCCGTTGAGATGCCGGCAAAGCCGCCGCCAAGAATCAAGATTCGGGATTGTGGAGCCATAAGCGCGATCGTCCCCCCGAGCTTAGACTCCGCGGCATCGCATCCGGTCAGCGGGCGAACGCCGGCTCTGCTGAAACGGCCGATCGCTCAGAGCGCCGCTTGGTCTTTCCCTGCGCTGACGTGCGCGGCGAGTTGCGCGCGCGAGCTGAAGCCGAGCTTTTGATAAATCGAGCCGAGGTGCTTCTCCACCGTCTTGTGGCTGATGGCGAGCTCGCGTGCGATCTCGAGATTTGAGCGCCCGCGCGCGACGAGCGTCGCGATCTCGCCTTCGCGATTCGAAAGGCCGACGGGCCGCGGCGCCGCTGCAGCGGCGCTTTTCGCCGCGGCGCCCTCGCCGCTGCGTTCGAGCCGGCGCAGGTCCGCCAGCGCACCGAGCCGGCGATAGATCGCGAAGGCCGCGGCGCGCTCGCCGGCGATCTCGAGCGCCGCGGCTTCCCAGAGTGGATACCGCAAGCGGTGAAAGCCCTCGGCGGCCGTGCGCGCGAAGTTCGCAGCGGCGGCGTGATTGAGATTTCGCTGTGCGACGATCGCATCGAACATCGCAAGCGCGGGGCGCTCCGCGACTTCGAACGGTGCGTCCGCGCCGCGGGCCAGTACCGCCCGCGCCTTCGCGAAATCGGCCGGCGCGCCGATCCGCGCGACGGCGAGCAGCGTCATGAAGAGCCCGCGCGGCGCGTCGCCGAAATCGATCGCGGTATGCAGCAGCGCCTGCGCCTCCTCGGTGCGCCCGCGGCGGTGCAGCACCTCGGACCAGCCCGCTGCGTAGATCACGGCGCCGAACGGCGCGGGCGCGCCTTGCAAGCGGTCGAACCAATGCTCGATCAGCGCCTCGTCGTCGAGATGCAAGCCGGCGAGCGTGCCCCAGGAGACCGCGTGCGCGATCGCCACGCCGCTATCGGTCGGAAGCGCGCGCACCGCATCGACGGCGCGGCGCGCGCCCTCGAGATCGCCGATCGAGAGGTACGCGAAGGCCGACATCGCGTGGGCCGCAGATTCGGCCATGCGCAGACGCTGCGCGCGCGCGATCGTCAGCGCGCTCTCGAAATGCTCCATCGCCTCGTCATGCAGGCCGAGGATCGAAAGGTACATCCCGCCGTTGTGGTGCACGAGCGCGGCGAGGCCGGGGTTCTTCGCGTCGTGCGCGGCCGCGAGCCATTCGTCGAGTTCGGCCCGGAAATTTTCGAGATCCGCAACGATGTAGTGGACCATCGCGCGCGCGGCGTGATACGACGTGCGCAGATCGGGATTCGCGCGCGTGACGCCCACGTCGACCTCGTCGAGGTGCACGAGCGCTTCGCTCGGGCGGTAGCGCATCGCGGCGAGGTGCGCAATCCCCAGATGCAAGCGCGAACGCGCCGCCACGTTTTCAGCGCCCGGCACGAGCCGGGCCAGCATCGCGCGGAGCGGAGCCGTCGGATGTTCCTTGCCCAGGCGATAACTCTGAACCGCGGCGTTCACGCGACACTCCGCTTCCGCTTCGGTGTCGCCGAGTTGCCGCAGGATCTCCGCCGACTCCGAATGCGCCGCGAGCGCGCCGTCGTTGAAGCCGATCACAACGCGCCGTTGCGCGATCTTCTCGAGGATGCGCGCGCGGTCGTGCGAGATCGGATCGACGGATTCGAGTGCGCGCTCGTAGTATGCGATCGCGTCGTCGTGCGCGAAGACGCGGCCGGCGGCATCACCCGCGAGTTCGTTGTACTGCGCGGCATGAGCCCGATCGCCCGCCGCCCACCAGTGGTACGCAAGGCTCTCGACCGAACGCTGTTCCGCGGGGAGCTCCTCCAGGACCAGCGCGATCTTGCGGTGGAGCGGCCGGACCTGCGCCGCGAGAAAATCGCCGTAGATCGCTTCGCGCGTCAGGGCGTGCCGGAAGCTGAAGATCGTCGCCGACTCTTCCTCGACCAATTGAAAATCGCGAGCCCGCTGCAGCGTGGGCAGGGTCGCCTCGACGGTGCTTCCGAGCGTCTCGGCGAGCAATCCGACATCGAACCGCCGCCCGATCACGGCCGCTTGCGCCAGGATGCGCCGTTCGCTCTTCTCGAGCGGTTTCAGGCGCTCCATCAACGCCGCCCGGACGCTCGTCGGCAAGAGGCGCGGTTCCGCAGGCGCCGATTCCTCGCTGTGCTCGACGGCGCTCTTGAGCAACTCTTCGGTGAAGAAGGGGTTGCCGTCGCTCGCGCGCGCGACGGCCTGCCGCATCTCGTTCGGGAGTTCGACGCCTTCGAGCGCGTCGTCGATGAAGAGCCGCAATTCCGCGGCGCTCAGCGGCGCGAGTTCGATGCGGCCCGCGCGCGGCGTCCGCGTGAGCTTCGCGATCGCCGCATAGGCGGGGTGTTCGGCGTGCAATTCCTCGGAGCGATATGAGGCGACGATCAGCGTGCGCGTCGCTTCGAGCTTGCTCGCGAGATACTCCAGCAGCTCGAGCGTGGCCGCGTCGGCCCAGTGAAGATCTTCGAAGATCGCGACGATCGCCGTGCGCTTGGCCGCCTGCACGAACGCCTGCACGACGGCATCGAACTGTTCGCGCTTCGATGCGGCCGGGACGAGTTCGGCGGAGCGAGGATCGAAGCGCGCGAGCACGTCGATGACGGGGCCGTACGGCCGCTGCGCAAACTCCAGCGCCTGGCCGACGCCGATTCGAACGCGCGATTTTGCGAGCGCCTTCCGAAACTCGGCGAGCAAGCGCGACTTTCCGACGCCCGCTTCGCCCGAGACAAACACGAGCCCGCCGTGCGAAGAACTCGCTTCGCGGCGTCGCTCGTGCAAGTACGCCAGTTCTTCCTGCCGCCCGACGAAACGGCGGCACACGATCGGGCGAACGATCAAGCAGTACTCCGGTGCATGTGAATCCCGCGGATCTTAGCAGCGATCCGTGCGTACGCCCTCGTTCGGCCGTCGAGCAAGCTTAGAGCCCGGGCATAATACTCGAGGGCCTGCTCGTCCGCATGGAGGGCACCCGCACGGTCTCCAGCTTCTTCGCAGTAGCGCGATCCCCGCTTGCGATCTCCGGCCGCCCACCAATGATAGGCGAGCTGGTCGACCGTCGGCCGCTTCCCGCCGGGCGCGATCTCGAGGATCGAGCCGATCGTCCGATGCAGCGGACGCAGATGGCGCGCCAGCAGTTCGCTGTAGATCGCTTCGCGCGTCAGCGCGTGCCGGAAGACGAAGCGCCCGGGGACCTCGGCGTCCGCTTCGAGGAGTTGCAGCGTGCACGCCCGCTCGAGAGCCGGACGGATCTCGGGGATGGGCCGGCCGCTCGTGGCCGCCAGGACCTCGGTATCGAACGTCCGGCCGATCACCGCCGCGTGGCGCAACAGCATGCGATCTCGCGCGTCGAGCGGCTCGAGCCGCACGAGCAGCGCGGCGCGTAACTCGGGTGACATCTTGCCGGCGCCGGGCCGTGGGTTCTCCGCGATCATCGGCCGCCCGCCACTTTGAAGCTCTCTTCGATCCGTTGAAACGTCCCGGTGAGCTGCTGGGCCGCCCCGGCGGGCGCGCTCATCACGATCATCCACGCATCCGCGCCGAATGGAGCGGCGACGATCTTCTGCAAGGCGCTCCGTCCATCGGGCTTCTTGGCCGTGTACAGGAGGTAGATGCCGCGGTTTCCGCCCAGGACCGCCGTCCCGTGATCGAGGACGCAGGGGTTCTGCGTTTGCGCCAGCATCCGCTCGCAGGCGTCCGCGATCGCGCCGCGGTCGATCCCGGCGGCCTCGAGTTTGATGACCGAGACCCAGGCGCCGAAGCCGTCGGAGCCCGAGAGGGTGCCTCCGGCGTTCGAAGTCGTCCACGAATCGGGAAAATAGATGCTGAACTCGCCCTGCCGGTCACCACGACCGGCGCGCGAGAGCACGCGGTGATCGCTCACGGTCCCTCCGGGCCGCTCACCGGCCCCCACGGCAACGATGCCGCAAGCGAGCGGCGCCGAGTATGGGGAGAAGCCCTACCTTCCGCCGGGCGGTCGCGCAAAAGCCGCGGCAGGCCGCTCGGGTTCCGGCGCCCCGGCGTCGTACTGGATGGCGTGATGGACGCCACGCTACCGGAAATCACCGCGCGGATGCGCGCACTGCGCGAACGCATCGACGATGCGAACCATCGGTATCACGTGCTGGACGACCCGACGATCAGCGACGCGGAGTACGACCTACTCCTAAGTGAATTACGCGAGCTCGAGGCGGATCATCCGGAGCTCGCGGCGCCGGATTCACCGACGCAGCGCGTGGGCGCGGCTCCCTCGGAGGCGTTCTCGCCGTACCGGCATGCCGTGCCGATGCTGAGCCTCGCGAACGCGTTCGACGACGAGTCGCTGCGCGAGTTCGACGCTCGCGTCGCGAAGCTCGCGGGAGCGCCGGCCTCGTATACCTGCGAACTGAAAATCGACGGGCTTGCCGTCTCGCTGCGGTACGAACGTGGAGCGCTCGTCTCCGCGGGGACGCGCGGCGACGGAAGCACGGGCGAGGACGTCACCCACAACGTGCGCGCGATCGCGCAGATCCCGGCGCGCCTGACGGCCGGGGCGCCGAGCACCGTCGACGTGCGCGGCGAGGTGTATCTGACGAAGAGTGCTTTCGCGGCGCTCAACGCACGGCGCGAGACCGCGGGCCTGCCGCCCTTCGCGAACCCGCGCAACACGGCGGCGGGCGGCTTGCGGCAACTCGATCCGGCCGTCACGGCCGATCGCGGCCTTTCGTTCTTCGCATACGCGATCGGCGAGTACGATGGCGCCGCGCGGCCGTCGACGCAATGGGAACTGCTCGCCAATCTGCGCGCCTTCGGCTTCGAGGTCAACCCGAACGTGACGCGCTGCGCGGACATCGATGCGGTCATCGCGTTCTGCCGCGCGTGGGCGAGCGAACGCGACGGCTTGGATTACGAGATCGACGGCGTCGTGATCAAAGTGGACGATCTCGCGTTGCAAGCCAAGCTCGGCTATGCCGGAAAGGATCCACGCTGGGCGACGGCCTTCAAGTTCAAAGCGCGCGAGGCGCACACGAAGCTGCTTTCGATCGGGATCAACGTCGGCCGGACCGGGACGCTCAATCCCTACGCCGTGCTCGAACCGGTCGCGATCGGCGGCGTGACGGTTCGGATGGCCACGCTGCACAACGCCGCCGACATCGCGCGCAAGGATATCCGCGAAGGCGATACGGTGATCGTCCACCGCGCGGGCGACGTGATCCCCTATGTCGTCGGCCCGGTGCTCGCGCTCCGCCCGCCGGGCACGGCGCCCTACGTGATGCCGCAGCGTTGTCCCGTCTGCGGCGCCGCGGCGGACCATCCCGAAGGCGAAGCGTTCTCGCGGTGCACGAACGTCTCGTGCCCGGCGCAGCTCAAGGAACGCGTGCGTCACTTCGCCACGCGCGGTGCGATGGACATCGAGGGGATCGGCGACGTGATGGCGGGTGCGCTCGTCGATGCGGGCCTGGTTCGAGACGTCGCGGATCTGTACGATCTCGACGCGGAGAAGTTGGCGACGATTCCGCGCACGGGCGAACGCACGATCGCGAATCTGCTCGCGGCGCTCGCCGATTCGAAACAGCGCGGGCTCGCGCGCGTGTTGAACGGCCTCGGCATCCGCTATGTCGGCGCGCAGAACGCGGCGCTCCTGGCCTCCGCGTTCGGCTCGATCGATGCGATCGCCGCGGCGACGCGCGAGGAGCTGACGGCGACCGAGGGGATCGGCGAACAGATCGCCGAGAGCATCGTGCTCTTTTTCGAGCAGGAGCAGAACCGCAAGGTCGTCGCGCGCTTGAAGGAACACGGTCTGCTCGTGACCGCGCCCAAACGCGAGACCGCCGCGCCGGGGCCGCTCGCGGGGAAGACGCTCGTGCTGACGGGCACGCTTGCGAACTGGACGCGCGAGGAGGCAAGCGAGGCGATCGTCGCCGCCGGCGGCAAAGTCGCCGGTTCCGTCAGCAAGAAAACCGACTACGTCGTGGCCGGGGTCGAGGCCGGCTCGAAGCTGCAAAAGGCCGAACAGCTCGGCGTTCCGATTCTGAACGAAGCGGGGCTGCGCGCGCTGCTCGGCTGAGGGCGAGGCGCGAAACCCGGCCCGAAGCCCCGAAAGGCCTAGCGCCTTCGGTCGAAGGGACCAGGTTCCGCCGCCGGGCAAGCCGAGGTTTCGAGCTTTGGGAAGCGAACGGCGCGCTATCGTGGATCCGGCAAGAGCCTCTCGTCTGCCGTTCCTGCTCGCCGTTGCGCTCATCGCCGCGGCCGTAGCCGATCCTGTGGTCGAGTCGATCGCGAATACGGGGATCCTCGGCGGCCACTTTGCCGACGACAATCACACCAGCGTCATCCCGACGTTGCTCGGCGGGTTGTTGCTCGTGCTCGAGATCGTCGCCGTGCGCTGCATCGACATGCTGCGTCGCGCCCCGAACCGCTCGCGCGTTCGGTTCGCCGACATCGCCCGAGGGATCGGAACGCGCTCCACGGCTCGCGATCTGCCGTGTCTTTTCGCAATGCAGTTGGCTGTGCTCTTCCTCATGGAGAGCACCGAGCAACTTGTCGTCGGCGGCACGTTGCTCGGCGGCACGGCGTGGCTCGGCGGCCCGGTCCTTTTCAGCCTCGCGATGCATGCGCTCATCGGCGCGGGATCTCTGTTCGCGATGCAGCGGATCGTGCGAGCCGTCGTGAAGGCTCTGGCGTCGCTGGTCGGCATTGCGATCGAGTTCATCCTGCTCGCGCGCAATCTCGGGGAATCCTGGCTAACGTTCCGGCGGCGCGACGAACCCGCGTGCCTGCGCGCGCAGGCGCCGCACGTGCGTCAAATCGGCGGCCGCGCGCCGCCGCTCCTTCAGACGGCTTAAGCTACGCCGGTTGCGACCGGCTACCAGCCTCTGACCGCATCCGGGAAGCTCAATCCGCTTCCCTTTTGAAGGAGTTGTCGTGAAGTCATTGCTGCGCGCACCAGCGCTACTTGCGCTTGCGCTCATCCTCATTTCCGTCGCCGGCGTAGCGAACATCGCCGGCGCTGCCGAAGCGACGACCGGCCTGATCGCCGGTACCGTCGCGACGGCGAGCGGGTCGCCGATTCCAAGCGCCAAAGTTTCGGCGGCGGCGCCGTCAGGCCGCTATTCGGCCGTTACCGACGCGCAAGGACGCTTTGCGATCCTCGGCGTCGTCCCGGATACCTACGTCGTGTCGGCCGAGGCGCCGGGCTTCGAGTCCGTAAACCAAAGCGGGATCACCGTGCTGTCCGGTCAGGAACACCGCACGTCGTTTCACCTGGAGAAAGGCCTGCGCACGATCGGCTCGGTCCGTGCGCGCACTACGGCCTTCGAGCTCGGCGCGCCGAGCGACACGTTCCACGTCGACGGCGATGCGGCGCGCGCGAGTTTCCCGACGACCTCCTCTGCCGGGCTTGCGAGCTACACGCAGGGCACCGTACAAGGCGCGATCGCGAACGTGCCGGGCGTCGATCTCGATCCCTTCGCGAACGCGATCTTGCGCGGCGGCCGCGTCAGCGATACGGTCTTCGATTACGACTCCGTGCCGATTCCGCAGGGCCTCATCGCGGAGCCGGGCGGCAACATCGACGGCGCCCAGCTTCCGACGACCGGGATCGCGTCGACCAACGTCACGCTCGCCGGCTACTCGAACGAAAGCGACAACGCGCTCGGCGGCATCGTGAATCAAATTCCCGCCGTCGGTACCTACCCGGGACGCTCGACCTTCGAGATCGCGGACGGGGCCGGAACGAAGTATCAATCGTTCGACGTGCAGATCCTGCGTGCGACGCCGGACCTCAAGTGGCGCTACGCCTTCGCAAGCAATTTCGGGAGCGAGTATTTCAAGTACGGCGACGGGCACACGTTCTATCCGGCCGAAGCCGCGACGTACGGGCTGTCGCTGCAGACGCGCGGTCAATACTCGATTGCGGCGAACGCGCACTATCAGGCGACGCCGAAGGACGACCTCTCGCTCCTGGCCTTGGTCGGACAGGCGGCGTACAACCAGTTCGGCTCGCCGTACGCGGGCCAAACGGTCGGCCAATTCGACGGCGCGGCGACGGTGTATCCGGGCGAGACCGACCCGAACGCGCCGGTGAACTATGCGGCCGGTGTGCGCGGCAACTTCGACGTCGTCAAAGCGCAATGGCAGCATACCGGCGCGCGCGTCTTCTCTCGGCTGCAACTCTATCAATCCCGCACCGGATCCTCGGCGGGCGGACCATTTTGGGATGAGAACGGCTTTCCCGACGGTTCCGTCTCTCTCTTCGAGACGTCGTGGCAGCAGCAGTACGGCGTCAATCTCGATAACGAGGCCGTGCTCGGCCGTCACCGCGTGCGCTTCGGTGCCGAGTATCGAACGAACACGTCCTATCTCGACCAGGTCGTCCCGACTGCCGACGAGGTCATCACCTCTCATCCGACGATCGGCTCGTACCTCGCCTACGCCGGCGACACGTGGTCCCTCACGGATCGGCTCGACATCATGGGAGCCCTGCGCGCGACCCACGCAACGTTCAAGCCCAGCGTCGGCAACGCGTACGATCTCGGAGCGATCGATCCCCATTTCGGCGCTTCATACCGTTTGGGAACGAGGTACGCGTTGCGTTTCAACTTCGACCGCATTACGGTGGCGCCGGCACCGCTGGAAGTCGACCGCGTGGATTCGGCGAACGTCGATGCAAGCGGAAACCCGGCGCCGTTCGTGCCGCTTGCCGCGGAGACCGCGAACGACTTCACGTACTCGTTCGAGGGCGGCGGACGGACGCAGTTCCGCGTGACGTATTTTCAGAAGCTGGAAAGCAATCTGATCGACGTTCTCCCGTTCAACTTCCGCTCGGCGGTTTCGGCGGGCCTCAATCCGGGCGGCGTCGGAGTTCCGACGAACATCGGGAACCTTCGTGCCAGCGGCTTGGAACTCTATGTGAAGAACGGCGGATTCTCGTTCGACGCCAATCTGAATCGCGGATTCTCGTCGAGCGCGTCGCAGTACGCGTATAATAGCCTCAACGCGCCGGCGATCGCCGCGGGGCATCTTTTCCCGGTGAGTTACCTGCCGGATTTTGTGGCGGAGCTCAAGTATGAGTTCGTCACTGCATCAAGACGGCTGCGCATCACGCCGTCGCTTTCGTACTCGACCGGTTACCCGTACGGTAACGGAAAGATGGCCTGGATCTTCGACCCGGTCACCGGCAAGCCGGTCCAGGTCCCCAACGACAACTACGTCAATCCAGGCGCCAACTACTATTTTCTGGCAGATCCCTCGCGGCCGTACGACGCGGCCACGAATCCGTATATCGGCAACCTGGGGACGAACGAAGGCAACGATCCCAATACGCTGCGTTCGACGCCGCAGTTCACCGTCAACCTGCACGTCGAGGGAGATCTCACGCCGAGGCTCACGGCGATTCTCGACGTCGCGAACCTCTTGGGGAACTCCGCGCCGACGGCCTATCAGAACAATCCGTACTTGATCGGGCCGCCCGGATACACGGGCGGCAACGCGGCCTACGCAGCGTGCTACGGTCAGATTCTCGCCGGAACGGCGCCGTGCGCGCCGGGCTTGCCCGCCGGGACGACGCCGTACACGCTCGGCAACGGCGTCCCGACGAACGACGGCGTCACGCAGTCCGTGCCGTGGACGTACGGCACGGGCGCCTATATCCCACAGAGCTATCCGCTGGCCCGCACGCTGCAGTTCCGCTTGAGGTACCGGATCTAAGGACGCGTGCCCTCGCTCAAACCAGCGGTTGCACGCTCGGGCTTTCAAAGGGTGAAACGCGCGAAATTTCAGCGAACGCCTCCGCGAGCGTCTCGGGAAGATCGCTTGCGACGACGCCGACCGGTCTGCGCGCTGCGGCAACTTGGCCCGCCACGCCGTGCCAGTACGCCCCCAGGCGCGCGGCGTCGACCGGTTCGAGGCCCTGCGCGAGCAGCGTCGCGATGATCCCGGTGAGGACGTCGCCGCTCCCCGCGGTCGCGAGGGCGGCGGAACCGCTCGCATTGACGTGCAGCGTCGTACCGTCGTCGATCTCCGTCGCCGGGCCTTTGAGCAGCGTCGTGACGCCCGTGCGCGCAACGAACGCGCGCAAGCGCGCGCTGCGGGAGCCCGCGGCGATCGTGCCCTCACCGGAGAGGCGCGCGAATTCGCGTTCGTGCGGCGTCAAGACGCAGCGCTTCCCGCGCAGCAGGTCGAGATGCTTGCCCACGTGGTAGAGCGCGCTCGCGTCGACGACGAACGGCAATTCGAGGCGCGCGATGAACCCGCGCAACATCTGGCCCGTCGCCTCTCCCAGGCTCAGGCCGGGCCCGATGGCGACCGACGACGCGTGCCGGGTCAGTTCGAGCAGCGTATCGATCGCCTCGTCGACAGCGCCTTCGTCCCAGGTCACGACGACCTGCTCGATGAGGTGCGCGCGTAGGGCCGGCGCCGCATGGGCTGGCGTCGCGACCGTGACGTAGCCTGCGCCTGCACGCGCCGCGCCGCGCGCGCAGAGCACGGCGGCGCCGGGGAATTGCACGGAACCGGCGATCACGAGCGGCGCGCCGGCCGCACGTTTGTCGACCTCGGCCGCGCGCCGTGGAAGAAGCGCGCTCGCCTCGCGCCGAGCGAGCGTTTCGATATGGGGCGGCGGGAGCGCGCAGATCTCGCCGGCGATGCCGATATCGCCGGCGAGCAGCTTGCCCGCAGCAGAGCGCGCCGGCTCGAGCAAGAGTCCCAATTTCGGTGCGCCGAGCGAGATCGTCGCATGCGCGCGCACGAACGTGGGGGCGAGCGCGCCGCTCGTCGCGTCGGCGCCCGTCGGGATGTCGATCGCGAGCACGGGACCGCCGAACAGAGCGAGCGCTTCGATCGCCGGCGCGAATGCGGCGCCCGGGACGGATCGGGCTCCCGTTCCCAGCATCGCATCGAGCGCGAGATCCGCGCGTTCGAGCGCGGCGCTCGCTTCGGCGAGCGAACGCGGGAACGTCGTCACCTTCACGAAGGCGGCCGCGGCGCGCGTTTCCGCGTCGCGACGCGCCTCGCTCGGCGTGGGCGCGGGGAGCGCGTAGACCGTGCATTCGAACTCGAGGCCGAGCCCCAGTTCGGCGAGGGCCGCGAACGCGGCAAACGCGTCCCCGCCATTGTTTCCAGGCCCGGCAAATGCAACGATGCGCCGAGCGCCGGGCGCGAGCGCTCGAATCGTTTCGGCGATCGCGCTTCCGGCAGAGCGCATCAAAGCGACCTCGCCGAGCCGCGCGCAGCCGCGCGCATCGGCCTCGCGCATTTGCGCGGCGTCGAGCACGCGCATCAGGGGTTCCGTTCGAGGACGACGACGGCGGCCGCCGTCGCGGCCGTGTGCGTGATCGTGAGATGGATCGCATCGACCCGGGCTCGCTCGGGCAAGTCGTTCGCCCTGCCGTAGAAGCGCAGCACGGGCTTCCCGCTCGGCGCGTGCGAGACGCCGACCTGGCGCCATGGGATCGCGAAGCCGAACGCCTTGCGTGCGGCCTCTTTCGCGGCGAAGAATCCGGCGAGCCGCTCCGGCCAATTCCGCTTGCGCAGCGCGTAGGCCATCTCTTCCTCCGTGTAGATCTTGCGTGCGAACCACTCGAGCCGGGTTGCATCGAAGCGGTAGCGCTCGACTTCCGCGAGGTCGATCCCGATGCCGACGATCATGCCGCGCACTTCGCGATGGAATGCGTGCAATGCTGCACGAGGGGTTGAGGGGGCGCGGCGCCAACGTTGGAAGTTAATACCTCGCACGTTTGCGATAATGGGTGACTCCGTGGGTCGAATCGGCATTGTCCCGGTCAACGCGATCGACGCCTCCCTCCTCACGCGTTTGGCGCTGTGCCTCGAGGAGCGTTTTCTGCTCTCATGTAGCGTCGAGCGGACGCTGCGCGTGCCGGCGACGAGCCTGAACAGCGTGCGCAAGCAGCTCTTTCTGAATACGCTCGTCGCGCGAGCTGCCGCCATGGAGCTGCCCTTCGAGGGCTTTCGCCTCGTGGTGACCGACTACGATCTCTACAAGATCTCGCATCAATTCGTCTTCGGCGACGGGAGCGACGAGCACAAGGTGGCGCTGGTCTCGCTGCACCGGATGCGCACCGAGTTCTACCGCGAGGCAGCCGACGAGAACTTGCTCTTCCAGCGCCTGCTCAAGGAGTCCGTTCACAATCTCGGCCACGCGATGGGCCTGCGCCACTGTCAGCAGCCGCGCTGCGCGATGGTCGTTTCGAACTCGATCTTCGACACGGACAATAAGCATCCGCACCTCTGCGAGAGCTGCGAGCGCCGCGCCCGGCGGCCGCTGCTCGGCTGAGCGGACGGAACGCGGCTCCTAGCGCAGGACGCGCGCGTCGGCGAGGCCGATGCGCTCCTCGCGACCGGCCCGCATGACGATCAGCGCGCCGTCGCCGGCGATCCGGCGCCCCTCGGCCTCGAACGGCGTCGCATCACCGTCGCGAAGGATGCGATACGTCGTTCCGTACAGGTTCGCACGCACTTCCCAGCGGCGCGCTACCGCAGCCGGATCGGCGAGCAGCTCGAACTGCGTTTGATATTGCTGTGCGAGCGCGATCAGCAGCGGCTCGCGCCGCACGTCCGGTGCGCGCTCCGAGAGAAACGCGGGCTGCGGGTCGAGCGCGAGCAATTCGGCCGACGAGAGCGGGCGCACGACGTTGAGGCCGACGCCGCATGCAACGAACGCCTTCGCGCCTTGCACGCGGCTCACGGAAAGAATGCCGCAGCACTTGCGTCCGTCGAGCAGCAGATCGTTGGGCCATTGCAGCGCGAGGCGCAAGCCGGTCGTTTCCTCGACCGCACCGGCCACCGCGAGTGCGCACCAGAACGGCAGGGCCCACAGCGCACTCGCCGCGATCGCTTCGGGCAAGATGGCCGTGCAGAGCAGGGACGATCCCGGCGGTGCGAGCCAAGCGCGTGCATGCCGCCCGCGGCCCTGCGCCTGATAGTCGACGGCGAGAATGCGGCCGGCCGCAGCGCCATCGCCCAGCAGCGCCGCCGCGTCGTCGTTCGTGCTATCGGTCGCCTCGCGCCAGTCGAGGTGAAAACGCGTTTCGCGCAATGCGAGCGCGACGCCGGCCGCATCGAACGCCGACCAGGCTTCCTTTCCGCTCATACCGTACTACGCGGCGTCATGGCTATCGAACAAACGCTCATCCTCATCAAACCCGACGCCGTCGCCCGCGGGCTGACCGGCGAGATCCTCGCCCGCTTCGAGCGGCGCGGCTATACGATCGCGGCTGCGAAGCTGTTGCTCACGAGCGACGCGCTCGCCCGGCGTCACTACGCCGAGCACGAAGGGAAACCGTTTTTTGCGGGCCTCGTCTCGTACATCACGAGCGCCCCGATCGTCGCGCTCGTCATCGAAGGCTCGGACGCGGTCGAAGGGAGCCGCTCCGCGATCGGCGCGACGAACCCGATCAAAGCCGCCCCCGGCTCGATCCGCGGCGATTTCGGTCAGACGATCGGCCGCAACCTCGTCCACGGCAGCGACTCCGTGGAAAGCGCGAAGCGTGAGATCGCGATCTGGTTCGAGCCCGGTGAGATTCATTCTCGCCCGCCCGAACTCGAGAAGTGGCTCGTCGACGTCTGAATCCGGCCCCGCACGCCGGCCGCCGGAGCCGCGGCCCCTGCGTACATGAAGAAGCCTCGCGATCATCGCGAGGCTTCTTCGATTCGAGCGGAGCGCCGTGTCGTGGCTTACCGGCCGCCGCCAAAGAGACTGCCCATCAGTGAGGGCCCGAGTTGCGTGAGCAGTGCGGGGTTTCTCTCTAGGAATGCGGACGTGGCCGCCTGGATGACCTCCGGGTGGCCCTTCGCGAAGTCGATGAGCGAACCGACGGCGCCGGGGTCTCCGCTTTGAACGGCGTCTGCGCTCGTCCCGGCTTGCGTCGCGGCCTCGGCGCCCGTCCCCGTGAACGGTACGTGGTTCGTGAACGCGTCGAGCAGGTGCTGCCCGAGCGACGCGCGCGTCGTATCGTCGACCTGGGCGGAACCGTTTTGAAGCAGGTTCCCGAGTTGGTCGCCGCTGAGCTGTTTGACCAAGTCCAGGGGGTTGCCCCCGAATAAATTGCCGAAATCCATGCGATTAAGCTCCTTTTGAAGCCGGGGGTTCAACGGCCGAGGGAGTCGCCCTGTGCGAACGCGAACCCTCGCGGCCGTGATCGAATCATTACGTGGCGGCGGCCGTCCGCTCATCGAAAGCGTCCATGCCCGCGAGGTGCTCGATTCGCGCGGGAACCCGACGGTTGCGGTTACCGTCGCGACCACCTTTGGCGCCGTGGAAGAGGCGATGGTTCCCTCCGGCGCGTCGACGGGCGCGTTCGAGGCCGTCGAACTGCGCGACGGCGATCCGGCGCGTTACGGCGGTAAGGGCGTCTTGCGCGCCGTCGCCGCGGTCAACGAGATGTTGGGTCCGGTCATCGAAGGGCTCGATGCGACCGCGCAACGCGAGATCGACGAGCGTCTGATCGAACTCGACGGCACGCCGAACAAAGCGAACTTCGGTGCGAACGCGATTCTGGGAATTTCGCTCGCGACGGCGCGCGCCGCGGCGGCGAGCTTGGGACTGCCGCTCTTCCGTTATCTCGGCGGGCCCAGCGCAAGCACGCTGCCGGTGCCGATGATGAACGTGATCAACGGCGGCAAGCACGCGCAAGGTGCGCTGCAGTTTCAGGAGTGCATGATCGTTCCGGCCGGCGCGCCCTCGTTCGCCGAAGCGTTGCGCTACGGTGCGGAGACGTTTCATGCGCTCGGGAAGATCTTGCACGAGCGCGGGTTGCCGACGCTCGTCGGTGACGAGGGCGGCTATGCGCCGCCGCTCGAGACGCCGGATCAGGCGCTCGATCTCTTGGTCGCGGCGATCAAGCGCGCGGGCTACAAGCCGGGCGTCGACATCTCGATCGCGCTCGATCCCGCCTCGAGTGAATTCTTTTCGGACGGGAAGTACTATCCGCTGACCAAGGACAAAGCGTTCAGCGGCGCCGAGCTGGTCGATCTCTACGCGGATCTCTCGGAGCGCTTCCCGATCGTGTCGCTCGAAGACGGCGCCGCCGAGGACGATTGGGAGACGTGGCGCGCGTTGACCGCGCGTATCGGCGCAAACGTGCAGATCGTCGGCGACGACCTCTTCGTGACGAACACGCAGCGCTTGGCGCGCGGGATCGAAGAGGGGAGCGCGAACGCGATCCTCATCAAGGTCAATCAGATCGGCACGCTCACGGAAACGCTCGATGCCGTCGAAATGGCGCATCGTGCGGGCTTCCGCGCTCAGATCTCGCATCGCTCCGGCGAGACGGGCGATACGACGATCGCCGATCTCGCGGTCGCCACGGGCGCCGGGCAGATCAAGACGGGTTCGCTCTGCCGCAGCGACCGCGTCGAGAAGTACAATCGGCTGCTCGCAATCGAGGAACAACTGGGCGACGTCGCGCGCTACCCGGGCGCGACGATCTTCCGCCGCTCGCGGGTCCCGGCCTGACCAAGGCCGGGACCGCCCGGGTCGCCGCCCTTGCGCTACCAGGAAAAGCGGGGATGGTCCCGATATAGGAGACGGCCGGGCCCGTAGCTCAGCGGTAGAGCGGCCGGCTCATAACTGGTTGCGCGCTGGTTCGAATCCAGCCGGGCCCACGTGGCGCCATAGTCTATCGGTTAGGACGCGGCCCTTTCAAGGCTGAGAGACGGGTTCGACTCCCGTTGGCGCTACCATGAAAACCCTGTAACGACGGGGTTTTTTCGTTGCTGACGGCGGCGCGTGGCACCGCTGTGGCACGGAGCCGGGAAGACGGGGATGGCCGCGGACTAGAACAGAGTCTGAAGATCGCGGCGGCCGTCGACGATTCGAACGATCTCCACCGTCTCGTCAGTCACGCGATAGAAGACGACGACGGGTGGGACCGGAATCGAACGAAACTCCGGGCCGATCTCTGGACGCCGGCGTCCCCGATGCGGCAAGGTCGCTAGCGCGTTGGCGCGCTCTACGATCTGCGCGATGAACGCGCGAGCTCGAACCGCACTATCCCGTGCGATATATCCACCGATCGAGAGGAGATCGGCCTCCGCTTGCGAGGAGAAGACGACGCGAGCCACGGGCAGCGGCTATTCCTCGTCGCGCTCCTTCTCGATCTTGTCGATGAGCGCGTACGCTTTTGCGTAAACCGCCTCAGCGGGGATCGCCTCGCCGCGATCAAGGGCCGCCGCGCCCTCGAGGACGTCGGCCTTGAGCTGATCGAAGAACGGGTCCGCCTTTGGTTCGTACATGCTCAGGTAAGATTCGGGGGCTGCCCGATGCGACCCCTGGCGGCGGCGGCACCCCGAACCGCCCGGCGCAACTGCAAGTTGAGCCGCCCCCGCGCCCAGGTGGGCTCGGCTATTCAGGCCTCGCGGCAGCCCTGGGCGAGGACGCTACCGCGCATCAACGGATCCGACTCCCGTGGCGCTACCAAGAAACCTGTAACCACGGACTTTTTTCGTTGTCGAAGGCGCCGTGCGGCACCGCTGCGGCACGGAGTCGGGAAAACGGGCTTACTTCTGAGCCTTTCGCAAGGTCGTGAGCGAGGCGCCCGGGAGATCGTTGAAACGCGCGGTGGCTGCTCGCTCGATCTGCTCGACGTGGTGGAGGTAGAGGTTGCCGGTTGTGCCGACTTCGGAATGGCCGAGCCACGTCGAAACGCTCTTGAGGTCGGCTCCGCTGGCGAGCATGAGCGTGGCCGCAGAGTGCCGCAGGTCGTGAAGGCGGACGTGTTCGAGCTTGGCGCTCTTGACGAACCGCGCGAAGTGCAGGCTGAGCGGGCCGGGATCGTACGCCGTGCCGTCCGCACGGTCGAAAACGTAGGCGTTGTCATCGCGACCGAGCCCGAGGAGGAGCCGGCGCTCGTTCTGTGCCTTCCGCTGCGCGCGAAGTGCTTCGACGACGAAGCCGGGGATCGCGATCGTGCGCGCGCTGCGCGCCGTCTTGGGCTCCTTTTCGCGGCGCTCGCCGTTGACCACCTCGACCGACCGTCGCACGGAGATGCGCGAAGCCTCGAAGTCAACGTCGCGCCAGCGCAAACCGCATAGCTCGCCGCGGCGCAGGCCGGAGCCGACCGCGACGATGATGAGGTTCTCGAGTTCGCCTCCGCGCGCGGCCTCAACGAGCGCTGCGACGCCGGCGGCGTCGAGAGCGCGCATCTCTTTGCGCTCGACCTTGATCGAGGAGACGGCGTCGGCCGGATTACGGACAAGGATCCCCATGCGGACGGCCCAGCGCAGGGCCGCGCGTAGCGTGTCGAGCGCGTGCTTAACGCTGCGCGGCGATAGCGTGCCCTTTTCTTTATCGTTCCGCGGTCCGGTTGCCCACTTGGCGACGGCCGCTTCGATATGAGCGGGACGCAGTTGCTCGGCCCGCAGGCCGCCAAACGCGGGCACGAGGTAGAGGCGCACGATCGAGCCATACCGCTGCACGGTCTTCGCGCCGACTCGATGCTCCGTCGCGGCGAGCCATCCGGTGAAGAGATCCGCGCATGAGGTACGGCCGCCATCGGCGTATCCGCCTGTCTCGACTTCCGCGAGCAGCGCACGGAGACGCCGCTCCGCGTCGCGCTTCGTGCCGTGCATGACCTCGCGTCGCTGACGTCGCTTGCCGTCTGCGCTTCGTGGCAGCTCGACGCGCAGATACCACGAACCAGGTGCGCGGCCGCGTGCGACGTAGCCCTTCACTAGTCCCCTCCCGTTCGCTCGCCCGCGGCCACGTTAAGGTGGCCTGCGATGATCGGCGCCGACGTCCGGCTGTGAGATGGAAGCAGTCCTTTGGCGGCACGTTGCCGCGCGCCCTTGGGGCGTTTCTTCAGAGCGAGAAAGCGATCGTGGACCTCGCGCGCGCGTTCGCACCGGCGGCTTTTCCGTCGTTGCATCCCTCATCTTTCTCGCTCGGAAAGAAGTCGTTCCAGAGCAGCAATTGGAACGAGAATCCGGCGGCCGATCCGAATCGTCGGAATCTCGCCGCGTCTGGCCGCCTCGTAGGCCAGGTTACGGCTGATGCCGAGCAGCCGCGCTGCTTCCGCGGTGGTGACGGTGAGTGTTGCGTGGTCTTGCATGCCACCAACAGTAGCGCACTATTCTAAACACGATGTTACTGGCCGCCAACCGGCGTCCGTGCGTACTGTACTCCTGGTGGCTCCTGGGGCGAGGGTGGCGAGCGGGGGCGGAGTGCTTCGGCTCAGGTGCCGTCGGGCGGTAAGTACGCGCAGTGATTTGCAGAGGCTTGACTGGGCGCATTTCGGAGCCTTCTGCGTGCTCTCGTCCGCCGCCGTCACGAGCGATATGACGCCGTTATCGCGCTCACGATCACGTATCCGACTCGCGCGTCGGTCGTCGCAGCCGGCAACGTGGCCGTGCTGGCATCGTCCCGAATCCGGGCCGCAACGCAATCTGAAATCGTCAAGCCAGCTCGCTTGGCTGTTCATCATGTTTCTTGAGCCACGTCAGCGGGGACCGTCAAGTTCAATTGCACCGTGGTCCTGAGAGGCATAGTTAGGCCTCCGTCGCGCCGCTCGTTCCCGATGTGCCTAGGCACATCCTATCCTGCCAATAAACTCCGTTTCTAGCATAAACGGCGGTGAGAAAAAACTGAAACGCAAACGATAACAATGCGGAACTGAAGCGGAATAGAAAGCGGAGCAAAAAACGGACCAGAAAAGCGCGTGAAAAAGAGAGGCCGAGGCGGAATAGAAAGCGGAAGAATATACGGACTAGAAAAGCGGGTGAAAGAGAGACGCCACGGCGGAATAGAAAGCGGAAGAAAATGCGGACTAGAAAAACGCGTGAAAAATAGACGCCGCGGCGGAATAGAAAGCGGAAGAGAATACGGACTAGAAAAGCGCGTCGAAAAAGAGACGCCGCGGCCGAACGAGCGGACGGCGCCGAGTTAGGCGAGGTGAGCGCCTGCCAGATAGTGGTAGTGGACGCCTGGCTGCACTTTTACCCTGCGGTAACCCCCGCGCCATATGGCCGTGTGGAAGCGGTGCTAGACTCCATCGCATGAGCAGATCACGGACGCTATTCATACGAGCCCTTTTTGGTTCCGGTGCGGGCCTACTAAGATGTCTACTCGCGAGGGCCGCGTCGATGTGTTTCGCTACGTCGGCGGAGTTGACGCCAATCACGTCGGCCGACCGCAGGCGCATCACGGCAGCTGGAGCTGCCGACTCAGTTCATCGGCTTGACCCCGCAACTTCTCCGGATTCCTTTTTGCCAATTGTCGAAGATTCTGCAGCTTCCAGCGAAGGGCCGGCAACTGTTCCAGGTGCTCGACCTCAAGCAGGGACCAATCCGGTTCTGCATGGGCGAGCGAGAGCAAGAAATTCCGTTCGTGCGCGCTCAGGTTGCTTTGAAGTTCAGCGATCGTTCGCTCGCGGGCTGATAGTAGGTCCGCCAGTTCAACCGGGTTGGCGGTCATCCCGCGGAACGTTCGTTCATATTCCTGCGCAATGTCCTTGCGCGCTGGGAACAACACTTCGTGGATTGGGCGGTTATGGCAGGCGAGGTAGACGACGAAACACCGCCGGATACCGGGCGTGATGCCTTCATGAGCAAGAAGTTGCAGCACGTCGAACAGATCGCGGGGATGCTGCCGGTCCATCGCGGCAACGAGCTTTCCACCGTATACATCCTCGAGCGATAGAACGGGTAGTTCCAGATCGGCGAGCAGCACTGCCTTTGCCTTAGGGGTCAGCGATGCAGTCTGCACCGGATGGACGGTGCCCCGCATGACGAAGTTTACCTCTGCTTTGATCTCGATAATACCGCGCCGAACAAACAGTTTGGTTTCGCCTACGTCGTCGGCCTTTGTGACGTGCGCCTGGAATCCGCTTGCCTCAAGGCGGCTGGCGGCTTCCCGGATCGCTGCGTTGATGGACGCCAGGGCCTCATCGCGAGACAAGCGGTGATCGACAAAGACGAGATCCAAGTCGATTGATAATCGCGGCATGTCACGGAAGAACAGGTTTATGGCGGTTCCACCTTTCAACGCGAAGATGCCGCCGGCAAACACAAGGGGCGCCGCCTGCGTCAGCAGACGAGCCGTATCGAGATACACCTGATTCATGGTTTCAGCACGAGCAAACCGTGCTTGGACTTGGATACCCAAGGCCGATCGCTACCGGTGGGCAGCTTCGTGACGTCGAGTTTCGAGAACCAGTTCAGCTTCAGTTCGCGGCCGAGCTGCAGGCACAAGCGCACGGTCTTTACGCTCGTGCAATGCCTCAGCAGCTCATCAAGTATGTCGGCACGCAAGTTGTACGTGCCCTCCATGATTTCGCGAGCCTCCTGCAATGGCTGGCGAACGCCGACCTCGCTGAGCAACTCCAGTATGGCGCGCTCGGGTGCCGCAACGAGCGGCGCGCCGCTCCGATGCTCGAAGCGGTCAACGCTCAGCGGCTTGGTCGATTGTTCCTCGAACAGCCGCTTGCGGTGGTACTCGCTAGGGAATTGACGGACGAACCAATCCGGCAGACGAGCGGCGGCCCAACCGTACAAGTGTAAGACGGTTTCTTGCGAGACGTAGTGACGCACCCCATACCAATCCAGCGCCGACTTGCCGCCGACGTGCATGCCTTGGATCTTTCGCTCGAGCAAACGTAGGCTGGGGTACAGTGCCAGGGGATCATCGCCCGGGCGGCAATATACGCCGCGCGCCAGGCGGGTTAACCAGCCTGCGCGTGCGTAATGGACAGCGAGGTCTGCGGATATGCCGAGGCTGGCCAGGTCGGCTGAAGTCAAAGGGGCTGCCGCCGGCAGGTGGGCGTAGAGATTCTTTAGTTTGCCAGGGCTAGTCGTAGCCATACTACGATTATACGGCACATATCAAATCGGAGCCCTATTTTGATTTATTGGACTTATCGTAGTTTGGCTGCGATCGCGTCCTTCGGAAGGCGCTCAAACGGCTTATACGGCCGGATCGGCCGGAGGCGCGCTCGATTCGCTGGGCTCTCCTCAGTCGCAATACCTCCTGCTTAGCGTGAACCGTCGCCGAGTTGCGAGGGAAAGGAGAGGCAAGGGACGTTGACGAGCGGCCGGCCCTCGGCACACATCCGACTTGCCTTGACCGTGCATCCCGCGATCGCCCAGCTCTTGGGACGGGCCCTTGCGCAGCACGCGCCAAGGCTCCAACGCCAGCGATTGTCTGCAGGCGGGCGCTAGCTGGCTACACGTGGAAGATCGAACATATGTTTTCACCTGTAAAGCCGTCTGCTGAGCGGCTGGGCTCCGACGGGGTATAGCGTAGGCAGCCTTGATGCTTAGGTTGAGCCAATATGTAAGCGGCGGCAGTAGAAGGAATACAGGCGTCCACGTGAGCCAGAGTCATAAGGTCCTTCGAGGGCGAACCCGGGGCGGCAACAGCGTGGGACGTAGAGGTGGTTTGCGAACCGGCTCGTCTGCCGTCGCTTTCCCTTCGGCGCTCCAAGGTACGCTGCGCGCAAGATGATCACTGATTACCAAGCGAAATACATTGCGCACGATCTCATTCGACGACGCTCCTCCGATAGCGCGGAACGTCTCGCCGTCGCGGTTGCCGGCGCACAGGTCGACGTAAATCCGCATCAGGTCGATGCGGCCTTGTTTGCGTTCGCATCACCGTTATCGAAGGGCGCCTTACTTGCCGACGAGGTCGGACTTGGCAAGACGATTGAGGCCGGGCTAGTGATCTCTCAGCGCTGGGCGGAAGCCCGGCGCCGCATCCTCGTCATCGTTCCGGCCAACCTGCGAAAGCAGTGGCTGCAAGAGCTTGCGGAAAAGTTCTTCATCCCCAGCACGATCTTAGAAGCGCGCTCGTACAATGCCGAAATCAAAGCTGGACATTTCAGCCCATTCGAACCGCAGGATCGAGTTGTTATCTGCTCCTACCAATTTGCTCGGAGTAGAGCTGCGGAGGTAGCGCGGACGCCTTGGGACTTGGTCGTAATTGACGAAGCTCATCGGCTTCGCAACGCCTACAAGGCGTCGAATGTGATCGCGAATACCCTCAAGGGCGCGCTTACTGAACGTAACAAACTACTCCTGACGGCGACACCGCTGCAAAACTCTCTGCTGGAGTTATTTGGTCTCGTCAGTTTCATCGACGACCGCGTCTTCGGCGACGTTAAGAGCTTCCGCGAACAGTTCGTCGGCACAGCTCAGAATCGTGAATTCGATTTACTTCGCGCACGACTCAAGCCCATTTGTCATCGTACGCTGCGAAGACAGGTGATGGCGTATGTGCCTTACACACGGCGGCACGCGATCTTACAAGAGTTCAGCCCCGATGAGGCCGAGGACAAGCTCTATAACCTTGTTAGCGCGTACCTTCAGCGCGATAATCTGTGGGCTCTCCCCCCTGGTCAGCGCGCTCTGATGACGTTGGTATTGCGTAAATTGCTGGCATCGTCGTCCTTCGCTATTGCCGGCGCACTCGCTTCGATCTCCGACCGCCTCCAGGCGCGACTCGACCAGGGCAAGCGCCTCACCGACCTGACGGATACGGTCGAGGAGGATTACGAAGCCCTCGACGAGACCCAGGACGAATGGACGGACGACGATGCCGCCGAGCCGCTAAGCGAAGCGGATATCCGCGCGCTCGAAACCGAGATAGCCGAGCTGCGGGCATTTGCCGTTCTGGCTACGTCCATCGAGCAAAACGCTAAAGGACGCGCTCTGCTCGCAGCGTTGAAAGTCGGATTCGCTAAGGCACGCGAGTTCGGCGCTGCCGAAAAGGCGATCATCTTCACCGAATCCCGGCGCACGCAGGCGTACCTCCTTCGCGTCCTAGGGGATAGCCCTTGGGCAGATTCTATCGTCTTGTTCAACGGCAGCAATACGGACGAGAAGTCGCGCGCGGTCTATCGAGAATGGCTTGGGCGTCATGCGGGCTCGGATCGCGTCACCGGGTCGCGTACGGCCGACATGCGTTCCGCCTTGGTCGACTATTTCCGAGAACGCGGAACGATTATGATTGCGACCGAGGCGGGCGCCGAAGGTATCAACCTACAGTTCTGTTCGATGATCGTCAATTACGACTTGCCGTGGAACCCTCAGCGCATCGAGCAGCGCATCGGCCGTTGCCACCGATACGGCCAAAAGCACGATGTAGTCGTCGTGAATTTCCTCAATCACAAGAATGCGGCGGATCAACGCGTCTATCAGCTTCTCTCCGAGAAGTTCCAGCTCTTCGAAGGCGTGTTCGGAGCGAGCGATGAGGTGCTGGGAGTCATTGAATCGGGCGTCGATTTCGAAAAGCGCATTGCCGAAATCTATCAGCAATGCCGCCAGCCGATCGAGATCCAGACGGCCTTTGATAGCCTTCAACTCGAACTAAGCCTGGAAATCAGCGACGCGATGACGGCGGCGCGCCGAAAGCTACTAGAGAATTTCGACGACGAGGTTCGCGAGAAGCTGAAGCTCCGCGATCAGGACACCGACCAATACCTCAAGCACTTCGAGCTACAGTTGATGCGCCTAGCCCAGCATGAACTAAGAGATGTTGCATCGTTCGTCAATGCGTCGTCGTTCCGCCTCGACGCGCTGCCGGAGTGGGTCTCCGACCCCACTATTCCGATCGGCCTTTACGAGCTGCCGCGACGGTCAGGTGAAGCGCATTTCTTTCGCGTCAATCACCCGCTGGGTGGTTCCATCATCGCTCACGCTTTAGGGCGAGAGTTGCCCGCTGCCGAAATCGCATTCGACTATACCGCTTACCAGGGGCGTATCAGCCTTATCGAGCCGTTCGTCGGCAGGTCCGGCTGGATGACGGCGGTGCTTGTGTCGATCGAAGCGCTCGGTCAGAGCGAGGACTGCCTGCTGGTCGCTGGCCAATGCGACGACGGCGCGACACTCAACGAAGAGACTTTGAATCGTTTGCTAACCGTAGACGCAAGCGTGGGCGCATCGATTGCTGTGCCCACCCTTATTGAAGAGGAACTGGCGGCGCAGATTACCGAGCAGCAGAATCGAACCCGTCGCAGGATCTCGGAGCGTAATGCCCGTTTCTTCGAGATGGAGGCGAATAAGCTCGACGGCTGGGCTGATGACCTTAAGGTCGGGCTAGAGCGCGAGCTGAAGGAGCTAGATAGGCAGATTCGAGAGGTCCGCAGCGCGGCTACTGTGGCCTCTACCTTAGAGGAAAAACTGGCAGGCCAGAAAGCCGTTAAGGCACTTGAGGCCGACCGATCCGCTAAACGACGGTCGCTCTTCGACGCGCAGGACAAGATCGACGCACAGCGTGCTGAGCTGATCGCGCAAATCGAGCTAAAGCTGGAGCAGACTATTGATCGCCGGCAGCTGTTCACGATTCACTGGAGGGTGCAGTGACCGCTAAATCGTCGCCATCGGAGAGCCTATCAGCAGAGCTGGTTGATCGTCTGATCGCGGCCGGGCTGCTCCGCGCTAATAAGCGTGAGGTGCTGATCGCTAAGATTGCCGCCGGCAATATGAAAGGTCAGGATTGGAAGCTCGAAATTGAGCTGGCTCAGGATAAGGCGGCTGCCGAATGAGTACGACCCCTCCACTCAAGTCGCTCACCATCACGGCCTTTCGGGGATCTTCTAGGACATTCACGCTACCGTTTGAACGAGGCCGAAAGCTGACGCTGGTCTACGGCGAGAACGGTACTGGAAAAACGACGATCTGCGACGCGTTGGAGTTGTTGGCGCATGGGCGGGTATCGTCACTCGACGGATTCGGCCTCGGAAAGGGACTAGAGAAATACTGGCCCACGGCAGGCAAGGCAGTCGGCGATTTGTCGGTAGCGCTGGAGACTAGCGCAGGCACTGTTTCCGGCAAGATCGTCGGCAAGGATGTCAACGTGACGCCGGCCGTATCGCGTCCGAAGATCGAATTGCTGCGGCGCGAGAAAATACTTGATCTAATTAGAGCGCGTCCAGCGGACCGCTACGAGTCTCGCCGGATCCTAAGGTGCCGCCTCGTAGCCTAAAACCTGATGAGAACCCTTATCTTATTGAGCCGCTGCTTATCGCCTCATCACATCTGGCTCGTCGAACGGAGCACGCGGAGCGTGTCCTCGAAGCGGCGCGACATGATCCGTTCGACATTATCATCGTCGACGAGGCACATCATGCACGATTCTCGGGGACTGGTAAGAAGGCGAAAAGAAACCGCCTACTAAGCCTCCTCGAAGGTATTCACGATCAGCGTGCGGCGCGGGCACTCTGGCTGCTGACCGCGACGCCTATGCAGACTTCCGTCGAAGACCTGCATTGTTTATTGCGCGTTGTTGGCATGTCGTCGCCCTTTGATGATATCGGCTATTTCAAGCGGTACTACGAGGAGCTCGTGAAGCCGCGGCCGGATTGGCTGGAGATGCAGCGAGTTGTCTCGCGCGTGCCCGTTCAGAACGTTGGAGTCCCTTTTGACGAGGACGAACTGGCGTTTCTCGACGGTTTAAAGCTGAACCTGATGGCGTCAAACATCGAGCGGATTAAGCACTTCACCGATGGGACCAAGAGCGTCGAAGCCACGGTGCTCCACGCCGATTTTATCGGCGATCCAAAAGCGACCGACGCGTTACGTCTGTGGTTACGTTTACACGGACCGGTTGAACGTCACGTTACGCGTCACACGCGACAGACGCTACGCGGTTATATTGACCGCGGGCTGCTGAACCAGCGACTAGCGCATCGAGAGGTCAGTAGTCCAGCCATTGACTTCTCCGAGTCAGAACGGAAACTTTTTGATGAATTGGGAGACCATATTCAACGCCTAGAACAGGCAGCTGGCGGACACACCGGGCGACGGGCATTTGTCCTAGATATTTATCGTCAACGTCTCACGAGTTCGTGGGCCGCGATCGGTGAATCGCTCGTGAATCGGCTGGAGAAGACTCCAATGCGAATTGCCGATGAGCGAGACGATGATGACGACGATGCGAGCGACGTCGAAAGCTTGGATCACACGACGTTGGTTCCGTTGCTGCCCGGTGAAGTAAGCGAAATTCAGCGCTATATTGCCCGCATCGAAAGCGTTCGCAATGGAGATAGCAAATTTGCGCTACTCGAACGGTATGTTAGCGAAGCGCGAAGCAGCGGCCAGGCCATTATCATTTTCACGCAGTTCACCGACACGCTCGATTATCTCCGGGACAAAATGGTCCCCATATACGGTGCGGTGCTCGCGACCTACACCGGAGACGGAGGGCGCCGCTTCCAGAACGGTGTTTGGCTTCCGGTCAGCAAGGCTGACCTGGTCGCAGCAGTGCGTGGGAATTCGGTGCAAATTCTCCTAGCGACCGATGCCGCAGCAGAAGGCCTCAACCTTCAGGCATGCAGTTACCTTGTAAATTACGACATGCCCTGGAACCCGATGCGCGTGGAACAACGGATCGGGCGCATCGATCGCCTTGGTCAGAGTCGTCCAACCGTAACCATCCAGAATTTTTTCGTCAACGAGATTGAACGCAATCGCTATCGAGCACTTGCGGATCGAATCGTTGACTTCAACACGTATATTGGCGGGTTGCCACCGATTCTTGGAATCGTCGAACCTGGATTTGTACGGAATCCGTTCGACGACACGCAGGCCTCTCGTATCACTATCGACGATCAGCTTCCCGTTCAGGGAATCACTGACTTGCCGATTACGTCGGCGGAATATGCGAGTGTCGTGCGTGATGATTTGCGGCTAGATGGACGAATCACCGGACCAATCACGTGGGATCTCTCGGCGGCTTCCGCCGATCCGGAGAATTGGGCAGCTGCGGCGACCTACGGTCACCCAGGTCTCGACTCCGCTTTGGAACGATACGTTCAGAGAAGGCCCGCTAAGCTTGCGGTGGCATCTGATTTGGAAACGGGGCTGGCGGTTATCGCTACGACACTTGAGGAGGCCGCCCCACTTGTCCTCAACACGATTGCCGAACTGAACGGCGTGAGCCTGTCCTCTTGCGATACCGCTGGCGACGTTGCTGAGGAGACGCTCGGCAATGCGAGACGTTGTCGCCTGTTGAAGAAGCAACGCTACGAATTCCAAGCGAGCCCCGACACTAGAAAAGCTGGGCTTCGCGCGGAGTACATTCAACTAGTCCGGGAAATATCGGCGTTACGGTTAGGCCTAGATCTTGCAACTACCGGCACTAGCCCAACTGCTCGGCAGGCCTTCTTGAGCGCGATCGATCGCCAGGACACGCTGCATTACTTACCTGCGCTTCAATCCGAGCTTGAGGTGCCTGATCAGGAGCTCTTCAACGGTGTGACGCCGCGAGCTACTACGTCGGCCGGGTACGGTAGATCAATATCAGAGTTTATCGGACATGCAAAGTCGCTATTCGAGAGGTATCGGAGCCTCCAAGCGTAGGACGCGCATGGTAACCTTCTATTCCCGGCACTGATCGAGTTCGGTTCGCTGCCGTCGTTTAGTGCGACCAGTTAAAGATCAGGATGATCGGTGATGCGCCATTAGCCCAGTCAACTATGGTAGACCGACGAACGGCTTGCATTCATCGATTACTCTTCGAGCGATAATTATTTCGTCACCGATGATAAATCCGACGCTGATTCCGGTTGAGACGTCGTCGCTAAGAGGATCGTACCCAATAACCTTGACGCCGCTCGGAATTGTAGGGTCGTTATTACTGGGATTAAGAGGACCGCGAAAAATACGGTCGGGAACGTGAGCAGCGTCGTGCCGCATCTGATGCCACAGCTCAAAATGCGCCTCATATCTATCGATCACGCTTTGTATTGTTGACTCTAATCCTGCTGCTATATGAATGGATTCGCGTAGTGACGCGAGCGTGACGAGAAGTCCCGTGAGAAGGACCGTACTTGCACTGCCGGCTGGGTCGCTGCGAAGCGAATCGTGGGCCGCCGCAAGGCGATGCAGCGTGTCCATCATAAAGCGAACCACTCGATTAGCAGTAGTGCCGTCTCTAGGCGAATGCGCGGTTGCCATTAGCGCGACGTTGCCCCTTTCATGAGGCAAGGCCTGGCCGTGAGTCGAGGTTCGTTTGATTTTCGCATCATGAAGAGTGCTCCGGTGGGGTATCGAGTGTCCGAAGCAGAGCCAGTGCATAAGTGCGCGCGGCTTCGAGCACGACACCTTCGCGGACAAAAAGCAAATATAGCACTGTATAGGTGATCTCAAACGTGAGCGTTCGAAGATTAGCGGAGTATTCAGCAGCGGCGGTCCAAAATGCGTGCATCGAGGAGAAATTGCGATCTGACGTTAGCAGCAAAGCGGCAGCGAGAAAAGCGACGGCACCGGCGAGCGAAAGTGCGACCGAACGCATTGCCACGAGGTTGCGCCAAAACCCATATAAGGCATTCTCGCCCAGCTGAATCTTGTATTGCTCGCCGCGCCGGTGTTCTAGGAGAACTTTCGTCGCCGATCGATAGGCCTCGTCCGCGGCTGCTGGGTCGGCCGCCTCTTTGGATTCGGTCGGCAGATTCACCTTTGAAAGCTCCCGCAGTGCGCGATGATACCGCTTCTTGGTCGTCGCATCGATGCTTGGATCGCGATGTCTTAGCATCACGGTCGTCTGCCATCCGTGCCTAATGACGAATGCACTTTCGTAGGTGCGGCCGCGCCGGCGCGCGATGTCGGCTGCGAAATATGCAAGAGCGCTCAAGATGACGGCCGATATAGCGAGCTTTTCTGCCCCCTTAAGAAGGTCGCCATCGAGGAGGCCTTCACCGAAGAGAACCACCAGGCCGAAGAGCGGAAGAACCGCCAAAAGCGCCGGAAAGAAGCGCGCGCGAAGCGAGTATGCATCGAAGGGTAGCGCGCGTTCCTTCACGAGTAGGATTCCACCGTATACGAGAAGGGGACGGCCTCCACAGGCCCATAGTCGGCACGCACTGGGAAGCCTCCGTAGTTCACGATCGAGTTGCCTTGTGTAACAAAAACGCGTGCTCCCCGTCGCGTGAACGCATTCAGCACTATCTTGCGCGGGTGCCTGGCATCGTCCTGAGGAGCGGAGACGTAGGCACGCAGCTCTCGCTTTTCCCCCTCGGCGACGGGTGGCCCAATTAGACGATTCAGAACGGTCGGCCCAACATTCCGGCGACTGCCGTGATGCGGAACTTGCACGAAGCCGAAGTTGCGGAGCGGTAACCCCTGTGCTTCCGCATAATCGGCTGCCCACGTTAGCGCGCGCACTCCGGCATCTCCGGTCAACAGCACACTTCCCGGATTGTCGAACTGCCCGTAAAGGATGACACTACTCTCGTTGCTTGCGCTGGTTATTCCACCGTCGCGAAGATTCTCGACTCCCCAAGAATCCGGAACCCAGGAGGCGGCCTTCTCCAATAGAGAGGCGATGAGACGAGACGTCGTCGACTGCTTACCAATCCAATAACCTGCCGCCTGTATTGAATCCTGATCGGGGTCGGGCGTCTTGTCGAATTGTGGAACAAGATTCAAGTAGGCTTCGACGGAGGGCGAGAGCACGCGGAATGGCCCAATCGCATCGCCTTGAAAGGGTGCGTCGATCGCGATGTTCCGCGCGCTTGCCGAGAGGACGATCTCCTTGAGAATGTCGTAGTTCCCAACGATTTGCGCGAACAGTCCGTCCTCGGTCCAACGAGGATCCTTGAAGAGACCGCGCCCGGATTTTGCGACCGCCCATGGTGCATGAAGCCAGACGTGACGCACGTCGAGATTCTCGACGACAGCGCGCAAGCCGGAAGCGTGGTCGCCGTCTGGGTGAGTCAGCAGCACGTGTGAGACCGCGTGGTTTGCGAAGCGGCGCTGAACGTGCGAGACGAGGCGCTCGCCGGCGGCAGCATCGCCGCCGTCCACGATCATGAGGTCGTATGCGTCTACGCTACCATAGCGTATAACGATCGCGTCGCCCGGGCGCGAACCCTCACCGACGGCAAGAAATTCGATTTCGCAATTCATATGATTCATTATGGCGCAATCGCGTACTACGCGGCGCGCTGCTTCCATTCGATCGGCTTGTCATCGCAGCGGCTCGTCGCTTGCATGTAGCCGGTCGGATCGATACGCACGGTGATATCACCCTTCCAGCGCGTAGACCAGACATAGTTCGAATGCTTGCGGTACGAATCAGACGCATCGGTGTCGGGCTTCTTCCCGACCGAAACGACCGTCAGTCCAGGATTCATCGCGGCGACGGCCTCTTCGTGGTATCCCGACTCGCGACCGTGATGGCTCGCCTTCAGCACGTCGCACTTGAGATTCTTGCCAAAGCCGGCATAGATGTCGTCCCAAGTGTTAATGCCCGCATCGCCACCAAAGACAACGGTCCTACCATGCTCTTTCAAGGCGAGCACGTACGAGAGTTCGTTCCAATCCTCCGCGTCGTTCGCGGCCGCGACTAGGTCCGGCGTCGGTGCATAGATATGTAGACCGTCACCGAGGTCGACCGCGGTCTGGCCCTTGTTGAAGAACGCACCAGCCGAGCCGCGGTACAGGTGGAGAATTTTGACGCCATCGCCTTGTCGGAGACGTTGATACGTTTCCCAGTCGTCCTCGTCGCCATCGCGCCCGAACTTCTTTAGGATTCTTTCGTTCTCGGTGTCCCAGAAGTTCGTGATGGAGAAGTTCCTCTCGATGATCGAAAGGCCGCGCATGTGATCGAGTTCGGGATGTGTCTGAACGTACCGAAAGATCGACGTTACGCTGATGCTCTTGAGGTATTCGGCCGGGTTCGTCAACGGAATCGAGTATCCGGCCTTTTCGAGCGAGTACGACTCACTGAAGCCGATGCTTCGATACGCTTTGTAGGTGATGTCTGCGATTGCGCCGACCGCGCTGAGCACTTCCGACTCGGAGGTCTCGTCGAGCTCCTCGCAGTTGTTGCAATCGATGGCGGTAATACGGCCGCTGTCATGTTCGATGACTGTGCAGTCGCCGTGGCCGACGTTTAGGAAATGAATCTTCGACATGGGACTCCTTCGCCGCCCGCGGCGGCTCGACGCGCGGTGTCAACAGGAGCCCGGTGGCTGGAAGGGTATTTTCTACATGAGGATTTGGGAAAGGTACCTTGCCAGGGCCACCAGGTCCATGGGGCGATGCCGCTGGAACGGCGTCGCCTCATCAATTTCCGAGGCTTCGGGGGTGCGAGGGGGATCGCTCGGAGATCTGGCGGCCGTCCGGCCTTCGACCTGCTTAACGGATCCACGGCGCGCTCGCCGGGTCTGCGGGGATTTCCAAAATACGACACAGGTCGGAGCGGCCCTCCTGCTGTGGAGAGCACCTGTTCGTGCACTACATAGAGCCGCGCTGGCTGAAGCGGCATCGTTTGAAACTGCAGCTTGCGCCGCTCTTATTTTCGATTCGCGCACGCCGTCACCAACCCAGAGCCATCGCGAGGAAAGCGATGAATACCAGAAGCAAAATGGCGGCAGTAAGGCAGCCGGGACGTCTCCGCGGCGAGTGCGTCTCGTCGTCAGCGATGTACGTCTGATAGAACGCGAAGTTCTTCGGGTCTTGCGGGTTGTAGTTCATCAGCAGCCCCACAGTACGACCCACATCTGCCATATGGGTGACATCGTCGGCGATTTCCGTCAGCGGATCACCAGATAGCCGTCTAACAATCGTCTAACAGACCGGCCGGAAACGGCCGGAATCGCACGTGACCGGCCGGGAACAGAAAGTGCGGAATCCCCTGAAAATCGAGGTTTTTGGTAACGGCCGGGACCTGCCGGGACCCCACTTCGAGAATTCGACTCCCGTTGGCGCTACCAACTTCGCCCTGTCCAAACGGGGCTTTTTCTTTCGCCGCGTCGAGGTGTTTCGCTGCGTCGGCGGAGTCGGCGCCGAGCACGTCGGCCGACCGCAGAGGCCAGATGACGCCTCACGGCAGCTGGAGTTGCCGGCTCAGTTCGTCCGCTTGAACCCGCGATGGCTTAGCCGCGGGAGTCACGTGGACGACGGTAAGATATCAAGGCATTCAACTGCGAGGACACCAACGCGATGTGCCGCTTGAGCAAGCTGCACGTCCGTCGTCGCCAGCGAGCCGCCCGTTCGCAATGCGAGTTCGAGATAGGTGGCGTCATAAACGGTCAGATTGTGTTCGCGTGCCAGCTCGAGGTCTCGGCCGAGGGTCGCGGGAGCATAAAACTCGATTGGGAAAGCACGAAGTTCGGCCAATACTTCGACCACTTGTGCGGGACGAAGCCGGCCGCGGCGCTCGCTAAGTATCAGGGCATTCTGAACTTCCCAGCGCCAGAGAAACGGGGCGGCACCGCCTTCGTCGCTAAGCCGCTGCCAAACGCGTTCGTAAAGCTCCTCGCTGGGCAGAACGAAGCTTAGGGCGATGGATGCGTCAATCACCAAAGGCACTTCAATACCTGCGACCTTGGTTGATCAGATCTCTGAACGTCTCGCCGGCGTCGAGAATACTCTTCCCGCCGTTCTCGTCTCTGATGCGCTCGCGCAGCGCCCTGAGGCGTTCGCCTAGGAGGGTCAGATCGTGTCGCACTGGACGCAGTTCGACGATCGGCACATTGTTGCGAGCGATAATGATCGTTTCGCCGTGTTCTGCCCGTTCGATAATCTTAGAGAAGTGCGTCCGGGCCTCGTAGATGTTCATCTGCTCGCTCATTGTGCTCTCCTGGTAGAGGAGGTTAGTCTAGGTGTAAGACTAGTCTAGCAGGTTGACCAGAACGTGGCAAGTGCGCCGTGGTGCTGCCGCCGGTGGGAATGGGTGGCAGTGGAACCCGGCGCGATGAGCGCCCACGATTCGACTCCCGTTGGCGCTACCACTTGACTCCCTAGATCTTCGAGGGATCGAGCGTCGTTGGAAGGTTGCTGGATAAGGCTATCCCAGCGACCTATTTGTTCATAAATAAGTGTCCTTTCCCTGTTGTTATGTTCATATATATATGTTACAGTAGTCGCTGTGAGGACACGTATATATGAACGTAAATAAAGCTGCCCTTGCCCGTAAGCAATTAGAACGGCGCCTTGCGCCGCTGCGGGAGATGACGCTCGTTGCGCCTCCAAAAGGCTGGATCAAGGCCATTCGGGAGTCCTTGGGCATGACTGCCCGCCAACTCGCCGCTCGCATGGGCGTCGCGCCCTCGCGTATCCCGGTCATCGAGAAAGCGGAAGTCACCGGCGCGACCACGTTGAGGACGCTACGGCAGGCTGCCGCGGCAATGAACTGTGCCTTCGTCTATGCCTTCGTGCCAATACAGCCCCTCGACGACATACTGCGCGAGCGCGCGACGCAAAAGGCGCGGAAGGACGACTTGCGCCTCGATCACACCATGCGCCTTGAAAACCAGGCACTCCTCACATCCGATCTCGACGCCGAACGGAAGCGGACGATCGACCTCATCCTATCCGGCTCTCTGCGGGGCTTGTGGGACGAGGAAGCGGATCATCATGCCTGATCCGCTGTTCGATCGTGACGATGACGCTAATACGCCACTCACCGCCGAGGAGCGCGACGGGCTCATCCCGTCCTACATCACGCTGCGACACGAGTTGAATGAAGCCGAACAGATCAATATCGGTGCGGCTCTACGCTGGGCCGACGCCCGTACGCGCGATGTCCTCGACCGGGATTTTCTAAGCGAACTGCACCAACGGATGTTCGGCGACGTATGGCGATGGGCGGGGCACTATCGTACGACCGCCCGCAACATCGGTGTCGAGGCCTACCGAATCGCCATGGACGTGCAGCAAGCCATCGACGATACGCGATACCGGGTCGAGCACGCCACCTATCCGCCCGACGAAATCGCCGTGCGGTTCAGCCACCGCCTTGTTGCCATTCATCCTTTTCCGAATGGAAACGGGCGCTTTTCGCGCCTTGCCGGCGATCTTCTCGCCGGCCGGCTCGGACAGCCGCCCTTCACCTGGGGACGAGTAACCTTGGTCAATGCCGGGGAGACCCGAGCGCGATACATTGAGACTCTACGGGCCGCTGACAATCACGATATCGGACCGTTACTGCTGTTTGCTCGCTCCTAAACGCTCGGCGAAAGAGCAGCGAGCCCTAACCGCGCAAGCGCAGTCGGCGCCGAGCGGCGATCAGCCCTCGGGCGGACCTAGCGGATCCGTACCGTCCCGCAGTAGTTCGAGATATCCCGCGTACTCGAAGACGCGGCCGCGCCGGCGCCCGGTCCGCTCGCGCACGATGCCCAGCCTCTAGAGCTTTGCGAAGCCCTTCGTGATCGTCGGGTGAGACAGACCCGTTAGCCGTACCGCGCGCGTCGTCGAGAGGATCGGGTTGTGCTGCAGCTCCTCGTGGAGCCTCTGCGGCGTTGCGGACGACCTCGGTTATGTAAGATTTATGTTGTTTCCTTTCATAAGCTAGGCTGCTAACGAAAGGCAGGAGCAAAGCCGCCTGCGGCGCCGCCCGGCGCCGGGCGGAAAGGGGACCGCGGCTCCGGCCCCGAGGAATAGCACCCATGGCTCGTTTGAATTTCGTGGAGCTTCCGGCGCGCGACGTCGCCGCGACCAAGTCGTTCTATGCCGCAGCGTTCGGCTGGGAGTTCGCGGATTTTGGTCCGACCTACTCGTGCACGCTGAGCGGCGATGTCGATCTCGGGCTGCAAGGCGACGCCGCGGAAGCGACGAAGGCGCCGCTCGCGGTCATCGCAGTCGACGATCTCGAGCAGGCGCTGGCCGATGTCGAACAGGCCGGCGGAACGATCACAAAGCCGATCTTCGCCTTTCCCGGCGGCCGCCGTTTTCATTTTACGGACCCGAGCGGCAACGAACTGGCGGCCCTCAAGGCGGACTAGGCGCTCGCGATCGAGTTCTTGAGCTTTGCGGCCGCGCCCAGAATCGCCGCGGCGTTGCCCGTGCCGAACGAACAGCCGAGCGAAACCGCGTCGCCGAAGATGGTGACGACCGCGCTGATCTTTGCAGCCGTCGCCTTGATTCTCTGCACCGTCGCGTTCGCGGAACTCGTTGCGTCCTTGAGCACTCCGAAGGCGGATTCCGAATCCTCGAATGCAACCTGGGCGGCCCACGTTGCCAGACTTCCCGCGGTGTTGCTCAGACTGGTCAGGTCCGCCGAGATCGAACTGCTTTGACCCGGTGTCAGCGTGATGGCCGGATCGTTGAGGATGCCTCGCGCGAGGTTCCCCAACGCGTTGAAATCGGCCGATAGCGCGGTGATCTGCTGTGCGCTGAGCGGGCTCGTCTCGCGCGGCATGTTATTTCGTCACCTTTCTGAGCGCTGCGACGTCGTTATAGAGCGGGAGCACGTCCTCGTTGAGGATCGCGGCGAAGTCTTCAGTCCCAAGGTTGCGCTGCGCGGCGGCCAGCAATGCCTCGTGCGTCTTCAGGATGCCGTCGAGCACCGCGGCATACCCGAGCGTGGAGGCACGCCGGTCGTTGATCGCCGTCAGGCTCGCGTTGTAGAGCCCTCGCTGCGAGTAGATTTCGTTGCGGACCGCAGGCGGGATCGAATCGGGAGTGGGCCCGGGCACGAGTTCCGAGCGGATCAGCGAGTTGTAAAAATTGAACGTCTCGTTGAACTCCGCGTTCAAGAGTTGCCCGTAATCGTCGTCGACCGTCTTCAGCGCGCCGATGGCGACTTTGAGTGACGGGTCGGCCTCGGTGACGGTGCGGGCGATCGCAGCGCGCTGATCTCCGCCGACGACGATGCTCGAGAGCTGCTCCGCGAGCTTTGCAAAGGCGCCGTCTTGATCTTTGCTGATCAGCTTCGCGTCGACGAGGGCGCCGCCGAGCGGGGCGAACGCCGGCTTCGCATCGACTTTCGCGATCGCCCCGAGCGCCTGCACGTAGCCGAGGACGATCTTATTACGCTTGTCCCATTCCTCGCTGACCGCCTTGGCGCCGGTGCAGCGCGCGTCGTTGAAGTCGCCGGCCGGCGGCGCCGGTTGCGGCGTGGGAAGGGGCGATGCCGTGTAGGCCGGTGCCAATTCGATCAGCGTGGTCGGGAGTTCCCTCGGCCGCAGCGTCAACTCACGGCGGCGCAGGCAGCTGGTGTTGAAATCCGCCGCGATCGAGGAAAACGAAGAGCTCGCATCGGCCGTGGCTTGCGCGTATTTCTGCACCGCCTGCAAGTCGACGTGGGATGCGCACGCGGCGAGGAGCGCCGATGCCGGCAAGAGCGTGAAGATGCGACGCATGACGTCGTTTCTCAGCGCGGGCGCGGACGTTCCTGCCTGCGGCTGCGAACGCGGATGCCGTAGGAGCATCGCGGACGTCGCGTAAATTCGAGCGCCCGTGGGCTGTCCGGTAATCTCGCCCTCGACGCCTGACTCGCTCCGGCCGGCCGCCCCCTGCGAGCCCGTGCGGCGCCAGCCCCGGTTTACGACGCCGGCCTTGGAGCGCGGTCCCAGCGCCTACGTGTGAATAAGCCTTGCGAGGGCGAACGCGACGCCGCTTGCGAGGGCGCCGATCAGCATCGTTTGCAGGCCGCTTCGCAGCACGGGCGTCGACGTGATTTTCGCCTTGCCGATGCCGAAGACGAACAGCGCCAGGAGCGTCACGACCGCGGAGATCACGAGCGCGTGGAACGCGTCTTTCGCGAAGAAGTAAGGGAGCAGCGGTATGATGCCTCCCACGACGTACGACGCGCCGATCGTCGCTGCGCTGAAATGAGCGCGATGCGTGTTCGGCTCCGCGAGGCCGAGTTCGTAGCGCATCATGAAGTTGACCCAGCGCTTGCGATCGGAGGCGATGGCGTCGACGACTTCGTGAAGATGCGGGCCGTTGAGCCCGATATCGCTGAGAATATCGCGAACCTCGGTGCGCTCTTCATCGGGAGCGTCTTCCGTGTCGCGCATTTCACGGCTGTAGGCGCCGCGGTAATGATCGAGCTCCGCTTGCGCGGCGAGGTAGCCGCCGAGTCCCATCGCGATCGCACCAGCCGCGATCTCCGCGACGCCTGCGGTAATCACGAGATTCGACGAGCCGTGCGCGGCCGTGACGCCTGCCGCGAGCGCGAACGGCACCGTCAGACCGTCGGCCATTCCAAGCACGACGTCGCGCACGAGTTCGTTCGACCGCGCCGACTGTGCGGACGACGAACGTGGGAGGAGGCCGACGACGTCGCTGGTCATGGCGACTCCATCATACGCAGCGCGCATGAAAGTTCAATTGAGTACATTTTGCCTGCATGTGAATTCATGCGCCGGCTGATAGGAGCGGCGAAGATCGATGTTCCGTTGTGAAAACATGCTGCTGAGTCCGCCCTGAACTGCTGCGGTGCCGCGCCGAGATGCGCGCTGCAATACGAACGCGCGCGCGTTACGTAAGCAGGCTTGCGGCGACGATGGAGACGGCATGATAGCGTACGTCCGAGCATGTCACAACTGCAATGCCCCCAAACGAGTCAAAGGAATCGTGATGTATTATCGAATCGGCAACCTGACGAAATGGATCTTCAGCGCGTGCGCGGCGCTTGCGTTGATCTACGGTGTCAGCGCGCTGTGCCGCCCGGCCGCCGCGCGCGCCGCCGCCGCGCCGAACGCCCCCGGCGCGCGCGAAAGCATCGTTTTGGCCGGCGGCTGCTTTTGGGGGATGGAGGCGGTTTTCGGCGCGCTTGAGGGCGTCTCGAGCGCGTTGCCGGGTTACGCCGGCGGGAGCCAAGCCACGGCGCACTACGAGATCGTGAGCACGGGGATGACGGGCCACGCCGAATCGGTCGAGGTCGTGTACGATCCCGCGCGGATCTCGCTGCGCACGCTCCTCGACGTGTTCTTCACCGTCGCGCACGATCCGACGCAGCGCGACCGGCAAGGCCCGGATAGCGGGCATCAGTACCGCTCGGCGATCTTCTACCGCAACGAAGAACAGAAGCGGACGGCGGCCGAGTACATCCGTACGTTGACGCGAGCGAAAACATTCGGAGAGCCGATCGCCACGACGCTCGAGCCGCTCGTCGCGTTCTATCCGGCGGAAGCGTACCATCGCAACTACGTCGCGCAACACTTGACCGATCCGTACGTCGCCTTCAACGACGTGCCGAAACTCAAGCTCTTGCGCGAGCGTTTCCCCGCGCTCGTTCGCAACTCGAAGAGCTAGCGCGCGCGGAGCGTCAGGCCGGCCTCGTCCTGCCTTCGGAGAGTTCTTGCGCCGGGCGCTCCGTGATCAGCGGGACGATCAGCGCGACGAACAAGATGAACGCAAGCGGGAGCAGGATCGCGGTGTAGGATCCGGTGAGGTCCCTCACCGTCGACGCGAACCACGGTCCCACGACCGCGGCCGTTCCCCAAGCCGTCAGATTGAGACCGTAGTTCGCGCCGAAATGGCGCAGGCCGAAGAAATCCGCGTTGAAGGCCGGCATCACGCCGAAAGCGCCGCCGTAGCACAACAGGATCATCGCGAACATCGCGAGCAGCAGGATCGGCGCGTGCACGCTTCCGATCAGCATCAGCGTGAAGGCCTGGAACAGGAACAACAGCACGAGCGTTCCCCTGCGGCCGGCGAGATCGGATACGACGCCCCAGAAGAAGCAGCCGATCCCGTTGAAGACGGCGACGATCGCATACCAGAGCGCGCCCGTCGAGTTCGGCAGCGCGGTCATCTCCGAGATGATCGGCACGATGTTCGAGATGATCGCGATCCCGGCGACCGAGTTCAGGAACAGGATCAGCCAAAGCAGATAGGATTGCGGATTCGCCAGCGTCTGGCCCAGGCGCGATTCGGTCGGCATCGCGTTCTCGGCCGCGAACTTCGCGGGCGGCGGCTGCAAGAACCAGGCGCCGAGGAGCCCGATCACGCCGTAGGCGAGCCCGGAATAGATGAAGATGTGCATGAGGCCGTGGACGAGCGTGGGGCTCACCACTTCGGCCTGCGAGGTCATGTAGGCATTGGCCGCGTGCCGGATCGCGCGGAAGCCCTGCGACTGCTCGAGGATCTGATTGTAGTAGACGGCGCCGATCCCGAAGCCCATCGTGACCAGGCCCCCGCCCATCCCGCGGCGCTTCGGAAACCAGCCCATGACCGTCGTGAGGGCGGCGATCGTGACCATTCCGCAGCCGAAGCCGCCGATGACCCCGTAGCATACGTAGAGGTACGGCGCTCCGAAGCGCTCGGTCCCCAGGCCCGTCAGCACGTTACCGGCGGCCCATAGCAGCGTTCCGACGATCGCGACGCGGCGCATTCCCTTGCCGTCGAGCCAGATGCCGCCGGCCAAGGCGCCCAGGCCCAGGCAGAAGTTCGCAATCGCAAAAGCCCAGGTCGTCGTCACGCTCGTCCATTCAAACGACGCGCCCAGCGGCTGGGTGAACATGCTGTAGGAATAAAGCGTCCCCGGCCCCAGCATCGTGAGGATTGCTGCGAGGGCGACTGGGAATCGCTTATTCAACCGTTGGCTCCGATGTCAGAGGCGCCCCACGTAAGAGGCCTGTCCTTGCTCTATCGGTCGTGCGAACCGCGGAGTTGAGGCGCCGGGCGCCGCCGCGCACCGGGGGCGCCGTTAACGATCCGCTCGGGTCTGCCGATGGATAAGGAGACGATCTACGCGGTTCGAGTCGAGAGAGTAGGTACATGGCCGTCGCAACACCCGGCGTCGAGAGACAACGTAAGAGTCGCTCGCTGTTCTCAACGGCGGGGCTGGTCCTGGGCGTTTTGCTGTTTACGGCGTCCATCTTCGGGATCGCGCTGCAGAACGGCATCATCGCCAAGCAGATGTCGGACGGCCTGCGCCTCGAGGGCGTCATCGGCCGGGAGCGCGTCTTGCTCGTGTCGATGCAGCGCGATCTGCTTCAGATCGATGCGCAGCACCGCACCAACCAAGACGCGGCCCCTTCGCTGCGCACGTTGACGGAAAGCGCCTCCCTGTTCGATCGCACGCTGATCGCGCTCGCCAACGGCGGCACGACGCTGGATTCGTCGGGAACCGAGATTCGGCTCGAAGCGCTCTCGAGCGACGCCCTGCGCGGTACGGTACGGGCCCTGCACGACGAGTGGCAGCCGCTCGCGAAGGCGATCGAAAACGTCGTGCGCAGCGGCGGCGCACCGAACGATCTCCGCGCGGCGCAGACGATCTCCGTCGCGTCCGGCCCTTCGCTCGTCCAGCACGCCACCAGCTTGCAGAGCGACGCCGCCACGAGCACGAATCAGGTCCTCGCGGATGCGGCGGGCGTGCGCAACGTCCTCTCCGGCGGCGCGATCCTGTGCTTCGTGCTGATCGTCTTCAGCCTGTATTCTCAAGTCAGCGAAGGCCGCCGGCGCAGCGTCGCCTATGCGGCGCGGCTCGAGAGTCTCGTCACCGACGTTTCGACGAACTCGCGCGAACTCGCCGTCGCCAAGCAGGGCACCGACACGATCATGCAGACCGTGCGTCAGGGCCTGTTCCTGATCACGCCGCAGTTCCGGATCGAACCCGAATACTCGCGCGAGCTCGAAGCGATTTTTCGCCTGCAAGAGCTCGGCGGCTACAATTTTCTGAACATCCTGCAGCGCATCCTGACCGAGCGCATGTTCAACACCTCCAAGGACTACTTGGCGATGCTGTTCGATCCGTCGAAGAAAGAACGGACGCTGCAGAAGATCAATCCGCTCGAAGAGGTCGAGGTCAATTTCGCAAAATCCGATGGCGGATTCTTGTCGAAGTACCTCAACTTCTCGTTCCGCCGGGTCGTGGCGGAGGGCCAGATCGGCCGCGTCTTCATTGCCGTCACCGACGTGACCGACCGCGTTCAACTCGAACGCCAATTGCGCGATTCCGAGCAGAAGAAGGAACGGCAGTTCGAGTTGCTGCTCGGCATCCTGCACGTGGATCCGCGCGCGCTTGAAGACTTCGTGGCCACGGCGCAAGGACAGCTGCGCGAAATGAACGACGCGCTGCGCGCGCAGGATTTCGCGACGTCGTCCTCCGGTCAGATGGAATTGCTGCGCCAGCGTCTGGACACCGTGTTCCGCTGCGTCCACAACATCAAGGGGAACGCGGCGCTCCTCAAGCTCGACTATTTCGTGAAGACGGCCGAGCAGTTCGAATCGAAGATCGCCGAGCTCAAGAGCCGCACGGCGCTGGGCGGCGACGATTTCCTGGCCGTCGTCATCGCGCAATCGGCGCTGCGTTCCGACGTCGAAGAACTGCAAGAATTGCGCGAGAAGCTGATCGGCATGCGCGGGGGCGACGCAAATCTCCCGCTCGCGCCGGAGAACCTCCTGGCGCCGCCCGCCCGCCGCGCGCCGCCGCTTCCGACGTTCTTGGGCGAAGACGATTTGGTCGGCAACATCCGCTCGCTCGCGGAATCGATTGCGGCCAAGCTCGGCAAGGAAGTCCGTGTGGAGGCTGAGGGCTTCGATACGCGCCTCGTTCCGGAAGAGCGGCGCCGCGCGATCAAGGACGTCTTGATCCAACTGACGCGCAACAGCTTGGTGCACGGCATCGAGGATCCGCCGGTGCGGCAAGCCTTGGAGAAGCCCGCCGTCGGAACGATCAGCATCCGGCGCGTCGCCGATGCCGACGGCGGGACGTTCCGGTTCACGTTTCGTGACGACGGGGCCGGCTTGGATCCACGCCGGATTCGAGCGCGCGCCGTCGAGTTGAATCTCGTCACGCGCGAGCAGGCCGATAGCTTTGACGATTCCTCGTGCGTCGGACTCATCTTTGCCCCGGGCTTCACGACCGAACTGAGCTCGACGCCCGACGCGGGCCGCGGGATGGGAATGGATATCGTCAAGCGCAGGATCGTAGACGAATGCGGAGGCGAGATCTCAATCAGATCCGATCCGGGACGCTACTGCGAATTCGAGTTCGCCCTCCCCGTAGCGGCGCTGGCCGTACTGTAGAGGGCACGATGAAACTGCTGATCGTCGACGATTCGAACGTGATCAGGCGCTCCATCGCGCGGAACCTGATCGAAGGCGAGACCGAAGTCCGCATGGCCGGCAACGGGATCGAAGCGCTCAAAGCGATCGAAGATTTTGAACCGGATATGGTGACGATGGACATCACGATGCCGGAGATGGACGGACTCGCCTGTGTCGAGGAGATGCTCCGTCGTAAGCCTCTCGTCCGCATCCTCGTAGTTTCCGCTCTAGCCGATAAAGCGACCGCGGTCGAAGCGGTCAAACGTGGTGCCCACGGATTTCTCTTGAAGCCCTTTACCGCGGAAACTCTCAACGAGGAGATTGCGGAATTGTTCGAGGTAGCCTGATGAAGGAAGAAGATCTCAAAGTGTTCGTCTCGGGAACGGCGAACTATTTCAAGCAGGTGGCGTCGGTGCCGGCGGAAGTCAGCACGCCCTTCATCCGGGAGTCGAGCGACGACGTCATTTATGACTTTTCGGCCGTCATCGGCATCACGGGCACGCAGCGTGGCTGCGTCTACTACACCGCGCCGCGAACGATGGTGCAGAAACTGGTGTCGCAGCTCGGCGAGCCCGAACTCGGCGACGACATCTGTGCCGATTTCGTCGGCGAGATCGCGAACACGATTTCAGGAAACGCGCGCGAGCAGCTCGGTTCCGGTTTCATGATCTCAGTCCCAGTCGTCTTTCGCGAGGCGAAGGACGTCCGTTTCCCCCAAGATGCTCCCTCCTACGTGATTCCGATCGTGTGGAAGGGGCATCGCTCATCGCTCATCATCTGCCTGAAAGATGAACCGCTACGCCCTGAGCGCGTGGAAGTCGGCTGAGGTATACCGTGTCGAAGTTACAGTATGAAGTGTTTCTGCGCTCGATCGAGTTCGAGCGAGCATCCGCCGACATGCGGATGCGTCCGGCCGATTGGCGTTTGCTGCTCGCACTCGACGGGCGCGTCATGCTCGGCGATCTCGCGCAGCGCCTGTTCCTCGACGTCGAAGAGGCGGTCGATACGATCGCGCTCTGCGAACGTCTGGGAATCGTCGAACGCCGCCGCATATCGCTTGCCGAGTACCGGGCCGAGTTTGCGGTCCGGCTCGCAGCCGCCGTAAGGCCGGAAGCGCCGGCCGAGGCGCCCGCAGGCGGCCCGCTCGCGGAAGCAGCGGCACCGGAGGACCTGCCGGAGCCCTTTGTGGCGCTTGCCGGCGACGAGGCCGTCGAGCCTGCGGTCGCGGCGGGCGAGCCGAGCGTTCACGACTGGGTTGCACCCGAGGCGCCGGCGCCTGCCGTCGCGGAGCCCGCGAGCCCCGAGGCCGCAGCGTCCTACGAACACGCCCCGGTCTTCCACGCGGCCGCCTTCGAAGCAATGCCGTTCGAGCGCGCGCCCCAGACCGAAGCCGATCCGACTCCGGAGGAGATCCGCTCGCTCGGCGAAGCAAGCGAGGCGCGTCTCGCCTCGTTCCACGAGCGGCGCGAGGACCAGCTGCCCAGCGACGACGCCGCGCTGTTCGCTGAACGTCTGCCGCTGCGCCCGGTCTACGCGGCTCCGCCCTGGTCCGTTTCGAGCCAGGCCGCGGCAACGCCCGAACCGGCGCCCGTAGCGCCGGAAGAAGTCGCTGCCCCCGCGCCGGAAGCCGTTGCCGCAGCGCCGGAAGCCCTTGCCGCCGTGCCGGAGGAAGTCGCCGCCGCGCCGGAAGCCTTTGCCGCCGCGCCGGAGACCTTTGCCGCCGTGCCTCAAGGCGAGGTCGCGGCCGCCCCTGAAGAGTCCACGCCCGCGCCCGTGTTCGAAGCGGCGGCAGTGACGCCGGCAGTCGAGAGCGAGGCGGCGCAGCCGGCCTTCCCGGAATACACGGAACGCCCGCATATCGCGGATCTGCCGCTCGCGGTCCTCGCACCGCACGAGGCCGAGCCGCAGGCGGCCCAGGCGCCCGAAGCGCCGGAGGCTCCGTTCGAGCATGCGGCTGTTCCGAAGCCGATCGAGTTCAAGCTGCGGCCGTCCGTTTCGGTGGTCATCCGCTAGGGCTTCTCACTCGCGATGAAAGGAGAGGGGGCGGACACCTGCCGGTGTCCGCCCCCCCTTTTCGTTGAGAACGAGCGCGCGAGCCGCTATTCCGGCTACGCGTGAGCGTCGCCGGCGGCCTCGCCTTCGCTGACGTTCCCGAAGTCGCGGGCGATCCGCTGCGCGACGGAGAGCGCTTCGGCATCGCCCGGAGCTGGAACCGGCGCGGCCTGCGGTCGCCGCATGAAGCGCGAGAACAGATTGCTGAACGGGTTCGGGCGGTGCGCCGGCGGCGCATCCGGCGCGGGCGGGCTTTCGAGCACCGAGACCTCACCGGGAATCGGCGCTGCCGGCTCGACGTCGAACGTCCTGCGCGCAAGATGGTCGGTCGCATAGATCTGTGGCGCGGGTGGCTCGTGCGGCACGGGCGGAGCGGGCGGCTCGAGCACGGCGTCGGGCTCGCTCGCCGGCGGCGCGGGTGCGATCTCGACCGGGGCGTAGAGCGCCGATCCGTTCGCGGAGCCGTTCGTCGAACCGTTCGCCGAACCGTTCATGCCCGGGACGAAGGGCTTTACCGGCTCCGGCGACCGAGCGGGCGCCTCGCGCGCGAACGCCTGGCGTCCGAAGGATTGCCAGCCTAGGACCTTCGATTCGGGGCGCTCCTCGACGGCTGGCGCATCGGAGGCCGGAGCGGGCGCCTGGGCGCGGGATTCCTGCGGTGCCGGCAGTTCGGTATGGGCGGGCGCCGCCGCAGCCCGCGGGATCCCGTCCTGAGGGAGCGTGGCGGCCGCGTCGGCATCGGTGCGGCGCATCAGGCGAAGAACGGCCGGCCGCGTCTGGCCGGGTTGCGGCGACGCCGGCGCGGGGGTTGCCTCTTCGTGGGCCGCGGCAGTTCTCGCCTCTTCGGCCGCGCGGAACTCGGCGATCCGCCGTTCGGCATCCTGGCGTTCGCGCGCGGCGCGCTCTTGGCGCGCCGAGGCCCGTTCGCGTTCGAGATCGGGTTGCAAGTCCGCGATTTCCGCGTTCAGCGCCTCGCCCTGGCGCACGATCTCCGCGAGCCGCGCCTGCATTGCCGCGAGCGCGGCTTCCGCCTGTGCCTTGCCGGCGCGCTGGGCTTCGAGGTGGGCGGCAACGTCCTGCGACTCGCGTTCGGTGCTGCGGACGAGTTGCGCCAGCTCGTTCAGACGGCCGTCGCTCTCCGAGTGGGTATCCGCGACGACCGGGGTCTCGCGCAGTTCGGAGGCGGCGCTGGCTTTGAAGCTCTCGGAGGCTTGCAAGGCGCGCTCGTACGCTGCTTTGCGCTCGCTTGCTTGCTTGAGCGCGCTGCGTTGCTCCGCGCGAGCCTGTTCGGTCGCCGCCCGAACGGCCGCGGCGCGCAGTTCGGCCTCGGAACGGTCGCGCAGGGCTTGTTCTTCGGCCTTGCGCGCTTCGGCGAGCCGCACTTCCAGCTCCGCGCGTTCGCGGCCGAGCGCTTCGGCGGTCTGCCGCAGTTCGTTCGCACGGGCGATGACGCTCTGATGTTCGCGCTCGGCCTGCTCGATCGCAGCGCGAAGCGTGACGCCGCGCTCTTCGGCGGCGGTCTGCTCGCGCAGCAGTTGTTCGGCCGTGGCGGCGAGTTCGCCGCTGCGGACTTGGGAGGTTGAGTGCGCGCTCTCCGCGCGCGCAGCTTCGGCGTGCTTGGCTTCGATCTCAGCCTGGATCGCGGCGCGCTCCCGCGCGAGTTGCTCGAGGCGCTGCTGGCGTTCGCGGGCGGCTTCGATCAGCAGCTGTTCGCGTGCGGCGGAATCTTCGATCGCGGCGCGCAGCGCGGCGGCCTTATCTTCGAGGCGTGACCGTTCGGCTCCCAAGCTCTCGGCTTCCGTGCGGAGGGTGGCGAAACGCTCTTCGGCGGAGGCGTGGATCGGTTCTATCACGCGATGGACTCCCGCTTGAAACATGTGCCTTCGGGCCGGGCCGGCGCCGACAGCAACATCTGCGACGTGGTAACAGACTGCATCGTTCTCCAGTTATCGGCGGGCGGGGTGAAAGGTGAAGCGCCTATGCGCATGAGCGGGAAAAGAGGCTTTTACTTCGCCGCGCGGCCCCTCGACCGCTCGTCCGCGCCGCAACTGTGTCCCCGTTCACAGCGGGCCCCAGCGCGCCCAGCGTGCCGCTGGGGGTAAGCGAGGGGGCCGCCGCCAACGTATCGCCTGACGCCCTCGTTGTCGCGCCGGGCCGGCGTGCGGTGCGGGCGGGTAGCGCGCGGGCGATTAGCTCAGTTGGGAGAGCGCCTCGTTTACACCGAGGATGTCGGCGGTTCGAGTCCGTCATCGCCCAGAGCGCGCTAACGTGGGCTCCGGACGCCGAGGGATCTTCATGGACACGGCCAGCAAACAGGGCGTCGCCCTCTCTTCGATCCTCGCGAGCGCCGGGCTTACCGCGGCGAAGCTGGTCGTCGGCCTGTCTACCGGGAGCCTGGGCGTCCTCTCCGAGGCGGCGCATTCGTTGCTCGACCTGGGGGCCGCCACGATCACGTGGATGGCGGTGCGGGTCAGCGACAAACCGGCCGATGCCGATCATCCCTGGGGACACGGAAAGTTCGAAGCCGTCTCGGCGCTGGTCGAAACCGCCCTCCTGTTCGTCACCGCCTCCTGGATCGCGAAGGAGTCGATCGCACGGCTGATCCTGGGCGGCGCGCACGTCGAGGTGACCTGGTACGCGATCGCGGTCGTCGTCGGGGCGATGGCGGTCGATTTCGGCCGGTCCCGGGCGCTCATGAAGGTCGCCAAGGCCACGCGCAGCCAGGCGCTCGAAGCGGACGCGCTGCATTTTTCGTCGGACATTCTCTCCTCCGGGGCGGTCTTGGTGGGGCTCGGCGGCGTTACGCTCGGTTTCCCCAAGGCCGACTCGATCGCGGCGCTGGTCGTCTCGCTCGTGGTCGCGAAAGCCGGCTGGGACCTCGGCAAACGAACGGTCGACGTTCTCGTCGACGCGGCGCCGGTTGGCCTCTCCGACAGCATCGCCGAGGTGCTCGCGGCGACCCCCGGCGTCGCGCGCGCCGAGCGGATCCGCGCCCGGCTCTCGGGCAGCACGGTCGTTGCCGAGGCGCTGGTCTGTGTCGTCCCCGGAACGCCGCTCGAACGTGCCGCCGCGATTTGCGCCCAGGCCGAGAGCGCCGTCGTCCGGCGTCATCCCGAAGTCGCGATCACGGTCCGCGCGGAACCGCTGCCGCTCGATCAGGCCTCGGTCGCCGAGACCGTGCGGCTTGCCGCGGCGCGGATCGGGCTCGACGTGCACGACATCGCCGTCCATACCGCGCGTAAGCGCGACGCGGACGGCGCCGCGGGCCTGGTGCACGTCGTCTTCGACGTCGAGATCGAGGCGACCACGGTCCTGCGCGAAGCGCACGCGCGCGCCGACGAGCTGGAACGGGCGGTCGCCGCCATGCTCGGCGAGGGCGTCGTCGTCCGCTCGCACCTCGATACCAAGCGCGCGGGCCCCGTCGAGGCCATGCCGCTCCCGCCCGAGGTCGGCGCCGACATCACGGCGCGCGTCATCGCGGTCGCCTCGGCGGTCCCGCTCTGCCGGGAAGTGCGCGACGCGATCGTCCAGGATTCGGCCGACGGCCTCTGCGTGTCGCTCTCGTGCCTGTTCGATCCCGAGCTGCAACTGGAAGGCGTGCACGCCGCGACGCTGGCCGTCGAGCATCGGATCCGCCGCCTGATCCCCTCGGCCGGGCGGGTCCTCGTCCACGCCGAACCGCTCGCGGAGGTCCCGAGCGAGCCGCAACCGGCGATCTCCGCCGGGCCGGCCGTTGCGGAGCCGGCGGTCACGCCGAGCGCGCCGGTCGGCTAAGAGGCCGTTCCGGTCTGCGAACTCAAGGGCGCGCCTCTCGTTTCCCGAAAGCAGGAGCGATGATAGAGACCGGATCTCAGCGCCACATCACCTTCCGCGCCGAGGACGGCATCGCCGTCCTCACGCTCGCGCGGCCCGAGAAGCGCAACGCGCTCTCCCTCGAGACGATGCGCGAGGTGCTCGCCGCCCTCGCCGAGATCGGCCGGGACCGCGGGATCCGCGTCGTGGTGCTACGCGCCGAGGGGCCGGCGTTCAGCGCCGGGCACGACATCCGCGAGATGCTCTGCCGCGACGTTGCGGCGTATCGCGAGATCTTCGATACGTGCGTGCAGATGATGACGGCGCTGCAATCGATTCCGCAGCCCGTGATCGCCGAAGTGACCGGCATCGCGACCGCGGCCGGATGTCAACTCGTCGCGAGCTGCGATCTCGCGTTCGCTTCGACGGAGGCGCGCTTCGCGACGCCGGGCGTCAAGATCGGCCTGTTCTGCACGACGCCGATGGTGGCGCTGACGCGTGCGATCGGACGCAAGCGCGCGATGGAGATGCTCTTGACGGGCGAGTTCGTCGATGCGCCGACGGCGGCGGAATGGGGCCTGATCAATCGTGTCGTCGGCGTCGAGCACCTCCACGACGAGGTCATGGCGACGGCACGGCAGATCGCCGCCTCGAGTTCGTTCGTGATCGGCCTCGGGAAGCAGGCGTTCTACGCGCAGATCGATCTCGATCAGGCCAAGGCCTACGCCTACGCGAAGGAAGTCATGAGCATGAACGCGCTCGAAGCCGACGCGCAAGAAGGGATGGCCGCGTTCACGGAACGCCGCCGGCCCACCTGGACGCACTGACGCTCGCGAGCGTCAGCTAGCGCGCAGGGCGCGATCCGCGCGCTCGCTCGAGAAGCGCGGCGCGAGCAGCCGGCCGAGTTCTTCGGATTCCGCGAGGAACGCGTCGTGCCCGTGGTCGGAAGTCAGCTCGATGTACACGCTGTCGGCGCCTTCGGCCGCGAAGCGCTCGGCGGCGCGGCGCACGTCCTCGGGACGGAAGAGCCAGTCGCTCGAGATCCCGACGAACGTGAGCGCCGGGGCCGGGCGCTCCAAGCGGCGGTCGCGCGTGTCGAACAGATCCATCGCGCGCGTCAGCGTGAGATACGTGTGGTCGTCCATCCGCTCCGCGAAAATGCTGCCTTGATAATTGAGATAGCCTTCGACGTCGAAGCGATCGTCCGGATTGCGCGTCGGATCGCCGCCCTTGCGATCGAAGCGTCGCCCGAAGCGGTGCGAGAAGAGCGCCTCGCTCTTGTACGTCAACATCGCGATCTTCCGCGCCAGCTCGATGCCCGACGTTGCCGTGGGACCCCCGTTGCGGATCGCCTCGCGCGCCACGGCGTTGAGCGCGATCCCCATCGCGGAGAACGAATCGTACGCGCCGACGACGATCGCGTTCTCCACGCTGCGCGGCGCCGCGAACGCCCATTCCAATGCTTGCATTCCGCCGAGCGACCCGCCGATCGCGAGCGCGAGCACAGAGATGCCCAGGCGTTCGAGCGCGATGCGCTGCGCGCGCACGATGTCGCCGACCGTGACGATCGGAAAGCGCGCTCCGTACGGCGCGCCGTCGGGCGCGAGGCTCGTCGGCCCGGTCGAACCGTAACAGCCGCCGAGCGCGTTGACGCCGACGACGGCCAGCCGGTTCGTATCCAGGAACAGTCCGGGCCCGATCAAGCCCGGCCACCAATCGGCGACGCGGCTCGATCCCGTCAGGGCGTGCGCGACGAACACGACGTTCGAGCCGTCGGGGCGCGGCTTGCCGTAGATGCTCACGCGTTGCACGACGCCGTCGAGCGCGACGCCGCTATCGAGCGCCAGGCGCCCGATAGCAACGTCGCGTTCCGTCGTGGGGTGGAGGTTAGGCATGCACCGTTTCGGCCGACGAAGCGACCGTCTCGAAGGCCTGCTGCAGGTCCGCGATGATGTCCGCCGGATCCTCGATGCCGACCGAGAGCCGGATCAAGTCTTCGGTGACGCCGCTTTCGATCTGCTGAACCGGGTTGAGCTGCTGATGCGTCGTCGTCGCGGGATGAATCACGAGCGACTTCGCATCGCCGACGTTCGCGAGCAGCGAGAACAGCTTGAGCCGGTCGATGAAGGCCTTGGCTGCGACGGCGCCGCCCTTGATGCCGAACGTGAGGATCGCGCTCTGGCCCTTCGGCAGGTACTTCTGCGCGCGGCCGTAGGCATGGTGCGCCGGCAGACCGGGGTACGAGACCCACGTCACCTGCGGATGCGCCTGCAGATACTCCGCAACCTTGAGCGCGTTCGTCGAATGCTTTTCGATGCGCAGGCCGAGCGTCTCGAGCCCTTGCAGGAACAGCCACGCGTTGAACGGCGAGAGCGCCGCGCCGATGTCGCGCAAGAGCTGCACGCGCGCCTTGAGGATGTAGGCGAGGTTCCCGAACGCCGCCGAGTAGATGATCCCGTGGTACGAGGCATCGGGCGTCGTGAAGTCGGGGAACTTGCCGGAAGCCGCCCAATCGAAGTTGCCGCCGTCGACGAGCAGGCCGCCGATCGAGGTGCCGTGCCCGCCGATGAATTTTGTCGCGGAGTGCGCGACGATGTTCGCGCCGTATTCGAAGGGGCGCAGCAGGTACGGCGTCGCCAGCGTGTTGTCGACGATCAGCGGGATCTTCGCATCGCGTGCGACCTCGGCGACCGCTTCGACGTCGAGGACGTCGACCTTCGGGTTGCCGATCGTTTCGGCGAAGATCGCCTTCGTGTTCGCCTGGATCGCGTTCTTGAAGTTCTCGGCCTTCGAGGGGTCGACGAGCGTGACCGTGATCCCGAACTTCGGCAACGTGTGCACGAATGCGCTATACGTTCCGCCGTAGAGCTCGGCGGAACTCACGATGTGATCGCCGGCTCGCGCGATGTTCAGAATCGAGTAGATGACCGCGGCCTGCCCGCTCGCCAGCGCCAGCGCGCCGACGCCGCCTTCGAGCTGCGCGATCCGCTGCTCGAGCACGTCGGTCGTCGGATTGTTGATGCGGGTATAGATGTTACCGAACTCTTGCAGGGCGAACAGACGCGCGGCGTGGCCCGTGTCGTCGAACTTGTACGAGCTCGTTTGAAAGATCGGGACCGCGCGAGCATGCGTGCTCGGGTCGCCGGAGTGACCGCCGTGAATCGCGGTCGTATCGAAACCTGGGGTGGTCGGGTCCTGGGACATCGGGCTAGCTCCTTTGCCGGTTGTGAGATAACCGAACGGGAGCCCGCGAGCGGGAGATCGAGACGATCAGCCCTGGGGCCTCGCGAGCGGACGGGTGGCAGTCGCTTCGAGCGAGGATACCAATTGTGCGGCGCCGGTGCGGATAGGGCGAGCCCCGTGGGGCCCTGCGATTCCGAAGCCGGTGCTTTCCGCGTGCGCTGGTTGAGAGAGCGACATGCGAACCACCCTGTTTGTAGTGAAGTCAATAGAAGATACCGAACGATAGAGGGTGCGTCAAGCTCAAAACCGACATCCGCTGCCCTCCGGGGGGCTGGTCTACGTTTCGGGTCCCGAGGATGCGCCGGCCGTGCTCTTCATGCACGGCATCGGAGGCGGCGCATGGTCCTGGAGCCCCCAGGCCCTCGCACTCTCCGACCGTTATCGCTGCTATCTTTGGGAAGCGCGGGGGCACGGCGCGGCCGCGCCGGCCGAGGGCGTCACGCTCTCGGACTACTACCAGGACGGCCGCGAGGCCGTGGACCTGATCCGCTCCGAGCACGGCACGGCACCGGTCCTCGCCGCGCACTCGATGGGCGGCCTGATCGCGATGGCCTTGGCCGCGGATGTGCCCGCCGACGTCGCCGGGCTCTTCCTCGTCGATCCGGTCTACGTGCCGGGCAGCTCGCGCCATCCGAATCCGGCGTTCGCATCGACCGGGCGCCGCATCCTCACGACGGTCGCGCGTGCCGTACCTACCGACGGCGCGCTCGCACGGACGATCTCGCGCGCGTTCTTTCGCGCCGCCTTCACCGATCGCGCTGCGATGGAGCTCGCATGGAAGGAGCAGCGAAATCAGCCGATCGTCGAGTTCCCCGCGATGTTGATCGAAGCGTTTGACGGCGGCTTCGTGCCGCGTGCGTTCGCCCGCGAGTTGCGCATCCCGGTGTTGCTGCTGGAGGGCTCCTTCGCGCGCCGCCGCCCGCGCTTTCCGGCGCTCGTCGACGACCTGCGCCGCGCGCTCGGCAATCGCTTCCGCTACGAAGTCGTCGCGGGCGGCCACTATCTGCAACTCGATCGCCCCGCGCTCGTCACGCACGTGCTGCGAGAATTCGTGGCGGCGACGTTCCCCGCGGCGCGGGACTTGCCGGCCTAGAGAACGTCTTCGCCGCCTCGCGTGCAGGGGCTCGGCGATTTCGCGAAGATGATGAAAGGAATGCGGAGAGTTCTCCTCGCCCTGATGTTCCTCGGGCTCCTTGCCGCGCTCTGGGTCGGCGCCTGGCGGTCCCACATCGAAGCGCAATCGCGCCGCGTCGAGATCGCTCTCGATTACACGGAGTTCGCGGCACTCGCCGATTCGTACGGCTATAACCGGGAGCAATTCCTCATCGCCTTGCGGGCTGCCGGCCTCACGTCGCTTGCCGTATCGGAGGAGCTCGGCGCGAACGTCAACCTCGGCACCGGTGCGGTTTTTGCGAGCGGGCAGCAAGTGATCGACCAAGCGCGGCTGGGCCCGATCGGCGAACCGACGCTCGCGAAGCTCTGGCGCGAGGGCAAGGTGACGCCCGCGGACCTGTACCTGTTGGTCTATTCGCCCTCGGACGTCGCGCGCTATCGCCAGGCGCTCGCGCTGCATTTCAGCCCGCGCAGCGTCCGCGTGCTGCGCGCCGCCGGGCCGGCGGTCTTCGCGATCCGCTCGCAAGCCGATTTCTTCTCCGCGCTCGGCTTGGGGCTCCCCGCAGAGCCGCTGGCACTCGCCCGGCGCACGCATCTGTTGCTCGTGCCTCGTTACCAAAACGACGAGCGGCTCGGCGCGCCGCAGATCTCCTCGCTGGTCGCGGCCTTACGCGATCAGGGCAAGGTCAGCACGCTCGTCTTCTTCGGCAACCGCAACGAAGTGCTCGGCTTTCCGAATCACCTCGACGACATGGCCGACGCGCTGCGCGCCTCGGGCTACAACTTCGGGCTGATCGAGACGTACGACAAGAGCCAAGTGCAAAAGGGCAGCGAGGGCCTGGGAGGGCGCATCGCCGCGAAGACCGTGCGCGTGCAGGCGATCGCGAAGCTCGAACAGGACAAGCTCGACTTGAACACGATCGTCGCGCGGTACATGCTCGGCGTGCGCGAGCGCAACGTGCGCGTGGTCTACCTGCGCCCGATGGTGCACGCGGACGGCGACCTCTCGCTCGAGATGACGAACGTCAAGCTCGTCAAGACGATCGCGCAGCGCCTGCGCGCCGACGGTTACGTGCTGGGGCGCGCGCGCCCCGTCGGCGCGCCGGCCGGGCGCGAATTCACGGTGCCCTTTCCGCTCGTCGCACTGGTCTCGCTCGCCGTGCCGGCGATCTGCCTGTTGCTCTTCGATGCGTTCGGGGTCCGCAGCCGTCCGCTCGCGCTCGGCGCATTCGGCCTCGATGTGGTGCTGCTCGCAGGCGGATACGCGACGCACCACGACTTGCTCGTTCGCAAAGCGCTCGCGCTCGTGGGGGCGATCGCGTTCGCGATCGCGGCCGTCGTCGTCATCTCGCGCCGCTTTACCGCCGCGCCTCCGGCGACGCTCGGAGCCTCGCTCGCGGCGGGCCTGCAGACGGCGCTGCGCTCGGCCGCCGTCGCGCTCTGCGGGGGCCTCGTCGTCGTCGGCCTGCTGAGCGTCCCGCTGCTCATGAGCGAGATCGAAGCCTTCAGCGGCGTGAAAGCCGTCATCATCGTTCCGCCGCTCGCGGTGCTGGCGCTCTATCTCTACACGCGACGCTTTCGCGGTGAACCGCTCGATCCGGTCGCGAGCGCGCAAACGCCCGTGCGCGTCTACCAACTCGCGCTGCTCGCGGGGCTCGCGCTCCTCGCGTTCGTCTACATCTCGCGCAGCGGGAACACGAGCGAGGTCGCGCCGTCGAGCTTCGAACTCGGCCTGCGCTCCGGGCTCACCGAGGTGCTGGGCGTGCGCCCGCGCTTCAAAGAGTTCGCGATCGGTTTCCCACTCCTGATGTTGCTGCCGGCGTTGCGCCTCGAGCACAAGCGGGCGCTCGGGTGGCTCTTTGCGCTCGGCATCGCGATCGGCACGTCGGACATCGTGGACACGTTCTCGCATTTGCACACGCCGCTGGCCGTCTCGCTGATCAGGCTGGGCAACGGCGCGGTGCTCGGCTGCGCGCTCGGAGCGCTCGCCGTCGCCGTCTATCGCGCGTTCGTGCGGCGCAGCGGAGCGCGCGCCTAGCGCAGATGCGAATCCTCGTCAGCGGCTATTACGGCTTCGGGAACCTCGGCGACGAAGCGCTGCTCGAGATCATCGTCGCGCAATTACGCACGCGCTTTCCGCTCGCGGAGATCGACGTGCTCTCGGCGCAGCCGGAGGAGACCGCGCACCGGCTCGGCGTCGCCGCGACCCAACGCGCCGACATCGGACTCGTGCGCCGCGCGCTCGAACGGGCCGACGTCGTGCTCTCGGGCGGCGGCGGCTTGTTGCAAAACGCGACGAGTCTCAAGAGCCTGCTGTACTACGCCGGGATCATCCGCAGCGCGATCAAGGCCGGAAAGAAGACGATGATCTTCGCGCAATCGATCGGGCCGCTCGATTTCATCGGAAAGCAAACGGTCCGGGAATGCTGCCGCGGCCTAGCCGCCGCGACCGTGCGCGACGAGCGCTCGCGGGAACTGCTCGCCGGGCTCGTCAGCGGCATCGTGGTCGAACGCACGGCCGACCCCGTCTTCCTCTACGAGCTGCCCGCCCAGAGCGATGCGCGCGAGATCGTGCCGCGCGACGGCGCGCTCGTCGTCGTCAGCGTGCGCAAGACGCCGCACTTCGACGCGCTCGTGCTGCGGCTCGCCGCCGCCGTCGACCGGCTCGCCGAGAAACATCAAGCGCGGGTCGCGTTCGTCGCGCTCGGCGGCCAGGCCGATGCCGAAGCGGCGACGAGCGTCATCCGGAAATGCCGCTCGCATCCGATGCTGCTCCCGATCGAAGGGCTCGCGGCGACCGCGGAGGTGCTCGCGGGGGCGCAACTCGTGATCGGCGTCCGGCTGCACGCGCTGATCCTCGCGGCGCGCTTCGGCGTCCCGTTTTTGGCGGTCCCGTACGATCCGAAGGTGACGGGCTTGTGCGAGGATCTCGCCTACCCGCTCCCGCCGCTGTGGCGGCCCACCGACCGCGACGCCTCGCCCGAGGACCTTGCAGCGCTCGTCGACGGCGCCTGGACCGGCCGCGAGGCGCTGCGTGCGCTGCTGGGGCCTGCAGCCGAACGGATGGCGGCCCTGGCTAGGCGGAATTTCACGGTGCTGGAAGCGCTCGTTCGCGCGTAGACCGTGAGCCGCGGGAGAACGGTGCGGCAGGCTCGCCTTCCGGCGGGCCGAACCTACCGGATTCGATGTCGCGTGCGCTGACGCTGGGACGTATCGCGGGGATTCGCGTTGCGATCCATTGGACTTGGCTCCTCCTGTTTGCCTTCGTGACGTGGTCGTTCGCCTCGATGCTCGAGGGCGACGGCCGCGGAGCGTCGCTCGTGCTCGGCGCGCTCGGCGCGGCGTTGCTGTTCGCGAGCCTGACGGCGCACGAATTCGCCCATGCGCTCGTGGCGCGGCATTTCGGGGTCGGCACGCACGCGATCACGCTCTTCCTTTTCGGCGGCGTCGCGCTGCTCGATCGCGAACCGCCCACGCCGCGCGCGGAGATCGCGATCGCTCTGGCGGGACCGCTCGCCAGCGCCCTGCTCGGCGCAGGCGCGTTCGGCGCCGACGTGCTGTTCGGGCGCTTGGCGGGTCCGTGGGCCGGGGCCGCTTCGGATGTCTGCGCGCTCCTGGCCTCGAGCAACTTCGCGATCGCGCTCTTCAACCTGCTGCCCGCCTATCCGATGGACGGCGGGCGCGTCGTGCGCGCGCTCTTGTGGCACTCCCGTAAGCATTGCGCCTCGGCGACGGCGCTCGCCTCGCTGACCGGCATCGTGACCGCGGCGGCCTTCGCGGCCGCGGGCGCCTACCTGCTCTACGCGCAACGCGATTGGAGCTATGGCTGGTTGCTACTGATGGGCGCGTTCGTCGGCCGTTCGGCCTGGCGCGGTTACCGGGAAGCGCGCTCGCTCGAGAAGATCGAATTGCTCCTCCCCGCCGCCTGAAACGAGACGATGACCGACTACCGCGCGACCCTCAACCTTCCCAAGACCGACTTTCCCATGAAAGCCGATCTGCCCAAACGCGAGCCGGACCGCGTCGCGTGGTGGCGGGAGCACGAGGTCTACGAACGCCGGCTCGCGCGTAACGCGAAGAATCCGCCGTGGATCCTGCACGATGGGCCGCCCTATGCGAACGGCGGCGTCCACATGGGACACTTCCTGAACCGCGTCCTGAAGGACGTGTTCGTCAAAGTGCACCTGCTCGACGGCAAGTTCGCGAAGTTCGTACCCGGCTGGGACATGCACGGCCTGCCGATCGAGTTCGAGACGCTCAAACATCTGCGGCTCGATTTCCGCAAGGTCGATCCGATCGAATTGCGCGCGAAGTGCCGCGAGCGCGCGTTGCACTGGCTCGACGTGCAGCGCACGTCGTTCTTGCGGATGGGATTGCTCGGCGATTACGACCATCCGTATCGCACGATCGACAAAGAGTTCGAAGCGGTGATCGTCGAGGCGCTGGCCGACCTCTCGGAGGGAGGGCAGCTCTACAAGGGCCTGCGCTCGACGCTCTGGTGCATTCACGACGAGACGGCGCTCGCGGAAGCCGAGATCGAGTACAAGGACAAGACCTCGCCGTCGATCTACGTTCGCTTCGCCGCGAACGCCGCGCAGAGCGGCGATCTGCTGGGGCGCTTCGGGGTGCGCGATACGACGGGTTTGCCGAACCGTCTCTCCGTCGTGATCTGGACGACGACCCCGTGGACGCTCCCTGCGAACGTCGCGATCGCGGTCAAGCCCGATGCGTCATACGGCCTGTACGCGAGCGGCGACGAACTCTACGTCGTCGCCGAGGCGCTCGAAGCATCCGTGCGCGAAAAGGCCGGCCTTGCGGAATCGCTCGAGCTGGGCTCGGTCTTGGGTGAGACGCTGATCGGCGCGCGCGTGCGGCATCCGTTCTTGGACCGCGATTCCTTGATCGTCGGTGCGTCCTATGTCGAGCTCGAGACCGGCACGGGCGCGGTGCACACGGCGCCCGGCCACGGCGTCGACGACTTCGAAACGGGCGTGCAGTACGGTCTGCCGATCATCAATCCGGTCGACGGGCGTGGCATCTTCACCGCGGAGGCGGGGCCGTACGCCGGGCGGCAGATCTTCGAAGCGAACGAAGGGATCGTCGAGGACCTCGCGGCAAGCGGCGCACTTTGGGCGCAAGAAGCGTACCCGCACTCCTATCCGCATTGTTGGCGCTGCAAGAACCCCGTGATCTTCCGCGCGACCGCGCAATGGTTCTTGGCGATGGACGTCAACCGCTTGCGCAAACGGATCGAAGAGCGGCTGCCGAGCGTATCGTTCACGCCCGCGTGGGGCCAGAACCGGATGCGGCAGATGATCGAGAATCACCCCGAGTGGTGCCTCTCGCGCCAGCGCACCTGGGGCACGCCGATCCCGGCCGTGGTCTGCACGCAGTGCAACGAGGCCACGCTCGATCCCGAAATCGCGCGCCGGGCCGCCGCGCGCTTCCGAGAAGTCGGCGCCGACGCATGGTGGAGCGAGGCTCTCGCCTCGTTCCTGCCCGAGCATTTCGCGTGCCCGAAGTGCCGCGGAACCTCGTTCGAAAAAGAACTGAACATCGTCGACATCTGGTTCGAATCCGGCGTGACGCATCTCGCCGTGCTCGGGCGCGACGGAATGCCTTGGCCCGCCGACGCCTATCTCGAAGGCAGCGATCAGTACCGCGGCTGGTTTCGCAGCAATCTGATCACCGCCGTCGCGATCAAAGGCGCGCCGCCGTATAAATCGGTCGTCTCGACCGGCTGGGTGCTCGATGCCCACGGGCATGCGATGCACAAGTCGACGGGCAACTACATCGGCGCGGACGATGCGATGGAGAAGTACGGGGCCGACGTCTTGCGTCTGTGGACGGCGTCCGTCGAGTTCGCCGCGGACATGCGCCTGGGCGACGAGTTGCTCAAGAGCGTCAGCAGCGTCTATCGGAACTTGCGCTATCGCCTGCGCATGCTGCTCGGGCTCATCGAGGATCTCGCGCCCGAGCACCTCGTCGCGCGCGACCAGCTCGAACCGCTCGACCGGCTTGCGCTCGCCTCGCTCGATGCGTTCGCACGCAAGTGCGTGCAGGCGTACAAGCGCTACGACCTGCACGCGGTGTATCTGCATCTGATCGATTACGATGCGGAGCTCTCCGGGTTCTACATCGACCTGCTCAAGGATCGCACGTATTCCAGCGCGCGCGACGCCGCACGGCGCCGCAGCGCCCAGACGGCGCTCTACGGTATCTTCAAGGCGCTGGTCACGCTGCTCGCGCCGGTGCTCTCGTTCACGGCGGAAGAAGCCTGGCAGCACGTTCCGGCGGCCTTGCGCGGCGGGGCCGAGAGCGTCTTCGACTTGGAATTGCCGGCCTCGGGCGATGCGCCCGCGCACGAGGCGGCCGCGCTTGCGCTGTGGGAAACCCTCAAAGGGCTGCGCGCGAGCGTCGCCGCCGCGGACGGCGCGCGCGACTTCCAATTGCAGGCGACCGTCGTCGCGCCGCTTGCGACGGCGGCTCGCTTACGCGAGTTGGGCGACGGCCTGCGCGAGGCGCTCGTCGTCTCGGCGTTGACGTTGCGCGAGGACGCCGCCGCATCCGTGCCGCGCGTCGAGCTCGCGCCGGCCGACGGCGAGAAGTGTGCGCGCTGCTGGAAGTATCTGCCGCTGGGAAGCGATCCGGAACACCCGCAGCTCTGCGCGCCCTGCACGGAGATCGTGCACGATTTCGTCGAAGCTCCGCCGGCCTAGGGCGCCGCGCCAGCCAGTCGACGGGTCACGCCAGCCTGGTATCTTGGGCCGCCGAGTATTCCCGGTAACCCGGGTCAAAGATGCGGGCCTCCGGGTCGTTGATACCGTGTAACCCTGCCTTTCACAGGGCGATGCTCTGCGCAGTTGATGCCTGATGGTCATCGGAGCAGACCCGAACCCGTCAACCGACATTTAGCAGGACGAGCAAATCATGGAGAAAATCCCACACAATCCTTCCGGTTAGGGGGCCTTGGTAAACATTTGCATCCTCCTGGGCGCAGTGCTCTTGCTGGCGATCGTCCAGCCGACGACGGCCCGGTCTGCTACGTCGCCGCCGGTACCCCTCTCCGGGCCGATACCGATCTTCGCGACCGACGGTGCCCAGCTCACTGGCCCGAGGAGGAGGTCGTCTCGTTTAGCACGGCTAGCGGAATCTATCACGAGAAGGGGATGGGGTGGTACGGGGAGGCCAAGCACGGCGCGCATGTCCCGGAAGGAAGCCAATGCGGCCGGCGAACGTGATACGGCGAACTGACGGTGCCCCCTCTAAAGCGGCGTTACCTCCTCATCCGATGAAGGTAGTAAGGATTGGCGAACTTACCAGTTCCGTCAGGGGCCAGGCTCGCAACCAGAACGGCCAGGTACCGGCCCGAAAGTACTTTATGCCGTTAGCGCTCAACTCATGAGACCATTTCACACCCCGCTCGCTGAGGTTTCTTCACAGATCGACCTCGACACGCAGTCGTTGGTCGAATTTCGCGCGCGCTCGTTCTACGAGGCGGTCAAGGTCGAGTATCCAAGGGTGCAACGGCTACCGGTCGTTTTGGTCGCGGACGCCTCGCAGATTCAGAATCTCCACGTTCCGGCGTACCGTTTCTTCAGCGCAGACAATACCGGCGTAGTTCAAGTCGGGCCGCGCATGGTGACGGTGAACGCCCTCAAGTGGGATTCCGGCTTCGAAGGGTATCGGGATGCAGCGTTCCGGATCGTAGAAAAGTTCCGATTGGTGAATCCCAACGAGCGCGTCATGGGCTGCTCCATTGGTTTTTACAATCGCATACCGGCTGCTGACCTTGCCGAAGCGCGTGAAATCCTGCGTTTCGCGCTGAACATCGACGACAGAACGCAGTTCGATGAACTTTCATACCAAAGCGTGCGTACCGTGCAAGACGGTACGGTGCTGATGCAAGTAGCGGTAGGCCAACCGGACGAACAGATGCGCGAGAAACACCTGATGGTGAACAACATCGTCCGCCGCAACTTCCACCCCGCAATGCCGACACTTACCGAACTTGAGGCCGAATGGCGCGCGTGGTTCGAGCGGGCCCACGAAATCGCAAAAGACATCTTCTGGAGTTCGCTCACGGACGAAGCCCAGGATTCCTGGAAGAGGACCGTACCATCATGACTGCACAACCTGCGCACGCGTACGCTTACACAAACACCGAACCGGATGCAACGAATTACGATACTAAATTGTATCAAGCACTACTTCAGCAGTACGGTGCAAGTATGCCCTCCAGTGAACCTAACGTCGCGACGCCCGGCCAGTCCACGATGCTATCGGGCTCGTTCGCACAGGCTTCGCTAACAGCCACACCTGCCTACGCTAGTCTAAACATGTATAGCACCTTGGCGCAGGTCCTGGCCCAAGTTTTCGTCCCAGTACCGGAAGAACCACGTACGCCAAACAAACTCAGAATGCCGGCTCCCAGCCAGTCGGTCAGCGAGCCGATTGAATCGTTCCCATACGCGTACGCTAGCGGGTTGGACGAAGTGCGCTCCGGGCTTCATCAGCGTCGCGGCTCCGACGCGCAGGAGAAGTTCATGCTCGACATCGTCGCGCCGTTCATCGAGACTTTCGGAACTCGCGCTCTTTACGACATCGACCTGACGCTCGAGACGATGCCTCGAAGCGCAAAGTACTTTTTCCCGTATCTGCTCGGCCATCTTGAACACGGAGAGTCCTTCGACAAGCGGCTCGAGATGTTGGAGCGCTACCGCGAGAGCACGGACGGTGACATCCGGGATGGCGCGCTTGAGGCGCTCGGCTTCTTAGACGCCTCGTAGCGAACGCAGTGTCGGGCGTACCTCATCGTTCCTTGGGCCGTAAGGTTCAGGACAGAATGCTCCGCGACCTCGAGACGTACGATCCGAACGAACTTCCGGAAGATGCTGTCGAAGAGTTTCGAGGCAAGGACATGGAGACGTCGCTTTGGGAGGACGGACCAACAGGGGAGCATCAACGCGACGTCTTCTTGTCCCTGATCTTCGCAGGGCGGACCATCCGTTCGGTCTCTCTAGCTCTTCTTTGGCAAGACGAACATGACGTCGGCGACGACCTTGGCAACCGCATAACTCAGTCCAATGGGGATACTCCATACATCGAAGGACGTCATCTGCACTATCACGTGTCCGATCCAACGCTCGACGATGCTCCACGCCTTCTTCGGGCTGCCATACGTCGCAAGACGCTTCCGACGCTGACCCAAGACGAGGTCCTGGATATCATCGAAGATATGTACCTCAGGGACTGCATCCCGGAAGGCCTCGACCCGCAAAAAGCACGCGAGATCGGCAAGATCATCAAGAAGCGGTGCGTGAAAGTCGGCGCCCTCCATGCCGAACAGAAGCCAATTGTCTTCGACGTCCGCGAAAACGCGGAAGGAACCACAAAGATTCCGGGCGCTACTCTTGTTTCGCGAGCTGAACTTACGAAGACGATTCAGCTAGCCCACGTCGCTCGAGAAGACGTGTTCACCGTCTGCTGCGCCGACGGTATCGAGTCCAGGCAGATAGCGCGCGAGTTGCGTTCCGGAGCCTGGAAGAAAGCCCGATTCCTGATCGGCGGCTTCCAGGCATGGATGGCTGAAGGGCTTCCGACAGAAGCCTGCTGACGACGCTTGCGGCGCATGTCGGGTGCATGCGTCGCAACGTCATCAAGGAATCGATGGATTCGGAAAAGCCGAAGGGCGCTACTCGTACATGCGGCGCAGTGCGTCGCCGACGGCGACGCCTTCTGCGGGCGGTTCCTTTGCGGGCTCGCGCATCCACGGCATCAAGCCGCGCAGCTTCGCGCCGACCTCTTCGACTTGATGGGCGCCGGCGTCGCGCCGGAACTGCGCGAAGCGCGGCTTTCCGGCGGCATGCTCGGCGACCCATTCCTGCGCGAACGCGCCGCTCTGGATCTCGCCGAGGATCTGCTTCATCGCCGCGCGCGCTTCGCCGGCGATGATGCGCTTGCCGCGCGTGTAGTCGCCGTATTTCGCGGTGTTGCTGATCGAGTTGCGCATGCCCTCGATGCCGCGCGCGTAGATCAGATCGACGATCAGCTTCACTTCGTGCAAACACTCGAAGTACGCCATCTCCGGCGCGTAGCCGGCCTCGACGAGCGTCTCGAAGCCTGCCGTGATCAGCTCGGAGAGGCCGCCGCAGAGCACGGCTTGTTCGCCGAACAGATCGGTCTCGGTCTCTTCCTTGAACGTGGTCTCGAGGATGCCCGCCCGGCCGCCCCCGATGGCGCTTGCGTAGGCGAGCGCGACCTCGCGCGAATCGCCGCTGGGATCCTGGGCGATCGCGATCAAGCACGGGACGCCGCGGCCCGCTTCGTATTCCGTGCGCACGAGCGTTCCCGGTCCCTTGGGTGCGACCATGAAGACGTTGACGGACTTCGGCGGCGCGATCGTGCCGAAGTGGATGCCGAAGCCGTGCGCGAACACGAGATACGCGCCGGGCTTCAGATTGGGAGCGATCGAGTTGATGAAGATCGCCGGCTGCTCTTCGTCGGGCGCGAGGATCATCACGATGTCCGCGCGTTTGGTCGCTTCCTCGACGCTTGCGAACGGAATGCCGTCCGCCGCCGCGACCTTGCGCGAAGGCGAGTCGTCACGCAAACCGACGACGACGTCGACGCCGCTGTCGTGCAGGTTGCGAGCGTGCGCGCGGCCCTGGCTGCCGTAGCCGATCACTGCGATCGTCTTGTTCTTGAGTTTCGTTCGATCGGCGTCGCGATCGTAGAGGGCGTTCATCGAGCCATTTCCCTTTCGTCGTAGAGCATGCGGGCGATTTGAGCGGAGAGGCGGTCCAGCGCCTCGGGGGAACCGATGAAGTCGATTTCCGCCCTGTATCGCGTACGCGGTGCGGCTGCCGGGTCCTCGGCGCGGACCTCGACCCGGGTGTAGGCGCAGCCCAAGCGGTGGGTTAGGCCGACGATCCGTTCCAGACTTCGCCAATCGTAGAGTTCGAGCGTGGTCGTCATACTGCTACCGCCGGTGCCCCTTCCATGGTCTCCTCGATCGTGGCGCCCGGCGGGATCAGCGGCCAGACGTTCTCCATCTGGAAGCACTCGCAGTGGAGCAGCATCGCTTCCGGCGAGTGGATGAAGGCCTCGAGCGCGTCGCCGGATTCATTGATGTCCGCGATCGCCGCGGCCCGCAGGCCGAAGCCGCGGGCGACGGCGACGAAATCCGGGTTGCACTGCAATTCGGTCGCCGAGTAGTTGCGATCGTAGAAGAGCTCCTGCCACTGCCGCACCATCCCCAGGCGCCGGTTATCGATCAGCAAGATCTTGAGCGGAAGCTCGTAGCGGTGGATCGTCGCGAGCTCGGCGATCGACATTTGAATGCCGCCGTCGCCGACGATCGCGAAGACGGGGCGGTGCGGATTGGCGATCTTCGCGCCGATCGCGGCCGGCAGGCCGAAGCCCATCGCGCCGAGCCCCGCGGAGGTGATGTAGCTGCGCGGGTGGGTCGAGCGCTGCCGCTGAGCCGCCCACATCTGATGCTGGCCGACGTCGGTCACGACGATCGCATCCTCGGGGATCCGCTCGAAGAAGCGGTCGAGCAGGTCGGTCGCCGACATCTCCCCATGCGGGGCGCGGTCGCGCGGCAACGGTTTCCGCGCCATGTGCACTTGGTGCGCCCAAGCTTCGAAGGTCGGCATCCCGGGCCGCGCCGCGATCCCGGCAACGAGGCGCGCGAGCGTGTCGCGCAGGTCGCCGCGCAGCGCCAGTTCGATCTTCACGATCTTCCCGAACTCGCTCGCGTCGATATCCGCGTGGATGATCTTCGCGTGCTGCGCGAAGCGGTCGACGCGGCCGGTCACGCGGTCATCGAAGCGCATGCCCAGCGCAATGATCACGTCCGAGTGCTGGGCCGCGACGTTCGCCTCTTTCCAGCCGTGCATGCCGATCATGCCGAGGTAGCGATCGTCGCCCGGCTCCGCGCAGCCGATGCCGTTGATCGTCGCCGCGTACGGCAGCTTCAGCAGCGCGCAGAAGGAGCGGAACAGTTCGACGGCGTTCGCGGCCTTCGCGCCGCCGCCGACGATGGCGACCGGGCGTTTCGCGGAGGCGATCAAATCGAGCGCCCGCTCGATGGAGGCATCGTCGGCGGGCGTCCTGGTGGTGGCCGGTTGCGGGAAGACCTGGCGAGGACTCATCGCGCGACAGCTCGCCTTTAAGATGTCGGTCGGGATGTCCACGAGCACGGGGCCAGGCCGCGGCCCGCGGGCCACGCGGAAGGCCGCGCGCATCGTCCGCTCGAGATCGTCCACGTCGCGCACGCAGACCGCGCGCTTCGTCGCGGGCGCCATGATCGAGGCGACGTCCGCTTCCTGGAACCCGTCGGTCCCCATCAAGCCCGTGCGCACTTGACCCGTGATCGCCACGATCGGGATCGAATCCATCAGCGCGTCGAGCAAGCCCGTGAGCAGGTTCGTCGCCCCGGGACCGGAGGTCGCGACGCAGACGCCGACGCGGCCGGTCGAGCGGGCGTACCCGCCCGCGGCAAAGGCCGCCGCTTGTTCGTGCCGGGTCAGAACGTGGTGAATCGGGCCGCCGACCATCTTATCGTAGAGCGGCATGATCGTTCCGCCGGGGTAGCCGAACATCGTGTCGACGCCCTCATCGGCCAGGATATCGAGGACCAGTTGTGCGCCCGTCGTGCGCTCGTGCACCAGAGACTCCCTTGTCGTACAAGAAAAGCCCCCCGCCGGGTCCGGCGAGGGGCTTTGCGTTCTCGAGTTCTTTACGCGAAGCTAAACCGCACCGGACCGTTGGGGTCGGCTAAGAAGGCTAACGACGACGAGAACTCGTGAGTGGAACATGTGCGCAAGTTGTACCATTGTGCGCAAAGTCGTGTCAACCCGTGAAATCGCTTTGGCCGATATTTCCGGGCCTGCCGGGGGGTAACCGCAACGTTTTTTCCTGCTTGCTTGCTTGACGTTGCGGCGCGCGGCGTGCTAGTTTCGAGGTTGTGTATGCACCGGCCGTAATTCCGTCGCTGCTCCTCCTTAGCGGTACGTCCCCGACGTAGTCGCTACTGTGCGTTTTGCTCCGAGGGGCCCGCGCGATAGCGACGGGCCCCTCGGCTTTTTCCGGAGATCCTCATGTCCCTGATGCCGATCCACAAGTACCGACCGTTCCCGCCGGTTCCGCTGGCCGATCGCACCTGGCCGAACCGGACGATCGTGCGCGCGCCCGCCTGGTGCAGCGTCGACCTTCGGGACGGGAACCAAGCCTTGATCGAGCCGATGGTCCCCGAGCGCAAACGGCGGCTCTTCGATCTGCTCGTGCGGCTCGGCTTCAAGGAGATCGAGGTCGGATTCCCGGCCGCCTCGCAGACGGATTTCGACTTCGTGCGGCAGCTGATCGAGGAACGCCGGATCCCCGCGGACGTGACGATCCAAGTGCTCACGCAGGCCCGTGAAGAGCTGATCGCGCGCACGTTCGAGGCGATCGAGGGCGCCCCGAGCGCCGTGGTCCATCTCTACAACTCGACGTCCGCCTTGCAGCGGCGCGTCGTCTTCGGGCTCGACCGGCGCGGGATCATCGACATCGCGGTCAACGGGACGCAGTGCGTGAAGCGTTTCGCGCGGCGCAGCGGCGTCGGCGATCTGCGTTTCGAGTATTCGCCGGAGAGCTTCACCGGGACGGAGCTCGATTTCGCCGTCGAGATCTGCGATGCGGTGATGAACGTCTGGGAGCCGACCCCGCAGCACAAGATCATCTTCAATCTTCCGGCGACCGTCGAGATGGCGACGCCGAACGTCTACGCGGATCAGATCGAATGGTTCGGGCGGCACATCGGCCGGCGCGACTCGATCGTCTTCAGCATCCATCCGCATAACGACCGCGGGACGGCCGTGGCCGCGGCCGAGCTCGGCTTGATGGCGGGCGCCGATCGCATCGAGGGCACGCTGTTCGGCAACGGCGAGCGGACCGGCAACGTCGACATCGTGACGCTCGCGCTCAATCTCTTCAGCCAAGGGATCGATCCGGGGCTGCACCTCTCCGACATTCCCGAGATCGTGCGCACGGTCGAGTATTGCAATCAGCTCCCGGTTCACCCGCGCCATCCCTACGGCGGAGAGCTCGTGTTCACGGCGTTCTCGGGTTCGCACCAGGACGCGATCAAGAAGGGCTTGACGGCGATCGCGGGCGCGACGGACGGCGCCTGGGAAGTCCCGTACTTGCCGATCGACCCCAAGGACATCGGCCGCTCGTACGAAGCGGTCATTCGCGTGAACAGCCAATCGGGCAAGGGCGGCGTCGCCTACGTGATGGCCGCGGATTACGGCTTCGAGCTGCCGCGCCGCTTGCAGATCGAGTTCAGCCGCACGATCCAGCAGATCGCCGACGAGACCGGCAAGGAGATCACGCCCGCGGAGATCTGGGACGCGTTCGAGCGCACCTACCTCTTCGAAGCGGAACCGCTGAGCCTGCTCGAACATCGCAGCGCCGAAGATCCGGCCGGCAGCACGCTCGAGGCGAGCGTGGTGCTGGGCGGCGTGACGCGCAAGATTCGCGGCGTCGGCAACGGTCCGATCGATGCGTTCGTGCACGCACTCCATTCGCTCGGCATCGCGCCGCGCATCCTCGCCTACCACGAGCACGCGGTCGCGGCCGGCGCGGACGCGCGCGCGGCGGCGTACGTCGAGGTCGAATGCGACGGCGTCGCCCGCTTCGGCGTCGCGCGCGATGCGAACATCGTGACCGCCTCGCTTCGCGCGATCGTCGCCGCGATCGATCGCATCTCACAGGACCATCCCCTCGACTTCAAGGAAGAGGAGCGCGATGCCGCAGTCGCTGTTTGAGAAGGTCTGGAACGCGCACGTCGTCGAGGAACTTCCCGGCGGCAACGCGCTGGTGTTCGTCGATCGGATCGTCGCGCACGAGATCACGACGCCGCAGGGGGCGCTGGAGATCGAGCGCGAGTACGGCGACCGGCTCTTCGATCCGGCGCGCATCGTCGCGATCAACGATCACGTCGCGCCCGCGAAGGATACCGAGACCGCGATTCAAGCGCAGGTGCTGCGCACGTGGGCCAAGCGCCACGGGATCACGCTCTACGACGTCGGCCAGAACGGGATCTGTCACGTTGCGATCCCCGAGCGCGGCTACGTCGAGCCGGGGATGACGCTCTGTTGCGGCGACAGCCATACGTGCACGCTCGGCGCGTTCGGCGCCTTCGCGCTGGGCGTCGGCACGACGGCGCAGGCGGGCGCGATGCTCGCCGGCGTGCTGCTGCTGCAGAAGCCGAAGGTGCTCAACGTGCACGTGACGGGGCGGCTTTCGCACGGCGCGACCGCGAAGGATCTCGCGCTGCACGTGATCGCGCAGCTCGGGTTCAAGGGCGCGACCGGATACGCGATCGAGTACACCGGCCCTGGGATCGCCGCGCTCTCGATGGACGAACGCATGACGCTCTGCAACATGGCGATCGAAGCGGGCGGCACGACGGGCCTTTGCCCGCCGGACGAAACGACGTTTTCCTATCTGCGCGGACGCGAAGCGCAGCCGGCGGGCGCCGCGTTCGAAGCGAAGGTCGCACGCTGGCGCGAACTCGCCGCCGACCCCGGCGCGACCTACGACCGCAGCATCGCGCTCGACGTCGACGGCTTGCGCCCGATCGTCTCCTGGGGCACGAACCCCGGCGAATCCGCGCCGCTCGACGGGCAGGTTCCGGCCGATGCCGACCCCGCGAGCCTTGAGTACATGGGCCTGGCCGCGGGCGATGCGCTCCGCTCGATCGCGATCGATCAGGCCTTCATCGGATCGTGCACGAACGCGCGGCTCTCCGATCTGCGCGCGGCGGCCGCGGTCTTTCGCGGGCGGACGGTCGCCGTGCCCACGATCGTGACGCCGGGCTCGCAGGCCGTGCGCCGCGCCGCGGAGCGCGAAGGCTTGCACGACGTCTTCCAAGACGCCGGGGCGCTCTGGACCCATTCATCCTGCGGACCGTGCTTGGGCATGTCGATGGGGGTGCTGGCGCCCGGCATGCGCTGCATCTCCTCGTCGAACCGCAACTTCCCCGGCCGGATGGGCGCAGGCGGGCGCGTGCACCTCGCCTCGCCGGCGGTCGTCGCGGCGAGCGCGATCCTGGGCCGAATCGCCGGGCCCGAAGAGTTGGCCGCGCTCGGAGCGCAGGAGGTCGCCGCGCGATGATCATCGAGGGGCCCGTGCTCGCGATCGGGCGGGCGAACATCGACACCGACCAGATCATCCCCGCGCACCGGCTGACCGGGATCGACAAGCGCGGGCTCGCGGAGCACCTGTTCTCGGGGCTGCCCTCGGGGCGCGAGCTGCTCGCCGCGAACCCTTCGGCCACGATCCTCGTGACGGGCGAGAACTTCGGGTGCGGAAGCTCGCGCGAGCACGCGGTCTGGGCGCTCCAGGACCGCGGCTTCCAGGCCGCGATCGCGCCGAGCTTCGCCCGGATCTTCCACGAGAACGCCTACAACAGCGGCTTCGCGCCGATCGTGGTCGCCGCGGAGCACATCGAGCTGTTGCTGGGCGCGCGACACATCGCGATCGACGTCGCGGCCGAGACGATCCTCGCCGACGGGACGGAGCGCGTCGCCTTCCAGCTCGATCCGCTGCGCAAGCGTTTCCTGCTCGAAGGGGGCTTCCTCGCGTTTTTGAACGGCAAGGTCGATAACGTACGAACATGGCTCGCACGGTCCGAAGCTCGCGGAATTGCGGCACTCCGATGAATGAGACGGAGCGCCGCCCCGCAGCGACAATGGGAGGCCTGCGGCACCTGTCGTAGAGCGTGGATGATGACGAAGACGATCGACCTCGCATCCATTGAGGAAGCCGCCCAGCGGATCGCGCCGATGGTGGTGCGGACGCCGGCCCTCGAAGGAGCCTCGCTCAGCGCGCTCAGCGGAGCGCGCGTGAGCCTCAAACTCGAGACCCGGCAGCGCAGCGGAGCGTTCAAGGACCGCGGCGCGGCAAATTTGATCCTGCAGCTCGAGCCGCACGAGCGCGCGCGGGGCGTGATCACGATGTCCGCCGGCAACCACGCGCAGTCCGTCGCCTACGTCTGCCAGCGTCTGGGGATCCCCGCGACGATCGTCATGCCCGAGGGCACGCCGTTCACGAAAGTGCGGCGCACGCAGGCCTTCGGCGCGCGGGTCGTGATCGCGGGCGCCGAGTTCGTCGATGCGGCGGCGCGGGCGAGGGAGATCATGGCGGAGGAGGGGCTGACGCTCGTCCATCCCTACGATGATATCCGCGTGATCCTGGGCCAAGGGACCGCCGCCCTCGAGTGGCTCGCCGACGTCCCGGATTTGGACGTCCTGCTCGTCCCGATCGGCGGCGGCGGCTTGATCTCCGGCGTCGCGCTCGCGGCGAAAGCGATCAATCCCTCGATCGAGATCATCGGCGTGCAGACGGAACTCTTTCCCTCCGTCGCCCGGCGCCGCGGCGAACTGCCGCTCGCCGGGAACGGGCGCTCGACGATCGCCGAAGGCATCGCGGTCAAGGTGGTCGGCGACCTGCCGCTCGAGATCATCGACCGGCTCGTCGACGACATCGTGCTCGTCAGCGAAGAGGCGATCGAGCTCGCGATTCACCTGTTCCTCGAAGAGGAGAAGCTGCTGACCGAGGGGGCCGGGGCGGCGCCGCTCGCGGCCTTGCTCAAGGACCGGCAGCGCTACGCGGGCCGCCGGGTCGGGCTGATGGTCAGCGGCGGCAATCTGGACACGGGCCTGCTCGCGAACGTGATCACGCGCGTGCGGATGCGCGAGGGGCGCGTCGTCAGCTTGCGCATGGAGATCCCGGACCGCCCGGGCGTCCTGGCCGACATCTCGACGATCATCGGCGCCAGCGGCGCGAACATCATCGAGGTCAAACACCAGCGGCTCTTCCACGACGTACCGTCCAAGCACGCGGACCTCGACATCACGATCGAGACGCGGGATCCCAGCGACATCGACGAGATCCTCGCCAAGCTCGCTGCCCGCGATTACTCGGCACACCTCTTGGTGTCGACGCGCGCGCACGGACGGTGACGAGCGCTCCGCGAGCCGCGGCGATCACCTCACGTCTGCAATGTAGTAGGTGTGGTTGACAGCCGCGCGAGCGGCGTGCTAGGGTCAGCGCACATGACGAACCTGCGCGCGTCCTCCTATTGGTTTAGCTTCCCTCCGCATGACCCATGCCGGTGAGGTAAGCACGCGCGTTTCGACGCCGTAAGAGCCGCCCTCACCGGGCGGCTCTTGTTTTTTCCCCAACGAACACGAGGAGCTCCGAGTCTGATGCCGTCGACCTATCGCCTCGCCAAACGCCAGACCGCCCGAACGACGACCGTCGTGGTGGGGCACGCCGTCTTCGGCGACGGGGGGTTCCCGCTGATCGGCGGACCATGCTCGATCGAGAGCGGCGAGCAGATCGCCGCCGCCGCCGCGGGCGTCCGTCGCGCGGGCGGGGCGCTGCTGCGCGGAGGAGCGTACAAGACGCGCACCTCGCCCTACGATTTCCAAGGGCTCGGCGAGGCCGGGATCCCGCTGATCGCGGCGGCGGGCGCCGCCTACGGGCTGCCGGTCGTCGTCGAAGCGCTGGCGGAAGCGCACGTCGCGGCGCTGGCGCCGCACGTCGGGATGCTCCAGATCGGCGCCCGGAACATGCAGAACATGCCGCTGCTGCAGTGCGCGGCGCGAACGGGACTCCCGATCCTGCTCAAGCGGGGGCCTTCGGCGACGCTCGACGAGCTGTTGCTGGCCGCGGAGTACATCCTGGTCGAGGGGAATCCGAACGTCGTCCTGTGCGAGCGGGGGATCCGCAGCTTCGACGGCCAGACGCGCAACGTGCTGGACATCGGCGGGGCGCTGCGGCTCAAGGAGCTCACGCACCTGCCCGTGATCGTCGATCCCTCGCACGCGAGCGGCCGCCGCAGCCTCGTCGAGCCGCTCTCGCTCGCGGCCGCCGCCGCCGGCCTCGACGGTGCGATCGTCGAGGTCCACCCGGAGCCCGAACTCGCGCTCTCGGACGCCTCCCAGCAGATCGACTGCGCGGCCTTCGCCCGCCTCGCCGAAGCCGTGCGCGCGGTCCGTACCGCCCTCGCCCCTGAACGTGCCCTGGTCGCCTGCTGAGCATCCGCCGGGCGGAGCAGTCACCGGCGCGGCGGAGAGTGTTTCGGCGGTGCTTCCCGAAGGCGCGCCCTTATGATCACCTTTCGACGGATGACGGATCGCGACCGGCAGGCGGCGTACGCGCTGTTCGTCGATTACTTGCACAACGACGAGTTCGTGCGCGACAGCAGCGCGGCGTACGGGAACAACGGCGATCGCGCGCTTTCGACCGCGCTCACGCTGTTCGTGGAGCGGCCGGATTTCGGGTTCATCTGGATGGGCTTCGACGGTGACGAAGCGGTCGCGATCGCGATCGTCAGCTATGCGATCTCGACCGCGATCGGCGGGGCCGTCGCGAAGCTGGAGGATCTGTACGTCGTGCCCTCACGCCGCTCGCAGGGGATCGGTGCGTCGCTGCTGAGCGCGCTCGTCGAAGAGCTCAGCAAGAACCGCATCGCGCGCTTGGATACGAGCGTGCATCTGCGGAACGCGAGAGGCAAAGCGTTCTACGAGACGCACGGTTTCCGAGCGCTGCACGAGGAGCGGCTGGCCCGCGTCCTGCGCTAAGTGCCCGCGCCGCTGCCGAAGCGGACCAAGTATTTCACGATCCAGCGTTCGAGCGTCACGTTCGCGGCCGGCGTTCCGTAGTTGACGAACAGCTCGCTGTCGTTCTTGAAGCGCCGGTGATAGCTGCCCGCGAGGTTGATGCCGGGCGCGGCGAAGCCGCCGGTTCCATTGATCGCGCGCAGCGAGAGCGAGAGATTCGCGTCGGTGCCGAGCGACTCGCCGAACGTGAGCCTGCGCAGGAACTGGCCGTCGTGCGCCATGCCGAGCGCATCGCCGGGCGGAAACTGCTCCAGCGTGCCGTCGTATTCGAGGCCGACCGTCCAGCGCGTTCCGAGCGGGTGCGAGGTCGAGAGCGAGAACTGGCGCAGATACGTCGGGCGGGCGAATCCGTCCGGCGTGAACGTCGTGAAGGGTCCGAACGAGAACGATGCGTCGAGCGGCGTCGGCGAGCCGTCTTTGTACCCGAGACTGATGCCGTGCGAGTTGAACGGCACGGTCACGCCGTCTCGATAGCCGACGGAATAGCCGACGGCTTGGCGCCCGCCGTCGTAGAGACGCAACGCGCTGACCGAGGGCGTCAGTTGCAGATGGATCTGATTGCGGAAGAGAAGATCGAGATTCGCGAACGAGTCGATCTCGTGCGCGGCGCCGGAGCGATCGACCAGCCGGTCCGCGAAGAGGAACAGCTCGGCTCGCTTGAGCGGGCTCGTGGGCGGCGGGTTCCCGTTCAGATCGAAGTATGACCCGAGTCCGCGCAGGTCGGCAAGGTTCGTGAAACCGATCGGCGGATTCCAGTTCGGGCCGATGTCCGTGTACACGACGTTGATTTCGTAATTCTGCCGGTGCACGTCGATGTAGTCTTGCGCCTTGTACGCTAGGCGCGGCGTCCCGGTGAGCGAACCGCGTTCGCCCGCATAGGTGGCGCCGTACACGAAGCCGTTGTGCAGGTTTCTGCCGCCGACCTCCGCTTCGAGCGCGGTGTCGCTCTGCGCGACCGGCGAGGTGGTGTCGTTCCCCGCCTGATGGTGCACGCTCGTGCCCGTCAGCATGTACTTGAACGTCTTGTCCGGGAGCGTGTGCGTGAAGCTGAAGATCGTGTCGTCGAAGCCCGCGCCCTTGACGTTGAGGATGCCCAGCGATTGCAGACCGTAGGTTCCCTCGATCTTTTCACCGCGCACGAACGGGCCGATCGAGGGCGAGTAGAAGATGACGTTCGCGGCCTGATTCACGGACTCGCCGACGACCGGCTGGAAAAAGTTCGCGCCCTGCGCGAAGAACGGCCGGTATTCAGTGAGACTGCGCCGGAACTGCTGCGGCGAGATCGTCTGTTGATCGACCTCGACGTTCGAGAAATCCGGCGCGAGCGTGCCGACGAAGTTCATCGTCCCGGTCAGCGGCACGGCGAGGTCGAGCCCGGCGTTGCGGACGTCTCCGCGCGCAAAGCTGCCGTCGGCGCGGGCGAACACGTCGCGATCGCCGCCGGCGGAGGCCAGGCCGTAGAGTTCGAGCCGCGGTTTCGGCTTGGGAGCGCGCGCCGCGGAGAGCGCGCTGACGCCGGTCAGGTACGGCCAGAAGCGGGCGTCCGTGAAGATCGGCCACGAGCCGCCGCCGCCCACGCTGTCCCAGATCAGCGGATCGTAGGCCCAACTTTGATTCTCGTTCGCGGATGCGATGTGCCGCACGACGTTGATGCGCCAGCGCCCGCCGCCCGCGCCGTCCGAGCGCAGCACCGCAAGCGGGATCGCGAGCAGCGCGTCCCAACTGCCGTCGCCGGCTTTCTTTGCGAGCGCGGTCCACGCCGGGTTGAAGCGCGTCGATTCGCTCGACTGCTGATAACGAACCGCCGCCGGCGTCGCTTCGAAATAATAGACGCGGTTGCCGTTGCCCGTCGGGTCGATGCCGATGCCGACGAAATCATCGTTCCCGAAGCCGATGTTGTTCGTCGTTTGCGTCGCGACGATCGGAGCGCCGCGTTGCTCGGCATGGATCGCGACGTACAGGGTCGTGCGATCGAGCAGGATGCGGGCTTGCGTGGGGAAGCGGGCGGCGGGCGTGCGGGTCGTGACGGTGGTGAAATCGCGCACCGACAGCGCGCCGTCCCACGGCGGCCCGCTCGCCGGCAGCGCGAGCGCGGGCGCCGCATCGACGAGCGTCGCGGGGAACGACGCCGTGGGCGCCGCAGCGCGCGCGGCCTGCGGGGCGAGGCCCAGCAGGCCGCAGGTGAAGAGCGTGAGGAGGCGTCGTCGTTGCGGCATTTCGCCCCTATACGGGCGCGGGAGCGGCGATGTTTCGGAACCCGCAAGCGAGCCCCGGGAAGGGGCCCCTAGAGCGCGGACTCGGGAGCGGGCTCGTGAGCGCCCGCATACGCTTCGAACGTGCGGTCGCGAAACGCGTTCCATTCACCGCGCTCGATCGCCGCGCGCGCGTCGCGCATGAGGCCGATCAAGAGCGCGAGGTTGTGATAGGAGAGCAGGCGCGGCCCGAGCATCTCGTCCGAGCGGAACAGATGGCAGAGATACGCGCGGCTGAACGTGGCGCACACCATGCACGCGCAGGCCGCATCGAGCGGGCGCGGATCGCGGGCGAAGGTCGCGTTGCGAATGTTGAGATCGCCCGCGTGCGTCAGCGCCCGTCCGTTGCGGCCGCAGCGGGTCGGGTACACGCAATCGAACATGTCGATCCCGCAATCGACCGCCGCGATCACGTCGCGCACGGTGCCGACGCCCATCAAGTAACGCGCTTTCTCACGCGGCAGCAAGTCCGCCGTGAAGCGCGCCGTGCGATAGAGATCCTCGCGCGATTCGCCGACGGAGAGGCCGCCGATCGCATAGCCGGGGAGATCGAGCGCGACGAGCTCGCGCGCGCTGCGCTCGCGCGCGCGCGGATCGAGCCCGCCCTGCACGATCCCGAACAGCTCGGTCGTCGCGGGTCGCGTGCGGGCGAGCGCGCAGCGCCGGGCCCAGGCCGTCGTCAGCCGCACGGCTTCGTCGATCGCCTCGGCGCTCGCCGGGAGCTTCACGCAGACGTCGAGCGCCATCGCGATGTCGACGCCGAGCGCCTCTTGGAACGCGACGACGTTCTCCGGCGTGAAGAGGTGCTCGCTGCCGTCGAGATGCGAGCGAAAGCGCACGCCTTCGTCGTCGAGCGTGCGCTTGGATTCCAAGCTGAAGACCTGGAAGCCGCCGCTATCGGTGAGGATCGGACGATCCCAGCGCATGAAGGCATGCAGGCCGCCCTGCTCCACGATCAGCTCGCGGCCGGGGCGCAGCCAAAGGTGATACGTGTTCGCGAGCACGATCTGCGCGCCGAGCTCGACGAGATCGCTCGGCGTGAGCCCCTTGACGGTCGCGGCCGTGCCGACGGGCATGAACGCGGGCGTCTCGACCGGGCCGTGCGCGAGCGCCAGCCGCCCGCGCCGCGCGGAGCCGCTCTGCGCGAGCAGCGTGAAGCTCAATGCCGCAGCGCCTCTCGGGCGCGCACGTACGCTTCCGGCGGCTCGGCTTCGAACGAGAGGTCTTCGCGCGTGACGGGGTGGCGGAAGCGGAGGCGCCAGGCATGCAGCGCCTGGCCCTCGAGATGCACGCGCGGGTCCGGGCGGCCGTAGAGCGGGTCCGCGACGATCGCGTGTCCGAACGCGGCCATGTGCACGCGGATCTGATGCGTGCGGCCGGTTTCCAGCTTGAAGACGAGTTCGCTCGCGCGCACCAGGCGTTCGCGAACCGTGTAGTGCGTCGTCGCGGCCTTGCCGTCGGTGCGCACGGCATATTTGAAGCGCTGCTGCGGATCGCGTCCGATCGCGCCGACGACGGTCCCCTCCGCATGCTCGGGGATCCCGTGCACGAGGCCCAAATATTCGCGTTCGATGAACCTTCGCATCATCGCCTTGCCGAGCGCGGCGAGCGCCTCCGGCGTCTTCGCGACGACGAGCAGCCCCGAGGTGTCGCGGTCGAGGCGGTGCACGAGCCCAGGGCGCAAGGGGTCTCCCGGCAGCGCGCCCGCGTGCGCGAGCAGCGCGTCGGCGAGCGTTCCTTCGCGGACGCCGTGGGCCGGATGCGTCGTCATGCCCGCAGGCTTGTTGACGACGAGCAACGTTTCGTCTTCGAAGAGAATGTCGAGCGGGTAGGCGAGCGGGACTGCGATCGGCGGCGCGGGCGGCACGACGTCGTATTCGATCACGTCGCCCTCGGCGAGCGGGGCGCTCGGGCGCGGTTCGATCCCGTTACGGCGCACGCGCCCGCTCTTGATCGCGTCGGTGACGACGGAGCGCGACGCACCGGAGAGACGCGCGATCAGCACGTCGCAGCGCAGGCCCGCTTCGCTCGCCTCGACCGTGTGGTTCGCGCTCACCCGCGCGGCTGCGATTCGGCCCGCGCGGCGTGCCGTTCGCCGAAGATCGAGCCGAGAATCAGGAGCGCGACGCCGATCGTGATGCATGAATCGGCGACGTTGAAGACCGGCCACCAGCGCAGGTCCGCGAAATCGACCACGTATCCGAGCCGGACGCGATCGATGATGTTGCCGAACGCGCCGCCCGCGATCGCGCCGAACGCGACGCGCACAAGACCCGAGCGTTCCGCTTGATCGCGGAACGCGTACCAGAAGATGCCCAGGACCGCAAGCGCGAGCCCGATCAGCAGGACCGGCTGCGAACCGAACAGCCCGAACGCGCCCGTGTGGTTCTGGACGTACGTCCACCACAGCACGTGCGGGAGGACGATCCGGCTCTCGCCCGGGGCGAAATCCGTCGCGACGACGTGTTTGGTGTATTGATCGAGGGCGAGAACGGCGAGTGCCGTGAGCCAGAAGCGCATCAGAGTTTCGGCGTCGGGATGTATTGATTGAAGAAGGCTTGGAAACGGGTGAACGAGCCCGTCACGAGCAGCAGGCCGGTCGCGACCAGCACCGCGCCCGACGCGGTCTCGATCGCGGGCAGAAAGCGTTTGATCCGGTTGAGGGCCCCGAGCGACTGCGTGATCGCAGCGGCGGTCACGAGGAACGGGATCGCAAGCCCCATCGCGTAGACGAACAGCAAGAACGCGCCCTGCATGGGCTGCTCGCCGCCCGCGAGCAGCAAGATCGCGCCCAGGATCGGCCCGATGCAGGGCGTCCAGCCCGCCGCGAACGTTACGCCGACCAGGAACGAGAGCCAGAGCGACTGCGGCCGCGCCCCGATGTGCACGCGCTTGTCCATCATCAACTGCGGGATCCGGAAGAGCCCGATCATGTTCAGGCCGAGGATGACGATCACGGCTCCCCCGACGCGCGCGATCAGGTCCTTGTTGCTGGCGAGCAGCGAACCGAGCGCGCTCGAACTGAGCCCGAGCACCACGAACACGATCGTCAGGCCGCCGCAGAACGCCAGGGCATGCGCGAGCACGCGCGCCTTGGCCTCCGCCGAGGTTTGCGCTTTGAGATCTTCGAGGCTCGTCCCCGTCAAGAACGAGAGATAGGACGGGACGAGCGGCAGGACGCACGGCGAAACGAACGAGACGAGCCCTGCCAGGAACGCCGTGACGATGTTGAGGTTTGCGGTCATTGGCCCTCGGCCCCACTACGACGGCCGCCGGACAGGGCCTGGTCGCGTTGCGGGGGAGTGAGATTCCCCGAGCGGCAATCATCCGTCACGTGCAGCCTTGGTTCACCTATCCCAACATCGATCCGGTCGCGTTCCGCTTGGGGCCGCTGGCCGTTCACTGGTACGGGCTTTCGTACCTCGTGGGGTTCATCTGCGTCGGGCTCTGGATGGCGCGGCCCGAGGGCCGGCGGCGCCTGGGGCTGACGGTCGACGGCGTCCAGGATTTCCTGGTCTACGCGCTGGTCGGCGTGATCGTCGGCGGCCGCACGTTCTTCGTCATCGCGGACATCGTGACCAAGCACGATGCGGCCGACTACCTGGCTCACCCGCTCAATCTGATCGCCGTGTGGAACGGAGGGATGGGCTTCTTCGGCGGCCTGATCGGCGTGCTGATCGCGATCGTGGTGTTCGTCCGCAAACATCCCGGGCTGACGTTCCCGGTGCTGGCCGACGAGGTCGTCATGCTGGTGCCGATCGGCATCGCGCTCACGCGGGTCGTGAACTTCATCAACGACGAGCTTTGGGGGAACGTCTGCGTCCCGGTCCAGCCCTGGTGCATCAAGTTCCCCGCGGTCGAGGGCTACCGCTACCCCTCGCAGATCTTCGAAGGCCTGCTGGACATCGCGGTGCTGCCGATCCTGTTCCTCGTTTACCGGAGGCGGCCGCCGGACGGCACGGTCGCCTGGACCTGGTTCACGCTCTACGGCGTCACGCGCTCGCTCGCGGAGATCTGGCGCCAGACGGATCTCGCGGTCGGGCCGTTCACGGGCGGCCAACTCCTGGCGCTGCCGATGATCGCGATCGGCATCGTGATGGTCGCGCGCTCGCTGCGTTCGGGGCGCCGCACCGACGAGATCGTCCCCGCGCCGGCGACAAAGGTATGAGAGTATAGGGAAAAGGCCGCGGGGACCGGAAGAACGTCAACCCATGAAGCTCGAGATCGGGCCGCCGGCCGGCGTCCCGGCATCGCTCGTGGAGCGAATCGCGGCGGTTCGCGCGCAGATCGCCGCTGCCGCCCGCGCCGCCGGGCGAGATCCGGCGATGGTTCGGCTCGTCGGCGTCGGCAAGGGACAGCCGCCCGAGCGCATCGCCGCGGCGGTCGCGGCCGGGCTGGACGAGATCGGCGAGAACTACGTGCAAGAGGCAAAGATCAAACTCGCCGGGCTTCCGCCCTACGTGCGCAAGCATTTCATCGGCCACGTGCAGACGAACAAGGCGAAGGCGATCGTGCAGACCTTCGACGTCGTGCAATCCGTCGACCGGCTCGCGGCCGGCCTCGCGCTCGCGAAAGCCGCTCGCGCGCTCGGCCGCTCCGTCACGGTGCTCGTGCAGGTCAACATCTCGCGGACCGAACGTTTCGGCGTCGCGCCGGGTGACGCGCTCGAACTTGCGGAACGTCTACGTGAAGCGGGCCTCGCCGTCGACGGCGTCATGGCGATCGGCCCCGTGACGAACGACCGCGCCGAGATCGCGCGTGCGTTCGAGACTGCCCGCGAAACGTTCGAACGCGTCGGAGGCACAACACTTTCCCTCGGAATGTCGGGGGATTACCGCGAAGCGATCGCGTGCGGCTCGACAATGATTCGCATAGGCACAGCGTTATTCGGAGCAAGAGCATGAGCATGACACCGCCACCGGGTGCGGGCGAGCCCCGCACCAACGACCGCGAACAAGGAGAACACGTGAGCGTTTTACATCGAATCGGCGCGTTTTTCTCGCTGGGCGACGACGACGCCGATGTAGACGAAACGGCGTCAGCCTCGCCGCAGCCGAAAGCCAAGGTCGTGTCGTTCTCGGCCCGCGAAGCGAGCCGCGCCGGCAATCCGGAGGTTGCCGTCTTCGCGCCGCGCGCCTTCGGCGACGTCACCGACATCGCGGACGCACTGCGTTCTCGCCAGGTCGTGATCGTGAACGTGCAACAGGCCGACCGCGGCTTGTTGCAGCGCATCGTCGATTTCACCTCGGGTGTGGCCTACACGCTCGAGGGTAAGATACAGAAGCTTGCCGAGGGGATGTATCTCGTCGTCCCGGCGGGCGTGCAGGTGAACGCGCAAGGGCTGCGCGAGCAGTTCGGCGCGGATCCGTTGATCGACTTCATCAATCGGGGGTAAGGCATGGCGAAAGTCACCATCATCGATATCCAGCACCGCGAGTTCAAGCGGGCCCTGCAAGGCTACGATCGCACCGACGTCAACCAGTTCCTCGACGAGATCATCGAGACGCTGGAAGACGAGGGCCAAGCTCGTGCCGCGCTCGAGGCGGAGATCGTCGACTTGCGCGAGCGCATCAGCCACTTCAAGGCGATGGAGGAATCGCTGCACAACACGCTGATTCTCGCGCAGCGGACGGCCGACGAGGTCAAGGCCTCGGCGCACAAGGAGGCGGATCTGATCCGCGCCGAGGCGCGCTTGGCGGCGCAGGGCGAGATCTCGGCGTTGCACGAGCAGGCTCTCGAGGCTCGCCGCGAACTGCAGCGTGCGGTCGAGACGACGGAGAAAGCCAAGCACGAGTTGCGCAGCTTGCTGATGACGCATCTGTCGCTGCTCGAGCGCAAGCCGGATCTTCCGGCGAACGCGCCCGTGAATGCGGCGCCGCCGGCTGCCGCCACGCTGTCGGCTGCGACGCCCGTCGCATCGGCCACCGTGACGGCGATCTCGTCGAACGGCGCGGCTGAGTTGGAGGCGGCGGAAGTGGCCTAAACTCGTACCGCTGCGCGCGCGGAGCGTTCCGCTCGAGCGTCGAAGCGCGCGCGGTATGAGTACGATCGCAGTCCTTCCCGGTGACGGAATCGGGGTTGAAGTCACGGCCGCTGCGCTGGCGGTTTTGCAGCGCGTCCGGCCGGATCTCGAATACGTGCACGGGGACGTCGGCGTCGTTCCGCTCGAACGCGACGGCACGTCCTATCCGGCGCGGACGCGCGCGCTCTGCAAGCGCAGCGCGGCGATCCTCTTCGGCGCCGTCGGCGATCCGCGCTACGACGCGGCGCCTGCGGACAAGCGCCCGGAATACGCGATCTTGCAACTGCGCAAGGAGTTCGATCTCTTCGCGAACCTGCGGCCCGTCGCGACGATCGCCGGGCTCGAGGACGCATCCTCGCTCAAGCCGGAGCTCGTCCGCGGACTCGATCTCGTCGTCGTCCGCGAGACGACCTCGGGGCTCTACTTCGGACCCAAGCACACGGCCATCGAGGACGGCGTCGAGACCGCGGTCGATACGCTGGTCTATCGCACGCCGGAGATCGAGCGCGTGGCGCGCGTCGCCTTCGAGCTCGCGCGCGCGCGGCGCGGCCGCGTCACTTCGGTCGACAAGCAGAACGTGCTGGAGACCGGGCGCCTCTGGCGGCGCGTCGTCATCGCGTTGCACGCCGAGTATCCCGACGTGGAACTGGACCATTTGCTGGTGGACAACGCCGCGATGCAACTCGTGCGCGACCCGCGCCGTTTCGACGTGATCCTCACGGAGAACACGTTCGGCGACATCCTCAGCGACGAGGCGGGCATGTTGACCGGGTCGCTCGGCAACCTGCCGAGCGCGACGCTCGGCGCGACGGGCGAGGGTGCCGGCCGCTTCGGCCTGTACGAGCCGATCAGCGGCAGCGCCCCGGACATCGCGGGCAAAGGGATCGCGAACCCGATCGCCGCGATCCTCTCCGCCGCGCTCCTGGCCCGCTACAGCCTCGCGGACGAGCCGAGCGCCGCGCGCATCGAGCGCGCCGTCGGCAGCGCGATCGCCCAAGGCGCCCGCACCCGCGACCTCGTCCGCGACGGAGCCGCCGCGCTCGGCACGCAAGCGTTCACGGAGGTCGTGCTCGCGGGGCTGTAAGGCCGCGGCGGCCCCGCTAGGCGCGGTCGTAGGCCTGCTGCAGCGCGTTCAGATCGAGCTTCGTCATCTGCAGCATGGCCTGCATCACCGCCGCTGACTTCTCGTCGCTCTCGTCTTGCAACAGTTCGGGCAGCAACGCCGGCACGACTTGCCAAGAGACGCCGTACTTGTCTTCGAGCCAGCCGCAGCGGCCGGGTCGTCCGCCTTCGGAGAGCCGCTCCCAAAAGTGGTCGACTTCCGCCTGCGTCGCGCAGTCGATGAAGAATGAGACGGCCGGCGTGAACGAATATTCCGGGCCGCCGTTCAGCGCGATGAATGCTTGTCCTTCGAGTTCGAAGGAAACGGTCATCGCGCTCCCCGGCATTCGGGGCGACTCATCCGGATAGCGGCTGACGTTGAGGATCTTCGCATCTTCGAAAATCGAAACGTAGAAGTTCGCGGCCTCTTCGGCTTGACCGTCGAACCAGAGAAACGGCGTGATCTTCCCCATTACGCTACGTCCGGCGCTGCCGGCCGTTCGCGAGGGACCATCTGAGGCTGCTCGGCTCGAAGGGTGCTCATAGCGCTTCTCCTTGACGTTGCGGCGCCGTGGCGCGAGGCGTGCGGGTACGGTACCACGCTTCATCCCCGAACACAACCGGGTGCCGCCCGCAAGCCTTGGGCGGACGAAACGCAGGCGCAATTCGAGCGTCACGGAGCGGCAATCAGCGGGCCGTAGCATCCTCGCCATGGATGGCATTGAATTGATGGCGAGCGCGATGCACGCGGCGAAAGCGCGGCTCGACGCGGCGGCGGAGAACGTCGCGAATGTATCGACCGACGGATTCGCGCGGCGCGTCGTGCACGCCGCTCTGACGGAGCGCGGCATCGTCTCGACGGTCGCGCACGACGCAACGCAGCGCCCGCTGCGGCACACGGGACGGAGTTTCGATCTCTGCGCGGTCGGCGGCCAGCTGCTCGTCCAAGGCCCCGCGGGTGCGGTCGCGGTGATTCGTTCGGCGTCGTTCGAGCGCATCGCGGACGGCCGCCTGCTCGACGGGAGCGGCCGCGCGCTCCTGGGGCGCGACGGGCCGCTGCACGTCGCGCCCGATGCGGAGATCGACGCGCGCGGCGACGTGCGCGCCGGCGGCGCGCTGACCGGCACCGTCCGCGCGACGCCGGGAACCGAGGTGCAACGCGGCTTCCTCGAGGCTTCGAACGTCGACGCCGTGCACGAGATGGTCGAGCTGATCGGCGCGCAGCGCGCGTTCGAGACGGCCCAGAAAACGCTCTCCGCGATCGACGACGTGCGCGCCAAGGACGCGGGCGAGATCGCGAGGATCAAGGGATGAATCGCGCGATGTACGCTGCCGCCAGCGGCATGGCCGCGCAGCAACAGAACATCGACGTGATCGCGAACAACCTCGCGAACGCCGACGTCGCGGGCTTCAAGGGGGCGCAACTCTCGTTTGCGAGCCTCGGCGAGCGGGCGCTGCTCGGCACGGCGGCGACGGGCCTCACGCACGTCTTCGATCAGGGCAAGCTGATCAAGACCGGCGGCCCGTTCGATGTCGCGATCGACGGCCCCGGATTCTTCGCCGTCGAGCGCAACGGCGAGAGCGGCTTCACGCGCGCGGGATCGTTCTCGCGCGCGGCCGACGGGACGTTGCGCAACGCGGACGGCTGGCAACTGCGCGGCGTGCGCATTCCCGCGAACGCCGCGAGCGCCGCCGTCGATCCCGACGGCACGGTGCGCGTCGACGGAAAGCGCGCCGTCGGGCGCATGCCGCTCGTGCGCTTCGATGCGCCCGAGCACCTGCGCGCGATCGGATCCGCCGTCTTCGCCGCGACGCAAGCCTCGGGGCCGCCGCACGCGCAAGCAGCGGGCGGCGATCGCCAACCAAAGCTCGCGTTCGGGATGCTCGAGCGTTCGAACGTCTCGATCATCGAGGCGATGATGCAGATCCTCGCCGCCCAGCGCGCCTATGAAGCCAATGCCAAAGGAGTGCAGGCGGCAGATGAGATGCTGCGGATCGCCAACAACCTCCACCGCTCCTAGCGCCGCTGCGGTCAGCGGCGAGAACGCGCGCGCGCATGAAGCGGCCGTCGCGTTCGAAGGGCTGATGCTGCGGCAATGCCTCGCGCCGCTCGCGAAGCCGCTCGGTTTCTACGGCGATCTCGTCCTGGGCGCATGCACGCAGGCCGTCGCCGAACGCTCGCGCGCCGGCTTCGCGGCGATGCTGGAGTCCCTGATCGAGCGCGCTCGCCGAGCTGAGGATCCGCCCTCGTGAGCGCCGCACGCGAGGCGGCGATTCGGGAGCTGTTCCCGCTCGTGCGCTCGTGCGCGCGCCGGTTGCAGCGCATGATTCCGGCCGCCGAACTCGACGATCTCGCGGGCGACGGCGCGGTCGGATTGATCCGGGCCGTCGACACGTTCGAACCGCAGCGCGGCGTGCAGCTTGCGACCTATGCGCGGCGCCTCATCGTTGGGGCGATGCTCAACGGTCTGCGGCGCAGCGACCCGGTTTCGGAGCGCGCGCGCCGCAAGGCGCGGCGCGCCGAGGCGGACCGCATCGCGCTCGCCCACGAACGCGGCAGCTTGCCGACCGCTCGCGAGATGGAAGAACGGCATCCCGGCCTCACCCAGGCGCTGGTGGCGATCGATCAGCGCGCGCCGCTCTCGCTCGACGCGCCGCTTTCGGGCGACATCTGCCGCCTGGAGAACTGGCACGCGGATCCGGCCCGCATCGTGCTCCGCAAGGCGGTTTCGAGCGAGCTTGCCGAGGCGCTCGAGTTGCTGGCCGAACGCGAACGGCGCGTCGTGCTGTGGCACTATTTCGATGCGACGCCGTTGCACGCGATCGGAACGCGCTTGGGCATCTCGCCGCAACGCGTTTCGCAGCTCCACCTGCGTGCGCTCGAACAACTGCGCCGGTCCGTCGCGCGATGAAGCCGCTCGCGGACGTCGAGCCGCTCGCCGCGGTCGCGCAGCAGAACGTCGCGGCAGCCGAAGTCGCCGCCGCGGCAGCGCTCGCGCCCGTGGCGGACGCGCCGCCCGAAGAAGCGCCGAGCCTCCCGAGCGACCATCCCGCGTGGACGAAGGATACGCTCTCGCTTTCGCAACGCGCGCGCGCCCTCGTCGCGACGCTCGCCCCGCTCGTAGTTCGCACTCTCACCTATTGGGATCATCGCGTGCGCTCGATCGTTCTGCGCTCCGGAACGCTTCGCGTCGACGTCAGCGGCTCGTATCGCCTCGAATAGCGCGCGACGCGCAACTTTGTGGTGCCGCGCGGGTACGTCCATTCCATGTCACCGTGAGCTTGTCGCCCTTCGACGCTCGTCCGCGGCCGGCCCGATCGCCTGCGACGTTTTTACGCAGTAGATTCGACGTAGAGTAAGCGCAACTGCAAAGGATTTGACGATGACGATTCGCACTCTCCTCATCACCTGCGCGCTCGCGGCGCTCGGCGCCGCCGGCGCCTGGGCCGCGGAGCCGGCGACCTCAGGTGCAACGGCCGCTCCCGCGTCTGCCGACCCGACGGCCGCTCCCGCCGCTGCGACGGCTGCGCCCGTAGCCGCTACGGCGTCGCCCAGCGCAGAGGGTTCCGCGATCGCGGCCACCGTGAAGAAGGTCTTCCTCAGCTGGCAAGCGGGCAAGATCGATCGCAGCGCCTACGATGCAGAGATGAACAAAGCGCTGACCGATGCGACGATCGCGCAGGTTTCGACGCAGTTGCGGGCTTTTGGCGCCCCCACGAAAGTCACGTTCCTCGATTGGACCGTCGTGAACGACAACCGCGCGTATACGTACGGCGTCGAAACTCCGAAGGGAAACGTGCGCGTACTGTACGTGCTGGATGGAGCCGGGAAGATCAGCGGGCTCTACTTCAGACCGGCCCCGTGATCTCGGCGCTGGTGGCGGCCTTCGTGCTGGGCGCGGCCCAGACCGCCGCAATCGATGCGGCGGTCGAAAGCGAGCGCGCGCGGCAGCACGTGCCTGCGGTCTCCCTCGCGATTGCGCGCGGCGGCCGGCTGCTCTACGCGAAAGGGTACGGCGATGCCGATCCGGGGCAGCGGATCGCCGCCGAACCGCGCACGGTCTACGCGATCGGCTCGGTGACGAAGCAGTTCACGGCCGCGCTCGTCATGAAACTCGTCGAGCGCGGCCGCATCAAGCTGGACGCAAAGCTCGCCGATTATCTGCCGGACGCGCCGCACGCGCGCGAGATCGAGGTGCGCTACTTGCTCGATCAGCGCAGCGGCCTCCCGGACTATCTCGCAGATCCGTTCGTCGTCGGCTACATCTACAAGCCGGACGTCGCGCCCGCTCAGCTCGTCGCGCTGATCGCGGACCGTCCGCTCGATTTCGTGCCCGGCACGAAGTGGGCGTACAGCAACACGAACTATGCGCTCGCGGGCATGCTGATCGAGCGCGTCACCGGCATGCGGTACGAACGCGCGCTCGAGGTCGAGATTCTTGACCCGCTGCGGCTGAGGGCGACAACCGCTCCGGCCCCGCCCGCCGGACCGCTCGTCGCCGCCGGCATGTCGTGGGACCCGGCGCTGCGCGCCGAGCGGCCGGTGCAGCGCTGGTCTCCGCAGGTGGCGTACGCGGCCGGAATGTTGAATTCGAACGTGCTCGATCTGGTCGCCTGGGACGCGGCCTTCTTCGGCGGCAACGTCGTCTCCGAAGCGTCCGTGCGCGAGATGACGACGGCGCCCGTGCTCGCAAGCGGCGGAAGCGACGGCTACGCGTTCGGTTGGATCCTCGGCACGGCGTACGGCCGCCGCGAGATCTGGCACAACGGCGGCATCCCGGGCTTCGCCGCTCGCAACGCGTACTTTCCGGAGGGCCGAATCGCGATCGCGGTCCTCGCGAACGCGATGGAGTTCGACGCCGGACCGATCGTGCGCGAAGCGCTCGCAGCGGCCGCCGGCCTTTCGCAGGCCGAGCGTGCGCCCTACGACCATCCGGCGCCCGCGCCGGGGGAGGATCCGAAGATCAGCGCCCTGGCCCGCGCCCAATTCGATGCGATCGTGAACGGATCGATCGACGCCGCGGCCTACACCGCCGCGATGAACGGAGCGTTGACGCCGGCGTTGCTCGCCCAAGTGCGCGCAGCGCTTGCGTCGCTTGGGCCGGCGATCGGGTTCACGTTCGTCAGTCACTCGAAGGCTGAGGGCTTCGACACCTACGTCTACAAGATCGACTGCGCGCAGGGCTCCGTGCGCGAAACGCTCAGCTTGGATGCAGGCGGAGCGATCGGCGGCCTCTACTTCCGTCCGTGGGAAGCCTAGGCGGGCTCGCGCTGCAAGCCGTCGCTCGCGAGCGGAACGTCGTTCGGCGTTTCGACGGGCGCGATTGCGGGCGGCGCGAGCGCGCTCTCGATCGCATCGGCGAGGCGGCGTGAGGCTGCGGCGGCAACGCCCAGCACTTCCCCGTGCGCCGGCCCCGCGACGGCATTCAGCACGTTCGTGATCACGCTGATCCCGAGCACCTCGAGCCCGTAGGTGCGCGCGGCGATCGTCTCGAGCACGGTCGACATGCCGACGGCGTCGGCTCCGAGCGTGAGCAGCAACGCGGCCTCCGCGGGCGTTTCGAACGCCGGCCCGCGCAGGCCCGCATAGACGCCCTCCCGCAACGGCGTCGTCGCGGCCGCGCGCACGCGCGCGCGCAGATGCTCCGCGTAGGCGCCGTTCATGTCGACGAAGAGCTGCGGATCGCGCGCGATGTCGATCGGCGTCGCGCCCGTCAAGTTGATCTGATCCGTGACGAGCATCAAGTCGCCCGCCGCGAACGTCTGGTTCAAGCCGCCCGCGGCGTTCGTCACGACGAGCGTCTTGATTCCCAACTCCGCCGCGAGTCGCACGGGCGCGGTGACGGCGCGCGCATCGTATCCCTGGTAGAGGTGCACCCGGCCCGCGAAGACGAGCACGTCGCAGCCCGCCCAGCGGCCGGCGATCGCATAGCCTGGGTGCCCCTCGATCGTCGCGATCGGCAGCCCGAGCTTCGCATACGGGATGCGCTTGCCTTCGAAGCGCGCCTCGGCGGCGGAAGCGAGCCCGCTGCCCAGCACGATCGCGACCGCGGGCGGCCCCGCGCTCGCCTTGAGCACGCGGCGCGCCGCCTCGGAGCGTGCGTTCGCTTTAATGACGCGCGACCTCGACGGGCGCGGCGCTGAGCAGGTTTCGACCGGTCATCGCGGGCGGCGCCTCGAGCCCAAGCAGCGGCAGCAGCGTCGGCGCGATGTCGCCGAGCTTTCCGCCGGGCGCGAGCGTCCCGAGCCTGCGGCGCGCGACGAGCACGAAGGGCACGGGATTCGTCGTGTGCGCGGTCAGCGGATTGCCTTGCGCGTCGAGTTTGTCCTCGGCGTTCCCGTGGTCGGCGGTGATCGCAAGGACGCCGTCCGCGGCGAGCACCGCCGCCGCGAGCTTGCCGAGTTCGCCGTCGAGGATCTCGAGCGCCTCGATCGTCGCGGGCATGTTGCCCGTGTGCCCGACCATGTCGGCGTTCGCGTAGTTCATGACGATCAGATCGTGCTTGTGCGCGCCGATGTCGGCGAGCGCCGCTTGCGTGATCTCGTGTGCGGCCATCTCCGGCGCAAGATCGTAGGTCGCGACGCTGCGGTTCGACGGGAGCAAGACGCGATCTTCGCGCGCGAACACTTCCTCGCGGCCGCCGTTGAAGAAGTAGGTGACGTGCGCGTACTTCTCGGTCTCCGCCAGGCGCAGCTGCGAGAGGCCTGCGGCCGCGACGATCTCGCCGAACGTATCGGGCTGCGGGCGCGGGCCGAACAGCACGGGGTTCGGAAATTCCTCTTCGTACCGCGTCATCGTCGCGAAGATCAGGTTCTCGTACTGCCGCGCCGGGAAATGCTTGAAGGCCGCGCTGGTGAACGCGAGCGTCAGCTCGCGCGCCCGGTCCGGACGGAAATTGAAGTGCACGACCGCGTCGCCGTCGCGAATCGGGCGCACGTCGCCGACGAGCGTCGGCACGATGAACTCGTCGGTCTCGCCGCGCTCGTACGCGGCTTCGATCGCAGCCCGCGCGGAAGGCGCGTGCTGCTCCGCTTCGCCGAGCGCGAGCGCGCGGTAGGCGCGTTCGACGCGCTCCCAGCGCTTGTCGCGGTCCATCCCATAGAAGCGGCCGGTCACCGAGGCGATCGAGCCGCTCCGCCCGAGCGCGCCGAGATGCGCTTCGAGCGCGTCGGCGTACTGCAGCATCGATTGCGGCGGCACGTCGCGCCCGTCGCCGAACGCATGCACGCGGAACGGCACGCCGCCCGCGACGGCGGCATCGGCCAGCGCGAAGAGATGTTCGATCGAGCTGTGCACGCAGCCGTCGGAGAGCAACCCCATGAAGTGCAAGGCGCCCCCGGAGGCGCGCACGTGCGCGATGCAGCGCTGCAGAACGGCGTTCGTCGCGAACGTTCCGTCGGCGAGCGCGGCGTTGATCACGACGACGCCTTGCGGCACGACGCGGCCGCTCCCGATGTTGATGTGACCGACCTCGCTGTTCCCCATCACGCCCTTGGGCAAGCCGACCTCTTCGCCGCTCGCTTCGAGCACGGTCCAGGGGTCATCGGCGAGCAGTTGATCCCAATGCGGCAAGCGCGCCGCGGCGATCGCGTTGCCGTGCGTTTCCGTACGGTAGCCCCAGCCGTCGAGAATCGCTAGGACGAGCGGACCGTTGAAGGCTCGGCTCATCGGCGCGCGAGGCCGTGCGCGGCCGCCACGATGACGGCCTCGAAGGCCTCGGCGGTCAGGCTCGCGCCGCCGATCAGCCCGCCGTCGATCTCCGGCTGGGCCATCAGGGCCGCCGCGTTATCGCCCTTCATGCTGCCCCCGTAGAGGATCCGCGCGTTTGCGAGCCCGTCGACCGACGCCCGGATGTGCGCCATCGTCGCGTTCGCGTTCTCCGGCGAATCGACGAGGCCCGTGCCGATCGCCCAGATCGGCTCGTACGCGATCACGCACTTGGCGACGTCTTCGCGACTGAGGCCGAACAGCGCCGCGCGCGTTTGGTGCTCGACCTTCGCGATCGTGAAGCCCGCCTCGTATTCATGAGCGGTCTCGCCCACGGCGACGATGGGGATCAGGCCGTGTTCGAGTGCGGCCTGCACTTTGTGTTTGATCGCGGAATCGGTCTCGCCGTAATACTGACGCCGCTCCGAATGGCCGAGGATCACGTGCGTCACGCCGAGTTCGCGCAACATCACGGGGGAGATCTCGCCCGTGAACGCTCCGCTCAGGTGCGAGTCCATCGTTTGCGCGCCCAGGCCGATCTTCGTGTCGCGTAACGCTTCGCTCGCGGCGGCGAGCGCGGTGAACGGAGGGCAGACGACGACCTCGATCGCGGGCGGCAAATGCCGCTGCGCGAGTTCGCCGAGCAGCGCCTGCGTCTGCGCGACGGTCTTGTTCATCTTCCAATTGCCGGCGATCAAGGGACGGCGGGCCATGTTCATGCACTCCGTTCGCGAGCGCTACGCTCGAGCGCGGCGACGCCCGGGAGCGTCTTGCCTTCGAGGAATTCCAGCGTCGCGCCGCCGCCGGTCGACACGTGCGTCACCAAGCTCGCGAAGCCGAGCGCGTGCGCGGCGGCGGCCGCATCGCCCCCGCCGACGACGCTCGTTGCGCCGGCCTTCGTCGCGTCCGCGATCGCGGCGCCGATCGTGCGCGTCCCGTTCTGATACGCGGGCTTCTCGTACACGCCCATCGGGCCGTTAAAGACGATCGTCTTCGCGGCCCGCAGCACGTCCGCGTACGCGCGAGCGGTCGCAGGCCCGATGTCGAGGATCATCCGGTCGCCGATCTCGCCGATCGCGACGGTTTGCGCCTGGTCGTCGGCGTCGAACGAGGTCGAGACGACGGCGTCCGTCGGAAGATGCAGCGGCACGCCCCGCTTGGCCGCGGCGGCGATGATCTGCGTTGCGGGGCCGAGATCCGAATCGCGCAACGAGTTGCCGACGTCGACGCCCTGTGCGGCGAGGAACGTGTTCGCCATCCCGCCGCCGATCACGAACGAGCTGACGCGTTCGAGCAGGTTCGTGAAGACGCCGACCTTGTCTTTGACCTTCGCTCCGCCGATCGCGCAGACGAACGGTTTAGCCGGATCCGTCGTCAGGCGCGCGAGCGCCGAAAGCTCCGCTTCCATCAAGAAGCCCGCGGCCGCGGGCAGATAGCGCGCGATCCCTTCGGTCGAGGCGTGGGCGCGATGCGCGGTGCCGAAGGCATCGTTCACGTACAGGTCGCCGAGGGCCGCCAGTTCTCGCGCGAAGGCGGGATCGTTCGTTTCTTCCTCGCGGTGGAAGCGGACGTTTTCCAGGAGCACGATGTCGCCGTCGCCGAGCGCCGCGACGGCGTCGAGCGCCGGTTGACCGATGCACTCGGAGGCGAACGCGACGGGGACCCCGAGGCGCGCCTCCAAGGCCCGCGCCACGGGGGCGAGCGAGTACTTCGCGTTGACCGCGCCGTCAGGCCGCCCCAGGTGCGAGAGCACGATCGTCCTCGCGCCGTGCTCGTGCAGATAGCGCAGCGTCGCGAGCGCCGCGACGAGTCGCGTGTCGTCGCCGACGGCGCCGTCCTTCATGGGGACGTTGAGGTCTTCGCGAACGACGACGCGCTTGCCGCGGACGTCGAGATCCTTGAGCGTGAGGAAGTGCATCTGGCGAGCGTACTCCGGCGCGGCGCGCTGCTTAGGCGAGTTTCGAGAGGACGAGCTGCGTCGCGTCGGCGAGCCGGCACGAGTAGCCCCACTCGTTGTCGTACCACGCGCCGATCTGGATCAGATCGCCGTTCGCGCCGGTCAACGGTCCATCGATGATGGAGCTATAGGGCGACTGCTTGAAATCGCACGAGACGAGCGGCAATTCGTTGAACTGCACGTACTGCTTGAGCGGACCTTCGGCGGCGGCCTTGAGGATCGCGTTGAGCTCGTCCTTCGTCGTTTCCTTTTTCACCTGAGCGACCAGGTACACCATCGAGACCGTCGGCGTCGGCACGCGTAGCGCAAACCCGTCGAACGTACCCTTGATCTCCGGGATCGTCAGGTAGAGCGCTTTCGCCGCGCCCGTCGAGGTCGGGATGATGTTCGTCGCGGCATTGCGCGCGCGACGCAGATCCTTGTGCGGTCCGTCGAGGACGTTCTGGTCGTTCGTGTAGGAGTGGATCGTCGACATGAAGCCCTTGCGCCAGCCGAGTGCGTCGACGATCGGCTTGACCGCCGTCGCCAAACAGTTCGTCGTGCAGGAGGCGTTCGAGATCACGTGATGTTTGTCCGAATCGTACTGGCCTTCGTTGACGCCCAGCACGAACGTGATGTCTTCGCCCGATGCAGGCGCCGAGATCAGCACCTTCTTCGCGCCGCCGCCGTCGATGTGCGCGCGCGCCTTCGCCGCGTTCGTGAACAGGCCGGTCGATTCGATCACGACGTCGACCCCGAGTGCCTTCCAGGGGAGCTTCGCCGGATCGCGCTCGGCGATGAACTTGATCGTTTGGCCGCCGACCGTCAGCGTATCGGCCGTGTGCACGACATTGCCTGCATACGTCCCGTAGTTCGAATCGTACTTGAACAAGTGCGCGGCTTCCGCGGCGCTGATGAGGTCGTTGACGGCCGCGATCTCGATATTCGGATAGCGTTCCAGCAGTGTTTTCGTGTAGTTGCGGCCGATCCGACCGAACCCGTTGATCCCGATGCGCATGCAAGCAATTCCCATAAGACTGATTGGTGACGGAAGCTCGTTACCCGTCGCTGTTCCCCGCTCCCTTGTGCAGGAGCGCCGGGCCGACGGCCGCCGGGCCGACGATCGTCGAACCGGCGCCGGCGCGGCGGGCCCGCCGCAGCACGGCGGAGATCCGGCTATTGACGGTCGCCTTATCGATCGGCGGGCGGCAGCGGCGGCCGAGCTCCGCGAGCGTCTCGGATGGGTGTGACAAACGTAGCTCGGCGATCTCCCGCTGCGCCGGAGGAAGCTCGTGCAGGCCGCGCAGCTCGGCGAGGAGCAGGATCTGCTCGCGCTGGCGCGCGGCGGCCGTCGCGGAGCGCTCGACGTTGGCCGCTTCCGTGTTCACCAAGCGCCGTATGCGGTTCTTCGTCTCCTTGAGCGCCCGGACGTCTTCGAGGTAGAGGACCGCGGCGAACGCGCCGATCGAGGTCAGCACTTCGGCGATCTCGTCGATGTCCTTGAAATACACGAGCGCGCGGCCCGCGCGCGTCGCGACCTTGGGATGGCGTCCGTCGGCGGTGAGCACGGCGAAGAGCCGCGCGGCGAGCACGGCGGTCGGGGGATAGAACTCGAGATGGTACCCGCGCGCGGGTGCGGCGAGCGAGCCGCAGGCCAGGAACGCCGCGCGAATCTCCATGCGCCGGTCGCAGCGTCGCGACGGCCGGCGGCCGGGCGCCGCGGGGCCGGGGAGCGCGACTTCGTAGAAGGCGGTCTTCGCCAGCCGCAACGCCTGCCGTTTGACGATCGGGCGGCGCTCCGGCTCTTCCAGGAGCGTGCGAAAGAGGCGCGCGACCGCGAGCCGTTGCGTGCGAAAGCGCAGCCCGTCGGGCACCGCGCCGTAGAGCCCGAGCCCGGTGCGCAGCGCAGCGCGGCAATGTTCGCTCGCCGGCACGTCGTGCGCGAGCGCATCCTTCGCATCAGCCGAGAGCGCGGAAGGCATCGCCCGTTTCGCCCCCTTTTAGTAGCGGATTTCGATCGTGCAGACGGGGGCGCCCCCCGCTTGGCACGAGACCTCCGAGGCCTTTGCATCCGGGTGCACGAGCACACGGTAGAGCCGCTCGAAGGTGGCGGAGTAATAGTCGCAGATCGAGTTCTCCGCCTTCAGGCCGCGGCAAAGCGGGCAGTCCGCGAACGAGACGAGCGCCGGGCGCCCGTCGGTGAGCACCACCGTGCTGCTTCCGGCGAACGTCCAGGTGTGTCCGCGGATCGCGGCGAGCAGCCCTCGGCTCGCCAGGGTCGCGGGGACAAACTTCAAAGCGGTCTGCGCGGCCCGCGGAATCCGGTTCGCGAGCAAATAATCGCCCGTGCGTTCGCCCGAGAGCTGCGCGATCTCGCGGGCACGCCGGTTGCCGAGCTCGCGGTACAGCGTTCCGAAAAGCGCTGTGACCTCGTGCTCGGCAACCATTTCGTGAGGAAGCTCGCGATCGTAGCCGGCGAGGCCCGCCGCGCCCAGGAGCGCGGCGGTGCGAGCGTCCCCCAGCGTATCGCGCAGGGCCTCGACGGTACGAATGATCGCGTTGGGTCCGATGCGGCCGGCGGCCGCCGTGGAGGTCATGCCGGGACCGGTACCGCCTTCGAGATCTCCTCATCGGTGAGGTAGCAGGCGGGATCGGCTTCCCACGGGTCGCCCGTCGCGGAGAGTGCGCGGACGCGGAAGTTTCCGCCGCAGAGGTTCATGAACTTGCACTCTTGGCAGCGCCCCTTGATCAAGGGGATGCGGTTGCGCAAGCCGGCCAGCAATTCGTTCGTCGGGTCGGTCCAGATCTGGCTGAACGGGCGGTCCTTGACGTTGCCGAGGTTCGCGCTCTGCCAGAACTGGTCGGGGTGGACGTAGCCCTGCGGATCGATGTCGCCGATGCCGACGCCCGATGAGTTCGCGGCGCCGCCGTTCCATGCGATCGTGTCGTACGCGAGTTGGGCGGCCTCGGTGTTCCCTTCGCCGAGGAGCGTCAGGTAGAGGTATGGCCCGTCGGCGTGATTGTCGACCGTCAAGATCTCGCGCGGATCGCCCTTCGCGACGAACTCGCGGGTGCGGCGGAAGATCGTGTCGAGCGCCTTACGGCTGTCTTCGAGCGTGAGGTCGTCGGCGGTGCGGCCGCGCCCGGCCGAGACGAGATGGTAAAAGCAGGCGCGCTGCACGCCTTCCTTGTCGATGAAGTCGAAGATCTGCTCGAGATCGCGCGCCGTCTCCGGCGTGAGCGTCAGGCGCAGGCCGACTTTTTGCCCGACCGCACGGCAATTGCGAATGCCGCGCACCGCGCGTTCGAACGCGCCGACTTTGCCGCGGAACTTGTCGTTGGTCTCGCCGATGCCGTCGAGCGAGATGCCGACGTAGGTGAAGCCCAGGTCGCGAATGCGCTGTGCGGTCGGCAGATCGAGCAGCGTCCCGTTCGTCGAGAGCGTGAACTTGATGCCGAGCGACCGTCCGTAGGCGGCCAGATCGAGCGTGTCCTTGCGCGCGAGCGGCTCTCCGCCGGAGAGCAGCACGGCCGGAACGCCGAACGCCGCGAGGTCTTCGAGCAGCGCGCGGCCTTGTTCGTGGGTCAGCTCGCCTTCGTACGATTTCGCGGCGGAGTCGCTGTAGCAATGGCGACACGCCAGATTGCACGTCCGCGAGACGTTCCAGACGACGACGGGGCGGCGCTCAGAGGCGGATTTCGGCGCGCCGGCGCCTTGGCCGTAGCGCAGATGATCCATCGGCTGATCGATGCCGCAGAGAAGTTTGGTAACGTTGATCACGAGAGAGCTCCTTGCGCAAGCGCGGTGAAAGCGGACGGAATGTACGGGCAGGAGGGTTCGGAGGCGAACGGGTCGCCGGTGTAGGCGTAAGCGCGAGCGCGCGATCCGCCGCACAGACCGTTATAGTCGCAGACGCCGCACTTGCCGCTAAAAGAGCTTGCGTCGCGTAGGCGTTGCATGATCGGGTGGTTGCGGTAGACGTCGATGAGGCTGTTCGTGCGGACGTTGCCGACGGTGAACGGCAAGAAACCGCTCGGCTCGATCTCGCCGAGGTGCGAGATGAAGACGAAGCCGCGTCCGTCGCCGATCGCCGGGAAGCGCAGCGTCGGGTTCGCTTTCTTCGGCTGCTTTTCGGGAGGCAGCATCGCGAGCTGTTGCAGGACGAAGCGGCGATAATGCGGCGCCTCGGTCGTCTTGACGTCGAACGGCGCGTCCAGCCACACTTTGAAGAGTTCGCCGAAGGCCGCTTCGACTTCGGGCGCATCCAGGCAATCTTCCTGATGCGCGCGGCCCGTCGGAACGAGGAAGAACGCGCTCCACATCCGCGCGCCGAGATCGGGCATCAGCGCCGCCATCTCCGGGATGCGCGTGTTGTTGTGCTTGCCGATCGTCGTGTTGACTTGGAGTTCGAGCCCGATCTCCTTCGCGTCGTGCGCGGCGTTGACCGTGCGCAAGAAGGCGCCCTTGACCCCGCGGAACGCGTCGTGGGTTGCGGCGTCGGGCCCGTCGATCGAGAGCGAGATCCGCCGGCACCCGGCGGCGTACAGTTTCTCGAGCGCTGCGCGCGTCAGGCGGCCGGTGCCGCTCGGCGAGACCGCCATGCGCAGGCCGCGCTCGGTCCCGTATTCCACGATCTCGAAAATGTCGGGGCGCATCAGCGGATCGCCGCCGGTGAGGATGAAGATCGGCTCGCCGCAGGCGACGACGTCGTCGACGAGTTTGAAGGCCTCTTCGGTCGTCAGTTCGTCCGGGTTACGGTGCGGGATCGCCTCCGCACGACAGTGCCGGCACGCGAGCGCGCAGGCTCGGGTGGTCTCCCAAATGACGATCCTGGGTCCGTCATCGTACATACGCATGCGCCGAGGGTACCGTGCGGCTGGTACGGCGTGACGAAGAGCGGCTTCCGCGGCGTACTTACTTCGTTCACGCGATCTTCACGATCTTCACGGGCTCCGCGAGGCTGGGGGGCTGGGCCCGGCGGGTGGGGTGGCGACATGCTCCCGCGGGGACGCCCGCAATTTCGCATCGTGCGAAATTGCTACTCCTCCACTTTCCCGCTCCCGCCATCCATGGCTCCGCGGGAAAGCTGGAGGCCCCGCGGGAGCATGTCGCCACCCCACCCGCCTACCTAACCGCTCTTCGTCAGCCTGAGCTTCCATGAGAAGGCCGGTCGTTGTCAAGATTACGGGGTGGTTAGCGCGTCTTCAATGCCCTCGTGCCGCCCTTTCGCCCTGCTTCCATCCGCACTTTTGACGAGCCGCTGTGGGGCTCTGTGCCTGTTGAGGTTCCTCGGAAAGGTGGGTGCTGCCATCTTGTCACGCGGCCTCGATGGACCAGTGCTCAGGGCGCAGTCACCCGAACGCGGCGGTCATTGAAACGTCGTTGCTCCGCTTGCAGCCGACCTCGTTGGTATCGTATTTCGTTAAAGGGCTTGCCTTACGCCGCTTCCATCGGCTCCGGATGCTTGGAGTTGCGCAGGGGCTCGTATGCTTCGCCGGTGACCCACAGCCGGTGCAAGAGCACGGCAAGTTTGCGCGCCACCGCGACGACAGCGCGCTTCTTGGCGTTCTTGCCGCCGCGCTGCATCAGCCGTTCACCGTAGCGACGGAGGTCGGTGTCGGGTCCGAAAGGCCCCAAGATGTACTGGGCGCTTCCAACCAAGAGTCGTCGCAGGTAGGCGTTACCGGTCTTGGTGATGCGTAGTTGTGAGCTGCGCTCGCCGGAATCGTCTTGTCGGGGAACCAATCCCAAAAAGGGACCGACCTCGCGGCTCTTCGTGAAGCGTTTTTCGTCGGCGATCGTGAGGATAAACGCTGTGGACGTAAGCGCCCCGACGCTGCCGACCTGGCGCAGCAGTGCCGTCTGAGGATAGGTTTGCTCCGCGAGCGTCTCGATCTGCTTGTCACAGCCGCGGATCTGCTCGTTGAGGGTCTGGATGGTTACGATCAGGGGGCGCAAAGCCGTTTCCAGATCCGCCGGGATAGCTGCGCCGACACGCTTGCAAAAGCTTTCGGTGCTGCACTTGGGCAGTCGCCCGCCTAGCGACTTCACCAGACCGCGCATCGCGTTGACGCACTTGGTCCGCGCCGCCACAAGCGTGTCCCGAGTTCGGATGGTCGCAAGGTCGGCCTGCATCTTCGCATCACGGTGGTGAATGGGCGCGAGCAACTGCGGATCGACACGGGCTAAGCGTGCCAGAATCCGCGCGTCGTTGCGGTCGTTCTTGCGGTCGTTCTGGTAGATCTTGCGCACCTCGCGGGGGTTGGCGACGATCACGTCATGACCGTGCGATTCGATCAAACGGCTGATCCATCCGGAGTGCGTGCCGGCTTCCAACGCAATGCGTGCCGGCGCAAGGCGGCCGAACTGTTGATCGATCGCCGCCCGCACCGTCTTGAACTTTCCCTCGGCCAAGATCTGTCCGTCAGCGTCGAGCATGCAGTACGCCGTGGAACGATCGCCTAAATCCAGCCCGATCGTCAGGCGCCCGGAAGACCCGGCAGCGTCGGCCTTGCTTGCTTGGTAGGAGACTCCTGTTCTCATCGTCGGCGAGTTCGGGGTCGGGGACTTGGCTTTTCCTTGGGCTTTGGTATGCTTGGTCATGAAGGTCGGTCTCCTTCCTTGCACCTCGAGTGCGTCCGGGGCTTCGTTACAGAAGCGATCCCGATTGGAGACCGGCCTTCTCATCTCATCTTGTCGAAGGGTGGGGCGGGCTATTCCTCTTCGGCGAGGATGGCGTAGATTTCGCGGCGGGCGCGGTCGAGGACGGCGCGGACGCGTTCGCGCGTGGCGGGGTCGGCGTGGTGGAGGCCTTCGCGCGCGGCCATGATGAAGGCGAAGCCGGACTTCCGGAGCTTGCGCCAGTCGCTGGCTTCCGCGCTTTCGGGTTCGTCCTCGCCGGTCGTGCGCTCTTCGAGCAGCCGGCGGCCGGTCTCGGTGATCGTGTAGACGCGCTTGCCGTTCGTGAGCTCGCCCGTGAGGAAGCCGCCCTCCTCGAGCATCTGCAGCGTCGGGTAGACGGAACCGGGGCTCGGCCGGTAACGGCCTTCATGGCGTTCGGAGAGGCGCTGGATGACCTCGTAGCCGTGCATGGGGCCCTCGGCGAGCGTCTCGAGCAGCAGAAACTTGATGTCGCCGCGCCGGGCGCGCCACTCGTTCCCCCACTCGGGGATTCCGAAGCCGCCCGGGCCTCTTCCGCCGCGCCGTCCCCGCATGCAATCGTGCTCCCTTTGCCGCCCATGGAACATGGTGAACATCATTGTGGTAACTCCTTCAGTCCCGCCGTGCGGAACTTGAAAAGAGTTATATCGCGATATATCGTGATATGTCAAGATGTTAGGAAAGACGATGGCGCGGCGGCGGGTCGAGCCGGTCAGTGAGGCGGTGACAAGATCATCTGCGCGATCGCGTCACTCGCGTGCCGCTGCCCGGCCGCGGTCCAATGCATGTTCGTCTTCCAATACGGACACGCGCCGTTCTTGAGTGCGGCCCGAAGGTCGAGGAACGGGATTCCCAGGCGCGCGGTGATCTGCTGCGTCATGCGCTGCGGCAGATCGAGATCGTAGCGCGCCGTGTCGTTGAAGATGCCCTTGGGGTAATACGGCAAATCGGCCGCGCTGCAGACCTGGACCGATGCCGGGACCATGACGACGTAGAGTTTGGCGTGGAGCCGGCGGGCGTCCGATTGCATTTCCGCCAGGCGCTGCGACACGAGCGCGCGCGACCTGGCGAGTTCGGGCTTGTGCAGGTCGAAGGCGCTCGCGTTGGCATAGAACGCTCCGCTCGTCGAAAGAGGCCGGCCTAGCGCAGTGCGAACGCGATCGCCGATCGTCGCGCGCAGATACGTCGCGAGTTGGGCGGCCTCTGCGGTCGCCCGGAAGCCGAGGGGGTCGGGGCTCCCGAAGCCGATGTCCTTGCGAAGGTCGTCGTCGTCGAGAAGCACGGTATCGTACTCCTTCGTGAACATCTCGACGATGATGACGTCGGGGTGGACGAGCGGCGCGTACGTGCGGATCACCGCCGCAAATTGGTTCGGCCCATGCCCCGTGATCCCGAAGTTGAGGACTTGCGCCGGAGCGTGCCGGACATCGAGCTCGCGTTCCAGCAGGCGCGGCCAGACGAGATTTCGGTCGATGCCCTCGCCGCTCGTAAACGCATTCCCGGTCGTCATGATGCGGGTGACCCCGGCAGGCTTTGAGGCTGGGACCTCGGGCGCCGGGAACCCGAGCGCGTTCGCCTGCATGACGTAGTCGTACGACTGCCAGCGCAAGTGTGTCGTCTGCGAAGGCGCCAGCTTCCAGCCGACCGCTCGATCCGGCACGAGCGAGGGGCGCTCGCCCCAACCGTACACTTCTTGCGGGGCGGCGGCAGCGACGAAGGCGTTCGCGCCGTACACCGCGGCCAGAGCAAACGCGGCGAAAACCGCGCTCGTCCGCAGATTCGCGACGATCGCCGCCGTTACTCGTTCTAGGAGCAAGCCCGCGAGGACGGAGGCGGCGAGCGCCGCCGCAATGCCTGCCAGGAGCCGCGGCAACGCAGCACCGTGCGCGGGCAGGCTCGCGTTCACGAGCGGTTGGTGCACGAGGTATAGCGCGTACGAATGCCGCCCGAGCCACGCGAATGCGCCCGGCTTGCTCCGGCCCGCGAACGCCCCATAGCCCAATCCGAAGATCCCGGCGCCCATGAGGAACGGCGCAACGACCATGCCGGCGAGCGTGAACGAGAGCCCGAAGCCGAGTGCCAGAGCGGCGAATGCTGCGGCCTGCGCGAGCGGCGTGCGCAGGATTCGCGCTATACGCTCGGGCGATTCGGCGAAGGCGATCCCGGCAGCGATTCCGAGCGCGAATTCGGGGAGGCGCGTGATGAAACACGCTCCACGGAGCAACTCGTCGACGAATCCGGGGAAGGCGAGCGTCCCCAGCGCCCGCGCCGCAAAGCCGAGCGCGGCGCTGGCCACCAGCATACGGCCAAAACCCCACCTGCGCGCCGCCCACCACAGGAGCGGAAAGATCAGGTAACACTGCAGGATGAGCCCGATGTACCACCAGGCCGGCACGAGAAAGTACATCGCTTGGGCGCTCGCGCGGACGCCCAGCAGGCCCAGCACGAACTCGGGACGCTCGATCGTCGCGAGTTTGCCGACTGCCCATGCCGCTAGGAGCACGAGCGCGTTGATCGCCCACCATTGCGGGAAAATGCGCGCGGCCCTGGCGCGATAGAAGGCGCCGAGCGCGATCGCCGCAGGTGCGTTCTTGCTGGCCAGGCCGTAGGCGATTCCGAGGCCGCTGAGGAGTAAGAACAACGTCACGCCCTGATCGCCGGTCCACCCGATCGAGCGAAGCGTATTCGTGACGATGTCCGCGGCGTCGTTGCCGGTGCGCAGCGGAGCCCATTGTGCGATCCGGTCGGCAAGCGGCGGCCAATTCGGCGCGGGGTTCCCGGCGAGCGGTGCACCCCAGACGCGCTCTGCGACGTGGTCGAGGATGATCCAAATAATCGCTGCGCCCTTGAGTACCTCTAGCCACGCTAGAGAGCGTCTGGAAAGCGGCGCGGGAGGACGTTCGAAATCGCGCGCGTGCGTAAGCGCAGCGACGGTAGTGCTCATCAATACAACGTAACGAGCGAAGCCCGGATCGTCCACGACCACTCGGGACTGATCGTCCGGGACTTCCGGACCCGCAGGCTACTCGAGCCAGTCGCGCGGGTCCTCGCGGCGCTCGGCCAGGATCTCGTACAGCGTGTCCGGCTTCAATTTCGGGGTGACGCGCTCGGGGACGTCCAGGACCCGTACGGTCAGGGTCTTGCGCGCGTACTGCAACACGATGACGTCCCCGGGCTTGACGTCGTAGCCCGGCTTGAAGGCGCGTCCGTCCTCGCGCAGGATCCGGCCCGCTTCGAGCGCATCGTGCGCCTCCGTGCGCCGCTTCGCGAGCCGGGCGACCTTCAGGAACTTATCGAGCCGCAGAGCGGGCCGTCCGTTGCGCGCCTTTCGGCGTGACGCACGTGCCCCGCGCGCGCACGACCACGACGGGCTCGGGGAGGACGTCGGCGGCGCTGGGCGAGATGTCGGGCCGCGTGGCGATCACCTTGCGGGCCTCGAATTCCATCGTGCGCGAGGTCGTCCCGGTCTTCGTGATCCGGCCTTCGGCTTCGATGAAGTCCCCGGCGTGGACCGGCTCCTTGAATTCGACGAGATCGTACGCGACGAAGAGCCCCTCGTCGCCGTCGTGCCGGATCAAGAGCCCGGTCGCGACGTCGCCGAAGAGCGCCAAGATCCGCGCGCCGTCGACGAGGTTCCCGCCGTAGTGGGCGTCGTGCGCGCCCATCCGCACGCGGAGCGTCACGCTGCCTGCAACTTCGCGAGCTGCCACAGCTCCTCCAATTCGTCGAGCGTTAGATCGTTGAGCGCGCGGCCGTCGTTGCGTGCGCGCTGTTCCATGAAGGCGAAGCGCCGGTAGAATTTCTCGTTCGCCTGCCGCAGCGCGGTCTCCGAATCCAGGCCGAGCGCCCGCGCGAGGTTCACGATCGAGAACAGCACGTCGCCCATCTCTTCCCGGATCTGCTCCTCGTCGCCCTCGCGGCGCGCCTGCTCGAGTTCCGCGAGCTCTTCCGCGAGCTTCGCGCGCACGCCGGAAAGATCGGGCCAATCGAAACCGACGCGGGCCGCCTTTTCCTGCATCTTTTGCGCGCGCTGCAGCGCGCCCAGGCCCTTGGGGATCCCGTCGAGTTTGCTCGCGCGCGCCTTGGTCGCCGGCTCTTCGGACTTGAGGGCTTCCCAGTTCTGCCAGACGTCCGCGACGCTCGAGACGGCCTGATCTCCGAAGACGTGGGGATGGCGGCGGATCATCTTGTTGGAGAGCGCGTCGACGACGTCGGCGATCGAGAATTTGCCGCGCTCGGTTGCGAGTTGCGCGTGAAAGACGATTTGCAGCAACAGATCGCCCAGCTCTTCGCACAGTTCTGCGTCGTTGTGCCCCTCGATCGCGTCGACGACCTCGTAACTCTCTTCGATCAGATAGGGGACGAGCGAGCGGTGGGTCTGTTCGCGGTCCCACGGACAGGAGCGGCGCAGCCGCGCCATCACTTCGACGAGGTCGTCCCAGCTATGGTGCGCCGAGGCCGGCGGGAGCGGGATCAGCGGCATCGCGATCGACGCGGAGAGCGTCGCGCGCGGCATCCCCGGGACGATCTCGCAGCGCCGCCCGATCCGCTCGAGCGCGCGCAGCAACAGCGGCAGGCCGGGGAAGTCGGAGAGCGGGTTGCCGAGGATCCCGAGTGCGAGCTCGCGTTCGTCGAGGCCCGCGACGAACGCGTCGAGCGTCTCCGCGGAGCCGCGCACGAACAGGCCCTGATCGATGATCGCGTCGGAAACGAGCTCGATGCCTTCGCTCTCGAGGAAGAGCCGGAGTTCGGGCGGCGCGAGGACCGTGACCGCGCGCCCCACCGCGCGCAGCGATTCGAGGCTGCCGAGGGTGAGGAGATCGGGATCCCCGGGCCCCAGCCCGACGATGCGGATGAACGACATCCCCCGTCACTTCGCAGCGGCGGGGGCGCGACCTACTTTGCGGCCGACGCTGCCGGAGCCGGTGCCTGGGGGAAGGCGTCCTTGTAGCGATCGTCGTTGACGGTGATCGTCGCCTTGGCCCGCAGCGCCTGCAGGAACAGCGGAATCTGCAACTGCTCCTTTTGCTGCGTCAGCAGTTCCTTGATCTTGTCGTGCGAGCTCGCGAACGTCGCCTTTTCGGCGGGCTTGTGCTCGATCAGCTGGATGATGTGATAGCCGAACGGCGATTTCACCGGCGCGCTGATCTGGTTGGGCTGCAGCGCGAACGCCGCTTTCTCGAACACGGGCACCATTTGGCCCTTGCCGAAGAAGCCGAGATCGCCGCCCTTGTCCTTGCTGCCGGGGTCGACGGAATATTTCGCCGCCAAGGCATCGAACTTTTCGCCGGCCTTGAGCTTGCTCTCGACGAGCAGCGCCGTCTTCTCGTCGGCGACGAGAATGTGCCGCGCGTGAATTTGTTCGCCCTTGTCGAGCGTCGCGTGGTTCTGATCGAAGTACTTCTTGATGTCGCTCTCCGACACGTCGATGTCTTTCGCGACCGCGCGCTCGACGACGAGTTGCTGGCGGATGATGTTGTGCACGTCCGCATCGCTGAAGCCCTGCGCCTTGATCGCGGCATCGAACTGTCCGGCCGGGTAGCGCGCCTTGATCTCATCGAGTTTCTTCGAAACGTCGGCGTCGGCGATCTGAATGTTGTTGTCTTTGGCGTACTGATCGACGAGCGCGGCCTGGACGAGCTGGTTGAGCACGGCCTTCGCTTGCGGCAGCGACTGGAGCTTTTCGATGAAATCGGCGCGCGCGATCTTCTGACCGTTGACGGTCGCGACGTCGCCGCCTCCGCCCCCGCCCTGCGAGCATGCTGCGAGCGAAAGGCCCAGGGTGGCCGCGGCGAGGCCGGCGGCGAGACGGGAAGCGAACGGCATCATAACTCCAGGGGACAAAGGAACGGGGCCTCCGGGGGCCCCTCAATCACGACGACGTTCTCATGCCGCGACGCCGGACTCCTGCCGCAGCACACAACGTTTACCGTTCGCAGTGCTGCTTCAAATCGTCGATCGACCCGACCGGGACCACCTCGAAGCGCGTCCCCACGGGGATATCGATGTTCTTGCCGGGCGTCAGGTAGTTGAACGCACCGGCGGCGAGACCGATCCCCGGGATCGGAACCGCGGTGACCAGGCTCGGGATCGCGGCGTTCGCGCCGCGCGATTCCATCGTTCCCGAGCCGATGCTCACGTCGAGCCGGCGCCAGTGCGAGAGCCGGATGTAGCGGGACTCCAGCAACAGCACGCCCGATTTTCCGTGCGCACCCGCCGGCACGGCGCCGCCGACGAGGCCGAAGCCGCGCGTCCCGGCCGGAACGCGCAAGCCGGCCGGAAGCGTCACCGTGTCGATCGTGCGGAAGGCGAAGATGTCGCCGACTTTCGCGGTCGCCGAATCGAGTTTCGTTTCCAACTCGACGCGCAGCGCCGGGCACGGCGGCAAGGGAACGGGCGCCGGAGTCGACCACTGCGCGAGGGCGCCGCAGGGCCACGCCGCAACGCCGAGCAGGACGAAAGCGCAGGCGAGGAACGCCGCCCTCGCAGCCTTGGGAAGTCGCATCGGAGAAGAAACGCAACCGCCCCGCGGTCCGTTCCCGGGAACCGGGGCGCAGGCGGCGTATCCACGCGCGATGGGCCTCTTCGCGCAACTCTTTGCTACGCAGCGGCTGGATCGCGTGCGCCCCGAGTCGGACGAGGCCTCGAGTTTACGCCGGTGCCTGGGCAAGGTCGGGCTGATCTCGATTGGTCTGGGGACGATGATCGGCGGGATCTTCACGACGATCGGCGTCGGGACCGCGACGGCCGGCCCGGGCGTGCTCCTTGCGTTCCTGCTCTCAGGGCTCGCCTGCTTCTTCGTGGCACTCTGTTACGCCGAGCTGGCCTCGATGGTCCCGGTCGCCGGAAGCGCGTATACGTATGCCTACGCGACGCTCGGCGAGTTCGTCGCCTGGGTCATCGGCTGGGACTTGATCCTGGAGTACGGGATCAGCGTCGCGCCCGTCGCCGCCTCGTGGTCGGGCTACGTGCAGGCCTTGCTCCAAAATGTCGGGCTCGTGCTGCCGGAGTGGGCTCGCACGGCGCATCTCGCCGTCGCGCACGGGGCGCTCGATATGGCGCACACGCAGATCGACGTGCTCGCGGTCCTCGTGATCCTCGCGATGACGGCGCTCTTGATCGTGGGGATCCGCGAGAGCGCGACCGCGAACACGATCATGGTCGTCGTGCAGGTCGTCGCGATGCTCGCCTTCGTCTTCGCGCTCGCGGGCGCGACGCATCCCGAACGCTTCCATCCGCTGATGCCGACCGGCCTGCACGGCGTCGTCACGAGCGCGGCCCTCGTCTTCTTCGCGTATATCGGCTTCGACACGGTCACGGTCGCCTGCGAGGAAGCGCGCGATCCGATCCGCGACATTCCCTTCGCGATCATCGCAACGCTCTTGATCGGCGCCGTGCTGTTCATCGCGATCGCGTTCGTGACCGTCGGGATCGTGCCGTGGCAATCGATCAGCAAGGACGCCGGGATGAGCGATGCGGTGCGGCTGGCCGGCAACAATCCGTGGGTCGTGGTCATCGTCTCGACCGGCGCGATCGCCGGGACCACGACCGTGATGCTCACCTCGCTGCTCGGCCAGGTGCGGATCTTTTACGTGATGGCGCGCGACCGGATGCTGCCGCCTGCGATCGCGCGCGTCAACCGCGTGACGCGCACGCCGATCGCCTCGACCGCGGTGACGGGCGTGCTGGTCGCGATCCTGGCGGGGATCGTACCGCTGGACGTGCTGCTCTCGCTCGTGAACATCGGGACGCTCTCGGCGTTTTCGATCGTCTGCGTCGGCGTCTTGATCTTGCGCTTCACGAAGCCCGCCGAGGCGCGGCCGTTCCGGGCTCCGGCGGGTCCCGTCGTCGCCGTGCTGGGATTGGGGATGTGCCTCTACATGATGATCGGCGGTCTCTCCGGCGCGACCTGGCTGCGCTTCATCGGCTGGTTCGCCGTGGGCGTCGTGGTCTACGCGCTCTACGGCTACCGCCACTCGCTCTTGCGCGAGGAGAACGCCGGGGGCCCCGGGGCGGCGGCCGAAGAAATCGCCTGAGCGCGGGTTAGCTAGAGCGCTTCGAGCAGCGCGCGCACGAGCGGGATCGCGCTCGCGGCGCTGCCCGGCGGAAGATCGACCACGATCTTGCCGTCGCCGAAGCGGAAACGGTTCTTCGTGAGCGATTGCAGCTTCGGGATCGCGGCCGGACCGATTTCGAAGCCGCTGCCCACGCCGAGCGTCAGGCGCTTCTCATCGATCACGACCCGCGTGACGCCCTTGTGCAGCGCGATCGTGCGCAGCTTCGTGATCTCGACCAGGTTCTCGAGCGGCGGCGGGAGCGGGCCGAAGCGGTCGCGCACGCCGGCGCTGATCTCCTCGACCTGCGCGTCGCTGCGCGCGCTCGCGAGCTGCTGGTAGACGGCGATCTTCTGCGAGACCTGCGGAATGTAGTCGTTCGGGATGAAGGCGTCGAGCTTGACGTCGATGACCGCTTCGCGTTTGGCCTCGCGCTCGGCGCCGGCGCCTTTACGCTCGGCGATCGCCTGGGCGAGCAGCTCGCAGTAGGTGTCGAAGCCGACGCTCGCGATGTGGCCCGATTGCGCCGCGCCGAGCAGATTGCCGGCCCCGCGAATCTCGAGATCGCGCATGGCGATCTGCAGGCCGCTCCCGAGGTGGGCGAACTCGCGGATCGCTTCGAGCCGTGCCTTGGCGTCTTCGCTGAGCGCCTTGTGCGCTTGGTAGAGCAGATACGCATAGGCCTGATGGTTCGAGCGCCCGACGCGCCCGCGCAATTGGTAGAGCTGCGCGAGGCCGAACTTGTCGGCATCGTTGACGACGATCGTGTTCACGTTCGGAATGTCGATCCCGTTCTCGATGATCGTGGTCGCGACGAGCACGTCGATCTCGCCGTCGATGAATTTGCTCATCACGGGCTCGAGCTCCGATTCGGTCATCTGGCCGTGGCCGACGGCGATCCGCGCCTTGGGAACGAGTTGCTGCAGCGCGCGCGCAACGCCGTAGATCGATTCGACGCGGTTGTGCAGGTAGTAGACCTGCCCGCCCCGGTCGAGTTCGGCGTCGATCGCCTTCTGCACGATCGTGTCGCTGGCCGGCACGACGATGGTCTTGATCGACATGCGGTTCTTCGGCGCGGTTTGGATCAGCGAGAGATCCCGCACGCCGAGCAGCGACATGTGCAGCGTGCGCGGGATCGGAGTGGCCGAGAGCGTCAGCACGTCGACGGACGCGCGCATCTCCTTGAGGCGCTCTTTGTGCATGACGCCGAAACGCTGCTCCTCGTCGACCACGATCAGCCCGAGGTTCGCGAACACGACGTCCTTTTGCAACAGGCGATGGGTCCCGACGACGACGTCGACCTTGCCGTCCGCGAGATCGCGCAGGATCGCCTGCTGTTCCTTGCGCGTCTTGAAACGCGAGAGCTCTTCGATGCGCACCGGAAAGCTTGCAAAGCGCGCCGAGAACGTGCGCGCGTGTTGCGATGCGAGCAGCGTCGTGGGCACGAGCACGGCGACTTGGCGCTTGTCGGCGATCGCCTTGAAGGCGGCGCGCACGGCGACTTCGGTCTTGCCGTAGCCGACGTCGCCGCACACGAGCCGGTCCATCGGCCGCGCGCGCTCCATGTCGAGTTTGGATTCGTCGATCGCCTTTTGCTGATCGGGCGTCGTTTCGTAGGGGAACGATTCTTCGAGTTCGGCCTGCCAAGGCGTGTCTGGAGCGAATGCGTAGCCCGGCGCGAGTTCGCGCTCCGCGTAGAGCGCGACGAGCCCGTCGGCGATCTTCGCGAGCGCTTCGGAGACGCGCGTCTTCTGGCGCGCCCAGTCGGCGCCGCCCATCTTGGAGAGTCGCGGCGAGCTGCCTTCGGTCGCGCCGTATTTGGTGACCTGATGCATCTGCTGGACCGGCACGAGCATGCGGTCCGTGCCCGCGTACTTCAGATCGAGATAGTCGCTCGTCGCGCCGAGGATCGTCTCCGTGCGCAAGCCGAGGTATTGCCCGATCCCATGCACGGCATGCACGACGTAGTCGCCGACGCGCAGATCCGCCAGCGTGATCGGCACGCCTTCCTTGACCGCGCGCAGCTTGACGCGCTTGGGCGGCTGGCCGAAGATCTCCCGATCGCCGAGGACGCGCAAGCGCAGACTCGGGATCGCGAAGCCTTGGTCGATGTTCCCTTGATCGACGAACACGACACCGCCGCGCGCGTTCGTGCGCGTCATTCCGCTCTGCGAGGCGCCCACGAACGATGCGCCGCCGCTTTCGCGCAGGTGCAGCAGCGCGGCGGATCGCTCGACGGTCAGCCCGGCGGCGCGCAGCATTTCGGCCAAGCGCGAAGCGCCGTTCGAGACGAGCGCGACCGTTTCGCCCGCGGCGGCCCAGGCTTTCACGCTTTCCAAAAAGAGCGCGATCTGGCGATTGAAGTGTTCGACGGGGCGCGTCTCGAGGACGAACCGCTCGAGCGCGTGCGGCAGCCAGCCGAGTTCGAGCGCTCCTTCGATCGCGCCGGGCAGCACCAGCACGCGCCGTTGCGCGAACGCGGAGCCGAGCGATGCGAGCGAAGGGTGCGGCGCGCTGACCTCCGCGAGCAGCGCTTCGCCGACGGCGCCGGCATCGACGGAAAGTTCGCCGGATTCCGCGGCGGCGAGCAGCACTTGCTCTTCGCGCGAGCGCTCCTCTTCGAGCCCGCGTTCGACCGTCGCGAGCATCGCCGGCTCCTCCAGCACGACGAGGCTTTGCGGCGAGAGATAATCCAGCAGCGTCGCGCGCTCGTCGAAGGCGAGCGCGAGCCAGGCTTCGGGGAGCTCCGCGCCGCTATCGATGTAGGCGCGCGCCGCCTCGCGAACGGCGGGTGGGCCCTCGATGCGGGCCAAGACGCGCGCGCGGAAGGCGGGTTCGCGCGGGATCTCGCTCCACGGGACGATCGGCAGCGTCGCTAATTCGCCCGCGGAGCGTTGCGAGGCGAGGTCGAAGGGCCGGATGCTTTCGAGCGTATCGCCGAAGAACTCGAGCCGCGCCGGAGCGTCGGCCGAGGCCGCAAACAGGTCGAGGATGCCGCCGCGAACGGCGTATTCGCCGGCTGCGCTCACGACGTCCGCGCGCCGGTATCCCAGGCGGAAGAGCCGCTCTTGGAGCGATTCGAACCCCGTCTCCTCACCGGCGTGCAGCACGAATGAGAGCGCGGCGAACGCGTCGCGCGGCATGACGTATTGGCGCAGCGCGGCGATCGGCGCGATCGCGACGAGCGGCTTTCCGGCCACGAGATCCGCGAAGAGCGACATGCGAGCGCTGCGTTCGGACGGGCTCTCGATCGCGCCGATCGTGTCCTCGCGCGGCCGCACGAGCGCGAGCGCGCCGGCGCCGAGATAATAGGAGAGGTCGGCGAACGTCCGCTCCGCGACGTCCGCGGTCGGCACGACGACGAAGAGCGGCGTGCGCAGCGTGGCTTGGATCCCCGCGAGCAAATACGGTCGCGCCGCGGCGCTGGTCTCGTGGAGCGCGAACGCGGCTCCGCCGGTCGGCGAGACGTGCGGCCGAAGCCGGTCGAGGAGGCCGGCGAGCGGCCGGCTCGAGCTCGGCAGGGCCCGGACGAGGGTCGGAGCGAGGGTGGCCACGGCCTCGGAACGTGCCCCGAAGCGCAAGCGCTCTCCTGCGCCGCCGCTTGCTTCGCAATGGGACCCGGCAGCAGCTTCGCGCCGAAAGTCCCAGGAAACGGCCCTCGTAGGCAACGCGGCCAGGCGTTACTCTAGCGTTATCGTTTGGGAAGTCAAGCGAGCACTCGATCTCTTATGGGAGTTCGCGACCGTGCGCGTCAGCCGCCTACTCGGCATCTTGGCTTTGATCCTATCGGTGTCGGTGTGCGCGGGGTGCGCGGGCCGGGGCGCTTCTGTGCTTCCGGCGGCTCCCACGGCCTCTCCGGCGGCGGCCGCCGCCGCGGGAGGCGGCACGACGGCGACGGGCCCGGTGCGCAGCGCGCAGGCCGTCGTCCCGACGCCCTCGCCGAATTATGTCGGCTACATCAGCTACTACTGGGGCGACAAGACGACGTGGGCGATCAACTGCGACGCGCCGTTCTACTTCCCGCCGAACACGTGCCTGGCGATCAACGCGGCGAACGCGACGCAGCTGGGCGGGCCGGCGCTCGCGGTGCACGATTTCGTCTCGATCTCGGCCGATCCGGCGACCTCGGGTGCGAGCGGGCTGACGGCGCTGACCTACACGACCTCGCTGACGCCGTTCCCGGGCTCGCCCGTGTGGAATGGGTACACGGGTCCGAGTCCCGGCCCGAGCCCGACGGCGAATCCGAACCCGACGCCGACGCCGACCGCGACGCCGGTGCCCACCCCGACGCCCGTGGCGACCGCGACGCCGGCCGGCCCAGCGACGCCGCCTTCGACAAATTACCTCGGGTACGTCAGCTATTATTGGGGCGACCTGACGAAGTTCGCGATCAACTGCGACGCGCCGACGTACTTTCCGCCGAACACGTGCCTTGCGGTCAACGCCGGGACTGCGACGAAGTACGGGAGCGGTCCGGCGCTGGCGGTCGGCGACTTCATCGCGATCTACGCGAACCCGGCGACCTCGGGCAAGAACGGTCTGATCGCGATCACGTACGCGACCTCGCTGACGCCGTTCGCCGGGTCTCCGCTCCCGAAGGGCTACGCCACCCCGACGCCGTCCCCGTCGCCGAGCGCCTCGCCGGTTCCGACCGATACTCCGATCGCGACCGCCACGCCGACGCCGTCTCCGTCACCGACCGCGACGCCCGTTCCAACCGCGACGCCCGTGGCGACCGCGACGCCGGCCGGCCCCGCGACGCCGCCCTCGACGAATTACCTCGGCTACGTCAGCTATTACTGGGGCGACATGACGAAGTTCGCGATCAACTGCGACGCGCCGTTCTATTTCCCGCCGAACACGTGCCTTCCGGTCAACGCCGGAACCGCGACGCAATACGGCACCGGCCCGGCGATGGCGGTCGGCGTGTTCATCGCGATCTATGCGAACCAGGCGACGGCGGGTCCGAACGGACTCACCGCGATCAGCTATGCCACCTCACTGACGCCGTTCGCCGGCTCCCCGCTGCCCAAGGGCTACACGGGCCCCACACCCACTCCGACGCCGGTGGTGACGCCCAGCCCGACGCCGGTTCCGACCGCGACGCCGACCCCGACGCCGGTTCCGACCGCGACGCCGACCCCGACACCGGTTCCGACCGCGACGCCGACCCCGACGCCGACGCCTGCAGCGACGCCGACTGCGACGCCGACAGGACCGTACCTATACATCTCGACCGGGACGCAATTCGAGGTCTACCAGCTTGCGACGAACGGAAACGCCGGCTCGCCGATCCGCACGTTCAGCAACGCGAGCGGATCGATCGGCCGCCAGATCGCATTCGACTCGCGCGGCAACCTCTATACCGTGACGAACGATGTCCTGCGCTTCCCGGCCGGCGCGTCCGGGGCGACGCAACCGAACCTCGACCTCACTTCGCCTCCGGCCTATCCGATGGAGAGTGTCGCGATCGACGGCAGCGACTACGTCTACGTCGCGTACGCCGACCCGCCGGACACCGGAGGGAACTGGAAGGGCAGCACGTTGCAGGTCTACGCTCCGAACCCGACGTCGGGATCCGCACCGGTCGCAACGACACACATCTGCTTGCCGTGGAAGCACGTCGCGCGCCTGGTCGTCGCTGCGAACCATCTGAACGCGATGTGCAACGACAGGCTGTACACGGGCGTCCACCTGATCATCTACCCGCTGTATTCGACAAACCCCTCAGCCTACCCAGGGCCGATCGCGCCGTCACCGGCGCCGCCGAACACGAACGGCGTGGTGGAGGTCTACGACGTGTACGGTGATCAGACGAACATGCGTGACGGAATCGGGCTGGGTGTCGATGCGAGCGGGAACCAGTTCCTCTTCAACGACAACTTCGACGGCAACGCGAACTTCCCAATCGGGGAGTGGGGCAACGTCTATTACGCCACCGACAAGAACAACGTGGCGCCGCGTTACACGCTCACGTTCCCGGCTTCGGACTTGCCCTCGCTCGATGAGAATCCGGTCTTCGATGCGAGCGGAAACCTCTTGTACGGCGCGACGTCCGGCCGAGTCGGCGTCTTCGCTCCGGGCGCGACGTCGCCGGGCGGCTTCGTTTCGTTCTCCGTTCCCCACGGCCCAATCGGAGTCGGCATCGGGCCGTAAGGCCCATGGGACCGCGTTTCGCCGAAAGTCCCATGGCGCGCAACTGGCTGTCGCTGAAATGGACGGTTACTCTGATAGTAACGCTTGGCTTGTCAAGCAGCATCCCAACTTAGTATGAGGATCCCCAACGTGCCTCCGCGTCTTCGGCTCGGCCTCCTCGTCACGATCGTTTCCGTTGCGGCGTTCGCGGGTTGCGCGGGGCACGGCGCATCGACGCTCCCGGCGGCTCCCACGGCCTCTCCGGCGGCGGCCGCCGCCGCGGGAGGCGCCCCGGCTGCGACGGGCCCGGTGCGCAGCGCGCAGGCCGTCGTCCCGACGCCCTCGCCGAATTATGTCGGCTACATCAGCTACTACTGGGGCGACAAGACGCTGTGGGCGATCAACTGCGACGCGCCGTTCTATTTCCCGCCGAACACGTGCCTTGCGGTCCACGCGGCGAACGCGACGCAGCTGGGCGGGCCGGCGCTCGCGGTGCACGATTTCGTCTCGATCTCGGCCGATCCGGCGACCTCGGGTGCGAGCGGGCTGACGGCGCTGACCTACACGACCTCGCTGACGCCGTTCCCGGGCTCGCCCGTGTGGAATGGGTACACGGGTCCGAGTCCCGGCCCGAGCCCGACGGCGAATCCGAACCCGACGCCGACGCCGACCGCGACGCCGGTGCCCACCCCGACGCCCGTGGCGACGGCGACGCCGACCGGCCCCGCGACGCCGCCCTCGACGAATTACCTCGGGTACGTCAGCTATTATTGGGGCGACCTGACGAACTTCGCGATCAACTGCGACGCGCCGACGTACTTTCCGCCGAACACGTGCCTTGCGGTCAACGCCGGGACTGCGACGAAGTACGGGAGCGGTCCGGCGCTGGCGGTCGGCGATTTCATCGCGATCTACGCGAACCCGGCGACCTCGGGCAAGAACGGCCTGATCGCGATCACGTACGCGACCTCGCTGACGCCGTTCGCCGGATCTCCGCTGCCGAAGGGCTACGCCACCCCGACGCCGTCCCCGTCGCCGAGCGCCTCGCCGGTTCCGACCGCAACGCCGACCGCGACCGCGACCCCGACGCCGTCACCCTCGCCTTCGCCGTCACCGTCGCCGACCGTGTCGCCGGTCCCGACCGCGACGCCGACCGGCCCCGCGACGCCGCCCTCGACGAACTATCTCGGCTACGTCAGCTACTACTGGGGCGACCTGACGAAGTTCGCGATCAACTGCGACGCGCCGTACTATTTCCCGCCGAACACGTGCCTCGCGGTCAACGCCGGGAGCGCGACGAAGTACGGCAGCGGCCCGGCGATGGCGGTCGGCGACTTCATCGCGATCTACGCGAACCCGGCGACGGCCGGGCCGAACGGCCTGACCGCGATCAGCTACGCCACCTCGGCGACGCCGTTCGCCGGCTCGCCGCTGCCGAAGGGCTACACCGGTCCCACGCCGCCGCCGACGCCGTCACCAACGCCGTCGTCGACGCCGCCGGGCTCAGCAGCGATGGTCGATTGGCCCACCTACGGCTACAACAACGCGCGCACGGGCGAGAGCCCCGACACGACGATCACCACGAGCAACGTGAAAACGCTGCAGCTCGCATGGTCGGTGCAGAACCTTGACTTCAATATCGAGGTGCAGCCCATCGTCGCGACCGGCGTGATGATCGGCGGTGTCTCGCATGACGTCGTCTACGTCGGCGGCGGGTCGGGTACGGTCTACGCGTTCGATGCGTTCACCGGGGGGACCCCACTCTGGACCAGGCAATTGCCGCCGGGCTCCTACGCATGCCTCGACGATAACGGCAACCCGGGAACGCCCGGGCCCTTCGGCGTGGCTGGGACCTTCGCGCTCGATCGGACCAACGGCGCCTTGTACGTACCTGACGGAGTGCACACGGTCCACGCGCTCGATCTCGCGACCGGTGCAGACAAGTGGGCCCCCGTCAACGTCGCGCCGGGGCCGTCCGACGACGGTTCCGATGAAAACCTGAGGGAGTTCCTGCACACGGCCCTGACGTTCTCGAACGGCAAGATTTACGGCGGCACGTCGTCGACCTGCGATCTCACGCCGTGGCGCGGTCGCGTCTTCGAGATCGACGCCGGTAGCCACGCGCTGACGACGTTCTACACCGTCTACAACTCCGCGCCGCCGGGGCAAACGGCCGGCGCGTACGGCGGCGGCGGCGTCTGGGGTTGGGGCGGCGTGTCCACCGACGGCAGTTCGCTCTACTTCGGCGTCGGGAACACGGACACGTCGACGCCGCAATCGTCGCCGTACGTTGCGGCGCCCTCTGAGACATCCGGATTCGGCGAGCACGTCGTCAAGCTCTCGACGGACCTGGGCACCGTCCAGGACAGCAATTGGCCGAATCTTTCGGCGGTCGCCGACGACATCGACCTGAGCGGGACGCCGATGCTCTTCCAGCCCCCCGGCTGCACCTCGCCGCTGCTGGCGCTACAAGGGAAGCAGGGCTACCTGCTGATCTACAATCGGTCGAACCTAAGCAACGGGCCGATCGCGACGTTCGAAACCTCGCCGGCCTCCGACGCATCGCACAATCTCGGGGTCCCGGCCTACTCATCTCAGACCCACAAGCTCTATGCGTCGCTGTCGACGGGATTCAACGGGTACTCGCCCGGGATGCTGATCGTCTCGTTCGCCGGTTGCACTCCGACCAGCACCACGCAAGCGAGCTTCGGTGCGGACTCCGACTCCTACGGTGCGGCGAATCCGCGCGGAACGGCGACGATTGCCAACGGCGTCGCCTTCATGGGGTCGCCGGATGGGATCCTCTGGGCGCGCGACGCGACCACCGGGGCAGCGCTGTGGGACAGCAACAACACGAACGGCCAGAATACCTACGGACTGCAGTGGGCTGCGAACCCGGCCGGCGATGAGATTCGGCCGGGGCCGGCAGTGACCGGAGGCTGGGTCTTCGTCACGGCGATGGACAGCGGCTCGCTCTACGCACTCAGGGTCAGCGGCGCAGCGACGTCTTCCGCGCAACGGAAGCTCGCGACCTCGAGCGCGCTCGTGACCTCGGCAACGCGAAAGCCGTATCCGCTCCCCGCGCCTCCGGTAAAATACCGTCCGCCGCAGCGCCGGCACAACCGATTCGGAAGAACGCTGCTGCGCTAGCGCAGGCTTGCGGCTCGAAGCCGGCCCGGTCCAAGGACGCCGAAAGTCCCATGTTTCGGACCTGGTCCCGGGCCGCGCTCTGACGTTACTCTAACGTTAACGTCTGGCTAACGTTAACGTTAGGCTTGCCAAGCAGCCCACGTGCTTTGCATGAGGATCGACCGTGCGCGTTCGTGCCCGACTCGGCATCTTGACTCTGGTCGTCGTGATCTCGGCGTTCGTGGGGTGCGCCGGCCATGGCGTCTCGACGCTCCCGGCGGCCCCCACGGCCTCCCCGGCGGCGGTCGCGGCGCAGGCGACGGGCCCGGCCCGCCGCGCGCAGGCCGTCGTCCCGACGCCTTCGCCGAACTACCTGGGTTACATCAGCTATTATTGGGGCGACAAGACGACGTGGGCGATCAACTGCGACGCGCCGTTCTACTTCCCGCCCAATACGTGCCTGGCGATCAACGCGGCGAACGCGACGCAGCTGGGCGGGCCGGCGCTCGCGGTGCACGATTTCGTTTCGATCTCGGCCGATCCGGCGACCTCGGGTGCGAGCGGGCTGACGGCGCTGACCTACACGACCTCGCTGACGCCGTTCCCGGGCTCGCCCGTGTGGAGCGGATATACGGGCCCGAGTCCCGGCCCGAGCCCGACGGCGAATCCGAACCCGACGCCGACGCCGACCGCGACGCCGGTGGCCACCCCGACGTCCGTGGCGACCGCGACGCCGGCCGGCCCCGCGACGCCGCCCTCGACGAATTACCTCGGGTACATCAGCTACTACTGGGGCGACCTGACGAAGTTCGCGATCAACTGCGACGCGCCGACGTACTTTCCGCCGAACACGTGTCTTGCGGTCAACGCCGGAAGCGCGACGAAGTACGGGAGCGGGCCGGCGCTTGCGGCCGGCGATTTCATCGCGATCTACGCGAACCCGGCGACCTCCGGCAAGACCGGTCTGATCGCGATCACGTACGCGACGTCGCTGACGCCGTTCGCCGGGTCTCCGCTCCCGAAGGGCTACGCCACCCCGACGCCGTCCCCGTCGCCGAGCGCCTCGCCGGTTCCGACCGATACTCCGATCGCGACCGCCACGCCGACGCCGTCTCCGTCACCGACCGCGACGCCGGTTCCTACCGCGACGCCCGTGGCGACCGCGACGCCCGTGGCGACCGCGACGCCGGCCGGCCCCGCGACGCCGCCCTCGGCGAACTACCTCGGCTACGTCAGCTACTACTGGGGCGACCTGACGAAGTTCGCGATCAACTGCGACGCGCCGACGTACTTTCCGCCGAACACGTGCCTTGCGGTCAACGCCGGGAGCGCGACGAAGTACGGCAGCGGTCCGGCGCTGGCGGTCGGCGATTTCATCGCGATCTACGCGAACCCGGCGACCTCCGGCAAGAACGGCCTGATCGCGATCACGTATGCCACCTCGGCGACGCCGTTCGCCGGTTCTCCGCTGCCCACGGGCTACACGGGCCCGACGCCGCCGCCGACTCCCACGCCGACCGCGAACCCAAACCCGACGCCGACGCCGACCGCGGCGCCGACGGGCTCATCCTCGATGGTGGATTGGCCCACCTTCGGCTACAACAACGCGCGCACGGGGGAGAGCCCCGACACGACGATCACCACGAGTAACGTCAACACGCTGACGCTCGCTTGGCATCACACCTTAAGCACGTCGGGCGAGTTCAACCTGCAAACACAGCCGATCGTCGCGACCGGCGTGACGATCGGCGGAGTCTCGCACAACGTCGTCTACATCGGCGGCGGCTCCGGCAACGTCTACGCGTACGACGCATTCACCGGGACGCAACTCTGGAAGACCAACGTCGGCGACGGATACTACAACTGCGGCACCTCGGGACCGTACGGCGTCTCGGGGACGTTTGCGCTCGACAAGACGAACGGCGTCATCTACGTGCCGGACGGGCTCCATCGTATTCACGCGCTGGCCCTGGCAACGGGCGCGGACCTCTGGCAAGTTAACGCCGTGGCGAGCGGTACCGACGATGGTTCGACCGGGAATCTGCACGAGTTCATCCATACCGGCCTGACGCTCGTCGGCACGAAGCTCTACGGCGGCACGTCGTCGACCTGCGACATCACGCCTTGGCGCGGCCGCGTCTTCGAGATCGACGTCGCGCAGCATGCGCTCGTGAATACGTTCCTGACGACGTACAATTCGTCGCCCGCGGGGCAACCCAAGGGCCGCTACAGCGGCGGCGGCGTGTGGGGCTGGGGCGGCGCGTCTTCGGACGGGAGCGCGCTCTACTTCGGCGCCGGCAACACGGACACGGCTGCCCAGCCGAGCGGATTCGACAACCCCGCGAACGAGTGGGCCGGCTTCGGCGAGCACGTCGTGAGCGTCACGGGGGACCTGGCGTTGCTCGACAGCAATCGGCCCGGCGTGACCTCCAACCCTTCGAATGCGGTCGACCTCGACTTGAGCGGGACGCCCGTGCTCTTCCAGCCCAGCGGCTGCCCGCCGCTGCTGGCGCTGCAAGGGAAGCAGGGATACCTGCTGATCTATAACCGCTCGAACCTGAGCGCCGGTCCGATCGCGGCCTTCGAGTTCTCGCACTCATCCGACGCGTCGCACAACATCGGGCTTCCGGCGTATTCAGCGCGGACGGGCCTGCTCTACGAGTCGCTGCCTGCCAGTATTCTTTCCTACGGCCCCGGGATCGCGCTCCTCGCGCCGACGAACGGGTGCTCGACGTTCGCCGTCGTCGGCCAGCAAGCGTTCGGCCCGAACTCCGAAAGCTATGGGGATGCGAACCCGCGCGGCGCCCCGACGATCGCAAACGGCGTTGTGTTCCTCGGAACGCCGGACGGGGTCCTCTGGGCGCGCAGCGCAGCCGACGGGTCGGCCCTGTGGAGCAGCACGGGTCTCTGGGCGAAGAGCAGCGGCAGCGAGGAGATCAGGGCCGGGCCGACCGTGACCGGCGGGTGGGTCTACGTCGTCGCGATGGAGAGTTCGACGATCTACGCGCTCCATGTGAGCGGCGCGGCCACCTCGTCCGCGCTGCGACAAGCCACCACGAACGCGGTTCCGCAGACCGGCCCGCTCCCGGCGCCTCCGGTCTACTACCGGCCGCCGGCGCGGCGGAAGGACGCGTTCGGCAGAACGCAGGCGCCGAACTGACCGGCGCTTAGCGCAACCCGACGGGGAGGGTGAAGCTCGTGCTGCGCCCGTCCTGCGTCGCCGCCACGAACTCGATGTCGTAACTGCGCCCAAGGAGGAAGGCGGGAAGGGTCGGCAGCTGATCCATGCCGCCGAAGACGCCGGGCGCGAGCTGCGGGATCCCCAACTGCCGCCCGAAAGCCCGCGCCGTCACGCTTCCGACGTTCGGACTCGTCGTGATTCGAACGAGGAGCGGGCCCGGGGCCTCCAGCGTACGCTCGTTCAGCGCGACCTCGACGATCTGCGGGGCGCCGGCCGGCGTGACCGGCTGCTGCGGGGGAACGACGACGTAATGGTACGGGTTCGGCGACGGCGAGGGCCCCGGGAGCGGCGGCTGCCCGCCGGCCGGGCCTGGGGCCGCCGAAGGACTCGCCGCGGGGCTTGCCGCCCCGGGCGCTGGAGCGACCGGCGCGGCAGCCGGCGGCGCCGGGACGGCGCTCGGTGCCGGGCTCGTCGCGGCGGCAGGCGGGGCAGGGTCCGGCGTTGCGGAAGAGGCGGCCTGGGCCGCCGTTCCGAGGGCTAGCCCCATCGCGAACAGGCCGGCAAGCGAGCGCGCGAGGCCGATCGTCGAGCGCCCTCGCCGGGGTTGGGGCTGCGGGAGCGGGGTCACGTGCACGGTGATCTCCGAAGCTGGACGCCGAGCGGCGGCTGCATGATAACGCACGACGCGGCGTATCGTTCCCACTTTCGGCAAGACGGTCACTTCTCTATGCCGGGTCGTCTTGGCGAGCCGGCCGAGCCGTGGGCCGCTTCGATTCGAGCGAGTTCGCCGGCCGCCAGGCCCACGATCAGCCAATACAGGGCGCCGACCTTCGGAAAGAACAGCAGATCGTCGACGAGCTGGTGCAAGGCGAACGCGCTGCAGCTTGCAAGTGCACCGAGCATCACCGGCGCGGCGCGCACGGCCCGCGCGAAGAGGACGAGCGGCGTCACGAGCGCCGCGATGGTGGCTGCGGCGAGCGGGATCCCGCCCTCGACGAGCGCCTGCAGGTAGGCGTTGTTCGCGTGCGTGCGGACGCCGGGGACGAGGGCGCCGACCGCATACTCGAAGTTCCCCGCCCCGATCCCGAGCCACGGCCGAGCGCGCCAGAGCACCAGCGCGGCGTGCCATAACTCCGAGCGGCGGCCGACGCCGCCGGGGTCGGCGCTCTCCTCGGCGGAGAATAGGTGCCCGAAGAGCACGCCGTCCGCGTTCGCGCGGAAAACGGCGAGGACGGCCAGCGTGAGGGCGGCGGCGACGACGGCGGCCGGGATCAGGCGCCGCCGCGCCGCGCTCGGCGACCCCGCAACGGCGATCGCCGCGCCCACCGCCGCCGCAGCGACTCCGCCCCGCGAAAACGTCAAAATCAACGCCGCCGCCCCGAGGCCGAGCGCGATGAACTCGCCGCGCAGCGGTTTGCGGCCCAGCGCAAAGGCGATCGCGAACGGGAGCGCGAGCCCGAGGAAGCCTGCGAGTTGGTTCGGGCCTTCCAAGGGGCCCGCGATCCGCGGGATCAGCCGTCCGCCGGCGGGCAGCACCGAGGGTGCGCCCGCGAACTCTTGGACGAGCGCCGCGAGCGCCACCGCGACGATCGCGCCGAGCAGGGCGTAGCGGATCGGGCGTTCGTCCGGATCGTTACGCCAAGCCGTAAACGCGACCGCGGCGAGCGCGAAATACTGCGCGGCCTTCCACGTTTCGCGGATCGCCGCGTTCGGATGCGCCGCCTGTGCGATGGAGAGCCCCGTCGCGAGCACGAGTGCGCCCAGCGCGAGCGCGATCGGCAGCACGGCGCGAGCGCCGGAGAAGTCGAGCTTCCCGGCTGCGGCGCGCGCGGCGAGTCCGCAGAGCGCACCGGCGAGGCCGATTTTTCCGAGCGTGAGCGTGCCGGCGAAAGTGTCGCGATAGAGCGCGAACGGCACCGTCGCGATCAAGACGGCCGCCATATAGGCGGGCCGGCGGTGCGCGAGCGCCGCGGCCGTCGCGAACAGCGCGAGATAGATGACGAGAACGACCGGGTCGGGGATGAGGCGTGCAAGCTCAGCGGCGACGACGGGGTGCAAGTTCACGACGCCGACGGGGTTCGATTCCAGCGAAGCGAACCCCGGTCGCCGATGGACCAAGCACAGATGCGGCGCGCGATCGCGCTCAAGCGCGACGGCGCAGCGCTCGCACCGGAGGTATGGAGCGGCGTCGTTGCGGCGTTCCTCTCCGGCACGATCGACGCCGCGCAAGTCGCGGCGCTCCTGATGGCGTGCGTGTGGCGCGGCCTGGATTTCGACGAGACGCTCGCGCTCACGCGCGCCTTCGTCGCGAGCGGCGAGACGCTGGAGTGGGGCGCGCTCTCGCCCGTCGACAAACATTCGACGGGCGGCGTCGCGGACGGCGTCTCGTTGATCGTGATCCCGCTCGTTGCGGCCTGCGGAGTTCCGGTCGCCAAGCTCTCCGGGCGCGCGCTCGGGCATACGGGCGGCACGCTCGACAAGCTCGAAGCGCTCCCCGGCGTGCGCACGGATCTGACGCCGGCCGCGTTTCGCGCGCAGGTCGAGCGCATCGGCTGCGCGATCGCCGCGCAGAGCGAACGGCTCGTGCCCGCCGACAAGCAACTCTATGCGCTGCGCGATCGAACGGCGACCGTGCCCGATGCCGGCTTGATCGCGGCCTCGATCGTCTCGAAGAAGATCGCCGGCGGGGCGGCGGCGATCGTGTACGACGTCAAGACGGGACGCGGCGCCTTCATGCGCGGAGCGGAAGAGGCAGCCGGTCTCGCGCGTTTGCTGACGGAGCTGACGCGCGCCTTCGAACGGCCGAGTTGCGCGCTCGTGACCGATATGGACGAGCCGCTCGGCTCGTCGATCGGTACCGGGCTCGAACTGCTCGAAGCCAGGGATTTCCTGCGCGGAACGCGCCGCGCGGCGCGCCTGGCCCGCGTTTGCGAGGCGGTCGCGAGCGCGCTGTTGCGCGGCGCGGGCGCGGAGCGGCCGGGCGAGCGCCTCGAGCGCGCGCTCGCGAGCGGCGCGGCCTACGAATGTTTCGAACGAATGCTGGCCGCGCAGGGCGCGCGCCCCGGCGCACTCGACGCGCTCGCGCCGGCGGCGCCCGCCCTGCGCATCAACGCGGCACGGGGCGGCTTCGTGCGCGAAATCGATGCCGTCGCGCTCGGCGAGTGCGCGCGAGCGCTCGGCGCAAGCGGCGGGGCGAACGCCGGGATTGCGCTCGCGGCGCCCACCGGCACGGCGTTGCGAGCGGGAGACGAACTCGCAACGGCCTACGGCCCGGCAAGCGAAGAGCTCGCGGCGCGCATCGGCTCCGCGTTCATCGTCGGCGAGGAGCCGCCCGCGGCGCGGCCGCTCGTCGCCGGCGAGTTTGCAGCTTAGGTGCGCAGGACGGGAACGGCCGGCGCGGGCTCGACCGTGCCGGCGGCTTCCGCCGTTTCAATCGACGAGATCAGATAGAGTGGGCGCGCTTTGATCTCGTCGTAGATCCGGCCGACGTATTCCCCGAGGATCCCGATCCCGATCAGCTGCACGCCGCCGAGAAACAGGATCGCGACCATCATCGAGGTGTAGCCGGGATTGTTGAGATCGAGCAGCTTGAACGCGAGGACGATCGCCGCGTACATGAAGGCGAAGAAGCTGACCGTGAAGCCGAAGTACGTCGCAAAGCGCAAGGGGGCTTCGGAGAACGACGTGATGCCGTCGATCGCGAAGCGCAGCATCTTGGAGAACGGGTACTTCGTCCTGCCCGCGTAGCGCGGATCGCGATCGTACACGATCCCGATTTGCCGGAAGCCGACCCAACTCACGAGACCCCGCAAGAAGCGGTGCCGCTCTCTGGTTTGCCCGAGCGCATCGACGACGCGCCGGCTCATCAGGCGAAAATCGCCGGTGTCGACGGGGATCGAGATCTTCGTGAGCGCCTTCGTCACGCGATAGAACGCGCGGGCGGTGAGCAATTTGAAGGCGCTCTCGCCTTTGCGCTGCCGCCGGGTCGCGTACACGACGTCGTACCCTTCGCGCCATTTCGCGATGAAGTCGACGATCAGCTCGGGCGGGTCTTGCAGATCGCCGTCCATCAGGATCACCGCGTCGCCCTTGGCCTGATCGATGCCCGCGGTCGCCGCGATCTGGTGGCCGAAGTTGCGCGAGAGGGAGAGGACGACGAGCTCCGGATACTGGGCGCGCAGCGTTCGCAGGAGCTCGAGCGTCGCATCCGCGCTGCCGTCGTTGACGGCGATGATCTCGTAGCCGTCCAAGCCCGTCAGCGTGCGCATGACGCCGTCGATGCGGCGCAACAACTCCGAGACGTTGCCCTCTTCGTTGTAGAGCGGGACGACGACGCTGACGCTGCTCATCGTCGCGGGCCGGGCTTCGGAGCCATGTTTCTGTTTTCGGACGATATGCGCCCCGGCGCGAGGCCGATCGGAACGCTTGGCATGCTCGTCCAGGCCAGGATGTTTCGGCGCGCGTCGAAGCAGGAGCTGGATGGGGTTGTATTCGCCGTCCGCTCTTCGAATGGGATCGCACCCGGCTGCGCGCCATCGCGCGCGTGAAACGGCACAGCGTGCGGGTTAGGTTCCTGCCTGCGCCGGCCCTTGTGCTGCTGCTGGTCATAATGACCCATGCGCGGGCCATTGCTGCGCCTGAGGGGCCGGCGGTGGTTCTTCAGCCCGCCGGTCCGAGCGCGAATCCGGTGGATTCGGCGGTTCCCCGGCGCGAGAGAGAAACGCCCGTCGTGCTCGCGGCGCCCCATGCGCCGCCGCGCATCATTGCGGTCGCGCTCTCGGCCTCGCGCGTGCACAGCGGCGACATCGTTTTCGGCCACGTGCGCACGACCTCGAACGTGGCCAGCGTCGAAGTGCGCGTCGAGGGGTTTTCGACGGTCATGCTGCGCCGCAGCATCGGTGATTTCATCTTGAACTACGCCGTGCCGATGCTGCCCCCGTGGCTGCATCGCACCTACCCTGTCCAAGTGATCGCGCGCAACGTGGACGGCGTCCGGGAGACGCGCACGCTCGAAGTCACGGTCGAGTGAGCGGGTGAGCGAGCGCTACGACGAAGCCTCGCTGCGAACGCTCCTGGAAGAGGTCCGCAGCGGCGCCTGCGAGCTCGAGGACGCGCTCGCGCGGTTACGCACGCTGCCGTTCGCGGAATTGCTCGACGCGCGCGTGGATCATCACCGGACGTTGCGCACGGGCGTCCCCGAGGTGATCTACGGCGAGCGCAAGTCGCTCGCGCAAATCGAGGCGATCGCGCGCGAACTGCATCGGCGCCAGGGTTTGGCGCTCGCGACGCGCGTCGCGGCGGCCGACGGAGCGGCGCTGGCGCGCGCGCTCGAAGGTGCGGCGTACGATCCGCGGTCTCGCGTCCTGCGCTGGGGCGGGCTCGCGCGCAGCGGCGTGCGCGTCGCCGTCGTTTGCGCCGGGACCTCCGATCTGCCGGTCGCCGAAGAGGCGGCGCAGACGCTCGACGCATTCGGGCACGACGTCGTCCGCTACGACGACGTCGGCGTCGCGGGGTTGCACCGGGTCGTCTCGGCGCTCGAGGACCTCGCGAGGGTGCGCGTCGCGATCGTCGTCGCCGGCATGGAGGGCGCGCTCGCGAGCGTCCTCGGCGGCCTGCTGCGCAGCCCCGTGATCGCGGTGCCCACGAGCGTCGGTTACGGCGCCGCGTTCGAAGGACTGGCGGCGTTGCTCGCGATGCTGAACTCCTGCGCGCCGGGCGTCGCGGTCGTCAATATCGACAACGGCTTCGGCGCGGCCGCACTCGCGCATAAGATCGCGGGCGAGATCGGACGCGCGTGAGCGCGCGCCTGCCTTTAGTTTCGATCGGCCCAGCGCTCGACCGTGTCGTCTTGCCTGAGCCCGGGCGAGGCGACGAGGACGTGCGGCGGGATGAGCGCGCCCGCTCGATCGCGTTCGGCGGTCGCGAAGGAGCCGCGCGTGAAGCGATAGCGCAGCGTCGAGCCTGCCGGCAGCGAGAGATCGAGCGTCCAGTACCGCGAGTCGCGGCGGACGAGGCGAAGCTCCGCCGGGTTGTAGGCGGTGCGCTCCGTGGAGAGATAGATGTCGTCGCCGAGGGGCGTGTCGTCCGGCGTTCGCACCACGATCGTCACCGTGACCGCGGCGCCTTCCGCGGGGCTCCCGGGAGCGCGCGGCGGAGGCGTCTGCGCGGTCGCCGTCGCGAAGCCGGCGGGTAATTTGCCGCTCTCGGCTTCGCCCGGCAGGACGTCGCGGGGGGAGAGATCGACCGAGCGGACCTGATGCGTCGAGGGGTCGACGTGCAAGCGGATCGTTTGACCCAGCTTGCCCGAGACTGCGGCCGTCCCGTCCGCGAGCCGGAACGCCGCGCCGTTGGTCAGCACGATGAACCCGTTCTCGCAGACCAAGTACCGGCCGCGCACGAGGATCTCGCCGAGGGGAGCGGGCGTCGCCGCCGTGGACGGTGCGGGCGGGGAGGAGGGCGTCGCTGAGGGCGCCGGCGTGGGGGCCGGGGCGGCGGCGAGCAGGACGGCGGCGAGCGCCGGCAGCGCCGCAAGGGACACGAACGAGATCCGGCCTCTCATAACGGCGTCAACGAGAACGTGTACTGCGGCAGCAGATACTGGCCGCCCCAGCCGAAATTATAGCTGCGGCCGTAGACGGCCAAGAGGTGCGGCCCGAGCGGCGCCTGCAGCGTGAGCGTCGCGCTGTTCGGCGGACGCCCGAGGCCCCCGAATTGAGGGAAGTCGCGCGCGTGCACGAGTTGCAAGTCGAGCCGGTACGGCGGGCGCATCGTGTACGTCAAGGTCGTGGCATAGGTGCGCAGCGTGCTGAGTCCCTGGTAGGCGAAGTAACCCGGATACGGAGAGCCGTCCGGCGCGAAGAACGGTTGCGAAGGATCGGGCAGCCCCAAGAACTCCGCTGCGCCCCACGCGTATCGATTGCTCAATTGCTGGATCTGCGCGTACGACGTGATGGAGAGATTCTTGCGCGGGCGCCCGGAGAGCGTGAGCGTCGTCGCTTGCGAGGCGCTCTGGTGGCCGTAATCGTACGTCGTCGAACTGATGTCGTAGTTGATGGAGAGGTCGCTTCGGAACGGCCCGTGCAGGCCGTACGGCGAAAGCAGCGATGCGCCGAGCGTCGTACGGAAATCCTCCGGAAACGGCGTCATCTGGGCGTCGCGATCGAAACCGAACCCCGATTGCAAGCGGTAGCCGAGTAGCTTGCCGATGTACCGCGTGTTGCTCGTCAATCCGAGATCGGTCGAGAGCCGGCCGTTGTATTGCGCGAGCTGGAGCCGGGCGTTCGCGACTCGCCCGCTCTGTTGCAGCGCGTACGTCGCGGCGGCGTTGCCCGGGAACAGGTAGGCGGTGACGTTCTCGGTCAGCGTCGGCCCGAGTTGCCGGTAGCTCTGCAGATCGACGCGCTTGGCGCGCACGGGCAGATACGAAATGATGGCGTAGCGCCTCTCGTTGTCGACGAGATGCTCGTCGAAGCCGAGCTCCACGCCAGCCTGGCTATCGTACCGGAAGTGCGCCGCGAGCAGCGTGTGCTCGCTGCCGTAGAGCGCGTAGGGCTGATCGAACGTCGCGAACGGCAGTGCGTTCGTTCCGAAGGTCGAGTTCGCGGCGAACGTGTAGAGGTACATCGGCGAACGCGCGATCAGCCTCGTCCCCGTCGTGAAATCCGCCGGCAGAAAGCGCACGTTCACGTTCGGTGTGACGACCGCGTGGCGCGAGCGGATGTAGGGCCGCTCGCCCGTCACGTCGACGACGTCGTACACGCCTTCCGGCGCGATCTCGGGCGCGCTCTGCCCGTCCGGCGCGATGCGCAGGCTCGCGGGTTCCGGATCGAGCGAGAGCGCGTACGCCTCGTTGCTCTCCAGTTCCAAATGGTAGGCCGCGTAACCGCCGGGCGGAGCGCTTCCCAAGACGCGCACGTGTCCGCCGAAGAGCAAACGGTTGTGCGCGAGATCGAAGCGCAGGCCGTCGGCTTCGATCGTGCGCGTGCCGATGCGGACGCGAACCGAGCCGTCCGCCGCGAGCAGCGCGCGGCTCGGGAAGAACCCGATCGCGCCGGCGCGCACGTCGACGCTCTTCGGGAGCGTGCGCGCGGGGGCGCAGCGCGCGGGCGGGCAGGCCGCGAGGAACGCGGTAAGCGCGGCGCCCAGAGCCAGGATCGAGGCGCGACGGACAACCTTCACGCGGCGGTTATTTCGGCGGCGTCGGGGGGCGCGGGAAGGGCTGTCCCGTGAACGGCGTCGGCATCGCCTGATTGCCGAGATCGGGGGCGAGCCCGTCCTCGTCGCCCCAGTGGTAGACGATGTCGTCCTTGCGCCGCACGTCGCCGTTGCCGACGAACAGTTCGTGCGGCTTTCCCTCGAGCCCGTCCTGGCCGCGCTCGGCGGCGCTCCACGATCCGCGCGTGTAGCGGTAGAAGAAGTGCGTGCCGGAGTTGAAGTCCCGGCTGACGCGATAGTGCAGGGCGTCGATGCGGTCCATCTTGATCGCGGTCGCGCTCCAGCCGCTCACGTCGGTCGCGAGATAGACGTCGGCGAACAACGGCGTCCGGGGCGGGACTTGCACGTAGAACGTGACTTGGACCGGCTTGCCGGTGATCCCCGGCTTCCCGCCGCCGAGGTCCGGATTCTGGGTGCGCGGCGAAAGGGCGACGGCGAACCCGCGGACCGCTTCGTAGGAGGCCTCCGGGGGCAGCGGCCGGCGCGAGAGCGCGAGCTCGACGATCCGGCCGCTCGCCGAATCGAAGCTCGCGCGGGCGTACACGCGGGTCGTCGCGTGCAGCGTCGTAGGTCCTCCGGTCGCTGCGTCGACGGTCCGCACGTTCGGGTCGAGCCGGAAGCCGTCGCCCGTCGTGAAGAACGCGAAACCGCGCTGGACGTCGAGCAGCTGGCCCGCGTAGCGCACGACCTGGCCGCTGGGCCGGGGCGTCGCGGTCGCCTCGATCGGCGGCAGCGTGGCGCGGGGCATCGGCGTCGGCGTCGCGGCGAACTGTCCGGGCGCGCTCAAGGGCAGCGCCGCGAAGAGGGCGGCGCCGATCGCAAGGGCCGCAAGCCAAGAGCGACGTCGCATCTATTTCTCGATCTGGAAGCCCCATTGCGGGGACAGGTGCCAGTTTCCCCACCCGAACGAATAGGCCCGCGTGAGGTCGAGCTGAATCGTGGGCGTGATCCGAATTCTCAGGTTCGCGGTCAGGAGTTGCGGCGCCACGCCGTAGGGCGACGCCGTCACGTTGTACCCCGGCCCCGGCGGGAACCCCGGTTCGGGGATCGGGACCGGGAAGTCGCGGTTGCTGCGATAGATCAGCGACCCGCCGATTCTGGTGCTCGGGATATAGAGCACCGAGACCACGAGCGAGCGCGACGTCGCGAAGCCTTGGAACGCCGCATAGCCCGGATAGGTCTCGCCCGTCTGCAGGCTCGTGGGGATCGTCGGCGGGTACGCCTCGAGCTGCTGCGAGCCGAAATGATCCGACGTCTGCGTGACGCTGTAGCCGACGTAGGCCGAGAGGCGCCGGTCGAACGCTTTGCTCAGCGTCGCGCCGGTGCTCATCGTGTCGATGTAATGCGGCGCCGAGAACCACTGGCGCTGCGAATCGGCCGTCACCGTCAGCAGCGTGTCGCGCGAGAGCTTGTCGCGATTGACGCGCAGCGGAGATGAATAGAGCGAGGCGCCGGCCGAGTGGTACCACAGCGAATTCCAGGCGACGCCGCCGATCCCGAAGATCGGCGAGAGGCCGTCATGGGCGTAGCCGAAACCCGAGCGCAGCCGGAAGTACAGCGGCAGCTTGTTGATGCGGTGATCGAAGCCTTGCCACAGCAGGCTCGCATCGACGGGATGGTTCGGCGTCCACGGATAGGAGGGGTTGACGTAATACGTCAGCGGCGCCGGATTCGCAAGCAGGCTATCGTAATAGGCGTTCGTGTTCAGCTGCAGATAGGATCTGCGGAGCGCTTCGGTGATTTGGACGTGCGCGTATCCGGCCGCGTCGTACGGCTGGCTGAAGCCGTGCTGGAACGCGTTCTCCTGCAGGAAGACCTGGACGCCGAGATTCGGCGAGGCGCGATCGTACGCGATCAGGTTATATTGCTTACCGGGCCGCGTGACCGGATTGATCGAGGCGACGGCGTACGCTCGATCGGTGACCAGGTGCTGCTCGAGCGATCCGAAGAGCCCGTCCACGGTTTCGTAGCGCAGGTGTGCGGCCGTCAGCGCATTGGAACTGCCCGCGAACGGATACGCGACGTCGACGTTCGCGCCGGCGAGCGAATTCTGCGCGAAGTTCGGGTTGTTCGAGAAGACCATGAACCAGGTCGGCGTCGGCGCCCAGCCGGCCCCTGAATTGATGGAGGCCGGCGCGAAACGCACGCTCTGGCGCGGCACGATGGTCGCACGCCGCGAGCGGATGAACGCGTGCTCGTCGCCCATCTCGGGGAGGAAGAACACGTCGCCCGGCATCTCTCGCCCCAGCAGCGGATGCGCGAAATCGCCGTTGACGAAGGTCCAGCGGTCCGGCTCCGTCGTGATCGGCACGAAATACGTGCGGTGAAAATCCAGGAACTCGGAGAACGCGGCGCCTTCGATCGTGCGGTCGCCGAACGTGACGCGCACGCCCCCGGCGATGATGAATCGATTGAGCCGCAGGTCCATTTGAAACGTGTTTCCGGTGATGCGCGTGCCGTCGGAGAGCGTCACGACGACGTCCTCGTCACCGACGATGACGAACCGGTCGGCATAGAACGTCACGCTCTTCGCGCTCAAGGAGAACGGGTCGCGCGAGACGTCCGCGGCCGCGGCTCGCGGCGTGCCGAGCGCGAACGTCGCGGCGAGGGCCAGCAGCGCGAGCAAGAATCGCACGGGATTCATGGCGCTCCCAGCCTCGCGGCGGCTGCGAGCGCCGCGCCTGCGACTTGATCCATGTTGTAGTAGCGGTACTGCGCGAGGCGCCCGAGGAACGTGACGCCGGGCGCCTGTCCGGCCAGACGCAGATAGCCTTTGAATGAGGCCTCGTTTTCGGGCGTGGGAATCGGATAGTACGGGTCCCCGCTCGCCTCGGGGTATTCGCGAACGATCGACGTGCCGGCTGCGCTTTGCCCCGTCAAATGCTTGAATTCGGTGATGCGAGTGTAAGCATGTTCGTTCGGATAATTCACGGTTCCAACCGGTTGAAAGCGCTCGAGATGGGCGAAACTCTCGTGCGCGAAGCGCAACGAGCGGTACGGCAGCGGGCCCAGCGCGTATTTGAAGTACCCGTCGATCGGCCCCGTGAAAACGAGATGTTCGTACTCGATGCGGCCGAGGACATCGTCCAGAGCGGTCGAGGTGCGAACCGTGATCCCAGGCTGGTCTAAGATTCGCTCGAAGAGCATCGTGTAGCCGTCGCGCGGCATCGCTTGATAGGTGTCGGTGAAATAGCGGTCGTCATCGTTCGTGCGGACCGGGATGCGCGCCGCAACGGCGGCCGAGAGCCTCTCGGGCGGGATGCCCCATTGTTTGGTCGTGTAGCCGTGGAAGAACATCTCGTAGAGGCGCCGCCCGACGGCGTCGAGCACGACGTCTTCGCTCGTACGGACGGGGTCGCGCGCTTCGCGCAGCGATTGGAGCAGCGCTCGCGCGGCCGGCTCGTCGAGGCTCCGCTCGAAGACCATCTCGAGCGTCGTGCGGTTGATCGGAAACGGATACAGCGTGCCCCCGATGCTCGCGAGGACGCGATGCTCGTAGGGCCGCCAGGCCGTGAACCGCGAGAGATAGTTGAAGACGCGGGCGGAGTTCGTGTGAAAGATGTGCGGCCCGTAACGGTGCACGCGGATGCCCAGCGCGTCCGGCTCGTCGTACGCGTTCCCCCCGATGTGCGGGCGGCGGTCGATGACCAGCACGCGCCGGCCGGCGGCCGCGAGCCGTTCGGCGACGATCGAGCCCGCGAAACCCGCGCCGGCCACGAGGACGTCATATCGTTCGATCGCTCTTGCGTACGGCGCGCGCTCCTACGAGAGGAGTTTCGCGTTCCGGTCCTTTTCGGAGATACGCGGTTCGCCGACGAGCGGCCAGGCGACGCCGATTGCCGGGTCGTTCCAGCGCACGCAGAATTCACGGCTTGGATCGTGCAACGCGCCGTGCTTGTAGGCGAAGACCACGTCGTCGCCGAGCGAGAGAAAGCCGTGAGCAAACCCGCGCGGCACGTAGAGTTGCACGTGGTTGTGCTCGCTGAGGATGAACCCTTGCCAGCGGCGGTACGTCGGCGAGCCTTCCCGCATGTCGACGATCACATCCCAGATTCGGCCGCGCAGGCACTGCACGAGCTTGCTCATCTGCGGGTCGCCGTGCAACCCGCGGATCACGTTGCGCGTCGAGAACGAAACGCTGTCCTGAACGAACTCGTCGTGCAAGCCGAGCGCCTGGTATTTTCTCGTGGAATAGATCTCTTTGAAGAATCCACGATCGTCCTCGAAGACCTCGGGAACGAAGAGCAGGGCATCGGCGAAAAGGGTCGCGCGAACCTCGATCGGCATGTGCTTGCGGGCTTACGCGGCGGTCTCGCGCGACCCTTCGCCGTGTACGGAGAGCGACCGGCAGGGGAGGCATCGAGGCGCAGAGTCCGAAGCGCGAAGCAAATGCCGCGAAGTCTCGTGATCGTTCTCGATTCCGGCGGCATCGGCGCGATGCCCGATGCCGCTTCGTACGGGGATAGTCCGGGCGCGAATACAATCGGAAACGTCGCCGCCCGCTGCGGGGGTCTGCGCCTGCCGAACTTGGGACGGCTCGGGCTCGGACTGCTCTCTGAAGTGCGCGGCATCGCCGTGCCCGCGGAGCCTGCTGCATTTGTCGCACGGCTCGCGGAGACGTCGAAGGGCAAGGACACGATCACGGGCCACTGGGAGATGGCCGGCATCCGCACGGAGGTGCCGTTCCCGACCTACCCGCAGGGTTTCCCGCCCGAGATCGTCGAGGCGTTCACGGCGATTTGCGGCCGCGCGCCGCTGGGAAACGTCGCGGCCTCCGGGACGGAAATCATCGAACGTCTTGGCTCGGAACACCTGGCAACTGGGCGCCCGATCTTGTACACGTCGGCTGATTCCGTCTTCCAAGTTGCCGCCCACGAGCAGGTCGTTCCGCTTGCGACTTTGTACGAGTGGTGTGAGCGCGCGCGCGCGATGCTCGTACCGCCCCATAACGTCAACCGAGTGATTGCCAGGCCGTTCGTCGGCGTCCCCGGCTCTTTCAGTCGGACGGCAAACAGGCACGACTTCGCGCTCGATCCACCCGAGAATGTCCTCGATAAGCTGAAGGCCGCAGGCGTGGCGGTCCATGCGGTAGGGAAGATCAGTGATATCTACAGCGGACGCGGCGTCACCACATCGGTGCGCGCCGCCGACAACGAAGAAGCCATGGTTCGGACATTCGAACTCCTGGAGCGCGTCGATCGGGGACTCATCTTCGTGAATCTGAACGATTTCGATACGAAATACGGTCATCGGCGCGATGTCCGCGGGTATGCGGGGGCGCTCGAACGATTCGATCTCGAGATTGCCAGAATCGAGCGGCTGCTCGAACCCGGCGATATCGCGATGCTGACCGCCGATCACGGCTGCGACCCAACGGCCCCGGGGACCGACCACACGCGCGAGTTCGTGCCGTTCATCGAGTTCGGGGCGCGCAGCGGCCGTGGCGGAACGATCGAGGGCCTCGACCTCGTCGGGCGCCGAGTCGTCGAAATCCTATTGGAGCCCTCCCGTGCTTGAGTTGCAGGAACGCGCCGCGGCGAAACGCGAGATTCGGCCGGCGGCCGGGCGCCCCGCGGCAGCTCCGCCCCGCCGCGTCCCGGTCAGCTGGTGGCGGGCCAAGCGCGTGATCGACCTGACGCTCGGGACGGTGGGCCTGGTGATCAGCGCCCCGATCGTCGCGTTGGCCGCGGTCGCCGTCGTCTGCGTCTCGCCGGGGCCGCCGTTCTTTGCCCAAGAGCGCGTCGGGCTGAACGGGCGGCGTTTCCGGCTCTACAAACTGCGGACGATGGTCGACGGCGCCCACCTGCGCCACGACGAGTTGCGCGCCTACAGCGACGTGAGCGGTCCGGTGTTCAAGATGCGCAACGACCCGCGCCTGCACGTGTTCGGGCGCGTGCTGCGCCGCACGAGCATCGATGAGCTGCCCAATCTCGTGAACGTTCTGCGCGGCGAGATGTCGCTCGTCGGCCCGCGCCCGCCGCTCCCTTGCGAGGTCGCGCATTACGATGAGTTCTCGGGCCGCCGTCTCTCCGTAAAGCCCGGCATCACGTGCCTGTGGCAGATCGGCGGACGCTCGAACGTCTCTTTCGACGACTGGATGCGCCTGGACAATCAATACATCGACCGCTGGTCGCCGCTGGGAGATCTCGCGATCATCGCGCGGACCGTGCCGGCTGTGATTCGCGGGGACGGCGCGCATTAGGCCGGCGCTCCGCGCGGTCCCAACTCCACCGAGCCGCCGCTCCGCCGCCGGCTCGACGTTTCTCGTCATGGCCGCGACCGCGCTCTCCACGCTGTTGGGATTCGGCCGTGAGATCGTCCTGGCGCACTTCTACGGGACGCGCTCGGAGATGGACGCGTTCCTCAACGCCTCGACGATCCCGACGATCCTCTTCGGCGTCTTCAGCTACGGGTTGGTCGGCGCGCTGATCCCGACGTTCAGCGAGTATCTGAGTCAAGGGCGCCCCGAAGAAGTTCGAAAGCTCGGCAGCACGGTTCTCAACGCGCTGTTCTTCGTGCTCTCGGGGCTCGCGGCCGTGGGTTGGGTGCTGGCCCCCGTGTTCGTCCCCGTGGTCGCCCACGGCTTCCCGCCCGAAGAGCAGGGGCTCGTCGTGGAGATGGTGCGTTGGCTCATGCCGAGCATCGTCGCGACCAGCCTCGCCGGGGTCTGCGCCGCGATGCTCAACGCGAACCATCGTTTCCTGACGCCCGCGCTGCAGGGCGTCGCGCTCAATCTCGTGACGATCGGGATCGTCGTCGCGCTCAATCCAAAACTTGGCATCTTTGCACTCGTCCTGGGATCGCTGCTGGGCCTCGCCGCGCAACTGCTCGTGCAGATTCCAAGCGTCCTGCGGCTCGGACTTTACAGCTTCGAAATCGATTTGCGCCACCCGGGGCTCGCGAAAGCCTGGGGCTTCCTCGCGCCGATCGTCATGGGGACCGCCGCGGGGCAAGTCAATCTCGCCTTCGACCGGTACTTCGCCTCGACGTTGAGCACGGGTTCGACGGCCGGCATGGGCTACGCGACGAAGCTCGCGTTCTTGCCGATACAAATCGTCGCCGTGGCGATCGCGACCGTGATCTTCCCGCTGATCGCGAACCAGTTCGCAAGCTCGAATCGAGCCGGCATCCGGCGCAGCATTTCGCTCGGGCTGAGGATGGTCAGTTTCATCTCGATCCCATGCGCGGCCGGCTTGGCCGTGCTCGCCTACCCGATCGTGCAGACGCTGTTCGAACGCGGCGTCTTCGGCCCGGCGGCGACGGCGCTCTGCGCGAGCCTCGTCCCGTTTGCATGTCTGCAATTGATCGCGATTTCGTACAATACGGTGCTGGGGCGCGCCTGCGTCGCATGCCAGGAAGTGCGCTGGCCGGTGTTCTTCTCCGTCGCGGCGGTCACGCTCAACATCGCGCTCTCGATCCATTGGCTGCCCACGCTCGGGGCGCGCGGGCTGCTGCTCGCGAACGGCGTCAGTCAATCCTTACAGACGCTCGCGCTGATCGCGTTGCTGTGGCGCTTGATCGCCGGTTTCGAATGGAAGCCGCTGCTTTCATCGATCGGGCGCATCTCGCTCGCCTCGCTCGTCATGGTCGGCGTGCTCTATTGGATCGGCTCGCTCGGATTCGTTCCGGCGGCGACGCTCGCCTCACGCGCCTGGTACTTGACCGGGATCCTCGCGATCGCGGGGACCGTGTTCCTGGGCGTCTCGCGGGCGCTCGGCGTCGAGGAGCTCACGATCGTCGTGCGGACGCTGATGCAGCGCTTTGCGCGCGGCGCGGTCAGCTCGGAGAGCCAAGCCGGGCCGCTCGGCTGACGCCCGCGCGGCGCGCGGCGCGCACCGCCGACGCTTCGCGCACGATGCGCGCGAGGCCGGGCCCTTCGAGCGCGTCGACGATGCGTTTGGCTGCGTCGCCGTGCCCGAAGAGCGGCGGGTGAACGTCCGGCGTGGCCGGCGTCTCGTGGAGAAAGCGCGCGATTTGCGCTGCGTCGGCCCCCGCGAGCCGGTTCCAGCCCGCTTGGACGGTATTCGTCCACTCGGTCGTGTCGCGTAGCGTCACGCACGGGCGTTCGGCGAAATAGGCTTCGCGCTGCACGCCGCCCGAATCGGTGAAGATCACGCGCGCTCCCCGCTCGGCTTCGATCATTTGCAGGTAACCCAGCGGCTCCAGCGGCACGATCTGCGGCGGCAGTTCGATGCCGAACTCGGCGATGCGCGCCCTCGTGCGCGGATGGATCGGAAAGAGTACGGGGTGGCGCGCCGCATCGAACGCGCGCAGAATCGCTTCGAGGCGCGCGCGCTCGTCGGTGTTCTCGCCGCGATGGATCGTGAGCAAATCGTAGGGTGCCTTGGTGACGCCGGCGGCTTCGGGCGGGAGCTGGCCCTGCGCGTGCGGCAGCGACGCGAGGTAGATATCGAACATCACGTCGCCCACGACGTGAACGCCGCGGCGGATCCCCTCCCCCGCGATGCGGACGGCGGTCGCATCGTCGACGACGAGGCACACGTCTGCGAGATGGTCGGCGACGACGCGGTTGATCTCTTCCGGCATCGTTCGATCGTAGGAGCGCATGCCGGCCTCGATGTGCACGAGCGGGAGCAAGAGTTGCTTGGCGACGATCGCACCGGCCAGCGTGCTGTTCGTATCGCCGCGCACGATGACGAGGTCGGGCTCGGCGTTTTCAATCGCGACGGCGAGCTGCGCGAGCATTTCACCGCATTGCGCGCTCGCGGACATCGAACCGATGCCGAGATTAATTTCCGGTTCCGGGATCGCGAGCTGGTCGAAGAATCCTTGCGACATGTTCGCGTCATAGTGCTGGCCTGTGTGGATTAGTATCTCCTCGTGGCGGCGTCTGATCGCACGCGAGAGGACGGCCACTTGCACGAACTCAGGTCGTGCGCCGATGAGGGAGACGATTCGCATCCAGTGCCAGCCTTAGAGCGCCGAAGCTCCCGCAAAATGAGGACGTTCGTCCTACCTTTCACGCGAGGTCACGTCGGCAAAGACAAGAATGGGGTAGGAGTATCCTGGGTTTTCCCGGGAGCATCCTCAGCGTTCATTCGCTAGGTTGACCGTCCCATCTTTCGTGAGAGGTCGCCCGCACCACATATGATGCTAGATTCACGCACGGTCTCGCTTGTTTCGCCGCTTATCGGCGAAGCCGAGATCCTTGCTGTCGAACGCGTCATGCGCTCGGGCCAGCTCGCTCAGGGTCCCGAAGTCGCTGCATTCGAGCGCGAGTTCGCAAACGCGACCGGTGTCGCGCATGCCGTCGCGGTGAATTCCGGGACCGCTGCGATCCACGCGGCTCTCGAGGCGCTCGGGATCGGGGACGGGGACGAAGTCCTCACGACGCCCTTCACGTTCGCTGCGACCGCCACTCCGGTGCTGATGCAGCGCGCCCGCCCGCGCTTCGTGGATATCGACGCTCGGACGTTCAACCTCGACGTCGCAGGCGCACTCGCCGCCGCAAGCGGAGCAACCAAGGCGTTCATCGGCGTCGACTTGTTCGGGTTGCCCTTCGACGGCGCCGGGCACGAGCAACTGACGGCGCGCGGCATCGCCGTCGTGGAAGATGCGTGTCAGGCGGTCGGCGCAACGCGCGACGGTCTGCATGCCGGCGCGCGCGGCGCGGCCGCCGCGTTCTCGCTCTACGCGACGAAGAATCTGATGACGGGCGAGGGCGGGATGCTGACGACGAACGACGAGTCGATCGCGGCTGCCGCCCGGCGCTTCCGCCAGCACGGCATGAGCGAGCGCTACGAGTACGTCTCGCTCGGTTACAACTACCGCATGACCGACCTGATGGCGGCGATCGGCCGCGTTCAGCTCGGCCGCCTCGACGCGATCACCGAGGGCCGCCGAGGCAACGCGGCGTTCTACGATCGCGAGCTTGCGGGCGTCGCCGGAATAACGATCCCGTTCGTGCCGGAGAACGTCGGACACGCATATCATCAATACTCGATTCTGATCGATGGGGAGCGCACCAAGAACGGCGCCGATCGCAACGCCGTTCGCGCCGCGCTCGCGCGAGACGGTGTGGCGAGCGGCATCTACTATCCGTCGACGCTTCCCTCGAATCGCCTGTTCGCGGCGTACGGCCATGGACCGGGCGACTTCCCGGTTGCGGAACGCGTCGCAAAGCAGATCCTTGCGTTGCCGATTCACCCAGGTTTGAGTGCGGGAGACCTAGCTTACGTCGCACAGCGGCTGCGCGTTGCGGTCGGGGAAACGGAGTGACGATGAGAACGCTGCGAATTGGCGTTGTGGGTTATGGGGCCATCGGACGGCACCATGCCCGTAACCTGAACGCCCGGGACGATATCGCGTTCGTCGGCGTTGCCGACGAAAGCCCGGAGGCGCGCGCGGCCGCCGCCGACCTTGGCTACCGCACGTACTCGAGCACCGAGGCGCTGATCGCCGCCGGTCTCGACGCCGTCATCATCGCGGTCCCGACCTCCGAGCACGAGTCCGTCGCCGCGCTCTTCGCGGATCGCTCGATTGCGATCTTGCTCGAAAAGCCGATCGCCCATAATCTCGAGGCCGCGCGCCGCGTGATCGCGCGCTGCGCGCAGCGCGGCGTCCCGCTGATGGTCGGCTATATCGAACGCTACAACCCGGCGATGGAGGCGGTGCGCGATTTCGTCGCCGAGGGCAATCTCGGCCGGCTGATCAGCATGAACGCCCGCCGCGTCGGCGTCTTCCCGCCGCGGATCAAGGATGCGAACGTCATCGTCGACATCAGCGTGCACGATATCGATATCGTCGCGTTCATCACGAACGCGCGACTCGAGCTGATCTCGGCGCAGGGCGGGATGGCCGTGCTCTCCGACCGTCTCGATTATGCCTCGCTGATGCTCTCGGCCGCCGGCTGCGCCGTTTCGATCGAAACGAACTGGATCACGCCGGTGAAGATTCGCGAACTCTCGATCACGGGCACGAACGGGTTCTGCCACGTCGACTACATCACGCAGGACGCGCGTTTCGCCCCGGGCCGCAGCTTCGAGCCGAGCGCCACGTACGAGCGGCTCGTCCAGCAGCACACCGAAGGGATGCTGCTCTCGCTGCCGGTGAACAAGCGGGAGCCGCTCGCGCGCGAGCTCGAGGTCTTCATCAACGGCGTGCGCGGCGGCCCGCTGCCGGATCCGCGCCTGGCGATCGCGTCGCTGCGGATCGCGGAGGAGGCGACCGAATTGATCCATCGCACCGTGAAGCCGAACCTCGCGGTGATTGCTTGAGCGAACCCTTCGTTCACGAGAGCGCGCTCGTCGAAGGCGGCGTGCGGCTCGGTTCAGGAACGAAGATCTGGCATCAGGCGCACATCCGCACGCGCGCCTCGATCGGCGCGCGCTGCATCGTCGGCAAGGGCGTCTTCGTCGACTTCGACGTGACGATCGGCGACGATTGCAAGCTGCAGAACTACGCCTGCGTCTATCACGGCGTGAGCCTGGGGCGCGGCGTCTTCGTCGGGCCTCACGCGGTCTTCACGAACGATCTTCGCCCGCGCGCGACGGACCCCGCCTTCGGCCCGATCCGCGACGGAGATTGGGAAGTGGGCGTGACCCAGGTCGAAGACGGGGCCGCGATCGGCGCGAACAGCACGATCCTGCCGAACGTGCGGATCGGCCGCTGGGCGATGGTCGGGGCGGGCTCGGTCGTCACGCGCGACGTCGGGGCCTACGAGCTCGTCGTCGGGAGCCCGGCACGCCGGATCGGCTGGGTCTGCTCGTGCGGGAGCCGAGTCGACGAGGGGAACGGGAAGTGCCCTCGCTGCGGGGAGTTGCCCGCGGACCATCCGCTACGGATCGCCCTCAGTAGCGCGTGACCTGCGCAAGGCCGGCGGCCCGGAAGAGCTCCACGACGCGCTCGACGGTCGACGGTTTGGCGAAATAGGCGACGACCGAGTTCCCGGCCTCCAGGGCCCGGAGATAGCCGTCGATCTCGCCGTCTGGGATCTCGAGCTCGCTGAGCCGGTCCGCTAGCGGCGCGGCTTCGGAGAGTTCGATCTCGCTGCGCTCTTCGTTGATCCCGGGGACCCGCACGGAGCCGCTCGAGGTCAGGAGCCTGGGTTCATCCAGCGCGAGCTCGATGCCCCGCGAGGACTCGTCCGGGCGCAAGACCTGCAGCGCTGCGACCTCGAAGCCGCCGCGGGCGAGCGCCGCCTCGAGCGCGGTGGAATCTTCGCCGCGCAGAATCGCGACCACGACCAGGCCCACGGTGACCTCCCTTTCAGATGTTTGAGTTCAGACGGTTTTCATCGGCGCACCGCCGACCGGGGGCGGAGGGTTCGTCGGGATGCCGCGAGCGTTGAGCGCGAACGCTTGGAAGCCCGCTTCGGGAACGAACGCGAGGATCGCGGCGCCCAGGCCGACGAGCCAGACGAGCGCGGTGACGGCCCAGCCGACGACCGGGACGAGTTCGGCGGCCCCGACGACGATCAGCCCGAGGATCAGCGCGCCGACCGGGGTCGCGGTCGCCGAGGGGCGGATCAGCTCGTAGACCCGCCGCCCGATCAGGAGCGCGACCGCGCCTTGACCGATCCAGAGTCCCGCGAACAGCGCGGCGATCTCGAGCACGACGAGCGGGATGCCGATGATGCTCAGCACGAGCAGGATCGCGACCGGCAGCACCGCGATCAGCGCGAGCGTCCCGACGAACGCGGAGAGTGCCGGGTGGCGCTCGACCCGGTCCAGCGCGATCCGAACGCGCATCGGGAAAAGCAGGAAGACGAACACGACGATGATGCCGTACGCGAGCTTTTCGATCGTGTGCTTGTTCTCTTCGAACATGCTCCCGGCGGCGCCGTGGGATTGCCACCACGGCCAGGGAGCGAACGCCTCGACGGAGTCGCCAGAGAGCGCATTGACCTGGCCGCCGACGACGCACCCGTCCAGTTGCGTGAACGTTCCGCCGAAGGTGTGGACGTTTCCGTCGATCATGCCGCCCGGCAGGCACGTGGCGTCGCCGAAGACGACGTTCAGATCTCCCTTGACGATGTCGCCCGGCCCGATCGTCACGTTGCCGAACCAGACGTTCTTATCGCCCTTGACGGTGCTGGCGGAGGCGACGGCGGGCCAGGCGCACCCCAGAGCCAGGAGCGCCAGCATCAACGCGGCGAGAAAGCGCGAGCGAACCAGGTTCACGACGGGACCTCCGATGACGCGGCGAAGCGCGCGGCGCGGCGCGATCGTACGACGAAGAATCCGAGCCCGAGGCCCGCCGCGAGCACGACGTCCAGGACGAGGATCAGGCCCATCGCCGCGCTGACCCCGATGGTCGCGTGGCCGAACAGGCTCGACCCCGTTCCGACGAGCGCGGCCGCGATGACGCCGAAGCGGGCAAACGCCGCCGCGACGAACGCGAGCGTCGCCTGGGCGGCGCCGCCGCCGAGGACGAACCACAGCGCGATCGCGACCCACGCGAACGCGAGGTAGGCGGCGAACATCGCGAGCCCCGGGCTCTTGGGGACGTGTGGAGGCGGCTGCGAGCGCACCTCGGCCATGACGGCGAACGTGAAGTTCGGCGCCGGCTCGATCACGCGCGGTTGGAGCAAGAGCGCGTCGATCACGCGCAGCTCCTCGAGCAGTTCGCGGCAGTTGGGGCAGCCGGCAAGGTGCGCGTCGATGCGGGCGCGCACGGCCGGAGCGATCAGCCCCTCGACATAATCGTCGAGAAGCGGCTCACATGACGAGCAGCGCATGCGTCCTCCTCGTTTGAACTCGCCCCGGGGTCTCGCCCGGCGCGTGCGCGTCGGCTTCGCGCCGGCGCATCCGCTCGGCAAGAGCGATCTTGCCGCGGTGGATCAACGTCTTGACGTTGCCGAGCGAGAGCCCCATCGTCTCGGCGATCGATTGGTAATCCATGTTGTCGTAATAGCGCAGGGCGAGGATCGTGCGGGTGCGTTCCGGGAGTTCGGCGAGCGCTGCGCGGACGTCGGCTTCCGCTTCGGCGCGCAGGACGCCGCCGGCGGGATCGGCCTCGCGCGAGGTATCGGGCAGCGTGTTCTCGAGCGTGCGGTCTTCGCCGAGTTCCAACGTCTGCGGGCGCCGTTGCGAGCGCCCCAGGAACGTCCGGACCACGTTACGGGCGATATGGTAGACCCAGGTCGAGAAGCGCCCGAGCGCCGGGTTGAAGGTGCCGAGGTGTGCGTACGCACGCAGGAACGTCTCCTGGGTGAGGTCCGCGACATCGCTCTTGCTGCGCACGGCTGCGCCGATAAAGTTCGTGATGCCTCGTTTATAACGATCGACCAAGACGGCGAACACATCGCGTTCACCGCCGAGGACGAGCCGAACCAACTCCTCGTCGGTCTGCTCCGCGATCGTCATCCTCCTTCCTATTCTGCTCACCCACTGGCTACCATTCGCGCGCAAGAAAGTTACGGATCCCCCGCAGGCCGGACGGAAGAGCGAACCGGGCAAGGGCGCGCCAAGGCGGCAGGCGTCCGGTGCGGCGGCGCGCCGAGGGCGGAATCATCCGGCCCAGAAGCGAATCAACCGGAACGACTATGGAGCTTCGCATCGATGGGCGGATCGTTGACGACGCACGCGCGCTCGCGCGGCAGGTCGTCGCGCCGCTCGAACGCTTCATCGCCTCGCACTCGACGGTCGCCGTGGAGCGGGCGGTCCTGCGTTTGCTGCTGGTCGACGGCGTCGGGCACGACGAGATTCCCATCCCGAACCTGATGCTCGATGCGCTCCCGGCGGAACGCCGCGCGCAGGGCATCGCGCTCGCGCTCGGCCGGGCGGTCGCCGAGACGGGCGAGAGCCCCGCGGCGGTCGCGGCGGGGGTCGCATCCGGATCCGTGAGGCTGGAGGCCTTCGACGGCGTTCCCACGGCGGCGGCGCGCGGAGCGCTCGCGCCCCACGTCGCAGCGGCTCTGGCCCGCATCGATGCCCGCCGGCGCGAACGCGAGGCGCTGCTCGCGCGCTTGCCGCAGGCCCCGCCGCCGCTGCTCTACGTGATCGTGGCGAGCGGGAACATCTTCGAAGATCGCGCGGCCGCCGTCGCCGCGGCGGAGGCGGGCGCCCAAATCATCGCCGTCATCCGCTCGACGGGGCAGTCGCTGCTGGATTTCGTGCCGTTCGGCGCGACGACGGAAGGCTTCGGCGGCACCTACGCGACGCAAGAGAACTTCCGTATCATGCGCGCGGCGCTCGACGCCGTCTCCGAGCGCCTGGGCCGCTACGTGATGCTCACGAACTACGCGAGCGGCCTCTGCATGCCGGAGATCGCGGCGATGGCCGCGCTCGAGCGGCTCGACATGCTGCTGAACGACTCGATGTACGGCATCCTGTTCCGCGACATCAACATGCAGCGCACGTTCGTGGATCAGCATTTCAGCCGCATGCTCAACGCTCGCGCGGGGATCACGATCAACACCGGCGAGGACAACTATCTGACGACGGCCGACGCCGTCGAACAGGCGCCGGCCGTGCTCGCTTCGCAGTTCATCAACGAGGCGTTCGCGCACGCCGCCGGGATGCGCGACGAGCAGATCGGTTTGGGCGACGCCTACGAGATCGATCCCAAGCGCGAGGACGGCTTTCTGTACGCGCTCGCGCAAGCGCAGCTCGCGCGCCAGATCTTCCCGAACTCGCCGCTCAAGTACATGCCGCCGACCAAACACATGACCGGCGACATCTTCAAAGGCCACTTGATCGACGCGATGTTCAATCTGACCTCGGTGATGACCAAACAGACGATCCATCTGTGCGGCATGCCGACCGAGGCGATCCACACGCCGTTCCTGGGCGATCGGGCGCTCTCGCTCGAGAGCGCGCGCTACGTGATGGGGACGGCGCGCCATCTGGGCGATGAGATCGAGTTCAAGCGCGACGGGATCGTCGAACGGCGCGCCCGCGCCGTGCTGAAGGCCGCCCACGCGCTGCTGGAACGCGTGGCCGCGCGCGGATTGATGGGAGCGATCGAAGATCGCGCCTTCGCCGACGTCTCGCGTTCGGCGAGCGGCGGCCGCGGGCTCGAAGGCGTCTTCGCGCGCTCGCCCGAGTATTGGAATCCCTTCGAAGAGGCGCTCGCGCCGGCGGCGGCCGCGCGATGAGCGAGCTCGTGAAGCCGTACGGCGATACGCTGGGCGACGGCAAGGTGCAGCTCTCGTTCACGCTTCCGCTGGAATGGAGCGAAGCCGCCGACGAGGCCGCGCGCCAACTCGTCGTCAAGATGGGGTTCAACGACGTCGCGGTCGCCGAAGGGCGCAAGATCGCGACGGGCTTCTCGTTCTTCGTCGTCTACGCGAGCTCGCCGCTCGGCGTCGACGCGGCGGCGATCGACGCGCCCTCGGCGCGCACCGTGGAGCTTTCGCTCGAGCAGATCGACGCGCTCGTGCGCGCGCGCGTTCGCCGCAAGATTCGCGTCGCGGGCGCCTGCATCGGGACCGACGCGCATACCGTCGGCATCGATGCGATCTTGAACATGAAGGGCTACGACGGGGATTACGGGCTCGAACGTTACAAGGAGTTCGAGACGTTCAATCTGGGCAGCCAAGTCTCGGTCGAGGAGCTCGTGCGCTTCGTGAAGGAGAAGGCGATCGATGCGGTTCTCGCCTCGCAGATCGTCACGCAGAAGGGGAGCGACATTCTGAACTTCACGGCGCTCGCCGAGTTGCTCGAAGCCGAAGGGATTCGCGAGCGCATCCTGCTGCTGTGCGGCGGCCCGCGGGTCACGAACCTGATGGCGCTCGAACTGGGCTATGACGCGGGCTTCGGCCGGGGGACCCGTCCGAGCCATGTCGCGGGTTTCATCGCGACGCGCCTGTCCGAACGCGTCCTCGCCTCGGCGTGAGCGCGCCGCTGCGCGGCCTGGCGGCCTGCGCTTTCGCTCTCGCCGTCGCGGCGTGCACCCAGGCGAGCGCGCCGCTCGACCGTCCGGACGTGGTGGTCGGGGCGCGTCCGGCCTCGTTCGCGGTCCCGCCGCTCGCCGCGCCCGATGCTCCGCCGCGCATCGTGAGCGTCTGGCTTTCGAAGACGGAGTTCGCGCCCGGCGAGCGGGTCGCCGGACGCGTCATCACGTCGACGAACGTCGCGAGCCTGGAGATCCGGGTGGAAGGCTACGGCCGCGTCATCCCGCGCACGGATTTCGGCAGCTTCGAAGGGGCGGTCGCGGTCCCGGCCCTCCCCGCGTTCCTGCACCGCGCCTTCACGCTGCAGATTCTCGCGCGCAACGCGAGCGGCGTCGCCGCGAAGACGACCGTTCCGATCCACGTCCTCTAACGGCGTCAGCGCTCGAAGGGGAACTCGTGCAGGCGCGCGAGCGCATCCGCCTCCCGGCGGAAGAAGGCGGCGTCATCGCAGAGCAGCCGGATGCGCTCGTCGTCCGCGTGCCGGTAGGCGAGCAACGTCACGCGGCCCGCCGCTTGCAACGCGCTCGTGTCGCGCAGATCGGCGAAGCCGCGCAGGTTCGTCGCGAACAAACAGCCGGCGAACGCCGCCGCGCAGGCGAGCGCCGCTGCGCGGGCGGCGGACGAGGCCGGCGCGATGATGCCGCGCTCGAAGGCGAGCGCGACGAGCGCGGCGAGCGCGATCCACAGCAGGCTCGAGACCGTGACGTAACGCGAGCTGAGGGCTTGATCGATCCCGAACGTCGCGCGCCCGACGATCGCGAGCGCGGCGGCGCAGAGCGGGACGGTGCCGAGCGCGATCCAGGCCCGCGCGCGCGCGTCCCCGGCCAAGCGAAACGCGAGCCACGCGAAGGCGAGCAGGCCGGCGGCGCCCCAAAACAACGCCAGCAGCACGCCCGACCAAATGCCGAGCGGGCCGCCGAGGTACGCGAGCAGGTAGCCCGCGGCCGTCAGCGGCGAACGCGCGGCGTCGCTTGCATACGGCTCGGCCGGCGGGGGGACGTAGCGATAGAAGAACGCTCCGCCGGCCGCCAGGGCGAGCGCCGCCCAGAGCCAGACGCGCGAGAGCGCCGCGCGCGAGCGCCCGGCGAGCACGAGCGCGCCCGCGACCCACGCCGCGAAGCCGAAGATCAGCGAGGCGCTCGCGATCGCCGCGCTCGCGGCGCCGAGCGCGAACGCAAGCGCCGGGTTGGGGACGGCGCTGAGCACGAACACGGTCGCGACGATCGCGGCGATCGTCAGGAACCACGAAAGCTGGAAGCCCCAGAGCACGTTTTGCGACTGGCCGAGCGAGCACAGCAGCAACGCGACGGCCAGCGCGAGCGGACCGGCGAGCGCGGGACCGAGCGTGCGCGCGAGCAGCGCGACGAGCAGCGCCAGCGTGACGGCGAGGAACGCGATCCCCGCGAACTCTTCCAAGCGCGCGCTCCACGGATGCGCGCTCGCCAGCGCGAGCGCGACGAGGCTCGGGAAAACGCTGCGATGCGCGTTCTGTTGCGCCCAGAGGTCCGCGAAGCCCAGCGTGCGATCGCGCAAGCCGACGATCAGCGGCGCCCAAATCCATTCGTCGAACCAGGGAACGTCGACGCCGAAGCGGGCCACGAGGAGCGCGAGCAGCACGGGGCACGCGAACGCGAGCGCGAACCATGCGCGCGATGGGAGACGCAGCGACCGCACGGGCCTCACATCCTCACTTGCGCGCGCGTATCCCTGTGTGCGCGGCGCTCGCGTGGGCGCTTTGCGCGGGCACCGGCGCGGCGGCCGATCGCTCGCCCGCCGCGCAAGTTCCCAAACCCGCCGCCGCCGGGGCTCCCTGGACGCCCGCCGAACTGGCGGCGTTGCGCGCCTCGCTCGATGCGATCTTCGCGGATGCGCCCGCGCTGCGCGGCGCTCACGCCGGCGCGATCGCGCTCGAGACGCGCAGCGGCGCCGTGCTCTACGAGCGCGGCGCGCGCGAACGCTTCGTGCCCGCCTCGACCGCCAAGCTCGTGACGGGCTCCGTCGCGCTCGCGCGGCTCGGCCCGGATTTCCGCTTCACGACGGAGGTGCGCGCGACGGGTCCGCTCGCGGGCGGCGAGCTGCAGGGCGATCTCGTGCTGCACGGCGGGGGCGATCCGCTGCTCGGCCTCGCGGATCTCGACGATGCCGCGGCGAGGCTCGCGAGCACGGGGCTGCGCTCGGTCGCCGGTGCCGTCAGGGCCGATGCGTCGTACTTCGACGCGAAGCGCTACGGCGACGGCTGGAGCGTCGACGACATCCCGTTCGACTACATGCCGGTGCTCTCGGCGCTCTCGCTCGAGGAGAACGTCGTCCATCTCACCGTCGCCCCGGGTCCGCGCGCGGGCGATCCCGCGCAGGTCCGCGCGATCCCCACGCTCGTCGCGGTGACGCCCGCGGGCGGCCCGGGCGCCTCCGGCAGTCCGGCGGTCATGGACTGCGCGAGCGCGGCGTTTCCGTTTGCGCTGGTGAACCGCGCGACGACGGTCCCCGCGGGCGCGAAGGACACCGCGGACGTCGCGCGCGATCCGTGTGAGACGATCGCCGTCACGGGCGCGATCCCGCTCGGAGCCCAACCCGATGCGATCGATGCGGCCGTCCCGGATCCGGCGGCGTACGCCGTCGCGGCCTTCCGCGCGTCGCTGACCGCGCACGGCATCAGCCTGGCCGCGCCGCTTCCCGCCGCAAGCCCGCCGGGCGCACCCGCCGTGCTCTGGACGCATGCGTCGATGCCGCTCTCGGAATTGCTCGCCGACTTCTGGTATCCCAGCGACAATCTGATCGGCGAGGCGCTGCTCCGTTCGCTGGGCGTCGCGCAGGGCGGCCCGCCCGGGACCGATGCGGCGGGGCTGGCCCTCGAACGCGAGCAACTCGCGGCCTTCGGCGTTCCCGCGGGCGATCTCGAGCTGGCGGACGGCTCCGGCCTCTCGCGCTACGACCTCGCCACGCCGCGCGCGCTCGCCGCCGTTCTGCAGGCGGATTGGAATGGGCCGTACCGCGACGTCGTCCTGGACGCGCTCCCGGTCGCGGGCGTGCGCGGGACGCTCGCCCATCGCTTCGTAGGAACCCCGCTGGAGCGGGTCCTGTTCGCCAAGAGCGGCAGCATGACGCACGTGAGCGCGCTCGCTGGTTACCTCGCGACGAGACGTCACGGCGCCGTGACGTTTGCGTTGCTCGTCGACGACTATCTCGGCGAAGCCGCTCCGCTGGACGCGCTGCGAGTCCGCGTGCTCTCGCGGCTGGTCACGGACTAGCGCGCTCGAGGCTCGCGCCACAGGCGCGGCGGCGGGCGGCGGGCAAGTTACGGCCATGTCGCAGAAGACCGCGCTGATCACGGGCATCACGGGGCAAGACGGCTCGTATCTGGCCGAACTCTTGCTCGAGGAAGGTTACCGCGTCGTGGGCATGACGCGCCGTTCGAGCACGGACGTGCACGAGCGGATCAATCATCTGGTCGACCGCATCGAGATCGTTTCGGGCGACCTGCTCGATCAGAGCTCGATGACGAACGTCGTCGCGAGCGTCCGTCCCGACGAGGTCTACAACCTGGCGGCGCAATCGTTCGTCCCGACGTCGTGGGCGCAGCCCGTTTTGACGGGCGAGTTCACGGCGCTCGGCGTGACGCGTTTGCTCGAAGCGGTCCGCACGGTCGATCCGAAGATCCGTTTTTACCAAGCCTCGAGCTCCGAGATGTTCGGCAAGGTCGTCGAGACGCCGCAGTCCGAACGCACGCCGTTCTATCCGCGCAGCCCCTACGGCGTCGCGAAAGTGTACGGCCATTGGATCACGGTGAACTATCGCGAATCGTACGACCTGTTTGCTGTCAGCGGGATCCTCTTCAATCATGAGAGCCCGCGGCGCGGCCTCGAGTTCGTGACGCGGAAGATCTCCGACGGCGCCGCGCGCATCAAGCTCGGCCTCGCGAACACGCTCGCGCTCGGGAATCTCGACGCGCGACGCGACTGGGGATTCGCGGGCGACTACGTGCGCGCGATGTGGCTGATGTTGCAACAGCCGGCCCCCGACGATTACGTGATCGCGACCGGCCGCACGCACAGCGTGCGCGATTTCGTGAGGCTCGCGTTCGAGTCGCTCGATCTCGATTACGAACGCTACGTCGTGCAGGATCAGCGGTACATTCGGCCCGCCGAAGTCGACCTCTTGATCGGCGACGCCTCGAAGGCGCGAGCGGCTTTTGGTTGGGCGCCGCAGACGAGCTTCGAGGAACTCGTCGAGAGGATGGTCCGCGCGGACCTCGAGCGCCTGCGGCCGCTCGCGCCGGTGTAATCCGGTGCGCGCGCTCGTCACGGGCGGGAACGGATTCGTCGGGCGCCACCTGCTGGCTGCGCTGCGCGCGCGCGGCGACACGGCAATGGGCGCGGGCCGCGCCAGCGATCCGGGCGAGGTGGACCTGCCGCTCGATCTCGCGGATCCTTCGAACCTGCGCGCGGTCGTCGAGATCGCGCAGCCCGATGTGATCTTTCACCTCGCGGCGCAGGCCTTCGTCCCCGAAGCGAACCGCGATCCGTTGCGAACCTACGATACGAACGCGATGGGGACGGCGCGCCTGCTGGAGGCCGCGCGCCTGCCCAAAGTTCCGCCGCGCTTCGTGTTCGTCAGTTCGGCCGAAGTCTACGGCCCGCGCGCCGCCTCGGAGTATCCGCTCGTGGAAACGCTGCCGGTCCACCCGGCGACACCCTACGCGGCCAGCAAAGCCGCGGGCGAGGCCTTTGTGCTTTCCGCGCACCGCACCTACGGCATTCCCGCGATCGTCGCGCGGTCGTTCAACCACATCGGTCCCGGTCAAGACGTGCGCTTCGCGGTCCCGTCCTTCGCCTGGCAGCTCGCCGAGATCGCCGCGGGCGCCAACCCCGTGCTGCACGTCGGCAATCTGGCGGCGCTGCGGGATTTCCTCGACGTGCGCGACGTCGTCCGTGCCTACATCGCGCTCGCGGAGCGCGGCGAGCCCGGGACGTGCTACAACGTGTGCGGCGGGAACCCCGTCGAGATCGAAGAGATCCTGCGCCGGCTGATTTCGATCGCGCGCGTCGCCGTCGAGGTCCGCGAGGATCCCGCCCGTATGCGCCCCAGCGACGTGCCGCTCTTCTACGGCGACAACTCGCGCCTGCGGGCCGCGACCGGCTGGGCGCCGCGCCTCTCGCTCGGCGAATCGCTGCGCGACGTCTACACGGATGCGCAAGCGCGGCTGGCGCTCGCGCCGTGAGGATCGCGTATTTCGAGCCGATCGGCGGCGCGAGCGGCAACATGATCTTGGGTGCGCTGTGCGATGCGGGTGCGAACCTCGAGGACGTCGTGGCCGCGCTGCGCACGATCCCGGTCGACGGCTGGACCCTGGAGCGCAAGCCGGTCCGCAAGTGCGGCATCGCCGCCAGCCACATCGAGATCGTCGTCCCCGGAGAGGACGGCGCGCCCGAGCGCGACGCGCACGCGCACGGCGGCCGCCGGCTCGCGGACGTGCTGGAAATCGTGCAGGCGAGCGGCCTCGGCCGGCGCCCGAAGGACCGCGCCTGCGCGATCTTCAGGCGGCTCGGCGAGGCCGAGGCGCGGGTGCACGGCTCCGCCGTCGAGCGGATCCATTTTCACGAAGTCGGCGAGACGGACGCGATCCTCGACGTCGCGGCCGCGTGCGTCGCGCTCGATCTGCTCGGGGTCGAGCAGGTCGCCTGCGCGGCTTTCCCCGTCGGCCGCGGCTCGATCAGGATGGCGCACGGTCACTATCCCAATCCGCCGCCGGCCACGGCCGAGCTGTTGCGCTGGGTGCCGACGTACAGCGCCGGGATCGACGGCGAGATGGTCACGACGACCGGTGCGGCGATCCTCACGACGCTCGCCGACCGCGTCGGCGAACGCCCCCCGATGATCGCCGAGCGGATCGGCTACGGCGCGGGAACGTACGATTTTCCGCTCCCCAACGTCCTGCGCGTCTCGCTCGGGACGACGCTCGCCGCCGGCGGTGATCCCGAGGCCGCCGAAGTCGCCGTGCTGGAGGCGAACGTCGACGACATGTCGCCGCAGTACTTCGAACTTGCGCTCGAGCGCGTCTTCGCGGCCGGCGCGCTCGATGCGTGGCTGACCCCGATCGCGATGAAGAAGTCGCGGCCCGGGATCGTGTTGTCTGCGATCTGCAAGCCCCAGGACGAAGCGGAGTGCGCGCGCGCGATCCTGACGGAGACGACGACGCTTGGCGTGCGCGTCCGGCGGGAACGCCGCTACACGCTCGCGCGCACGATCGAGGAACGCGCGACGACGCTCGGGCCCGTGCGCGTGAAGATCGCCCGCATCGACGGCACGACGCGCCGCACGCTCGAGTACGAGGACGTCCTGCGCATCGCGCGCGAGCGGGCCCGCCCGATCGCCGAGATCGCCGCGTTGCTCGAGACCGAGATCGCGAAGTGATCGTCGCGGGCTCGCTCGAGGCGAAGGAAGCGCGCTTGCGCCTGCTGCTGCGCGAACTGGAGAGCTGCATCGTCGCGTTTTCGGGCGGGGTCGATTCGGCGCTGGTCCTCGCGGTCGCGACGGCCGAACTCGGCGAGCGGGCTCGCGGCGTGACGGCGCATTCGGAGAGCCTCGCCGAGCGTGAACTCGAAGGCGCGCTCGCGTTCGCGGAGGCGATCTCCGCGCAGCACGACGTGCTCCAAACGCACGAACTCGACGATCCGAACTACGCGGAAAATCCGCCCGACCGCTGTTATTACTGCAAGAAGGAGCTTTACGGGCGGCTCGCCGGGATCGCGCGCGAGCGCGGCGTGCGCTGGATCGTCGACGGCTTCAATCTCGACGATGCGCGCGATTGGCGCCCCGGCCGCCGGGCCGCAGCCGAGTTCGGGGTCCGCAGCCCGCTCGCCGAGGCCGGCTTCACGAAGAGCGACGTGCGCGAACTCGCGCGCAAGCTGGGGCTCGAGATCTGGGACAAGCCCGCCCTCGCCTGCCTTTCCTCGCGCTTCCCCTACGGGACGGCGATCACGCTCGATCTGCTACGGCAAGTGGATCGGGCCGAGCAGGCCGTGCATGACGCCGGAATTCGCGCGTGCCGCGTCCGCCACCACGGCGAGGTGGCGCGCATCGAGATCCCGCTCGACGAACTGGCGCACGCGCTCCTGCCGGAGGTTCGGGCCGCGATCGTCGCCGGCGTGTGCGCCGCCGGGTACCGCTTCGTCGCCCTCGATTTGGGCGGATACGTCTCGGGGAACTTGAATACGAAGCCCCATGGCTGAAGAGTTGCTCACTCGCCCCCCGCACCAGAACGGCGCAACGGCATTGCCGGAACAGCCGGCGACGGAAGAGGATTGGCGCGACGCCGTCTTCGCGGCTCGCGGAACGCTGCTCGCGCTCCCGGCGATCGTGCTCGCGGTCGCCGGGAAGCCCAGCGCCTTTTCGATCGCGACGGGGCTGCCGCTGGCGTTCGCGGGCGAGTTTCTGCGCTGCTGGGCCGTCGGGTATTCCGGCGTCACGACCCGCAGCGACAAGGTGACGGCGCCGGCCCTCACGACCGCCGGGCCCTACGCCCACGTGCGCAACCCGCTCTATCTCGGCAACTTCTTGACCGCCGCGGGCTTCTCGCTCGCGTTCACGGGAAAGCTTTCGGCCCGCAAGCGCGCCGCGTTGATCGCGCTCGGCCTGGGCTCGATGGCGGCCGTCTACGCGACGATCGTTCCGCTCGAAGAGGCGTACTTGCGCAAGACGTTCGGGAAGGCGTTCGATGAATACGTCGAGCGCGTGCCGCAACTCGTGCCGCAGCTCGAGGCGGCGGTACCGCAGAGCGGCAGCTACGATCCCGCGGTCATCGCGAAGGCCGAAACGCGCACGTTCGCAACGTTCTCCGCCATGCTCGCGGTGCTCGCGTTGAAAGCCTTGCGCGCCTAGCATCGGCATGCTGCACGACGGCGGCCACGCGCTCGAGCGCGATCGCACCCATCGCCACTCGCTCGAGCACGATCACGGCCACGCGTCCGGGTCGAATCCGCGCCGCCTGCAGATCGCGCTCGCGCTGACCGTCGGCGTCGCGCTCTTGGAGCTGGGGGGCGGCTGGTTCGCGCACAGCCTCGCGCTGCTCGCCGACTCGGCGCACGTGTTCATGGACGCGATCGCGCTCGTGATCGCACTCGCGGCCGGCGTGCAGTCGTTGCGCCCCGCGACGGAGCGGCAGACGTTCGGCTTCGCGCGCTTCGAGATCCTCGCCGCGCTCGCCAACGGCGGCCTCTTGTTCGCGGTGACGATCCTGATCGCGGTCGAAGCCGTGCACCGGCTCGCGGCGCCCGAACTCCCCAAAGGCGGCGTCATGCTCGCCGTCGCCGCGGCCGGCGCCGCCGTGAACATCGCGATCGGCCTGATGCTGATGCGCTCCGCCGCGCACGATCTCAACGTGAAGGCGGCGCTCTTCCACGTGGCCAGCGACGCCGTCGGCGCGCTCGCCGTCATGCTCGGCGCCGTCGCCGTCCTGACGCTGCGGATCGCGTGGATCGACCCGGTGCTCTCGCTCTTGGTTGCGGCGATCATCGTGGTCGGCGTGATCCGCATCGTGCGCGAAGCGAGCGACGTGCTGCTCGAAAGTGCCCCCGAACACGCGCAGATCCCCGCCGTCGGCGAGCGGATCCGCGCTTGCGCGGGCGTCGTGGGCGTTCACGATCTGCACGTCTGGACGATCGGCAGCGGCGCCCACGCGCTCTCCGCGCACGTGCTCCTGCCGGATTCGCGGATCAGCGAAGCGACCGGGATCCTGCGCGAGATCGACCGCGCGATGCGCGACGAGTTCGCGATCGGCCACGTCACGATCCAATTCGAGTGCGAATCCTGCGCCGACGACGCCAAAGTCGTCTGCACGCAGCGCACCCGCTCCCCTTCGACCCAGTGATGAGTTCAGGCTGACCCTTCGAGCGGCTCAGAGTGACGGGGGAGCTTGCGGAAATGGAGGTTGACCACATTGGTACGATCTGAAATACCGAGACATCGTCAAGCTGATCGAACGCGACGGCTGGCGCCTTCGCCGCGAGAGCGGCCACAAAGGCACTATGACGACCCGATGAAACCCGGGATCGTCACCATCGCCCCGCATAGCATGAATGCCGACGTCCCGCCGCGCACGCTGAACTCGATTCTGAAGCAGGCAGGTTTGAAGTGAAAGACTATCTCGCGATTCTCGAGCATGCCGGCGACGGGACGTGGAGTGCCTACGTGCCGGATCTTCCCGGATGCACGAGCTTCGGGTTCACGCGCGAAGAGGTTGCGCGCAACGTACGAAAGGCCGTTGCCGGCCACGTTGCCGCCTTGCGCGAAACCGGAGCGCCGGTGCCGGAGCCTACGTCGCTTCCCGAGGTCGTCCACCTCGCCTGAGCCTGTTTGCTTCCCCGTCACCCTGAGCGTGTCGAAGGGGCCGAGGGTGCGCAAGAAGTTGCCCGGAATAGCCTGGGTATCATGAAATCCGATACCGTCGTCCTCGCCACCGCCCGCACGCCGTTCGGCCGCCTCGGCGGCGTTCTCTCGCCGCTCTCGGCGACGACCCTCGGAGGCGAAGCGATCAGGGCCGCGGTCGAGCGCGCGAAGATCGATCCGGCCGACGTCGATCACGCGATCGTCGGCCACGTGCTGCAAGGCGGGACGGGCCAATCGCCCTCGCGCCAGGCGATGCTCAAAGCGGGCCTGGCCAAAACGACGACGTTCGAGACCGTCAACAAAGTCTGCGCCTCCGGCCTGATCGCGGTCGCCCACGGCGCCCGCTTGATCGCGGACGGCGACGCCGAGGTCGTCGTCTCCGGCGGCATGGAATCGATGTCGAACGCGCCCTACGTCGCGCTCGGCGCGCGCTTCGGCTATCGTTTCGGCGACGCCGCGCTGCTGGACATGATGATCCTCGACGGCCTGCTCGACCCGTACTCCGGCTTGACGATGGCCGCCGCCGCCGCGAAGGTCAGCGCCGAACTCGGCATCACGCGCGAGGCCCAAGACGAGTTCGCCTACGAATCGCAAGTCCGCGCGCAGCGCGCAACCGAGAGCGGCGAGCTGCGCGACGAGATCGTCCCGCTGCGGATCGGGAAGAAGGGCAAAGGCAAGCTCGTCGTCGACGCGCTCCCCGTCCAAGCCCGCGCCCGCATCCCCGCCTACGCCGGCGGAAACGGCTCCGCGACGCTCTGGGACCACCAGACGCCCCCCGAGATGCGCCCCGACCCCAAACGCTTCTCGCCATACGTGACCGGCGACGTCCCGTTCACGCTCGTCGATCGCGACGAGCCGATCCGCGCCGACGCCTCGCTCGAAGCGATGCGCAAACTCGCGCCGCTCGACCCCGGCGGCACGCTCACGGCGGCGAACGCGCCGGGCGTGAACGACGGCGCGGCCGCCCTCGTCCTCTCGAGCCCCGCCTACGCGCGCTCGCACGGCTACGAGCCGCTCGCGACGATCGTCGACCACGCCTGCGCCGCCTGGGACCCCGCCTACCTGCAGCTCGTCCCCGCGATGGCCGCCTACAAGCTGCTCGAACGCAACGGCCTCACACCCGCGCAGATCGACGTCTGGGAAGTCAACGAAGCCTTTGCCGCCGTCGCCTGGAGCACGGCCGTGCGCCTTGGCATCGATCCGGGAAAGATCAATCTGTTAGGCGGCGCGGTCGCCTTCGGCCATCCCTTGGGCGCATCGGGCGCGCGGATCGCGGCCTCGGTCGTCCACCAGCTGCGCCGCCGCGGCGGCGGTTACGGCGTTGCCACGATCTGCTCGGGCGGCGGGCAGGGCGACGCGATCCTGATCAAAGTCGGCTAACCTCTCTGCCCTCCAGCGGCCATCCACGCGCGCGCCGTACCCGCTCGTGGCCGGCCGCGCCACGCAAAGAAAGAAGCTTCGTTCGTGAAAGTGCTCGTCATCGGTGCCGGCCAAATGGGCGCCGGCATCGCGCAGGTCGCCGCGCAAGCCGGCAACAGCGTCATCCTCAACGACATCAGCCAAGCCTTCATCGATAAGGGCCTCGGCGTCATCAAGAAAAACCTCGCGCGCTCGGTCGAAAAGGGCAAACTCTCCGCCGACGAAAGCGCCGCGATCCTCGGCCGCATCACGCCGCGCCCCGAACTCGCCGGCGACTTCGACGTCGACATCTCGATCGAAGCCGCGACCGAGAACCTGCCGATCAAGCTCGAACTCTTCAAGAAGCTCGACGCCCTGCTCCCGGCAAACGCGATCCTCGCGAGCAACACGTCCTCGATCTCGATCACGAAGCTCGGCGGCGCCACCAAACGCCCGCAGCAAGTCATCGGCATGCACTACTTCAACCCCGTCCCCGTCATGAAGCTCGTCGAAGTGATCCGCGGCATCGCCACCTCGCAAGCGACCTTCGAAACCGTCCGCGATCTCGCGATCGCCCACGGCAAGACCCCCGTCGAAGTCAACGATCTCCCCGGCTTCGCCGCGAACCGCATCCTCTGTCCGATGCTCAACGAAGCGATCTACGCGCTCTACGAAGGCACCGCCGGAGTCGAGCAAATCGACACCGTCATGGTCCTCGGCATGAACCACCCGATGGGCCCGCTCACCCTCGCCGACTTCATCGGCCTCGACACGATCCTCGCGATCATGGAAGTCCTCTACCACGGCTACGGCGACCCCAAGTACCGCCCGTGCCCGCTCCTCCGCCTCTACGTCGACGCCGGGTGGCTCGGCCGCAAGACCAAGCGCGGCTTCTACGATTACAGCGGCGAGAAGCCCGTTCCGACGCGCTGACGGCTAGCGCTTAACGGCTGGCTGCGGCGGGGGCGGGGGACGGTGTGCCGCCGGCACCGCTGAGGATTTCCCCATCGTGGGGAAATCCTCGCTACACCGCTCCTCGCTCCCGCCCTCCGGGCTCCGCTCGTCGTCGGAGTTGCCGTCGGCACACCGTCCCCCGCCCCCGCCGCCACCCCCGGCAAGCGGGGCCTCTCTCGCCGTCAGGTGGCGGTGGTCGGGGCGCCGACGTTCCCCCGCGGGGCGTGCAGCTTGCCCGCGGAGCCAGGATGGCGGGAGCGGGCAAGTGCACGAGTAGCGATTTCGCATGGATGCGAAATCGCGGGCGTCCCCGCGGGGGAATGTCGGCGCCCCGGCCGCCGCAGCCAGCCGTCAAGCGCTAACCTAGGGAAACATCGACGCACGGCGCGTCGAAACGAACCTACCAAGACCTCGAATCCGCAACGCCATAGACTTGGAGCCATCAGATGATCGACACCCGGAATTATAGCCAATTCGCGATTACCGACGAGCAGCGTGAGATCGGGAATTTGGCGCGCGAGATCGCTGAGGGCGAGATTGCGCCGCATATTGCGAAATGGGATCGCGAGCATACGTTTCCGCGCGAGCTGTACGGCAAGCTGAATGATGCCGGGCTCATGGGGATCACGGTCGCGGAGAAGTATGATGGGGTCGGGGCTGATTACGTGTCGTATGCGCTGGCGATCGAGGAGTTTGCGCGCGTGGATGCGGGGACGGCGGTGACGCTGTCGGTGCATTCGATGATCGGGTCGGCGCTCGAGCGGCTGGGGAGCGAGGCGCAGAAGCAGGCGTGGCTGCCGAGGCTCGCAGCGGGGAATGTGATTGCGGGGTTCGCGCTGACGGAGTCGGAGGCGGGGTCGGATGCGGGGGCCTTGCGGGCGACGGCGACGCGCGCTGGGGATGGGTACGTGCTGCGCGGGCGCAAGCAGTGGTGCACGAACGGGAGCTACTGCGGCGTGATGCTGGGGATGTTTCGCAGCGGCGGGCCGGGGCCCAAGGGGATCAGCGCGTTTCTGATCGAGAGCCCGCTGCCGGGGCTCGTCGTGGAGAAGGTGACGGAGAAGCTCGGGATTCACACGAGCAATACGTGCGATCTCGCGTTCGATGATGTGCGCGTGCCGGCGGAGGCGCTCGTGGGGAATGAGGGCGAGGGCTTCTCGAAGGCGATGCAGGCGCTGGCGGGCGGGCGAATTGGGATCGCGGCGCAGGCGACGGGGATTCTGGCGGCGTGTCTGGATGCGTCCGTGAAGTTCGCGAAGGAGCGCAGCGCGTTCGGGAAGCCGATCGGCGCGTTCGAGGGGATCTCGTTCAAGATCGCGCAGATGGCGACCGATCTCGATGCGGCGCGACTGCTGGTGTATCGGGCGGCGGCGCTGTGCGATCGCGGCGAGCCGTTCGTGGTGGAAGCGAGCAAGGCGAAGCTGTTCGCGTCGAGCGCGGCGCGAAGGCATGCCTCGGAGGCCGTGCAGATCCACGGCGGGTACGGGTATACGACGGAGTTTCCGGTCGAGCGCTATTATCGCGACGCGAAGATCACCGAGATTTACGAAGGCACCTCGGAGATCCAGCAGATCATCATCGCGCGCTCGCTGCTCGGGCGCTTGGATTGAAAGCCGGCCGCCGACCTTGGTCGCACCGAGGTTTTCGGCGGTCCTGCGCTAAGAGAGCGACTGCCACCACCGTTCGACGAATGAAAGCCGGGCGCCAATGAAGCTGATGGAATACCAAGGGAAAGAGTTGTTTCGCGCCGTTGGGATTCCGACGCCGCGCGGCGTGCATGCATCGAGCGCCGCCGAAGTGCGCGCGTTCATCGAGGCGCATCCGGGATCGTGGGTGCTCAAGAGCCAGGTCCTGATGGGCGGACGCGGCAAGGCCGGCGGGATCAAGTTCGCCGATACGCCCGAGCAGGGCGAGGCGCTCGCGAACGAGCTGATCGGGAAGGTGCTCAAGAGCATTCAGAATCCCGGCGGCGAGGAAGTGAAATCGCTGCTGGTCGAGGAGAAGGTCGCGATCGTGAGCGAGGCTTACGTTTCGATCACGATCGATCGCTCCTCGAAGAAGCCGGTGATCATCGTGACCTCGCAAGGCGGGATGGATGTCGAGGAAGTCGCCGAGCATCATCCCGATGCGATCTCGAAGTATTGGGTCGATCCCGCGATCGGGTTCTCGCCGTTCATCGCGCGGCGGCTCGCGTTCAGCTCGAAGCTGCCGCTCGGCTTCCACAAAGCGTTTCCGAAGATCGTCGGCGCGCTCTACACGCTGTTCATGTCGTACGGCGCGAACCTCGTCGAGATCAATCCGCTCGCGCTCACGAAGGACGGCGCGGTGATCGCCTCCGATGCGAAGGTCGATCTCGACGACAACGGGCTCTACAAGCATCCCGCGCTCGCCAAGTGGCAGAAGGACGAGCCCGCGGAAGGCGATGAGGCGGTCGCGCTCTCGGTGGGCTTGGGGCGCAGCAATTACGCGAAGTTCACGGGCTCGGTCGGCACGATCGCCAACGGCGCGGGGCTTGCGATGGGGACGATGGACGCGGTCAAGAACGCGGGCGGCGAGGTTGCGAACTTCCTGGATATCGGCGGCGGCGCGCAGGCGGAACTCGTGCGCAAGTGCTATGCGCTCGTCGTGAGCGATCCGAACGTCAAGTCGATGTTCATCAACATCTTCGGCGGGATCACGCGCGGCGATCAAGTCGCGCGGGGAATCGTCGAGGCGCTCGCGGGCGACGACGTGCGCAAAGTGCCGCTCGTCGTGCGTTTGACGGGAACGAATGAAGCGGAGGGCCGCGCGATCCTCGCGGCCGCGGGCATGAACCCCGTCGAGACGATGGACGAAGGCGCGCGGCGCGCCGTCGAGCTCGCCAAGTAGCAGCAGAAGAAAGGCGCAGAGATCCGTGGCAATCTTCCTCGACAAGAACTCCAAGGTCATCGTCCAGGGCATCACCGGGCGCGAGGGGCTGTTCCACACGCAGCGCATGCTCGCGTACGGAACGAACATCGTCGGCGGCGTGACGCCCGGCAAGGGCGGCTCCACGATCGAGAGCGGGCAGCCGGTCTTCGACACCGTGGCCGATGCGGTAAAGGCGACGGGCGCGACGCACACGGTCATTTTTGTCCCGCCTGCCTTCGCGTCAGACGCGCTCTACGAGGCCTACGACGCCGGCATCACGCTCGCCGTGTGCATCACCGAGGGGATCCCGGCGCACGACATGCTGCGCGTGGTCGCGACGACCCCGGGGTTGCGGATCATCGGGCCGAACTGCCCCGGGCTCATCTCGCCCGGCAAGTCGCTGATCGGCATCATGCCCGGCCACATCTTCAAGGAAGGGCGGATCGGCATGATCTCGCGCTCGGGGACGCTGACCTACGAGATCGTCGACGGCCTCACGAAGGCCGGGCTCGGCCAGTCGACCTGCGTCGGGATCGGGGGGGACCCGATCATCGGCACCACCTTCGTCGACTGCCTACGGGCCTTCGCGAACGATCCGGAGACGGATGCCGTCGTCGTGTGCGGCGAAATCGGGGGCTCCGACGAGGAGGATGCGGCCGCGTTCATCCGCGAGCATTTGCCGGATAAACCTGCGGTCGCATTCATCGGTGGACGGTCTGCACCGGAAGGAAAGCGTTTGGGCCATGCGGGCGCAATCATCTCCGGCAAGACCGGAACGCCGCAAAGCAAAGTCGACGCGTTCAACGCTGCGGGCGTACCGGTTGCGGAGCGGCCCTCGCAAATTCCGCAGTTGCTCGAAGAGCGGCTCGCGGCGCACCGCGCTTAACGCCGCAATCCCTTGCTCTGAAACGCTCCCAGCCGACGCCGCCGTTTGGGCGGCGTCGCTGTTTGCGCGCGCCTCGCGCTCCATTTGGAGCGATGTTCGAGCGCTTTGCGGTGCTTCGCCTTAAGCGTTTCTAAAGGATTAGCAGAAGTCCATGAGAAGTGGCCGGAATCCGTCGTAGATACCGTGCGCTTGTGCGCTCCAATCGACGATTTGAGCGAGATGAGCCCGACGCTTACGTTTGGGGATTTTCGCCCGTTTCGCCCGGACGCACAAGCACCGCCTACGGCAGGCAACTTCACATGAAGGGCAACCGCATGATTCATAGGTTTCGGCCCCTCAGAGCTGTCGCGGCGATCGCGTTGCTTATCTCGCTCATCCTCCAGGGCACATGGGTGCTGGCAGGTACGACCGGGGCAATCAGCGGCACGGTAGCCGATCAATCGACCCACAAGCCGCTCGTCGGCGTGAAGGTCACCGTCTCGAGCCCCTCGCAGAACGCCTCGACGACGTCCGACACCTCAGGGCACTTCGTTTTCCTCAGCCTGGCACCGGACTCGTATACGGTGTCGGCTGAACTCACCGGCTACGAGCCGGTCTCCCAGTCCGGCTTGACGGTCCAAGCGGACCAAACGCAGACGCTGACGCTTTCGCTCAACCCTGCGCTCAAGGTCGTCGGGCGCGTCACGACGCGCTCCGCCGCCAGCTTGGTCAAGCCCGGCACGACCGCCGACGTCTACTCCATCGACGCGACCGTCCAGGATAAGGTCGCGGCGCTTGGCGGCGGCGGCGGCCTCTCGAGCGCCTGGTCGGCCCTGACGACCGTCCCCGGCGTCTTCATCGCTCCCGGCCAATCGGGCTACATCGGCGCCGGCTCCGGCGTGAGCATCCGCGGCGGCGATTACGACCAGATCGGCTACGAGCTTGACGGCGTCCCCGTCAACCGCGCGTTCGATAACTACCCCTCGGGCCCGCTCTCCTCGCTCGGCCAACAGCAGGTCGAAGTCTACACGGGCGCGGCTCCCGCCAACGCCGAGGCCCAAGGCATCTCGGGCTACATCAACCAGGTCATCAAGACCGGGACGTACCCGGGCTTCGCAACGGCCACGGTCGCCATCGGCGGCCCGACCTATTACCACAAGCTCTCGTTCGAAGTGGGCGGAGCCTCTCCGAACCACAATTTCTCGTACTACATCGCGGCGGGCGGCTACAACCAGGACTTCCGCATCGCCGACCAGTTCAACGGATCGGGCCTTTCCGGCCTGTACGGCTCGCCGATCGCACCGTGCACGTATCCGACGCCGGCGACCTCGTGCTATACGAACGGCGTGCCCAACAATGATACGGGACCGGGCTCCTTCGTGCTCGGCCCGTACAATCTGTTCACGCCTTCGACCCTCACCTCGCGCGATAACGTCGTGAACCTTCACTTCGGGATCCCGCACAAGAATGGGACGAAGGACGACATCCAGCTCCTGTTCGTCAACGACTCGCTCAAGACCGAGTACTACTCCTCGACGAACGACCAGGGCGGCGCGGACTATCTCAACAACGTCGGTCTGGGCCAGCCGTTCTATATCGATGGCTACCAGTATGCGGGCGCGACGGGCGTTCCGCTGCCGGCGAACTATCAAGCGCTGACCTCGACCTACTACTTCCCACAGTCAAACGGTCCGACTCGCGGTTTTGACGCCAACATCCCGGTCAACGCGCGCGATTCGTTCGTGAACAATCAGAGCATCTTCAAAGTGCAATACGCGAAGTCGCTCGGCACGAATGCGCTCTTGAAGGTGTACGGCTACACCTACTACTCCAACTGGATGGAACTGGGTCCGCAGTCGACCTATGCCGACTACCTCGGCGCAGTGAGCGGCGATTACGAGCTGTCCAGCCACACGCGCGGCATCAGCGCGACGCTCACCGACCAGCTCAACCCGACGAACCTGCTCAGCCTGCAGGGCTCGTACACGACGGCCAATACGACCCGCGATAACAACACGCAGTATATCAACGGCCTGTACGGACCGGACACCGTGAACGCACGCACCGTGCTGGCGGCGCTCGTCGACTCGAGCAACCCGACGAACGGCCTCTGCTACACGGCGGCCGGGCTCGCGACCACCTGCAACTTCAAGGGCGGCGCGCAGTTCGCGACCCTCGCCCAGGCTGCAAACGGCACGATCGCTCCCGCCACCGGCACTTGCGGCGGCGGCCCGTGCGAATACCTGGTCCTCGCGGACGGACAATACGCAACCTACAACACCGTGACGCCGAAGTTCACGTCTTTCTCGCTGACCGACCAGTGGCGGCCGACGAGCAAGCTGACCGTCGACGCCGGCGTGCGCAACGACCAATTCCAGTACGTCGGTTCGGACACGACCGGCACGCCGGCCCGCGCGTTCTGGTACACCGCGTTCAATCAAGACACGTGCTTGGACGCGAACAACCAGCTCAAGGATAAAGTGGTCAATCTCGGTCTCGCGGTCACGGATCCGTGCCCGGCGGGATACACGGCGGCGAACTTCACGAATCCCAGCGGGAACGTGACGGAGAGCTACAACGTCCTCCAGCCGCGTCTCGGCGTGACCTACACGCTCGATCCGAACACGGTCCTGCGGGCCAGCTACGGCCGGTACGCGCAGCCTGCGAACAGCGCCTTCGAACAGTACAACGCGCTGCAGCAGAATGCACCGGCGCTGCTCTACAGCACCTACGGGTTCCAGAACTTCGGCTTCACGTCACCGAACCACACGGTCGTGCCGCCGACGTCGAACAACTTCGACCTCTCCTACGAGCATCAGTTCAAGAACGATCTCGCCGTCAAGGTCAGCCCGTTCTTGCGCAAGACCCAGAATCAGATCCAGCAGTTCTACCTGAACCAGCAGACGAACTTCGTCTCCGGCCTCAACGTCGGCAACCAGACCTCGCAAGGCATCGAGCTGGAAGTCGACAAGGGGAACTTCAACCGCAACGGTATCGCGGCGAAGGCCTCCTTCACGTACACGAACAGCTACATCCGGTACACGCAGCTCTCGAACGGCTCGACGATCATCGATCCGTTCAACGTCGCGATCAAGAGCTACAACGCCTACACCTCGTACTGCTCGACGCATCCGACGGATTCGAAGTGCGGCACGACGTCGACCGGCGTCGTGGCGGCTCCCTGCTACACGACCGCCGGCGTGGCTGATCCCACCTGCGCGGCCGGTTCGGTTGCCAATCCGTACTGGAACGCACCGGTTCAGGGGCTGATGGACGTCAACGGCAACTACCCGACCTACGACATCTTCCCGGCCGGGATCGGAAGCTCGGTGGCCGGATACGGGGCGCCATATGTGGGGACTTTAGTGCTGCAGTACAAGCACGACAAGCTCGCCATCACCCCGGCGCTCCAGTTCTTCGCGGGCCAACGCTACGGAGCGCCTGAATCGACGCTCGGTATCGATCCCGCGACCTGCACCGCGGCTTTGGGCACGGCGGCGACGGGCGACCCACGGTACAACTACGGTGCCGCGGGCGGCTCCGGGTTCGATTACGCCTCGTGCGGAACGCTCACCGGCGGCATCCCGGATGTCTACACCGGCAAGTTCGATACGCTCGGTGCGTTCATCGCGCCGTCGCAACTCCAGCTCCACCTCCAAGTCTCATATGACGTGAGCTCCAAGGTGCAGCTGCAAGCGACGTTCGCGAACCTCGTCAACACCTGCTTCGGCGGCACCAAGACCGGCTTCACCCAGACGGGTGCATGCGCGTACGGTGTCCTCGCAGGCGGGACGACGGGGGCAGTCGGCAACACGTACAATCCTGGCAACGCGATCCAGCCGTATGTCCAGGCTCCGTACGACCCGGCCTACGCGACCGCTCCGCTCAGCATCTACCTCCAAGCCAAGATCAAGCTCTAAACGTTCGAGACCTGAAAGTTTAGAGGCGAGGGCCTCCGCGTAAGCGGGGGCCCTCGTTTTTTCCGGAGGCCTTTCGCGGCGAGCGCGCGTACCTCGCTCGGGTGCATTACGGATATCATTGCGAGGAATGTGAAGAAGCCGTTTGGCCCGCGACGACGCAGGCCGAACTGCGCTGGCTCAAGGATCGGCGCCACGTCGTCGTCGAGGTCTCGCGCCACGTGACGACCGGGCTCGATACCTGGATCGTGGAGGCGCTCGAGTTCCTCGAACACCACGCCGGGCACAGCGTGATCCTCGCGCGCCGGCCCTAGAAGGGCAAAGCCGCCCTAGGGAAAGGGCAAAAAAAGAGGAGCGCGTCCTTGCGCTCCTGTTGCCGCGCGGCTGGGCCTCCTACAGCGGTATTCTCAACCGCTGCCCCGGCACGATGGTCGCCGTCGACAGGTGGTTCACCGACATGATCGAGTCGATCGTGTCTTCGATGTTCTTGCCGTTCGTGGTGTGAGCGGCGGCGAGCTGCCAGAGGCTGTCGCCGGGCTTGACGTTGACCGAGGTGTAGTGCGTCGGCGTCGCGGCGTAGAGGCCGGACGACGAGAGGACCGGGATCGTCACGAGCGCGCCCAAGGCCGCCAGCGCGACCGCCGGCATGAGGGTGAACCGTTTGCGCCTCAGGGAGACCATCTCCGTGCTCCTTGCCCATATGTTGGGCCAAACGCCTGTTCGTCCACCACATTTTACCAGGGGAAGCTGCCGAGGTCAAGCCTCGAGCGAACGTATGTTTGCATTTTTTCACCGGAAATGCTACCGTAAACAGCAATTCGCGGCGCGATTTCGCCGCCGCCGTCGTCAAGGAGGCATCCGTGGCCGAACGTGCCCCGACGGATCGTCAAGCACGCATTCTTGAAGTCATCCAGACCTTTAGCGAAGAGCGCGGCTACCCGCCCTCGGTCCGGGAAATCGGCGAGCGCGTCGGGCTCTCATCCCCCTCCACCGTGCAGGCCCACCTCAAGACGCTCGAGCGCCGCGGCTTGATCTTCCGCGACCCGACGAAGCCCCGCGCGCTCGTCTCGACGAGCCAGCAGGCCGAGCGCGCCGAAGCCCGCGCGGAGCCCGAATACGGCGTGCTCCCGATCGTCGGGAAGGTCGCCGCCGGCGTGCCGATCACGGCGATCGAGAACGTCGAAGGCGAATTCATTCTGCCGGCCTCGTTCGCGCGTAAACCCGATACGTTCATCCTGCGCGTCAAGGGCGATTCGATGATCGAAGCCGCGATTCTCGACGGCGATCTGATCGTCGTCTCGCCGCAACCCAGCGCCGAGAACGGCCAGATCGTCGTCGCGCTCGTCGACGGTGAGGCCACGGTCAAGCGCTACTATCGCGAAGCCGGGCGCATCCGGCTCCAGCCGGAAAATCACACGATGGACCCGATCTACGTCACTGATGCGACGATCGTCGGGCGCGTGGAGGCCGTCGTCCGCAAGCTCTAAAACAGAGCAGGCGTGCCCGAACACCCGCTCGTAGCCCGGTTGCGCGCCGTCAGCGAGATCCCCGAACTTCTCGCGATTCGAACGGCGCTTCCGATCAGTTTCGCCGGATTGCTCGTGGCGGTCGCCGGCTTCATGCTGTTCGCGCCTTCCGGTTCGCTGCTCGAGCGTTTCCAGCGCGCGTTTCTCGACGGGTTCGGGCCGATGGCCGCGCTGCTCGTCGTGGCGCTCGCGCGCGAGCTCGCCTCGCGCCGCAGGCTTCCGCAGGTTCCGTTCGTGCTCGGCGCCGCGCTCGCGTTCGCGCTCGTCGTGCCGCACGGCGGCGGTTTCCACGTGCGGGCGTTCTCGCGCGCGCTCGGCGGGAGCGGGCTCTTCTTGGCGATGCTGATCGCGCTGCTCGGCATCTTCCTCGAGCGGGCCGGCGTCGCGCTGACGCGCAACGTTCGCCTGGGCTCGTGGCTCGGCGCCGGGGCGCTGGTGGTCTGCGCGCTGCTCGTGCTCGTCGCGGGGTTCTCGCCGGTCGCCGAACTCGCCCGGGTTCTGGCGCCGCTCGGGCACATGGGCGACAGCCTCGCGGCGCTGCTGGCGATCACGTTCGTCGAGACGCTGCTGTGGACGATCGGCGTCCACGGGCCCGCGGTCCTTGCCGCGATCGTGCTCCCGGTCTACCTGACGCTCCAGGCGCAGAACACGGAGGCGTCGCGGGCCGGGCTCGCGCTGCCCCACATCGTGACGGTCTCGACGTTCTTGTTCGTCTTCCCGGGCGGGGCCGGGGCCACGCTGCCGGTCGCCGTGCTGCTCTTGCGCAGCCGCGTCGCCCGGCTGCGCACGGTCGCCCGGGCGGCGCTCGTCCCCGCGTTCTTCAACGTCAACGAACCGCTGATGTTCGGCCTGCCGCTCGTGCTGAATCCGATCTTGGCGATTCCGTTCGTCATCGCCCCGCTGGTCCTGGGCTCCGTGACGTACTACGCGATGGCCTACGGCCTGGTCTCGCGGCCGGTGAACTACGCGCCTTCCGCCTGGACGACGCCGGTCGCCGTCTGGTTTGCGACCGGCGATTGGCGCGCGATCGTCCTGGCCGCATTCGACGTGGGGCTCGCGTTCGCGATCTACGCGCCGTTCGTCGCGGCCTATGACCGGGCGGAAGCGCGCCGGGCCGCGCTCGAGGTCCGGCGGATCGCGTGAAGGCGTTCATCGAAGCGGCGCTGGCGCGTTTTCCGATCGATCCGGCCGTCGGGGCGGCGGCGTTGCGTTGTGCCGCCGCGTTCACCGAGCCGCACGCCGCCAAACGCGCGGAGGTCCATGCGAACGTGATCGCGGCGTTCCTCGCGGAGGGGATCGCCGAGAGCGATCTGGCCGGCACGCTCGGCTATGGATACGACGACGTTGCGCGCGACCGCTACGAGACGCTGCTCGCGCGGGTCCTCGGCGCCGAACGGGCGCTCGCGCGCCTCTCGTTCGTCAGCGGAACGCACGCGATCGTCACCGCGCTTGCGGCCTGCGCGCCGCCGGGGAGCAGGATCGTCAGCGCGACGGGCCGTCCCTACGACACGCTGCGCAACGCGCTCGCCGATGCGCCGCATTCGCTCGTCGCGCGCGGGGTGCGCTACGAAGAGGTCGCCTTGGGCGCGGACGGCGGCGTCGATCCGGCCGCGCTCGCGCGGGCCTGCGAAGGCGGGCTCGCCGTGGCGTTCGTGCAACGCTCGCGCGGTTACGCGCCGCGCCGCTCGCTCTCGGCGCGGGAGTGCGGCGAGATCGTCGACTGCGTGCGCGCCGTCGCTCCTGGTGCGCTCGTTCTGGTCGATAACTGTTATGGTGAACTCGTCGATTCGACCGAGCCGACGCACCACGGTGCAGATGCCGTGATGGGCTCCCTGATCAAGAACCTCGGCGGATCCCTCGCACCGGCGGGCGGATATGTCGCCGGACGCGCTGAGGTCGTCGAACGGATCGCCGCGTTTCACTACGCTCCGGGGCTCGGCGCGGCGGTCGGCTCGAGCTTGGGCTTCGGCCGGTCTCTCTTCCAAGGCCTGTGGCAGGCGCCCGCCGTCGTCAAAGAGGCGCTCGCCGGGCTCGATTTCGCCGCCGCGCTCTTCGCCGAGCTCGGCTACGCCGTGGATCCCGCACCCGGAGAGGACCGTCACGACATCGTGCAGGCGATCGGGCTGCGCAGCCGAGAACAGCTGGAAGCCTTCGCGCGCGGGCTGCAGCGAGCGATGCCGGTCAACGCTCGCTTCGTCCCGGAGCCCGGCCCCGTGCCCGGTTATCGCGACCCCGTCATCATGTCGAGCGGCTCGTTCGTGAGCGGCGCGACGATCGAGCTCTCGTGCGACGCGCCGCTGCGGCCGCCGTTCGAGGTCTATTTGCAAGGCGGCACGATGCGGGAACACGGCATCCTCGGGGCGCTTTTTGCGGCCGACGCGCTCGCATGAAAGGCGACCCTCCCTTGCGAATAAAGCGTTACACAGGAGAGTGAGCAGACGTGGGCGACATCGGAAATGGAGTCTCTTCCCAACGTTCGCACGTGCGGCGCTATCTGCGCGCCCCCGTCGCGATGGGCGTGTCCTACACGCTCGACGGCGAGACGGATACCAAGCATTCGCATTCCAGCGATCTCGGCGGCGGCGGCTTACGGCTCGCAACGCATGAAGATCTCGCTCTAGGAACGGTCTTGCTCCTGCGCTTCACGCTTCCCGGAGCGCCCCGCGAAACCGTCGCACGCGGACGCATCGTGTTATCGTTCTTCAACGCGGATTCGGCTCAATTCCACCACGGAATCGCCTTTACGCAAATCGATCCGCGCGATCAGGAAACCATCATTTCGTTTGTCGCCGCCGAAGTCGAGCGCGGCGAGGCGAAGCGCCCGTAACGCTTCGCGCGGCGCCGTCAGGGGATTTCGCGCGTCGACGAACCGCCCATGAAGCCGTAGAAGAAATAGCGGTCGCCTTCGGTTGTTTCGACGACGATGCGCGTATCTTCCATTGAAGCTTGTTCGATCGTTTTACCTACGAGCGTGTCGAGAATAGATTGCGCTTGCACGAATTCCGCCTCACGAAGTGCATCGGGGTCGATGTCCATGAGGTTGATAAGATCGTCGACCTTATCGTTGCCCAACTGGTCAGCCCCGCTGCTCACAATGATCACACCTCTCTACATCGACATCGGCACGCATGCTTCTTGAGGGTTTCTCCATCACACTTGTAGGGGACTTCCGGCTGGATATCCTAAAGTCTCGTTCGCCCATGTATATCCTGGAAATCCTCGGTGGGCCCCTTGACGGCAAGACCTGGGAATTCGACGACGAGATTACGATCGGGCGGGATCACGAGGCGGCCGGCGCCTGCATCACGCTCGACCGTTATATTTCACGTCGGCACGCCCAACTCCGCGAGAACGGGGGACAATTGGCTCTACGCGATCTCTCCAGCCGCAACGGAACGCGGATCGACGGCCAAGCGGTTTCGGGTGTCCCGGTGCCGCTGGAGCTGGGTATGCCGTTCGTCGTGGGCAGAACGAACCTGCGCGTGACCAGGGCGCCCGAGAAGGCCTGACGCATGCAAATCGTACGGACGCCGGATTCCGCCCGGGCGATCGCGCGAACGCTCCCCCGGCCGCTCGCGCTCGTCCCGACGATGGGGGCGCTGCATGCCGGGCATCTGAGCCTGATCGAGCGAGCCCGCGAGGAGAACGTGACGGTCGCGGCGTCGATCTTCGTCAACCCGCTGCAATTCGGGCCGAACGAGGATTTCGAGCGCTATCCGCGCTCCTTTGAGGCCGACTGCCGGCAGCTCGAGGCCGCCGGCGTCGAGCTGCTCTACGCGCCGAGTGTCGAGGCCATGTACCCAAAGGGGTTCGCCACCAGGATCGACGCGGGCGAGCTGCTGACGGTCTTCGAAGGGGCGGCCCGGCCCGGACACTTCGCCGGCGTCTGTACCGTGGTCGCGAAACTGCTCCACGCGCTCGAGCCGACGACGGCGTACTTCGGCCAGAAGGACGCCCAGCAGACGGCCGTCGTGCGGCGCATGGTTCGCGACCTGGACATCCCGACCCGCATCGTCGTCTGCAAGACCGTTCGAGAACCGGACGGGCTCGCGCTCTCGAGCCGCAACGTCTACCTGACGCCCCAGGAACGAGCGGCGGCCCCGACGTTCTATCGCGCGCTGGAGGCGGTCGCTCGCGCGATCCTCGACGGGGAGACCGATCCGAACGCGGCGCGCTCGATCGCGCGCGCGATGCTGCGGCCGCCCCTGGAGCTGGAGTACCTGGCGGTCGTCGATCCGGCGACCTTCCGGGAACAGGAGCGGCTCGCCCGGCCCGCCCTCGTCGTCGGCACCGTGCGCGCCGGCGCGCTGCGCTTGCTCGACAACTTGAGCGTTCCGGCTGAAAACGGGCGAGATCCGATGGTCACGCCGTTCCACCGCTACGTGCGCGCAGCGGCGCCTTGAGAGTTCTGCTCGGGGTCTGCGGCGGGATCGCGGCCTACAAGGCCGCGGCGCTGGCGAGCGCCCTCGTGCAGCGCGGGGATGCCGTCCGGGTCATCATGACGGCCGAGGCGCGCGAGTTCGTCGGCCCGCTGACGTTCGCCGCGTTGACGGGGGAGCCGGTCGCCTCGTCGCTCTGGGAAGCGCCGGAGACGATCCCGCACATCCGGCTGGTCCGCGATGCGGACGTGCTGGCGATCGTTCCCGCGACCGCGAACACGCTCGCGAAGCTCGCGCACGGCATCGCCGACGACCTGCTCACGAACGCGGCGCTCGCCGCGCGCATCCCGATCGTCGTCGCGCCCGCCATGAACGACGCGATGTACGAGCATCCCGCCACGCGCGCGAACCTCGCGATGCTGCGCGGTTTCGGCTACACCGTCGTCGAGCCCGGCGTCGGCTTTCTGGCCGAGCGCGAAACCGGCGTCGGCCGGCTCGCGGATCACGACGCGATCGTGGCGGCGATCGACGCGGCGAGCGCGCGTTCGCGCGAGCTCGACGGCGAGTGCGTGCTGATCACCGCGGGCCCGACGCGCGAAGCGGTCGATCCGGTGCGCTTTCTTTCGAACGCAGCGACCGGGACGATGGGCATCGAACTCGCGCGCGAAGCGCTCGCGCGCGGCGCGGCCGTGGAACTCGTGCTCGGGCCGACGCTCGTCGAGCCGCCCGCCGGCGCGCGCGTCACGCGCGTGGTGACCGCGCAGGAGATGGCCGACGCGACGCTCGCGCTCGCGCCGCACGCGACGGTCGCGATCGCGAGCGCCGCCGTCTCGGATTGGCGCCCCGCCACGACGTACGCGCACAAGGTGAAGAAGAGCGACGGCCCGCTCGCGCTCGATCTCGAACGCACGCCCGACGTGCTCGCCGCGCTCGGAGCTCGCGAGCACGGATATTTCCTGGTCGGGTTCGCCGCGGAGACCGAACGGTTCGAGGAGCATGCCCGGGAAAAGCTCGCCGCCAAAGGGCTCGACGCGATCGTGGTCAACGACGTCTCGCGCGCGGGGAGCGGTTTCGGCACGGCCGACAACGAGGCGACGCTCTTGTGGGGAGCTGCCGAGCGGCGCGTGCTGGGGCGCGCGCCGAAACGCGAACTCGCGCGCCGCATCTGGGACGCGTTGCGCGAGATCCGCACGGCGCGGAGCTGACGCGTGCTGTTGACGATCGACGTCGGCAATACGACGACGAAGCTTGGATTTTTCGGGCGCAACGGCGGCGCCGTCGGCACGCTGCTGCAGACGTGGCGCGTCAGCACGGTGCGCTCGCGCTCCTCCGACGAGTACGGCGTCCTGTTCCGCTCGCTCTTCGACGGCACGGCGCTGGCGCATGACGAGGTCGAGGCGATCGCGATCTCGTCGGTCGTCCCGCAGATCGACCATTTGCTTTCTGAAGCCTGCCTGCGCTACATGCGCGTCCAGCCGTTTTTTCTGAATGCCGGCTCTCAGGAACTGATCCCGGTCCGGACCGATCGTCCGAAGGAACTCGGGGCGGACCTCGTCGCGGCGGCGATCGGCGCGGTCGCCCTGTACGGCGCGCCCGCCGTCGTGATCGGCTTCGGCACGGCGACGACGTTCGGAGCGATCTCGGCGGACGGCGCGTTCCTGGGCGCCGCGATCGCGCCGGGCATCCAGATCTCGATCGACGCGCTCGTCGCGCGGACGGCGAAGCTGCCGCAGGTCGCGCTGCACGCGCCGCCGGAGGCGATCGGCCGGGATACGGTCAGCGCGCTGCAATCCGGAATCGTCTATGGCTTCGTGGGCCAGGTCGAGGGGCTCGTCGGGCGGATCAAGCGCGAGATCGGAGAGGGCGCTCGCGTGATCGCGACCGGGGGCTTCGCCGAGGTGATCGCCCGCCATACGAGCGCGATCGATACGGTCGACCCGCATCTGATCCTCGAAGGCCTGCGGCGCTATTACGACTCCGTGCGCTAAGGTCTGTGCCGGCGTGCTAGAATAACGAGTCATGCCACGCGTCGCGCCGGCCCTGCGGATCGGGGCCCATGAGATTTGGCCGCCGGTCGTGCTCGCCCCGATGTCGGGCGTCACGAACCGGACCATGCGCGCCCTCTACAAGCCGTTCGGCTTCGGCCTGACCGTCACGGAGTTCGTCTCGGCGACCGCCGTCGAGCACGGCAACGCGCGCACGCGCCAGATGATCGACCAGCACGGCGTCGAGCAGCCCGTCTCGACGCAGCTCTGGGGCAACGACCCCAAGACGATGGCCTACGCCGCGAAGGTCGTGCGCGAATGCGGCGCCGATATCGTCGACATCAACTTCGGCTGCCCCGCTCCGAAGGTCACGAAAACCGAGGGCGGCAGCGCCTGCCTGCGCGACGTCGAGCGTTGCGAGGCGATCGTGCGAGCCGTCGTCGCTGCCGTGGATTGCCCGGTCACGGTGAAGATGCGCCTGGGCTGGACCGACGCGACGCACGTGTATCTCGACGTCGCGCGCCGCGCGGAGGCGGCCGGAGTCGCCGCGATCACGCTGCACGCGCGCACGGCGAAGCAATTCTATAAGGGCTCGGCCGACTGGTCGCACATCGCGGCGCTCAAGGCGGCGGTCACCGTTCCGGTGATCGGCAACGGCGACCTGACCGACGCCGCGCAGGCGTTGCGCCGCATGCGCGAGAGCGGCGTCGACGGGATCATGCTCGGCCGCGCGGTGCTCGGCAATCCCTGGCTCGCCGAGCAGATTCGCGATCTGCTGGAAGGGCGCGCGGCGCGCCCGCAGCCCGCGGCCCCCGAGCGCCTGCGCTACGCGCTGCACCACTATCGCGTGATGGTCGAGGAATGGGGCGAGGAGCGCGCGGTGCCGCAGATGCGCAAGCACCTCGGCTATTACCTCAAAGGCTTCCCCGGCGCGAGCGAATTGCGCGAGCGCGTGATGCGCACGGCGACCGCCGAGCAGACGCTCGCGGCGGTCGAGGAAACGATCGCGCGCCTCGAACGCGAAGCGATGGCCGCGGCGTGAGCGAGCCCGTGACGGATCCGCTGCTCGGCGCGCCGAGCCCGCAAGCGCTGTTCGACGAGACTTACGAGAACTACCGGCTCTATCTGAACCCGCCGCTCGCGCGCGTGATGAAGCTCTCGGGCAGCGCGGTCGAAGTGCGCGCGCAGGGCTGCACGATCTGGGATCACAAAGGCAAGGCGTACCTGGACTTTGCCGGCGGCTACGGCGTGTTCACGCTGGGCCATTCGCACCCGCGCATCGTCGCCGCCGTCAAGGCGCAACTCGAGCTGATGTCGCTCTCGGGGCGCACGATGTTCAGCCCGTTGATGGGGCGCCTCGCGAAGGCGATCGCCGAGATCGCGCCGGGCGATCTCTCGATCTCGTTCTTCGCGAACAGCGGCACGGAGGCCGTCGAAGGCGCGCTCAAGCTCGCGCGCGCGGCGACGCATCGCGTCAAGATCGTCGCCACGGCGAACGCCTACCATGGGAAGACGCTCGGCTCGCTCTCCGCGAGCGGCCGCGAATATTTCAAGCTGGCCTACGGGCCGCTCGTCCCCGCGTTCGAGCACGTGCCGTTCGGCGACGCGGACGCGCTCGATGCGGTCGTCGACGATCATACGGCGGCCGTGATCGTGGAGCCGATCCAGGGCGAGGGCGGCGTGAACATTCCGCCGGACGGCTATCTGGCGCGCGTGCGCGCGGCCTGCGACCGCTCGGGCGCGCTCTTCATCGCGGATGAAGTCCAGACGGGCCTCGGGCGTTGCGGCCTGCTGTTCGGGTGCGACGCGGAGCACGTCGTCCCGGACGTGATGACGCTCGCCAAAGGACTCTCCGGCGGCGTGATGCCGATCGGCGCGTACGTCGTGCGCCCGCCCGTATGGAACGCGGCGTACGCGAAGGCGCCGCTGATGCACACGTCGACGTTCGGCGGGAATCCGCTCGCCTGCGCGGCCGCGCTCGAATCGCTCGCGGTGTTACGTGACGAGGGCCTCGTCGAGAACGCGCGCGTGCGCGGCGATGAATTGCTCGCCGGCGCGCGCAGCGTCGCCGCGGAGTATCCGAGCGTCGTGCGCGAGGTGCGCGGTCGCGGGCTGCTGGTCGGCGTCGAGCTCACGAACGAAGGCTACGGCGGCGCGATCATCCCCGAGATGCTCAAAGCGGGCGTGACCGCGGCCTGGACGCTGAACATGCAGCGCGTGATCCGGCTCGAACCGCCGCTGATCGTGACCGCCGCCGAGATCACGCGCGCGCTCGAAGCGTTGCGCAGCGGCATCCATGCCGCGCATTCCAAACTCGGCTTTTTGCCGCCCACGCAAGGATCGTAAGATTGCCCTACCTCGAAGCCAGCATCGTCGTCGATGCACCCGCACGCGACGTGTACGAGCTCGCCAAAGATCAAGAGCGTTTTCCGCAGTTCATGCCCGACGTCGAATCGGTGACGATCGTCGAGCGGCTGGCGGACCGCGTCATCACGCGCTGGAAGACGCTCGTTGAAGAAGCTCCGATCGAGTGGACCGAAGAGGATCTCTTCGACGATGCGAACGCGCGCATCGACTACAAGCTGCTCGAGGGCGATCTCGATAAGTTCGAAGGATCGTGGACGTTCGTCGAAGGCGACGGCCGCACGCACGTGACGCTGACGGTCGATTACGATTTCGGCGTGCCGACGCTCGCCGAATTGATCGGGCCGACGCTGCACAAGAAAGTGCGGGAGAACAGCGACATGATGCTCGCCGCCCTCAAGCGCGAAGCCGAAGGGCGGCGAGCGGAAGCTTAGGGCTGCGCGAACGCGACGAGCGTCGCCGCTTCGCGATCGTTCGTCCAGAAGCGCGAGCCGTCATACGTGAGCGATCGACACTGAAACGGAATCGTCGCGAGATCGGTGATCTGCGGCTCGCCGCCGCGCAGCGCGATGTGCGCGAAGCGCCAGTCGCAGGTCGCTTCGTCGCCGCGCAGCACGTACAGTTCGCCCTGCGCGAAGGTGAAACCGGCGATGTGCGCGCCGACCTCGAGCGTGTGCGTCACCGCGCCCGCGCCGTCGAGCGTGAGGATGCGCCCCTTGTAGAACTGGCTGAGATAGAGCGAGCGGCCGTCCCAGCCCAGATACGAGCCCGTGAAATCGGGGCACTTGAGCGTGTCGTTCTTCTTGAAGCCGTGCGCGAAAACGTAGCGGCGAATGTAGCGGTCGTCGTCGGGGCCCTGGCCGATCGTCACGCGCAGTTCGTCGCCCACGACGACGGCGCCCCATGGTTTTCCGGGCGCGCCGTTCTCTTCCGTCACGACGCCGGTGTGAATGTCGATGGCGTAGATGCGTTCCGTGTCGCGCGAGCCCATCCACAGGTGCGGCCCGTCGCAAGCGAGTGCCTGCGGCGCCGGTGCGGGCGAGGGGAAGCGCTGGAGTTCGTGGATCGGTGCAAGAGTCGTGGTCATGCGTTACTCCGGAAGCGTGCGAGCGAAATTTGAAACGTCGAAGAGCGCGTTAGAGCGCAGCCATAAAAACGGCTCGCCTCGCAGGAGCCGAGCCAGGTCGTTTTCCGTCGCAAGCCGGCGCTTGGTGCGCCGGCGCGGGGGACGGGATCGATGCGATCTCCGTCAGCTCGCCGAGGACGGTTTTCATGCCTAGGGGACTTCGCGGGCATGGCTGTGGAGAACCTACCTCCCTGGCGGGTTCCCGCCCACGGCGGCGAAATTCACGGCCACTCCATGGCAAAGTTCGCGTTCGTCATCCACCCGCTCTCGTTCGAAGACGTCGTCCGGTACGAACCGAATGCCGCCGGCAAGGGCCACCCGATCATCGAGAAGATTCTCGAATGGATGCCGGCCTACGCCGCCGCCCACATCACCGGCGTGCGGACCCCGGACGGGCGCGAGACCGAAGGCTGGTTCGTCGCCGCGACCTTCATGCCCGATAAGATGCTGAGCCTCCCGCGGGAACAGGTGTACGGGAAGATCTCGCAGGCGATTCAAATCGGCGCCGACTTGGGGGCCGAGATCGCCGGCCTCGGAGCGTTCACCGGGGTCGTCGGGGACGCCGGGGTGACCCTGGCCGAGCGTTCGCCGATCGCGGTGACGACCGGGAATTCGCTGACGATCTCGGCCGGGATTCAGAGCCTGTTGCGGGGCGCCCGGGAGATGGAGATCGAGACCGCCGGCGCGACGCTCGTCGTGATCGGGGCGACCGGCTCGATCGGCTCCGCCTGCGTCGAGCTGCTGGCGCCGCACGTCGGCCACATCGTCCTGGTCGCGCGGAACATGACCCGCCTGCGCGCCTTCCACGAATCGATCCGCGAGCGCTTGCCCTGCGGCTCCTCGATCTCCACGAACGTGCGCGAAGCGGTCCCGCGCGGCAGCTTGATCTTGACCGCGACCTCCTCGACGCAGGAGCTGATCGAGCCGTCCGATCTGCAGACCGGCGCCGTCGTCTGCGAGCTCTCGCTCCCGCACGACGTCGGCCGGCGCGTCGCCGTCGAGCGCCCCGACGTGCTCGTGATCGAAGGCGGAAACATGCGCATGCCCGGCGCGCCGCTGTGGATGCGGGTCCGCGAGCCGAACGTTCCGTTCAGCCTCGGGCTCCCGCAAGGGACGGCGCTCGCCTGCATGTCCGAGACGATGATCCTCGCGCTCGAAAACCGGGTGCACGGCCATTACACGCTGGGCCGCGGCATCGATCTCGCGAAGGTGCGCGAGATCGAGGGCCTCGCGGCAAAAGACGGTTTCACGCTCGCCGACATGCGCGCGTTCGACCTCGCGATCACGCCGGAACAGATCGAAGCGAAGCGCGCCGCGGCGCGCGAGCGGCGCCGGGCGGCGCTCGTATGAAGACGGTCGTTTCGGTCTCGCTCGGCTCGTCCTCGCGCGATCATCGCGCGCAGGTCGAGCTGCTCGGCGAGCAGTTCGACATCTCGCGCGTCGGGACCGACGGCTCGATCGATCGCGCGCTCGCGAAGCTGCGCGAGCTCGACGGAAAGGTCGATGCGATCGGCCTCGGCGGGATCGACGTCTATCTCTACGCCGGAAAGAAGCGCTACGCGCTGCGCGACGGCCTGCGGCTGCTCGATGCCGTCAAGATCACGCCCGCCGTCGACGGCAGCGGGCTCAAGAACACGCTCGAGCGTGAAGCGGTGCGCTTCGTGCAGGCGGAACTCGGCATCAAGCTCGCCGGCACGAAGGTGCTGATGGTCAGCGCGCTCGATCGCTTCGGAATGGCGCAAGCGCTGGTCGATGCGGGCGCCGACGTGCTCTTCGGCGATTTCATCTTCGCGCTCGATCTGGACAAGCCGGTCCGGGGCCTCGCCGAATTCGAAGCGCTCGCGGAGAAGTATCTGCCCGACGCGTGCAAGCTGCCGTTCCAGTTCTTTTACCCGACGGGAAAGAAGCAAGACCGGCCGCCGCAGCCCAAGTATCCGCAGTACTACGAAGAGGCGGAGCTGATCGCGGGCGATTTCCACTTCATGCGCCAGTTCATGCCGGACCGGCTCGACGGCAAGACGGTGCTGACGAACACCGTCACGCAAGCGGACATCGATGACTTGGCCGCGCGCGGCGTGAAGCGGCTCGTCACGACGACGCCGGATTTCGGCGGGCGCTCGTTCGGCACGAACGTCGTCGAAGCCGCGCTCGTCGCGCTGCTCGGAAAGCGCTGGGAGGACGTCTCGGAGGGCGATTACGCGCGCTTGCTGGCGCAATTGAACCTGCATCCGCGCGTCGTGGAGCTCGGCGCGGCCGGCCGGGCGCGCCCCTGACGGGAGCGGCTTTCCCGGCCCTGCGACTTCGGTCGCAGGCTTGCTTGCCATGCTTCATCGGGCGGGCTGCCGCGCGAGCGCCTTAGCCAAAAGTCGTAGGGACCCGAGGCCCCGCCCCCTAAAGATGCTGGGAAGAGGCAGGGACATCCACGATGCAGACCACCACTTCACGCACCTCCGAATGGCTCGAGCGGCGCCGCGCCGCCGTCGCGCGCGGGGTTTCCACGATCCACGACGTCGTCGCGGAGCGGGCCTTGGGCGCCGTTCTATGGGACGTCGAAGGGCGGGAGTACCTCGACTTCATCGGCGGGATCGGCGTCCTCAACCTGGGGCACGCGCATCCGCGGATCGTCGCCGCGGTCAAAGCGCAGCTCGAGCGCTTCACGCATACGTCGTTCCAGGTCACGCTCTACGATAGCTACATCGAGCTCGCCGAGCGCCTCTGCGCGCTTGCGCCGGGAACGTTCGCGAAGAAGGCTTTTTTTGTTTCGACGGGTTCCGAAGCGGTCGAGAACGCGGTCAAGATCGCGCGCGGCTACACGAAGCGTTCGGGCGTCATCACGTTCCGTCACGGCTACCACGGGCGCACGCTGCTGACGCTCGCGATGACGGGGAAAGTGCAGCCGTACAAGCAGCCCTCGTTCGGCCCCTATCCCGCCGACGTCTATCAGACGGCCTTCCCGAGCGCCCTGCACGGCGTCTCGGTCGAGGCCGCGCTCGCCGAATTGCAGGAGCTCTTCGCCGCGCAGATCGCGCCCGAGCGTGTCGCCGCGATCGTGATCGAACCCGTGCAGGGCGAAGGCGGGTTCGTCCCCGCGCCCGCCGAGTTCTTGCGCGCGCTGCGCGCCATCGCCGATAAGCACGGCATCGTGCTCGTGTTCGATGAGATTCAGAGCGGTTTCGGCCGCACCTCGAAGATGTTCGCGAGCGAGCACTCGGGCGTCGTTCCCGATCTGATGACGGTCGCGAAGAGTCTGGCCGGCGGCCTGCCGCTCGCGGGCGTCGTCGGGCGCGCGGAGATCATGGATGGCCCGGAGCCGGGCGGCCTCGGCGGCACCTACGCGGGCAACCCGCTCGCCTGCGCGGCCGCGCTCGCGACGCTCGATGCGTTCGAAGAAGAAGAGATCCTGGAGCGCGCGGTTGCGCTCGGAGCGCGCTTGCGCGCGGCGCTCGACGCGCTTGCGGCCGCGTACCCGCAGATCGTCGAAGTGCGCGGGCTCGGCGCGATGCTCGCGTTCGAGCTGGGGGACGCCGGCGTCCCCGGAAGCGCGGCGGCCGCCACGCAGCGCATCGTGGAGGCAGCGCGCGAGCGCGGCCTGCTGCTGATGAAAGCCGGAAACGGCAACATCATCCGGATCCTCGTGCCGCTCGTCATCGAACCGCCGCAACTGGATCGCGCGCTCGCGATCCTAGCGGAAAGCGTTCGCGTCGCCCTGGGAGGCGCCGCATGACGACGCTCTATTCGCCGGGCCTGGTCGACCGCGCGCCTCCGCTCCCTACCTGACTGCATACGCTTCGCGCCGGCGTACGGCGCGTTTTCGTCATCTGCAGCGGTAGTACCGCAAGAGAGGTCCCAAAATTCGTGCAACACGTTTGGATGAAGCATACGCCTATACGAACACCGTCCTCGATCTGATCGCAGCCCCCGCGATCACGCCCGCGCAGGCGGCTTGGGTCACGCGCGAGACGGTCGAAGGGTTCCGCGACTTCGTCAATCCTGGTTTTCTGGAATATCGCAAAGCCGGCTCCGGCGGCTCGATGGAGGCCGCGGTGGAATGGGGCGACGGCGGCCTCAACACGTTCGTCGACCTGCGGGGCAAGGAGTACATCGACTGCCTCGGCGGGTTCGGCATCTTCAACGTCGGCCATCGCCACCCCAAGGTGCTCAAAGCCGTCAGAGATCAGCTCGGACGCCAGGCGCTCCACTCTCAAGATCTGCTCGACCCGCTGCGCGCGATGCTGGCCAAGACGCTCGCGCTCATCACGCCGGGCGATCTGAAATACTCGTTCTTCTGCAATAGCGGCACCGAGGCGAACGAAGGCGCGCTGAAGCTCGCGCGTGCGTTCGACCCGCAAAAGCCGACGATCGTCTGCGCGACGAAGGCCTTCCACGGGAAGAGCCTCGGGTCGCTCGCGATGACGGCGAAAGCCACGTTCCGCAAGCCGTTCGGCGCGATGCTGCCCGGCATCCGGCACGTGCCGTTCAACGACTTGGGCGCGCTCGAGACGATGATGCAGGTCTGCGCCGAACTCGGTGAAGACGTCGGCGGCGTGTTCCTCGAGCCCGTGCAGGGCGAGGCCGGCGTCATCATCCCGAGCGACGACTACTTCCCCGGCGTGCGCGCGCTCTGCGACAAGTACGGCGCGCTGTTCATCGCGGACGAAGTGCAGACCGGGATGGGACGGACCGGCAAGATGTTCGCGATCGAGCATTGGGACGTCAAGCCCGACATCATGTGCCTGGCGAAGGCGTTCGGCGGCGGGATCATGCCCGCGGGCGCGGTGCTCGCGACGGAGGCCGTGTTCTCGAAGTTCTTCGAGAACCCGTGGCTCCACTCGACGACGTTCGGCGGAAACCCGCTCGCGTGCGCCGCGGCGCTGGCGACGATCAACGTCCTGATCGAGGAGAAGCTCCCCGAGCGCGCGGCCACGATGGGCGAGTACATGCTCGCCGGCATGCGCGAAGCGGTTCGCGGACACGAGGACAAGGTCACGGACGTGCGCGGCAAGGGCATGCTGATGGCGCTCGAGTTCGTCGACAACCGCATCGGGTTCGCCGTCGCGAAATCGATGTTCGATCAAGGCGTGCTCGTCGCGGGGACGCTGATCAACGCCAAGACCGTGCGCGTCGAGCCCCCGCTCACGCTCACGCAAGCGCAAGCCGACCGCGTGTTCGTCGTGTTGGCAAAGGCGCTCTCCTCGCTCTCGCCGCCGGAACGCCGCGTCGCATGAGCTGCCATCACCGTTGTTGTCCACCCCGGTTCAGGAAGGACTAAAAGCGCGATGTCCGAGACCCTTGCACCGAGCCGGCAGGTCGCCGCGCTCGATCGACTTGCCCGTGACGGCGCGGGCACATACTTGCAGTGGATCGACGGCGAGTGGAGTGCCGCAAGCGACGGCGGCACTCGCGAGCTCGTCGATCCGGGAACGGGGCGCGCGATCGGGCGCGTCGCCGAGGGGACGGCCGCCGACGCCGATCGCGCCGTGAAAGCGGCGCGGGCGGCGTTCGAGAGCGGTCCCTGGCCCGAACTGCACGCGCAGGATCGCGCGAAGCTGCTCTTCGCGCTCGCCGACGCGATCGACGCGAACGCCGAAGAGCTGGCGCCGCTCGAAACGCTGAACGCCGGCAAGCCCTTGCGCGAAGCCGGTTACGACATGGCCGACGCGGCGAATTGTTTCCGTTACTACGCGGGGCTCGCGACCAAGCCGCACGGGCAGACCTTCGACGTCACGGCGCCCTCGCAAACGTTCACGGTCCGCGAGCCGATCGGCGTTTGCGCGCAGATCATCCCTTGGAACTATCCGCTCCTGATGGCGGCCTGGAAGCTCGCGCCCGCGCTCGCGGCGGGGAACACGTGCATCCTCAAGCCGGCCGAGCTGACGCCGCTGACGGCGCTGCGCCTGGGCCAACTGATCGAAGCGGCCGGATTCCCGAAGGGCGTCGTGAACATCGTGCTCGGCGCCGGGCCGATCGTCGGCGAGACGCTCGCCGCGCACGACGGCGTCGACAAGGTCGCCTTCACCGGCGGAACCGCGACGGGCCGCAAGATCGTGCAAGCGGCGGTCGGCAACCTCAAGAAGACCTCGCTCGAACTCGGCGGGAAGTCCCCGAACATCGTCTTCGCGGACGCGGATTTCGAGACGGCGGTCGATTACGCGCTCTTCGCGATCTTCGCGGGCGCGGGCCAGGTGTGCTCGGCGGGTTCGCGGCTCTTGCTCGAAAGCTCGATCCACGATCGCTTCATCGCGCGGCTCGTCGAGCGCGCCAAGCAGATCGTGGTCGGCAACGGCTTCGACGCGGCGACCGAGATGGGGCCGCTCGTCAGCGCGCAACAGCTCGCGCGCGTCGAGGAGTACATTCGGCTCGGCATCGCCGAAGGTGCGACGCTCGCCTGCGGCGGCCGCCGCATCGGCAGCGAGGGCTTCTATCTCGAGCCGACGATCTTCACCGCCGTCACGCCCGAGATGCGCGTCGTGCGCGAGGAGATCTTCGGCCCGGTGCTCGTCGTCGCGCCGTTCACGGACGAAGCCGACGCGATCCGGCAGGCCAACGATACGGTCTACGGTTTGGCCGGGGCCGTGTTCACGACGGATGCGGCGCGCGCGCATCGCGTGATCAAGAAGCTGCGCGCCGGAATCACCTGGATCAACACCTATCATCCGACCTACAACGAAGCGCCGTGGGGCGGCTATAAGCAGTCCGGAACGGGACGCGAGCTCGGCACGTACGGGTTCGAAGAATATACGGAAGTCAAACAAATCAACGTGAACCTCGCCGTCGAGCCGACCGGCTGGTTCTCGCACTGAGGAGACGTCACTCTTTTTTCGCAATAGAATTGGAGATCTCTTGATGCTTCGACGCCTCGTTGCCGCGCTCGTCGCGGTCGCGTTCGTCTCGCTCTGTACGCCTAGCTTCGCCGGAACGACCGGCGGGTTGCGCGGACGAATCACCGACCAGGCGACCCACAGCGGGATCGGCGGCGTATCGATCGCGGCCGTCTCGCCATCAGAGACGGCGACGACGAAAACGTCGCCGGACGGGACGTTCGTCTTCATCTCGCTGGCGCCGGATACGTACACGCTCAGCGCGACGCTCGAGGGCTACGACCCGGCGTCGCTCGGCGGTATCTCCGTGCTCGCGGATCAAGTTCAGAACGTCCCGATCGCGCTCGCGAAGCGCGTCAAGACGATCGCGAACGTACAGACGCGCGCGGGTTCCGGCCTCGTGAAACCGGGCACGACGAGCGACGTCTATTCGGTGAACGCCGCGGGCCAAGCGGCGGCGGCCGCGGCCGGCGGCCCGGGCGGATTGAACTCCGCCTACAGCGCGATCGCGACCGTACCCGGCGCGAACTTGCCGCAGGGCCAGCAGGGCTGGAATCAGCTCGTCTACATTCGCGGCGGCGACTACAGCGACGTCGCGGTCGAGCTTGACGGCATCCCGGTGCAGCGCGCTTCCGACAACGCGCCGGCCTCGATGCTCTCGGCGCTCGGGCAGCAAGAGGTTCAGATCTACACCGGCGGCACGCCCGCGGGCGCCGACGCGTCGGGGCTCTCCGGCTACATCAATCAGGTGATCAAGACGGGGACCTATCCGGGCTTCGCGACCGCGAACGTCGGGATCGGCGGCCCCGCATATTACCACAAATTGAGCTTCGAGCTCGGCGGCGCGACGCGCGATCGCAACTTCTCGTACTACATCGCGTCGGCGGGCGTGAACCAGGATTACCGCTACGGCGATCAGTTCAACGGCGGTGCGGCGTCGAACGGGTTCTTCTTCCCGCTCTACGTCCCGACCGGCGCCAACGGCGCGGTCTTCGACGGGAGCGGCACGCCGACGTTTTCTCCCGGCAACTCCTACGCGATCGCGAGCTCCCAGGATCGCGAAACGGTGGCGAACTTCCACTTCGGCCTGCCGCATAAGAACCATGAGGGCAAGGACGACCTGCAGCTTCTCTACATCAACAGCGAGATCTACGCGCAGTTCTACTCCTCCGTGAACGATCTGGGCGGCATCAATCTCGTCTCGCAGGGATACCCCGCACCGGCGTTCGTCGATGCGGACGTCTACAACGGACCCCTGTTCGGCACGCCGGACCCGAGCAAGCTCGGCCAGTACTACTCGCCCTCGAGCCCCGCGAACCGCGCGTTCGACGCGCCGTTCAATACGCTGCAGTACAACATGCGCGACGGGAACGACAACGGCTTCTCGCTCGTGAAGCTGCAGTACCAGAAGAACTTCAACTCGCACGAGTATCTGCGGGCCTTCGGCTACAGCGAGTATTCGAACTGGTTCATCAACGGCCCGGTCAGCGCGAACTACACGTATGCCGGCGAGCTGCAGGACTATGAAGTCAACGGGCACATCTTCGGCGCCAACCTCGTCTACGCCAACCAGCTCAGCAGCAAGCACGCGCTCACGGCGACGGCCTCCTATCAAACGCAGAAGCTGCAGACCTACTCGGGCAACACCTTCGGCATCGTGACGACGAACCTCGTCGACTCGAGCGGCAACTGCTACTCCTACGTGTCCGGAAACTACACGAGCTGCTTCGCGCCCTCGACGACGACGACGGCCTCCGGCGAGGCGGGCGGCTTGAACCAGTACTCGCAGTACGGCATCCCGATCTCCGGAACGCTCGTCCCGGGGACGGCGCCGGCGGGATCGCCCGCCGCGGTCAACGGCGCGCAGTGGCGCGTCACCGAGAACGGCTACCAGGCGCAGGTCGATCAAATCACGCCGTTCTTCAGCGGCGTCTCGGTCACCGATCAATGGCGGCCGAACGACAAGCTGACGTTCAATCTCGGTCTGCGCTTCGAGGACTTCCTCTATCGTCTGGACGACACGACCGGGAGCGCCGCGCGCGCGTTCTGGTTCCAGGCGTACAATCGCGAGAATTGCTATACGCCCGGGCAAGTCGCGGCGACCCAGTACACGATCGACCCGACGACGGGCCAAGCGCTCGACCCCACGACCGGGCTCCCGGCGCCGGCCTGCGCGACGACCCTTTCGAACTCGAGCCCGCATACGGTGAACTTCACGGCGCTCGAGCCACGCTTCGGATTCACGTACTCGCTCTCGCCGGATGCGGTCATCCGCGGCTCGGCCGGGCGCTACGCGGCGCCGGCCCCGACCTCCTACCAGCAATACGACGTGGTGCAGCAGAACCTGCCCTCGTTCATCGCTCAGTTCCAGCCCTACGGCTACAACTCGCCGTTCCACGACGCGCGCCCGTCCTTCTCGAACAACTTCGACATCTCGCTCGAGCGGCACATCCATGGCACGGACCTCTCGTACAGCATCTCGCCGTTCTATCGCAACACGCAGGACCAGCTTCAGAACATCCCGATCGGCGCGCAAGGCGTTCTCGACGGCCTCAACACCGGGCGCCAGCGCAACTACGGGATCGAGCTGCTCGTCCGCAAGGGCGATTTCGAACGCGACGGGCTCGCCGCCCAATTGAGCTATACCTACACGCGCAGCCGCGTCCGTTTCGAGAACTTCCAGAACGGCCAGAACGTCATCGACAATCTGAACTCGAACATCCAGCTCTACAACTCGTTCACGTCCGCCTGCGCGACGGCGCCGACTCCGGCGAACGTGCAACAGGCGCAGAATCTGCCGTGCGGCATCTATGGCTCGGCGAACGCGCAAGCGGCCTACGGCACGGTGACCAACCCGTACTACAACCGCGCGCCGCAGCCGCTCTTCGACCGCACGGGAGAGTACACGCCCTACGACATCCTCCCCAGCGCATTCCAGGGCGCCAACGGCTACGAGACGCCGAACGTCGCCTCGCTCGTCCTCAACTACAAGCACGGGAAATTCGCGGTCACGCCCACGTTCACGTACAGCTCCGGCTCGTTCTACGGCTCCCCGCTGCAATGGGCCGGCCCCGACCCGAGCACGTGCACGGCGGCGCTCGCGAACGGCAACCCCAATCCGCAGACCTGCAGCGACGCGACGAACGGTCCGATCTTCCTGCCGGATCCCTACACCGGGAAGTTCGACGGGATGGGCGCTTTCAAAGAACCCTCGCGCTTGACCGCGAACTTGCAGTTCGCATACGAACCCTCGAAAGCCGCGAAGCTCACGCTCACGGTGACCGGTCTCATCGACAAGTGCTTCCAGCGCGGCTACGCATGGGACAACTCCTCGACGTGCGTCTACGCGCAGCTTCCCTCGAACCTGCTCGCACCGGCCGGCGAGTTCGTCACCGACCCGACCCAGGTCCCCGCTCAGCTCAAGTATCCGTATTCGAGCTGGTACAACAACTCCCAGACCGGCTTCGTCGGTCAGACGATCCCGCTGGGTGCATTCCTGAATCTGCAAGTCCGGCTGTAAACGAAGCGCGGCAGTTTGGGACGCCTAAAACGAGCCCCGCCGCCGGGCGGGGCTCGTTCGGCGTCTGCGCGGGAAATCTAGGGCAAGGGGCGAGCCGAGGTCAAGGCCGGGGCCGCTCCGTCCGATACTCCAGTGAAGGCCCGGCGAAGGGGTCCGCAAGGACCTTGGTCGAACGACCGGGGCTGACGCGGGGGGTCTCGCGTCTTTTCCCTATCAGATAGAGGGCCATTCGTGAACGAAAAAGAGACGGTGCTCACTCGTGAGGGTTTGCTCAAGCTCGAATTGGAGCTCGAAGATCTCAAGACCGTCCACCGTAAAGAAGTGAACGATCGGATCCGTCAGGCCAAAGAGTTCGGCGACATTTCCGAAAACGCGGAATATGAAGATGCCAAGCAAGAGCAGGCGTTCGTCGAAGGCCGGATCATGAAGGTCGAGGCGATGATACGCAACGCGCGGATCATCGACATCAGCGACGCCGTTTCCGATGAGGTTCACCTCGGCACGACGGTCAAGATCAAAGACGTGAAGGCGGGCCAGTCGCTCGAGTTCACGATCGTCGGCTCGACGGAGGCAGATCCCGTGAGTCACCGGCTCTCGAACGAATCGCCGCTCGGCCGCGCGCTGCTCGGCCATAGGAAGGGCGAGACCGTCGAAGTGACCACGCCGCGCGGCGTCGTCGCGTACAAGATCGAAGGGATCAACGCGAAGAAGAAGGCACCGGCCAAGAAAGCTTCGTAACGAGTCCCGGGTGGAACGCTCGGACGATCTAGGAAAAAGAGAAGCTGAACTGCGAGCGGCCAGGCGAGCGAACCTGGCCGCTTTGCGCGCGCGGGGGCTCGATCCGTTCGCGCAGACCCGCTACGACGTCACGGCGCATGCGAGCGATCTGCTCGCGCGCTACGCCGAACTCTCGCCCGACGCCGCCGCGCAAACGGAACGCTTCCGGCTCGCCGGACGTCTGCTCGGCCTGCGCAAGATGGGCAAGGGCGCGCTCTGGGCCGATCTGTGGGATCGCACCGGCCGCATGCAGATCTACGTTCGCGAGGACACGGTCGGCGCCGATGCCTTCGCGACGTTCGACACGCTCGATCTCGGCGACGTGGTCGGCGTGGACGGAACGGTCTTCCGTTCGAAAAAGGGCGATCTGACGTTGCGCGTCGCCTCGTTCGCGGCGCTCTCGAAGGCGCTCGTGCCGCTGCCGAACACGTTCCACGGGCTCACCGACGTCGAGCAGCGCTACCGCCGCCGCTATCTCGACTTGCTGATGAACGAGGACGTGCGCGACCTGTTCGTGCAACGCAGCCGCATCCTCGCGGAGATGCGCCGCTTCATCGATGCGAAGGGCTTCCTCGAGTGCGAGACGGCGACGCTGCTGCACGTGGCGGGGGGCGCCGCCGCGCGCCCGTTCCGCACGCACCTGAACGCGCTCGACATTCCGCTCGATCTGCGGATCGCGACGGAGCTGAATCTCAAGCGTTTGATCGTCGGGGGCCTCGAGCGCGTCTACGAGATCGGCCGCATCTTTCGCAACGAGGGGATCGACACGACGCACAACCCCGAGTTCACGATGCTCGAGCTGTACGCCGCGTACTGGTCGGTCCACGAGATGATGGATTTCAACGAGGAGTTGCTCGCGCATCTCGTGCAGCACGTGCATGGAACGCGCGAGCTCTCGTACGGAGGGCTGCGCATCTCCTTCGAGCGGCCGTTCGCGCGGATCGCATACCTCGAGGCGATGAAGACCTTCGGCGGGTACGAACGGGCCGAATTGCTCGATCCCGAAGGCGCCGCGAAGATTCTGGCCTCGCTCGGCTTGCCCGAGTCGCCGACGCACGCCCACGCGCTCGATAAGATCTTCGGCGAGGTCGTCGAGCCCAAGCTCGTGCAGCCCACGTTCGTGTACGATTATCCCCTGGAGATCTCGCCGCTCGCCAAGCGCAAGAGCGACGATCCGCTGCTGGTGGACCGTTACGAGCTCTTCGCCGCGAACTTTGAGATCGCGAACGCCTTCACCGAACTCAACGATCCCGACGATCAGCGCGCGCGCTTCGAAGCGCAGATCGCGGAACGCGCCAAGGGCGACGTCGAGGTCCCGGCGCCCGACTGGGATTTCGTCGCCGCGCTCGAATTCGGAATGCCCCCGACCGCCGGGATCGGCATCGGCGTCGACCGGCTCGTCATGCTGCTGACGAACAACCAATCGATCCGCGAGGTGATTCTATTTCCGCTGCAGCGGCCGGTGTGACGCCGCATCCGGTGTGACGGCGCCGCATAACGAGGCGACCTATCGCGTCGTCGTCGAGTACGACGGCACCGATTTCTGCGGCTTCCAGTATCAACCGCAGGAACGCACGATCGCGGGGACCCTCGAGAGCACGTTCTCGCAGCTGCTCGATCAGCGGGTGAAGGTCTCGTGCGCGGGCCGCACGGACGCCGGGGTGCACGCGATCGGCCAAGTCGTTTCCTTTCGCGCCCACGACCGCTTCCCGATCGAGAAGTTCACGATCGCCGCGAACAGCGCGCTGCCGGACGATTTGAGCGTGCGGGAGGCGGTCCGCGTGGCGGACGGCTTCAACGCCCGCGTCTCCGCGCTCGAGCGGCGTTACACCTACGTGCTGCTCAACCGGACGACCCCCTCCGCCGTGCTGCGCCGCTACGCCCACTTCGAGCATCGCGCGCTCGATTTCGAACGGATGCGCTCCGCCGCGGCCGGGCTCGTCGGCGAGCACGATTTCCGATCGTTTTGCGGCGAGCTGCCCGAACGCGGGGGCACGGTCCGCACGCTCTACGCGCTCGAGATCGAACGCCGCGGGGACCTCGTGCGGCTGCATTTCCGCGGCGGCGGCTTCTTGCACCGCATGGTGCGCACGATCGCCGGGACGCTGCTGGAGATCGGCGCGGGGCGGCGCGCGGTCGAGGAGATCCCCGCGATCCTCGCGGCGCGGGACCGGCGCGCCGCCGGCTTCACGGCGCCGGCCTGCGGGCTGTTCCTCGTGAGCGTCCGCTACGCGGATTTCGACTCGTCATCGAGCGGCGCACGTTTCGCGAACGTGCTGGAGTGACGCGGCCGTCAGGTTTCGTCGAAGCGATTGACGAGGATCCGCAGTTGTTTGCGTTTCGCACTGCGCAGGAACGTGATGCTGACGTGCTGCGTCCCGAACGCGAAGCGGAAGAGGAAGTCGAAGGATTCCGCGCCGTCGCCCGGCTCCCGCGCGAAGCGCTCGAAGCGCCCCTGGAAGCCTTGCACCGCGGTGCACGGCGCGATGTCGCGGAAGAAGTTGCGTCCGAGGACGCGCTCCTTCGGCAGGCGCGAAAGGCGCGACTCGAAACTATTGTACTGTTCGATCGTGCCGTGCTCGTCGACGGCGATCAAGCCGAACGGCAGGTCGTCGATCTCCTCAGCAGCGAGATCGAATATCGTTTGCGGGTCGTACATGACGCCGCGTCTAGGTTATCGTAGGGGCGAGAATCCACCTTGGATGAGTTGCGCGCGCCGAGCCACCTCGGCCCGAACGATCTCGACCGCCTCACCGCGGACGGCCGGATCGAGCGGATCGTCCGGCGTGCGATCTTGCCGCTGGATCGCCCGACGATCGTCATCGTGATCGACGGCTACTTCCGAATCTTCCGAAACGCCGCGTTCGCCCGGGACGTGACGCTGGGCCTGGCCTCGCGGGGCGACGTCTTGGGGGCCGCGGCCGCGTTCGGGGGGCGTTCGGCCGAGAGCGGGGCCGAGGCGCTCTCCGAGGCGCACGTCCTGTTGATCTCCCCGGATCGCTGGGCCGAGCGCGCCGCCGCCGAGCCCGATCTCTACATCAAGATGGCCTATTCGCTCGGCCGGCGCGTCAGCAGCCTGCAGCGGCGGATCGCAAGCCTGGGCCGGATCGGGGTCGAGGGCCGGGTCGCGGCCGGGCTGCTCGAACTCGCCGACGGCTTCGGGCGCCCGGTCCCCGGGGGCGTCCGGCTCGACCTCCCGCTCTCACAGGACGATCTCGCCCGGCTCGCCGGGACGACCCGGGAGACGTGCTCCTCGGTCGTCGCCGAGTTTGCCCGGCGGGGCATCGTGCGCGGGGGGCGCCTGCGGGGCCTGGTCCTGACCGATACGGAGGCGCTCGCCGGCCTCGCCGGCATTTGACGCCCATCCCGGGTTCGTGTAAAATGCGAAGGTTGTCGGCCCCAAGCGGGGCCCGTCCTTTCTCGTCCGATACAAGGCTTGCATGCGCACTTATCAGCAGACCACGGCAGAGACCCAGCACGACTGGTACGTCATCGACGCGGCCGGTCAGCGCCTCGGAACGCTCGCCGTGCGCATCGCCTGGGCGCTCTCCGGGAAGCACAAACCGACCTGGACCCCCCACATCGACGACGGCGACTTCGTGGTCGTCCTCAATGCGGAGAAGGTCGAACTCGGCGGAAACAAGTGGAGCCAGAAGGTCTACCACCGTCATAGCGGCTTCCCCGGCGGCCTGCGGACGGAAACGGCCGCCGACGTCCTCAAAAAGCATCCCGAGCGCCTGATCGAACGCGCCGTGCGCGGCATGCTGCCGACCAACCGGACGCGCGACGTCCAACTCGGCCGGCTGAAGGTCTACGTCGGTCAGGACAACCCCCATAGCGCTCAGCAGCCGACGGCGCTGAAGTAGGAGACAGAGTGTCAGAAACCTTCATCGGCACCGGCCGTCGTAAACGTTCCGTCGCGCGCGTGAAGCTCACGCTGGGCAGCGGGGCGATCACGGTCAACCAGAAGACGGTCGACGAGTATTTCGGCCGCTCGAGCCTCTTGCAGATCGTGCGCCAGCCGCTCGAAGTCACGCAGACCACGGCGCGCTTCGACGTGAGCGTCAAAGCCGAGGGCGGCGGGATCGCCGGCCAAGCGGGTGCCGTCCGTCACGGCATCGCCCGCGCGCTGCTCGAGATGGACGAGAGCCTGCGCGAACCGTTGCGCCGCAACGGCTTGCTGACGCGCGATCCGCGCGAAAAGGAATCGAAGAAGTACGGCCGCAAGCGCGCCCGCAAGCGCTTCCAGTTCTCCAAGCGCTAGACGCGGCATCGCTGCGACGACGACATCCCGGGCTTTGCCCGGGATGTTTTTCTTTTCGAGCGCCGGCTTACAGCGTCAGCGCGTGGACGCGGATGAACTCGTTGCGGCCCTTGACGCGCGCGACGACGCGCTCCGATGGGAGCGCCGTCCGCGAGAGCTCGTAGGTCGCTTCGTCGCAGTAGATCGCGCCGGGCGGCGCCGCGCTTTGCAGGGCGGCCGCCAGGTTGACCGCATCACCGATGACGGTGTAGTCCATGCGCGCCTCGCTGCCGATGTGCCCCGCGACGACCTCTCCGGTCGCAAGGCCGATCGAGATCTGCAAGGGCTGCTGCAGCCGCGGCCCGAGCTCTTCCATCGCGCGATGCAGCCGCAGCGCCGCGGCCACGGCCCGTTGCGCGTCGTCGTCGCGGACCCGCGGCGGTCCGAAGACCGCGAGCAGTCCGTCCCCATAGAACTTGTCGAGCAGGCCGTCGTAGGCGAAGATCGCTTTGACGGCCTCGGTGAAGTAGGTGTTGAGGATCTCGACGACGCGCTCGGCCGGCAGCCCGGCCGCCAGTGCCGTGAAACCGCGAATGTCCGCGAACAGCATCGTGGCCAGCACGCGCTCGCCGCCCAAACGCAGCTTGCCGGGCTCCTGCATGAGGCTCTGCACGACGTGCGGCGCGAGATAGCGCGAGAACGAATCCGCGATCTGGCTCGAGCGGACGACCTGTTCCTCGTGTTGCACCTGCAGATCGCGCTGTTCGGTGACGTCGAGAACCACGATCGTGACGCCGATCCCCTCGGTGTCCTGCATCGGCGAGAAGCGCAACTGCAGCGTCTGCCAATCGCCCGCCGCCGTTTCGCGCTCGACTTCGGCCCTCAGCGTCACGGCGCCGCTGCTGAAGAACGTCGAGAGCAGCTCGGCGAACTCGGGGATCAGCGGCTCGAGCGCGCCGGCGTCGCTTCCCACGATCGCCCCCTCCGAGATTCCGAACGTCGCCTCGGCGGCCCGGTTGAACGTGCTGATCTTCCCCGTCGCGTCCAGCGTGATGACGCCGTTGCCGACGGCTTCGAGGATGCGGCGTCTGAACTCCTCGAGTTGCGCGTTCGTTCGCGCGCGCTTCTGCTCTTCGCTGAACAGACGCGCGTTCTCGAGCGCAAGCGCCGACTGATTCGCCAGCGACGTGAGCAATTCGTGGTCGCTGCGCGTGATGATGTCCGTCAGCAAGCGCGAGTCGACGGAGAGCGCCCCGATCACGCGATGCTGAACGCGCAAGGGCACGCAGGAAACGGCACGCAAGCCGAGTTCGGCGACCAGCGGATCGTGCTTCCAGCGAGCGTGCAACTGCGCGTCGGCGCAGTAGACCGCTTCTTCGCCGCGCAGCACCGCGTCGATCATCGATTGCGGCGGGGTCGCGTCCGAATCGCGCCGCTCTCCCGCGGGCGTCTGCGAGCGGGCGAACCGGCGGCCGTCGGAGAGCGTGAGGACGGCATTCTCGGCGCGCGTCATCTCGAGCGGCAAATCGACGATCTGACGCGCCACCGCATCGAAATCGAGCGATGCGTTGATGCGCGTCGTGACCCGGGCCAGCAGCGTGCCCTTGAGAATCTCGCGCCCAACCTGCCCCTCGGCGCTCTGCAGCGACGTGCGCAGCGACGCATCGACGCGTTCGACCGTCTCGCACCAGCGCCAAACCGCGAGCAATGCGTCCTTTGCCTCGGCCGCGTCCTCGCGCTCGTTGAGTGCGGCAGCTAGAGCCTGCAACTCCCGGCTCGGAACGGTGGCTCCTCCATCTGGTCTCACGATGGGCGATGCCGGCATCGGTCTAACTCGAGCATATACATTCTTCTATTCGGCACGAATCGTGGCGGCGTTCACGCGCCGGACACGAAATCGCCGGTTTGCGTTCATCGCGCTCCGTTAGACTTCGGACATGAATCCGATATCATCCGATCTCGAGCGCGCGCTGACCCGCGCCGGGGAGCAACTCGTTAGCGCGGCGCGAGCGACCGCGACGCCGGGCACCGGCGGCAACGCGATCGCCGGGGCGCAGGCGGCCGCCGCGCGCGCCGCGATCTTCGCGGACGCGGTGCTTTCGGCCGTTCGAGCGCGCCTCGAGGAACTGCGGGCGGTCTCGAAATGACCGAGTTCTCGATCCTCGATACGGCGGCCGCAGGGATGGACGTGCAGCGCGGCCTGCTCGATCTCGCCGCCAGAAACGTCGCGGCCGCGCAGGTTGCCGGGCCCGACGGCACCTTCGAACGCCTCGTGCCCCGCTTCGCGCTGCGCCCGCTCGCCGCCGAGGAGGACGGCACGGCCTTCGCTTCCCTCGTGGACGACGGCACGTTCGTCCCTGGCTTCGGAGGGGTCGCTCCTGAAATGACGGCCGGCGACGCGGAGGGCGGCTCGGCCGTGCGGCTGGCCGGCGTCCGCCCGGCGCCGGGCAGCGAGGCGGATGCCGTCACGGAGATGGTCGCGGTCCTCGACGCGCAGCGCGCCTATGAGGCCAACGCCAGCGTCTTCGAGGCCGGAAAACGGCTCGCCGAGCGCACGATCGACCTCGGACGGATCTGATGCGGATCGTGCCGTTCGAACCCGATACCGCCGCGGGAGCCGGGTCGCCCGGCCCCGGCCCGGCGGCGGCCCCCTTCGCCGCCGAGCTCGGCCGCGCGTTCGACGCGGCGGGCGCCGCGCTCGGCCGGGCGGAGCGGGCCGAGGCCGCGTTCCTGGGCGGGCGCGGCGGGCTCGCCGAGATGGTCGTGGAGCGCGCTCGCGCCGATGCGCTGCTCTCGCTCGCGGCGGCCGCAAGCTCGCGCGCGGCGCAGTCGCTTTCGACGATCCTCGGGATGCAGGTCTGAGCCGTGCGGGCGCTCTTGGCCCGGTTCGCCGCGCGCGCATCGCGCGATCGCACCTTCGCCGTCTCGCTCGGCGCGGCGCTCTTGCTCGCGCTGGGCGTGGGCGTCTTTTTCGGGCGCGACGTGCGGGAGCCGCTCTTCGCGGCGCCGCTCGACGCCGCGCAAATCGCGGAGGTCGAGGAGCGCCTGGCCGCCTGGGGCGTCCCGTTCATCGCCTCCGCCGACGGCGTGCGCGTGGATCCTCGCCGCCGCAACGATCTGCTGCTGCGCCTTTCGCTTGCCGGCGTTCCGCACGCCCACCTGACGACGACGAACGAAGCCTTGGCGAAGGCAGGTCCGCTGACGCCGCAATCCGTGCTCGACGCGCAGGTCCTCGACGGCCTCGCGGGCGATCTCGCGCTCGGCCTGCGCGGCATCTGGGGCATCGACGACGCGCGCGTGATCCTGGCGCCCGCGCGCCGCGCGACGTTCGCCGACGAACCATCCGACGAAGCGAGCGGGAGCGTTCGCTTGACCTTGCATCCGGGCACGACGCTCTCGCGCGAAACGGTCGAAGGGATTCGCTCGTTCGTCGCGGCCGGCGTGCCCGGCCTGCGCGCCGAGCGCATCACGATCCTCGACGATCGCGGAACGGCGCTCGGCGAGCGGCGCGGCGGCACGGGCGACGATGCCTCGGAACTGCAGACGTCGCTGCAGTCGGCGCTCGACGCGGCGTTCGGCGCCGGTGCGACGATCGTCCGCGTGCACGTCTCGACGGATCCGAGCGCGCGCGACGTGCGCGATCTGCGCCGAACCTCGCTCGCCGGCGGCGCGATTGCGGCGGTCTCCTCCGAAGAGCGCTTCTCCGCTGAACGCAAGCACTACGTCAAGCGCCAATCCAACGAGGATCGCGGCAGCGACGTTCGCGAGGAACGCACGCAGGTTCCGGCCGGCGGCATCGAGCGGATCTCGGTCGCCGTGATGCTCGATGCGAACCGCAAGCTCGATGCGGCGAAGGTCCGGGCGCTCGCGGAGGCGACGCTCGGGCTCGAAACCTCGCGCGGCGACGAGGTGCGCGTCGAAGCCGTGCCGTTCGGCGCGCAGGCGCGCGCGGCCGGACGCGGAGCGCCATGGTTCGGGCTGCTCGCCGCGATCGTGCCGAGCGCCGTGTTCGCAGGCGCGGCGTTGCTCGCGCTGCGCTGGGGCGGCAAACCGCTCGCCGCGAGCTTCGAAGCGATCGTCGCGAAGCTCTCCGTTCTGCGCACGTCGCGCGAGGTCGCGGGCTTCCCGCCGGCGGCCGTGCGCGGAGCGCTGCGCGGCGAACCGCCGCACACCGCGGCGGCGATCATCAGCGCGTTGCCGACGGCGACGGCGACCGCGGTGCTCGAGCTTTATCCGCCCGAGGAGCGCAGCGCGATCGTGCGGCGCATGTCGCGCGTCGCAGCCCCCGTCGTACCCGATTGCGAGACGCTCCTGCGTGGCTGACTTCGTTCCGCTCGCACGCTGGTTGCGCGACGCGCGACCGCCAAGCACGGCGCCGGCGGCGGAGTGCGAACCTGCGGCGAGCGAAGCGCCGGCGGCGCCCGAAGCGCACGGAGCCGGCGACGGCCCCGCATGCGAAGGCGTGCTCGAAACGCTCGCGGCGGAACTCGCGTTGCTACGCGTCGCCGCGTGCGAATCGTTCGAGGATGCCGTGCGCCGTCTGCTCGAGCGGCTCGCCCGCGAAGTGCTCGGCCGCGAACTCGCGCTCGCGCCCTGCGATCTCGGCGCGCTGCTCGCCGCCGCTCGCGCGGAGCTCGAAGCGCACGAACCCCTGTGCCTGGTCACGGCGCCGGGCGAACGCCAGGAATGGCCGCGTCCGTTTCAGCACCGCTCGGATCCTTCGCTCTCACGGGGCGACCTCTATATCGAAGTGCGCGACGGCGCGTTCGATGCATCCCTGAACGTGCGGCTGCGGCGCGCGCTCGAGGGGCTCGGCGAATGATCGGATCCCCGCTCGGGAGCGTCGTCGGCACGCGCGGCGAGCTGCTCGCGATCGCGCTCCCCGGCGCGCGCGTCGGCGACGGCGTGCGCGTCGCCGGAAGGCTCACGACGCTCTCCGGTCACGTCGTCTCGGTGAACCGCGCGGAGGCGCTCGTTGCCCCATTCGGCGCGCCGCGGGGGATCGCGGCCGGCGACCGCGTCGAGCGCGAGCCCGACGCGCTGGCCATGGCGCTCGGCGTCGGCCTGCTCGGGCGCGCGCTCGATGCCTTCGGTTTTCCGCTCGACGGCCGTCCGGCGCCCGGCGGTCGCCGCCGCCCGGTCGCGCGAGCGGTCCCGGCGCCGCACGAGCGCTTGCCTTCGAGCGTGCCCGCCTGGAGCGGCGTGCCCGCCGTCGACGGGCTGCTCGCATTCGCGCGCGGCACGCGCCTGGGCATCTTCGGGCCGCCCGGAGCGGGCAAGACGTCGCTCCTGGAGGCGATGCTCGCCGGAGCGAATGCGGATGCCGTCGTGCTCGCGCTCGTCGGCGAGCGCGGCCGTGAAGCGCAGGCCTGGTGCGCTCGCGCCGGCCCGCGGACGGCGATCGTTTGCGCGACGAGCGATCGCAGCGCCGCCGAACGCATTCGCGCGGCGGACGTGGCGCTCGCGCAAGCCGCGCATCTCGCGACGCGCGGCGCGCACGTGCTGCTGATCGTCGATAGCCTCGCGCGTTACGCGGCCGCGTTGCGCGAGCGGCGCGTCGCAGGCGGTGAGCCCTCCGGGCGAGGCGGCTATCCGCCCGGCGTCTTCGCCGATCTCGCGCGCTATTTGGAAGCGGCCGGGGCGACGGAGCGCGGTTCGATCACGCTCGTCGCCTCCGTTCTCTGCGAAGGCACGGGCGAGGACGATCCGCTCGCCGAGGCCGCCCGTTCGCTCTTGGACGGACATCTCGTGCTCTCGCCCGCGCTCGCCCGCGCAGGCTCGTTCCCGGCCCTCGACGTTCTCGCGAGCACGAGCCGCACGTTCCCCCTCGTCGCCTCGCCCGAGCATCTCGCGGATGCCGGCGCGGTTCGCGCGGCGCTCGCGTTGCTCGCCGAGACGCACGACATGCGCGCGCTCGGGCTCGCCGCCGGCGGCGATGCGCGCCTGCGCGCCGCGCTCGAAGCCGAGCGCGCGCTCGCGGCATTCGTGCACGATCCCGTCCCGAGCGCGCCGCGCGACACGCTCGCGCGCCTCGCCGCCCTCGCCCGCCCCCTGCGCGCCGCCTTCGCTCCTTCGCAGTGAAGCGGATGCGGCGCACATCGCCCGAGTTCTGCGGATTTCTCGGCGGTACGAGGCAGATGCGCGCAGAAGCCGGGAGAAGTGATCGTTTTCCGCGGGCCGTTGCGGCCCGCCGCGTTCGTCCTCGCCGCTCTGGTTGCGTGCTGGTCCGCGGCGTCCGCCGCACCGCACCACGTGAGGCCCCTGCCGTCGCTCGCGGAGGTCCTCGCGCACTACGCAAGCGCGATCGACGATCCCGGAACCTCGCGCCCGCTGCGTCTCGAAGTTTCCGGCGTGCTGCGCGGCGCGGGGTTGACCGGCACGTTCCACACCTGGCGCGATGCGAACCGCGAGCGCGACGACCAGGAGCTCGGCCCGCGTCGCGAGCGGGTGGTGCGCGTCGGCGAACGCATCGAAGTGCAAGATTCCGACGGCAACGTGCGCGAACTGCGCGGCACGCTGCTGCGCCGCGCGCGCACGGAGGAATTCATCGATTCGGGCGCCTTTGCATTCGCGCCGGAGCGCTGCACGCTGCGCGGCGCCGAGCGCCTGGGCGACCGGAACGTGTTCGTCCTCGACGTCAGCGCGCCGGCCGGTGAGGTCGAGACGCTCTATCTCGACGCCGAGACCGGCCTGCCCGATCGCATCGCCTACGACGATTACGACGGGCGCGAGACGCTCGACTACTCGGACTGGCGCTCGATCGCGGGGCATCGTTTTCCGTTCAAGACCGTCGCTTCGGACGGCGATAGCGCGTTCGACACGACCTCTGAAACGGACCGGATCGTGCTCGATCCGCCGCTCGACGCGGCGCTCTTCGCGCCGCTACCGGGGCGAGTGCTCGAGGCGCGTTCGGTGCAGAAGGTCGCGCTCACCGAACGCGACGGACATCTTTTCGTGCCGGTCCGCATCGGCGGGAACACGTACGCGTTCCTGCTCGATTCCGGCTCGCAGAACATCGTGCTCGATAGCGCCGTCGCGAAAGCGCTCGCGCTCTCCGAAGAAGGCGCGCTCGAAGTGAGCGGGACGGCGCGCACCGGCGGCTTGCACGTCGCGCGGTTGCCGCAGCTCGCGATCGGCGACGCCGTGTTGCGCGATCTCGTCGTCTCGACGATCGATCTCGGCCGCACCACGGGCGGCGCCTTCCGCATCGACGGGATCCTTGGATATCCGTTTTTCGCGGCCTCGCTCGTGCGGCTGGATGCGGTGAACCGCACGATGACGTTCGGGCCGCCCGGATCGTTCGAACCGAAGGGTTCGCGCATCGATCTCGAGCTCGATCGCAGCCTGCCGGAGGCGCGGCTGCGCCTCAACGGCGACGTCGAAGGTCTGTTCGTGATCGACACGGGGAACGCCGCGGAGCTCTTGCTCTACCGCCCCTTCATCGATGCGCACCCGGGTCTGGTGGCGGCCACGTCGGACGGGCGTCGCAGCTGGGGGATCGGCGGCTCGGCCGCGACGTACGGAACGGTCGTGGATACGCTCGGTCTCGAGGACATCTCGCTCTACAACACGCCGACCGACGTGATGCTCGCGACGCGCGGCGCGTTCGCGGACCGCGTCGATGCGGGGAACGTTGGCCTGGGGATCTTGCGCAAGTTCGTCGCGACCTTCGATTTCGGCGCCTCGGCACTCTATCTCGAACGCGCGCCCACGTTCGATGACGGCCGAAACAGGACGGTAGCGCGCTAGGCTTTCGGCTCGATCGCGGCGCGCAGCACGCGCGTAACATCGCGGAGACCTCGCGACAACGCGCGCGCGCTAACCTTGCGCCATCCCCGAACGCGAGGTTTCCGTGAACGCAACCAACGCCGTCTCCATCGACCCGGCACGCCTGCCGTATCTCGATCGCCGCGCGCTCTCCGAAGCGTGGTACGCGGCCTTGCATCTCGCCGCCGCGCCCCACGGGGCCGGCGCAGCGCCGCGGCGCGCGGCAGTACCGGCGCGCGCCGTCGCCGATCGCCCCGCGGCGCGCGCCGCCGCACGCAACGCGCTCCGCGGTCAAACGCCGCTCGCGGCACGCAGTCCGCGCGCGGCGGAGAGCGGCGCCAGCGGCGGGAGTGCGGGCCTGCGCGTGCGGACCTCGCCGCGGCCGCTCGCAACCCGCGCAGTGCCGGCCGCACGGGCGAGCGCGCACGCGCACGTCACGCTGACGTTCGAAGGCGCGCGCGTGCGGCTCATCGCGCGGCGCGACGGCCCGCGCACGCAAGTGATCGCGCTGTGCAGCGCCGAGCACGTTGCCGTCGTTCGGCGCGCGCTCGGCGTGCTCGCCTGCGCGTTGCGCTTGCGCGGCGAGCGGCTCGAAGCCGTCGTCCGCACCGTCGCCTTCGCGGAACGGGAGAACGCATGATCTCCAAGACGACCTCCGACGCGCTGGAACGGATCGCGACGCGCGCGAACGACGTGCTCGCCGCGTATGCGAGCGGTTTCGAGCCCGAACGAGCCGACGCCGCGACGAACGAGCCGAGCCTCGAGCGTTCGCTCGATCCGCTCAGCGTCGTCGCGCCCGAGCGCACGTACTTTCTGGTCGAACGCGACGGCGCGACGCGCTACACGCGCGACGGCGGCTTCACGTTCGCCGACGGAACGCTGCGCGCGCGTGACGGTGCCGCGGTTTTGGGCTCGAGACCCGGCGAACGTGGGGGAACGCACGCGCTGACGCTCGATCCGATCGATCGCGCGCTCGGCCGCATCTCCGGCGAGCGCGTGGAATCCGACGGCGAGGTCAGTTACGCGCGCACGACGATCGATCCGCGCAGCGGCGAACGCCGCGTCGAGCGCGTGGCCGTCGGGCGCGTGGCGCTCGCGCGCTTCCCGGCGGGCACGCAAGCCACGCGCGTCGATGCGACCCATCTCGACGCGCCGCGCGGCGTCATGCCGCTCGTCGGCCATCCCTCCGACGGCGCGTTCGGCCCGCTGCGCACGTACACGCGCGATACCGGGCGGCTCGATCTGCTCGCCGGCCTGCAGCGCCTGCAGGAAGCCTACCTTTCGTTTGAAGCATTGCGCTCGGCGCAACAGGCGAAGGGCGGCCTCGAGCGCACGGCCTTGGATTTGGTCAAGTGATCGCCGCGCTCGCGTTCGGCCCCGCGCAGCGGGCCGCGGACGGGCGGCCGGTGCGGCGCCCGGCGTTCGTCCGGCGCTCGACGTTGCCGCTCGGCGCGATGTGCGTCGTCGCGAACAGCGTGCGCGAACAACTCGGAACGCTGCTCGCCCGGGAGCTGGAAGTCGAGCTGACGGAGGCGACGGTCCCCGACGCGCAAGCGCGGCGCGTGCTCTTCCACGAAGCGCACGTCGTGCGCGTGCGCGGGCGCGTCGCGGACGCGTTCGTCGCGATCCGCGCGGCCGACGCGCGCCGCCTCGTCGCGCTCGCGTTCGCGGAAGCCGAGCGCTCGGATCGCGAGCCGCTCTCCGAGATCGAAACGCGCACGCTCGAGCGGCTGCTCGCCGCCGTCGTGCAACAGAGCACGCCGCTGTGCGGCGCGATCGGCGGGAGCGGACCCGAACGCGCGGAGCGGGCCGCGGAGGAGACGGCCGCGTACTTCGAGGTGCGCACGTCCGGCACGCTGCGCTGCGCGATCGGTTTCGGCCTGACGATCGATCCCGTCGAAGAAGTCGCGGGGCGCATCGCGCTCGAGGATCTGCTCGACGTCTCGCTCGAGTTGCGCGTCGATTGCGAAGCCGGCGCCTGGCCGCTCGGCGAGATCGCGTCGTTGCGTCCCGGAATGATGGTTCCAGTCTCGAGCGCCTTCGAGCGGATCGGACGCGTTCGCGCCGGCTCGACGCTCCTAGCGACCGGAACCTGCGGGGCAAGCGAAGGGCGCGCCGCGTTGCGCATCGAGTCCTTGGGCGCCGCGAGCTGATGGATCGCCCGCAGCCGAATCTCGATCTGGTCCTGAACGTCGTGCTCGGCGTGCGCGTCGAACTCGGGCGCTGCAACCTGCGCGTCCGCGACGTGCTCGCGCTGGGGGTCGGCTCGCTCGTCGCGCTCGATCGCGCCGCGGGGGCGCCGGTCGATCTCTACGTGAACGACAAGCGCGTCGCCGAGGGCGAACTCGTGGCCCTCGACGAGCGATACGGCGTGCGTCTCGTGCGCGTGTTCGGCAACGCGGGCGAGGCCGCTCCCTGATGGACGGCTTGCTTTCGATCGCGGCGCGCGCCGGGGGCGGCACGCTGCCGCTCGACGTGCTGGCGGGGCTCACGCTGCTCGCGCTCGCGCCGTTCGTGCTCGTGATGACGACGTCGTTCGTGCGGATCGTCGTCGTGCTCTCGCTCGTTCGCTCGGCGATCGGCGCCGCATCGCTCCCGCCGAACGCCGTCTTGACGGCGCTCGCGCTGATGCTCACGTTTGCGGTGATGTCGCCGACGCTCGCGGCCGTCTCGCACGACGCGCTCGAACCGTACGCCGCCGGGAAACTCTCGCAACGCGCGCTCGTCGAGCGTGCCTATGTCCCGCTGCGCCGCTTCATGTTGCGCCAGACGCAGACGCGCGATCTCGCGACGTTCGCGCGCATCGCCGGGGACACGGCACGCAGCCGATCTGAGCCGCCGCCGGCGGAATTGCTGCCCGCGTTCGTCGTCGGCGAGCTGCGCAGCGCGTTCGCGATCGGTCTTGCGCTCTATCTCCCGTTCATCGCGATCGATCTGGCCGTCGCCTCGATCTTGATGGGCCTGGGAATGTTCATGCTGAGCCCGCCGATCGTCTCGCTGCCCTGCAAACTGCTGCTCTTCGTGATGGTCGACGGCTGGACGCTCGTCTGCGGCGGCGTCGCCGCGAGCTTTCGTTGAAGGCTCGCCGCGGCGCTCCCGGGGATGCGCCCCGTGAGACCCGCCGGGCCGGACGACGTCCGCCTCGCTGCGGCGGGGAGGCCGAAGCCTGAGGCGAATCTCGAGCGATGCGCATCAGCGAACTGCTCGACGCCAAGCAGCCGTCGTTCTCGTTCGAGTTCTTCCCACCAAAGGACGACGCCGGCGTCGAGAACCTCTTCGCGACGGTCGAGTCCCTGCGCGTCTACAGCCCGGCGTACGTTTCGATCACTTACGGGGCCGGCGGCTCGACCCGCACGCGAACGATCGAATTGGCCAAGCGCATCAAGCGTGAAACGGGGCTCGAAGTGCTCGCGCACGTGACCTGCGTCGGGAGCACCGTGGACGATCTGCGCGCGACGTTTCGCGAGTTGCGCGACGGCGGGATCGAGAACGTCCTTGCGCTCCGCGGCGATCCTCCACGCGGCAGCACGTCTTTCGAAAAGACGGAGGGCGGATTCGCGTACGCGACCGATCTGATCGCGCTGCTCGCGCGCGAGTTTTCGTTCTGCATCGGCGGTGCGGTCTATCCCGAGAAACATCCGGAGGCCGCGACCTTCGAGAGCGACCTTGCGGTCGCGCGGCAGAAGCAGGACGCCGGCGCCGAATTCCTGGTCACGCAGATGTTTTTCAATAACGATGTCTACGCGGCGTTCGTGGCGCGCGCACGCGCCGCGGGGATCACGATCCCGATCGTCCCCGGGATCATGCCGATCACGAACGCGCAGCGCATCGAGCGATTCGGCGCGACGATCCCGGATGCGCTGCGTGCTGAACTCGATGCCAGACGAAACGAACCGGACGCCGTCGCCGAATTCGGCGTCGCGTACGCGGCGCTGCAATGCACCGAATTGCTCGCGCAAGGTGCGCCCGGCATCCACTTCTATACGCTGAACAAGTCGCCGTCGACGCGTGCGGTCGTCTCGGCCTTGCGCGCGCTGCACATCGTGCGCCCGAGGACCGCCGCGGCGAGCGCATAGCGGCAGTTCGGGCGCACGCGAGGTTCAGGCGAAGAACGCTACCAGGCGCCGATCGTGATGCCGCTTGGTTGCGAGAGCCCGGTGGCCGCCCCGACGATCGCTTGGACGGGTGCGACGTTGCCGTTCGCCCCCGGCGCGAATGCGACGATGCTGTCATTGCCGGAGTTCGCGACGAAGAACCGGCCGTCGTCGGCGAAGGCGAGCGCGACCGGGGCGCTCAGCTTCGTCGCGGCTCCCTCGACGTCAACGGAGGGCTGGAGACTCCCATTCGCCGTCGTCGGATAGGCCGTGATCGCATCGGTGCTTGCCGAGTTTGCCGCAAACACGTGAGTGTCTCGGACCGCCAAGCCGTGAGCGAACCACTTTGAAGCCATGGTGGGCCCAGGCTGTAGGATATCCCGGGTCTGCGTCGTCGTGCCGTGCGGAAAGAAAAGAATGTGCGATTTATTGAAGATCTGCCATTCAACGAACAGGTTCTGCTGCCAATCGAAGGCGATGCCGTGTACGGGACCTTCCGCCCCCGGTTGCGCGGCCAAGACGATCGTGGCGAGGGGCGCAGCGTTCCCGTTTGCGCCGGCGGCGAACTTGAGAATGCTTTGATTGCCGGTCCCTGAATCGCCGGTGCCGGCGAAGATAAAGCCATCCCCGTCGACGGCGACGGCCTGCGGCACTTGCAGCGTCGTCGCGGGGCCTTGGATCGTCCGGATCGGCGTGGCGTTCCCGTGCGCGCCCGGGGCATAGACGGTGATGCTGTTCGCAGCCGGGTTCGCGACGAACAATTCGAAGTTGTCGTTGAACGCAAGACCGGCCGGCCCGTTCAATCCGGTGTTGCTGCCGGCGATCGTCAGCTTCGGAGCGGCGTTCCCGTGCGCTCTGAGTGGATAGGCCGTCACGCTGTTGGCGCCGGCGTTCGTGACGAATACAAGATGGCTCACTTCTTGCCTCCTGAAAGATCACTGCTCGCTCGTGAGGAGCTCGAAGATCGAACCAGCGCGACGAACCGCGGAATCAACGAGACACTGTCAAGCCCACGCTCGACACGGCATCGTCATTGTAGATCGCGCGCGGAGCGCGATTGAAGGGCTGGTCGACCCAGGAGCATGCATCTTCAGGCATGGTGCATGTTCGCACTAAGCAACCGGTAATAGCGACCAGGGCAACGAGCGCGTAACGCGGCGGTCGCACGACCGCAATCCACGCGCGCTATGCTCGCGAAATGGACGCGCTCGATTCGATTCTCCGCGAAGCGCTCGTCGTCGTCGCAATGCTCGCGCTGCCGGTGTTGGCGCTCGCGACGCTGCTCGGCACGCTGGTCGCGGTCGCGCAGGCGGCTACGCAAGTGCAGGAACAAACGCTGACGCTGCTGCCGAAGCTGCTCGCGGTTGGGCTCGTCGTCGCGGCGTTCGGACGCTTCGGCCTGGAGCTGTGCGCGCGTCTGTTCGTCGATGCGATCGCATCGCTGCCCGCGATCGTGCGCGCCGGTCCGTGAGCGAGCACGATGCGCTGGTCTTCGCGCGCTGCGCCGGCTTCATCTTTCGCGCGCCGGGCTTCTCGCATCCGGCGGTCCCGCCGCCGCTGCGCGCGGGTTTCGCGTTTGCGCTCGCGCTCGCGTGCGGGGCGGCACGCGCCGCGCCGCACGCAACGCCGCGTGCGGTGTCGCCCTCGTTCGTCGCGGCGCTCGTCGCCGAACTCGCACTCGGTGCGGCGCTCGGCATCGCGGCCTCGATGCTCTACGACGGCGCGTATTCCGGCGGCCGCGTGCTCGACGATTACACGGGGATCCGCGCGAGCGTGCCGGGCGCGGGGATCGGCGCCGGCGCCGGCTTTGGGCGGCTGTGGTCGCTCGCGTTCAGCGCGGGCTTCTTCGTGCTGGGCGGCTACCGCATCGCGCTCGAGGCGTTCGCGCGAACGTTCGTCACGATCCCGGCCGGAGCGCTCGTCGAAGCGGGGAGTCTGCGCACGTTCGCGCTCGCGTTGCCCGCGACGCTCTTGCGCGCGGCCTTGCTCGTCGCAGGTCCCGGGATCGTCGTCGCGCTGGTCGCGCAGTTCGCGCTCGCCGGGATCGCGCGCATCGCGCCGCGCCTGCAGACCTTCGCGCTCTCGTTTCCGATCGTGTTCGGCTGCGTGCTCGCCGTTACGCTCTTGGGGTTCGCCGTCGTGCTGCCGCGCGCGGCCGAGCCCTGGTTCGCACCGCAGACGCTGCGCGTGCGCTAGCCGTGCCGGAAGAGAAGCCGTTCGACCCGACCACGTCGCGCCTGGAGCGCGCGCGGCGCGAGGGCGACGTCGCGCGCTCGCAGGAGCTCACCGCCGCAGTCTCGTTCGCCGGCGGCGCGCTCGCGCTCGGGGCCCTGTTGCCGTCGCTCGCAACCGCGGCCCGCGCCGCGCTGGAATCGGAAGCGGCAAACGCCGCGAGCCCGTCCCGCGCGAGCGGGGCTGCGCTCTCGCTCGTCGCATCGCCCTCCGGACCGTACGCGCAGCTCGCAGGGGGCGTCGCGGCGGTGCTCGCTGCCGCCGCCGTGGGCGCGCTTGCGGCCGCGTTCGCACAGGGCGGCGTCGTCGTGCGTCCGCTCGCGATCTCGTTCGCAAAGCTCAACCCGGCCGAGGGGCTCAAGCGGATGTTCTCACGCGAGGCGCTGTTTGCCGCCGCGAAGGCGCTGCTCGCCGCGGCCGCCGGGGGGCTCGTCGCGTTTCCCGCGCTGCGCGGCGCGTTCGGCGCGGGCGGATCGGCGCAGCAGCTCGCGGCGCTCGCGTTGCACGCCGCGGCGAGCATCGCGCCGGGCATCGTCGCGATCGGGCTGTTCTCCGGCGCGCTCGACGTGCTGCTGGAACGCGCGCGGCGCCTGCGCCGCTTGCGCATGAGCTTCGATGAAATGCGCCGCGACCACAAGGAGCAGGACGGCGATCCGCAACTGCGCGGGCGGCGCCGTCAGGCGCACCGCCATCTGATTCGCGGCTCGCTCGCGCGCGTCGCCGAAGCGTCGTTCGTCGTGACGAACCCGGCCCACGTCGCGATCGCGCTCGCCTACCGGCCGCCGGAGATCGCCGTGCCGCGCGTGCTCGTGCGCGCCGTCGACGAGGGCGCGCAAGCCGTCAAGCGGCGCGCCCGCGAGCTTGGGATTCCGCTCTTCGAGAACGTCCCGCTCGCGCGTCTGCTGCTCGCCCGCTGCGACGTCGACGCCGCGATCCCGGTCGAGGCCTACGTTGCCGCGGCGCAGATCGTCGCGGCGCTCGCGCTCGCCGAGCGCCGCGCGCCGTGAACGCCCGCACAGCGACGTACGGCCTTGCGGCCGGGGTCCTCTCGATCGTTCTGATCTTCGTCGTCCCGCTGCCGCCGTGGATGCTCGATGCGCTCTTGGCGTGCGACATCATGGGCGCCGGGATCGTGCTGCTGATCGCGATCACCGTCGACGACCCGCTGGAGTTCTCGGCCTTCGCGCCGGCGCTGTTGATCGCGACGCTGTTCCGGCTCGCGCTCGACGTCTCCGCGACCCGCTTGATTCTCACGCAGGGTCATCTGCCGGGCGGCGCCGGAAGCTTGATCCCGGCGTTCGGCGAGTTCGTCGTGCGGGGGAACCTCATCGTGGGATTCATCGTGCTCGCGATCCTGATCGTCATTCAGTTCCTCGTGATCGCTGCCGGTTCGCAGCGCGTCGCCGAGGTCGCCGCGCGCTTCACGCTCGACGCGATGCCCGGCAAGCAGCTCGCGATCGATGCGGAGGTGCACGCCGGAGCGCTCGACGCGGAGGGCGCGCGGCGCAAGCGCGCGCTCGTGCAGAAGGAGGCGGATTTCTACGGCGCGATGGACGGCGCCGGAAAATTCGTGAAGGGCGATGCGATCGCGTCCGCGATCGTCATCGTGCTCAACGTGCTCGGCGGCGTCGGCGTCGGCGTGATGCACGGCATGAGCCCGCTCGATGCGCTCGACACGTTTGCGATCCTCTCGATCGGGAACGCGCTCGCGACCGCACTCCCGGCGTTTCTGCTCTCGGCCTCGATGGGCTTGATGGTCACGCGCGTGACGGCCGACGCTTCGCTCGGAGCCGACCTCGTCGCGCAGATCGCCGCGCGCCCCGAAGTGCTGCGCGCGGGAGGCGCCTTCGCGCTCGTGCTCGCGCTCGTTCCCGCGCTCCCGCACGCCCCGTTCGTGCTGCTGGGCTGCGCGCTCGGCGGGGCGGCGGAGCTTGCGCTGCGCCGCCGGCGCGACCGCGCGGACGGACTGGTCCGTGCGAACGAGGCCGCCCGGCGGGCGGCGATCCGGCGGCCGGAGACGGCGCTCGCGCTGCTCGGGGTCGACGCGCTGTCGATCGAGATCGGCTCCGATCTCGCCCCGCTGCTCTTGGCGCCCCACGCCGAGGCCCTGCTGGACCGGATCGGCGAGATCCGGCGGGCGCTCGCGAGCGATCTCGGGTTCATCCTCCCCGGCGTCCGCTTGCGCGACGACCTCGCGCGCGAAGGCTACGCGATCCGGGTGCGCGACGCGCTCGCGGCGGAGGGGCGGCTGCGCCTGGACGCCGTGCTCGCGGTCGCGGATCCGCCGGTCCTCGACCAGCTCGCAGGCGAGCGCGTCCGGGAGCCGGTCTACGGCATGGACGCCTGCTGGATCCCGCCGGGGGCCCGTGAAGCGGCACAAACGGCCGGCGCGCTCGTCTTCGACCCGATCTCGATCGTCGGCTCGCATCTCGCGGAGGTCGCGCGCGCCCACGCCGCCGATCTCGTCGGGCGCCAAGAGGTCCAGACGCTGCTGGAGCACCTGCGCGCGAGCGTGCCGTCGCTCGTGAAGGAGATCGGCGGCGACGCGCTGCCGATCGCGCTCGTCCAGCGGGTCATCGAGGGGCTTTTGCGCGAGCGAGTCTGGCCGCGCGACCCGGTCGTGCTGCTCGAGGCGCTCGTCGACGCGAGCGGGGCGACCCGCGATCCGGGCGAGCTGATCGAAGCGGTCCGCAAGCGCCTCGTCCCGGCCCAGCTGGCCCGCCGCGGCTTGCGGCTGCTCGAGCCGATCGTGCTCGCACCCGCCTTCGAGGAGGAGCTGCGCGCGACATGGTGCCTCGGAGGGATCGCCGCGCCCGACCCGCGCGGCGCCGCCCACCTGCGCGCCGCCGTGGCGCGCTATCTCGCGGCGGTCCCCCGGCAGCGCGCGGCGCTCGTCTGCACGGCCGCGCTGCGCCCCACGCTCGCCGCCGTGACGAGCCGGCTCGGCGTCCCGCTCGAGGTCTACTCCTTCGCGGAGCTCCCACCCGATCTCGAAGTGCGCCCGGCCGAGGTCATCGAGGCGCCCGCGAGCGTTCCGGCCTGAAGCCTCGGCGAGGGCGGCTCAGTCCTCGGCGCAGCTCGGGCAGCGGCCCGTGATCGTCAGAGCGTAGTCGACGTCGTCGAAGCCGAGCCGGCCGGCCGTCTCCGAAGCGAGCGTCGAGAGGCCCTGGATCGTCACGTTGCGGACCTCGCGACAGATCGTGCAGAGCAGGTGATGGTGCTTGTCGAGCGCCGCTTCATAGAGCGAGGCGCTCCCCGCGGGCGTGAAAACCTGCACGAGGCCCAGGCCCCGCAGGATCTCGAGGGTCCGGTAGACGGTGCCGAGGCTGACCTGCGGCTGGTCGCTGCGGACCCGCTCCAGAATCGCCTCGGCCGTCAGATGGGCGCCGTCGCCCAGGGCGTGGAGTACCCCGGAGCGCTGCCTCGTAAGCCGGTAACGGGTCTGCAGCAAAGTCGCGTCGGCGGTCTTGACATCCATACAGAAGACGCCTTTTTTCCGTTTGACGGGGTAGGTCGACCCTGTTACAATACGCGGGTTCTACCCTTCCCCGGGCTCGGTAATACATGTGGTTGCGTTTGAAGACCCCGCTGAAGGCACTCGCCGTGCTCGGCGTGGTCGGGCTATGTTTGTACCTGATCCTGCCGATTCAGCAGAAAATCCACCTTGGGCTGGATCTGCAAGGTGGCGTTCGCGTCCTTTTGCAGTTGAACACCTCGCCTGAAGTCCCGAAGATCACGCCGCAGGTCCAACAACAGGTGCAGCAGGTCGTCCAAAACCGCATCAATACGCTCGGCGTCTCGGAGCCCGTGATCACGAACGTCGGCAGCGACCGGATCCTCGTCGAGCTGCCGAACGTCAAGGATCCCAACGCCGCGATCCAGCTGCTCAAGGACGTCGCGAAGCTCGATTTCAAGATCGTGCCGCCCGCCGTCGAAGAGCGCGCTCGCCGCGACACGGCCTATGCGAACGATCCGAACGGCGCCTATAAGGATAGCGGGGCGATCGTCTACAACGGCGCCGACCTCAAGGGAGCGCAGCCCGCGCCCGACCAGTCGAACGGCGAAAATTACCGGATCCTGTTCCAGACGAAGAAGCCCGCCGAGTTCGCGAAGATGACGCAAGAGAACATGGGGCGGCTGCTCGGGATCTTCTTGGACAAGAAGTACGTCTCGGCCGCGACGATCCAAGGCGTCATCGCCGGCGACGGCGAGATCACCGGTCGCTTCACGCCCGAAGAGGCGACGCTGATCGCGAACGAGCTCAACGCCGGCGCCTTGCCGGTCGGCGTCTCGATCCTCGAGAACGATACGGTCGGGCCGCTGCTGGGCAAGACGGACCTCGAGCGCTCGCTGTGGGCCTCGGTCGTCGGCCTGGGCCTCGTGCTCGTGTTCATGCTCGGCTGGTACCGGCTCCCCGGCTTCATGGCCGACGTCGCGCTCATCGTGTACGTGGTGATGCTGCTCGGGATTTTGGCCGCCTCGAAGGCCGTCCTGACGCTCCCCGGCATCGCGGGCTTCGTGCTCTCGATCGGGATGGCGGTCGACGCGAACGTTCTGATCTTCGAGCGTCTCAAAGAAGAGCTTTGGGCCGGCAAGACGCTGCGCGCGGCCGTCCGCGTCGGCTTCTCGCGCGCGTTCAGCTCGGTTTGGGATAGTCATTTCACGACGATCGTCGGCGCGGGCGTGTTGTTCATGCTCGGGACCGGAACGGTGAAGGGCTTCGCCTACACGCTGTTCTGGGGGACGATCTTCTCGCTGATAACGGCCGTGTTCATCACGCGCTTCTTCATGGATGTGGTCGTCGAGAACGATCTCGCGAACGATCCGAAGCTGTACGGGGCCTAGCGCGATGTTTTTCCGCAACCAAAAGTGGGATGTCGTCGGCTGGTTCCGCACGGTCTCGTACATCTCGTACGCGATCATCCTGGCCGGTTTGATCACGATGGGCTACACCTGGGTGACCAAGGGGTACCCGCTGCGGCTCGGGCTCTCGTTCACCGGCGGAACGGACGTCACGGTCAAGTTCAAGACGCCGGTCACGAAGGCTCAACTCGCCGACGCCCTGGCGACCGTCGGCGCCAAGGATGCCGTCATCAACACGCTCGCGCGGACGGGCGATACGGAGCCGAACGAGCGCTACACGATCGAGACGCAGACGGCCTTCGGGAACGATCCCGCGCCGCTGCAGAACGCGCTTGGGGCGCTCGCGCCGATCGACAAGGATCAGTGGTCCATGTCCTCGGTCGGGCCGTCGCTTTCGAAAGAGTACTTGATCCGCGCGATCGAGGCGCTCGTGATCGCGATCGCGATCCAGTTCCTGTACATCGCGTTCCGCTTCGGCTGGAATTACATCTTCGGGTTCGTCGTGGTCGTCGCGCTCGTGCGCGATTCGCTCATGATGATCGGCATCTACGCGATGGCCGGCCGGCGCGCGGACGACGCGTTCCTGGCCGCCGTCCTGACCGTCATCGGTTACTCGGTGATGGACACGATCGTCATTCTCGACCGGATTCGCGAGAACATCAAGCTGATGGCGGGCGAGCCGTTCCGCCAGATCGTCAACACCTCGATCCTGCAGACGATGACGCGCTCGCTGAACACGCTGGCGACCGTGGTGATCACGCTCGTCGCGTTGCTTGCGCTGGGCGGCGCGTCGCTGCAGAACTTCGCATTCGCGCTGCTCGTGGGCATCTGCTCCGGCGGCTATCACTCGATTTTCTTCTCGGCGCCGCTGGTCTCGAAGCTGCGCGAGGAGCCTCCCGCGCTCTTCCGCTGGCTCAACGAGCGTCTGGCCGCGCGTCCCGCGCATCACGACGAGTTGGACAAGCCGCGGACCGTCGCGGAAGCTCGCTCGCAGGCGGCCACCGCGAAGGAACGCGCCGCCGTGCTTGCGGCGCGCAAGGAACGGCGCGAACGCGAGCGCTCCCAGCAGCCGCGCGGCCCGGCCGGGCCGGCGCGTTACAAGAAGAAGCAGCGCCCCTCGCAGAGCGGGAGCGCGGCCGGCTCTCAGGCGTCCGCAACGACGGTCGCAAGCGACGTGCCGGAACTCGAGGACGAGGCCGGGCAGTACGAAGAGCCTGTGCGTTCACAGGGCCCCCAAATCGACCCGCTCGACGCGCAGAACGCCGGCCTGCACGACCAGGAGCTCGCACTCGGGCACGAAGAGATCCACCTGAGTTTCGACGAGCACGAGCCGTTCGTCGCAGATGCCGCAACCGAACCGACCGCGACCGCCAAGCCGGAGAAGTAGCCTCCCGCCCCCGACCGCATCGGAAGCCGCCTTCGAGCGGCTCCTCGCGTCGTTCCCGGCGGCGGAAGACGCTCCGCTGCTGCAGGAGCCCGCGCCTGCGCCTCCGCCTGCGCGCAGCGTGGCAGCCCGAAGCACGCGGAAACCGAAGCCCGCCGCCCCTGCGGCCCCGGCGCTCCCGCCGGACGCGTTCGAAGCGGCGGAGCCGCCTGTGCTTCGCGATCCCGGGGCGATTCTCGACGATCTCTTCGCGCGGCGCGACGAGCTGCTCTCGCGCGAGCCGTTCGCGCGGATCGGCGAGGCGGACGAGTTCAACACGAAGATCGTCGGCGTCACGTTCGAAGGCCGCCAGGATGTGATCGCGGGCCTCGCGGCGGGCGACCGCGTCGAGCTGCGGCGCATGCCGGAGAATCCGTTCGATCCGAACGCGATCGCGGTGTGCTACGGCGATCTGCAACTGGGCTTCTTGCGGCGCGAGATCGCGCTGCGGATCGCGCCGAAGATCGACGCCGGCGAGCGTTACACGGCGACCGTCACGGACGTGACGGGCGGCGGCGACAAGCATGTCGGCACGAACATCCGCGTTCGCCGCGGGCGCGATCCGGTCGCGCGACGCGTCGCGCGGGGGGAGCGCGGCGCCGAACGCGAGGATCTGCGGCGCGCGTTGATCGGCGACGGGAGCTTGCGGCCGGCGCAGCACGACGTGCTCGAACTCGTCGCCGGGGGCGAGAACACGCTCGCGGTCATGGGCACGGGGCGCGGGAAGTCGCTCTGCTTTCAGCTCCCGGCGGCGCAGCGCGCACTCGAGCGCGGCGCGAAGACGCTCGTGCTCTATCCGCTTCGGGCGCTCGCCAACGACCAGTTCGAATCGTTCACGCGCCGCCTCGGAGGGTTCGGGCTGCGCATCCTGCGCGCGAACGGCTCGATCGAAGCGGCCGAGCGCGACGCCCTCGATGAGGCTCTGGCGGACGGCAGTTGGGACGTGATCCTCGCGACGCCCGAGTTCACCCAGCATCACAAGGCCGCGTTCACGTGCGAGCACAACCGGCCTTCGCTCGTCGTCGTCGACGAGGCGCATCACGTGCACGAATCGCGTCACCGCGCGGCATACGCGGCGCTCGGCGGCTTCATCGCGGAGCTTGGAAACCCGCAGGTGCTGGCCCTGACCGCGACCGCGAACGAGGACGCCTTTCGAGGGATCCGCGAGGCGCTGCGCATCGGGCATTGGGTCATCGATCCGACGGTGCGCGAGAATCTGCAGGTCGTCGACGCGCGCGGCACGCGGGACAAGCTCGCCTACATCGCGCAGCGGCTCGATCCGAGCGGGAAGGCGATCGTGTATTGCAACTCGCGCGATCAGGCGACGAAGCTGGCGGAGGGCTTGCGGCGCACGCTCGGCAACGTCGCGGCGTTCTACCACGCGGGCCTCTCGTCGACGGATCGCGCGAACGTCGAAGCGCTGTTTCGCGCCGGCGACGTGCGCATCGTCGCGGCGACGTCGGCGTTCGGCGAGGGGATCGATCTCCCGGACGTGCGCGACGTGTTTCTCTATCACTTGAATTTCGACGTGACGGAGTTCAACCAGCAGGCCGGGCGGGTCGGGCGCGACGGAGCCCCGGCGCGGATCCATCTCCTGTTCGGAGATTTCGACCGCTCCTTGAATGATTTCATCATCGCGCGCGCGGCGCCGACGCTGGCCACGCTGCGCGAGCTGTACCGCGAAATGAAGAAGCTCGCGATGTTCGGAATGCTGCGCATGACGCAAACCGACATCGCGCGCACGCTCGAGATCAAAGGCGTCGAAGCTGAGACCGTGAGCGCCGCGGTACGGATGTTCGAAGAAGCGGGACTCGTCGAGACGGGAAACGACGATGACGGCCGCTACGTGCGCTTTCTCGACGTGCGTGAGCGCGTCGACCTCACGGCGACGACGCGCTACGCCGAAGCGGAAGCGGAACGCGAGAGCTTCGAGCGTTTTTGCCGGCTCGCGCTCGGGGCGAGCGGCGCGCAGCTCGAGCAGATCGTCAATCGACCGATCTATCCGGACGGAGTGCCGCTCGTTCGCTAGCGCCGGACGAAAAATGGGCCGGTCATTTCGCTTATCAGATCGAGATAGCGCAAGTTCGCTAAAATGGTTGTCTGCGAAATGTCCTTATCGAGCGACCGGCGCCGTGCTAGATTGTTTTCCCGGCGCTGGGCCGGGTCAGTTCGCTTTGCGGAGGATCGGATTATGCAAACGTTACAGTCTGCCGGACGCAAGAATTTGAGCTCGCCTGATGAGGTCCGTGCCTTTCCGAAGGGGAAGCTCGAGATCGTCAACGTCGGCGGCACGTCGATGGGCCGTGCGACGTTCGAGCCCGGCTGGAAGTGGTCGGTGTGCGTGAAGCCCATTGCGCAAACCGATTCATGTAGAGCTCCGCACCTCGGTTACGTGATCTCGGGGCGGATGACGGCCGTCATGGACGACGGCGAGCGATTCGATTTCGGACCAGGTGACGCGATGTCGCTGCCGCCCGGCCACGATGCCTGGGTCACCGGCAACGAACCATGCGTGATCGTCGATTTCACCGGCTACGAGAACTACGCGAAGGCAAAATAGCCGGCTCTGCGCGGGCGGCCGCCCTTCGCTACTGTTTGCGGGGGCGCCCGCCCTTCGCTCCGTTCGCGCGGGCGGCCGAAGCCTTCGCTTTTGTCCGCGCCAGGCCGCTCAGGCCGCCCAACAGGCGGGCTGGAAACGATTTTGGGCATACTTTCCTTAAGTAGTTGGGTTATCGCAAGTAATGCCTGCGGATTGCGTGCCGAAGAGAGAGGTAAGCAATCAGTGAGGTTTCTCTTGATGTCAACGCCCCGGCGCGACGATCCCGGCTCGGGCGCGCGCGCCTTCTGGCGCATAGGCGCGCTACGTCTGGACGGCCTAAGCCGCGTCCAAATGATGCTTCGTGTCGCCTGGTACGTCTCGATCTACGCATTGCTGCTTTTCGCCGCAAGCCTGAACGTACGGGATCTCTCCGCGGGCGAATGGTCGACCTACGCGTCGTTTAGCCTAACGCTGGGCGCGCTTGGCTTTTTCACATGGCTCCTGATTCAGCGCGTGCGTAGCGGCCTGCTTTGAGGGAGCGGCGCGGTCCCGCTCGCTAAGCGACCGCGCCTGCGACGCGAGCTCCGTCGACGCTCCTGAAGAACGCGGTGTCGGTCTCGCTCACCCGGGGCGCCCAGGGATCGATTTCGTTGCGGCGCGTCGGAAAGTGCACGGTCGGCCCAGCCGCGTCCGAATAGTCGGAATGATCGAACGCTGCGAAATCGTCCGACTCCCGGTGGGCGAGCACGGTCGCGCGCACCGCATCATTGGCCCGCTGCGCTGCGCTCCGGACCGAATCCGGCAAACGGCCGTCCTCCGCGAACGTACTGTAGAGCGCGAGCGCCGGCCGGTCGGCCTGCCACGGCATCCGCTCGTCGTGCGGGAAACGGACCATACCGCCGATCGCGCGCGCATCCTCGCGGATCGCGCTTCGTGCCGTCCTGTTGCGGGCGGCGCTCGCGAGCGCATCATCCAGTTGTTTGACCGCGTTCTCCATGGTTGCGATCTTGGCCGGATCGAGGTCGAGGACGTCGAACGCGGCCGCGGGGCCGAACGAACCCCCGCCTGCGATGTGGTAACGCGTCTTCATCGTGCCGTCCACCACAGCGCGCGCCATCGCCTGCGGATCACCGATGTGCTGGGCGATCTCGTGCGCGACGCTCGACGGCACGCCCGGGGCGATCATGGTCTCCGGCGATGCCGCCAAGAACCGGACGCCGGCGTGCGAGAGCGCCGACGAGAAGCCGAGCGTCGCCATCAGGCATTGGTTTGCCACCAAACCGTCGACTTTGCGCTGAGCGTCCTCGGGGTGTTCCTTCGCGTGGAGCGCAACGCCGTCGGCGATCGCGCCCGCGATGTCGTCGGAACGCATGATGTCGCTGCCGTGATCGGCTTCGAGCCCGCCGCCGTCACCCGCGCCGTGGTCGACGAGGTCGACCCAGGTCTGCGCGGCGTGCGCCGTCCGCGCGTTCTCGAGCGTCCGTGCCACGAACGCCGCAAGATTGCTGCGCGCAGCCATGTCGTGCGGCCGCCGGCTGATGGAACGGTCGACGATCGCACCACCGTCGATCTTGTAATCCTCGGTATGCAGTCTCGTGCGAGCGCCGAACGGGTTGCGCGCCGTCGTATCCTCGACGGTGAATTCCACGCTGCGATCGTTCAGGCTCGTTTCAGCCGCTTGTGCGATCGTCTTCTCTTGGACGAGATCGAGGTTGTTATCGCCGTCGCGATACAGTCCGAATTCAAGCGCGCGCCCAGCGCGCTGGGTTGCGATCGGTACGATCATCAGGTTCCTCCGAACGAGTGCGGTCGGAGGGTCTATCGCGACGAGATGGGCTGGCAACAAGGAGCCGAGCGCGTTTGGACTGCCGTCGTTGCCATTGCGCTGCGATGTCGTAAGGGCTGAGCCGCCAGGGCGTGTCGGTCGCGATCACGTAGAAGCACGGCTCAGATGGAACGCACACCAGCTCCCGCCAGGCAGCTTTCGTTTGAAGCGACGCTCGAAAATTGGGCCGAAGGAATGGACTACTGCGCCGTTCCGGTTCCGGCAGAGATCACCGAAGCTCTGGGGACTAGAGGCCCAGTCCTAGTCATGGCTCGTCTCAACGACTCGGCGCCTTTTAAGGTGAGCCTGTTTCCGATCGGGGGCGGGCAGCACTATATCCGCATCAAGGCCAAGGTTCGGAAAGAGACGAGAACCAAAACAGGCGATCGGGTGCATGTGCAAATCACGGTCCTTGACCGATCAGTTGTAACGTATCCCGAAGACCTTCTCGCCGCTCTGCGTGCGAAAGAAGCCGAGGAGGACTTCAAGTCTCTCCCTCCGGGCCGACAGAACTTTATTCTCCGGCTGATCGACGAGGCGGTCAAACCCGAAACCCGCCAGAAGAGGATCCAAGACGCTGTCGGGGAGGCCCAACGCAGGAAAGCGATTGAAAAGGGACCCACCTGAGCCTCCCGTGGACCCCTCGGGTCCATGATTGCAAAGGAGGTTCAGGTGGAGATCAAGGCTACGATTCACGCTAGGAGTTCGAAGCCGGCCAGACGCGCAGCGTTTCGATCGAACGTCGCCGTCGACGTGCATCCCGCGCGTGCGTCGAGCGCCCCGATCAGCGCATCGGCAAAAGCGCCGCGTCCATCCTTGAGCGCGCTTGCAGCAGCAAACACTTCCCGTTCGCACTCGACGACGAGCGTCTCGGCCTGGATCGGGTAGACGCATCGCAGATATGTTAAATTAAAGCCTGTCGTACCATGCTCTTCGTTGTAGACCGAAAGAAAGAAACGCCCGAGTAGGCTCTCCGGTACGATCGGAATCGCATCCGAAGCGCCATTGCGGAAGACGTACACTCGGTCGAAGGCATGCTCCTCAGATTCCCCGACGACGAGTCCAACCGTACCGCCTCGCGACATTGAAATAGTGGTCGGGCGTCGATAGAGAACCGGCTCCATCGCTGCCTGGGATGATGTCGGGCCGAGAACAGCAGTCGTTCCCGCGGGCAATGCCAACGGATGAAGCAGATAGAGCAGAGAGACGAGAAAAATCATGTCCGTTCGTTCTCCGAGGATGACGGCATTCGACGAAGGTCAGGGAAGACTTGAGTCATTCAACGAGGTCGCGGGGTTGCTGGGATGCCAGCCGGCACCCGGGCAACCGAACTCGTTGTAGACCCAGTCCTGATACGGCTCCAGAACGCCTTTAGCATTGAGAATCTGATAAGTCGTCGTTTTCTTGCCAACAATCGGAGCGTCGGAACCGTTAGTGCATGCCTCGGCAGGGACCGAACTATACGTGACGATATCCGTCGCGACGCAATAACCATGCGCGTCGAGCGCACAGCTCGGAGGCGCAGGCATCGTAAAAGAACTTGCCGCTCTAGTCCTGCTGCTTAGCGTGGCACCGGGAACAAGCGAGACGCCATCGTAGGATTGATAAGCGACGAAATTCGGATCGACGTCGGCTGCCGCGGCATTCAGGTTCGGATAGTTTTCTTCGCCGGCATGCCGCGCCCTAACGTGCAATTCGCTCCCAAGAGATTTCGTAGCCCTGCAACTCCGGGACGCTCGCAACCATAGGCGGATATTCTTTGCGGAGCACTTCAAGCGCGCGTCTCGCGAGACGGAGCATGGAATCGTCGCCAGTCCAGGAGCACGTCTTGCAACTCTGTTCCTCGCACAGATAGAAGGTCTGAACAATCCAATACGCCCGCGTCATGAGCATTTGCTCGTCTAATACGTCTTCCGCCCAATACGATGTAATAGCGGAAAGTTCATCATTGGCGAACATTGGGGTGATCTGAAGGACCCGCGCATTACCGGGGCATCCGACGGCATCATCTATTGCCCGACCCAGCCGGTCGAAGAAGCCGCAATCCTGGTTGAAGTCAAAAACTGGCGCGAGTGGATCTACCATGACAACTTCATGCTCTGGAAACATATCCGTAACGCGTACGCAATGAACGCGATTCCACTCTTTGTGGCCCGCCGTATCTACGAATCCGCATTCGATTACGTCTTAAGGCGACTTGGCCGAGGATCTCATCGCGGCCGGCGTGGGCGAGAGGGCGTTCAGCCAGCGCTCGAAGGTTGCCAAAGTCCGAGCGGCGCTCCGGTCGGATCGGTGAGAACGCTAAGCTTTCCCATTCCGACGTCGGTGATGGGGACGGTCACCGTCGCGCCGAGCGATTCCGCCTTCTTCGTGTGCGTCTCGATGTCGTCGACGAGCACGTACGGCACCCATGTCGAGGGTGCTCCCGGAATCATTTGCTGCAGGATCCCGCCGCCCGTTCCTTCGCCTACGCCGATCATCGTGTAGACGCCGACCGGCATGTTCTCGTCTTTGAGCTCCCAGCCGAACAGCGATCCGTAAAACGTCTTGGCGGCAGAGACGTTGGTGGCGTGCAGTTCGGCGTGGACGAACGGATGAGGCATCGGACTCTCCTTCTGCAGTTCGGAAGCAGCATCGTCCGCTAAGCTGGGATTCCCCATATGACTCTCCTTTTCGATTCAGAGCCGCCCAAATCCGGCCGCTCTCGGGCGGTCCGGGAGGCGCGGAGTCGATTTCCCGAGGGCGCAAGCCACGTGGGGCGCTTTGCGCTGAGCGTCCTCGGGGTGTTCCTTCGCGTGCAGCGCGACGCCGTCGGCGATCGCGCCCGCGATGTCGTCGGAGCGCATGATGTCGCTGCCGTGATCGGCCTCGAGCCCGCCGCCGTCGCCCGCGCCACGATCGACGAGATCGACCCACGTCTGCGCGGCATGCGCCGTGCGCGCGTTCTCGAGCGTGCGCGCGACGAACGCCGCGAGATTGCCGCGTGCCGCCATAGCATGGGGCCGCCGGCTGATCGAAGGTTCGACGATCGCGCCGCCGTCGATCCTGTAATCCACGGTGTGCAATTGACTTTTTTCGCAAGCACTGATACGATGCCGTCACGCTTTTTCAGTACTCACTCTTTGCGTGGAAGGGAGGCTAGGAGATGGTAAGCACAATGCAAGTCCGTGTTTCTCACAACGACATCATGAGCCGTTTCCTGTTGGTCTTTCAACGCGGGGAACGTCCATCGTGGGTACCTTCGGCTGCTTAGCTGACGTTTAGCGCGTTCTAAGCCACGGAGCCCTCGCGATGCGGGGGCTCCGTTTTTTTCCAAAACCGTGCGCGCCTTGCGTACGGCTCTTTCCGATGGGGTTTTCTATGAACGAGCATCCTCGAAATCCGCCTCGAAATCCGCCTCGCCCCGCGGACCCTACGGTTCTCGGTGACGACGGTGAGCGCGAAAACAATCGCGTGCTTCGTCCGCGCAAAGACAACGGTCTATTCCGCGGATGGGGACCGAAGCTCATCTAGCTACTAACAAGAGAAGTGCCGGTCCGGACCGGCTCTTCTTGCTTAGTTACGATCGCAGTTGGTCAACCGGGGCGATCGGTACGATCGTGAGGCTCCTCCGAACGGGTGCGGTCGGAACATCCGCGGTGTTCACTCGATTTGCTCAAGATGTTGAAGTAGCAATCGTTGCGACTCGTAATGCCTCGGTCAGACCGTGCCCTCGAGCGCCGCCAAGCAGTTCCGGTTCAGTTCGCACTAAGAAGTGTCGCTCTATCGCGCTCGTTCGCTCACGTGCTCACGAGAACGGCTCGAAACCGGCCAGGCGCGCCGCCTTTCGATCGAACGTCGAGCGGCCGCAGCAGCGAGTCCTTTGTGAACCGTGCGTGCCGGGCTTGCACGTTGCGGTTTGAACTTCGAACTCCGCGCGGGCGCGCGTCGCGGTCGCGTGTGCGCAAGAAACGTCATATCTCCGGCGACGGCCGGCATGCTAGGTTTCCTACATTGCGCGTCCCAGGAGGAGTCTTGAGATATGGCCACCAGCACCTTTTCGATGCCGGCGGCGCCGGCGGCAAAAAGCACGAATACGAGCGTGGCGGATCCGGCGCCGCTTGGGCTCGCGGCGTTCGCACTTACGACGTTCGTTCTGTCCTGCGTCAACGCGGGCTTCATCGGAAAGGGCGGAGACTTCGTCGTGCTCGGTCTCGCCCTGGCGTACGGCGGCTTAGCGCAGTTCGGTGCGGGCATGTGGGAATTCAGGCGCAACAATGTTTTCGGCGCCACGGCATTTACGTCATACGGCGCGTTTTGGATCTCATTCGCGCTCCTGGTAACATTTTACGTCGGCAAGCTGCCTGCGGAAACCGTGCCTGGCGCGATCGGAACGTTCCTTTTGGCCTGGGGCATCTTTAGCGTGCTTATGACGTTCGGGGCGGCAAAAGTCAGCCGTCCGCTTCTGGTCACGTTCGTGCTGCTCGACATCACGTTCTTATTACTCGCCGGCGGTGCGTACGCGTCGGTGCCCGCATTGAGCCATGTGGGTGGTTACTTCGGCATAGCGACCGCGATCGCGGCGTGGTACACCGCTGCGCGCGGCCTGCTCGGTCAAATGCGCTAAGCGCGACCCCACAATCTCCCGGCGCCAAATCCCAGGCTCGTTCGGGCCGCGCTCGAGCGCGCGGGAGCGGCGCGCCGAGGCATCGCGCGCGCAACGACGAAATGCCCGGTTCCGCCGCCGATTCCGCGCGAGGATGAAGCCGTGAACGACTCAGCCGCCGACCAGCAACTGCTGCAAATCGTGAGCCAGGCGCCCGCCCAGTCGATCGCGGATGTGGTCGCGAGGATGGAGGCGATCGACGGCGCGTTGCCCGCCGGCGACGGGCTCAAGTGGTTCAATTTGCTCTATTTGCGGGTGACGCAACAAGTCGACGCGGCGCTGCCCTCGGGCCAGTGGAAGGATCCGTTGTGGCTGAACCGGCTCGATCTCGTGTTCGCCCAGCTCTATCTCGATGCGGTCGCGAATTGGTTACGGCAAGCCGCAAATGTTCCGAGCTCGTGGCGGGCGCTGTTCGAGGCGCGCTTTTCGGCGGGCATCGATCGCATCCAGTTTGCACTGGCCGGGATGAACGCGCACATCAACCACGACTTGGCGTTGGCGTTGCTCCAGGCTGGCGGCCCGCCCAATCTCGTGCTGCTCACGACGAGTCCGGAGCACGACGACTTCGAAGCGGTCAACAGCCTCTTGGAAGCGGCGCTGCCGCAAGCGTTGACGTTTCTCGCAACGGGTATCCTGGGCGAAGCGGCGCAGGACACGGGCAAGATCGGCCGCTTTCTCGCAATTTGGAACGTTCGCGCGGCGCGCGACCTGGCTTGGGACGTCGCCGTCAAGCTGAGTCCGCTCGACGGCATTGCACGCACCATCGCGTTGGCCGCACAAGATCAAATCACCGGAGTCTTGGGCCGAAGTTTGCTGCTGCCGGTTTGATGGCCAGGTTGGTGGCCGCGCGCCCGGCGGACTTGATGAGGCAATGCGGGCCCTCGGTAAGCCGAGCTTTCATAGTAAGCCTCGAGACTGCGGCGCCGTGCCGCGCACAGGGACGGTCCGCGCGTGAATCAAAGGCGGGTCGCATATGCCGAAAGCCGTTCAACTCTCCGCGTACGGCGGAATCGACCAGCTGCGCATCGTCGACGTTGCGAAGCCCGAGCCGCAGCCGGATGAGGTGGTCGTGCGCGTCGTCGCCGCGGGCACGAATCCGGGCGAGATCTCGATTCGCGAAGGCTATCTGCGCGATATGTTTCCGATGGAGTTCCCCTTCGGTCAAGGCACGGATTTCGCGGGCCGCGTCGATGCGGTCGGCGCCGACGTCAGAGGGTTCGCGCCGGGCGACGAAGTTCTCGGCTGGTCGGAGCGCCGCACGGCGCAAGCAGAGTACGTTGCAATCGATCCGTCGCACCTGATCTCCAAGCCCGCGGCGCTCGATTGGTTCCGTGCCGGCAGCCTGTTCGTCGTCGCGACGACCGCGGTCGCGGCCGTGCGCGCGGTCTCTCTGAAGCCGGGCGACGTGGTGGCGATCAGCGGCGCGGCGGGCGGCGTGGGTTCTCTCGCGAGCCAGCTCGCGCGGCGCACGGGCGCTCGCGTCATCGGCATCGCAAGCGATGAGAGCGCGGCGTTCCTGCGCTCCGTGGGTGTCGAGCATCTCGCGTACGGAGACGGCCTCGCGGAACGGTTACGGGCGCTCGCCCCGAAAGGGATCGACGCTTTTGTCGACCTCTTCGGCGGCGGCTATGTCGAACTCGCCGTCACGCTCGGCGTCGCGCGCGAGCGCATTGACACGATCATCGATTTCGCCGGGGCGCAGAAATACGGCGTCAAGGCGGACGGGTCGGCCGCGGCTGCGTCGCGCGAGACGCTCGCGGCCGTGGCGAACCTGATCGCTTGGGGCGAGCTCGTCATGCCGCTGACCGCCATCTATCCCTTTGCCTCGCTGCACGCCGCGTATGGCGAGCTCGCACGCCGCAAGGCCAGGGGCAAGATCGTGCTCGCGCTCGACGCGCCGATCGTGGAGCCGCTCCGGCCGCCGGCGCCGGCGGCACCGATCTGACGGCGCGTTCGTAAGAGCGCTGCTCACCGGACCGCCATGCACATCGATCCAGCCGATCTCTCCGTTGCGGAAAACTACAAGCTGTTGACCAATCTGGTCGTCCCGCGGCCCATCGCCTGGGTCAGCAGCCAAAGTCAAAGCGGCGTGATCAATCTCGCTCCGTTCAGTTTTTTCAACGCGGTCGGCGCCGACCCGCTGTATGTCATCGTCAGCGTCGGCCGGAACGATGCCGGCGCATCCAAAGATACGGCACGCAATATCCGCTTTAGCCGCGAGTTCGTCGTGAATCTCGTAACCGAGGAGCTGTTCGACGCCATGAACGTCTCCGCGGCGGACTTCCCGCCGGAGCACAGCGAGTTGGAGGCCGCGCACTTGCATCCGGCACCGTCCGTTCGCATCATGACGCCTCGCGTCGCCGAGGCGCAGGTCAGTCTCGAGTGCAAGCTGTTCAGCGAGCAGCCCCTTGGCGCGAACTCGCTCTTCATCGGCGAAGTCGTGATGTTTCACGTTGCGGACCATTTGCTCGGCCCGCGCTTTCACATCAATGACTTCGCACCGATCGGGCGACTCGGCTCGCCATCCGTCTATTGCCGCACGACCGATCGGTTCGACGTCGAGCGCATGACGTTCGCCCGATGGCAAGAGGACGAGCAGACGCGCTGACGGAGCTCGGCGATCCCTCGCCGGCAGGCTGAGCCGCGCTTCGACAAGCTCAGCGTGACGGGGCGGGCGGGATCTCCAGCGCGGCGGCGAGGCTGCGCGCGGAGAGCATGCCGATCGGCGTCCCCTCCGCGTCGACGACCGGAAGGTGGCGAATGCCGAGCCCGATCATGCGCAGCGCGATGAACGCGACGTCGTCGTCCGGGCTCGCCGTGATGGGATGCGCCGACATAAAGAGTGCCGCCGTCATCACGCGCGGGTCGATGCCGTCCGCGATCGCCTGGACGAGATCGCGCTCCGTGATGATCCCGTGCAGGCGCCCGTCCTTCATCACCGCCGCCGACCCGGAGTCCTCGACGCGCATGCGCCGTGCGACGTCGGCGAGACTTGCATCCGGTTGCACCGCCAGCAGCGGATTGATCTTCAGATCGCTGACTCGCATCGTTCACTCCACCTCGTAAAGCGTCGGCACCATCGTCTGCAGCGACTTCGGCGAGCGTTCGTAGGCGCGCTTTTGACGCGGCGGTACTTCGATGCGATCGTACGGTACGGATTCATATGGGATCAGCGAGAGCAGGTGCGCGATCAGGTTCAGGTGGGCGCTTTTCTTGTTGTCGGTCTCGACGACGTACCAAGGCGAATCTTTGATGTCCGTATAGGCGAACATCTGGTCCTTGGCTTCGGAATAATCGACGTAGCGCGCGCGCGCTTGCAGATCCATCGGGCTGAGCTTCCAGCGTTTGCTCGGGTCGTTGATCCTGGCTTGGAAGCGACGCTCCTGCTCGTCGTCGCTGACTGAGAGCCAGTACTTGATCAAGATGATCCCCGAGTGGATCAGCATGCGTTCGAACTGGGGGCAGGTTCGCATGAATTCTTCGTACTCGTCTTCGCTGCAGAAGCCCATCACGTGCTCGACGCCGGCGCGGTTATACCAGCTACGGTCGAAGAGGACCATCTCGCCGGCCGAAGGGAGGTGCGCGACGTAGCGCTGGAAGTACCACTGCGTGCGTTCGCGCTCGGTCGGCGCGGGCAACGCGGCGATGCGACAGAAGCGCGGATTGAGCATCGCCGTGATGCGCTTGATCACGCCGCCTTTGCCCGCGGTATCGCGGCCCTCGAAGATGATGACGATCCGCAGGCCCTTGTGCCTGACCCAATCCTCGAGCCGCAACATCTCGACTTGCAGCCGGCGCAACTCTTTATCGTACTCTTTGGGCGTCAGCTTAGTGGGCGGCGCGGGGACGCCGTCGGCGGAGGACTCTTTTTCGATCTTATGCGCAGCCATCGACTGTCTATCATATGCCACACTTGCGTGGGTTCATGCCGCGGCAGCCCTCACAACCCCGGCGTCCTTCGACGGGCTCGGGATGGCGGGCTAGTCATAACTAGCAACCAACACAACAGAGCGGATGGTGCGGCGCGCCGATTCGCGGCGGTGGGTCCGAACGGCCGTTGACTTCTGCGCTGCCGGGCCTATTATTGGTTGCACCACGTCGCAGGAGAAGCCGATGGCTGTTGATGTCGAGCCTGGCGCCTCAACGTTTGCCTTTTGGCCGCGCGCTCGTGCGTGGGCGGCCCACCTTTTCGGCTACGGCGGGATGGGGTTGCTGCCGCGGGACCTGCAGTCGTATTTCGGCGAGCTCAAGCACATCTATCGGCTCACCGCCGAAGGCCGGCCGGAAACCAAGCCGATCGTCACGCAGCAACTCCTTGCCATCGCCGACGAGGCTGCGACCTGGGGCGATCTGTGCGCGCTCGAAAAAGCCTACGCCGAGATCCTGGACGAGCCCGACGTTCTCGCGCACTTGGTGACGGCGCGCGATCGCTTCCGGCAGATCGTGGGCGATCGCGCGTACGCATCGTATCTTTCGGCAAAGTCCGCTCCGGCGAACACGGACACCGGCGTCGCGGCGATGCGCGCCGAATTGCTCGCCTTGATCGATCGCCTGAACTACCTGTATACGGCGACGCCCGGCAAAGAACGGATCCGCAACCGCATGTCGTTTTGGCTCTCCGTCGTGACGATCGGCGCCGTGATCGTCATCGCGAACCAATTGCGCTACATGCTGCGGACGCCCGAGGCGACGCAGGGCTCGCACACGCTGTTCGTCGCCGTGCTTGCCGGCGTGCTCGGCGGATTCGTGAGCGTGCAACAACGCCTGCAGTCCGCAACCGACGTCGACCCCCTGTTCAATCGCCTGCAGATGTCCTCGGGCTTCTGGAACATCATCATCGTCGCACCGATCTTCGGCGGTATCTTTGCGGCGGTGCTGTACACGATCTTCGCCGCCGGAGCGATCACGGGCACCGCGTTCCCCGTCATCTATGCGGGCCAGAACCCGGCGGTCGCCGGCGGCCAGGGTCCGGTCATGAACCTGGAGACGTTCTTGCGCTCCGCCGGGCCCGCTTCGGGCGCGGATCTCGCGAAGCTGATCCTCTGGTCGTTCATCGCGGGCTTCGCCGAACGTTTCGTGCCGGATGTTCTCAGCCGTCTCGCGAGCGCAGACACGGGTCAGGTTAAGACGCAATAATATTTAACGGGCGTTCGGAGGCCTCATTAGGGGCGCCGCGCGGCAGTATGTCCTGCAGGGCGGGTCGAACGTACCCCGCTGCTACGGGACTCGTCCATATGGACGCGCGCGATTCCGCTTGGAACCGCTGCGATCACGCCGCCGCCCGTTCGGAGCCCACTTGACGAAGCACGTTCTGCCTCTGTTGCGATTCACTCTGGCCTGCGCGCTTGCGCTCGGATCGGCTTGCGGCGTCGCATTCGCGGATACGGACGTGTGCGGCGGCGGGCTACTCTCGCTCGGCGCGAACCCCAGCGAGACGCCATCCGCTTGCGTTCTGCCCCCCAAGACATTCCTGGTCGAAAGCCTCTACTATCAGAATGCGTCAAAGGTCGGAGGGACCGCCCTCGCCGCGTATCCGATGGTCCGCTTGCGAGCGGGCCTCACGCAACGCCTTGAAATGCTCGTCGATGCGCCCTCGCAAGTCGCGGAATCCGGACTCGGGGGCGCCGGCCTGTATCCCGCCAGCAGCCCCGGACTCGGTTTGAACTACGCCCTTGCGCAATCGAACATTCGCGCGGTGACGCTCGGCGCGGAACTCTTGCCGCCCGAGTCGCTGTACGAGCCGAATCGCGCCGCGCAGCCGAGCTACCGGCTCGATCTGAGTTCGGCCTTTCGCGTCTCGCAGTTCCTGACGTTGAATGCCGCGGTCGCGGGCTCGTCGTCGCGGCGCGTCGGTCTCGAGCACGTCTGTCCGACCGCGCTCGTGGGTGCGAGCATCACGCCGAATCCGCGCACGCGCATCTCGTTCGATCTCGGCGCGCGCATCATCACGCGTCACTCGTCGTGGCAATCCTTCGGCGACATTTCCGTCACGCAGTTGCTGCGGAAGAAACTCGCATTCGATGTCGGGCTCGGCACGGCGTTCAATCCCGTGAACGATCAGAAGTCGCATTATCTGGCCGCGGGTTTCAACTTCAGACCATAAGATCGCGTGCGAAACGCTGCGCACAGCGCGCGGCCCGCAAACGCCGATGAATATTAGGTAAAACTACATCGTCTTTTAGGAAAGACGACCAAATATATGCGTTCTGTCAGGCCGGAAATAACTTCCGGATATCGAAGAGCAGACGCAAATGAAATATCCTGGCACTTCGACAGTCATCCACGGCAACGGCGCGGTCGCCCATGTGATGGGCCATGTCTGCGGCGGTGTCATCGGCTATCCCATCACGCCCTCGACCGAAATTTCGGAACTTTACGAAGCGTTCCGCGCCGGCGGTGGTTGCAACGTTTGGGGCAAGCACCCGTTCTTCTTCGAGCCCGAAGGAGAGCATTCGGCGCAGAGCGGCGCGCTCGGCGCCGCGCTCACCGGCGGGAAGTACGTTTCGAATGCGTCGTCGGGCCAAGGCATTCTGTACGGCCTCGAATCGCATTACGTGACGGTCGGCAAAAAGGTCGGCGGTTTCGTCCTTCACGTTGCGGCGCGCGTCGTCTCGAAGCATTCGCTCAACGTGATGGCGGGCCATGATGACATCTATTCGCTGCTTCCGTCGGGCTATACGATTCTCTTCGGTAGCAACCCGCAAGAAGCCGCGGACCTGGCTGCGATTGCCTACAAGGTCAGCGCACTCTCGCTGATCCCCGTCGCCAACGCGATGGACGGCTTCGCCACGAGCCACGTGTTCTGCGAAGCGCTGATGCCCGAGCCGGAACTGCTCAAGGAATTCCTCGGCGATCCGGAAGGCCGCATCAAGGCCCCGACGGTCGCGCAAGAGATGCTCTTCGGCGCCAAAGGCCGGGTCTTCCAACTGCGCCAGTACCTCGAGCGGCATGAAGCCGATATCGCGACTGCCGATATGGCGCAACTCCAAGCGTACCTCTCCGCGCTGGGCGACGAGATCGAACGCGACGGAGACGGCCAGCTCATCACCGGAACGATCAACTGGATCCCGGAAGAATTGCGCGGCCAGTGGCGCCGGCAATGGATCAATGCCTTTGAAAAAGGGACGCGCCAGCGCGTTCCGGCCCTCGTCGATCCGAACGATCCGGGGCTCACGGGCGGCGTCCAGAACCAGCCCGATTTCCAAGCGGGTTCCGTCGACCATCGCACCCACTTCGTGAGCGAAGTGCCGCAGTTCGTCCGCCAGGCGATGAAAGAATACGGCGCCTTAACCGGGCGCGAGTACAGCCCGGTGCAAGGCTTCGAAGTCGACGACGCCGAGTACGTGCTGGTCGGCTTGGGCTCGGTCACCGACGACGCTGAAGCCGTTGCGACCTACCTGCGCTCGCAGGGCAAGAAAGTCGGCGTGCTCTCGATCAAGCTGCTGCAGCCGTTCCCCGAGGGCGACGTCGTCGCGGCGCTCGCCGGCAAGAAGGCCGTCACGGTCCTGGAGCGCTCGGACACCACGGCGTTGACGACCCTCGTCACGCAAGCGCTCTTCAAGGCGCGCGAGAATGCGGATCTTCCCCGCCATGCCGGGATCCCGCCGATCGATGCGCTGCCGAAGATCACGACCGCGATCTTCGGTCTGGGCGCGCACGATCTCCAGCCGCGCCACCTGATCGCGGCCTACAAGAACATGGAGAGCGAGAACAACTCGCCGTTCGTGTACCTCGGCTCGCAGTTCTTTTCCAAGGACCCCTCGCCGCGGCTGGCCGAGCTTCAATCGAAACTGCGCGCGGGCTATCCCGAGACCGAGTTCATGGCGCTCGAGACCGAGCCGAACCCGCATCTGCTCCCGCCGCTGGCCTTCCGCGTCCGCTTCCACTCCGTCGGCGGATACGGGACGATCGCGACCGGAAAGCTGCTCACCGACATCCTCGCGGGCGTCCTCGGGCTGCATTCCAAATCCTCGCCGAAGTACGGCTCTGAAAAGAGCGGCGCGCCGACGAACTTCTACATGACGCTCAGCCCCGAGCCCGTGAAGATCACGAACGCGGAGCTGGAAGAAGTCGAGATCGTCGTCTCGCCCGATCACAAGGTGTTCAGCCACACGAACCCGCTCCGCGGGCTCGCCGAGGGCGGCACGTTCATCCTGCAGTCGCATCATTCCGCGCTCGACGTCTGGAAGGAACTGCCCGAGCACGCCCGCCGCACGATCCGCGAGAAGAAGATCCACTTCTACATCGTCGACGGCTTCGGCGTCGCGCGCAAGCACGCCCCGACCCCGGATCTGGAAGTGCGCATGATGGGCATCGCGTTCATCGGTGCGGTCTGCGGACACGTGGACCGCGTCGTGGCCGACGCCTCCGAAGAAGCGGTCCTTGCCAAGATCCGCCAGCAGATCACCAAGAAGTTCGGCACCAAAGGCGGCACGGTCGTCGAGAGCAACATGGAGGTGATCCGCGAAGGTCTCGAGGCGACGCAAAAGATCGATTACAACGACCCGTCGTTCGCGCTCGTCGAGCAGACGATCTTCCTGAACGGCAACGGGGCGCGCGGCGTCGACATTTCAGCGGCGCTCGTCAAGCCGGCCGGCCCTTCAGGGAGCTGCGGCTTCCTCGATCGCGACTACTACGACGAACTCGCGACCGGCCGTTTCAAGGACGGCACGATCGCGGAAGCTCCCGTCCTGCCCGGCGCCGGGTTCTTCATGCCGCCGGGGACCGCGGCCTCGAAAGATAAGGGCCTGTTCCGCCTGAACATCCCCGAATTCGTGGCGAACCTCTGTACGGGATGTATGGAGTGCGCGCTGGTCTGCCCGGATGCGGCGTTGCCGAACACCGTGCACGAGATTCACGATCTGCTGCTGACGGCGATCAAAGGGCTCGACGTCACCGCGCAACAGAAGGAGCTGATGCGCACGCACATCGTTCCGCTCTCGCGGGCGATTCGCGAGATCTACCGTCAGCTCTCGAGCAAGGATCCCAAGCCCCTGCACACGATCGTCGCGGAGGCCGTCGAGACCCTCGCGTTCGATAACGTCACGCTGCGCCGCAACTTCGCGAAGGTGGCCGACGTGCTCGAGGTCTACCCGGTCGCGAAGACCCGTCCGTTCTTCGACACGTTCGAGAGCGCGGCGCACGGGACCGGCGGCCTGTTCTCGGTCGCCGTGGACCCCTGGAAGTGCAGCGGCTGCATGGAATGCGTGGACGTTTGCGGCCCCGGCGCGCTCGTCGCGCGGCGCCAGCACGCTCCCGAGCTGGAGTCCGCCCAGAAGCGCATCGAGTTCCTCAGCAAGCTGCCGAACTCGCCCGGACGCTTCTTCGAGAACGCGACCCGCGCGGAAGGCGACACGAAGCGCCTGCTGCTCGATCGCGGCAACTACTACGCGATGACCGGCGGCCACGGCGCTTGCCGCGGTTGCGGCGAGGTCACGGCGATCCGTCTGCTCACGGCCACGAATCGCGCGATCCACGAGACGCGGCGCAAAGATCACATCCGCGAACTCGAGTCGCTGATCGAACGCCTCGGCGCCAAGCTCGACAAGGTCGCCTTCGACGAACTCGATCCCAAGCGCCGCGAGCGCATGCAGCGCACGCTGCGCACGCTCGAAAAGCGGCTGTACAACTTCGAAAGCGGTCCGACCGGCAACGGCCCGGCCGGTGCGGTCATCGCGAACTCGACGGGCTGCAGCAGCGTCTACGCGTCGACGTTCCCGTACAACCCGTATAACGATCCGTGGGTGAACAGCCTCTTCCAAGACGCGCAGCCGCTCGCCAAGGGCCTCTTCGAAGGGCTCAGCGCCTCCGCGGTCGAGGAGTTCCGGGCGATTCGCATCGCCAAGCTCGATCTCGAGGATCACTACAACCGCGAGACGCACGACCGTTTCTTCAAGTACTTCACGCCGAGCCAGTTCTCGCAGGACGAACTCGGGTTGCTGCCCGCGGTCATCACGATCGGCGGGGACGGCGCGACCTACGACATCGGTTTCGGAGCGCTCTCGCGCTTGCTCGTGACCGACACGCCGGTCAAGGTCGTCGTGCTCAACACGGGCGCCTATTCGAACACCGGCGGCCAGGCGTCGACGGCCAGCTTCACGGCGCAGGATTCCGATCTCTCGCGCGTCGGCGCCGCGCACAACGGCAAGCAGGAGTCCCGCAAGGAACTCGGGCTGATCGCCGCGTTCCATCCCAACGTGTTCGTGCTCCAGACGAACACGGCGTTGCCCGGGCACTACATGAAGAACGTCATGGAGTTCCTGAACTTCAACGAAGCGCCCGCGGTGCTCGATGTGTACACGCCGTGCCAGGCCGAGCACGGCATCGGCGACGACGCCGCCTATCGCCGCGCGAAGCTGGCGGTCGAGAGCCGCATGAGTCCCGTGTTCGTGCACGATCCGCGTCGCGGCGAGACGCTCGATCGGCGCTTCTCGCTCGACGGGAATCCGGATCCCAACCGGGATTGGACGATGTCCACGCTCGAGTACGTCGATGCGGACGGCTCGAAGCAGCTGATGGAAGTGCCGCTCACGCCGGCCGACTTCGCGCTGCGCGAAGGCCGCTTCAAGAAGCACTTCCGCACGGCCGACCCGACGGCGAACCTCGTTCCGCTCCACGAGTTCATCGATATGAACCTCGAGGCGGCCTACGGCAAGACGCCGTTCGTCTGGTCGACCGACGACGACGGCCGGCTCGTCAAGCTGACCGTTTCCGCATCGATCATCGAACTCGTCGCCGAACGGCGTCGCAACTGGCGCATGCTGCAATACCTGGGCGGGCTGCACATCGATCGCCTCAATGAGGCCCATCGCGAGCAGCTCGAGGCCTGGCAGCAGAGATACCGCGAATCGACGCAGGAACGCGAATCGTCGATCGATTCGATCGCGAACGCGATGTCCGAACTCGCGGCATCTTCGAACGCGCCGCTGGGCGGCGATCCGATGCTCCCGACGGTCCTCGCGCCGGCGGCGTCCGCCGAGGCGGCGCCCAAAGCCGCGGCCAAGAACGGCGCCCCGGCGGCCGCGGGGCTGCCCCTGATCGCCGAAGAGGACATGGCGAACTGCACGAACTGCAAGACCTGCTATCAAGACCTCGGCGAGATCTTCGAGAAGACGAAGATCGTCGTCGGGGGGCAAACCAAAGAAGTCAGCCGCGTGATTCCAGGGGTGTTGGATAAGATCGAAATCACCCCGGACTTGCTCCGCCGCGCATCTCGTGTCGCAGCCGACTGCGATGCGGAAATCATCCGGTAAGCGCGTGCAAACTTCACGTCCGCCGTCCGGCTCCGCCCCCAACCCCGCCTACGATCGCAACGACCTCCAGCGTTACTTCCTCGCGAACTCCGAGATCGAATCCAATCGCCACCGGCTGGAAGAGCTCGAACACGGCCAGGCCGTCGAGCTCTTCCAGAAGCAGCTCTCTTTGCTGCAGCAACGTTTGGCGAAAGATCCGCGCTCCTTCCGCCAGATGTTCATCGCCGAGGGCGTCCGGGCGATCGCCTGGGAGTTTCAGCAGGACGAGCTCGCCGAGAAGTTCACGAAGACGCTGTGGGACTTGCTGCTGCGCGGCGACGACATGAGTGCCGTCATCTTGCGCTTCATCTGGAACATCCCGTTGAAGTTCAAGCGCAAGTTCGTGCGCGCGCTCGACGTGCATCTCTCGGATCGCTATCCGATGTTCAAGGGCCTCTCGAACGGCTGGCCCGGTGAAAACGGCATCCCGCCGTACATCCGCCCGCCCGAGGCGCGCAGCAAAGATTTCGAACTCGTCAATCAGGGCTATCTCGGCTACATGGGGTTGGGGTACAGCGCGCGCGAGGTCGAACTGCTGGTCTGGCTCGAGGTGCTGCGCGATAAGCAGTGCGACGACCGGCCGTGCGAGGTCGGCGTCCCGATCGACGGCAAGGACGAGAACGACGGCGGCTGCCCCGTCAAGATTCACATCCCGGAGATGCTGGCGCTCATGGGCGCGGGCAAGTTCAAGCAGGCGCTCGAGCTGATCCGCGATTGCAACCCGCTCCCCAACGTCACGGGGCGCGTGTGCCCGCAAGAGATGCAGTGCCAGGGCGTCTGCACGCATACCGGGCGGCCGATCGAGATCGGCCAACTCGAATGGTACCTGCCGCAGCGCGAGAAGCTGATCGAAGCCGGCACCCAGCGCCGGGACGGCGTCGCGAACCCCTGGGCCAAGGCCGAGAAACCGCCGATCGCGGTCGTCGGCTCCGGGCCCTCCGGCTTGATCAACGCGTACCTCTTGCTGAAGGAGGGCTACCCCGTCACCGTGTTCGAGGCGTTCCACGAACTGGGCGGCGTGCTGCGCTACGGCATTCCCGAGTTTCGTTTGCCGAACGAACTGATCGACGACGTCGTCGGCAAGATCGTTGCGCTCGGCGGGAAGTTCGTCACGAACTTCGTCGTCGGCAAGACGGCGACGCTCGACGCGCTCAAGAAGGCCGGCTTCTGGAAGATCTTCGTCGGCACGGGCGCGGGCCTGCCGCGCTTCATGAACGTTCCCGGCGAACACCTGCTGGGCATCATGTCCGCCAACGAGTTCCTCACCCGCGTCAACTTGATGCAGGGGCTACGCGACGATTTCGATACGCCGCTCCCCGAGACCAAGGGCAAGCACGTGATCGTCATCGGCGGCGGCAACACCGCCATGGACGCATCGCGCACGGCCAAACGCCTCGGCGGCAAGGTCACGATCGTCTATCGCCGCACGCAGGAAGAGATGCCCGCGCGCGTCGAGGAACTGCACCACGCGCTCGAGGAGGGCATCCTCGTCAAGGAGCTTCGCGCGCCCCGCGAATTCGTCGGCGACGGCAAGACGCACTGCGTCACGCACGCCGTCTTGGACATCATGGAACTCGGCGAACCCGACGCCTCCGGGCGCCGCAGCCCGATCGTCACGGGCGAGAGCGAACTGATCCCGGTCGATCTCGTGATCATGGCGCTCGGCAACACGTCGAACCCGATCGTCAAAGATGCCGAACCCGATCTGAAGACGACGAAGTGGGGAACGATCGAAGTCGCGAGCGGATCGCTCGAGACCTCGATCGCGGGCGTGTACTCGGGCGGCGACGCCGCGCGCGGCGGTTCGACCGCGATCCGCGCCGCGGGCGACGGCCAGGCGGCGGCCCGCGCGATCGCGGGTGAGATCCCGTTCTCGCAGAGCGAGATCGCGATGCTGGTGGGCAGCGCCGAGCGCTACACGAAACTCGGGCAAACGCGACAGACGATCGTCGAGAAGATCAATCTCGCCGACGGCATCGTCGAGTTCGTCATCAACTCGCCGCTGATCGCGCGAGCCGCGAAGGCGGGCCAATTCGTGCGCGTGCTGGCCTGGGAGCGCGGCGAGCTGATCCCCCTGACGCTGGCCGATTGGGATGCGGAGGCCGGCACGATCGACCTCGTGATCCAGGGTCTCGGCGCGAGCTCGATGGCGATGAACATGATGCAGGTCGGTGAAGCGTTCACGGGGATCGCGGGGCCGCTCGGGCTTCCGAGCCAAGTGCACCGCTACGGAAAGAACGAAACGGTCGTGTTCACGGCGGGCGGCGTCGGGCTGCCGGCGGTCTACCCGATCGTGCGCGAGCATCTTCGCCTTGGCAACCACGTCACGCTGATCGCCGGCTTCCGCACCGCGAACCTGATGTTCTGGACGCGGCGCGACCAGCGCATCGGGCGTTTGCAAGCCGAGTATCCGGACCTGCTGGACGTGATCTACACGACGAACGACGGCCGCGTCGGCATCAAGGGCTTCGTCACGACGCCCTTAGAGGAACTGCTCAAGAAGACGCAAGCGGGCGAAGGCCGCAAGATCAAGGAGGTCGTCACGATCGGACCGCCCTTGATGATGCGCGCCGTCAGCGATCTGACGAAGCCCTACGGCGTCCACACGGTCGCGAGCTTGAACTCGATCATGGTCGACGCCACGGGCATGTGCGGCGCGTGCATGGTCCCCGTTCTGCAGAACGGCAAGCTGATCCGCAAGCACGCCTGCATCGACGGCCCTGAGATCGATGCGCACGTGATCGAATGGGACAAGTTCCTCCCACGCTTCAATCAGTTCAAAGCGCAGGAGGCGCACGCCCGGGCGGTTCGCGGATTCGTCTAAGGGTCGCGCCTGCGGCTTAAGGGCAGCGAACGAGGCTTCTCGCGGGAGCGGACGGCGTGCGATCGAGCGTGCACGCCGTCCGTTCGACGCCGTCGACGTCGCGCAGCGAGATCGACCAGCCCGTGGGCGTGCGCGTGTAGACGGCGAAACCGAACTGCTTGGTCGCGAACGGCGCCGGCGAGGCGAGCGCGTAGCCGTTCGCGCTCATGTACTTTTGCGTGGAATCCGCTTCATCGAGATCGTCGCCGCTCTCGCCGTTGACGATCAGCGGCGGATACGAGGGCAGGTTGACCGCGACGAAATCGTGCACGTGCCCCACGAGCACGGCATCGAACAGCGAGAAGTCGATCGGGTGCTGCGTCAGCACCGCCGTCATGTTCGCGCTGGCGTACGGCGGCCGGTGCGTCACGAGCCACGCGCTCGCATCGGAGCGGGCCGCGAGCGCGCGCGCCGCTTCGAGGTTCGTCCTGTAGTACGCGACGCGCACCGGGTCGACCGGCGGCACGTCGCTGGCGTCGCTTGCCGAATCGACGATCACGAGCCGCAAACCGTCGAGCAAGATCGAATACGGCGGCGTACCGTCGAGCGAAGGGCTGCCGGCAGGGCACGCCGTCGCCTCGCTCGGTTCGAGATAGCGGAACCAGGCGGGGCCGCCGCGCCGGCAATCTTCGTGGTTGCCGCGCGTCAGCACGAGCGGCACGCTGGCGAAGAGCGGTTTCGCAGGCGAGAACCAGTCGGCGTTCCACGATAGGCTCGTATCGCCCCAATAGTTCACGCAGCCGACGACGCCGGGCACGCAATTGTTCTCGCGATAATAGAAATCGCCGACGTGGATCGCGAGATCGGCGTGAACGTTCGCGATCGATTGCGCGATCTTCGGGAACGGCCACGCGGCGATATCGCCGCAGTTCTGTTGCTCGCCGCCCTTCATGCGACAGCCCGAATCGCCGAAAACGACGATCGTGTTGACCTTCCGCGGAGGCGAGGGAAGCGCGTGCCCTTCGATCGAGATGTCCGTGGCGTTCGCCGGGAGCGTCGCCTCGCACACGACCTCATCGAAGCCTTGCGCCGGCACCTGCGGGGCGCGTTGCTTCATAGGAGCGGACGTGCGATCGTAGCTGACGCTCGGGCAGCTCCGCGTCACGAGCGCCCGAGCCTGGGGCGCTCCATCGAAGCCATACTGAATCCACGCGGAAAGGACGGCGGCGAGCAGCATCGCGGTACCTCCGAGTTTGGGACTTCACCACACGCTGTCCCGCGCACCTGGGTCCGAGCACAGCGAGGAACGCGATTGCGGAAAAGATAACGGTTGCGCAACGCTTGGCGCTGTTAGCCGCCTGCCTTTGCCCGTTCGGAAGAGGAGTTCCGTGAAGCCAGAGACCACCTTGCCCACGCGCGGGCAGTTTATCACCGGTGGACTTGCCGCATCCGCGGCGACGCTCGCCAGCGTCAACGTCATCGCCGCGCCGACCGAGGCGCTCGTCGTCGGGATCGTCGTCCCCGAAACCGGCCCGTATTCCGCCCAGGGCCTGGACCAATTGCGAGCCTACCGCATGGCGATCGCCGAGATCAACAAAGCCGGCGGCGTCCTTGGCCTACCGCTCCGAGCCTCGATCGGGGACGATCGCACGCGCCCCGCCTCGGCCGTCCAGCAAGCCGGCCGGATGATCGAAGGCGAGCGAGCCGTCATGATCACGGGCGGCTCGTCCAGCGCGACCGCGGTCGCCGTTTCCGACCTCTGCCAAGAGAAGAAGACGATCTTCATGGCGGCGCTCACGCACAGCAACGAAACGACCGGCGCATCCTGTCACGCGCACACGTTCCGGCGCTACATCAACGCGCACATGTCGGCGAACGCGCTCGCCCGCACGATGCTCACGAAATATGGAGCGGGGCGCTGGTTCTACATCACCGCCGACTACACGTGGGGCCATTCCGTCTACGAGAGCATCACGGACGTCGTCGAACCCAAAGGCGCGACGACGATCAAGAACGTGCTCGTCCCCGTCGGCTCCTCAGATTTCGGCTCCGCGTTCACGCAGGCGCTCTCGGCGAAGCCCGACGTGCTCGTCATCTCCGAATTCGGAAACGACATGGTAAACGCGCTCTATCAAGCCGCCCAATTCGGCTTCACGAAGACCACGAAGATCCTCGTCCCGCTCGCCGACGAATACATGGTCGCCGGCGTCGGCGAGAGCTTCGACGGCGTCGTGACGACCGCGCCGTTCTACTGGAAATACCATGCGGCCCGCTACCCCGCCGCGAAGAAGTTCGTCGACGCGTTCACCAAGCTTTACGGCACGCCGCCCTCCAACGGTGCGGAGAGCGCCTACACGAACCTCTACCAGTGGAAAGCCGGCATCGAGCGCGCGGGCTCGCTCGATCCCAAGAAGTTCATCGCGAAGATGGAAGGCCACCATTTCACCGCGACCAAGGACCCCGAATACTGGCGCGCCTTCGATCATCAAGGCATCAACTCGGTCCTCGTGCTCGAGGGCCTGCCCGCCGCCCAGCGCTCGAGCAAATACGCCTACGCCAGGGTCCTCGAGGTGCACGACGGCGACTCCGTCGCGATCACCGAACAGGCGAGCAACTGCAAGCTGGATCCCGCCTAAACGCCCTCGGACGCTACGCGGCTTCGGCCAGCAGCGCCCAGGTCACCGTGCCGCCCGCCACCGAACTCGGCAGCATCCCGGCCGCGCGCGCCAAATTCGCAAACGCGCGATTCTCCGCGAGCGAGTACGCCGTGATCCGGTTGCATCCGCGCGCCCGCAGTTCGTCGATCAGCTTCGTCACCAGCGCGAAGCCCACGCCCTGACGGCGAGCGTTCGCTGAAACCAACACGGCGATCTCCGCCGCACCGTCCCCGAGCAGGAAGCCGTGCGCGACGCCCAGCTTCTGCAGGTGGTTTTCGGCGATGACCCCGATGACATCCGGCTGATCGTCGACAAACCGATGGATCTCACGCGGATCGAACGTCTTCACGACATGAAAGAACCGGCAATACCGATCCTCGTCGCTCGTGCTTTCGAGGAGTTTGGCATAGTCTTCGTAGTCGCTCGGCGCGATAAGGCGAACGTTCACGATCTGCCCTCCCATGCCTAATAGACGTTTTCCAGCCCACTATAGTTGCGTTTCGCATATAGATGCGATTAAGAAAGATGTCTCCGCCACGCAGGAGCTGCGGCAATGCAACTAAGCCCCGGCGTGCCTTCTGAGGGCTCTCGGCTGCCCGCGGTGGGCGGGGTGGCCGACATGCCCCCGCGGGGACGCCCGCGATTTCGCATCCATGCGAAATCGCTACTCGTGCACTTGCCCGCTCCCGCCATCCTGGCTCCGCGGGCAAGCTGCACGCCCCGCGGGAGCATATCGGCCACCCCGCCCACCGCCGCCTCACGGCTTGCACTGGGGGGCTGGGCGTGTCTTAGGCGTTGCGCACCCTTCGACAAGGCTCGGGTTGACAATAGTGACCACGCCACGGACCGCTAGCCGTGAGGTTGCGGCGGGTGGGGCGGCGGCGTTTCCCCGCGGGGCCTCCAGCTTTCCCGCGGAGCCATGGATGGCGGGAGCGGGAAAGTGGAGGAGTAGCGATTTCGCAGGATGCGAAATCGCGGGCGTCCCCGCGGGGAAATGCCGCCGCCCCGCACGCCGCGGCTAGCCGCACGCCGCGGCTAGCCGCAAGCCCCGCGAGCCTACCGGAAGCGGGCGGCCTTACGACCCCGAGAGCTCGATTACCGAGTGGACGAGTTCGTCGCCGAGGCGGAGGCTGTGGCGGAAGCCGAGGCCGCTGCAGATGGCGAGCATCGAGCGGTTGTCGCAGAGGATGTAGCCGATGACGCGATCGACGCCTTCGGTGGCGGCCATGCCGACGAGGCGGCGCAGGAGCTCTTTGCCTAGGCCCTGGCCCTGGAACGCGTCGGAGACCAGGAGCGCGAATTCGGCCTGGTTCCGCTCGTTTTCCATGATGAGGCGCCCGATGCCGAGGATCTCTTCCTCGCCGGCTTCGTTCGTCTTGAGCGCGAGCAACGCGATTTGGCGCGAGTAGTCGATGAAGCACAGCCGCGAGAGGCGCTCGTGCGAGACGCGTTGCTGCAGCGGCAAGACGTGAGCGTAGCGATGGTAGACGCTGTCTTCGGAGAGTTTGGCGTGGAACGGCCGCATCATCGGTTCGTCGTCCGGGCGGATCGGGCGGATCGTCAGCTTCGTTCCGTCGCGCGCGGTCCAGGTGTCGACGTACTGCGATGGGTAGGGGCGGATCGCTGAGGCCGGGAGTGCGGCGTCGGGGATCGCCGCGGGGTGCAGGATGACGCGCGCGTCGAGCGCGACGATGCCGTTCGGGCCGGCGACGAGCGGATTGATGTCGATCTCGCTGATGCGCGGCTGTTCGACGACGAGTTCGCTGAAGCGCATCAGGAGTTGCGCGAGCGCTTCGACGTCGACGGGCTTGCGGCCGCGCACGCCGGCGAATGCTTTGGCGACTTTCGTTCGCGCGATCGTTTGGCGGGCGAGCGCTTCGCTGAGCGGCGGGAGCGCGAGCGTCGTGTCGTTGTAGACTTCGACGAGCTGGCCGCCCGAACCGAAGCGGATCACGGGGCCGAATTGCGGATCTTGCGCGGCGCCGAAGATCAGCTCGTAGCCGTCGCGCGTGTCGATCATCGGCTGCACGGTGACGCCTTGGAAGGCGCTTGCGCCGGCGCGTTCGACGACGGCCGCACGGATCTCGGCGAAGGCGAGTGCGACGCTTTGCGCGCTGCGCAGACCCAAGCGCACGCCACCGACGTCGCTCTTGTGCGTGACGGTCTCTGAATGCAGTTTGACCACGACGGGGAAGCCGATCGTGAGTGCGGCTTGCGCGGCGGCTTGCGGCGTCGTCGCGATGATCGTCTCGGTCGTCGGGATGTCGTAGGCCGCGAGCAGTTGCTTGGATTCCGCTTCGCTGAGCAACGTGCGGCCGTCGGCGAGCGCATGCGCGAAGAGCTCGCGCACGGCGGCGCGATCGGGCGCGTGCTGGTCGGGCGAGACGCGCGGGGTCTCGAAGAGCGCGCGCAGATTCGCGTCGTGGCGCCACATGAGGTTGAAGAGCCGCGCGGCGTGATCGGGGTACGCGAGCGTCGGAATGCCGGCGGGCTCCAGGATCTCCACGGCGGCGGGCAGCGTCGAGGCCGCCATCCACGCCACGAGGATCGGCTTGGGCGAGTACTTCGCGACGGCTTTGATGCGTTCGGCGGCTTCCTTCGGGCAGGGCATCGTTTGCGGACAGAGCGCAACGAGGACCGCGTCGTTGTTGGAATCGGCGATCGCGATCTTGAGCGCTTCGCCGACGCGCTCGATCGGTGCGTCGTCGAGCACGTCGATCGGATTCGCACGACTCCACTGGGCGGGCAGGAAGGCGTCGAGTTTGGCCAGGGCCGCGTCACCGAGCGGCGCGAGTTCGCCGCCGCCTTCGATCAGCGCGTCGCACGCGAGCACGGCGGGACCGCCGGAATTCGTGACGATCGCCAAGCGTTTGCCGGCGGGGCGCGGCTGCTTCGCGAGCGCGTCCGTGATGAGGAAGAGATCTTCGATGGAATCGACGCGCAGCACGCCGCAACGCGCGAACGCGGCGTCGAGCGCTTCATCGCCTGCCATCAGCGCGCCGGTGTGCGATGCGGCGGCGCGTGCGCCGGCCTCGGTGCGCCCGCCTTTGATGACGACGATCGGTTTCGAAAGCGCGACTTCGCGTGCCGCGGAGAGGAACTTGCGCGCATCGCCGACCGACTCCATGCAGAGCACGATCGCGTGCGTTGCCGGGTCGTCGCCGAAATGATAGATGATGTCGCTCCACCCGATATCGAGCATGGAGCCCATCGAAATGTATGCGCTGAAGCCGACGTTTTGCGCGACGCTCCAATCCAGGATCGCCGTGCCGACCGCGCCGCTTTGACTCGCGAAGCCGATCGATCCGGCGCGCGCCTGCCGGCTCGAACGCGTCGCGTTCAGCCCGGCGCTTGGAACCAGAATCCCGGCGCAATTCGGGCCGAGCACGCGCATGCGGCCCGCAGCCCGTTTCAAAATCTCGGCCTCGAGCCGCGCGCCTTCCGCGCCGGTCTCCCTGAAGCCGCCGGCGAGCACGACGGCGACCTTGACGCCCGCTTCCACGCACTCGCTGATCAGGGCGGGCAGGGTCGCCGCCGGTGTGGCGATCAGCGCCAGATCGACATCTTTGGGCACGTCGGAGACCGTGCGAAACGCCGGGCGGCCGAAGAGCACTTCGTGCTTGGGATTGACGGCGAAGACGTCGCCCCGGAACGATCCGTCCGTGAGGTTGAGCATCGCGGTCCGGCCGGGACCCGGCTTTTCGGAGGCGCCGATCACGGCGATCGTTCGCGGCCCGAACAGCGCGTCGATCGACAGCGGGCGCGCTCCCATACCGAAGCTGCGCGCGGAGTGCGTGGTCGAGGCCGCCGGTGGGTAATCGGCGGGGGGCGGGGCTCCGAAGATGGTCGTCATCGGCGTATACAGTATAGTTATCGGCTATATGCGTCTTGCCTCCTAGTGGGGACTGCCACTTTTGGCCTATTTTTTGGAGCGGCTCCTGGGCCGGTCGAGTGCCCGGGAGCCATCGCATTGATTCTGGGAACCTTAATTTTGGGTACCTAAAAGATAGAGTCGAATTCGACCACCTCCAAGGCTCCCCGTACGTGCCGTCGACATGCGGCGCCGTAGCCTGGTTGGCACAGGCTGGTCCTCCGGTGCAAAGCGCATACCGCCGCCCAATGGGTCCGGATTGGTAGCGACTGTTGCCTCGTAAACCAAGTCAACCGAAGGAACGTTCGCGGTGCGCCGCGCGCGCACCATGCCTGCGCTCCTGACATCCTCCATTCGGCGACTCCGCTGGCCCGCGTGGGTCCTTATCGTTGCGTTCGGGATCGGGCTGCCGATCGTGCTGTACCTGGCGTTCGCGCATACGATCCGCCGTGAAGCGACGGACAATGCGGTGACCCGGCTGCGAGCTGTCGCTCTCACGACCGCCGCCGGCGCGACCCAGCTCGTCGAGGGGACGACCGTCTTTTTCGACGCGGTCGACACGCAGGCTCAAGCCGCCGCGAACGCGCGCTTCGACGCTCGTTTGCGCGACGAACTCCGCCTGTACGTCACCGCGTCGATCGTGAAGAGCCCGGTCGTCGAACGCGCGCTGCTCTTCGATCGCCAGGGGCGGGGCTTCGATTTCATGCAGCCGGACGGCGCGCCGCCGGTTCACGCGTCGAATAGAGCCTTCTTTGCCGCGTTCCCCAGGGATGCGTATGGGGCGCTCGGGCTCGCGCGCTCCGACGACGTCGATGAATTGGGTGGATCCGGCGGCGTGCTCGTGACGCGAGTCTCGTCGGACCGTCATGCGCCGTTGCGTTATGTCGCGCTCTCGCTCCACGAAAGCCGCATCCGCGATCTCTTCGAAGCCGGCGAAACGGGCGTGCACGGTGTCATCTTGCTGCTGGGTAAGGACGGGCGCGTGCTCCTTTCCGAGCCGAACTCGCCGTACTTCGGCAAGAAGAATACGTTTGCGCTCGCCGGCTATTCGAGTCAAGCATTCTCCGCGCCGCAAAACGGCGCGTACCTCGTGGCGCTCGGCGACGGGGTCGAGCGTTATTACCGGCTGGCGGGCGTGCCGCAGACGGACGGATCGATTTTGGTCGGCTTCGCCCGCGAAGATATCGAAGCGGGTCTCGCCGATAAACTCGCCTTTGCTCGCTCCTTGATCGGCCTCGGCTGGATCGTGATGCTCGGGGTCGGGCTCGCGCTGCTCATGTTCGACGAGCGCGCGAAGCAACTCGCACGCGGCCTTTCGATCCAGGGCGACGCCGTGAAGTTTCTGCAGGCGCAGAACCGGGCAACGCTCGATTCCGCGATGTCGAGCATCGCGATTCTCGACGAGCGGGGCACGATCGTCGACGTCAACCAGAGTTGGCATCAATTCGCGGAAGGCAACGGCTATGCCACGCCCGACCACGGGATCGGGCGAAACTATCTCGACGTATGCGAGCCGCGGACTTCGAGCGACTCGGACGAGGCCGTGCCGCACAATCTGAAGCACGGTCTCGAAGAGGTCCTCGCGGGCCGCCTCGAGGTCTTGCGCGTCGAGTACGCCTGCCATTCGCCCTCGAAGAAACGCTGGTTCGAAGCATACTTCACGCCGCTCGCGTTCGGTAGACCGGCGGGCGCGGTCGTCAGGCACATCGACGTGACCGAACGAACGCTGGCGGAACAGGAGGTCCGTAAGAACGGAACCATCCTGTCGGCGATCGACGCCGTGCTCCCCGTGATCATCTACCAGCGCACCGCGAGAAACGGCTCGTGGGACTACACGTTCGTCAACGACCACGCGGGCGAGATCATCGGGCGCACGCGGGACGGCTTGCTCTCGAAATCGGATTTTGCGATCGGCACGCTGCATCCGGAGGACCGCGAGCGGGTCGGCGCGTCGTACGCGCAAATCGTCGCCTCCGGCGGCGGCGTTTGGAAGGGCGAGTTCCGCTGCGTCGTAACGCAGGGGACGGTGAAGTGGCTGCGCGGCGCCATCTACATCGGAACCCGGGACGGGCGCGAGGTGGAGTCGCTCGGGATCCTCTATGACATCACCGACGAAAAGATCGCGAGCGAACGCGCTCGCTTCACGCAGGATCACGACGAGCTGACCGGGTTGTTCAGCCGGAACCATTTCGAGCTCGCCGTGCCGGCGGCCGTCGAACAGTGGATTCGGCTCAACACGTTCTTCGCGGTCGTGGTCGTCGACATCGACAGTTTCCACGAGCTCAACGAAGCGTTCGGCACGCTCGTCGGCGACGACGTGCTCCGGGCCGTCGGCAAGTGCCTGAGCACCGACGTCCGCAGCGCGCGGGAAGTTGCGCGCCTGGATGCCGACAAGTTCGCTTGCATCATCGACGTCGGCACGATCGAAGAAGCGTTGGCGGTCGCGGCGGATACCGTGCTGGCCCTCGGAAAATCGCAACGGGTCGACGGCCACACGATCGGCGTTTCGGTGAGCGCCGGCGTCGCGATCCCCAGGCACTTCACGGTCGGTGCGAACGATCTCATGCACGACGCGAACAGCGCGCTCGAACGAGCGCGCGATGCCGGCGGCGCGACCTTCCGGTTGTACTCCGACGAGATGGGGATCGAGAGCACAGCGCGCGCAACGCTCAAGGAACAATTGCGGGAAGCGATCGATCGCGAAGAGTTCGAGCTGCATTATCAGCCCAAGATCGATCTCGCCTCGCGCCGGGTGATCGGGTGCGAGGCGCTGATTCGCTGGAATCACCCGACCTTCGGGTTCCAGGCGCCCGGACGCTTCATTCCGATGGCGGAACAGAGCGGGCTCATCGTTCCGATCGGCGCCTGGGTGATCAAAGAGGCGTGCCGCCAATGGGTCGCGTGGCGTGATGCGGGCGTCGACCCCGTTCCGATCGCGGTCAACGTTTCGGCCGTGCAGTTCGCGCGCTGCGACGTCTTCGAGGTGATCGCAAGCACGATGGAGACAACCGGCGCCCCCGCCGGTTCGCTCGACATCGAGGTCACGGAGAGCTTGTTCATCGATTGCTCGAGCGAACTCGTCGCGACGCTGCAGAACATCCACCGGCTCGGCGTGGAGATCGGACTCGACGATTTCGGCACGGGCTTCTCGTCGTTCGGATATCTCAAACAACTCCCGCTCTCCGTCATCAAAGCCGATCAATCGTTCGTGCGCGGCGCGGTCGAAAATCCGAGCGACGCCGCGATCGTGCGTTCGATCGTGCATTTGACCTCGGAACTCGGCCTGCGCGTGGTCGCCGAAGGCGTCGAGACGCTCGAACAACTGAAGTTCGTGCGAGAAGCGGGCTGCGCCGAAGCGCAAGGGTACTATTTCAGCCCGCCCCTGATGGCTCATGATTTCGCCTGGTATCTCGCCAACGGCCAGGCGCTGCTTGCAAAAAAACTCGACGCCGAGGTGGAGCCGGCGCTGCGCCGGTTGCACCGCAGGAAAATCACATGACCGTACAAGCCGCTCGCGTATCGCCGACGGGGATCCCCGGACTCGACGAGATCTTGCGTGGAGGTCTGCCGACGGGCCGCTCGACCGTCATCGTCGGGGCCCCGGGCGCGGGGAAGACCGTCTTCGCGATGCAGTTCCTGATCAACGGCGCATCGCAGTTCGGTGAGACCGGCGTGATGGTGTCCTTTGAAGAGTCGGAGGCGTCGATGAACGCCAACTGCTCGACGCTCGCTTGGCCCTTCGAGGAGATGCTTGGGAAAAAGCTCATCGTCATCGACGGACGCTTGCCGGAAGACACGGTGGAAACAGGGACGTTCGATCTCCAAGGGTTGATCGCCGTGCTCAGCGGCCTCGTAAAAACGCGCGGGGCGAAACGCATCGTGCTTGACGGGATCGACGGCCTGTTCGTCTACACGAAAGATGAGGCGGTCAGCCGGCGTGAAGTTCGCAGGCTGCTCAGACTGGCTCGCTGACTCGGGCGTGACGGCCCTCGTGACCGTCAAGGCGGCCGGCGGCAGGTACGGGCTCGAACCCTATCTGGGCTTCGCCGAGTTCGCGGCTGACGGCGTGATTCACCTCAACTACGGCTTGACCGAACATCTCCTCAATCGCGCGCTGCAGGTCGTGAAGATGCGAGGCGCATCGTTCGTCTCCGGCGAGCACTCCTTCGTCATCGCCGAGGCCGGTCTCGAATTCCCGTACAATGGCGGGATGCGGATGCCCGATCAGGTGAGCACCGCTCGCGTCTCCACCGGCATCCGCCGTCTCGATCTGATGCTCCGCGGCGGCTACCGGGAGGGCACGGTGACGCTGATCTCCGGGCCGCCGGGGACCTCGAAGACGACGCTCGCCTCCGCGTTCGTTTCCGCCGGGTGCGCGCGCGGAGATTGCGCGCTCTTCGTTGGTTTCGATGAACCGGTGCAGCAAGTGTTCCTGGATCTTCGTTCCGTGGGGATGCTCCTGGATTCTTATCAGGACGCGGGCTTGCTCGCGACCGCTTCGTTCAGCGCGGGCGCGGCGAGCGCCGACGAGCACTATTTCGCGATCAAACGGCTGATCGATCGTCACCGCCCGAGCCTGCTCGTGATCGATCCGCTTTCTGCGCTCGCGAAGGCCGGCGGGCTCCGGATCGCGGACATCGTTACGGAAGAGTTGGTGAACCTTGTGAAGTCGCGCGGCATCACCGCGGTCTTCACGACCGTCGCCGATTCCGGCATCGGCGAACTTGAGACCAGCTCGTCCCGCGTCTCGACGATCGCCGACAATTGGCTGCACGTGGGCTTCGCCGTGCAGCGCGGCGAGCGCAACCGAACGTTGACCATCATCAAAGCGCGCGGCACCGGCCATTCAAACCAGATGCGCGAACTGATTCTCAGCGACGAGGGGCTCGATTTGAAAGACGTCTACTACGCGCAGGGCGACGTCCTGCTCGGAACGGCCCGCCTGGAAAAGGAGCGTCAGGAAGCCGCCGAAACGCGCCTGCGCGATTCGGATTCGAGGCGGGCTCTCGCGGCGCAGGATCAGCGCTGCCGCGTGCTCGAGGCGCAACTCGCGCTCGCGCAGAGCGAACTCGCGGCCGCCGCGGAGGAGCGGCGCCAGATGCAGTTGCACGCCGCCGCAGTCGAACAATCGCAGGCGGAGGACCAAGCCGCGCTGCTGGCGAGCAGGCGGGCGTACCCCGAGCCTGCGGGCGGGGCCGCGGACGATGCTCCCGGAGGGCCGGCGGCATGAGCTTTCGTCGGACGGAGCGCAAGGCGGAGGCGGCGATGGTCAAGCTCATTTTGTTCGTGGCGGGCGAATCGCCGAACTCGGTCGCCGCACTCTCGAACCTGCACCGGGCGATCGAACTCGAAGGCTCCGAACGTTTCGAACTCGAGGTCGTCGACGTCTTCGAGCGCGCGGACCGCGCGCTCTCCGAGCACGTGCTCGTGACTCCGACGCTGATCCGCGTCTCGCCGCCGTCGGTCCGCCGCCTGGTGGGCGACCTCAGCCAAGCGATCGAGTTGTACGCGTTCCTGCGCCCGCGTTCCGCGCCGCATTAGTTCGGGAGCTGCGGCTCCGGACATTCCCGCAGGCGCGTGCGCCCGTCGAGCCCCGTCTGCTGCACCGCGAACACGGTCGCGGGCTTCTGCCGTCCCTCGAGGTCGTAGCCGGGCGGCGGCAGCTGCAGCAGCGCCGTCAGGTCGGCTTTCTTCAAGTTCCTAGTCGACCACGGGTCATCGTCGTCGTTCGCGTACTGGAACGGCCAATGCAGATCGTCGGCGACCGTCTCGCCGTTGCGCAAGTGGATCACGATCGAAACGTCCCGAAAGTGCGCGGAACCGTTCCAGCCGAACGTGTGGTGGCCGATCAGCTCCACGTAGCCGCACGGCGTCGTGTCCGTCTCGCCGCCGTTCCCCGTGCCCTGGCCGCCCGTTCCGGTCGCCGTTCCGGCCTCGCCCCCCGTGCCGCTGCCGGCGCCCGCGCCCGTGCCGGTCCCGCCGTTTGCGACGCCCGCGCCCGGCCCCTTCGCGATCGCGGCTTTCGCCGCCGGCGGCGCGTGCGGCGGCGGGGTCGCGTGCAGAATGCGGCGCGCGGCGAGCCCCCCGTGCGTCTTCTTGCGAGGAGCGGCCGCGCGCGGCGCCGGCGCGCGTACGGAGACCTTCGGGGCGATCGAAGCGCGGGGGCGCGGCGTCGCGTGGGCCACCGGAGCGGGTCTCGGCGTCGGGCTCGGCCGCACCGCGATCGTGATCACCTGCGAGACGATCGTCTCGGGCTGCGCCGGCCCCGCATGGCGGCGCGGGACGAACCCCGCGGCGATGAGGTGGATGGCGATAGCGACCGCCAGCGCGAACCAAAAGCGCCGGCGGTGATCGAGTCGGCCGAGCCCGTCGAAGAATGCGGTCATCCGAAAAGAGCGAGCCACCCGCCGGGCGGATGGCTCGTCGTGGTCCTCTTATCGGCTATTGCCGGCGAAGGGGCCTGCGCTTACGACGGGTTGACGCCGTACGTCCGGTAGTACCAGTCCTTGAACTGCGCCTGGGTCGGGTACACGCCGTACTTGTGGTAATACCACGCGTTGTAGGATTGCTGCCGGCGCGCCTGCTCCTGCTGCTCCTGCTGCTTGATGCGTTTCTTGTGGTTGTAGTTCGTCACGCCGATGGCAGCGGCGGCCCCGCCGATGAGGATATTGCGGGTGCTTGCGGCACCGTCCGCAAGCGCGGGTGCGATCGTGCCGGCCGCCGTCGCGACCGTGAGGGCTGTGGCAATAAGGATTCTTTTCATTGAGTTCCTCTGTTCCCGAAAGGTGCGGCTCCCGAAACTAGCTCCGACGGAGACATTCTCTTACAGAACGCACGACCGTCCTTCAGCGTTCCAACCGCGACCCCGGGCCTTGCAAGGGACGGCGACCTGCAAGCAGAACGGCCGTTCGTTTGCCCTTGTGCCGGAGGTCGTTTCTCTTGAACATCGAGTCGCTGATCCGCGTCATCCCGGACTTCCCGATCCCGGGGATTTTGTTCCGCGACATCACGCCGCTGCTCAAGGATCCCGAGGGCTTCCGCGCCACGATCGACTTGTTCGTCGATCGCTTCAAGGACGAGCGCATCGACATGGTCGTCGGGATCGAGGCGCGCGGCTACATGCTCGCCGCGCCCCTGGCCTACCATCTCGGCGCGGGCTTCGTGCCCGTCCGCAAGCCCGGCAAGCTGCCCGGCGCCAAGCAGACCGAGGAATACGCGCTCGAGTACGGCACGAACTCGCTCGAGATCCACAATGACGCGGTCGGCCGTGGGCAGCGCGTCCTCATCGTCGACGACCTGCTCGCCACCGGAGGCACCGCCGCCGCGACGGCACGCCTGCTCAACCGCCTGGGCGCGGACCTGGTCGGCTACGCCTTCTTGATCGAGCTCGGCGGCCTGAACGGCCGCGCGGCCCTCAATGGCGCCGCGGTCACGGCGTTCCTGCGGTATTAAGCTGGTATCGAGCCGCGGTGGGCGGGGCGGGCCGAGGTGCCCCCGCGGGGACGCCCGCGATTTCGCATCCATGCGAAATCGCTACTCGTGCACTTGCCCGCTCCCGCCATCCTGGCTCCGCGGGCAAGCTGCACGCCCCGCGGGGGCACCTCGGCCCGCCCCGCCCACCGCCGCCGGCTACCCGGCCCCGACAGCGACGTGGAACCGTCACGCCCGCCCCCGCCGTTTTAAGGATGGGCGGGCTTGATCGGCCACGATAGGTTCGCTAACCGCTAACCTCGAGCGGCTGCCTCGGTCGTAGACACCCCGGCGCGGCCTGTGGCATCATAGGTGGATTATGGCGCCCTCCCAGTTCGATGAGCTGTTCGCTCGTCTCAAGGCGTACGATCCGACGGTCAACGAGCATTGGCTGCGGAGCGTCTATGAGATGGCGGACGCCGCGCACGAGGGCCAGCGGCGCGCCTCCGGCGAGTCCTATATCGAGCATCCGGTCGCGGTCGCCCGCATCCTCGCGGATATGGAGATGGACCGGGCGACGATCGCCGCGGCGATCCTGCACGACGTCGTCGAGGATACCGTCGTCACGAGCGAAGAGGTCGCGGCGCGCTTCGGCCCCGAGATCGCGACGCTGGTCGAGGGCGTCACCAAGCTGACGCGGATCCCGTACCAATCCAAAGAAGACGCGCAGGTCGAGAACCTGCGCAAGATGTTCATGGCGATGGCCAAGGACATCCGCGTCATCATCATCAAGCTCGCGGACCGTCTGCACAACATGCGCACGCTCGGCAGCCTGCCGACCGGCAAACAGGAAACGATCGCGCGCGAGACGCTCGAGATCTACGCGCCGATCGCGCATCGCCTGGGGATCTGGAAGATCAAATGGGATCTGGAAGATCTCGCGCTGCGCTATCTCGATCCGGAAGCCTATCGCGACATCGCCGAGCGCGTCGCCAAGAAGCGCAACGAACGCGAAGATTCCGTCACGCAAGTCGTCGCTCAAATCAACGAGCGGCTGGCCAAGCTCGGGATCGCAGCCGACGTCACGGGCCGTCCGAAGCACTTCTATTCGATCTACAATAAGCTCAAGAAGGGCCGCGACTTCTCGACGATCTACGACCTGACGGCGGTGCGCGTCGTCGTCGATACGGTCAAGGATTGTTACGGGGCGCTCGGGATCGTGCATTCGATCTGGAAGCCGCTTCCGGGCCGCTTCAAAGACTACATCGCGATGCCCAAGCCGAACATGTACCAGTCGCTGCACACGACGGTCGTCGGACCCTCGGGCGAGCCGCTCGAGATTCAGATTCGCACGCTCGAGATGCACCGCACGAGCGAATACGGGATCGCGGCCCACTGGCGCTATAAAGAGGGCGGGAAGGCCGACGCGTTCGAGAACAAGCTCACCTGGCTGCGCTCGTTGCTCGAATGGCAAAACGAGATGCGCGATTCGCGCGCCTTCATGGAGAACCTGAAGCTCGATCTGTTCGAGAATCAGGTTTTCATTTTCTCGCCCAAGGGCGATGTCTACTCGATGCCCAGTTCCGGGACGCCGCTCGATTTCGCCTATCAAGTCCACACGGACGTCGGCCATCATTGCGTCGGCGCGAAGATCAACGGAAAGATCGTTCCGCTGGATTACCAGCTGCGCAACGGCGACATCTGCGAGATCCTGATCAACAAGAGCTCGCGCCCGTCGCTTGACTGGATCTCGATCGTCAAGACCTCCAGCGCCAAGCACAAGATCAAGCAGTGGTTCCGCAAAGAGAAGAAGGACGAGAACGTGCTGCGCGGCCAGGAAGCGGTCGAGGCCGAACTCGCCAAGCAGCACATGCGCACGGATCTCGGGCGCGGCGAGATGATCGACAAGGTCGCGCGGCGGATGAATTACGCGAGCTCGACCGATCTGTTCGCGGCGATCGGCTTCGGCGACGCCTCGTCCGTCTCGGTCGTGGTGCGCATCAAGGACGAGCTCAAGACGAGCAACATCGTCGATCTCTCGGCCGTGCAGCGCGCGGTTCCGGCACGGGTTCGCCGCCCCGGGCGCAACGCCAGCGGCATTCGCATCGCGGGCGTCGACGACGTGCTGGTGCGCCTCTCGAAGTGTTGTAGCCCCGTGCCGGGCGATCCGATCATGGGTTACGTCACGATCGGCAAGGGCGTCTCGGTGCACCGCGCCGATTGTCCGAACGTCGGCTACATGTCGGCCTCGCCCGAGCGCATCTTGCAAGCGTCGTGGGCGAACACGGAATCGTTGACGCACGCCGTCGACGTCGAGCTCGAAGCGCTCGATCGCGCGGGCCTGCTGCAAGACGTGATGGCCGTGTGCGCCGAGTTCAAGACCTCCGCCTCTTCGGTGACGGCGCGCGTCAAGCGCGACAAGGTCGCGGTGATCAGCCTGACGCTGCAGATCACCGATCTGGATCACCTGCACAAGGTGATCGAAAAGCTGCGGACCCTGCGCGACGTGCGCTCCGTCTTCCGCGTCACCAAGCGCGAAGCGCACGCCAGCGGCGGCTAGCGCGCCCGGGAGCCTGCCGGAGGGGGCGCCTTCTTTGGGTGTGCCAGACGGATGGCACTCGGCGAGCGTATGCTTTGGAGGTCATGGAGGCGCTCGCCGGGCCGAACGGGGGCCGGGACCTTGTGGGCGATTTCCGTGGCGTGATATACTCTGGGGGTTTTGCAGGGCGCTTCGGCGCCCGAACCCGCTGCCCGCACGCCGGGCCGTTCGCTCAGCCGAGCGACGTCCATAGAGGGAAACGTATCCATGGCCACAGCCTACGAAGTCACGTACATCATCCGCCCGAACCTCGAGGAGACCGAGGTCGACGAGCGCGCCGCCCAGATCGCCGAGCAGCTCAAGGCCTCCGGCGCCGAGGTCGGCGAGATCGAAAAACTCGGCAAGCGCCGGCTTGCTTATGAGATCGACGATCTGCGCGAAGGCCACTATGTGGTCATGAAATTCACGAGCAACGCCGCCCAGGCGAAGGAGCTCGAGCGCCAGCTCCGTCTCGACGAGACGGTCTTGCGCGAGCTCTTGATCAAACTCGACGACTAGACCGTCGTCTTTTCAGGGAGGCATGCATGGCCGGTAGCTACAATCGGATCATTCTCGTCGGAAATCTGACGCGTGATCCTGAGATCCGCTACGTCAACAACGGATCAGCCGTAACGAAGTTCTCGCTTGCGATCAACCGCCGCAGCAAGCAGGGCGACGAGACGATGTACATCGACGTCGTCGCTTGGGACAAACTCGGCGAGATCTGCAACACGTACTTGAAGAAGGGGATGTCCACGCTCGTCGAGGGCGCGCTTTCGATTCGCAAGTACGAAACCAAAGAGGGTGAAAAACGGACCGCCGTCGAGGTCGTCGCGTCGAACATGCAAATGCTCGACAGCAAGGGCCGCAGCGCGAACGGCGAGGGCGGCGGTTACGAGCGCCCATCCGCACAGCGCCCGGCAGCGGCGGGCAATTTCGACGAAGAGGAAATCGGCGAAGAGATCCCCTTCTAGCCGGACCCGTGTCCGGTCGTGAAGCGAGCGTCTTGCTCGCGTCACGTGTGTAGGGCCGGGGGCTATGCCACCCGGCCGAATCCACCTACATGAAAGAGAGTCATGGCACCACCAGTCAGCAACAAGAAGCGGGCGGCCGCGAAAAAAGAGCGCCGTCCCAAGCGCAAAGTCTGCAATTTCTGCGCCGACAAAGGTCAGCCGGAACTGAATTATAAGGATGCGAACCGGCTGCGCAAGTACATCTCGGAGCGCGGGAAGATCCTTCCGCGCCGCATCTCCGGAAACTGCGCGAAGCACCAGCGCATCTTGACGGTCGCCGTCAAGCGCGCGCGCGTCATCGCTTTCCTGCCCTTCACCTCCGAGTAAGCGCACGATGAAAGTCATCCTTCTTCAAGACATCAAGGCACTGGGCAAGACCGGCGACGTCGTCGACGTCGCGGACGGCTATGCTCGCAATTACCTCGAGCCGCGCAATCTCGCCGTCGAGGCCTCGAGCGGCGCGATGGCGCTCCTCGAACAGCAGCGCCGCGCGAAATCGCGCCGCGAGGCGGAAGCCGTCGCCGACGCGGAAGCGCTCGCGAAGCTGCTCGAGAGCAAGCCGCTGAACGTCGCTGCGAAGAGCGGCGGAAACGGCCGTCTGTTCGGGACCGTCACGAACGTGCAGGTCGCCGACGCGATCCATACCGACTACCAAGTGAAGATCGATCGCCACAAGATCGAGCTTCCGGACAACATCAAGTCGCTCGGGTCGTACCCGGTGCAAGTGCGGCTCGGCAAGAACATCGTCGCGAAAACCACGGTTAAAGTCGTCGCGGGATAACGCCGGCATGGCGGTGCGGGCCCAAGAAGCAAACATCGCTCGATTCCGTCGCAAGCACGGCGGAGACGACGGTGTGCGGCGCCATGTCGAAGCTCTCTACGACCTGCTTGCAGCGACGATCGGTTCCGATAAGCTCGTCCTGCGCGCCGGGAAGCTGGACGCCCTCAAATTGATGCGCTCGGGACAGTTGCCCGAGCGCCTCTTGGCCTTGCAGCGCCTCGTCTTCGAGAACCCGACGCTCGACCGGCCGCCCGCGCAAGCGAAATATCGCGACGCGCTGGCGGAGATCGAGGATCGGCTGGCCGATGTGATCGCCCAGCGCACGGTGGAAGAGAATCTCGAGCGCAGGGTCAACGCGAAGATGACCGAGCGCCACCAGGATTATCTCAAGGAACTGCGGCTCGAAGTGCTGCGCGAAGACGGCGGCCCGGAGACGCCGGCGACGCAGGCGAAGCTCGCGGAACTCGTCGCGCTCAACGGGCGCGGCCTCGCAACCTCCGCGCTCGCGCTGCTGCGTCCGCGCACGCTGGCCGACGTCGTGGGCCAAACTGACGCCATTCGGTCCTTGCTCGCGAAGATCTCTTCGCCGTATCCTCAACACGTGATCCTCTACGGACCGCCCGGCGTCGGCAAGACGACCGTGGCACGCCTCGCGCTCGAGGTCGCCAAGACGCGCGGATACACGCCGTTCGCCGTGGATGCGCCGTTCGTCGAAGCCAGCGGCGCGACGCTGCGCTGGGATCCGCGCGAAACGACGAATCCGCTGTTGGGCAGCGTGCACGATCCGATCTATCAGGGCAGCCGTCGCGAGTTCGCCGAGAGCGGGATCCCCGAGCCCAAGCTCGGCTTGGTCACAAAAGCGCACGGCGGCGTGCTGTTCATCGACGAGATCGGTGAGATGGACGCGCTGCTGCAGACGAAGCTGCTCAAAGTGCTCGAAGACAAGCGTTTCATGTTCGAATCGTCGTACTTCGACGAGAACGATCCGAGCGTGCCGGAGTACGTTCGGAAGCTCTTCCGCGAGGGCGCTCCGGCCGATTTCGTGATGATCGGCGCGACGACGCGCGATCCCAGTGAAATCGACGCCGCCGTCCGCTCGCGGTGCGCGGAAGTCTACTTCGAGCCGCTGACGGAGCCGCAGATTCGCGAGATCGTGATCGGCGCGGCGAAGCGTCTGGGCGCGAAGCTCGCGCGGCGCGTCCCCGATCTGATCGGTTCGTACACGATCGAAGGGCGCAAGGCCGTGCAAGTGCTCGCCGACGCGTACGGGCACGCGCTCGACCGGACCGCTCGCGTGGTGACCGGCCGCAAGCTGCCGACCCCGACGATCCTCGAAGCCGACGTCGAACTCGTCGCGCAGACGAGCAGGCTCGTGCGTCATACGCCGGTCAAGGGCCGGCGCGCGCGCGAGGTCGGAAAGACCTATGGCCTAGGCGTCGCGCAGCACGTCGGCAGCTTGATCGAGATCGAAGCGGTCGCCTTCGCCGCGGCCGCGCGGCGCAAGGGCTCGGTTCGCTTCAACGAGACGGCGGGCTCGATGGCCCGCGACAGCGTCTTCAACGCGGCGGCGGTCATTCGCTCGCGCACGGGGATCGATCCGCTCGATTACGATCTGCACATCAACATCGTCGGCGGCGGGAACATCGACGGCCCCTCGGCCGGGCTCGCGATCTTTCTCGCGCTGTACTCGGCGCTGACGAAGACGCCGCTGCCGCAGGATGTCGCGATCACGGGCGAGGTCTCGATCGGCGGCAAAGTGCGCGCCGTGGGCGGCGTCATCGAGAAGCTCTACGCCGCGCGCCAGGCGGGCATGCGCGCGATGCTGCTCCCGCGCGAAAATCGCAGCGAGGTTTCGGCGAGCGCGCTCGGGCTGGAGTTGATCCCGCTCGGGTCGGTCGAGGATGCCTTCGCGGCGCTCGGGATCGAGCCCGCGCTCAAGCGGCGGCGGACGCGCTGATGGCGCTGACGGCAGATCGCGCCGGGATGGATCGCATCCCGCCGAACAATCTCTCGGCGGAGATGGCGGTCCTGGGCTCGATCCTCGTCGATCGCGAGATGATGGCGACCGTCAGCGAGCTCGTCGGCCCCGGGGATTTCTACGCGCTCGTTCACGAGGCGGTCTATGCCACGCTCGTCGCGCTGTACGATCGCGGCGAGCCGCTCGATAAGATCACGGTCGCCGAGGAGTTGCGCCGCAACGGGCAGCTCGAGAAGATCGGCGGCGTCGCGTATCTGACGCTGCTGATGGACACGGTGCCGACCGCGGCCTCGGCCGAATACTATGCGAAGATCGTTCGCGAGAAATCGACGCTGCGCGGCCTGATCCATGCCGGCACGCGCGTCACGCAGCTCGGCTTCGAAGGCGAAGAGGACGTCGACGCCGCGCTCGATCAGAGCGAGCAGATCGTCTACGAGATCGGCCGGCGGCAGAAGCGCGGCGAGTTCGCTCGCGTCGAGAAGTTGCTCAAGGGAACGTTCGAGCAGATCGATCGCCTCTACCAGAGCCGCGGCAATCGAACGGGCCTCACGTCGGGGTTTCGCGACATCGACGAATACACGGCGGGCTTCCAGCCTGGCAACTTCGTCATCCTGGCGGCGCGGCCGGCGATGGGCAAGACGTCGATCGCGCTGAACATGGCGGCCTCGATGGCGCGCGAAGAGCAGAAGCCGGTCGCGGTCTTCTCGCTCGAAATGACGAACGAGGAACTGGTCACGCGCCTGCTCTGCGCCGAGGCGCGCATCGACGCGCAGCACTTGCGGCGCGGGAACATCAAGGATCACGAGTGGGACAAGATCTCCGAAGGGATGAGCTTGCTCTCGCGCATGCCGATCTTCATCGACGATTCGGGCTCGGTGACGGTCAGCGAGATCCGCAGCCGCTGCCGGCGCCTGCAAGCCGCCGACGGCCTGGCGGCGGTCATCATCGATTACTTGCAGCTCGTGCGTCCGACCTCGGCCACGCGGTCGCAAAACCGCAACGAGGAGCTCTCGGACATCTGCCGCACGCTCAAGGCGACCGCGAAAGATCTCGCGATCCCGATCATCGCGCTCGCGCAGCTCAATCGCGCCGTCGAATCGCGCAACGATAAGCGCCCGATGCTCTCCGACTTACGCGATTCCGGTTCGATCGAACAGGAAGCCGACATGGTCGCGTTCCTGTATCGCGACGCCTATTACAACCCGGAGAGTTCGCCCGAACCGGACCTCACCGAGTTCATCATCGCCAAGCAACGCAACGGCCCGACCGGAACGGTCAAGCTGCGCTTCCTCAAAGAGCACACGCTGTTCGTGCCGTACGGCGACGCGTCACACTTCAGCGGACCCTAAGAGCGGGGCGCTCGCCGGTCTAAGCCTCCGCGACCTCGTGCACCTCGGGATCGCCGATGCCCTGGTGCAAGTACGCGCGCGAGAGTTCCACGTATTCGACGCTGGCGTGATCGACCCAATGGCTCGCAACGCCGTCGAGCGGCTTCTTGACCTGCGCGGGGACGCCCGCCGCGACCACTTCCGCGGGGATCTGCGCGTTCTGCGACACGACGCTGCCCGCGCCGATCAGCGAGCGGCGGCCGATGCGCGCCCCGTTGAGGATGACGGCGTTGCTGCCGATCAGCGCGCCGTCCTCGATCACGCAGTCTTCCATACAGGCGCAATGTCCGATCGTCACGTCGTCGCCGAGGACCGTCTGCGAGCCTTCGCTGACGTGCAGCACCGCGTTGTCTTGCACGCTCGTGCGCGCGCCGATGCGGATCGGCCCGTTGTCGGCGCGAATGACCGTTCCGAACCAGACGCTCGAATGTTCGCCGATTTCCACGTCGCCGATCAGGACGGCGTTCGGGGCGACGAAGGCCGTCGGATGGACCTTCGGAACTTTCCCGCGGTACTCGATGAACATGGCGGCTCCTCGGCGAAAGCAAGTTTCGAGCCCGTCTAAGCCGGCCTCCCAGAGCCACTTTCTGCCCGATGCCGGAGGTCCCTCGTGAGCGCACATCGTCACCAAACGGCACTCCGCGGCGTGCAGGCGACGCCGCGGCCCGAGCCGGGCAACCCCCTCTACTCGGCCGTGAACTACGCGTATGCGGGCGTGACCGGCCACGTGCACGAGGTCGTCACGATCGGCGGGCGCCGGCTTGCTAAGGTGGGCTTCGACGATCGCAAGATCGTGTATTACCTGTTGGAAGATCTGCAACTCGAAGAGCGCGCGGAGCGCAGGACGTTTCACGACGCCGAGGCGTGAACCCGGTTCGGCCCGCAGCTCCGGGCTGCTGCGCCGCGAACTGCGGCAGCCCCCTCACGGGGCCCGCGGGCACGGCATTCCAGCCGAGATTTCCGTCGACGAAGAATGCTAAGACGATGAACGCGAGGCGCAGGACCACGCTCGCCATGCTGCGGCACGCAGGTTAAGCGCGGGCTATTCCAGCGTTATTTTCGGCTTATGCCGAATTAAGAGCGGCGGGGATCGGGGCCGTTTCTAGAGATAGCGGTGCCAGAGGTCGACGCCGAGATCGGTTTCCACGCGCCGCAAGCCGCAGTGCTGGACCAGCGTCGCGAAGTGCTCGTTCTCGGTCAATGAGTAAGCGACCAGCTCGCTCACGCCCCGCTCCCGCAGTCCGGAGATCAGGCGCTCGAGCAAGGCACGCCCGACGCCGTGGCGGCGGCTCTCGGGAACGACGATGATCGCAAGTTCCGCGCGGGTGCCTTCGGTCGTTGCATGGATGATGCCGACGACCTCGGTGCCTTCCTCAGCGACGTACGCGACCGTTTCCGGTCCGCCGAGGTACTTGGTCAACTCGGCATCGGAGACGACGTTGACGCCGTGCAGAAACCGGTAGTAGCGATCCTGACGGCTGGAGCGATCCAGAATGACGCGATAGGCGTCGCGATCCGCCGGCGTCGCCTCGCGGATCGACTCCTTTATGGGTGTGACGGCCGGCCCACCGTACGGCGCATGCGCCGTGGATTGCGCCGAGCGACGCGGGCACGCCTTCTCCGCTTCCTACGAAAGTCGTGGACGAACGGGCGTTTTGATAGGTCATACGGCGGTAACGTGGGGAACGTCGATGCCATGCGCCGTGTTCTCCTGGGCGTCCTCGCCGCGACCCTCGCTGCGGGGCTCGCCATCCTCGCGAGCCCCGCGGTCTCCCAGGCTCAAATTCCGGCCGGTATCCTCAACGTGGTGCAGCCGACGCCTGCGGTCGAGCAACTGCCGCTCGGGGTCCGGCGAGTCGGGAATCTCGAGATCGCGACCGTCTCGTTCGATCACCAGCCGATCTTCGCGGTCGCGGGCCCGATCGTGCGCAACCGGCAGGATCCGGGGACGCTCATCCCCGTCGAAGTGCGCGCGGCGCAAATCGAAGAGAATCTGCGCCAAGTGCTGATCGTCGACCCGAACAAGACGGTCTCGTTGTTCGGCGCGTACGATACGGTCTACGATCCGCGCACGTTCAAAGTCGCGACCAAGAAGGTCGATAACGAGATCGTCCTCGTCGCCGGCGATGCCGCGCACGGCGACGATCTGACGCTGATGACCGTCACCGTGCTCGACGCGAACTATTACGGCATGTCGACGGACGATTTGGCGAAGCGGCTGCAGCAGCAGTTGCAGACCGTGCTCGTCGCCTCGCTCGCGAGCCGCCAGCCCGACCTCATACGCCGGCACCTCGCGATCGTGCCGCAGGTCGCCGGCGGAATGCTGACGCTCACGCTCGTGCTGTGGTTCTGCCGCGCGCGCGTGCGCTCGTGGCAGAAGAAGCTCGAGGCGGAGACGACCGACGAGATCGGGCGCGCGGCGATCGATCGAAAGCTCGACATCGCCTCGATGCTGAGTTGGAGCGTCGCGTCGCTGCTCGCCCTGACGTGGCTCGGCGGCACGCTCTGGATCATGTCGCTGTTTCCCTCGACGGCGGCGCTCGCGCAACGGTTTTGGACGCAGCTTTTGTACCTCGTGATCATCTGGTTCGCCGCCGGGCTGCTCGATCGCGTCGGGAACGTGATGATGGCGCGCCTGGCGGAGGCGTGGAAGAAGCTGCTGATTCGGCGCGACGACGCGTCGCGGCAGTCGCTGCGCATCCCGACGATCGTGCGTGCACTCGAAGGCTTCAAGGCGCTGGTCATCTATCTCGTGGCGACGGGGCTCAGCTTGAAGCTGCTCGGCCTGCCGAGCGCTTCCGTGCTGACGGTCGGCGCGTTGCTCGCGCTCGCGCTCTCCTTCGCGGCGCAGAGCATCGTGAAAGACCTGACGACCGGGTTCCTGATCCTCACCGAAGATCAGTTCGCGATCGGCGACGTCGTGACGATCGGGGCGATCTCGGGGACGGTCGAAAATCTCAACCTACGCATCACGCAGGTTCGCGACGACCGCGGGAAGTTGATCACGATCCCGAACAGCCAGATCACGGTCGTCGAGAACGCGACGCGGACCTGGTCGCGGGTCGATTTCACGATCGACATCGCGAGCGACGCGGATATCGAACGTGCCTTGAAGGCGCTTGCGGAAGTGGCGGACGCGCTGTACACGGATCCCGCGTGGTACGCGCGCATCGTGGAGCCGCCTTCCGTTCTCGGGGTCGAGGCGATCTCGCCGAACGGGATCACGCTGCGCATGTGGATCGTCACCGCGCCGGCGCAGCAATACGCGGTGCGCCGTGAGCTCAACCGCCGCGTGCTGCTGGCCTTCAGCGCGCAGAACATCACGCTCGGCATTCCGCAGCAAGTCGTGCACGATACGGTTCCGGGCGCGCCGCCGGACGATGCGGGCAAGCCGGCGCACGCGGCCGCGGGCGCCGAACCCGTCGCGGACGTCAAGCCGCCGGTGCAAACGGCGGCCGCCGGTGCGCGCGACGTAGCGCGTCCGTAGCCTTTCCGAGAAAAGTAGCATCTCCGTGCGGAAGGCCGCGCGCGACGGGATGAGAATCGGTCCGTAATGCCCTCGTCGTGGTCCATCGCGTTTGCAATCGGCCTCTCGTTCACGCGGCCGAGCGATCTTGCGATCGATCAGCCCTCTAGCGGGAATCATGCGGTATTCCATAACGTGCGATGGGCGGGGCAATCGTTCGCGTCGCCGATCTATTATGTCGTGCGCTTCGGCAAGGGCGACGTGCAGTTCGATTTCACGCACTACAAAGTGATCGCCGAGGACCGGGAGCGCATTCCCGTCACGGGAACGTGGCACGGCGCGCCGCTCGCTGAAACGGCGCCGCTCGGCGAGCGCGTCCAGCATTTCGAAATCACGCACGGCGTCAACTCGTGCGCATTGATCGTTCTCGCGCGCGACCCGGCCCGGCGCGGCTTCTACGTGGGGATCGGCCCGCTCTTCTACATGCCGCACGCGGAAGCGAAGGTGGACGGCCGCGAAAGTTCATCAGGTTACGCTTATGGGGGCACGGGGTTCGAGGCTTTGGCGGGCACGGGCGGGCCTGCGCCGTTCGCCGATGTGAAAGTCCAGACGGGATCGATCCGCGTCGGCATCGCCGGCGGCACCGGCGCGACGACGCTCTCGAGCGTTCAATTTTCGGTGGCGCCGTGAGCGGATTGACGCCGCGAATGCGGCGTTGGAGCGTGCTCTGCGCCCTCGCGCTGATCCTCAGCGTGCTTTTTGCCGTCGCTGCCGATGCTCGGGCGCGGCGCTCGCCATCGCCGTCGCCCGCGCCCACGCCATCGGCCACGCCGGCGGCGACGTTGCGCCCCGGTGGTACGCCGTCGTCGGGCGGCCTGTTCGTGCTCTCGGGCAGCTTGCACGATCACAGCACGGATTCCGACGGCGATGCGTCGTCACGCGTCGTGATCGCCTGGGAGTTCAACCACCGCGCCGAACTCGGCCTTGATTACGCCGGGCTCAGCGATCACTCGGATTTCTGGCCGTTCGCGTACCGCGTGCCGTTCGGCGGCAGCGCCTGGAAGCGGCAAGCGCGCATGGTCCAACACTATGCGGGCACCGGCTTCGCCTTCGTGCGCAGCTTCGAGTTCACATCGGACCAAGAGAATCACGTCAGCGTGATCGGCTCGGCGGATTATCTCGACGGCATCCACAGCAGCGACCTGACGATGAAGCCGCTCTACCGCTGGCTCGCGGCGCGCCCCACCGCCCTCGCGCAATTCAATCATCCCAGCACCAAGGGTGCGTTGCAGTGGGACAATCTCGCGTTCGTTCCGGCGGTCGCGGGGAATTTCTCGACGATCGAGATTCACGGCGACCAGGGCTTCACGCCCCGGGATCTCGCGCGTTCCGATGCCGGCTGGTATTGGCTCGCGCTGACGCGCGGCTGGACCCTCGGACCGACGATGAACTGGGACACGCATGATTGGCACCCGGTCTTCCGGCAGAAAGACCTCGGCACGCGCTGCGGAGAGCCGCACACGCTGCCGTGCCAGCGCACGCTCGTTCTCGCCGAAGCGGACACCTCGGACGCGATCCTGCGCGCGATTCGCGCGCACCGGACGACGGCGACGGAACATCCGAGCCTGTGGGCCACCTTGCGCGGCCCGGACGGAATCTGGCAGGGCAGCACGTTCAGCAATGCCGCCCCCGGTACGACGCTCGACCTCACGGTCGAAGCGGGCTCGACGATCTGGCCGCTCGACCGCGTCGACATCGTGAGCGACAACGGGATCGATCCGCATCCGTATTACGACGGCGACAACGCCGTCAAGATCAAGCGCGAGTCGATCTTCGCCGACAGTTTCCGCGAGCAGCATAAACGCTTCGTGCGCTCGGGCGGCTATGCCGTGCGCAAGGCCGTGATCGACGAGCCGCCCGACGGCACCACCGTCGCGAGCGTGCCGCTCTCGGGCAATCACGCCGTCCAGACGATCGTCGTCACGATCCCGAACGTGCCGAGCCTGCGCCCCGATCGAAAGCACTTCTACTACGCCGTCGTCCACGCGGGCCAAGTGCGCGCCTGGACCGCTCCGATCTTCGCCGACCCCTCCGCCTCCGCCCAGCACGCCGAACTCCCAAACGCGGCGCCGCTCTAGGACCCCCGCTGGAGGATGGAGGCATTCTCTGATTTCGTCGAATTCCGTGCTGTCCGTTGGCCAAATGAGGGCCAAAATGCGGCAGCCGTAATTGGCAATAACTAAACGATATGTTATGATATTGCCATGTCCCGGATCGCACCTGTCCTCTTCGACCTGGCGAGCGAGCATGACGGAGTGTTCACTGCTGCCGAAGCGGCTGACGCCGGCATTTCGCACGAGGCGCTGGCGATGGCCGCCCGGCGCGGCACCGTTCGCCGCCTTTCACGAGGCATCTATCGGCTGGTCGCTTACCCATCGGACGAGGAGCGAGTGCAGCACTGGGAGGCGGTCCTGTGGCCGACGACCCGGCGGGGCGCAGTTCCGGAGTGGGGTGTCCTCTCGCACCTCACGGCGCTGCGAATGAACTATGCCCAGCTCGAATATACCCCGCCAAAGGTCAGCATCACCGTGCCGACGTCGATGCGCATCCGCCGAGCGACGCCGTCGTGGCTCGAGATCCACCACGCCGACCTTTCGGACGGCGACGTCACCAGCCTCATGGGGCCTCCGGCGACGACCCTCGAGCGGACGCTCCACGATTGCATCGACGCGGGCGTCGATCGGCGGCTCATCCTGCGCACGCTCGACGGCATGGCCGATCGCACCTTGCCTCCGGTCATGCCCGAAACCGAGATCGCTCAGCTGCGGGCGCGGCTCGGCTAGTGCGGCAGCCCGGACCACGAACTCGAGCCCGGCGTCTGGAGTCGGCGATCGCGCGCAGCGCTCAAACAGCGGGGATGGCGGTCGCGCGCTATCGCGATTACTTCAACCGCGCCATCCTCATCGCCGCGCTTGAACGTGCCGTCGATGCCGGCGTCATCGACGATTATATCGTCAAAGGTGGGGCCGCGATCGAGTTGCGCTTTGGCGTGCTGGCCCGCGCGACCCGAGACCTCGACGTCGTCCGCTAGCTTCGCTGCGCGACGAGTACGGCTATGCCAGGCATGTGGTCGACGTGCTCTTCCTGGCCCGATCTGACGTCAATCTCGATAGCGTGCGGGCCGCCTGTCACCTTGTCTTCGAACTTCGGGCGCCGCGTGATGGCCGTGTTTGGCCGCCGCGAACGATCACGGTCCCGGCGCGTTGGATCGGTGAGTACGCAGCAACGCTCGCCCAATACCCCGATCTTGCATTGCAGCCGGAAGACGTGCCGGCCGAGTTTACTCGCCTGCTCACAACGCTCATCGGAGGCTCCTAACTGCTCTGCCGCCAGGCTTGACACCCATCGTGCCGCTCGAGGCGGCGCGGACCACGCCGTCGTGCTCACGGCGGGCGTTGCGCTCGGGGCGCGCGTATCATGTCACCCTGTATTCCCGAACAGCCGCTGACCCTTTTCCTGGCCCGGGTATGTGGACCAAGGGCTGGTTTTTGCGAACGAGTCCGGCGGGAGCTGGAAAGCCGACGGCATCTCGAGCCTCTACCGTGGAATCGTCAAGCGCGCCGGCCTTGGGCAGCTGCGATTCCACGACCTCCGGCACACGGCGGCTTCCCTCATGCTCGAAGAGGGTTTGCCGATCACGACCGCCGCGGCCATCCTTGGCCACGCCAACACCTCGACGACCTTGAGCGTCTACGCCCATGCGATCAAGGGAAGCGAGCAAGGTGCAGCCGTCCTGATGGAAGGCATCCTGCAAGGGACGGCCCAGGGCCCGTTGAACCTGGGTGGTCGGCGTGACGGCGAATCCCGTTGGCCAAATGAGGGCCAAATCGATCCCCAGTCCTCAGCGATCAGCGAAAAAACGTTATAAATCAAGCGTGCCGACGTAGCTCAGTTGGTAGAGCAGCTGATTCGTAATCAGCAGGTCAGCGGTTCAAGTCCGCTCGTCGGCTCCATGAAAACCTCGCCGTCGCGGGGTTTTTCAACGCGTTTGACCGGGACGGTCAGGGCTTACACGCCGTAGCGCTCGGTGAGCACATCGCTTGCCGGCACGCCCGCCTCGACGGCGCCGTCGGCGGCTGCATTGACGAATGAATTTGAGCCGCAGACGAAAACACGCGGGGAGTCGTGGAACCGTGCGAGCGCCTCGGACATCATGCGCGCGTCGACTCGGCGACCGTAATCGCCGGCCCTTCGCGGCGCCTCGCGAGTCAGGGTCAGCACTAGCTCAAAACCATCGCGACGATCGTTCAGCGCTAGCAGTTCGTCTCGGAAGATGACATCATCCCACGTCTTCGCCGAATAAAGGAGCGTCACAGGTCGCCGATCTGCCACCGCAGCACGATGTCGAACCATCGCCACGAACGGTACAACGCCCGATCCGCCGGCCGCGAAGAGCAACGGCCGTCCGTCATCAACCGGCCACACGAAGTAACCTCCGAGCGGACCACGGACATCGATCGCGTCACCGACTGTCACGACGTCGTGGAAGAACGGCGAGACCTCGCCGTCCGATAACCGCTCGATCGCGAGCTCGATAGAAGGCAGGCTCTCCGGCGCTGAAGCGATCGAGTAGCTGCGCATCGCTTTATAGCCATCCGGCGCCGTAAGACGCACGTCCACGTGCTGTCCCGCGCGAAACTCGAACGGCTGCGAAGGTGCCAGCACAAAGCTCTTGACCGTCGCCGTCCGCACGACAATGTCGGTCACTACCGTGGTCTGCCATTTGACGGCAATCGGCGTCGCGGCGTCAGTCACCCGGATAGCGCTGTTCCTTCCACGGGTCGCCGTACATGTGATATCCGCGGAGCTCCCAGAAGCCCGCTTCGTCACGCGTTGTAAACTGAAGCCCGTTCACCCACTTTGCTGACTTCCAGAAATACAAATGCGGAACGAGCAGTCGCGCCGGCCCCCCGTGATCCGGCTCGAGCGGCCGGCCATCGTACTTCAGGGCGACGATCGCCTTTCCAGCGACGAGGTCGGCGAGAGGAACGTTCGTTGAATAACCGCCGTACGAATGCGCCAACACGAACTCAGTCGGCGGATCCACGCCTGCGTCGGTGAGAAGATCATCGATCGAGACGCCCTCCCACCGTGTGTCGAGCTTGCTCCACGTCGTGACACAGTGGATATCGCGGACGATCGAGGTTTGCGGCAGCGCGTTAAAGGCGGCCCAATCCCAAGTCTTCAGCGGCTTCGGACCGGCTTTGAGAGTGAATTTCCAGTCCTCGGCTCTGATCTGCGGGGTCGGTCCGGCGGAGAGCACGGGAAAATCGTCGACGAGGTGTTGACCCGGCGGAACACGGCCGGAGGGGCCGTCCTGCTGACGCCTGCCCAGAAACCCGCGAGTCGCCACGATCCCTCCTCAAGCTTGCACCGGTGCTCGCCGCCTGGTCCCCGGCAGGTGCGTAGTTAGACAACTCCGGCGCCTCCTCGGGTCCCAGAACACTTGGAAACGAGATGCCCGTTTCACGCGCCGCCGCAGCTCACGGGGCGCGGCGTCGAAGGAACGCCGTCGCACCGGCAAGCGCATCGCCGCTTGCGACCGTTGTGCCGAAGGCGAGCGCCTCGATCCGCAACCCTTCGTCGACCGAGACGTTGAGGCCGCGGGTGACCGCGATGAGTGCTGCCGCGACGGCCACAGCAGCGTGCCTGGTGACGTGCTGCGCCAGGTCGAGTGCGGCGTCGAGAAGTGCCTCACTCGCGACGACCTCATTGATGAGACCCATATCGCGCGCAACGTGCGCCACGAATGGATCCCCGCACAGAATCGCATGCAGCGCGCGCTTGCGGCCGGCCAGTCGTGGAAGCCGTTGGGTGCCCCCAAACGTCGGAACGATGCCCAGTTTGATCTCGGGTTTTCCGAAGAGCGCTCCCTGAGCGGCGATGGCGAGATGCGAGGCTTCGACGATCTCGCATCCTCCGCCGAACGCAAGACCGTTGACCGCGGCGATCACCGGCTTTGGAAAATCTTCGATCGTTCGCGTAAGCCGTTGGCCGCGTCGACAGAACTCCCGGACTGCGGTACCGACGCCGCTCGCGATGCTGTCACGGAACTCGCCGATGTCGGCGCCGGCGCTGAACGCCTGACCTGCTCCCGTCAGGATCACGGCGCGGACTGCGGGATCGGCTTCGAGCGCGCGAAGGCGCTCGATCAGCGCGTCGACGAGTGCATAGGAGAGCGCGTTGAGTTTCGCGGGACGGTTCAGCGTGAGGACTGTGATGCCGTCCCGTGCTTGGGTGCATAGGACCGGCGGCTGGATCTCATTCGTCATACTTCACACTGGTCGACGCGACGTATACCGACCTGTGGATGAACCGCCGAATGAAGAGCAGGAAAACAGATTGTATACGAGTCAGCTTTAGATCGTCTTCTGAAACAATGGGGAGCCGAGCATGAAGCGCGCCGGTGCGTCAACGCGACGCGGTTTGGCATTCAGCTTACTTCTTGCCTTCGCGGCGCTGCCGATTACCGCCGGCGCTGTTCCCGTCAAGGTCCTCGTGCCGCCGAGAGCGTTCCCGCCGGGCTTCGTTGCGCTCGACGTCGGAGCCGATCTCAAGATTTGCGGCATCGGCCCGAGTTGCAGCGGCGACATGGGATCGCTGAATTGGATGACGTCCGCCACGGTCAACGTCAAGGACACGAAGCGCGGCTTGAGGTGGAGCACGAAGCAAAGCGCGGTGACCGGCGGTCTCCTGCAGATCTCGCGCATTCCGTTCTCGGGGCCGGCGTCGCGCGCGGCGTTCTATACGCGGAACATCCCCGTCGGCACGAGCGTCATGGATTTCGACATCCTGTTCGGAGCGCCGCCGGAGACGTTCCCGATCGGCCGCAGGCTTTTGGCTCCCGCCCATTTTGGAACGGCGCCGGCTTCGGCCTCGGGCGGGCCAAGCGGGCCGCCGCGCGCCCTCACCCAGTTCCGGCAGCCGCTGGCCCTCGCCTGGGACAATATCTATCGCATCAGAATCGTGCCGTTGATCGGTTCGAAAGTGGCCGGATTGCCGACGAACGAGATCACCGTTCGCATCGTTGCGCCGCCCGATCAATCGTTCCACTTGTACGAGCCGCCCAAGATCTACGAAGTCAAGATCAAAGACTTCACGCCGGTTCTCGCGCCCGACAAGGGCGTCTGTCCGCACCGGATGATTCTCGATACCAACTGGGTGACGCTCACTGGTGCCGTGCTCAAGCCCGGTACGCCGCTCTGCCCGGCTCCGTATATGGGCATTGGAGAGAAAGCGTGGTACGAGCAGTTTTGGGATGCGCTCTCGAGCGGCCTCAGTTGGGTGTCGCAGGCGTACGCCAATCTGAAAGCCTCGCTCGTGAACGCGGTGGGCAGCATCGCATGCGTCGGTAATAGCGACTGCAAGAGCCTCTTGAGCGCCGGCCTCGATATCGGCTTGGCGGCGATGGGAATGCCGCCCGACATTCCCAACTTCGACCAGCTCGTGGACGGCGGCTTCGATTATCTTGCCGGAGAGATTTCCGATGAGGCCGGCTGCCCGGACGCGGTGTGCAAGGATGCCGTCGCGAAAGGGCTCAAAAAGGCGCTCGCTCAGCAGAAGAATACAAATCCGCTGTGCGACGCGACCAGCGCGCACGAGCAGGGCGTCGAACCGCTCTGTCTGCCGAGCGGCGTCACGGCCCATCTAGATCCGGCGGCAACGTACCGGGACGCGAAAGCGGTCCTCGAGGTGACGCGGAACCAGCTCGACGGCAACGCCGGCCGCTACAAGTTGTTTCTCACGGCCTGGGCGACCAACGCGCATGACGTCGGCGGCAAGATCATCAACATCGAACCGTACGGCAAGAGCCTAACGATCGATAAGCCGCTCGCAGGCTGGCTGTTCAAATCGAAGATCATCTCGATCCCGCCGCTCGACAAGGGCCAGACGATCGACGTTCCGATCAACCTCGTCGCGGAAGAATACTGGGTCCCCGGCCATAAGGAGCTCATGGGCGGTTGGAGCACCGTGACGTTCCACGACGGCTGGCCGCAGTACCAGTACGACGACTGGTGGATGCTGTACTACGGCGGAACGATGACCGTGACGGCCACGATCGACGGCTGCCAGTATTCCGGCGGAATCGGTTGCGCGGTCAGTTCCGATGCGCGAACCGTCACCCTGCCGATGACCCTCCATCCGTAGAACTCGCTACCTAGTAGACAGGTCGGTATAGGGGGCATAGCGCACTCGGGCCTATGCGACTGCATGGACCCGCCGGTCAGCCCCTGGCCGCCTACATCGCGGAGGTGGCGGCCGCGTTGTTTTACCGCGAGGGAATCCACGGCGTCGGCATCGATCGCATCGCCGAGACCGCGGGGTTGACGAAGCGGACGATCTATCACCACTATCGCTCGCGGGACGACTTGATCGCGGCGGCTCTGCGCTACGCGCCGCGGGCCAACTTCCCGGCCGAGGGAACGCCGAGCGAGAGAATCATCGGCGCTTTCACCTTCCTCGAGAAGTTTCTCGAAGACACGCGCTATCGCGGCTGTCCCTACGTCATTTTTGCCGCTGAACTCACCGAGCCGGCGCACCCGGCCCGGCGACTGATCGAGCGCCGGCTGCAACAGCGACGCCAATGGTTCCGCGATCGCGCGGTCGAGGCCGGCCTCGCGGAGCCGGAGGAAGTCGCCGAGGAACTCGACGTCCTCTTTGACGGCGCGGTCGCTTCCGGGGCGAAGCGCGGCGATCTGACCGCGACGCGAGCGGCGCGGCGCATCGCGACTCGAATCCTGGATCAAGCGAAGCGCCGGCGAATCGCGAGGATCGCTGCCGTCAACGGAGCGGCCGGCTGATGGCGCTCGAACTTCGCGACGCCTGCGAACGTTGCGCGCGGGAGCTTCCGCCGGCGTCCGGTGACGCCTGGATCTGCAGCTACGAATGCACGTTCTGCACGGGGTGCGCGGCCGGGCTGGAACGCGCGTGTCCGAACTGCGGCGGCGAACTCGTGCGCCGGCCAAAGCGCGGCGTCTTGGCGGCTCACGTGCGCGTGCAGCGCCCGGAGGCGCGCGTCGTCTGGACCGGCAATACCGGCGCCGGGACGTCGTCGTACCGCGCCTACGAGCGCTCGCACGAGATCACCGGCGGCGAGCGGGCCGCCATCGCGGGGTCCTCCGATCCGCTCTTCCAGGGCGATGGCTCGCGCTGGAGTCCCGAGGATCTGCAGGTCGCCGCGCTCTCGGCTTGTCACATGCTGTGGTACCTGCACCTGTGCGCGCAGGAGGGCGTGATCGTCACCGCCTACGAGGATGCCGCGACTTCGACGTTGCTCGTCGAGCGGGGCGGCGACGGCCGCGTCGGGCGAGTCCTGCTGCGGCCGCGCGCGACGATCGCCGCCGGGAGCGATCCGGAACGCGCGCGCGCCCTCCACGCTGCGGCGCACGATCGCTGCTTCATCGCAAATGCGAGCGCGATCCCGGTCGTCATCGAGCCCGAGGTTGCTGCGGCGCCGCTCTGAGGAATCCCGTCAGGGCGCCGGGCGACCGGCCGGTTTGGGATGGGTGCAAACACCGGCCGATTTGGCGCGGTCGTAGGTCTCGATGAAGATTGCATATTTTGGGACTGGTCTGTTGGGTGCGGGGTTCGTGCGGCGGCAACTCGAGCTTGGCACGAGCGTCAATGTTTGGAATCGCTCGCCTGAGAAGGCGCGCGCGCTCGTTGCGGACGGCGCCGTGTTTTTCGAGGATCCGGCGAAGGCCGTCGACGGCGTGGAGCAACTCCACCTGACGCTGGCCGATGACGCCTCGGTCGATGCGGTGCTCGAACCGCTGGCCGGCGCGATCTCCCCGTCGACCACGATCGTCGACCATACGACGACCGCACCGACGCCGACTGCCGAACGCATCAAGCGCTGGGCGGCACGCGGCATACGCTTCGTTCACGCGCCGGTGTTCATGGGGCCGGCGCAAACGCGCGACGGCAGCGGGATCATGCTGATCTCCAGCTCGCAAGCCGAATACGACGCGCTGCGGCCGGCGCTCGAGAGGATGACCGGCAAGCTGCTCTATCTCGGGGACGATCCGATCCGCGCGGCCGCGTTCAAGCTCTTCGGCAACCTGCTCATCATCGTGCTTTCGACGGGGCTCGCCGATGTGAATCGGCTCGCCGGGTCGCTGGGGATCTCCGCGAAGGACGCCTTCGGGCTCTTCTCCGTGTTCAACCCGGCTCAAATGGTGCCGGCGCGCGCGGCCAAGATCGTATCCGGCGACTTCACGCCGACGTTCGAGTTGACGATGGCGCGTAAAGACGTGCGGCTGATGATCGAAGAGGCGCAGCGCCACGGCGTCACGTTGGGCGTGCTGCCGGCCGTAGCGGCGGTGTACGACGAAGCCGTCGCGCGAGGATACGGCGCGCTGGATTCGAGCGCGATCGCGCGGCTGGACGGCCGCTCCTAGTCCGCTCTAGGAGGCCCGCATCGTGAGGCGAAGGTGCAGGCCACCGTTCTTCGGAGGGTCCTCACAATGACCGTCACCGGTATCGACGCTTCGTATTACACCGTCCGCGATCTCGAGAAGTCGACCGCCTTCTATACAGAGTTGCTCGGGGCGAAGCCGACTGTGGCGTACCCCGGGATGTTTAGCGAATGGTCGTTCCCCGCGGGTGAAGCGTTCGGGCTGTACCTTTCCAGCCAGCCCGACGACATCACGAAACAAGGCGGCGTCATGTTCGCCGTCGACGACGTCCACGCGGCCGTGCAAGAATGCCGCGCGAAGGGCGTGAACGTCGCCGAGCACATCGAGGAGACGCCCGTCTGTCACATGGCGTTCGGCACGGACATCGAAGGCAACGGGTTCATCCTCCACAAGCGCAAGGCTTAAGGCGGGTTTACCGAGCGCGCCTCCTGCGGTACCTCTAAGGTGCAGCACCTGCTCGCCACATTCGCGGCGTGAAGGATACGGAGAGATGGCGACTTGGAAGCCCCACGAGAAGCACGGCACGCTGACGGCGCAGAGCGATCTGCCCGACAGCGTGTTTGCGTTCCCCAAGCAGCGTAAGGAACCGTTGACCGATGCGAGCCACGTGCGGAACGCGCTGGCACGCTTCGATCAAGTCCGCAACGTGTCCGACGACGATCGCGATCTGGCGTTCGCCAACATCAAGAAGGCCGCCGAACACTATGGCGTCACGGTGACCGAGACGTCGTGGAGAGAGCTGGGCGCGTGACTGCGCCGTTTTCGCTCGGCGTCGTCGGACACTATTCGCTGGCGGTCTCCGATCCGCGCGCCACGGCCGATTGGTACATTCGTAACCTCGGGCTGCGCGAGGAGTTCACGTTCGATGGCGGCGTCGCGGTCGGCAACGACGCCGTCACGATCGCGCTGTTCCGCGGCACGCCGTCGCCGGCGACGCTCGAACACATCTCCTTTCACATCCCCGACGTTGCGACGTTGCGGGCGGCACTTGCCTACGTCAAAGCAAACGGCGTCGAAGTGGAAGATCCCGGCGATGAGATCGGGCCCGAAGGCCCGGGTTCGCCGAACGTCGGTTTTTGGTTCTACGATCCCGACGGATATCGGCTCGAGTTATCCGTTCAAGGCGGCGCCGAGGAATTGGCTGGGGACATCATGCCGCTCGGCCGCTTCGCGTGACCCACGTGCCGCCGGCCTGAGAACACAGAGCCCCGAGCGCATACGCGACTCGGGGCTCCGTGTTCTCGCCTCGGTGCCGGCTACTCCGGCCGGTGCCCCGCAGGCCTTTCCTGATGCGCCGCGGGCGCATGATGCTGCGGGTGAACTTGCTGCGGATGATATGCCTGCGCATGATACGCTTGCGCGTGATACGCCTGCGCGTGATACGCCTGCGCGTGATACGCCTGCGCGTGATACGCCGGGTGCGCGGACGATACGCCGTCAGTGTAACCGTGCGTCGAGCCGGGTTGCTTGTATGCGCCGTAGTGCTCCGGCGAATGGACCGTTTCGAAATTCCGGTTCGCGCCGAGCGGCCGCTCGAATGCGGGGTGCACCGGGACGCCGTGATTCACCGCAGCGAAGCTGTTGCGGTCCAGCGACGCGAAGTGCTGGTGCTGCACCTGCAGGCCCGTCGGCGGAAGGTGCTCCTCGCCGCGAAACGCGCGTTCTTCCGGCGTCGGCGTTGCGCGGATGCCGCCGGGGCCGCCGTTGTAGCTCGTGCGGTTGATCGTCGTGTTGTAGTTGTTGATCGTCGTGTTGTTGACGACGGTCCGATCGACGTACACGTTGCGCACGATCGTCGTGTTCACGTTGGTCACGGCCGTGTTGTAGCGGAACACGCCGCCGTACCAGCCGCCGCCGCCATAGCCGACGCCGCCGTAGCCGAAGCCGTAGTTGATGCCGCCGTAGTAGCCGACGTGCGGTCCCCAATACCCGCGGTGCCAGACATAGTATCCGTCGCGCCAGCCCCAATAGCCGGGCGTCCAGAGGTAGCCGACCCGCGGCGCCACGACCCATGTGCCGGGGACCCAATAGTAGCCCGCGCCGCCCCACGCCCAATAGCCGGGCGTCCAGATGTAGCCCGGCGCCGGGCAGGGCGGCTGTGTGTAGATCGGCAACACGGGCGGCCCGATGTTGATCGAGATGCCGACCGAGACCTGCGCCGGTGCGGGGGCCGCGTTCGCGCCGAACAGAAGCGCGAGAATCAGGAGCTTCGGGAGAAGTGATAACAATCGCATGATCGACTCCGCTCTGAGCGTGAATGTTCGTTCGTCAGGTAAACGCGCGCGCCGCACCAAAGCGGTGCCCCTCCGCCCGAATCTAATGCGATTCTAAGAGATCGAGCGCGGCTCGACGTATAGCGACTGACTCGCGATGCCGAGAAAACCGTTGCGATCGGCGAGCCGTGCGCGCGTCACGCCGAGGCCGTCATCGCTGAGCGTCGTGTGCGCGTCGATGAAAATCCACTCGCCATCCGGATAGCGTTCCACGGCGACCGAAAGCGAAGGCGGGACGAACAGCCAATCCTCGAAACGCAACTCCGGGCTGATCCCGTTCGCGGAATCGACGGCGACGAGCAGCCGATCGATCGGGCGGATCGGAACGCCTTCCACCAAATCTCCACGCACGCGCGTCCACACCTGCGATGGGCCCACGCCGCTCAACCCCGCCCCTGAGACGAAACGCCATTCGAGCGCGGCGCCGTACCCCCAATCGCCGAACTCGATCTCCGAATCGCGCGAGGGCAGCGCGGGCACGCAATGAGGCGCGCTGATCCCGGGCGGGACGGTGCCGCGCGGTTGCGTCGCGGCACGCCAGATGCGCGCGATCACGACGTCGCGGCCACGGCTCTCGAGGATCCCTTCGAGCAACTCGATGCGCCGGCCGGGGCGCACGACACGCGTGCGGATTCGGCCGACGTCCCGTGGGATGCCGCCCAGGAAATCGACGGCGATCCGCGCCATCCGCATCGATTCGTTCGGGTGGCGTTCTTCGATCGCCCACGCCAGGAGCGCCGTCGCGGGCCCGCCGTGCTGCAGGTCGCGATCCCAAGGGCTCATGGTCGCTTCGGTCGCCCGGAAGACGTCGACGTCGAGACGCTCGAAGAACGCGATCGATCCGGTTTCGGCGGCACTCATCGTGCTCTGCTTAGCGAATTTCGAGCAGGTCCCCGCTGCGCGGATCGATCGGCTGCTCGAAACCGTCGCCGGCGCCGTGCAGGCAAGCGCGCGGGCACTCCGCCGAGAGTGCGCTGCAATGCGTCGGCGTGCCTGTGACGCCGACGACGCCCCGCTCATCCATGAGAATCGAAAGTGTCTGCGAGATGGAAACGAGTTCGCCGGTCAACGCGCATCGAAACGTTTTGTTTTCATGCTTGCGGTGGATCATGCGTCGCTACTTTTGGGCATCGTGCCGCTGTTGCATGGAAACGGTACGAGCCCTCTCGCGCGTGCGTCACACCTGACGTGCTCACAGCATCGTTGTGAAATGCGAGCGCATGTCACGCGAAATCAAACATCACGCGTGCAAACGTTAATAAGGAACGATTAGGCACAACGAACTCGCGCGGTTGTTCTGGCAAAAATAGGACGCTGTACCCATGAATGATGCACGATAACTCCCAATGATTCGAGCGGGTGCGCGCATCGCATGCATGCAACCGAACAAAGGCCATCCGTCGGTTTCTCGCGTCATCCGAGGTTTCTATCCGATCATGCGCATGCGCAATCTTATTTCGTTCTTAGCGCTTTGCGGAATCGCGGCGGCCGCCGCCGGTTGCGGCGGCGGAAGCGGCAGTTCGTCGCCGCTCCCGTCCCCGACGCTGAACCCGGCACCGGGCGGCAGTCCGTCGCCGACGCCGACGAAGTCGCCGAGTCCGTCGCCGACGCCGACGAAGTCGCCGAGTCCGTCGCCGACGCCGACGAAATCGCCGAGTCCGTCGCCGTCGCCGACGCCGTCGCCCTCACCGAGCCCGACGCCTGTGACGGGAATGTTCGATTGGCCGACGTTCGCCTACAACACGCAGCGGACCGGCGAGAGCCCCGACACGACGATCTCGAAGAGCAACATCGGCACGCTCGCTGAAGTCTGGCATTCAGCGGGATTCGGCACGTTCGATTTCGACGCGCAGACGCAACCGGTCTTAGCCACGGGAGTGAGCGTTAGCGGCACATCGCACAACATCGTGTACGTCGCCGGCGGCTCCGGCACCGTGTATGCGTTCGACGCGTTCAACGGCACGGTGCTCTGGAAACGCTATATCGGCCAGGGGACGTACAGCTGCGACGGCGTGACGACATCGTATTACGGCGCCCAAGGGACGCCGGTCATCGACCGGACGAACGGCGTCCTCTACGTGCCGGACGGCTTGCATCAAGTCCACGCGCTGACGCTAGGGACCGGCCAAGAAGCGGCCGGCTGGCCCGTCAATCTCTTAGAACCGAATTCGGACGACGGATCGTCCAGCAATCTGCACGAGTTCGCGCACACCGCGCTGACGCTCTTGAACGGCAAGATCTACGCGGGCCTTGGATCGACCTGCGACATCACGCCGTGGAAGGGACGCGTCGTGGAGATCGACGTCGCGAGCCGCACGCTGCAGAACACGTTCTACACCGCCTTCAACCAGGGCGGCGCCTACAGCGGCGGCGGCGTTTGGGGCTGGGGCGGCGTCTCGACGGACGGCAGCGCGCTGTACTTCGGCGTCGGCAACACGGACACGGCCACGCAGGGCACCGGCTTCACGAATACGAGCGACGAGACCGCCGGGTACGGCGAGCACATCGTGAAGCTCGGGACCGACCTCGGCTTCCTTCAGGCCAATCTGCCGGCGACGATCGTGCCGAATCCATGGCCCACCGATCCGAACAGCGATTCGGACCTGGACCTCAGCGGAACGCCGGTCCTCTTCCAACCCACCGGCTGCCCGCCGCTGTTGGCCGTCCAAGGGAAAGCGGGCTACCTCGTCATCTACAACCGGAACAATCTGCCGGCGGGGCCGATCGCGAGCTTCCAGTTCTCCTGGAGCGAAGATTACTCGCACTACATCGGCAACGTCGCCTACTCGTCCGCGACGGGCTACCTCTATGCGGCCGTGCCCACCACGATCGCCACGACGAACGCCGTCGTGCCCGGCATGGCGATCCTGCAGCCGACGACCGGATGCTCGGGCTTCAAGCTCGTCGCCAACCCCGCGTTTGGTCCGGATTCGTTCCTCCTCGGCGTGGCGCTCGACGGGCCGCCGCCGGCCGAACCGCGCGCCCTCCCGCGCTCCACGACGACCGTCGTGAACGGCATCGCCTTCATGGGGACGCCGGACGGCGTGCTGCACGCCGTCGATGCGGCGAACGGCAACGTGCTCTGGGATAGCACGAAGATTTGGAATGCGGCCACCACCAGCGACCAGATCCGCTACGGGCCGGTCGTCTCCGGCGGGTGGCTCTACGTCGTCGAGAGCGAGAGCGCGACGCTCTGGGCGCTCAACGTGACCGGCGCCGTCACGTCTTCGGCAGGCGCCCGGCGCACGGCGCAGAGCCTGGTACGAACCGCTCCCTTCCCCGCCCCGCTCGTGACGCGCCGGGGGCCCAGGCACCACTAACATGGGCGCCCACCACGGCAAGCTCGCCGTTGCCCGTCGCGCGGCGAGCTCTCCGCTCCCGGCCGCGCCCGTGCTCTACCGGCCGCCGATGCGCAAACGCGACGCCTTCGGGAAGACGCCCTCGCGCTGACGCTCGGCGCCCTACCCGCCCGATCCAAGGCCCGTTCGCCCTAACGTTTTGCGGCGAAAGGACCAGCGCGCGCAACGGGTGGGCGGAGGCGTGCCTATAACGTCAGTCGGCCTAACCTAACGATTTCCCGAAGGATCGTGCTCAGGCCATGCGCGCTCGCAGCGTTCCGTTTCCCGCTCTGATTTCCGCGTTGGTGCTCGCCGCAGCGCTGGCCGCTGCCGGCTGCTCCGGCGGCGGCGGCGGGTCGAGCGTGTTGCCCAGCTCTCCGGCGCCGGCTCCCGTGGTCCCCACGGCTTCACCGACGGCGGGGCCGTCGGGCTCGCCGACGCCGAAGCCCTCCGCTTCACCGACGCCCGGCCCCTCGGGCTCCCCCGGCTCCCCGACGCCGACCCCTTCGCCGTCGCCCTCGCCCACCAAGAGCGCGACGCCTTCGCCTTCACCCTCGCCGACGAAGACGCCGTCGCCGACGCCTTCGCCCACGCCCACCGCGACGCCGAGCGCCTCCGGCATGGCCGATTGGCTGACGTACGGCAACAACAATCAGCGCACGGGCGAAAGCACCGACACGACGATCTCGCCCGGCAACGCCGGCACGCTGCAGGTCGCCTGGTCGCACCAAAACTTCGACGGCTCCGGCGCGCAGACGCAACCGATCGTCGTGACCGGCGTGAACGTCGGCGGCAGCTCGCGCACGGTCGTCTACGTGGGCGGCAGCAGCGGCGTGCTGCACGCCTACGATGCGTTCAGCGGCGTAGAGCTGTGGAACCAGCACCTCCCGCAAGGTCAGTATTATTGCGGCGCGACCCCGGGGGTCGCAAGCGGAACGCCCGGCGTTTTCGGCGTGAGCGGCACGCCGGCCGTCGACAAGTCGAGCAACACGATCTACGTGCCCGACGGCGTGCACACCGTGCACGCGCTCGATCTCTCGACCGGGAACGACAAGTGGTCCGTCGACGTGGTGGCCGGGGGTTCGGACGACGGGTCGAACTCCAACCTACGTGAGTTCTTGCACACGGGCTTGACGTTCGCGAACGGCAAGATCTACGGCGGCACCGGATCGACCTGCGACATCACGCCTTGGAAGGGCCGCGTGTTCGCGATCGACGTGAACAGCCACGCGGTCTCGACGTTCTTCACGGTCTTCAATCAAGGCGGCGCGTACGGCGGCGGCGGCGTTTGGGGCTGGGGCGGCGTCTCCGTCGACGGCGGCAGCGGCAACGTGTTCGCGGCGGTCGGCAACGCGGACACGTCCCCGCAGACCTCGCCGCTCGTGCAGGCGCCGTTCGAAACGAGCGGCTACGGCGAGCAGATCCTCAAGCTCACCTCCGACATCTCGAGCGTCGCGGATTCCAACTCGCCGAGCTTCACGGACAACCCGGCCGCGGCCGATACCGATCTCAGCGGCACGCCCGTTCTCTTCCAACCGTCCGGCTGCCCGCCGCTCGTGGCGATCCAAGGCAAAGCCGGGTTTCTCTTCATCTATAACCGCTCGAACTTGAACGGCGGTCCGATCGGGGAATTCCAGTTCTCGCGCAGCTCGGATATGGCGCACTACACCGGGTTGCCCGCGTTCTCGTCGGCGACGCGCCTGCTGTACGCCTCCGTCGCCTCGAGCATCGGACCGTACGCGCCCGGGATGGCGCTGATCGCGTTCGGCTCCGGCTGCGCGCCGTATGTCGCGCACCAGCCGGTCTTCGGCCCCGATGCGTTCACCGGCTTCTCGTCGGGCTGGAACCACGCGCGTTCGTCGCCGACCTACGCGAACGGCGTCGTGTTCATCAGCACCGCCGACGGCATCCTCTGGGCGCGCGACGCGAACAGCGGCGCGGCCCTGTGGGACAGCAGCAGCAGCGGGGCCTGGGGATCGAATCCCGCGGGCGATCTGATCCGCTTCGGACCGGCCGTGACGGGCGGGTGGGTCTACGTGGTCGAGAGCGCGAGCGGCTCGCTGTATGCGCTCAACGTAACGGGCGCGAGCACGTCGTCTCGGCTGCGGAGGGCAACGCTCACGGCCAAGCCGCCGCCGCTGCCCGCGCCCCCGGTCCTGCACCCGTTACCGAAAATGTAGCGCGCCACGAAGGAGTTGGCGGCCGAGGTCGAATGGCGCGTCGGGCGCCCTCGGGTGCCCTTGCGCGCACCGGAGCGGCACAGGTCACGGCGAAGAAAGACCGGCCGATGAGAAAATGCCTCAGATGAACAGCCTTCCGAAGATTATCCAGGGTGGTATGGGTGCCGGCGTCTCCAACTGGAGGCTGGCGCAGGCGGTGTCGAAACTGGGCCAGCTCGGCGTGGTTTCGGGCACGGCGCTCGATCAGATTCTGGCGCGACGCTTGCAAGACGGTGACATCGGCGGCCACATGCGCCGCGCGATCGAACGTTTTCCGTTCCCGAAAATGGCGCAGCGCATTTGGGAAACGTATTTCGTTCCCGGCGGCAAGAAGAAGGACGAACCGTACCAGACGCTGCCGATGTTCGCGAAAGAAAATCCGCGCGCGCTTTCGGAGCTGTGCATCGTTTCGAATTTCGTCGAAGTCAATCTCGCGCGTGAAGGGCACAACAATCCGGTCGGGATGAACTATCTCGAGAAGATTCAGATGCCGCATCTTCCGTCGATTTACGGCGCGATGCTCGCGGGCGTCGGCTACATCCTGATGGGCGCGGGCATTCCGATCAAGATCCCCGACGTGATCGATCGCTTTCTCAATCACGAACCTGCGACGTATCCCTTGCACGTCGTCGGCGCCGAAGAGGGCGACGACACGACGCTGACGTTCGCGCCGCGCGAGTTCATGGAACGCGAGCTGCCGCCGCTTGAACGCCCGAATTTTCTCGCGATCATCGCATCGAACGTCTTGGCCGTCTCGATGCTCAAGCGCACCGAAGGCCGCGTCGACGGCTTCGTGATCGAAGGCCCGACGGCCGGCGGACACAACGCGCCGCCGCGCGGAAAGCTGCAACTCGATAGCGAGGGCGAGGCGATCTACGGCGAGCGCGACAAAGTCGATCTCCCGAAGATCCGCGAACTCGGCAAACCGTTCTGGCTCGCCGGCGGATTCGGCACGGCGGAGAAATTGCGCGAGGCGCTCGCCGCCGGCGCGGCCGGGATCCAAGTCGGGACGGCGTTCGCCTACTGTGCCGAATCGGGGCTCAGAGAAGACTACAAGAAGGCGCTGCTCGCGAAAGTGCTCGCCGGCAAAGCGAAAGTGACGACGGACACGCTGGCCTCCCCCACGGGTTTCCCCTTCAAGGTCGCCCAGTTGGAAGGCACGGTCTCCGAGCCCGACGTGTTCAAGGCCCGCGCGCGCATCTGCGATTTGGGTTTCTTGCGCGAAGCCTACAAGACCACGCGCGGCACGATCGCGTACCGCTGCTCGGCCGAGCCGCAATCGCTGTATGTCTCCAAGGGCGGAAAGCTCGAGGAGACCGTGGGCCGCAAGTGCATCTGCAACGCACTCCTAGCGACGATCGGCTTTCCGCAGTGGCGCAAGGGGAATCGCATCGAGCAGGGCATCGTGACGTCCGGAAACGACCTGACCGAGATCGGCCGCTTCGTGCCGGCCGACGGCTCGGACTACACCGCGGCGGACGTGGTGAAAGACCTCTTAGCGGGCGCGGCCTGAAGGCCTCAGGCCGTCCGCCGTCCCATACTCTTACTCCGTGGCACTCTTAGACGGAAAGATCGCCCTTATAACGGGCGTGGCTAATCGCTGGTCGATCGCGACCGGGATCGCGCGCGCGCTTCACGCGCACGGCGCGCAGCTTTGCTTCATCTATCAGGGCGAGCGCGTCCGCGACGAAGTGGAAAAGCTCGCAAACGAACTAGGCGGGCGCGCCTACCCGTGCGACGTCGGCAGCGACGAAGCGCTCGCCGAGCTTGCAGCGTCGGTGCGGCGCGATTACGGGCGGCTCGACGTCCTGGTGCATTCGATCGCGTACACGAACAAGGAAGATCTGCAGGGGAAGGTCTACTCGACCTCGCGCAGCGGCTTCGCGCTCGCGCTCGACATCTCGTCGTATTCGCTGATCGCGCTGACGAACGCGTTCGTCGACGTGCTCGTCGACGGCTCGAGTATCATCGCGATGACGTATCAGGGCGGCACGAAGATCGTTCCGAACTACAACCTCGCGGGCATCGCGAAGGCCGCGATCGAATCGATCGTGCGCTATCTCGCCTACGATCTGGGCGAGCGCGGCATTCGCGTGAACGCGATCTCCGCGGGTCCGATCTCGACCGCGAGCTCGCGCGCCGTGCGCGGCTTCAAGGGCATCCTCGACAAGACGGCGGCCGGTGCGCCGCTGCGCCGCAACGTCACGCCGGAAGACGTCGGCAACGTCGCCGTCTATCTCGCATCGGATCTTTCGCTTGCGGTGACGGCCGACGTGCACTTCGTCGATTCGGGCTTCCATTCGATGGGGATGTGGCCCGATAACGGAAACGGCACCTAGCCGATCGGGAGCGTCAGCGTCGCCTCCGCGAGCTTGACGCAGGTTCCGCCGATTTCGATCCCGTCGCGGCCGCCTTCGCCGTGCACGAGCACGTGCAGGAAGCTGCGCCGCCCCATCTTCGTCCCCTGTTCGCTCATGAAGCGCGTCCCGTCGGCCGAAGGCGCGAGCCCGTAGCGCATCATGTAGGCGGCCAGCGGCCCCGTGGAGCTGCCGGTCGCGGGATCTTCCGTGACGCCGTGCTCCGGCGCGAACATGCGCGAATACGCGCCTTCGGGCGTCGGCGTGAAGACGAAGAAACAGACCGCATCGGCCGTCGAGCCGTGCAGCGCGCGCACGCCCGCGAGTTCGATCCAGGCGCGGTCCACGGCCGCCTTGTCGCGCAGCGGGATGAAGACGGTCGGGTTCCCCGCGGTCACCTGCTGCGGCAAGGGGCTCGGGAGCAGGTCCTCGGGCTCGAGGCCGAGCGCCTTCGCGCAATCGGCGCGAGCATAGGTCCGGCCGAATTCGATCGGCGGCGTCGTCAGCCACAGCATCGGCGGGGCGCTTGCCGCGCCCGAATGCGCCGGCTCGACGCGCACCGCCACGTCGCCGACGAGCTCTTCCAGCGCGAAGTGCGTCGTGCCGGAGGGGACGATTCCTTCGTGCAGCAGCACGTCGCTCGTGCCGATCGTCGGATGGCCGGCGAAGCGCATCTCCATCGTCGGCGTGAAGATGCGCACGCGCGCGATGCAGCCTTCGTGGTCCGTCGGCAGGACGAACGTGGTCTCCGAGAGGTTCAGCTCCCGCGCGATCCGCTGCATCGTCGGCCCATCGAGCCCGCGCGCATCGGGAAACACGGCAAGAGGGTTGCCTTCCAGCGGAACGTGCGTGAAGACATCAACGACGGCATAGCGGTAGATCTGAGTTCGTGCGCTCACGAGCGCGACACTTTTCGTGGCCCCATACCCACCCCTTCCCCTAAACCGACGACATTGTCACCCTGAACTTCCATGAGAAGGCCGGTCGTTGTCAAGATTACGGGGTGGTTAGCGCGTCTTCAATGCCCTCGTGCCGCCCTTTCGCCCTGCTTCCATCCGCACTTTTGACGAGCCGCTGTGGGGCTCTGTGCCTGTTGAGGTTCCTCGGAAAGGTGGGTGCTGCCATCTTGTCACGCGGCCTCGATGGACCAGTGCTCAGGGCGCAGTCACCCGAACGCGGCGGTCATTGAAACGTCGTTGCTCCGCTTGCAGCCGACCTCGTTGGTATCGTATTTCGTTAAAGGGCTTGCCTTACGCCGCTTCCATCGGCTCCGGATGCTTGGAGTTGCGCAGGGGCTCGTATGCTTCGCCGGTGACCCACAGCCGGTGCAAGAGCACGGCAAGTTTGCGCGCCACCGCGACGACAGCGCGCTTCTTGGCGTTCTTGCCGCCGCGCTGCATCAGCCGTTCACCGTAGCGACGGAGGTCGGTGTCGGGTCCGAAAGGCCCCAAGATGTACTGGGCGCTTCCAACCAAGAGTCGTCGCAGGTAGGCGTTACCGGTCTTGGTGATGCGTAGTTGTGAGCTGCGCTCGCCGGAATCGTCTTGTCGGGGAACCAATCCCAAAAAGGGACCGACCTCGCGGCTCTTCGTGAAGCGTTTTTCGTCGGCGATCGTGAGGATAAACGCTGTGGACGTAAGCGCCCCGACGCTGCCGACCTGGCGCAGCAGTGCCGTCTGAGGATAGGTTTGCTCCGCGAGCGTCTCGATCTGCTTGTCACAGCCGCGGATCTGCTCGTTGAGGGTCTGGATGGTTACGATCAGGGGGCGCAAAGCCGTTTCCAGATCCGCCGGGATAGCTGCGCCGACACGCTTGCAAAAGCTTTCGGTGCTGCACTTGGGCAGTCGCCCGCCTAGCGACTTCACCAGACCGCGCATCGCGTTGACGCACTTGGTCCGCGCCGCCACAAGCGTGTCCCGAGTTCGGATGGTCGCAAGGTCGGCCTGCATCTTCGCATCACGGTGGTGAATGGGCGCGAGCAACTGCGGATCGACACGGGCTAAGCGTGCCAGAATCCGCGCGTCGTTGCGGTCGTTCTTGCGGTCGTTCTGGTAGATCTTGCGCACCTCGCGGGGGTTGGCGACGATCACGTCATGACCGTGCGATTCGATCAAACGGCTGATCCATCCGGAGTGCGTGCCGGCTTCCAACGCAATGCGTGCCGGCGCAAGGCGGCCGAACTGTTGATCGATCGCCGCCCGCACCGTCTTGAACTTTCCCTCGGCCAAGATCTGTCCGTCAGCGTCGAGCATGCAGTACGCCGTGGAACGATCGCCTAAATCCAGCCCGATCGTCAGGCGCCCGGAAGACCCGGCAGCGTCGGCCTTGCTTGCTTGGTAGGAGACTCCTGTTCTCATCGTCGGCGAGTTCGGGGTCGGGGACTTGGCTTTTCCTTGGGCTTTGGTATGCTTGGTCATGAAGGTCGGTCTCCTTCCTTGCACCTCGAGTGCGTCCGGGGCTTCGTTACAGAAGCGATCCCGATTGGAGACCGGCCTTCTCATCTCATCTTGTCGAAGGATGGGCGCGGATAAGTGTGCGGCGCGTCACGCGAATTCGGCGTGCCGCCGGCCGTATATGTGGGAACGATGGCTGGGGAGTGCGGAGTGTGAAGAAGCCATGGATCGGGCTCGCCGCGGCGGTGATGCTGACGGCGTGCGGGGGCGGGGGTGCGGGGACCCCCTCGCCCGCCGGCCCGAACTCTCCCGGGCCTGGGCCCGGCGCGACCGCGACGCCGTCGCCTGTGCCCTCGGCGACGGCGCCGCATACGGCGGGCGTCGCGATGCTCGGGGCGTGCCGCGCGTTTCCGGCGGACAACGCATGGAACGCGGACATCTCCGCGTATCCGCTCGATCCGAACTCGGCCGCGTATCTCGCCGAGATGAATCCGGGCGGCGCGAGCAGCCCGATCCACCTGCATCCGGATTTCGGGAGCGACCCTTCGTACGGCATCCCGATCAACGAAGTGAACATCCCCACCGGCAGCTTCACGCCGATCACGTTCACCGCGTACCCGAGCGAGAGCGATCCCGGGCCGTATCCGATCCCGGCGAATCCGAAGATCGAAGCGCCGACCGATTCGCACATGCTGATCGTCGACGATGCGAACTGCAAACTGTACGAGACCTTCGCCACAGCCGGATCGACGGCGGCCGGCTGGACGGCGGATAACGGCGCGGTCTTCGATCTTAATTCGGACGCGCTACGTCCCGACGGCTGGACCTCGGCCGATGCCGCGGGCTTGCCGATCGCCCCGGGCCTCGTGCGCTACGCGGAAGTGCAGGCCGGCGAGATCGATCACGCCGTGCGCTTCACGATGCCGGTGACGAGCAAGCACTACATTCACCCAGCCACGCACCAGGCTGGTTCGAACACGGCGAACGCGCCGCCGATGGGCCTGCGCCTGCGCCTGAAGGCCTCGTTCGATACGAGCGCCTACACCGGCAACGCGCTCGTGATCCTAAGGGCGCTCAAGCGCTTCGGCATGATCCTGGCCGACAACGGCAGCTCGTTCTACATCAGCGGCGAGACCACGACGCTCTGGAACGACACCGACCTCAACCAGCTCAAGACCGTCCCCGCCAGCGCCTTCGAAGCCGTCTACACGGGGCCGCTCCTGCCCTGAAGCAGACCGCCGCGGCGAAGACTGCCGCAACGAAAACGGCCGCCTAGACGGCGGCCGTTTCTTTCTCTTCGAGGACGCGCTCGATGGCCGCGTCGATTCGGTCGTGGCCTTTATCGCCCGCTTGGAAATGGCGGAGCTGATGCTTGCGATCGAACAGGTAGAACGCGGGGACCCCCGTGTTCTCGAAGCGATCGACGATCGTGTGCTCGTTGTCGATCGCGCACGGTTGCGTGATCCCGAACTCGCCGGTCGCCGCGGCGGTCACGCGCGCGACGTCCAGTTCGGCCGGTCCGCGCGGCTGGTGCACGGCGATCACGGCGAGCCCGCGCGGGCCGTACGTATCGCGCCAGGTCGAGACTTGCGTTGCGACGCCGTGGCAGATCGGACACGTGAGCGACCAGAAGTGCACCAGCACCGGGCGGCCGGCGAGCGCCGAAAGATCGGGCTCGCCGTTCACCCAGTGCTCGACGCCGCCGAGGTCCGGGAGCGGACTGCGGCTGTGAAGCGCCATCGGTCTTAGGCGACCGAGAGGAGCTTCTTGCCGGGCTTCCAATCGGCGGCGCACAGCCCGCCGGTCTGGAGCGCCTGCAACACGCGCAACGTCTCGTCGACGCTGCGGCCGATGTTGTCGGAGGTGATCGTCGCGTACTTCAGGATGCCGTTCGGGTCGATGATGAAGAGCCCGCGCTGCGCCTTGCCGTCGGCCTCATCCAGGACGCCGTACGCCGCGGCGGTCTCTTTCTTGTAATCCGCGACGAGCGGATACTTGAGCCCCTCGATCCCGTTCTTGTCGACGGGGGTGTTGATCCAGGCCAAGTGGCTGTAGACGGAATCCGTCGAGGCGCCGAGCACGTCGGCTCCGAGCAGGGTGAAATCCTCGTAGCGGTCTGAGAGCGCGAGGATCTCGGTCGGGCAGACGAACGTGAAATCCAGCGGATAGAAGAAGAAGACGAGCCACTTCCCCTTGTAGTCCGAGAGCGAGATGGGGGCGCCGACGTTCGCGGCGCTCGTTGCGCCTTTGGTGCTGGCCAGGGTGAAAGCCGGGGCGGGCTTTCCTACTTGTGCAGGCATGAGTTCCTTTCGAACAGAGTGAATATGACCATCATAGTCAATACTGAACCGGGCTGACAAGCGACTTTTGTAGTAAGATCCCAAAATCAGCGGGCCGGAAGAACGGCGCCGGCGGCGCCGGCAAGGGTGAAGCGATGAAGGATATGGGCCCCGCCGCGAGGCGGCTTCCGAAAAACTACGAGACGATCCGAAAGGTCGTCGAAACGGGCGGACCGGGCTCGCATCATACAACCGCCGAGATCTACGATCGGGTGCGGGCGCAGAACCCCAAAATCGGCTATTCGACGGTCCAGCGCGGGCTCGCGCGCCTGGCAGCGCTCGGCGAGGTCCTGACCGTCAGACTGCCGGACGAGGCCGGCATGCGCTACGAACCGCGGACCCGGCCGCACGGACATTTCCTGTGCACGGGCTGCGGCTCGGTCATCGACGTGCCTTATGCCCTGCCGGACCGCACGGTCGAGCGGCTCGCGGCCGATCTCGGCGTGCGCGTCGTGGATCACTCAATTGCGCTGGTCGGGCGTTGTAGGGCCTGCACATAAGGAGTTTGGCCGGGCCCGGCCAATAGAGCGGCATCGGCTGAAAGCGTCGGCGTGGTTGCTTGGAGCGACCCGCCCTTTCGCTGATGAGAAGTGGCGTTTCACGCCACCCGCATCTCGCGGTTCTCGCGCGTTCCTAGACGGCGGAACGTGCACCTTAGAGTGAGTTAGCAAAGCCGGCCTGTGGTCTCGTCTACACTCCAGTTGCGCCCGTATCAAGTCGAGGCGCAAAACGCCATTGTCGCTGCGCGCGAGCGCGGCGTGCGCCGCCAATTGGTCTCGCTTGCGACCGGGCTCGGCAAGACCGTCATCATCGCGACGCTGCCCAAGCTCTTGCAGTTGCGCGAGACCGACGTCACGCTCGTCATCGCGCATCGCGACGAGCTGATCCAGCAGATCTACGAACGCATGCGCGTGCAGAACCCCGATGCCCTCGTCGGCATCGAGAAGGCCGAAGAGCACGCAAGCCAAGCCTGCAACATCGTCGTCGCGACCGTCCAAACGCTGACGGGAAAGCGCCTCAACGAATTCGCCGCGCATTTCGGGCGCCGGATTGCGCTGTTCGTGATCGACGAAGCGCACCACGCGGCGGCGCCGACGTATCGGGCGATCCTCGAGCGGATCGTCGCAAAGCGGCCCGAAGCGCTCGTGCTGGGCTTCACCGCCACGCCGACGCGCGGCGACGGCGTGCGCCTGGTGGGGCTTTTCGATGAGATCGTCTACGCGATGGACGCGCGCGCCGCGATCGACGAAGGCTATCTCGTCCCCGTCCGCGCGTATGCGGTCGCGACCGAGACGAACCTGGACGGCGTGACCGTGCGCGGCGGCGATTTCGTGCTCGGCGCGCTGGCCGCGGCCGTCGACAACGAGGAACGCAACAAACGCATCCTCGAGGCCTACACGCGCCTGACCCCGGGCCGCAAGGCGCTGATCTTCACGGCCTCCGTCGAGCACGCGCGCAACGTCGCGACGATGTTCCAAGATGCGGGCCTGCGCGCGGCCTTCGCGAGCGGCGAAACGCCGGATGCCGAACGCGAACGGATCGTGCGCGATTTCCGCGGCGAGGCGCTCGACGTGCTCGTGAACTGCGGCCTGTATTTGGAGGGCTTCGACGTTCCCGGCATCGAGGTGATCGTCAACGCGCGGCCCACGAAGAGCGCCACGCTCTACACGCAGATCACCGGGCGCGGCTTGCGGCCCGCCGACGAATACGCGTACGTCATCTCGAACTTCCCCTCGCGCGAAGCGCGCAAAGAGATGATCTCGCAGACGCCCAAGCCGTTCGCGATCGTGATCGACATCGTCGATCAAGCGCGGCGCCATCAGATCGTCACGCTGCCGTTCCTGTGGGGGATGCCCTCGCAGATCGACGTGCAGGGCGAACTCGTCAGCGACGTCGCCGACGAATACGAGAAGCTCTACAAGCGCGATCCGCGCGCCGCGGCGCGCGTGCGCACGGCCGAGCAGATCAGAGCATCGCTGATCGATACCACCGAACGCCACGTCCCCGCCTGGCAGCCCGTCACCGCGGAACATTGGCGCCTGATCCGGCCGCGGCTCGTGGCCCGCGATCGGAAGGGCCGCAACGTGCCGTCGTTCGAGGAGCGCTTCCGCGCCTACAAGCAGACGGCGCAGAAGGTCGCGCCGAACGAAGATGCGGAGCGGTTCGCCTTACGCGCGCTCAACGTCGACCGCAAGGCCGTGCGCGAAGAGTCGCTGCAGATCGACGTCACGCGCCGCGGGGACGAGTACGTCGCGCTGCTGACGAACGGCACGGGCCAGCCGGTCGAGATCGCCGTCGCGCCGCGCTTGCCCGAGGCGATCGCCGCGGCCGAGGAGCGCATTCAGAAAGGCGACGCGCGCCCGCCGCGCACGGTCAAGGCCCGCACGCCGCTGAACGGCGCCGGTGCGCGCAAGCGCTTCCGGCCGCGGCGCAAGCGGCGCGCGCCGCAGAACGGCGCGGCCGCGCAACCCGTCTAGCTAGTGGCCGCGCTTGGCCACGTATTGCTGGTGGTACTCTTCCGCGCGCCAGAACGTCCCCGCCGGCACGATCTCGGTGACGACCGGCGACTTGTAACGGCCTGAACGCTCGAGCGCGGCCTTCGAGGCTTCCGCGGCCGCCTTCTGCGCCGCCGAGTGATAGAAGATCGCGGAGCGATATTGCGAGCCGATATCCGGGCCCTGGCGATCCTGAGTCGTCGGATCGTGGATCGCCCAGAACGCATCGAGCAATTGCTCGTAGCTCACGCGCGCGGGATCGAACGTCACCTCGACGGCCTCCGCGTGGCCCGTGCGGTCGCTGCAGACTTGCTGATACGTCGGGTTCGGCGTGCTCCCGCCCGTGTAACCGACCAAGACGTCGGTGACGCCGGCGATCTCGCGGAAATCCGCTTCGACGCCCCAGAAGCAGCCTGCAGCGAACGTGGCTCGTTCCATCCATTTGTCCTTTCGAAGGTTAAGGTCGTAGCGAAGGCGGACCGGGCAAGGCGCCGAATCGCGCAGGGTGCGCTTCCTCGCCGCCGCCTTTCTCTTTGCCGCGCTCTGGTTTGGCGGCGGAATACCGCTAGCAGCTAAGACGGCCCCTGCAGCGCAGCCGGTTCCGCGCCCGACGAGCGTCCCCTCGCCCGGGCCGAGCGGCTCGCCTTCCGCAACCGGGCCGGCAGGCGCGGCGCCTTCGCCGCAAGCCTCGCCCGCACAGTATTCGACGTTCATCAAGGGCGTCGACCGGCAGACCGGTCTGCTCGACGTGCTGCACAAGGATGACGACTACTATTTCGAATTCTCGAGCGACCAGCTCGATCGCCCGATGTTGATCGCGGCCGTCGTGGCCGGCGGTTCCGGCAGCGAAGCGTTCCCGGGCCGTTTCTTCAGCCCGATCGTCGTGCAGTTCCATCGCGTCGGCAAACGCATCCTGTGGATCAGCCCGAACCGCTATTACACGACGATCGGCACGGCGTCCGCCGCGGCGTCGCTCGCGAACTCGGTTTCGGATTCCGTGATCGCATCGTACCCGGTCGTCGCCGAGGACGAGGGCAAGAAGCGGATCGTCATCTCGGCGAGCTATTTCCTGACGGATGCGTTCAACGTGGGCCAAACGATCGGGCGGCCGCAGCCGGGGCTCTTCGGCCTGATCGTGCGCCCGACGTTTTCGCTGGATGCCTCGCGCTCGTATTTCGAGCGCACGAAGGCGTTGCCGAGGAACGTGGAGCTGCTCGCGGACCTCTCGTTCGGGGGCCCCGCGGGGAGCGCGCCCACGGTGCCCGACGGGCGCAACGTGCAAGTGAAGATGCACTACTCGATCGTCGAGCTGCCGCCCGCGGGCCCCTACGTACCGCGCCTGGCCGACGACCGGGTCGGGTACTTCCTGAGCGCCGTGAAGCGCTACGGCGACGACGCGCTGCCGACGCCGTTCGTGCGCTACATCAACCGCTGGGATCTTTCGAGCGGGCCGATCGTGTTCTATCTGACGAACGAGGTGCCGCCGGAATATCGCGCCGCGGTGCGCGCGGGGATCTTGCAGTGGAACGGCGCGTTCGCGAAGCTCGGGATCGAGAACGCGATCGAAGTGCGCGATCCGCCGAGCGACCCCGATTTCGATCCCGACGACGTGCGCTATTCGACCGTGCGCTGGATCTCGAGCGATCAGCCGCTCTTCGGCGCGTACACGCCGTCGCTGGCCAACCCGTTCACGGGGCAGATCCTGCGCGCGGAGATCGTGATCGAGGGCGAGGCGCTGCGCTCGGTCAAGCGCGGCTACGTCGAGACCGTCGTGCCGACGCGCGGTGCGGCCCAGGAGGGTTGCGAGGCGAGCGATTGCGAGTACCAGGAGCAATCCGCGGAGCTGGCCGCGCTCGGCACGCTCTCGCTGCGCGCGAGCGGCGCTTCGAGCGCGGAGACGCGCGAGTACGCTGAGCAGTGGCTGCGGTCGGTCGCGATCCACGAGACGGGGCACGCGCTCGGGCTGCGCCACAACTTTGCGGCCTCGACGATCTATCCGCTCGCGCGGCTGAACGATCGCACGTTCACGCGGGCGCACGGGCTCTCCGGATCCGTGATGGATTACAATCCGGTCAATCTCTCGCCGCGCGGCGAGCCGCAGGCCGATTACTTCCAAGAGCGCCTGGGGCCGTACGACGAGTGGGCGATCCTGTACGGCTACATACGCTTCGGCAACGTGGCCGCGCCCGAAGACGAAACGGCGCGCTTGCGCGCGATCGTTCAGGAGAGCACGCAGCCGCAGTATACGTACAGCACGGACGAGGACGCGTACGGCACGTACGCGCTCGATCCGCACGTGGCGCTCTTCGATCTCTCCGCCGATCCGCTCGGGTGGGACGCGCGCCAGTATCGCGTGGTGGATCGCCTCATGGCGGATCTCGACCGCGTGTATCCCCGCGACGACCGGCCGTATTACGAAGAGCGTCGTGCGTTCCTGACGGCGCTCGGGAGCTACGATCGGGCGGACTCGCTGATCGTCAAGTATCTCGGCGGCAGCTACACTTCGCGCGCGCATCGGGGCCAGCGCGGGGACACGGGGCCGGTGACGCCGATCCCGCGCGCGACGCAGAAGCAGGCGTTCGATCTGCTGGCCGCGCACGTGTTCGCGCGCGGCGCGTTCCAGTACTCACCGCAATTGATCCGGCATCTGGGCGCAGATCGCTACTCGCATTGGAATTCGACCGGCGGGTTGCAGCGTCAGGATTTCCCGTTCAGCGAACTCGTGGCGGAGCTGCAGGACGGCGTGCTGCAAGACGTGCTCTCGCCGCTGACGATGACGCGCATCGCCGATCAGGAAGCGCTCGGCCACGGCGCCGCGCAGACGATGACGCTGCAGGACTTGTTCGATTGGATGAACGGCGCGGTGTTCGACGATTACACGAACGGCCGGCTGCGCACGGTCGACCCGCTGCGCCGCTCGCTGCAGCGCCGCTATGCCGAGTTGTTGAGCGCGTACGTGCTTGCGCCGAGCTCGCTGCTGGATCGCCTGGGCTATCCGAGCGATACCTCCGCTCTCGCGCGCTACGAGTTGCACCGCCTGCAGCCGCAGCTCGCCGCGCGTTTGGCCGGCGGCGGCCTCGATACCGCAACGCGTGCGCACCTGGAAAGCCTGCAACACCGCGTCACGGAAACGCTGACGGCCCACTCGATCCAATCGAGCTAGGCCGGGCGCCCTTCGACACGCTCAGGGTGACGGAACGTATCCCGTCACCCCGAGCGTGTTGCCATTGTCGAAGGGCGATTAGATGATCGAGATGGTCCCGCTCGAGGTGCAGGTCACGGTGACGTTCGTGACGCGCGGCGTCGACGTCGCGCCTTTGGTGCCCATCGGCAGGAGGCCGTTCACGATGGCGTTCGGAGGATACGCGCTCGCGTCGGGCGAGCCCGCCGGGGTGTTCGGCGTGGAGGCGACGAGCGAGAGCTGCAGGTTCGCCGTCCCGACCTTGTTGCACGTCGCGTAGAAGGCGTGGCCGTAGGCGAAGGGTCCGGTGATGCCGACGCCCTCGATCCAGCCGCCGCTCGGGCCCGTGATATCGCTGCCCGGGGTGCCCCAGGCTCCCGCGTTCCAGATGGATACGATGCCGTTCGGGGAGTCGCTCGGGGATTCGGCAACCGTGAACGTGCCGTTGTCGAAGGGGATGCCCTGATCGACGATGGGGAAGCCGTCGAAGTCGGCGGCGACTGCGGTGAACGTGTAGTAGTTTCCGCCGCTATTCCAATTCGCGTAGTTGAGGCAGGTCCCGGTGGTATCCGCGTTCTGCGCCGCGGTCGCGCACTCGATATAGCCGCTTGCCACGACGCCCTTCAGCGCGAGCGGCTGCGAGGAGAAGTCGTTCGGGCCCGGGTTGAATTGGAACGTGCGCTCGCCTTCCGAGAGCACATACGCCGGGGTGCCGGAGAGGTTGACGACGCCGATCTTGTGCGAGCCCGGCGTCACGGTGAACAATGCCGTCACGGTGAAGTACGCATCGCTCGGCGAGGTCGCGAACGCGATCTGCACGGAGCCTTGATTGTTCGGCAGCGGGAAGGTGCCGTTGCAGGCGGGCGTCGGCGGCGTGTGGTCGTTCGGACAGTTCGGGCCCGCGTTATTGTACGCGGCGACCGGTGCATCCGTGACGACCGCGTTGCCGTCGAGGATGAACGAGAGCTTGTCGCTGCCGGGCGAGATGTACTTCGGCGAGCGGCGGCCGTTCGCCGAAGCGGTCGAGCCGGAGGTGCCGATGTTGCTTGCGGCGAGCTTGGGGATTTGGAGCGTGATGGTTGCCGTTGCGCTAGCGGCCCCGCTGGAGCCGCTGCCCGGCTGCGATGGGGCCGACGGGGACACGTTGCCGCCGCCTCCGCCGCACGCAGCTAAACAGACCGCCGCCGCAAGCGGCAGTGCGCCGAGGAGTTTTCTCACGGAAAGGAGCCTTTCGTTGAGGCCCGGTCACGGCGCTAAAGGCGCGCGATGATCGAGAGAGTGCTCTCTGTCACATCGGCGGTAAGGCTGCTTTTCTTAGAGAGCGCAGCCCTCGCTTGCCAAAAGGTTTACAAGAGCGCCGCCATGCGGTTGGTAGTGCGTACCCTCGGCGCCGGAATGGGCGACTCGGGCGACAACAGATCTGGAGATTTGTTTCACGGCTGTACGGTGTACGGCACGCGCTGCATCTGTTAAACTCAAGCGCACGATAGAGTCTTCGTTATTCTCGACGCTGCTACGATCGGTCCGCGATTCCGGAGATTGGGATGCTACCTCCTCGCGATGAGGGGTGCTCGGTGAGCGAGCAGGGCGCGCGATCGATTTGCGTGGTCGGCACCGGATACGTCGGCATGGCGTGTCTGATCGGGTTCGCCGAACTCGGACATCACGTTCGCGGATACGACATCGATCCCGAGCGTGTCGAGAAGTTGCGCGCCGGCATTGCGCCCTATCGCGAAGCCGGTCTGGGCGAGAGCCTGCAGCAGCATCTTGCGACGGGCCGAGTGAACGTGTACGCAACGTTGGCGGAATCGGTCGCCGGCGTCGATTTCATCGTGATTGCGGTCGGCACGCCGTCGCTGGACGACGGGTCGCTCGACACGCGCGCGCTCGATGCGTCGCTCGATGCCTTGGGCGCACTGAACTTGAAGCAAAAGCCAAGCGTCGTCATCCGCTCCACGGTGCTGCCCGGCACCTGCGACCGCTTCGCGGCGCGCGTTCGGAACATCGGCCCGATACTGTGCGCGCCGGAGTTCCTGCGCGAAGGGTCGGCCGTTCGCGATTTCCTCAATCCGGATCGCATCATCATCGGCGCCGAGACGCCGCAGGCGGCCGATTCGTACGCCGCGCTGTTCGCCGCGCTCGACCGCCCGGTGCTCGCGACGACGCGCTGCAACGCCGAGCTGATCAAGTGCCTCTCGAACGCGTACCTCGCGCTCAAGATCAGCTTTGCGAACGAGGTCGCGAACATGTGCGATGCGCTCGGCACCGTCGTCGACGACGTGCTGCTGGGCATCGGCGCGGACCATCGAATCGGGCGAGAGTTTCTGCGGCCGGGCATCGGCTTCGGTGGCCCGTGCTTCGAAAAGGACGTCAAGGGCGTCGTCAACTTCACGCGGCGCGCGGGCGTCGGCCAGCAGCTCTTTTCGGCGACGCTTCGCGTGAACGACCGCCAGCCGTATCGCGTCATCGAGATGCTCGCTCAGCGCCTGGGCGATCTCTCGGGCGTCTCGATCGGCGTGTGGGGACTGGCATTCAAGGCTGGCACGGATGACGTGCGCGATTCGCTCGCGATTCGGATCCTCGGCGAGCTCTCGCGTCGCGGCGCGACGCTGCGCGTTTACGATCCCGCGGTCCGGCTCGCGGAACTCCCGCCGGGCGCGACGATGGCCGGTTCGGAACTGGTCGCAGCGGAGGCCGACGCGTTGCTCGTGCTCACCGAATGGCCGCAGTTCGCCGCAGTCGATCCGCGAGAAGTGGCCGCCCGTTTGCGGCGGCGCATCGTGGTCGACGGCCGGAACATTCTCGACGGCCGAGCCTACGCGGAAGCGGGGCTCGACTATCAAGGCGTCGGCCGCCAGTTGCTGACTGGAACGTATGCATCCGACGTGCTCTCCGGCGAGGGGCCGCTAGCGGAAGCGCGCTGATGCGAATCCTGCACCTGCTCAACACGCACGCGGACGCGGGGAACGGCATCGTCAACGTGGCGATCGATCTCGCGTGCTTGCAAGCGCAGATGGGCCACGCGGTCGCGATCGCGTCGAGCAAAGGGGATTTCGGCGCGCTGCTCGCGGCGCACGGCGTCGAAGTGTTCACGCTGCCGTTGCCGGTGGGAGGCGCGCAGAGCCGCTCGAGCCGCCTGTCGGCGCTGCCGAAGGCGATCCTCGGATTTCGCCGTCTGGTCCGCCGTTGGAAGCCCGACATCGTGCACGCGCACATGGTCACGGGCGTCGTCGTCGTCCGCTTGAGCGGCCTTCGGCCGGCGTTTCGCCTCGTGAGCACGGTCCACAACGAGTTTCAGCGCAGCGCGCCGCTGATGGGCTTCGCCGACCGCGTCATCGCCGTCAGCAACGCCGTCGCGGCGAATCTGAAGCGGCGCGGCATTCGCGCGCGAAAGATCGCCGTCGTCCAAAACGGGCCGCTCGAAACGCCGCGTCGCGCGAGCGCGCCGTCGCCATTGCCCTTGCAGCGCCCGGCGGTGTTGACGGTCGGCGGATTATACGAACGCAAGGGCATCGCCGACCTCATCGCCGCTTTCGAGATCGTCGCCGCGAGCGTGCCCGAGGCGCATCTCTACATCGTCGGCGATGGCCCCGACCGCGAGCGCTTCCGCGCGCAAGCGCAGCGCTCGAGCGTCGCCGCCCGCATCCACTTCGAGGGCTTCCAGCGAGACCCGCGACCGTACATGCTCGCCAGCGACGTGTTCGTGCTCGCCTCGCACCGGGAGCCGTTCGGTCTCGTCATTCCGGAGGCGCGCGCGTGCGGATGCGCGATCGTCGCCAGCAACGTCGACGGGATCCCGGAAACCATGGACGGCGGATCGCGTGGAATCCTCGTAGCCCCAAAGCAGCCCGCGGCGCTCGCGACGGTGCTCGCGGATTTGCTCACGGATCGCACGGGCCTTGCCGCGTGGCGAGCGCGTGCCGCCGAAGGCTTGGAGTGGCTGAGCGCCTCGCGGGCGGCGCGCGACACGCTCGCCGTTTACGCGCAGGCCTGAGCCCACTCCCACGTCCGCGTTTGCGGGGGCGGCAAGCCCGCGCGTTCGTACAACGGGCCCAGGACCGTGCCCGCATAGTTCTCGGGATCATGGAAGGCCAACAGCCGAGCGACCTTCGCCCCGGCGCGGTACTCGACGCTTTCCGCGAGAGCCGTTCGGATCGTGGCCGCGAGCGCGTCGCGGTTGCGAACGTCGCACGTCCAGCCCAACCCGAAGCGCTCGACGGCCATGCCGGTGTAGCCGCATGCGCCCGCGACGACCGGGCGGCCCGCGCACGCCGCTTCCAAGAGGTTCGCCGACAAACCGGGTTTGGGGTAATACACGACGGCGCAGACGTCCACGGCGCACAGGCCCGCAGCGTGTTCCGCGGTCGTCAGGTAGCGGTCGATGACGATCAAACGCCCGGCACGAACGAGATCGAAGAACTCCCGCGCAATCAAGGCGCGATACCGTTCTTCGAGCCGGCCCGCGAGCAGGAAGCGGTCGCGTGGGCCGCTCGCAGCGGCGCGAAATGCGTGGAGGAGTTCAGGGATCGCCTTGCGCCGGTCGCCCGTGCCGATGCAGCCGATGTAACGGCCCTCGACGGGGATGCCGAGGGTTCGCCGCGCCACGGCCTTGTCGATCTGCCCGAGCCGTTCCACCGGGTGCGGCAGCACGCGCAAGCGCCCGGCGTCGCGTTCGCGCTGCTCGAGCGATTCATAGAGCATCGGGTTGACGGTGTGAACCTGCGACCACGGCGAGAAGCGCCACGCGAACCGGTAGACCGCATCTTTGAGGCGATCGTTCGGGCGCTGCGCCATGTCGCCGTAGCCGGCGTGGAAGATCCCGACGGAGTGGATGCTTTTCGGCAACGAACGCGCGCGCAGCACCGCGCGGCTCGCGAGCGCCACGCTTTGGATATCGGCCGTCGTCGAGATCAGATAGTCCGGCCGAACGCGCGCGACCGAATCGAGCAGCGCGCCCGCGATCGCACCCGACGCATTCATCTTGAAGACGAACGGCGGCAGCGAGACGTCGAAATCGACGTCTGCCGCGTAGTGCGCGAGCTGATCCCGAAAGGCCGGCGAATCGCGGTGCGCGGCGGATGTCGTCACCACGACCTTGCGGACGTACCCCTGTTCGCGCAGGCGTATCAGCGCGGGCAAGAGCGCCCGGATGTATTTCGTGTGATGGCCGCCGCCGAACGGCTCGAAGATCTGAACGATCATCGCGCTTCGCCAATCGCCGGAGCGGCCGGCAAGGGCCCCAGGCGCGCCGGTCCGGCGGCGTTGAACACGACGATCTGCGGGTGCGTCGTCACCGCGAACGCGGCGAGGTTCGGCGCTTGGGTCGCGGCCCAGGCGCCGTCGTCGCCGAAGCTCCACGCGAGCGTGCGCGCCGGCGCGCTCCCGGGTACGATCGCAACGGTTTGCGCGGCGACGGGCGTCGCGACTTGTTTGTTCGTGTCGAAGTCTTGCGCGGCGATCCAGAGCACGAGCGCGACCTCGCCGCCCGCCTTGCAGAAGGCGACGGCTTGCACGTCGCGCACGTCCCCGAGAATGCGCAGCGGGTACGCGCACGTTCGCGCGGGCTCCGCACCGGAGAGAATCTTCATCAGCCCCGCGAGCGCGCGGTACCCCGGCCGCTGCGTCAAGTCCGCGCGAACGACCCCGAGCTCCGCTTTCCGTGGACCGATGAGCCAGGGGTACGTTCGCGCGACGCCGTTCATGAAGCTCCACAGGTAGAGCCTAGGAACCCAGGCTGCTTCGACGCTTTCGGGAATGCTGTTCGGCGAGGGAATTCGCTTGCCGTACCCGGCCTCGGTGACGACGACCTTGCACGCCGGGCACGAGCGCCGCGCGTTTGCAAGCGAGAACTGCAGCGCCCCGTAGCCATACGGGCCGCTATACGGCGCGCGCCCGCCCCAGCCGCTCGTCTCCGGCATGAAGCCCGCCTGGTAGTCGTGCAGGTTCGCGAAGTCTTCGCTCGCGGATTCATCCCCCAGGCGAAGGTAGTCGCCGTGCGCGAGCGATGGCCCGATGATCGCGAGCCCTGAGAACGGCGAGTTGCGCGCGTGCACCAGGTCCCACAGACGCTGCAGCATCGTCGCATCGTCCGCGGGCCAGCCGGCGTCGCCGCAGCAGCTATCCAGTTCGTTGGGCGCTTCCAGCGCCTCGATCGTTCCGCGCCGAAAGGCCCCGAGCGCCGCCGCGATCACGGCCGGCGTTTGCACCGTGTGCGCGTTGTAGTCGGAGGTGGTCAACAGTGTGGAACGGATCCCGGCCGCTGAGAGCGTATCATAAAAGTCGATGTACGCTTGGCGATTGCCGGGGCCATACCAGCCCTCCGTCATCGTTTGGATATCCGCACCGCGAATGTGCCGGATCTTCGCGGCCTGCAGCAGGCTGATGACGTAGCGGTTCTCGGCCGGGTCCTTGCTGAAGCTCGCGCCGATGCCGACCGATTCCGTGAACGCGGACGCGGGCGAACCTGCGGCGATGTCGATCTCGCCTGCGGTGCTTGCGGCAGCGCAGCTGTACGCGAGAGCGATCGCCGCGCAGAACGCGGCCGCGCGCGGCTTCATCGTCACGCCCGCACCACGTTCGCATAGATGCCCTCGATGCGATCCAGCACGACGGGCCACGCGTTGCGCCGCTCGATGAGCTTACGATTGAACGCGCCCATCGCGGCGGCAAGTCCCGGCGTCGTGAGGATCTCGAGTAGTGCGTCCGCGAGCGCTCGCGGGTCTCCGGGAGGCACGCGCCGTCCGCCGCCCTCCTCGACGAGTTCGCCCAGCCCCCCCGCACGCGAGACGACGACGGGGCGTCCAGCCGACATCGCCTCGATCGCGCTCATGCCGTACGGCTCTCGCAGCGAGGGCAGGCAGAACAGCGTGCTGCGCGCGATCCAATCCGCGACGGCTTCGCGCGCGACCCTGCCCGCAAGGGTGATGCGGCCCGCGAAGCGGCTCGCGCGCGCGCGCTGCTCGACGTCCGCCCGTCGCTCCCCGTCACCGGCGACGATCAGCCGCGCGGTGGGGCAGCGTTCCGCGACGATCTCGAAGGCATCGAGCAACACGCCGATGCCCTTGCGCTCGGTCAGGGCCGCCAAGAACAAGATCGCCGGATCGCCCGGCGGAAACGGGCGCGGCGTGAATGCGGAGGTGTCGACGCCGAACGGTACGAGATGCGTTCGGCCGCGCGCGCGCCGCTTGTCGACGATGTTCTCGTGGGCGGAATCCGTCGCGACGATCAACGCGTCGGCGCGTTGCTCCGCGAGCCAGCGGACGCCGTCGAGCGCGCGATTCTTGAGCGGCCCATTGAAGAACCACTTGCTGACGAGCGGGCCGATCACGAGCGGCGTGCCGGTCCCCGCGAGCCCCAAGGAGAGCCCGTTGTAGACGGGATTGATCTGATGGATCACGTCGAAGGGGCGCTCGCGCTGCTCCCGGGCGAAGAGAAGCCGCAGCTGCCGCGCGTACTCGAGCCGCCGCACGATCGCCGGGCCGCCCGCGAGAGGCAAGCGGTGAACGCGTGCGTTCGGGGGCGGGTCGCCCGCGAGTTCGGCCCACTCGCATGCAACGACGAGATCGTGCCCGCGCGCCGCCAGTTCGCGGATGAATCGGTACGCGAGCAGTCCGTCGCCGTGGGGCAGCGTATCCGTCAGCATCACGGAGACCACGAAGATCCGCTTCGGCTCCCAATGTGCCGTATGCCCTCGCGGCGGCGGCGCCTCGTGCAACATGGCGCCTACACCGCCGCGGAGATGAGCGCGCCCGCCGGAACGCGTTGCGGCGGGAACGCTAGCGACACGTTGAGCCACAGCAGGAGCGCAAGTATCCCGCCGACATCGCCGGAGAATTCGTTCGCGGCGATCGCCGCGAGGATCGCGATCGCCGCCGCAGCGGCGTTTTGCCTGCCGACTTCGCGGCTGCGCGCCTCGGCCCAGCCGCTCAACAGCGTTCCAAAGCACCCTACGAAGGCCGCCAGCAGAAGCAGCGCGCCGGGCGTGCCCATTTCGATCATGCGCGCGAGGATGCCGCTGTCGAAATCCGTCGTGCGCCCCGCATCGCCCAGTTTCGTCGCAAGCCCGATGACGCCGAGCCCGCGGCCTAGCGGAGCCGCTTCGAATTCGCCCAGGCCCTCGGCATAAAGATTGCGCCGATCGTTCGCGGAGCGGTCGTCGCCCAGTTCGCTCAGCGTTTGAAAGCGCGCCAGGAACCCCGAAGTGAAGCGGTCGCTCGCGGCTGCCGACGGCACGATCGCGAGGCCGCCGAGGATCAGCATGACGCAGATCGCGACGGCCGCGAGCAGCGTGCCGCGTCTGGTCGCAAAGAAGACGTAGACGGCGAGGCCTAGGGCGAACATCAGCCACCCCGTGCGGCCGAACGTCAGCCCGAGCGCAACGAGCCACAACGCGACCTGCGCGAGCCGCCACGGCCGCTTCGATGTGAGGTACGGCAGCGCGAGCAACAGCATGCACGCGAGAAACGCGGCGAACGGGCCGGGCGAGGAGAACGTGCTGAAGACGCGGATCGCGAACGGCTCCGGCGTGCCGAAGGACATCGGGCCGCCTTGCGCGTTCACGCTGCGCAGCCAGAAGCCGTCCCAGGGCGGCACGACGACGTACTGGATGATGCCGTAGATGCTGACGGCCGTCGTCCCCGCGAAGAGCACGCGTGTGACGCGCCGGATCGCGACGCTGCGCGGGACGTCTTCGCTTGCGATCCAGAGCCCGACGCCGATCGGGAACACGAAACCCGCGAATGCGACGCAGCCGGGCAGCACGTTGCCGGTGATCCCCGCGAGCACCAGGGCATAAGAGAAGCCGCCGGCCCAACACCAGGCGGCGGCCGCCAGCGGCCCGGGCAGCCGTCGCCACGCGCCGCCGAGCGTCAGCGCGATGAGGTGCGGGATGCACGCAAGGATCGGCAAGACCGCGATCACGCTGATGTTCGAGAAGCCGAACTGCCAGTCGAAGAGGCGGCGCAGCTCCGCGCTGACGAGCCACAATCCGAGCGTGAAGATCGTGTACTGCCACATCCGGCTCATGAGCGCACCAGCAGGCTCCGCAGCACGCGCGCGTTCAGGAGCGGCGAAAGGCGGCGCGGCACCAGAGCCGCCGCGATATCGAAATCACGGTTCGAGAAGAAGTGGACCGCGCGCAACGCCGCCGTCAAGAGCAGCACGTAGCCCGCCGCCTCCAGCGTCACCACGCCGGCAGCGCTGAGGCGATCGAGTCGCTGCAGACCAAAGCGCATTTCCGCGAAAGCGAAGATCGCCGTGGCGCCGGCCGTCGCGAGCGCCGCACGCACGATCCAGGCGGCCGCGGCGCCCAAGGAACCGGCGAGTTCGGCGCTCTTCGCACCGGCGGCGAAGAATGCGGCACTCGCGAATGCGGAGCCGGCGACGAGCGCCGCGAGCACGCCGCCCAACCCAAAGTGCGGCGTCAAGGCGAGCGAAAGGCCGACGACGGCGAGCGCGTACGCGGCGGAATACCACGCGCCGAGCCACGGCTTGCCGGTGCCGCGGATCGCGGTGATCGCGACGCCGGTGATGCTTTCGATCAGGTAGACGACGGCGAGCACGTCGACGATCGTGATGACGCTGCGCGCGCCCTCGAAGCCTCTCCCGAGCCAGGCCTGCAGCAAGAGCGGCGCCGTCGCGATCACGAGGCCCGTCGATGCGAACGACACGAGCCCCATGAAGCGGTTCGCCCCGGCGAACACTCGGCTCGCGCGCTTCACGCCGTCCTCCGCGTGCACGGCGGAGATCATTGGAAGAAACGCGGAGTTGAAGTTGTAGGCGAGGTTGCGAACCACGCGCGCGAGCCGCGTGCCGATGTCGAAGAGCGCGACCGCTTGCACGCCGACCAGGAAGCCGAGAACCACGGCCGGCGCGTCATCGACGATCAGCGATCCGATCGTCGCGACCTGGACCCACCCCCCGAAGCGCACGATCTCGCCGTACAGGGAGCGTGGAATCGCGAGCGGATTCACGAGGCTCGCGCCGAGCGTGCGGCGCAGCAGCGCGTAGCCGGCGCTCGCCACGACCGCAGTCTGAACGTAGGCCGCCGCGACGAGACCGTGAATGCCGGCGCCCGCGAGCAGCAGCAGTACCGCGCTCGCGGCGAACGCGAGCGTTCCGGCCGCGCCGATCGCCGCGGTCATGCGCAGCAGGCCGAGCCCGTTCAGTGTCGCGGACATCGTCCCCCACAGCGTGAGGCTCAGCACCCACGCGCCCACCACGAGCACCAGCAGCAGCGGCGCCTCGGAGCGCAGCGCCGGGGAGAGCGCGATGCCGCGCAGCAGCCACGGCCCTGCGAGGTACGCCGCGCCGATGATGAAGCCGGAGACCGCAAGCCAGTAGAGCACGCCGATCGTCGTCGTCGCGCGCACGCTGAACGAATCGTCGCGCGCGGCATACTGGGCGACGTGCCGCGTGATGCTCGGGCCCAAGCCGAAATCGGTCAGCATCCCATAGCGTCCGAGGCGGTTGAGCAGCGCCCACAGGCCGTACGCCTCCAGGCCGAGCGTGCCGAGCAGGTACGGCGTGACGGCGAGCAAGACGAACGTCGATCCGAACTGCAAGACGGTCGATGCGGCTGCATTGCCCATCAACAACTTCGGATCGGAGGTGCGAGTTTGCGCCACGCGCGGTCAACTCTCGATGGGCTGCGCGCGGGGCGCGCTCGTAATCGTCGTATGCGGACGTGCGGCAGTGCGGGGCGCGAGCGAGCCGCCGCGATGCGCGGAGCGGGGCGGCGTCGTCACGATGCCGATCGTGAGCGCGCCGAGATGCTTGAGGATCGCCGCAGCTTTGCGGTCTTCGGCGCCGGCCGTGCGCCCGCGACGCATTGCGATCAGAACGCCGTTCGCCGTCCGCGCGATGTGCGGCACGAGCGTCGTTTCCAACAGCGTCGGTGCATCGACGAGCACGAAATCGTACTCCGCCCGCCAGAGCGCCGCGGTCGCATCGAAAGCGGCGGGCGACGTGAGCGCGGCAAGTGCCGGCCGCAGCACGTCGAAGCCGGCGGCCTCGTCGTCTTCGTCGAGTGCGAGCGGGGAGGAACCGAGCGTCGCGTAGGCGGCACGCTTTCCGGTCGATTGCAACACCTGCGCGACCGACGTGGCAACGCGTCGCGTATCGTCTTCCGGCATGGCTGCGGTGACGAGGATCAGCGCGGGGCCTGCGAAGCGCGCCGTGAGCAGGGCGAGGACGCTTCCGAGGCGCGGGTCCGGCGGCTTTTTTGCGCCGCTGTCCTTGATCATACCGAACCTACCAACGGCGCATCGTAGATGCCGCGAATGATGCCCTCAGTATCGTCGATGCGGTCTTTCTTCGATTCCCGCATGAGCGCGAGGCTGACGGCGATCCAGAGCGTGAGGAAGGCGATCGCCGTGGCGAGGTACGTGCTCGTCGTCCAGACCGCGCGGCTCGCGGAGCGGGCGCGATCGATGACGGTGACGGAACCCGTGGATGCGGCTTCCGCGCGATCCGCGATCGTCGCCGCCAAGCGGGCCGCGAGCGTCGCGTGGGCCGTTTGTTCGTTCTCGCGGTCGCGCCGAATCGAGGCGACGCGTGCCGCGATCCCGCCTTTGCTGATCTGCCCATCGAGCGCGTGAATCTGCGCGTCGAGCGTGGCCGCCTTCGAGGTATCGCTTTGCAATTGGGCGTCGGCCTTGGCGACCGCGTCGCTCGCCGCCGCATACGTCAAGTTCGCTCCCGGCCCGGCCGCGGCCGCGCGCATGCGGGCGCGGGCGAGATCGTTCGCTTCGCGGGCGACGATGTCGCGCAACTCCCGCAGCCCCGGATAGGACGCCGAGCCGTACGATTCGAGGCGTTGAAGCTGCGCGAGATCGCGCGCGTACTGATCGCGCAGATTGCGGTACGCCGCGTCGTTCTCGACGATGTCGCGCATCGCGGGCGCGTGCGCGTCGGCGATCAGCCGCTGCGCGCCGTTCGCGGCCGCTTTGTCGGCGGCGATCGTGGAGAGAAGCTCGTCCCGCTCGGAGCGAAGCGCGACCAGGCGCTGGTAGACCGACTGCTCGACGGTCGTCGTCGGCGCGACGTCCACGTAGGGGTATTGGCGGGCCGCCGCCTGCAGCTCGGCATCGAGCCCCGCGAGCCTGCGCGCGTGTTCGGTCGTCTGCCGGTCGAGATCGGCGATCAGCGAATCGAAGCGCTTCGTCGCGAGCTCGCGATAGAACGCCTCGACTTCATCGGCGAGCGCGTTCGCGCCGGCGACCGCCGCGGATACGGTGTGGTCCGTATACGCGATGGGCAGGATGTTCGATTCCGTCGCGACCTTGGCGTGGATGCGCTTGCGCAGGCCGTCGAGCGAGACGCTTTCGTTGAGGTCCTGGCGGAAGCGGGTCAGGACCGTATCGCTCGTCACCAGGGCCGGGAGATCCGGCGCGAGCAGCGGCTTCGTACTGGTCACTGGGACTTGCGGGTTCGCCGATCCGGGAGGCTCGGCGACCATCAAGATCGTTGCGGTCGCCACATATTTGGGCTTGACCAGCACGATGACGGCGGCGGCGAGGATCAGTCCCAACAGGATGACGATCGTCACGATGCCGCGCTGATTGTAGAGTGCGTCGGCGAGGTTGTTGCCGGTCGTGCGCCCCGAGCCGATCTTGCCGTACTCCGTCATGGGAAGAACAGGTACTTCAGCGTTCCGAGCGTGCCGAGCGCGCCCGTGAACAGCGACGGATCCATCTTATGGCCCTCCGGAACGAAGACGACGTCGCCGTCTTGCAGGGGAACGTTGCCGCCCAGATCGCCGTGCGTGAGCCCCGCGACGTTGTACGTCTTGCTCGCGCCCGGCCGGTTGACGGTGACGGACTTCAGGTTTGCGTATCTCGTCGGGCCGCCCGCGAGGTACAGCGCGCTCAAGAGCGTCGCATCGCTCGTGAGCAGAATCTGGCCTGGCGAGGTGACCATCCCGACGACGTTCACGCGCGGGGCCGGCTGCAGCGTGAGAATATCGCCGTCTTGTGCCGGCGACTTGAACGTGTCGCCGGCGGATGAGACGGTTTGCTCCACGTCGGCGCGCGTGAGCAGGATCTTTGCCAGCGACGCCGTGGGCGGGAAATCTCCCGCCTGGCTGACCGCTTGCGAGAGCGTATCGCCCGGGTAGAGATAGATCTGCCCCGGCGTCTTGATGTTGCCGCGGATCGTGACGCGAACCGGCTTGTTGGCGACGAGCACGGTATCGTTGGGCTGCAGGCGCGGGCCCGCATCGGCGCTGCGCGTGAGCGCTTCCAGATCGTAGGTGCCCACGGGCTTGCCGTCGCGTTCGAGCCGAACGTTGCGCAGGTCGATCGAACTCGCCGTGGCCGCATCGGGCGGGCGTTGGCTCATGAACGCGCCGAGCGCCGCGCCCAGCGTCTCGCCGGGCTGATACGGCTGCACGCCGATCTGCGAGCCGGTAAAGAAGACTGAGCCGCTCTGCTGGATGATGCGCACGTTCACGGCCGGGTAGCGCAGGTACGACGCGAGCGCGTGCGTGATACGCGCCGCGGCGCCGCCGGCATCGAGCCCCTCGACGGCGATGTCGCCCGCGACGGGAAGCGCGATCGTTCCGTCGCCCGCCACGGCGACGAGCGCCGTGAGATCGGCGTGGTTGAAGACGGTTACCTGCAGTTTGTCGCCGGCATGGATCGTCGTTTGCGCCGCTGCCGGAAGGGCGCCGGCGATCAGCAGGCTGGCCGCGAACGCAGCGGCGGCACGAAGCATGCGGCCGTTCACGCCGCGCCTCGCTGTGCGGCCGGTGAACGTCGCGCGGGATGCTCTCCCGCAGCGCTCTGGAGCACTGCCGCGAAGGTGCCCGAGAGCGCGCGAACGTCGAGGCGCCGCACGGCCAGCGCCGCTCGCTCTCCGGCCGCTCGAAGGTGCGCCCGATCCTCGCATAACGTCGCGATCGCGTTCGCGAAGAGATCCTCGCGCCCGGCCGGCACGACGCTGACGCCGTCCGCGCTACCGAAGATCGACGCGACGCCGCAATCATCGAAGCAGACGACCGCGCGCGCGGCCGCCATCGCCTCGACCGTCGTTCTGCCGAACGGCTCGCGGGTGGAGCAGTTGCAGCCGACGTCGAGCGCCGCGTACGCATCGCGTGGATCGTCTTGCCACGGAATGAAATGCACGCGGTCCTGCAAGCCGAGCCGGGCGACAAGCCCTTCCAATTCGGCGGCATACCCGGGCGTTGCGCCGAACACGGGGCTGCCGACGATCGCAAAGCGTGCGTCGAGCCGCTCGCGCACGAGCGCGGCGATGCGAATGAAGCGATCTTGCCCCTTCCACGGCGCGATGCGGCCGACGAGCGCGATCAAGGGGCGATCGTCGGCCGGAATGCCCAGGCGCGCGCGCGCAGCCGCCTTCTGCGGAAGCCCGAGATAGCGCTCTGTTTCGAGCGGGCTGTAGATGACGGTCGTATTGGGGAGCGCCAGGTTCGCCGCCGTCGTTTCCGAGCAGGCCAAACGCGATTGGCTGAAGCTGCCGCTCACGAAGCGCAGCATGGAGCGCGCGAGGCCCTCCGGAACGTCGTGGACGAAGTTCACGCAGGGTATTCCGGCAAAGCGGGCCGCGAGCGATCCGATGATGTGGGCCTTCATCGAATTCGTAAGAACGAGATCCGCGCGAGCCCGGCGGAACCCGCGAGCGAGGCGCCGCGCCAAGCCGAGCGAATCGACGACGGCATCGAGGCGCAAGTGCGTACGGCTGGAGCCGTCGATGCGTTGCGACATCGGCAAGACGGTGACGTCCCGGCCCCGAGCGCGCAGCGCATCCACGAACTCTCCTTCCTCCAAGAGGAAGAATGCGGGCTCGATATCGCGCGGCAGGTGGTCGACGAACAGGGAGAGATTGATCTCCGCGCCCGAAGGCTTGCGTCCGTGGTGGTTGACGATGGCAAGACGCACGTTATGCCTCCACCGGCCTCGTGCGCTCCGCAGAATACAGCGCAAGCGCGGATGGGGAGCGCTGGGAATACGTGTCGTCGACGATGGCTCGAATCGCGTCGACGAAGCGCTCCTTGGAGAAATGCTGCGCATGACGGCGGATCGTTGCCGGATCGAAGTCGAGCGTCTCGAACCGTTCGATCGCGGCGGCGAGCCCCGCGACGCTTTGCTCCTCGAAGATGACGCCCGTCACGCCGTCGATCACGGTCTCGAGCGCACCACCGGAGCCGAAGGCAATGACGGGCCGCCCGCAGGCGTTCATCTCGAGCACGGTCATGCCGAAGTCTTCGACTTGGGGAAAGAGCAGCGCGCGCGCTTCGCGCATCAACGACAGCAACTTCGTATCGCTGACCTTGCCGTAATAGGTGACGAAACGGCTAGCACAGGCCAGGCGGTCGGTTCCGTCACCGACGACGATCAGCCGCCGCTCCAACCGCTCGGCTGCGGAGACGGCGAGATCGACACGCTTGTACGGGACGTTGCGCGATGCGACGAGGTAGTAATCGCGCACGTCCTCGTCCCCGGGCGTGAAACGCGTCACGTCGATCGGAGGATAGAGGACCTGACTCTCTTGGCGGTAGTGCTTCGCGATTCGTTCGCTCGTGAGGCGGCTGTTCGCAATGAAGCGGTCGACCCGAAAGATCGTGGAGACATCCCAAGCCCGCAGACCCGCGAGGAGCGCGCTGACCAGCGGGCGCACGATCTGCGGCGCCCGATGGATCTCTTCATGCGGCCGCTCCCACAGCGAACGCATCGGCGTGTGGCAATAGCAGACGTGTTTTTGCCCGGACGTCCGCATGAGGCCCTTCGCCAGCGTGTGATGCGAGGAGACGATCACATCGAACTCGCTCAGATCGAAACTCTCGATCGCGCTCGGGTAAAGCGGCAGAAGCGCCTTCGAATAGGCTTCGGCACTGGGCAGACGGTGCAGCCATGACTGCACGATGCGGCCCTCGATGGCTTTCGGTCCGTGCGCCGGCGAATAGAGAACGCAGAAGATGGGCGCCTCGGGGAACGCCTCGGCTAGCGCCTCGACGACGCGCTCGGCACCGCCGGACTGCATCATCGTATCGGACACGATCGCAACTCGCGGCGGTCGGACCGTCCCCTTCTCCATATCAGTACGCGCCGGATCCCGACAAGACGGCGGGAAGGGTAGCGGCGATCACTTTGAGATCGCCGAGCGGCGTCCAGGATTCGACGTATTGATTGTCGAGCCGCATCCAGCGTTCGAAATCTAAGTTCGATCGGCCGGAAACCTGCCACAGGCACGTGACACCGGGCTTGACGCGCAAACGGCGTAAGGCGAAGTCATCGTAATACTCGGTCTCGCACGGCAACGGCGGGCGCGGACCGACGATCGACATCTGGCCGGCGAGCACGTTGATGAGATTCGGCAGCTCGTCGATGCTGAAACGCCGGAGGAGGCGGCCGGCGGGAAAGACGCGCGGATCATTCTTGATCTTGAAGACGGGGCCGGTAACGTCGTTGAGCGCGCGCAGCGAGTCTTGCTCGAGATGCGCGTTGCACTCCATCGTTCGCAGCTTGTACATCCTGAAGCGGCGACCGTGCAGCCCCACACGCTCCTGCGCGAAGAGCGGCGAACCCCTCGAAGAGAGAACGATCGCGATGACGGCCAGCAGCAGCGGTAGCGCGCATATCAGGAGCGCGATGCTGCTGACGACGATATCGATCGCGCGCTTCGCGACCGGCCACGATTCAGGGACGACTCGGTAAGGTGCTAGCGCGCGGCTGGAGCACCGCTGCACGGCGCTCGCATCGCGTTGCGGAAAGTCAGTGCGCGTTCGCGCGGTGGTAGCGGGAGCTGCCGACAGCCCCGGAAGTTGGTCCCTTATCACAGGAGTCCTCGTGCGTTCGAATCCAGCGAGGAGAACGGAATCGAGTGTTTGTGATTGCCTGACGGACCAGCATAACGACGTTTATTCTGTTAACGCGTGCCGCTAGTATAAACGCAACGAAAGAAATGTCAATGCGTCTGTATAGTAAGGTGCTTTCTTTCGCAGTACGCGCGTGCTGTGGATAAAAATTGTCGCACAAGTGCGCGCTCGATCATGCGTATGCTTCGCAGTCCATTTGCAACCGAGCGGCCGCCCAAGTCCAGCAGCTTCGAGACAGCTCTGAAATAGGAAGATGCGGGAATACTCTAATGACGTGAGATGTGTGAGATGTGAACTAATCCGGTGATTCTAGGAAAGGCCCCCGAGGCTAGTAGCGGTGCGCTCGGCGCATCCGCAGGCCGTCGCGCGCTGCAGATGAGGGACTCGCTCCTGGTGTATTTCGCGAATCACTTCGTCAACGCGGTACCGTTTCGGCGCGTTCGCTTAGCGCTTTATGAGCGGGCGCTCCATTTTGAGGTCGGAGCGCAATCGGCGATCCTCCTCGGCGCGATTGTCGATCGGGTAGGCCGTCTCGAAATTGGGAGCAATACCGTAGTCAACGAACGATGCAGAATTGATTCTCGAGGTGGGCTCAAGATTGGTAACAACGTCTCGATATCGCCCGACGTCGTGATTCCAACCGCAGACCACGACGGCGTGGCGCCGGGTTTCCCCTATCGAGAGCGTGCGGTAAGCATCGAAGATTACGTGTGGATCGGAACACGGGCCATGGTGCTCCCCGGCGTAAGCATCGGAAGGGGGGCGATCGTGGCAGCGGGATCGATCGTCACGCGCGACGTACCGCCGCTTGAAATCGTGGCCGGATCACCCGCGCGCTCGATCGGTCGCCGCCCCGAGTCAGCCCTCGGATATCAGCTAGCCTGGTGGCCTCGGCTTCGATAGGCTCCATCGGTAAGGTCGATCATTCGTCGCCTCGTCGTGCGTTTGCGGCGGAGACGCGGGACCGCCGGCGCGATAGCGCGCGCAGGATGGTGCCCGTAACGAGAATTAGTCCGAGCAGGATGATGGACAGGACCATGGCGACGACGAACACGCCGCGCTCCGTGAGGAAGCTGTAGCCGCGCTGGCCCATACAATCGCGGTAGTCGGTGCTGCTCATGGAATCGATCGCGCACCAATAGCCGCGCCAGTTCTCGGTGGTGATCTCCGAGCGCGCGCCGCCGTCGTAGAGCCGCGCGAACTCCGCCCGCAGATCCGGATCGACTTCGAGGCGGCGCCGCAGCGCAGCAAGTTCGGGCGCCGTGAACTCCCGCAGGCCGAGGTCGTTCGAGCTACCGACGGTGCTCCACGCGTCGCGGCCGTATGCGTGCTCCTTGATGCTGCGGATCGTCCCGTCGGCCCCGACGTCGACGGTCAGGAACATGGGGTTGTTCCGGAAGATGGGCGAGAGCGACGGCAGCAGGAGAAGGGGGACAGGGTCGGGCCCATCCGCGCCGATGAGGCGGAATGCGAACTTGTGCGCATGCCCGCTGACGGCCAGGGTGACATTGCGTCGCCGATCGGTGAGGATCGAAAGCAGGCGATTGCGCGGTTCGGTATCTAGGAACGGCACGACGGCTAGGTGGTGGGTGATGTGGACGCTGCTGAAGGCGTCGATGCCCGGCGGGATGTGTAGGATCACCCATGCCCTCTCCGAGCCGCCCGTCGGCAAGGCACGGTCGAGGTCATCGAGTTCCTCCGCCCCGCCGTCGACGTCCATCGATCCGCAGCCGGCTCGAAAGCGCGGCGACCAAAACGTGTCATCGAGGACGACCGCCCGGAGGCCGGGTACCGGTAGCTTCGTCGTATAGAAACCGTCGCGCGGAAACGTCTTCAGGAACTCCGGCGCTTCGCCGTGGCGATTCACGAGCGGCTCCCACACGGCAGCAGTCTCGCGCAGAAACGGGGCGTTCGGCGCGAGCACGTAATCGCCACAGGCCGAGTCCTCGTTGCCGAGCGACAGCACGAACTGCGCCTTGGGGAACGCCTCCCCGAACAGCTCCGCGACGTGCGCGATCGTCGACTTTGTATACTTCCGATCGAAGTTGTGACCGAGAAAATCCCCCGGGATCACGACGACGGGCGGCGCGGGGTCAACGCGTTTCATCTCGTCGAGCGCAGAGCGTAGTAGTACTTCGTTTGTGTCGACGCCGCGCCGCGGCGGTAGGGGGCTTGTCGCGAGCGGATCCAAATGGATATCGCTGACGAAAAGCCACGGTGCCGCGTTGGCTGCAGCCGGCTGCATGCATGCAATGGCGAACACGAAGGCGACGGTCGCGCTGCGGAGCGCAGGACCCCATGTGCGCGGCTCTGCAAAAGGTCTCGCTTCCGCTAGGATTGCGCGTCTCCGGCGTGAGTTGTTAGTGGTTAGTCGGAAGTTCCGACGCAACTTACGTGATTCCCGGTAGTGGTTTCAAGAAACCTCACAAGATCTCATGACATCCTGGACTATTAGTCGATACGACTTGCAGGCGCGTGCCGTTTGAGCTGCGTGCGCGTGTAACAAATCTTCATCCAGGCTGCCATTTGCGCCAGCCGTGTGACATCGCGTTGCCGTACGTTCCACGTATACGTTTGACGAGCTCACCGATGTTGCCGCGCCTACAACCAAAATGGGCTATTTGGGTACTTACGGGCGGCGGAAGGCGTTTGTTAAGCTCAGACCCAGACACAAGCGTGCGTTTTGGTATGACCACGCTCGCGTAAGGATCAGATTCGAAAGTGGTAGTAATGCCTTCTTACTTCCGGATGTGCAGCGAAACGATCGAATCCAGGCGTGCCGTCTTGCTCAATCGAGTCGCCGCTAATGGATGATCCTTCGCAGGACGTGACTGTGGCTCCGGAAGTCTTCGTCTATAAACGATCGCTGGCGGCAGGGCGCTTCCGACGCGCGGTCGATATCACCGGTGCTTTAGTACTAGGTGTGATTGCGCTGCCGATTCTGCTAGGTGCATGCATTGCGATTTACGCTGAAGATGGAGCGCCGTTCATCTTCCGGCAAAAGCGCGTCGGCCAGTTCGGGCGGCTGTTCACCATCTTCAAACTCCGGACGATGAGAGCGGCCGCATGCGGTGAGGCGTACAAGCCGACGCCCGGTGATTCGGGGATCACGCGTGTCGGGGCGGTCTTACGGAAATTTTCGATCGATGAACTGCCGCAGCTCTTCAACGTGCTTCGCGGGGACATGGCGATCGTCGGCCCGCGGCCCGAGATGCCGTTCATCGTGCGCCGGTACGAAAAATGGCAGCACTTGCGGTTGTTGGCGAAGCCGGGCCTGACGTGCATCTGGCAAACGGAGTGCCGGTCGACGGTCCCGCTCGATCATCCTCGAGCGACGCTGATGGACCTCGACTACATCGAACGCGCGTCGCCGGCGATGGATACGGGGCTCGTCCTGCGGACGATCGGCGCAGTTTTCTCAACGAGGGGAGCACGGTAGGCGTGATCAGATCAGGATCGATCTGCATCGTAGGGACGGGGTATGTCGGGATGGCGTGCCTGATCGGCTTCGCCGATCTCGGCCATACCGTGACCGGCTACGATATTCTGCCGGACCGAGTCGAGAAGTTGCGCGCCGGCTTCACCCCGTATCGCGAGACCGGGCTTGAGGAAAGCCTGCGACACCATCTTGCAACCGGACGCGTCAGCGTCTTCCCGAGTTTGGCTGAAGCCGTCGAGGATGCGGACTTCATCGTGATTGCAGTCGGGACGCCGTCGCAGGACGACGGATCGCTGGATCTGCGGGCGCTCGAAACGGCATTGGACGCCTTGAGCGCGTTGGAACTGCCGCGGAGGCCGAGCATCGTGATCCGATCGACGGTTCCGCCGGGGACGAGCGACCGGCTCGCGGGCCGCTACCGGGGCTTGGGGGAATTTCTTTTCGCGCCGGAGTTTCTGCGCGAGGGCACGGCGGTGCCCGACTTCTTGAACCCGGACCGCATCATCGTCGGTGCCGAATCGGCCGATGCGGCGGTGCCATACGCGCGCCTGTTTGCGGCGCTCGGGCGCCCGGTCGTCATCACGACGCGGTCGAACGCCGAACTGATCAAGTTCTTCTCGAACGCATACCTGGCGCTAAAGATCAGCTTTGCGAACGAAGTCGCGAACGTTTGTGATGCGCTCGGAACCGGCGTCGACGACGTGCTGCGCGGGATCGGCGCGGACCGCCGCATCGGGCCGGAGTTTCTGCGGCCCGGCATCGGCTTCGGCGGCCCGTGCTTCGAAAAGGATGTAAAGGGGATCGTGCATTTCACGCGGCGGGCCGGCGTCAGGCAAGAGCTGTTCTCGGCGACGCTTCGAGTGAATGGGCGCCAGCCGTATCGTGTAGTCGAGATGCTGGAGCAGCGGCTGGGCGATTTGGCGGGTGTCGAAATCGGCGTGTGGGGTCTCGCCTTCAAGGCGGGGACGGACGACGTTCGTGACTCGCTCGCGGTGCGCGTCGTCAACGAACTCTCGCGGCGCGGCGCGTCGATTCGTGTATACGATCCGGCGGTGCGCCTCGCCGACCTTCCGACGGGTGCTACGATCGTCGGCTCGGCGCTGGCGGCAGCGGATGCAGACGCGCTGCTCGTGCTGACGGAATGGCCGCAGTTCGCCGCCGTCGATCCGAAGGACGTCGGCGCGCGGCTGCGCCTGCGACTGGTGATCGACGGCCGGAACGTCCTGGATCAACGTGCGTATGCGAGTGCCGGCTTCGATTATCAGGGCGTCGGCCGGCCGCTGCTTGCGGGCACGTCTGCCACGCCGGCATACGAGACCGAAGCGCTCGAGGAGGCATTATAGATGTTGAGTGAAGTCACGCGGTTCGCGCAGATCGTGCGACGCCGGCTCATCGTGATTCTCATGATCTGCGTCTGCGGCGCGGCAGTGGCGCCCCTGCTGCCGCACCTGATTCAACCATTGTTTCATGCCACGGCGCGCCTGCTCGTGGTGAACGAAGCCACCAAGGACACATCAGCGACGAGCGTCGATCTCCCTTCGATCGCGCAAAGCAGCGAAGTTCTGACACGGGTGAAAAACCGCGTTCTTGTCGACAAGGAGCTTGTCGCCTTCCGTAAGGATGTGAGCGCGAAAGTGCTGCCTCGATCGAGCATCATGGAGGTGACATATCGCGACCGGGATAGCGAACGCGCGGCGACGATCGCGAACGCCGTTGCCGATGAGACAGTCGTCTACTACCGCGAGATTTCGACCCGCCGCTACGACGACGTCATCAAGCAGCTCAGCGGGACGATCGCGCAGCTCCGATCCCAAATCAACGGCATCGATAAGCGGTTGCAATTTGTCTCAATCGACAACCCGTACGCGAATCTTTCTGACAAGGCGAGCGACGACCTGACGACGCAACTTGGCACGCTGCGGACGCTGCGCGACCAGGCATATGCAGACTTGCTTGCCGACCGCGCAGCGGATAGCGCGCTTGCGTCACAAGGGCCGAAGATCGCAGGCATCGTGCAACGAGAGGCCCTCAACAGTGATCCCACCTATACGGCTCTCGAAGCGAAGCTCGCCGCTGACGAGGCGACGCTTGCGGCGCAAAGCGCGAGCTACACAAGTTCGAATCCCACGCTGATCGCCACCAAGGAGAAGGTGGAGTTCGAGCGTGGCCAACTGCGCGCGGCGGAGGCGGCTGCGCTCCAACGCCACACCGGATCGAGCCAATCCTATGCGTCGAATGCGCTGGAACAGCGCAAAGCCGCGGGGAAGGCGGCCGGTGACGAGGCGCGCGTACAGGCCCTAAACGCCGAGATTGCGGATGCCGAGCGCCAGCTTCGTGAAACTGTCGGCCCTGGCGCTACAGTCGGGATTCTTCGCGCCGAGCGCGATGCGGCCCAGCAGCAATATCTCGCCTTGACGCAGCGCTTGAGTGCTGCCCAGGCGGACGCAACGCAAGCGGCTTCGCTGGGGACGCTCGTTGTTGTGGATCGGGCAATCCCGGATACGTCGGTCGCACAGTTGTTCTTCGCGTATTTCCCGCTCGTGTATTCATTGCTAGTGTGCGGCCTTGCCATCGGGGTGGCATACGTTCTCGAGGGTATTGACCGGCGCTTCCGCGAGCCGAAGGATCTCGAGGATCTCTACGGGCGGCCTGTGTTCGAGATTGGAAAGCCCTGATGGCGGAACAAGATTTTGAGCTGATCCGGGGGCGGATCGAGAGCGGTGTGGAACGGCCCGGGGTGATCGCGGTGACGTCCGCGATAGCGGGCGACGGGAAGAGCGCCGCGTCGCACGGCGTAGCCTCCTCACTGGCCTCGATCGGATACAGAACGTTGCTCGTCGACGCCGCCTGCCGGAGCGATGCGATCATTCGCTCTGGGGCGTCCGCCTCGGTCGAGGAAAGTCTTCTCGAGACGTCGTGCGATAGCGTGGTTCTCGGCCTACGGATCGCCTCGCTAACAAATTCCACGCTCCAGGAAAGAGCGAGCCTCCTAGCCGTGGAGCGTGGCTTTGTTGCGATTCGCGGAGGCGGCCGCTACGATTACATCATTGTCGATGCCGGCTGTGCGCTAATGAGCGCGTTTTCGGCACACCTGGTGAGCGCTGCGGATGGCGTGCTGGTAGCGGTGCGGGCTGGCCGTCGACAACGGATCGAGGACGTGCGGCTCTCCGAACGCCTCAACGAGTTGGCCAGCGCGCAGTTCCTCGGCGTTCTCGCGATCAGCCCATCGCTCATCGGCTCGGGATCGGTGCTCCTAGGACTGCGGGCCTCACAAGTTGGCTTTGGAGTCCGCACTGGGCATCTCGATGTGGAGCCGGACTTGCGTTCAGCGCGGAGGTCTTCTCAGAGATGACGAGCGTCGTTACCGGCGGTGCCGGGTTTCTGGGCAGTCATCTCGTCGATGCGCTCGTGCGGCGCGGCGACAACGTCGTCGTCGTCGACAATCTCTCGACGGGGCGGCTTAGCAACCTCGACGAGGCGCTGTTGAGCGGAAAGGTGATGTTCGTCTTCGCCGATCTCGCATCGACAAGCTCTGAAATCGAAGCAGCGATCGAATGGGCCTCTGAAGGGCGTATCGACCGGATCTTTCATTTGGCTTCTCCGGCGAGCCCGGAAGCCTACGGTTCGGATCCGTGGGGCACGCTGGCGGTCAACGCGATCGGAACGATGCGACTAATCGATCTAGCCGTGAAGCATTCCGCGGGTTTTCTCTTTGCTTCGACGTCAGAGGTCTATGGCGACCCGCTGATTCACCCACAGCCCGAAACGTACTTCGGAAACGTCGACCCGATCGGGCCGCGTTCGTGTTACGACGAGGGCAAGCGATTCGGCGAAGCTGCCGTTGCTGCAGCGGTGCGGGAGCGGGGCCTCGCCGGCAGGATCGTGCGGTATTTCAACTGCTACGGGCCACGAATGGAGATCGGCGACGGCCGCCTGATCCCTGCGCTGGTGGATGCCGCGATGCGCGGAGAGCCCCTCCCGGTGCACGGCGACGGGCTGCAGACGAGGTCACTCACGTTCGTCGACGATGCTGTCGCCGCAACATTGCTCGTCGCCGATAGCCCACTCACAATCCTAAAGCCGGTCAACATTGGTAACGACGACGAGCGGAGCGTCGTGGAAATCGCTGGTGCAATCGCGCGCGCCTTTGCGTCTAATTTGACCGTCCGCTACTTGCCGTCGCGCCCGCAAGACCCGCAGCGTCGGCGGCCTGTTACGGCTCGTGTTGATGGCCTCGGTTGGCCGGCTCGAACGTCGCTTGATACCGGCTTGGCTAAGACGATAGCCTGGTTCAAAGACGCGAGGCTATCGCTAGTATGAACGGTCACGGCACCTCGCATCGGCGAGACTGCGTGAAGCGACTAACGCATTTCCGCATGAGCGAAGTAGCCTTTCTAACCGGATGCGTCGACCTCTTAATGGACAATATCATGCAAGAAATCGGTTCTCACGATTATCCGCCACGCTGCTCTCGCTGGCCTTAGTGGATGCGTAGATCGTGCTGAGTGTTCGTCGCCATAGTGTTCTCGGGATCCACGTTTCCGCGATGGACTACGCTGCTGCTTGCGAGGCCATACTGGCAGCCGCGGCGGCGAAGCGGGCCTTTACCGTAACCGCACTAGCCGTGCACGGTGTGATGACAGGCGCCCTTAGTAGCCAACATAGGCATCGGCTGAACGCGCTCGATATGGTGTTACCAGACGGACAGCCGGTTCGCTGGGCGTTGAATCTGTTGCATCAGGCGGGTTTGCGGGACAGGGTGTATGGCCCTAGTCTCATGCTCCGAATTTGCGAACGAGCTGAGATGCTGGGCCTGTCAGTTGGGCTTTACGGGAGTCGGCAAGAGGTCTTGGACGACTTGCGCCGCGAGCTGCAGGCCACGTTCCCACGCTTGCGCCTTGTTTCCGTGATCCCATCGCGTTTTGGTAGGGTCAGCCCGGATGAACAGGCTGAACTTGCGAAGCGGATCGCGGCGAGTGGCGTCGATTTGCTCTTCGTTGGCCTCGGCTGCCCGCGCCAGGAGGTCTGGCTCTATGAGAATCGTGCTTGGCTGGATCTGCCGCTGATCGCAGTAGGGGCAGCATTCGACTTTCACGCGAAGCGTCTTGCCCAGGCTCCCGGTTGGATGCAGGACCGTGGCCTTGAGTGGCTGTTTCGATTCTGGCACGAGCCTCGGCGCCTTTGGCGGCGCTACGTGCTCCTCAATCCGCTTTTCTTGAGCCTACTTACCCTCCAGTTCCTAGGCGTGCGATGGGACGACGGGACTGAATGCAGCGCCAGCGTTCAATACGAAGGTTATGCGTGAGGCCGCGGGCACAAACGCCCAACGATCGGTCCGTGCGAAGTATAGCGTTGGGGCCCACTGGTTTGGTTCGGCCGCGTTCTCGCACGCAGCGACCAGGGCACATGAGCCTGTTGGCAGCCAGTCATATCAGCCGCTACTGGTAGGAGGATCCCTTTCGCATGTCTGTCGTCATCGTCACCGGATCAGCCGGCCTCATTGGCTCCGAATCCGTTGCGTACTTTGCCGAACGTGGCCACGAGATTGTCGGAATAGATAACGACTTTCGACGCTACTTCTTCGGGCCGGATGCCTCTACGGATTGGAATCGCCGCTCTCTAGAAACGCGGTTTCCGGCGCAATATACGCACTACGACGCCGACATTCGCGATGCGGCTGCGATAAACGGCATCTTCGAGCGTTATCGCAACGAAATAGCTCTGATCATTCATGCGGCAGCTCAGCCTTCACACGACTGGGCGGCAAGCGATCCGCAAATGGACTTTTCAGTAAACGCTAATGGCACATTATGCCTGCTCGAAGCGACCCGCAAATATGCGTCAGCCGCACCATTCATCTTCACTTCTACGAACAAAGTCTACGGCGACAAGCCCAACTTCCTGCCGCTGCGTGAATGCGAGACCCGTTGGGAGATCGATGCGAATCACCAATTTTTCGCTGGAATCGACGAGACGATGAGCATCGATCAATCGAAGCATTCGATCTTTGGCGTGTCAAAAGTTGCTGCAGATGTGCTCGTCCAGGAGTACGGCCGTTATTTTGCGATGCCTACAGTCTGTCTTCCGTGGCGGCTGCCTCACTGGACCGAACCACTCGGGAACAAAGCTTCACGGTTTCCTTGCTTACCTCATGAAGTGTGTCGCTACCGGCGAGAAATACACGGTTTTCGGCTACAAGGGGAAGCAGGTTCGCGACAACATCCATAGCTTAGATTTGGTCGCGGCGTTCGACGAAGTTTTCCGTGCACCACGCATCGGCGAGGTTTATAACATGGGTGGTTCGCGGCACAGCAACTGCTCCATGATTGAGGCTATCGAGGCGTGCGAGGAAATCGCGAGCCGCAAGCTCGACTGGAGCTATACCGAGGAAAACCGGATCGGCGACCACATCTGGTACATCTCCGACGTTAGAAAGTTTAAGGCGCACTACCCCACATGGGCGCATCGATATGACTTGCGCGGACTGCTTACCGAGATATACGAGAAGAACATTAGCCGGTGGGCAGCCGCGTATGCGGAGAATCGTAGTTGATTAAGAGGGAGAAAGTGCAATCGCTACTCTCGCAGCCGACGCAGACGCCACTCAGCAGTGCACGCGTCGCGGGTACGGAAGAGGTCGTGCTGATCCTCCAGATCGGCAGCTTGGGCGACACCGTGATTTCGCTCCCGTGCTATCGCGAGATCGCGCGGCGGCACCCGAATGCGGCTCGATACCTACTTACCAATTATCCAAAGAACAGCAAGATGGTGCCGGCGGAAGCGATCCTGATGCCGACGGGGGTCATCGCGGGAAGCATTGAGTACCCCATGCCGCTCCGGCAGCCCGGTAAGATGCTCGCCCTGTTTCGACGGATCAGGGAGTTGAAACCATCGATCCTCTACTACCTGTTGCCTGAGCGGCACCTACTGAACCTGCTGAGACATTACAGCTTCTTCAAGCTGTGCGGTATCAGCCGAATCCGTGCTATGCCGTGGTCGCGCGACCAACGCTTCTCGCGCGAGGTCGCACCCGCGCTTTGGGAGTCGGAAGCATCCCGCCTGCTGCGCAACCTAAATGCGGCTTTGCGCCCTCCGGCAGACGCGGACCGCGATCTTGCGCTGTCCGTCGCCGAGAAAGCGAAGGCCGAGGCTTTGATACAAAGGCTTGGGGCATCGGCCGGATTCGTGGCAATCTCCGTTGGCGGTAAGATTCCGCTGAAGGATTGGGGTGACGGCAATTGGCGCGTCGTCGCTCAGACCTTGTCGGGTAGCCGCCCTGGGCTTGGTGCTGTCTTCGTGGGTTCGGCCGATGAGAGGTCACGCAACGAGGGTCTAGCCGCGCTGTGGAAAGGCCCTAGCCTGAACGCTTGCGGGCAGCTGACAGCACGCGAAACCGCGGCGGTGATCGCTCGGGCTGCGGCGTTCCTGGGGCATGATACCGGCACAATGCACCTAGCAGCGGCGGTCGATACGCCAGTAGTAGGCGTTTTCTGCGCTCGCCACAAGCCCGGCATCTGGTTTTCGGACCGGCCGCGCGACACGTTCTTCTACAATCACGTTCCCTGCGCCGGCTGTGGGTTGAGCAAGACCGATGAGTGTCCGAATGGCAGGATTTGCATGGCGTCCCATGATCCCGCTGCCGTCGTGGCGGCCGCGCAGAGCATGTTACAGGAGCCTCAATGAAATGAGTGTTCGCCTTCCGACCTTCAGAACAATCGATTGTCGAGAACGATAGGAATCGATGTTTCACCATACCCCGTTCTCTGTCGCGAAACTCCTACCACGTAGGCGAAACAACGATGTCTTAGGGCTGGCCACCGCCGGCAAGGAAAGCGAAAGTATGTCGGATCGCCTGTTGTTCGTCGGCCTAATCCTCTTCAGTTTCGGAGATTGGCTACTGACTGGTATTCGACATAATGTAACCGGCGATGCGGCTGCGGCTGGCGGGCTTACGTCCCCTTCCGCAACTATTATCTGGGCTCTCATCTATGTGGCTGCTTTCGCCAGTGTTATGGTGGGACGGAAAAAGGCACTGGAGCTTGCGCGTGCATCGCTGCCACTCGTCTTAATCTTGCTGCTGGCGTGTTTGTCGACGCTTTGGTCAGATCAACCTGCAATAACGGCCCGCCGATCAATCGAGTTATTAGGCACGGTCGCGCTCGCGGTCTACTTCGCCTCTCGCCTCGGCCTGAAGGCCTTTGCCGAAGCGCTGGCTCTGGCGATTACGATTGCGGCGGCCGTCAGCCTGATTCTCGTTACAGCATTTCCCGACGTCGGGCTCGAGCCGGACTTAGCGATGGCTGGCTATTTTGGTTCAAAGAACTTTCTTGGCGAAGGCATGGTTCTGGGCATGGCGACAATTGCTTGCCTTTTCGGTAGCTCACATGGCCTGGACCGAGTGCGTCAGGTTGGGGCGTTTGCGTTATGCCTTGTCCTTCTGGTCGGATCGGGGAACGGATCAGGTGCTGGCATAGCAATAATGCTCGCACTTATCATTCCCATTCTGCTTTTCAGCCGCTCAAAGCAATCGCGCTCATTTGCGCTGTTAGGTGTGCTCTTTTCGGCAGCAGCTATTCTTATCGGGTTACTATCCGAAGATGTCCTAAGCGTTCTAGGCAAAGACGCTACTCTAACTGGTCGAACCATTCTCTGGCAGGTAGTGGTTGATGCAATTAGCCAAAAGCCCGCTTTCGGCTACGGTTACGCCGCTTTCTGGGGATCTAACGCGCCAGCCGCATCGCTCGTCTACCCTTACATAGGCTGGCTCCCCGGGACAGCACATAACGGCTTCCTAGAAGTCGCACTGAATTGTGGGATCATTGGGGAGATACTTTTCCTCTGGCTACTCGCTTTGGCGCTTTGGCGTGCCTCTGCGATGTTTTGGCAGGGTCGCGACATCTTGAGTGGATGGCCACTCTTTCTAATGCTGTGCGTGATCTTTAAGAATATTACTGAAACAAGCCTCCTCGCACATGGTGAGGCTGATTGGATCGTTTTCGTCGCGGCATTCGTATTCGCTACCGATGCAAGGGCACAGGCAGTGTCTGGTTCTAACAAGAGTTACATTTGGGAAAGGTCGCGGCGATTTGAACCGTGCGCCGGAAGACCGGCAAGGAATATGGAGCGAAGGTCTCTGACCATAAAGCCGTAGCGAGTCATATGGAACCCAAGCCGCGCATCGGCCGTGCGGTGGCGGCGAATCTAGGCAGATATCCGGCACGACGTAGATCACGTGCGAGAATAGCATGACAGCAGCATTGGGGAAGATATGACTATTTACGACGATGAGTTTTACGGAAGGCACAGATCCGGATCTCGCAATTCCGCTGAGGTTATCGTCCCGATCATTATCGAGCTAGTTTCCCCAAAGTCAGTGGTCGATGTTGGCTGTGGAATCGGGACCTGGCTGTCAGTTTTTGAAAAGTCCGGGATACGGGACTTCCTGGGGCTTGACGGCGATTACATCAATCCGCAGCAACTTCTGATCTCGTTGAGCCAATTTCGTGCGGTAGATCTGGCGAAACCCTTCGAGGTTGGGCGGAAATACGATCTCGCCATCTCGCTAGAAGTTGCAGAGCACCTTCCCGAGCAAGCCGCTGGTGCATTCGTCGACTTATTAACGCGCCTTGCGCCGGTCGTTTTCTTTTCCGCGGCAATCCCATTTCAAGGTGGAACGGGTCACATCAACGAGCAGTGGCCCGGGTACTGGGCGCGTCATTTCGCTCGGAACGATTTCGTCGCCATCGATGTAGTTCGCCCTAAGGTTTGGGACAATGAACGCGTCGAGTTCTGGTATGCTCAAAATGCCCTAATCTTTGCATCGCGGGAGTGTACCGCCTCGAAGCTGCCTCTGCGATATGATCGCAAGGAGTCGGAGTCGCCGCTCGCTCGATCGCCGAGGCGCGGTCGTACTCCTCGAGAATGCGGGCCTTCTCGGCCGCAGAAAACCGCCGGCGCGCTGCCTTGGCGGGAACCTCCGGGTCCGGAGATTCGTGGTTCCTTTGCATGCGTGAGACCTTTCACGCCCTCACTAATTATGTCCGTTCGGATGGCCTCACGCGAAACTGAAACAGAGGGCCACGATCGTACCGATATTCGCCGAAACCATATCAGCGACGGGTGCAATGAAACGTCTTTACTCGGCAATGTGTGACTGCCGCTGAGCCATTGTGATTGAGAAGCATCGAGCTGCCTGTGCTGGGCGGGATTGGAGTATCATGGATTTGACCGCGCGCGTGGAGGAGAGATCCTTGTCGCCAGGGCCGTCGAATATCGGCGGGGCTGATCCGTTGTCGATGTCAGACGCATTTGTGATTAACCTGGATCGAACTCCTGAGCGAATGCAATGGTTTCGGCAAACTAATCCTCATCTAGAGGATGTAACTCGTTTCAGTGCCGTCGATGGAGCGACGATCGACCGCGAGGTGTTGCTTCGCGAAGGAGTATTTGTAGGCCCGATTGCTTACACAGATGGGGCAATCGGTGCCGCCTTATCGCACCTACGGTTGTGGGACACGGCGGCGTCGAGGAAATCCTATATAACTGTCTTTGAGGATGATGCCATTATTCACCAGGATTTTATGACCCTCGCACCTGCTATCCTGGCAGAATGTTTCTCGGACTGGGACATTGTACTGTGGGGATGGAATTTCGACGCGGCTCTATCCTTCGACATATTCCCGGAAGTGCCGTGCTTCTCGCGTTTTTCTCAGAGTAACCTGCGAGCTAACTGGGCGAAGATTCAGAATTATGCGATGCGGCGACCGCCTCTGTACCGGCTGCATTGTGGCTTTGGGACGGTCGGCTACTCCATTTCCCCTGCAGGGGCCAGAAAACTTGCGGGCCTCGTGTTCCCGATTCGCCCCTTCCGATACAGACATCCCGTAGCGAATCTGGAAATTGAAAACGTAGGTATCGATTGCGCGCTGACAGCTATTTATGATTCCGTTAACGCGTATGCTTGCATTCCTCCGCTTGTAATTACGAAGAATGAGCATGAGCTATCAACCATACAGAAGCGAGGACTCTTGGACCGTCGCTTTGAGCGCGTTCGTCGGATCTTGCGACGTTTTGCCGGCGCGCCGAAGCGATTTGTCGTGGGGTAGGGGACCCCCTTCGGCGCTTGGTATCAGTTCGGCGATTCCAGGCACGTTACTGCGTTCACCGGCGGTAGCCTTGCGGTAGCCTTTAGGAAATCGCACGCGCGGCAAGTCTGACGTTCATCTTCCATTGATGATGCTGCGCGGTCGAAAGGGGAAGGGAGACTGCACTTGCTCGCAAGCTCGAGGCGCCATGCTCTTCAGGGATCTCGTTAAGACCCTGTCGGCCGAGCGTGCTTTGCAGAGAGCGCCCTGGACCCTAATTTGAGAGCCTTAGTCGGGCGCGATCTGGCCGCTCTCCAAACTTCGTCCATGTGACGTCTTGCCTGGAATGGGCTCCGGGCGTGAAAGTCTGAGCACCCCGGCCTCGAAGGAGGCCGCGGCGTTCACAATACGTCGGATTGGCCCAGAGTTCGTGGAACGCTAGCACATGATAGCAGATACGCCAAGGGCTTCTTTCCTTTCGCCCGAAAGAGCGGTGCACAGAGGCCTTCGTTGGACGTCGCGGCACTTTGCGGGGGTAACGATGCAGGCGGAGCGCTGCCGGAATCGCGTGGTGGTTTTGTGTAACCCGAATCTGCACACTACGGCAACCGCTATGGTTCTCTTACGCGCCGGTGTTAATGTGGTAGGCATTGTAGCTGCACGTGAGCTCGTCGGTGTGGAACGTGTGCGGCGCGCGATCAAGCGCAGCGGTTTTGCGACCGTCCTGTCAAGGAGGCTGTCATCTATGCTATATCATTTGTTGAATGGTCGGGACGACCGGATGGCATACGAAAGACTATATGATCGGGCGCAGATAGAGTCGTCAATCAGCTCAGCACGGGTCCCGGTGAAACTCTGCGCTCGCTATGACGAACGGGATGTTCTCGATTGGATCCGCAGCCTGGCGCCGGATGTACTTGTGGTTCACAGTGGAACAATAGTACCTCGGGCAGTGCGCGAACTGGCGCGGACAGGGCTGGTAATTGGAGGCCATCCGGGCCTAACCCAGTTCTTTCGCGGCGGCAACTCATCGTTTCGAGCGATATATCAGAATCGGCCCGGGGATGTCGGATGGACCGTCTTTCACGTGGACAAAGGCGTCGATACGGGGGATCTGATTTCTCAGGGTCGGCTCGAACCGGAGTCCGGAGACAGCTTTTTAACCCTGGACTGGCGGGCGATGTTGTGCATCGCTGAGGAACAGGCGCGGCTTATTAACCTGCTTGATGATGGACACGCAATGCCTCGGTGCCCCTATGGAAGTGTGGACGCCGGTACACTTTACTGGTATCCCACACTTGTCGAGTTCGTTCGTTATCGTCTCAAGCAGCGAGTAGTGCGTTAGGAATGGACCTTCGATCAGGCGTGATTTCTCTGGCCGACTGGATGGCGGTTAAATCCGGTGCCGCCCAATCACTGCGGTTGAACTACTCGGGTCGCGGTGCAGCTCTCATGTTCCATCGGCTACAACCTGCGCCCCGTCAGGAGCTCTATCACCATATCTTCTTCTCGGAAGGCGGCCTAATCGCATTACTGAAGCATTTCCTGCGGTCGGGCGTCGATGTCGTCGACATAAACGAGGCGCTGCGGCGATTGGTGAGCCGCGATACGAGGTATTTTGTAGTCCTTACGTTTGACGACGGATATCGCGACAATTATACGAACGTACTCCCGATCTTGCGCGAATTCGGCCTTCCCTTCACCGTCTTTATATGCTCTGCGGTTATCGAGCGCACTTTGGACTATTGGTGGGGTGGTTTGCTTGAACTCTTTAAGTCACGGGATGAAGTCTTTTTGGAACCTATGGGAATTCGGTTTAGACTCCGAAATAGACATGATCGAGAATCGGCGTTTCACCGAGCAAGCAGTTGGGTGGAGGCGGATGTTGCATCGCGCAGCGCGCAGCTTGCGTCGACCTTTCGGCGCTACGGTGTTTCGCCGACGGACCTCCTTGATCAGGATGCGATGACCGAGCGCGAGCTTAGGCTCTTGTCCGAAAGCCCTTATGTCACAATCGGTGGGCACGGATCTACTCATCGGCCGTTAGCCGCACTTACCGAGCCAGAGGTAGAGTGGGAACTTGCCGGCAATCGGGAGCACCTGGAACGGATCACTGGCCAGCCGGTCGAGCATTTTGCCTATCCGCACGGAGATCGAGCGGCGTGCGACTGGCGAGACGCCGAGTTAGTGCGGCGTGCCGGATATCGGAGCGCGTTTACCACCCGAATAGGAAACCTGTTTCCCGAACATGCCGTCGAGCCGTTTATGCTTCCACGTGGTTCCATGAACCCACGGCGGGAAGAGGCTTACCATGCCGACGCGCAGTTTGCGGGAGTTCATCGCTTCCTGAAAAGCCGCGCTGGCTCACCGGTTAATCCGGAGACCTTACCGCTATCTAGTAAAGCGCAACCCGTGAAACCGTAGTTTACTCGCGTTCAGAAGCACCAGGCGTCAGGCGACGCGTGATATTCCGAAGTGGCCGTTTAAGGCTGTGGCAATCTCAGATGCCTTACAGGAGACCAAATTAGTGGCCCTTCCTCCTGCAGTGCATTTCTTGCGCAAACGCTTTAGGTTTTGTGGACGGCTAAGGTCCAATATCAGGGTAAGTCTGATCCTTTAGATCGAGGCAATTGAAAGTGACGCCGTAGCCTGCGTCCCGCGTGTCGCGCGAGCTTCTTCGGGGCTAGAAGGCTTGCGACTGCAACGCGGCCGTAGCCCTCAAGAGTTTCGCCTTCAGCTATCGCCGCTATGCCCGCACGATACTGAGCAAGGGAAATCTGCGCCAGTTGGTCCAGAAGACGAAACCATAAAGGACGCCTCAGCTGGCGGTTACAGAAATCCTCGAAGGTCGCCTCTGGCAAAGATGACTCACGATTGATGGCGCACTCGCATGCATGGGCATATCGAAGGTGCAGGGCGCGCGCTTGTGTCGCGTTCGTGCTTTTCGCATGAAGCCTGACATGGAGTAAAATCTGGGGAAGGTTCGCGACTTCGGTCCGCTCAGTCATGCGTAGGAAGAGATCCCAGTCCTCGCCGGGGCCACTTATCCGGAAGACACCGGTACGCTCAAACACACCTGCGCGGAACATCAAACTACCGTTAACGATAGCGTGCCTGCCTTGGAGGAGATCTCGTCGTATCTCCAGATGATTCAAGCTCAGCGGCGGCGAAGGGCCCAGCCGCCCACTCGGTCCGATATACCTAATCCCCGTTCCGAGCATCCCAATTGCCGGATGTCGATCCAGGTAAGACACTTGTTGCTCCAATCGGCGCGGAAGACAGATATCGTCAGCATCGACGAATGCAACGTATTCCGTTTTGCATAGCTCAAGTGCCGCGTTGCGGGCGGCGCCTTGTCCGCCGCGCTGCGCCAAGCGGATGATCGTCAATCTCGGATCTGCGATCGATCTGAGGTATTCGAGTGAGTCATCGGTCGAACAGTCATCTACCGCAACCAAAGCAAAGTCCCTAAGTGACTGTTCAAATAGCGACGACACAGTCAACGGTAGGTACGGCATTGCATTATATACCGGCATAACAACCGTAACGCGCATCGAACACTCCAAAGGCAGGGAAAGTAATCGCACGTGCTATCGGAAAACCCTTCCGATTTCGCTTCGGGCTTTAGGACGCCTCTACGACGAACAGCGCTAGGAGCGGAATTCGATGGTGTACACCCGCAGATGAAGGCCATAGGGAGATATAGCACGGTCGGCGAGACGCGACGCGGATTCACAGGGGGTCGAGCATCTAGATCGGTCCGCTCCATATGGTTCGGAGATCAAGCATGTCGCGTTACAGAACACGCTGGAACCAATGGACTGTATCGGAGCGAAATACCTCGAGCGGCTGTAACTCCACCGACGTCGGCAGGGAGGGTCGCAGGTTGGTCGCCTCCGCGAGAGGCTGAGACAACGCTATGCACGGGATTGCAAATCTTATAAGTGGCGAGCATGATAAGTAGTCGCTCTTTAGCTGCGGAGAGCACGGACTTGGCAATGTACTGATGAGCGGCTCGCTCCCTGCAGAGTCCCGACTAACGTTTTGGCCTTTGATACCCGAAGGCTTAGCCATGAGCGATAAGGAAGCCAGAGCGCACCGTGCTAAGCACCAAGGCTACCAGCTCGTCGCGGTTCAGACCCGATTGCTGAGCGTGTTTGTTGCGACGGCGCTATGCATCGTCGGCGGTTGCAGCGCGAGTGGCTCACCGCGATCGGCGGTTGTACCGAATATCGTCGCGAGTACACCTATCATCGCGAGTACACCTATTATCGCGAGTACACCGCCAACTGCTCAAACCTGGCCTCCTCCATCCTCAGTGTCCAGCCTCCATGCTCCTGGCCCGAACGCGATAGTCTATGGATCACCAGCGGCGTACGCGTGTGCGACGAACTATTACGTCTCGACCAGCGGCAGCGACTCCAATAATGGTACTAGTCTCAGTTCACCTTGGTTAACGTTAGCGCACGCAGCGGCACGAAGCCTGACGGCAGGCAGTTGCGTCAACGTAGCCCCCGGCGTCTATCTTCAATCTGCGCCGCTAAGTGTAATACACGGTGGAACGGAAGCCTCCAACGTTGGCTATGTTACTTGGCGTTGCAATACGATGCCGTTTCATTTCTCGGGCGGGGCTTTACAAGGTGAGGGAAGAGGGTGCGTTGTTCGAGCAAACGCCGTAATGTTTGCCCTTATAGCAATAAGCGCATCTTACGTCATCTTTGACGGATTCGAGATTGACGGGAATACCTTTGAGGCGCAAAGAGGTTTCCAGGTTTCCGGCCCGGGCGTTCACCATGTCTGGCTGCTTGATAGCGACGTGCATCATTGTGGCCAGTCTGGCCTGTCACTAGTCTGGTCAGAGTGGCTATTCGTTATCCACGACGTATGGCATGACAATTCAGCCTGCAGCGTGAATTTTATAGCTCCGTGCAGCGAGACCATTGGCAGTTACGGCTCTGGTCTATCCATTTGGGAGCCCAAGCCGATTATTGGTTATGTTCCGACGGCGGCCGACAATGCTTATTGTGCAATTGTCCCAGTTTATGCGTGCTTCCATGTTGTTGTGGAATTTAACGTGGCCTATCATAACTACAATGCGCAGACCGGAAATGGTAACACAGATGGCGAGGGGATTATTTTTGACACTTGGAATAGCGCCCCATATACCGCGGCCGGTCTGATTATGGGTAACGTTGTTTATGACAACGGTGGATCTGGTATCGAAGTCGGTGACAGCGCAGCTTCTGGCGTTATAGTGGTCGCGAATAACACGACCTTTGCTAATCACTGGGACACGCACAGCCCGTTCACGTGGAGCGGAGAGATCATGGAAGTCAACGGGTACAATGTGACGAATATTAACAACATAGCTTACGCGGTTGGTGGCCCTGGGATACTGGCCGGCAATCCGCCCTTCGTGTCGCAGGAAGGTCGTGGTACGAGTACCTGGAGTAACAACTTGTCGTATCCGGCCGGTCGTAATAGATTCGCATTCGGAGTGTCATACCAGACGTCAGGAACGAATCAGAACGGCGACGGAATTGATCCTCAGTTTATGTCAGCAACGCCAGGATCGGCGTTTAACAATTTTGCGCTGACTCCAGGTAGCCCGGCAATTGGCTTCGGGCAGGTGTTCTCGTTGTGGCCGCAACTCGGGACCATTGACGCGGGGGCTTGCCCGAGCGGTCTTGTAAACTGTCCCTGACGTGTAGCGTGAAGAAGGTCGGGAATTGGTTGGAGCATCTCTGAGACGTTCGGCCGCGGCGAGGACCGTGGCGTTTGCACTACGTCGGATTGACGAAATGCTCGCAGGGCGCTAGAGCAGGATTACAGATCCGCCAAGGGCCTGTCTCCGTTCCACCGAAAAGGACGGACGCACGAAAGCGTCGCCGGGCCTTTCGGAGGGACGAGATATGCTACGCAACATCGATTTCGCGTCGGCCCTCGCGTTCGTGGGGTCTCTCTCGCATGACACAAGCGTTTCTTGCAGTTGGTCCGTCCTGCGCGGCGCTGTCGCAGGCCTAACGGCGCGCCGTGGCCGACTAGATCGGACCCAACTTTCGGGGGCGAACTGCGGCTGCGGGTGTCGTGATCGACCCGCCCAGCTTACCCGACGCGGCGTGCACGACCGTGATTCGTAAGTGGCGCTTTTCAACCATTGGGGGCGAGAGTTTGTCACTGATCATCATGGCGATCACTGCGCTCTCGCTTGCGGTCACCTCGAAATCTCTTTGGATGGACGAGGCGTTCACGGCCTGGCTCGTCGCGCATCGAACTTTGCACAGCTTTCTTAGCACTATGGCGAGCCCAGCATTTGCGCCCGTCGATCGGCTATATCCGCTCTACGACATCTGGATGCTGGCGTGGACGCATCTCTTCGGCTTCTCCGAATATGCGCTTAGGGCCGCCAATATCCCGTTCGGAGCTGTCTTTGTCTTGGCGATGGCTGTCTCATCTCAACTGATCTTTGGTCGCCGCTTTGCGTGGGCGCCGTTCGCCTTAGCTCCGTTTGCATGGTTCTACATGAACGAGGCAAGGCCGTACATGATGCTGCTCGCATTTTCGACGGCGACCGCTGGGGCTTTGGGAACAGCAATCTTCGGACCATCGAAGTTGCGTGCGAAGGCATCATGGCTCTTCCTTTGGATGTTGTTGTTCACGTGCATGACAGACATTGTTGCGGTCCTGGCGCTTCCTAGCATTCTCGTCCTCTTGGTAGTTGGTGTGCGCAATGGATCACTTAATGCGCGGCTTATCGAACGGGCGCTATTGCTTGCGCCCTTGTTTGCACTCGTATTTGCCTACTATGCAGTCATGTTGGCTACGCCAGGGGCAAGAGGAGAGGTACTGGAGGACGCCAGGCGGAGCGCGAGCCTGGCTCTTCCGGTGTCCAGCCTGTATGAGCAGGTCGGCTTAGCCGGAATTGGACCTCCGCGTAACTCAGTTCGATCAAGCCTTATGTGGAGCACCGTCGAGCCGTACATTGCCTTGCTTGGAGCGGCGCTGCTGGCGTACATGGCCGCCCTCGCCTTGTCCCTTCGCGGGCGTCTTGATGCACAGACGGCCGCATGTCTTTCCGCCTGGGCAGTCGCGTTCGCGTGTTCCGCGGTCATCGCTTCCGCCCTTGACGTGCGGTTCCTCGGCCGGCACCTATCAGCTATTGTGCCGTTTTTGCTCCTCGGGACAATTGGGCTCTTGCGCTCGCGTACTGCAGTTCTGCTGATCGCAGTAGTCTTGTGTGCTTCGGATCTGCGATTGTCGCTTCTTCCAGAATACGGTAAGGACGACTACCGCGCGACGGTCAACGACGTTGTGAACCGCCTGAGGGAGACGGGCGGCGCGGTTTACTGGTCGGCAGACCCAGGAGCCGCCAGCTATTATGGCCTGGCACTGCATTGCGCGCCAGACAATCTTGAATGCGCCGACGTAGGCTGGCCGGTGCGTGCAAGCGGGAGGCTCGCCGTGGGATGGAGTGCCGACGCCGCGAGGCTGCTTCTTGTTCGTGACCAGCGGCTTGGGCCGGTATACGTCGCGATAAGCAAACCCGATGTCTTTGATGTGCACCACGCGTGGAGCCACAGTCTCCTTTCGACGGGAGTGCCGCTGGCAAACTACCGGAGCTTCAAAATCTATAAATTTGGCAAGCGAAGCCCGAGTCAAACTACGCGTCGTGCACGCACGCATCAACCGTGATGTTTTGGCCTCGCACACAGCGCTGAGTACTTCACGTGCCGCGGCGCCTTCGCTTACAAAGTGGCACCGCCGGGAAACCCATATCGCGCGATCAGGTTCTCGATCTGCTTGTCGTTCTTGGTGCGGTTCACGGCGTATAGCGCGAATCGTTGCGTGCGCGGCCACGTGATCACGCGCATGCGCGGGCCGACTTTGCGGAAGCGAGTACCGGTCATCGCCGCCATCCAATACAGCCAAATATCGTCGGCGGTCGGGCAAAGTATTTGAAAGATCTCGGCGCGTGTCACGTCGGCGTGAAACATGCCGGGCTCCCAGAGCACGCCGCCGACCCCGGTTGGAAAGATCAGCCGGGAGGCCTCGCCGGCCTCAACATCCGTTTCCCATTGAGCATAGGGAACGGGGACTCCGCGAGCATCTACTCGTATGCGGTGTCCGCGCGTGCAGAGCGCTTCCTTGTTGTCTCCACGACGCGCCTCGACGAGCCCGCGCAACCAGTGACGCGGATAATATACTTCGTCGTCGGCGGTGACAAGAAGGTCATCGCCGCCGGATGCGAGCGCCGGGATGATCTTCGTATAGGATCGGAGATTCTCGCAGGGCTGAATCGCCAGTCCGCTGGTTTGCAATTCAACGACGCTTCGCGGGAGCGAGGCGAGATCGGCCTCGGCGATCCACAGGCAGAGACGATCTGGGAGAATGCTCTGCGCGAGAAGACTCTTCAGCGTGAGAGCGAGCGTCGGATAACGCGGCGGATGTGATGTCAGCGTAACGGTGAGGCGCCCGGGCAGACGATGCGGAGTCGCGTGACGGCGATGTCGCTGCCACGTGGAAGTGACATACCCCGCGGTCGCGTATGCACGGCTTACCTCCGGCAGTTTCTGCAGATAATCAATAGCACTCAGGGCCATGATGTCTCGTCAGCGCCGGAGGGGCGTAAGGCCTCAAGCTCGCAACACAAGCGTGCGCTCAGTAACTCGCTCGGTACGCATTTCAGGATCGTATCAAGGCAAGCTGGTCGACACAACGGCCGATGCCAAGGCGGACGCGGGACTTTCGCTACGTAAGCGGGCTGACGGACACCGCGCCGAACCTCGCTTTATCCTAGGCGACATGGTACATACGACGCGTGTCGCCGCGCCGGGCGGGGGCGGCCTGATGGAGAACAAGGTCTGGTATCTGCAGCGCAGCCGCTTGTTTGCCGAGGTGCCCGAGGCCTCGGTCGAGAGCTCCGAGCATCTCTTCGTCACGTGCCTGTTCCCTAAGCGCGCGCTCGTCTTCGATCAGGGTGATTCGGCCCGGGTCGTCTATCTGATCAAGCGCGGCAAGGTCCGGCTCTCGCGCATCACCCAGGACGGTAAGGAAGTCACGATCGCCGTCCTCGGCCCAGGCGACTTCTTCGGCGAGGAGACGCTCTTCGAATCCGCCGGCCGCACCACGATCGCAACCTGCCTCGAGGAAACGCTCCTCTGCTCCGCGCGCGCCGACGACCTCTTCGCGCTCCTCTCCGCCGACCCGACGCTCGCGCTCAACGTCGCGAAGATGCTCAATTCGCGCCTGGGCGATGCCTCCGCCACCATGGAAGATCTCGCCTACGCGAAGATCGCCGACCGCCTGATGCACCTCTTCGGGCGCCTCGCGCACGAACACGGCGTTCCCCAAGCCGGCGATGCGGTGAAGCTCGACGTGCGCCTCACGCACGCGGAGATCGCCTCGATGATCGGCAGCACGCGCGAGACGGTCTCGCTCGAGCTCTCGAACCTGGCGCGCGCCGGCCGCATCACGATCCTCGAAGGCGCGGTCGTCATCCCGCGCGCGGAACTCGAAGCGCTATGACGCGGCGCTCTCTGTTAGCCGTGCTCGCGGCGTTGTTGGTAGCGCCCGTTGCGCTGGCGGCGGTCCGCGCCGTCCCGGGCGGCGCGGCTGATGCGGCCGATGCTTCCGCAGGGCTGGCGCCGCTGCTCGGCGCGAGCCGCTGGCTTGGGGAACGTCCCGATGCAGCGTCGCTGCGCGGCAAGGTCGTGCTCGTCGACGTGTTCACGTTCGATTGCATCAACTGCAAGCACGTGATCCCCTCGCTGCGCGCGCTCCACGCGCGCGGCGAAAGCGACCTCGTCCTCATCGGCATCCACACGCCGGAAACGCCCTACGAGCGCGACCTCGCGCACGTGAAGCACGCGTTCGCTGCGCAGGGCATCACCTGGCCCGTCGCGCTCGATAACGATTCCGCGCTCTGGAACGCGTACGGTATCTCCGCTTGGCCCACGCAGCTGATCTTCGATCGCAAAGGCAAGCTGCGCTCGACGGTCGTCGGCGAGGGCCAGGATAGCACGGTCGCTGCAACGCTCGCCGCACTGCTCGCCGAACGCTGACGCCGCGCTCGGGCCTTCGGGCCAAGGGCACCCTTCGCGCTCGAACGAAGCGACGACGAACGACGTTAACCCTTCGACGCCCTTCGACAGGCTCAGGGTGACAAACGCCAGGCTCAGGGTGACGAAGGGGTTTCGAAAGGACGGGGAATGCGTTCGCTACGCGGGATCGATTTCGTACGAGTGTTTCTTCCGGCGCTGGCGGCGCTCGCAATCGCGACGGCGCAGCCTGCATCCGCGGCGGCCGACGCGTTCTACGCTCCGCCGCCGGACGTCACGAAATTCGCACCGGGTGAGATCATCCGCTCGGAAGCCATATCGCCCGCACCCACCGGCGCGCGCGCGTGGAAGCTGCTCTACGCCTCAAGCGGCCTCAACGGCGAGCGCATCGCGGTTTCGGGCGTGGTGATCGTTCCGGTCGGCCCGCCGCCGGCGGGCGGGCGCCCGATCGTCGCGTGGGCGCATCCGACGACGGGGATCGCGCAGCCCTGCGCGCCCTCGGTGCGCGGCGCGAAAGTCTACGCTTCGATCCCCGCGCTCAGCGACGTGATCTCGCGCGGCTACATCGTCGTCGCCACCGACTATGCCGGGCTCGGGACGCCGGGGCCGCACCCGTACCTGATCGGGAAGAGCGAAGGCCAAGCCGTGCTCGATTCCGTCCGCGCCGCGCGCAAGTGGAGCAGCGATGCGGGCTCGCAATACGCGCTCTGGGGCTTCTCGCAAGGCGGGCACGCCGCGCTCTTCGCGGGCCAGCTCGCGGCGAGCTACGCGCCGGAGCTCACGCTCGCCGGCGTCGCGGCGATCGCGCCCGCGACCGATCTCAGCGATCTGCTCCGCCACGCCGGCAGCGTGGACATCGCCATTTCGGCCTACTCGCTCGTCGCGTGGTCGAAGGTGTACCAGCTCTCGCTCGACGGCGTTGTCCCCGGCGGGACGATCCCGGCGGTGAAGCGCGTCGCCGGGGTCTGCTCGCAAACCACGATCGATAGCTATAAGGTCAAGTTCGATTCGCTGCTGGTGAAAGCGCCGTTCATCGAGCCCTCGTTGTATACGACGAGCCCGTGGGACGGCTTGCTCGCCACGAATCGCCCCGGCCTCGCGCCCGGCGGCGCGCCGCTCTTCATCGCGCAGGGGAAGACCGACGACCTTGTCCCCTCCGACGTGACCGTCGCGTTCGCGCGGTCCGCCTGCAAGCTCGGCGCGCACGTTCTCTACGAGCCCCTCGCCGATGTGGGCCACGCCGAGATCGCCGTGCGCAGCGCGCCGGACGCGATCGCGTGGATCGGCGAACGCTTCGCGGGGAAACCCGCGGGGGATAGCTGCCCGCTCGATTCACCGTGAGCGCGCCCCTCTTCGCCCGCGCGCTGAGCACCGAAGCGGGGAACACGGCGGCCGAGCGGCTCGCGCCGTATCTGCCGGGCGGTTTGCTCGGCGCCGCGGTCGATGCGGCGACGGTCCCGATCCTCGTGATCGACGGGCCCTCGCCGCACGCGGCGGAAGCGCTCGAGCGGCTGCGCGCCGCGGGCGCGTTCGGCTACGCGGACGACGACCGGCTGATCGCAATCGGCCCGCGCAGCGCGCTCGAACGCGCGGCCGACGGCGCCGACGACGGCGCGCGCGCGCTCCTGGCCGAATTGCTGCGCGCGTTCGATGCGGCGACGACGCGCAGCTTGCGCTACCGCGCGCGGAAGTTCGAGCTGGATTTCAGCGCCGGCGCGAAGGTGATGGGCATCCTCAACGTCACGCCGGATTCGTTCTTCGATCGCGGCAAGTACAGCGGCGTCGACCGCGCGCGCGAGCGCGCCGCGCAGATGGTCGCGGACGGCGCCGCCACGATCGATATCGGCGGGCAGTCGTACGCGCACTGGAACCCGCGCATCGCGGCGGAAGAAGAGCGCGCGCGCGTCGTCCCCGTCGTCGAAGCGCTCGTCCGCGACGGGCTGGGTATCCCGCTCTCGATCGACACGTTCAAAGCCGACGTCGCCGAAGCCGCGCTCGCCGCCGGTGCGGATATCATCAATGATTGCAGCGGACTCTCCGATCCGGGGCTGGTCGACGTCGTCGCCCGGCATGATGCGGCGCTCGTGATCATGCATATCAAGGGCGAGCTGAACGTGCGCGCCGCGGAGTATCCCTACGACGATGCGATGCGCGAGATCGTGACATTCCTGCGCGAACGGGTCGAACGCGCGCTCGCCGCCGGAGTCTCGAGCGAGAGCATCTCGATCGACCCCGGCCTCGAGTTCGGCAAAGAGCCCGCCGTCGATTGCGAGATCCTCGACCGTTTCGCGGACTTGCGCAGCCTCGGCTTCCCGATCTTGCTCGCCGCCAGCCGCAAGAGCTTCATCGGGCGGATCTTCCACAAGCCGGCGCGCGAGTTGCTGGTCCCGTCGCTTGCGACTGCGGCGCTCGGGGTGATCGCAGGGGCGAACCTCGTCCGCGTCCACGACGTCGCCGAAACGGTCGCGCTTTGCCGCATGATCGGCACAGTGCGCCCGGCGGTTCGCGACGCGCTCGACCTCCTCGAGGCAATGCCGAGCTAACGGCTCGCGTCACCCTGCGCCACATGCCGCCGGCGAATGTCGACCATCGCCGTCGTAAGCACGACGAAGCTTCGCGGACTCCGGCGTCGGCCTAAGGAACTTACCGCCGGCCGCCGTGCGGATACTGGCAAACCTGTCTAGATTTCCCCGGCGCCGGACTTGATGACGAACGACGGCAGATCCGGCGCGCTCTTTCCCGACGAAGGTTGAGCGCAGAAGAACTTCGTTCGATGCCGGACGCCATCGCTACGCCAGAGCGCAGACGGCGTGACCCCGTATCGTAGTGGAGTATTGCAGGTATCCGCAACCATTTCGGAGCGACACTGCGGTAACTTAAATGAGTCGGCATTCGAGTTTTCTGATTCGCGGCGAAGCGTTTGCGAAACTCAGATGCAGACACAAGGGTGAGTTCCTTATGACCATCCTTGCGAAGTGACATGTCTTGAAGGTGATACTAACGCCTTCTTACTTCTTGGCTTGGACGGAAAGGACCTAACCTGATGCGCCGCAACGCGCGACTAGTCCTTATGGTGCTCGTCTCGTTTCTCTCTAGTGAAGTGGGGGCGTCGGCTGATGTGCTTCCATCACCGCAAGCGACGCCTGCAGTGATCGCGCCGACGCCCGCCGCAACGGCGAGCAGTGCGTCGCCGCGATCCGCTCCGTCTGCATCGATCGCGACCTCCGCCGTCGGGACGAAGACAAAGCCAAGGCTAGTCACCGTTCCGCTCGGAACCCAAATCCCAATCTTCCTTGACCGGAAGATATCCTCCCAATCCGACAGCACGGGGGATGTCTTCACCTTTACCGTCGCCGCCGATGTGTACGCCGACAATATGCTCGTGATCGCCAAAGGAGCTGCCGGTGAGGGACATATTCAGGAGGTAACCAAGGCATCTTGGCTCGGGAAAACCGGGACGCTCGTGCCGGCATTCGACTGGGTCAAGGGTGTTGACGGCAACAAAATTCGCGTGACCGGCGTTAGCCGCGCCAACGGCGACTATAACTACACGTCGGATATTGCGGCGGGGGCGGCGACCCAGGTTGCAATTTCCACAGCACCAATGGTAGCAGGAGCATTCATTCCGTTTCTTCCTCTTGCGGGAGTCTTCAATAAGGGAAAAAAGGCGGAAATTGGCACGGACACGGGACTCAAGCTATGGGTGGAGTCAACGGTCCATGTGACGTCGGATATTGCTGCGAAAGCCGACGGCTTCGCTCATTAGCGGGCTGTTTGGAAGCGTCGATCTGCGGCTCGTCGGTTTGTGGTCCTCAGCGCTAGCGACGTTCTGTGATACGCGACCGAAAACGCATGCTAAATGCGGTGAGATAAGTAGGATTGCATTGTTAGTCAGCTGCAACCACGATGTGTGATTAGGAAGTGCGTATGCAATGGCGAGATATCACCATGCTCGTCCGGCATATTCAACTACTACATTTGTTCACGAACACGATAAACTGGAGGACCAATGGGACCGCGCGCTCGTTGTCGACTAGGTGGATTCTCGGTTCTATTCATTCTGGCATCACTCGTCGCTGGGTGCGGCGGCGGCGGCTCGGCAACCGGAGTGATACCCAATGCGGGACCATCTGGTGTGATTGCTACGCCTACCGCACCCCCGACCACAATCTCGGTGGCCGTCGCGCCAATTCCGGGTTCGACATCTGCAAACGTTCTCAACGTGTCGCCGGTCAGCGAGCAAACTCCTAATCCGACTTCATCGACTGCGCAGTTTACATTTTCCACGACCGAGTCCAGCGTCGTAGGCACGCTTGACACGCAAAGAAACTTTGGCTGGACAGCTGTTGCGCCAGGGTGGTTTTCGCTTCCATCTGGTCAGGTCGGTCCACTCTCCACCGCCGTCCAGATGGTGTTTACTACGCCAGGTGTGTATACGCCCGACCTGACGCAACAGAGGAGCGAACTCGCAACCCTTGCGAATCTTCCTTCTGTCATTCTGCTTGCGAATGCACTAAGCAGCGCCGCGAGTCTCAGTGATCCATTGGGTGCGCCTGCAGTAAAGAGCGCATACCAACAAGCACTTATCGACGCACTTGCCGCCGCAGCGACGGTGAGTTCCGCGCAGCGCGTAACGATTATTTCCCCCTCGAATTCTGGTTCGAGGGCCACGGTTGGCGGTAGGCGGGTCACCCTGAACGAGCCGGCCTTGGCGCCGCCTTTAAGGGACGCATTTGCCACGTTTAGTATCACTCAAAACGATGCAAGCGGCGTCACGCTCACTGCGCAATGGCAGCCAGGGATCGGGCCAGCCGGTCAGGGATTATATTGGATCGGCGCGCTCTACGCAGTAAACACGAGTTCGTATAGTAATGCTGCGGCGCTCATCGGTAATTTTCAGAATGATCAATGGTATATTCCGAGTCTGTCGCGGTCAGCACCAGTAGGGACGTTGATCCTGCCACCGGTGCCAAGCTTTTGGAACTTCGCCGACGTCATAAACGATGTCGCTGAAGTCGCGTCTGCCGTGGTCGCACTAGGCACGAATCAGACGACATCGGCATCACAGGCAGCCCCAACATTCCACGTTCCGCCGACCGATGGCGCGTATGTAGCGCACCTGTACACGTGCGGTGTTGGCACTTCGACCCTGATGTCGAATGCGTTTAATGATTTCGCGCTAATCGGCAAATGGCCCGGAGCGGCGGCACTTTGGGCGAAGGCCTGTGGGCTCAACGCCTATTCGATCGCCATCAACGTGCTGCAAGGTACTGTGGGCATCGCTGACTTCAATGATGTGATGCCGTATTCGGACCAAGCGGATCTCGCAACGTCGGAGCTCAATGGTGTGCAATACGCTGCCACTCAGGATGTCGGCAGCCTCCAGACCACGATCATTTCTGAAGCCATCAGCCTGACGCACAGCGGTCTTGAAACGATGGCGAAGAACGCGGCTCGCAAGGGCATTTCCTCTCTGTTAAAGGACGTAGGAAGGGTCTTCAGCCTCGGGACAACTATTGCGGCGACGGGAAACATCGCTAATACGATCGGTACTGCTATGGCCACGGAGCCATGGCAAGGCAGCTATCTGGTCGTCGGAAATCCGTGGCCGACTGCAAGCCCACCACCGTCGCCATCGCCGACGGCGTTAAGCTTCACGCTGTTGCCGCCTACGTCGTTTACGACCAGTGCGGCCTCGTATCAGCCGACGCTCACTGCTTCTGGTTCCGGATTCAATGGCTTAACGAGCATAAAGCTCGTCCAGTCCGGCGCCGTCAACAGCGGGCCGTACATCTGGAGCAAGAGCGACGGCTCGTGGAGCGCCGCTGTAAGCGCCGGCAAACTCACCGTGAACTCGGATAGTTCGATGACGCTCAAACCTGTCGTCACTCAGGCTGGGGATTCGGGCGGGTTGAGCACGTGGACGGTGACGGTCAGCAACAGCTCGGCCTCGCAGGCGCAAACCTTCACCGTCAACTATACGCCGGCGAGTACGCTGAGCTTCTCGCTCTTGCCGCCTACGTCGTTTACGACCAGCGCGGCCTCGTATCAGCCGACGCTCACGGCTTCGGGTTCCGGATTCAACAAGCTAACGAGCATAATGCTGGTCCAATCCGGCGCGGTCAGTAGCGGGCCGTACATCTGGAGCAAGAGCGACGGCTCGTGGAGCGCCGCTGTGAGCGCCGGTAAGCTCACCGTGAATTCCGATGGTTCGATGACGCTCAGACCCGTCGTCACTCAGGCCGGGGATCCGGGCGGGTTGAGCACGTGGACGGTGACGGTCAGCGACGGTGCGACCGCGCAGACGCAGACCTTCACCGTCAACTATACGCCGGCGAGCACGTTGAGCTTCACGCTCTTGCCGCCTACGTCGTTTACGACCAGCGCGGCCTCGTATCAGCCGACGCTCACGGCCTCGGGTTCCGGGTTCAACAACCTAACGAGCATAATGCTCGTCCAATCCGGCGCGGTCAGCAGCGGGCCGTACATCTGGAGCAAGAGCGACGGCTCGTGGAGCGCCGCTGTGAGCGCCGGCAAGCTCACCGTGAACTCGGATAGTTCGATGACGCTCAGACCCGTCGTCACTCAGGCCGGGGATCCGGGCGGGTTGAGCACGTGGACGGTGACGGTCAGCGACGGTGCGACCGCGCAGACGCAGACCTTCACCGTCAACTATACGCCGGCGAGCACGCTGAGCTTCACGCTCTTGCCGCCTACGTCGTTTACGACCAGCGCGGCCTCGTATCAGCCGACGCTCACGGCCTCGGGTTCCGGGTTCAACAACCTAACGAGCATAATGCTCGTCCAATCCGGCGCGGCTAGCAGCGGGCCGTACATCTGGAGCAAGAGCGACGGCTCGTGGAGCGCCGCTGTGAGCGCCGGCAAGCTCATCGTGAACTCGGATAGTTCGATGACGCTCAGACCCGTCGTCACTCAGGCCGGGGATCCGGGCGGGTTGAGCACGTGGACGGTGACGGTCAGCGACGGTGCGACCGCGCAGACGCAGACCTTCACCGTCAACTATACGCCGGCGAGCACGCTGAGCTTCACGCTCTTGCCGCCTACGTCGTTTACGACCTACGCGGCCCCTTATCAGCCGACGCTCACGGCTTCGGGTTCCGGGTTCAATAGCCTAACGAGCATAATGCTCGTCCAATCCGGCGCGGTTAGCAGCGGGCCGTATATATGGAGCAAGAGTGACGGCTCGTGGAGCGCGGCTGTAAGCGCCGGCAAGCTCACCGTGAATTCCGATGGTTCGATGACGCTCAGACCCGTCGTCACTCAGGCTGGGGATCCGGGCGGATTGAGCACGTGGACGGTGACGGTCAGCAACGGCGCGGCGGCTCAGACACAAACCTTCACCGTTAACTATCTGTAGCCCTGAGCGCATCGAGTTGGAATCGACACTGGGAGAATCCAGAGTGTAACTTCAAAGTCGGGATCGACGGGCCGGTGGATTGGGTTCGGCAAAATGCGTGCGCTCATCATCAGCGACCGCGCCCGTGAACGCGCGGCGCATATGGTCGTGGACCGATCGATAGCATCGCGATCGACCCCGGCCTCGAGTTCGGCAAAGAGCCCGCCGTCGATTGCGAGATCCTCGACCGTTTCGCGGACTGACGTGTAGCCCGAAAAAGGCTCCGGAAATGGGTGGAGAATTCTGAGGCCCCCGGCCTCGAAGGAGACTCCCCCGTGAAAAAGTCTCGGTTCAACGAAACGCAGATCGTCGGCATCCTGAAAGAACACGAAGCCGGCGTCGCAACGAAGGATCTCTGCCGGCGGCACGGCATCAGCCCGGCGACCTTCTACGCCTGGAAGGCCAAATTCGGCGGAATGGAAGTCAGCGATGTCGCCAAGATGAAGGCGCTCGAGGACGAGAATCGGCGGCTCAAGCGGATCGTCGCCGATCAGGCGCTCAATATCGACGTCCTCAAGATGGCCGCCTCGGGAAAATTCTAACGCCTGCACAGAAACGTCGAGCCGTGCAGGCGGCGCGTGATCAATTCGACATCAGCGAGCGCCAAGCGTGCCGATACCTGCGTGTTAATCGCAGGATGGTTCGTTACGTGCGGGTTGCGAAGGACGACGCCCAGCTGCGCGGCCGACTGGAAGAGCTCGCAGCGGAGCGGAGGCGCTTCGGCTTCCGCCGGCTGGCCGTCCTACTGCGGCGCGACGGGATCGTCGTCAACATCAAGCGCGTCTTGCGGGTCTATCGGGAGGCGAATCTGCAGGTCCGAAAACGGATCCGTCGGCGAGTGGCGCTCGGCCGAGGGAATCCGGCCGCCGCCGTTACCGTAATGAACGAGCGGTGGTCCCTGGACTTCGTTCACGACAGTCTCGAATCGGGCCGAAGAATCCGCACGCTGAACATCGTCGACGACTTTACACGCGAGTGCCTCGCGATCGAGGTCGACACGTCGCTCTCGGGAGTCCGCGTGGCGCGGGTTCTCGACGCGATCGGTGCCGTCCGCGGCTATCCGCAAACACTCGTGATGGACAACGGGACGGAGCTAACGGGAATCGCGATGGCGTGCTGGGCGCGCGATCGCAAAGTCCGGCTGCACTTCATCGCACCAGGGAAGCCCACCCAAAACGCCTACATCGAGTCGTTCAACGGAAGGTTCCGAGACGAGTGCCTCAACGAGCACGAGTTCCGGTCTCTGGCCCATGCGCGATTGATCATCGAAGATTGGCGGCGCGATTACAACGAGCTGCGTCCGCACAAATCACTCGGCAACCGCACTCCCGAGGAGTTCGTTCGGGAGTTGCCAACGACCCCAACTCTCCACCTTTCCGCGGCATAACTCTGGGCTACACGTCAGGACCTGCGCAGCCTCGGCTTCCCGATCTTGCTCGCCGCCAGCCGCAAAAGCTTCATCGGCCGCATCTTCCACAAGCCGGCGCGCGAGTTGCTGGTCCCGTCGCTTGCGACTGCGGCGCTCGGGGTGATCGCGGGGGCGAACCTCGTCCGCGTCCACGACGTCGCCGAAACGGTCGCGCTCTGCCGCATGATCGGCACAGTGCGCCCGGCAGTTCGCGACGCGCTCGATCTGCTCGACGCAATGCCAAGCTAGCGGCCCGAAGGGGCTTGTTAATGATTTTGTAACGGCCGGTCAGCAGTCTTGCATGACGAGGTGCACGTATGCGGCTGTGCAATTTCGCGACGGTTTCCTGCGCGGCGGCGTGTCTTGCGATCGGCACGGCCGGGTGTAGCGGCTCGGCTCCGGCGCCGAATCGCCCGACTTCGCCACCAGTTACGATCCCATCGCCGACGGCGACGCCCGCCTCGGCGCTATCGCCAAACCCTGCGCCAACGTCCAATCACCCGACTTCGCCACCGACTGCGACCCCCTCGCCGACGCCGACGCCGAAGCCGACTCCAACGCCGACGCCGACGCCCAATGCCGTTGCGGCGTGGAACGCGCTCTTGCCGCCAACACCCGTGCCGTCCGGCATCTATGAGCCAACGGCTCCCGATGTCGCGCTTGCGCCGGCTTCGATTCCATTGCCATTCAACCCAACGTCGCCGCTGAGCAGTTTGGGCACGACCAGTCTGCCGAATCTGTATGCGGACTTTAGAACGAGAAAAGGCCTCAGCGCTTTCAAGGCGAGGCGGATGTCTGCCGCGGGCCCAAACGATCACGAAGCTTCGGGAATCTATACCAACACCGGTGGGGGCGGCCCATTTCCTTACAACGCGTTTTATGCCGTCGAGACCGGATACGAATTCTCGCAAGCGCCCTTCCCCTATCCCAGCGGAGTCGTGGGCCTCGAACAGGCATTCTCACCGACGATTCACGGGGGATGGGGCGGTTGCCTCGAGGACAGCACCTACTACAGAAATGACGACGCGACCGATCGGTCCGCGCATTTCACCGTATTTAACTTCTGCCTCGCCGCCCCGACATTCATCTTCGACACGCAGATCACCTCAGCGTTCGTTTCGCAGTACGAGGGCCGTCTGCCCAACGGTGAGCAGGGTTACGTTGTAGAGAGCTTCACGCCAGACGCTGTGCCGAATCGAACGTCCACTTGGTACACGATTGTTTACAACTTCTCAGCTCAGCGCTGGGACCTGTTTATTTCGGCAAATGCGCAGGGCTTCTATTCGGCAACGGCATTTGGCTGGGACATAGCGGAAACGTACTTCGCACAGGGCCAATGTCCGCAGCTAGCCCCTTCAGGCTCCTCGGTCGTAGCGTATTTTGACTCAGCGAGCAACGCCTGGGTTCTTCAGCAGCCAACGATGCCCGCTGGCTTGACCACGCAAATTGTCCAGGGGCCCGGCTCCTCGTGCTTCTTGCCAAATGGTTCGCAACCGGCAACGTTACAGTTCCAGCTGGAAAGCCCTAACATGAATTGGATCGTGACCTCGCCTCGATAGTATACGTCCTACTAAGTCGGAGCGAACCGATACCGCGGGCGTGCAGCGTCATCGCCGCCGATACTTGTGTGCACCGGCGTTTTGTGGAGCGTTAGGCGTGCCTGGTCGAAAAATTAGGCGGACCAGAATGTTGCTTTCGCGGGTGGGGCGAATGCGTCACGCATGGCCGAAGGCAGCCGCCGAGCCGTACACGCCGACGATGATGTCGTCGGTATCGAGGATGTGCGCGAGCTTAAGCGGCTTGACGGCTTCGCGAGCGTCGACCGATCGAGCCTGTTGGAAAAGATCGTTTCTAGCAACGCCCGTTTGGTTTCGTTGATCGCGCCGGCGGGCTACGGCAAGAGCACATTGGCGCGCGCAATGCTCGGAGCGCCCTCGAACGGGTCCACCGTTGACTGCTCGGATATGCGCGGCGTCCCCGACGCGGTCCGGGCACTGCTGCGCGTTCTCGGACCGCTCGATAAACGGCTCGAAGAACGTCAAGCACGGTACTTTCTCGCCCTGCCGCGGGACGGTAGCGCCGACGACCGCTGGATCGACGTGCTCGACGAGGCCTTACACGCATCGAGCAATACGCGAACGATCTGCATCGAGAACGGCGAGCATCTTCAAGAGCGCCCCGCCGTCGCCGGCCTCGTCGACCGCCTCGTCCAGGCGGGCGGCCGGAGATTCGTCGTTTGTAGCCGCGTTCGCCTCACGCTCCCCGCGCTTGCCCGCATCCCGCCCAACGAGCGGCTCGACATCGGCATCGACGAACTCCGATTCACGCCAAGCGAGATCCGGCTGCTCTTTGGAATCGCGGCTGCCGAGCCGCTGTTGGAGCGAATTACGACGCTCTCGCATGGATGGCCGATCGCGGTGCTCACGTTTCTGCGCTCCGCACGAGAGGGTAGGCTTGAGAGCCTCCTCGACGGCGCCTCAGGCGGCTCCGAAGCGAGCGGCCTGAGCGACTACACGTTGTCCGAAGCGCTCGGGTCGCTCAGTCCCGAGGCGCGCTCGGTGCTGGCCGCCGCCGCGCTGCTCCGCCGCATCGACGAAGACGATCTGCGAGCGATGACTGAACGGCCGGAGGCGCTCGACGAACAGTTCCGGGCGTGCCCGTTCGTAAGCCGGAACGGCACGGCACTCGAAGTCCATCCGCTCGCCATCGCGGCGCTGCTGCCCCTGCGAAATAAGGGAGAGCGGATCCTCATTCGAGCGGCGCAGACGATGCCCGATCGGGTTCGAGCCGCACAGCTCTATCTCGCCGCACGCCGGCAAGATGCGGCAGCGGACATCCTCGATACCTCGCTCGCGCCGTTCATGATGAACCAGCCGTCGCCCGAAGTCGCGGCGCTCGTGGCGTCGCTCGACGCTGCCGTGCTCTTGCGTCATCCGCCGACGTGGAACGCGACCTGGATGGCACGGGCGGCTACCGTCAACTCACAGCGCATGCTGCTCGAGAGCCGAACCGTCTGGACCGCCTTGCGAGACGATGATCCGCTGCTGCTCCGCTTCGGGGTCGGCACGTCGCTGCTCCATTGGCTGTACTTCACGGCGAATATGGACGAAGCGGTCCAGGTCCTCGATGATCTCGAGCGAGCAGCTATCGCCGAGCCCGAGGGCTCGATGCTCCGCGTCTTGTTGGAGATGTGGAAGATGTTCTGGCACCTCCGCAACGGGCGATCGATCGACGTCGAACCGTGGCTGCCGGTCTGGGCGTCAACCTTTGCGACGATGCCCATGAGCCACGCCATGTGTCTCTACGCGATACCCGCACCGATCGCGTTCTTCCGCGGCGAGCGGGCCAAGGCGCGGCGGATCTTCGCGCTAGCCATCGATCTGGCGCTCGTGCCGGGTTCGGAGACGATTGCCGCGGTCGCCATCGTCAACGCTGCCTTCCACAGCTGGCTCGCCGGCGAAGACGCGAATTTCGCAGCGCTGCTCGAAATGCTGCGCGCGGACTCCGGGCCGAACGTCGCTCCGGCGACGGCACACTTTCTGGGGTGTGCGAGTGCAGAAAACCCCGATCGCACGCCGATCGGGACCGAGCTGCAGTATATGCGAGCCTACGGTTGGCTCATCGCGGCAGGCCGGTGCGCGTCCGGCGAGGCGCAGCGCTCGGCGCTCCTGGCGGCGATCGATGCTGCCGCCGGCGACGGCCAGCCATGGCTGCTCGCGCTCACGTGGGCCGCACTGGGCTTGGCCGATCCCTCGCGCCAGGCCGACGCTTATCAGCAAGCCCGCAGCTTTGCCGCCCGTGTGGACTATCCGCATTTTCGGCAGGCGATCGAGTCGATCGCCGAAGGCACGGTGCCCGCCGCCTGGCCCGCCCTGCGCAAGCTCGTGAGCGTGGAGTCGCCCTCCGGTCGGATCTTCGTGGGTCTCGGTACGCGCGAGGTACACGTCGGCTCCCGAGCGATCGGCCTTGCGCAGCGCGAAGCGGAACTGCTTCTGGCCCTGTGTCTGCACGGCGGAACGCGCGACCGCCGCACGCTTGCCGCGACGATCTGGCCCGATCTCGACGAGAAGGCGGGCAGCAACACCGTCGGCGTGTATGTGAACCGTATTCGTCGCCGCCTCGGCGACCTCGATCTCATCGTTTCCCGCGGCACCGGCTACGCGTTACGCTACGACGTCGATGTTGACGTGCTCATGCTGGAAGATGCGATTGCGCGCGGAAGGAGCCTAGAGCCACTCGAGCTTCCGCTCGAAGACGTGGTGCGCGCGAAGCGGGGGCGACTCCCGCAATGGGTGCTGATGAGCGAATGGCTCGCACCGTACGTGCGGCGATATGAAGCCGCGATCCGTCAGATTCGCGCGATGCGGGCGGCAGCCGCCGGGGAACGATTCGCGAGCCTCGCCGAGCACTATCGAAACTTGCTCGACGACGAAGCGGAAGCGTAGGCAGTTGTAACGGGTCTGTTTTCGACAGGGGCTACGCTAAGCGCTCCCGCCGAGAACCCGGTGATCTTGGCCTCGGACGAACGGCGGCCCAGCACAGCTAAGCAGAGGTGAGAAATATGCGGCGCCTTGCGTTGTCACTTTTTTTCGTGTGCTCGCTCGCGGCTTGCGGGGGCGGTGGCTCATCGAACACGCCGCCGACGGGGTTGACTGCGCAACTCCCGGTGCCCACAAACACGCCGACGGCGTCGCCGACGCCCACAACCACGGCGAAGCCTTCGCCAACGCCCACAACCACGGCGAAGTCGTCGCCGTCGCCGTCGCCGTCTCCAAACCCGAGCCCAACATCGACGCCGCTCAACCCGAATTACTCGTACTTCAGTCTTTACGCGGCGGGCCTCCAAGTCACGTATCTGCAGACCACGATCACCGTTCCGCCGACGCCGCCGCCGTATGGCTTTATCTCGCTTTGGCCGGGCCTCGACAATGTCGAGGAGATTTCGGCGGGCAACAACTTCTTGCAACAGCCATTACTGCAATGGGGAGGGATCTGCACCGACTATTCCATTCCGCATTTCGCATCATGGGTCGCTGAGGCTTTCTACTATAGTGCGGCCCAGTTCCAGGCGGGGCAAACCGGCTGCAACGGTGGTAACGTCATCAACGTAAATCCTGGCGACACGTTGACGGAGACGATAGCCTTCAGCGGAGGCACGTGGACCCAAACGGTCAACGATAATCAGACCGGCCAATCCTCGACGTATAGCTACTCGGCGCAATCGATCGACAACGAGCTTCCCGATCGTGTCACCTTCTCCATCGAAATCTGGAACTCCGGAGGCGGTTTCAACAACAATATCCCGCCGGTCACGTTCACGAATACGACCGTAACCGCAAGTACAGCTTTCCCGAGTTGCACCTTGATATCGCTCGTCTCGCCGACGTCGAACACGACGACGGGCCGGAATACAGCAACAGCTCCAGTCGTCTCCAACGGCGGCAAGACGTGCACATACGCGCAGATCACGGTCTATCCGGTGACGCAATTCATCCAGCCGTCCGCGATTGATCGAGCGCTTCTCACGCATGGTCCGGCCGCCCGCCGTTAGGGCGGTGTGGCCTTCCCGCCGCCGTTCCGGGAGCAGGTTGACGAGACCGGCGGGAGCACTTCGGCTACGCTGCCGACGGCCGGCCTCTGAACGTCGTCACCGATCGAGCCGTAACCGTCGTCATTTCGGTCGTCGAGCAATGAGGGGAACGTCGCAGTGACACACTTTATAGCAGTAAGCGTCGACCTCGAGGCGCAGGCCGGATACGTCCGCTACCATGCCCTTCCCGACGGCGAGCGCGCGCGCAGCAAGCGCATCAGCGAGGACGTGGTGGCGGACTATCGCGAGAACGGCGAGCTGCTGGGCTTGGAATTGCTCGCCCTCGACGGCGCCGCGATGGCGCAGGCGCGGACGTTTGCCGCGAGCCACGATCTCGCGTTCCCCCGCGATCTCAGCGGTGCGCTCTCTTCCTCGTGAGCAACCGGCGCGAGTACTTGGCCGCGAAGAAGCGCGATCAGCGCCGGCGCGCACGCGCGGAGCGGCGCTGCATCATTTGCGCAAAGCATCCGGCGGATTCAAATCTCGTCACGTGCGCCGCATGCCGCCAGGCCGTCAGCGACCATCGCCGCCGCAAGCACGGCGAAGCTTCGAATCCGGGCTAGCTGCCTTGCGGGCCATGTTCACGCCCTGATAGCGGCTTGGCCAGTGCGCGGCGTTCGAGCTCCTTGCGGTGAGTCGTGACATACCGGTCGCTCAGCGGGATGCGAAACTCGACCATGCCGGTATTGGGAACGAACAAGACGTCTTTCTTCACCAACCGATTTCGAATCGAGCTGAGCTGCTCGGAGGTTGCGCCGAAGCGTTCGGCGATCTCCTGGACGGTGTGCGCGCCCGCGCCCAGATCCGTCATCGCCAGGACGTAGGCGCACTCGCGCGGCGTTAGCGTCCGGAATTGCGCGTCGTACAGCGATGTCTCGAGGATTCGACGGACGCCGGGGACGATCGCATCGACGTCCGCGGGCGTGATCGTCTTCCCGCGATGCTCCATCCAGGCCGCAGACGCATACTCTTGAATGAAGAACGGATACCCGCCGGATTCCTCCACCAGTGCAGTGAGCGCGTTATCGCGGATGACGTGGCCCGCGTCGCGTATCGGCTTTGAGATTGCCTCGCGCGTTTGCTCCGGATCGAGCAAGCCGATCTCCAGGTAGCGCCAGCGCTCGGTATAGGTATGTGCTCGATGCAGGTGAGCGCGCGAATTCGGCAGCCCGGCGCCGATGATCAGCGCGGGTTCCGGCGTCCCCGCTGATTCGTGGATGAAGCGCACGAGCGGGCTGAGATCGTTGATCTGCGCCTCTTGCAACTCGTCGATGGCGAAGACGAGATAGCTGCCGTGTTTCCACGCTTGGGCGTTGAGCTCGCGCAGCAGCGTGATGAGCGCCTTTTGCTCCGGTTCGCCCATCCCGGAGAACGCGATCGCCCCGGCGCCCTCCGGCAACTCGTATTCCGGCTTGGGCAAGACGCGGACGACCTTCTCGATCGTCCGTTTGAGCTTTTCGGGGACGGACCCGACGCTATCGCGCGCCGCCTCCAGCCCCAAGCGGAGAATCGCACCAAACGGTTCGCGGCGCGTGGCTTCGGCGGCAATCACGACGGCCTTCTCCGCGCGGGCCTCGGCCATCGCCCGCCGCAGCAGAACCGTCTTCCCCATGCCCCGCAAGCCCGTGATGATGACGGGCGCCGCCGGCGCCCCCGTGCGGGTCATCCCAAGCGCGAACCGCGCGAGCGAGAGCTCCGTTTCGCGCCCGACTAAATGGGGCGGATCGCTCCCGGGCGCCGTGCGGAAGGGGTTCTCAAAGAGGCCGGGCATGGCACGAGTATCCCAGTCCTGTCAAAATCTGTCAATCTCTGTCAAGTCCTGACAATCCTGTCAAACCTGTCAAGATTTCCGCGGCGCTGAACCGAGGTCACCTCGGCGGCCGGAGATGCGCCTCGGGATATCGGCCGGGCGGCGGTAGCTTATGTGATGCCCATGGGCTTCAGGAATCCTTCGACGAGTACCTCACCAGGCGTCGTCGGGCGCCGATGGGTTGGAAGGCGCATTTGATCTAGGATGCCGCCTTACGCGGTTTCACTACGCGGTCGATGGCTTTTCCGTTCGCTTCACGGGCGACCTCGAGGTCGTAGCGCGCCTGGAGGTTCATCCAGAACTGCGGCGTCGTGTCGAAATACCGCCCCAGCCGTAGCGCCGTATCCGCCGAGATTGCCCGTCGTCCATTCACGATCTCAAGGATGCGGGATGCCGGAATCCCGAGCTCCATCGCCAGGCGATTGGCGGAAAGCCCGATGGGCGCCATGGCCTCTTCGCGCAGGACCTCTCCGGGATGGACGGGCGGTAAACTCTTCGGCATGGTGACGGCTCCTTAGCGATAGTCTTCGATAGTGACGCGTTCGGCGTGGTTTTCGACCCATTGGAAGACGATGCGCCACTGGTCGTTGATGCGGATGGAGTAGGTTCCGGCGCGATCGCCTTTGAGTAATTCGAGCCGTAAGCCGGGGAGCCGCAGGTCGGAAAGCGCCGTAGCGGCATCGAGCGCGACGAGCTTCCGTTGCGCTATGCGTTCGAATGACGCAAATCGGCGGACGCGGCCACCCTGCGCGAGCCGCTCCGTGTCCTTGTCGCCATAGCTGCGGATCACGGGCACAGCATAACACGCGACGCGTATATACGGCAAACAGTCAAGAGGAGTCTTTGCTCGGAGCCGGGGGTGGTGGTAGGATGGGCTACACGAAGACCGCGATCCGCCGCTTCGGGAATTCGCAGGGCGTGATCATTCCCCGAAGCGTTCTCGATGAAATGGGGCTCTCCGTCGATTCGCCGATCGAGATGACCGTCGACGACTCACTGCTCGTCATCCGAAAAATCGCAAGCCATCCGCGCGAAGGCTGGGCTGAAGATGCCGCTTCGCTTTCGGACGAGGAGGATTGGCCCGCGTTCTCGCCCTAATGGCGGCTTCGCCAAGGCGCGGCGTTCGGGTATCCCAGTCCTGTCAAACTCTGTCAATTCCTGACAATCCCGTCAAACCTGTCAAGATTTCCGCGGCGACCGCTTCCGGCGGAGTCTCCTCGTAGGGACCTTACGCTGTATAATGTCTACGTCGAGCAATGAGGGGAAGGTCGAAGTGACACATTTTATTGCAGTAAGCGTCGACCTCGGGGCGCAGGCCGGATACGTCCGCTACCATGCCCTTCCCGATGGCGAGCGCGCGCGCAGCAAGCGCATTAGCGAGGACGTCGTGGCGGACTATCGCGAGAACGGCGAGTTGCTAGGCTTGGAATTGCTCGCCCTCGACGGCGGCGCAATGGCGCAGGCGCGGACGTTTGCCGCGAGCCACGATCTCGCGTTCCCCCGCGATCGCGGCGGCGCGCTCGCTTCCTCGTGAGCGACCGGCGCGAGTACTTGGCCGCGAAGAAGCGCGAGCAGCGCCGGCGCGCACGCATGGAGCGACGCTGCATCATTTGCGCAAAGAATCCGGCGGATTCAAACCTCGTCACGTGCGCCGTATGCCGCCAGGCCGTTATCGACCACCGCCGCCGCAAGCGCGACGAAGCTTCGATTCCGGGCTAGCTGCCTTGCGGGCCATGTTCACGCCCTGATAGCGGCTTGGCCAGTGCGCGGCGTTCGAACTCCCTGCGTCGTTGCAGGTACACGCAACCTTTTCGGACCGGCACACGCGCTTCGCTTTGGTAGCGAGATCCGCGCAGATCGCGTGATTCCGATCCTCATTACGGAGAGTTGCAGATATCCGCTACCGTTTCAGAGCGATGCTGCAGTAACCTAAACGATGCGGACACAAGTGTGCGTCATTACGACACCCTTGCGAAATGATGCGCGAAGGTGCTACTCCGAGCCAGCAACCTGTCACTACTTACGAAGGACGACCGTCTTGCGAATCACTCGATACCTTGCCGTTATTGCGGCAAGCATTTTCGCCGTCATCAATCCGAGCTTGGCTCTTGCTGGTCACATGACCAACTGGTGAACTGCGGCACCTTCAAGATTGTCGACCGCAAACAGCTTGCCGATGTGCTGAAAGAGCACCAGCTGTCTAATTCAGGCGAGAACTCCCCCGCGACTGTCGTGCGAAGCGGTAGAATCGTCGGAGCGAAGTACCTGATTACCGGCAACATCCTTCAACTGGAAAAGACCGGACAGAGCAATGCGGGAGCGATAGCCGGAGCCATCATTGGAGGCACGCTGGGCGGACTCTTGGGAGGCGTTCAATCCGAGCGTGTGACGCTTAAGGTCCAAGTGCGAGTCATCGATGCAACAACTGGAGAAATCCTCCAATCATTCGCCGACGAGCAAACGAAGAAAGGCACGTCGTGGGGCGCCGGCGGCTTAGCGGCAGGCGGCAGCGCTGCCGGAGCTGGAGCGTATTCTAATTCGCAATTCGTTTCATCAACGATGGGGCACCTCATCAATGACGAAGCGGCGATCATCGTGCAGCATATCGATCCAAGCAAATTTGCGGCAATCGCACCGGTGAAGGCGATTCAAGGGCGGATCATCGCAATCGACGGAGATGATGTCGTCATCAACGTTGGGAGCACGAAGAACGTTCAAGTTGGACAATACTTCGACGCGCTGCTCATCAAACAGATCAGAGATCCGGATTCCGGCAAGATGCTCACCAGTGAAATCCAGAAAGGCGCTATCCAGATCGTTACGGTGAACGCCGACTCCTCGACCGCAAAACGTGTCGACGGAACGCTCAAACCGCTCCTGGTAGTACGTAGCCAATAACGGGAGGCGTGCCGAGGGGTGACGAGCCTACCGCGCCGGCGACCGGCGTAGGTTCAGCGCCGCCGCAGCGCGGATGAGCGTCTTGAAGGCCTCCTCATCGACCTGTTCGCGCTCGTGCAGGTCGATGGCGCGTCTGACGTTGCCCTCGAGGCTGGAGTTGAACACCCAGTTCCTTGATCCTCGCGTCGATCAGCCGAGAAGGGGATTCGTCTTTCGTGGCTGCGCTCTGTTTTCATCGTGCTTGCACCTCATTCGGCGTGTTGGGGCAAACGATAGGCCAAGGTCGCACTTGTTAACTCGATCGCGGATCGGCTGATCCTCGGGGCCGGGAGCCGAGCCCCGGCCGGAAACTCGAATCTCCTTGGGCGGGTCTAAGCCGCCGTATGCGTACGTTTTATCTCGGCATTGGCTCGAATCTCGGGGAGCGCCAGGGGAACATTCTTCAGGCGCTCCAGAAGCTGCGCCCGGCGTGCGAGATCGTCGCTGTTTCTTCCTACTATGAGACGCCGCCGGCGGGTAACGTCGCGGGGCCGAGCTTCCTCAACGTCGCGGCCAAAGTACGCACCGATCACGCCCCGACCTCCTTCGAGCGGGTCCTGCGCGAAGCCGAGACGGCCGTGGGCCGCCAGCGCTTCGCCCACCTCGAGGCGCGGCCGATCGATATCGACATCCTGCTGATCGACGACCTCGTGCACGATTTCGGGCGCTTCGAGGTCCCGCACCCCTACCTCGCCGCGCGGCCGTTCAACCTGGTCCCGCTCGCCGAGATCGCCAGCGACCTCCTCGAACCGCGCTCCGGCAAGACGATCCGCGAGCTCGCGGACGCGCTCGATACGAGCGCCATCACCAGGAAGGCGCGCTCGCTGCACTTCCATGCGAACCGCCAAGAAGAAGCGCCGGATATTCGCCTGGGGATCGGCCGCGCCGGCGTCTCGGGCATCAAGCGCATGATCCGGCTCGACGTCGACGGGCGCGAAACCGTCTTCAACGGCGTCTTCTCGATGGTCGCGGACCTCGCGCCCGATAAGGCCGGCGTGCACATGTCGCGCTTCTCGGAGCTGCTCGAAGAAGCGACGCTCGACGTGCTCTCGCGCAACGAAAAGCCCGGCCGCATCGAAGACGTGGTCGCGCAGGTCGCGCGCGAGATCGTCGATTCGCAGAAAGCGCTGCGCGCCGACGTGCGCCTGCGTGCCGAATTCGGGCTCGAACGCTGGACGCCGGTCAGCGGCAAGCGCGGCGAGGAGACCTACACGCTCGTCGGCATCGCGCACGCCGATCGCGACGGCGTGCGGCGCGTCATCGGCGTGGAAGCCGAAGGCATGACGGCCTGCCCCTGCGCGCAGCTGATGGTGCGCGAACATTCGATCCACGAGCTGACCGAAGCCGGCTTCAGCCTGGAAGATGCGACCCGCGCGATCGATGCGCTCCCGGTCGCGACGCACAATCAGCGCGGACGCGGCTCGATCCTCATCGGCGTCACGGACGGGCGCGATCGCGAGATTCGCGCCGAAGACCTCGTCGAGATCGTCGAGAATTCGATGTCCAGCGAAACCTACGATCTGCTCAAGCGCCCCGACGAGTTCTTCGTCGTCAACAAGGCGCATCACAATCCGAAATTCGTCGAAGACGTCGTGCGCGGCATCCTGAGCCGCGCGCTCGACGTGTACGCGGATTTCGCGGACGATACGTTCGTGTTCGCCTCGCAAGTGAACTACGAATCGATCCACAAGCACGATGCGTTCGCCGAAACGAACGGAACGTTCGGCGAACTTCGGGAGGAACTCGCTACGGGCGCTTACGTTTCAACGAAGACCGATCTTGCGGCTTGGCTTGGGACGCGCCCCTCGCCGGTCGTCGTCTAGCGGGGCATCGGCACACACCGTCGTGCAGCACCGCTTCGAGATCTGGGCGTCGCCGGAACCGACGGTCGCCCGGATCGGGCTCGCCTCGTGGCGCGATCAACTCATCGAGACCGGGCATGAAGCGCGCGAAGGCGATATCGCGCTACTGGCCGGGCTGGGCATCGCCGCGAGCCGCTATCCCGTCCTCTGGGAAAAGCACGCGCAGCGCGCTCCTGAAGCGATCGATTTCTCGTGGGCGCGAGCGCGGCTCGAGGGCCTACGCGCGCGCGGCGTCGAGCCCGTCGTCACGCTGCTGCACCATGGCAGCGGCCCCGTCTATACGAGCCTGGTCGATCCCGAGTTTCCGGCGCTCTTCGCGCGCTACGCGGGCGCGGTCGCGCAGGCGTTCCCCTGGGTGCGGCGCTGGACGCCGATCAACGAGCCGCTGACGACCGCGCGTTTCTCGACGCTCTACGGGCACTGGTATCCGAACGGCCATGACGATCACGCCGCGTTCGGCCGCGCGATGACGAACGAAGCGCTTGCGATGCTGCTCGGCATGGAGGCGATCCGCGCGCACGCGCCCGGCGCGCAGTTCGTGCTGACCGAGGATCTGCAGAGCTTCACCTCGCTCGATCGCGCGACGGATGCGTTCGTCGCGCACAAACGCGAGCGCTCGTTCCTTTCGATCGAACTCGTGATGGGCCGCGTCGTCCCCGGCCATCCGCTCTACGCGTACCTCACGGAGCGCTGCGGCGTCGAAGCGAGCCGCCTGCGCGCGATCGCCGCACGCGCCTGCGCGCCGGATCTGATCGGCTGGAATTACTACCCGAACTCGGAGCGCACGCTCGATCTCGACGAGCGCGGCGAGATCCGCAATCGCCCGAGCCGCGAGGTGCTGCCGCGCCCGATCTCGCCGCGGCCGCTGCTCGCCGCCGCCTACGAGCGCCTCGGGCTGCCGTTCGGCATCGGCGAAGTGCACGTGAACGCGAGCGTCGAGGGCCGCATCCGCTGGCTCGCGCAGCGCTACGGCGATCTTGCCGCGCTCGAGCGGGCGGGCCTGCCGGTGCGCATGCTCGGCAGTTGGGCCGCCTTCGGAATGGTCGATTGGGATTCGCTGCTGACGCGCCATGAGGGCTATCGCGAAGACGGCGCGTTCGCATTCGCGAGCGCGGACGAAACGCCGCAAGCGACGGCGCTCGCGGAGGCCGTGCGCGCGCTCGCGCGCGGCGAGGCCTTGGAGCCGCAGGACGCGCCCCAATGGTGGGAGACGGGCGCCGCGCCCGTGGCGCTCGCATGAGGGATGCAAGCGCGATCGTCGTCGCCTCGCATCTGCGCTACGACGGCGTCTGGCAACGCCCGCAGCAACTGATGACGCGCTTCGCGCACGACGTGCCCGTGCTCTTCATCGAAGAGCAGTTCCCATCGCACGAGGATCGCAACGAGTTCACGCAACACGGCAACCTGACCGTGCTGCGCCCGCTGCGCCGCCGCGCCGATTACACGCAGCTCGACGATGCCACGATCGAGATCGCGCGCCTGTGGCTCGCCGGGCGCCGCCCGCTCGTGTGGCTCTACACGCCGATGCTGCTGCGCCTGGCCGATGCCTTCCCGGGCGCGCCGCTCGTGTACGATTGCATGGACGAACTGGCGGCCTTCCGCTTCGCGCCGCCGCAGATGCGCGAGCGCGAAGCGCAGTTGCTTTCGCGCGCGGGCCTGGTCTTCACGGGCGGCCGCTCGCTCTACGCGCGCCGCCGCGGCCTCGGCGAAAAGGTCCGCCTGTATCCCAGCGGCGTCGAGTTCGAGCATTTCTCGCGCGCGCGCTCGATCGCGCCGCATCCGCTCTATCGCCGGATGCTCACGCCGGTCTACGGCTACTTCGGCGTCATCGACGAACGCATCGATTACGCGATCCTCGCGGCGCTCGCCGCCAGCGGCGCGAGCATCGTGATGGTGGGGCCGTTCGCGAAGATCGATCCGGCCACGCTGCCGCGAACGACCAGCATCCACTACACGGGCCAGGTGCCCTACGCGGAGCTGCCGGCGCATTTGGCGGGTTTCGACGTCGCGATCATGCCGTTCGCGCGCAACGAGGCGACGGCGTTCATCTCCCCGACGAAGACGCCGGAGTATTTGGCCGGCGGCAAACCCGTCGTCAGCACCTCGATCGCCGACGTCGTGGCGAGCTACGGCGAGGTCGTGCGCTTCGCCAATGACCCTGCGACGTTTGTCGCAACGTGCGAGGCCGCGTGCCGCCCGGACCCGGAACGGGTCGCCCGCGGCATCGAACTCTCGCAGGCGGCGGGCTGGGATGCAATCGTGGCTGGTATGCTGGACGACTTAGCCGGGACGTTTTTCGGACGGTGGCACGCTACGATGTGGTTGCCGCAGGACGCCCGTGTTTGACGGACCGCATGGAGCGTTCTACGGCCCTTTCTTTTTCTACGCCGACCAGCGCCTCGATCGCGGGCGAGGGCTCGCAATCGAGCTCGTCGCGCAAGACGTCCCGGTACTGCCGGTAATGACGCAGCGCGCCTGCTCGATCGCCCACCGCTAACAGCGCGCGAATCGCGATCTCGCGCGCGGCTTCATCGCAGGGATCGTAGCTCGTCAGATCCGCCGCGAGCGCGAGCGCCTCATCGTAGCGGCCGCGTTCGAGCGCGTAGCTCGCCAGGCGCATCGTCACTTCGCCGCGCAGCTCGCGGATGTGCCGCTCGACCGGCGCGAACCATTCCCACGCCAACACGCGCCCGGGCCGCTCCGCCGCGAGCCGCACGTGCACTTGGCGCAGCGCATCCGCGCCCGCGGCATCGAGCTTGCCGCGCTTGCGCGCTTCGCTGACGATCCGCTCGACCTCCGCGAGATCGACGCGCACGTCCTCGCGCAAACGAAAGCCCTTGAGCGACCGTCCCACGGCGGTGTCGTCGCCGAGGTGCTGGCGCAGGCGATGCGCGCAGACGTTGAGCGCGTTGCGCGCCGCGGCGGGCTCGAGTTCGGGCCAGAGTAATTCCTGCAGTTGTTCGCGGCCGATGTGGTCGCGGCGCCGCGCGACCGCGAAGAGCAGCGCGAGCTCGCGATCCGGCAGCGCGCGTTCGACGCCGCCGACGAGCACGGTGCCCGCGATCAGCTCGACTTCGACCGGCGGACGGTCCGCCGCGCGCAAACGGCGCATGCGGCGGATGAACGGGGCGAGCATCCCGAGATCCCCCGCGCCGGCCGCGACCGCCGCCACAGCCGCGTGCAGGTTCGGCGATTCGATCGTCGCCGCCAGTTCCACGGCGGCATCACGGAAGTAGCTGCGCTCGGCCGGTTCGAACTCGGCCACGGCGAGATACGCCAGCACCAGCGTGAACGGGGCTTTGAACGAGCGCGCGGCATCGAGCGCCGCCCGCGCGCGCAGACGCGCGTCGACGTCGTCGAAGGCCTCGCCCGCGGCGATCAAGTGCCCGTAGGCGACCCACTTCAGCATGTCGGCATCGGTCGGCAGCGTCTCGAAGCGGCCGCGCGCGCAATGCGCGAAGAAACGAAACGCGCGCACGCCTTCGGCATCGACGATCGTCTCGAGTTCGCCCGCGTACTTCGCGGCGAGCTCGTCTTCGCCCGCGAACCACGCGCCGAACGTCGCCTCGGAGAGATCGAACGCGACGAAGTTGAGCTGGCGCGAACGCTGCACGTGCTCGAGCGCCGTCTCGATGTACGCGCGCTCCCGCTCGCGCTCGCCGCGCACGCGCGCGATGTCCGCGCCGAGATTCAGATACGTCCCCGACGCCATCACTTCGAAGTTCTCGATGAACGGCAGCGCCAGCTGCGCCTCGCGCTCCGCTTGGCCAAGCCGCCCCAAGCGCGCCGTCATCAACGAGCGCATGTAGAGCAGGTAGGCGTGGAACTTCTCGGTCGGCACGCTCGGCACGCGGGCTTGCGCCGCGAACTCGTCGATCAGCGCGAGCGCATCGCCCATCCGCCCGATGTAGCTCATGAACAGCGGGCGCATGAAGAAACAGTAGAACCGCTCGATGTTCGAGGTCTCGGGCGGCAGGCTGTTCCAGACCGCATCGGCTTCCTCGAGCAGCAGGCGCGCGTCGTTCGTGTAGAGCCGGAAGAGCGCCGTACAGCCCCACAGCCGCGGATATTTCAGCACGAGCGAGCGGTCGAGTTCCGCGAGGACGCGCGCGTAGCCCATCGGCGGCGAGGGCTGGTCGATCACTTCGATGCGTCCGAGCGCACTCGCGGCGGCGGCGCGATCGCGCCGCGCGAGGTGCAGTTCCGCGGCGCGCAGATGGTTGCCGTGCGCTTCGTGCTCGCTTGCGAGCTTCGCCAAGAGCGCCTCGCGCCGCTCGCTCGCATTCTCCAGCAGCATCGATTGCAGCAGCGGATGCACCGAGAAGAACCCGTCGCGCGAGCGCGTGACGAACGACGAGCGCGCGAGCGCCGCCGACCAGGCCGGCGGGAGCGGAGGCGTGAGGATCAGCGCGAGATCGGTCTCCGTCGCGTGCGGGATCGCGGCGCACGCGAAGAGCGCCTCGCGCGGGTGCGGCAACAGCGACGCGAGCACTTGATCGGCGAGGTAGTGGTGCAGCTCTTCGAACGCGACGTCGTCGAGATCGTCGAGCAGCGGCGCGAGCCTTCCCTCGGCGGCGCAGCGCGCCAGCAGCAAGACGGCGATCGGCCAGCCCTGCGAGATCGCCGCGATGCGCTCGACCGCCTCTTTGCCGACGTCGAGGTCCGCGAAGACGCTGCGCAATTCCGCCGGCGTGAAGCTCAGATCTTCGGCGCGCAGCGTCACGATCTCGTGCGGCGCGGCGAAGCGGCTCAGGTGCATGCGCAGGCTCTCGCGCGAACAGACGACGATCGTGCGCTCTTCGGGGCTCGTGGCCAGCAAGCGCGCGAACAGCTCGCGCGCGCCGGGCGCGTTCGCGATGTGCTCGGCGTTCTCGAAGACGAACGTCGCCGCCGGAGCATCTTCGCGCCAGGCCGCGATCGCAAGCTCGACACGTTCGCTCGCCGACGATCCCGCGGCGCCGAGCAGCATCTCGCGCTGGGTCAGCATCGCTTCGCGTTCGGGCGATTCTTCGGCCAGCGCCGGGAGCAAGCGGCGCGCCAGATCGAGTTCGTCGGCGACGCCTGCGCAATCGCAGATCGCGAAACGCTCGCTCTTTTGGACATACTGCCGCGCCAGGGTCGATTTTCCAAAGCCGGCGGGCGCTATCAACGCAAGCAAGCGTGGGGCCGCTCGACTGAGACGAGCCAGCAATTCGACTCTTAGAATGGTCGTGGCTCGCTCCCCGGGACGCGCCATCTTGAATTGTTGCCCACCGCCGGCGCTTCGCCCTGTGGAAAAAGTCGCACTTTTCGTAAGCACTCTGTAAGCGCGTTGAAATGCGGCCACAGTACATTAGGTTCGATGCAACCCGCTCTAAGACTGTCCTAACAAGGAAGCCCTGCTTGCTTATCGTGCTGTTCGGCCAGCCTGGATTCTTCGCTCGACACGGGCCGTTGAAAGTGACCTTACCGGAGAAGGCGCTGCAGCTGCTTGCGTTCCTGGTGCTCAACCGGGCGGCGCCCATCTCGCGCGACGCGGTTGCCTTCACGCTCTGGCCCGACGAGTTCGAGCCGGCGGCGTTCGCAAATTTACGCAGGACCCTCCATCTCCTTCGGCGTGCGCTCCCCTTGGGGGAGACGCTCGTCGTAGAACCGGCGCTCCTTTGGTGGAACGAGCGCGGCGGCGTCACGGCGGACGTCGCGGAATTCGAGAGGCTTGCCGACAAGGATCCGTCGGCGGCCCTCGGCTACGCCCGGTCGGGCGACCTGTTGCCGAACTGCGGTGAGGAATGGATTCGCATCGCCCGCGAGCGCTTGCGCACGCGTCGGCTCGAGTTGCTCGACCGGGAGTTGGCGGCGGCCGAGCGCGCCGTCGATCATCGCGCCGCGGCGAAGGCCGCGCGCGGGATCCTGGAGGCCGACCCCTGGCGGGAGGACGCGGTCCGCTCGCTGATGCGCGCCCGCTTCGGCCTGGGCGACCGCGCCGGGGCGATCGCGGAGTGCGCCGCCTTCACGGCGCGCATCGCCGCGGAGCTGGGGATCGAGCCGATGGTCGAGACGCTCGCGCTGCGGGCGGAACTCTCCCGTCAGCCGGGCGCCGCCGCCCCGACGAGCGCGGAGCGTCGCATTCAGATGAGGGAGATCGTCTCGGCCGGCTTCGGCTTCGCCGCGAGCGCCGCGACGAGCGCCCCGGCGAGCTCGTCGCAGGCCGCCCCATCGAACTCGTCGATCCGGCCGGTGTCCGCGAAGTCCAGCATCACGGGGTCGATCGGCAAGCGCGCGAGCAACGGGGCCTCGGCCAGCTCCGCGACGCTCTCGGCGTAGGACGGCCCGAAGACCTCGTAACGCCGCCCCGTATCGGGCGCGACGAAGTACGACATGTTTTCGACCACCCCGAGGATCGGCTTCTTGAGCTGGTGGACGAGGTTCGCCGCCTTGCGCACGATCATCGTGGCGAGCGCCTGCGGCATCGTCACGAGCACCACCCCGTCGACCGAGAGCGATTGCAGGACGGTCAGCGGCGCATCCGAGGTCCCCGGCGGCAGATCGATCAGCAGAAAATCCAGGTCGCTCCAGAGCACCTGTTCGTAGAACTGGCGGATGACGCCGGAGAGGACCGGGCCGCGCCAGATCATCGCCGTGTCTTCCTTATCCGTGAGCAGGTTCGAGCTGACGATCTCGATCGCCGAGCGGCTCAGCGCCGGCACCATCAGCGGGCGCGCCTGGCCCGCCGCGTTCGGCGGCGAGTTCGGGTCCGCTTCGATCCCGAGCGGCGTCGTCAGGCCGAAGAGCCGCGGGATCGAGGGGCCGGTGATGTCGGCGTCGAGGATCCCGACGCGATAGTGCTTGCGGCGCAGGCCGACGGCGAGCAGCGCCGTCGTGAGCGATTTGCCGACGCCGCCCTTGCCGGACATGATCGGGATGACGTGCTTGAAGCGGGCCCGGCCGCCGAAGGCGCCCGGCGCGCGGCGCTGGGGGCGCCGGTCCTCGTTCATGATCAGCGGGACGCGCCCCGAGAGGCGCGCCTGGGTCAACGCCGTCAGGATCGGCTCGAGGCGCAGCCCGTGGGCCGCCGCCCCCTGTTCGATGGTCTCGTAGGCATTGACGCTACAGCTGGAACAGCCCAGGCCGAACGCCGCCAGGACGTCTTTGGCGATCGGCAGCTCGGCGACGAGGTCGCGCAGGTTCGTTTGCGGGGTGATCGGCATGGGACGCCCTTCGACAAGCTCGGGGTGACGGGAGTGGGGAGGAGGTCGGGTGAGGCTCGGACCATTTTCTTCGACGCCTTGCGCACGACTCTGTGCCGACTATCACGGTTGCGCGAGGGCGGGGCGTGTAGTGTAACGGAGACCGTCGCCCAAGGCACGCGTTCGCACGGCGGTCGGAGGGGTCTAGCGTGAGCAAGCAACCGTCGTCCATGTGCCCCGCGTTCGGGGCGATCCGAAACGTGCTGCGCATGGAAGATGCGATGCCGATCGTCATCTCCAGCGGAGACGGCTGCCTGTACGGCCACACGTTCGTGGCGCACTTCTACGTGGCGAACCGCCCGATCTTCTCGCCGGGCGTCAGCTCGGAGATCTGGGCGCGCGGCACGATGTTCGACGAGTTGCGCGCGATGGTCACCGAGATGGCCGAGCAGCACGCGCCCGCGATCATCCCGATCCTTTCGCTGTGCGTCTCCGATACGGTCGGGCTGCCGTTCGACCTGTTGCCCAAGCAGATCGGCAATACCGAGATCATCTACGTTCCGCTGCCCGCCTACAGCGTGCACACGCACGCGAAAGCGAAGGACATCGTCGTCGATGCGCTGACCTGGCGCTTGCCGCCGCAGCGCAAGGCGCGCGCGGGCGTCAACCTGATCGGCGAGGTCTTCCCGAGCGATCCGATCAAGATCGACGAAGTGCTGCGCAAGATCGGCACGCACGTGAACACGCACGTGCCGGGGCCGCGCTGGGCCGATTACGTCGCGATGGTCGACGGCGCGCTCAACGCCCCGCTGCATCCGTTCTACAGCGAGAGCGTCGCGCGGATGAAGATGAAGCAGGGGCTGCCGTTCATCGACGGCGCGCCGGTCGGCATCGACGGCACGTACAACTGGATCAAGGCGGTCGGCGAAGCGCTCAAGCTCGATCCCGCGACCGTCGAGCGCGTCGCGAGCGACGAGCGCGATGCGGTCAAGGCCGCGATGGCCGATTATCCGCTCAACGGCCTCACGATGCTCGTCGCAGGCTACGACGGCCACGAGTTCATGCTCGTGCGCCTGCTGATCGAAGCGGGCGCGAACGTGCCGTATCTCGCGACCGCGGTGAACACGAATCCGCTCGCGCGCGAAGAGGAGGCCTGGCTGAAAGAGCACGGCTGTTCCGTGCTCTACAAGGCGAACTTCGACGCCGAGATCGCGGCGCTCACCGAGCATCCCTACGATCTGGTTGTCGGCACGACGACGACGATCTGCGCCTACGCCAAGAAGCTCGGGATCCCGGCGATCTACGATACGAACGCGCTCGCGACGCGCTCGCTTATGCTCGCGCAAGGCGCCTCGGACATCTTGCAGCTCGTCATGCAGACGTTCCGCCGCAAGGAGCGTTACGAGAAGATCGCCCGCTTCTTCGACGACGACGGCTCGCTCGCGGCCTCCGCCGCGGCGGCGCGCGTCGCGGCCGCCGAGCGGCTGCGGGCCGAAGCGTCGCAGATCGACCTGACCGAGATCGTCCTCACGCAAGGAGCGCAGCAGTAACGTGGCCCGTCAAGTCCGCGCCAACTTCCAGACCAAAGAGCTTCCCTCCGACGTCGTCAATTCGCCGATCGGCAATCGCGTCACGGATCTCGATCACGCCGGCGGCGACACGGGCGCGATGCAGGTCTTCGCCGCGCTGCGCGACGGGCACGTCGTGCTCGACGGCCCCGTCGGCTGCCACGTGATGCCCGCCGTCGCCGTCATCAACTACACCGATTGCGTGCCGTACCTGCAGAACGTGACCTGCTCCGAGCTGAGCGAGCACGAAGTCGCGATCGCGGGCACGCTCGATGCCGTCAAGGAGAAGGTCGAACTCGCCGCAGGGACCGGCCGCCAAGTGTTCATCGTCAGCACGCCCGTCTCCGAGCTGATCGGCGCGAGCTGGACGACGACCGATGCGGACAAGAAGGGCTCGGCCCTGTTCTTCGACGCGCACGCGCTCGACGACGACGATTGGAAAGCGCGCGACCGCGCGCTCTTGTTCCTGTGGGAGCACCGCGATCACTTCGTGCGCCCCGCGAGCGAGCCGCCGCGCGTGCGGAGCGCGAAGCCCTCGGTGAACATCATCGGGCCGACCTACGGCAACTTCAATTCGTACAGCGATCTCGCTGAGATCAAGCGTTTGGTCGAGGGGATCGGCGCGAGCCTGAACCTCGTGTTCCCGTTCGAATCGGCCAGCTACGACACGCCGCACCTGGCCGATGCGAACGCGACGATCGTGATGTATCAAGAGTACGGCAAGTCGCTCGCGCGCGAGATCGGGCTGCCGACGTTCTACGCGCCGTTCGGTCTGGAGAAGACGACCGCGTTCCTGCGCGAGCTGGGGAAGACGCTCGGCCTTGAAGCCGAAGCCGAAGCGTTCATCAAGAAAGAGAAGAAGACGACGCTCGCGGCGTGGCAAGACATCTGGCGCTCGACGCACAGCGACTTCTTCGCCGACATGCCGATCGCGATCGTCGCGCCGCCGACGTATAAAGACGGCCTGGAAGCGTACTTGGGCGGCGAACTGGGCTTGCCGATCGGCGTCAGCGCGTATCGCTCCGGGCCGAACAAGGTGCCCAACCCCGAGATCCGCGCGGCGCTCTTGAATGCGAGCCCGAGCCCGATGATCGTGTTCGGCTCGATCAACGAGCGCATGATCATCAAACAGGAGAAGCTGCCCTCGCTCTACGTGCAGGTCTCGTTCCCGGGCGCCGTGGTGCGCCGCGCGACCGGCACGCCGCACATGGGCTACGCGGGCGCGGTGTGGCTGTTGCAGGTCGTGTGCGAAGCGCTCTTCGATACGCTCTTCGCGAATCTGCCGACCTCGGCCGTGCCGCCGCAGCGCGCGGATTCGACGACGAAAGCGATGCTCGCGACGGCCTCCGAGATCGTCAGCGAGAGCGGCAAGGGCCGCAACAGCATGATCACCTGGACCGACGAGGCGAAGGCGCTCGCGGAGGTCACGCTCAAGCGCGTTCCGTTCTTCGTGCGCGTCTCCGTGAACAAGAAGCTGCGCGCCGAAGCGGAATCGCTCGCGCGCGAACGCGGCACGGACGTCGACGGTCCGCTCGTGCAAGAGATCGTGGCCAAGTTCTCGGCCGGGAGATGATGTGACGAACCAAGACCGGCCGCCGCTCGACGCGGCCGCGCGCAAAGCGAAGCGGGCGCGTCTCGCGCAGATGCAGGGCATGGACGAACTGTTCCCCGAGGTTCACATGAGCGTCGAGGACGTGCGTCTCGAGTACGCCGCCGCCGCGAAGAAGATGTGGATCTGGATCGCGGCGCTCGTCCTGACGGGCCTCGCGGGCTTCCTCGTGCAGGCGATCTGGATCCTCAGCGTCTGCGCGTTCGCCGGCGCCGGCTTCGCCTGGGACGTCGCAAACGAGCGCCGCTCGACCTACAAACGGCTGCTCCTGGAAGCGAAGATCGAGAAATCGATCCTCGATCACGAATCGAAGGCCGGCGCGGCGGCGCCTGGCGAGGTCGCGCAGCCCTAGGAGTTTGGCGGGCTTGAAGGGACGCGAATCGACTCTTTCGCGGGAGAGCCAGTCGTGATCGGCCACCGCCGACATGAAGTGGGTGGTCTCACCTCGCTCCCTTCAAGCCATCGCCAGCGTGTGCAAGCGTTTGAGGTTCCAGGCTGTGCAGCCCAGGAGAAACTCTCCGCTGGCTTTTCGATGGCCGCGAAGCAAGAACTGACGGAAGCCCAAGGCGCGCTTGAGATTCCCGAAAACGGGCTCGACGGTGCATTTTCGCAGGGCGAAGATTGCACGGCCTTCCGGCGTTCGCAGCCGGTACAACATTTGCGCCAAAGCAGAGGCTCCAGGCTTCGGAGCTTTTGGAACGCGGAATCGCCGCAGGCCCCAATGATGGCGATCGCGCTTGGGAGCGATGTACGGCACGACCCCGCTCTCGACGCACAACTCAACGTTGAGTTCGCTGAAGTAGCCGGCGTCGGCCAACAACTCGTGCGGCTTGCCGACCGGCAGCGCCGTAAGTTTTCGCAGCATCGGCTTGAGCAGACGGCAATCGATTGGGCGCTGGCTAAGTTCAGCGCCGACGATCAACAGAGAACCGGTGTCGACGGCGGCCTGCCCGTTGTAAGCCTGAACGAACCCTTCGGAACTCGGCATGATGCGCGATTCCGGATCGGTCAAGTTCACTTGAGCCTCCGGACGAACGCAATCCTTCGGCCTCTTTGGCGCCCTGATCTTGCGGCCGATCTTCTCCGCGATCCGGTCGCGATCGGCCACCACGTCCCGGTACTCGACGTGTTCCTGGGTTTGGCGCTCCGCTTCGCGCGCCTTGATCCGCTCTTGCGCCTCAGCAATGGCTTTGAGGCGATCTTCGCGGCGTGCGATTTCCGCAGGAATATCGATCCCGCCGTCGCGTTCGTCGGCCGAGTCGGCCGCCTCGGCGAGTTCCAGCATCCGGCGCACTTCTCGCTTCAGCTGAACTTCAAGCCGGTTCGCACCCTTCAAGCTGAGCGCGCGATGCTTGGATGCGTTCGCCTTGATCTTGGTGCCGTCCAGGCTTACCCGGCCGACTTCCAAGCACCCCAACTCTTTGGCGACAATCAGGATCTGATTGAACAGAGCCTCAAGATGCGGAAAGAAGCGGCGCCGGAAGGCGCAGATCGTGTCGCGGTCGGGATGCGTGTTCGCCGCGATATATCGAAAGGCCACCGATTCGTACGTCGCCGCTTCGATCTTCCGGCTCGCTCGCAGGCCGGTCGCGTACGAGTAAAACAGCAGCGCCACCATCATCTCCGGATGGTACGCAGCCGAACCGCGGCCGGAGTACGAGTCCCGCAGCGGACGCAGATCCAAGCGCGATACCACATCGACGACAAACCGCGCCAAGTGCTTCTCCGGAAGCCAATCCTGGACGCTCGGAGGCATCAGAAATAGCGTGTCACGATCGAACGAAACGAAGTTGTCCCCCATACCCCAATTCTACCATTTGGCGGCCACAAGTCCGCCAAACTCCTAGCGCTCGCTTGGCCTCCATGTCGTGGCGTGCGCTTGAGCCTGTGAGCGGCCGGGTACCTGGTACCGTGATGATAAAGTATCTTCGTTCCACCCTCATTCTGGCCGTCGCACTCGGCAGCATCTCGTTCGCCGTCGCGACCCTGCCCGCGAACGCCCAAGGTTACATGACCGGCCAAGGCTACGGCCCACCGCCGGCGTGGGCAGCGCCTTACTACGATACGCAGAGCCACGTTCTGACGGGCGTCATCGTCGGCGCCGCACCCTACCGCATTGCCGTGCGCGTCGGCGAACGCAGGCGCCCGCTGCAGATCGATCTCAAGAACGGCACCGTCATCAATCCGGTCGGCACGCGGCTAGCCCCGGGGCAGAACGTGCGGATCCGCGGCTACTGGAGCCAGGGCACGTTCATCGCGAACCGCGTTCGCGTCCTCTAAGCTTCAGGCCGGGCGTTCGAGACTTCGTACGAACGTCGCGATGCGTTCGTTGATCTCGCGCGCCCGGTCGAACTGCAGGTAGTGGCCGCCTGGGATCACGTCGTAGGTCGCATCCTCACCGAGCCTCGCGCGCAGCCGCGCCGCGAGCCCGCTAAAACGCGAGCGTTTCGACCAGCGCGCTGACGACGCTTCGACCAAGTACGTCGGCATGCTGACGACGTCCGCGAACGGCTGAAACGGGAAGTTCGAAACCCCTTCGAACGCCTCGAAGATCATCTGCGGATACTCGACCGGCACCTGGGTGCATTGCAGCGCCCAGGTACGCTCCATCACCACGCGGTCCTCGAACGCTTGCTCGAAGATCTTGCGGGAGATCACGCGCGAGACCTTGCCGTCGCGCATGTAGGAGCGCGCGATCGGCGCGACGATCAGGCGCACGAGCGCGATGAGGGGCTTCGGCAGCATCACGTGCCGGTCGCCGTTTCCGTCCGAGTAGACGGGATCGATCAGGAAGAGGCCGCGCACGGCCTGGGCCTTCTCGCAGGCGAGCGCGAGCGCGATCAGGCCGCCCATCGAGTGCCCGACCACGAGCGCCGGCTGCCCCGTGGTTTCGAACACGTACGTCAGGGCTTCGAGCGCGTCGACGTAGTAATCGCCGAGCCCGGCGTCGGCGACGCGCGGGGCTGCGCCGTGCCCGCGCCCTTCCCAGGTGAAGCAGACGAATTCGTCGCGGAACGCCGCGAGCTGCGGCTCCCAGGACCAGGCTGCGCCGCCGACGCCGTGCACGAACAGGATGGGCGGATACGGCACCGGCACGGCGGGCTTCTGAAGATGGAGCGCGCCCCCCGAAGGGAGGCGCACGACGTCTTGGGTTTCCAGCACCCGGCCTCTAGTTCGGGGCCCGCGGGCGCCTCAACTGCCGCCCACAGCGGGGACTCGGCGACGTCAGCGATAACCAAATCAGACGGGATCGCCCTTAGAAAGCGGTTGATTTCCGAGCCGCTGCGCGCCGCCGGCCGCCGGTTCGTTAGAGCAGGAACGGCGCGCCGGGCGCCAGCAAAGGGAAGCCGATGAGTTACGGATCCGCGCAATCGCAAGGCCAAACCCCGACCGGGAAACGGAAAGACGTCAACCCGATCGTTTGGCAGCTCGTGCCCGCCGGGATCGCGATCTTCATCGGGGGAGCGCTCGCCGCGATCGAGCTCGCGATCTTCCGTCACGGCGCCGGTTCGCGCTTCGGGCTGCTCGCGACCGCCGTGCTGGTCATCGGCGTCATCATCGTCTCGCTGATCGCGATCGGGTTCGTCCGGCGCGAGAACGAGCAGAGCGCGAAGACGTGGACGATCTTCCTGGCCGCCTCCGTCGTGTACTTTCTCTTGGCCTCCGTCATCGCCGACCAGTTCTACCTGCGCGGCGCGTTCGCGCTCGGTGCGCCCCGCACGGTGACGGCCCAGCGCCAACTCGAATCCGCGCAGGCGCGGCTCAACACCGTCGAGAGCGAGCGCGGGCCGGGCGGCTATACCGAAGACCAGCGCTGGGCGATCGCCGTGGAGCGCTCGCTGATCAAGGCGGCCGAAGTGGACCTCGCCTACGCCAAGGCCGTCCCGGAGAGCGAACAGATCTATCCGCAGTATCCGACGGGCGGCGAAGTCGGCGGGTACATGAAGCACCTCCGCTGGCTCGTCGATCAAGCGAAGGAACGCCGCGCCAAGCAAGGCTATCCGGTCTACGAGCCGCTGCCGGGCTATTTGCCGGCGCCGTCCACCTTGGAAGCGCGCATCGCGCGGGCCAAGTCGCTGGCGGCCGGAGCGGAGGCGCAAGTGCCGCTCTGCAAACTCGGCAAGGCGCGCGGCTATCCGGCCGTCACCACGGCCGCGGATATCAAGGGCTGCGAAGAAGACTGGCACAACGAGGCGCTGCGGCATCTCGACGGCGTTGCGACCGATCAGAACCAGCTCGATTTCGAGCGGGAACGGTTCGCGTCGGTCGCGCCCTAAGCCGGGCCGCTCGCGCGCTCAGGTCGAGACGGAGATGACCTTGCCGATCGTCGCGTCGTCGCTCGCCGCACGATAGAGGAAGTCCGCCACGTCCGCGCGCGGGATCGATCCGGCGCCCTTGGGCATGAAGCGCTCGTTGGTGCGGTACTTCCCGGTCGCGGCCGAGTCCAGGAGCCCCGTCGGGCGCACGATCGTCCAATCGAGCGTGCTGCGCGTGATGAGTTCTTCCCAGCGGCGCATGTCGGTGAGGACGTTGCGCAAGACGGCGCCGAACGCGATCCGGCTCGCGAGCGAGGCGTTCGGCTCGCGCTCGGCGCCGCCCGAGGTGACGACGATCAAGCGCCGGGGCCCGTCGCGCTCCATGGCGCGCACGATGTTGCCGCCGCCTTCGGAATACAGCGTGGTCGCACCCAGGCTGCGCGCGCCGAGCGTGGAGAAGACGACTGCGCTGCCCGCGATCGTCGCGGCGACGCACGCGGGATCGTGAACGTCGCCGGTCTCCACGTGCACGTGCGCGCCTTCGGGCTCGGCCGGCAGCTTGCTGGGATCGCGCACGAGCAAGCGAATCTCGTCGCCGTGCGCTTCCGAGAGACGGAGCAGCTGGGAGCCGACCCCGCCGGTCGCGCCGAAGATTGCGACATTCATCGTAACAATGCCATCGATGCGTTGGACTCCGGGCAACGCGCGAGCGCTCCCGCCGGAAGATGCGCGTCCGTTCAAGGGGCCGCCTCGCCGAACAAGAATCGCATTCTGCTGCCTACTCGGGCCCTCGGGTCTATAGGTACGTGCCGTTTTCGCTTGGGGGAGATCGTGATTCGTAGGTTCCTAAAGATTTTGCCGGTCCTCTTGCTCGTTGGGATCGCCGCGCCGGCGTGGGCGGACGGCATCGGCGACATCAGGTCCGCGGCTGCCGCGGCGAAGGACAACCGGCCGAACGACGCGCTCTCGTTCATCAACCGGGCGATCACCGTCGGGCACCTGAGCCCCGTCGAACTCGCGGGCGCCTACGATCTGCGCGGCAATCTCTTCGACGATCAGGGCGACCTCGTGCGCGCGATCGCGGATTACGACCGCGCGATCCGCACGAATCCGAACTTCTCGCAAGCCTATAACGATCGCGGCATCGCGCGTCACGACAAGGGCGATTACGACGGCGCGATCGCGGATTACAATCGCGCGATCAAGCTCAAGCCCGATTTCGCGCAGGCCTACAACAACCGCGGCATCGCGTATCACAAGAAGGCGAACGACGCGCAGGCGATCGCCGATTACAGCAAGGCGATCGAGCTGAACCCGCGCTACGCGCACGCCTACTACAATCGCGCGATCGCGCGGCACCTGACGGGCGCGGAAGCCGACGCGCAAAAGGATTACCTGACCGCCATCAGACTCGATTCGACGCTCGAGAAACCGCATTAGCGCTTCGATGGCGAGCCGTCCGCGGGTCCTGGTTCTCTTCTCCGCCTTCAGCGAGTCGATGCGGCGCAATGCGCTGGAGGTCGTGTCGGCGGCGATGGACCGCTACGACGTTTCGATCTTCGCACCCGATCGCGAAGCGAAGATCTTGCGCGCCGCCGGCGTGCCGGTCAAGGCGTGGAAACCGACGGGCCTGCTGACGATGCTCTGGGCGATCGACGCTTTGCGCAAACAGGTCAAGAGCTACGACCCCGATATGATTCATGCGTTCGGCTTCGCGGCCGCCGCGGCCGGGCTCGGCTCGGTTTCGCGGATGATGTGCGCGCGGACGCTCGTGAGCTTGCACGATCCGATCCCGCTGGCGACCGGGGGGGAACTGCCCAAGGCCTTCGTCGAGAAGCGGCTGCCGCTGCTGCTGGAGCGCGCGGGCAGGATCGTGTGCGCGCACCCGACGCTCGCCCGGGAAGTCAGCGAGTACCTCGCCGTGGAGCCGGAGCGGATCGAGCTGATCCCCCCGAGCGTGCACGTGGGGCCCAAGCTCGAGATGCGCCCGCCGAACCGGAAGGGGCCGATCCTCGGCTTCGCGGGCCAGCTCGGCCCGGACAAGGCCTGGGAGACGGCGCTCGCGGCGTTCGCGAAGGTCAAGGCCGATCTGCCGGACGCCCAACTCTGGATCGCCGGGGACGGCACGCTCGTCGCGCAGCTTCGCTCCGAAGCCAGGGGCCACGGGGTCCTGGATTCCATCAGCTTCTTCGGCGACGTGGGCCTCGCGGATCTCTTCGTCGGAATCGATCTGCTGATCGTTCCGCGGGACCGCGACCCGCATCCGGCGGGGCTGCTCGAGGCGCTCGTGACGGGCGTTCCGGTCGTCGCCTCCAATCGCGGAGCGCTCGCGGATTTCGTCGGCGAGCGAGAAACGGGCTGGCTCGTCTCGCCCGATGCCGAGGGCTTCGCGCACGGCATCCGCGACGCGTGGAGCCGCATCGATCAGGCCTGGCAGGGAGCCGCGGCCCAGCGCGCGGCCGCCGCCGCGGAGTTCGACCCCGCGACCAACATCGGCCGCACCCTCGCGATCTACGAAGAGTTGCTCGCGGCAGCCCCGGCCGGCGCCTGACCCTTCGAACGAGCTCACGGGGGGCGCGCCCTTCGACACGCTCAGAGTGACATGGTGCCCTTCGGCAAGCTCAGGGCCCGGGCGATGCCGTCGTGAATCTCGGCCGTCGGAAAACGAGAAGAGCCGGACGCTGCGGAGACCGCGCGTCCGGCTCGACGAAATGCTCGGTTAGCGGGGGCGGCTGTTTAGAGCGCGTCCTCCGGGTCGATCCAAGGCCAGGGAATGAGCGCCAAGATCGGCGAGGCGATGATCGTCCCGACGATGATGAGCGTGAAGATGAGCGTGGTCCCGAAAGTGGCTTCCATCGAGTCTCCCTCTCTGTGCCTTTAGGATACCACCCCGGGGGTGTAGTCGGGGCTACACGAGCCCGGCTCCGGGTCGGGCCGGCGCGCTTGCCCCCTCATTGGGTGACATCAATGCGGACGGACGCCCCTGCCCTACCTCGGGCCCCCGCCGGCGCCGCGGGCGGGCGATCAGCCTGCCGGGGGCGGAACCAGGGGCTTCGGGTAGCACAGGCTACACGCATTTCGAGCGCGCCGTGCTAATCTGCCATCAGGAGTTGTCGGCTCCTGTTCACGATAATTTGAAAGGTTGCGCAGAATGAGTTCGTTTAAGAAGGCAATCGCGGCGTTGGGAGCAGCAGCTTTCGGGTTGTTCGCATTCCTTCAAGTGCACGGCCTCGCACTTGCGACGGAGCTCGATGGGAACAAAGAAACCATCGGTAAGCCCTACTATTACGGCGGATACCCTGGCCCGCCGACCTGGTTCTGGATCCTTGCGTTCAGCAGCATCCTGGCTGCCGTGGTCGTGTTTGTTGCCGATGGCAGCGTTCGGAACGCCGGCAAGAACCGTTAATCGTTTCCGTCGATCGCCCCAATAGAGAAGGGTTGCGAAGTATGAGTTCGTTTTCCAAGCGTCTGAGGGCGATCTGTGGTAGCCTCGGTCTGATGGGGATTCTCGTCCCCGTGATGATCGCGGTCATCCAACAGGTGGCGCTGGCGGCCGGTCTCGACGGTAACCCCGAGACCGCCGGGAAGCCCTACTACTACGGTGGGTATCCCGGGCCTCCGGCCTGGTTCTGGATCCTCGTGTTCCCCGGCTTCGTTGCTGCGATCGTCTACCCGCTGGCTAACGGCTGGCTGACCAACGCATACAAAGAAGCCAACGCCAAACTGCGCAACAAAGGCTGACGCTTTCGGCGCCTGCGAGAGATGGTTTTTGACCGGACCATCTCTCGCCCGCCGATAGCGTCTGTTGCGGAGTTTCGTCTAACGTCTTAGCGCTCGAAGCGCCCGGCCACCCGGGCGCTCAGCGTTCCGTGGCCGCATGATCCCAGCCCCAGGCGCTTCGCTTCGGGGCATTCGCCTTTTCCCCGGCGGGCGGCCGATCGCGCGCCGATCGCCGGCGCGCCGGCCGCTACGCGCCGCCGGCATAGCGCAGCCGGCGCGACGCTTCTTCCTTATAGGGCGCCGGGCCGCGGGGCGAGCTCGCGGGGGCGGGGCCCGGCCGGCCGATCTCCCTTCCCCTTGGTAACGCGCGCTACAACCTGCCGTTTTACCGGATGCTACACTCGCTTGGAGCCGCATTGCGGCCAGCCAGCTTGAGAAACGGGAGTCAACCGTGGCAGCTTTGGAAGATCAGATCGTCTACGAGGAACGTAACGACCTCGTGCCCGAGGTATATCGGGATTTGTTTAACAACGCGGACTGGATCGTGCACCGCTTCACCGTCTATGGCGTGTGGGTTTATGTTGCAACGTTCCTCGCGTGCCACACCAGCCTGTGGTGGGGACGTCCCTGGTAGTACCACCCTTCGTGGGTGACTAGGTAGTCGTCGACCGTTGGTAATGCGCTTGATCGCGGCGCCGCGGGCGGAAGAGCTTGCGCGCCGGTTACTGAGTTCTTAGGGAGGACTTCATGGCCCAGTATGTACGTCGTCCGTACAATCCTTACAATCTTCGCGCCACGATTGGCGCGTCATTGGTCGGCGCGACGTTTGTCGCGTTCGTGATTCACTTCGTTTGCCTGGCCTCGCCGCGTCTGAACGTGTGGCAGCCGGTGAATGCAGACGGTTCTGCTCCGACGCAGGCCGAACTGCAGCCCGCCCCTGTCGCACCTGCACCCGGCGCAAAGTAACACTCTGTCCGGAGGACGCCAGCGCGCGGGTCGAGTCGTAACGCCAACGCTCGCCCTCGGTCGATTGCGCCCGAGGGCGGTGCCTAATAGGGATTGGCAACATGGCAACAGATTTTGAATCAGTAGAGACCTATTATCGCAAGCCTGGGAAGACGATCTTGGATCGTACGATCTTCGGCGGCGATTTGTTCGACACGTGGGTCGGGCGGTTTTACGTTGGCGTATGGGGATGGATCTCGCTTGCGGGCGTCTTCGCTGCGTTAGCCGCCGTGTTTCTCTCTGCACACGGATCGGGAGATTTCCGTTCGTGGCAGTCGGGAGACTACGATCTGCTGCGTGGAGCCGTCAACTCACCGCCGCGCCAATTCGGGCTCGGCGTAGCTCCGTTTTACGAGGGCGGTGCGTGGCAGCTCACGGTGATCTTCGCAACGGTCGCCTTCGTCGGGTGGGCGTTGCGCGAAGTGGACATCTGCCGGAAGCTCGAGATGGGCTACCACGTACCGGTGATGTTCGCGACGGCAATCTCGGCATGGCTCTCCGTCCAGCTCGTTCGGCCGCTCTTGATGGGCTGCTGGTGCGAGGGGATGGACCTTGGTTTCACGGCTCACTTGACGTGGACGTCCAATTACGGTTGGCGTTTCTTCAATTGGTACATGAACCCGTGGCATGACCTAGCGCTTGCCGGCTTCTTCCTTGGAGCGATGTTCCTCTCGATGCACGGCAGTGCGATCTTGGGAACGTTCAACACGGATAAGAACCCGAAAGTCGAAATGTTGCGCGAAGACAACTTCTGGCGCGACTACGTCGGCTACTCGATCGGTGAGTACGGAATCCACCGGTTGCTGTACTACTGGGGGCTGTTCACGCTGATCAATTGCGATCTGATGGACATCACGGCCGGGCCGTTGGTGAAAGACTACATCGCGATCTGGCAGTGGCATCTTCCGTGGATTCACAACCTGCCGTGGATGCAGTAGGCGGGAAGGAATAGCAGATGGCAACTTACATAGACCCGTATGGCATCGCGGTAGGCCCGCGTGATCCACTGCCCTCCAAGCCGATCGAATACGCGGAACCGAGCATTTACGATCATCTGGATCCGCTCGGGATTCGCATCGGGAAAGCGTTCCGGATCCCGTTCCTTCAGGACAAGCTCCTGGTGGACTCCCAGTTTGGGACGGTGTGGCTTGGGACGTGGGGCGTCTTTTCGGTAGCGTTCTTCTTTGCCGGATTGACGATGTGGGCCGGCGCGTGCTTGGCCCAAGTGCACGGTCACCTCAGCCTGTTCTTCCAGTATTTCGCGAACGTACAGATCCTGCCGCCCGATCAGGGCTTAGGGTACGCTCCGACGCTGGAGAGCGGCGGCTGGTGGCAGTGGTGCGTCGGTCTGTTCGCCTTGTCGGTGTTGTGCTGGCTCGGGCGCTGCTGGGAGCATCTCGAACGGCATCACTGGCGTCCATGGCTGTTCTTCGGCTTCCTGATTCCGATCATGTGGATGGGAGCAGTGTACTTCTTCCACCCGGCGATGATGGGGACGTGGGCCGAGGCACCGCAACTTGGCTGGTACGGCGATCTTGACTGGGCGAACAATTTCAGCATCCGCTGGGGCAACTTCTACTACAACCCGTTCCATCAATGGGCGATCGCGAGTCTGTTCGGCAGTTCCCTGCTGATCGGCGCGCACGCCGGCACGATCCTCTCGACGGCCTCTGAGGGCAGCCATCACGAAGTGGCTGAGATCAAAGAGCTGCACTCTGGATCGTACAAAGCGATGTTGTTCTGGAAGTGGACGATGGGCTTCAACGCGACGCCGAAGTCGATCCATGTGTGGCTGTGGGCGTTCCCCGCGGCACTCGGTACGGCGTGCTTCTGCGGGATCATGGCGTGCGGCGTGTTCACGGACAACTGGTACGTTTGGGGCGTTGACCACGGCACGGTGAAAGAATACGGCCCGATCTCTCGCGATCAGATCCTGCGCCGCCCCCTGGCGGTCCCGATCGAAGTCGATCAGCCAGGACTCGCGCGCTAAGTGCCTTGTCGTACGAGCAGTACTAGCAAGTACTAGAGGATATCATGAACTATCGGCGCCTATTGGCTCCATTCATCATCATCGCGGCGCTCGTGTTCGCCGGGCTGTTCCAGCCGTTGCTGGAGCGTGCACGTGCGGATTCCGGGCCTCCCGGACCGAACACGACGCGGCCGTTTGAAGGCGTGTCCGATCGCAACGCGACGGCATTCCAACAGCGTCCGACGGCGGTGGTCGGTCAGGGGAAGCGGACGTTCGTTCCCAACCAACAGTACACGACGTCGGTAACGCCGTTCCTTGGAACCCCGTACGGTGGGCCGATCCCTCCGGACCAGGCCAAGGGCGTGGGCCCGGTCGATCAAGCGGCGCCGTTGGATTACTCGACGCAGCCGAAGTCGGTCCCCCATGCGTATGTCGGAGGCAAGCTCTATAACGTTCAGGTCCTCAAGAAGTACGACTACGCCGGCGTTCTCAACCAGATGAACTACTTCACGCAGTCGTTGGGCGTGCAGTGCCAATACTGCCACAACCTGACGAACTACGCGTACGACACGCCGACCAAGAAGCTGGCCCGGAACATGGCGGCCTCGACGGTGGCGATCAACACGGCGTGGGTGTTCAAGGACAAGACGGATGTACCGACGCAGGCGGTGAGCGGTGCGGTCGGTTGCGCGACGTGCCATCGCGGCGCAGCGCGGCTGGACGTTCACTACAACATCGTTCCTGTGCAGTACGTTCAGTACCGTTACAAGACGACCAAGCAACTCGGGTATGTGTACAACGCGATGTACGGTGTGGCTCGTTCACTGGGCGTGAACTGCCTGTTCTGCCACAACACCGCGGACTTCGTGACCTTGCGGTACTATCCGACGAACAAGCTGGCGCTTCGGATGTTCTACATGGTGGACGACATCAACCACAAGTACTTCCCCTCGACGGTGAAAGCCGTGACGTGCTACACGTGCCACCAGGGCGCGAAGTGGCCGTCGGCCCTGGTGAAGGCTCCCGACGATCAGACCCCGCTCGACGCGGTTCCGGCGCATCCCACGGCGCACTACAATCCCGGCGACCCGGTGGAATCGAACGGAAACGTGAAGCAGCACCAGCCGATCAACGGTTGGAACACACTCTACCCCGACCGCTTCTGGGGCTCGATGGGGATCCCCGGCTAGCGCGAACCCGCACCACCAACGCAACGACGACAGGGGCCGGATCCGCAAGGACCCGGCCCCTGCGCATGTCCCCATGACATGGCCACACCGGTCGAGAAAGCTGATGTATCGTGCCGCGTAAACACTTGTATATCTACATCGCCATCACGATCGTGGCAATCGCGGCCGCGTTCGCGACACAACCGATCATCGATTGGATCCGCCACGCGGTGGCGCATCAGTAGCTGCCGGCTGGGCCCGGCGCGTGGGGTGGACGACATGCCCCCGCGGGGACGCCCGCGATTTCGCATCGTGCGAAATCGCTACTCCTCCACTTTCCCGCTCCCGCCATCCATGGCTCCGCGGGAAAGCTGGAGGCCCCGCGAGGGCATGTCGTCCACCCCACACGCCTACCTGACATCGCAAGCAGAGATTTCGCAGGATGCGAAATCTCGGGCGTCCCCGCGGGGCATGTCCCACCCCGCCCGCCTAGCCCGCAAGCTCGAGGCGATGAAGCCGAGGCTACAACGTGGTTTGGGTGGTCTGGAGTATACTCGGGACGGAGTATTGTCTGACGGCTCCGCACCCACGGGACTCTATGCCGCTTCGCGCGCAGGCGTTGCTCGGTGGGGTGACTGCTTAAGGAGAAACTATGGCTGTTTTCGCTGAGCTTACGATCCCAATCTTGGCAGTCCCCGAACCCCAGGCTCGGTGGTTTGCGATCGCCAAGAAGATCGCCGAGGATACGGCCGGATCGACCGCCGTTGAGCTCGAGAACTCGATCTTGAAACTCAAGATCATCTTTCCGGGCAACCTGACCTCGCTCGTGGCGAAGTTGTCCGACCGCAACATCCAGGTCGGTAATGTCAAAGTGGTGCTCTCGGACTTCACGTTCGTGGGCGAAGACGTCGATACGGCGCAAGTGGTCGCGGAACTCGATGCGTATCCCGGGATCGCGAACGTGAGCTTCGACGGCAAGCGGCTCGAGGCGACCATCGCCCCGACCAACGGCAAGCTGCATGCGATCTACCGGCTCCTCATCGAGAACGGCATCATCATCAAAACCCCCGTCGCGGCGGGGTAAAGCGGAGAACGAGACTCCAGCGCCGCTCGTGGCCTAAGGCTACGGGCGGCTTCGGCGTGTCCCGGGTCGCCGGCCCGGCGCGCCTGGCTACGATAGCCCGAGGGCGGCTCTGATCGGCAAGTGGGCCAGGACGCGCGGGTCGATGGCGCCCGCGGCCAGCATGCCGCCGACGAGCGCTCCGAAGACGCCCGGCGTCACGACGTCTTGGCCCGCGAAATAGAGGCCCTTGACCGGCGTGTACGGGCCGAGGTTGCGTGAAAGGAACCGGCGCGGCGTCGGCTCGATGCCGTAGATCGCGCCGCGCGGCGCGCTCGTGTAGGACGCGACGGTCGCCGGCGTCGAGAGTTCGTAATAGTCGATGAGCGGCGCGAGCTTTGGAAAGTAACGCGAGAACTGCGCGAGCAGCTTTGCTTCCAGACCGGCTTTCATTTGGCGGTACTCTTGCTGCGCGGCATCGTCTCGCGTACCGATCCAGCGCGTGAACGCGTCGGCGCTCGTCATGACGATGATGCCGGCCGTGTGTTTGTTGCGCGGGCCGGGATCGTGCTTGGGGTCGTGCAGCGTCGGGAACGAGACGAACATCATCGGCGCATCGCCCGGCGCGAAGGGATCCTGCCAAAGGTTAGCGTTCTGGTCCCAACTCTCGTAGAACCAATGGTTGTAGATGCTCGCGCCGTTCGCCGCGATGTCGCCTTCGAGCCCGAGATGCATCACGACCGCGCTGTGCGACGGCGCGAACGACCGGATCTCGCGGGCCCACGCGGCTTCGCGTTGCGCCGCGGGGAGCAGGCGCTCGACGGTGAGGAGCACGCCGGCATCGGACACGACGCGCGCCGCGCGAAACGTCCGGCCGTCGGCGGTCCTCACGCCGGTGACGTGCTCGCGTTCGACGAGGATCTCTTCCACGCGTGCGTCGACGAGCACGCGGCCGCCCGCGCGCTCGATCACTCCGACCAGGCGCTGCGAGATGACGGAGGCGCCGCCGACCGGGTAGTAGGCGCCGTTGAAGAAGCTGCGTGCGACTTTAGCGTGCAGCCCGAAGCTTGCATCCGCCGGGATGCCGCCGTAGTCGCACCATTGCGCCCCGAGGACCGCGCGCAACTTCGCATCGCCGATCGTGCGTTCCAACATCTGGTGAACGGTGATGCCGCACCAGCGTTCGATCTCGCGCCGCTTGAACGCGGAATAAAACGGCGCGAGCGGGGCAGGGAGCCCGCGCAAGATGAAAGACGCCGTCAGCGCGTTCGACGCGCGCTGCATCGCGCTGAAGTACGCGTCGATCTGCGCGCCGGAATCCGGAAACTTCTCTTTGAGGTTGCGCTTGAGCGCGGCTTCGGGCCGCGTCAGCGCGATCTCGAAGGCGTCCGGGAAATGCACGTAATCGTAGGTTTCGCCGAACTCGAACGCGTCGACGGGGCCGTCGCAGAGCCATGCGAGCGGCACCGCCGCGTCCAACCCCGGCCCGAGGTCGCTGAGATAATGCAGGCCGACGTCCCAGCGGTAGCCGTGCCGCGAGAACGAATTCGTCGAACCGCCGAGCGCGTGCTGCTGCTCGAGCACGAGAACGCGCCGGCTCATTTTCGCCAGGGCTGCCGCGCATGCCAAACCGCCGATCCCCGAACCGATGACGACGGCATCCCAGTGCACGTCGCGCGGATCAACAGGCAGCGCGGCCGTAGTCATAACGGCCATACCGAGGCCTTCACGCTCGATCAAGCAAGGCCTTGCACGCAGCGCGATCCGCGCGCGTCCGCGACGTGCGTCGCGGCGCGCAAGCCCTGATGGGACGGGGGCGAAGCGGCGATGCGGAAGGGCGCCCCGAGCGTCGCGGGGCGATTTCCGATCGCCTGCCCGCGGCCGCCTGAACTCCCGTGCGTTAGATCACCGCATCCTTCGACGAGCTCAGGATGACATGGTGTGTCGATGTCACCCCGAGCCGCTCGTAGGGTGAGCCCGTCGAAGGGAATGTCATCCTGAGCTTTGTCGGAGGGCGTGCGGAAATGGTGGGGGAAGGATAGGCGTTCCGATCCGACCAACTCAGATGCGATGAAGCCGGACGTTCTCGTTCGTGTCTCCGCTCCTCGCCGGTCGTCTGCGGCGCGATGCACGTGCGTCGTATACTGCAGATCGAAGCGCAGCGGCATCGTTAGATAGGCTGCTGCACGTGCTCTTCAATCTGGTTCGCGTCCTCATCATCCTCATGGGCTTCGGCCTGTTCGCTTTTTCATGGCGCTTGGAAAAGTTCAAATGGGGGACTGAAGGCCACGATCCGATCCGCGATGCGAACGCATTTTCACTGCGGCTCGTCGGCACGGTGCTGATCATCGTCACGCTGATGACGTGGGTGATCGCGTACGGCCCCGTCGATTTCACGAAGCCGTACGTCCCCGGGCACTGATCGGGAACTCGGCACCTCCCTCTGATGCAGGCGGAGGGGCGAGAGTCGACAGGCCGAAGAGCGTGGCGCTATGGAGTCCGTTGAGTTTCTGATTGTCGGGTGCGGGCCCGCGGGCGGGATCGCCGCGCGGGAGGCCGCGCGCGCCGGCGTTGAAACGCTCGTCTTGGAGAAGGATCCGGTCGTCGGCCGGCGCCGCGTGTGCGCCGCGGGCTTGCGCCCGGCGTTCCTCGAGGAGTTCGATCTGCCGGCTTCGATCGTGCATTGCAACCCGATGACGATCGCCATGCACTCATCGAAGCGCCGTCACGATCTGCGCTTCGGACCAACGCACACGACGACGCGCGAAGAACTCGACGGAACGATCGCGGAGCTCGCGCGTGCCGAGGGCGCCGAGATTCGCACGAGCACGCACTATCGCTCGATGCGCGACGACGGCGACGGAACGATCGTGGAATATGCGGATTCGAACTCGGGAGAGCGCCGCACGATCCGCGCGAAGTACGTGTTCCTCGCGCCCGGCTCGGTCGCGCGTTTGGAAAGCGATCCGCGTTTCGCGTACGAGCGCTGGAGCGCCGGGCTCGTCACGTGCTTGCAGTATCGCGTGTATCTCGACCGGCCCGCCGTTCCCGAAACGTATGAAACGCTCGAGATGCATTACTATCACGGTATCTGCGCGCGTCCGGTGATGGCCTGGACGTTTCCCAAGCGCGATCATCTTTCGATCGGCCTCGGCGTCACGTCGAAGATTTCGGGCGCCGAATTGCGCCGCGAGCTGGATGCGTTCCTCGCGACCGTCGAGCGGCGCTTGTTCGCGGGGATTCCGTATCGCATCCGCACCGAGGGGAACTTGCTTTACAGCGGGCCGCCGCGCCCGCGCATCGCGACCGATACGGTGATGGTCGGCGGGACCGCCGCGGGGCTCGTCGACGCGACCACGGGCGAGGGCATCTACGAAGCGGCCTCGAGCGGACGCTTGGCGGCGGGCGCCGTCGCGCAAGCGCGACTGGGCCGCTCGCAACCGGCGGGGCGTACGTACGAGCGCGCGCTGAAGGCCGGATTCTACGGCCGCCTGCGCGACCGCTATCACCTGATGAACTTCCTCGAGCGCAAGCCCCGGCGCTTCGACGTGCTCTTCGAGCAGTTGTGCCGCAGCCCGCGCTTCTCGGACTTGATCCAGCGCGATCGCGATGAATACACGCCGGCGCAGTGGCTCTATCTCTATTCGCAGATGGCGCGCTTCACGGTGAAGGCGCTCTAAGACCGCTCCGGCGGCGGTGTCTTTGCCCTGCGGTCCGGGTGCGGCGGGCGGCGACCCGGGGCGATCGGGCGGGTCGCGGCGTATCGGTGGCGGATCGAGTGCTGGGGCCCCCACGGGGCGTCTAACCTTATGGACCCGGGGGTCCGGCGAGTCTGTGACCTGGTCCCTTGACCCCCGTTGCACGCCAACTTACGATGATATTCGGCCTAATGCAGCTTCGTTTTCCGGGCTCGAGGACGACCATGAATCAGAATACGCAGACGCCCTTTGTCGAAGAAGCCCCCGTCACGTCGCCGGGAGGATTCGCGAGCGTCGAGTTCGCGGAAAACCCGGAGCCGCGCTGCGCGTGCATCCTGCTTCTGGACACGTCCGGATCGATGCAAGGGCCGCCGATCGAACAGCTCAACGCGGGGCTGAGATCGTTCAAGGACGAGCTGCTCAGCGACGCGCTCGCCGCGAAACGCGTCGAGATCGCGGTGCTGACGTTCGGCGATAGCCCACGGCTCGTCGCCGATTTCACGGACGCGGCGAACTTCGAGCCGCCGCATTTGGTCGCGTCGGGTCAAACGCCGATGGGCGCCGCGATCGAGGATGCGCTCAGCCGCTTGACCTCGCGCAAAGAGATGTATCGCAGCAACGGCGTCGCCTATTATCGCCCCTGGGTCTTCCTGATCACGGACGGCGAACCGACCGACGACTATCTGACCGCCGCGAAGGCCGTGCGCGACGGCGAATCACGCGGCGCGTTTTCGTTCTACGCCGTCGGCGTCAGCGATGCCAACTTGCAGAAGCTCACCGAGATCGCACCGGCCAATCGTCCGCCCGTCAAGCTCGACGGCCTGCGTTTCCGCGATCTGTTCGTGTGGCTGTCGAAATCGATGCGAACGGTCTCGCGTTCGACGATCGGGCAGGCGGTCACGCTCGATGCACCAGGGTGGATCACGACGCAAGCGTGACCCGGCGTCGCGCTGACGCCTCGAAACGCGATTGCCGAGCGCTCGGCGGACGCGGCTGATGTTTCGCGATTCTTCCGGCGCGGCGTTGACGATCGGCACGAAGCTCGGTGAGGGCGGCGAGGGCGTCGTCTACACGACGAACGAGCGCGAGGACATCGTCGCGAAGATCTACGCGAACCCGCTGAGCTCGATCCAGGTCGCGAAGCTCGAACAGATGGTGTACGCGGCGGACGATACGCTCGGCTCGGTCGCGGCGTGGCCCGTCGGGATGCTCTACGAGGGCGCGCGGCCGGTCGGCTTCACGATGCCGCGGCTCGCCTCGCAACATCCGCTGCACGATCTCTTCGGGCCGCGCCGGCGCCAATCGCTCTTTCCGAACGCGCATTGGAGCTTTCTGGTCCACACGGCGATGAACTTGTCGCGCGCGTTCGAAGTGCTGCACGATCGCAACGTCGTCGTCGGCGACGTCAATTCGAACAACGTCGTCGTCTTTCGCGATTCGACGTCGCGCCTGATCGATTGCGACAGCTTCCAGATCCGCAGCAACGGCACGGTCTTCCGCTGCAACGTGGGGGTGGCGGAGTATCAGCCGCCGGAGTTGCAGGGCGGCGATTTCGCGCGCATCGACCGCCTGCCGCAGCACGACCTGTTCGGCCTGGCCGTGATGATCTTCCAGTTGCTGTTCGTGGGCAAGCATCCGTTCGCGGGCGTGCTCCCGACCGAAGCGCTCGATGCAGCGCCGATCGGCGCGAACGTCGCCGCGAAGCGGTTCTTCTACGCGCAGGAGCAGCAGCGTTTGGGGCTGCGGCCGCCGCCGGGGAGCTTGACGCTCACGGCGATCACGCCGCAACTCTCGACCCTCTTCAAGCGCGCGTTCGTGGGCGACCCCATGCGCCGCCCGACCGCCGCGGCGTGGCGCACGGCGCTCGCCGATCTCAAGACGAAAACGGCCGTCTGCCGCTGGAATCCGCTGCACCACTATCTGCGGGGCACGTCGTGTCCGTGGTGCGATCTCGAGGGCACCGGGCTGTTCTATTTCAACGACGGCGCGCTCGCGAGCGGCTACGACGAGCAGATGTGGCTGAATTTCACGGACGCCGACGTCGAGCGCGCCTGGAGCGAGATCGAAGCGGTCAAACCGCCGCAGGCCGTCGACCCCGTGATCGCGCCGGCGCGCGCGTACGAGGGGCAACCGATCGCGCTCTGGTTGAAGCATCGGCGCAGATCCTACCGCGACGGCGCGATCGGCAGCGTCGTCGTGATTGCGGCGCTGCTCCACCTGCATCAGCCCTGGTTCGCGCTCGGGGCGCTGCTGGTCGCGCTCGTCGTGGGGTTCGTGTTCAGACCGGACGCGCGCGGGGTGAGCGCCAAGCGCGCGAAGCGCCACAGCGAGGCGCGCAAGGTCTTCAGGGCCGCGGAACGCGAATGGACGCGGGCCGCGACGAACGCGCGCTTCATCGAAGAGAAGGACCGGCTCGCGCGCGTGCGGCTTCAGCTGCTCGGTCAGCGCGCGCGCTACGCCGCCGAATTGGCGGGGCTCGAGAAGAGCCGCGAGCGCAAGGAGCGCAACGTGTTGCTCAAGCGCCATACGATCGCGGCGTGCAACATCTCGGAGATCTCCTGGCAGACGCAGATTCTGCTGCGCGCCTGGGGGATCGAGACCGCGGCCGACGTGACGTTCGAAAATCTCGAGAAAGTCCCGGGCCTTTGGCGTCCGGCGAAATACTATCTGCTCGCCTGGCGGCAGACGGTCGAACGCCGCATGAACTACAAGCCGAAGAAGGGCCTGGACCCGGAGATCGTGCGCGAGTTCAAGACGGCGCACGTGCGCGAGCGCGCCGAGAATGCCGCGAAGCTGACCGCAGGCGCCGCGCTCCTGCGGCAGATCGCGACCGATACCGAACGCCAGCGCCCCGCGCTCGAGAAAGCCGCCCGCGACGCCGCCGAGGTCTACTGGCAGGCCCACGCCGACGACAACATCTCCCCGCTGCTCTACTGGACGGCGTTCGTCTAGCGGGCTCCCCGCGGGCCGGCCGGGCGTCAAAGAGATAGGCGCCGCCTCGGTGCGGTCACCTCGCCGTAAGGAGATCTCGCCGTGGACATCGTGCGCCGGGCCGCGCTTGCGGCGACCGTTGCGTTCCTGGTCAATGCGCTCGTTCGGACCGCCGTCAAGGCGTATGCGAACGTCCCCGATGAGTTCGACCCGTTCACCTGGCCGCCGATTTTCTGGGCGTCGGTCATCGGGGTCGCCGGCGGGGCCGTCGTCTATGCCGTGCTGCTCCGCTTCCTCGGTGCGCGGGCCGACCGGGTTTTCCGCTGGGTTGCCTACACGCTGATGGTGCTCTCGTTCATCACGCCGGTCACGCTGCTCTGGAGCACGCCGCCGCAATATCCGGGCACCACCGTACTGACGGTCGTCGCGCTCGAGGTCATGCATGTGACGACCGCCGTCGCGACGGTCGTCGGACTAACGGGCCGAAAACGCCTGAGCGAGGGCGTGGGCTGAGCGAACCGGTGCAATTATAGCTTTTTTATAAAAAGTATAATAACGGCGGAGGCTATTGCCGGTTATGGCTCGTCGAGGCGCAGATCCTTACGCCGTCTAGGGCGAACCGCCGCAATCGCACGTTCGAAGCACGCGAGCTCATCGAAGCCTTCACTGGTCTCGAGCGCCGGCTCGCGAGCCCCGCCGGTGACACGCGCGTCGCGAGACCGGCGCGCTAGACCACGTTGGCTTGGGCCTTGGGCCGGAGCGCGGGGCGGGGGCGCCGGGCCGAGAAGTTCCGACTTAGGGACGAGTACTCGATGGCGCGTTTTGCATGATTCTTGGCGGCTTTTGCATGGCCAGGGGGGAGCGGAACGGCTACGCTGGAGAGGATGAGACGCATGCGTACGCAGAGCAGGCCTGTCCATGAATAAGCACTTCCGCGTCAACGGTCGCCTTGGCGTGCAGCTGGGAGAGCTTGGCGTGAGCGTAGCCGCCGTCTTGCGGCGGGCCGGGCTTCGCCGGGATCTCTTCGACCAAGCGCGGGTCCTCGTCACGACGGAGGAACTGTTTGCTTTTTGGCAGGCCGTGAACGACGTCAGCGGCGATCCCGGCATCGGCTTACGCCTTGGTACGCAGACGAAGATGGAGCACTTCCATCCCATGTCGCTGGCGGCGCTTTCGACCGACAATCTCGGTGCGGCACTGCAGCGCATGTCGCGCTACAAACTGCTTTCCGCCCCGGAAGAGATCCTCCACGAGATCGACGGCGACGCCTGGTCCCTCCGCTTTCGCTGGCTTCTGGCGGGCGGCGCCGAGCCGGCCGTTCTCACGGAGTACTGCTTTGCGGCAACGCTCTCGCTCGCGCGATTCGGAACGGGGAAGCGGATGACGCCGTTGCGCGTCGACTTCGCCCAGCCACGCGAGCACCGCAAGGCCCTGGAGGCATTTTTCGGATGCCCGATCGCGTTCGGAGCCGCCCATAACGCGATCGTGTTCCATACCGCGGACGCGGAGCGCCCCCTTGTCACGCGCAACGTCGAGCTCTTGGCGATGCTCGCGCCGCAACTCGACGAACAGCTGACGCGGCAGCGCCGCGAGCAGAGCTTCACCGAACGCGTGCGAGATGCGATACGGATGCGGCTGGCCGGCCACCGGCCGACGATCGACGACATCGCCGAAACGCTCCACGTGAGCGCCCGTACGCTCCAGCGGCGGCTGCAGGTCGAAGGCGAGAGTTTTCAGGGCGTCCTCGAAGATGCGCGCCACGAGTTGGCGCGTCATTACCTCGGCAGCTCGCGCTTGGAGCTGAACGAGGCGGCCTACCTGCTCGGTTACGAAGATGCGAACTCGTTTGTCCGCGCGTTTCGCGGATGGGAAGGCGTCCCGCCCGCCCATTGGCGCGAGCTCCATGAGGGGAATGAAGCGAACGGCGATGCAGCGGCGTTGTGAGCGCGTGGCGCAACCGGCGCTGATACGCAGTCGTCGCGCGCTAGCGAGCGCCGAATGGCGCAATCTGCATTCGCCCTGACGCAGTCGGCATAACGCTGCCGGTCTCGTTCAAATTACAATGGACGAGTCATGAAAGCAACCGTCTACCACGCCGCGCACGACGTGCGGCTCGAAACCGTCCCCGACCCAAGCATCCAAAATTCGACCGATGCGATCGTGCGCGTCACGCGCGCGGCGATCTGCGGCTCCGACTTGTGGTTCTACCGCGGCATCACGGAGATGACGCCGGGCGAACGCACGGGCCACGAGTTCGTGGGCATGGTGGAAGAAGCCGGCAGCGACGTGCGCGGCTTCCGCCGTGGCGACGCGGTGATCGTACCGTTCGTCATGAGCGACGGAACCTGCGAGTTCTGTCATGCCGGTCTTCAGACGTCGTGCACGCATCTGCATTTCTTCGGTCCCGATGAGAACGGCGGCCAAGCCGAGTACGTGCGCGTCGCCTATGCCGACGGCACGCTCGTCAAGATGCCCGACGGAATTGCCGATGACGCGGCCAAGCTCGATGCCGCCGTGGCCTTGAGCGACGTCATGGCGACCGGCCACCACGGCGCGGTCAGCGCAGGGACGGTGCCGGGCTCGACGATCGTCGTCGTCGGCGATGGAGCGGTGGGGCTGTGCGCGGTGCATTCCGCGGCGAAGGAGCTGGGTGCCGAGCGCATCATCGCGGTCGGCCATAACCCCAAACGCCTCGAGATCGCGAAGCGCTTCGGAGCGACGGACACGTTCAACTCACACGAGAACGTTCAGGAAGCGATACGCGAGTTGACGCGCGGCGGAGCGCCCCATGTCGTCGAAGCGGTCGGCAACCAGGAGAGCCTGGACTTGGCGGTCGGCGTCGCGCGCCCGGGCGGCACGGTGAGCTTCGTGGGCGTTCCGCATAACGTGAAGACGGCGCCGCTCTCCACGGTTTTCTTTAACAATCTGTCGTTGCGCGGAGCGCTCGCACCGGCACGCGCGTATCTGCCGCGCCTGATCGCAAGTCTCGAAGCGGGCCGGATCGATCCCTCTCCAGTTTTCGATTCCGTCTTGCCGCTGGCCCAAGTCGCCGACGGCTATGCGGCGATGGACGAACGTCGTGCCGTCAAGGTGTTGCTGAAGGTCTCCTAGCCGTCTGCCGGTCGCACTGCGCACGCGCGTTGCATATTTCCGCTTCGCCCGTCGCTGGGATCGTTCCCAGCGACGGGCGAGCTTCTGAGAGGTCATGATGGATATCAAACGAGTTGGATCGCAGCCCTCCGTGAAGGGCCCGCCGGAGACATTCACCGGCACCGTGCGGATCGATTCTCTTTTCAACCAGACGGATCCGGCGCGCGTGTTCGGCGCGCACGTCACGTTCGAGCCGTGTGCCCGGACCTACTGGCACACGCATCCGTTGGGCCAAACGCTGATCGTCACAGCCGGGTGTGGGAGAGTGCAGCGCTGGGGCGGGCCAATCGAAGAAATTCGGCCGGGCGACGTCGTTTGGATCGAGCCGGGTGAGAAGCATTGGCACGGCGGCGCGCCGGCGACCGCGATGACGCACATCGCCATCGTCGAGAAGCTCGACGGCAAGAGCGCCGACTGGTTGGAAGCGGTCACCGACGAGCAATACGAGGCGCCAAGCAATCCGGCATGACGGTTGATCGCCGTCATCACACCGCCGGCGCTGAGACTCGCAACAGATGATAGAGGAGAATCGTGATGGCTCCCAATTCGCGGGCACGTGAAAACCACGACGCGCTCTTTCCCGGCTACGTCTCCGCCTTGGCGGTGACCGACCCCGAGTTCATCGAGTATTTCGACAACTTCGCCTTCGACGAAGTCCTCGGCCACTGCAGTCTGGATCCTAGGACGCGGCTCATGGTCCAACTCGCCGCGATCATCGCTTCCCAGGCCACCAGCGAGTACCGCGTGTTGCTTGGCGCAGCGCTCACCGCTGGGGTTACGCCGATCGAGATCAAGGAGATCGTCTACCAGGCCGTGCCGTACCTCGGCGTCGCCAAGGTCCTCGACGTGCTCCACGCTACGAATGAGGTCCTCACCGGGCGAGGCGTCGCGTTGCCCCTGCCGGGCCAGTCCACCACGACGCCCGAGAACCGCGCTGAGAAAGGTCTGACGATCTCAAAGCAGATTGTCGGGAACGACGTGATCGAGAACCTGTACGCTTCTGCACCCGACGATCAGCTGCATATCCAGCGCTTTCTTTCCGCCAACTGTTTCGGCGACACGTACACGCGCACCGGCATCGACGTGCCCACGCGCGAGCTTCTCACCTTTAGCATGCTCGTCGCGCTCGGTGGATGCGATCCCCAAGTCAAGGGTCACATCGCCGCGAACCTCAATGTCGGCAACGATCGCGGGCGTCTCATCGATGTCCTAACTGGGCTCCTGCCGTTCATCGGATATCCTCGGACTCTCAACGGCTTGCGGGCCGTCAACGAGGTCACGACACCATGACCGTGCTGGTCGTCGGCGCGAGCGGCAGCATCGGGCGCCTCGTCGTCGAGGAAGCGCTTCATCTTGGCCACGTCGTGCGGGCGCTGCTGCGCAGCCCCAAAAAGGCCCGAGAAATTCCCGAGCAAGTGCAAGTGACGATCGGCGACGTCACGCGTCCCGATACGCTTGGCGCTGCCGTGGACGGCGTCGACGCCATCGTGTTCACTCTGGGTTCGGATGGTTTGGGAAGAACCGGCGCGGAGAATATCGATTATGGCGGCGTGCGTAACGTTCTCGCAGCGCTCGGCGCGCGCAACGTGCGTATCGCTCTGATGACCGCCATCGGCGTCACCGACCGCAACGGCAGCTACAATCGCAGCACCGAGGCCCACGACTGGAAGCGCCGCTCCGAGCGACTCGTGCGCGCGAGCGGCCTGCCGTACACGATCGTGCGCCCTGGATGGTTCGACTACAACGCTCCGGACCAGCACCGGCTCGTCCTTCTCCAGGGCGATCGGCGACATGCCGGCGACCCCAGCGACGGCGTCGTCGCACGGCGCCAAATCGCCGAAGTGCTCGTGCGCAGCCTCACCTCAGATCAGGCGTTGCGCAAGACATTCGAGCTGATCGCCGCCACCGGCCCGGCGCCGGATGACTTCGACGCACTGTTCGCCGCTCTCGAAGCGGATCCGGACGGCGCGCTCGACGGCGTGCATGACGTCGCCGACATGCCGGCTGAAAAAGAGCCCGAGCGGGTGCGCGACGATTTGAACTCGCTGACGCTTGCGCACCGTATGAAAGGAGGCAACTGATATGTCACATGTTGTCGTGGTGATCGGGGCCGGATCGATCGGGCAGGCGATCGCGCGAAGGGTCGGCACCGGCAAGCACGTCTTGCTGGCGGACTTGCGCCGCGAGGTCGCCGGTGCCGCGGCAAAGGTCATGAGCGATGCCGGCTTCGACGTGAGCACCGCGAGCGTCGACGTTTCCTCGCGCGAGTCGGTGCACGCGCTCGTCGAGGCGGCGAAGGCGCTCGGCGATGTCTGGGGCGTGATTCACGCCGCCGGTGTCTCGCCGTCGCAGGCGCCGCCGGCGACGATCCTGCGCGTCGACCTCTATGGCACGGCACTCGTGCTCGAGGAATTCGGCAACGTCATCGCGCCCGGCGGGTCGGGCGTCGTCATCGCTTCGATGTCCGGACACCGGTTGCCGGCGCTGAGCGCCGAGCAAGACAAAGCGCTTGCGACAACCCCCACCGATGAGTTGCTTGCGCTCCCGCTGCTCGGACTGGATCGGGTGACGGATCCGTTGAACGCATATCAGATCTCCAAGCGCGCCAATTCGCTGCGGGTGATGGCGGAAGCCGTGCGCTGGGGCAAGCGCGGCGCGCGGGTCAACACGATCAGCCCCGGAATCATCATCACCCCGCTCGCGAACGACGAATTGAGCGGGCCGCGCGGCGCCGGATACCGGCGCTTTATCGAGGGGTCGCCGGCCGCGCGCGCCGGCACGCCGGATGAAGTCGCTACCGTCGCCGCGCTCCTCATGGGCCCGGACGGCGCGTTCATCACCGGCAGCGACGTCCTCCAGGACGGCGGGGTCACCGCCGCCTACTGGTTCGGCGAGCTCGGCCCGAAATGAGCGCGCCGGCTGCGCAACTTGAATACCACGAGCACGTTGCTCACCGCGCACAGCATGTGCCGCACGTGGCGCCGTACGCGCCGGAAAGATCGTAGGAGCATCATGAACAAACGCATTCTCGGAACGAACGGACTCGAGGTCTCGGCGATCGGCCTCGGCTGCATGGGACTGAGCTTCGGCCTCGGGCCTGCAACCGCGAAGAACGATGCCGTCGCACTGATCCGTGCGGCCGTCGAACGCGGCGTCACGCTCTTCGATACGGCCGAATGCTACGGGCCGTTCACGAATGAGGAGATCGTCGGCGAAGCATTGGCGCCGTTCCGCGACCGCGTCGCGATCGCCACGAAGTTCGGCTTTGAAAACGGCGATTCGCATCAAGGTTTGGACAGCCGGCCCGAACGGATCAAAGCGGTCGCGGAGGCATCGCTGAAGCGATTGCGGACCGACCGGATCGATCTGTTCTACCAGCATCGCGTCGACCCGAAGGTCCCGATCGAAGACGTCGCCGGTGCCGTGAAAGAATTGATCCAGCAGGGCAAAGTGAAGCACTTCGGCCTCTCCGAAGCCGGCGTGGCGACGATTCGCCGCGCGCACGCGGTCCAGCCGGTCGCTGCGGTCCAGAGTGAGTATTCCCTCTGGTGGAGAGAACCCGAGAAAGAGCTGCTCCCGGCCCTCGAAGAACTCGGCATCGGCTTCGTTCCGTTCAGCCCGTTGGGCAAGGGCTTCTTGACGGGAGCGATCAGCGAAACGACGACGTTCGATGCTTCGGATTTCCGCAACATCGTGCCGCGCTTCACGCCGGAAGCTCGCAAAGCGAACCATGCGCTCGTCGATGTCCTTAGCACGATCGCGACGCAAAAGCACGCCACCTCGGCGCAGATCGCCTTAGCGTGGCTCCTGGCGCAGAAGCCCTGGATCGTGCCGATCCCCGGGACCACGAAACTGCGGCGTCTGGAAGAAAACCTCGGTGCTGCCGAGATCGTCCTCACGCCCAACGATCTGCGGGAGATCGAAGCTGCCGTATCGTCGATCTCCGTGGTCGGCGCTCGCTATCCTGAGCATTTGCAGCGGCGTGTCGGCGGGTGAACGCTGCACGCGACCTCCCAATCTCGCCACCGTCAACAGAATTGGAGCACGCGATGCAAACGCGAAAACTCGGTAAGAGCGATCTGGAAGTCTCCGCTCTCCGACTCGGCTGCATGGGTATGACCGGCATGTACGGCCGTCCCCGAGACAAGGGGGAAATGATCGGCCTCATCCATGCAGCCGTCGATCTTGGACTGAGTGCTAGGCTGAGCGGTGACGCTGATAAACCGAAGGCGGTTGGGTTACCGGGCTTGATCGACGGCGCGTTCGGTACGCGCAAGTGGATGAGCGAAGCCGGCACGATCGGCGGCTTGTCGCGGTCGGACGCCAAGCGGGCCGCAGCTCGCGAAAACGGTCGAAAAGGCGGCCGGCCTAAACGCGCAGCCAAGGCCCGATGAGCCCTACGCACCCCAACCCGGGCTTGTCCGTGAGGAGCGCGCGGGGCGGGGACGCGGGGGGCGAGAAGTTCGCACTTCTATGGGAGTGACGGACGGGCGCGAGCGCTCCGAGGCTCGGGTGCGGCGCCTGCGGGTGGCGCTTGCGATCTGGGGCGCCTGGGAAGTGATCAACGGCGCGCTCGCGACGTTCGCGGCGCAGGCCGGGGCGAACGTGGTCGGCTGGGTGCCGAAGTTCGGCTGGAACTCCGACATCCTCGCGATGAGCGCGCAGTACGGGATGGGCCTGTTCTTGCTCGGGTTCGTGTACCTGCTGGCGGCGAGCGATCCGGTGCGCTACTCGCTCTTCGCGTGGGTCGCCGTGGCCGAGCAGTGGCTGGGCATCCTGATCGGCTTCTACGGGACGTTCGTGACCCGCACGATCACCGTTCCGCAATTCTTTGCGCTGGTGACGATCAACGCCGTCTTGGCGGCGGTTTTCTTGAAGCTCGGCCCGTACGGCGCGGCGACGGCCGCGGGCCCCCCGGACCGCGCGGACGCGGATGCGATCCCGCCGGGCGTCACGCCCGCTGTGGGGCCGCCGGACCTCGCGATTGCGAACGGGGCGCGGCGCCGTTAGCCTGCTGCGCTCACGCCGGCGAGCACCGTGCTTGCCGCCTCCAAGAGATCGTGTCCGCGATAGCGGACCGCCGTCTTGGCGAGTCTGTTGAGAACTTCGCGCTTGGTCCCGACCAGCTCGGCGTCGTCGGTATAGCTGATCACGCCGGAGTGGCTTCTCCAGAACGCCAAGTGCCTGTCGAAGACGACCAACGCATCGATATCTTGGAGTGCGCGGCTGCTCCGGATCGCGGGCCAGCGATTACCGGGAATGACCCATAGTTCGGCCTTGAACGTTTCGTCGTCGAGGATCGCTGCGAGGTGTGACAAACAGCGGTCACGAGCGACTGCCGTGACTTTTGAGTATTCCGCGCTGCACGTGAAGATGCGTGCGAGGTCTTCTTCGAAGATCAAATGCTTGAAGAACCACGTGCGCTGCTTGCTCTGAGTGCGAAAGCCCTCAATGGAAGCTTTGCCGATCTTGTCAAAGACGTCGCGGATTCTCTTCGCCGTCTCCTCGGGCACGGCAAGCGTTTCACCGGAGAAGATCGCTGCATGATGGGACTGCATGAACAGCTCGTCCTCAAAGCTGCACGGAAGGCATTCGCCCCAGCCCCATAGCGCGCCGCGAGTGTCCGACGCCGCGTTTTGCAGAATGCCCTGGAAGCCTTTCGCGTAGTCCGACTTCGACATTGGGTTGATGCTCTTTACCCCCGCGACATCCAGTAAGTATTCGACCGTGGTGCTCAGGATGCACGCGAAGAGAAGCAACTCCGCCTGGAGGACGTATTTTGGCGCATCCGCGTTCGGCGCGTTCGTCGCGAGCGAGAGGAACCTGCTGAACACCACGTTGTCGAAATCGCGCAGCGCCGCGTCCTTCTCGACGGAAGCTGCAGCGTCGGATCGAAGGGAGCCGTAATGACGCACGAATTGAACTTGCGTCATCTTCAGACGAGAGAGAAGGCCTCGCGTCTTCCGGGCAATGACGACGGATGGATACTTGACCCGCCAGATATCGTGATCGAACGGTATCGAAGCGAGCTCTTTACCGACTTGGGCATCCACCGGTCCGGGGCTCCTTCCTCCTTCGAGCTGAGTATACACAAGGCCGTCCCGCGAGTGGTTGCGGGTTCTTGCAAACCTCGCGAGCCGCGCGGCATGCCGGTCGACTCCGGTCAGTCGGCGGGGGTGGGCGGCATGAGGGCTTTGCGCAGGTCGGCGGCTTCGGCGAGGCGCTTCTCGGCGCCGGCGGGCGTCGTGTGCGTGTGGAGATGCGTCGCGCCGTTGAGCCGGATGAACTCGGCTTGCTGCGGGTCGAGCGCGATCGCCGCGATGTCTTCGCTCTCGCCGACGTAGACCGCGCGCCACAGGCCGTTGACGCGCTTCGCGAAGATGTAGTTTCCGGCCGCGTTCTGCATGACTTGGTCGAGCGGGTAGATCCAGTAGCCGTAACGCGCTCCGGAAGCGCCTTTCCAGAAGATGTCCGGCAGGAGTGGGGCGGCCATAACGTCGTGTCCTCGTGGTCTGGGCGCGCTCGTGTGCGAGCTTTAGGTCGGGAGTTTCGCTTCTGTGCGGCCGCGCGCCACGGATTCCGCGAGCGTCGCCGCGCTATGGGCGGCCGCGTGAGTAGAGGCGGTGTGCGTTGAATGCGCCGCCGCCGTAAGCGTATCGATGCCGTGCGCTTCGGCGGCGTGTGCCTCACCGCCGTGCGCAGCGCTGTGTGCCGTACCGGCGTGCGCTGTAGCGTGTGCGTGCGTTGGGCGGAGCAGGATGAAGATGGCGGCGATGACGGAGTTGACGATGACGAAGATCAGGAACTGCCCGGGCGCGGCGCTGTGCGAGACGAACGCGTCGTTGAAGCCGATCAGGATGCCCAGCACTTGCTCGGCGACGGCGACCCACACGAACGGCGCGTACCGAACCGGGTTCGTCGCGGCGAGCAGATAGGCGAAGCCCAGCAAGAACATCGTCATCCCGTATTGCTGGCTCATCGCGAGCACGTCGGAGTTCCAGCCGAAGGCCGGGTCCCAGCCGACCATGCGCGCGCCGAGGTTCGGCGCGAACGTGGCGAGGCCCGCGTTCGCAAGTTCCCAGGCGCCCCAGAACACGAACGCGGCGCGCAGCGGGACGGCCGACGTCACGTAAGCGAGCCGTTCCGGAACACCTCGGCCAGGCGTTCCACGTCCAGGATGACGATCGAGGACGCATTGCGATGCACGTCGATGATCCCGAGTTCGCGCAGCTCGGAGAGCTTGCGCGTGACCGTCACGCGGTTCGCGCCGACCATTTCGGCGAGCCGCTTGTGCGTGAGCGGTTGATTGACGCGCCGCACCGTCTTCCCGCCGAGATTGACCGTCTCGGAGAGCTCGAAGAGCGCGCGGCAGAGCCGCAGATCGACGCTCTTGTTGAGCAGATCCTCGATCAGCAGATGCGATTCGTTCAGGCGGCGGCCGAAGCTCGCGGCGAACTCTGCGACGGCCTCGGGCGATGCGGCGAGGACTTCGCCGAGCGTCTTCTCCGAGAAGACCAGCAGTGTCGTATCCTGCATCGCCTCGCCGCCCAGGCTCACGAGCGCGGTCTGCGGGCCGACGCAGCGCAAGAACAATTCGTTCGAGCTCAGGATCGAGAGCGTGAGCGAACGCCCGTCGGCGTGCGTCGCATACAGCCGCAGGACGCCGCTCTCGACGAAGAAGAAGCGGGAGTCGGGGTCGCGCGTGGGCTGCAGATGCTCGCCCCGGCGCAGCAGCAGCTCCGAGTGGCGCTTCTTGCGGACCGCGCGTTCGATCGCATCGCGCTTCTCGGGGGTCGGGAGCATCAGCTTCGCCCGCGGCGCCTTCACCTCGGAGCGCACCGAGCTGTAGCCTTCCAAGATCGCGGTCGAGACGAGCGTGCGTAGCTCGACGAGTTCGCGGAACACTGGGATCGGCGGGACGCCGAGCGTGTTCGCGACCGCGAGCTCGATCAGGTTCGTCATCTCGATCGTCCGGCGCGCGGCGTCGGGGTAGGCGATCCCGTTGATCGACTGGATCTTGCCGGCGGCCCGGGCGGATTCCAGCAGGTTCTCGTAGCGAGAGTTGTAGGCCGCCTCGACCATCGTCTCCCACGAGCGATAGCCCGCGTTGATGAACTCCGGATGGGGCTGCGTGTGGAACTCCGTTTGGCTGCGTTCGACCCAGCGCGCCGCATACCAGTCGGCACTCTCCCGCAGCATCTTCGCGAGTTCTCTTGACACTACTAGCCTGCGCCTTCGAGACGGTCCGTGCAGTCCTCGTAGATCGATTTCAGCCGGGCAATCGTATCCTCATCCGTCTTCCACAGTCCCCGGCCATTTGCTTCAAGCAGGCGGCCCGAAATGTTCTTCATGGCCCCCGGGTTGAGCTTCTGGAGCCGCTCGCGCATCGTGTCGTCCAGGGCGAAGGTCTGCGCCGCGTCGTTCCAGACCCAGTCGTCGACGGCCGAGGAGACGGCGTCCCAGCCCAGCATGTAGGTGAACCTATTACTGATCTCGGCCGCGCCCGAGTTGCCGTGCTCGAGCATGCCCTCGTACCAGCGCGGGTTCAGGAGCTTCGTGCGGTACTCCGTGCGCAGCACCTGGTCGACGTCGCGGATCGTCGTCTCGGCCGTGAACGTCTCGACGTAGTTGAGCTTGACGCCGTTCGCGTCGCCCGCGCGCTTCTTGGCCGCCATGTACAACGCGCCCGAGGACGAGAAGTAATGGTCGATATCGGAGATCCCGAATTCGATCGAATCGATCTCCTGGACGACGCGCCCGACGGTGCCGAGCAGGCGATCGAGGATGTGCGGGACCGGCTGCCCGTGGCGGCCGTTGCCGTAGGCGTACGAATTGCGGCGCAGGTAGACGGATTCCAGATCGTCCTGGCTCTTCCAGGCCGAGTCGTCGACCATGTCGTCGACGTAGGTGCCGTACGAGCCCGGCGCCTGCGTGAGCACGCGCGCGCTCGCATCGTCGAACGACGTGCCGGCTTCCACTTCCGCCACGACGTGCTTCTTGATGAAGTTCATCTCGACCGGCTCGTCGGCGGATGCCGCGGCGCGGATCACCTTGTCCAAGTGATCCATCACGACTTCGAACGTGTCGCGGAACACGGGGCTGAGGTTGAGCAGCACGTCGACCCGCGGGCGTCCGAGTTCGGCGAGCGGGATCAATTCGTAATGGCTGATCTTGCCTTGGCCGTCGAAGGCCGGACGCGCGCCGATGAAGTGCAACACGGTCGCGACCGCTTCGCCCTTGGTCTTGATCGTGTCGAGACCCCAGAGCACTTGGGCGATCGTCTCGGGATAGACGCCGCCGCTCTCCTCGAGGTGACGGCTGAGGATGCTCGCGCCGATCTTCGAACCGCGCAGATACGCGGCTTCCGATGGAATGCGCCACGGGTCGATCGCGTGCAGGTTGCGTCCGGTCGGCATCACGCTCGCGCCGTCGCGAATCAGGTCGCCGCCGGGGCCCGGCGCGATGAACCCGCCGGAGAGCGCGCGCGCGATCGCGTCGAGCTCGCAGCGGCTATCGCCGAGCGCATTCTTGAGCGTGCGCCCGAAATCGACGGACTCGCGCAGCGCTTCCGCGAGCGCCGGTTCGAGTTGCGCCGTGTGCGACGCGTGGCCCGCGTGGCCGGCCGCCGGGCCGCTCGCGGGGTGGAGCGCGGAAGCGAACGCGGCTTGCGGCGGTTCGTCCGAGAACACGGCCCGTTCGACGAACGTTTGGCAAGCGGCGTCGACCGCTTGGCGCAGTTCGAGCGCGACCGGGTCGCCCTTGCGGGCCCGCGACGAGAGCTCGCCGTAGCCGGAAGCGCCGCCGTGCGACAGCGCCTTGATCGCGAGGCTCGCGACGGACGTGCCGTTGCCGTGCGCCTTGAGCGCCTCGGTCACGAGCGTGACCTGCGTCGAGAGCGGCGATGCGACGCCGAACACGTGCAGCGAGCCCGTGATCAGACGTTCCTGCAGTTCGTGCAGATAGGCGTAGAGCCGGCTTGCGTACGTGCCGAACGCTTCGCCCGCCATGCGCGGGCAATCCGTATCGATGTTCGCGAGCGCGACGCGCTGCATGATCGCTTCTTCGATCGACGGATCGAGCACGGCGTCCGCCTCGCCCGCGGCGCGCAGGCGCTCGCGGTAATCCGTCAGCAAGTCGTTGAGCTGCAGGAGTTCCTTGTAGAGCCCGGCGCGCGAGAGCGGCGGCACGGCGTGCGAGATCATCGTCGCGTAGCCGCGGCGTTTCGCTAGGTTCGCTTCGCTCGGGTTGTTCGATGGATAGAGATAGAGGTGCGGCAGTTCGCCGAGCAGCGCGTCCGGCCAGCATTCGCTCGTCATGCCGAGTTGCACGCCGGGCATCCATTCCGCCGAGCCGTGCATCCCGACGTGGATCAGCGCATCGGCGCGGAACAGGCGCGAGACGTAACGGTAGAACGCGAGATACTGATACGGCGGCACGTTCTCTTTATCGAAGAGCAAGCGCATCGGGTCGCCTTCGAGATAGTAGCGCGGCTGGATCGTCACCAAGACGTTGCCGAACTGCAGCCCGCCGACGAACACGGCGTCGCGGCCCATCGCGCCCATTTCGCCTGGGAACGAACCCCAGCGCGCTTCGAGGCGCTCGCGTTCGCGAGGCGTCGTGACTTCGCGGAATTGCGCGCGCGTGACGACGCGCGCTTGACCGCTCGTCACCGCTTGGTGCGAATCGGTCGCGACGTCGAGCACGTGCAACAGCTCTTCACGCGTCGCGGGCAGCTCGCCCGTGGTATAGCCCTCGGCTTTGAGCCGGCGCAGGATCTCGAGAATGCTCGAGGGGACGTCGAGCAAGGCCGCGGTCGCCTTCTTGCCGGCGCCCGGCGGGAAATCGTAGGCGACGACCGCGATGCGCTTGTCGGCATTCTTCTTGCGGCGCAGCGCGACCCAGCGCGCGGTCAGATCCGAAAGGCGCGCGAGCCGATCGGGGTCGGCGACGTAGCGGCCGTCTTTGAGCGCGCCGAGGACGACCGGCGAGATCGCGCCGTCCATCTCCGGGACGGAGTAGAGGATCGTCGATTGCATCGGGCCCACGCCGTGCTCGTGCCAATCCTTGTAATCTTGCACGTAGAGCGGCTGCGTGACGATGTACGGAACGTTCATCCCCGAGAGGATCTCGTTGGCGATCGCCGCCGCTTGCCCCGGCTTCGTCGAACCCGCGGGGCCGCCGACGAGCGCGAAGCCGATCGTGCTCACGAGCGCGTCGAGATGCTCTTTCGCGAGCCAGTCGCGGACCGCGACGTGCGATTCGATCCCGGCGACGAAGACCGGATACACGTAGAGCTTGCGGGCTTCGAGCGCGCGCAGCACGTCGGTGATGTAGCCGCGATCTTGCAGCAAGTGCTTGCGGAAGAAGAGCAGGCCGATCGTGCCTTCGGCTTTCTCCGGGCGGCCGCGGCGGTCGCGCCAGCGCCGGAACGCCTTGACGTCGTGGAAGAGATCGGGCGCATCGGGGTGATAGAGCCCCATCAGCGGCACGTCGGAGGCGGGCTCGACGTGCGCCTTCCCGCCGAAATACTCGCGCAGGATGAAGCGGAACATGTTGACGATGTTGGATGCTTCCGGCTGATTCCAATAGATGTTGACCTGCATCCAGTTCTTGAAATCGTGCATCCGCTCGGGGATGAAGCGCAGCATGACACGCGTGAGCTTCATCAACTTGGTGAAGCCGTAGAGCGTATCTTCCTCGCGCCCGCCGACCAGGATCCGCGCGACCTTCTTCATGCCCTCTGGCATGCCGGTCTTGCCGGCCATGTTGTAATCGCCGACCTTCGTCAGCTGCATCACTTCGGGCATCGATTCGAAGGCGAACACCGTCTTCGCGCGCGATTGCTGGACCTGTTCGCGCAGCCAATCCGTCTCGGACTTGAAGTTCAGCATCGTCATGAAGACGCAATCCGCGTCGCGAATCGCCTGCGCGGCTTCAGGGGACTGCTTCTGCAGATCCTTTTCGGTGAAGCGCGAGAGCTTGGCGTCGGGTTCGAGCTGTTCGCGAACCTCGCGCCAGAGCGCCTCGTTGTAGTGCTCCATGCCGAGTACGGCGACGATGTGCGGTTTGTTGGCCATTCAGAGATGCCTCACGATATCGGCTGCGTTTGCATTGGGAAGATAGAGGTAACGCGCGTCGAGATAATCGGCGAGGCGCGGGGCGTAGCCGCGCGAGAGATAGTCGACCTGCGTATCGACGACGACCGCGCGGCAGCCGTCCGCCCGGATCAGGGCGCAGACGCGGCGCACTTCGTCGTCGATCTCGGCTTCGCTTGCCCGCGTGCCGTCGGGGCGCGGCTGCAGCGGCACGTTGCCGCGGCCGTCGGTCATCAGCACGAGCACGCATTGCTGCAAGCCGCGCGCGCGCGCTTGTTTGGCGGTTTGCCAAGCTGAGATCAGCGCCGCGGCGAGCGGCGTCGCGCCGCCGGTCGGCAAGACGTCGAGCTCCCGTTTCGCGCGTTCGACGCTCTGCGTGGGGGGAAGCAGCACCTGGGCTTCGCGCCCGCGGAACGAGATCAAGCCGATGTGATCGCGGTGCACGTAGGCTTGCTGCAGCAAGGTCGTGACGGCGCCTTTGGCTTCACGCATGCGGTTGACGGCCATCGAGCCCGAGGCGTCGACCACGAACAGATAGAGCGTGCCGGCCTTCGAGCGGAAGCGCTTGATGCGAAAATCGTCGCGCTCGACGGCGAAGCGCGCGCCGGCGGCGCGCATCTTCTGGCGCGGCGCGGCGGCGATCAGCGTGGGGAAGAGCGCGAGCGAGCCCGTTTTCGGCGAGCCCGGGCGGGCGCCGACGACGCGGCCGCGCTTGGCTTTCTGCGTCTCGCCGCGGCTCCCGGGGCCGCCGCGCGCCGCTTTCGCGAACGGCATGTCGAGCAGGTTCGGCGGCAGCACGACGGCGATCGAACCCACGAGCAGCTCGGCGGCGGATTCGGCGGTCTGGCTTTCGGACTTTTCGTCGTCGTTTTGTTCGGGGTCGGGATCAGGCTCCGGCTCGGGCGCCGCGGCTTGCTCCTTGGGCTGCTCTTTCTGTTCGGGCGGCTCCGGCGGCTGCGGGAGCTGGGTCGCGCGCGGCAGCAGCACGAGCTTGACGGCGAGCGCGACGTCCTCGTCGCTGACGACGGGGCGCCCCGCGAGCGCGGCCGCGGCGATCGCCGCGCGGGCCGCGAAGATGTCGGCGCGGTTCCCTTCGACGCCCAGGCTCAGCGCCGCGAGCGAGAGCTCGATCAGCTGCTCGTCCTCGATCGTCACCTCGGGCAGGCGCTCGCGGGCGCGCGCGACGTTGCCGCGCCACAGCGCGATCTCCTCGGCATCGTCCTTCGCTGCGGCGGCGCGGTCGCGGGCGCTCACCGCGCGCACGACGTCCGCGCGCGCCTCGGGATCGCGCTGGGCGGGGAGCCCGACGATCAGCGCGAGCCGGTCGAGCACGTCGCGCGGCGGCTCGCCGTCGCTCGGGTCGAAGCTGGCGACCAGCATGAAGCGGGCCGGCTGAAGGAGGCTCAAGCCCTCGCGCTCGATCGCGACGCTGCCGCGGGACATGACGTCGAGCAGCTGCGTGACGATCGCCTGATCGAGCCGGTTGAGCGCGTCGACGTACAGGACGCCGCCGTCGGCGCGCGCGAGCACGCCGCTCTCCACGACACGCCGCCCGGTCGTGAGCATCGTTTCGAAATCGAGGCCGCCGAGGACCCGGTCCTGCGTGATGCCGAGCGGCAGCTCGACGAACGGCGCGCCTTCCGGGATCGCGTTTGCCAGCGTCCGGGCGAGCGAGCTCTTCCCGGAGCCGACGGATCCCGAGATGCCCAGGCCGCCAAGGCCCGGATCGACTGCGAGCAGGAGCGTCGCTTCGAGTGCTGCTTCCAGTCCGACGAGATGACTCGCCAACATGGTTAGAGCTTCTCGAGTTCTCGCTGGATGCGCTCGTCCGAGTCGGTCGTCTCCAGCGGATCCCGCCGCAGACGGTGACGGAGCGCCATCAAGGCGACCGCGCGCACGTCGGCGAGCGTCGCATGCTTGTGGTTGTGATAGGCGGCGTGCGCGATCGCGGCGCGCGTGATCGTCAGCTCGCCGCGGTGACCGTCGATCCCCAGGTCCGCGCAGAGCTGCGCGATCGCGAGCAGAACGTCGTCGGGCATCGTGACGGCGGGGGCGCGCTTGCGGGCGCGGGCGATCCGCGACGTCCACTCGTGCTGCTGTGCTTCCCAGGCCTCAGTGAAGGCTTGCGGATCGGCGTCGTAGGCGCGGCGTCGCTTGACGATCTCGACGCGCAGCGCCGGATCGAGCACCGTCGTGATCCGGACGTTCAGCCCGAACCGGTCGAGCAATTGCGGGCGCAGATCGCCCTCTTCGGGGTTGCCGGAGCCGACGAGCACGAAGCGCGCCGGGTGGGCGATGCTGATCCCCTCGCGTTCGACGACGTTGCGGCCGCTGGCGGCGACGTCGAGCAGCAGATCGACCAGATGGTCTTCCAGCAGGTTGACTTCGTCGATGTACAGGAAGCCGCGGTGCGCCCGCGCGAGCAGGCCCGGTTCGAAGCGCTTCTTGCCGTGCGCGAGCGCCTGTTCGATATCGATCGTCCCGCAGATGCGGTCCTCGGTCGCGCCGAGCGGCAGATCCACGACGGGGACGGGGACCTTTTCGGTCTTCGTGCCGGCGACGTGCTCGTCGAGCTCGTCGGGCGTCCGGTTGCAGACGTCCCCGGCGACGCGCACGATGCTCGGCAAGATGTCCGCGAGCGCCCGGACGGCGGTGCTCTTCGCGGTGCCGCGATGCCCCATGATCATCACGCCGCCGACGCGGGGATCGATCACGTTCAGGATCAGCGCCAGCTTCATCTCGTCCTGGCCGACGATCCCGCTAAACGGGTAGCTCGGCGCCGCGCCGTTTTGCGGCCGTTCGGCGGCCTTCGTCTTTGGTTTCGGCTTCGTGCGCGTTACGGAGCCTTCGGCGCTCGCCACGGGCAGTACGGCCCGGGTTGCAGGAGACGGAGAAGCGCCGTTGACGGGCTGCTGAACGGACATGCAAAGCCTCTAGGACAGACTGAGTAGGCTGCCGACATTACAGCACCGCACGGACCCTACAGCCGTGACTTTTGACACAAATTCGGCGCTAGCGCCTTGCACGTACTATCTGCGGGATCTGCCTCGTCTTTCGTCGCGCGGCGAACGTTCCGCCACGAGCACCATGGCGCGCCGCGCCACGCGGTGTTTGAGCACGTATTGCGTCACGTTCACCACGTAGGCAAAGTACGACACGATCAGCACTGCGACGTTCGCCGCCAAGTTATCGGGCGAGTGGTAATACACGAGAAGATAGCCGATTTGAAAGAGCGCTACGACGTATGTCAGCAGGTCCTCTAAGAAGAATTCCGGCGCGAACCACCAGTATCCGTAGACCGCGCGCTCCCACAGCGATCCGGTCAGCATGGCGCCCGCCATCAGACCGATCTTCAGCAGCGCGGAAACGTGCACGATCTTGAACGAGACCTGGCCCGCGAAGAACAAACAGATCAAGCCGACGCTGACGATGCAGACGGCCAATTGCGCGAACGCGAACGGCGGATGAATCCGCGTCCAGATCGTCGCCGCGCGGCGCTGGGCGATGGCTCGCTCGCTGTTCTCCATGCAATCCTTGGTTTTGGCGGAGGTGGGACCTGTCCGGATTGTAGGGCGCGACCCACTCCGTGTTTTGTCGCCCCGGCTACATCCGCCCCCGCCGCACGCGAGCGCGTTAGGAACGGGATCGCAAGCCAAAAGGCACGCAATCGCGGGAAAAAAAGGCGCGCCGCCCTTACGGGAAGGCGGCGAGCAAGAACGACGGGCCCTCGGCATGCCCATCACCCTGAGCCTGTCGAAGGGTGAGCTAGGGCAAGAGCCTCAGATTACAGCGCGTCTTCCGGATCGATCCAGGGCCACGGAATCAGCGCGAGGATCGGCGAGGCAATGATCGTCCCCACGATGATGAGCGTGAAGATCAGTGTGGTTCCGAAAGTGGCTTCCATCGATTGCTCCCTATCTTTGGCTCACATCGTATCACGAAAGCGCTGTAGTTGATGCTACACGCCGACCGCGACGGGTTTGAACGCGCCGAGTTGCTGGCGCGTGGTGGGGACCTTGATCGTGCCGTCGACGATCGCACGATCGATCGACGTGAGCACTTCGCTGCCGTGTTGCGAGAGAACCTTGTGCAACGTCGCGGTATCGGCGAGGCCGACGGCGGCGTCGGCGAGTCCGAGATCGACTTGCCCGCTGATCGGCTTCTGCGACACCGTCTCTTCGCACAGGCGCTGGATGCCGACGGCGATGTTCTTGACCATGCTGGTCAGCACTTTGCCGGGCGCAAGCGCTTCTTGATCGGTGTCGACGCCGATCAAGTAATCCCCGGTGTGCGCTTTGACTTCTTCGAATGCGCCGAGCCCCGCTTTGCCGGCCGCGGTGAACACGATATCGGCGTGTTTGCTGAACAGATCGTGCGCGACGCGCTTGCCGCCGTCGTAATCGAAGTTCGATCCGACGTACTCGACGAGCACCTTCACCGCGGGATCGACCTCGCGTGCGCCCGCGACATACCCGGCTTCGACGCGCCGCAATTGCGGAGTGTCGACGCCGCCGAGAAACGCGACGGTGCGCGTCTTGCTGACCAGCGCCGCGAGCGAACCCGCGAGAAACGCGCCGTCTTGTTCGCGGAACGTGACCGACGTGACGTTGGGAATGTTCGCGATCGCATCGATGAGCGCGAAGTTCCGCTTGGGCCAGCGCCGCCCGACCGCGACGACGTCCTTGGCCATGTCGAAGCCGATCGCGATCGTCAGATCGGTATCCTTGGTCGCCATCAGCGTCAGGTTCGAGAAGTACTCGGAGCTGCTGTGCGACTCGAGCACGTCGAGCTGAATGTGCTGCCGCCGCTGGGCCTCTTGCAGCGCCGCGTACGCCTCGTCGTTGAACGACTTGTCCCCCAGCCCGTTCGCGTCGGTCACGAGCCCGATCTTGGGCCCGGCGTTCGCCGGCGGCGGAGCGGGCTTATTGCAGCCTGCGAGCGGGATAGCAAGAACGAGCGCGATTCCAACCAGCGCAGCCGAGAGCCTCGATAACATCGGCATCGTCATACCCCAGGGAAGCCGCCTCTCCTCTACCGGCCCCAAGCCGCTAGGCTCGCCTCAGGGCCCGCCTTCCTATACTGCTGCTGCTACTGTTTGCCGATCGGGCGGGGTGCGGGGCGGGTTACCTCTCGGTCGCTTGCGCGCTCTTGCGTTTTCCTGCCGAGGGGTCGCCCTTCGAAAAGCTCAAGGGTGGTACGGACGGGCAAGCCCAAGGGTGACGCGGCGGACGATCTCAGGGCGAAAATATGGGGGCGCGCCGGTCGCTTGCTCTGCACTCGCGTGAGGCCTCCTGCGGCCATCGTCCCTCTCTGCGGATCGGCCTCTCGGAGCGGCGTTTGAGGGGGGCTTTCGTGGTAGCACAGGCTACACGTTCCGCTGGGGCGCTATGCTAATCTGCGTCTAGGAGCTGTCTAGCATTAACTCCGGCGGTGCCGTCAGCGTAAGGCTCGGTGCGCCGACGGCTCCCCCTTCACGTGAAAGGAAAGGTTGCGCAGAATGAGTTCGATTAAGAAGGCGATCGCGGCGTTGGGAGCGGCAGCTTTCGGACTGTTCGCGTTCCTCCAAGTGCACGGCTATGCGCTTGCGACGGAGCTCGACGGTAACAAAGAGACCATCGGTAAGCCCTACTATTACGGCGGATACCCTGGCCCGCCGACCTGGTTCTGGATCCTTGCGTTCAGCAGCATCCTCGCGGCATTCGTCGTTTTCGCGGCCGACGCGAGCGTTCGTAACGCCGGCAAGAACCGCTAATCATCGTTTTACCTCGGTCGCCCAAGTAGAGAAGGGTTGCGAAGCATGAATTCGTTTTCCAAGCGTATGAGGGCGATCGTCGGTAGCCTCGGTCTGGCGGGGATTATCGTCCCCGTGCTGATCGCGGCCATTCAAGGGGCAGCGCTGGCGGCAGGTCTCGATGGTAACCCCGAGACCGCCGGGAAACCCTACTACTACGGTGGGTATCCTGGGCCTCCGGCCTGGTTTTGGATCCTAGTGTTCCCCGGCTTCGTTGCTGCGATCGTCTACCCGCTGGCCAACGGCTGGCTGACCAACGCATACAAGGAAGCCAACGCCAAGCTGCGCGACCAACGGCGGGGCTGACGCTTCAGAGCAAGAGGGGGGTGGCCGCGAGGCTGCCCCTCTTCCTCTTTTCATGGAATGCCCCGGGCGTTACGCCGCGGGGCTTACGTCTGTGATTTTCGGCACGGCGGGCCTTGCCGAGTCGTCCGATGATCGTTCGGTTAGAGCGGTTCTTGGGAGAGTTTCGATGGTTCGGCCTCCGAATCTGGAAGGCGGGTTGTTCTGAGCAACGCGACGCTGCTTAGAAGCCTCGGGACGCTCTGGCGCTTAGCCTCACGCGAGCGCGGGCGCCTGGTCTTCACGGGCTTCCTGGGCGCGGTGAGCGCGCTCCTGACGCTGGTCCCGGCCGCGATCGTCTATTGGATCGCGATCAATACGGTCGGCCCTAAGGCCGAGGGCCTGTTGATCCGCCCGTGGGCGCTGTGGGCCGTGGTCTCCGTCGAGGCGCGGTTCGCGCTGCTGTTTTTCGCCCGGATCCTCTCGCGCGTCGCGGCCGTCGGCGTAGGGTACGGCCTGCGCGTCAACCTGGCGCGCACGCTCGGGAAGGTACCGCTCGGGTTCTTCAACGTGCACCAGAGCGGCGCGCTCAAGCACACCGTGATCGAAGACGTCGACGGCGTGCAAACGTTCTTCGCCGACGACTTCATCGATGTGGTCTCGGCGGTCGTGATTCCGCTCGCGATCGTGGTGGGATTCTTCGTCGTCGATTGGCGGCTCGCGCTGGCATCGCTCGTGACCTATCCGCTGACGCTGGTCGTGCAGCGGCGTTTGGTCGAGCGTGCGCAGGCGCGGCGCCTGGAATACGAACGGGCCCGCGACCGCGTGAACGCGGCGACGGCGGAGTTCACGCGCGCGATCGTGTTGCACAAATCGTTCGGTCAATCGCACGAGTCCGTGCGGGTTCTGGAATCCGCGATCGATGCATACCGCGGCGCCTCGAGCGCGCAGGTGGAAGCGACGGCGTTCCCCGCGAGCTTGGCCCGCACGCTGACGAACAGCAACATCTTGATCGTGATCCCGCTGGGCATCTGGCTGCACGGAACGGGCCTCGTCGATCTCGCGACGCTGGTGTTCTTCGGCTTGTTCAACCTGCGTCTCTCCGGCGCGCTGCTGCGGCTCGCGAAGCTGACCTCGACGGTCGTCTCCGCAGGCGTGAGCGCCGGCCGCCTGGAGGACATGCTCGCATCCGGGCTGCTCGCGGACGCCGGCACGCTGGAAACTCCGGCGGACAGCTCGATCGGCTTCCACGCGGTGACGTTCCGGTATTCGAGCGATGCGTACGGCCGCGATGCGCTCAGCGACATCACGCTGCAAGTTCCGGCCGGCAAAGTGACGGCGGTCGTCGGGCTCTCCGGCGCCGGGAAGACGACGCTCGCGCGGTTGGCGGCTCGCTTCTGGGATGTCGACAGCGGCGACGTGTCCGTGGGCGGCAGCGACGTGCGCGCGTACCGTTTGGAACGTTTGATGGACGGGATCGCCTTCGTTTTCCAGGAGACCTATCTGCTGGACGACACGATCGCCGAGAACATCCGCATGGGCCGCAGCGACGTCAGCGAAGAGCGGCTCGTGGAGGTGGCGCAGGCGGCGCGCGCGCACGAGTTCATCTCGGCGATGCCGCGCGGCTACGCGACGGTCGTCGGCCGCAACGGCATGCGCCTCTCGCAGGGCGAGCGTCAGCGGCTGCAGATCGCCCGCGCGCTCTTAAAGGAAGCGCCGATCCTGATCTTAGATGAAGCGACCGCCTCGACGGATCCGGAGAACGAAGCATTGATCCAAGATGCGCTCGCGGCGCTGGCGCGGGAGAAGACGGTGCTCGTGATCGCGCACAGGCTCTCGACGATCATGGACGCCGACAAGATCGTGGTCCTCGAAGCGGGGCGGATCGTCGGCGAAGGCACGCATGCCGATCTGCTGGCCTCGAACGATCGCTACGCCCGCCTGTGGCACGATTACACGACGTCCTTCGAATGGACGATCGCCGCCGGCGGCGCGCCTTCGTCGAACGGCGGCGCGGCGGAGAACGGCGGCGCATCGGCGGAGAACGGCGGCACGTCGGCGCAATCGGCGGCTGAGGGGATCGCGCGATGAGCGGCACGGCGAACGGCTCAGCTCGCGCCGCGAAACGCGCCCCAGCCTCGGCGAGCGGCGCCTCGAACGGTCAGGTGCAGCGCTCGACCGGCGGCGGGAACGAGATCTTCGATCGTAACGATCCGCAGCTGCGCTCGGGGCTCGCGTTCACGGTGCTTGAAGCGCTGTGCGCGGCGCTCCCGATCCCGATCGTTTACCTGGGCTTGGTCGCGGCGTTCCGCCGCCACGGGACGCCGGGGACGGCGCTGGCCGTCGGCATCGCGCTGCTCGCCGTGATTGTGGCCCAGGCCTTTTTCGGCGCGCGCGCCTCGCGTGCGACGCGGCTCGCGATCGTGCGCATGACCTGCTCCCTGCGGGCGCGCGTCGCGCGGCACTTGCGGACGCTGCCGCTGAACTTCTTCACGCAGGGCGACCCCGACGAAGCCGTCGCGAAGACGACGCAGGATCTCTCGCTCGTCGAGGACACGCTCACGCAAGGCGTCGACGATCTGGCGGGCGGCCTGGCGCAAGTGTTCTTCGTGGTGCTCTTCCTGTTCGCGATCGATTGGCGGATGGCGCTGGCCGGCGTCGTGGTGCTGCCGCTCGCGCTCCCGGTGCTGTTCATGGCGCAGGGCGCGGCCTCGGTCTACGCGCCGGGGCTGCTGGAGACGCGGACGGAAGCGATGCTGCGGATCCTCGAGTACGTCGAGTCGATGCCGCTGCTGCGCGCGTTCAATCTTTCGGGCGACCGCTTCGTGCGCTTGACCCGCGCGCTGACGCTGCTCAAGCAGCGCTCGTTCGCGACGGTCGTCGCGCCGGCGCCGACGGCGTTCATCGCGTGGTTCTTCTTTGAACTGAGTTTCCCGACGATCCTGATGACCGGGGCGCTGCTGGCCGCGGGCGGCGCGATCAGCGTGACGACGGAGCTGGTCTTCCTGGTGGTGAGCATCCGGCTCTACCAGCCGATGTTCGAGGCGACGGATGCCTACCTTCGGCTGAAATCCGTGCGCCCGGCGCTGGACCGCATCGGCGCGATCCTCGCGACCCCGACGCTGCCGGAGCCGCCGGCCGGGGCGTTCCCCGAGCGCTTCGACATCGCGTTCCGCGACGTGAGCTTCTCGCACGGCGACAACCTGGTGCTGGACCACGTGAGCTGCACGATCCCCGAGCGCAGCGTGACCGCGATGGTCGGCCCGTCAGGCGCGGGCAAGACGACGATGGGCGGGCTGATCGCGCGCTTCTGGGACCCCTCGTCCGGCAAGGTCGAGATCGGCGGCGTCGACGTGCGGGAGATGCGGGCCGAGGACGTGCAGCGCTGCGTCGCGATCGTCTTCCAGGACGCCTATCTGTTCCGCGACAGCGTGCTGAACAACATCTTGGTCGGCAAGCCCGACGCGAGCAAGGCCGACGTCGAGGCCGCGGCGCGCGCCGCGCGCTGCCACGAGTTCATCCTGGGCCTGCCGGCGGGCTACGATACGGTGATCGGGGAAGGCGGCGCGACGCTCTCGGTCGGCGAGCGCCAGCGCATCGCGATCGCTCGCGCGATCCTCAAGGACGCGCCGATCGTGATCCTGGACGAGGCGACGGCGAGCGTGGACCCGATCACGGAGGCCGAGATTCACCGGGCCGTCGAGACGCTGGTCTCGCGCAAGACGGTGATCGTGGTGACGCACCGGCTCTCGACGATCCGCCACGCGCACCGGATCCTCGTGCTCGAGCGGGGCCGGCTCGTGGAGAGCGGCGCGCACGACGAGCTGATCGCCCACAACGGCGTCTACGCGCGGCTCTGGCGGGAGCGGGAACGCGCCCGGCACTGGCGGCTGACCCCGGCATAAGAGCTCGCGCGGGCGGGGCCGTGACCCCCATCACCCGCGGCAGGGCCGCCCTTCGCGCATGCTGTTTGCATCCTTTTTAAGGAGGGGTGCGGCCGATGAGGAACGGGGGGACCGGCGCCCGGGAACGTGCCAGGCACAGGCGGATGGCGTTACGCCGTGGCCTGCCCGGCCCGGGAAAGCGGCTCTGCCGCCTTGGTAACACGCGCTACAACGTGGCCCGTACCCGGGTGCTACACTCGCTTGGAGCCGCTCTGCGGCCAGCCAGCTTGAGAACGGGGGATTAATTCCGTGGCAGCTTTGGAAGATCAGATCGTTTACGAGGAACGTAATGACCTCGTTCCCGAGGTGTATCGGGATTTGTTTAACAACGCGGACTGGATCGTGCACCGCTTCACCGTCTACGGCGTGTGGGTTTATGTTGCAACGTTCCTCGCGTGCCACACCAGCCTGTGGTGGGGACGTCCCTGGTAGTACCACCCTTCGTGGGTGACTAGGTAGTCGTCGACCGTTGGTAATGCGCTTGATCGCGGCGCCGCGGGCGGAAGAGCTTGCGCGCCGGTTACTGAGTTCTTAGGGAGGACTTCATGGCCCAGTATGTACGTCGTCCGTACAATCCTTACAATCTTCGCGCCACGATTGGCGCGTCATTGGTCGGCGCGACGTTTGTCGCGTTCGTGATTCACTTCGTTTGCCTGGCCTCGCCGCGTCTGAACGTGTGGCAGCCGGTGAATGCAGACGGTTCTGCTCCGACGCAGGCCGAACTGCAGCCCGCCCCTGTCGCACCTGCACCCGGCGCAAAGTAACACTCTGTCCGGAGGACGCCAGCGCGCGGGTCGAGTCGTAACGCCAACGCTCGCCCTCGGTCGATTGCGCCCGAGGGCGGTGCCTAATAGGGATTGGCAACATGGCAACAGATTTTGAATCAGTAGAGACCTATTATCGCAAGCCGGGGAAGACGATCTTGGATCGTACGATCTTCGGCGGCGATTTGTTCGACACGTGGGTCGGGCGGTTTTACGTTGGCGTATGGGGATGGATCTCGCTTGCGGGCGTCTTCGCTGCGTTAGCCGCCGTGTTTCTCTCTGCGCACGGCTCGGGAGATTTCCGGTCGTGGCAGTCGGGGGACTACGATCTGCTGCGTGGAGCCGTCAATTCACCGCCGCGTCAATTCGGGCTCGGCGTAGCTCCGTTTTACGAGGGCGGTGCGTGGCAGCTCACAGTGATCTTCGCAACGGTCGCCTTCGTCGGGTGGGCGTTGCGCGAAGTGGACATCTGCCGGAAGCTCGAGATGGGCTACCACGTGCCGGTGATGTTCGCGACGGCAATCTCGGCATGGCTCTCCGTCCAGCTCGTTCGGCCGCTCTTGATGGGCTGCTGGTGCGAGGGGATGGACCTTGGTTTCACGGCTCACTTGACGTGGACGTCCAATTACGGTTGGCGTTTCTTCAATTGGTACATGAACCCGTGGCATGACCTAGCGCTTGCCGGCTTCTTCCTTGGAGCGATGTTCCTCTCGATGCACGGCAGTGCGATCTTGGGAACGTTCAACACGGATAAGAACCCGAAAGTCGAGATGTTGCGCGAAGACAACTTCTGGCGCGACTACGTCGGCTACTCGATCGGTGAGTACGGAATCCACCGGTTGCTGTACTACTGGGGGCTGTTCACGCTGATCAATTGCGATCTGATGGACATCACGGCCGGGCCGTTGGTGAAAGACTACATCGCGATCTGGCAGTGGCATCTTCCGTGGATTCACAACCTGCCGTGGATGCAGTAGGCGGGAAGGAATAGCAGATGGCAACTTACATAGACCCGTATGGCATCGCGGTAGGCCCGCGTGATCCACTGCCCTCCAAGCCGATCGAATACGCGGAACCGAGCATTTACGATCATCTGGATCCGCTCGGGATTCGCATCGGGAAAGCGTTCCGGATCCCGTTCCTTCAGGACAAGCTCCTGGTGGACTCCCAGTTCGGGACGGTGTGGCTTGGGACGTGGGGCGTCTTTTCGGTAGCGTTCTTCTTTGCCGGATTGACGATGTGGGCCGGCGCGTGCTTGGCCCAAGTGCACGGTCACCTCAGCCTGTTCTTCCAGTATTTCGCGAACGTACAGATCCTGCCGCCCGATCAGGGCTTAGGGTACGCTCCGACGCTGGAGAGCGGCGGCTGGTGGCAGTGGTGCGTCGGTCTGTTCGCCTTGTCGGTGTTGTGCTGGCTCGGGCGCTGCTGGGAGCATCTCGAACGGCATCACTGGCGTCCATGGCTGTTCTTCGGTTTCCTGATTCCGATCATGTGGATGGGAGCAGTGTACTTCTTCCACCCGGCGATGATGGGGACGTGGGCCGAGGCACCGCAACTTGGCTGGTACGGCGATCTTGACTGGGCGAACAATTTCAGCATCCGCTGGGGCAACTTCTACTACAACCCGTTCCATCAATGGGCGATCGCGAGTCTGTTCGGCAGTTCCCTGCTGATCGGCGCGCACGCCGGCACGATCCTCTCGACGGCCTCTGAGGGCAGCCATCACGAAGTGGCTGAGATCAAAGAGCTGCACTCTGGATCGTACAAAGCGATGTTGTTCTGGAAGTGGACGATGGGCTTCAACGCGACGCCGAAGTCGATCCATGTGTGGCTGTGGGCGTTCCCCGCGGCACTCGGTACGGCGTGCTTCTGCGGGATCATGGCGTGCGGCGTGTTCACGGACAACTGGTACGTTTGGGGCGTTGACCACGGCACGGTGAAAGAATACGGCCCGATCTCTCGCGATCAGATCCTGCGCCGCCCCCTGGCGGTCCCGATCGAAGTCGATCAGCCAGGACTCGCGCGCTAAGTGCCTTGTCGTACGAGCAGTACTAGCAAGTACTAGAGGATATCATGAACTATCGGCGCCTATTGGCTCCATTCATCATCATCGCGGCGCTCGTGTTCGCCGGGCTGTTCCAGCCGTTGCTGGAGCGTGCACGTGCGGATTCCGGGCCTCCCGGACCGAACACGACGCGGCCGTTTGAAGGCGTGTCCGATCGCAACGCGACGGCATTCCAACAGCGTCCGACGGCGGTGGTCGGTCAGGGGAAGCGGACGTTCGTTCCCAACCAACAGTACACGACGTCGGTAACGCCGTTCCTTGGAACCCCGTACGGTGGGCCGATCCCTCCGGACCAGGCCAAGGGCGTGGGCCCGGTCGATCAAGCGGCGCCGTTGGATTACTCGACGCAGCCCAAGTCGGTCCCCCATGCGTATGTCGGAGGCAAGCTGTATAACGTTCAGGTCCTCAAGAAGTACGACTACGCCGGCGTTCTCAACCAGATGAACTACTTCACGCAGTCGTTGGGCGTGCAGTGCCAATACTGCCACAACCTGACGAACTACGCGTACGACACCCCGACGAAGAAGCTCGCGCGGAACATGGTGAGCTCGACGGTGGCGATCAACACGGCGTGGGTGTTCAAGGACAAAGAAGACGTACCGACGCAGGCGGTGAGCGGCGCGGTCGGTTGCGCGACGTGCCATCGCGGCTCAGCGCGGCTGGACGTTCACTACAACATCGTTCCTGTGCAGTACGTGCAGTACCGTTACAAGACGACCAAGCAGCTCGGGTATGTGTACAACGCGATGTACGGCGTGGCTCGTTCACTGGGCGTGAACTGCCTGTTCTGCCACAACACTGCGGACTTCGTGACCTTGCGGTACTATCCGACGAACAAGCTGGCGCTTCGGATGTTCTACATGGTGGACGACATCAACCACAAGTACTTCCCCTCGACGGTGAAAGCCGTGACGTGCTACACGTGCCACCAGGGCGCGAAGTGGCCGTCGGCCCTGGTGAAGGCTCCCGACGATCAGACCCCGCTGGATGCGGTTCCGGCTCATCCCTCGGCGCACTACAATCCCGGCGACCCGGTGGAATCGAACGGAAACGTGAAGCAGCACCAGCCGATCAACGGTTGGAACACGCTCTACCCCGACCGCTTCTGGGGCTCAATGGGAGTCCCCGGCTAAGCGCGAACCCGCAACCAACGCAAAGACGAAGAAGGCCGGTTCCGCAAGGACCCGGCCTTTCTCATTGCCCCCGTCGAAGGCCGTCATCACCACGGTCACCCTGAGCGTGTCGAAAGGGTGACATCGCGAGAAGCGTGCAGAAAGCTGGCGAATCGTGCCGCGCAAACACTTGTATATCTACATCGCCATCACGATCGTGGCAATCGCGGCCGCGTTCGCGACACAACCGATCATCGATTGGATCCGTCACGCGGTGGCGCATCAGTAGCTGCCGGTTGGGCCCGGCGCGTGGGGTGGACGACATGCCCCCGCGGGGACGCCCGCGATTTCGCATCGTGCGAAATCGCTACTCCTCCACTTTCCCGCTCCCGCCATCCATGGCTCCGCGGGAAAGCTGGAGGCCCCGCGGGGGCATGTCGTCCACCCCACGCGCCTGCCTAACCACATGCTTCGGGCCGCGGGTGCATGCCGCCGCCCCAGCCGCCTAGCCGAAGACTTCGCCTGAGGATGAAGCCGAGGCTACGATGAAGCCGAGGCTACAATGTGGTTTGGGTGGTCTGGAGTATACTCGGGACGGAGTATTGTCTGACGGCTCCGCACCCACGGGACTCTATGCCGCTTCGCGCGCAGGCGTTGCTCGGTGGGGTGACTGCTTAAGGAGAAACTATGGCTGTTTTCGCTGAGCTTACGATCCCAATCTTGGCAGTCCCCGAACCCCAGGCTCGGTGGTTTGCGATCGCCAAGAAGATCGCCGAGGACGCGGCCGGATCGACCGCGGTTGAGCTCGAGAACTCGATTTTGAAGCTCAAGATCATTTTTCCGGGCAACCTGACCTCGCTCGTGGCGAAGTTGTCCGACCGCAACATTCAGGTCGGCAACGTGAAAGTGGTGCTCTCGGACTTCACGTTCGTGGGCGAAGACGTCGACACGGCGCAAGTGGTCGCCGAGCTCGAGGAATACCCCGGAATCGCGAACGTGAGCTTCGACGGCAAGCGGCTCGAGGCGACGATCGCCCCGACCAACGGCAAGCTGCACGCGATCTACCGGCTCCTCATCGAGAACGGCATCATCATCAAGACCCCCGTCGCGGCGGGGTAAAGCCGGAGCGTAGGGCTCGAGACGAGCGATTTTTGGGGTCTGGCGGCGCGCGGGGGGCGTGGCCGCCAGGCTCGAAACCCGAATCAGCCGTCGAATCGTGCGCCGTTAGGAGCGGTTCGAGCGTCTGATAATCGCCGGCGTCAAGAGTTCGAGGGGCCCGCATCGAGCAGCTCGTGGAGGTTTAGCCACGGGGCGGTCGGCGCAGGCATGACGCAGCGGCTACAAACCTACCGTAGTGGACTCCGTTACAATGCCGTTGGAGAGCCTTTGTGCCGACTATCACGGTTGCACTGAGGCTGGGCGAGTAACGTAGCGAAGACGGGGGATCGAGAGGAGAACGATGGGCGCCCTAGCTACTTTGACGAACCCGCTGGGTCTGGAGAGCAGCGCTACCGTATCTCCGGGGGCTATGAGTTGATCGCAACGGCGGAACCGGATGTACTGATCATCGGAGGCGGCCCGGCTGGGCTCGCTACCGCGAAGTATTTGGCCGACGCGGGGAAGAGCGCGCTCGTCATCGAGAAGCGCCCGATCGCCGGCGGGATGTTGTCGTCGTGGCGCGACCGCGATGGAGATTGGCTCGAGAGCGGCCTGCACGCGATCTTCGGCGGCTACGAGAACGTCCAGCAGCTCATGAAGGACGTCGGCGTCTTCGACAACCTGCGCTGGCAGCCGCACACCCTGACCTTCGCGATGCCGCCGCACTTCAGTTCGCGTTTCAACGGCCAGCCGATCTTCGAAGAATTCGGGTTCGTCGACGCGCCGCATCCGCTGCACGGCGTCGGCGCTGTCCTCAAGGGCAAGTACGTCTTCAACACGATCGAGAAGCTGCAGTTCGCCAAGGGCACGCTGCCGATTCTGTTCGGCGACCATGAGTACGCGGAGCGCCAAGACGACCTGACCTACGTGCAATGGCACCGCATGCGCGGGATGAGCGAGCACATGCTGCGCACGTTCTTCGCGCCGATGGCGCTCGCGTTGAACTTCACGCCCGCCGACAAGATCTCGGCCGAGGCGATGTTGCGCGTCTTCGCCTATTTCGCTTCGAGCAAGAATGCAAGCCGCGCCGGATTCTTCGACGGGCCGCCCTCGCTCAAGCTGATCGATCCGATGGTCGAGTACCTGCGCGAGCGCGGCCAGCAGATCGAGATGAGTTCGGGCGCCGCGGAGCTGCTCTTCGAAGGCGACCGTTGCGTGGGCGCGCGCACCCGCGACGGACGCACGTACAAGGCCGACGTCGTCGTCCTCGCCGCGCGCATCCACGATGCGGCGCGCCTGCTCCCGGCCGAAATGCTGCGCGATCCGCTCGTCGCCGGCATCGCCAAGCTCGATTCGAGCCCGGTCATCAACGCGCACCTCTGGTTCGATCGCAAAATCTCCCGGTTCTCGAACCTCGTGTTCGGCGCGGGGACGCTGCTGCCGGTGCACGCGGACCTCGGCCAAGCGACGACGGGCTACGAATGGCCGGACCGCTCGTTCGTGGAGATCTGCGTCGCTCCGGCCGACGACCTGATCAAGCTCGACGACGACACGATCGTCGAGAAGATCATGGCGGACATGGTGCGGCTGTACCCGCTCGCGACGCGCGAGCACTTGGTCAAGGCGAAGCTCGTGCGGATTCCCAAGAGCGTCTATCGCGCGAGGCCGGGCGCCGAGCGCCTGCGCCCCGGCGTTCGCACGCCCGTGAAGAACCTGCTGCTCGCGGGCTGCTACACGAACATGAAGTTCCCCGCGAGCATCGAAGGTGCGACGCGCAGCGCTCAGATCGCGGCAGGGGCCGCGTTGGAACTCCTCGGTGTTCGCGCGTAAGGAAGTGCTGGAAGGCTTCGTCGACCTGACCGCGCCGGCGTTGCCCGAGCGCGATCAGGCGTACCGCGTTTGCCGCGAGCTGACGAAGACCGCTTCGAAAACCTTCTATATGGCCTCGCTCTTCCTCGGCCCCGAAAAGCGCCGGGCGATTTGGGCGATCTACGCGTTCTGCCGGACCGCCGACGACATCGTCGACCGGAACACGCCCGCAGCCGAACGGCTGGCGTCGATCGACGAACTCGAACGCAAGCTGGTCGCGGCCGTGCACGGCTTCGCGTGCGAGCCGATCTTCGTCGCGTATCAGGATGCGACGCGCAACTTCGACGTGCCGCTCGAACCGGCGCTCGACTTGCTGCGCGGCCTGCGGATGGACATCACGATCCGCCGCTATCCGACCTACGAATCGCTGCTCGACTATTGCTATCACGTCGCTTCGACGATCGGGCTGCTCGTCGCGCCGGTGCTCGGGTATTCGAACGGCGCCCTGGAATACGCGGTGGCGCTGGGCCGAGCGATGCAGCTGACGAACATCCTGCGCGATATCGGCGAGGACGCCCGGATGGGCCGCATCTATCTGCCGTCCGAAGATCTCGCGCGTTTCGGCTACTCGGAAAGCAACGTCTTCGAAGCGGTCATCGACGATTCGTTCGTCCGGCTGATGCAATTCCAGATCGCGCGCGTGCGCGAGCTGTACGCGTCGGCCGAGCCCGGGATCGCCTTGCTCTCGCCCGAGAGCCGGTATACGGTGCGTCTGGCGCTCGCGCTCTATTCGCGGATCCTGCGCTCGATCGAACTGAACGATTACGATGTCTTCAGCAAGCGCGCGTACGTGCCGTTCCGCTCGAAGGTCCTCACCGCCATGACCCTGGCGCTCGCGCGCTAGCGAAGACGAGCGCGCGGAGCGTCCATCTCCCGACGCCCTTCGGGCTTTCGCTCGCCGTTGAACGCGACGACGCGGGCCTCGTTGCCGCATCGTTCGAGCGCGCGCGCCGGCCCGCCGCGCGGATCGCGGATCCGCTCTTGGCGGAGGCGGCCGCGCAGGTGCGGGCGTATTTCCGGCGGCGACTGCGGCGTTTCGACGTGCCGCTTTCGCTTACGGGCACGGCCCTGGCGCTTGAGGCCTGGCGGCTCGTGGCGAGCCTCGAGTTCGGGGACGTCGTTTCGTACGGCGACGTCGCGCGCGCCATCGGGCGGCCGGGCGCTCATCGCGGCGTCGCGCAGGCGATGGCCCGCACGCCGCTCGCGCTCTTCGTTCCGGCCCATCGCGTGATCGGCTCCGACGGCTCCCTCAAGGGAGCCGGGGAGGGCTCGCTGCGCGCGCGGCTGTTTGCATTTGAGCGACCCGGGGCACCCCTGCATTTCAAGCGCTGATCCCCGCAAGGTAGTTTGAAGCACGACGGGGGATTACTCTAGGAGTAAAACCGTCGCCGCCCGGTTGAGGCGGCGGCAGAACCTTCCCCCGGTCCGGGGCCGCAGCGGTCGCCATCGTCAGATCCGTCGATGGGGATGCGCGGAAATCTGGGAGCGTTCATGACTGAATCGATGCGGGCCCACAACACCGCGGGAATCGTGCGCCGAGCGACCGCCGAACTAGCAGGGCTCGGCGGGATTTCGGTCCAACGCCTGGGAAAGCGCCCGGCTCTTAATATTGGCGCCATCTTGCTATCGAGAGCGGCTCAGTAGTTGGAACTCTTTTGGAGCCTACCTAGCGTTACACTCATCTCGGGCCCGGCAGATCGCTCGATCGAGCTGTTGTTTGCCGGCTCTCCCGTGCGGAGTTACAGCGAAGGCGCGAGACTCTCTGACCCCGATGCTCGGCCCGAGCGTACGTTCTTGTGTTTGAGCGGAACGCTCAAGGTGACGAAGCTGCTGGCCAGCGGCCGCGAGATCCTGATCACGATCTTGCAGGCGGGCTCCATCTGGAGCGACCGCGCCGTCCTCAACGGGTACTGGCGCGACGTGTTCATCGAAGCGATGGATCAGAGCGATATCGTCACGATCGATAATGCCGTTTTCGAAGATTTCATCCGCTCGCGCCCGGAGATCGTTTCGAGCTTCATGGTGCGCATCTCCGAGCAAGTCAGCGACGCGCTGACGCTGCTGGACGATTTCCGCGGCCGCGACGTCGCTTCTCGCTTGGCGAGCGTGCTGATTCGATTCTCCAAGCAGTACGGGGTGCCGACGGATAACGGCGTGCGCATCGACCTGCCGGTGACGCATCAAGACCTCGCGAACATGATCGGGACCGCGCGGGAGACCGTCTCCCGCAACATGGGCCGATTCCGCAAGAAGGGCATGGTCCGGGAAGCGGAAGGCCATGCGCTCGAAATCGTCAATATCGGCGGGCTCGAGTCCCTGATCGTCTAGCCCCGGGAGCTGCGTCCTCGCACCCTGGGGCGTGACAGCCATCACCGAGGGGCCCTGCGGCCGGGGATACGATCCTTGTGGAGGCAGAACGCTTGCAGGACGCCGCTCAGCGAGCCATGCTCGCCCGTCGGGCGAAGAGCATTTGGACGAAGATTCACCCGTTTTTCGCGATCGGCCAGCTGCTGGTGTTTTTCGTCAGCGTCGGGCTGCTGATCACGTATTTCCGGGGCGGGATCGACTTCGCGATCGTGCACGATTCCGTGCTCATAAAGATCGGCTTGATGGTCGGCGCGGTGATCACGGGCTCGCTGTGGGAGCATGACGTGTTCGGGCACTGGTGGTTCGCGCCCGAGTTCTTCGTCGAGGACTGCATGACGGCGTTCGTGTTCGTCACGCAGATCGCGTACTTGAGCGTTCACGCGGTCTATCCGACGAACCAAAATCTGATCACGCAGGTTCTGCTCGTCGCGTACGCGGTCTATCTGTGCAACGTCGCGCAATACATCCATCGCTGGCAGCGCATGAAGCAAGAGCGCGAGCGCCTCAAGAACGTGAGGCCCGCCGCATGAGTGCGGTCGTCCAAGGTGGGCACGCCGCGCCCGCGCCGATGACGGCGAGCGGCGAGACGGCGCGGGCGGTCGTGTTCGTGGATCCGGGGAAGCTCGACATGCGCACGCTGCACCTGCGCGAGCCGGCCCCGGACGAGGCAACCGTCGATACGCACTTCAGCTCCATCTCTGCGGGGACGGAGCGGTTGATTTTCGGGGGCAAGCTGCCGGGCTTTCCGCAACTGCGCTTTCCGCTGGTCCCGGGCTATGAGGCCGCGGGCATCGTCAGCGCGGTCGGCAGCGCGGTTTCGAACGTGCGCGCCGGAGACGAAGTGTTCGTCGGCGGCAGCATGTGCTACGTCGACGCGAGCGGCGTTTTCGGTGGACAATCGTCGCGTTTGATCAAGAAAGCTTCGCAACTCGTGGCGCTCGAGGGGATTCCGCTCGTGCAGGCGCCGCTCTTGGCGCTCGCGGCGACGTCGCTGCACGGCGTGCGGCGCTTGGGCGAGGTTGCCGGCAAGACGGTCGTCGTGCTCGGCATGGGTGCGATCGGAGCGCTCGCGGCGCGATTCTTGAACGTGGCCGGCGCGCGCGTGATCTGCGCGGACACGCGCCCGGAACGGCTCGATCCCGCGCTCGGCGAACAGCTCGATCTTTCCGGCGGCGTTGCGCTCGAGACGCTCGTGCGCGACGCGGATGCCGTGATCGAGGCGACCGGCATCTCTCGCATGATCGCGGCCTGCGCGCGCGCGTGCAAGCCCGGCGGCAAGATCGTGCTGCTTTCCTATTACGATGAACTCGTCACGCCGTACGTCGACTGCTTCGTGAAAGAAGTCGACCTCCTCGTTGCTCGGGAATGGTCCCACCCGGATCTGCTTGCGGCTCGCGATGCGATCGCCGCCGGCAGCATCGACGTTCGCTCGCTCGCTGAGCACGTCGTTCCGGTCGATGCCTACGAGCGAGCGTATCGAACCGCGTTCGAGGACCCCTCCGTCCTGAAGGTGATTCTCCGATGGGTGTAAGCAAGAATTCGACGGTCGCCATCTACGGCAAAGGCGGCGCCGGCAAGTCGTTCCTGACCAGCGCGATCGCCAAGACCTTGACCGACCGCGGCAAAGCCGTCCTGCAAATGGGCTGCGATCCCAAGCACGATAGCGTCGTGACGCATTTCGGCGGCGCGTTCATTCCGACCGTGCTCGGCACGTGGGCGCAGTTTCAGAAAGACGGCAAAGAAGAAGAGCTCGCGCCGGAGCACATCATCTTCAAAGGCGAAGGCGTGTACTGCATCGAGCTCGGCGGGCCGGAATCGGCGCGCGGCTGCGGCGGGCGCGGGATCACGTTCGGCTTCCAGCTCCTCGAGAAGTGGGGCCTCTCGGAGTGGAACTTCAACTACATGCTGCTCGACTTCTTGGGTGACGTCGTGTGCGGCGGGTTCGGGACGCCGATCGCGCGGTCGATGGCGGACAAGCTGATCATCGTGTGCTCGAACGAAGGCCAGTCGATGTACGCTGCCAACAACATTGCGAACGCGGTGCGGTATTTCGCGGATCAGGGCGGGAAGACGCGCTGCCTGGGGCTGTTCGTCAACAAGGACGACGGCAGCGGGAAGGCGGCCAAGCTCGCGGAGTTCCTCGACGTCCCGGTCCTGGCTTCGTTGCCGATCATTCCGCAGGATCAAGTGCGCATCGACGGCGCGTTGAATCCGCTGATCTCGGCGGCCGTCGACAAGGTGATCGACGCGATCGATCATCTGCCGGCGCGGTATCCGCAGTATGTCGACTTCCATAAGTTCATGTGCCACCTGTCCGGCAACGCGGCTGAGATGGAAGGCACGGCGGTCACGGGCGAGGAGCTCTGGAGCCTGCCGGAAGTCGAGGCGATCCCGAACGATGGGAAGTTCGATCCGCGGTATATCGAGGCGGAAGAAGACGCGGACAAGCTCTTGGTGCCGACGGTCGTCAGCGCCGGGGGGTTCGCGGTCGCTGCGGCCGACTGGTAGCTCGACGCTTTCGGGCGGGCTTGTCGCTTTTGGCCGGTCCCCGCCGCCCTACCGCGGCCGGCTCGGGCACCTAGTCTCTTGCGCAGAACTTAACGTTGACGTAAACTAGAGTGTGCCCTCTTCATTGCCTGTTTCGGCTTCGCTGCTTTCGGTGGCGGAGGCGGCCGGCCGGCTCGGTCTTAGCACTCGGACGCTGCGGTATTACGAGGAGCTGGGGCTTTTGACGCCGGCTCGCACGGCGGGCGGGCACCGGCTTTATGGGGCCGCGGATATCGAACGGGTGGAGAGCATCGGGCGGATGCAGGCGATGGGGCTCTCGCTTGCCACGATTCGGCGGCTGCTCCGGTACCGGATCTATCAGGACGAAAGCGGGCGGCACACGCTTGCGCTCGAGGATCTGCGGCACGTCACGCACGAGGCTCGGGCGGATGCGGCGGCGATCCATGCCCGCATCGAGGCGCTTCGCCGGGAGCTGGAGGAGGCGACGCTCGAGGCGGAACGGCTCGAACGCGATGTGGCCTTTCTCGAGCGGAGGCTTGCGGAACGGAGCGGCGAGGGGCAGGGGATCGCCCACGGCGAGGGGCGCGATGGCGAGGGTCGCTGAAGCCGCGCGGCCCGCGGCTGCGCTGCCGCTAGGGCCGCTTGCCGCGCCGCCGTCCACCCGCGGGAGACCGTCTGCCCCGGGCTCGCCCGGCGCCGCTTCGGTCGCGGTGAATCCGTGGTTGCTGGTCGGCGTCGTGATGGTTGGGAATTTTCTTGGGCCGCTGTATTCGTCGGTCGCGAACGTCGTGTTGCCGAATTTGGTCGCGTCGTTCGGGTCCGACGTCGATACGATGCAGTGGGTCATCAGCGGCTACATGCTGGGGTATTCGATTGCGATGCCGCTGGCGGGCTGGATGGCGGATACGTTCGGACGGCGGCGGATGTATTTGAGCGGGCTCGCGCTGTTCACGGTGGCTTCGGTGCTGACGGCGTTTGCGTGGGATGCGCCGAGCCTCATCGGGTTTCGCGTGCTGCAGGCGATCGGGGGCGGGATCGTTTCGCCGACGTCGATGGCGTTGATCGTCGATGTGGTGCCGGCGCAGCAGCGCGGCAAGGCGCTCGGGGTGTGGGGGCTCGGGATGATGCTCGCGCCGACGTTCGGGCCCGCGGTCAGCGGCTGGATCGTCGATAATCTCGACGATTGGCGGCCGATCTTTTTCTTGGGCATCCCGTTCGGCATTGCGGGCTTGATGCTGGCCTTTGCGAAGCTGCCGCATGATGATCGGCGCATCGGGCGGGCGCCGTTCGATGCGTGGGGCTTCGGGCTGCTCACGACGGCGCTCGCCTCGTTCCTGATTCCGCTCACGCAGGGCAACCGGCTCGGCTGGGACGATCCCTATATTCAGGGCGGATTCGTGCTCGCCGCGCTGACGTTCGCGGGGTTCATCCGGCGCGAGCTGCATACCGAGCATCCGATGATCGATCTCTCGCTGTTCGGCGAGCGCACGTTCGCGCTCGCGGCGGGGCTGCGCGGCATTCTCGGGATGGCGTTCTACTTGCCGATCTTCTTGCTGCCGCTGTTCACGCAGAACATTTTGGGCTGGCCCGCGACGCTCTCCGGGCTCGTGCTCGTGCCCGCCGGGTTGACGATGGCGCTCCTGATGCCGCTGGCCGGTACGCTCTCCGATCGCATCGGGGCGCGCATGCTCGTGCTCACCGGGGTGGCGATCGCCGCCGCCGGAACGTTGCTGTTCGCGCGGATCGACATCGACTGGGACGCGAACCGCATCGCGATCGATTCGCTGATCCGCACCGCGGCGCTCGGGCTGATGTTCACGCCGCTGACCGCGGTCGCGCTCGCGGCGGTTCCGCGCAATCGCGCCGGGAGCGCCTCGGGGATCCTCAACACGATTTGGCAGGTCGGCGGGAGCTTGGGGATCGCCGTCGGCCAGACGTTTCTGACGAACCGCATCGCCTCGCGGCTCTCGGAGGCCGCCGGTTCGGCGACGCTCTCGCGGCCCGCGGTCGTGCGGGCGTTGCACGAGCTCGCGCTGCGGTTTTCGCCCGCCGCGGCGCAAGCGATGCTCGCGAAACAAGTGGCGATGTTCTCGACCGTGCAGGCGTACGGCGACACATTTTTATTGGCCGCGATCGTCATGGCGCTGGGCGTCCCCGCGGCCTTGCTCTTGCCATCGAAAAGGAGAACCGGATCATGACGTTCGCTCGCATCCTCGTCGCCGTCGACGGTTCGCCGCAGGGCCGCGCGGCGCTCAAGCTCGCGATGAACCTTGCGGCAGATCAAGCGGCGACCCTGGCGATCGCGACGGTCGTCAACCATCGCGCGGAATACTTCGCGCCACCCGACGTCGTCGTCGATCCGACGACCGACGAGCGGATCGCGCACGACGCGGAAGCGCTCTTGGCTCGCGCGGCCGCCGCCGCGGAAGCGGTGGGCGTGCGGGCGACGACATGCCTGCGCGAAGGCGAGGTCGTCGAGGCGCTGCTGCGCTGCATCAACGAGCAGCACGCCGATCTCGTGGTGCTCGGCACGCACGGCCGCAAGGGCGTCGCGCGTGCCCTCTACGGGAGCGTCGCGGAGGGCGTCATGCGCGGCGCCAGGATCCCGGTGCTCGTCGCCCACTAACCGCCCTTCGACAAGGGGGCTTGTTGGAAGGGAGATCGGAGCGGGGCGTTCGAAGCGGTTGCGATGCTTGATGTAAGGCGGGCGAGGCTCGCGGGCGGCGCGAGCTCTCCTGTGCGCGCGGGATATGCGGTCGGAGGGGCCCCGTTCGTGCAGGCGTCGGGGAGCGGCGCGTACGCGTACGATGCGGCCGGCGACGCGTACGTCGATTACGTGATGGCGTACGGGCCGCTGCTGTTCGGCCACGCGCATCCGGAGTTCACGCGCGGGCTCGACGCGCTCGCGCAACGCGGCAGCGTCTTCGGATCGACGCATGCGGAAGAAGAGCGGCTCGCCGGGCGCATCGGGGAACACCTGCCCTCGATCGAAGCGCTGCGCTTCGTCAACACGGGCACGGAGGCGGTGATGAGCGCGGTGCGGGTCGCTCGCGCGTTCACCGGGCGCACGCTGATCGCGCGCTTCGCGGGGAATTATCACGGGCACTTCGACCTCGCGCTGCACGACGCGGGCGCGTCGGCCCTGCAGGGAAAGGGCGGGCATAGCGGGATCCCGGAGAGCGTGCGCCGCGAGACGCTGGTCGCGCGCTATAACGATCTCGAGGATTTCGATCGCAAGCTCGCGGGACGCGGCGAAGAGCTCGCGGCGATTCTGGTGGAGCCGATCGTCGCGAACATGGGGCTCGTCCTGCCGGAGGCCGGCTTCCTCGAAGGGCTCTTCGCGCGCGCCCGTTCGTGCGGAGCGCTCGTGATCTTCGATGAAGTGATCACGTGGCTGCGCGTCGGGCTCGGCGGGGGACAGGGCGCGTGCGGCCTGCGCCCCGACCTCACGGCGCTCGGCAAGATCATGGGCGCGGGATTTCCGCTGGCGGCGTTCGGCGGCCGCGAGGACGTCATGGCAGCCCTCTCCCCGGCGGGGGCGAGCTTCACCGGAGGAACGTTCTCAGGCAATCCGTTCTGCGTGGCGATGGGGCATCGCATGCTCGACGCGATCGAGTCGCGGCCGGACCTCTACGCCCAACTCGATGCGACGTCGCGCGAGCTCGCCGACGGCCTGCGCGCCGTTTTCGCGCGCCTGTCGCTGCCGTATGCGGTCGCGCAACTGGCGAGCATGGTCGATTTCAAGTTCCGGCCGGGGCCGCCCGCGCGGAATTACGACGAGGCTCGGCAGAGCGACGCCGCGGCCTTCGCGGCGTACTATCACGGCATGCGCTCGCGCGGCGTCCTGTTGGCGCCCTCCCCGAACGAGTTGATGTTCGTCTCGACGGCGCACGGCGCGCGGGAAATCGATCGCACGTTGGACGCGGCGGAGCGTACCTTGCGCGTTCTGAGGGAATCGAAGCTCGTATGAGCGTGTTACAGCATGACGAGATCCGCGAGCGGCTGACGAGCTTGGCCGGTTGGCACCATACAGGGAACGCCATCGAACGAACGTTCGATCGCGGCGATTTCAACGGCTCGATCCGCTTCGTGAACGCGATCGCCGTCGCGGCGAACGCGGCGGACCATCATCCGGATCTGGGCATCGCGTGGAATCGCGTGACGGTCACGCTCAGCTCGCACGATGTCGGCGGCGTGTCCGAGCGAGATTTCGCGCTCGCGGGGGTCATCGACTCACTCGCGGCTAGCGCGTGATCAGCCGCGAGATCCGCCTCGCCCGCCGGCCGGCCGGATGGCCGGACGATGGGACCTACGAATTCGCGACCGTCGACGTTCCGGCTCCACGCAAGGGCGAAGTGACCGTTCGGAACATCTACATGTCGGTCGATCCGTACATGCGCGGCCGCATGAACGACGTGCGCTCGTACGTGCCGCCGTTCGCGCTGGGCGCCGCGCTCGAAGGATCCGCGATCGGCGAGGTCATCGCATCGGACTCATCGCTTGCCGTCGGCACGTTCGTGTCCTCGATCTTCGGTTGGCGCGAGGCGTTTACGGCGCGCGCGGAGTCGCTGCGCGTCGTCGATCCCGAACTCGTGCCGCTTTCAGCCTACCTCGGCGTCCTCGGGATCACCGGCTTCACGGCGTACGTCGGGCTCGTGGAGATCGCGAACCTCAAGAGCGGGGACGACGTCTTCATCTCGTCCGCCGCGGGCGCCGTCGGCAGCGCCGCGGGACAAATCGCAAAGCTGCGCGGCGCGCGCACGATCGGCAGCGCAGGTTCGCCCGAGAAAGTCGCGTTCTTGCGCGAGATCGGTTTCGACGCCGCGTTCGACTATCACGCGGGCGATTTCGTCGCACACCTGAAGGCGTTTGCGCCGCATGGCCTCGCCGTTTACTTCGACAACGTCGGCGGCGAGCAATTGCGCGCCGCGCTGTTCGTCATGCGGGATTTCGGGCGCATCGCGGTCTGCGGCATGATCGCGGGATATAACGAGCCGGTCCCGGGCCCCGACAACCTCGCACTCTTGATCGCGCGGCGCTTGACGATGCGCGGGTTCATCGTGACCGATCACCTCGCGAGCTACGGCAAGTTCGTGGAGGAACTGACGCCCGCCGTTCGCGATGGACGGCTCGGCGTATACGAGACGATCGTTACGGGCCTCGACGCCGCGCCGCAAGCGCTGCTCGACGTGCTGCGCGGCGGCAAGCATCGCGGCAAGCTGCTCGTGCAGCTCTCCCCCGACCCGACGCGCGCCTAGCGCTCAGGCGGAGACGTGCGGTTCATCGCGCAGCCCTTCGCTGTCGCGACCGCTTTCGATGCTGCGCACGATCTCGGAACGCGTGCTCTCGGAGAGCCCGCCGGGCCGAGGGCGGCGCGGTTCTTGCAACTCGATCTCGGGGACGAGTTCCTTGAGTTCCGTGAACTCATCGGCGGCGTCGAGCAGATCGTCGGACGCGCGCGCCGGAAATGCGCGCGGATGCTCCGCGGTCGCATTGTAAGCTTGCGTGAGCTGGCTTGCGACGACTTGAATGCGCACGCCGCGCATTCCGACCGCTTTGACGACCGGCACGAAATCCGAATCGCCGGAGACGAGCACCATGCGGTCGCAACGATCTGAGAGCGAAAGCATGTCGATCGCAAGCTCGATGTCGAGATCGGCCTTCGTGTTTCCGTCGGCGAAGACTTTGACCGGCTTACGAACGACTTGGTATCCATTCCGATTCAGCATGCGGATGAAGCCCTGTTGCTGAACGCGCTTGCGCTCGCTCTCCTGAGGATCGACCTGGAATACTCCGCCCTCGACGAGCCGCGCGCGCCGCAGATTCTGCAAGTGCGCGTAGGCCTCTTCGGTCCACTCTCCGATGTAGTAGTAGGCGCGCAATAGCGTCCGGCCGCCGGTCAGCGTTGCGAGCAGGCGGCGAAAATCGACTCGGATGCCGAGTCCTTCGTACGTCGCCTTTGCAAAGTTCCAGCCGTCGATGAAGATCGCCACGCGTTCGGAATTGCCGGTACGCCGTTCATCGTTCATTTCGCGCCCCGTGTGATGTTTTCGCTCACGACGTAGATTAGTACCCGCGTGTGGCCGTGGCCAATCGCGCGGGGCCCGAACGAGCGTTCTGTCCTGGTTTGCCGCGGGTAACGGCTAGGCGAAGCTCTCCTCGGCGGCGGTCGCGGCGACGCCGTCGGAGACGGCCACGCGGGCCAGTTGCAGCGCCTGCTTCGCGGTGATCTTCGGGGGCGCGCTGCAGACGGGCCGGCGCGGCGCGAACCACACGGAGAAGGCCGCGCGGGCGGCGTTGAGCCCGAGGGAAAGGTGCTGGAGCGGGTTGACCGACGCCATCTCTTTGAAGAGATAGCTGTCGAACGTCAGCTTCTGGACGACGTCCACGTCGCACATGTCGACGAAGAACTCGCGGCGGCGGTGGCTCGTGTACGAGACGTTCTCGAGAAACTCGAGGAAGTCGAACATCGCGCCATAGCGCTTCTGCCAGCGCGCTTCGTAGCGCTCGAGCCGTTCCTTGTGATCGCCGAAGTAGGCGTGGAGGGACTGCGCCGCGAGGCGCCCCGAAGCCATCGAGAAGTAGATCCCCTCGCCCGAGGTATGCGCGACCATGCCGCCCGCATCGCCCACGAGCAGCGTGCGTCCGTAGACGAGCTTCTTGTGGCGGCCCATCGGGAGCGGGTGCCCTTCGAGCAAGATGCGCTTCGCGCCGCGCAGCTTGTCGCCCGCGCGCGCTTTGACGCCTTCGAGGAACGCGTACGACTCTTTCGCGTGCTCCGGACGGCAGCCGGTGCCCACGGCCACGTGATCGCTCTTGGGGAAAATCCAGCCGTAGAAATCCGGCGAGACGTCGTCGCCGAGATACAGCTCGGCGCGCGATTCGTAATAAGCCATCCCCTCGTCCGGGAGGACGAGCCGTTCCTGAATCGCCGAGGCGTGGCGCGAAGGCTTGCGGCCGGCGGATTTCGCGACCGCGGAACCCGCGCCGTCGGCGCCGACGAGCGCATCGGCGTTGATGTATTCTTCGCGGCCGTCGCGATAGCGCACGCGCACGCGCACGCCGCCTTCGGCGCGATCCTCGTGCGAAACGAACGTCGCTTCGCGCAGCTCGGCGCCGGCCTGTTGCGCCTTCTGACGCATCGCGCGGTCCAGCACTTCGCGCGTGACCATGATGATGTAATCGTCGTCGCGCGCGATCGTGCCGCGCACGTCCATTTCGATCGTCTTGTTGCTCGGGCCGATGACCACGGCGCGCTTGGTCTTGCGCTCGATGATCGTCGGCGGGATGCCGAACTCCGACATCGCCTTCGGCGGGATCGCGCCGCCGCATGGCTTCTTGCGCTTGAGGTCGCGCTCGAGCATGAGGACATCGAAGCCCGTTGCCGCGAGGTCGCCCGCTGCGACGCTGCCGCCGACGTTGGCGCCTACGACGATGACCGAACCATGCTTCATCAGAAACCTCCGGAACGAACGGCGAGCGCCGCGACGAGCATGCCCCAGACGAACGGGGGGATGCCGGTGGCACAATACCAGGGCGCGAGTTTGGCGGGATCCGAGGCGAGCTTGCGCTGCATCGGAAGCTGCACGAGGAACAGCACCGCCATCACACCCGCGGCGAGATACATGTGATACGCGAGCACGTACGCGATCGCGAGCACTTGGAAGAGATCGATGAAGACGATCGCGGCCTTCAGCGCGTTCTCGCGGCCGAGCAACACCGGCAGCGAGCGCAGCCCCAGGCGCCGATCGCCTTCGTAACTCTTGAAATCGTTGAGCGTCATCAAGCCATGCGAGCCGAGCGAATAGAGCGACGCCAGCACGAGGGTTCCGGTCGAGACATGCCCGAAGCTCGCGGCGCCCGCGACCCAGGCGAAGCCTTCGTACGAAAACGCGCAGGCCGCGTTCGCGAGCCAGCCGTTACGCGCCTTGAGGCGCAGCGGCGGCATGCTGTACGCGAGCGCCAGCACGATCCCGCCGATCGCGATGTAGCCGACTTGCGGCGAGAGCAAGAACGCGACGACGACGGAGAGCGCGAACAGCACGAGCGAAACGGCGGCGACCGTGCCGGGCGAAAGTTGGTTCGCCGCCGTCGGCCGTTCCGGTTCGTTGATCCGATCGACGTCGCGATCGTACCAATCGTTGACGACCTGCGAGAGCGCGCACAGCAGCGGGCCCGCGAGCACCATGCCGAGCAGGATCCGGCCGATCGAACCGATGTCCCAGTGCGCGTTTCCGGACGCGACGCAGCCGACGAGCCAGGCCCACATCGGCGCGAACCAGGTGCCCGGCTTCATGAACGTGCGCAAGGATGCGTTGATGTTCGCCGCGCCGTGTTCACGGCTGGCGAACGGCAACATCATCGCGCCAAGATGTCCGGCCGTCGAAACGGTCGAGCGCGCGGTTTCGCGTAACGTCGAGATCTTCTGCTCCGGGGCTGTTGACATCCCTTAACCCCCGATGTGTTCCCGCGCGCGCAGCACGACGCCTTCGTCGATCGTCGTGATGCGGTGTTCGCGTGCGAATTTTTCGATGTTGGTCCGGGCCTTTTTGCGGACGAAGAACGGGACCCGCGACATAAGTCGCTCCGCCGTCGCGTCCCACACGAGCGAGCCGCCCCCATCATCTCCGCTCGCCGCGACGACCGTCTGCGCGGGCGTTTGCGCCGGCGCGGAGGGCGCTTGGGACGGCGTTTGCGGCACGTGCTCGGGTTCCGGCGCCGCTTCCGCGAAGCGCCCCTGCCCGCGCGGCCCGAACGTCTCGATCAGGTGGTGTTCCAAGCCGAGCACCTGCGTCGAGTTCACGAGGTCGCCGAGGTGGTTCGCCCCGTCGTAGCCGACGAACGGCGCGTAGCCGAGCGGGAAGTTCAGGATGTGCGCGGGCGGCGAGATGACCGCGCACGGCACGCCGAAGCCGCTCGCCGAATGGCGCTCCATCTGCGAGCCGAACATGATGTCGGGCCGCGTCTGGTCGATCTCACGCGCGACTTCGCGATAGTCGTCGGTCACGAGCACGCGGTCCGTCACGTCCGCGACGCGTTCGCGCAGCCAGCCGCCGTACTCGAGCACGTAGGTCCCGACGAAATCGACCAGCATGTCCAGCTCGTCGCGTAGCGCGCGGGCGATCCCGGCCGCCGCCGTCGGCGTCCCGAAGACCGCGACGCGCTTCCCCGAGAGCGCGTGCGCGTCGACGGTCCGGGCGTACCACAAGAGGTGCGCGTCCTTGGCCGCCGCCGCGATCCGGCCGGCCGGGATCTCGACGAGCGCGCACAGCTCCCGCAGGAAGCGCGTCGTCCCCGCCTCGCCGTACGGCAGTGCCTGCGTCCAGGGCGTCCCGAACCGCTCGTGCAGAAACTCGACCGTGGGCTGCGCGAGTTCGACCGCCGTCGGGATGTTGACCCAGGCCCGCCCGAGCGTCGCGAGATCGCCCGGCGAGGCGCCCAGCGGCACGACCGCGTTGACCTCGATCCCGACCGCCGCCAGCATCCGGCGCAGCGATTCGATGTTGCTGTGGTCGTGAAACCCGATCAGCGAGGGCCCGATGATGTTGACCGAGGGCCGCTCGCTGCGCGGCACGTCCTTTACGAAATGCGCGACCAATTCGCGCACGGTCTTCGCGAACGCACTCGTCTCGTTGTCGCGCACGGGGTGCGCCGTCGCCTGGAAGATCTCGGCCTTGACCGAGCCCGGCTCCATCATCGAGATCTCGCCGTCGAGCGGCTCCTGCAGCACGCTCGCCGTCCCGCTGCGCGTCACCACGATCAGCTCCGGCCGTTCCCGCCGGTCCACTTCGCGCAGCAGCGCCGGAATGTTCGCGCTCGCCCCCGCGAGCGTCGCTTCGGAGAGGCCGCACACGCTCATCGGCGGCGTCACGCCGAGCCGCTCGAACATCGCGAGCATGATCGTAGCGTAGCCGTCGCCCTTGGGCGCGCGCAGCACCGCATGCACCTTCGCCATCGAAGCCGCCGCCCGGCAAACCCCGACATGCGCCGGCGCCTGATAACTCCAAATCGCGAGCTTCATCGTGCGGGCCCCCGGCTGGGGTCCTGGGGCGGGACGACGGGGGGCGTCGGGACCGCTCTGAGTTTTTCCATCCTGGAAAAACTCAGGCTGCTCGGCTCCTCGCTCCCGCCATCCATGGCTCCGCTCGTCGTCCGAGCTCCCGCCGCCCCCCGTCGTCCCGCCCCAGGACCCCAATGGGGCCGTTCGCGCTCGAGGACGAGGTCCGCAGCACCGGCCCGGCCCAGCCGCAACTTACGCATGCGTGCTAACCGGCTGCCGGAAGAACGACAGGTCGATCGGCGTTGCCACCGCGCCGTCGGCCGCGCGGCGCTTTGCGAGCGCGTCGTGGCGGCGCAGGCAGGCCGTGAACAGGCCGAAGAGGGTGGCGGCCCCCGAGAAGCCGTGGATCGGCTGGAACGTGAGCTCCGTCGACCACTTGACGTTGAAGCCCATCCCCTCGAGCGGGTTCGCGACGTTCAAGCTCGCGACCACGAGGTCGGGCTGCTGCGCCGAGAGCCGGGCGAAGAGTTCGAAGCGGTCCGGCCGCTCCAACACGTCGATGCCGGCCAGCGCGGCGGTTTCCAGCGCGTGATACTTGCGGAAGACGTTCGGCGTCCCGACGACCTCGATGCGGGCGCCGGCGGCGCGCAGCGTGCGCGCGAGCGGCAGCTCGAGCATCGTGTCCGAGGCGAACGCGATCGAGCGGCCGCGGAGTTGTTCGGTTTGGGGGGCGAGTGCGGCCCAGGCGGCCGATTCGCGGGCCGCATAGGAGACTTGCTTGCCGAACGCGGCGGCGAGCGTTTCGTAGAACGCCCGGGCGCCGTCCGGGCCGTAGGGGAAGATCGTCTTGTGCAGCGCGCAGCCGCGTTCGCGCTGGGCGTACGTGACGCTGCCGTACAGGAACGGGCTGATGGGCGCAAGCACCGTGTTCGGGCCGATCGCCGGGAGGTCTAGGGCGCTTTCCGCGGGCAGGAAGGCCGGCTCGGGCAGGCCCATGCGGGCGCACTCCAGGCGGATCTCCGCCTCCTCGAACGCGGAGATGCAGCCGAGGATCACGAGGTTCCGCTCTTGCGTCACCGGCGCGCGTTCGATCATCGCGGTCAGGACGTGATCCTCGCCCTGCGTGTAGGACGGGTCGAAGCCGTCCAGGCGGCAGGGGTAGACGCGGACGCCGAACTCCGCTTCGAGCGGCGGGGCACAGCCGGGCACGTTCATCTTGAGGATCTCGGGCGTGCAGGTCGAGGCCAGGAAGATCGCGCTCGGCTCGTGCTCGGCGACGATCGCTTGGACCAGGGGGCGCAGGCCCGTCAGCGGGTCGGCGCCGGAGAGGTCGTCCTCATCCAGGACGGCGGTCGCGAAGCGCGGCTTCGCGAAGATCATGACGCCCAGCGCCGTCTGGAGGAAGCCTTGGCACGACCCCGTGCCCACGACCAAAAAGAAGCTGTCCTGCATCTTGTGATGCAGCCAGCCGATCGGCGCGAGGGAACAGAAGTCATCGCGTTCGATGGTGTCGACTTGGGTGTCGAACACGGCGTTGGCACCTCCGGACGTGGCTTTGGATACCATGATGCAGCCCGCGGCACGGCGATGGGGTGATAGCAGTCACGGGCCTCCGGGGCGTCCCCGTGCCGGGTCCCGCGTTCGCTCGATCGAGCGCCGAGAGGCATGCCGTGGACGTGCCCGTAGGCACGCCGCCGAGCCGCGGGAATCGCGGGGCCGGCAACGATTTCCGGCGTATGCTTGATGTGGGCGGGCGCCGATAATGATCTGGGGCGCGCGCCGCGCCCGCTTGAATGACGAAAGCTTGTGGCGAGGATATGACGACCCATCCGATTTTCGATGACGGTACGGCGGAGCTGCGCAGCGATTGCGCGGTGAAGGCGGCGGCCCTTTCGGATGACGCTCTGCACGACGAGCTGGCGTTCGCCTACAGCTTCGGGCCGGAAAAGGATGAAGAAGAGCCCGAAGGCATCTGGTTCGAACTCCTGCAAGCGGAGCGCGCGAAGCGAGGCCTGCCGGAGGATTTCGGCAAGCACTGATCCGCCGGTGCGAACGAGCGAGCCCACGGTCTACGTGTTGCTGTGCGCAGACGGCTCGCTGTACACGGGGTGGACGACGGGCCTCGCCGCGCGGGTCCGCGCGCATCTCAACGGGACCGCCGCGCGTTACACGCGTTCGCGTCTGCCGTGCATGCTGCTCGCCTGGTGGACGGCCGGCGATCGCTCGAGCGCGATGAGCGAGGAAGCCGCTTTCAAGAAGCTCTCGCGCGCGGAAAAACTCGAAGCGTTGCGCCGCGGACAGGTGTTCGGCCGAACGCTGCGCAACGCCCCGCTACTCGAATCGCATGCAACGCGGCCCACACGACGCGGCCGCCAGGGAGGAACGATGCCCGCCAACACTCCGCCGACCGGCGCCGAACTCGACACGCTCGCCGCCGAGGCTGCAACCGTCCAGGCTCGTCTCGCAACGAAGAAAGGCGATATCGTCTTTCGCTTCTATCCGGTCGAAGCGCGCCAGCATTCCGCCGCGTTCATCAAGCTCGCGCGCGCCGGTTTCTACGACGGCTTGACGTTTCACCGCGTGGAACCGGGCTTCGTGATTCAGGGCGGCTGCCCGCAGGGCACGGGGACCGGCGGACCCGGCTACAATCTCGATGCGGAGTTCAACTCTCTGCCGCACGTCAAGGGGACCGTCGCGATGGCCCGCGCCACGCATCCGAACTCGGCCGGCTCGCAGTTCTACATCTGTCTCGACGACGCGCGCTTTCTCGATAAGCAATACACGGTCTTCGGCCAGACGACCGCCGGCCAAGACGTCGTGGACGCGATCCGCAAGGGCGACGTCATCGAGAAAGTGACGATCGAACCGCTCGGCAAATAGACGAATCCTTCGCAAACCTCGCCGTGTTGGAAAGAGCATGAGTACCGCAACACAAGTGCGCGACCTGACGGCCGCGCTCAATCGCGAACAAGCCAACGCGCTGGTCCTGTATCTTAATCTGAAGAAGTACCACTGGCTGACCTACGGCCCGCATTTCCGCGACATCCATCTGCTCTTCGACGACGTCGCCACGGCGGTGTTCGAGACGATCGACGAGCTCGCGGAACGCGCGATCATCATCGACGGCAAGCCCGTCGCCGATCCGAGCGCTTACCTGCCGCTCGCGACGGTGCACGGCTCGAGCGGCGAGCTTTCGGTGCGCGCGAGCATCGAAGAGGCGATCGCGGGCCTGGATACGATCATCAACGAGCAGCACGAAGACGCGAACGCCGCGGCGGACGCGGGGGATATCGGGACGGCCGATCTCTATACCCGCATCGTGCAGACGCACCAGAAGAACCGCTGGTTCTTGCGTCAGGTCCTCAAGAAGAACGACGGGTTCTAGGCCGCTCGGGCCTTACGCGCCGAACGCGGCATAGATGACGCGCGAGACACGGCCGATCGCCGCGTTTCCGCGTTCCGGATAGAGCAAGTCCGCGGTGTAGGCCGCGACGACGTACGGTGACGGGCCGAACGGATCGACCGCGCCGACGTCGTTGCGGACGCGCTCGAGTTCGCCCGTCTTGTTTGCGACCGGCACGCCGCTCGGGATGCCGCGGGGGATCTTCGTGCGATCTTCCTGATCGAGCATGATGCGCAGGATGCGGCGGCACCCTTCCTGTGAAGCGAGCGCCGTCGTCTCCCCCCGCGCGCCGCGCGTCAGGCCCAAGAGGAACGTCCCCATGTCGCGCGGCGAGGTGACGTTCTCGCTGCGCCGCCAAACGGGGGGCTCGTCCGTGAAGTGGCGGGCGAGGCGCGTGCGGTCCAGACTGAGATCCGCCGCGACCGCGTTGATGCGCTCGAAGCCGAGCGACGTGATGAGCACGTTGGAGGCGGTGTTGTCGCTGTGCACGATCATGGCGCGCAGCAGCGCGCTCGCGCTGTAGCGGCGGCCGGGGCGCGTTCCGCTGAGTATCGGCGAGCCGCCGACGATATCGCTCGCTCGAACGGGGAGCGGCTCGTCGAGTGCGGAGGAGTCCTCGTCGGCAGAACGCACGAGCGCGGCGGCGATCAGCAGCTTGATCGTGCTCGCGGCGGGGAAGACCTCGTCGGCGTGCAGCTCGATCGGATCCGACGAGCCGTCCAGGGGTACCGCGAACACGCCGATGCGCCCGTGCGCTAGTTGCGCGGCTGCGGCGATGGTGCCGCTCGAAGGCTGCGCGGCAGCGAGCCGCGCCGATCCGAGGGCGACGGCGCCCGTGATGCCCGCGACGATGAATTCGCTGCGCCTCACGCGCGGAACGTTTACGCGCGCGAGGTCCCGCACCTTTCGCGCGGAAGCGCACGTGTGATGCTCGTCCGCAGACGCGTGCTCGGCAGCTTTGTCGCGTTGCTCCTCTTGGCTGCCGCGCCTGCCGTTGCGGCGCCGGCCGCCGGCGCGCCGGCGGGCGCCCTGTCGGGACGGATCTTCGTGATCGATCCCGGGCACGGCACGCGCTTGCCCGGCGGTGATTGGCTGAACACGGGCGCCGCCGGACCGCACGGCGTTGCGGAGCGGGACGTCGTGCTCGGCATCGGGGAGAAGCTCGCGCGCCGGCTGCGCGCGCTCGGCGCGCGCGTCGTGCTGACGCGCAGCTATGCGGCGCCGATTCGCACGGCGACGAACAAATCGCGCGACAACCGCGCGCGCGCGAAGCTCGCGAACGAAATCGGCGCGACGGCGTTCCTCTCGCTGCATGCCGATTCGTCGACCGATCCCGCGGCGCGCGGCACGAGCGTCTTCTGGCTGCACGACGATTCGGTCGCGCTCGCGCGCGCCGTGCGCGCCCAGCTCGCTCCGCTGGGCCTGGGCGAATCGCAATTCCGCGCGCGCGACCTCGCCGTGACGGATGAAGCGCGCGTCCCCGCCGTCCTGATCGAACTCGGCTTCCTCTCAAACCCCGGGCAAGAACGCCTGCTCTCCTCCGCCCCCTTTCAGGAACGCGAAGCGGAAGCGCTCGCTCGCGCGCTGCTAGACCTTTACTCGAACTAGGCTGCGAGCGGTCAGCTCCCTAGGCTTGCGCCATTCTTGCTCTGCGAACGCCGCCGCATCAGCGCCCAGCGGGGTCTTCGGTGCAACCTGGTGACCAGCAGCGCGTCGGCGTAACCATTCGCACTGTGGTTCGGTCGTATGGTTCATGTCACACGTTCATGCATATTCGGTTGCCAAGGCTAAAGGGCGGCTTGAGCCCGTCACGATCGAACGTCGCGAACCGGGACCGGGCGACGTCGAGATCGATATCAAGTTTTGCGGGATCTGTCATTCCGATCTGCACCAAGTCGGCGATGAATGGGGCGGATCGTCGTTTCCGATGGTGCCGGGCCATGAAATTGCCGGCGTAGTCAGCCGCGTCGGCCCAGGCGTAACGTCATTCGCGGTGGGCGATCGCGTTGGCGTCGGGTGCTTCGTCGATTCGGTTCGCTCGAAGGGCGGCGCCGAGAACGACCGCGACATCGAGCAGTATCTTCCGGGCACGCTGATGACGTACAACGGCCTGGAACCGGACGGCAAAACGCGCACGATGGGCGGGTATTCGGAACGGATCGTCGTCAACGAGAAGTACGTCCTGCGCGTGCCCTCCGCGATTCCGCTCGATCGCGCGGCGCCGCTGATGTGCGCCGGAATCACGCTCTACTCGCCGCTGCGCCATTGGCAGGCCGGTCCGGGCAAGAAGGTGGCGATCGTAGGCCTGGGCGGGCTCGGTCACATGGGCGTCAAGATCGCCCATGCGCTCGGCGCCGAGGTCACCGTGCTGAGCCATTCGCTTGCGAAAAAAGCCGACGGCTTAGCGATGGGCGCCAACGCCTTCTATGCGACAAGCGACCCTGCGACGTTCGATAAGCTGGCGGACACGTTCGACATCATCATCAACACGGTCTCCGCGAAGATGGATTGGAACGCGCTCCTTTCGCTGCTCAGGGTCGACGGCACGATGGTCGTCGTCGGCATCCCGGAGGAGGACGTGCCGCTCGGCGCGTTCGCGCTCGTCACGGCCAGGCGCAGCCTCGCCGGCTCGATGATCGGCAGCATCGCGGAGACGCAGGAGATGCTTGATTTCTGCGCGGCACACGGCGTCGTGCCGGAGATCGAGGTCATCCCGATCGCGGACGTCAACGAAGCCTACGAGCGCGTGCGCAAGAGCGACGTTCGCTACCGGTTCGTCATCGACACGTCGACGTTCTCGAAGAACTAGACGTCACGGCTCTTGCGCAGGCGGTAAACGGCCGGGCAGCAAACGCCCGCTCGACGATGTTGCGCCTCATGGCGGTGCCGATGAAATAGATGCCGGTGTGAATGGGCGAGTCCGGCAGGCTGAAGACTTCCGTGTCCGTGACGGCATTGTTATCGCCGGAGATCTTAACGATCGCAGAATTCTTGAGCGTCAGCTTTCCGCCGGCGCCCGAAAGGCTGGAGCAACGGTTGGTGTCTCATCGAAAATCCTCGGGCGGGCGTTCTTGAGAGCCGGAGTCAGTCCTGAGCCGTTAACGCATTCCAGGCGGCGAGAGAGTCCATGTAGTCTCTCCAGTGCGCGATTTTCCGGTTTTCGACCGTGATGATCGAGCAGAACCGATTGTCATACTTCACGCCGGTTTCGAGGATCGTCCCATGGACCTCGTATTCGATGACGACGACGCGGCCGTCGTCCGCCTTGTGGACGATCAATTTATCGGCAGACTGCAGCGCGATGCTGTCGACATAGCCCCTGAACGCGGCCATGAGGTTGGTCCGCCCCTTGATGACGCGGGGCCAGCCCGGGATGTCGTAGAGGACCTCGTAAACGACGGCGCTGCTGACGATGTCGAAGAAGTGCTCGCCATCCACGAGGTCGCCCACAGCCCCTCGAACCAGAGCGAAGTAAGGGGCGGCGGGCTCATAGGCAGCGTATTTCGGCTTCGGCATTCGAGACTCCATAATAGGTGCTGGGCCTGGCGAAGTTGCCACCTTCGGCGGGCCGCCGAGCCGCCTCTGGTTCGGCGGAAAATGCTCGGCGTTGACCGGCCCGCAGGCCAGTGTTAACGTTGTAGTCGACGCCGTGGCATCAAAGTCGCCGCTCGCGTCGTGGAGCATCGCCATGATCGAAGCTCTCGCAGGCTTCCCCGACAACGTTCTCGCGTTCTCCAGCCAAGGGCGCGTGACCAAGGCCGATTACGAAAATATCCTCGTACCCGCGGTTCGGAGCATCCTGCAGAGACACAGCAAGGTCCGTTTGTATTACGAAACCGAGGGCGAGGGCCTCAGCATCGAGCCGAGCGCGATCTGGGAAGATGTGACGCTCGGGTTGGAAGCGATCGCGCATTGGGAGCGCATCGCCATTGTCAGCGATATCGAGTGGCTCGTGCGCGCCACGCTTTTCTTCGGTGCCCTAATGCCGTGGCCGATGAGATGCTTTCCAAAATCGGAAGCCGCGCAAGCGCGCTCCTGGATCGCCGCGAGCTAACGCTGAGTGAGTCGGCGCGGTTCAGTTGGCCGCGTCGAAAATGGCCGACAAGTTGAGCACGAGGTCCGCGTCGGCGCCGGGCAATGATTGAAGTTCTTGTTCCTCAGCGCGAAATGGCGAGTAAGAAGATCGAGGTTATAGCGGACGAATTGCTCGGATCCTCTCGCACGCGACGGCGTGCCGGGAATTCATTTAACTAGCTCGTTCATCAGCGGAAAACCCGGCCCGGGCATTGCCAACCCGCAGATCGTTCGAGCGATCGTCGCGCTCGCGCGAACGCTGGGCAAGCACATCACCGCGGAGGGCGTCGAGACCGCACAGCAGCTCGGCGAATTACGGGCCATCGGGTGCACGAACGTCCAGGGCTACTTCTTCTCGCGGCCGCTCGACGACGCCGCCGCGTACGATCTGCTTTCCCGGGGCGGCGCATATAACTTCGAGAGCGGCCTCCTCGAGACAGGCCCCACGCAGCGCTCGGCGCCGCCGAAGGCCGCCGGAATCTTCTGAGGCCTCGAGCGCCTTTTCGGTTAAGCGGCGCTTTACAGACTGCGCACCGGGGATTCTGCTAAGCTCGGACGATGAAGTGCATGACTCGCCGCACGTTCGCATTCGCCGTGGGCGCCGCCGTCGCGTGGCCGCGACTCGCGCGCGCGCAAGCGTTCGATCCCACCGCGGACCCCCTCATCCAGAAGGCGCTCGCCGTCAACCGCGGCCTCAAGTCGTATCGGGCCAGACTTCGCGTCCAGAGCCGGGTAGCCGTTGGAAGCTTCACGCTGCAGGGAACCGTGTATTCTCGCGGCGGCGATACGAAGGTCGTTTTCGAGCACGTGCCGACGATCGCAAAGGCTTCCGTCGAAAATCAGCCTTCGCTCGGCGATCCCACGACGTGGCCGGCAAGCTACGTCATCACCGTCGTTCGGAGCGAGCCGGGGACGACGACGTACCACCTGGTTCCGCGTGTCGCCGGGAGCGTTCGAAGCGTCGACGTCGTGCTCGCCGACGATAGCGGCCTTGCACGGCGCTACGTTTGGTCGAGAACGAACGGCATGACGATCGCGAGCGACCAGACGTACGAAAACGTCGAGGGGTACCAGGTCGTGCAATCCGCGACGACCGTGACCACCGACGGCGGAATCAAAGTCCGCTCGCTGACGACCTTCAGCGGCTACGAGTTCAACGTCGACATCCCCGACTCGGTCTTCGCAAAATAATCGCTCTCGCTTTTGTCGCCAAGAAAGGCCATGCCATGTCAAATTCCACGATCGTCGATACTCTCGCCGAGGCACGGCGCAAGATCGCTGCCGCTACATCGAATACCGGTGTAGAGGTCGAAGCGCTCGGCGGACTCACGAGCTACGTGCCGACCCTGGACGCGTTCGAGCAGCTGTCGGACGCGACGAAGCTGCTCCTCGAGCTCGTCGAGAAGCTGGCAACCGAACGAAGCTAAGACCGGCGCGGTCATGCTCCGTTCCAATCCGCATAGGTGCGGAAAGGCGTGCGAGCAGAATCCATAGCCGATGCCGGAGCTTCCGGACGTTGCCGCCTACATCAGCGCGCTCGAGCCGCGCATCCTCGGCCAAAGGCTCGAGCGCGTGCGCGTCGCGAGCGTGTCCGTCTTGCGCACCGCCGACCCGCCGCTGACGGAGCTGGAAGGGCGCACCGTGCGTGAGGTCCGGCGCATCGGCAAACGCATCGCGATCGGCCTCGAGGGCGATCTGTGCTTATACTAATTTCGGGGCACGAGAGCGACTACTCCTAAGGAGCGCAGCGAAAATCGTAGCGTTCACTAACTTCGAGCGTATCCAGGAGCGCCGTGACGACGCCCTCGCTTAGTTGCCGAAAATCTGGTCTGGGCATGTGACGTATGCACCCTCTTGAAGCGAGACGACAGCCTTCACAGGTTCTTTGAACTGGCCAAGCTGGATGGTAGCGTAGTCGCCCAGCGATTGTACAAAATGGGAAAATTCGTTTAACATTCTTAAGCAGTCATGCGCTGAGGGCGTTGCCGCGGTCGCGACGTACGCTTGGTTTGTCCGCATCACGTGTCGGAGATGGGCGTACTCGCCGGGCCGAGGGAGTCGTGGCTACCACTTTTGGGAAGGCGTAGGTTAGGAAGAAAATTCCGTCGCGCCACGGCTGCGGCGTCGCGTGCTAAGATGGTCGTGCGTTCGTACCAGGATCCCTGCGCGGCGCCTCCAGCCGCCTTCGCACCGCCTCCAACCGTCACCAGGAGCGCCCGATGAACGACGTTGCGACCGACCCGCGCGAGCTCACTGCAGAGGAACTGCACCGCATCGATGCATATTGGCGCGCGGCGAATTATCTCTCGGTCGGGCAGATCTATCTGCTCGCGAATCCGCTGTTGCGCGAGCCGCTGCGGCTCGAGCACATCAAGCCGCGCCTGCTCGGGCACTGGGGCACGACGCCGGGTCTGAACTTCGTGTACGCGCATCTGAACCGGCTCATCCGCCGGCACGACGTCGACGTGCTGTTCGTGGCGGGACCGGGGCACGGCGGGCCTGGGCTCGTCGCGAACACGTATCTCGAGGGGACCTACAGCGAGCTCTACCCGCGGATCGGACGCAATGAAGCGGGCATCCGCAGGATGATGAAGCGCTTCTCGTTCCCGGGCGGCGTCGGCAGCCACGCGACGCCAGAAACGCCCGGCTCGATTCACGAGGGCGGCGAGCTTGGCTACTCGCTCACGCATGCGTACGGCGCCGCGTTCGACAATCCAAACCTGCTCGTCGCCTGCGTGATCGGCGACGGCGAAGCGGAGACGGGGCCGCTCGCGGCGAGCTGGCATTCGAACAAGTTTCTCGACCCCGCGCGCGACGGCGCCGTGCTGCCGATCCTTCATCTCAACGGCTACAAGATCGCGAACCCGACGATTCTCGCACGCATCCCGCGCGAAGAGTTGACGGCGCTGTTGACCGGCTACGGGTACGAACCGTACTTCGTCGAGGGTCACGAGCCCGAAGCGATGCACCGCCTAATGACGGCGACGCTCGAGACGGTGTACGCGCGGATCGAGGCAATCCAACTGCAAGCGCGCAGGCTCGGCGCCGCGACGCGCCCACGCTGGCCGATGATCGTGCTCGTTACGCCGAAGGGCTGGACGGGGCCGAAGGTCGTCGACGGCAAGCAAGTGGAGGGGACGTTCCGCGCGCATCAAGTCCCGGTCTCGCATTTCGAGGGCCACCCCGAACATCTCGCGATTTTGGAAGCGTGGATGCGTTCGTATCGGCCCGAAGAGCTGTTCGATGCGGACGGCGCGTTCATCCCGGAACTTGCGGCGCTCGCGCCGGTCGGTAAGAAGCGCATGGGCTCGAACCCGATCGCGAACGGCGGCCTCTTGCTGCGCGATCTCGCGATGCCGGATTTCGCGGCTCACGCCGTGCCGGTCGCGCACCCCGGCGCGCAACTGGGCGAAGCGACGCGCGTGCTCGGCGCGTTCCTGCGCGACGTGATGAGCGCGAACCCCACGACGTTCCGCGTCGTCGGCCCCGACGAGACCGCATCGAACCGGCTCGACGCGCTCTTCGAAGTGACGAACCGCGAATGGACGGAGCCGATCCTGCCGACCGACGAGTATCTCGGACGCGGCGGCCGCGTGCTCGAAGTGCTCAGCGAGCATCTCTGCGAAGGCTGGTTAGAGGGCTACTTGCTGACGGGCCGGCACGGGTTCTTTTCGTGCTACGAGGCGTTCATCCACATCGTCGATTCGATGGTCAACCAGCACGCGAAGTGGCTCAAGATTTCCAAAGAAGTGGAATGGCGGCGGCCGATCGCCTCGCTCAACATTCTGCTGAGTTCGCACGTGTGGCGGCAGGATCATAACGGCTTCAGCCATCAGGACCCCGGTTTTCTCGATCAGCTCGTCAACAAGAAGGGCAACGTCGTGCGGATCTACTTACCGCCCGACGCGAACACGCTGCTTTCGGTCGCCGATCATTGCTTGCGCAGCCGCGATTACATCAACGTGATCGTCGCGGGCAAACAGCCGGCGCCGCAGTGGCTCGATATGGATGCTGCGATCCGGCATTGCACGGTGGGCCTTGGAATCTGGCCGTGGGCCAGCACCGATGACGGCGTCGAGCCCGATGTCGTCATGGCGTGCGCGGGCGACGTGCCGACGCTCGAAACGCTCGCGGCCGTGTGCTTCTTGCGCGAGCATCTGCCCGACGTGCGGATCCGCGTCGTCAACGTGGTCGATCTGATGACGCTGCAGCCGCAGAGCGAGCACCCGCACGGGCTCTCGGATGCGGAATTCGACGCGATCTTCACCGCGGACCGCCCGATCGTGTTCGCGTTTCACGGCTATCCGTGGCTGATCCACCGCTTGACCTACCGGCGCAGCGGTCACGACAATCTGCACGTGCGCGGTTACGTCGAAGAAGGCACGACGACGACGCCGTTCGATATGGCCGTCCGCAACCGGCTCGATCGCTATCACCTCGCCGGCGACGTGCTCACCCGCGTGCCGCGCCTGCGCGACCGTTCCGGACACGTGCAGCAACTGATCCGCGACACGCTCGTCGATCACCGGCGCTACATCGAGCAATTCGGCGACGATCCGCCGGCGATCCGCGACTGGACCTGGAGCGACGGAACCACGCCGACCGGGGCCGGCTAGCCGAAGGAAGCGGTAGCCCGTCGATCCCTTGAGAATGCTGGATCGACGATGCTAAGAATGAGTCTAGCCGCACTCCGATGGCAGTTGTGTACCGTCGTCTTGATCGTAGCGACGATGGGAGTTCTTAACACCACGGCATTTGCCGATTCTTCGCTCTCGTCCCTGACGTTGCGTGCCGGCTTGGACAAGGCGACGTATTCGAACGGCTCCGATCCGGTCTTGACCGTGAGTGTCGTCAATAACGGGCCTGCTGTAGCCGTTGATTGGACGCACATGCTCATCCTGGATTTCTCAGTTCACGTCGCCGATGTGCACGGAAAAAAGGCGTCGTTTGACGACGCTGCGATCCCCGGAGAGTTCTCGACGCGTGCCCGGACCATCGAGCAAGGGGAGCATTTAATCAGGCAGGGTAAGCTTTCCACGTGGGGCTACCGCTTGGGGCCGGGAAGCTATAAGCTTTCGGCCAGTTTCCCGATGAACAATGGTGGCCCCCTGGTGCACTCGAATATCGTTCGATTCACTATCGACGCACCGGCCGTTGCCGCGCCCCAGTATCGCGTCGAACTCATCGCACCGAGTACGACGGGTGCGGGCGACGCGCGCGCGGTGAATGCCGCCGGCGATGTCGCGGGAGTGTACAAAGATGCCGCGTTCGTCTGGCACGCCGGCCATTTCCGGAGCTTTCCGGCTGAGCGCAGCTTCTATCTCGGCGATTCGTATAGGAACATCGCGACCGCGATCAACGCCTCCGGCATCGCGGCCGGGGTTGACGGTGAATATACGCCGTGCTCGATGAGCGGGCTCGAGCTGACGGCGGCGGTCACCTACGACGCGCACGGCATGCACTTCGTCGATCCCTCGCGTGGTGGGTCGTGCAGCTTCGAGGCCGACGGCATCAACGATCGCGGAACGATCGTCGGCGAGAACGGCTATCGCGGCTTCATCCGGTACGCCGACGGGCACGAACTGCTGGTCGAGCCGCTGTCGACGCGACCTGAAGACAACGGCACGCGCGCAACCGCGCTCGACAACGAAAACCATGTCGTCGGCGGCACGACGGTCGACGTCGCGAGCGTGCCCCAGGTCCAAGCCGGCGTGCAGGCGCCGTACGTCATCCATGCGTTTCTGCTGACCGTCGATGGTGCGCGACAGCGCATGCGCGATCTGGGAGCGCTGCCCGGATTTCCCGACACGATCGCGACCGCGATCAATGAGGATTTGACCGTCGTCGGCTACTCGGGAAACAAGTCCGGGCCGAAATGGACGCGCGTGAGCGGCCCCAGCCACGCGTGGGTCTGGCAGCGTGGGCGCATGACCGATCTCGGCCGTACGCACAGCGTGGGCGGCATCGAGGAAGACGTTGACAGCTACGCCTACGGCGTGAACGATGCGGGCGTGATCGTCGGCTGTTCCGGCAACAACGCGGTGCGCTGGGTCGACAAGCACATGCAGAATCTCAATGCGCTCATCGACCGGCATTCGGGCTGGCATCTCGAGCTGCGCGCGCGCCATCAACCGCTCAGGCACGATCGTCGGTTCGGGCGCGTTCGGCGACAGCGGCTCGCTGCCGTTCCGGCTCGTACCGCTAACGTCCGGCCATTCCGCACCGTCATAGCTGCCGGCGCGTTCTCACGGCGTCAAAGCTGGAAAGCTCGACGCGCCGGAGGACGAAAATGCCCCCCTCGGTTTCGGTTCACGTAGTGCCATCGAGGAAGCTTGCTGCCGTCAGGCGGCAGGTTCGTCTTGGAGTAGTTGGCAGCGCGTGGGGACCTGCCTTGGACCTAGTTTGGGCATACCTGCGAACGAATCCGGGCCTGCGAACGGATGGGCACAATGTCTTCCTCTATCGTCATCCCGAACGCAGAGACGCTCCGATGGAGGTGGACTTCGGAGTCGAAGTAACGCGCTCGTTCGAGCGTTCCGGAGAAGTACGCGAAACCGATACGCCGGCGGGAGAAGCGGCAGTCGCGACGCACGTTGGGGCGTATGACCGCTTGCGCGAAACGCACAATGCGATCCACGCATGGGCTGCCGCAAACAAGAAAACGTTCGCGGGATATTCGATGGAAATTTACGGCGACTGGTCCGACGATCCGCGCAACTTGGAAACGACGGTCATCTATCTCCTCAGATCGCTTATCTTGAGCTAGTCCACGCTCGTTTTGGCGCTGCCCCGTGCAGGCCAAGCCGCTTGAAAGCAGCCGGTATCGGGTGGGGGCGACGTGAAAAGGGGGCTTATGGGGAATCCCCGGCAAGTGCAGGTCATCGCCGTCGGTGCCGGGATCGCCGGGCTGAGCGCTGCGCATTTTCTCGCTCGAGCCGGGCTGCGCGTCAAAGTGTTGGAGGCGAGCGGGCGCGTGGGCGGGCGGATGACGACCGACCGCGTGAACGGCTTTCTGCTCGATCGAGGGGCGCAGTTCTTATCGAGCGAGTACGGCCTGTTGCTCGGGCTCGCCGCCGAGCTTGGGCTGAAGCACAGCGTGGGGCACGCGTCGCCTTGGAGCGCGGTCGTGCGGGCTGGAAAGGTGCGGCGCCTGCGCTCCGGCAACCCGTTGCACCTGCTGACGAGCGGGCTCTTGGAACCGTCCGCGTGCGTTGCGCTCGGACGGCGCAGGCTGGCAGATGCGCCGAGCGCTCAGCTCGCTTGCGCTCAACGACTATAGCCAATGGGCGTCCTTCGATCGCGAAACCTTCGCTGCGTGGGCGAACAAAGCGCTCGGCCCGGCGGTGACCGAGTATCTCCTCGAACCGATGTTGCACGGCTTCTACTTCCAAGAGCCGGAGGAGACGTCGGCTGCGTTAGCGTTGGTGCTGCTCGCCTTCGGATTTCGACGGCAGCGGACGCTCGCGCTCCGCGGCGGGATGGGGACGTTGCCGGAGGCGATGGCAGCGCGCTTGGATGTCGTGCTCGACTCGCCGGTCGTCGCGCTCGAAAGCGCGAGCAATTCGGTAACGGTCTCCACCGGCACCGCTCGGATGAGCGCAGATTACGTGGTTCTCGCCCTTCCCGCGCCGCAGGCAAGACGTCTCTATTCCAGCAGCGACGAGACGACGCGCCGCTTGCTGGCGACCCGCTACAGCTCCAACATCAACGTTGCGTTCATGACGGACGAGCAGTATCGCTTGCCGGCCGAACTGAAGCCTGTCTACGGTCTGCTCGTCCCGCGCAGCGAACGCGGGATCGTCGCGGGCATCGGCATCGAAACGAACAAGAGCCCGGTGTGTGCGCCGCGGGGAGAGCTGCTCAACGTCATGCTCTCCAACACCGCCTCCGGCGCGATGCTCGTGCTGGACGACGGCGCCATCGTCGACCGCGTGACGGAAGAGGCCGAAGGACTCTTTCCCGGCTTGGCGGCCCATAGCGAATCGACGCGAGTCTACCGCTGGAAAGATGCCGAGCCGTACTCTCCGATCGGGCGCGCCGGGGACGTGTTGCAGTACCGGAGCGCGCTTGGTGCGCTGGAGCGCGTCGTCCTGGCCGGTGACTATATGAGCATGCCGTTTACTGAAGGCGCGGCGGAGTCGGGGCGCTGGGCAGCTCGACGCATCAGCGGCGGCTGCGCCGGCGTCGATTGACCGTCGTCAGCCGCTAGCGGCGACGAAGGCGCTGCGGGCGAGTTGCCAGTTTTCGCGTGCGGTGATGACGTAGCAGGCGACGCGCGCGGCAGCCGCGGAGATGCGGCCCTCGCCCTTGAGGGCGTCGTTCGCCCCTGCGTCGAGCGTGCCGCCCCATGCGTCCGCGCCGCGCAAGATGGCCGCGCGGATCGAGGGAACGTGCTCGCCGATGCCGCCGGTGAACGTGATCAGATCGACGCCTTCGAGGGCGGCGATCATCGCGCCGAGCGCCGTGCGTCCGCGCCATTCCAGCACGTCGAGCGCGAGCTTCGCCGAAGGATCGTCGCCCGCGGCGAGCAACTCGCGCACGTCGCCGCTGCGGCCTCCAGAGATCCCGAACAGGCCCGAGCGACGTTCTAGCGTGTCCTCCAGGTCGTCCAGCGTCATGCCCATCCGTATGAGGCGCAGGATCACGCCCGGATCGACGGAGCCGCTGCGCGTCGCCATCGGGACCCCTTCGAGCGGCGTGTAGCCCATCGTCGTGTCGATGCTCGCGCCGTTGCGGACCGCGCACAGCGACGAGCCGCCGCCGAGGTGCAACGTGACGGCGCGCGCCTGCAGCACGTCGAGACCGGCCAGTTCGGCGCCGCGGTGCGCGGCGTATTCGTGGCTGAGCCCGTGGAAGCCGATGCGGCGCAGGCCGAAGCGCGAGAGCTCGCGCGGCAGCCCGTAGGTGAACGCGGGCGGCGTCAACGTGCGATGGAAGGCGCTATCGGCGATCGCGAATTGGCGCAGGCCCGGACGAATGCGCTGCAGCTCCGCGACGACGCGCAGCGCGGGCCCGGCGTGGAGCGGCGCGTCGCTTGCGACGCGCGCGATCGATGCGAGCGCCTTCTCGTCGAGCACGATCACCGGCGGCATGCCTTGCGGCACGCGCACGAAGCGATGCGCGACGATGTCGATATCCGCGCTGAGGGCCGCTTCGAGGAGCGCCGTCCAGCCGTCGCTGCCGCCGGCCGCCGAGGACGTCGGCACGGGCGGCGCGCCGAGCGGCGGTAGCGGTTCCGCGAGCGCGTATGTCTCGAGCTTGAGCGAGGTCGAGCCCGCGTTGACCGTTAGAACGTGCACGAGCGTTGTTTCGCCGTCGCGCCGGCAGTCGCTTGTGCGGCCGCCGGCGCGTGGCAGATTCGGCTAGAGGACGGGCCCGTTACGGGTTGTGGGGCTCGTGTTCCGCGTTCCGGTCGAGATGGTGACCGGGATCGTCAGATGGTTCCCGAGCGTATCGGAGATCGTGAGGATCGTCGAGCCGTTCTTCAACGCGGTAACCGTGAGTTGTGCGCTGCCCGGGCCGGAGCTTGCAAGCGTCGCGGTCGCAACGTTGGGATTCGAGTTCGCGAGCGTGAACGTGCCGGTGTAGCCCGCTTCGACGAGCGAGATCGTCCGCGCACCATTCGCGGCACCGAGACTCAGCGCGAGACGCGCCGCGCTAGCCGCGATCTTGCTCGACTGCGTGGGAGCGCCCAACGTCTCACCAGCGCGCAACCCGATCGGAGAGAAGCGGCGACGGCGCTTGGAGGCCGGGGAGGCGGAAGTCTCAATCGTGATCGTTGGATGGGCCGTCTGAGTACCGCCATCGTTAACCGTCACCGGGCAGCTAAGCGGCCCCGTGAACGGTGCAACTGCGATGATCGTGATTGTAAACGCGCCCGAAATGCCAGTTCCGGTGCCGGTGACGGTGGCTGCTGACAGGGCCGCGATGCCGTCGCACGGCGACGGCTCGTCGAACGACGCATTGAACGTCGGGTTGAACGGATCGAAAGCCGTAAGTGTGGCTGGACTTGCCGTGACATCTACATTGGACGCCGTTAGCGGCCCGGCGGTGACGGTGACGGGGATGTCCTGGCTTAGTGAACCGCCGGTAACATGGACAGTCGTCGTGCCGGCTGTCACCCCGCTGACGGTGAACGAGGTCGGGTTGCCCCCAGGTATGCTTCCGAAGCTGACGATGCCGGTCGGCGAACTTGATGCGGCGAACGAGCCGCCATAGTACGTTTCGCTTGCATTCACGGTGAACGACGGGCTGCTATTCGAGATCGTCGCCGAGGCCGGACTAACGCCGATCGCTTGTTGGACGGTAATCAACGCTGAGTCGGAGTCACCGTGGTCATCAGTTACCTTAGCAGAGCAATTGCCCGCCGCGATGCCTTGCAACGTGAAGCTTGCGGACGCGCCGGACCCACCGCCGCCTGTTACCGTTTTCGTTGGTGTTGAGGTCGATACGACGGCGCCGCATTTCGAGAGGTCCAGCGTAATTTGTCCGGAGTAGTATGGCTCAGTTGCTGGCAGCGTGGCGGTCGGAGTCGAAAACGTCAGGTTGTCGATGTTAAGCTTCCCCAGTACCGTGACGCCGAGGGTCGCGTTTGGGGGAGACCCGTCGGAAACCGTGATCGTCGTATTGCCCGGCGCGGTTGCCGTTACGGTGAATGGCGCCGAGGCCTGACCGGTCACCGAGCCCGGGTTGATAGAGACGTTCCCCGGAGCGCTTGCGGTGAATGTGCCGTTGAAGAACGATTCGCTTGCGGTGAGGGTGAACGACTGGGGCGACGGGTAGAGGTGGATCGTCTGCGCCGAAGGCGGGCTGATGTTCAACCCGCCGGATGCGCTTATCGTGATGCTAACCGTCGCTTTCTGGCCATGGTCGTCGGTCACATCGGCGCTGCACATGCCTGCGCTAAGCGGTGTCACCGTGAAGCTTGCGGACGCACTCGAGGTATCGCCGCCGCTCACCGTCTTGGAAGTCGCGTCGAAACTTGCGACGCTGCCGCAGCCTGACGGCGTGACCGTGATCGCATGGGAATAATAGGGCTCGGAAGCCTTCAGCGTCAGGTTCGAATTCGTGATGTTGTTTGCAGTGAGAGAGCCCACGACCGTCACCGGGATCGTCGCCGATCCCCCCGATCCATCGGAGATCGTCACGGTCGTCTGTCCACCGTTGGACGCGCCCCCTGCGGCGCTGATGGTGAACGTTGCGGGAGAACCCGCCTTGGAGGCGCTTCCGACATTCACAATGTTCGAGGGCGAACTCGATCCGGTAAATGTCCCGGCATAGTTTGCCTCGGTGGCCGTCGCCGTAAAGGATGTCGGGCTGCCCGAAAAGTTAATCGTTTGTGTCGTGTTCGGCGTGACGCTGAGCGTACCGGCCGAGACATGAATCGTAACGGTTTGTGCTGTGCTATGGTCGTCCGCAACGGTTGCTGTGCACGTTCCCGCGGCGATTGCGGTTGCAGTGATATTCACGCTGGAAGCTGGTCCGCCGGGCGCGGTTTGGGTCAGCGGCGCGAGGCTTGCGACAGCGCCGCAACCTGACGGCGCAACAGTAATCGTGCCCGAGTAATAAGGCTCGGAGGCCGTAATCGTACCCGTCGTCGCAATCGTTAGCGTTGTTGGGGCGACGGTAAACGTACCGTTGACCGTGGCATTGAGAAAACTCTGATGGAGGTTCTGATCCGAAATGACGATCGTTGCGGTGCCCGCGCTTACGCCCTTCACGGTGAACGTCGCAGGTTGGCCGCCGGAGACGTTGGCCGAAGCTGGGCTCACCGTAGCGACACCAGGGGCTCCGCTACTTGCAGTTATCTGGCCCGTATAATTCGACTCGGACACGGTGAACGTGGTTGTTGCGCCGACCGTGATTGGAGGCAGGAGAGATGGGGTGACCGTGAGGCTGCCCGAAGAGACTGCGACGGTCGCCGTCGTCGTTTGTGCCGGCGCATTACTATCGGTGAAGGTCAACGTCGCGACGCCGCTGCTGACGGGAGAAACCGTAAAGGAGGCGCTGGGGCCGCTGCCGCTCGAGGGCGAGACCGTGACGATTCCGGCCGGCGCGGCCACGACTGATATCGAGCCCGTGTAGTTTGATTCGTTGGCGGCGATGGTGCCGCTTGCGCCGCCGAGAGTCAACGCGAGATTTGCCGGACTTGCCGCGAGCTTACCGTGCGGGATCGGCGTTGCTGATGGCGTCGGCGTTGGGGACGATCCGCTGCCTCCGCCGCCGTGGCCGCCCGCGGCTGCTGCGAGCAGGCCGAGGCCTGCGATGACGCCCAGGGCGCCGCCGCCTCCGCCGCCGCCGGTGTGCGGGGCCTCGGGTAGCGGGACCTGATGGGCCTCGGCGTCCGCGATGACCGCGGGCTCGGGGCATTCGAGCGGGGCGAGCCCCGGATCGACCGTCTTGAGCAGCACTGCCGTCTCGGCGCCCGTCTTATCGAGCGTGTAGGCCTGTCCCGCGGATGCGCTGATGCCGCCGCCCGTGCGCACTTCGCCCTTGTAGACCGCGAGCACGGTCGCGCCGGCATCGTCGCGCGCAACGCTGAAAATCACGGGCCCCGTGGCGGTCGTGAGCGTGACGCCGGACGTGACGCCGACTTGCCCCGATGACGCGACGACGCACAGCCCGCCTTGCGTGAGGTCGAGCGTCAGGCCGCCGTCCGTGCGCAGCACGCGCGCGGCGGTCGAAGGGCCCAAGCGCACGCGCGCCAGATCGGCGAGCGCGATATCCGCGAGCGAGCTGGGCGACGTCTTGAGCGTATCGCCGTCGCGCATTCTCTGCGCCGTGGAGACGTCGTGCTCTTGACCGGTCGCAGGCTTGACGGAGAGCGTCCCCTTCGTCTTGCTGACCACGGGAACCACGGGCGCGCCGACGGCGCCCCCTAATGTCGTGAGGACAAACGCAAGGGCGACGGCGGCGCCAAGTGTGCGCCGGAACCGATCGCGGGCGAAAAAACTAGGAGTCGGAATGGGAAGCTCCTAAGCCATGGACCATGGGCCACAAGACGTGCGTCCACGCTTGTTACGTCACGCTTGCGCTGGTCCTTTCTAGCGCACTCCCGTCTAGCGCGGCTTCTTCTCCGAAAGTCCCGGCGCCGAAGGCGACTCGCCCCATTTTGGCGCCCGCGCTGCCTCCTGCGCCCGAGAGCGGCTCGCAACGCTCGCTCGAAAGTTACCGCGCCGGGGTCGCCGCGCAGAACGCCGGCAAGCTCGATGTCGCCGAACGCGCGTTCCTGGCGGGCGAACGCTTCGATCCGACGCTCGCCGAAAACTACCTCGCGCTTTCGGATTTGTACGTGCGGCGCGGCGATCTGAAAGGGGCGGAGAGCCAGCTGCGCACGGTCGCCGCGTTTCATCCATCGTTGCAACTCGTCCACTACAAACTCGCGGAAGTGCAACACCGGCGCAAGCTCGATGCGCTCGCGGTCGCAAACTACGATGCGGAGTTACGCCTCTCGCCGGATTTCCGCCCGGCGATCGAAGGGCGTGACGTCGCGTTGCGCGCGCTCAACGCATCCCAACCGCCGCCGAGCGGGAAGCCGGGTTCCCAGGTAGCGGCTACCGTCGCGCCCGATCTGATCGTCGACGCGCGGAGTTACTTGCTCGGCGAAGCGGATGACTTTAACTTCACGCGCGCCCTGCCGCCGCCGTACGCGTCATCGGATCCCGAGGTGCTGGGGAAGGCACTGCGGTCGAATCCGTCCGTCGGCGATGCGCTCGCGATCGGCTCGGCCGCGATGCAGACGGGGCGCTTCGATTTGGCCGGGCGGGCTTTCGACTATGCCTCGCGCACCGGACCGCGCGATTGGCACGGTCCGTTCCTCAGCGGCCTCGTCGCGCGGATCGCGGGCGACCCCGTCATGGCGCGCGAGCTGTTCGCGCAAGCGCTCGCGCGCGAGGAACGGCCGGAGGCGCTCGTTTCGCTCGCCCTCCTCGATCTTGAAGCAGGCGATCTCACGCGCGCGAGCGAGCAGGTGCGGCGCGCCGTCGTCCTTGCGCCCACCTACGAGCCCGCGCTGTTTTCCGCCGGGATGATCGCCTTGATTCGTTCCGAGCCGGCCGACGCGGCCCGCGCGCTCGCGGCGGCGCTCGCGCTCAAGACCGCGCCCGAGCGGACGGCGTTCTTCCTTTCGGCCGTCCGCCGCTGACGCGAGGCCGGCTATTGCGCTCCCCGGCGGCGGAGCGTGCCGAAGCTTCGCCATGAAACGGTGAGCTGGACCGTCGCGCTGTTTCCGTGCGCGTCGGCAACGGTGATGAGCGTGGTTCCCTGCGTCTGCGGCGCCAGGATCAATTGCGCGAGACCGGGCCCCGCGGTGGCGAGCGTTGCCCTCGCGACGGCGGGCCGCGAGTTCGCGAGCGTGAACGCACCGGAGTAGCCCGCCTCGACGATCGAGACCGTGCGCACGCCCTCGCCCGCGCGTAGCGTCAGGAGCGTGTCGCTCAGCGCGATCTTGCCGGCCGGGGCGTGCGCCAGAGCCGCAAGTTCCTCGGGTAACACGCCGATCGGAGCATACGTGCGGCGGACGGCCCGAACTTGCTGGGGCGTGTCCGTCGGCGTCTGGGTCGGTGTATCGGTCGGCGCCGGCGTAGGCGGCTCCGTTGGAGGCGCCGTCGGCGGCTCCGTCGGCGGCAGTGTCGGCGGCTGCGTAGGCGGTTGTGTAGGCGGCTGCGTGGGCGGCTGCGTAGGCGGTTGTGTCGGCGGCTCGGTCGGCGTTGGCGTCGGCGGTAGCGTCGGCGGCCGCGTGGGCGGGCGCGTGGGCGCTTTCGTCGGCGTGCGCGTGGGGGTCGGCGTCGTTCCCGGCGCCTGCGTGGGCTTCGCGGTCGGCTGGGGGGACGGCGTGGGCCGCGGCGTCGGCGCGGAGCTGGGCTTTGCGGTTGGGCCGGGCTCGGGCTGCGTCGAGGGGGCCGGATTCGAAGGCGACGAACCGCCGCCGCCGCCCTTGCCCCCGGCCGCGGCGGCGACGAGGCCAAGGCCTGCGATGATGCCGAGCGCGCCGCCCCCTCCGCCTCCCGATGAAGACGAGGCACCGATATGCTCCGCCTCCGCGACCACGGATTCGTCGGGGCATTCGAGCGCGGCCAGGCTCGCCGCCACGGCGGAGAACGGCATGCCGCTCTCGGCGCCCGCCGCCGAGAGCTTGTAGGCGTGGCCCGCGCGGCCGGTGAGCTCGCTCCCGGTGTGCACCTCGCCCCGGTACACCGCGAGCACGGTGGCGCCGGCCTCGTTGCGGGCGAACGTGAAGATCGCCGGGGCCGTCGCGCTCGCGACGATCGTGCCGGCGCTGACCGCGGCATGCCCCCCGCTCGCGACCACGCAAAGCTCGCCCTGCGTCAGATCGAACGTCAGACCCCCGTCGGTTCGCAGCACGTGAGCCGACGTTTCCGGCCCCATGCGCACGCGCGTGAAACCGGCGAGCGACGCCTCGGCGAGCGAATCCGCCGAGGTCCGAAGCGTATCGCCTTCCTTCGTCCTCTGTGCCGTCGCGACGGTGTGCTCTCGCCCGGTCGCGGGCGTAACGAAGAGCGTCCCCCGGATTTTGCCGACGATGGGGACGACGGGTTCGCCTCTAGCTCCAACTACCTCAGAAAGAACGAAACCGAGTGCGACGGCGGCTGCGAACGTGCGCCGGAAGTCGTCACGATCGAAGGAGTGCGGTTTCGGAATCTGGAGGCCTCGAAGCCACGGACCTCTTCAAGTATTTCCTGGCCGCGGCAAACTCACGCGCTCCGCGCGCGCATTTTCACCGAAAGTCCTAGCTTGCTAGCCAAAAGTACCAAGCGCTCCCCGCCGATGCGGGGACTGCGCTAGCGCGTGGAGTCGAAGCGTTTGGTTTCCGAGTGGTCCGTTCCGCGCTCGACGCCTTGCGGCTTGATCTCCGAGCGTTCCATCGCGACGGCCTCGACCGTTTCCGCGAAATCTTCGAGATCGTCGCGCAACTGCGCTTCGAAGGCCGCTTCCGCCGCCGCCGCCGCCGCTGCGACGTGCGCGGTGCCGCTCGGCGGATTGACGACGAGTTGCACGGTGAGCAGCGTCGTCTTCGGATGCGCGGCGTCCTCTTCGAACAGAATGCTGCCGCTGTTCTCCGGCGAGCCCTTCGTCGAGCGCCAGCCGATCCGGCGGTTCTCGATCCAACCCTCGTTGACGGACTCCCACTCGTACTGGCCCATCATCTCGACCTGCCACCGGTATCGGGCTCCGGCGATGCGCTCGACGCGGCGGACGTGCGAGAGCAGGCTCGGGTAATTTTCGAAAACGGACCACATCCGGTAGACCGCCTCAACCGGGGCGTTCACCGAAATCGTACACGCATGCGTCGCCATGGCTTGTCGTCCTTACCATATGGAGGGTCTCCATCAGGGATGGTCTCCATCGGGGACTCTTTACCCCGGAACGAGCACGGTGCCGCGGTTCCAGCCGGACTATTCCGGAGGTGTGACGCGCATCAACTTCGGGTGCGGCATCAACTTCCGGTGCCTTGGTACCGGTCCAGACCGGCGCGCCAGAACGCGTACGCGAGCCCGGCCCACAGGATGCCGACCAGGGGCGTCAGCAGACCGATTTGCGGCGAGAGCGAAAGCCCGACGTCGCTTTTTCCCAAGAGGAACGATGCCGGGAAGAAGTTCATGAACGCGAACGGCAGCACGAACGTGAGGATCAGCCGGACGCCGCGGGTGTAGATGCTGATCGGATAGCGCGTGAAATCCTGCTCGAGCGACATCACGACCCAGCGCAGCGTATCGATCCGCACGAACCAGAATGCGCACGTCGCAATCGCGAGGTTGATCGCGAAATCGATCAGCGCGCCGCCGACCATCACGAGAGGAACGAACGCGAGAAAAAGCGCGTCGACGCGCACGCCGCTATACGCCGTCGCGAAGCAGAAGAAGGCGATCGCCAAGATCAGCTCGTCCGGCCAGACCTGCTGCGGCGTCGTCATCGCCTGGAAGAGCGGGTCGAGCGGGCGAACGAGGTAGCGGTCGAAACGGCCCTCGCGCACCATGTTCGGCACTTCGCCGATCGTGAAGAAGAACGTGTTGTGAAACCCGTGGCCGAGCATCCAGAGCGCGTAGAGGAACGCCATCTGCTTGAAACTCCAGCCGTTCATCGACGGGAATTGATGCAGCGTCACCCAAAGCGCCGCGATCGCCGTGGCGTGGTAGACGATCGTGAAGCCGAACCACATGACGAAGTTCGCCCGATATTCGAGCATCGTCAACAGGTTGATGCGCCAATACTGCAGGTAGGCCGCGAGGCTCACGTTTCCGCGAACCGCTCGCGGCGTCCGCGCGGTTGCACACCGTTCGAGCGGCTCAGGGTGACGGCGGGCCTTATTGGGTTGTGAACGTGCCGATTTGCGGGTAGCTGTTGCAGCTCGAGGCTTGATTGTTGAGCAGCACCGCGATCGTGGTGGCCGAGGGGAGCGGGCCGGTCAGGCCGCTGGACTGGTAGACCGGGTTCGCGAAGCCCGGCGTCGCGAACGGCGTCGGAATCGTGCTCGGCGAGACCGTGTTGAGCACGCCTTCCGGAGCGAGCGCGCCGTTGGGCAGTTCCAGCACGACTTGCCAGGTGTTCGGCAAGGCGGTCGATGCGGCGATCACGATTTGGCCGGGCGAATCGGGCACGCCCGTGACGCCGGAGATCGGGTAGGCGAGCGCGACTTGCGTCCCGGTCGGGAGCGTGCACTGCACGACGGGCGGCGTCGAGTTCGAACTGTTGCAGGCAGCGAGAGCGCAAACGCCGAGAAGGGCCGCGCCGAGGATCGCCGAGGGTGTCTTCATGCGGGCGATTGTTCGGTCCATACGCCGACAAAGCTAGCTTTCAAAGATTAGAAATCGCTGAGAGCACGCTCGAAACGCGCTCGCGGCGCGTCAAAACGAAACGGTGAACGACGCGACCGCCAAGCCGATGGCGATGACGAACATCGTGACTGCGGATCCCGTGATCCAAGCCCGCACGGCGGGGCTCGGCCGCTGGTCTTCGGGGATCCGCGTCTGCAGGTAGAGGTACACCACGACCACGATCGATACGAGAATAGCCAGCGTTCGTAGAACGACATGCAAGTCTCGTAGGGCGGGATTGAGTTCAGGCATCTTCGCGCAAAGTAAGCTCGCGCCAAGACATTCAGGCTGCCGCAGAGCGGTCCTTTCAGGCCTCGCCGGGCGGCGTCCGCGAGGCCCGGCTAATTACGGATTGCCGGGGGCTGACGCGTCGCGGGGGTCTAGGGGCGCTTAGGTCAACCGCAGCGGCTCGATCCGCTCCTCCGTCAGGGACCCGCTGATGACATGAAACCGGTGTCCCGCGCCGTTCGGCGTCGCCGAGACGGCGCGCACGAGCTTGCCGTCGACGTAGTGCAGCGCCGTCCCGTCGTCGATCGCGACGTTGCCCCCGTCTCGCGTCGAGGGAATCTCGCGTTCGAGCAGCATGCGCGTGAACGCCGGGCGCCGCTCGGGCTCGCCGTCGAAATGCGGGCAGCAGCTCCCGGCGAGCACGCCCAGGCACGGCAAAAGCGTCAGCGGCCCGTCGATCGAATCCGTGATGCCCCACTCATACCAGCAGATCGCGCCGGCGCTGCCGCCGCACAGGACCGTGCCGCGGTCGAGCGCCTCGAGCAAGACGTGGACGACCTGCCATTCTTGCCAGACCGCCAGCATGCTGCGGGTGTTGCCGCCGCCGACGTGGATCACGTCGCAACCCAGGAGGATCTCACGCAAGTCGCGCGGGGTTCGGCGGAAAAACGTGACGTGGCGTGCATCGCAGCCGAGGGATGCGTACCGTTCGTAAAACCCGGCGATGTTCTCGGGGTTGTCCCCGCTTGCCGTGGGCAAGTGGCAAATCTTCGGGCGATCCTTGCCGGATGCTTTGAGAATGTATCGCTCCAGCGCGCGTTCCGCCGCAAAAGGCGCGGGCGTCGAGCCTCCGATTGCGATGATTTGTCCCATGTCGCCTGCGTTCACGGGCGGCGGCTCCGGAACCCGCCGCCCGCCGGGTGTCTAGCCCTTTGTGTGGTGGGCTTCCAGCAGATCCGCCATGTCGTTCGCGTGTTCTTCTTCGACGGCGAGGATCGTCTCGATCAAACGCCGCGAGGTCGGATCTCCCTCGCCGAAAAATCGGATCATCTCGCTGTACGTCTCGATCGCGATGCGCTCGGCCACCAAGTTCTCGCGGATCATCTCCACGAGATCGTCCGGTTCGTTGTATTCCGAGCTGCTTCGCGCGGCGAGTCCCTCCGGATTGAAGTTCGGCGATCCGCCGAGCTGCGTGATGCGCTCGGCGATCAGATCGGCGTGCTCCTGCTCTTCCTGAGCGTGAGCCGCGAACTCGGCGGCGACGGATTCCTTATGGATGCCGCGCGCGGTGTAGTAGTGGCGCTTGTAACGCAGCGTGCACACGATCTCGGTCGCGAGCGCCTCGTTGAGCAGGCGCAAGGTGGTTTCGAGATTCTTCGTGTTGCTCTGTGTGACGGCGCCGCGCTCCATGTGCTCGCGCGCGCGGCGCCGAATCTCGCTGAGGTCGCTGACGAACTGCTGCGAGTTCGACGGCGCGGGCGTAACCTTGGAAGAATTGGTCGGAGCTTTTGACGTCGGCATCGCTGCTATGGCTTCCTTACGCGCTGCTTGAGCGCATCGATTCCGGCCTGTACGGTGCTCTTGGCCTCATTCGCGACCGAGGCGACGCGGTCGCCTGCCGTCATGTCTTCGCCCGCGGCGTCGCGGCGCGCATGCTCCGCCTGTGCCGCTTCGCGGTGCAGCTTTTCGTTGACGGAATCCTTGACGTCGGCAACCCGGTCTTTGAGCCGATCGAGGCCGTCGCGAATCTTCTCGCCGGCCTCGCGAGCCTTTTTGGCCGCCCGCTCGGCGGCATCTTGGGACGATGAATCAGCAGACATAAGTAACCTCCAACCTCAGACATGCCCTTTGCAAGCGTCGAGGTAACCTTCGCTAGCCTCACCCTTCGACGAGGGCGATGGGGCCGGGCGCATCAGCCCTGTTGAGCCTCGGACGCTGGGCGGCCGGAGCGCGCGGCGGCTAACGCCGCGGCGCGGGCGGCGGCGTCTTCGATCGAATGCTCGACCGGATAGACGCGATCGATGCCGACGATGTCGAACACGCGGTTCACCGGGTTGCCGGGCTTCGTCAGCAAGACGACGTCCCACGAACGCTCCGGGTCGCGCCAGTACTTCATGAGCACGCCGACGATCGAGCTATCGAAGAACGTGCAATCTTCAAACGAGACGATCGCTGCCGAGGCGTCGCCGAGGTCCAAGCTGCGAAGCGCCGTTTCGAATTCGGGTTGATGAGAAAAATCGACTTCGCCAAGCACGCGGAAGACGGGGTATCCCTGCGCCGAATCGGTGATGAATCTGCCGGTGGCTGGATCCGTTGGTATCGCGTTGCTCATTGATAACCTCTCAATCCTGGGCCGCGGCTCTCAGCCGCATGCGGTCATGCTCGCTCCGCCCAGGGAAACATGTGCTTAGACGACACGAAGGTGCGCAGCTGCACGCCCCCGCGCCGTCCGGCGCGGTGCGGAGCCGGTGCTAGACCGTGCGACGGCTGAACAGCCGGAGCACGATCAGCAGCACGACGGCGCCGACCAGCGCGACAAGCAGGCTATAGATGTCGAAACCGACGATGCCTGTATGTCCAAATGAGTTGAATAACCAACCGCCGATCAAGGCGCCGACGATGCCGACGACGATGTCGCCGACGATGCCGCCGGGCCCCTCACCCGGGACGATGGTTTTCGCCAACACTCCGACGATCAGGCCTAGGACGATCCAGGCTAAAATACTCATGCTGCTCTGCGTTCCCCGCGGTTTCGGAATGCAAACTCGCCCCCATTATTAGCGAGAAGCGATGCGATATTTCGCGATTCGAAAAACGCGTGCAATCGATGCGAGCATGCCCGTTTGAATCGCCCCGCCGGACGGTATACACATTGGAACGCGCCACGTGTGCACGTGTATAGGAAAAAGCTGCGTATGGGAGAGGTCTTTATGAACGACTCTTTTTCACGATTTGCCCGGAGCGTCAACGCGTTTTGCGCGAGCCCGCTCGCGACGTTGCTCGTGCTGGTAACAGTGGCTCTCTGGGCCGCGACGGGTCCGCATTTCGACTATTCGAATACGTGGCAACTGGTGATGAACACGACGAGTTCGATCGTAACGTTCATGATGGTCTTCATCATTGCGAACGCGCAGAAACGCGATACCGATGCACTCAATCTCAAGCTCGACATGTTGATCGCCGCGGAACGGAGCCTCAGTAACAAGGCCATCGGCATCGAGGCGGCGCCGGTCGAGCGCGCGCAAGAGGTTCGCGAAGAACTCGATCGCGTTATCGAACAGACGAAAGAGTCGCGGCGGGGCTGAGAGCGCTCGCACACTGCGGGTTTGAGCAAACGAATCGCGGGCAACCAGATCTTACGGCGCGGCACTATCGCGCAGTCGCCTTGAAAGGGTTCGTACATGACGACGGCAACGAAACAAAACACGGAAACCTCCGACGCAATCGATCTGCTCATCGAAGATCACCGGGAGGTCAAGAAGCTCTTTAAGGACTTCGAAAAGATCAAACACGGCGGACGCAAGAGCGAGAAGGAAGCGATCGTGCTCGCCGCGTGCGAGGCGCTCACGATCCACGCGACGATCGAGGAAGAGATCTTCTATCCGGCGGCGCGCAAGGCGATCGACCAGCCGGATCTGGTGGATGAAGCGAAGGTCGAGCATGCGGGCGCGAAAGATCTGATCGCGCAGCTCGATGTTATGAAGGCCGGGGACGACCTCTATGACGCGAAGTTCACGGTCTTAGCGGAACAGGTCACCCATCACATCAAGGAAGAGCAGGAAGAGCTGTTCCCCCTGGTGCGCAAGTCGAAGCTCGATACGCGAGCGCTCGGCGCCAAGCTGCTCGAGCGCAAGATGGAACTCAAGGGCGAGATGGGGAGCGACGAAGCGGACGCGTCGACGGATGATTCCGAAGACGACACCCGTTCGGCGCGTTCCGCGAAAACGGCGGCCGGCTCGCAGCGTTCAGGCAGCAAGACGCGGCGGTAAGATTCAAGACCGGGCGGCGTCAGGTCTTCAGGTCGATCTGGCTGATGAACTCCGGCTTGCCCTTCTTGATTTCATACAGACTCAGGATCGGCGCCGTGGTGTCGCCGTACTTATCGAAGCCGACCGCTCCGACGGGTGTTGGAAAATCCTTCGTCTCGGCAACGTTCTTCAGGACTTGTTCGCGAGTCGGGAGCGCCCCGTTGCCGGCGATGATGGCCTTCGAGATCGCGGCGATGATGATCTTGGCGGCGGCATAGCCGTTCGCGCTGTAGGGCCCCGGATCGTCCTTGAATCGGGCCCGATATGCCTGCACGAACTTCGCCGCGCCCGGCAATCTGGTCACGTCGGGCGCGGCGAGCGTGTAATAGCTGCCGTCCGCGGCCGGCCCGGCCGCCTGAAGAAAGTCATCGCCGGCGAGACCGTCGGCGCCAAGGAGCGGGATGTTCAGGCCGAGCGCGACTTGCTGGTGGCGTAACAGGCCGCCGCCCGTGACCGAGACGCCGCCGTAGAAGATGACGTCGGCGCCGGTCGCGCGCGCTTTCGTCAGCAACGGAGTGAAATCGGTTTGGTTGGCGGTGAGATGTTCGTGCCCCAGCACCGTCCCGCCGAGCGCGCCGTAGTGCTGTTCGAAAACGTCGGCGACGCCTTTGCCGTACGTCTCGTTGTCGTCGATGATGAAGGCTTTCGCGAGACCGAGCTTCTTGGCGAAGGCCGCAGCGGCCGCGCCCTGACGCGAGTCGAGCGAGCTGAGCCGGAAGAACGTGTTCACGTCGGGATGCGCGACACGCAGTTTGACGGCGTCCGGGCCGCGCGTGAGGCTGTCGGCCGTGGTCGATGCAGCGATGTGCGCGAGCCCGGCCTCGTTTGCGAGGGGAATCTCGGCCTTGGCGACGTTCGAGTTTCCGGGACCGACGAATGCCAGCACGTCCGGATCGGAGATGAACGTGCGCACGTTCTGCGCGCCCTGAGCCGGGTCGTGTTTCCCCTGGACCGCATCGTCGAGAATGGAGGCGACGATCTTGTAACCGTGCGGAAGCCCCTTGGCGTTGGCCTCCTCGATCGCCAGCAGCGCGCCGTTCTCCGTCGGGATGTTGCTGGCGGCGTCACCGCCGCTGACCGGAAGGTCGATACCGATCTTGATCGCCTTCGTATCGGCTGCCGACGCGCGCGACCCGCCGGCGCCGGCAAGCGGACCGAACGAGAGCGCCGCGGTCGTCGCGAGCGCGAAAGCCACGGAAGCAAAGCGTCCCCGCGTGACTACAGACATGCCGAACCCTCCGTCGCAATAAGGAACCCCGCGCGGTTTACGCGGGGCGCGTTCGGAAACCTTGGCCGCTTTGGCCCCGCGGCAGCAGGTCGATGCGCACGAACTCGGCGCAGACTGCCCGGCGCGCGAGAACCCGCCGGGCAGTCTGCCGCGCGGCCTAGTTCTTCAGGTCGATCCGGCTGACGAACTCCGCCTTGCTGCTCTTGACCTCGTAGAGGCTCAAGATCGGTGCGGTCTGCGCGCGGGTCGGGAACGAGCCGTTGCCGGCGCCGAGCGCCTTCGAGATCGCGGCGATGATGATCTTCGCAGCCGAGTCCGTTGCTGACCTGCTGCCGGCGGAGCAGCCCGCCGCCCGTCACCGAAACGCCGCCGTAGAAGATGACGCCGGCGCCGGTCGCGCGCGCTTTCGTCAAAAGCGGCGTGAAGTCGGTTTGATTCGGGCTGAGATGCTCGTGGCCGAGAATCGTTCCGCCCTGCGCGCCGAACTGCTGCTCGAAGACGTCGGCGAGCCCCTTGCCGTACGTCTCGTTGTCGTCGACGACGAAGGCCTTGGCGAGGCCGAGTTTGCGCGCGAACGATGCGCCCGCTGCACCCTGCCGCGAGTCGAGCGTGCTGAGGCGGAAGAACGAGTTCACCTCGGGATGCGCGACACGGCTATGTTGACGACGATCTTACGCGCGCACGAAACTCACACCGGCGCTCCTAGGGGAGCGGCAGAGGGACAACAAGCGCAACAGAAAGCAGATCGGTTCATCGACAGGTCGTTAAGCATACGGCTTCCCGCTTTCAAGACCTACAGCGCGGCGGAGGGCCCGCCGCCGCGGCCGGGAAACGACGCGGCGTTGTGACGTTGCGCCAAATCGGTTCGATCGTTCGCCCTTCTCTGCCCCGCGAGCTGACGGTGCGGACCGTGCGGGAGGATGAGTTCACCGACGAGGGATCACTGTCGGAACTCTCGGTGGGCTCGGCGCGCTTCCAGGTGAATGCGCCGCATCTGCAGTTCGCCCGATCGCGCTTCACGAGCGTCAGCCTCGCCGAAAGCCGCTTGCCGTGGCTGGACGCGTCCGACGTCGAGTTTCACGAATGCAATCTCTCGAACGTGAGACTCTCGGAGGCATCGTTCCGGAGCGTGTCGTTCGCACAGTGCAAACTCACCGGGATCCATGTAGCGAATGCCACGCTCACGAACGTTGAATTTACGAACTGCGTGCTGGAGCTGGCATCGTTCAGCAAGGTGAAGTTCAAGGGGGTCACGTTCGAGGGTTGTCAACTGCGCGAATCCGATTTCGCCGAGGTCGTTTTCGATCGCGTGCGTTTCGCGGACTGCAATCTTTCGCGCGCGACCTTCGCGGGCGTGCGCACGCAGCACTCGGAGATGCGCCGCTGCGGCATGAGCGGGTTACGCGGCATCGGGCAGCTGCGCGGGATCGCCATGGAACGCGAAGGGATCCTCGCTCACGCCGAGCTCTTTGCAGCGGAGCTTGGCATCCGCAGCCTTACGGCGGATGAAGAACTGGACTAACGACCCCGAGCTATCAGTCCGCGGCGGGCTGCCAAAGCTCGATACGGTTTCCTTCCGGGTCGGTAAACCAGCCAAATGTCCCAAAGTCGTAGCTTTCGCGTTTGGGATCGACCGCGACGCCTTCGCTTGCCAGGCGGTCCAGCACTCCATCGAGATCATCAACCTGGAGGTTGACCATCGCTTTCTGTTCCCGGGGAAAATACTCATCATCCTGCGCGAAGAAGGCGAAGACGACTTGAGCGCGTTGCGCTGAGGCAGGAAAAGTGAACGATCCATGCGACCTCGTCAAACCGAGATGCTGTTCGTACCATCGATAGAGAGCCTCCGGATCATTCGCTCGGAAGAATGCGCCGCCAACACCGGTGATTGATGCCATGCTGTCCCCTATCAAGAACGTGCGAGCCCGAGCCATGCGGGTTCCCGCTAGGCTACGGGCTTAGACGCTCAGACGAAGCGGGCGATCTCGTCGGGGCGCAGGCGGGGCAGGCGCGGGAACGTGCGCTTGCCGTCGTCGTAACCGAGATTGATCAGATAGAGCGAGATCCAGCGGCCGTCCGGGAAGAACGCATCGTCGACGATCTTGCGATCGAAGCCGGCCATCGGCCCGCAATCGAGGCCGAGCGCGCGGGCGGCGACGATGAAGTAGCCCATCTGCAGGAGCGCGTTGTCGCGCGCGAACGCGCGCGTCGTCTCGGCCTTCTCGGGCCCCTTGAACGTGTCGCCCATCGTCGGGCGGGCGGGGAACGTTTCGGCAAACCTCTCGTAAAAGAAGAGATCGGCGGCGACGATCGCGGTCGCGGGCGCGAGCATCGTCTTCTCGCGATTGCCCTCGCTCAGCGAGGGCTCCAGGCGTTTCTTCGCCTCGGCCGATTCGACGAAGACGTAGCGCACGGGCAATGAGTTGGCGCTCGTCGGGCCGAGCTCGGCCAACTCCACGACGCGTTCCAAGAGTTCGCGGGGAAGCGGCCGGGGCAGGAAGCCGTTCGCCGAGCGCGCTTCGAGGAAGATCGAACGCAGCGCGTTCTCATCGAGCGCCCGCGCTTGCTTGAGCGCGATGACGTCATCGATCGATAGGGCGGTCTCGGACGGCTCGAGATTCAATAGGTCCATGGTATCGAGACCCCCCGGCAGATGGCGAAGGTTGCCCGGCGCATCGAGGCGACGCCGGCCAAGCGGCTGGAGAACGGCGAGCGGCCGTCGAACGGCTCGGCCTCTTGGGCGATCTCTTCAACGGCGAGCGGAGGCATGTTGAGCGATATGAGAGTCCGGCGAGCCTTGGTGTTTCTCGGCGCTTGCGCGCTGCTGCTCTCGGCGGCGGCCGTGCGCCTGCCGGTCGCGCGCGCGGCCGACGCGACGGTCACGATCTCGCAAGGGGTCGATCCGGTCACGATGGACCCGCTCAAGCGGACGATCACGCCGACGACGAACGCGCAGCTCAATCAGTTCGATACACTGCTGCGCCACGATCGCGACGGCCGCCTGGTCCCATGGATCGCCGAAGCGTATCGGCACGTTTCGCCGACGGTGTGGGAGTTCAAGCTGCACCACAACGTCAAGTTCTGGAACGGCGATCCGCTGACCAGCGCCGACGTGAAGTTCTCGATCGAGAAGATCAAGGATCCGGCCGAGGCCTCGGAACAGACGCCCCGCGTCGCCACGATCGATCACGTCGAGACGCCCGACCCCTACACCGTACTGTTCGTCACCGTCAAGCCGACCGCGACGATCCCCGGCTTTCCGTGGCTCACGGCGATCGTCGATGCGAAGTATTGGAAAGAACACGGCGACGCGTATCAGGCGGAGCACCCGATGGGCAGCGGCGCGTACGTCTTCAAATCGTGGCGTAAGGACGAGGAGCTCGATCTCGACGCGAACCCGAACTACTGGCGCGGCAAACCCCCGATCGATCACGTGATCTTCAAACCGATTCCGGAGGCGGCCGCCCGCGTCGCCGCGCTGCGCACCGGCGAGACCGATCTGATCGTCAACGTCCCGACGCAAGATCTCCCGCAGATCGAGAGCGGTGCGAACACGAAGCTCGAGAGCGCGCGCAGCGCCCGCGTGCTGTTCATCGCGTTCAACACGACGAGGCCCGGGCCGCAGACGAACAAGCTCGTGCGCCAAGCGTTCAACTACGCGATCGACGTCCCGTCGATCATCAAGAACGTGCTTGGCGGGCACGGCTTCCCGGTCTCGACCCCGATCCCGTCGAGCTTCTTTGGATACGACGCCAAGATTCCGCTGTACCATCACGATCTCGCCAAAGCCAAGGCCCTACTCGCGCAGGCGGGGTTCCCGGACGGCAAGGGACTCGAGCTCGTGCTGCAAGCGCCGGTCGGACGCTACAACAAGGATAAGGAGATCGCCGAAGCGATCGCCGGCCAGCTCAGCGAGACCGGCGCGAAGGTGCGCACGAACATTCAGGAGTGGACGATCTACGTCAACCAGACGCGCACTCGCGCGCTGACGCCGCTGTACGAATTGGGCTGGGGCAACGATAGCTACGACGCGGACAACACGCTGACGAGCCTGCTGACCGCCGACGCGCCGCTGGCGACCTGGAGCACGCCCGAGACCGACAAGCTGATCTCCGATGCGCGCTTCGAGCTCGATCCGACGAAGCGGCAGGCGCTCTATTCAAAGGCCCTGACCGTCATCCACGACGACGCGCCGTGGCTCTTTCTCTTCCAATACGAGGATCTCTACGCGACGAGCAAGCGGCTGGTCTGGCAAGCGCGCGGCGACGAGCTGATCCTCTGCGATGAGATGAAGTTCCGGCTCTGAGAACCGCGCGCGCGAGTTAGGTGACGGCGTACATCGTCCGCCGCTTCGCGGGCGCGCTGTGGGTCGTGCTGGGCGTCGCCACGACCGTTTTCATCGTGCTGCACTTGACCGGCGATCCGGCGGCCGTCATGATGCCGCTCGAGGCGACGGCCGAACAAGTCGCTGTGTTCCGTCACGAGGAGGGCTTCGATCGCCCGCTGATCGTGCAGTACGGAACGTTCATGTGGGCCGCGCTGCACGGCAACTTCGGTGACTCGCTGCGCCACGGCGAGCCCGCGCTCGGGGTCGCCCTGGAGCGCCTGCCGGCTTCGGGCGAGCTCGCGCTCACGGCGCTGACGCTCGCGCTGCTCGTCGCCGTTCCGATCGGGATCCTCGCGGCCGTGCGCCGTAATTCGGCGATCGATCTTGGCGCGCGCGTGTTCGCGCTGCTGGGGCAGAGCGCGCCGGTCTATTGGCTCGGCTTGATGCTGATCCTGGTGTTCGGCGTGCAACTCGGCTGGTTTCCGGTCAGCGGGATCGGCGGCGTGCGTCACTTGATTCTGCCGGCCGTCACCCTCGGACTCTTCTCGATGGCGAAGATCATGCGCCTGACCCGCAGCGCGATGCTCGACATCCTCAACAGCGACTTCCTGCGCACGGCGCGCGCCAAAGGCGTCCAGCCGTTGCGTTTGATCACGCACCACGCGCTGCGCAACGCGTGGATCCCGATCGTGACGGTCGTCGGCATCGAACTTGGAACGCTGCTCTCGCAGGCGATCATCACCGAGACGATCTTCTCGTGGCCCGGGATCGGAAGGCTCGCGGTGCAGGCGATCTACGATCGCGACTACCCGGTCGTCGAAGTGATCGTGCTGATCTCGGCGGTCTCGTTCGTCGTCATCAACTTAGCGGTCGACCTCGCTTACGCGGCGCTCGATCCGCGGATCCGGTACGACTGATGCGCGCCGTGCTGCTCGGCGACGTCGTGATCGAAGAGCAGGCGCCGCGCCGGCGCGCTTTCGCGCGCTCGCTCTTCGCAGGCCCGGCGCCGGTCGCGGGGGCCGCGATCGGCGCGATCGTGCTGCTGTGCGCGATCTTGGCGCCGCTGATCGCGCCGCACGATCCGAACGCGCAAGCGCTCGCGCTCGCGCAGAAGCCGCCGATGTGGCTCGCGGGGGGCGAGCGCGCCTACGTTCTGGGCACGGACGACCTCGGGCGCGACATCCTCTCGCGCATCATCTGGGGCGCGCGCGTCGCGCTGATCGTCGGTTTCTCGGTCGTCGCGATCGGCGGAACGATCGGCGTCGCGCTCGGCCTGACGGCGGGCTACGTCGGCGGCTTCGTGGACGACCTCATCGCACGCTTCGCCGACATCCAGCTCGCTTTTCCGCTGGTGCTGCTTGCGATCGCCGTCGTCGGCGTGATCGGGCCGGGCCTCTGGACGATCATCGGGACGCTCGGCGTCACGAGCTGGGTGCAGTACGCGCGCGTCGTGCGCGCGGAGACGCTGGCGCTGCGCGATCGCGAGTTCGTGCAGGCGGCCGTCGCGACCGGTCTCGCGCCCGCCCGCATCATGCTGCGCCACATCCTGCCGAACATCGCCTCGTCGATCAGCGTGCTCGCGACCTTCGAAGTCGCGCGCGCGATCATCCTGGAGAGCGCGCTCTCGTTCTTGGGCCTGGGCGTTCCGCAATCGACGCCCTCTTGGGGCGCGATGCTGGCCGACGGGCGGCAGTATCTCGACACGTCGTGGTGGCTGGGACTGTTCCCGGGGCTGGCCATCTCGCTGACGGTGCTGGGCACGAACCTCTTTGGTGACGGCCTGCGCGACGCGCTCGATCCGCGCTCGCGAGGCTGAGTCTTCGAAGCGCGGCACGCTTACTCAAGGGGGCCAACCTGCCGCGTAGAAGCCCGAAGCATGAGAAGGCTTGCTTGGGAAGCTCTTACTACTAAGCTTCTTTCGGTGTTTGCCGTTGGCGCCGCGCTCGTGACGGCGAGCGCGCCGGCGCGCGCCGACGACGCCGCGACCCTGCTCGCCAAGCACAAGGCCTTCGCCGGCTGGTCGTTCGGCGACGGAACGTACAAGACGCTCGTGACCGAATGGACGGTGACGAACGCGAAGGACGGCAAGGTCGAGGGGCGTGCCACCGAGCGCACGGCGGGCGCGCTCGACCGCGCGGACTACAAAGACGAATCCAGCGGGCTGCAATCCCATCATGGATTCACCGGGAAGCTCTTCTGGGATTCCGGCGCCAATGGGTTCACGACGAAGATCGTCGGCGATGAAGCGAGATTTTTCGTCGCGCGCAGCCTCGTTTTCGGCGAGGCGGCCACAGCCGCAAGCGGGACGTACGAAGGCGTTCGATCGATCGACGGCAAGAGCTATCCGGTCGTGCGCGTGAAGATCGACGCCTCGCTTCCCGTCGACCTCTATATCGACGATTCCGGCGCATATCGCCGGTTCGTCATCGATCCGGGCGGCGCATCCGAAACAGCGTACGATGCGCTCGATACGAGCGAGCCGCTGGCCGGCAAGAAGATCATCAGCAAATATACGGTGCAGCGTACCACGTATTCGTTGCAGAAGGCGACGGCCAACGCGACGATCGCAAACGAGGATCTGCGGCCGCCCCCGGCGACCGCCTCATGGACGTTCGGCGCAGGCGCTCCGGTCCCGATCAAAGTGACGTCCAGACGTATTTTCGTGACTGCGACCGTCAACGGGATCGAGGGGCATTTCATTCTCGACACGGGCGCCGATGCGATCGTGCTCGACGACGCCTTCGCGAAGCGCGCCCATGCGGAAACCGTACGCTCCGATACGGCAGTCGGAATCGGCGGCGCGACGAAATCAACGGTCGCGCGCGTAAAGACGCTCAAGATCGGCGATAATACGCTCTCGAACGCAATCGTCTCGACGATTGCACTTGGTTTGGATGGGGCTGGGGACCGCGAGGGGCGGGACGGCCTCATCGGTTACGACCTCCTGGGTGCCGCCATCGTGGACCTCAGTCTGGACGACGGCACGCTGACGCTCTACGATCCGGCCAAGGTTCAGCCCGACACGAGCGCGGGGATCCCGGTGCTCGTCGATCTTTCGACCGCGACGCCCGTCGTGTCGATGAGGCTGAACGATCGGGTCGACGTGCGAGCGACCCTCGATAGCGGCAATCCGGTCGACGTGGTGTTCGATCGGGATCTCGTCTTGAAACACGGCCTGCAGTTCATGATCGACCCGGACCCTGCGAAGCTGGCCGCAAGGGAGCTCATGGGCGGGATCGGCGGCTACACGTATGTCGAGTGCGGCAAGTTGCAAAGCTTGCAACTTGGGCCAATCTCGTATCTCGCCCCGCCGGCCTGCATGGGGTACGCGATCAACGGTTCCAGCAGCAGCGATCGCGACGTGCTCGTCGGCTTCGACTTGCTCAAGCACTTCAACATCGTCTTCGACTACCCGGAGGCGACCGTGGTGCTGCAGCAGCGCAAGCACGACCCGGCATAACCGCGCCGGGACATGAGAAGGCCTGCTTGGGAATTTCTTACTACGAAGCTGTTTTCAGTGTTCGCCGTCGCCTCGATGCTCGCGACGGCGAGCGCGCCGGCGCGTGCCGACGACGCCGCGAGTTTGCTCGCCAAGCACAAGGCCTTCGCAGGCTGGTCGTTCGGCGATGGAACGTATAAGGCGCTGGTCACCGAATGGACGGTGACGGACAAGAAGGATGGCAAGGTCCGGGAGCGTTTCACCGAGCGCGCCGTGGGTGCGATCGAGCGGACGGATTACAAGCTCGAACCCAGCGGCGAGGAAGAGCACGATGGATTCACCGGTAAGCTCTATTGGGGCTCTTACGAAAGTGGGTTCACGACGAGGATCGTCGGCGACGCAGCGAAATTCTTCGTCGCTCGCAATCTCGTCTTCGAGGAAGCGGCGACGGGCACGAACGGCACGTTCGAGGGCGTGCGCTCGATCGACGGCAAAAGCTATCCGGTCGTTCGCGTAAAGATCGACGCGTCGCTTCCCGTCGACCTCTTTATCGACGAGTCCGGCGCATATCGACGGTTCATCATCGACCCGAACGGCGCATATGAGGCCACCTATGACGTGCTCGAGACGAGCGAGCCGCTGGCGGGCAAGAAGATCATCAGCAAGTATCTCGCGTTTCATCGCACCTATTCGCTGGAAAAGGCGACGGCCAACGTGACGATCGCGAACGAGGATCTACGGCCGCCGCCGCCGAGCGCCTCGTGGACGTTCGGGTCGGGGGACCCGATCCCGATTAAAGTGACGCCCAGAAGCATGTTCCTGACCGCGACCGTCAACGGGGTCGAAGGGCATTTCATCTTGGACACAGGCGCCGGGGGGATCGTCCTCAACGCTCCTTTCGCGGCACGCGCGCACGTGGAAGTGATACGCCCGACGGCCGCCGTCGGAATCGGCGGCGAGCTGAAGCTGGAGATCGCGCGCATAAAGACGTTCAAGATCGGCGATAATACGCTCTCGAACGCGATCGTTGCGACCAGTGCGCTGGATCTCGACGGGGAGGAAACCGGCGAGGGGAGAGACGGGCTCGTCGGCTACGGTCTCCTCAGCGGCGCCATCGTCGACCTCAGTTTGGACGACGGCACGCTCACGCTCTACGATCCGGCCAAGGTGCAGCCCGATACGCGAGCAGGGATTCCGCTGCTCGTCGATCTGTCGACCGGGGTGCCCATGGTATCGATGAAGCTCAACGATCGTGTCGACGTGCGAGCGACGCTCGATAGCGGAAATCCGGGCGACGTGCTCTTCGATCGGGATCTCGTCTTGAAGCACGGTGTGCGTTTCATGACCACGGGCCTTGGTTTCGTCGAGGGGCTTGGCGGCTCCACGGACGTCGAGTGCGGACGACTGCAAAGTCTGCGACTCGGGCCGATCTTGTATCTCGCTCCACCGGCCTGCATGGGGTACGCCGTTTACGGCTCGTCGGGCAGCGATCGCGACGTGCTCGTCGGCTTCGACCTGCTCAAGAACTTCAACATCGTCTTCGACTACCCGGAGGCGACCTTCGTGCTGCAACGGCGCAAGACCGCACCGAGGTAGCTAGCGCCGGCGCAGGCCGGTCGCGTTCGAGGTGAGCGTGAGGTCGACGGAGGTGACCGAGAGCTTGCTCGTGGCTTGCGCCCCGCGGATGACGATGCCGTGCAGGCCCGGTTGGAGCACGACGGGGAGCGTCGTGGTCGCTGCCGCGACGCCGCCGGGTCCGAGCGGATTGGTCGCGGTCAGCGTGCCGAGCTCGTTGCCGTCGACCCAGATTTCGGCGGTCCCTTTGCCGTCGGGCGAGCCCGCGTGCAAGCCGAGCGCAAACGTTCCGGCAGCGGCGACGCGCGTGACGTAGCCGAACCACGTCCCCTGCGTGAAGCCGCCGACCGTCTCGCTCTGCAGCGAACTCGAGGGCACGTCGAAGCTCGTCGCCGGGATCGATGCGGGCAGCAGCGTCCCGTACGTCAGCGGCGCCCGGACTCCCGCCGAGAGCTGCGTCATCGCCTGCATCTTGTAGTTCTGCGGCACCGAGAGCAAGTCGTAGACGTCGTCGAGGAAGCCCCACGAGAAATCGCCGCTGAGGGAGTAGTAGACCAGCAGATCGCCGCCGTTCGCGCTCCACGTGTTGTGCGCCGTGACGATCGTCTGCAGGATCCGCGGATCGTCGTGGGCCGCCGCGAGGATTGCGTTCTGCGTCGCGCTCTTCGGGAAGGAGGGACCGCCTTCGTAGGCGATGCGGCGCACGCCGAACGCGGCCGCGTACGCGGCGTCCTGCTGGAGGCTCGCGGGCCATCCGGCGGGCGGCAGCGTGAGGAAGATCGAGTCGACGGACGATTCGTCGCTGGGCGCATAGTCGGCTCCGCCGCCGATCCCGTAGAAATAGTAGTTGAGCGAATGAGGCGCCGTGACGTACTTCGGATTGTTGTAGTAGCTCTCCATCAAGTACGCTGCCTGCTGCAACGGACCGCCCGCGCTTCCGAGCTCCGTCATGAGGACGGGGCGGATGCGCGTCATCATTGCGGCGTCGCCGAAGATCGAGCGGAAGATCGCGCTGATCTGCGCCCCGCGCTGGGCGATCCGCCGCCAAGCGAGCGCGTTCGCGTTCGTCGTGCCGTCGAACGCGAGCACGGCGAGATTGCTCTGGGCGGCCGCGGCGTTGGCATTCGCTTGCGGGTACGCCTGGTTCCAGACTTCGTTCGAGTACTCGACGTAGAGATGCAGGTTCGACGCGAGCGTCGACTGTGCGAGATGTGCGAGATTCTGCACGTAGTCGTCGCTCGCCGAGACGGGCACGTTGATCCAGCAATCCTTCTGAAGCTCGTTGCAGAGCTGGAACGCATATTCATAAGCCGCGCCCTTGACCTGCGTGGGCGCGGCGGTGCCGCCCGCGAGGACCACTTGCGATGCGCTCGTCTTCGTGACGCGATCGGCCCACTGTTGCTGGGTGTTGCCGTTCGAGGCGAGCCAGTCCGAGAACCGGAGGACCGAGAACGGCGCGAGCGAGTTCTTGAAATCCGTGGTGAAGGTGCTCGTCGCGGGGTCGTACGTCGCGGAGGATCCCTCGTAGGTCGGCCGCATCAGCGCAACGTTCTTGACGCCCGATCCGAGCGCGCTGCCCGGGCCGGCGACCGTGTTCGTGAACGTCAGGGTGAGCGCGCACGGCGCCGTGCCGGCGATCGTGAACGTCGCCGTGCTCGTGTTCGAGCTTGCCGAATACACGGGCGTCAACGACGCGGTGACGCAGCCGCCGGCCTGTACGCTTGCCTGCCCTTGAAAACTGAGCGCGTAAGTCCCGTCCATGCGCGAGGTGCCCGATGCCCACACCGAGATCGAGGCATCCTGGGTCGGCCACCCGTTCGGATCGGCCGCTGCGTTGCCGCCGTTCGCCGTCCATGGGATGCGGCTCGTCTTCATCGCGTCGGCGAAGACGCGGTTCGTCTCGGTATCGAGGACCGCGCCGACGTTCATGCCGATCGAATTCGTGGTCGAGACCGGCGGGAGCGGCGTCGCCGTGGTCAGCGGCGTCGGGCTTGCGCTCGGCGTCGGCCCAGGCGGGACGGGGCTGGCGATCTTGCCGTTGCAGGCCGAAAGGCCGAGGATGAGCGCGGCCAGGGCCAGCGCGGAAAACGAAGCCTTGCCGAAGACGGAACGCATGAACGGATTATCGGCCGCTTCCGTGAACTCGAGCAGCCCCAATCTCGTCTTAGGAAACATGACGACACCGGCGACCGGCTCGATCGCGATCCAGCGCTCGGGCGAACGCGCGTTCTTCGACCATGGATGGCTCAAGACATACCACTCGTTTAGCTTTGCCGATTATTTCGACCCCGGAAACGTGAACTGGGGCGCCTTGCGCGTCTTCAACGACGACGTCATCCAGGGAGACAAGGGGTTCGGCACCCATCCTCACCGGGATATGGAGATCCTGACGTACGTGTTCCGGGGCGAACTCGAACACCGGGACTCGATGGGCAACATCGGCGTCGTGCGCCCGGGCGGCGTGCAATATCTCAGTGCCGGGACCGGGATCTCGCACTCGGAGTACAACCATTCGCACGTGCACGACGTCCGTTTGGTGCAGATGTGGGTCGTCCCCCGGGCGGCCGGGCTCGAGCCGCGTTACGGCCAGGTCGATTACACGCGTGGCGACCGGCTCGGGCGTTGGCTGCCGATCGCGAGCGGCCAAACGGGGATCGAATCCAAGATCGCGCTTTGGCAAGACGCGACCGCCTACGTGGCGCGTCTGGAGCGCTCGAGCCTGACGTACGACGTCGCTCCGGGCCGGTTCGCATTCCTCTTCGTGGGAGAAGGCGACATCGAGCTCAACGGTCACGCGCTGTACGCCGGCGACGCGGCGCGGATCGCGGGACCCCTGTGCTTCGAGCTCGCGGCAGAAGAAGCGGAGCTCGTGCTCTGGGACGTCCCGCCGCTCGAACGCTAGCCGCCCTGAACGACGATGCGGCGAGAGGCCGCGCGCCAAACGGCGAGCGAGAGCAACCCGAAGGCGAGGATCCACCCGGCCTGCGCGGCGAGCGCAGCGGCATAGTCTTGCGGGGCGAGCGCGCCGATGTAGATGCGCAGCGGCGTCGAGTAGATCGCGGCGAACGGCAAGCGTGCGACGAGCGCGCCGAGGAAGCCGGGAAAGAACGCGAGCGGCAGGATCTGTCCGCTCAAGAGATCCGAGGCCCAGCGGACCATCAGTTGGATCGCGTAGGTCTCGAGCGTCCAGAAGGCGACCGAGTTCATCAGGAAGTTCAGGAAGAAATTGACGAGATAGCCGAGCGCGAACGAACATGCGAAAGCCGCGAGCACCGCGGGCGAGGGCACGTCGATGTGCACGAGCAGCAGCGCGAACAGCAGCGAGGGGACGATCAGCAGCGCGTGAAACGCCGTCTGCCCGAAACCGTCTGAGAAGAAGTAGAGCGGCAGGCTGATCGGCTTCATCAGGTCGGTCGCGATCGTGCCTTCGCGGATTTTCTCGCGGATTGCCCCCGTGCCGTCGATCTCGAGGATCAGCGACATCAAGAGCGCGACCGTCGCATACGTGATCATGGAGTGCAGCGGGATCCCCGCCGGGGCGACGTTCTGCGCGTAGAGCGCGATCCACACCGAGCGCAGCAGGTACACGCGCAACACGAGCGAGCCGACGTTCGTGAACACCTCGACGCGGTAGGTCGATTCACGAGCGAACGCTTTCTTCGCGAATTCGATATACGGCTCGATGCGCGCTCCGGCCGAGAGCGAGGCGATCATACGGGGGCGCCGGCGTTCTCGGGTGCCGGCGCTTCGTAACCCTCGACGTAGAGGCGCCGAATGATCGATTCGAGCTCGGGCTCCTCGATCGAGATGTCGCTGACGCAATACGTATCGGCGACGCGGCGGATCAGCGTTTCGGCGCTGTGCAGGCGGCGGTCGAAGCGCAGGCGGACTTGGTTGCCGTTGCGCGCCTCGAGTTCCACGCCCTCGAGCGTGAAATCCGGCGCATCTTCGCAGAGTTCGATGACGAGGGTGCGGTGCGTGCCGTAGCGGTCCTTGAGGGTCTCGATCTCGCCGTCGTAGACCAGTTTGCCTTCATCGATCAGAACGATGCGTCGACACAAACGCTCGACGTCGCGCAGATCGTGCGTCGTGAGGATGATGGTCGTTCCGCGTTCCCGGTTGATCTCGCCGACGAACGTGCGGATCGCTTCCTTCGCGACGACGTCCAGGCCGATCGTCGGCTCGTCCAGATACACGATCGGCGGATCGTGCAGCATCGCGGCAGCGAAATCGCCGCGCATGCGCTGCCCGAGCGAGAGTTGCCGCACGGGGGTCTGCAAGAAGCTGCCCATCTCGAGCCGCTCGGTGAATTCCGCCATGTTCTTCTTGTAGCGTTCGCGCGGCACGTTGTAGATCGCGCGCAAGAGCTCGAACGATTCGATCAGCGCGAGATCCCAATAGAGCTGGCTGCGCTGCCCGAAGACGACGCCGATGTTGCGCGCGTTCGCCGTGCGCTGCTGGGAAGGCACCAGGCCCGCGACCCGCACCAGCCCTGAGGTGGGGACGAGGATCCCGGTCAGCATCTTGATCGTCGTCGACTTTCCGGCGCCGTTCGGGCCGATGTACCCGACGAGTTCCCCCGCTTCGAGCGACATCGTGATGCCCTCGACGGCCGGTTTTTCGACGTACTCCCGCGAGAACAGCGTGCCGAGCGCCCCCAGCACGCCCGGGGTGCGTTTGAGCGAGCGGAAGACCTTGCGCAAGTCGCGGGTCTCGATGATCGGCATGTCTACGCCAACCGCTGCGACGTTGCGCCGGGTTTCGGTTTCGCGCGGCGGGCGGGGTCGCGAACGGCGCGCGCGGAAACGGTCCGCATGCCGTTTCTTGGGTACGACCACGTCGATGCGCGGGTCCCCTCGATCGCCCGCGTCGAGCCGTTTTATGACCGCCTGATGCCGGAACTCTATCTGGCGGAAAAACGCTACGCCCACGTCAGCGCCGACGGCGAATGGCACGACGTCTCGGAGGAGCGTCCGTATAACGCCGTCGAGTACCACGAGGAAGCGCCGGCGCCCGGCGATCGCGCCTCCTTTTTCATCGGATTCATCGAGGACCCGGCGACGGTCCCGACCTCGACGCGGATCGCGTTTCGCATCCCGTGCGAGGCGGACTTGATTCACTGGCACGCGCTGTTGCTCGCGATCGGCGCGCGAGCGGTCGAATGGTCGGACGGCGAGGATTATCCGGCGATCTTCTTCGAGGACCCCTGCGGCACGAAACTCGAGGTCTGCGCGCGCCGTCCGCGCCGCTGAGCGACACAGGTCATCGCAGCGCTCGCGGTTCCGAAGTACGCTTGATCGTGCCCGGCGGACGCCGGTTTTTGCCGTTTCCGGGTACGTCAAAAGTCGCCTTTTCGCAGCAAGTTTCGTATGCGAAGCAGCGGCGTGGAAGTTTTGTGAACGCGAAGCGTGCGAGCGCGCAGTTTGGAACGCTCTGCATGTAGATGCATTCGTCCATGGCCGGCGCGAGCACGCAGAGCGGGCCCGTGAGCGCGACAAGGGGCGGCGAAGAATGCGCAAAAAGGGAGAGTCGATGACCAAGGTTCGGGATGCCGTTTCGGTTCGTTGCCCTGTTCGGAGTGCACCGGGGTACCTGGTCGCCTACTTCGATCAGCAAGGCGATGGGCAGACCTCCGGCGTCACCTTGACGCTGCACCTTCAGATCGTCGACGTGACGGTCGATCGCGAAGTCGTCGCTACGCTGACGAAGCCGAAGGGCGCGTGGCCGCAGAGCCGCTTCGGCTTCACGTGGGGCCCGAAGGCCGGCGGGGCCTATCCCGTCTTCGAGGGGAATCTCGACGTCGAAGATGACGGGCCCGGCCACTGCCGGCTCGTGCTGACGGGCTCGTACAAGCCGCCGTACGGGATCGCGGGAAAAGCGTTCGATGCCGCGTTCGGCAAGCGCATCGCCGTCGCGACGGTTCGCAAGCTCTTGGACACGTTGCGCGACGAACTCGAGGCCGCGTATCACGTCGAGTTCGAGCGCGACAAGACCGCTGCGCGCGCGGCGGCGGGGAGCCCCGAGAAGGGCGAGAGCTCGCACGCCCCCATCGATCCCGAGCGCATCCACGACGCGTACTACTCGATCCCGGCGACGGAGCTCGACGAAGCGTGAGCGAGGGGCGCCACGCCCGTTGCGGCGCAGGCGCCACGTCGTGAGCGGGCTTTCCGAAGAGCCGCAGGTCGACGCGACGGCGGTGGTCTCGGATTCGCAGCTCGGAGCGTGGACGGCCGTCGGCGCGCGCACGACGATCGCCGAATCGAGTTTGGGCGACTACTCGTACGTGATGAACGATGCGAACGTCATCTACAGCGAGATCGGCAAGTTCTGCTCGATCGCGGCGTTCGCGCGCATCAACCCCGGCAACCATCCGCTGGAGCGAGCGGCCCTGCATCACTTCACGTATCGCAGCCGTTCGTATGAGCTCGCGGAGGACGACGATCGCGAATTTTTCGACCGGCGCCGCGCGAGCAAGGTCGTGCTCGGGCACGACGTGTGGATCGGGCACGGCGCCATCGTCTTGCCCGGCGTGAAGATCGGCAGCGGCGCGGCGATCGGGGCCGCCTCCGTCGTCAGCAAAGATGTGCCGCCGTTTGCCGTGGTCGCCGGCGTCCCCGCGAAAGTGATCCGCTTTCGCTTCGACGGCGACGTGCAAGCGGGCCTGATGCGGCTGTGCTGGTGGGATTGGCCGCGCGAACGGCTCGCGGCGGCGCTGCCGGATTTCCGCGCGCTCGGCGCGGCCGGGTTCATCGCGAAGTACGGAAGCTAGCGCGCGGCACCCGTCTTGAGCCGCTCGAATTCGATCGGCTCGAGCGCGATCAATCCGTCCGGGATCATCGCGCGCAGTTCGGGAAGAATGCGCGAGATGTTGTCGTCGGAATCCAGCACCTCGATCAAGATCGGGAGATTCGGCATCCACGCGAACGCAGCGGCCTTGTGCATGACGACATGCCCGCCGTAGCCCTGGATGCCGCGGAAGACCGTCGCGCCCGCCATGCCGTGCTGCCGCAAGAATTCGACGATCGCGGCGTACAGCGGAGTCGTCCCGGCGCGGTCGTCATCGTCGACGAAGATTCGCAAGAGCTTGCCGGAGGTGAACCCGTCCACTACGCGCCTCCTGGAGAGCGCCACATCGCCCGTCACGTACCAGTATAGCGAGATGGTGCCGGCTTAGCGAGGAGGCCCGCCCGGCCCCCAAGAACGAGGCAATACGGCGATGGAGCTCGCCTTAACCGCCGATCCCGGCTGATGGCTCCTATGTCAAGAACGGCAATACGACATGGGGCTCGTTGGGGGAACGCGGTGAGCGCGATCGCCGGTAATACCTGGATGGTCGCGGCGGTCTGGATGGCGTTGGCGGCGGTCAGCGCGTTGCTTGCGGTGCGCTTGAAGTTCGCCGCGGCGCTCGTCGAGATCGCGATCGGGATCCTCGCGGGCAACTTCTTGAATCTGCACACGAACGAGTGGGTCGATTTCGTGGCCGGCTTCGGAAGCATCTTGCTGACGTTCCTGGCGGGCGCGGAGATCGACCCGGCGGTCTTGCGCAAGCAACTCGTGCCCTCCGCGACGCTCGGGTTCGTCTCGTTCTTCGCGCCGTTCGCCGGCGCATTCGCCTACGCACTCTATTTCGCTCACTGGGGGCTTGACGGCGCCAAGATCGCCGGGATCGCGATGTCGACGACGTCGGTCGCCGTCGTTTATGCCGTGCTCGTGGAATCGGGGCTCTCCAAGCGTGAGTTCGGGCAGCTGATCCTGGCGGCGTGCTTCTTCACGGACCTCGGCACGGTCGTGGCGCTGGGGCTGCTTTTCGCGAACTACAATCTCTGGCTCGCCGCGCTCGTGCTGGCGATCGTCGTCAGCATGGCCGTCGTGCCGAAGATCCTGCCCGCGATGCTCGAGAGCATGGGGCGCTACGTCAGCGAGCCGGCGCTGCGCGTGCTCTTCGCGATCATCTTCCTGCTCGCGGCGATCGCGACGGCCGCCAAGAGCGAGGGCGTGCTCCCCGCATACTTTTTGGGCTTGGCCTGCGCGGGCGTGATGATGACCCACCCGGACGTCAAGCGCCGCCTGCAGACGATGACGATGACGATCCTCGCCCCATTCTATTTCTTGAAGGCCGGGACGTTCGTTTCGCTGCGGGACGCGTGGAGCGGAGCCGAACTGATCGCCGCGCTGTTCTGCGTCAAGGTGTTCGCGAAGATCGCCGGCGTCTGGCCGGTCGCTCGGCTCCTCCGCTACGAAACCCGCGACGCGAGCTACCTCACGCTGCTGATGGCAACCGGGCTCACGTTCGGCACGATCTCGAGCCTCTACGGCCTGACGCACCATTACATCGATCGAGCGCAGTACACCGCGCTCGTGACCGTCGTGATCCTCACCGCAGTCGTGCCGACGATCGTCGCGCAAGCGCTCTTCAAGCCGACCGAAGAACCACCGGAGTTCGAGGCCGAGGTTCCCTAGCGGCGCGTCAGGCGGGCGCCGGAAAATCGCAGGCGCGCACGTAGAGCGCGGCGATCGCCTCGAACAAGGCCGTTTCGGCCGCGCCGAAGCGCGCGAGCTTGGGGCTGTCGACATCGAGGACGCCGATCAGTTTGTCGCGGGCGAGCAGCGGAACGACAATCTCCGAGCGCGATGCCGCATCGCAGGCGATGTGCCCGGGGAACGCGTGCACGTCGTCGACCACGATCGTGCGGCGCTCCATCGCCGCCGTGCCGCACACTCCGCGCCCGAGCGCGATGCGCACGCAAGCGGGTTTCCCTTGGAACGGCCCCACGACGAGTTCGCCGCCGCGAAAGAAGTAGAAGCCGGCCCAATTCAAGTCGGGGCAGCCGTGATAGAGCGCGGCCGCGAGGTTCGCCGCGTTGGCGATCGGGTCGCGCTCGCCGGCCACCAGCGCCGAAGCACTGTCGAGATCGAAGATCGCCGCGGAGTCATGCATCGCGCGCAGCTTCGCCGTCCGGGGCGCCGGGACCGCGCGCTTCGCTCGCGCGCCGGGCGTCAGATCGCGAGTGCGGGGGCCGGGATGTTCGCGGGGCGCACGTAGTCGGCGCCGAGCAGGCCGAAGAGCTCGCGTTCGGGGATCGGCGTCGGGAGCGTCAGCGGCACGCCGGCGAGCATGCGGTGCGCGAGTTCGACCCAGGGCGCGCCGAGGTCGCCGCTGGGATCCTGTTCGAAGACCGTTTGCGCGGTCAGACGCGATTTGCGCACGCCGTCGTTTTCCGGGATGCACGTCAGGCAGACGGTCCCGATGCGTTCCGCGAACGGGCCGACGAGTTCCGCGTCGCTCGCGCGGTTCGCGACGATCCCGGCGAGCATCCCGCCGCCCGTCTTCTGCTTGATCGTGATCGCGGTCGCGATGCGGTTCGCGGCGAAGATCGAGTCGAAATCGTTCGTGGCGACGATGATCACCTGCTCGGAGTGCTGCAACGGCGCGGAGAACCCGCCGCACACGACGTCGCCGAGGACGTCGAAGACCATCACTTCGTAATCTTTGTAGACGCCGAACTTTTCCAGCAGTTTGACCGTCTCACCGACGACGTAGCCGCCGCAGCCGGCGCCTGCGGGCGGGCCGCCCGCCTCGACGCAATCGACGCCGAACTTCCCGTTGAAGATGATCTCCTCGCGCTCGATCTCGTCGGTCTTGAACTTATAGGACGAGAGAACTTCCACGACGGTCGGGATCAGGTACCCGGTCAGCGTGAACGTCGAATCGTGTTTGGGGTCGCAGCCCACTTGGATCGTCTTCTTGCCGAGCCGCCCGAATGCGGCGGATAGATTCGACGAAAACGTGCTCTTGCCGATTCCACCCTTGCCGTAGACCGCGATCTTGAGCATGCAGCACTCCCCCGGGCCGGGCCCGTCAGCCTGTTCCCAAGGCTACCCGGTCCCACCCGCGACCACGGTGATGACTATCACGCGCCTTCCCGTGGAAGTATCTGCGGAGAAGGCCCGGAATGGAGCCGCAGGATGATCGTGACCATCGCGCGCCAATACGGCAGCGCCGCGCTTGCGGTGGGGCGCCTCGTAGCCGATCAGCTCGAAGCGGCGCTCGTCCACGACGATTTGCCGGCCGTCGTCGCAACGCGCTTGGGGATCTCGCGGGAGGCGGCGGAGGCCGTGGGTTCCGGCCCCCCGCGGTTCGCGGAGCGCTTGCTGCGGGGCCTCGCGGCCTCGACCCCGGAGGCTTCGCATGCGTGTCCCCCGCCCGACGAAATCGACGACGCCTACGTCCGCGAGATCGAACGCGCCGTGCGGGAGCGGGCCGCCGCGGGGGCCTGCGTGATCCTGGGGCGGGCGGCAGGCTCGATCCTAGCCGGGCGGCCCGATCTCGTCACGGTGTACCTTCACGCGCCGCTGGCGTGGAGGATCGCGCGCGTGATGGATTCGCTCGGCTGCGGCGAACGTGAGGCGCGGCGCGAGATCGAGCGCGTGGATGCCGCCCGCGCCGCCTACACGCGCGAGCGCTACGGCATCGCCTGGCGCGACGCGGCGCAGTATACGCTTGCGGCCGACGTCGCGGCCTGCGGCATCGAGGGAACGGCCGATCTGATCGTTCGGGCGGCGCGAGCATTGGCGCGTTGATCCAGCGCCGCGCGCCGGCGGGGACGGAGCCGCGCGTCGCCAAGCGTGCGGGGCTCTGGGCGCCGTTCCACTATCGCGATTTCCGGCTCTTGTGGTCCGGGCTGCTGATCTCGAACGTCGGCACGTGGATGCAGTTCACGACGCTCGGGTACGTCGTCGTGCACCTCGCGCCGACGCCGGCGAGGGCGTCGCTCTATGCGGGGCTGCTCGGCCTCTCGGTCGCAGTGCCGGTTCTGCTGCTCTCGCCGCTGGCGGGTGCGGTGGCGGACCGCGTCCCGCGGCGGCACATTCTGCTCGTGACGAACTCCGCGCTCATCGTCGTGGCGCTCGCGCTCGCGTTGCTCTCGACGTTCGACCGGCTCACGCTGCCGCTGATCTTGGGGCTCTCCTCCCTGCGTGCGGCGGCCGCCTCGTTCGATTCCCCCGCCCGGCAGAGCTGGGTCTCGCTGATCGTGCCGCGGGAGAGCCTGGGCAGCGCGATCGGGTTGAACTCGATCGCCTTCAATGCGCCGAGCGTCATCGGGCCGCCGATCGCGGGCCTGCTGATCATCCTGACCGGCGTCAGCGCCGCGTTCTACGTCAACGCGATCTCGACGTTCGCCGTCATCGCCGCGGTCCTCGCGATGCGGCCCGTCCCGGCCTCGACTTTGACGCGAGAGCCCGTGCTTCGTTCGATCGTCGCGGGCGTACAGTTTCTCGCCGCGCATCCGGTGCTGCATTCGGTCGTGCTCGTGCTGCTCGCGACCTCGCTGCTCGTGCGGCCGTACGCGCAGATGCTGCCCGCGTACGCCGCGCACGTGGTGCACGTGGACGCGCACGGGCTCGGCCTGCTGCTTGCGGCGAGCGGCGGGGGCGCGATCGTGGGCTCGTTCGTGACGGCGATCGTCGGCGCACGCAAGCGAGCCTGGGTCTGGTTCACGAGCGCGGTAGCGATGTCGCTGTGTGCGATCGCGCTCGGCGCAACCCACACGTTCGTGATTGCGGTTCTCATCCTCATCGTGATGGGGATGTCGGTCCTGAGCTTCGCGGGCAGCTCGAACGTGCTACTGCAAACGCTCGCACCGGAAGACATGCGGGGCCGGGCGCTCTCGGTCTTTTCGATGGTGATCCTCGGTTTGGTTCCGACGGGCTCGCTCGTACTGGGAACGCTCGGGTCGATGTTCGGGTTGCCGGCCGCGACGCTCGGCGGGGGGCTCGTGTCGCTGGCGATCGTGCTGTTCGCATTCGGGCGGAACCGCGCATTGCGTTCGGTCTAGCGGATGAATCGCGAGACGATCGTCTTCTGGCTGTTGCTCGCAACGGCCGTGCTGGCCGTCGTCGCGAAGCGCCTGCGCCTGCCGTACCCGATCGCGTTCTTGATCGGCGGCGCGATCCTGGCGCTCGTCCCGGGCTTGCCGAAGGTCTCGCTCGACGCGAACCTCGTGTTCTTGATCTTCCTGCCGCCGCTCTTGTTCGGCAACGCCTGGACGACGGATTGGCGCGAGTTCAAGGCCAACATCGGGCCGATCAGCATGCTTGCGACCGGTTGCGTGCTGTTCACGACGGCCGCCGTCGCGTACGTCGCGCATTTTTGGATCGGCCTTCCGATCGCCGCCGCGTTCGTGCTCGGCGCGATCGTTTCGCCGCCCGATGCGGTCGCCACCGAAGCGGTTGCGGAAGATCTCTCGCTGCCGCGGCAGATTATGACGATCCTCAGCGGCGAAAGCCTCATCAACGACGCCTCCGCACTCGTCATCTACGGTTTCGCGATCGCGGCGGTCGTCACGGGAGCATTTTCGTTCGGGGCGGCGATCGCGCAGTTCTTCTACGTGAGCATCGTCGGGATCGGGTTTGGGCTCATCGTCGGGCTCGCGTTCGTGGCGGCCCAGGAGTTTCTCAACCGTAAGGGCCTCGCCGACGAATTGATCGACACGACGCTGACGCTGATCGCGCCGTTCGTGAGCTATCTGCCCGCCCAGGCGGTCCACGCGTCGGGCGTGCTCGCGACCGTAGCCGCGGGATTCTACATCAGCCGCCGCGCGCCGGTCATTCTGAGTTCCGATTCGCGCATCGCCGCAGCCAGCGTTTGGAACCTGCTGTTCTTCGTGCTCAACGGCGCGGTCTTCATCTTGATCGGGCTCGAGTTGCGCGACATCTTGGCGCGCTTGACGGCCTATCCGCTGCCGGTGCTGCTGGGCTGGGGGCTCGGCGTGAGCGCGCTCGTGATCGTCCTGCGCTTCGCATGGATCTTTCCCGCCTCGTACTTGCGCCGCGTGTTTCTGCGCACCGTCTTCCGGAGGACGATCCCGAACGCGCGGTGGCAAGGGACGTTCGTGATGTCATGGTCGGGGATGCGGGGCATCGTCTCGCTCGCGGCGGCGCTCGCGCTGCCGGAGTTCACGGCCGGCGGGGAGCCGTTCCCCGGGCGCGACCTGATCGTGTTCCTGTCGTTCTGCGTGATCGCCGTGACGCTGGTCGGCCAAGGCTTGACGCTCCCGTGGCTGCTCCGGGCGCTGCACGTGACGGAGGAAGACACGACGGTCCGGATGGAGACCGAGGCTCGCATCGCCGCGCTGACGGCGGCACGCGCGCACCTGACCACGCTCGAGCCGACGTTTCAATCGACGGCGCAATGGGAGATTGCCGGACGCATCTACGCGGAATACGACCACCGTATCGCGCATTTCCGCGCCCATCTCGACGGCATCCGTTCCGACGGCCCGGACGAGACGCCGACGGTGCAGGCCGAACACGAGCTCGACCATCAAGCGATCACAGCCGAAAGGAAGGCGCTGCAGGACCTACGCCGGGAGGGGAAGATCACCGACGACATCTACCGGCGCCTCGAATGGGAGATCGACCTTGCCGAGTCCCGGCTCAAGTGAGAGCGGCACTCCTGCCGAAGACATCAGCATGGTACCGACCGCGGGCGCGAAGGATACGGGGCGTCTGGACGTGTTGGACGGGCTGCGGGGGATCGCGATTTTGCTCGTCCTCTGGTTCCACATTTGGCAAAAGGGCTGGCTGGCCGCCGACATCCCGTTGGCCGGGCGCACGCTGAACGTCAACTGGATCCCGGAGACCGGGTTCATCGGCGTGGATCTGTTCTTTTTCATCAGCGGTTTTTGCCTGTTCTATCCCTACGCGCGGACGCTCTTCGACGGCCGCCGCTTGCAGACGACCGGTGAATACGCCTGGCATCGCGCGCGCAAGATCATGCCGTCGTATCTCGTCGCGATCGCCGTGCTGTTGGGCCTCGGGGTCGCACACTTCGATACGCCGCTGGAAACGTTCCGCCAAGTCGGGCTGCACCTGCTGTTCGTCCATTCGTGGTTTGGAGATACGTACGGAACGATCGACGGCGTCTTCTGGTCGCTCGCCGTCGAAGTCCAGTTCTACGTGATGTTTCCGCTGCTGTGTTGGGCCGCGATGCGCAAGCCGTGGGCGACGTTCGCGGCGATGTTCGGCGTCGCGCTCGCGTATCGCATCGGCGCCCACGCCCTCGCGGGGGACCATTTGGGGAGCTTCATCTCGCAAGTGCTCGGCGTGCTCGATCTGTTCGCGGCGGGAATGGCGGCCGCATATCTCTACCGCCTGCTCGCCGTGCGGCGCCCGCGGCTCGCGGGAACGAGCTGGCTCTGGACGATCGTCGCTCTGGGCGCGCTCTTCGCCGCCGAATGCCTCTCGTTCGATTTGTATCACCAGAGGTCGCACTTGCACTGGGCGGACAACTGGTACGTGTGGGGCCGCACGGGGCTCGCGCTCGCGTTCGTTCCGCTGACGCTCGGCTCGCTGTTCGCGGCGCGCTGGTGGCGCGCGACGCTCGCGAACCCGGCGTTCGTGTTTCTCTCGGTGATCTCGTACAATCTCTATCTGTGGCACACGGTCGTGGCGGAATGGGTGCGAGCGAACCCGATCTTCCCGTGGCACGCCGTGATGCCGATGCAGGCCAAGCCGCCCGAACAGATCGCCTACGAGCTGACCGCGATCGCGCTCTCCATCGCCGTCGCCGTCGTTCCGACGTATCTGATCGAACGCCCGCTGCTGCGCGTGCCACTGCCGCGCGCGAAGGGGCGCCCCGCGGCGGTCACCGCGGCGGCGAGCGGGGGGAACTGATACCGTACGCTTGACGTACAACCACTAGGAGCATTTACCATGTCGCAAACGCTTGCGCCGGTTCATCCCGGCGAGATTCTCTCCGAAGACTATATGGCGCCGATCGGGCTCACCGCGAATAAGCTTGCGATGAGCCTGCGGATTCCCGCGAACCGCATCACCGCAGATACGGCCCTGCGTTTAGCGCGATATTTCGGCACGAGCGCGGAGATGTGGATGGACCTGCAGAGTGATTACGATCTGCAGACCGAGCGGGATCGTCACGGCGCCGAGATCGAACGATCGGTGCTCTTGCCGGCCTAGCGCGTTTCGGTCTAGTCCCCCGCCGCCGCGCCCAACTGTTGTTTGTAGGTCGCGAGCTCGACGTCGCTGTCGAGTTCGTTCAGCTTCGTCTTGAGCTGCTGCTCGAGGTCCGCGTCGGACCACATGCCGCGGCGGCTCGTGTCCAGCAGGATCTCGCCGAGGTCGCGCGTCTTGTGCGGGTTCGCATCGGCGATCCGCTGCCATTCGTCGAGCGTCGTCTCGACGGTGCGTTTCCAGAGGTCGGGCGAGATCGTGTCCCCGAGGGCGGCTTCCGTCGAACGCATCGCCTTGAAGATGTCGCCGAACTCCATCACGCCGGAGTAGCCGTGCTCCATCATCCGGTCGCGCCAGGGCTTCGAGAGGAAGCGCGAGAGCACGCCGTTGACGACGACGTTGCGGAAGTTGCGGACCTTCGGCTCGCGCTTGGTGAGATCGCTGACGACGATCATCGTATCGCTCTGCCCGAGCGTGCGTTTCGCCGCGCCGAACGCCGAGGTAAACGAGGCGAACATGTCCTCTTTGACGGGACCGCCCGAGGCCATCTGGATCAGCGGCTGCTGGATCACCTCGACCCGCTCGACTAGGTAACGATGCACGTCGGCGGCCGGCGTGATGACGATCGCTTGGAATTGCGGGAGGAACGCGTTGCAGTTGTCGCTCATCCAGGCGCCGCCGATGTCGTTGTAATCGCCGAAGTTCCCGGTGTCGAGCATCGCGCCGACTTGCCCCATGAACGCGTCCTCGGGCATCCCGAAGCAGCGCGCACGCGCGAGCAGCGGATCGGCGCCTTGCGCGATCAGCTCGTCGGAGTGCTTCTTGACGTAGTTCCATTCGTGCGGCTCGTCCGCTTCCGCGGCCAGCAGCGCGGCTTCGTGGATCAGGCGGATCGCACCGGGGAACGTGTTCTTGAAGACGGTCGAGGCGTTCGCCAGGATATCGATGCGCGGGCGGCCGAGCTGGTCGAGCGAGATCAGCTCGACGCGCTCGCAGCGGTTGAAGCGATCTTTCGCGACGCGCGCGCCCATCAGGTCGAGCGCTTGCGCGATCCCGACGCCCTCGCTCTCCAGCACTTCGGAACCCCAGAGCACGACGCCCACGCAGGCCGGGTAGTGACCGCGTTCCGCGACCGCGGCCTGGAGGATCTGCTCGACGGTGCGCTTCCCCTTGCGCTGCGCGGCTTCACGCGGGAGCATCCGCACGTCGGTCGAGGCCATGTTGCGTCCGGTCGGCAGCACGCTCCAATCGCCGACGACCTCGCCGCCGAGCGAGGGTTCGATGTATTTCCCGTTCAGGCAATCGATCAGGCCGCGCTGCTCTTCCTCGCCGACGCGCCCGAGATTCTTCCACAGCTCGGCGGCGCGCGCGATGAAGCCAGCGAGCTGCTCGAGCTCGTAGGGATTCTTTTGCAGGCCGTGTCCGGCGATCGGGCGGGACTGCAGGATGCCGAGGATCGCGGCCTGCCCGATCTTGCCGCCGGGGCGCAGGACCTCGCCCGAGACGAGCGCTTTGCCCGCTTCACGCAGTTCGTCGAGCACGTCGTGATGGTAGGTGCCGTCGCCCGTGCGCTGGTCGGGCCGCCGGTTGAGCAGGTCGTAATCGAAGCCGTAGCAGTTCGCGAGCAGCCGGTACAGGTCGACGTCGCAGTATTCCAGGCACGCGTGGAACGTATCGACGCGATCCTCCTCGCGCAGGTTGCGGCCGAAGACGTGCTGGCCCGCCGGCGTGAACTCGCCTTCGATCGACATCAGCTCGTCGTGGACCTTCGAGACGAAATCGCGGTTCGCGCCGCCGGGTGATTCGATCCGCAGCCCCGTGCGCTCGACGACCTCCGCGATCTCCGCCGCGATGTCGGCGCGCTTCTCGGTGTTCTCCGCGTGCGCGTTGTAGTAGTCGTGCACGAGCTGGTGCAGGTTGCGCAGGTCCTCGCCGCCCTCGACCGCGCGCAGCGGCGGGCAGAGGTGCGAGAGGATCGTCGCGTACGAACGCCGCCGCGCGATCGAGGCCTCGACCGGATCGAGGATGTTGAAGATGTAGGCATGCGGGCAGGCGTCGACCAGAAACTCGGGATAGTCGCCTTGCGCCGGGCACCATTCTTTGCCGCGGCTCCATTCGACCAGTCCGTGCGTGCCCAGATGGAGCATCGCGTCAGCGTTGAAACGGCGCGTGGCGTAGCGGTAGCTCGCGAGCAGCCAGGGCGAGGGCGGCGCCTGCTTGTCGTGGATCGCCGAGAGATCTTCCATGCCGCGCATATCTTGCAGCAGCACGAGCACGTTGCCGTAGCGCAAGCCCTTGATCGGGATCGTCGACGGCGGCTGGCCCCACGTATCGTAGAACAGCGCCTCGTACTGCGGCGGCAGATCGTGCACCCAATCGCGAATCTCGGCGCCCGAGACCGTGCCGACGGTCAGATGGCCGGCGTACATGTCCTGCAGTTTCCGGGAGATCGCGGCGTCGTCCGCGTCGACGTCGCCCACGGTGTAGCCCGCCTCGCGCAGCGTCTCGAGCATCGAACGCAGGCTGCCCGCGACGTCCAGGAAGTAGGCGACGCCGACGTTCCCGGGGCCGGGCGGGAAATTGTAGACGAAGAAGGCCAGTTTCTTTTCGGCGTTCTTCAGGTGGCGCAGGCGCAGCCAGCGCGTCGTGACGTCGCCGAGCAGCGCCACGCGGTCGGGGATCGGTTCGAGCGCGCTGACGTCGGGATCGGTCGCTTCGCGCGAGCAGATCGGCGGGAGCGGCTGGATCCCCTCGGTCTCCGGCGTGACGACGTTGCCGATGTATTCGAGCGAGGTGACGCCGAACTTCGAGGCCGCGAGGTCCGCGCGCGACATCGCCGCGTTCACCGGCGACGTGTAGACGCGCGGGCTGCCGAGGTCGCGAATGAAATCGATCGAGTTTTCGGGAGAGCCCGCGAACATCGAGCCCGCGAGATAGAGCGGCACGTTGTGATAGACCGCGCCGACGAGCGGCGCGCCCGTCTTCGTCGCGAGCAGGTGGCGGCGCGCGACGATGTGCGCGTTGAACACGGCCGTCATCGAGCAGATCACGCCGACGCCGCGCCGCTCCCATTCGCCGATCGCGCTATCGAGCAGCGGATGGTTCCAATCCGGCAGAAACAGATCGTGCGTGATGAAGCCGATCCGCTCCCACGGTTTCTTGCCGTAGGTCGCTTCGAACCACGGTTCGTACCAGGCGAGATAGGCCTCCGGCGTCTGGAACAGCCCCGCGTACGAGGGGTGGTAGATCCCCTCGTTCTCGACCTTCTCGGGCAGCGCCACGTCGGGCGCATAAGCGCCGTTCATGAAGTGCTTCATCAAGTACAGGAACATGTTCTCGATGTTTTTCACCGAGCGATTGTTCCAATAGCCGATCATGACGAGGGATTTGTAGACCGGCTTCTTCATGAACTTCGCCATCAGCGGGGCCGCGCCGACCATTTTCTGCATGCCGAGGAAGCCTTCGCGCGCCTCCCAGAAGACGTCGATCTTCTCGTGCTTGGCGCGCGCCTGGTAGCGCTTGATCGCCATCGACATCTCGCGCATCGGGTTGGACTTTTCCATGTCGAAGCTGAAGCCGAGCGACTTGAACATCAGGCCCTGGAGGCGCGGGTCGGGGATGTCGTACCAGAGGAACTTCAGGTGGGCGAGTTCGCCCTTCGCGTCCATCTCGGTCAGGAGCACGGCGATCCGCTCGACCATATCGACGGACATCGATTGCCATCCGATCAGGATATCCGCCCCCCGGATCGAGGTCCGGAAGCGCTCGATCGCCTTGGGATCGTTGAAATCCGAGGCGCCGTAGTGCTCGAGGGACCAGTCCTGGCCGGTCAGCTTGCGAAGGGAACGGAAGGCCAGCCGCATCGCATTAGCCCGCTCGTCCGGAGCCCATGAGGAATACCCGACGATTTTCATCCCCTAACGCTACCCAGAGGCGCGCCAAAGAACGGTGATAGGTGTCACTCAGAGTCGGGAGGCCTTAGGGAGCGGGATGCCAGAGTTTGCCGGCGAGGGCCGCCGGCGGCTGCGGCTTTGAGAAGTAGTACCCCTGGATCAGCCGGCAGCCGAGCGAGCGGAGCAATTCCAACTGCTCTTTCGTCTCCACGCCCTCGGCGATGCAATCCAGCTTCAATTCGCCCGCGAGCGTCAGGACCGTTTTCGCGATGGCGCGATCGAAGCTGTCGGAGACGATGTCGGCGACGAAGGCGCGGTCGAGCTTGAGCGTGTCGACCGGGAAATACTTCAGATACGAGAGCGAACTGTAGCCGGTGCCGAAATCGTCGATCGAAAGACGGGCGCCCGTGACCTTCAATGCCGCCAGCGTCTCGATCACGTCGCTGAAGCCTTCGATCATGACGCTCTCGGTGACCTCGAGCTCGAGCATCTCCGGAGGGATCTTCGTTTCGGCCAGCACCGCCGTGACGAGCTTGACGAAGGTGGGTTGACGAAACCGCACGGTCGATACGTTGACGCAAACGCGTAGCTCGAAGCCAAGGTCGAGCCAGCGGCGCGCCTGTCTACACGCCTCTCGCAAGGCCCAGTCTCCGAGTCCGGCGATCAGGCCGGTGCGCTCCGCGACCGGGATGAAGTCGCCCGGCATCACGAGGCCGCGCGTCGGATGGTTCCAGCGCAGCAACGCTTCAACCGCCGCGATCCGCTCCGCGCGAATGTCGACGATCGGCTGGTAATACAGTTCGAATTCCTCACGCCCGAGCGCCGTGCGCAATTCGTCCTCGGCGTGCAAATCTTTGGAGACCGAGGCCGACATCTCGCTCGAGAACAAGGCGATGCGGCTGGGCGCGTCCCTGCGGGTGGCCGCGGCCATCGCGGTTTCAGCCGCTTGTAGGAGTGCCGTGGCGTCCGATCCGTTGCGCGGCGTGAGGCTGATGCCCAGGCGAACGACGAGATGATGCACGCGCCGTCCGATGGAGAACGGTTGCCCCAGGTTTTCCAGGATATGTGCCGCGCGCGCCTCGACGGTCGCGACGTCCTCGACGTCGGTCAAGAGAACGCCGAGCGAGTCGCTGGTCAACCGAGCGGCGCAGTCCCCGCCGAAGAGCGACTCACCCAGACGCATCGCCGCCAGGCGCAATAGCTCGTCGGCGACCGCGTGGCCGAAGGTCGCGTTCAGCGCATCGAAGCCCGTGACGACGAAGGCCAGAACGCCGGCGACTCGGCCGCTCTGCGCGGCCTCGTGCACCGCCTCCGCGATGCGATCGAGAAAGAGCGCCCGGTTCGGCAAACCGGTGAGGCGATCGTAACGGCCGGCACGCCAAAGCTCGTCCTCCAGACGCCGGTGCTCGGTGACGTCGATGACGGTCGCGTGCCCCGGCGCGCCCGGGTCGGCTCCGAAGCTCCCGTACTCTTGGAAGACTCGCTCTTTTCCGTCCTCGCCGAGCATGCGGTATTCGAAGCCGTACGCCTTGCGCTGCGCCGCCGCCGACCCGACGTTACGGATCGTCGAGGCGGCGTCGTCGGGATGGATCATCGCGCGCCACGCGGCCTCTTGCGGGCTCGCGAGATCCCAACCGGCGCCGCAGTCGATTTCGTGGGCGCCGATTCCGGAGCCGGGCAGAGCCTCGGCAAGCTCGGTCGCCGTGGGTTGCGCAATCTCCAGTGTCTCGTTGCCGGGGAGCGGCGCCAGATCGAGCGTCGCCTGCGTGCGCCCCCGCACGATCAGGTTGATTTCGTCGTGGTCGGCCTTGCGCAGCAGCGTGATGGAGACGTCCTGGTGTCCCCAGCGGAAAGCGAACGTGAAATCGAAGCGTTCAACTCCCGAACCGCGGCTCCGCGCGAACGCATCGAAGCGGCCCTTGAACGCTTGGACGTTCGTGCACGGGGCGACGTCGGTGAAGAAATCGAGACCGACCGTTTCCTTGGTCGTGCGCCGCGCGAACTTCGCTTCGGTATAGTTATAGCGCTGGATTCTTCCGCGACGGTCCAGCGTGATGACGCCGTACGGCAACGAGTCCAGTTCTTCGCGGGTGAGATCAAAGACGCGTTCTTCCGGAAGTCGATCCGTTTCGGACATGGCGCCCTCGGCACAGGGGTTACGTATACGTACCCATTACCGGCGCACGCCCTACGACACCGCCGGGCCATCCAATCAAGAACGAGCCGTGGGATCCACGGCTCGTTCTTGGTTCGAGGGGCTACGCTGCTTTCTTGGCGGCCTTGCGAGGAGCGCTCTTTTTCCGCGTCGTCTTGGCCGCGGCTTTCCGAACGGCAGCCTTGCGGACTGCCTTCTTGCGAACGGCTTTCTTGCGCGTGGTCTTGCGTGCGGCTGCTTTCTTGCGCGGCGCGGCCTTGCGCGTTGCCTTCTTGCGGACTGCCTTCTTGGCGGTTGCCTTCTTGCGAACCGTCTTCTTGGCTGCTGCCTTCTTGCGAACCGTCTTCTTGGCCGCCGCCTTCTTGCGCGGAGCCGCCTTACGGGCCGCCTTCTTCGCGACCGCCTTCTTGCGTGTCGCAGCCTTCTTTACTGCCATCGTGCGTGGGTCGTCCTCTCTTCGGACTGCCCCGTCTGACGACGGAGCGAGCCTGATCGTCAGGTAATTAGGACCCTTATACCACTATTCAGTGCGTTTTAGCAACAACGTCGTTGAGCGCGAAGTACCGTCCCCGCGCCAGCGCCGCGATCTCGCGCATCAGCGGACATGCTTCGTATTCGTCGAGATTGACGCACGTAACGTTCGCGCGGCCGGCGAGCGCGGCTGCGAGCCGGCGGCATTGTTCCGCAGCGATCTCGACGATCTCCGTGGTGCGCTGCTCGGCAAGTGCCCGCTGCAACAGCGTTTCCCCGCCGAGGGGAACGTTCGCGCGGCCGTCGCTGAAGATCGCGACGTCCACCTCCGCGCCGGGATTGGCGCGTTTGAAACGTTCCGTGAGACGGCGCACGTGCTCCAGCGCTTCGGCGAGCGGCGTGAGCGCGCGCACGGCGCCGGGCTCGAGATCGGCGAGCCGGGACGCGACGAGGTCGATGTTCCGTCCCGTGTGCTCGTCGACGACAACCTCGGCAGTGGGGCCCCAGCACGAGATCAGCGCGGCGCGCTCCCGTTCCGTGTAGATCGGGCGGAGCAGTTCGCGGCTCGCCGCGCGCACGAGCTCGGCGCTCTTCTGCGTCGAGAGCGAGGCATCGACGACGAGAATCGACAGCCGGGGCGGCTGCGCCGCTTCGAGCGGCGCCTTCGCTTCGAGCGCGATGCCGGCGCGCGTTGCGGCGGCGCGGTCGACGAGCGTCGCGGGCAGGTCCAGCTTGCCGTTGCCGTTGTGCGCGACGGTCGCCACCGGCTGGCCCTCTTGCGCGTGTTGCGGCCGCGCTCGCAGCGCGCGCTTTTGCGTGAGCTCGGGCGCGACGACGATCTGCGGCGCGCGATCGGCATCGGCCGGGTCTTGCGAGCGTTCGTTTGCTGCGTCGCCGAGCGTCGCTTCGAGCGCCGCTGCGATCGCGGCGTCTTCGGCCATGTGCTCGGAGAGCGCCTCGACTTTCAGGCGGCTGCGGCGCAGGCGCGCGGCGAGCGGAAACACGCGCGCGACGTCGGCGGGCTCCACTGCATCGCGGCCTTCCCAGGCGGCGAGCGCGGCGGCGCTTTCGAGTGTGACGAACTCGGTGCGATGGCTGTCGATGCCGAGCCGCGCGACGGCTTCGATCGCGATCGCCTCCGCTACGGGGCCGACGGCGACCGAATCGACGCGTTTGATCGCGGCCGCGAGCTTCGCGCGCAAGCGTTTCGTCGCGCCGTCGTAGTTTGCGACGAACGCGACGTGATCGCGAGCGAAGGCGGCGTTGCGCCGGTAAATCTCCAGGCGCTCCGCGAACTCGCCCGCGGCTTGCACGAAGACGCGCAAGCCGATGCGATCGGTGATCTGCGGGCGCAGTTCGCCTTCCTCGGGATTCATCGTTCCAACGAGCGTGAAGCGCGAAGGGTAATCGATCGCGTGCTGACCGCGTTTGACGTGCACGACGCCCATCGCCGCCGCATCCAGCAGCGCATCGACGACCAGATCCGAAAGCAGGTTGATCTCGTCGATGTAAAGCACGTTGCGGTTCGCGCGCGCGAGCAGACCGGGCCGGAACGAGATCGCGCTGCGTTCGAGCGCGGCGCGCAGATCGATCGCGCCGACGACGTCGTCGAGTTGCGCGTTGACGGGAAGTTCGACGATCTCGCCGCGCGATTTGCGCGTGGCGATCTTCTCGCCGCGTTCGCGCGCCGCCGCGCAGTCCTCGCACAAGTTCGTGCCGAATGGGTCGCAACCGTACGGGCACGTCGCGCGCTCGAGCGCCGGCAGCAGTTCGCCCGCCGCGCGCACGAGCGTCGTCTTGCCGGTGCCCTTGGGGCCGGAGAGCAAAACGCCGCCGATCCGAGGATTGATCGTCGTCAGGAGCAATGCAAGCTTGGCTTCCTCTTGACCCGTGATTGCGGCGAAAGGGAACGGCGTATACGCCGCACGCGCGACCTTCTTCATCGAACTCCTTTTACACGAAGTGCCGGAGCGGGAACGCGGGGAGTCTGCGCACGCGAGCGGAATGAGCGGCTGCGATGCAGATTGATGTCGATGACGCCGTCCTCGAGGTTACGGACGAAGGGCGCGGAACGGCGCTCGTCCTGGTGCATGGGTTCCCGCTTGCCAAGGAAACATGGGATCCCGTCGCGGCCTTGCTGCGCGGCCGCGCGCGCATCGTGCGCATCGATCTGCGCGGCCTTGGGCGCTCGAGCGTTCCGGCGGGGCCCGTGACGCTCGAGCGGCTCGCCGCGGACGTCACCGGCGTGCTCGATCGCCTGTCGATCCAGCGAGCGGTCGTGGCCGGACATTCCCTTGGGGCGATGGTTGCGTGGGCGTTCCTGCGTGCCCAACCCAAGCGCGTCGCCGGGCTCGCCGTCGTGTGCGGACGCTGCGACGGCGCCGACGAGGCGGAGACCGCGACGCGCGACGCGCTCGCGGATGACGTGGAGAGCGCCGGAACGCAGCCCCTGGTCGATTGGTTTCTGCCTCGCTATTTCACCCCGGCGTTCGCCGAAGCGCACCCCGAGCTCGTGGAGCAGACGCGAGCGACGATCGAAGCCGCCGATCCGCACGGTGCGGCCGCGATCCTGCGCGCGATGGGGCGCCGCAAGTCGCCCGCGGATCTCTTCGCCCGGCTGCGGATCCCCGTGGCGTTCGTGGCCGGTCGCGACGACGAGTTGCTCTCCGCGGAGACCGTCGAAGCCGCGGCGGGCGAGGTCGCCGGTGCCACGTTCACGCTCTTGGAGTGCGGCCACTTTCCACTGTACGAAGCGCCCGAATCGCTTGCGGCCGTGCTCGGAGCGTTGTTGGCGCGGGTCTGAGCGGGCATCCGCAGCGGCGGACGCCTTACGCGGTCGCAGCGCCGGCCGGGATCCGCGGCAAGGACGTCGGCGTCGCATCCGCCAGGCGCAGCCCGCCGACGTCGCCCGGATCGGAACAGGTCGCGATCCACTGGTCCCGCGGCAGCGGCTGCACGCGATCGTGCGGCTGCGCCATCAGCTTCGCGTACTGAACGATCTGGTTTCCGTAGCGCAGGTAGCGCATCGTGACCGCTCCGATTTTCGCGATCCCGGTCGCCGCGCGCCCGCGCTTGTTGCGGCGGTTGTTCTCGGCCATCGCGCGCAAGCACGAGAGGAAGTGCTTGGAATCGGCGCGGATCGCGAGCCCCCAGACGCCGCGCGCCGCGATCTCCGTCTCGCGCACGACCTTGAGGTCGTACTGCTCCCAATCGATGCCCAGCTTCTCGTACACGCGCGCTTCGCTATCTCGCAAGTACATCGTGATGTAGACGGCGAGCGTGAAGAACTTGATGCCGAGCTGGTTGAGCCAACCGTCGTAGTAATGCGGCTGGCTGCGCATCATGAGCGCGAAGAAGCGGCTGTGGCGGCGTTCGTCCTTGCACCACGCATCGAAGTAGTCGAAGATCGGGTGGAACTTGAAAGCCGGCTGCTTTTTGAGATGATCGCTGATGTTCTGATAGCGATAGTAGCCGACCAGCTCAGAGAGGTAGGTCGTGACGAAGATCCAGCGCGGGTGCATGTACTGCAGGCCCTGGACCTTCGGCAGCCGCGCCAAATCGAAGGGGCGGCCCATGTCGCGCATCACCCAGTTGAGAAATGAGGCGTGGCGCCCTTCATCGCGCGACATGCACTTATAGATCGCGGCCAGCGTCGGATCGGTCAGCTTGCGATAGACGTCGGCGTAGAGCAGGCAGCCGGAGAACTCACCGATCGACGAGCGGTGCAAGAACTCGTAGAACTCGTCCCACAGCGGCTTGTAATCGATGCCTTTGACGTCCGTGCCCCACTTGAAGTGCGCGCGGTTGTAGTCGGCCTCAAAATCGCGGCGCAGCTCTTCGAACTCCGTGCGGCACCAGTCGATCGAGAGCCGGTTGAGTTCAGCGATGTCGGTGCGATAGAGGCGCGGAGCAAGCAATGATTGCTTGCCCGGATCGGCGATCGGGGAGTCCAAACTAGCGCCGGACCGCTTCGAAGACGAAGGAGTCGTAGAAGAAGAACTTGATGCGCTTGGTCCGCGTGATTCGGAAGCCCGCGCGGTACAGGATCTGCTCCACTTCATCGTAGCTGAACATGTAGAGCCGCGTCATGCGATTCTTCGAATGGAAGCGTTCGCCGACTTTCATCCAGAAATCGTTGAGCGGCGTGCGCAGCGCAAAGGATCCTACGAACTTCGTGCTGCAAAGCGCCGCGAGCCGCCGCAGCATGTCGGTGACTTCGTCGTAGGGATAGTGAAAGAGCACGTCCAGGCAGCAGACGAGATCGTAGCGGCGGTTCTGCGCTTCCAGCGTGGCGATGTCGCCGACCATGAAGCGCGGCGGGATGCCTTTCGTGCGGCCGGCGTTGATGTAGCGCGCGAAATGAATCATCGGGGCCGAGATGTCGAACGCGTCCACTTCGTAGCCGTGATCCGAAAGCGCGATCGCGAGGTTCCCCGTGCCGCACCCGGCGTCGAGCGCCGTGTGCAACTCGTCGGCCTTGACCCAGCCGACCACGTGATCGAGCGCGCGCTGGTGGCCGTCGCGAATCACCTTCCAGATCGGCGGGATCTCGCCGGCACCGTAGATCGCGGTCCAGCGCGAAAAGCCGGAAGTCTCAAAATACTTCCGGACCCGGCTGCCTACTTGGGAGTTCGAAGCGCTTCCGAAAAGACTCGGCTGCGTGGTCGGATTCTCACTGCCTCGCTCGGTGGTCCCGATAGGCTCCTTGATCATGCGGCGCACCCTTGTCGGTTTTGGGGGACGCCCTCACGATAGCGGTCCCGTGTTTGCGGGGTCCGTGACGACTATCACCCCGGGCAAAGCGAGCCGCGCGCGGAGGCGGGGCGGGTCGAGCCGGCCGAACCGAACCGTGCCGGAGCGAACCACGCCGTCCCGCGCCGGGGCCGGGTCGAGCGGACCGAACGGCGAGGCGGCCCTAGCGGAGCGCCGAACGCGAGGCGCCGGCCCCGCGAAAGAGGTTCACGATGAAGAGGGCCGCGACGATGAGCGCCGCCAGGATCGCCGCCGCCACGAAGAGCTTCAGCACGAACAGGGCGGCGATCAGTCCGATGAACAGGGCCGCGATCAGCAAGGTGAGTCGAACGAACGAGCGTAGCACGAGCAGGTCCTCCGCAGCGGTATACCGCGGCCGGGCACGCCGTGTTTCAGCGCCCGCTCGGCGGCGGCCGGCTACTCGGCGGCGCTCGAGATTGCCAGCTGCGCCAGGCGTTCGGTGTCGAGCAGGACGATCGTCGAGTTCCGCCGCGTTTCGATGATCCCGCGCTGCTGCAGCTCGTGGAGCTTGCGCGTGACGGTCACGCGATTGCTGCCGATCATGTCGGCGAGCCGCTGGTGCGTCAGCGGGATGTCGATCACGCTCCAGCCCGATCCGTCCTCGAACTTGCCGAACTGCTTGGCCAGTTCCAGCAGCGTGCGGTAGAGCCGCAGGTTCACGCTGTTGTTCATCAAGTCTTCGATGAGGACTTGCGATTCGGTCAGCCGCCGCGCGAAATTCGTGATCACCTCGAGCGCGGCGGCGGGCTGGGCGGAGACGAGCTCCGCGATGTCCTTTTCGGTGATCGTGACGATCTGCGTTTCCTGCATCGCCTCGGCGCAGAGGTACGAGAGGCTCTGCGATTCCGTGCCCCATTGGGGGAACACGTCGCCCGCGCTCAGGATCGAGAGCGTGATGCAGCGGCCGTTCGGCAAGAGGTTGTAGAGGCGCAGCTTTCCCTTGACGACGAAATGGAACCGTTTGGTGTCCTCGTAGAGCGGCGGAATCTCGGCGCCGAGCTCGAGCGTCTTGTACATGTCCGGCGTCGCGCGGCGCATCAGCACGGAATAGAGGCGATCTTGCGCGCTCGGCGAGGCGGCCCCCGTGAGGAAGCGTTCCTGCTCGTCCTTGAAGCCCTCGGCGACCGCCATCACGATCATCGAGCGCAATTCGGCGACTTCGTTGATGATGTCGATCGGCGGCATCACGCCGTCGTTCGCTTCGAGCAGCGAGAGCTCGATCAGATTCGTCGCTTCGATCGTACGGCCGATCGCGGCGGCGAGATCGGAGCCTTGCTTGGATTGCGAGCGCCCGGCCTCGCGCGCGAACTCCATCAGCTCGTCGAACTCGGAGGTCTCGACGGCGCGCACGATCGCCTCCCAGTACCGGTCGGGCAACGCGACCGAATCGTGACGGGGTTCCGTCAGGAGGTTGGTCTGCGATTTCTCGATCCGGCGGCGGCTATACGTTGAGCTGCTGCGGCGGAGCATTTCGGCAAGTGCGGCGGACACGGTACCCCCTTTTGGGATACTAGCCGGACCGCTCCTCCGTCGTCGGTGACGCAACGCCCCCTCACCCTCCGCACGTCCACAAGGCCTGGACGCGCGGAGGGCTCGGCGGCTTACGCTCCAAACACGTGTTCGATGGATGACGTCTTCGCGGCACTGCATCCCCAGGTGGCGGCCTGGTGCGCGAGCACGTTCGCGAACCCGACGGCGCCGCAACGCCGGGCGATTCCGCTGGGGCTGGCGGGAACGAGTTTTCTGCTGGCCTCGCCGACGGGGACCGGTAAGACGCTCGCGGCCTTCCTGCCGTTGATGAGCCGGCTCGCCGAGCGCCGCGACCGCGACGAGCTGTTCGCGCGGCCGTTCGTGCTGTACGTCTCGCCGCTGCGCGCCCTGGGCTACGACGTCGAACACAACCTGCGCCGGCCGCTGCGCGAGATGGGGCTGCTCGAGCGGCCGAACACCGAACGCGCGACCGTGCGCGGCGGCCGCATTCGCGAACGGTTCCTTCGGACCGGCGTGCGCACGGGTGATACGCCCGTCGAGGAGCGCCGCTTGATGCTGGCGCGCCCTCCGCACATCCTGATCACCACGCCCGAATCTCTCGCGTTGATGCTCGCGATGGAGACGTATCGCAAGCAGCTCGCCGCGCTCGAGACGGTCGTCGTCGACGAGATCCACGCGCTGGCTCCGAACAAACGCGGCGCGTTTCTCGCGCTCTCCTTGGAATCGCTCGAAGCGCTCGTGAAGCGCCCGCTCGTGCGGATCGGCCTCTCGGCGACCGTTGCGCCGCTCGAGCGCGTTGCCGAATTTCTCGTGGGCTGCGGGCGGCCGTGCGAGATCGTCGACGAGCGCGGCCTGCGCAAGATCCGCCTGAGCGTGCATGCCCCTTTCTCGGGCGCGACGGCGCCGATGGCGCAGATCGCCCGGAGCGCGGTCGAACTCGGGCGCGACGTGCGCACGCAACTCGTCTTCACGAACGTGCGCAGCCAGGCGGAGCGGCTCGCGCACGAGATGGCGCAGCTCGATCCCGAAGAGCCCGTCACGCTGGCGAATGAGGACGCGCGCGCGCGGCCGCGCTCGGACCGGCGGATCGGTATCCACCACAGCGCGCTCGAACGCAGCGTGCGCCACCGCGTCGAAGCGCAGCTGCGCGCGGGCGAGGTGCACTCGGTCGTCTGCAGTTCGAGCCTCGAGCTCGGAGTCGACATCGGGTACATCGACCGCGTCTGCATCGTCGGCGGAGCGCGCGGGATGACGCCGACGCTGCAGCGCGTCGGCCGGGCAGGGCACCGCCCGGATGCGATCGCCGAGGGCGTCGTCATCGCGCAGGATCGCGACGACATCATCGAAGCCGCCGCGACGAAGCGCTGCATCGCGGAGGGCACGCTCGAAGAGATCGTGCTCCCCGAGGCGCCGCTCGACGTGCTCGCGCAGTGGCTGGTCGCGAGCGTCTGCCCCGATCGGCGCTTCGAGCTCGCCGATGCTTTCGCGACGGCGCGGCGCGCCGCGCCGTTCAAGGCGCTCGCCGAAGCCGATCTCGCCGCGTGCGCCGATTACCTCAGCGGTGGCGGCGCAGGCGAGGACCCGGCCCACGTTCGGCGGCTCGGGCGCGACGCGGCGGCCCTCTACGGCCTCGGGCGCGAAGCGTCCGCGGCGTTCTACGAAAACGCCGGAACGATCCCCGACGAGCGCAAGATCGCCGTCGCCCTGAGCAACTCGAAGGGCGGGCGCGGCGGCGCGATCGGTTCGCTCGAAGAGAGCTTCGCCGCCGGGTTGCAACTCGACGACGTGTTCCTGTTGAACGGCAAGACCTACCGCGTCCGCGAGATTCGCGGCGGGCGCGTGACGGTCGAACCGCATGCGGCACGCCCCAACGTTCCCGTGTGGGCCTCGCACATCAAGGGGATGCCGAAAGTCCTCGCCGCCGAAGTCGCGCGCGTGCGTCGCGGCATCGCCGACCGCCTGCGCGAAGGCGGCCCGGCTCGCGCGTTGCGCTGGCTCGAAGAGCGCTACGCCACGAGCGGCGTCGAGGCGGCCCACGCGGTGCGCTACATCGCGCAGCAGATGGCCGTCTCGCACGTGCCGGCGCCGGCGGAGACGCTGATCGAGCTCTACCGAATGGACCGCCGTCAAACGGCGATCTTCCATACGTGCGCGGGCCGCCGCGTGAACGAAGCTCTCGCGCGGATCGTCGCCGCGCGGCTGTTCCGGGCGTTGCGCGCGAACTCGCAAATCAGCGTCGACGACAACGGCTTCCTCGTGATGCTGCCGCCCGGCAAGCGCTTACCGGACCAGGTGTGGAGCGAGCTGTTGCACGCGCGAGAGATCGAATCGGACCTGCTCGAGGGCTTGCGCGCATCGCATCTGCTGCGCCGCCACTTCCGCTACGTCGCGAACACGGGCTTGCTCGTGCTGCGGCGGGCCGGCGGGCGGAGCGTCGCGGGGCGCAGCGGGCGGTGGAACAGCGAGCGCATCTTCGACCGGCTATGGCAGACCGATCCGGCCTTTCCGCTGCTGCGCGAAACGGTGCGCGTCGTGACGCGCGATCTGCTCGATGCGCCGGGCGCCCACGCGTATCTGAAGGAGCGCCTGCCCGGGGCGCGGATCGTGCACCCGCCGGCCGCATCGCCCTTCTCGTTCGGCATCGTCACGTCGAGCTTCGGCGACTCCGTCGTGCTGGACGATCGCGCGAGCATGGTCGAGGCTTTGCACGAGCGCATCCTCGCGCTCACGGGGGGTGAGCCCCTCGATGGGTGCGCGCCGCGGGAGGGCGAGCTGGCGCTGGTTCTGGAGCCGCTCGCGTGAGGCCCGCGCCCGCGGCGGAATCGGTCCCGCTGCCCGGCGGCGTCATCGCGCTTTCGCCCGGTCTTGCCTGGCTGCCGCAAGCGCGGACGCTCGTCGTCGCCGACGCGCACCTGGGCTATGAGGAAGTCGTGGGCGGCGCGCTCCCGCTCTGGAGCACGGCCGAGAGCGCGGTGACGCTCCGGCTCATCGCGCAGCGCACGGGCGCCCGAGAGATCGCGTTCGTCGGAGACGTCGTGCACGGCTCGGCGATGAGCGAGGGTGCCGCACGCTCGATCGGCGCGCTGCTGGAGACGCTGCGCGAGGTCGCGCTCGTGACGCTGATCGCCGGCAACCACGAGGGCCGCACGCGCGCCTGCGGCGTGCTCGGCGCGACCGTCGAGGCGGCCGAGCGCGACGGCTGGTTACTCGTCCACGGCGACCGCCCGTTGCCGCCCGGCCGCCGCGCGATCGTGGGGCACCTCCACCCGAGCTTGCGGCTCGAAGCGGGCGCGAGCGCGCCGGCGTTCCTTGCGAGCGAGCGGCTCATCGTCGTCCCCGCGCTCACGCCGTATTCGCCGGGCCTGGACGTCCTCTCGCGAGATTGCGCGAACGCGCTGCGCGCTTGGGGCCTTCGCCCGCGCGACATGCAGATCGTCGTCGCCGCCGGCGAGCGGTTGTTTCCGTTCGGCTCTTTGGCCGCGCTCGGCGCGCTCTTGCGCGCGCCCGGCGGCACGTCCCCCGGCGCCCTGAACGTGCCGGCGCGAGGCGTCAGGGGGACTTATCGCTTGGGAAGACGGCGTAGGTGAACGCGACGCTGAAGGCGATCATGACGAGAGCTCTGACGGCGAAGCCCCACATCAGAGCCGTCCGAGTCGATCGAGCATCGTGTAAATCGACGCGACGTGCGAGTTCACGTTGATCTCACCGTTGCGCACGTAGTGGCGCAGTTCGTCCAGCGTCGCGTAGACCAGGTCGATCTGTTCGGTCGGGTCGGGGCGCGGCGCGACGAGCGCCCGGGCCTCGCGGACGAAGAACAGGTGGAAGCGCGAGTTGGAGTTCGTCGGGTCCGTGATGAACGATGCAACGTGCTCGGGCTCCTCGGGACTGCCGACGTAACCCGTTTCCTCCTCCAGTTCGCGCCGCGCGCACTCCTCCGGCGTCTCGCCGGCTTCGATCGCACCGGCGGGAAGCTCGAGGACGCTCTCGCCGATGCCGTGCTTGTACTGCCGCACGAGCACGACCCGTCCATCCTCCCGTTGGGCGAAGACGACGGCGAACCCGGTGCTTTCGCGGACGTAGTAGTCCTTGATCCGGCGGCCGTCGGGCAGCTCGATCGAATCGCGGCGCAAGCGCAGGTACGGCGTCTCGATGACGATCTGCGAGTCGAGCACGAGCCATTTGCCGATGTCGCTGCTATTCACAAGAGCCCCCAGGATACTACTTGGGGGGAGGGGGCTCAAGTCCTCGGGCAGCAAATCATTCTCGAGCAGTTCCCGCTACGGAGGCCCGACGACCAATCGACGAAGCGCTTCGGATCGGCACGAACTATCAAACGACCTACGGGACGCTCTGGAAAGACGGCACCTATTTCCCGCGCGGGACGCAGGTGACGGTCGTCGGCATGCACATCGAACAGGGGTTCTGCGTGCGCTTTCCCGCCGAGATCGAGGGCGAGCCGCTGGAAACCTGGGAGGATTGGAGCGAGACCGACTTTCTCGCACCCGAAGGCTCGATCGAGGTAGGGGGCGGCGTCTCGCCGACGGTACTGGACGAAGCGCGGGAAGTTCTCGACGACGCCGAAGACGGCTGTCACCTGCACTTACACGAAACGGATGATTGACGTGACTCAGACGCAAAGCCCCCAATCGTCCACTTCGCTGCCGAGCACGATGATGGACGTCCAGATGACGATCCCGTGGATCCTCGCGCACGCGCTTCACAACCATCCCAACCGAGAGATCGTCTCGCGCTCCGATAGCGGTCCGCTCTATCGCGGCACGTTCGCGGAGTTCGGCGCCCGCGTCGCGCAACTCGCGCATGCGCTCGTCGAACTGGGCGTCGGCCCCGGCGATCGCGTGGCGAGCTTCGCGTGGAATACGCACCGCCACTTGGAACTCTATTACGCGGTTCCGTCGATCGGTGCGGTGCTGCACACGGCGAACATCCGGCTTTTTCCGGAGCAGGTCGCTTGGGTGTTCGAGCATGCCGACGACAAGCTCGTGTTCGTCGACGGTTCGCTCGCACCGGCGCTCGCCCCCGTGGTGATGCATCCGGAGTTCAAGCGCCCGGTGATCGTGATGGGCGAGCCGCTCGTCGAACTGCCGAACGTGCTTTCATATGAAGCGCTCATCGCGGGCCGGCCCACGACTTTCGATTGGCCCCAGATCGACGAACGCAGTGCCGCGATCTTGTGTTACACCTCGGCGACGACGGGCGATCCCAAGGGCGTAGCGTTTTCGCACCGTTCGTCCGTCTTGCACGCGTTCGCGGGAGCCCTCGGCGACGCCCTCGACATTCGCCAAAGCGACGCCCTCTTGCCGATCGTTCCGATGTTCCACGTCAACGCGTGGGGCATGCCGTTCATCGGCCCGATGGTCGGCTCGAAGATGGTGATGCCCGGCGCCCGGCTCGATCCCGCGAGCTTGATCGAACTGATCAACGGTGAAGGCGTTACCGTCTCGGCCGGCGTTCCGACGGTGTGGCTTCCGCTTCTGGACGAATTGAACAAGCGTGATGCGTATCTACCGACGCTCGACCACCTGGTGATCGGCGGCTCGGCGGTCCCGCCGAGCCTGTTCGACGGGCTCGAAGCGCGCCGGATCCGCGTGATTCACGCGTGGGGCATGACCGAAATGAGCCCGATCGGCACGGTCGCGAACGTCAAGGCGGAGCTGGCGGACGCGCCGCCCGAGCGCGTGCGTGAGGAACGGCTCAAGCAAGGGACGTTCACCCCGCTCGTTGCCTGGAAGCTGATCGGCGAAGACGGCAACGAGGTCCCGAACGACGGCGTCTCGCGCGGGCAGCTCTGGGTCCGCGGCCCGGCCGTGACCGGCTCGTACTACCGGAGCGGCAACGGCGGAGCCGATTCGTTCCGGGACGGCTGGTTCCACACGGGCGACATCTGCACGGTCGACGAGCTCGGCTACATGCAGTTGGTCGATCGCTCCAAGGACCTGGTGAAGTCCGGCGGCGAGTGGATCTCCTCGGTCGATCTCGAGAACACGCTGATGGGCCATCCCGCCCTCAAGGAAGCCGCCGTCATCGCGGCCGCCCACCCCAAATGGGTCGAGCGGCCGATCGCTTGTGTCGTAATCCGGGAAGGGCACACGACCGATGAGGCGGAGATTCGGGCCTGGCTAGCCGAACGTGTCGCGAAGTGGTGGATCCCCGACCGCATCGTCTTCGTCGATGCGATCCCCCGGACCGGGGTCGGGAAGTTTCTGAAGAGAGAGCTTCGGGAACGCTACCGAGGTCTGTTGACGGAAGACTGATAAAGGGATTCTGACGCTCCGCGGGCTCAAATCGAGCCTGGCGGCAGCCGATGCTTCGTAGTAGGAGGGCTTCCCGTACTTTGAACCAGACCGGGGCGCGGCGCAATCTAGCGACCGTGGCTTTAGTCCTGATCGGCTTGGCTTTGGCCGCACCACTGGTGTGGGCGACGGCGACGCTGGTCCGCGGGCTGGACGCCACGATTTCCGTGCGCCGCTACGAGGTCGAGGCCGTCACCCGCGATCGGATGGCGGTCGGTTTGCTCGACCGGCTGGCAGCCTACCAACTCGGCACCGAGCCGCGAGCGCGGGCGGCGGCGGAGTTCGAGCGGGACCTCACGGCGTACGAAAGCGCGCTCGCGGAGATGCCCTTCACGAGTCCTGAAGACGATGTGCGCTCGGTGCGCCGGATCTGGAACGTCGAGCGCCGGGATCCGAATGCGGCCCCCTTTGAGACGGCCCACCGGCTGCTCCACCTCTCCGACGTCGTCACGGAATACTATTCGCTCGGCTACGCCGACGCCGCCCGGCGCGGCGACCTGATGACCCTGTTCGAATCCGATTTGCCGGGGGCTCAGGAAGAACTCGTCCGGGCCTCCGTCGTCGTGCTGCGCTCGCCGGACGGGCCGCTGACGCCCGACCGTCGCGTCGAGATCGCCGGGCGCTTGAGCGCCCATTTCTTCCACCGCAACTCCGGGCGCCAGAACCTCGACCTCACGAACGCGAAGTTCGGGACGGCGGCCACCGTGCTGAGCGTCCATGCGAAGGCGGCGATCGCGCAGATGGATGCGCTCGAGCGTACGCTGCAGGCGTTGAGCAACGGCCGCGCGGTGAACGCGGCGCAACGCACGTCGATCCGCGCCGCGATGCAATCGATCATCGGGGAAGTTCAGCAGGCACTCGCCGGAGCGGACGTGCTGTTCCGCTCCGATCTGCAAAAAGAGATCGCCGCCCTCGAATTCCGGCGCTTGGAGTACTTGCTCTCCGGCGTGTGCCTCGCGCTCGTCAGCGTTGCGATCGTGCTTGCGATCTGGCGTTTCCAGCAGGAGGCGCACGCCCGCGAGCTCTCGCTGATCGTCAAGGAGAAGGACTTCCTCGAATCCGAGCTTGCTCGCCGCCAGGCCGAGGAAGCGCGCATGCTGACCGAGGCGCAGTTCCGGGCCGTGTTCGAGAACGCCCAGCTCGGGATCCTCATCTTCGACGAGCTGGGTTTGGTGCGCGACGCCAGCCCCTCGTTGCGGCGCATGATCGGCGATCGCGTCGGCGACGTCGTGCCGCCCGCCTCGGAACAGCTGGCGGAGCTGATGCTCGGCAAACGCCCGTCGTACCGTTTCGAAACTGAGATCGAGCAGCCCGACGGCACGTTGATGTCCGCGGACGTGACGGTCTCGCGCGTCGGCGGCGAGGGCGAACGGACGATTGCGATGGCGATCGTCGAAGACGTGACCGAGGAGAAGCTCGCGCGCCGGCGGCTCGAATACGAGGCCACGCACGATGGATTGACGGGCCTGCCCAATCGCTTGGCGTTCATCGCCGATCTCGATAACGTGATCGCCGAGAGCCGCCGCACCGGAGCGACCGATTACGTCGTGCTCTTCATCGACGTCAATCACTTCAAGGCGATCAACGACAGCTACGGTCACCAAGCCGGCGACTCCGTGCTGGAGCAGACGGCCCGGCGCTTGCTCGCCGCCGTGCGGCCGGGCGACGTGGTCGCGCGCTTGCACGGCGACGAATTCGCCGTCCTGCTGCGCGGCGTCTCGACGACGGCGGACGCGCGGGCGGTGGCGAATCGCGTGCAGCGCGACATCTGCAATACGATCACCGTGGACCGCGTTTCGATCGGCATCACGACGAGCATGGGCATGGCGATGGCAAGCTTGCACTACCGCCGCGGCGAGGAGCTGATTCGCGACGCCGATACCGCGATGTACGAAGGCAAGAGCGGCTCCACGACCGAGCCGATGCTTTTCGACGAATCGATGCACGAGCGCGCGCGCCACAAGGTTCGCTTGCTGAGCGACATCCGCCGCGCCGTCGATGCCGGCGAGTTCCGCGTCGTCTACCAGCCGATCGTCTCGCTCGAAGACGGCGGTCTCGTCGGCTTCGAGGCGCTGCTGCGCTGGTCGCATCCGGTCTTGGGCGAGATCTCGCCCGAGCGCTTCATCCCGCTCGCCGAGGAATCGAAAGCGATCTTCGATCTCGGGCGCTTTGTCATGGAAGAGGCCGTGCTGCAACTTTCGCGCTGGGACGCGACGGTGCACGGCTACGCGCCGTTCACGATGAGCATCAACGTTTCGGCGCTGCAGATCGCCAACGGCAGCGCCTCGCGCGATCTGGACCGGATCCTGCGTTCGCTGGGCGTTTCGCCCGAGCACGTCGCGCTCGAGATCACGGAATCGCTCCTGCTCGGCGGCGACAAAGACGCCGCCGCGACCCTGCACGAAGTGCGCGACATCGGGGCGCGACTCTGCATCGACGATTTCGGGATCGGCTACTCGTCGCTGCGCTACCTCAACGAATTTCCGATCGACACGCTCAAGGTCGACCGCTCGTTCGTGAGCGGCGAGTTCGGCGGGATCGCAAACGAGCCGATCGTGCGGATGATCTTGAATCTGGCGGATTCGCTGGATCTCGTGGTCGTCGGCGAAGGCATCGAGACCGAGGCCCAGCGCGCGGCGCTCTTGCGCATGGGCTGCACGTACGGGCAGGGATACCTGTACTCCAAGCCGCTTTCGGCCGCGGAACTCGGACCGATGATCAACCTGCGGCTGGCGACCGGCAGAAAGGTCCCCGCCCGCGACGCCCGGACGCGCGCGATCGTCGGCACGCACGTTCCGTGGAACATCCCGGCCGAGGAACTGGCGCACGTCGTGATCTCGCCGGAATTCGAGCGTAAGGCGGTCTTGCGCCGCGTGAAGATCGCGGGCTAAGGATGAGCGAGACGATCCTGCGCGGCGAGCGCGACGGCGTCTTGACGCTGGCCTTCAATCGTCCGGAGAAGTTGAACGCGTTCAACCACGAGATGACCGCGGCCCTGATCGAAGCGCTCGACGATGCGGCCCGGCGGGATGACGTGCGCGTCGTGATCCTCGCGGGGACGGGACGCGGCTTTTCGGCGGGCCAGGATCTCGAAGAGTTCGTGCGCCGCGCCGCGAGCCCCAACCCGCCTTCGATCGCCGAGCACCTGCGCACCGGCTACAACCTCGCGGCAACGCGTCTGCGCGAGATCGAGAAACCCGTCATCGCGGCGTTGAACGGGATCGCCGCCGGCGTCGGCTTGTCGCTCGCCCTGGCCTGCGACCTGCGCATCGCGGCGGACGATGCGCTGCTGACGCTGGGCTTTTCGCGGATCGGACTCATCCCCGACGGGGGCGCGAGCTATCTCTTGCCGCTGCTCGCCGGATTCGGCCGGGGCCTCGAGCTGGCGCTGACGAGCTCGCGCATCGACGCGCAGGAAGCGCACCGCCTCGGGCTCGTGAACCGCGTGGTTCCCGCCGCGGAACTCGCCGAGGCGTCGGCCGCGCTTGGGGCGGAACTCGCCGCGCTGCCGGCCTCCGCGCTCGGGTTGACGAAGCGCGCGTTCAACCGCGCGATCCTTCCCGGCTTCGCCGCCTGGCTTGAAGAAGAAGCGCAACTCCAAGAAATCGCGGCCGCGAACCCCGACCACGCGGAGGGCGTCCGCGCCTTCCTCGAAAAGCGCCCGCCCGTCTTCGGAGCCTAAGAGGCGCTCCGGCCCTGCTCGGCTTGCCAGCGCGGTGCGGTCATCGCATAGAGCGCGACGTCGCGGAAGGCGCCGTGTAAGAGTTCCGCGTCGCGCATGAGGCCTTCGAGTTGATAGCCCAAGCGCTCGGCGACGGCGCGGCCGCGAACGTTCTCGCGCACGCAGCGGATCTCCAAGCGACGCAGTCCGATCGTCGAAAAACCGGCGGCGGTCAGGAAGCGGGCGACGATGCCGGCGGTCCCCCGGCCGCGCGCCGAGGGGATCAGAAAGTACCCAAGCTGCGCCTTGCACGCGACCTGATCGATCGAGTGGATGCCGGCGCCTCCGACGATGCGCCCGTCTTCGCGGATCGCATAATCGTAGGCTTGCGCCTGCGCGAGCTGGCGTTCGGCGAACTGGGTGTAGCGTTTAACGTCCATCAGCGAGCGCATCGCGTCGACCCAAGGGAGCCATTCGCGCAGCTCGGCACGGTGCGCGTCGATCATTGCGAACATCTCGAGCGCGTTGCTGGAGTGCCGGGGAACGAGCGAGATGCGCTCGTTCACGACGAGCGCGTTCAGCACGGTGCCCCTCGTGCGGACGCCTTGCTCCTGCAGCCGGCCTCGCGTGCCGGGCCTGCGACGATCTGGTGGGAGGTTGTCTCTGAAAGCACGTCTCTGGGGTACCCACTTTTGCCTTCGACCTCCGCCGCGACGGCTCCGGCCTGCGCACCTTGAACTCCAAGGGATGCGGATGCCGCGTGCGATAGCATCGGCGCATGACGTTTGTCGCTCGTTTTCGTCCCGCCGCAGCCGCGGCACTTTTCATCGGCCTCGGCCTGTTTGGGGCCGCCGCCGGTCGCGCGACCGCCGCGGATCCGCTCGTCGCGCAGTTCGCGCAGGCCGTCGGCGCGGTCGACGACTACACCGTATCGATCACCACGCATGAAACCTCGGGGAACGACGTGCAGGATCGCGGATACAATTACGCGTTCAAGAAGCCGGCGCTCGCGAAGATCGAGACGGTCAGCGGCCCGGGCCGCGGAGGTGCCGCCGTCTGGCACGGCGGCGACACCGTGCGCGGTCATCAAGGCGGGATCCTCTCGATGATCAAGCTGACGATCAACATCCACGACGGACGCGCGGTTTCGCTGCGCGGCGACACGATCGATTCCGCCTCGTTTCCCGCTCAGCTCGAGCATTTCCGCACGATCAAGGGCGAGTTGGTCGAAGGCACGGGCCCGGCGATCGGCGGGGTCGCGACGGAAACGCTGACGCTCAAGGTCGCCGATGCCGCCGCGAACGGGAACGTTTCGCGCGACGTTCTGTTCCTCTCGACGGCGAACCATTTGCCGGTGCGGCGCGAACGCTTCGAGGGCGAGCGGCTCGTCAAACGAGAAGACTTCACGAATCTGAAGCTCAACGTGGGCCTCAAGGACGATTATTTCTCGCTGTGATCACCGCATTCATCACGTTCACGGTCGCCCCCGGGCGCGTCGGCGCGCTCGCGGAGGAACTGCTCGACGTCCCCGGCGTCAAGGAAGTCTACAGCGTGGCGGGCCCCTACGACCTCGTCGCGATCGCGCGCGTCAAAGAGCACGAGGCGCTCAGCGACCTCGTCACGGAACACGTCGCGAAGCTCGACGGCATCGTGCGCACGGAGACGCTGATCGCCTTCCGCGCTTTCTCGCGCAAGGATCTCGGACTGATCTGGGACATCGGCGCCTAACGGCGGCCTCAGAACAGCGCGAGTTGGCGCCGCTCTTCGAGGAATTCCGCCTCGATGCCGAGCTTGCGGACACGCTCGACGAAATCGCGATAGCCGTGATTGAGGATGACGCGGCGCGGCTGCGCGACTTCCAGGTAGCGTAACAGCGCCGGATAATCCGCGTGGTCGGAGAGCGGAAACCCGGCGTCCGTCGCGCCGCCGAAGCCGCGCGTCCCGCGGCTCGCCACCCAGCCCGTCAGCGACGCGGTGCGCAGCGGCCGGCGCCGCGCGGCATACAACGGCGCGCGGCCCGAGGGAGGCCACACGAGCGCGCGCGATCCGTCGAAACGTTCGGCGTCGTAGTGCTCGTAGGGCGGCATCGCGACGCCCGCTTCCTCGTAGACGCGCGACATCGCGCAGATCGAGGCGTGCGCGGTCACGGGGATCCCCGCCCGGCCGAGAATCGCGAGCGCCTCTTGCGCCTTTCCGAGCGAATACGCGTAGAAGAGCGGCGTCGTTCCGTCTTCGAGCGCCTTGCGAGCCCACGCGACGATCGCCGCCGCGACCTCGGCCCGCGGCGGAAAGACATAGTTCGGCCGCCCGTACGTGCACTCCATCAGCAGCACGTCGCACCGTTTGACTTCGGGCGCTTCGGCCGTGTAACTCGGCTCGAGCTTGAAATCGCCGGTGTAGACGAAGCGCCCGCGCTCGCCCTCGATCGAAAGCTGCGCGCTTCCCAGGACGTGGCCCGCGGGGAACAGCGTCAAGCGATGCTCGCCGAGATCCCATGGCTCGTTGAACTCGTGCTCCTCGAACGTGCACGCTTGCCGCCGCCGCTTCGCGAAGAGTTCGCCTTGGCGCTGGTCGCCCACGCCCAGGCGCAGGCGGCAGACGCGCGCGTTGTTCTTCGACGTGACGATCGTCGCGTGGCGCCGCGCGTGGTCGGAGTGTCCGTGCGAAACGTAACAGCGCTCGCGCGAGCGCATGGAATCGACCCAGAGATCGAGCGCTTCGACGTACAGCGACCGCTCGCGCAGGGAGAACATCCACAACGGTGTGCGGCGCCCGCGGCGCAAGCTCCCCCCGTCCGCGCGGTAAGCCCGCGCCGCAAGGTGAACCGGTCCAAGGGCCGGCGCGTCGAAGGTGAGTCGAAGGGGGCACAGAGCAGTATGGCGCGCATTTACGATAATCTCGCGGACACGTTCGGGAACACGCCGCTCGTCAAGATCCCACGGTTGGGTAGGGGCTTGCCCGGGACGGTCCTCGTGAAGATGGAGTCGTTCAACCCGGCCGGGAGCGTGAAGGATCGCATCGGCGTTTCGATGATCGAAGCGGCGGAGCGCGACGGCCGGCTGCGCCCCTGCAGCGTGATCGTCGAGCCGACCAGCGGCAACACGGGGATCGCCCTTGCTTTCGTGGCAGCCGTGAAAGGCTATCCGATCGTCCTGACGATGCCGGACACGATGACGATCGAGCGCCGCAACTTGCTCAAGGCTTACGGCGCGCAGCTCGTGCTGACGCCGGGCGCGGAGGGGATGCCCGGGGCGATCCGGCGGGCGAAGGAGATTCGCGACACGGACCCGGCGAGATACTTCATGCCGCAGCAGTTCGAAAACCCCGCCAACCCCGAGATCCATCGCCGCACGACGGCCGAAGAGATCTGGCGCGACACGGACGGCAACGTCGATGCGTTCGTCGCCGCGGTCGGAACGGGCGGCACGATCACGGGCGTCGGCGAGGTGCTCAAGGCACGCCGGCCGGGCTTCCGGGCGATCGCCGTCGAGCCGGATGCCTCGCCCGTGCTCTCGGGCGGGAAGCCGGGTCCGCACAAGATTCAAGGGACGGGCGCGGGGTTCGTGCCCGCGGTGCTCGATACGTCGGTCTACGACGAGATCATCCGCGTGACGAACGAGGATGCGATCGCGACGGCGCGCCGCGCGGTGCGCGAAGAGGGGATGCTCGTCGGGATCTCGGCGGGTGCGAACATCTGGGCGGCCCTGCAGGTCGCCGCTCGAGCGGAGTTCGCCGGCAAAACGATCGTGACGATCGGCTGCGATACCGGCGAGCGCTATCTTTCGAATCCGCTCTTTGCCGAGCAAGAGGCCGTCATCGTCGAGCCGGCGCTGGTCTTTTGAGCAGGGTCGCCGCACCGGCGCTGAAAAGCTCCCTCCTTCAATGATCGACCGGCGAGGATTTCTCGGTGCACTCGGCGGCCTTGGTGCGCTCGTGCCGGTTGCGCCGTCCGTGCCGGGGCCGCGCAAGCGGGCTCTCGTGCTGACGGGCGGCGGGGCTCTGGGGTCCTACCAAGGCGGCGTGCTGACGGGGCTCGCCGCCCGCGGCGAACGGTTCGACATCGTGGTCGGGACCTCGATCGGGGCGATCAACGGCGCGATCTTTTCGCAGGGCGAGGTCGAAAAGGTCCGCGACCTCTGGTCCAACATCGCGCGCTATCGCCTGATCCAGTCCGTATCCTCGCTGCGGCCGCTGATCGTGGCGATCGATGAGTTCCGCGACCCGATCCGCGGCGTGCTCAGCCGTCCGTACAACATCCTCCGCGGCGCGGCGAAATTGTGGGATCACGGGGCCGTCCTCAATCGAACGGGCTTCTTCAAGGCCGAACCCGTCGTCGCGTACCTCGCCAGTCGCCTCGATCTGCGGAAGGTCCGGGGCACGTTCGGTTGGGCGACGACGAATCTCACATCCTCGCGGAACGAGTCGTTCTACGTCGCGCCGGAATCCTTCGGCGGCGTGGAGCCCGTCGATTTGCGCCATACGTTCCACCGGCTGAAACCCTCCATCCCCGGCGACGTCGCGCTCTTTCCCGAAGCGATCCGCGCCTCAGCCGCGGTGCCGCTCGTCTTCGAGCCCGTCTCGCTGCAGCCGCGGGATGCGGCGGCGGCTCATTACGTCGACGGCGGCGTCGCGGCGAACGCGCCGATCGCGCTCGCGCGAGCGCTCGGCGCGACCGAGATCGTCGGCATCGGCGTCGACCCGCCGCTGCGTCCGCGGGCCGTGCATACGCTGTTCGACGTGGTCTTCGCGGCCTACAACACGAACCAGTCGCGGCTGGTGCTCGATCAGGCCGTGGGGCTCTCGGCTGCGTCGGTCGGTGTGATCCTGCCGAAAGAACAGCTCGGCATCGGTCCGCTCGACTTCGACAAACAAGCCGGTCTCGACGTCGCATTCCGCACGGGATACGACGACGGGCTGCTCGGCCCGCAACCCGTTTCGAATGCGCTCCTGCAGTGACTCTCCCGCGCTTTGCCCCCCGCACGAGGATATCAAACGTGAATTTCAACCCACGGCGGTGCATCGCCGCCTTCATCGCCGCCTGCGCGATCGCCTCGATCGCCCCGGCGCCGGTCCCGGCGGCGACCGACGCCACGGTGTTGCGCGCGACGCTCCCCAATGGGCTGCGCGTCGCGATCGTGCGCGATCCGCTCGCGCCGGTCGTCAGCGAGGTCGTCAATTACGGCGTAGGAGGGCAAGACACGCCGGCCGGTTTCCCGGGGACCGCGCACGCGGTCGAACACATGATGTTTCGCAGCTCGGCGGGGCTTTCGACCGCGCAGCTCGCGGACATCGGCTCGCTGCTCGGCGGCGATTTCAACGCCGACACGCAGGAGGCGATCACCCAATATTTCTTCACGATGCCCGCGGAATATCTCGACGTCGCGCTCAAAGTCGAAGCGACGCGGATGACCGGCCTGCTCGCCACGCAGGCCGAATGGTCCAAGGAACGCGGCGCGATCGAACAAGAGGTCTCGCGCGATGAGTCCGCCACGTTCTTCCGCTTCTATCAAGCCGCGCTCGCGGCGCTGTTCGCAAACACGCCGTACGCGCAGAGCCCGCTCGGCACGCGCGCCTCGTTCGATAAGACGACCGGCGCCGATCTCTTGCGTTTTCAACGTGCCTGGTATGCGCCGAACAACGCGATCTTGGTGATCTGCGGTGACGTCGATCCGCCCAAGACGCTCGCGACCGTGCGCGCGACGTTCGGCTCGATCCCGCGGCGCGCGCTCCCCGCGCATCCCGCGGTGAAACCCGGACCCGCGAAGGCCGAGACGCTTTCACTCGATAGCGATCTGCCGGTCCCCGTCATCGCCGCCGCCTATCGCATGCCCGGCTATGCGAGCGCCGATGCCGCCGCCGCGCAGATCGCCGTCGACGTGCTCAACAGCGAACGCGGGAAACTCTACGCGCTGCAAGCCGAGGGAAAGGCGCTCGGCGCCGGCGTGCAGTTGCAGACGATGCCGCAAGCGGGCCTCGGTTTCGCGTACATCGTGACGGCGCCGGGCGCGGATCTGGTCTCCGCCCGTAAGCTGCTCTTCGAGACGCTCGCGGCGTATCGCGACGGCGGCGTTCCGGAGGAACTCGTCGACGCGGCGAAGCGCAAGGAGATCGCGCAAGCGCAATTCAGCCGCAATTCGATCGACGGCCTCGCGACCGAATGGTCGCAGGCGCTCGCGGTCGAGGGCCTGCAATCGCCCGACGACCGGCTGGAGCGCTTCGCGGCGGTGACCAAGGCTGACGTCGATCGCGTGCTCGCGCGCTATTTCATCGAGGATCAGGCCTTCGTCGGCGTGCTGACGCCGAAATCCGCCGGCGGGGCCGAGGGCGGCCGCGGTTACGGCGGCAAGGAGTCGTTTGCGCCGGCCGACACCAAGCCCGTCGTGCTGCCGGCCTGGGCCCGCAGCCTCGAGAAGCTCCCTTCCGTGCCGGCGGCGACGCTGACTCCGGTCGACTTGCGCTTGCCGAACGGGATCCGCTTGATCGTGCAGCCGACGTCGATCAGCCCGACCGTCACCGTGCGCGGCGAGATCAAGACGAACTCCGATCTGCAGACGGCCCCCGGTAAGGACGGCGTCGATTCCGTGCTCGCCGGGCTCTTCTCGTACGGCACGGCCACGCTCGACCGCATCGCGTTCCGCACGGCGCTCGACGACATCGCGGCCGACCTCTCCGGCGGCTCGGCCTTCTCGCTCGCGGTGCCGGCCGCGAACTTCGATCGCGGCATCCAACTGCTCGCCGACGACCTGCTCCATCCGGCACTCCCGCCTGCCGCGTTCGAGATCGTTCGGCGTCAGACGTCGAAGGAGATCGAGGGCGAGATCAAGAGCCCTGACTACATCACGGAGCGTACGCTCGAGCACGCGCTCTACCCGAAGGACGATCCGGAACTGCGCGAGGCGACGCCGGCGAGCGTCGACGCGCTCGCGCCCGAGGACGTCAAAGCCTACTATGATGCAACCTTCCGGCCCGACATGACGACGATCGTCATCGCAGGCGACGTGACGCCCGAAGCGGCGAAGGCCAGCGTCGAGCGGTGGTTCGGCGGCTGGACGGCGAGCGGCGAGCGGCCGCAGACCGAATACCCGAAGGTCGCGCTCAACCGGGCCTCGAGCGCCGTCGTTCCCGCGACGGGACGCAAACAGGCGGAGGTCGCGTTGGAAGAGCTGGTCGGCATCACGCGCACGGATCCCGATTATTACGCGCTCCGCCTCGGCAACGCGATCTTGGGCGGCGGCTTTTACGCGACCCGCTTCTATCGCGACCTGCGCAAGGACAACGGCCTCGTGTACACGGTCGGTGCGGGCCTGCGCGCGGGCAAGACACGTTCGACCTACGCCGTGCAGTTCGGCAGCGACCCGCAGAACGTCGCGCGAGCGCGCGCGATCGTCGATCGCGACCTGCGCGACATGGGCGCAAGGAACGTCGCGCCGCAGGAGCTGCGCCTCGCGAAGACGACCGCTGTGCGCGACATCTCGCTGGCGGAAGCGAACGTCGCGGCGCTGGCGGAGGGCTACTTGCGACGTTCGCTCGCGGGCCTGCCGCTCGACGAATCGCAGCGCCAAGCGCGCATTTTGCTGGGCCTGAATGCGGACGCGATTCGCATCGCGTTCAAACGCTGGATCGATCCGGCGCGTTTCGCTCAAGTCGTGACTGGGCCGGCCCCGAAATAGGCGGGCGGTTGCGGGGCGTCCCCTTCGTCGAAGTCACACGCGGCGAACTCGTCGAGTCCGTTCACGCGATCGCCGCGTGCGCCTGCTCGCCCTCGGGCGCCGAGCACCCCGAAGTCGCGCTCGGCGCTATCGACGTCCCGGTCTATTTGCGCTCGGCCGCGAAGCCGTTCATCGCCGCGACGATCGTGGCCGCGGGCGCGGTCGAACGCTTCGGCCTGGAGCCGCGCGAGATCGCCGTGATGTCGGCGTCGCACAACGGCGAACCGCAGCACGTCGCCGCGGTCCGCTCGATCTTGCGCAAGTGCGGCTTCACGGAAGCGGATCTGCGCTGCGGGCCGCAGGTGCCGGGGTACGAACCGGCCGCGGCGGCGCTCGTGCGCGAAGGCACACCGTATTCGGCGATCCATAACAATTGCTCCGGCAAGCACGCGGGGATCCTGGCGCTCGTGCGTTTGCTCGGGGCCGATCCGGCGACGTATCTGGAGCCGGGGAACCCGGCGCAAGTGCGGATCCTGGCGTTCTGCGCACGCCTGAGCGACGAGGACCCGGCCCGTTTCACGCTCGGCGTCGACGGTTGCGGCATCCCCGTGTACGCGACCTCGCTGCGGCGAGCGGCGCTCGCGTACGCGCGCTTCGCGACGCTCGCGAACCTGGCCGACGGGGATGCGAGCGCGCTCGCGCGCGTGCGCGCGGCGCTCGCCGCGGAGCCGTTCTACATCGGCGGGACCGGCCGCTTCGATACGAGTTTGATCGAAGCGAGCGCGGGCCGCGTGATCGGGAAGGGCGGGGCCGAGGGCGTGCACGGCGACGCGCTGTTCGAACGCGGTCTCGGCCTCGCGCTCAAAGTGATCGACGGCAACCGGCGCGCGGTCCCGCCTGCCACTCTCGCTCTACTGCACGAGCTGGACGCCGTCGGCGCGCGCGAACTCGCGCAGCTCGAGGCGTTCGTGCGGCGGCCGATCGCGAACTTCGCCGGAAGGATCGTCGGCGAGGTGCGAGCCATCGCGCGGGCGAGGGCCGCGGCTGAGTGCTGAGTCGAGCGGGCGAGGCGTACGAGCCGCAACCCCAGGTGGTTCGTGCGCGTTGTACCGTTCATTCATGCGACAGAAGCGGCGTACGAGCATCGTGAAGAAGGCTGCCCGAGCAACCGCGCGTGGTTGAATTTTTCCTGCGCCGGCCCGTCTTTGCGACGGTGTGTTCGGTCATCATCCTCCTGGCGGGACTCGTCGCGATCCCGAACTTGCCGATCGCGCAGTTCCCCAAGATCGCTCCGCCGACCGTCACGGTCACCGCGAACTACACCGGAGCGAGCGCCGAAACCGTAGAGTCGACCGTGACGACCCCGCTCGAGGAATCGATCAACGGGATCCAAGGTCTGCGCTACTTGACCTCGACCTCCAGCAACGACGGGTCGAGCACGATCACCGCGGTCTTCTCGCTGGATCGCGACCTCGATCAAGCGGCGACGGACGTGCAGAACTCGATCCAATCGGCGACGGGCCGGCTGCCGAACGAAGTCAATCTTACGGGCGTCACCGTTCGGAAAAATTCCGGTTCGTTCATCATGGCGCTCGGCATGTGGTCGGAAAATCCAAACTTCACCTCGCTGAATCTGAGCAACTACGCCGACCTGAACATCACCAACGAACTGCGCCGCATCAACGGCGTCGGCAACGTGATCATCTTCGGCGAGCGCAAGTACGCGATGCGCATCTGGGTCGATCCACGCAAGCTCTCCGACCGCGGGCTCTCGGCGGGCGACGTCGTGACGGCCTTGCAGGATCAAAACGTGCAGGTCGCCGCCGGCAAGATCGGGGCGCCGCCGACGACGGGAAACCAGCCGTACGAGTACCCCGTCACCGCGACCGGCCGGCTCAAGGACGTCAAGGAGTTTCAGAACGTCGTCCTCACCGCCACGCCGGACGGCGGTCTCGTGAAGCTCGGGGATGTCGCGCGCGTCGAAGTCGGCGCGGAGGACTACTCGACGAACCTGCGTTTCGACGGGCGCGACGCGATCGGGATCGGGGTTCAGCTGCTGCCGAACGGGAACGCGCTCGACGTCTCCAAGCAAGTCCTCGCGACGATGGAGCGGCTCTCGGCGCGGTTCCCCGCCGGCGTGAAGTATAAGGTCGCCTTCGACTCGACGGATTTCGTGCGGAACTCGATCAACGACGTCATCTTCACGCTGTTCGTCGCGGTCGGGCTGGTCGTGCTGGTCATCTTCCTCTTCCTGCAGGACTGGCGCACGACGCTGATCCCGTCGATCACGATCCCGATCTCGCTGATCGGCACGTTCGCGCTGATGAAGCTGTTGAATTTCTCGATCAACACGCTCACGCTCTTCGGGCTCACGCTCGCCACGGGGCTCGTCGTGGACGACGCGATCGTCGTGATCGAGAACATCGCGCGGTTCATTCGCGACAAGGGCATGGAGCCGCTCGCGGCCGCGCAGGCCGCGATGAAGGAGATCGCGGGCGCCGTCGTCGCGACCTCGCTCGTGCTGCTCTCGGTGTTCGTTCCGGTCGGCTTCTTCCCGGGCACGACGGGCCTGCTCTACAAGCAGTTCGCGCTCACGATCGCGTGCTCGATCGCGATCTCGCTGTTCAACGCGCTCACGCTGACGCCCGTGCTCTCCGCCCTGTTCCTGCGCAAGCACGACGACAGTCACCGCGGCTTCTTCGGCCGGATCAACGACGTCATCGACGGGACGCGCCGCCGCTATCATGCCTTCTTGCCGCACGTGCTGGAGGCGCGCATGCTCGTGGTCGTGCTCTTCGTCGCGGCGCTCGGCTTGACGTGGTTCGTGTACAAGCACACGCCGAGCGGCTTCGTGCCGGATGAAGATCAGGGCTTCCTGATCGTGAGCATGCAGAATCCCGAGGGCACGTCGGCCGATACGATGGCGAAGACGCAACTCACGATCGAAGGCATTCTCAAGCAGCAACCGGAGATCACCGACGTGTTCGACGTCGGCGGCTTCGGCTTCACCGGGAACGGTTCGAACAAGGGCACGATGTTCGTGCGGCTCACGCCGCTCAAAGAGCGCGGCGGGGGGCCGCACAGCGTCGGCGCCGTGATCGGCCGCCTTTACGGCGCATTCTCGCAGATCCCGGGAACGAGCGCCTTTCCGATCAACCCGCCCGCGGTCCAGGGCCTGGGAATTCAGGGCGGCTTCGCGTTCGAACTGCAGGACCGGGGCGGCGTCGGCCTCGTGCCGCTCGCTTACAACGCCTACGGCATCATGGGGATGGCGGCCAAGGATCCCGCGCTCAGCCGCGTCTACACGACGTTCAGCGTCGGCACGCCGGAACTGGTCGCACAGATCGACCGGGACAAGGCCAAGAGCCTGGGCATCCCGCTCTTGAACGTGTTCAACTCGATGCAGGTCTACCTTGGGTCCCTATACGTGAACGATTTCGATTACTTGAACCGCTCGTATCGCGTGTACGTGCAGGCCGATGCCCCGTATCGCGACCGGCTCGACGATTTCCAGCATCTCTACGTGCGCTCGGCCACGAACGGCCTCACGCCGATCGCCTCGCTGATGCAGACGCGCACCGACAAGACCGCGCCGATCATCACGCACTTCAACCTTTTCCGCTCGGTCGAACTCAACGGGGCGCCCGGCCCCGGGCATGGCTCGGGCGACGCGATCGCCGCGATGCAGAAGCTCTTCGGCCAGATCTCCGCGGTCACTCCGGGGCTGGGGTACGAGTGGAGCGGCATCTCGCGCGAGCAGATCGAGGGCGGCACGCAGGCCGCGCTGATCTTCGTCCTCGGCGTCATCTTCACGTTCTTGGTGCTGGCGGCGCAGTACGAGAGCTTCATCGATCCGTTGATCATCTTGCTGGCCGTGCCGCTCGCGATGCTCGGCGCGCTCGGCGCGATCGCGCTGCGAGCGATGCTGCCTTACCAAGCCGGCGGGGTCAGCGACGTCTACGCGCAGATCGGCTTCTTGATGCTGATCGGGCTTGCGAGCAAGAATGCGATTCTGATCGTCGAGTTCGCGAACCAGCTTCGCAAGACGGGCCTCGACGAGTACGCCGCCGTCACAAAAGCGGCCGAGACGCGGCTGCGGCCGATTCTGATGACCTCGATCGCGTTCATCCTCGGGATCTTCCCGCTCGTGATCGCGAACGGCGACGGGGCGGCCGCGCGCAATTCGTTGGGCACGGCAGTCTTCGGCGGGATGATCGTCTCGACGTTCCTGAACCTCTTCCTCGTGCCGGTGCTCTACGTGTACTTCGTGCGGATCGAAGATCGCATCCGCGGCGACCGGGACATCTTCGCAAAGCACGGACTTGCGCCGGTTCGCGTCGACGGCAAGAGCAAAGCTCCGCCGCCCACCACGCCGGCACCGCCCCCGCCGACGACCCCCGCCGGAAAGACCTAACCGGCAGTTCAACCTGCCTCGCGGATGCCCGCTTGCGCTCCTGTGACGTTTGCCGGGAGCGGCTGATTGCAACGACTGATGTCGCAGGTAAGCGTGCATTCATGCGGAATCGTGGGTTGGATTTTCTCCTATATGGGTTGATTTTTCACGTAGAGAAAGAGGCAGGCGTGAAGTATTTCCAACAATCAGCGGCGCTCGCGGCGTCGCTCGGAATGGCGTTTTCGGTCGCGGCGCCGGTGCGCACGAACGCGGCGGAGACGGGGCCCATCAAGATCGCCGTGGTGACGGACCTTTCCGGCGTGTACGCGGCCCTGGCAGGTCCGGGGGCGGTCAAGGCGACGGAGATGGCCGTCAAGGATTTCGGAGGCAGCGTTCTCGGGCGTCCGATCGAGGTCGACGCGATCGACCATCGCAATAATGGTCCCGAGGCGGCCGTGAAGGCTCGCGAAGCGATCGACGGCGGCGCCGAGATGTTGCTCGACGTGACGAACTCCGCGGTCGCGCTGGCCGTCTCCGCGGTCGCGAAGGAGAAACACAAGCTCCTGATCGCCACCGGCGCCGCGAGCTCGGCGCTCACCGGAGCCGCGTGTAGCAAGTACACGTACCATTACGCCTACGATACCTACGCGCTGGCGTATTCGACCGGCCGCTACATCGCGAGCGAGACCGGCGGGAAGACCTGGTATGGGATCGTTCCGAACTACGCGTTCGGTCAACAGATGCTCGCGGACTTCACGAGCGCGATCGGGCTGGAGGGCGGCAGCTTCGTCCATTCCGACATGATCCCGCTCGGCAACACGGACTTCTCCTCGTACCTGCTCGCCGCGAAGAACTCGGGCGCGCAGGTCCTGGGCGTGCTCAACGCGGGGGCCGACACCGTCAACACGATGAAGGCGGTCAAGCAGTTCGGCATCGATAAGAGCATGAAGGTCGCCGTCGGCCTGCTGTTCCTCGGCGACGTCGATGCGCTCCCCGACGTCTTCGCGGGCTCGCGCATCACGACGTCGTGGTACTGGAACGAGGACAAGCCGGCACGAGCTTGGGCCGACCGCTACGCGAAGGAAATGAACGGGCTGCGCCCGACCGACATTCAAGCCTCGGACTATTCGGCGACGACCCAATGGCTCAATGCCGTCAAGGCGACGGGCACGACGGACGCCGACAAGATCGTGGCCTATCTCGACGGCCGCAAGTTCAACGACTTCTACGCGCACAACGGCGAATGGCGCGGGCGCGACCATCGCGTCCTGCACGATATGTACGTCGTCGACGTGATCCCGAAGGAACAGATCAAAGAGCCGCACGCGTGGTTTAAGATCCTCCAAACGATTCCGCCGAACCGCGCGTTCCGGCCCGAATCGGAATCCAAGTGCGCCAAGGACTGGTAAGCTTCGGCTGCATGCAGCAGGACGGGGCCGGCACGTGATGCCGGCCCCGCCCCTTATTTTTGCCCCGCTGCTCGCCGCGGTCTCCCCCGATTATATCCTGACGCAGATCTTCAACGGCTTCGTCAACGGCGGGTTTTACGCGCTCTTGGCGCTGGGCTTGAGCATCATCTTCGGGATGCTGCGCGTCGTGAACTTCGCGCACGGCGTGATGTACATGCTGGGCGCGTTCGTTGCTTATTACGGGGCGCAGTGGTTTCATCTCCCGTTTTGGGCGGCGCTCGTCGTCGCGCCCGTCGTGGTCGGGCTGTTCGGCCTGGCGGTCGAGCGGCTGTTGCTGCGACGGCTGTACGATCTCGATCCGCTCTACAATCTGTTGCTGACGTTCGCGCTCGTGCTCATGATCGAGGATGGAATGCGCATGGCGGCGGGGGCCCTCGGCTCGCCGTATGAAACGCCCGAGCTGCTCGCCGGCGCGACGAATCTCGGTTTCACGCTGTATCCGACCTACCGGTTGTTTTTGATCGTCGTGTGCTTGGCCGTTTGCGCCGGCGCGTATTTCCTGATCGAACGCTCGCCGCTGGGCGCGCGGATCCGCGCGGCAACGGAGAATCCCACCCTGACGCGTGCCTTCGGGATCAACACCGACCGGCTCGTCAGCGGAGTGTTCGCCGCCGGCGTCGCGATCGCGGCGCTCGCGGGCGTGCTGAACGCGCCGATCACGAACGTCACGCCGACGATGGGCGACGGGATCATCCTGAACACGTTCGCGATCGTCGTGATCGGGGGGCTGGGGTCGATCTTCGGCTCGATCGTCGCCGGCTTCGCGCTCGGCGTGATCGTCGCCGTCGGGCAAGTGTTCTATCCGCAGATTTCGAGCACGCTGGTCTTCATCGTGATGGTGATCGTCATCATGTTCCGCCCCGCGGGACTCTTCGGAACGCCGGAGCAAACGCGGTGACGCTCGCCTATATCCAAGGAATGCCGGGGCGCATCACGGCGCTCGTGCTGTTCGTCGCCGGGCTCGCGCTGCCGTTTCTCGTCTACCCGGTGTTCGCGATCCATCTGGCTTGTTTCGCGCTGGTCGCGGTTTCGTTCGATCTGCTCCTCGGGTTTGCGGGGTTGCTTTCGTTCGGGCAGGCGCTGTTCTGGGGCGGCGGCGCGTATGCGGCGACGATCCTGAGCAGCAAGCTCGGCGCGCCGTTTCTGGTATCGCTGGGCTGCGGGGTCATCTACGCGGCAGTCCTCGCGCTGCTGGTCGGGGCGATCTCTGTGCGCCGCAGCGGCATCTACTTCGCGATGATCACGCTCGCGATCGCGCAGATCCAGTATTTCCTCGCGTTCCAGCTCGTCGATCTCACCGGCGGCGAGAACGGCATCCAAGTCGTCAGCCGCGGGACCCTCTTCGGGCTCTCGCTCGAGAACGATCGCGTGTTCTATTACGTCGCGCTGCTGTTCGTCACGCTCGGGATCGCGTTCACCGTGCGTGTCGTGGGCTCGCCGTTCGGGGCGGTTCTCGTCGCGATGCGCGAAAACGAGCAGCGCGCGCGCAGCATCGGATACGACCCGTTTCGCTTCAAGCTCGGCGCCTTCGTGATCTCCGGCGCGCTCGCGGGCCTTGCGGGCTCGCTCTTCGCGATCGGCAATCGGCTCGCGGGGCTGGACGGCGTCGACTGGCACACCTCGGGCGCGATCGTGATGATGACGATCCTCGGCGGGATCGGCACGATCTACGGGCCGATCGTCGGCGCGGCGCTGTTCGAGTCGCTCGAGTTCTTCGTCTCCAAGACGCCGATCGGCGACAAGACGAACGTCGTGATGGGCGCGGTCTTCGCGATCGTGATCCTGGTCGCGCGCCGCGGGATCGTCGGCGAGATCCTCGCGCTCGCGTCAAAGGGCCGCCCGATCGTCGAAGAGGAAGACCCGCCGCCGCTCTTGGGCGAACGCGAAGCGGCCGCAAGCCACTGACCCTTCGACAAGCTCGGGGTGACGATGGAGGCCCATGTCACCCTGAAAGGCCATGTCATCCTAAGCTTGTCGAAGGATGAGCCGGTGGTTAAGCGCGCAACGCGGACCAAACTTGCGCGAGTGAGGGCGGGCGGCCGTACATCAGGAGGCCGGCGCGGTAGATCTTTCCGGCGAGCACGACGAGGGCCGCAATCGCGGCGAGATTGACGGCGAGCGAGAGCGCGATCTCCCACGCGCCGACGGTGCTGACCGCGATGCGCGCGAACATCACGAACGGAGCGAGCAGCGGGACGTAGCTCGCGATGACGATCGGCGTCGAGCCGGGCGCGACGAGCGCGAACTGCGCGAGCATGTAGGCGATGATGATCGGCATCAAGAGCGGAACGACGGCGCCCGCGATGTCCTCGGTCCGGCTGACGAGCGAACCGGCGGCCGCGAATGAAACCGCATACTGCACGTACCCGATCAGGAAGAAGATCAGGAACAGCCCGAGCTCTTCGGGATGCGGTGCGAACGCGAGACCCGCATCGCCGGCGGAGGCGCCCGTGCCAGCTCCCGCGCCGAACTGCTGCCCGCCGAGCACGACGGCGGCCCCGACCCACAAACCGCCCTGCAGCAGTCCCGTGAGCCCTACCGCGGCGACTTTGGCGGCGAGCAGCGCAGCCGGGCTCGTCGTCGCGACGAGCAGCTCCGCGATGCGGCTCGTTTTTTCTTCCGTGACCGAGCCCATGACGGCTTGACTGTTGAAGATGATCGCGATGTAGAGCAGGAGCGCGAGGAAGTTCGCGGCCGTGCTGGCGGAGTCGGCAGATTTTCGGTCGCTGAACTTCGATGCGACGCCGTGCACGCCGATCGGGAACGCGGTCAGATCGCCGATCCCCGCGAGCGCGCGGTGCGTCACGAGCGAGACGTGCAGCGGCAGAAGCTCGGCGGGGAGTTTCCGTCCCGCGAAACGGTTGAGGTTGCGGGAGAAGACCTCGACGTGCAGCCCATCGTGCGCGCTAGCGAGCTCGAGCGCGGCGACCGCGCCGTCATGTGCCTCCAGAAACGCGAGGTCGGGCGGACGGTCGACGGCTGCGAGCACCGCCGTGACCTGGTAGCCGTCCTTCAAGAGCGTTTGCGCCGGCGTCGTGAGCGCGGGCGGCCCGATCAACACGATTCGGGAATCACCGAAATCCGCGCTCTTGGCAAGGAGGCTCGGCAGCAGCGTGACGAGCGCGATGACGCCCAAGCCCACGATCGTCCCCAGCGCGAACCCGCGCGAGCGTAGGCGGCGCAGCGCCTCCTGCCGGAAGATCGTGAGGAAATCGCTCACGCCGCGGCCCCAATCGTGGCGAGGTAGATCTCCTGGAGCGAGGCTTCGATGCATTCGACGTGCGTCACCGGCGCCGCCGCGACGAGCGTCCGCACGAGCGGCGCCAGCGCGAGCGTCCGCGGCACGCGGTAGTTGAGAAAGCCGGTCTGCTCGGGCAAGGCGACGGCGTCGGGCACCTGCGCGAGCGCATCGGCGAGCGCCGTGCTCGCGGGACCGACGCGCAGCGTGACGTACGGACGGACGGCGCGCAACTCGGCGAGCGTCCCGTGCGCGCGCTCCCGGCCGCCCGCGATGATGCAGAACTCCGTGCAGAGATCTTCGAGCTGCCACATCTGATGGCTCGAGAGGATCAGCGTCGTGCCGCGCCGCTGCAGCCCGCGCATCGCGAGCAGCAGCGTTTGCGCGTTCATCGGATCGAGCCCGGAGAAGGGTTCGTCGAGGATCAGCAAGTCCGGATCGTGCACGGCGGCGCAGGCGAACTGAACCTTCTGCTGGTTGCCCTTCGAGAGCTCCGCGCAGTGACGTTCGGCGCTTGCGATCAGGTCGAGTTCGGCGAGCCAGCGCTCGACGCGCGGGGCGACGTCGGGCCCCGCGACCCCGTGCAGACGCGCGAAGTAGGCGATCTGCTCTCGGACGCGCAGCTTGCCGTACAGGCCGCGTTCTTCGGGAAGATATCCCAGGCGTTTGCGCGCGCGCGCGTCGATCGGCGCGCCCTTCCAGGTGATGCGGCCTGAGGACGGTGCGATGATGCCGAGGATCATGCGCATCATCGTCGTCTTCCCGGCGCCGTTGGGCCCGAGCAGGCCGAGCGTCGCGCCGCTGCCGACGCGCAGGGAGACGTCGCGCACCGCCTGGGCCGAGCCGAACGAACGAGCGGCGCGTTCGACGACGAGCATGTCGCTCATGACGGTCCGCGCCGCGGCGGGATCAGACTCCGAGATGGGCCAGCAGGTCCGACTCGCGTGCGATCACCTCCGCGTTCGTCATCGCCTCGACGATCGTGCCGTGGACCATCAGATAATGGCGGTCCGCGACGCGCGTCGCGAAGCGGATGTTCTGCTCGACGAGCAGCACGGTGATGCCGGCCCCCTTGATCTCCAGAATGAGATCACCGATCGCGTCGACGATCACGGGCGCGAGCCCCTCCGTCGGTTCGTCGAGCAAGATCAATTTCGCGCCGCTGCGCAGCACGCGCGCGATCGCGAGCATCTGTTGCTCTCCGCCGGAGAGCATCGTGCCCATCGCCTTCGCGCGGTCCGCGAGGATCGGGAACAGACCGTAAATGCGCTCGAGCGGCCACGCGGCTTCACTGACGACGGGCGGCAGCGCGAGGTTCTCGGCGACCGTGAGCGTCGAGTAGATACCGCGCTCTTCGGGCACGAAGCCGATCCCGCGGCGCGCGATCTTGTCAGACGTCAAACTCGCGATCGACTGACCTTCGAAGGTGATCTCGCCGGTGCGCTTGCGGACGATCCCCATGATCGATTTCAATGTCGTCGATTTTCCCGCGCCGTTGCGGCCGACGAGCGTGACGACCTCGCCGCGCTCGACGCGCAGATCGACGCCGCGCAAGATGTGGCTCTCGTCGTACCAGGCGTGCAGCGCGCGCGTCTCAAGCATGGGAGCCGCCCAGGTACGCATCGATGACGCGCTTGTCGGCGCGCACTTCCGGGTAGGTTCCTTCGACGAGCACGCGGCCGCGCTGCAGCACCGTGATGCGATCCGAGAGGTCGGCGACCACGCTGAGGTTGTGCTCGACGAGCACGACCGTGCGCCCCTTGGCGATCCGTTTGATCAGCCGCGCGATGCGCCCGACGTCCTCGGTCCCCATCCCGGCGGTCGGTTCGTCCAAGAGCAGCAGCTTCGGATCCGCGCCGAGGGAGATGGCGAGCTCGAGGCAACGTTTGCGGCCATAGGACAGTTGCACGGCGAGCGAGCCCGCCTGCGCTTCGAGCCCGACGTCAGCGAGGAGTTCGAGCGCGCGCGCGTCGAGCTTGTCCATCGCCCGGCCGCCGAGCCAAAACCGCGAGGGGAGATCGGTCTTGGATTCGAGCGAGACCTTCACGTTGTCCAGCACCGTCAGATGCGGGAAGATGCTGTTGATCTGAAAGCTTCGCACCATCCCCAGCCGCGCGATGGCCGGCGCATCGGTACCGGTGATGTCCCGGCCGGAGAGGTGGATCGTTCCGCTCGTCGGACGGACGAAGCCCGAGAGCAGGTTGAAGAACGTCGTCTTGCCGGCGCCGTTCGGGCCGATGATCGCGTGGATCGTCCCCTCTTCGATCGAGAGGGAGACGCCGTCGATCGCCCGATATCCGGCGAACGACTTCGTAAGGTCGCGCGTTTCGACGATTGCTGCCACTGGGTGCCGTTCGTTCGCCGCGATGCGCGCGCGTGCCTAGAAAATTGCGACATTAGCGTGCGCGGCGCGACGCGCGATACTCCGCAAGCCACGCCGCCGTCGTCAGCAACGCTCCGCCGCGCCGAACGGCGCGCAGGCGTCCCCGCTGCGCAGCCTTGTACAGCGCATCCCGTTCGCCGCCGCCGGCGAACGTCGCGAGCGGGCTCAGAGCCGCGAGGTCCTCGGCCGCGACCGCGAGCCGGCGCGAACCCGCGAGGATCGAACGCGCGAGAAATCCGGCGAGCGGCCAGGGATCGCGCGCATCCGCGCGCTGCAATGCGGCGAAGTAGCGCGCCGCCTCGCGCGGGCGCACGATCAGCGGCGGCAGGCCGAGGCGGCGCAGCAGCAGGTTCGTCACCAAGCGCGTCACGCGACCGTTCGCACGCGCGAACGGGTGGATCCGGCGGAAGCGTTCGTGCGCTTGCGCCACCCAGAGCAACACCGATTCCTCGCGCGCGGGCCCGGGCGCCGCGCGCGCGACGAACGCGTCGATCGTGCGCGGCACGAGCCACGGGGGCGGCGGCACGACGCCGCCCGTCAAGCGCTCGGCCGCGGTCGAGCGCCAAGTCCCCGGCCGCGCGCCGGGCGAGCGACGGGCTGCGGCGGCGTGCAGGTCGACGATCTCTTCGACGCTCAGATACGGCCGGCGCGGGCCGGGGAGCGGAGCGGCGCGCAGATAGCGGACGGCGTCCGCGTAGTCGGCCGCCGCGATGTACGCTTCCAGCGGCCGGCCGCCGAGCGCGACCCCCTGCCCCAGGAGCGCCCCCAGCTCGCCGGGATCGAGCGCGGCACCGGCCAGCGCCGCCGAGGTGCGGATCTCCTCGAGAAAGAGGCGGTCGAGCGCGAGCGGATCGGGGCCCGCGGCGGAGCGGGCGGTCTCGGCCAAGATCGCCGCTTCGAGGGACGCGAACGACCGGCGCCCGTGCATGTGTCCATACTAGCAAATTATTGACCGAATGGACCCAGAGAATGAGGCGTTCCGTCAACTGCGCCGAATGGCGCGAGCATGGATTCTTACCTAGCGGCGCTCTCGAAGCGCGTGCTCGTCTTCGACGGGGCGATGGGCACGGAGTTGATGGGGCAGCACCTGCGCGAAGCCGATTTCGGAGGCGCGGCGTACTTCGGCTGCAACGAGGCGCTCGTCTTGAGCCGGCCGGACCTCATCCGCGCGGTCCACGAACGCTATTTCGAGGCCGGAGCCGACGTCGCGGAGACGGACTCGTTCACCGCCTCGCGGCTCAAGCTCGACGAATACGGGCTGGGAGCGCAGACCGCCGAGATCAACCGGAGGGCCGCGCAACTCGCGCGCGAGGCCGCCGAGCGGTACTCTACCCCGGAGCGGCCGCGCTACGTCGCGGGGTCGCTGGGGCCGACCGGGATGCTGATCTCCTCGAGCGATCCCACGCTCTCGAAGATCACGTTCGACGAACTCGCCGCCCTCTACGGGGAACAGGCCCGTCACCTCGTCGAGGGGGGCGTCGACGTCCTGCTGATCGAGACGGCGCAAGATCTGCTCGAGATGAAAGCCGCGATCGCGGGAATCGTGCGCGAGTTCGAGCGCGGTCTGCGGCGCGTCCCGATCCAAGCGCAAGCCACGCTCGACGTGACGGGGCGCATGCTGCTCGGCACCGACATCCGGGCCGTGACGGCGACGCTGGACTCGCTCGCGATCGACGTGATCGGGCTCAACTGTTCGACCGGGCCCTCGCACATGCGCGACGCGGTGCGCTACCTCGTCGAAAACTCGCGCTGCTTCGTGAGCGTGATCCCGAACGCGGGCCTGCCGCTGATGGGTCCCAAGGGCGAGACGATCTATCCGGAGACGCCCGCCGAGATGGCGCGCACGCTGGCGGCGTTCGTCCGCGAGTTCGGCGTCAATGCGATCGGCGGGTGCTGCGGCACGACGCCCGCGCACATCCGGGCCTTCGCGGCGGCGGTGCGCGGCTTGCGCGGCCGCCCGCCGCAGCCCAAACCCTTGCAGTCGATCGCCTCCGCGATGACGGCGACGGCGCTGCGCCAGGACGGCTCGCCGCTCTTGATCGGCGAACGGATCAACGCGCAGGGCTCGCGCAAACTCAAACGCCTGCTGCTCGCCGAGAACTACGACGAGATCGTGCTGGTCGGGCGCGAGCAGGTCGAAGGCGGGGCGCACGTGCTCGACGTCTGCACGGCGCTCACCGAACGCAGCGACGAAGACGCGCAGATGGCCACGATCGTCAAGCGGCTCGCGCAAGCGGTCGAAGCGCCGCTCGCGATCGATTCGACCGAGCCCAAGACGCTCGAAGCGGCCCTGAAGATCTACGCCGGACGGCCGATCGTCAATTCGATCAATCTCGAGAACGGACGCGAGAAACTCGATCGCGTGATGGCGCTCGTCAAAGAGGCGGGCGCCGCGGTCGTGGCGCTCACGATCGACGAGCAGGGGATGGCGAAGACCGCCGAGCGCAAGCTCGAGATCGCGCGGCGCATCGCCGGGATCGTCACGGGCGACTACGGGATCCCCGCCGGCGCGTTGATCTTCGATCCGCTGACGTTCACGCTCGCGACAGGCCAGCCGGAGTTCGCGGATTCGGCGCTCGAGACGCTCGAAGGTTTGCGCCTCATCAAACGCGAGATTCCGGACGTCCTGACCTCGCTCGGCGTTTCGAACGTGAGCTTCGGCCTGCGTCCCGCCGCGCGCGCCGCATTGAATTCCGTGATGCTGCACCACTGCGTGCAGGCCGGGCTCGACATGGCGATCGTCAACGCCAAGGAGATCACGCCGTACGCGGAACTCGACGCGCTCGAGCGCGAGCTGTGCGACGATCTCGTCTTCAACCGCCGCGCCGACGCGCTGCAGCGCGTCATCGAGCACTGGGATCAGGCGAAGAGCCCGGCGCAGCTCGCCGCCACGCCGCTCGACGACGACGGCGACACGCCGGTCGACGTGCAGATTCACGACGCGATCCTGCGCCGCCGCAAGGACGGGATCGAAGCGAAGCTGGACGAGCTGCTGCGCACGCGCGATCCCGTCGACGTGCTCAACGGCGTGTTGCTCCCGGCGATGAAAGAGGTCGGCGACAAGTTCGGTTCGGGCGAGCTGATCTTGCCGTTCGTCCTGCAATCGGCCGAGGTGATGAAGAAGGCCGTCGCGCACTTGGAGCAGTTCTTCGAGCGCAAGGAGGGCACGAGCAAGGGCAAGATCGTGCTCGCGACCGTCTTCGGCGACGTCCACGACATCGGCAAGAACCTCGTCTTCACGATCCTCTCGAACAACGGCTATACGGTCTACGATCTCGGCAAGCAGGTTCCGATGGCGACGATCCTCGAGAAGGCGATCGAAGTCGAGGCCGACGCGATCGGACTCTCCGCCTTGCTCGTCTCGACCTCGAAGCAGATGCCGATCTGTTTGAGCGAGCAGACCGCGCGAGGCCTCGAGTTCCCCGTGCTGATCGGGGGCGCCGCGATCAATCGCGACTTCGGCCGCCGCATCGCCTTCGTGCCCGGCAGCGCGGACGATGCCGCCGAATACTTCGAGCCGGGCGTGTTTTACGCGAAGGACGCGTTCGAGGGGCTGGCGATCGTCGAGCAGCTCACCGGCGACCCGGAGCGCCGTGCCGTCTTCGAACGCGAGCACCGCGACGAAGCGGAGCGCGCGTACAGCACGACCCGGGCGGCGAGCGCGCTCTCGTGCGGCGTTCCCGCACGCGCCACGCTCGCGGCGGCCGAGCCGCCGAGCCCGCCGTTCTTGGGCGCGCGCACGCTGGAGCGCGTCGATCCGAGCGAGCTCTGGCCGCACTTCGATCGCAGGAGCCTCTTCCGGCTCTCGTGGGGCGGCGCAAACGTCAAGGGTGAGGCCTGGGAGCGGCTGCTGAACGGCGAGTTCGAGCCGCGCTTGCAGCGCTACCAGGAAGCGGAGGAACGCGCCGCGCTCCTCGAGCCGCGCGCGGTCTACGGCTACTTCCCGGCGGCCGGCCAGGGCAACGACGTGATCCTTTATGCGCCGGAAGATCCCGCGCGCGAGATCGCGCGTTTCGCGTTCCCGCGGCAGGCCGGGGGCGAGCATCTGTGTTTGGCGGACTATCTGCGCGGGCCGGCCCGGGGCGGCGCGAGCGACGTCGTTGCGCTGCAGGTCGTGACCGCCGGCGCGCCCGTCGGCGCGCGGATCGAGGCGTTGCATGCGCGCGGCGAATACAGCGAGAGCTACTTCTTGCACGGCTTCTCCGTGCAGGCCGCCGAGGCGCTCGCCCAGTTCACGCACGAGCGGATCCGGCGGGAACTCGGGCTCGAGCCGACGCGCGGCAAGCGGTACTCGTGGGGCTACGGCGCGTGCCCGGACCTCTCACAGCACGCGCTCGTGTGGGCCCTGCTCGACGTCGAGCGCGCGATCGGCGCGCGCCTAACGGAGGCGTTCCAGATCGTTCCCGAGCAATCGACGGCGGCGATCGTGCTGCACCATCCGCAGGCGAGTTACTTCAACGCAGCAGCCCTGCGGGAGCTCTCACCGGCGTAAGCGGCGTCCGTCGATCAGCCAGGCGAGCGCACCTCCGACGGCTCCGCACGCCGTATCGAAAATGTTCCACGTCAGGCCCTCGTGGGAGCCCATGGCCTTTTGGCCGATCTCGATGGCGGCGCTGAAGAGCGCGACGGCGAGCGTGGTCTGCGCAAGCGAAAGCACGCGTCTCCACTCGAGCGCGGCGCGCCCGAGCGTCAGGCCCACGAGCGCGAACGCCGCGATGCTGTAGCTCTTGCGCAGCAAGACGTGCCATGACAGGTAACTCGGCGAGGTGATCTCGTAGATCGCGTCGCTCAGCGCGATCGTGAAGAAGAATGCGATGGTCAGGACGGCGATCAGGGTCCAGCGTTTGTTCATGTACGGCGGTGCGCGCTCTTCGACGGGCTCAGAGTGACATTCCCTTCGAGGGCCTCAGGGTGACGAGGGAAGAGAAAAGAGACAGCCGGCTCGTCGCCGGCTGTCCCCTTTCCATCGTGGAAGGTCTCGATTAGAACGCGAGTCTGGTCTCGAAGAACAGGGCGTTCGCGTCGTCGTGGTGCAGGATGCCGTTGATCGCGCCGACGGTGCCGGTCTGCGTGTAATTGACGTGGAGGTCGTTGCGCAGGCTGTAGCCCTGATAGATCAGGCCGATCTGCGTGTTGGCTCCGACGTAGTGATGGGCACCGATGTAGCCGATCTGGTAGCCGTTCGGGTTGTTGATGAAGAACTGCTGGTAGTCCGGCGTTCCTTCAACTTCCGTGTGCGGGCCGGTCGAGTTGACGCCTGCGTAGATGAACCCGCCGTCGAGGTAGCTGTTGCCGCTCTTAGGAGCAACGTCGCCCAACGTGGCCTTCACCCAGTAAGCGTTCTTACCGGTCCAAGTCGTGCCCGTGAAGGGATCTTTGCCGAAGCGCTGGATGGCTTCAGCTTCAACCGAGAACTTCGAGTTGAAGTTGTAGATCGCGTCGAGCGAGCCGATCGCGATGTTCGCGTTGTAGGCCTGGATGAGACCGGCGTTGCCGAGCGCGTCGAACGCGTTCGGGTTGTATCCGGTCAATCCGCCGTACCAGCCGGTGTCGTTGATCCAGCTGGCGCCGACCGTCAGAGCCTTCGTCGGGTTGTACTGAACGCGAGCGAAGAGCGTCTGGCTCTGGTTCGGGGAGACTTCCGCGTTGCTGACGGACGCCTTGTTGAAGCTGTAGCCGACGAAGGTTGCCAGCGAACCCTTGGCATATCCGAGTTCCGCGCCGTTGAAGTAGTCGGAGAACGAGAGACCGATGTCTCCGCTGCTCTCGGCGAAGCGGCCGACCGTCGCGTACAGGCCCGAGTTGTCCTTATACGTCACGTTGGCCCAGTTGATGCGAAGCAGGCTGTTGTTCGGGAAGCTGCCGGCGCTGGGGATCGTTCCGCTGGCGTTCGGAGCGCCACCGTCGCCGGTGCCCGTCGCACCGGAGAGATAGTAGCGATCTTCGAGGCGGATCGAGTACGACACGTGGGGATCCACGATGCCGTCGAAGCGCGGACGGATCACCATGTAGGCCGTACCAACTTGGAGCTGGCCGGTCTTGAGGGACTGGGGTCCGCCGCCGGTGATGTTCGCGCCGGTGATGGTCGTGCCGGTCGGGAGCGCAGCCGCGGTGTTCAGCGAGCCGTCAGGATTGACGGCGTAGCCGGCCACGTAGTCGCGGAACGTGCCCGGTGCACGCAGGAAGTAGTAGAGCTTGAACTTCTGACGGTCAAGCGTCGCCTGCTGGGCGGCAACTTGGGTCTTGAGGGTCGCGACGTCGCTCTTGACGCTCGCGAGGTCCTTCTTGACGCCGTCGAGTTCGACTTTGAACTCATCTTCGAGTTTGCGCAGGGCCGCGAGGTCCGCAGGGGTTACGACCTGCAGCGCCGCGAGCTTGTCCTTGACGTTCTTGTCGAGACGGGCGACCGCAACGGCCAGCTCGTAACGCGTCAGAGGACGGTTGCCCTTGAAGTACCCGCCGGGGTACCCTTCGATGAGCCCATCGGCTTGCAACTGCTGGATAGCAGCGTAAGCCCAATGGTTGGTGGGGACATCGCTGAACGCGGTGTCGGCCATGGCGATCGACGTGCTCATTGCAACCGCCAATGCCGCGGCTCCGACCGCTTTCAGCATCTTGTTCGTGGTCATAGGCCTCCTAGTGATTAGGGGGGGTCTACCGACGTTTCGGGTCGCGGGAGGAGGGCTGTGACCGAGTTGCCAGCACCTATACCCACGCCGATCTGGTCGGCCACCGGTCAGCTCGCTTGTCTCTCTTTCAAGTGGCAAGTGAGGGCCGATTCGGTCGACTTTTCGCCGTATGAAACGAATCCCTGCCGCCTGGCCGCCGGTCGGCAGGTGCGCTCACTCGCCCGGCGTACACAGAGCCGCCAGCGCCGAGTGACTCGGCCCTGGGGGATTTCGTCTTAACGTCATCCTTCATCAAACCTCGTCTGTCATCAAACCTCGTCTTAACACACGTGCACGTGTTGGAGGTCATACAATTGGATTTTCGTAATATCGGACGCCGGGCTTTTGCGGTTGGGTTAGCCGCAGGCTTCTCGGCGCTGACTTTGGCAGGGAGCGCCGGCACGGCGTTCGCGGCCGATAAGGTCGTCAAGATCGGAATCACGCTACCGGTCAGCGGCGCGGAAACGACGCAGGGCGTCCCCACCCGCAACGGCGCCGTGCTCGCCATCGAAGAAGCAAACGCCGGAGCGATCCCCGGCGGATTCAAGTTCGCCGCGTTCGATCTCGACGACGCGGTGCAGGGCGTTCACGATCCGGCGCAAGGCGCGCAGAACGTGAAGACGTTCATCTCGGACCCCGCCGTCGTCGGTGCCGTCGGCCCGTTCAACTCGAGCGTGGCCCGCGCTGAGATCCCCGTCGCCAACGACGCGGGTCTGGTGCTCATCAGCCCGGCGAACACGAACCCCTCGCTCACGAAGGGCGACGACGCGAAGAAGCTGCGTCCTTCGCATCCCGACGTGAACTCGTACTTCCGCGTTTGCACGACCGACGACAAACAGGGTTCGGCCGGCGCGAACTTCGCATACAAGCTCGGCTTCAAGAAAATCTTCATCATCGACGACAACGAGACGTACGGCAAGGGTCTCGCCGACATCTTCGAAGCGGATTATAAGAAGCTCGGCGGCACGGTCCTCGGGCACGAGCACGTGACCAAGGGGCAGCAAGACTTCAAGGCGCTGCTCACCAAGATCAAGAGCACCGGCCCCGACGCGATCTTCTTCGGCGGCGTCACGGCTACCGGCGGCGGCTTGATCCGCAAGCAGATGGGCGACGTCGGCCTCGAGAAGGCCGGATACTTCGGCGGCGACGGGATCAGCGATGACGAGTTCATCAAGATCGCGGGCCCGCTCGCGGACGGCTCGTATTATACGGTTGCCGCGCCGGAAGCAACGAAGCTCCCGTCGGCGACCTCGTTCATCGCAGCGTACAAGAAGCGTTGGGGCACCGACGTCGGACCGTACTCGGCGAACGCGTACTCGGCGGCCAAGATCATCATCGCGGCAACGGAAAAGGCACTCAAGGATAACGGCGGCAAGCAGCCGACCCGCGCCGAAGTGCTCAAGAACGTCCAAGCAACGAATCTCGAAACGCCGATCGGCAAAGTCGGATTCGACGCGAACGGCGACACGACCGCACCGATTCTGAGCCTCTACTCGATCAAGGGCGGCAAGGCCGTCTTCGAAAACCAGATCAATCTGGCCGGTAAGTAACCGGAACACCGGGCAGAAGGCGGCGCAGTGGAAGTCATTTTTCAACAGCTCGTCAACGGGCTGTCGCTGGGAGCGATCTATGCATTGATCGCGCTCGGCTACACGATGGTCTACGGGATCATCGAGTTGATCAATTTCGCCCACGGCGACGTCTACACGCTCGGCTCGTTCTTCTCGCTCATGATCCTCGGGCTCATGGGCGTATCGACGACGTTGCACGGCGCCCCACTCGTGGGCGTCGTGCTCGTCACGGTCCTGGGCGCGATGGTGCTGTGCGGCATCGTCGGCGTGCTGATCGAGCGGCTGGCGTACCGCCGCTTGCGCAACTCGCCGCGCCTGGCCCCGCTGATCACGGCGATCGGCATCTCGTTCATCCTCGAAAACATCATGCAACTCTGGCGCGGGCCTTCGCCCGTGAATTTTCCCGACATCATCCCGAATCCGTACATTCACATGGGAACCGTCGGAATCGCGACCAAGCAGATCATCGTGGTCGTTCTGGCGGTCGTCATGATGATCGGGCTGCAGGCCTTCGTGCAGAACACGAAGATGGGCAAAGCGATGCGCGCCACGGCGCAGGATCGCGACGCGGCCCAGTTGATGGGTATCAACATCAACACGACGATCGCGCTAACGTTCTTGATCGGGAGCGCGCTTGCGGGCGCGGCCGGCTTCGTCAGCGGCGTGTACTACGGCTCGACGTGGTTCTTCAACGGATTCGCGGCCGGCCTCAAGGCGTTCACGGCCGCCGTTCTCGGCGGGATCGGGAACATCGCGGGCGCGATGCTCGGCGGCTTCCTGATCGGCGTCATCGAAGCGATGACGACGCAGTTCATTTCGGATCAGTGGAGCAACGTCGTGGTCTTCACGGTCCTCGTGCTCGTGCTGATCTTCAGGCCGTCGGGGCTCCTCGGCGAGCAACTGCCGGACAAGGTTTAACGAGTGCCGCAAGCTTGGCGTAAACGGCTGCCCTTTCTGCCTGTCCTGTTGATCCCGCTGATCCCGCTCTTCGACAAGAACATCTCGCACATCAACTTCCTGGCCGATGCGGGCGCGTACATGCTACTCGCGCTCGGCCTGAACATCGTCGTCGGCTACGCCGGCCTGCTCGACCTCGGCTACGCGGCGTTCTTCGCGATCGGGTCGTACAGTTACGCGATGCTCGCGAGCAACCACTTCGGGATCCACATCCCGTTTTGGGTGATGCTGTTCGTCGCATCGGGGATCGCGGCGGTCTTCGGCATCCTGCTCGGCGCGCCGACGCTGCGGTTGCGCGGCGACTATTTGGCGATCGTGACGCTGGGCTTCGGCGAGATCGTTCCGCAGACGTTTTTGAACTTGTCGGACTACACGAACGGTCCCAACGGGATCAGTCCGCTCGATCAGCCGTCGTTTTTTGGTTATGCCTTCGGCTTCAACCCGACGCCGTATTTCTACGTGATGCTCGGCCTGATCGCGTTCGCGCTCTGGATCTCGACGAACTTGCGCTCGAGCCGAATGGGCCGGGCCTGGATGGCGATTCGCGAAGACGAGCTCGCGGCGCGCCACATGGGCATCAACACGACCTTCACGAAGCTCTCGGCGTTCGCGCTGGGCGCCTCGTTCAGCGGCCTTGCGGGCGTGGCGTACGCCTCGAAGCTGCAACTGGTCGGCCCCGACCAGTTCTCGTTCAGCGTGAGCATCCTGGTCCTCTCGATGCTCGTCCTCGGCGGCATGGGCAACTTGCTGGGCGTCGTCGTCGGCAGCTTCACGCTCTCGCTGCTCAACAATTTCATCTTGCCGCAGGCGACGAACCTGTGCAAGGACATCCTGCACATCGACGTCGACTTCACGCTCTACCGCTTCATGCTGTACGGCGCGATCCTGGTCTGCATCATGCTGTTCCGGCCGGAAGGCCTGATCGCGAACAAGCAGCGCGCTGAAGAACTGCACGGCGGGACCGTCGTGGAGCCGATCTGATGGCGTTCTTCGAACTGACGGGCGTGACGAAGGCGTTCGGGGGCCTGGTGGCCGTCAACGACCTCTCCTTCGCGATCGAAAAAGGCAGCATCGTCGCGATGATCGGCCCGAACGGCGCCGGGAAATCCACGGTGTTCAACCTGATCACCGGCGTGTACCAGCCGACGTCGGGAAAGATCGAGCTGGAAGGCGAGAGCCTGGCGGGGCTGATCACCGATCGCATCACGGCGCGCGGGATCGCGCGCACGTTTCAGAACATCCGGCTGTTCGCGGCGATGTCGGCGCTCGAAAACATCACGACGGGCTGTCACGTTCGCATGCACGCGAACCTGCTCGATTCGCTGCTCCACACGCCGCGCCAGCGCACCGAAGAGAAGAAGATCAGGGCGCGCGCGCTCGAGCTGCTGAACTTTGTGAACCTTTCCCGCGACGCCGAGAACGAGGCGCGCAACCTCCCGTACGGCAGCCAGCGCAGGCTCGAGATCGCGCGAGCGCTCGCCAGCGACCCGAAGCTGCTCCTGCTCGACGAGCCCGCCGCCGGCATGAACCCGCGCGAGAAGGAAGACCTGATCGGCTTGATCAGGCGCATCCGCGACATCGGCGTGACGGTGTTTTTGATCGAGCACGACATGGCGCTCGTGATGTCGATCAGCGAACGGATCGCCGTGCTCGACCACGGCGAGAAGATTGCGGAGGGGACGCCGGGCGAGGTCCGCTCGAACGAGAAAGTGATCGAGGCATATTTGGGCAAGCCGGAGGACGCGGCGTAATGGCGCTGCTGGAGATCGAAGGGCTGGACGCCGCCTACGGGCGCATCCGAGCGCTGCAGGGCGTGACGTTGCACGTGGACGAGGGCGAGATCGTCACGCTGATCGGGGCGAACGGCGCCGGGAAGACGACGACGCTGCGCTCGATCAGCGGCTTGATCCGCCCGACGAAGGGCTCGATCCGCTTCGACGGCCAGGATCTGCTCAAGCTTTCGCCCGACGCAATCGTCAAGCTCGGAATCAGCCACTCGCCGGAGGGCCGCCGCGTCTTCGCGCGCATGACGATCCGCGAGAATCTCGAGCTGGGCGCCTACACGCGCGCCTCGAAAGCGGAGATCGAAGAAGATTTCGAGACCGTTTTCCAAACGTTCCCGCGCCTGAAGGAACGGATCGGGCAGAAGGCCGGCACGCTTTCGGGCGGCGAGCAACAGATGCTCGCGATCGGCCGCGCGCTGATGTCGCGGCCGCGCGTGCTGCTGCTCGACGAACCGTCGCTCGGTCTCTCGCCGATCCTGGTGCAGACGATCTTCAAGGTGATCAAGGACATCAACGCGCGCGGCACGACCGTGCTGCTGATCGAACAGAATGCGCGCCAGGCGCTCTCGATCGCTTCGCGCGGCTACGTGCTCGAGGTCGGCAAGATCGCCTTCGCGGATTCGGCCAAGAATTTGATGTCGAGCGAGGCGGTTCGCGCGGCCTATCTCGGCGGCGCTGCTTAGAGCGACTGCACCGGCGAACGCACGAGCGCCTGGGCGCCGTGGACCGGGACGCCGCCGACGATCGTCGCCAGGATCTCGTACGAGGCGTTCCAGAGCGAGAGGTCGGCGCGCAGGCCGGGCGCGAGCAAGCCGCGTTCGCGTTCGATCCCGAGCATGCGCGCGGGGGTCGACGTCGCGCTGACGATCGCGCGCTCGAAGGGGATCGATGCATACGACATCAGGTTGCGGACCGCGCGGTCGCAGTGCAGCGCGCTCCCGGCGATCGTGCCGTCTTCGCTGCGGACGACGCCGCCTTCGACGCGGTAGCCGCTCCCCGTCGGGGCCATGTAATCGGTGGCCAGGATCAGCCGCTCGCCGAGCGTGCGATAGAGCACGTCGACCATGACCGGCGCGACGTGGTAGCCGTCGCAAATCAGCTGGACGGTCGTGCGCGGCTCTTGGATGAAGGCCGCCAGGATCGATGGATCGCGGTGATCGAGCGGCGCCATCGCGTTGAAGGCGTGCGTGAGCGTACGGAATCCGACGCCGATCGCGAGCATCCCGTCGCGATACTTGGCCGACGTGTGGCCGGCGGCGCACACGATCCCCTGTTCGTAGAAAAAACGCACCACATCGCTTGCGTTGTCGACTTCCGGAGCGATCGTGACCTCGACGAGCGCGCCTCGGCACGCGTCGATCATCTCCTTGGCGCGCGCGACGCTGGCGCCGATGATCCAATCGCTGCGATGGACGCGGCGATACTTGGGATTGACGAACGGCCCTTCGAAGTGGATTCCCAGACACTGGGCGCCCGAGATCTCGTCGCCTTCGAGCAGCGCATGCGCGGCCTCGGCGACCTCGCCCGCCGCGTGCAGCATCGATTCCCAGGGCGCGGTCATGATCGTCGCGACGAAGCCGGTCGTGCCTTGGGTCGCGTATGAGTGCGCCGCGATTTCCACCGCGTTGCCCTGATCCCGGTTGAACAGGACGTCGCCCGCGCCGTTCGTGTGCACGTCCAGCATCCCGGGCGCGATCGTCGTCCCGGGCGGGAGCGAAAAATCGCTCGGACCGTCGCCGGGGAGGATCTCCGTAATGCGGCCTCCGTCGATCGCGAGGCGCCCTCTGTGACTGGCGCCATCGCCGATGGCTAAGTTGGCCGGGCCGAGAACGTAGGACTGCACCACGAAGCGAGGGCTTCGGGGTCGCTCGGAATCCGACCTAGGAGCCGATACTATGAACGAGGCGGCTTTCCGAAGAGCCGTCCGAGGGCGCGTCCGATCGCCGGGCGAGCGCCCGCATCGCCGGCCGCGGCGGCGGGTGCGGGATCCCCGGCCTCCGGCTTCGCGCCCGCGGCTCGCGCGCGCCGTTCGCGTTCCGCGAGCCGTTGCATGTGCGCGTCCGCGTGCGCGGAGAGCGTTTCGCGCAACGCCCCCAGCTCGTTCCAGGCAGCGGGCGCGCGCCCGGCCTTGCGGGCTTCGCCGTACTCGAGCGCCGAGATCGTGAACGTGCGTCCGGCCGCGATCCCGCGCTCGCGAATGTACCGCGCCGCGAGTTCGACGACCGTGCGCCGTTCGGCGGGCGCTTCGTTGTCGGCGATCGTGTGGGCGAAGAGCATCGGCTTGCCGTAATCCGCGACGCGCGCGTACAGGTCCAGCTCGCGATCGGAGAGCTGGCGCGAGAACAGCGCGACGACTTCGCTTGCGGCCCGGGCGGCATGCAGCGCGATCTCCTCGGCGTGCGCGTTGCCGGAATCGAACGCGGGCGCGTGCACGAGCACGAGTTGCCGCGGCAGGGTCCACGGCGTTTCGATCAAGACCGGGGTGAGCGCGGCCTGCGAGATCGCCGCATCGGCCGGGATCTCGTGCCAGGTGCCGGGCGCCTCGAGCGCATAGGCGCGATCGCGCTCGCCGTACCGCACGTGGATCGGGAAGAGCGCTTCACGGCCGCCGGCGTCGTCGAGCAGGCGGGTTCCGGCGAACGCGTCGATCAGGCTCGACTTTCCGCGGCGCAGCGCTCCCAAGATCACGACGCGATAGCGCTCCGGGCGCAGGCCGCGCTCGTAGGCGGCCGGGTCGAAGGCGACGCCCTGCGGCACGCTTGCGCCGGGGGCGGCCTCCACTTCCGGCTGCTGGGCCTGGGGGCCGGGCCGGCCGCTGCGCAGCAAGACGGCGTCGAAGACGGCGAGCGCCGCCCGCTCGGCTGCCAGAAGCTCGGCCGCTTGCGCCTTGGCGGCACCTTCGAGCGCGAGCGCGCGCTGCACGGGGCCCAAGCTTGCCGCGCGGACGTGAAGGCGCTCGGTCTCGACGCACGCGGCGAGTGCATCGTACGCGCTCGCCACCCCGGCCGCGAAGCCGCCGACGAACTCCCGCACGTCCCCGGCGAACTGCGGAAAGAAGCGCTCCCGCAGATCGAGCCCCAGCTCGCGCTTCATGTACGCGCCGGGCGGCCCCGCGGCGAACGCGCCGCCGATCGCGTGGACGAACGTGACCGCCGGGCCGCCGAGCGCGCCGAGCACGATCGTCGAGCGCAGGCCGGCCGCGAGATCGCGCGACCATGCCCCGACGCCGGGCTCCCCGCCCAAGTACGGCGCGACCAGATCGCCGACGGCCAGGCCCGGGCGGCTGCGAGCGGCGCGTTCGAGCGCGCGCGCGGTATCGCTCGCGACATCTTCCGCGAAGGCGCCCAGGCTCGCGGAGAGCGCCGCGTCCACGAGCGAATGGAGCTTGTGGCGATCGCGGATCCGTTCGATGTCGGTCACGTCGAGCGTGGCGGCGAGCGCCCGCAGGATCTCGGAGACCAGCGCCTCACTGCGTTCGAGGATCCAGCTGCGCCGCTCGGCGCCCGAGGCGGCGATCTCTTCGCGTTCGCGCAAGAGTGAGCGCTCTTGCTCCGCGACGTCGCGTTCGGTGCGGGCCAGCGTCTCGGCGAGCTCCTCGGGCGCGGCCTCGAGGAGCGCCGTCAGGCGCTCGTTGCGGGCGCGCGTCTCGTGCAGCAGGTACGCGAGGGTCTGCGTGGCGCGCGAAACGCGCGCCGCGACCGCCCGCTCCAGCAGCGTCCGGTCGAGCGCCTCGAGCAACTGCGGGAAGCCGCTGCGTTCGCGCAGGGCCGGATCGTCGTCGAGCGTCCCGAGCGCGTATTCCTGAGCGGAGATCGCGAACACGTCGGCGTGCGGCGCGAAGCGCGCGGCGCGCGCGACGATCCGCTCGCGGGCGGATTCCCAGGTCGGGCGGCCGCCGGAATCCGGGGCGCGCCAGAGATCGATCTTCGTCTGCACGATGAAGATCGTGCGCACGTGTTCGCCGATCAGTCCCAAGAACGCCGCATCTCCGTCGGTGAACGGCTGCTGCGTGTCGATCAAGTACAACACGGCGTCGGCGCGCGGCAGATAGGCGAGGGTCGCACGCCGGTGCGCGGGATTGGGCGAAGCCAGGCCCGGCGTGTCGGCGACGGCGAACCCGCGTTCGAGAAACGGTGAATCGACGCCGACGATCACGAACTCCGGCGCATCGCCCTCGTCCGCCGTCGCGTCGTGCAGCGCGCCGCGATCGTCCTTGCCGACCGCGACGAAGCGCGCCAGGCTATCGAGCGGGATCCGTTCCTCGCGCCCCGAGGCATAGCGCGCGCTCGCGCGCTCGGGGCGGGCGTATTCCAATTCGGTGATCGTCGCGGTCGAAGGATTGATGTCGACCGCGAGCAGCCCCGTCAGGCGCGCGCCCTCGCGCCGCGCCTTGCCCAGCAACGCGTTGAGCAGGAAGGATTTCCCGCTCGAGAACTCGCCGACGACGGCCAGCGTGAAGCGCCGCTCGAGCCGCTCGCGCGCGGCCTCGAGTGCGGCGAGCGCGGCTTCGCGCTCGGGCCAGTCCTCGCGCTTTTCCGAAGCGAGGAACGCGCGCAGGCGTTCGATCAGGGCGAGCAGGTCGGCGGGAGCTTGGGTCATCGCGCTCAAGCTTCGACAACCTCGAGCGCCGACTCCGCTCATCGAAGGGTCAGCTTGTCGAAGGGCGGATCAAGGCGAGGGTCTCATCGCGGTGGCGCTCCATCAGAGCGCGCGTGTCGCCCTCGACGTTGAGCCGAAGCAGCGGTTCGGTGTTCGAAGGGCGGACGTTCATCCACCAATCGGGGTACTGGATCGTGACGCCGTCGAGGCGATCGATCGCCGCCGCCGCGTGGCGCTCTTCGAGCTCGAGCAGTTTTGCGGGGATGTCGTGCACGCGCGTATTGATCTCGCCGGAGCGGGCGCGGCGATCGATCGGCGCGATCGTCTCGCTCACCGGCCGCTTCGCTTCGCTGAAGACCTCGAGGCACTGCAGCAGCGCGATCATGCCGGAATCGGCGAACCAGTTGTCGCGGAAGTAGAAGTGGCCCGAATGTTCGCCCCCAAAGACGATGTCCTCGTCGCGCATCACCTTCTTGATCAGGGAATGCCCGACTTGGGAGCGCACGGGAACGCCGCCGGCGCGCTCGATCGCTTCGGGGACGCTGCGGCTGCAGATCAAGTTGTAGAGGATCTTCGCGCCCGGGTAGCGCTTGAGCGTGTTGCGGCCGACGAGCGCGGTCACGATGTCGCCGCCGACGAGCGCGCCGCGTTCGTCGACCAGGAACATGCGATCGGCGTCGCCGTCGAACGCGGCGCCGAGATCGCAGCGGTTTTCGAGCACGGCGCGCTGGAGAGCGACCATGTTCTCCGGTTCGATCGGGCTCGCCGGATGGTTCGGAAACGTCCCGTCGAGTTCGAAATAGAGCGGGATCACTTCGCAGGGTAGGTGTGCGAAGACGCTCGGGACCGTCTTCCCCGCCATGCCGTTCCCGGCGTCGATCGCAATCTTCAGCGGCGCGATCTTGGCGGCGTCGATGAACGACAGGCAGTGCGCGGCGAAATCGGAGAGGATCTCTTTCTGCGCGAGCGTGCCGCGCCGCTGGGCCGTGAGGAACCGGCCGCCGGCGACGCGCCGGGCGATCGCCGAAAGGCCCTCGTCGTAGGAAAGCGCCTGCGCGCGTTCGCGCGTGAACTTCATCCCGTTGTATTGCGCGGGGTTGTGCGAGGCCGTGATCATCACGCCGCCGTCGAAGCCGTAGCGTCCGACCGCGAAATAGAGCGCGTCCGTCGAGACTAGGCCGATATCGGTGACGTCGGCGCCGGCATCGTTCGCGCCGCGCGCGAATGCAGCGAAGAGCGCAACGCCCGAAGGGCGCATATCGCGCCCGACGACGACCGAGCGCATTGCGAACTCGTCGACGAAAGCCCGGCCGATCGCATACGCGAGATCATCGTTGAGCTCGCTCGGGTAAAGCCCGCGAACGTCGTAGCTCTTGAAAATTGCAGGGAGCGGTGTGGACATGACCGCGCGGGGGGTTCGATCTAGCGCACGGGGACCCTCGTGCGAGGCGCGTTCGCAGCCTAGGCGTTGAGCGGAGATGCGGGCGCGGCCGCCGTGGGCCATTCCGTCGTGAGAAACGTCTCGATCGCATCGGCGGTCGCCTCGGGTTCCTCTTCGTGCGGCAGCAGCCCTGAATTCGGAAACGTGCGCAGCGTCGCCTCGCGCGCCAAGCGCATGTATTCATGCGCGTTGGCAACCGGGTTCGTGCGCGACGCGCGCTCGCCCCAGAGCACGAGAAGCGGCGCCGCGAGGAACGGCAGGTCGCGCGCGACGTTGCAGTTCAAGAGGTTGCCGACGAAGGCGCCCGCGACGAAACGCGCGCCGGGCTGATGCGTCACCGCGTAATAGTCCGAGATGACCTCCGGGGTGACCGAGGCGGGGTTCGCGTACGTGAGATTCTCGAGGAACCAGCGCAGCGACGGCGGCGAGCTCAGTCCGTTGAAGAGCGACTCGCCCAGGACCGGCGTGCGGACGAGCGCCGCGATCGCTTCTTGGGCCACGCTCGGGGAATCGTCCAGGACGCCGGCAAGCCCGGCCGGGGCGATCGTGACGAGGCGGGTGACGCGATCGGCGGCCCGGGCGGCCGCGCGAATGCAGAATGCTGCGCCGAGCGAGCTGCCGACGACGGTGAGCGGCTCGTCGGAGAATTCGCCGAACGCATCGACGAGTTGCTCGACGAAGAGGTCCGCGCCGTAATCGAGGTCGGGCATGTCGGAGAGGCCGCAGCCGAGCAGGTCGATCGCGATGACGCGATGCCGGCGCGCCAGGAGCGGCGCCAGCTTGCGGTACTCATACGAAGAGGCGCCGGCGTAGATGCCGTGCACCAGGAGGATCGGCGGGCCGCTGCCCAGCTCCGTCGCGAAAATCTCGTAGCCGCGCCAGGTCCAGCGCCGGCGCGTGCCGCCGACGTGATTGCGCGGCAGCGCGCTGCTCTCGCGGATGCCCCGGTTGACGACGGCTGCGGCGCCGGCGAGCCCCGCGAGGGCGCCGGCCGGTCGGGCGAGTTTGCGTAAGCCGTCCAAGAACTTCGACACGCTGCCATCCTTCACGCTGCGGGTGCCTGGTTCCGTCATTCCCAGGTATGGAAGCCGTTAGGCCGGATGGCCCCCTCCTTTGCGTCGAAGCGACTACTTTCGGACCAAGGGCAAGGTGATAGCCGAAGCGTACTTCGGAACAACATCATCCCCCGCGGTGGAACAAGGAACGTTCGCCGCTAAAACCGCCGATACTATAGTCGGTGGATTTTGTATCTGGTCGGCGCCCCCACGCCGATCCAACGCGGGCAACAATTTAGGAAGCCGAAATGTTCGAACAGCGACCGACCGCCTCAGAGGCGCAAGGATTCCTCGAAGGGGGCGCGAGCGATGCACTGCTCGTCGTGAATCCTTCGACGCGGGGATTGCTGTACGTAAACGCCGGGGCGGCCCGGCTCTTCGAAACGCGCGAAGACGAACTCCTCACGCGCGACGCCGACGACGTGCTCATCGAATTCGCCGACATGACGCCGCGCCGGTTCACGACGCGCGCCGGAACCCGCGGCGGCGATTCGCACGAGGTCGAGGTGACGATCGAACCGCTGCGAGCGGGCGCCTTCGTCCGCGTCGGCGCGATGCTCGTGACGATCCGCCCTGTGAAGGCCGCCGTCGCGGTCGCTGCGCCCCTGGCCGCTCCGGAGCCCGCCAAGCCGGGCCGCCTGGAGCGATTGGAATCTCTCTGGGCGCTGGTCGTGCGCAACGGCTTCGACGACGCCGAGCACGCCGCCGCGATCCTGCGCGAAGGCGCTCGTGGCCTGGGCTTCGATTCCGGCGTCTTGGCGCGAATCGAAGACGGGGAGAGCGTCACGGAGTTCGCCTCCAACGACGTGCGCAATCCGGTCGGCGTGCGCGAGCCGCTCGATGAAATCGTCGGGTCCGGCGCGCTCGCGCTCGACCATGTCGTCGCGATCCCCGACGTGCGGGACCACCTCGAATCCGCGCGCAACCCGGCGGTCGCCGCCGAAGGGCTGCGCTCGTACATGGCCGCGCCGTTTCGCGTGGGCGAAGTGCAATGGTTGCTGACGCTCTCCTCGACCGAGCCGCGCATCATGCCGTTCGGCCCGGACGATCTGCATTACGTGGAGTTCCTGGTCGACGCATTCGCGCGGATCGTGCGCCGTCGCGACAGCGACGCGCACATCAAGGCGCTCGCCTTCTCCGACGCGTTGACGAGCCTGCCGAATCGGGCCGCGCTCTTCGAGCGCCTCGACGAGGCGCTCGCGGCGGCCGAACGCCATCGGCGGCGCTGCGCGGTGATGTTCCTGGACGTCGACGGTTTCAAGGCGGTCAACGACACCGTGGGACACCACGCGGGCGATAAGGTGCTCGCCGAGATGGCGCAACGCCTGCGCGGCACGCTCCGTCGCGAGGAGTACATCGGACGCCTGGGCGGGGACGAGTTCGCGATCATCCTGCCGCAGGTCACGGCCCGCGAGGAGATCGAGCAGGTCGCGCAGCGGATCGGGCAGGTCCTGGCGTTCCCCTTCGTCGTCGATCACTACCGCTTCGCGCTCTCGGCCAGCATCGGCGTCGCGATCTACCCGAACGATGCCGCCGGCCGCGACGACTTGCTCGCCTGCGCCGATGCTGCGATGTATTCGGCGAAGGAGGCCGGGCGCGCGCGCATCCATTTCCACGACGAGTTGAGCGCCGACGAACTCGCGACGCCCGCGCTCGGGCGGCGCGGCGAGCTCTCGTTCGATCCGTTCGACATCGGATACTTGCTGTGCTATCAGCCGGTCCTGGATTTCAAGACGAACGCGGTGGTGAGCGCCGAAGCGCTGATCCGCCGCGTGCACCCGTATCATGGATTGCTCGCGCCCGAACGAATCCTCACGAGCGTGCGCGACAAGGCCGCGCGCCGCGCGCTCGATCGCTGGGTCATGCGCGAGGCCGCGACGCAGACGCGGGCGTGGCACATCGCGGGCAAGTCGCTGCGCGTCGAAGTGAACCTCGCGAGCTTTGATCCCGGCGAGTTCGAAGAGCTGCTCGCGGACGATACGCACACGATCGATTTCTCGCATGTGTGCCTTGAGATTCCGGCGTCGCTGCTGCGCGGCGACGAGATCGCGCTCGCGCGCTTCCTCGAGCTGTGCCGCTCGCGCAAGATCACGATCAGCCTGGACAACTTCGACGGGGGGCTCGGCCTGATGCAGGCGCTCGCGCCCTACCCGATCGACACCCTGAAATTGGACCGGACGCTGGTGGAGAGCTTGACCCAGAGCCGGACTGCCCAAGCGGTCGTCGAAGGAACGGTCCTTGTGGCACGAGCTTTGGGCTGGCGCGTCATCGCCAAGGGAGTCGAATCCGCCGCGCAGCGGGAGATGCTGGCGACGCTCGGCTGCGACGGGATCCAGGGGTTCGTCGTCGCGCACCCGATGACGGCGCTCGATTTTGGAAATTGGCTGAACTTGCATCGCGTCGGAACGCCGCCCGCATAGCGCGCGGGGTCCGGGCGCTCGCCTTCGGCGCGGTCCTCGCGTTGGGCGGGAGCCTCGCCTTCGGCGCGGGCGCCGCCCGCGCCGCGAGCCCGGTCCCGGCCACGGACTGTGCCGCGAACCCGCGCGACCGCATCATCCTCTCGGCCGACACCGCGGATCCGGACGTCTTCGTCTGGGACGATCAGGTGCGCTTGGTCGAGTATTCGCTCGGCCAATGGGCCGACACGCGCTCCATCATGGTGCACACGGTCCTCGCCCACCCCGGCACGCAAGCCGTCGTCCTGGCCTGCCTTCACGGGGCCGTCCACGCGCGGTATGCGGCCGTCGATGAAGACGCGGTCCGCCTGCGGCTGACGTCGGGACCCTACCGCGGGCGCTTCGGCTGGGTCTCCTCGCGGGACGTTCACCCCGCGCGCTGACGCGCGACTCTCGCGCGGGCGCGCGCGCCCGCGCGCGCGGACGGGCGCGAGGCAGCCCTGACGGCGCTGCGAGGCGCCGCTTCTTGGACAATCGGATAGAGCATCCGGCACTGAGCCGGCCACTTCGCTAATCCACCCGCCCTGGAATACACGGGGTGCGAACCGCCACTATCATGCCTTGTCCATTTGTCGATACTGCGAACGACTCTCAACCGCTAACTTTTGGGCATGGACAAAATCAATGCCGGCGATACCGCCTGGGTTCTAGCGTCCGCAGCACTCGTCATGTTGATGACTCCGGGACTGGGGTTTTTCTACGGCGGGTTGGTTCGGAAGAAGAACGTTCTCTCGACCGTCATGCACAGCTTTTTCATCCTGTGCTTGATCAGCGTGCAGTGGGTCCTTTGGGGATACTCTCTCGCTTTCGGCCCCGACGTCAAAGGTTGGGGCATCATCGGCGACCTCTCGTGGGTCGGCCTGAACAACGTCACGCTCGCGCCGAATAAAGATTACGCGGCGACGATCCCCCACCAAGCGTATATGGTCTTCCAAATGATGTTCGCCGTCATCACGCCGGCGCTCATCACCGGTGCGTTCGCCGAGCGCAAGCGCTTCAAGGCGTTCGTGATTTTCAGTCTTCTCTGGGCTACGTTCGTGTACGATCCGATCGCACATTGGGTGTGGGGCGCAGGCGCGAGCCAAGGCTGGCTCAATAAGCTGGGCGCGCTCGACTTCGCAGGCGGCACGGTCGTCCATATTTCCTCAGGCGTCTCGGCGCTGGTCGCGGCCTACGTGCTGGGCAAGCGCATCAACCATTCGGAAGGCGAGTCGCCGGGCGAACCTCACGATCTCACGATGGTCATTCTCGGTACGGCGCTGCTGTGGTTCGGCTGGTTCGGTTTCAACGCCGGCAGCGCGCTGGCCGCGAACGGTCTGGCAACCTCGGCATTCGTCAACACGAACACGGCCGCCGCGATGGCAGCACTCACGTGGCTGACGATCGGCTGGATGCACAAAGGGACGCCGAGCGTCGCCGGGGCTTGCGCCGGCGCCGTCGCGGGGCTCGTGGCCATCACGCCGGCCGCCGGTTTCGTCACGCCGGCAGCGTCGATCATCATCGGCCTCATCGTCGCAGTCGTCTGCTACGGAGCAGTGCTGCTGCGCGACAAGATGAACGTCGACGACGCGCTCGACGTGTGGGCCGTCCACGGCGTCGGCGGCACGGTCGGCGCGCTCCTCACCGGTCTGTTCGCAACGACGACGATCAACTCCGGTGGGGCGAACGGCTTGCTCTACGGCAATCCGCACCAACTCGTCGTGCAAGCGATCGCCGTCGGCGCTTCGTGGCTCTACGCGGCGGTCGCCACCTGGATCATCCTCAAAGTGGTCTCGCTCTTCGTCCCGCTGCGGGTCGAGGAAAAAGAAGAAGCGATGGGTCTGGATCTTTCGCAGCACGCCGAGCCTGCGTACGGCTCGTAATCACTCGACGTCATAGGAAGGTTGTTCTCGATGGAAATCGCCGTCGCTCTGGTCTCGTTCTTCGTGCTCTTCGGCGCCTGGATGGTTCTGCCGTCATCGCCGCGGTCGAAGGCGGTGTCCGCGCCGCACGCCAAGCTCGACGTCGCCAAGCGCAGCGCGGCTTAGCGCGGCGGCGGGCCGCGCGCCCTCAACCTCGCGCGGCCGCATAGTACCACGGACAAGGACCTGGGGTGCGCTAGCTCACTAGGGCTACTGCCCCCCGGTCCTTGTCACGCGCTCAACACCGAAAGGAGACTCGTTGTCCTTACGAATCTTAGCGGCTAGCGCTGCGTTCCTCGCTGTGGGAACCTTCGCCGCGATCGTGCCGGTGAACGCCGCCGATCAAGCCGCTCCAGTTCCAGCCGCGTCCGCAACTCCGGCTGCGGCGCCGACCGCAACCCCCGCACCCGCCCCTTCGCCGACCCCGAAAGACTGGGTCGTCGGCGGCTTCGCCGATGCCTCGTTCAGCCACCTCAGCGGCTACAACGGATCGATTCCCGGCCGCGTGTTCGACACCGCGAACAACTATCCCAACTTGCAGACGCTCAACGGGACCCTTGTGAAGAATGGGACGATCAGCGGCAAGTTGGAAGTGAATCTCGGTTCGGACGCGGACGTGATTCGCTCGTTCGGCCAGCCGGCGAACACCGGCTTCAACATCACGCAGCTCTACGTCGGATATACGAGCGGAGAATTCGCGCTCACGGCCGGGAAGTTCGTCACGTTCGCCGGTGAGGAGTACATCCGCAGCGGCGACGACTACAACTTCTCGCGTTCGTACTTATTCGGCTTCGCGATCCCGTTCACGCACACGGGCGTTCGCGTCGGCTACACTCCCTCGTCGAAAGTCGCGCTCACCGTGGGCGTGAACAGAGGCTGGGATGCCGTCGTGAACTCGACGCCCGGCGGGAAGGCGTTCGAGGGCAACCTCGCGCTCAACCCGACCGACAAGCTCGGCCTCACGGCGACCGTCTACACGGGCACGGAACCTAGCTCCTGGGGCAGCTCCGTGAACGGCGCGCGCAACCTGCTCGACCTCGTCGGCACGTATAAGGCGACGAGCAAATTGACCATCGTCGGCAACTACGATACGGCCAGCCAAAAGAACGCGTTCACCGACGTCACCGGGACCGTCGGGGCCGGCGATGCAAACTGGAACGGTTTCGCCGGCTACCTGAACTACCAAATCGACCCCAAGCTCTCGGCAACGCTCCGCGGCGAAGTCTTCAGCGATCCTCAGGGCTATCGCACCGGATTCGCGCAAGTGCTGCACGAGGGAACGGCGACGCTCGGATACGCGCCGTCGGCTCCGCTCCTGTTCCGTCTGGAATATCGCGCGGACCACTCGTCCCAGCCCACGTTCGGGAACCTCGACAGCACGTCGCAAAACACGATCGCGGCGGAAGGGATCGTGAAGTTCTAATCCCCCGCGGACAAACGGTCTAGCGGCAACGCGGACCGCGCCGCCAGGGAACGCGGGACGATCCGCCGGCCGCCTTCGAGTTCGATGAAATCGACATCGATCCCGAAGGCCCGGCGGATCGTTTCGCGTTCCAGCGCCTCGCGCGGCGGCCCGAACGCGAGCAGCGTGCCCTCGCCGAGCACCGCGATGCGATCGGCGAGCGAGGCCGCCTCATTCAAGTCGTGCAGCACGACCACGAGCGCCGTGCCGCCGCGAGCGAGCTTGCGCAGCAGCGCGAGCATCTCGAGCGCCACGCGCAGATCCAGGTGGCTCGTGGGCTCGTCGAGCAGCACGAGTCCGGCGCCTTGCGCGAGCGCGAGCGCGAGCCAGACGCGCTGGCGTTCCCCGGAACTGAGCGACTCGACGCTGCGGGCGGCGTAGCCGTCGAGACCCACGCGCGCGAGCGCCCCATCGACCGCGATCGTGTCGAGTTCGCTCCAGGTCCAATCCCACCAGGGGCGGTGCGCGAAGCGGCCCATCAGCGCGACCTCGCGCACGGTGAGGTTCGCCGGCGTCTCGAGGTCGCCGCCGAGCGCCGCGATGCGCCGGGCCCGTTCGCTCGGCGCGAGCGCCGAGGGCGCGACGCCGTCGAACGCGATCGCCCCCGCGGCCACGGGGATCTGTCCGGCGAGCGCGCGCAGCAGCGTCGTCTTGCCGGCGCCGTTGGCCCCGACGATCGCAACGCACTCGCCCGGCCGCACGTCGAAGCTGACGCGGTCGAGCAAGGTGCGTCCGCCGATCTGAAGGCGCAGGTCGCGGACGGTCAGGTCCCCCACAGCCGGGCCTCGCTCGGACGCCGCAGATACAGATACAGGAACGTCGGGACGCCGACGAACGCGAGCACCACGCCGAGCGGGATCTCGAGCGGCGGGGCGAGCGCTCGGCCGAGCGCGTCGGCGAGCGGCACGAGCCCCGCGCCGAGCAGCATGCTCGCCGGGAGCGCGCGGCGCGCATCGCTGCCGACGAGCTTGCGCGCGAGATGCGGCACGATGAGCCCGACGAAGCCGACGAGCCCGGCGAGCGCGACCGCGCCGGCCGTCAGGAGCGTCGCGGCGGCGAGCAGGATCCATTGCGTCCGCGCGACGTCCACGCCGACGGAGGCCGCGACCTGCGCGCCGAGCCGTAACGCGTTGAGCGCGGGGACGCAGGCCGCCGCCAACAGCGCGCCCGCGATCAGATACGGCGCGGTCCAGGCGAGTTCGGGCCAGCTGCGGCCCGCGAGCGACCCGGAGAGCCAGGCGAGCACGGCGTCGGATCCGCCGCGCGCGATCGTCCCGAGCGCGAGCGCGATCAGCGCGGAGAAGAGCGCCGAGAGCGAGACGCCGGCAAGGATCAGGCGCTCGGCGTCGACGCCGCTCCCGCGGCGCGCGAGCAACGCGACGCAGAGCGCGGTCGCGATGCCGGCGGCGAACCCGAGCGGCGGGAGCCAAGGCCCCGCGAGCCCGAACGCGATGCCGAACGCGATCGCGGCGCCCGCGCCCGCGCTGACGCCGGTCAGGAACGGATCGACCAGCGGATTTCGCAGCATCCCCTGCAGCAGGAAGCCGGCGGCGGCGAGCGCTCCCCCGACGCACGCCGCGATGCAGGCCCGCGGCAGGCGCAGCAGCCACACGATCGACGCATCGTCGCCGCCGGCGCGCGGGTGCGCGAGCGCATTGAGCACGGCGCCCGGATCGAGCGGGGTCCCGCCGACGAACGTTGCGATGCACAGCGCGACGAGCGGAGCGAGCGCGAGCGTCGCCAAGCGCGCATTCATTCGAACGAGCCGCCCTGCACGAGAATTCGATGCACGAGTCCCACCCTTTCGCGAGGCGGAGTGACGCGGGAGTTCTCGTTGCGGTATCCTGACTCGCGAATCATCGCCGTTTGCCGGCGCCTTCCCGCCCTTGGGGGGCAGTGACGACCGGCGGCTCCTCGCTCACAGTGGCGCGACCGTCCCGGATTCTCACCGGGTTCCCGCGCACGAGACTCTAGGCTCGCGATGTTCCGTGGGGAGGCGAGCGTTCCTGGCGCGCGTAAGGCTCGGCTAGTGCCGTTCCCTCGTCCATTGCAGCATCTTTGCGCCGCCGCGCTCTGCGTTGCGCTTTCGCTCCCCTCGATCGTCGCAGCTGCGCCGAGTGCGCCGGCGCCGCGGCCGCGCATCGTCTCGCTCGTCCCCTCGCTGACCGAGACGCTCTTTGCGATCGGCGCGGGGCCGCAAGTCGTGGGCGTTTCGCAATTCACGGACTACCCGCCGGAGGCCGCTTCGTTGCCGGTCGTATCGTCGTTTGCGACGATCGACGCCGAGCGGATCGTGCGCCTGCGGCCGGACGCCGTCGTGGGGATCGCGGCGCAAGCGGCGCGGCTGGGGGAATTGCGCCGGCTCGGCTTCGCGCCGGCGCTCGTGCCGGACGACACGTTCGAGGACATTTTCACCGACATCGACGTGCTCGGCCGGATCAGCGGGCACTCCGCGCAGGCCCGCGCGCTGGCGGCGCGCCTGCGAGCGCGAACGGCGGCGCTCGTCGCTCGCGTGCCGAAGGGCAGGCGTCCCACGTGTTTCGTCGTGATCGGCAACGCGCCGCTGTTCACGGTCGGCGATCGCTCCTACATCGCGCACCTCATCACGCTGGCCGGCGGGCGCAACGCGGCGCGGGATCTGCCCTCCGCGTACGGACGCTATAGCGAGGAAGCGCTCTTGCGCGATCAACCGGACGTGATCGTCGCCGATCGCGCGAGCGGGATCGCAAGCGTGCTCGACCGCGCGCCCTGGAGCGCGCTGCGCGCCGTGAAGGCCCACCGCGTCTACATCCTCGACGACGCCGCGCTGCTCGAACGCCCCGGACCGCGCTACAACGACGGCCTCGCCTGGCTGATCGAAGCGCTGCGAGGCCCGCACGCCGCGGGTGAAGGGGGGCGCGGTGCCGCGGGGTAGCGTGCCGCTCGGGCCGGAGCGGGCGCGCGGGATCGTCGTCGCCGTCGATCTCGACGACCCGCGCCGGCCGCTGGAACCCGAACTCGAGGAATTCGAAGCGCTGATCGACGCCGCCGGAGCCGATGTCGTCGCGCGCGTCGTGCAGCGGCGTGCCGCCGTCGATCCCGCGACGCTCGTCGGCAGCGGCAAAGCCCATGAGATCGCCGAACTCGCGGAAGCGCACGAAGCTTCCGCGGTCTTCGTCTTCAACGACCTGCGGCCGCGCCAGCGCACGAATCTCGAGAAAGCGATCCCGCTGCCGATCGTGGACCGGACGATGGTGATCCTCGACGTGTTCGCGCAACGCGCGCGCAGCCGCGAAGGGCAGTTGCAAGTCGAACTCGCGCAATTGCGCTATCGCCAGGCGAACCTGATCGGCAGCAGCGCGGCGCTCTCGCGCTTGGGCGGCGGGATCGGGACGCGCGGACCCGGTGAAACGAAGCTGGAAGTCGACCGGCGACGCATCCAAGCGAAGATCTCGGTGCTGCGCGGCGCGCTCGAAGACGTGCGGACCGCGCGCAAGACGCGCCGCTCCGAGGGCGGGAAAGAACCGCTCGTCGCGCTCGTCGGCTACACGAACGTCGGTAAATCCTCGCTGCTCAACCGGCTCGCGCACACGGAGGCGGCGCGGGCGGCGTTCGTCGCGGATCAGCCGTTCGCGACGCTCGATCCCACGCTGCGCCGCGTTTTCGTCGCGCGCGACCGTTTCGTGCGGCTCGCCGATACGGTCGGCTTCATCACGGATCTGCCGAAGGAACTCGTCGCCGCATTCCGCGCGACGCTCGAGGAACTCGAGTACGCGGATCTGCTCGTGCATGTGATCGACGCATCGAACCCCGACTGGCCGCGGCAACTCACGAGCGTCGCTGAGATCCTGCGCGAGCTGGGGCTCGAGAACAAGCCGGCGATCCTGGTCGCGAACAAGATCGACAAACGCGACGACGCGCACCCGTTGCCGCCGGGAGCGCTCGCCCTGAGTGCACGTTCGGGCGAGGGGCTGGACGAGTTGCGCGCACAGATCGCCCGCCGCCTGGTGCTCGTCACGGACGCGCAGCCATGACGCCGGCATGCGGGCGCGCGGCAGTCACGAGCGCGACGCTCGCGCTCGCGCTCGCGGGCTGCGTCTCGCAGGCGCACGACCGCAACGTCGATCCGCTGGTGACGAGCTTCCGCGCGCTGCGTCCCTCGGTCGTGCTGTTCACGATGCAGATCCCGAGCGACGACCCCAAGCGCCGCGGGTTGCTCGATGAAGCCTACGGCAGCGGGGTGATCGTGGAGAGCGGAGATTGGGGCAGCCGCATTCTCACGGTCGAGCACGTCGTGCACGACGCGCGCGTGATCCGCCTGACGATCGACGAGAAGAAGAAGGTCCTCGCCCGCGAGAGCGCGGGCGACGCGGACGCCGATCTTGCGATCGTCGACACGAGCGAACCGAATCTGCGCGTCGCGACGCTCGGCAGTTCCGCGCACTTGGAGCCGGGAACGCCGATCGGCGTCGCGGGGTTTCCGATCCCGGACGCGTTCGAAGACGAGTCGCTCGGCGTGGCGACCTCCGTGCGCTCCGGCCGCATCGCGAGCGTGCGGCGCGACGCGCTGGAACTCGATGCGCCGATCATTCCCGGCGAGAGCGGCGGCCCGATCTTCGACCCGGTCGGCGGCGAGGTGCTGGGCCTGGCGGAATCGCGCTTCGACGACGAGCGCGCGATCGGTTTCGCGATCCCGATCGACGACGCGAAGCGCTTTCTTGCGCAGCATCCCCGCCGCGCGCGCACGTAGCGCCCAACTGGGCTAGAGGGCCCTCGACGGCCGTATCTTCGCGCGCTAGCCTAGCTTGTAATGGGCCGCCGCACGACGCGGCGGCAAGGGGATGCTACGATCGCTCGTTTCAACATCGTTTCACTCGCCATGCGTCCGCGCGCCGCGCTCGTTCTTGTTATGCTCTCGCTGTTCGCTAGCGGATGCTCGGGCGGCGGCTCGGGCCCGACGGTGAACCCGACCTCAGGACCGACGTCCCGGCCGACGTCCGGCCCGACGTCCGGCCCGACCGCGAGCCCGACTCCGGCGCCCTCGGGCGCGATCGTGGACTGGCCGACGTACGGCTATGACGCGCAGCGCACGGGCGAGAGCCCCGACACGACGATCACCTCCGCGAACGTCGGCAGCCTCCGCGTGGCGTGGGCGCATCAGGCGTTGAACAACGGAAACGAGTTCAACCTGATGACGCAGCCGATCGTCGCGGCAGGCGTGACGATCGGCGGAGTCCCGCACGACGTCGTGTACATCGGCGGCGGCTCCGGGACCGTGTACGCGTTCGATGCGCAAACGGGCGTCCAGCTCTGGACGAAAACGCTTCCGACGGGCACGTATACTTGCAACGGCGTTAGCGGCTCGCCATGGGGCGTCGAGGGCACGTTCGCTCTGGATCGGGCCAACAACGTGATCTACGTGCCCGACGGGCTCCACAAGATCCACGCGCTCGATCTCGCGAGCGGCGCGGACAAGTGGAGCCCGGGTGTCGACATCGTCGCGGCCGGCACCGACGACGGGTCGAGCTCGGAATTACGCGCGTTCTTGCACACCGGGCTGAACCTGGTCAACGGCAAGATTTACGCGGGAACGTCCGGCGTCTGCGACATCACCCCGTGGCGCGGCCGTCTCGCGGTCGTCGACGTTGCGAGCCACACGCTCCAGAACACGTTCTTCACGGCGGCGAACGCCACCGGGGTAGCGGGCACATACTACAGCGGCGGCGGCGTTTGGGGCTGGGGCGGCGCCTCCGCCGAGCCCGACGGCAGCGCCGTATACACCGGTGTCGGGAACGCCGACACGGGGGGCCAGACCGGTTCGTTCGTGACGGCCCCGTCCGAAACGGTGGGCTACGCCGAGCATATCGTCAAGCTTTCGGCCGATCTTTTAGCGGCGTCCGATTCGGACGCGCCGAGCTTGATCAACCTCCCGAATCCGCTCTCGGCAAGCGACATCGATTTGTCCGGCACGCCCACGCTCTTCCAGCCGCCGGGTTGCCCGCCGCTCCTCGCCGTGCAGGGCAAAGAAGGGTACCTGTTCATCTACAACCGCACGAACTTGAGCGGGGGCCCGATTTACAATGCCCAGTTCTCTGTGAGTTCGGAGAACGCGTACTACATGGGCTTGCCCGCGTATTCCAGACAGACGGGCTACCTGTACGCGTCGATCGCCACGGCCGGCACCGGCTACTCGCCCGGTCTAGCGATCCTGCAGCCCAACACCGGGTGCACGGGCTTCAACCTCGTCGCGACTCCCGTTTTCGGGATCGATTCCGCCATGGACCCCTCGCAAGACGAGAACCCGCGGTCGTCGCCGACTGTCGTGAACGACGTGGTCTTCATCGGGACCCCGGACGGCATCTTGTGGGCGAGAAACGCGAAAACGGGCGCGGCGCTCTGGGATAGCGTCAGCGGCGGCGCCTGGGGGCAAGACATAAACCCGGGCGATGAGATCCGGTTCGGCCCCGTCGTGACCGGCGGCTGGGTCTACGTCGTCGAGACCGAGAGCGCTTCGATCTATGCGCTCACGGTGAACTCCACGACCTCGGCGACCAGGCGGCGCGGCGCCCTCGCGGTCCCGCTCCCGGCCGCGCCCGTCAGGCACCCGCACCACCGGCGGCCGCTCTTCCCAACCGGGGGCTAGAACAGGGGCGTCAGCGCGATCGGCGGGAGCGCCGGGTTTTCGCCCTTTCCGACGACGACCTGGATCCCGCCGGACGGGGCGAAGCCGTCGGCCGTGATGACGAGCGTTTGGTTCCCGATGGGAACGCACGACCCGGTCCCACCGATCCGGAACGAGCCGTCCGGGGAGAGGTTCGCCGTGCAGGTCGAACCGACGGAAACGATTCCGTTGCTGACAGGGGCAAGCGTCTTGGCGTTGTACACTCGCCCGACGAGAACGCCGAAATCTTGGACGCCGATCGCGTTCGGATTCGGGCACCCGGCGAGCGTGCTGAGCGCGGCGACGGCGAACGCCGCGCGACGTAGGGAAGTAAATAGCGGTCTACCCATTATGGAAGTCGACTGCGGCGAAGGATGGTCGGGCCCCTTGCGAAACTGGAGGCACAGATGAATCCGTACGGTCCCGTTGCCATCTTTCTGGCGGTGGCGGCGATTTTATCATTTGTGATGATCGTGGTTCCGGGTCTCGCCGCGCGCAAGAAACCGAATCCCGTCAAGGCGGAAGCCTATGAGTGCGGGGTCGAGTCGGCCACGGGGGTCTCCGGGCGCTTCCCCGTGCGCTTCTATTTGATCGCGATGCTGTTCGTGGTCTTCGACGTGGAAGCGGCCTCGCTCTATCCCTGGGCCGTGCAGATGCACGCGCTGCGCGCGTTCGGGCTGCTCGAAATGATCGCGTTCGTGATCGTGCTGGGGATCGGCTATGCCTACGTCTGGCGCAAGGGCGGCTTCCAGTGGAGATGATGCCCGGCCAGCAGTTCATGCTGGCGAAGCTGGACGACGTCGCGCGCTGGGCGCAGGCCTCGAGCGTCTGGCCGCTGACGATGGGGCTCGCCTGTTGCGCGATCGAGATGATGAGCGTGCAGGCGCCGCAATACGACATCGCGCGCTTGGGCGCGGAGGTCTTTCGCGCCTCGCCGCGCCAGGCCGACCTGATGATCGTCTCGGGCCGGCTCTGTCACAAGATGGCGCCGGTCATCAAGCGGCTCTACGAGCAGATGGCCGACCCAAAGTGGGTGATCTCGATGGGCGCGTGCGCGAGTTCGGGGGGCGTCTTCGACAACTACGCGGTCGTGCAGGGCGTCGACACCGTGATCCCCGTCGACGTGTACGTCCCCGGCTGCCCGCCGACCCCCGACGCCTTGCTGTACGCGGTGACGCTGCTCCAGCAGCAGATCCGCGAAGGCGGTCGCGGCGGCATCCTCGCCCGCTCCTAGAAGGGAAAGTCAAGCGTTGCCCAGTTCCCAGACGCCGCTCCCCGGCGCTACCGCGATCGACCCGACCGCCGTTCGCCCCGACCTCGATGACGCCGTCATCGAGCGAGTCGAACGCGAAGCGCTGCGTCATCGGCTGCGGCAACTGCGCGAGGAGGGGCTGACGATGCTGCTCGACATCGGCGGCGTCGACTACCTCGAACGGGTCCCGCGCTTCGACGTGGTCTACCATGTGCTCGCGTTGCCGGAGGGCCGCGCCGCCGTCGAGCAGGTCGGGACCCCGCGCCGCTATCGCTTGCTCGTCGGCGTCCCCGCCGACGATCCGGACCTGCCGAGCGTGACCGACCTGTGGCCGAGCGCGGACTGGGCGGAGCGCGAGATCTTCGACCTGTTCGGAATCACGTTCGAGGGGCATCCCGACCTGCGCCGCGTCCAGATGCCCTACGACTGGGAAGGGCACCCGCTGCGCAAGGATTACCCCTTGCGAGGCCCCGCCCGCGAGCGCGCTCCGCGCCCGGCGTTCGCATCGAAGAGCAACGTGCCGGCCGGCACGCCGCCTTCCGGCAGAGTCTCCGAGGCTTTGCAACGACAGATCGCGCGCGCGCGCGGCGAGGGCACGGCGTAGTGAGCATCGACCCGCTGACCCTCGACGTCGTCGCTCGCGACGATCATTCGATGACGCTCTCGCTCGGGCCGCAGCACCCCTCGACGCACGGCGTGCTTCAGGTCGTCGTCGAGATCAGCGGCGAGATCGTGACGAAGGCCGATATGGAGATCGGGTACCTGCACACCGGCATCGAGAAGACCGCCGAGAACCTCTTCTGGACGCAGGCTTCGACCGTGATCGAGCGGATGGATTATCTTTCGCCGCTCTCGAACGCGCTGTGCTACATACTCGCCGTCGAACGGCTGCTCGGCATCACCGACCGCATCCCCGAACGCGCGCAGGACGTGCGCGTCCTGCTGTGCGAGTTGACGCGCATCACCTCGCATTGCGTTTCGCTCGGCACGCACTCGATCGACATCGGCGCGATCACGCCGTTCTGGTACTTGTTCGACATTCGCGAGAACATTCTCGATCTGATCGAAGCCGCGGGCGGCGCGCGCATGCATCCGAATTACTTGCGCATCGGCGGCCTCAACGGAGATCTGCCCGCAGGTTTCCTCGAGAAGCTCGACGAGTTGATCGAGAAGCTCCCGGGCCGCATGCGCGATCTGCGCGCGCTGTTGCAGAAGAATCCGATCTTCCGCGATCGCACGATCGACGTCGGCATCCTCTCGGCCGCCGATGCGGTCGAGTGGGGCTGCACGGGCCCGGTGTTGCGCGGAAGCGGGGTCGCCTATGACGTGCGCAAGGCGCTGCCGTATTCCGGGTACGAACGGTATCAGTTCGACGTGCCCGTGCGCAGCGAAGGGGATGCGTACGCGCGGTTCCTCGTGCGCCTCGACGAAGTGGACGAATCGCTGCGCATCATCGAACAGGCGCGCAAGCGGCTCGCGACGCCCGGGCCCGTGATGGTCGCCGATACGAAGGTCGCACCGCCGCCAAAAGAAGCGATCGCGGTCTCGATGGAGGCGTTGATCCATCATTTCAAGATCGTCAGCGAGGGCTTCCGCGTGCCGCCCGGCGACGTGTATCAGGCGGTCGAATCGCCGCGCGGGGAACTCGGGTACTACGTCGTCTCGAACGGCGGCAATCGTCCGTACCGCGTCCGGACGCGGCCGCCCTCCATGTACAACTTGCAGGTCCTCAAGAAGATCGCGATCGGCAATTTGATCGCCGATCTCGTCGTGATGATCGGTTCGCTCGACCCCGTCTTCGGCGAGGTCGACCGGTGAGCGAACTCACCGTGACCGTCGGCCGCGCCGTAGCGCTCGGCTTGACGCTCGCCGCGCCGATCGGGCCGATGGCGGTCCTGTTGATGCGCCGCACGCTCGTCGACGGACTGTCCGCGGGCCTGCTCTGCGGCGCCGGGATCGCGACGGCCGATGCGCTCTACGCCGCGCTCGCAGCAGCGGGGATCGCGGGCATCTCCGCCTTCCTCGCGGCACATGCGACGATCGTGCATCTGATCGCGGGCGCAATCATGATCGCGATCGGCGCGCGCATGCTGTTCGCACCGGGAGGCGAGCCGAAATCTACATCTGCAAGCGGTCGCTATCTGGAAACTGTCTTTCTGACGCTGACGAATCCGATGACGATTCTCACGTACGCCGCCGCGTTCAATCTGCTCGCGCCGGTCGGATCGTTCGAGCCGCGCATCGCCGCGCTCTCCGTCGCGGGCGTCTTCGCGGGCTCGATGCTCTGGTGGGTCATCCTCGGCTTCGCGGTCTCACGGATGCGCCACGTCATCACGGGTTCGTTGCGCCTAGCGATCGACCGCGTCGCCGGGATCTTCCTGATCGGTTTCGGCGCGCGCACGGCCACGCTACGATGAAACTCGTCGCGAATGTAGAATGGCGCTGCTTTCCAGTCCCGCTCCGTTCGTTCGGAGAGCGGCCATGCGCGCCGTGCGGATGCGGGGCCGTCGAAAGGCGCACCACTACGTGACCCAACCGAGAGATTTCGCAGCAACGCGAGCACAGGTCGAACCGGAAGCGAGGAAGTTGATCGCGCGATACCCCGAATCGCGCTCAGCCCTGCTGCCGATTCTGCACGCGTTTCAGAACCTCGAAGGCTGGGTTTCGCCGGAGGCGCTCGCGACCGCGGCGGAGTGGCTGGAGCTGCCGCTTTCCGTCGTCGAATCGACGGCCTCGTTCTATACGCTGTTCTTCCGTAAGCCCGTCGGCAAGTACATGCTGCAACCGTGCCGCGGACTCGCGTGCGCGATCAACGGCGCCGAGGAGACGATGCGTCATTTTCGCGAGAAGCTCGGAGTCGGGAATCTCGAGACGACGCCGGACGGGACGTTTTCGTACGAAGAGGTCGAGTGTTTGGCCGCGTGCGATCGCGCGCCGTGCATGCAAGTGAACCTCGAGTTTCTGTACGACCTGACGCCGCAGAAAATCGACGAGATGCTGGCGGCGATGCGCGCCGGCACGTTCGAGGTCGCGCCGCTCCCGCAGACCGTTGCGCCGGGGCCGAATTGGCGGGTCGGTCAAGATCCGCCCAAGCGCTCTCCCGGCGCGCAGGGCGTGAGCGACCCGAATGCGCCGGGCGGCATCGGCGATGCCAGCGGCCGGCGCATGCTCGAGCGCCTCGCGCAGGATCCCGGCCCCGTGGAGGCGCGTCCGACGAACGAACGCGCGATCGTCGAGGGCCCGCCCGTTTCGAGCGTCGCGGGCTCCGGGAACGCGCATTAGCATGCAGCTCGAGAAGGTTCTGACGGCCGGCATCGGCGAGTTGAATCTGCGCGACATCGACGTGTATCGCGCGCAGGGCGGCTATGCGCAATTCGAGCGCGCCGTGACGGCGCTCAAACCGTCCGACGTCGTCGACGCGACGCTGAAATCGGGGCTGCGCGGCCGCGGCGGCGCGGGCTTCCCGACCGGGCGCAAGTGGCAGTTCTTGCCGAACGACGGCCGCCCGCGATACATGGTCTGCAATTGCGACGAAGCGGAGCCCGGCACGTTCAAGGATCACATGCTGCTCGAAGAGACGCCGCATCAAGTGATCGAGGGAATCTTGATCGGCGCGTATGCGATCGGCGCGCGGCAGGCCTTCATGTTCATCCGCGGCGAGTTCAAACGCGGCTACGAGATCTTCAACGCGGCGCTCGACCAGGCGCGCCGGGCCGGCTACGTCGGCGAGAAACTGTTCGGCACGGACTACTCGCTCGAGATGATCGTGCATCGCGGCGCGGGCGCGTACATCTGCGGCGAGGAGACGGCGCTGCTCAACGCCGTCGAAGGCCGCCGCGGCGAACCGCGTCTGAAACCGCCGTTCCCGGCGATCAAAGGGCTCTACGGCCAGCCGACCGTCGTCAACAACGTCGAGACGCTCGGTTATCTGCCGCACATCCTGCGCCGCGGCTCCGAGTGGTTCGCGAAGGTCGGCACGGAGCGTTCGACCGGCTATAAGATCGTATCGATCAGCGGGCACGTGCAGCGTCCCGGCAACTACGAGATCCCGCTCGGCTTGCCGATCCGCACGCTGATCGACGAGGTCGCGGGCGGGATGCGTCCCGGGCGCACGTTCCGCGCGATCCAGCCCGGCGGCGGCTCCTCGGCGTGCCTGTTCGAAGAACATCTCGATCTCGGCTACGACTACGAATCGCTCGCGGCGAACGGCACGATGCTCGGCTCGGGCGCCGCCGTCGTCTTCGACGACACGACGGATTTCGTGAAGGCGGCGCACGCGCTCGTGCGTTTCTTCGCGCACGAATCGTGCGGGCAGTGCACGCCGTGCCGCGAGGGCGGACACTGGCTCGAGACGACGCTCGAGCGGATCCTGCACGGCGCCGGGCGGCAATCCGATATCGACATGCTGGTCTCGGTGAGCCGGCAGATGACGGGCCTCAACCTCTGCCCGCTCGGCGACTCGATCGAACCGTTTCTGGCTTCGGTCGTCAAGCGTTTCCCCGAGCAGTTCCAGGCCTACGTCGCGAGCGCGGCGCCGGCGGCGGGGGCGCGATAGTCGCGATGGCAAAGGACGTAACGCTGACGATCGACGGAATCTCCGTCACGGTCCCCGCAGGCACGCTGATCGTCGAGGCGGCCAAGCAGATTCACACGGATATCCCCGTCTACTGCTATCACGAGAAGCTGGGGCCGGCGGGACTGTGCCGCATGTGCTTGGTCGACGTGGCCAAGACGCCGAAATTGCAGATCGCGTGCAACACGACGGTCGCCGAAGGCATGGCCGTCGAGACGCGCGGGCCGAAGGTGGAAGAAGGCCGCCGCGCGGTGCTCGAGTTCTTGCTCGTGAACCACCCGCTCGATTGCCCGATCTGCGATAAGGGCGGCGAGTGCGATCTGCAAGATTACACGATGGCCTACGGCCAAGGCGCCTCGCGGTTGGCCGAGCCGAAGGGCAGCAAGCCGAAGGCGATCGATCTCGGTCCCACGATCGTGCTCGACGACGAGCGCTGCGTCGTGTGCCAGCGCTGCTCGCGCTTCGATGAGATCATCACGAACGAACGCTCGCTCGTCGTGAAGGATCGCGGTCAACGCGACGTGATCTCGACGGCGACCGGGGCGCCGTACGTTTCGAATTTCAGCGGCAACGTGACCGAGCTGTGCCCGGTCGGCGCGCTGACCTCGAAGACGTACCGTTTCAAGTCGCGGCCGTGGGATCTCAACCGCACGCGCACGTCGTGCGCGCAATGCAGCCTCGGGTGCGGCTTGAATCTGGACGCGCGCTTCGGCGCGGTGCTGCGCACGATGTCGGCGGCCGACGACGACGCGATTTCGGAAGGCTGGCTCTGCGATCGCGGGCGTTACAACGTCGGCTACGCGAAGGACCCGCGCCGCCTGACCTCGCCGCTGTTGCGGCGCGACGGGGAGTGGGTGCAGGTCTCCTGGGACGAGGCGATCGGCGCTTGGGCGCAATCGCTGCGCGGCGCGCAACCGGATGAGATCGCGGCACTGGGCGGCGGGCGTTTGCTCAACGAAGAGGCGTACCTGCTGCAGCACGTCTATCGCGCGCTCGGCGCGCGCAACCTCGATTGGCGCGCCGGCCGTCAGCGGATGGCGTTGCAGCCGCTCGCGGGGACGCCGGAAGACCTCGAGCGAGCCGAGGTGATCGTCACCTACGGACGGCCGCCTTCGCAGCTCGCGCCGGTCCTGGATCTGCGGATCCGCAAGGCCGTCACACGCTCGGGCGCCACGCTGATCTCGCTGGGCGCGCATCGCGCGAACTCGTTCGTCCCCGAGCGGCACGCCGGCTCGATCGAGGAGCTCGTCGCGGCGCTCCCGCCGGCCTACGAGCGCCTCGCGGTCATTTGGGACGGGTGCGACGGCGCGTTGAACGACGAGTTTTCGGCCTGGTGCTTCGCGCAGCGGGACGCCGGGAAGACGATCTTCGCGTACATCCCCTCGGAGCAGCCCAACGGCCGCGGCGCCGAAGCGATGGGCATGCTGCCCCGCGACGGCGGCCTCGACTCGTTCGGGATCTTCGCCGCCGCGGCCGATGGCCGGATCAAGTCGCTCGCGATCCTCGGCACCAATCCGGTGCTGCGCTTCGCCGATCGCGCGCTCGTCGAGACGGCCCTGGCGCGCACGCCGTTCGTCGTCGTCAGCGAACTGTTCATGACGCAGACCGCCGAGCGTGCAACGCTCGTGCTTCCGGTCGCCGGCGCGTTCGAAAAGCGCGGCACGCTGTTGAATCTGAGCGGTTCGCTCGTCAGCGTCGCACCCGGAACCGCCGCGCCCGAAGGAGTCCTCAGCGACGGCGAGCTGCTGGTCGCGCTCGCCGCCGATCTGGACGTTGCGATCCCCGCACCCGGCCGGCTCGACGCCGCGGTGCGCGAACGCGCCGCCGCTCCGCGCGAGCTCGACGCCGCGCCCTACGATGCGCCCGCGGCCCCTGCGGGCGGGACGCTGACGCTCGTCGTCGATGCGCCGATCTTCGCGGGCGGCGGCACGAGCGCGTTCGACGAGCGCATCGCGACCTTGCGGCCGCAAGCTCTCGCGCGCGTCAGCGCCGCGACGGCCCGCACGCTCGGCGTCGAAGCGGGCGATCTCGTCGATCTCACCACCGGAGGCGAGCGTTTCCTGCGCGACCTGCCGATCGCCCTCGACGACGGGCTTGCGGACGGCACGCTCGCGATCGCCGACGGACTGCCGGACGCGCCCGCGAACGCGCTCGGAACGGCGGCGACGGTCGCGCTCGCGAACGTGCGCTCGGCGCGCAATCTCGAGCGGGCGCCCGTATGAACGCCGCGCTCGACGTTCTCAACGCGACGCCGCTGTGGCTCGTCGTCACCCTCAAGTCGGCGATCCTGCTGGTCGTCGTGTTGACGACGTTCGCCTATCTGATGCTGTTCGAGCGCAAGATCCTGGGTTGGATGCAGCTGCGCCCGGGTCCCAACCGGGTCGGCCCGTGGGGCCTCTTGCAGCCGGCCGCCGACGCCGCGAAGATGCTCTTCAAAGAAGATCTCACGCCGAACACGGCCGATCCGTTCGTGTATCGCTACGCGCCGTTCATCTCGCTGTTCACCGCGATGGCGGTCTTCGCGGTCATCCCGTTCTCCGAAAGCTCGGGCGGCCTGTGGAGCATCGGCGACGTCAACGCGGGCATCCTCGTGATCTTCGCGCTGACCTCGATCGGCATCTACGGAATCTCGCTTGCCGGCTGGTCGTCGGGTTCGAAGTTCTCGCTTTTGGGCAGCGTCCGCGCGACCGCGCAGATGATCAGCTACGAGCTCGCGATGACGATGTCCGTCGTGGGCGTGCTGATCCTCGCGGGCACGACCTCGCTCTCGGGGATCGTGCACGCCCAGCAGCGCGTCTGGTTCGTGATCCCGCAGATCATCGGCTTCGCGATCTACATCATCACCGCCGTCGCCGAGACCAATCGCACGCCCTTCGACTTGGTCGAAGCGGAGACCGAGCTCGTCGGCGGCTTCCACACCGAATACTCCGGGCTGCGCTTCGGCCTGTTCTTCATCGCGGAGTACCTGAACATGATCAGCGTCTCGTGCCTGGCGACGCTGCTGTTCCTGGGCGGCTGGAACGCCCCGTTCGGCCTGACCGTCGTTCCGGGGATCGTCTGGTTCATCCTGAAAGTCTCGCTGTTCATCTTCATGTACATCTGGTTGCGCACGACCCTCCCTCGCTTGCGCTACGACCGGCTGATGGCGTTCGGCTGGAAAGTTCTGCTCCCGGTCGCGATCCTCAACCTCATGATCACCGCGGCGATCGTCGCCGTGGTCGGATAGCGGCATGCGCGAATTCTTCGACGCGGTCAACGCGCTCGGCGCCGGCTTCGCAACGACGTTCAAGTACCTCTTCAAGAAGAAGCCGACGATCGAGTATCCGACGATCAAGAAGCAGCACGCTCCGCGCTTCCACGGCCTGCACGAGCTGCGCCGCTACGGCGACGCCAAGGAGCGTTGCATCGGCTGCGAGCTCTGCGCGATCGCCTGCCCCGCGAATGCGATCACCGTCATCGGCGCGGAGAACTCGCCGGAGCACCGCGTCTCGCCGGGCGAACGCTATGCGGCGCGCTACGAGATCGACGAATTGCGCTGCATCTTCTGCGGACTCTGCGAAGAGGCGTGCCCGACGGACGCGATCGTGCTGACGCCCGCCTTCGAGATGGCCGACTATCGCCGCGGCTCGTTCATCTACTCCAAGGACCGCCTGCTCGTGCCGCCCGAGGCCGGCATCGGCACCGCTCCGGACGAGCGGCCGGGCGGCATCCCCGGCGATCTCGGCGCCGTGATCGAACAGAAGTCGACCATCGACATCACCGCCGGATACGGCGCGACGAATCGCGGCGAGATCCTCAAGACGCAACGCATGGGGCTCGCCGGATGATCCTCTTCGCAGCCCTCGCGGCCGTGCTGATCGTCAGCGCGCTCTTCACGATCACCGCGAAGAAGCCGGTCTACAGCGTCATCGGGATGCTCTTGAACTTCCTCGGCCTCGCCGTGTTGTATCTCTCGCTCTCGGCCGAGTTCATGGCCGTCATCCAGATCGTCGTCTACAGCGGCGCGATCATGGTCCTCTTCGTCTTCGTCATCGCGCTGCTCTCGAGCGGCGTCGGCCCGTTCAGCGTCGGCCCCGACCGCCTGCCGCGCGCGCTCATCCCCGCCGCCATCCTCTCGTTCGTCTGCCTGGCGCTCGTGATCTTCGGCCTCGCGCACACGCCGTTCATCGAGATCGCGAGCACGACGGCCGCCACGAACACGGGCGCCCCCGGCCTGCCGAACGTCTTCGGCAGCGTCGCCGATTTCGGCGCCACGCTCTTCACCGCGCAGCTGCTGCCCTTCGAGATCACCGCGTTCATCCTGATGGTCGCCGTGATCGGCGTCGTCCTCCTCGCAGGCGACGCCTCCCCCGTCAAGGGCCTCGCGACCCGCCGCCGCCCGAAATCGAGCGAACGCGAGCCGATCGTGAAAGCGAAGTCATGACGGTCCCGATCACGCTCTACATCGCGCTCTCCGCCGTCATCTTTTTCATCGGCGTCGCCGGCGTGCTCGTGCGCCGCAACCCGCTGATCATGCTCATGTCCATCGAGCTGATGTGGAACGCCGCCAACATCGCCTTCATCGCCTTCGCACGCGCCTGGCTGAACAACGTCGGCCACATCTTCGCCTTCCTCGTCATCACCGTCGCCGCCGCGGAAGCCGCCATCGGCCTCGCCATCGTGGTCGTCGTCTTCCGCAACGCGAAGAACGTCGACGTGGATGAAGTCGCGAGCCTGCACGGATGAAGATGATGATGCGTTCGGCAAGCGCAATGGGGCCCGCGGCTGGCTCTGCTGGGCCCGCGCTCGCGGCGGGCCACCACCACCCCCCGCCGGAGCCGCTGAGGATTTTCGCATCCTGCGAAAATCCTCGCTGCACCGCCGCCGCCCTCTCGCCCACCCCACGATGCTTGCGCATCGCGGGGACCCCGCGAGGGTTGAAAAGCGCTCCGCCTACGGCTCCGCGCCCCCACACGCAAAGCGCGTGGGGCCCCCAAGCTCCGGCCGGCGGTCGGAGCCTCCGTCGGGGGGTGGTGGTGGCCCACCGCGAGCGCTACTCAGAGACGCGTGAAGGGATGTATCGCATTCGTAGTCACGACGCAAGCGTTGCCACCGGCGCGGGCGCGAGCGCGTTTGCCGTATGCTCGGCCGTCGCAAGCCGTCAGCAGTCCTCGTGGGCGGGGCGACATCCCGTCCCCGGGGGCTCCGACGACGAGCGGAGCCATGGATGGCGGGAGCGAGGAGCGGTGCAGCGTGAGTTTTCGCAGGATGCGAAAACTCACAGCGGCCCCGGGGACGGGATGTCGCCCCGACCGCGAGGACGTCACCGTCTAGAAAAAGGCCCAGCATGCTGATCGCGCTTTGGCTAGCTCCGTTGATCGGCGCGATTGCGTTGTGGGCTTTCGGGCCGGTGCTTCGCGATAAGGCGGGGTGGCTTGGGTCTGCGGTGATCGGGTTCTCGTTTGTCGAGGCGTTGGCGCTGTTTGGGGCGGCGAGTGCGGCGCGGGGCGGCGGGGATGCGCATGCGGTGGGGGTGCAGCAGACGCTGGTGACGTGGGCGCAGGGGTGGCAGTTGGGCCTGTTGCTCGATCCGCTGTCGCTGTTGTGGACGTTGATTATTACCGGTGTCGGGTTTTTGATCCACGTGTACTCGATTGGGTACATGGATGGGGATAAGGCGGTTGCGCGGTTCTTTGCGTATTTGAACTTCTTCGTGTTCGCGATGCTGACGCTCGTGCTGTCCGATAATTTTATTGGGCTGCTCGTGGGGTGGGGGCTCGTGGGGCTGGCCTCGTTCTTCTTGATCGGGTTCTACATCGATCGGCCGAGCGCGGTGGCGGCGGCGAAGAAGGCGTTCGTCATCAACGTGTTCGGCGACGTCGGGCTGATGTTCGCGATCTTCGTGATCTTCGCGGCGGTCGGGTCGGTGACGTATGCGGATACGTTCGCGCATGTGGCGCGGTTCGCGCCGTCCGTGCTGTTCTTGGCGTGCTTTGGGATCTTTGTGGCGTGCGCGGCGAAATCGGCGCAGGTGCCGCTGCATACGTGGCTGCCGGATGCGATGGAGGGGCCGACGCCCGTTTCGGCGCTGATCCATGCGGCGACGATGGTGACGGCGGGCGTGTACTTGATCGCGCGGTGCTGGCCGATGTTCGATGCTTCGCCGAGCGCGCAGGAGATGGTCGGGATCGTCGGGGCGGTGACGGCGCTGGCGGGGGCGATTCTGGGCGTCGTGCAGTGGGATATCAAGCGCATCCTCGCCTATTCGACGATGAGCCAGATCGGGTACATGATCATGGGCGTCGGCGTGGGCGCGTACGAGGCGGGCGTGTTGCATTTCTTCACGCATGCGTTTTTCAAGGCGCAGCTGTTCCTTGGGGCCGGGATCATCATCCATGCGCTCGGGGACGAGCAGGACGTGCGCAAGATGGGCGGGCTGCGGAAGAAGCTGCCGTTCGCGTTTCTCGCGATGCTGACGGGGACGCTCGCGATTTGCGGGATTCCGCCGTTCAGCGGGTATTTCAGTAAGGATGCGGTCATCGAGGGCGCGCTCGCGCATGGGCATCCGGCGCTGTTCGCGATCGGCGTGCTGGTGGCGGGAATCACGGCGTTCTATATGTTCCGCATGATCTTCATCGTGTTCTTTGGGAGCGACCGGACGGAACCGCACGCGGTGCATCACGGGCATCAGCCGGCGTGGTTGATGCCGCTGCCCGTAGCGCTGTTGATCGTTCCAACGGTCGGGGCCGGGTGGCTTTCGATCGGGCGCGGGGATAGCGTGTGGGCGCGGTTCCTCGGGCCGGTGTTCGAGGGGGCGAAGGGCCGGTCGGTGGAGATTTCGGACTGGCGGATCACGGCGCTCGTGTTGGTCGTCGTCATCGCCGGGATCGTGCTTGCGAGTTTGCGGTATGTCACGGGGTCGAGCGTGCGGGCCGACGATCGGGCGGTGCTCGCGAACGAGGGGCAGCGCGTGCCGGCGGTGCTCGCGAACGCGTATTACGTCGATGCGGCGCTCGATCTGCTGATCGTGCGGCCCGCCCGGGCGATCGGCACGGCGTTCGCACGCGTCATCGATCCGAGCGTCATCGATGGGGCCGTCAAGGGCGTGGTCAGCGGTGCGGTCTGGCTGGGGTATGAGTTCAGGACGTTGCAGTCGGGACTGTTGCGCGGGTACGCGCTGACGGTCGTGCTGGGCGTCGCGTGCGTGCTCGGCTACTTCGTGTGGATCGGAGTGGCGCGATGATTCTGGCGCTCGTGCTGCTGCCGATCCTCGCGGGGCTTGGGCTCTATGCGCTTCCGCGCAGCAGCGATGCGGCGGCGAAGTGGAGTGCCGCGGCGATCGCGGCCGGCGTGTTCGTGCTCACGGCGCTCTCGGGCGACGCGCCGGACGTGGTGATCCCGTGGCTCTCGCGGCCGTTCGTCGCGACGTTCCACTTCGGTCTGGGGCACGGGCCCTCGTATTGGATCGCACTGCTGCTCGGCTTGACGACGGTCTGCGCGCTGCTCTCCGCGAAGCTGCCGCGCCTGCGCGATTTCAGCGCGCAGATGCTGCTCTCGTACGGCGCGATGCTCGGCGTCTTCTTGGCGCGCGATCTGCTGGTGTTCGCGCTGTTCTGGGATCTGATGCTGATCCCGGTGTTCTTGATCTTGCTCGAATGGGGCGGCAGCCGCAACAGCGCGAGCGCTTGGCGTTATCTCATTTACAATCTGACGGGCGGGCTCGCGCTGCTGCTGGCGACCGCCGCGTTCGGCGTCGTGGCGGGCACGACCGACGTGATCGGCAAGGCGCTCGGGCCGGGGCTGCCGGAGATCGGATCCGTTTGGGGGCCGTGGGTCTTCGCGGGCTTCGCGCTGGCGTTCGCGATCAAGACGCCGGTGTGGCCGTTCCACACGTGGATGCCCGCGACGTATACGGATCTGCCGTCGCCCGCGGTCGCGGTCGTCGGTGCGGTGCAATCGAAGGCCGGGCTCTACGGCTTCCTCGTCATCGGGCTCACGCTCTTTCCGACGTATTTGCACGCGGCGAGCGGCCTGCTCGTGACGCTCGGCCTGGTGGGTCTGTTCTACGGCGCGCTGATCGCGCTCGTCACGGACGATGCGAAACTCGTCGTCGGGTATTCGTCGCTCTCGCATCTCGGCTTGATGCTCATCGCGATTGTGGCGGGCAATCAGCTCGCGCTCGGCGGCGCTCTGGTCTACATCGTCGCGCACGGCCTGTTCACCGCGGGACTGTTCATCGTGCTCGGCGCGATCGAGCAGCGCGAAGAGACACGCTCGCTCGCGCGGCTCGGCGGGCTCGCGATCGCCAATCCGCGCCTGGGCGGGGCGGTTGCAATCATGACGCTGGCGGCGCTCGGCCTGCCCGGCCTCGCGGGATTCGCCGGCGAGATCTTGATTCTGACGGGCCTCTACCAAGCGGGGGCCGTGTGGCCCGCGATCCTCGCGCTCGTTCCCGTCGTGCTCGCGGCCGCTTACATGCTGCGGATCTTCCAAGGGATCATGCACGGCCCGCAGCACGCCGATCTGCCCGTGCGCCGCGATCTGAGCGCGCTCGAACTTGCGGCGCTCGCGCCGCTCGTCGTCGCGCTCGTACTGCTCGGCGTGAACCCCGGCCCGCTCGCAGGGTCCGTGCCGTCCTCAGGCGCCGCTTCGCAAAGCGCTGCAGCCGCCGCGCCCGCGAAGGTTGCCGTGAAATGACGCAAACGCTCGCGAACCCCTATACGGCAGCCGATTGGGCGCCGCTGATTCCGACGTTCGTGGTCGCCGTGGCCGCGCTCGCCGTGCTGCTCGTCGACTTGATCTTGCCCAAACGAACGCGGCGTGCAACCTCGGTCGCGGTGGCGTTGCTCGGGCTCGTCGCGGCGGGCGTGCTCGCGCTCGGCGGCTGGGGCCAGACTTACGCGGCGTTCGGCGGCGCGTTCATGAGCGGCGGCTTCACGATCGTCTTCGAAGAGGTTTCGATCGTCTCAGCGCTGTTCACGGTGCTGCTTTCGTATTCGCTCGGTCGCGACGATCAAGCCGGCGGCGCGCTCGCGCTCGTGCTGTTCGGCGCGTGCGGCGCGATGCTGATGGCGGGGGCCGGGAACCTCATGATGATCTTCCTCGGCCTCGAACTGCTCTCGCTCGCGCTGTATTGCCTGTGCGGCTTCTCCAAACGCGCGGGCGCGCGCGAATCCGCGCTGAAATATCTGATCCTCTCATCGATGGCATCGGGCTTCTTGCTTTACGGCATGGCGCTGCTCTTCGGGGCGACCGGGAGCGTCGCGCTTTCGGCGCTGGCGACGCCGCCGGTCGCGAACCTCTGGTATACGATGGGCCTGGGCCTGTTCTTCGTCGGGCTCCTGTTCAAACTCGGTCTCGTGCCGTTCCACGTCTGGATGCCGGACGTGTACGAAGGCGCGCCGCTCCCCATCACCGCGTTCATGAGCGTCGTGACGAAAGCGGGAACGCTCGCGGTGCTCGCGCGGTTGATCTACGTCGCGCTCGACGGCCCGTTGCACGACGAGGTGCTCGTGCCGCTCTGGATCGTCGCGGGGCTCTCGATGATCGCCGGCAACGTGGCCGCGCTCGCGCAGCGCGACATGAAACGGCTGCTCGCGTATTCGGGGATCGCGCAGGTCGGCTACATCGTCGCCGCGCTCGCGGGCACGACGCCGCTCGGCTTGCGCTACGCGATGCTGTATTTGGTCGCGTACACGTTCATGAATCTCGGCGCGTTCGCGGTGATCGCGCTGCTCTCGCGCGAGCACGACGAAGGCTCGCGCCTGGAAGCGTTCAACGGGCTGGGCTACCGGCGCCCGGTCCTCGCCGCGTGCATGACGTTCTTCCTGCTCGGCCTCGCGGGTTTGCCGCCGACCTCCGGCTTCACCGCGAAGATCCTGATCCTCGCGACGAACGTCGGCGCGGGCTACGTCTGGCTCGCCGCCCTCTTGATCGCCGGCACCGCGATCTCCGCATACGCCTATTTCAAGATCGTGCGCGCGATGTTCGCGCGCTCGTTCGGCGCGCCGCTGCAGCACGACGCCGTGCCCGTGAGCCTGCTGCCCTGGCTCGGCGTGGGCATCGGCGCGCTCGCGACGCTGGTCCTCGGCCTGTACCCCCGCTTTCCGAGCGACATCTTGCCGCTGATCAAGTAGTTGCGGACGCTCCGCTACCGCTTGTTCCTCCCGACGCCGTTGCGGGAGCGCATGCCGTTGCTCGTCGCCTTGCACGGATGCACGCAGAACGCCGCAGATTTCGAAGCCGGCACCGCTTTCGATCTGTTCGCGGAACGCGAGGGGTTCGTCGTCGTCTACCCCGAGCAGCCCGGCAGCCGCAATCCCAACCACTGCTGGAACTGGTTCAATCCCGAGCACCAATATCGCCGCAGCGGCGAACCGGCGGCGATCCTCGACTTGATCGAAACGCTCGTCGTGCGCTACGCTCTCGACCGCACGCGCATCTTCGTCACCGGCATCTCCGCGGGCGGCGCGATGGCCGCGATCCTCGCCGAAGCGGCCCCCGACGTCTTCGCCGCCGTCGGCATCATGGCGGGCATGGCGCTGCACGCGGCCCGCGATCTCTCGAGCGCCTACCGCGCGATGGCGAACGCCGACCCGCGCGTGCTCCTCCCGCGCGTCGCCCTGGCAGACCGTCGCTTCCACCGCATGCGCGCCACGATCTGGGCCGGGACCCGCGACGCCTACGTCTCCCCAACCAACGGCACGGTCCTCGCGCGCCAATTCGCCCGCCTCGCCGGCCTCGACCGCCCCGCCGACACGATCGACCAACTCCCAAAAGCCGAGATCCTCCGCTGGCACGACGCCGCCGGCACGCTCCGCGTCGAAGAACACCGCCTCACAAACGTCGGCCACGCCTGGAGCGGCGGAAGCCTGCGCGGCTCGTTCACCGACCCCTGGGGCCCCGACGCCACCGAAGGCATGACCCGTTTCTTCCTCGACACCCGCGCCTGGTTCGCCCCGCCGAATCCCGGTGAACACAGCCCGTCGCCGTTCGAAGAAGTCGGGCCGCTGCGCTGACGAGGTAGCCAGTTCGCAAGCGCTTGATCGCGGGGCCCGCGTCTGGTGCGGGACGACAGGGGGCCGTGGAACCGCTGAGGATTTTCGCATCCTGCGAAAATCCTCGCTGCACCGCCGCCTCCCTCACGCCATCCATGGCTTCGGTCGGCGGTCGGAGCTTCCACGGCCCCCTGTCGTCCCGCACCAGACGCTACCGGGTCGCAGGAGCACGATCGTCGAGCCGGGTGGGCTTCACACCGTTACGCGTGGCACCAAATAAGATGCTCCGCGATCGGGCGCTCCGCTATCGGAACTCCCGTTCAAGCTCGCAGGTAGCGTGCGGGGCGGGACGGCGGGGGGTGGCGGAAGCTCCGACCGCCGCCCGGAGCCAGGACGGCGAGAGGGCGGCGGCGGTGCAGCGCTCGTTTTCGCAGGATGCGAAAACGAGCAGCGGTTCCGACACCCCCCGCCGTCCCGCCCCGCACGCGGGCCCCGCGATCAAGCGCCCGCCGCAGGCCCCGTCAGTTGACGCGCTTGTCCTTACCGGCCCACTCGCGTTCGCGGAGCAGGTACTTCTGAATCTTCCCGGTCGACGTCTTCGGGAGTTCCTCGAACGCGACTTGCTTCGGGGTTTTGAAGCCGGGTAAGAGCGTGCGGCAATGCGCGATGATCTCTTCGGCGGTGATGGTCGCGCCGGGCTTGGGGACGACGTAGGCTTTCGGGACCTCGCCCCATTTCGGATCCGGCACGGCGATGACCGCGCATTCCATGACGGCGGGATGCGTGAGGATCGCTTTTTCGACTTGCTGCGTCGAGATGTTCTCACCGCCTGAGATGATCACGTCCTTCGAACGATCGAGGATCTCGATGTAGCCGTCCTCGTGCATCGCGCCGATGTCGCCCGAATGGAACCAGCCGCCGGCGAAGGCTTTGGCTGTGCCCTCGGGATCGTTGTAGTAGCCTTTCATCACGTTGTTGCCGCGCATCACGATCTCGCCTTGCGTCGTGCCGTCGGCCGGCACGTCGTGCAGTTCGGGATCGACGACGCGGATCTCGTGCGCGCCGACGGTGATCATCGGAACGCCTTGGCGTGCTTTCAGTCTTGCGCGAGCGGCGGCGTCCAGCGTGTCCCATTGCGATTGCCATTGGCAGACGGAGATCGGCCCGTACGTTTCGGTGAGGCCGTAAACGTGCGTGATCGTCGCGCCGAGCTCTTCCATTTGCGCGATCGTCGTCGGTGCGGGGGGCGCGCCTGCAGTCGTGATCGAGACCGGGTGGCTGAAGGGCTGCACGCCCGGATGATTCGCGAGCGAGATGAGAATCGTCGGCGCGCCGCACATGTGCGTGACGCCTTCGCGTTCGATCAAATCGAGCACGACCTTCGGGTCGACCTTCGGCAAACACACGTGCGTCGCGCCGGCGGCGGTCACGGCCCACGGGAAACACCAGCCGTTGCAATGGAACATCGGCAGCGTCCAGAGATACGCGCTCTCCGGGCGCAGATTCGCGTGGTAGATCTCGGAAAGCGCGTTGATCGCAGCGCCGCGGTGCGTGTACATCACGCCCTTCGGCTGGCCCGTCGTGCCGCTCGTGTAGTTGATCGAGATCGTGGCGTCTTCGTCGGTCACGGGGTTCTCGATGGGCTCGCTCGACGCGCACGCGAGCGCCGTTTCGAAATCGAGCTCGTCGGCGGCGTTTGGGGCCCCGATGCGCACGCGGCGCACGCCGGGGCCGACTCCGGAGAGCAGCGGCGCGAACTCCGCGTCATAGAGAATGACGCTCGCGCCGCAGTGCTCGACGATGAAGGAGATCTCCGAGGCGACCAGGCGCGTGTTCAGCGCACAGAGGATGCCGCCGGCGAGCGGGACCGCGAAATGCGATTCGAGCAGCGCCGATTCGTTTTTCGCGAGGACCGCGACGCGCTCGCCGTGCGCCACGCCGAGCGACTGCAGCACGTGCGCGAAGCGGTAGACGCGCTCGAGCATCTGCGGGTAGGTGCGGCGGATCGAGCCGTCGATGACGGCGATCTTCTCGCGGAAAATGTAGGCGGAGCGCTCGAGGTAGTCCAGAGGCGAGAGCCGCCGCAGATGGATTGAAGCCGGTGAGGCGGTTTCGAGCATGATGACTCCGCGGTTGGGATGAGCTGTTTGCGGCGAGATTAGGCTTCCCGTTCGGGCCTTCCCCCGGGAGAGCGTGGGGGGTCGACCACCGAGGCGAACCTAGCGAACGCAATCTTAACGCTTGAGCCGAGCGCAGCGGCGGGGGCTACCTAAAGTGAGCTATCTCACCTGCCGATTGTGATTCTTGAGACAGTTCGCCCTCGGTCCGCCCTTTTGAGAGGAAGTATGTTGCGTTCTCGCGTTGCGAGCGTTATAACGCTTGCCCTAGTTTTCTTATGCTCCGGGCTCGCTCTTGCGAAGCCGGTCGTCGACCTGCGCCTGCAAGGGGTGCTGGTCGAGAGGGCGGCGAGCGGCGTCGAAACGACGACGCCGGTCGCGAACGTCGCGTTGAAGCCGGGCGAGACCGTCCGCTATACGATCGTCGCCACGAACCGCGGCAGCGACCCGGCGCTCGGCCTGCGGCCGTCCGCGAAGGTCCCTGCGGGGACGGCATATGAGGCCGGCAGCGCTGCCGCAAGCGGTGCCGCTCGCGTCGAGTTCTCGCTTGACGGCGGCCAGACGTGGTCCGCTGCTCCAAAAGTCAAAGTCCAGACGCCGGCCGGCGTCGTCGAGAAGAACGCCGATCCGGGGCTCTATACGAACCTGCGCTGGATCGTCGCGAAGCCGCTCGATCCTAAGTCCACGCTCACCTACTCCTATCAGGTTCGCGTCAAGTGAACCGCGATGTTTTTCGTGCCTCGCGCACGCACACGGAGGGACCTCACACCATGGGACGTTCGCTGAAGCGAGCGTTGTTGCACGTGCCGTCGATCGGCGCGCTAGCCCTCGGGCTCGCGCTGTCGCAGCATTCGGGTGCCGCTTACGCGGCCACGGCTGCAGGCACCGTGATCGTCAACAGCGCGAGCGCGACGTATCAAGACGGAAACAGTAACACCTACACGACGAATTCGAACACGGTCTCGACGACCGTGCAGAACGTCCCGACATTGACGGTCGCCCCGGGAACGGGGACGACCTATGCGCCGGGCGCGCAGGTTTCCGACACGTTCACTCTGACCAACACCGGTAACAACAGCGGTACGTTCACCGTTACCGGCGTCACGTTGCCTGGCTCTGCCAGCGGCGCGGCGACGTACTATATCGGTGCGACCGCGTACGCGGATCTCGCCTCCCTGCAGACGTACCTTAGCGCGAACCCGGTCGCCGCGGGCGGCTCGGTCACTATCGGCGTGAAGTACACCGTTTCGACGTCGGCGACATCGGGGACGGCGCTCCCGACGATCCTGGCCGCGACGATCACGCTGCCGGCCGCGGGCACGGCGCCTGCGGCGACGACCGCGACCCCCGTGTCGGGCACCGAGAACGACTCGGTCATCGGCGAGGCGCGTCTTGACCTGCAGAAGACGGGCCTCCAGCCGGGCGCCGGCGGCAATCCGTCCGGAACGAACATCTACTACGCGATCGCCGCGAACAACGGCGGCGGCCTGCCGGCGAAGGACCTCACGTCGGTCAAGACGCTGCTCGGCGTCGCGAATCCCGGTATCTTCATCTCCGACCTGATCCCGACGTTCGGCGGCACGCCGCTGACGATCAACAACGTCGCGGTCGTCACGAGTGCTGCGAACGGCTACACCGGGACGACGGCGCAGATCTACACGTCGACCAACGGCAGCGCGTGGACGCTCTACTCCGGCAGCGGCAACGCACCCGCGGGTTCCAAGTACGTCGGCGTCTACATCACCGGCGGCACGAACGGCAACGAGCTCGCCTCGCATGCTGGTTCGTCGGCCGGTAGCGTCGCGGCACCCGCCGTCACGCTCTCGTTCCAAGCGATCCCGCCGACGGGCAACGGCTCCGGCAACGCGAACGCGGTCCTCAACGAGGCAGTCGGCGTCGTCGGCGGCAATCAGGGCGCGCCGGGGGTGGTCGGCAACAACGTGATCGGCCCGGGCATCGCGGCGAACACGGCCGACTCCCTCGCGGCGATCACCACGGCCGGCCAAGGCATCAACTACCCGGTGCCGGCTTCACCGCAGGCGGCTCCCGCTACCACGAGCGGTGCTTCGCAGACGGTCGGCAACAGTGCGCTCGCGACCACCGGCGTGCTGAACGGGCCCTTGAACAACCCCGGCGCGAGCGGCAGCTATAACGGCGTCGTCGCGAACAACACGAGCAACGACTTCACGGCCGTCTCGTTCAACGCGGCCAGCTTCGTTCCGACCAACTCGGGGACCGTCGTCGGGACGCCGATCGGCAACACGCTGACGGCGACGACGACCGTCACGGTGAGCAGCACCTACCAGAACACCGGTAACGCCACGGCGAACGTGCAGATCGCCGTGACCCCGCCGGCCGCTCCGGCCGGTTGGAGCGCCCAGATCTATGCCGCGGATGCCTCCGGGGTTCCGACTGGGCCGGCGCTCGGCGCGACGACGACGTTCTCGAACGTCGCGGCCGGGGCTTCCGGGAACTACGCCGTCGTCTACACGGCGCCGGTCGGGACCCAAGCGTTCGTCTCGAACGACGCCGTCGTCACCGCGACGATCGGCGCCCAAACGAACACGACGCATCACGAGCTCGTGCTCGGCGGCCCGATCTACCTGACGAAGGTGCAGACCCTCGATCCCACGACCTGCCCCGGCGGGTTTGCGGTCCCGGGTTGCAAGATCACCTACACGGTCAATTACCAGAACAACGCCGCGCCGGCGGCATCGTGCGCCACTCCGCTGACCGGCGTGGCGACGGCTCTGGCGGGCTTCCTCAACAAGGCCGGCACGTTCGTCATCACCGAGGACGGCACGGCCGCACCGAGCACGTGGGCCGTCAACACGAACGGGCTCACGGCGCCGGCGACCGACAACACCTCGAACACCTACACGACAAACACGGCCGGTTCGTCGAAGTTCACCTCGACGGTCGGCGGCGCCACAGGAGTCCTCAACCCCGGCTGCTCCGGCGCCATCACGTTCAGCGTGGTCATCAAGTAAGACCATGCGCCGGTCCGCGTACCGCCGGGCGCTTCTCGGCACCTTGATCGCGACGTTGCTCGCCACGGCGGGCAGTCCGGTCAGTGCCGAGACGGCCGGCGGGACGCAGATCCTCAACGCCGCTTCGGCGACGTACGAGGACGGCGGCGGCCACACGTTCGCGAGCGTCTCGAACACGCTCGCGATCACGGTCGCTTCCGTCTCGAGCCTCGCGGTCACGCCGAAAGAGAACGGCTGCGATCCGGCAACGGATAGCTACGCCGTCGGTACGCAGATCGCCAAGACGTTCACGATCCTCAACTCATCGAACATCGCCGACGCGTACACGATCACGTCGGCGACGGCGAGCGCCGGGACGATCGCGAGCGTCGCATTCTTCAATGCGGGCGGAACGGTGCCGGCCGTCGTCGGCTCGACCGTCTCGCCTGCCGTCGCGCCGGGCGGCACGATCGGCGTCCGCGTCACGTTGACGACCGCGGGCGTTCCGATCGGCGGCAAGATCTCGATCGCGCTGGGCGCGCGAACGACCGTCACGGGGACCGCGAACGGCCTTCAATCCGATAGCGCGACGCAATGCGCGATCGCCGGACTCGCGGCGACGATCACCGGACCCGGCGGGAGCGGCACGCTCGTCTCCAAGAGCGTCGACGGCACGAACTTCTTACAGACGGCGCCGGGCGCGAGCGTCACGTACACGATCGCATTCAAGAATTCGGGCGGCGTTCCGGCGCAAAACGCCATCCTTACGGACACCCTTCCGAGCGGCGTCGTCCCCGATCTCTCCTCGCTCCTCTTCAACGGGAATCCCGTCGCGGGCACGCTCAACGGCAACGTCCTGAAGGTCCCCGTCGGGACGCTCCAGCCGGGCGTCGCGCAGGCCGTCGCGTTCAACGCGACGCTGGGGGCCGCAACCGGAACCGGGACGAGTCTCGTGAACGTGGCGCAGGTCTCCGCCGACAACGCGCCCGTGTCCCCTTCGGTACCGGCGGCGGTCTGGCTCGGCATCGGCAACATCGTCTTCGACGGCTATGCGGGCTCCTCGCAGCCGCTCAACGGCGCGACCGTCGCGCTGGTCGATCCGAAGACCGGCCAAACGATCCCGCTCGGCGGCTCGAATTCGCAATCGAATTCGGGGCAGCCGAACGCCTCGAACGCGAACCCGTACATCTCGGGCGCCGGCGGGCAATACGGCTTCTATCTTTCCTCGAACCAGCTCGGCACGCCGGCGTCCCCGGCGCTCTACCGCCTCAACGTCGTCGCGCCCGGTTATCTCAGCCGCGCGATCGGTCTCACGCTCACGCCCGATTCGACCGGACTGCTCTATTCCGTGACGCTGACGGCGCTCGACGGTCAACCGCTCGCGGTTGCGGGTGGATTTCAACTGACGTCAGCGCCCGTGACGCTCGCGAACGTGTCGGGCATCTTCGGGAACATCCCGCTGTTTGCGAAGACCGTCGTGCAGATCACCAAGAGCGTCGATCGGCAGATCGCCTCCGCGGGCGACCGGCTCGTGTGGACGCTGCAATATCAGAACACCGCGCTCGCCGCGCTCGGCACGACGAACGTGATCGATAATCTCCCGGCCGGCATCGCGTATGCGCCGGGGACGGGACGCGTCGACGGCGTGCCGCTCGAGCCCGTGCAGACCGGACGCGTGTTGCGCTGGACGTTCCCCACGCTCGACGGCAAGCCGCACACGATCGTGTTCGCATCGGTCCTGCTGCCGGGCGTCTCCGAGGGAGCGCTGCTGACGAATACGGCGTCGATCGACTCAGCGATCCCGAGCGCGCCGGGGATGTCGGCGAGCGCGAGCGCGCAGGCCGACGTGCGCGTGATCCCCGGTCTCTATTCGTCGTGCACGACGCTGCTCGGGCGCGTCTATCTCGACACGATGAAGACGGGGCGGTTCGAACCCGGCGATAGCGGTTTGCCCGACGTCCGCATCTTCATCGAAAGCGGCGAGTCCGTGACGACCGACCGCAACGGCCGTTTCTCCTTCGCCTGCGTGCGCGAAGGCATGCACGTTGCACGGCTCGATCCGACGACGCTCCCGCCAAGTGCGCGGCCGTATCCCGACCGGCGTTACGATAGCGAGCGCAGCATCCGCCGGCTCGTCCACGGGATCTTCGACGGGTTGACGATGCAGGACGTGAACTTCGCACTCGAGGACGCGCGATGACTCGCGTGCGGGAGCGGCTCGTCGCCACGGCGCTGTGTTTGTCTCTCTTCGCCTCGCCGGCGTTTGCCGTGGCGGCCGAGCCGGTCTACGGCGATCTCTCGCACTTGACGTTCACCGCGAGCGGTCCGCTCCACGTCAGCTTCATCGCGCCGCTGCCGCAGAGCGCCGCCGGCGGCCCGGCGACGAGCGTGGAAGTCGCGACGGGCCTTGGCGCCGGAGTCGAAGTGCGCGTCAACGGCGAGGTGGTTCCGTTCGAGAAGATCGGGCGGCGCACTGTCGACGATAAAGCCGGCGAGACGCGTTACACCTATTACGGCGTCCCGCTGCAACCGGGTCCCAACCAGTTGGAAGCGACGCCGCTCGGGGCCGGCGGCGCGCGCGGCGCCACGATTTCGGAGCGGGTCTACGGTCCGGGCCGCCCCGCGCATTTCGACGTCAAGCTCGACGGCACGCTGCAAGCGGACGGCAGAACGGCGCGGACGCTGCACGTCGTCGCATTCGATCGGTGGAATCACTCCGCGTTGCCGGGCTCCGTCGTGCACGTGACGATCGCCGAGGGCGACGCGCATTTCAACACGATCGAACGCGCGCATCGCGACGGCGGCGCGAGCCCGCAGCCTTCGCCTGCCGCGGATGCCACGCCCGCGGTGATGCCCGCGATCGGGGATACGGTCCACGCGGCGCAGACGCTCGAGCTGACGCTTGGGGACGACGGTACGATCTCCGTGCCGGTCTACCCAGGCCTGCGTTCCGGCACGCTGCGGATCACGGCGACGGCCGCCGGAGACGTGTCGGGCGAAGGCGATTTCTTCGTGCGTCCCAGCGTCCGCGAACCGCTCGTGACCGGGCTCGTGTCGGCCGGCGCGGGCCAAGTGCCCGGCATTCCGGGCGAAGATCCGAACGCACCGAACGGCGCGAACTCGCGCCGCGGCCGCTTCGCGCTCTATGCGACGGGCGAAGTCGCGCGCAACACGCTTGGGACGATCGCCTACGACACGGCCGACGTGCTGCACAGTTCGACGCTGACCGGGCCGTTCGTCGCCGACCCGAACGACCGCCCGTACTCGACGTATGGGGATTCCAGCGTCCGGCGTGACGACGCGCTTTCGAGCGATCACCTGTACCTGCGCTTCGACAACGGGCGCAACAGCGCGATGTGGGGCGAGTTTCAAGCGCAGACCGGCGGCCGCGACGGCTTGGGCGGATTCAACTTGCTCGTCGACGGCGCGAAGGTCGAACTTGCCGACCAGCGTTCGAAAGCGACGGTCTTCAACGCCCGCAACGACGTCGCGTACGCGCGGTCGGTGTTCACGCCGACCGGCATCGCGACGTTGCCCGCGCTGCTCCATCCCGATATCGTCGTCGGATCCGAGACGATCGTGCTGGCTTCGCTCGATCGGCACACGGGGCTCATCGTCAGCCAGACGATTCTCACGATCAACGTCGATTACACGCTCGACTACTCGACCGGGTTTTTGCGCTGGATCAATATTCCGTTACCGTTCGACGACCGCTTCAACCCGCAGCAGATTCTCGTGCAATACGAGTACGCGGGGAGCGGCGTCGATGCGCAAACGACCGGAGGCCGCTTTGAAACCTCGCTCGGCCGGGGGAAGACGCGCTTCGGCGTCGGGTACGTGAACGACGCCACCGGCGCCGGGAACTTCGCGCTGTTCGGCCAGGATCTCAGCGGCGTCGTGCCGGGGGGGACCTGGTCGATCGGACACCTCTCGAGCAATGGAATCTTCGCCGGGAGTTCCGCGGACGCGAGCCTGCCGAGCGGGACCGCCGCCACGAGCGGCAGCGGCGATGCGTATCGCGCAGCGTTCTCGCAAACGAGCGGGCCGAATCGCCTCGCGCTCGGCTTCGACTGGTCGTCGGCCGGATTCTCGAATCCGTTCGGCGGTTTCTCGACGCCCGGGCTGCTGGATTATCATGCATCGTTCACGCACACGCTCGAAGGCCGCAAGGGCGAGGTATCGTTGAATCTCGATCACGAGCAGAACGAGACGCTCGGTTACGCCGATTCGCAATCGAGCATCGCCTTGAAGCTGCACGAGCAGTTGACGAAGCGCCTCAGCGTGACCGCGGCGATTCAATCGCAGCAGGGTCCGTTGCAGGTCCAAGAGCCGCTCCCGCTCGCCGGCGCGACACCCGCTCCCGTGACGGCCCCGGTGACCGGAACGACGACGCAAGCCGAGCTCGGATTCGATTGGAAGCTGCTGCCGAATGCGACGCTCTCCGTCGATCGCATCAGCGACATCGGAGGCGCCTCGAGCTCGACGCAGCCCGGTCAAACCTCGGCGCAACTCAGCTACGACGTCGCGAAGAAGGGACGTTTCTACGTGCGCGAGCTGTGGTCGGACGCACCGACGCAGAGCTTCGCCGCTACGACGTCCGATCTCACGACGGCGGCGCTCGCGACCCACTCGACCGCGTTCGGCTTCGAACGGCTGGTCGGGAAAGGCACGACGCTCGATTCCGAATACGTGCTGCAGCAGACCGGGAGCGGGAGCGACATCTATTCATCGATGGGCATCAAGCAGCGTTTCGAATTCAACAAACGCGTGAACGGCGATGCGTTCGTGCAACACGCGACGGCCGTCGGCGACAACCTCTCCGGCTTCAACGTGTACGGCATTTCCGGCACCTACACGGACGGCTCCCGGCTGCGCGGTTCGACCTCGTATCAGATTCGCACCGGCGATAGCCCCGGATCGACGTGGGCGCTCGGGCTTGCGGGTTCGCTCTCGCCCGACGTCTCACTGCAGGCGACGGTCAACAACTCGCGCACGTCCGGGACGGCCTACGACGACGCTCGCGTCGGTCTTGCTTGGCGGCCTTCGCGTAACGACCGCGGTGCGACGCTGCTCGAGTACGAAGCGCAGGACGGAACGCTCGCGCCGCTCGCGACGCATGCCGATACGCTTTCGCTCGAGCAACTGTACCGCCCGACGCGCGGGCTCGAACTCGCAGGCCGCTATGCCTACAAGCTGGACGGCGACTCGTATTATCCCGCGCAGACCACGCTCGTCGCGTTGCGCGCGCGGCAGAAGATCGGCTCGCGCTTCGACCTCGGTGCCGAGACCAGCTATCTCGATGTCAAGAATCTGCCCGGAGCTCAGCAAGCCGGGTTCGCGCTGGAAACCGGCTACAGTCTCGGCGACGCCATGCGTCTGGCCTTCGGCTACAATTTCACGGGATCTCCGGATCCATCGCTCGCCGTGGCACCCACGCGGCGCGGCGTGTACGTGACCGTCACGAGCGTCGTCGATCAGATCTTCGGCTGGGGGAAAGGCTTCGGCTGGGGGTCGAGCGGGAACGCAAAATGAACCGCGCGCGTACGAAGCTCCGGGCGGCCGCCGTCGCGCTCGCGCTTGCGTTCCTGATCGCGGCCCTCGCAGCGCCGCGCTGCGCCGCTGCGGCATCGCTGTTCAGCGAGTCGTTTGCGAACGCGACGGCGAACGGCTGGGTCTACGGCTCGAGCGGCACGCCGCAAACGATGCCCTGCCTGACGGCGTCGCAGACGAGCGTCGGCGGCTCGATCCCGGGCTGCCCGGCGCTCGATTCGCGCGGCCTCCCCGCGACCGGCGGGAACAGCGGGACGCTCCCCGACGCCGCCGGCCAGGGCGCGCTCCGGCTGACGGACCAGGGCGGCAATCAATCCGGATTCGTGCTCTACAACACGCCGATCAGCACCGCGAACGGCGTGGCGATCACGTTCGACTATTACTCGTACGGAGGGAACGGCGCCGACGGCATGGGGTTCCTGATCGTCGACGGTTCGCAGAGTCCGACGACGGCGGGCGGCTACGGAGGATCGCTCGGGTACGCGCCGCACACGCCGACCCCCGGGATCGTCGGCGGCTACATCGGCGTCGGCTTCGATGAGTTCGGCAACTTCTCGAACCCGACCGAGGGGCGGACCGGAGGCCCGGGTGCCGTGCCTGACGCGGTCGCCATTCGCGGCGCGGCCGCGACGAACTACACGTACATCACGGGCGTCACGGCGCCGCAGAGTCTGGATTTTCCGAGTTCCACCACGCGCACGGGGACCGTGCGTCACATTCGCATCACGCTGACGCCCGCGGGCATCATGTCGGTGGACGTCGCGTTCAGCGGCTACACGTATACGAATCTGATCTACGGGCTCAATCTCAAGACGGTGACCGGACAACCCGCGGTTCCCGCGACGATCAAGATCGGTTTCGCCGGGAGCACCGGCGGTTCGACGAACATCCATGAAGTCAACAACGTCGCCGTCACTTCTGGCTTTCCGCAGCTTACGGCAACGAAGACGCACACCGGGAGCTTCGCTGCGGGCGGGACCGGCACGTACTCGCTCGCGGTGAACAACTCAACGGGGACGCTATCGACGGCCGGCAGCATCGCGCTGGTCGACACGCTTCCCAGCGGGTTGACGTACAACAGCTATAGCGGGACGAATTGGGCCTGCACGTCGGCGCCGCCGCTCGTGAATTGTACGTACAGCGGGGCCGCGCTCGCCGCGGGAACGGGCGTCACCTCAACGCTAACGCTTACGGTCAACGTGCTCGCGAGTGCCGTGCCGGGGACGTTGACCAACACGGCGCAAGCGAGCGGAGGCGGCGCGACGAGCCCGTCGGCCGTCGTTTCCGATCCGACGACAATCACCGGGAGTGCGAATCTCTCGATCGTCAAGACGGGGACGGCGCAAGCCGCTCCCGGCGGTTTGGTGGCATATCAGATCGTCGTCTCGAACGCGGGGCCGGCGGTCGCACCGAATGTCGCGTTCAGCGATCCGGTCCCCGCGGGGCTGACGATCAAGGGAACGCCGGCCTGCGCCGCATCGGCGCCGGCCACGTGCGGGGCCGTGACGGTCAGCGGCCAGAACGTGACCAGCACGATCGCTTCGATCGGCGTCGGGGGGAAAGTCACGTTCACGCTCAGCGCGAGCCCGCCGTCGACGGGCTATGCGTCGAGCTACACGAACACCGCGACGATCGCGCCGCCGGCATACCTGACGGATACGAACGGCACGACGACGTCCTCGCTGACCACGAGCGTCGGGCAGACGTACGGCCTCAACAAGACGGTGCGCAACGTCACGGCCGGTGAGGCGACGGGCGGCACGGCGGATACGGCGAAACCCGGCGACGTCCTCGAATACACGCTCACGTTCACGAACCTGACGGGGGCGCCGCTCTCCGCGACCACGCTGACCGACGCCGTTCCCGCGCAGACCACGTACGTGACGAGCAGCGCGACGTGTTCGATCGCTCCCGCGGGCGGATTGACGTGCACGCCCGCCTACAGTGCGGGGACCCTCACCTGGACGATTACCGGCGGGACGCTCCCGGCCGGCACCGCGATCACGGCGGTCTTCCGGGTCACCGTGAACTAAGAACGCACGATGAGCGCGCGCACGAGCCGGGCCTTGCGGCCGATCATGCGGATCCTCGCCGGATTCGGGTTCTCGGCATGCCTGCTGCTCGCCGCGAACGCTCGCGCCGTCGCCGGCTGCGATTCGAAGATCTACGGCGTCGATGCGGGCGGCGCGCTGTATTCGTTCACGCCGCCGTCGTATACGGCCGTGCGCGCGCCCGGCAACCCGACGCTGACGTTCGGAACGATCGCGCGCGGCGTGTATTCCGGCAAGATCTACGTCGTCGCGGGGACGAACTCCAACTCGGCGCTCTACGCGTACGATCCGGTGGCGAACACGCAAACGCAAGTCGGCACGTTCAGCAACACCGCGTTCCTGTATGCTTCGGGGTTCGGCATCAACGGCGTCGCGTACGCGATCTCAGGGACCGAAACGTTCTCGTATACGGACGCGCCGACGCCCGTCATCACGAAGCTCGGCGCGCCGCAGACGACGAGCGGCCCGGCGATGAGCGCGTTCACCGGCGGCGACTTGGCCGTCGATCTCAGCAACAACGGCTGGGTCGTGCTCTCGAACAACGCATCGCAGTTGAGCTATCTGTACAAGGTCACGTTCGGGACGCCGACGCTGCTGACGCCGGTCGCGCAAGTTTCGCTGGGCGGCACGCCCTACACCGAGGCCGATCTGTATTCGCTGGCCTTCGGCGCAGACGGAACGCTCTACACGACGAGCTGGGATAACGGGACGCTGTTCTCGATCAACCAATCGACGGGCGCCCTGACGTCGCTGGGCGCCCAGCAGAAGATGGAAGATTTCGCGAGCTGCCCGTTCGCGCCGCAACCGTACCTCTCGAAGTCCGGTCCGACCCAGACGGCGGCGGGCGAGTTGATCTCCTACTCGATCGTCGCCTCGAATTCACCGAGCGCGAACGTCACGGCAAACTCGCTCGCACTCTCCGATCCGGTCCCCGCCGGGATCACGATCGTTTCCGTGGCCTGCACGGTGACGGGCGGCGCGACGTGTTCCGGGGCAGGGTTCACGGGCCAGACGGTGAGCGCAACGGTCGGCACGCTCCCTCCCGGCGGATCAGCAACGCTCACCGTCAACGGCCGAAACACCGGGCTTGCGCTGGGCACGACGGTCAATACGGCGACGATGACCTCGCAGAGCGGCTCGCCGTTCAGCGCCTCGGCGACGACGCTCGTGGTCGCGAACACGATCGTGAAGACGGTCGCCGACATCACGCAGGGCACGGCTGCGACCGCGACCTCCGACGCCGGAAATCCCGGCGACACGCTCGAGTACGTGCTCACCTACACGAACATGACGAACGCCCCGCTCAAGGCGCTGAATCTGACCGACACCATTCCCACGAACACCTCGTACGTCGCCGCGTCCGCCGCGTGCGTCACCGTTCCGAGCGGCTTGACCTGCACCCCTTCAGGTCCGGCGAGCGGCATTCTGACCTGGGCGCTTTCCGGCGGAACGCTTGCCCCCGGTGCCACGGTCACCGTCAAGTTTCGCGTGAAGATCAACTGAGTTCGCGCTTAAGCGCGCGCGATGACCTCGATCTCGACGGCTGCGCCGCGCGGGAGCGCGGCCACGGCGACGGTCGAGCGGGCGGGCGGATCGGCCGGGAAGTACTCGCCGTAGACGGCGTTCACCGCCGCGAAATCGTCCATGTTCGCGAGGAACACGGTCGTCTTCACGACGTGCCGAAACGAGAGGTCCGCCGCGTCCAAGAGGGCCGCGATGTTCTCCATGACGCGCCGAGCTTGGACCGTCACGTCGCCGTCGACCAACAAGCCGGTCGAGGGATCGAGCGCGATCTGCCCGCTGCAGAACAGGAACTTGCCCGCGCGAACGGCCTGGCTGTACGGACCGATCGCCGCGGGCGCGCCGCTGGTGGAGATGCGAGTCGTCACACCCCCGCGGTTTCGCGCTTGGCCGGCAGGTCCTCCCAGCGCATCGTCCCCTTATAGTTCATCGGCGGTTCGACGACGCCGAAGTTCGTCTTCGCGAGCTCCGCGACGCGTGCCAGCTCTTCGGCCGAAAGACGCGGCGTCTCGGGGGCCCGCGCGAACTCCGCGAGTTGCTCGCGGTCGTAGATGTTCGGAAGCACCGACATCACTTTCGGCTCGGCGAGCAGCCACTGGATCGCGGCCTGTCCGAGCGTCCGCTCGGGCGTCACGAGGAAGCCCAGCGTCTGGATCTTCTGCAAGCCGTTGATCAGCCACGAGCGCGGGCGATGCGCGCGGTGGTCGTTGCGATCGAACGTGGTCTCGGCGGTGAATTTGCCTTCGAGCATGCCGCTCGAATGCGGAACGCGGATCAGGTAGCCCGTCTCGGTTCCGGCATCATAGGATGCCTTCACCATCTCATCGCCCGGGTGCCCTTCGAGCAGGTTCCAGATCATGTGGATGCTTTGGAGGCGGCGCTGCGAGACCATCCGGCAGCCTTCGACGAGCCAGCCGATCGCGGGTCCGAACGCGGCGCCGTACATGCGAATCTTGCCCTCGCTCTTGACCTGCTCGAGCAGCGCGAAGAGTTCGTCGTTCTCAACCTCAGAGAGCCGCGCGTTGTGGACCTGATAGATGTCGATCGTGTCGGTCTCCAGGCGGCGCAGCGATTCTTCCAGCGCGCGGCGCACGTGAGCCGGCGAGAAATCTTGCGGGATCGCCTGCTGCCCGCGCCGTTCGGAGCCGTGATTGTAGAAGTCGTAGCCGAACTTCGTCGCATACACGACGCCTTGCCGGTGCCCCGCGAAGGCTTTCGCGAGCTGCGTCTCGCTGCGTCCGTTGCCGTACGAGTCGGCGGCGTCGTAGAGCGTGATGCCGAGTTCGCGTGCCTCCCGAAGTAAGCGCACGGCCTCGTCGTCGGTCATGTTCCCCCACCATCCGGTCGCGGTGGTCCAAAGCCCGAAGCCGACTTCGCTGACGGTCACGTCCGTATTCGGATAGGTGCGGTACTTCATGAGAACCTCGCTCTGCGGAAGGGGAGAGGGAACGCCGGACGCCGCTCCGTCGTCACAACGACGTCCGCCGAAAGGGAAATCGCTTGAGGGTAGCCGCGCTTCACCAGTTTGCGGGCAGGCCCGTTCGCGTACGGCTCGACGACGAGTCCGAGCACGTCGGCCGGTTGCGTACGGACTTGCTCACGGAACGCTCGCTTGCCGTGTTCCTCGCACGGGACGAGGACGACGGCACGACGCTATACATAGACCATATCATCGGGGTCTGGCCCACTTCGGAACGGTGACTTCGCGCACGAGCGATGCCTATTTTAAGCATTAGGTACGCCTTCGCGCTGCCGGGCGGGCGAGCCTCGCGGGTCCCCGGCCCTCGACAGGCTCGCCGTGACGGGGCACGGCGTCACCCCGAGCGCGTCGAAGGGCGGGGCGCTGGGGACCGGGACGGCGCTGGGAGAACTGCGGCCGTATGGCTTCCGGCGATGTGGATTTTGCGCGCGTCACCTCGTGGATCGAGACCTATCTGAAGGATGGCCGCGAGTATCCCGTCCTCTCCCGCTCCAAGCCGGGCGATCTGATCCGGGCCCTGCCCCAGTCGGCCCCTGAGGAGCCCGCCGACTTCGAGGAGATCTTCGCCGATTTCGAGCGGCTGATCGTCCCCGGGATCACCCACTGGAACCATCCGCGTTTCTTTGCCTATTTCGCGATCAGTTCGACGGGCGCGGGCGTCGCGGCCGAGGCGCTCGTCGCGGCGCTCGACGTCAACGCGATGCTCTGGCGGACCTCGCCCGCGGCGACGGAGCTCGAAGACGTCGTGCTCGACTGGCTGCGGCGCCTGCTCGGCCTTGACGCCGGGCTGCACGGCATCGTGTACGATACCGCGTCGATCAGCGGCTTCACGGCGCTCGCGACGGCGCGCGATGCGCTCGGCTTGCAGATTCGCGAACGCGGCATGGCCGGCCGCGCCGATTTGCCGCCGCTGCGCGTCTACATCACGAACGAGACCCACTCGCACATCGAAAAGGGCGCGATTGCGCTGGGCATCGGGCGTGAGAACGTCGTGCGCGTTCCGGTCGACGAGCGCTTCACGATGATTCCCGAAGCGCTCGAGAATGCGTTGCGCGACGACCTTGCGCGCGGCTATCGTCCGATGTGCATCGCGGCGACGGTCGGCACGACGTCGACGACCTCCGTCGATCCCGTTCCGGCGATCGCGCAGATCGCCAAACGTCACGGCGTGTGGCTGCACGTCGATGCGGCCTGGGCGGGGCCCGCGGCGATCCTGCCGGAGTTTCGCTCGCTGCTCGACGGCTGCGAGCTCGCGGATTCGGTGACGGTGAATCCGCACAAATGGCTGTTCGTTCCCGTCGATCTCTCCGTGCTGTTCGTGCGCGACCCCGAGCGCGTGCGGCGCGCGTTCAGCCTCGTCGCCGATTATCTTGCGACGCCGGAGACGGGCGTGCGGAATTACATGGATTACGGCTTGCAGCTGGGGCGGCGCTTCCGCGCGCTCAAACTCTGGTTCGTATTACGCCACTACGGGGCCGCCGCGATTCGAACGAAGTTGCGCGGCCACATCGCGCTCGCTCAAGAGTTCGCCGCGTGGGTCGCAGCCGAGCGAGATTGGGAAATTGCAGCGCCGCATCCGCTCGCGGTCGTGTGCTTCCGGTTCGCGCCCGCCGGCAGTTCAGCGGAGGAACTCGACGCGCTGAACGCCCGCATCGTCGACGACGTCAATGCGGGCGGCGAGGTGTTCCTTTCGACGACGAAGCTGCACGGGCGCACCGTGCTGCGGCTCGCCGTCGGCAACGAGCGCACGACCCGCGACGACGTCGCGCTCGCGTGGCGGCTCCTGCGCGAAGCCGCCGCTCGCGCCGCCGCGCGTCCGTTCGCGGCTCAGTAGATGCGCAGGTAGGCCTCGCGCTCCCAAGGATGGACGGCTCGCCGGTAGCGCTCGTATTCGGCGAGCTTCGCGTCGCGGAAGGCGTGATAGATGTGATCGCCGAGCGCCCCGCGCACGATCGGATCGGCGTCGAGTTCGACGATCGCCTGGCGCAGCGATTTCGGAAGCAGGCGAATCCGGCGCTCGCTGCGCGCGCGTTCGCTCAGATCGTAGGTCGAGCCCGAAAGCGGATCGCCCGGTAACGTGTGCTGCCGGATCCCGTGCGCGATGCTCGCGATGAGCACGGTGAGCGCGAGATAGGGGTTCGCCGCCGGATCGGCGCTGCGCACTTCCAGGCGCGGGCGGCCGGCCTCGCCTTCCGAGGGAATGCGCACGAGCGAGTTCGCGCTGCGGTACGACCAGGCCGTGTAGATCGGCGCATCCCAGGCCGCGACCAAGCGCTTGTAGGAGTTCACGAGCGGGTTGCAGACCGCGGTGAAAGCGGGCGCGTGCGAGAGCAGACCGCCGATCGCAAAGAGCGTTTCCTGATGCAATTCGCCATCGGCGAGCGGCGTCTCGTCGGCCGACGCCGGAAGCGCGAAGTAGACGTGCACGCCGCTTCCCGCGAGCGTCTCCAGCGGTTTGGGCATGAACGTCGCGAGCAATCCGAACTTGCCCGCGATGTGCTTGGCGACGATGCGCGCGGTGACGAGGCTGTCCGCCGTCGCAAGGATCCCCGCGTCCTTGAAATCGATCTCGTGCTGCCCTGCGCCGTGTTCGTGATGCGCGCTCGAGATGCCGATCCCCATCGCTTCGAGCGCGGTGACGATCGCGATCCGCGCGTCCTCGCCGCGATCGGTCGCGGAGTGGTCGAAATAGGAGCCGCAGTCCGAACTCGGCGGGCGCGGATCGCCGCCGCCGTCGAGCTCGAAGAGATAGAACTCGAGCTCGAGGCCGCTTTGCAGCCCGCGCAACACGTCGCGAGAATCCTCGATGGCGCGGCGCAGCGTCGTGCGCGGGCAGCCTTCGAACTCTTCGCCGTCGGCCGTCACGATGTCGCAGATCAAGCGCGCTTCGATCGCGCCTTCGCTCGTCCAGGGAGCGATCGCGAACGTCGCCAGGTCCGGTTTGAGGACCATGTCGGCTTCTTCGCCGCGCACGAAGCCGTCGATCGAGCCCCCGTCGAACGTGACGCCTGACTCGAGCGCGCGCTCGAGCTCGGCGATCGGGATCGTGACGTTCTTACTGACGCCGAGAATGTCGACGAAGGTCAAACGTACGAAGCGAACTTCGCGCTCGCGCGCGATCCGCAGGACGTCGCGCTTGTTCGGAATCTTCTTTTCGGTCTTTTCGTTAACGTGCGTTGAGTGCATCGATCGCCATCGCAGTCCTGAGCGTGAGTTGGTCGTGCGGGCTGTCGAGATCGTGGCCGCTGATCTCCGCGATCTGCCGCAGGCGGTAGAACACCGTGTGCCGATGAACGCTCAGCTCGGCGGCGGCGGTCTTGACGTTCTGCCCAACCTCGAAATACAACCGGAGGGTCCGAATCAGTTCGGTCTGGTGTTTTTCGTCGTAGGCGCGGATCGGCGAGAGGATCCGATCGCTGAAATCGCGCCATTCCTCGACGCCCACGCCGCCGCGCAGCAGCAGCGGGTACACGCCGAGGTCCTCGTACGGCATGACGCGCGAGCCGCCGAAGAGGCGCCGCGCGATGAAGATCGACTCGCGCGCTTCGTCGACCGTTCGCGCGACGTTGATCGCCTCGGCTTGACGCCCGACGCCGCCGACGACCTTCGCCCCGAAGTGCGCCTTCACGGCGGCTCGAGGGATCAGCGACGCGGCCGTTCTCACGTTGGCGGAGTCGACCTCGAGCGGCGCCGGACATAGGAACACGAAGCCGCCGCCGCGCTCGATGACGACGATCTCGCCCCCTCCCGAACGGAGCGTCTCGTGGCAGATCTTGCGCAGCTCGCCGTTCTTGGCTGCGGCCGTCGCCTCGTCCAAGGCTTCGGCCTCGACGGCGACGGCGACATAGCCGGCGGCGAGCGTGATCCCGCGCGAAGCGGCATCGTCCTTCGCTTCGATCGGGTCGTTGTACGCGCGCGCGAGAAGACGATCCCAAAAGGAACGCCGGCGATTCTTGCCGCCGCCGATCTCGCGCGAGAGTTCGACCGCGATCGAGGAGGCGGTCAAGCGGATCGGGCCGTGTTGTTCCTCGTCGAGCGGCGCCGTGCCGTTCGGAAAGATCGCCAGCCACCCGAGCGGCGCTTCACCGGAGCGGATGCGCGCCGCGAGCGCCCGCGAGCCGTCGGGTGCCTGGAAGGCGACGAGCGTATCGCCCGCCGGGGCCGATTGGAGGACGTCGCGCGTCGAGGCGGGGAGCGCGCGCGTGCCCGAGCCCACGAGCGCGACGTGGCGCCAATCGGCATCTTCGACCAGCACGGCGGCGTTCAGGTAGGTCGCGAGATGGGCCGCGAGCGCTTTCGGGCCGCCGCCGGTGCAGGCGATCCGGGCAAGTTGTTCCGCGAAGCCGATCAGATCGTAGGCCAGTTTCTCGTTCGCTCGCATCACGCTCCGCCTCGGAACGGACGCGAGCCCGTCTGAGTCGAACCTAATGCACGATGCTGATTGCGCTTCATCCTTTGCTCGCTACGCACTACGCGTTCGGTCTCCTCGTTGTGATTGCGGCCGTGGCCGCGATATTCTGGCGCCCGGCTCGGCGCATCGTGATCTACATGCTCCTGGTGCAAATTGCGCTGGGAGCGGCCGGACTCTTCGTCTTGAACCTCAAGGTGCCGGCGGCCCACTGGGTCCTTTCGCTGGTCGTCGGAGGCGTCTACTCGGCCGCGACGATCGCCGAAAAGCGCGGGAAGTCGCCGCAGCTTGCCGTCGGCCTGGCCGCGGCTTGCGCCTTGATCATCGCGTTCATCTTTCGCCTCGGGCAAACTGCGGCCAGCCACAGTTCATTGGTCCTGATCCCCCCGAATTGATTCCTGCGGCCGGGCGTTACGCGTATTCGCTCGCCAGCCGGTCAAGCGTCGCTCCGAGCGCGCTGACGACGGAATACGGGCCGCGCGCGGCGAGTTCCGCCGCGAACGGGTCCATGCTGTATTGCGCCAGGAAGACGGCGTCGCAGCCCTGCGCCGCTGCGGCCGCGGCGGCGAGCGCCTCGCCGTAGCGGCGCGAATCGTCCGCGAACGCGAACGCATTGGCGGCGAGCAGCGCCTGCAGGGTGACGTTGCGGCCCGCGTCCGCGGCGAGCGAGCGCAGGTGCCGTTCGACGATCGCGCGCGAGGGCGGATAGCTCACCGCAAGGGCGATCCGGTCTCCGGCCGCGAGCGCGGCCCGGGCGCCCGCGTCATCCGAGCGTTCGACCGGGATCCCGAGCGCCGCACCAAGGCGCGGCGCGAAGCCGTTGTAGACCGAGCACGAGAGCACGATGCGCGCATCGTCCGGCCGGGCGTGCTCGCGCAGCGCCTCGAGGATGCGCTCGAAGGCCGCGTCGTCCTCCGCGAACTCGCCGGCGCCGGGATCGACGAGTCCCCGGGCGAGCCCGTGGCGGATCCGAAGCTGCGGCAACGGACGGCGCAGCAGCGCCGCCTCGACTGCCGCCTGCGAGACCGCGGCCGCGTGGATGAAGAGCAGCCGCGCGCTCACCCGTGGATCGTCTGATAGACCGAGAGCAGCGTGATCAGGCCGACGAGGACCGCGGTCGTCCAGGCGATCGCGTTGAAGATGCGGCCGTTGCGATACGTGCCCATCAGCGATTCCTTGTTGATGAGGATCAACATGAAGATGAGCAAGAACGGCAAGAGTATCCCCGAGAGGATCTGCGAGAAGATGATCAGGTTCAGCAGCAGCTCTTTGTGCACCACGAGCACCGAGACGGACCCGATCGCGATCACGGCGGCATAGAGCCCGAAGAAAATCGGGGCCTCGCCGATCCGCTTGTCGACGCCGCTCTCGAAGCCGAACGCCTCGCAGACGAAATAGGAGGTCGAGAGCGGCAGGATGGAGGCCGTGAAGATGCCCGCGTTCAGGATGCCGAGCGCAAAGAGGATCGCGGCGTACTGGCCCGCGAGCGGGGCGAGCGCGCGAGCCGCGTCGGCGGCTTCATTGATCGCGATCGGCGCGAGCTGGGGGTGCTGCGCGTTGAAAACGAAGATCGTCGCGGCGGCCGTGAGGATCATGAAGAACGACATGAAGTCGGTGACGAAGCAGCCGAAGATCACGTCGATCCGCGAAAGCGCGTAGTCGCGGGCGCGGATCCCTTTCTCCACGATCGAGGCTTGAATGTAGAAGCACATCCAGGGCGAGATCGTCGTTCCGATCAGCGCGATGATCATCCACAGATAGTCGGAGTTCGCCTGGAAGGTCGGAATGAAGAACCCATGCCAGACGTCCGCCCATTTCGGCTGCGCCTTGAAGCCTGAGATCACGTACGTGAAATAGATCGCCGAGGCGGCCAGGAACACGCGTTCCGTGGATTTGCGATTCCCCTTCCAGACCAGGAAGAAGACGGCGGCTGCGACCAGCGGCACGGCGATGAAGCGCGAGACGTGAAAGATTTCGGCCGCCGTGGCGACGCCCGCGAACTCCGCGGCCGTCGTGAAGATGTTCGAGGCGACGAACGCGAGCATCAGCGCGAACGTCCAACGCACGCCGAAGTTCTCGCGGATCAGTCCGGCGAGGCCCTTCCCCGTGACCGCTCCCATGCGGGCCGCCATCTCCTGGACGACGATCAAGGCGATCGTGATCGGGATCAGCGTCCAGAGGATCGGATAGCCGAACTTCGCGCCCGCCTGCGAGTACGTCGCGATGCCGCCGACGTCGTTGTCGGCGCTGGCCGTGATGATGCCGGGCCCCAAGATGCTCAAGAAGAGCAGGAGCTTCACGCGCAATCCGGTCAGGCGGCGCACCGGCACGGCGCCGGCCGCCTGCGGCAGGGCGTTATCCGGCTGCACGCGCGATCCGTCTCGCGTGGTGGCGGGTGAAGCGGGGCAGGCTCTTCGCGATCTTGTCCGGCATGATCGCATCGATCGCGTCGTCGACCGTGACGATGCCCAGGATCCGGCCCTCCTCGTCGAGGACCGGGCAGGCCAGGATGTCGTAGCGCGCGATCGTCGAGGCGACGTCCTCGGCGCTCGCGTCCGGGGTGACGCTGACGATCTCGGTATCCATCAGCTTGTGGATGAACGCGGTCGGAAGCGCCAGCAAGAGCGCGCGCAACGAGATCACGCCGAGCAGCTTGCGGTGCTCGTCGGTCACGTAGAGATAGTAGATGAACTCTTGCTCGGGCGCGATCTCGCGGATCTTCGCGAGCGTCGCCGCGACCGTGCGGTGCGGATAGATCCAGACATAGTCCGTCGTCATCAAGCCGCCGGCCGTATCCTCGTCGTACTGCACGAGCTCGCGCAGCTCGCCGGCGGTCTGCGGTTCCATCTTGGAGAGCAGCTCGGCTTGCTGTTCTTCCGAGAGCTCGCCGAGCAGATCGGCCGCGTCGTCGCTATCCATCTCCTCGATGATCCCGGCCGCGCGCACGGTCCCGAGATCGTCGATGATCGAGCGCTGGGTCTCGCTGTCGAGATGCTCGAACGCATCGGCCGCCGTCTCATCGTCCAGCGACTGCATGACGCGCATCGCATCGCGCGCCGAGAGCTCCGTGATGATGTCGGCCAGTTCGGAGGGGTGCAGTCTCGCCAGGCGATTTTCGGAGACCGCGAGTTGGACCTGATTGGGATTGGGATCCGCGATCGGCGAGACGTTGTTCCAGGAGATCAGCGAACGCGGGACGCGATCGACGAGCGTGGGCAGGAAGCGGTGCGCCCCCAGGCGCCGCAGCAACCCCGAGACGCCGATGTCGGCCGCGACGACGCGCAGGGCGCCGGCGCAATTCGCGACCTCGAGATCGTTGATGCGCACGACCTTCCGGCCGTCGACGTCGACGATCTGCTTGTCGAAGAGATCGGCGACGAGGTAGAGCGCCTCGGATTCGGGGATCGGCGGCTGAACGGGGGCGTGAAGGAGCGAGATCGTGCCGGTGTCCTCGGCGACGTCGGCGACTTCGTCCATGGGAACGTAGCGCGAGCCGGCCGAGGTCTTCAGGACGAAGCCGTCGATCTTCGGGAACGCGTCATCGGGCTTGCTCACGAGAAAATCGACGACCCGCCCGAGCGAGCGATGCGACGCATCGTCCGCAAGGACCGCCGTGCGGCCCACGATGTCGGAAAGATACCCGTCCCGGAAGCCCATCGCCATTCACCCCCTTCCCAGAAAATCAAAAGCACCGAGCGCGTTGCGACCGGTGCGAAATTCGCTAGAGACCAAGGTCTAATAACGAGTATCCCATCCCAGTCGCTTTGAGCTTTGGCACTGCGCACCGTAGACCCCGAGGAGTCAGCCGCTTTGAGCGCCGCCTTAGTTCGGCGGAGCCTGTTCCACCCGTTTGGCGTCTCTCGACGTTTCTGGGCAGCGGCCTGTGTGTTGCGCAGACGCCTCACCTAGCGAGATGTCTACTCTCCCTATGATACCCGCCGTTTCGAAGGAGCGTCAACCCTCCTCACGCTAAGAACAACGCGTGAACCCCCTGGAATGCGCGCGCGATGCGGCACTAGAAGCAGGCGCACAGTTGCGTTCGCGTTTCGGAGATCCCATCGAGATCGGCGAGAAGGCCTTACGCGGCGACCTCGTCACCGAAGCTGACCGAGCGAGCGAAGCGTCGATCGTCGGGCGGTTGCGCGCCGCGTTTCCGAACAGCACGATTCTCGGAGAAGAGGGCGGCGTGCGGGCCGGCAGCGCGCAGGAGCGCTGGATCGTCGATCCGCTCGACGGGACGACGAATTACGCTCACGGCTATCCGCTCTACTGCGTTTCGATCGCCTACGAGCGGGCCGGCGAGCTCGTGTGCGGCGTGGTCTACGCGCCGTCGCTCGATGAGCTCTACGTCGCGGAAAAGGGATCGGGGGCCACGCGCAACGGCCGCGCGATCTCGGTCTCCACGATCGCGGCCGTCGCCGATGCGATGGTCTGCACGGGGTTCCAGCCCGCGCGCTACGACCGCAACGGCGCCCGCTTCGCGGCGCTTTCGCGCCGAGCACAGGCGGTCCGGCGCGACGGAGCGGCGGCGCTCGACCTCGCGTTCACCGCGGCCGGACGGTTCGATGCGTTTTGGGAATCGGATTTGAGTGCCTGGGACGTCGCCGCCGGCGCACTGCTCGTGCGGGAAGCGGGCGGCCACGTCAGCGCGATCGACGGCAGCACGTTCGAGGTCGGCGCCGGCTCCGTGCTGGCGACGAACGGGCGCATCCACGCCGAGATGATCGAAGCACTGGCCCCTGGCTAATCGTGAGCCGCATCCTTCGAGGGGCTCAGGATGACGATGGCGCGCGTCACGCTGAGCCCCTCGAAGGGCGGTCCTACAGGCCGAGCGTTCTCCCGGGGAAGCCGGCGGCGTCGAAGTAGCGCGTGCTGCCGACTTGCTGGTAGCGCAGTTCCGTGACGAGGCCGTTCGCGGCGGGCAGCGAGCGCAGCGTCTTCTGCACGGCATGCGGCACCGGGCCGTTCGGCAAGGCTTCGCCGATCACGCGTCCGATGAGCTTGCCGTGTCCCGGAATGTCCAGCGCGAGGATCGCGGCGATCGTCTTGCCGATGTCGGCGTTGCTGACCGGGAGGCCGTCGGCGAAGCCTTTCTTGAAGTCCGGGCCGATCGCGGCCGTGAAGTTCTTCGTGTCGCTGCGCCCGAAGCTGCCGTGCATCCCTTGACCTTGCTGCAGACCCGTGTCGGCGACCTCGACGGCGCACTTCAGGCTCTTCTCGGCGCAGCCGACGGCGAACGACTTGAAGTTGACGACGATCGCCGGCAGCGGCGTGATCGCGGTGCCCTTCAGATTGACGGCGCCCAGCGGCAGCGTCCCCGGGAACGACCCGAGCGACTCGTCGACGAACAGCCCGCTGACGTAGTCCTGCGCGAGCAGCGCGTCGATCACGCGCGGTGCGATCTCGCGCGCGTTCGCTTGCGGGAGATAGACGAGATCCGAGCCGCCGTTCGCGGCGACGACGACGTCGGGTTTGGAGTGATCGAGTCCGATCAGGCCGTTGCCGCGCGCGGGGTGTTGGCCCGTGGTTCCGTCGACCGCGACCTCAGCCTTGTCCGGGTCGAAGAGCGGCAGGTGCAGCGCCGTCGCGAGATCGAGCGCGAGGAATCCCGGCGGAAGATATCCGTTCGGAACGTCCTTGAACTTGAACGCGGCCGAGGGGCTCGTCGCGCTCTGTTTCGAGATCGTCGAGAAGCCGTGGTCGGCGGTGACGATGATGTCCGTCGTGCTGCGCAGGCCGAGTTGCGTGAGCGCGGCGAGGATCTGCGCGAGGTCGTCGTCTGCGTTCTTGATCGACGCGCGCGAGGTCGGCCCGTTGATGCCGGGCACGAACGTGTTGAGGCTATCGCCTTGGTTGTGCTGCGTGCCGTCGGGATCGCGCGACCAGAACACCAGCACGAACGGCTTCTTTTTCGCCTTGAACTGCGGCAGGATCACCTTCGTGACGGCATCGACGAAGTAGGATTGCTGCACGAGATTCGCTTGGAGCGTGCCCGGGTTCGTCGCGTCGCCCGTCTTGCCGTTCTCGCCGCGCGGCGGCGCTTTGACGTCGAGCCCCGCGTTCTGCAGCGCCGCGGCGAACGCCGGGTCGAGCGGGATCCCGGCCGTCGGCCCCGGCGGATTGCCGGTCCAGTCGTCGATGACGATCGTCTTCGTGCCGGTCCGCTCGGTGTGGTCGAAGATCAGCGTCGGGCCGAGCTTGCCGACCGCGGCCGTGCTGTAACCGGCGGCGCGCGCCGCCGCGAGCAGCGTCGTCTCGTCGAGGTAGTTGCCCGCGAAATGATCGTCGATGTCGCCGAGGACGACGTCGCTTTCGACGAACGGCGTCACGCTGTCCGCGGCGCCGGGCACGTGGAACCCGGTATAGATCGTGTTGCTGAAATCGCCGGTGTCGCCGAGGTAGTGGCCTGTCGCGAGCGCCGAGGCGTTGGGCGTCGTGAACGTCGGGAAGATCGAGTGGCTGTTCGTGAAGCGCACGCCGAAACGTTGGACGCGGTCCATCGCGGGCGCCGTCGCCGCATCCACGCTGACCGCCCGCAGGCCGTCGGGCACGAAGAGGATCACGTTGTGCGGTGCGGGCGCGCCGGACGCGGAGGGCGGCGCGGCGAGCCCCACGCCGGGTGTGGAAGCCGCGAGCACGGCAAAGGCCGCGAGCGTAATGCACGGCTGAAGATGAAGACGCATGAAGCGAACGTTACTCCGAACGAAAGAGGCGAGAGCGTTCTCTCGTTCGTAGCATGCCCAGTTTAAGACCGAGTTAAGTCAGGCGAGTTTCCCCGAGCGCGCCTCCAAGAGGCTCCAGGCGGTATCGCCGAACTCACCCTTCCAGCGCGCGTAGAAGTCGCCGAGCTTGCGCCGGAACGAAGGCACGTCCGGCGTCACGACCGTCATGCCGCGCCGCGCGAGTTTGTCGGCGAGCGCCGCGTTGCGCAGCGCCGTGTCGCGCCGCTGCAGGAGCGCGTATTTCGAGGCGTTTCGCGTGACGGTCGCTTGGATGTCGGCCGGCAGCGCCTTCCACGCGTCGTCGTTGGCGAGCAGCCAGAACGCGGACCACATGTGGTTCGTGACGCTCAAATACTTCTGCACTTCGTACAGCTTTGCCGTGTCGATGATCGCGAACGGATTCTCTTGTCCGTCGAAGACGTGCGTCTGCAGCGCCGTGTAGACCTCGCTGAAGTTCAGCGGTGAGGGCGAGGCGCCCAGCGACTTGAAGAGATCGACCCAGAGCCTGCCGGGCGGCGTGCGAATCTTGAAGTTCGCGAGATCGTCGGCCGTGCGGATCGGTTTCGTGCTCGACGTGATCTGACGCATGCCGTTTTCCCACATCTTCTCGAAGACGACGAGCCCCTTCGCCTCGATCTCTTTGCGGACGTAGGCGCCGAGCGGGCCGTCCATCGCTTCGAAGGCGGCCTCGGAATTCTTGAACGCGAAACCGACGCCTTGGATCGCCGCCACCGGCACGATCGATTGCAAGATCCCGCCGTCGAGCGTGAAGAATTGCAGCGCACCCGAACGCAGTTGCGTGAGCATCGCGGTGTCGCCGCCGAGTTGGTTATTCGGGAAGACGGTCACGTCGAGGCGGCCGCCGGTCTCCGCCTTGACGGCGTTCCACATCTCGTGCATGCGGACGTTGAGCGGGTGGTCGACCGGGAGATTGCTCGCGTATTTGTAGTCGAACTGCGCGGCCGCGGCCTTCGTGCGAATGACCGCGATCGAAGCCAGCGTCGCGGCGGCGGCGCCGGCAAAGCGCGCGCGTGAAAGACGATCGTTCATGGCGAACTCCCTGTTCTCGCTCAATCCATCAGCAATCCGCCGTCGACGTTGATCAGCTCGCCGTGCACGTACGATGCGCGCGGGGAGAGCAGCCACGCGATGGCTTCCGCGATCTCCGCCGGTTCGCCGGAGCGCCCGAGCGGTGTCATCGCTTCTATCCTCTCGCGCTTCGCCGGGTCGCGAAATGCTTCCGCTAACATCGGCGTGAGGACCGGACCCGGGCTGACGCCGTTGACCGCGATGCCGCGACCGGCCAATTCGCGGGCCGCGTTGCGCGTCAGCGCGTAGACCGCGCCCTTGCTCGCGGCATAGGCACCCGTGCCCGTCAGGCCGCCGCCGAGCTTGCCGGCGACGCTCGCCACGGTGCAGATGCGTGCTCCGGGCTGCATGTACTTGACGGCTTCGCGGATGCAGAGAAACGTGCCGATCACGTTGACGTCGAACACGCGACGCCACGTCGCGAGCGAAATCTCGAACAGCGGCGTCGTGTCGAGGACCCCGGCGGGCGTGGCGAGGGCGCTGACGTATCCGTCGAACGCCGCCGCCGCGCGCTCGAACAGCGTCACGACCGATGCCTCGTCGCAGACGTCGACCGCGAAGGGGTGGCCGCCGATCGCATCCGCGACCGAGCGGGCCCCCACCTCGTCGCGGTCGGCGACCGCCACCAGGAACCCCTCGCGTGCCAGCACCTCGCACGTCGCCTTCCCGATTCCGCTCGCGCCGCCGGTGACGACCGCCGTGGGCCTCGGCCTCTCCACGTGTGCCGGATCTGCAGCCATCATCCGCTCTGTCCTCGCCCCTACATGTGAAAAGTTACGCCTTACGCGACGGGTTCGGGGCCGCCCGGGGAACTCTTCGGAAGCATATGGCGGCGGCCGTGGGTTTCGCATCGGCCCTCGGCGAAACCGCACCTCAGAGGCCCTAGGACTCGGCCGAACGTGGTCTGCGTTGCCTTCGGCTTTTCACGAAAACGGTTTTCGGGTAGATTTTACATGATGAAACGACGAATCGACGCACGGATCGAATTCGAATTCTTGCGTGCAACGGAAGCGGCGGCCGTGGTCTCCGGGCGTCAAGTCGGCCTCGGAGATAAGAACGGTGTCGACCAAGCGGCGGTCGACGCGATGCGGGCAGTCCTCGGCGACGTCGATATCGACGGCGTCGTGGTGATCGGCGAGGGTGAAAAGGACGAAGCGCCGATGCTCTACATCGGAGAGCAACTCGGCACGGGGGACGGCCCGCGCATGGACGTCGCCGTCGATCCGATCGACGGGACGACGCTCGCATCGAAAGGCGGCCCGGGAGCGATCTCCGTCGTTGCCGCGGCCGAGCGTGGTTCGCTGTTCAAGACCCGCGTCGCCTACATGGACAAGATCGTCGTCGGGCCGCAAGGCCGCGGCGTCATTTCGATCGATGCCACCGTCGAAGAGAACCTGCGCGCGCTCGCGAAGGCGATGCGCCGCCCCGTCACGGAGATCACCGTGGCGCTGCTCGAGCGTCCTCGGAACGAAGAGAAGGTGCGCCAAATTCGCGAATTAGGCGCGCGCGTTCGGCTGTTCTCGGACGGCGACGTCGCGAAGGGCATCATCGCGGTTCAAGAAGAGCGCGGCCGCGTCGATTTGCTGATGGGCATCGGCGGCGCGCCCGAGGGCGTCGTGACCGCGTGCGCCGTCAAATGCCTGGGCGGGGACATGCAAGCGCGGCTCTGGCTGCGCGAAGGCCATGGAGAGGAAGAGATCTGCCGCCAAGAAGGGATCGATCCGAACAAGCTGCTCACGCTCGACGATCTCTGCGCATCGGACCTCGCGATGCTTGCCGCCACCGGCGTCACCGACGGTGAACTGCTCGAAGGCGTCACGTACGTGCGTGGCAGCGCCTATACCCAATCGCTGATTATATCGTCGCTGACGAACACGGTTCGCACCGTCGTCTCCAAACATGACCTCACCGCATTATCACATCTCCCGCTCAACGGGTACACCAAAAAAGTGAAGAAGGAAACGCATCCATGAGCAGCCACGACCTCACTGCGACCGCGAAAGCGATGGTCGCGCCCGGCCGCGGCATTCTGGCCGCCGACGAAAGCACCGGCACCTGTCACAAACGATTTCAGAAGCTCGGCATCCCCCTGACCGTCGAAGCGCGCCAGGCCTATCGCGAGTTACTGTTCACCACACGCAACCTGGGCCGCGCGATCAGCGGCGTGATCCTGTTCGACGAGACAATTCGCCAGTCGAAGAAGGATGGAACGCCGTTCACGAAGGTGCTCGAAGACCAGGGGATCCTCCCCGGCATCAAGCTGGATAAAGGGCCGGTGAAGCTCCCGTTCACGAACGGCGAAAAGATCACCGAAGGCCTCGACGGTCTGGCGGCCCGGATCGACGAGTACGTCACGCTTGGGGCGAAGTTCGCCAAGTGGCGCGCCGTCATCGATATCGGCGCCGGGATCCCGAGCGACCGCGCGATCCGCGCGAACGCGCAGGCTCTCGCGCGCTATGCGGCGCTCTGCCAGGCCGGTGGTCTCGTGCCGATCGTCGAGCCGGAGGTCCTCATGGACGGCGATCATACGCTCGAACGGAGCCGTGAAGTTCACGAGCGCGTGTTACGCACCGTCTTCGAGGAACTCGCCGAAGCGGGCGTCACGCTCGAAGAGATGATCCTCAAACCGAGCATGGTGATCTCCGGCGCAGCGGCGGCGGAGCAGGCGCCGGTCTCGGCAGTCGCGAGCGCGACGCTCGAAACGCTGTTGCGCACCGTTCCCGCGGCGGTCCCGGGGATCGCGTTCCTTTCGGGCGGCCAGAGCGACGAACTCGCCGCAGCGCACTTGAACCAGATCAACGTGCTCGCCGCCGGGCGGGCGCCGTGGGCGCTGACGTTCTCCTACGGGCGTGCGCTCCACCAGGCAGCGATGAACGCCTGGAAGGGTCTCGAGACGAACTGGGCCGCCGGTCAATCGGAGTTGGCAAAGCGCGCCCGCTGCAATAGCGCCGCGGCGCTCGGCCAGTACGATCCCGCGCTGGAGTCGGCCGCCTAACGCCGGTCGCCCCACTCGGAGAAAAGCGAAAAACGGCGCTGTGGACGGCGCCGTTTCTCGTTCCGTGTCGCGACTAGCGGTGTGTTTCCCGCCGTGCGACGACGTATCCGCAACGTTGCTCGTACGTTGCGGAAATGGCTGCGGCTGCGAGGATGATAAAGAGATCCAGGACGATTTGCGGCACGATAATGAGGCCCCGTACTTAAACGACGACTGCAAGGAGGTGCGATAACGGGCCCGGGCCTGCGCCCAGGCTTACTCTCTCTATCGGAGTTTGCGCCGAGGCGCCGCAGCGCTTTTGCAGACTCTTTACACGTCCTATGGACCGCTTCGGCCGTTCGTTGGATGGGCCCCGATGTGGGCGAACCTAATTCGTCCGACGAAAGTCGGATATATGATGCCGCTGACGGACCCCGACCCCAACGAAACCATCGAATGGCTCGACGCGCTGGACGGCGTGCTGGCCGAGGAAGGGCCCGCGCGCGCGCGGGCGCTGCTCGAGCGCCTCGTCGAACGCGCGCAGGCCGGCGGCGCCCCGGTGGAGCTGGGCGTCCAAACGCCGTACGTCAACACGATCCCAGTCTCAAAGCAGCCGCCGATGCCCGGCAGCTTCGAGATGGAGACGCGCCTGCGGCATTACGTTCGCTGGAACGCGATGGCGATGGTGGTCAGGGCGAACCGGGAATCCTCGGAACTGGGCGGACACGTCGCGAGCTTCGCCTCCTCCGCGACGCTCTACGACGTCGGGCTCAACCACTTTTTCCGGGCGCCCAGCGAAGGGCACGCGGGCGACCTCGTGTACTTCCAGGGTCACTCCTCGCCGGGAGTTTACGCTCGCGCGTTTCTCGAGGGGCGCATCTCCGAGGAGCAACTCGTCAATTTCCGTCAGGAGGTCGGCGGGCGCGGGCTCTCGTCGTACCCGCATCCCTGGCTGATGCCGGATTTCTGGCAGTTCGCGGTCGTCTCGATGGGCCTGGGGCCGATTCAAGCGATCTACCAGGCGCGCTTCATGAAGTACCTGCACAATCGCGGCATCGCGGACATGACGGGCCGCAAAGTGTGGGCGTTCCTCGGCGACGGTGAAGCGGACGAGCCGGAATCGCTCGGAGCGATCTCCGTCGCCTCCCGCGAGCAACTCGACAATCTGATCTTCGTCGTCAATTGCAACCTGCAGCGACTCGACGGCCCGGTGCGCGGGAACGGCAAGATCATCCAAGAGCTCGAGCGCGTGTTCCGCGGCGCGGGCTGGAACGTGATCAAGCTGATCTGGGGCCGCAATTGGGATCCGCTGCTCGCGAAGGACCGCTCGGGGCGGCTCGTGCAGCTGATGACGGAGTGCGTCGACGGCGACTACCAGACGTTCAAATCCAAGAACGGCGCGTACGTGCGCGAACACTTCTTCGGGCGCTACCCGGAGACCGCCGCGCTCGTGGCGGATTGGACGGACGAACAGATTTGGGCGCTGCAACGCGGCGGCCACGACCCCGGCAAGGTGTACGCCGCCTACGATGCCGCCTCCAAGCATGTGGGCGCTCCCAGCGTCGTCCTGGCGAAGACGATCAAGGGCTATGGAATGGGCCCGGCGGGCGAGGGCCAGAACATCGCGCACCAGCAGAAGCATCTCGACCTCGACGCGATGCGCACGTTCCGCGACCGCTTCTCGATTCCGATCTCGGAAGCCGACCTCGAGGCGATCCCGTTCTATAAGCCGTCCGAGAACAGCGCCGAGATGAAATACCTCCGCGAGCGCACGCGCGAGCTCGGGTTCCTTCCACAGCGCCGCCGGCGTTCGACGGTCTCGCTGACCGTGCCGGAACTCTCCGCGTTCGACGCGCAGTTGCAAAGCACGGGCGAGCGTGAGATCTCGACGACGATGGCGTTCGTGCGCCTGCTCAACACGCTCTTGCGCGATAAGGAGATCGGCCCCCGGGTCGTGCCGATCGTCGCGGACGAGTCGCGCACGTTCGGCATGGAGGGGCTCTTCCGGCAGATCGGCATCTACTCGCCGTACGGCCAGCTCTACAAACCGCAGGACGCCGAGCAGCTCATGTATTACCGCGAAGACCTGACGGGGCAGTTCTTGCAGGAAGGCATCACGGAGGCGGGCGCGATCTCATCGTGGATCGCCGCCGCGACGTCGTACTCGACGCACGATCAGCCGATGATCCCGTTCTTTATCTTCTATTCGATGTTCGGCTTCCAGCGCGTCGGCGATCTCGCGTGGGCGGCCGGAGACATGCGCAGCCGCGGCTTTCTCATCGGCGGGACCTCGGGCCGCACCACGCTCAACGGCGAGGGTCTCCAGCACGAGGACGGGCACAGTCACGTCTTCGCCTCGTTCATTCCGAACTGCGTCTCGTACGATCCGGCGTATAGCTACGAACTCGCCGCGATCGTGCGCGACGGCCTGCGCCGGATGATCCACGAGCAAGAAGACGTCTATTACTACATCACGGTGATGAACGAAAACTACGCGCATCCGGCGATGCCGGCCGGCGCGGAAGAAGGGATTCTGCGCGGCATGTACCTGCTGCGCGAAGGGAACGGCGCCGCGAGTGCGCCGCGCGTGCAATTGCTGGGCTCGGGGACGATCCTGCGCGAGGTTTTGGCGGGGGCCGATCTGCTCGCCGAGGATTTCGGCGTTTGCGCCGACGTCTGGAGCGTCACGAGCTTCAACGAGTTGCGGCGCGACGGCTACGCGGTCGAACGCGAGAACCTGCTGAACCCCGAAGGCGAGCGCAAGCGCTCGTACGTCGAGCGCGCGCTCGAGGGACGGTCCGGTCCCGCCGTGGCCTCGACGGATTACATTCGCGCGTACGCCGACGGCATTCGCCCGTTCATCGGCCGCCGTTACCACGTGCTCGGGACCGACGGGTTCGGACGCAGCGATTTCCGGCGCAACCTGCGTGCGTTCTTCGAGGTCGACCGGCACTGGGTGGTGCTGGCGGCGCTGCGCGCGCTGGCGGACGAGGGCGCCGTTCCGGTCGCGGAGGTCGCGCGGGCGATCGCGCGCTACGGCCTGGATCCGAACAAGCCCAATCCCGTGACGGTTTAGGGAGCGCCTGACGATGCCCCAGACGACGATCGACGTGCGCGTCCCCGACATCGGCGACTTCAAGGATGTTCCGGTCATCGAAGTGCTCGTCAAGCCGGGCGATGCCGTCAAGAAAGAAGATCCGCTGATCGCGCTCGAGTCGGAGAAGGCGACGATGGAAGTCCCTTCGCCCGGTGACGGCGTCGTCGCCGCGATCAGCGTGAAGATCGGCGACAAAGTCTCGCAGGGTTCCGCGATCCTCACGCTCGAGAGCGCTTCGGTCTCTTCGGCCGCGAGCGCGGCGACGGTCGCCGCCGCGCCGCCGCCGGAAGTCCGTCAGGCACCTGCGCTACCCGTTGCACCCGCGGTGTCTGCGCCGAGCCCGTCGCAGGGGCGCCCGGCTGCAGACGAGGCGTTCGTCGAAAGCCCGAACGCGGGCGGGAACGGTCACGTGCATGCGAGCCCCGGGATCAGACGTTTGGCGCGCGAGTTCGGCGTCGTACTGGATCGCGTGTCCGGTACCGGCCCGCACGGGCGGGTCACGAAAGAAGACGTGCAAGCCTACGTGAAGGGCGCGCTCGCCGGCGCGCCGGTTGCACCGGGCGCAGGTGCCGTCTTCGCGGGGATCGCGCCTTGGCCGAAGATCGATTTCGCGCAGTACGGACCGATCGAGAGCGTTCCGCTGCCGCGCATCAAGAAGATCGCGGGACCGCTGCTGCATCGCAATTGGGTCATGATCCCGCACGTGACGAATCATGACGAGGCGGACATCACCGAACTCGAAGCTTTCCGCGTGTCGCTGAACGCGGAGAACGCGAAGGCCGGCGTCAAACTGACGCTGCTCGCGTTCTTGATCGCGGCCGCCGTCGCCGCGCTGCGCAAGTTCCCCGAGTTCAACTCGTCGCTCGACGGCGAGAAGCTCGTGCTCAAGCGGTACTACAACATCGGCTTCGCGGCGGACACGCCGGGGGGCCTCGTCGTGCCGGTCGTCAAGGGCGCGGACGCGAAGGGCGTGTACGAGATCGCCGCCGAGACCGGCGCCCTGGCCGCGAAGGCGCGCGACGGAAAGCTCGGGCCGGCGGATATGGCGGGCGGAACGTTCACGATCTCGAGCCTGGGCGGCATCGGCGGCACCGCGTTCACGCCGATCGTCAACGCCCCGGAGGTCGCGATTCTCGGCGTGTCGCGGGCCGCGCTGCGGCCGGTTTGGGATGGTTCAACTTTTGTGCCGCGATTGATCTTGCCGCTTTCGCTCTCGTACGATCACCGCGTCATCGACGGCGCGGCCGCTGCGCGTTTCAATGCCTATCTGGCCGCGCTCTTGGCGGACCTGCGCCGCTCCTTGCTCTAGCGCTACGGGTTCGACGGCGTCCAGGGGTCGCCGGCGAGCGGAATGCCGGGACGCAAGACGAATGCGGCCGCGCGCGGCGTTCCGTTTCCGAGGACGTAATCGTAATCGTGGCGCGTGGGATAGCCGTTGTTCCCCGGCGGATGGCGGTAGACGCGATCGCCGAAGACGGCCGCCAGCGCGTAGATGTAGCCGTTCGCGTTCCCCAGGCGCGTCCCGAGCGACTGTTCGGTCACCGCGAGCAAACCCGCGAATTCGGGCGCCGAGGCGCTCGTGCCGATCAGCAGGTAGTATCCGCCGACGTTCGCCTCGTCGACTGCCGTGATGACGGCACTGCGATCGGGGCCGCACGGCAGCGAGCCGGTCGGGCAGCCGCCCATGTGCAGCGCGATGTCCGGGACCGTGCGCGTCGATGCGCGCGTGTTGACGAGCGCCTGATACCAGGGCTTCTTGAAGATCTGGCTGATGCCGCCGCCCGAGCCCCAGATCTCGTTCGGCAATGCGCCCTGCGCCGGATCGAACGTGTCGAAGTAGGCGTTCTCGGAAACGTAGGTGGAACGGCGCGAACCGGTGATGCTGGCGGTTACGAGATTCGTTCCGCCGACGCCCGTGACGTTCGGATCGTCCGCGGGATTCTCGACGCCCTTGGTGATGACGGTCCCGGAGACGTCGGTGCACCCATATGCGCCGCTGTCGCCCGAGGAGGCGACGAACGTGATCCCTTGCGCGTTCCCCTGGCGGAAGACGTCGTTGAAGTTCTTCAGGATCGACGTGTAATCGACTCCGCTGTTATACGCTGCCGTGTAGTATAGCTCGCACAAACCGAACGACGAGCTCACGACGTCGGCGCGGTTTTCGTCCACAACCGCCTGATAGGCGAGCAAGATGTTGTCGTCGGAGAGGTCGGGGATGTCGTAGAGCAGCAGCGAGGCGCCGGGCGCGCTGCCTAGCGACTGCTGGACGTCCAGGCTCGCCTCGAAAGAATCTCCGCTGTTCGGATTGAACGCTCCGCCGCCGTTGACGGGGCGGCGCGTGATGACCGGCACCGGCGAGAGCTTCTCGTGCCCGAAATAGGCCGCCAGATCGCTATCGAGCACGTCGGACGAGATCACGATCGCGATCGTGCGCCCGGCGCCGTTGAGCGCGCGATAGGACGGATACCCGTACGCTTCTTTGAGATCGGTGAACCAGTACGGCCCGTCGGCGCCGTAGCGGTTATCCGGCGCGAACGGCGTCTTCGAGACGAGCTTGGAGTGGACGTGGTACACGAAGCGCGAGAACGCGACCGAAGCGCCGAGCTTGGTGAGCGCCGCCGGCAGGGTCGGCGCGCGGTCCGCGCTGAGCGGCGCGCGGTTGCGCATCGACGACTGCAGCAAGCGCACGCCGAACGACCGCTCGACGGTGGATTGCGGCGCGGCTGCCAGGATCGTCTGCGAGGTGAGATGGGTCTCGAAGCCGGCCGCTTGCAGCGTCGCGGCGGCCGCATTCACGTCGGCGGCAGAGGGCGCGTACCGCTCGCGAAACTGCTCGGGCGAAAGAAAATGCCGGTATGATGGCGAGTGCTCGTCGGCTTGATTGGCGAGCAGCGCATCGAGTTCGTCGCTGTTGCGCAGCGGCAAGTGCACCGTCACCAGCACGCCGCGAAGCGCCCCTTGAGGGACGCCGCTCGCCACGTTCGGCAGCTGCGGTGCAGCGGTCGCGGCGCTTTGCGGGATGACCGCTTGCGGGGCGCCGTGTGAGCCGCCGCCGCACGCGCTCACGAGGGGGGCGATGGCGACGAACAAAGCAAGGCGGAGAAGAAGTCGAGACACTCGGCACCTCCGGACGTCCAGCGTTCGCCCTCCCTACGCTTGGCGAATGAAGCATTCCTGGGGACTTTCGGCCCGATCCGCCGCGCGGGACGTTTCGCCGCGCTTGTGCGTCTAAACGCCGAACCACGGGCGCTCGCGTGCGCCGTGCCGTGGATGGAGTGCGCCGGTGAAGAAGTACGATTACTTGATCGTGGGCTCCGGGATGACCGCGAGCGCGGCGGTCGACGGCATTCGCAGCCGCGACGCGAAGGGAACGATCGGCCTGATCGGCGCCGAGCCGTTTCCGCCGTACAATCGTCCGCCGCTCACGAAGGGCCTGTGGAAGGGCGATGCCGAGGAGACGATCTGGCGCAAGCTTCCGGAAGACGTCGAATTGCATGCCGGCGTTCGGGCCGGCGGGTTGAATCCGTCCGAACGCACGGTCGCAGGCGAGCGGGGCGAACGCTACGGTTTCGAGCGGTTGCTGCTCGCGACCGGCGCGCGGCCGCGCCGTTTCGCCTTCGATTCCGATGCGATCTACTATCGCACGCTCGCCGACTTCCGGCGCCTGCACGCGCTGGCCGCGCGCGAGGGGACGCGTTTTTGCGTGATCGGCGGAGGCTTCATCGGTTCGGAGATCGCGGCCGCGCTCGCGTTGAACGGGCGTGCCGTGACGATGCTCGTGGCCGAACCCGGGATCGGCGCGCGCATGTATCCGAGCGATCTGAGCGCGTATCTCGGCAGCTATTACAAACAGTTCGGCGTCGACGTCGTCACGAACAGCCGGGTCGCGCACATCGAGCGCACCGCGGCGGGCGCCTCGGTCGTGCGGCTCCCGGACGGCAAGGCGCTCGCGTTCGATGCGGTCGTGGCCGGGATCGGCGTCGAGCCGGAGGTGACGCTGGCCGCCGATGCGGGCTTGCCGGTCGATGACGGCATTCTCGTCGACGAGTTCGGCCGAGCCGGCGCCGGCGGCACGATCTTCGCCGCCGGCGACGTGGCGCGTTTCCCGAATGCGGCGCTCGGGAGGACGCTGCGCATCGAGCACGAGGATCACGCGCTCGGCCACGGCTTCGCCGCCGGAGCGAACATGGCGGGAGCGGCCGAACCGTATCGGCGCCTCCCGTTTTTCTACTCCGATCTCTTCGACGCGGGGTATGAAGCGGTCGGCGTGCTCGATGCGCGCCTGAAGATCGTCGCGGATTGGATCGAGCCGTATCGCGAGGGCGTCGTCTATTATCTGGAAGCGGAACGCGTGCGCGGCGTGCTGCTGTGGGGCATTTTCGGCAAGGTCGACGAAGCGCGGGCGCTGATCGAATCGACGGAGCGCGCGGACGCGCGGGCGCTGCTCGGCCGGATTCGTCCTTGAAGGCGCGGCGTTTAGAGCAAAGCTAACGCGCCGGCGCGAAGGACCGCGCATGCAAGTCAACGCTCGCTCCGGCGGTCGCGTGCTCGTCGATGCGCTGCGCATCCACGGCGTCGACCTGGCCTTCTGCGTTCCGGGCGAGAGCTTTCTCGACGTCCTGGATGCCCTCCATGATTGCGCGGATATTCGGCTGGTGACGTGCCGTCACGAAGGCGGTGCGGCGCTGATGGCGGAGGCGCACGGCAAGCTCACCGGGCGCCCCGGCGTGTGCTTCGTGACGCGCGGCCCGGGCGCGACGAACGCGAGCATCGGCGTGCACACCGCGTACCAGGATTCGACGCCGCTGGTTCTGTTCGTCGGGCAGGTCGAACGCGGTTTCGCCGGGCGCGAGGCGTTTCAGGAGATCGACGCTCGCCGGATGTTCGACGGGATGACGAAGTGGGCCGCGCAGATCGACGATGCGCGGCGGATCCCGGAACTGGTCGGCCGTGCGTTCCGGCTGGCGGTCTCCGGGCGGCCGGGGCCGGTCGTGCTCGCGCTTCCCGAGGACATGCTCTGCGATCGTGTCGCGGTCGCCGATACGGCGCCCTCCACGGCGGTGCAGGCGCACCCGGGGGCGCGCGATCTCGCGCGCCTGCGCGCGTTGCTCGAGAACGCGCAACGGCCGCTGATGTTGTTGGGCGGGAGCGGTTGGACGAAGGCGGCGACCCTGGACATTCGCGCGTTCGCGGAACGCATGGAACTCCCGGTCGCTTGCGCGTTCCGGCGGCAGGATCTCTTCGACAACCGGCACCCGCTCTACGCGGGCGACGCCGGGATCGGCATCGACCCGGCGCTCGCACGGCGGATCCGCGCCGCCGATCTGATCCTCGCCGTGGGGCCGCGGCTCGGTGAGGCGACGACGAGCGGCTATACGCTGCTCGAGGCGCCCTCACCGAAGCAGCGTTTGGTGCACGTCTTCCCCGGCGCCGAGGAACTCGGGCGCGTGTACGCAGCCGAACTGCCGATCCTCGCCGGAATGCCGCAGTTCGCGGCCGCCGCGCGCGCGCTCGAACCCGTCGATGCCGCCGCGCGCAGGGCCTGGGCGCAAGAGGCGCGGCTCGAGCATCTCGCCGCGACGGACGCGCAGCCGAGCCCCGGTGCGCTCGATCTCGTCGCGGTCGTCAAGCAGTTGCGCGAGGCGCTCCCGGACGGCGCGATCGTGACGAACGGCGCGGGCAACTTCGCGAGCTGGCTGCATCGCTACTTCACGTACCGCGAGTTCGGGACGCAGCTCGGACCCACGAACGGAGCGATGGGGTACGGCGTGCCGGCCGCGGTCGCGGCGAAGATCGCCTACCCCGAGCGCGCCGTCATCGCATTTTGCGGAGACGGGGATTTTCTGATGACGGGTCAGGAACTCGCGACCGCGATGCTCCACGGCGCGAACGCCGTCTTCCTGGTCGTCAACAACGGCATGTACGGAACGATCCGCATGCACCAAGAGCGGCGGTATCCGGGGCGTGTGACGGCGACGGATCTCCTCAACCCCGATTTCGCGGAGTACGCGCGTTCGTTCGGCGCGTGGGGCGAAGCTGTCGAGCGAACCACGGATTTCGCGCCCGCGCTCGCTCGCGCGCTCGCGGCGGGGAGGCCCGCGCTGATCGAGTTGCGCGTCGATCCCGAAGCGATCTCGCCGCGCACGACGCTTAGCGCGCTGCGCGCGGCCTCAGAAGCCGCCCGGTCGAAACTTGACGATGATCAGCGCTCCGGCGACGTAGAACAGCATCGCGGGTAGCAGGATGAACAGCGCGATGAACTTCGAGCGGTACCAATTGTAGCGCGTCAGCGCCGTCAAGAAGAAGCCGTACGCGGCGCCTGCGATCACGGAGGCCACGAAGACGAACACCCAATAGGCGATCAGCGAGAGCGAGGCGTCTTTGAAATCGACGACGACGATGTCGGAGATCGCGGCGATCGCCCAGAAAAAGGCCCCGACGGCCGCGCCGGAGACCTCCAGCTTAAAGCGCTTGCTGAATTCTTGAACCCGAGTCACCATACCGTGATTGTGCTCTCCACGCTCGTCTTGCCGGCACGAGCCTGCGACCGCGCCAGCGAGGGCCTTTACTTGGCCGGGTGCCCTCGCCCTCCGTGCGGCCGCAAGTCACCCGGCGGCAGGAGGTCTCCTTCCGCCCCACGCGGCTCCGCCTCACCTGCAGCTTGCCGATGCCGTTGCCCCGGCCTCGAGTTTTTTCGATCAGGAGCCCCGCCGCCTCCGCTTAGTTCGTGACCTTCACGTCCTCGAAGTCGAGCCGGCGCAAGAGCGTGGTGCCTTGATACCCCAAGATGCGCAGCGGAAAGTGCGTCGTCGTCGATATCTCGATGACCTCGCGCATGTACGCGGAATCCGTCGTGGGCATGGACGGCAACAAGGTCACCGCATCGGTCGCGATGCCGTCGATCGTCGTTCCGGGGTTTTGCACGATCGTGCCGGCCGTTTCCTTACCGTGCGCGATGATCTCACCGAAGCTGAGCTGGTCGATCGACGAGCCGCGAATGGTCAACACGAGCGGGTCGTGCAGCGGCAGCGTGCGTTTGAACATGCCGAGGAGGCCCGCGCCTCGATGCGCGGTGAGCGTGTCGCCTCCGGTCCACAGCAACGATACGCCGCTGTTGGCACCTTCGACGATATCCACGGTGACGATCGACGGCTTGCGAAAGGTATACTTGCACACCATCGTCTGCACGGCGAGGTCTTTCTGCTCGAAGACTTTGATCGTCGCGCTGTAGGCCGTCACCGTGCTCCACGCGCCCTCGAATGCGTCGAGCGCTGCGGAAGAGTTCGCATAACTCGATGCTGCGGCCGGGGGTATGGCCGCGCCGCCGATTGCCGAGAGCGACGCAAATGCGGCGAGAACGAGAAACTTCTTCATGCGACCTCGGAACGAACCGATCTCGTGGGCATGCGAGTATAGCACGCGCGGTTGCGATTGCGGCCGAGCCGCCGTCACATCACGTTCGCACAGATTTCGATGCTCGGGCGAGATCGCTGCATCGCGCTCGGCGGCTCCGCAAGCAAGCGCATGCGAGCTTTCACTCGCCGTTACGGCATGCTTTGTTTAGCGCGGAGCGCGGAATGGAACTAGGCTAGTACGGAGGGTGCTATGGGCGGAATTTTGTGGACGGCAATCGTTATTCTTTTCGTGTTGTGGTTGGCGGGTTTCTCGCTGCACGTGGGCGGTGCACTGATTCATCTTTTGCTGGTTGTCATGGTCGTGCTGTTCGTGTTCAACTTGTTGACCGGCCGCGGCGCGCGCGTATAGGAAAGGGAGCGAAACATGGGACTGAAGGACGACGTCAAGAACGCAGCGGAGAACGTGAAGGATCGGCTGAGCGAAGCCAAGCACGATGTCGCGGCACGCGCGGAGCAAGCGAAGCGCAACATCGCCGGTGACGAGATGACACCGGACGAAGTGGCCGGTTCGCAACTGAACCAAGCGAAGAACGAGATCCAAGCGGGACTGGACCGCGCGAAGCAGGACATTCGCAAAGGCGCATAGCGGCCGAGCCGCACGCGGCGAGGTCCTACACGCGAGATCGGGAATGCGCGAGGGCTGCCTTTTCGTACCGCCCCAAGACGGGCGGTACGAAAAGAGAGCCCTCGCTTTTTTCGGGTGCGCCCGCCCCGATCGCGCCGACGTGGGCGGCGTTCGCTTCAAAGGCCGGCGCCGCTCGTCCCGGGATGCATGGAAGCTGCCGTAGAACAAGGCTCGCGCCGGCACGGAGAGATGGCAGAGCGGTTGAATGCGGCGGTCTTGAAAACCGCTGAACGTGATGAGCGTTCCGTGGGTTCGAATCCCACTCTCTCCTCCGTGTACGTCGGGGCGTTTCCGCGAGGGTTTTGCGTTCGACGCACGCCGCGAATGTGACGGGTTGTAGGGAGCAGCGTCGCGGGGGCATGACCGCGGTGCGTTCGCTGCTGGTGTGCGTTTGCGCTAGAAGTTCGCCTGGAGTTGCAGGTAGAGGCCGTCCTGTATGCTGCCGATCGTCGGCACCGCTGCGCGTGACGGGCCGACTTGGCCGAGATCCACGTAGGCCGCGGTGATTGCGAGCTTCGGGCTTGGGAAGTACGCGATCCATAGATCCTGCGCTCCGCTTTCTTTGATGCCGAATGCTGCGCTGCTGATGTTGTTCGGCCGGAAGCGGTACTCGCCGCCGAGTGCGACGTTGTCCGCGACGAAGCCGCCCAGCGTGAACTCCGGCTCAAACTTGTAGCCGTTGTTGCCGTTCAGCGTGCCGCCGCCGAAGCCGAGCAGCCCGAATTGATTCGCCTTGGTCGCGCGCACCGTGGCGTTGAAGACGACGTTCGTCCCGTTCACCGGGAAAATCTTGGTGCCCGAGGCATAGAAATCCACGCCGAATGTGTCGCTGATGGCGCCCGCCGACTTCAATGCGTCGAGGATCGAGCCGCTCGCATTCTTGATTTGCAGGCCGACGGCCACGTCCGGAACGATCGTTTTCGGCACTGCGGAAACGACCTTGTATTTCGCGCCGAAAACCGTCGTGTTGATGCGCTCGTCGAGCTTGAGCGCGGTGCCGACGGTCGGCGCATCCAGGAGCTGCGTGCTGTAGCTGAGCTCGAGGCGCTTCCAGAGCGTGCCGCCGATCGCGATGTTCTGGAATTGATAGTCGTTGGTCTTCAGGTTCGTGTACGAAACGAGCGGCGCGTTCGGGGCCAGGATGGCCCACGGCGTCAAGCCGCCGCCGGCTTGGCCTTCGAGTTCGGTTGGGACGGCATCGGCCTTCCCGATGACAAGTAGAAGCGCCACTAGGAGTTTGGCGGGCTTGAAGGGACGCGAATCGACTCTTTCGCGGGAGAGCCAGTCGTGATCGGCCACCGCCGACATGAAGTGGGTGGTCTCACCTCGCTCCCTTCAAGCCATCGCCAGCGTGTGCAAGCGTTTGAGGTTCCAGGCTGTGCAGCCCAGGAGAAACTCTCCGCTGGCTTTTCGATGGCCGCGAAGCAAGAACTGACGGAAGCCCAAGGCGCGCTTGAGATTCCCGAAAACGGGCTCGACGGTGCATTTTCGCAGGGCGAAGATTGCACGGCCTTCCGGCGTTCGCAGCCGGTACAACATTTGCGCCAAAGCAGAGGCTCCAGGCTTCGGAGCTTTTGGAACGCGGAATCGCCGCAGGCCCCAATGATGGCGATCGCGCTTGGGAGCGATGTACGGCACGACCCCGCTCTCGACGCACAACTCAACGTTGAGTTCGCTGAAGTAGCCGGCGTCGGCCAACAACTCGTGCGGCTTGCCGACCGGCAGCGCCGTAAGTTTTCGCAGCATCGGCTTGAGCAGACGGCAATCGATTGGGCGCTGGCTAAGTTCAGCGCCGACGATCAACAGAGAACCGGTGTCGACGGCGGCCTGCCCGTTGTAAGCCTGAACGAACCCTTCGGAACTCGGCATGATGCGCGATTCCGGATCGGTCAAGTTCACTTGAGCCTCCGGACGAACGCAATCCTTCGGCCTCTTTGGCGCCCTGATCTTGCGGCCGATCTTCTCCGCGATCCGGTCGCGATCGGCCACCACGTCCCGGTACTCGACGTGTTCCTGGGTTTGGCGCTCCGCTTCGCGCGCCTTGATCCGCTCTTGCGCCTCAGCAATGGCTTTGAGGCGATCTTCGCGGCGTGCGATTTCCGCAGGAATATCGATCCCGCCGTCGCGTTCGTCGGCCGAGTCGGCCGCCTCGGCGAGTTCCAGCATCCGGCGCACTTCTCGCTTCAGCTGAACTTCAAGCCGGTTCGCACCCTTCAAGCTGAGCGCGCGATGCTTGGATGCGTTCGCCTTGATCTTGGTGCCGTCCAGGCTTACCCGGCCGACTTCCAAGCACCCCAACTCTTTGGCGACAATCAGGATCTGATTGAACAGAGCCTCAAGATGCGGAAAGAAGCGGCGCCGGAAGGCGCAGATCGTGTCGCGGTCGGGATGCGTGTTCGCCGCGATATATCGAAAGGCCACCGATTCGTACGTCGCCGCTTCGATCTTCCGGCTCGCTCGCAGGCCGGTCGCGTACGAGTAAAACAGCAGCGCCACCATCATCTCCGGATGGTACGCAGCCGAACCGCGGCCGGAGTACGAGTCCCGCAGCGGACGCAGATCCAAGCGCGATACCACATCGACGACAAACCGCGCCAAGTGCTTCTCCGGAAGCCAATCCTGGACGCTCGGAGGCATCAGAAATAGCGTGTCACGATCGAACGAAACGAAGTTGTCCCCCATACCCCAATTCTACCATTTGGCGGCCACAAGTCCGCCAAACTCCTAGGCATACGCCGAGTGCGGATAGGATCTTCCGGGCCACGTCTGTTCTCCTCACTGATGTGTCGTGTAAGTGCTGAGCATCTCGAACGCAGCGCATGCGGCGGCCCGGCGTCGCGATTACGTTCGTATGCGTCTAATCGCGCGCCGGATCAACGCTTTGGGCGCTGCGACTTCTTGAGAACACCGGCGTCCGGAACGAGCCTCTCGCCCTTAAGAACGGAAGAAGCCCCCGCCGGATCGGCGGGGGCTTCTCAACGACCGCATGGTACTGCGATCAAGTCACGCCGCTACGCCATCCTCGGTGGAACGTTGGAACACAGACGGATACATAGCGCGTTCTGAAAGCTCATCGCTCCGACGATAACACGGCCTATGCCGTGCGTCAACCCGAGCGAGCGATGATCTAGCCCGCGAAGATCAGAAGCAAACAAAGACGCCCCGATAGGTTAAGGCATCTTTGCCTTTCTTAAGTCGGCACAACGACGGACGCTGCGCGCGGTGCAGCGGCGCGAAGGCTTGGATTCGCGGGGCGTTCGGCCGCTGGAACTTCGAGCGTTCGGCCGCTGGAACTACGAGCGTTCGGGAGCCGAGGCGAGCTTTTCTTCGAGGCCTTTGATGGCGACGTTTGCGTTGTCGACCAACTGCTTGAGGAGAAAGGTGAACGCGGCGAGACCAACGAGGACCGAGAAACCGAACGAAAGGACGATAGGAATTAGGATGTCCATGGGATGGGGTGTTTCTCCTAGGGTGTAGGCGGGGAGGTGGGGCGTGTGGACGGGCCCTAAGCCAAGTATCGTTCCGAAGCAAGGCTTTCTGAAGGCAGCCCGCTCCCCTCTCCGGCTTTCGCGCGCACTGGGAAAACTCCACCCAATTGCCCTGGGGCGGGCGAAATGCGCCTCAGGCCTGGCCCTTGGCGTGCAAGCGCTCGAGTTCGAGGAGCGCGCGCTTGCGGGGCAGGCCCCAGCGGTAGCCGGCCAGATCGCCCGTGCTTCGAATGACGCGGTGGCAGGGAACGACGACCGCGAGCGGGTTCGCGGCGCACGCGCGCGCGACCGCACGGATCGCCTTCGGGCTGCCGATCCCCGCCGCGACTTCTCCGTACGAGCGAAGCTCGCCGTACGGGATCGATTGCAAGTACGTCCACACGCGCATCTGAAACGCCGTCCGGCGGATGTCCAGCGGCAGGTCGACGTGCGGCTGCGCGCCGGCGAGATGGCGGTCGAGCGCGTCGATCCAAGCGCTGAATGCAGGGGGCCGCGGCTCGCGCATCTGCTCCAGCCGCGCTTGCGGAAATTCACTGCGCAGCCGCGCGACGAGTTCAGGTTCGCTCTCGCCGAATTGCACGCTGCACAGCCCCCGGTCCGTCGCCGCGATCAGCATCAAGCCGAGCGGCGAGTGCACGACGACGTGGCTGATCTCGATGTTCCGGGCACCGTCGCGATACTGCTTCGGGGTCATCCCGAGCTTCGTGCCGCTGCGTTCGTAGGCGTTTCCGGCCGATTCATAGCCGGCTTCGAACGTCGCCGCGGTCACGTTCTTCGCCGTGCGCAACGCGCTCTTGAAGCGCCGCACGCGCGTCGCGTCGACGAACTCGCGCGGCGTCACGCCGGCGACCGCCTTGAAGCTGCGCTGAAAGTGAAACGGGCTGAGTCCCGCGAGCGCCGCCAGATCGCGCAGCTTCAAGGGGCCGTCGTCGTGCGCTTCGATATAGCGGCAGATCGTGCGAATGCGCGCGGCGTGGGGATCCGTTTCGCCGGCCTGCAGCGGACGGCAGCGCAGGCACGCGCGCAGGCCGTCCGCCTGGGCCGCCGCCGCCGTTTCATAGAAGCGAACGTTCTTGCGCAAGGGCCTGCGCGCGGCGCAGGACGGCCTGCAATAGACGCCCGTGGTGACCACGCCGAAGAAGAAGCGGCCATCCCAAGACGCATCGCGGTCGAGCACCGCGCTCCAGCAGCACTGCGGATCCAACATTCCCCACCTCCTTCGCGGGCCGAGGGCGTTCGGCTCTTCCGACACCGTAGCCGCCGCGCCGCGCCGCGTCCACCGTACTCTTGCGCTCGAATCCGGCGGGCCGCCGGTCTCTCGCTGCGGCGCCGGGAGGCATCGGCGGCGATTGTGCCTTAAACGTCCGTCACGCTCTCCGCGATCGAGCGCTCGCGCCTGAAGGGACCTCCCCGAACGTGGTAACCGAACGAACCTGGCCAAACGCCGACGTGGCCGCCGATCTAGCGGAGTTGCGCAACGCAGCCCCGCTGACCCACTGCATGACGAACATCGTCGCCGCCGGTTTTACGGCAAACGTGCTGCTGGCGGCCGGCGCCTCGCCGGCGATGATCAACGCGATCGAGGAGGTCGCCGGCTTCGCCGCGATCGCGCAGGGGCTGCTGGTCAACGTCGGCACGATCACGGGGCCCGATGCGAGGGCGATGCTGGAGGCGGCGCGTGCGGCGCGCGCGGCCGGTACGCCGTGGGTGCTCGATCCCGTGGCGGCCGGGGCGCTGCCGTTCCGCACGCGCATCGCGACGGAGCTGTTGGCGCACGGTCCCGCGATCGTACGCGGCAACGCCTCCGAGATTCTGGCGCTGGCCGGGGCCAGCGGCGGGGGCAAGGGCGTCGACTCCACGGCCGCCTCGAACGAGGCGCTGCCGTTCGCGCGGGCGTTCGCGGTGCGCACGGGCGCCGTCGTCGCGGTCAGCGGAGCGGTCGATTTCATCACGGATGGAAGCCAGGTGATCGAAGTCCCCGGCGGCGACGTGCTGATGACGAAGGTGACGGGCGTGGGCTGCGCGCTCGGCGCGCTGATGGCCGCGCTGTTGCGGACGAGCGAGACGCCGCTGCGCGCCGCGACGGCGGCCTCGGCGATCTTCGCCGAGGCGGGGGAACGCGCGGCGCGGACCGTCCGCGGCCCGGGGAGTTTCGCTACGGCGTTCCTCGACGAACTTTGGCTGCTCGGCCGCGAGTAGTCACGCGGCGGCTTCGATCCGGTCGAATCCGCAGAACGGCACGAGCGCGCGCGGGATGCTGACGCTGCCGTCGGCGTTCTGATAGTTCTCCAGGACCGCGACGAGCGTGCGGCCGACGGCGAGCCCCGAGCCGTTGAGCGTGTGCACGAATTCGGGCTTCGCCTTCACGTCGCGCCGGAAACGGATCGCGGAGCGCCGCGCCTGAAAATCCGTGCAATTCGAACACGAGCTGATCTCCCGGTAGGTCGCCTGACCGGGGAGCCACACTTCCAGATCGTACGTCTTGGCGGAGTTGAAACCGACGTCGGCGGCGCACAGTGATATCACGCGGTACGGGAGTTCGAGCTCCGCCAGCAGCGCTTCCGCATCGGCCGTCAGCCGTTCGAGCGCCTCGAACGAGCGCTCGGGTTCCGTCAACCACACGAGTTCGACTTTTTCGAACTGATGCTGGCGGATCAAGCCGCGCGTGTCCTTCCCCGCGGCGCCCGCCTCTTTGCGAAAGCACGGGGAGAACGCCGTGTACTGCAACGGAAGCGCTTGGGGCGCGAGGATCTCGTCGCGGTGCAAGGCGGTCAGGGGCACTTCGGCCGTCGGGATCATGAACAGGTCGGTATCCGCGTCGCGGAACATCGCATCGGCGAATTTCGTGAGCTGGCCGGTCGCCCACATCGTGCCGCGCGTCACGAGCAGCGGCGGCGCGATCTCGACGTAGCCGCGTTGCGCCGCACGATCTAGGAAGAATGCGGCGAGCGCGCGCGCCAGCCGCGCACCCTTGCCGCGCAGCACGGTGAAGCGGCTCCCTGACAGCTTCGCGGCGCGTTCGAAATCGAGGATCCCGAGCGCTTCGCCGAGCTCCCAATGTGGTTTCGCCGCAAATTCGAACGCCGGCGGCGCGCCGGAATTGCGCACCTCGACGTTGTCGTCCTCGCCGCTGCCGTCGGGGACCGTTTCGTCCAGCAGGTTCGGAACGTCCGCCAAGATCTCGTCGATCTGTGCTTCGAGCGAGGGGATCGCAGCCTGCGCTGCGGCGATCTGCGCGTCCAGGTCGGCGATCTGCGGGCGCAGGCGCCGCGCTTCCGCCGCCCGGTCGGAGGCCGCTGAAATCAGGGCGGTAAGGCCGTTCTTTTCGGCCTTGAGCCGTTCGGTTGCCGTGCGGGAAGCGCGCAGTTCCGCATCAAGTTCGCTCACGCGGTCGACGAAGGCGGCTCCCGTGGGCCGGCGCGCGGCGGCGCGGCGCACGCGTTCCGGATCGCGGCGAATCAGTCCGATATCTAACATTCTCGAGCAGATTGGCCAACAGCGAGCCAATTCCGTGCGCCTTCCGCGAGCGGGGCTCGGGGCTGTGCGGCGAAAGAAATTCGGCCCTCATGCGCGATTTCGTCCTTCCGCCGCCGCAGGCGCCGTTCGTTTCCGGCGATCTCGCCGCACCCGATGCCGCGGTCGCGCGCTTTTTCGAGCGCGCCGCGCTCGCGCCGCCGCGGCGCGAAGACGTCGCACTCGATGCTGCGCTCGGGCGCATCCTCGCCGAACCCGCCTTTTCGCTCGAGCCGCTGCCGGCCAACGCGCGTTCGACGATGGACGGCTTCGCCGTCGCCAGTTCGGCGGGCTTGCAGGCACGCCGCGTCGTGGGTGAGATCCTGATGGGGCACGCGCCGCCGAAGGCGATCGCGCCGGACGAGGCGCTGCGCATTCCGACGGGCGGGGTGTTGCCCGAGGGCGCCGATGCGGTCGTGCCGATCGAAGACGTCGATGAAACGGACGGAACGATCCGCTTGCGGGCGGCGCCCCCGCCGCACGACTGCGTCACGCAGGCCGGCGCGGATGCCGCGGCGGGCGAACGGCTGCTCGAAGCGGGCCGCCGCATCGGCTCGGTCGAGGCCGGACTGCTGGCAACGCTCGGATATGCCGTCGTGCCGGTCTTCGCGCGGCCGCGCTTCGCGATCGTTTCCACGGGCGATGAGCTCGTGGATCCGGCTTCCGTTCCCGGCATCGGTCAAGTGCGCGATTCGAACCGCTTCGCGATCGCCGCGAGCCTGCGTGCGATGGGAGCCGACGCCGTTCATCTGCCGAGGGTGGCGGATGCGCCGGGCGCGTTGCGCGCGGCGCTCGCGGACGCCCTTGCCGGCTACGACGGCGTTTTCCTGACGGGCGGCTCCTCGGTCGGCGAACGGGACCTCGTGCCCCGCATCGTCGCGAGTCTCGGTGCTCCCGGCGTCCTGGTCCACGGCCTGCGCGTGAAGCCGGGGAAACCCGCGATGCTCGCGGCGATCGGCGGCAAGCCCGTGATCGGGCTTCCGGGGAATCCGCCCTCGGCGCTGCTGATTCTCGAAGCGGTCGTGCGGCCGATCGTCGCGGCCTGCGTCGGCGCCGCCGAGGAGGCGCAAGCGGGCGTGAGCGCAATCGCCGCGGCGCCGTTCGAAGGTCGCGCGGGATGGACGTTCTACACGCCGGCTTCGGTCTTTCGGCGGGAAGGCCGGCTCTTCGCCGCGCCGCTGCGCATCCGCTCGGCGCTCGCGAGCCTGCTCGCGCGCTCGAGCGGCTACGTCATCACCCCTCCGGAGGCGCAGCGAATAGAAGCGGGTGCGCCCGTGACGGTCGTGGCCTATGCGGGCAGCGGCGTGCCGGTGCGCGGAGAACCTGCATGACCCCCAAGCCCGCCCGCGTCGTCGCCGCCGTTCCGGCCGCGCGTCCGTTCGTCGGCCCCGAGGAACTCGCGCGCCGCGTCGGCCGCAGCGAGTTGATTCGCCTGGGCGCAAACGAGAGCGCGTTCGGCCCCCCTCCCGCGGCGCTCGCCGCGATGCGAAGCGAGATCGTCCGCACGTCGTGGTACGGCGATCCCGAATCGGCCGAGCTGCGCGCCGCGCTCGCCGCGCGGCATGCGGTGCACGTCGACGAGATCATCGTGGGCTCGGGGATCGACGATTTGCTCGGCTTGGTCGTGCGGGCGTACCTCGGCGACGGCGAGGTCGCGGCGGTGACGCACGGGACCTATCCGACGTTTGCCTACCACGTCACCGGCTTTGGTTCGCGCATCGCGGCCGTTCCTTATCGCGACGACTACGGAGTCGATCTTCCCGCGCTCGCCGCACTCGCGCGGCGCGAACGCGCGCGGCTCGTTTACCTCGCGAATCCGGATAACCCGAGCGGCACGTTCGCGCGCGCGGCCGACGTCGAAGCCTTTCTGGCGGCGCTTCCCGCGCAATCGCTCGTCGTGCTCGACGAAGCGTATGCGGATTTCATCCCCGAGCACGCTCTGCCGGCGCCGAACGGCGATCCGCGCGTGGTGCGCATGCGGACGTTCTCCAAGGCGTACGGGCTCGCCGGCGCGCGAATCGGCTACGCGCTCGCACCGCGCGAGACGATCGCCGTGCTCGGCAAGATTCGCAATCAATACGGCGTGAACCGCACGGCGCAGATCGGTGCGCTGGCCGCGCTCGAGCAACGCGAGTTCATCTCGGGCGTCGTCGCCGAGGTCGCACGCGGGCGCGAGGAGTACGCGGCGCTGGGGGCGCGGTTGGGCGTGCGCACGATCCCTTCTACGACGAATTTCGTGTGTTTCGATCTCGGCTCGCGCGCGTCCGCAGAGGCGATGGTCGAAGCCCTGTTGGAGAATGGGATCTTCATTCGTAAACCCGGCGCGCCGCCGCTCGACGGCTTCATTCGCGTGACGGTCGGGGCGCCGTCCGAGCGGGCCGCGTTTGCCGAGGTCTTCGCCGGCTTGCTCGCCTCCCGCGCGCCGCGATGAGCATCGCGATCCTCTCGGACGTTCACGCCAACCTCGAAGCGCTCTCGGCCGTGCTCGCGGAGATCGCGCCGGGGGACGACCTCTGGTGTTTGGGCGACGTCATCGGCTACGGACCGAATCCCAACGAGTGCGTGGCAACGATCGCGCAGCGCGCGCGGCATTGCATCCTCGGGAACCACGAAGTCGCAGCGCTCGATAACGTCGGCCTCGAATACTTCAACGACTTCGCCTCCGAAGCGATCGAATGGACGCAGGGCGTGCTGCGCCCCGAACATCGAGCCTATTTGAACCGGCTCGGCTACGAGATCCGCGCCGACGATTTTCTGCTCGTGCACGGCGCCCCCGTGACGTACTTCGAATACATCCTCGATGTCGACGACGCCGCCCGGGCATTTGCCTCGACCGATGCGCGCTTGATCTTCGTCGGGCATTCGCACGTCGCCGAAGCCTACGTCCTGGAGGCGAACGCGACGATCACGCACCGTCATTACCAGCACGGCGGAACGCTTGCGCTCGAGCCGCACTTGCGTTACGTCATCAACGTCGGCAGCGTCGGCCAGCCGCGCGACCTCAACCCGTCGGCGTCGTTCGTCTCCTTCGACCGGCTGGCGCAAACGCTCGCTTGGCGACGCGTCGCGTACGAGATCGCCGCGGTGCGAGCGAAGATCGCCGCCGCGAATCTGCCGGACGCGCTCGGCACCCGCTTGCTTTCCGGCCGCTAGCGTTCCCACGCTGCGTTAGCGCCGTTCGCTACGCGCGGCGGGACGTTATGCCGAACTGTATAGGTGGACACCCGCTTTCCGTCAAGCCGGTCCATCCGAACTCCGAATCGAGCTTACGATTATATGGACCAGCAACTCAAGCACCATGGTCCGCGAACCCGACTCCGGCGGCTCGTCCCGCGCCTTGCTAGGGCGCCTACGCTCGCGCGTCACCGGTTGCGACCTCAGCGCGGTAGCCTCCGCCGGTGAGACGAATGAACGCAGAGAGCCATCGGCCGCTTCAGCTGACTGCTGGGCTGGGTTTGGCGTTCTGCGTCCTTTCGCTCACCGTGGTCACTCCGCTCACGATTCGTCTTTTCGTCGGGCTGGGCTGGCTCGTCACGTTCGCAATTTGGGCCGTGTTTTTCGACCGGGAACGGCGCGCCGTGCTGCTCGCCCGATCCTCGCTCGAATTGAGCCTGCGACGCCGGGACGAGATCCTCGGTGCGATCGAAACGCACGTCCCTGCGATCGTCTACCGGCGAATCGCGGTCGGCGGCTCTTACGAGTATCAGTTCGTCGGCGGCCGCACGGCCGAGATCCTCGGCCTCTCTCCGAAAGAAGCGTTCGGCCCGTCGGGGCTTGCACCTGAACTCTTCCGTGCCGGCGAGCGCGAGCGAATCATCGCGTCGTATGAGGAGAAGGTCGCCGGCGGCGGCGGCGCTTGGTCGCGCGAGTACAGCATCGTGACTCCCGCCGGCGAGGTCAAGTGGCTGCGCTCGGCCGTGCAAATCGACGTCGAAGGCGCTAGCGAGACGAGTTCGACGGGCGTCCTGCTCGACGTGACCGAGGAGCAGCTCGCGCGCGAGCGCACGCAGCGCGCGATCGATCGCGACGCGCTGACCGGGCTGTACAGTCACGACTTCTTCGAGCGCGCGGTCGCGACCGCCGCCAGGCGTTACACCGCGGAGCGGCGCTCGTTCGCGGTCGTCAAGTTTCAGGTCGACGATTTTCAGGAACTCAACGATGCGCTCGGCATCGAAGCCGGGAACGGCCTGCTGTGTTTGATCGCCGAGGCGGCGCTCGCGGCGTCGCGCCGGACGGACGTCGTGGCAAGGCTCGCAACCGAGAGGTTCGCCGTCCTCGCGGAAGTGGCGGATACGGGGGGCGCGGCTGAGCTTGCCCTGGGCTTGGTCAACAGTCTCGGGCGGCGCTACAGCATCGGGACGCACGAAATCGACGTCACGATCAGCGCCGGGTGTGCCGTACCGCTCGGCCCCGAGCCGATGGCGACCGACTTGATGCACGATGCGGGCAGCGCGCTCGAGCGTTCCCGCGCCGACGGGTGCGGCATGTCGCGTCTCTACGCGGACGAGATGACGCTCGAGAGTTCCAAGCGCGTCACGATCAAGGAAGCGCTCCGCGAGGCGCTCGCGCGGCACGAATTCACCTTGGCCTATCAACCCAAGATCGATCTCGCGTCGGGCCGGTTGGCGGGCTGCGAAGCGTTGCTGCGCTGGCGGGATCCGGCGTTCGGGATCCGCAATCCGGCGGATTTCATTCCAATCGCCGAACGCACCGGCCTGATCGTCCCGATCGGGGACTGGGTCTTCCGCGAGGCCTGCCGGCAGTACGTCGCTTGGCAGGCGGCGGGCGTCGCCTGCGTTCCGATCTCCGTCAACGTCTCGGCCGTGCAGTTCGCGCGGACCGATGTGCACGAGGCGCTGGCGGGGGCGCTTGCCGCGACCGGCGCCCCGCTCGGCGCCATCGACATCGAGATCACCGAAAGTTTGCTCGTCGACTGTTCGGACGCGCTGATCGAGGAGCTCGAGAAGATCCAGCAGTTGGGCGCGGAGATCTCGCTCGATGATTTCGGCACGGGTTTCTCGTCGATCTCATATCTCAAACGCCTGCCGCTTTCGTTGTTGAAGATCGACCAGAGTTTTGCCAGCAGGGCGCTCAGTTCTTCGACGGATGCTGCGATCGTGCGATCGATCGTGTACCTTGCGGACGAACTCGGATTGCGCGTGATCGCGGAGGGCGCGGAGACCGCGGAGCAAGTCCAATACCTGCGCGATGCGGGCTGCCAGGAGATTCAGGGATATTTTTTCAGCAGACCGCTCGGCCCGGACGAATTCGCCCGTTACCTCACCACGCACGGAGCCGCGCCGCCCCGCGCGCCGAACGGAAAGGCGCACCTGCCGGGCGCGAAACTGTATGCCGGGAGCTGAAGGCGAGGAGCGCGCCGGTCCCGTGTTCGGGCCTCGCGCGCCGGGGTTCGCGCTCGCGTTCGTGCCCGAGGCTCGACGGGCGATCTCCGTCAGCGCGGGCCTCGGCGCGCTGTTGTGCGCCCTGTCCGTCACGCTCGCAACGCCGCTCTGGGCCCGTATCGCGCTCGGCCTCGCGTGGCTCGCCGCGCTCGGCGTCTCGGCGGCATCCTTCGCGCTCGAGCGGCGGGCGGGGATCGGCCCGGACCGGTCCGCGCTCCTGCGGGAGCTCGCGCGCAAGGACGACATCCTGCGCACGATCGATGCGAACGTTCCGCTGATCGTGTACCGCCGAACGGGGCGCCCGCCCGACGGCTGGGACTATCAGTTCGTCGCGGGCCGCACCGCCGAGATCCTCGGCGTTCCGGCCGAGGAGGCCTTCGGCCGCTCGGGACTGGATGCGCGCGTGTATTACGCTCGCGATCAAGATCAGGTCAATATTTCCTACGCGCAAGCGATCAAGAACGGCGGCGGCATGTGGTCCGCCGAGTTTCGTATCGTGCCGCACGGCGAGATCAAGTGGATAAGGGCCGCCGTCCGGATCGAAGTCGAAGGCGGCCGCGAACGCAGCTCGATCGGCGTCCTGATCGACGTGACCGAAGAGAAGCGCGCTCGCGAGCGGGTGCAGCACGCGCTCGACCGCGATGTCCTGACCTCCCTCTACAGTCGCGACTATTTCGAACGCGCCGTGGCGCTGGCACTCGAGCGGTTCGCCGCGGAACGCCGCCTGTTCGCGGTCGTGGTTTTCCAGCTCGACGATTTCCAAGAGATCAGCGATGCGCTGGGCATCGGCGTCGGCGACAAGCTGATCTGCCTGATCGCGGACGCCGCCCGCGCCGCGGCGCGAGAAGAACAGGTCGTCGCGCGGCTCGACTCGGACAAGTTCGGCGTGCTTTCTGAGATCGCGGACGCCGATGCGGCGACGGTCCTCGCGGAGCGCGTCGTAAAGCACCTCGGCGGGCGTTACAGTCTCGGGCAGAGCGAGATCGAGATCACGGTGAGCGCCGGATGCGCGCTCCCGCTCGGTCTCGAGCCGAGGGCGACGGATTTGATGCACGACGCCGGCAGCGCGCTCGAGCGAGCGCGCGCCGACGGCGGCGCCGTGTTCCGGCTCTATGCGGACGCGATGACGGTGGAGAGCGTACGGCGCGTCACGATCAAGGAGGCGCTTCACGAGGCGCTCGAGCACGGCGGATTCACGCTGGCCTATCAACCGAAGATCGACCTCGCTTCCGGGCGGGTCGCGGGCTGCGAGGCCCTTATCCGCTGGCACCACCGCGTGCTCGGCGTTCAAGCGCCCGCGCAATTCATTCCCATTGCCGAACGCAGCGGGCTGATCGTGCCGATCGGCGACTGGGTGTTTCGCGAAGCGTGCCGCCAGTACGTCGCGTGGCAGCGAGCCGGCATCGCCGCGGTTCCGATCGCGGTCAACGTGTCGCCGGTGCAATTCGCGCGTTCGGACGTCCACAAGGTTCTGGCGGATGCGATGAGCGATACCGGCGCACCGCCCGGTTCGATCGACGTCGAAATCACCGAGAGTCTGCTGGTGGATTGCTCCGATAAGCTGATCGGCGAGCTGAAGAAGATTCGCGCGCTCGGATCGGAGATATCGCTTGACGATTTCGGCGCGGGATTTTCGTCGATCACGTATCTCAAGCGCCTGCCGCTCTCGCTGCTGAAGATCGATCAAAGCTTCGCGAGCAGCGCGATGAACTCGTCGACCGACGCCGCGATCGTGCGTTCGATCGTCTATTTGGCCGAAGAACTCGGCTTGCGCGTCGTCGCGGAGGGTGCGGAGACCGCCGAACAGGTCGAGTATCTGCGCGCCGCCGGATGCCAGGAAATCCAAGGATATTTCTTCAGCAAGCCGCTCTCGGCCGGCGATTTCGCCGAATTCGTCACGCTGCACGGAGTCGTGAACCATCATAAGCGCGCCGTGCGGGTGCGCGTGAAGCGGTCCGCCAAGGGCGCCTGAAGGCTGCGCCGAAAGGTGTGGGCCCGATCATGTGCAGCATCGCGGTTCGAATCCTGACGCTTGCCGCCGCGCTCGCCGTTGCCGGCGGAACCAGCGCCGCCGCCGCACAGGGCGACGATTACGCGAACGGACGCTTCACGCAGCCGCTCGGCGCCGGTCTACGCCACTTCTATGCGCGCGAGTTCGAACCGGCGCAGAGCGACTTCGAACGCGCGCTCGCGGTCATCCCCGAGAACACCTTCGCGATCTCGTTCCTCGGGGCCGCCGCCGCGCAACGGCCGGGCGCGCTCGACGCGTTGACCAGCGCCGCCGAAGATGCCGTCAGCGGTGCCCCCAAGGACTACGCCGCGCACGTGCGGCTCGGCTTCACCTACCTGTTCGCTTCGCTCGCGGGCCGCGATCGGCTCCAGGATGCGCGCGACGAATTCGCGGCGGCCCGCGAGCTCGCGCCTGAGCGTGCCGCGGCACACGTCGGGCTCGGGATTTTGCGTTACGGCGAGCGTTCAGCGAACCGGGCGAAGAACGAGTTCCTCGAGGCGTTGCGCAGCGATCCGGACGACGTCCTCGCGCGCGAATATCTCGCACAGCTCTACCAGACCGATCTGCACGAACCGCAACGCGGCTTGGCGTATGCGATCGAGGTCCCCAACCTCGTGCCGGAGTATGCCGACATCCATTTTCACATCGGGTCGCTGCTCTACGATCTGCGGCAGCCCGAAGCGGCGCTGCGCGAGCTCGACCGCGCGCTCGCGCTCGACGCGGGCAACGTCGGCGAAGCGCAGCACGCCTACACGCTGACGGCCCGCATCTATCTGGAGCGTCGCGATCTCGAGGATGCGAAGACGGTGCTCGCGCGCGCGCTCGCCGCGAACGTGGACACGATCCTCGCCAAGCATTTGCTCGAGAAAATCGAGCGCGGCGACTATAGCCCGGCGAAGGCGAAATCGTGAGCCTGCAGCCGCCTCCCGCCGACCGGGTCGTCGATGACGGGCACTGCTTCGCGTGCGGGCCGCACAACGCGAGCGGGCTCGGGCTACGTTTCACCCCCGCGGAGGACGGCGTGCAGAGCGAGATCGTCATCCCGCAACCGTTTCAGGGCTGGCGCGGGATCGTTCACGGCGGCATCGTCATGACGCTGCTCGACGAGGGGATGGCGCACGCGGCGGGCGCCGCGGGCTACCGCGGCGTGACCGCGGAACTGACCGCGCGTTTTCGCGCGCCGGTTCCGATCGGTGCGCCGCTGCGCGTCACGGGGCGCGTCGCCTGGCGCCGCGGCCGCGTGTTCGGCTTGGAAGCGAGCGTCCTTGCCGCCGACGGAACCGTGCTCGCGGAGGGGACCGGCAAATTCGTCGAACGCGGGCCTCTCGGCGAGGGCGTGAGGCTCGGAGACCCCGATGGCGCGTAAGGCGGCCGGCGCGGCTCCGGCGGCGAAGCGGCGCGCTCCCGAGCCGAGCGTCGACAATCGCCGCGCGCGCTTCGAATACGAGTTCCTCGAACGCATCGAGGCGGGCATCGCGCTGACGGGGACCGAGATCAAGAGCATTCGCTCTGGCCAGATCAGCTTGAACGAAGCGTACGCCCGCGTGCGCGAGGGCGAGCTCTGGCTGCTCGGCATGCACGTTCCCGCGTACAAGGAGGGCAGCTTCTCGAATCACGAGCCGCGGCGGCCGCGCAAGCTCTTGCTGCATCGCGCGGAGATCACGCGCCTTGCGGCGCGCGTCGGCGAGCAGGGGCTCACGCTCGTTCCGACCCGGCTCTATTTCAAACGCGGCATCGTGAAGATCGACCTGGCGCTGGCCCGCGGCAAAAAGCTGTGGGACAAGCGGCGCGACGTCAAGGAACGCGAAAGCAAACGCGAACTCGCCCGCGCCGTGCGCCGATGAGGGGCTTGCATCCGGAACGCCGTCTCGAGGCGATCGTCGCGCGGGCGGTCGCGCCGCGCGCGGGGGAAACGCTCTTGGCGGCGGTCTCCGGCGGACCCGACAGCGTCGCGCTCGCCGCGCTGCTTCGCCCGGCCTGCGTTCGAGCGGGCGCGAGGCTCGTGCTCGGCCACGTCAACCATCGGCTCCGCCCGAGCGCCTGGCAAGACGAAGCGGTCGTCCTGGCGCTCGGAACGGCGCTGGGCGTGCCCGTGCGCTGCGCGAGCCTCGAACTCGCGCCGGAGCCGGGCGAGGCCGAATTGCGCGAAGGCCGCTATCGAGCGCTCGAAACGCTCGCCACGCAGGCGGGCGCGAGCCGGATCATGACGGCGCATCACGCCGGGGACCAGACCGAGACGGTGCTGCTCGCGCTGTTTCGGGGAACGGGGCCGGCCGGTCTCGCTGGGATGCGCCCGGAGCGTCCGCTCGGCGAGGGGAAGACGCTGGTCCGCCCGCTCCTCGACGTCGAGCGCGACGCCTTGACGGCGCTCTGCGCCGCGGAGCATCTGCCGTACGCGCTGGACCCGACGAACGCGGACCGGCGCTACGCGCGCAATGCGGTCAGAGCGGCGCTGGCCGACCTGCGGCTGCGCTTCCCCCATCTCGATGCCGCCGTGGCGCGCTGCGCCCGGATCGTGCGGGACGAACTCGCCGCGACGGATCGGGCCGCCTTGCGCGCGCGCCTGCGTGAGGAGCTCGCCGCCGGCCCCGGTTTGCGCGACGTCCCCTTCGAGCGCCTGGAGGCCGCCGCGCGCGCCCTGGAAGCCGGGCGCCCAGGCCGGCATTTCATCAAGAGCGGCGTGGCGATCGACGTGCTAGCAGGGCGCAGCCTCGAGTCGAAGGAGCGCTGATGAGCGTCTTCCTGTTCCCCCCGCCCGAGGTCGAAGCGGTCGTCTTTTCCGAAGAGGAGCTGGCCGAGGCGGTGCGCCGCCTGGCCGCGGAGATCGCTCGCGATCACGCCGGGGCATCCATCCACCTGATCGGCGTGTTGAAGGGGGCGTTGTTCTTCATCGCAGACTTGGCCCGGGCGCTTTCCACGCTCGCCGACGTGCGCATCGATACGATCGCCGTTTCGAGCTATGGGAACCGCAATCGATCGAGCGGAGAGGTCCGGCTCCTCAAAGACACGACCGAAAGTGTCGAAGGCAAATATGTGGTGATCGTGGAGGACATCGTCGACAACGGATTGACCTTGGATTACCTTCAGAGCCTGCTCCGCAGCCGGAAGCCGGCAAGCTTGCGAACCTGCGTGCTGCTGAACAAGCCGTTCCGTCGTCAAATCACCGTACCGCTCGATTACGTCGGGCTAGCATGTCCTGACACGTTTGTCGTAGGGTACGGTTTGGACTACCAAGAAAAGTATCGGAATCTTCCGTACGTAGCGAAGCTCGCCCCGGGCGCCTTCGAGACAGCGGGATAGGGGAAGCCACCACGTGGGAAAGCATTTCCGCTCGATCGCCATCGTCGTCGCCATCTTCCTGGCCGTCATTTTTGCCGTCGACCGGTGGGTTCTGCCGCAGCCTGCGGTCCGGCATCTGACGTCCTCGGAATTCTACGATGCCGTCGACGCGGGCGAGATCGTCAACGTCAAGATCGTGGGCCGCGATGCGGCGGGCGACATGCAGACCTCCAAGGGGCAGGAGCATTTTCAGACCACCCTGCCCGAAGACCGCGATCTGATCCCCGAACTGCGCCGCAAGCACGTGAAATACGATGTGGAGACCCAGCAATCGGCGCCGTTCCTCTCGATGCTCCTGCAGTTCTTCCCGTTCGCGCTGATGGCGCTGATCTTGATCTTCATCCTGAGGCAGGCGCAGAGCGGGGGCAGTCAGGCGATGAGCTTCGGCCGTTCGCGCGCGAAGCTGATGTCGGAGAACCGCACGAAGGTGACGTTCAACGACGTCGCCGGGATCGAAGAAGCCAAGCAAGAGCTCGGTGAGGTCGTTGAGTTCCTGAAGTATCCCAAGAAGTTTCAGGCGCTCGGCGCGCGCATCCCCAAGGGCGTCCTGTTGCTCGGCCCGCCGGGCTCCGGCAAGACGCTGCTCGCCCGCGCGATCGCGGGTGAAGCGGGCGTGCCGTTCTTCTCGATCTCGGGTTCCGATTTCGTCGAGATGTTCGTCGGCGTCGGCGCCTCGCGCGTTCGCGACCTGTTCGAGCAGGCCAAGAAGTCGGCTCCCTGCATCGTGTTCATCGACGAGATCGACGCGGTCGGCCGCCAGCGCGGCGCGGGCCTCGGCGGCGGCCACGACGAGCGCGAACAGACGCTCAATCAGTTGCTCGTCGAGATGGACGGCTTCGATCAAAACATGGGCGTCATCCTGATCGCGGCGACGAACCGGCCGGACGTGCTGGACCCCGCGCTCTTGCGCCCGGGCCGCTTCGACCGGCAGATCGTCGTCGACCGTGCCGACGTCAAGGGCCGTGCCGCGATCCTCGCGGTACATGCCAAGAACAAGCCGCTCTCCAAGGAGATCTCGCTCGACACGCTCGCGAAGCGCACGCCCGGCTTCTCCGGCGCCGATCTCGAGAACTTGCTCAACGAGGCCGCGCTGCTCGCGGCCCGCAAGAACAAGTCGATGATCGAGATGGCCGATTGCGAAGAAGCGATCGACCGCGTCGTCGCGGGCCCGGAACGCCGCTCGCTCGTGATGTCCGATAAGGAAAAAGAGAACACCGCCTATCACGAGTCCGGCCACGCGATCGTCGGCGGCCTGTTGGACAAGGCGTATCCGGTCCACAAGGTCACGATCATCCCGCGCGGCATGGCGCTGGGCATCACCTGGTCGCACCCGGACGAAGACCGGCACAGCGTCACCAAGGAAGAGCTGCTCGCGCAGATCTCGATGGCGCTGGGCGGGCGGATCGCCGAAGAGATCAAGTTCCACGACGTGACGACGGGCGCCAGCAACGACTTCGAAAAGGCGACCGAACTCGCGCGGCGGATGGTCACGCAGTACGGCATGTCCGATTCGCTCGGACCGATCCAGTACGGGCGAGGCAACCACCAGGTCTTCCTCGGGCGCGATTTCGGCGAGGACCGGAACTACTCGGAGGAGATCGCGAGCAAGATCGACGCCGAAGTTCGCCGGATCATCGACGAGTGCTACGCGAACGCGCGCGAGCTCCTCGAGCAGAATTGGGATAAGGTCGACCGCATGGTCGCCGCCCTGCTCGAACACGAGACTGTCGAAGGCGACGAGGTCAAGGCGATCTTGGCCGGCACGCCCTTCACCCCGGGCGACAGCAAGCCGAAGACGCCTCCCTCGGCCGCGGCGCCGATCACCGACCCGAATCCGGAGCGGCCCGAAAGCCGCCGGCGCATCCCGCCGACGATCTCGCCGGAACCCGCATAGTGCTCGCGTTCGGCCGCGCTCGCCGGCGTGGCGACGCGGCCGCGCTTGCCCTCGCCGCGATCCTGGCGGTCGCGGGCACGGCCCCGGCAGCCGCACAAGCCCCGCTCTCCGGGCCCGAGGTGATCGTTCGAACGACGCCTGGGGCCCCGGTCGTGTCGTTGGAGCTTTGGTTCCGCGCGCCTTCGGCCGGCTTCGATTCCCAAAAGGCGCCGGGCGTGGCGCGCCTGGCCGCGCAGGTCGTGTCCGCTTCGAAGCCGCTGGTCGGCCAATCGCTCGACCGGATCGTCGACGATCTCGGCGGCAGACTGATGATCTCGGCGTTCAGCGACTCGGTCTCGGTGACGGCGGTGGTCCCCGCCGGCGGTGCGCGGCAAGTGCTCGCCGCGATGACGCGGGCCTATTTCGCGCCGGTCCTCACCGACGACGGCTACCGGGCAGCCGCGCGTGCCGTTTCGATCGATGCCGCGATCCAGTCGTTCAATGCCGACGTCGTCGGGCGCGATGCGATCTTTGCCGCGCTGTTCTCCAGCGGACCGAAGCTCTATCCGCCGGGCGGGGATCCCCAGGGGATCGGTTCGATCGGCATCGATGCGGTGCGCGATTTCGCCAAGCGCGCTTTCCGCGCGCAGAATGCCGTCGTCGTCGCCGCCGGGCGCGTGACGCCGGATCTTGCGACGGCCGTTTCCGCGGGCCGCCCCAGCGTCGATCCGGCTTCGGCGGCGGTCGAACCCCCGGTGCCGTCCGGCCTTGCCGCCGAACCGGGCGCGCTGACGCGAAAGCTCGAGGACGCCGGCGGTGCGCTCGGCTGGGCCGGTCCGCCGATCGTGAGCGAACGCGAGGCGACGGCGCTCGACTTCATCGCCGACTATCTGTTCCGTCCGGGAAGCGGAACCGTGAGCGCGCCGCTCGCAGAGCGGGAGCCCACGGCGAACCTCACGGGCCAGTTCATCACCTTACGCGATCCGGGGGTCTTCCTGGTTACGTACACGAGCGCTCACAGCGACGAGTTGCGCGCGGCGATCGAGCGCTCGCTGGCCGAGATGCAGAAACCGCTCGATCAGTTGACGTTCGCCCGGGCGCTGGACGGCTTCACGGCGAGGATCGCCACGGACGTGCAGACGCCGGTGGAAGTCAGCGACAATCTCGGCTGGTACACCGTCGAAGGGAACCCGAGCTACGCGCCGATCTCCGGCCTGTCGGCAACGGGCTACTTCGCCGCGGCGGCCGCCTTGACGCCCGCGTTCGTCGCGGAGACGGCCCGCAAGTATCTGGCCCGTCCCGGCGCGCGCGTGACCTTCGTGCCCGAGCCGAAGAGCCCGGCATCCAAAGCCACGAAAGCCGGAACGTGATGTTCGTCCGAGCAACGGCCCTTGCGGGGGCGCTCGCGCTCTGCGCGCTGGCGGCAGCGCCCGCGCACGCCGCCGGCGAACGCTTCGCGCCGGCGGCGGCCCGCGATTTCGGCGGCGTCCGCGGGATCGGCGAAACGCTGGACACCCCGGCCGGCGTCGTGGCGATTTCGGTTGCGGCGGGCGTGGCCCGCCAATCCTCGAGTGAGGGCGGGGTCGCGTCCCTGCTCGCGGAGTGCATCGGGCGCACGCCCGTGCCGTACGAGGGCGCCACGTTGCCCCTGCGCGACGCCGTTGCGCTGCGCGGCGGCACTTTGAGCTGGACCGTCGATGCGACGGCGACGCGCTACACGCTCGAAGCGCGGGCCGACCGCCTGCCCGAGCTGGTCGCGCTCCTTGGGCACGCGCTCGGCGCACCGGACCTCTCCACTCCGACGATCGCCGCCGCGCGCATCACGCAAGCGGCGCGCTTCAAAGAGGTCGAGGACAATCCCGTCCTCGTCGGGATCGAACTCTTTCGCCGGCAATACGCCCCCGCGACCGGCGGGGCGACGATCGGAGCTCCGAGCACGCTCGCCGGAATCGGGGCGCCCTCCCTGCGCGCGTTCTACGCTGCCACCTACCGTCACGACGGCGCCCGGGTGAGCGCGGTCGGCCCGATGCCGGCCGAACTCGGCGCGGCGGTCGTCGCGGCGCTCGGCGCGTTGCCGGCCGGGAGCGTCGCGCCGCTGCACCTTCAAGCCCGGCCGATCCCGGAGGTGCCGCGGCGTCTGGTCACCCACCGCAGCATCGGCTCGCCGTTGCTTGTCATGGGGTTCGCCGCGCCGGCGCCGACCGATCGCGATTTCGGCGCGATGCTCGTGATCCAGGCGGTGCTCGCGGACACGTTCGATCAGCCCCACGGCACGACGCTGCGTTTCGTCGAGCGGACGGTGGCGCCGTTCTATTCCTATGACTCGCTCCCGGCGAGCCTCGTCCTCTCGGTCAACGGCGCGCGCGTGGACCCCACGATGGCGCTGCACGAGATCGCCGCGGTCACGCGCGTGCTCTCCGAACAGAAGTTGAAAGAGCCGGCCTTGAAACGCTTCAAATCGGCCGCCGCGGGCAGCTTCGTGGTCGATGCGATGGTCCCGAGCGATCGCAGCACGCTGCTCGCCCAACTGGCCGCGGCGGGTCTCGGCGACGATCCGCTCAATTCGGTCGTGGCGGCGATCGATCGAACCACCACGGCCGACGTGCAGCGCGCGGCGAAGCGCTACCTGCAACGCACGATCGTCGCGATCATTCTGCCGCGCGGCAGCGACGGCGAGTAACGCGCTCCGCGCGGCGCCGGAGATTCGCTCGATGCGCGTGGCCCTCGTCCATGACTACCTCAATCAACGGGGCGGTGCGGAGCGCGTCTTCGCGCACATCGCTCGCGCGTATCCGGATGCCCCGATCTACACCGCGCTCTTCGACCCGGCGCAGACCGGAGATCTGGTCGAGGCCGAGCGCGTGCGTACCTCCGCGCTGCAGCGTCTGCCGTTCGCACAGCGCCACTTCCGCTATCTCGCGCCGTTCTATCCGAGCGCCTTCGAGCGGTTCGACCTCTCGCCGTACGACGTGGTCATCAGCTCGACGACCGCGTGGGCGAAGGGCGTGATCGCCCGGCCGGACGCGACCCACGTCTGTTACATCAACACGGTGAGCCGCTTCGCGTTCGATTACGAACGCTACGTCGGCGGCTTCGGGATCGGCCTGTTGGCGCGTCCGATCGTCGCCGAGCTCGTCGCCTGGGATCTGCGCGCCGCCGCGCGCCCGACCGCGTTCGTGGCGAACTCGCACAACGTCGCCGCGCGCATCGAGCGCTACTACGGCCGCAAGGCGTTCGTATTGCCGTGCCCGGTCGACGTCGATCGCTTCTCCATCGGTGCGGGCGACGGCGACTACTTTCTGGTCGTCTCGCGGCTGTTGCCGTACAAGCGGATCGATCGCGCGATCGCGGCCTGCGCCCAGGCGAACGTGAAGCTGCGCATCGTCGGAACGGGGCCCGCGCTCGCGGCGCTAGAGCGCGCGGCGAGCGGCACGAAGACGGTGTTCTGCGGCGGCCTCTCGGATGCGGAACTGCGCGAGACGATGGGCGCCGCGCGCGCGGTGATCGTCCCCGGAGAAGAAGATTTCGGCCTGGTTCCGATCGAGGCGAACGCGAGCGGACGGCCGGCGATTGCGCTCGGCCGCGGCGGAGCGCTCGAGACGATGCGGGCGGGAGTCACGGGCGAATATTTCGCGGAGCCGACCGCGGAATCGCTCGCCGCGGTCCTGCGCGATTTCGATCCGGCCGGCTACGACCCGGCGGCGCTCCGCGCGCATGCGGAAACGTTCGCTCCCGGCCGCTTCATCGAGCGGCTGCGAGCGCTCGTGGACGACGTGCGCGCGGGCGCGCGCCCCGGCGCCTCAACGCTCGTCGGCAGCGAGCGCGCTTAGCAGCGCGAGCGTGCTCCGCGCGGGCTCCTCGCGATCGCACGAGGCGATGAGCGCGGTGCCGCGCGCGGCGAGCTGCGCCCGATAGCCGCCGTCATCGAAGACGCGCCGGATCGCCTGCGCCCAGGCGCTGGGATCGTGCGGGTCGAGCAGCAACGCGGCGGCGCCGGTCGCTTCGGGGAGCGATGCGGCATCGGCTGCCAGGACCGGGGCCCCGCAGGCCATCGCCTCGACGGCGACCAGGCCGAATCCCTCGGCGAGCGAGGGAACGGCCACGAGCGTCGCCTGCCGGTAGAGCGCCCGCAGTTGCGCGTCATCCGCTCGTACGAGCTCGTGGGGGACGCCGCGTGCCTCCAGCAGCGCGCGAGCATTCGCGTCGAGCTCGCCGACGACGATCAACAGCTCGCCGGGCGCGCGTAGCGCCCGGGCGCAGGCCTCCACGAGCAGGAGCGGGTTCTTGCGCTCCTCACGCAGCCCGACCGCGACGACCGTGCGCCGGCCCTCCCCCGTCAGCTTGTCGAAGGGTTCGCCGTCGGCGCTGCTCCAGAATGGATCCGGCGCGTACGGGATCACGCTGATGCGGGCCGCGGGGACGCCGAGCACGCGCTCGATTTCGGAACGGCTCCACAGCGAGGGCGTCGTGATCCGCGTCGCGCGCCGTGCGCCGTTGCGGATCGGCGCTTGCTCGCGCCAGCGAGCGATCGTTTGCGGATGGGCGTAGGTGAACGCGAAGACGTCGTTCACCGTGAGCAGCGACGGCGCCGCGGCCTCGAAACGCATGCCGTTCCAAGGGAACCAGACGCAATCATAGGCGCTTCGCGCGCGTGCCGTGGACGAGCGCGCGGTGCGCACGCGTTGCGCGGCAAACTCATGCGCGATCGCCTTTTCCTCGGCGCTCGAGCGTCCGAGCAGCGTCAGCTCGAGCGCGGGATCCGCCAGCCACGAATGCAGATAGCCGCGCACGATGCGGCCCATCCCGCGCCGATCGTTCGGCAGGTTCGCCGCGTCGACGGCCACGCGCACGTTAGATGTCCGCGTGCAGCACGAGGATCGCCGCGACGGCGACCGAGTTGAACAGCGCGTGAGCGATCACGTTCGACCAGTAACACTTGGCGCGCGTGTACACGGTCGCGAGCACGACGCCGCCGATCGCAAGCGGAAGCGCGAAGACGACGATGTCGAGCGGCGAGTTCGAAACGTGAACGAGCCCGAAGATGATGCCGCTGATCACGGCCGCGGGCCAAAATCCGGCGTACCGGTCGACCGCGTTGAAGATGAACGCGCGGAAGATCAGTTCCTCGGTGATCGGGGCGAGCACGCATGCGAGCACGACGAATGCGGCGATCTGCCATGGCCCGTGCAAGCCACGCAGCAGCGTGAGAGCGGCTTCGGGATGGGTCGCGTGCGTGAGGCTCTGCAGCGCTCCCGCGAGCGGATCGGCGATCAGGGTCAACGCGACGGCGCCGATCAAACCGATCCGCAGTTCCCGCGGGCCCGGAGCGCGGATGCCGAGCGCCGAGAGCGGGCATTTGGCCAAGACCGGCAAGACGGCGAGCAGGTAGAGCGTGATCGCGGCATCGCTGACCGCCGCGACGGCGAGTTGCGCGCCGGCCGTGGGATGGCGCGGGTCGCCGACGTGGGCGCCGAACTGGTAGAGGACCGCGAACGTGACGATCTGCGAGACGAACACGGTGAACAGCGTGCCGGCCAGCACGAGCAGCGTGAGCCAAACGCCGAAGCCTTTAGGATTCGATGAGGATGTCGGCGAGTTTGGCGAAGGCTCCCAGGTCGAAGTGTTCTCCACGGATCTCCGTATCGTGCCCGAGCGTCGCCAGGGCCGCTTGCGTTCGCTCGCGCGGGATGCCGAGCGCTAGGGCGAGGCTGTTCGCCAGGGTCTTGCGGCGGTACGCGAACGCGGCGCGGACGACCTGCAGCAAGAACTCCCGGTCGCGCGCCGGCACCGCGGGCACGGCGCGGCGCCGCATGACGACGACGGCGCTATCGACGCGCGGACGCGGATAAAAGACGCCGGGCCCGAGCACGAAAGCGCGCTCGACCTCCATCCAATACTGCACGGCCAGCGTCAAGCTCCCATACGCGGGCGTCGCGGGCTTCGCCATGAAACGGTCCGCGACGTCCTTCTGCACCATCGCGACGATACGCTCGGGCGGGTTCGCAAGGCCCAGCCACAGCAAGATCAACGGCGTCGCGACGTTGTAGGGGAGGTTCCCCGCCGCGCACCACGCGGCGTTCCCCGCCAAGGCCGCGTAATCGACGGCCAGCGCGTCAGCTTCGATGATCTCGACGGCGCGCAGTTCGTCGCGCTCGCGCAGAATAGCGACGAGATCGGGATCGATCTCGATCGCGCTCACGCGCGCGTCGCGCGTTGCGAGTTGCGCCGTGAGGGCGCCCGTGCCGGCGCCGATCTCGATGATGCGCGGCAAACCTTCGCACAGGCGTGCGATGCGGGCGGCGGCGCCCCCATCCATCAGAAAATGCTGGCCGAGGTGTTTCTTGGGACGCAAAAAGCGCGCACCGAGAAGTGCGCGCGCGTTGCCGGCCGTCTTGCCGCCTGGTTTATCGCTCAACGATGTAAACGGTGATCTCTCGCCGGCCGAAGCGCAACGCGTCGCCGAGATGATTGAACCCGAGGTCGATGCGGCGGCCGTTGATCGCGCTGCCGGTATCGCCGGCGACCGCGTGCCCGTAACCGGGAATGTAGAGCTTCGTGCCGAGCGGTATCACGCGCGGGTCGACGGCGACGACGCCGTGCCCGGCGGGCAAACCGATCCGTGTTATTCCGCTGCAACCGTAGCATTGCGGGATGTATGCCGTCGCGATCATGCGCAGCGCCGTGCCGGCGATCGAAAGCGACGTCGAAATGCCGGCCTGCGCCAGCGCACGAAACGCCTCGTATTCTCCCAGACCGCGCACGACGATGCGCGTTTTCGGCGCGCGCGCGACACGCGAGGCGACGACGGTGCGGACGGGCTGCTCCGCGCCGCGTTGCACGTACTGGTAAACCGTCTCTTTCACGCCGTCCGCGCCGGCGTCCAGCACCTGCGTGCGACCGGGCGCCACCGTTGCTTCTAGGCGCACCTCAGTGCGATGCGGGATCCGCGCGGTCTTCGTTTCGTTCCACACGTTCACGCGCGTCACGCGAATCTGGCCGTCCGCCGGGGGGCGCTCGCCGGGTGCGGGATCGACGTCATCGAACGGGCCGAGGACGATGTGCGCGGCTTTGAGGACGTCGCCGACGGTGTCGGCGGCGAGCGTCACCGCGTTCTCGTTCCCGTCCGCGATAACGCGGTAGCCGGCGGCGGGCCGGTATTCAATCGTCATCTCGTCGGCGACGCTCGCGTCGCGCGGAACGCTGACGAAATCGGCCGCTGCGGGTTCGATCTTCCGCTCGTGCAGGAAAGCATCGACCGTTGCGGCCGCGGTTGTGTATTTCACCGGCGCGCCGTCCTCGACGAGCGTGACCGTGTGCGTGGCTGCAAAGGCGGGCGAAGCGAACGCGGGCGCCATCAACAGGCCCGCGCCGAGCGCAACGGTTAAGGAAAGACTAAAAGGCGGCTGGATTTCGCGCAACGCGGCTCCTTTCCGGACCTCCTCACGAATTTTTCAAAGTGCTGCGGCTTGGGCCGCGAACTCCACGATACATCCGTGCAGGGTCGCTACAAAGTAGCGGTTGACGATCCGAATTCGGACTCGCCGGGAAATCTGCCGTCGCTCGCAAGGCGCCGGACTCCGCCAGAAGATAGCATACGGCAGGCGGGGCGTCAATTTGACTTTTATCGGAATATCGTGTAGGCGCGCGGGGTTCTGTGGATAACTTTGTCACGGTGCCACATTTGCGCGTCGGTTTGTTCACGGAATGCTATCACCCGATTCGAAACGGTGTGGTCGCGGCCGTCGATTCGCTTGCCGCAACGCTCCGCGCGCACGGGCACGAAGTGGTCTACGTCACTCCTAAAATGCCCGGTGAGGGCGCGTCGCGCGACGTTTTCACGGTCCCTTCGATGCCGCTTCCGGCGCGCACCGCGTATCGGCTGACGGTGCCGGTGCCCTCGCGCAAACGGCGCGAAGCGATGAGGCGGCTCTCGATCGTGCACGCGCATTCGCCGTTCGTCACGGGTTGGATGGCGATCGGCTGCGCGCGCCGCTACGGCGTCCCGCTGATCTTCACGTATCACACGTTGCTCGAAGAATACGTGCACTACGTTCCGATCGAGGCGCATGCGGCGCGTCGCGCGGCGGGCGAATTGACGCGCGCGTACGCGAACACCGCGGACGCCGTGATCGTACCGACGCAAACGATGGCGGAGCATCTGCGCGAGCTCGGCGTCACGCGGAACATCGACGTCATCCCAAGCGGCATCGACGTTGCGCATTTCGGTGCGGCGCCGCGCAGCGACGCGCTGCGCGCGCAACTCGGCGCGAGACCCGGCGAAACGCTCGTGCTCTCGGTCGGCCGGCTCGCGCGCGAGAAGGATATGCACGTCGTGCTCGCGGCCTTCGCGCGCTTGGCAGGCGATGGGCTGCGTCTGGCGATCGTCGGCGACGGGCCCGAGCGCGAGCAGCTGGAGGTCGAGGCGCGCAAGCTCGGGATCGCGGAGCGGACCGTCTTCGCCGGAGAATTGCCGCGCGACGAATTGCCCGCCGTCTATGCGGCGAGCGACGTCTTCGCGTTCGCGAGCCGCAGCGAGACGCAGGGCCTGGTTCTGGTCGAGGCGATGGCGGCGGGCTTGCCGGTCGCGGCGGTCGAGAGCGCGCCGACGCGCGAAGTCTTAGGGGCCGCGGGGACGATTTGCGAGGCGGGCCCGGAGGCGCTCGCCGCGGCGATCCGCCGGGCGCTCGCGAATCCCGATCCGGCCGGCGCGCGCGCCGTCGCGGCCGAGTACGAACGCGAGCGGCTCGGTCCGCGCGTCATCGAGGTCTACGAACGGGTGCTGACCGCGCTTCACCGTTGACATCGAACGCGTGTTCGATGTAAGATAAGCGTGAGGGAAGCATGATGTCACATCAGAAGGCCGCCCCCGCCCCGATCGACGTCACGGTAGCCTACGCGGCGGACGCGTACGGAACCGGCCTCGCGTACGCCCTGGTTCACGCCGCAGGGCGCGATCGGGCACTGCGGATTCCATTTGTCGCTCGCGTGCTGCCCGGACTCGGGGGGCGCGAGATCGGCTACGCCGCGCTGCTCGCGATCGCGAGCGAGCTTCGCGCCCGGGGCCTGCTCGCAGCCTCGTTCCGGGTCGGCGATCCCGAACTCGTTCGCGACATTCGCGAACGGCGCGACCTCCCGACCGTCTTGACGGTGCCGTACGTCGCGCTGCGTTGCGCGCTCAATCGGTTTACGTTCGCCGAAGTCACCCTGACGGGCGACGACCGCTGGCGCGATCTCGACGCGCGCGCCCGAGCCGAAGCCTCGCTCCACCTCGCCGCCTGATCCGATCCTGCAACCGCTCGCGCGAGCCGATCTCCCGGCCGATACGCTTTCGCTCGCGCGCTTCCTGATCGGGCAGATCCTCGTGCGCGCCGTCCCCTCGGGCGACCTCATCGCTCGAATCGTCGAAACGGAGGCGTACCCGCCGAACGATCCCGCCTCGCACGCGTTCCGGGGCGAGACGGCGCGCAATCGGGCCATGTTCTTCGAGCGCGGTTTTTCCTACGTCTACTTTATTTATGGAACGTCGTATTGCCTCAACGTCGCTTCCGAAACGAGCGGCGTCGGCGCAGCGGTGCTGCTGCGCGCGGCCGAGCCGCTCGCGGGCCGCGAGGAGATCGCCCGTTTGCGCGGAGGCGATTCCGGGCGCGACCTGCTGCGCGGTCCGGGGCGCCTGTGCGCCGGTCTTGCGATCGATCGCGAACTCGACGGCATCGATCTCTGCCGGGGCACGGGGCCGTTGTGGCTCGCGCGCGGCGAGCCGCATTCCGAGATCGTCACCTCGCCGCGCATCGGGTTGACGCGAGCGCCGGAGCCTGCATGGCGCTTCTTCGAGCGCGGCAGCCCGAGCGTGAGCGGGCGAAAGCGCGCCTGAGTTCGACTGCGTTCGCGCGCGCCGGGGGGTGCGCGTATGGTATCGGCTGAACGATCTTGCGCATGCCCACGATGCGATTGCAGCGTTACGTTGCCCATGCAGGCGTCGCTTCACGCCGTTCGGCGGAAGAGTTGATCGCACGCGGCGACGTTCGCGTGAACGGCACGATCGTACGTGAGCCCGGGCGCAAAGTCGACGACGGCGACGTCGTCGAAATCGCGGGGATCGGTCGCGCGGTCCCGGCGGCGTTGCACTACACGGTCCTGCACAAACCGGCCGGCGTCGTCACCACGATGCACGACCCGCAGGGCCGGCGGACGATCGCAAACCTGCTGCCGAAGGACGGACCGCGCGTCGTGCCGGTCGGGCGGCTCGATTACGACACGTCGGGCGTGCTCCTGTTGACGAACGACGGTGATCTCGCGCACGTGCTCACGCACCCGCGCTACGGCGTCGAAAAGACGTACCGCGCTTTCATCCGCGGGCGGCTCGCGCCGGCCTCGGTGCGAGCGCTGCTCTCGGGCGTGCAACTCGAAGACGGCATGACGGCGCCGGCGAAAGTTCGCGTCGTCGCAGCCCGGCGCGACATCAGCGTCGTCGACATCTCATTGCACGAGGGCCGCAACCGCCAGGTCCGCCGCATGTTCGCGGCCCTGGGGCATCAGGTCGAGTCGCTGGCGCGCCTGCGCTTCGGCCCGATCTCACTTGGAGCGCTCGGGGTCGGCATGACGCGCGACTTGACGCAGCGCGAAACATCGGCGTTGCGGGCGATCGCCGGCGCCGCGGAGGAATAGGACAGAGTGGGTACAGTGCGCTTGCGCGGCATCCGCGGCGCAACGACCGTCGCCGCCAACGATGCGGAAGCGATCTTGGACGGGACCGAAGAGCTGCTGCGCGAGATCGTGCGCGAAAACGAGATCGAACTCGATTGGATCGCCTCGGCGCTGTTCACGTTGACGCCGGATCTGACGGCGGTCTTTCCGGCGGCGGCAGCCCGGCGCATCGGCTGGACGCTCGTGCCGCTCTTGAACTTCACGGAGATCGGCGTGCCGGGAGGGATGCCGCGCTGCATCCGCGTGCTGATCCACGTCAACACGACTCGCGCGCAGAGCGAGATCGTTCACGTCTACTTGCACGAAGCGCGGGCGCTGCGCCCCGACCTCACGCGGTGATCTTTGGCCTCTGAACGGCTCGGCATCGCCGGCACGGGGTTGATCGGGACGTCGATCGGTTTGCGCGCACGAAGCCTCGGCGAGCACGTGATCGGCGCGGACGCGCAGTTCGAACGCGCCCAGCGCGCCTTGGTCTTGGGGGCGCTCGACGCCGTGGTCGAGGATCCCGCCGCGCTCGCCGCGGCCGTCGACACGCTCGTTGTGGCGATGCCGCTCGATGCGACCTGCGCGTTCCTGGCGGCGTTTCCGCGCGCGCAGTCCCGGGCGCGGCTGATCCTGGACGTCGCCTCGCTCAAAGTGCCGGTCGTTCAGGCCGCCGCCGGGATCCCCGGTTTCGTTGCAACGCATCCGATCGCAGGTTCCGAGGCGAGCGGACCGGACGCCGCCCGCGCGGATCTCTTCGCCGGCCGCATCTGGGCGATCGTCCCCGGTGAGGACGGCGCCGCGCTCGAGGCAGCGCGAACGTTCGTCGAACGTCTAGGGGCGCGCGCGCTGGCGGTCGATGCCGGCGAGCACGACCGGCTGCTCGCGTTCACCTCGCACGTTCCTCAAGTGCTCGCCGTCGCGCTCGGCGCGGACCTGGAGGCGCGGCTCGGCGATCCGCTGGTGCGGGCGCTCTGCGGGAGCGGGATCCGTTCGATGACGCGCTTGGGCGGCTCGTCGTGGGCGATGTGGGAGCCGTTGTTGGCCGCCGCGGCACCGCAGGTCGCGCAGGAAGTCCGCCGGCTAGTCGCCATACTTTCGGACGTTGCCCTCGCGCTCGATGCGGGGGACTTTCACCGCGTCGGCGAGCGGTTCGAGGCCGCTGCCGCCGCCCTCGCCGATCTCCGTGCGAACGGCGGGGGGCTGTGAGCCGTTCTCGCTAGTGAAGCCATCTTCGCCCGCATCCTTCGAGGTAACGATGTTCCAACGCACGATCGCCGCGTCGCTCGTTTCGGTCGCTTTCGCCGCTCCGCTCGCCGCGCTCGCGCAGACGGGGACCGAAAACTACTACTTTCCTCCGAAACTCGTCAAGCGGGGCGTGCCCAAGACGCCGATCGGCGGCCCTGGAACGGTCGTCGTCAAGGTCCTCGTGAATCCGGACGGCTCGTTCAAGGTCCAGGACATCATCACGTCGACCAATCACGCGAACGATGCCGCGGCGAAGGAGATCGCGCAAAGCTCGACCTACAAGCCGGCGACGCGCGGCGGCAAGCCGATCCTCGCGTTCTACGATTTCACGCTGAAGTTCACGGGTTCGGGGTTTTCATCGGGCGAGGATAGCGCGTCGCTGCCGGGCTTGGAGCGCTTGTTGCGCGCCGGCAATTACTCCGGCGCGAAAACGGGCCTGACGGCGTACCTCGCGGCGCATCCCGAAGACAAGGCGGCGCAGGTCGATCTCGGCGTCGCGAACACGTTCTTGCTCGATTATCCGGCGGCGGCGGCCGCGTTCGATGCGGCCGGCCCCATTCCGGCGAACTACCGCGCCGTCGCGGGCAAGGCCTATTCCGAGACCGCGGTCAGCCTTTCGGCCGCGAAGAACTACCCCGCCGCGGTCGCGGCCGCGAACCACGCGGTCGAGCTCTCGCCCGGCGTCGCGACGTACAACACGCTCGGCTATGCCGAGTTGGCCGCGGGCGATGCCCCCGGCGCGGTCCGCGACTTGGAGAAAGCGCGCGACTTGGCGGTCGCCGCGAACGCTCCGGCGCACGATCGCGCGCTCGTCGTGAGCAACTTGACGAGCGCCTACGTCACGGTGGGGAACATCGAGGCCGCGAAGAGCGCCGCGGCGCAGGTTGCGAAGCTCGACCCTTCGGCGACGGGAGCGCAGATCGCGCTCGCGACGTACTATGCGAAGAAAGGGAAAGAGCTCGCTGATGCCGGGAAGCAACTCGATTCGGCGGCTGCTTACGAACTGGCCGCGCAAACGGCCCCCAGCGTCGCGGTAACGATGTATGCCAACGCTGCGTTTAGTTACTTGAGCGCCAAGCCGAAACCCGAGAACGCCAAAGCGAAAGCCGACGCGGATAAGGCCCTGGCGATCGACGCGAACGATCCCGGAGCGAACTTTGCGGCCGGTGTCGCGCTCGCGAACGACGGCAAGAATTCGGACGCGCTGACGTTCCTCCACCGTGCGGAGGCCGCGACGAAGTCCGGAGGCGACCAAACGCTGGCTCCGGCGATCCAGGCGGCGATCAAACAACTGGGCGGCGGAAAATAGTCGGTGCGACTACCGAGGAATCGGAAAGAAGCGGGGTAAATACGCTGACCTCGCGCCGACTGCGGCGTTGCTTCTTACGAGAAGCTCTTAACTTTCCTGAGACGATGATGTGGAGGCGCCGGGTCTAGCGTGGGAATTACGAGCGGTATTCTGGGCCTGATCGCGCAGGCGACGCCTGCTGCGCCGGATGTGACCGGCGGCGGCCCCTTCGATTTCGTCGTTAAAGGCGGGCCCGCAATGGCGGGCCTCGTGCTCTGCTCCGTGATCGTCGTGGCGGTCGTGATCGAGCGGCTGATCTTCTTCGCGGCGCAGAACGGCGATAGCAAAGAGTTGCTGCGAAAGCTCGGCGCCCGGATCGCCGCGGACGACATCCAGGGCGCGATTCGCGTCACGAACCAAGAGAAGGGGATGCTCCCGAAGATCCTCGCCTTCGGCCTCCAGCGCGGCACGAAGAACCGGGCGGACATCACGGACGCCCTTTCGATCGCCCTGATGGAACACTTGAACTCGCTCGAGCGCTACCTCGGCGTCATCGGGACGATCGCCGTCATTGCGCCGTTCGTCGGCCTCTTCGGGACGGTGCTCGGCATCATTCACGCCTTCAACGATATCGCCCTCAAGGGGAACGCCTCGCCGGCCGTCGTCGCCGCGGGCGTCTCCGAAGCGCTGATCACGACCGCGGCCGGCCTGTTCGTGGCCGTCATCGCCGTCATCTTCTTCAATTACTTCAAGACGCGCATCAAGTCGTATAACCAAGAGATGATCGTCGCCGCGAACCAGCTCGCCGAGATGCTCCACTTCCACAACATCGGCGAACCGATCCCGACGGACCTCTATCAGCCAACCGGGACCGTCGGCGCGGCTCAAGTCAAGTAAGCGAGGATGGGCCTTACTGCTACCCGCCAAGACGAAGAGGTCATGGCCGAGATCAACATCACCCCGTTTACGGACGTGCTGTTGGTCCTGCTGATCATTTTCATGATCCTCGCGTCGCTCGTCACGCCGCCCGGCTTTCAAAAAGAGCTGCCGAACAAGCCGCCGATCTCCGAAAACCAGCAAGACCAGAAGAAGAAAGAGATCGATATCGAGGTCTCCGAGAAGGGTACGGTCTTCGTCGACGGCCGCAAGACCGACGAGCACGGCGTGTACGACGAGATCGCCAAGACCGTCCGTAAGCGCGGCAAGCTGCACGTTTCGATCACGGCCGACGCCAAGGCGAAGTACGACATCATCATCAAGATCCTCGACGCAGCCCGCGTTTCGGGCCTCGAGGACGTCGGGTTCGTGACGTCTTAGATGGCCGTTTCGACCGGTCAAGGCGACGAGGACGTCATGGCGACGATCAACATCACGCCCTTCACGGACGTGCTGTTGGTGCTGCTGATCATCTTCATCATCCTGACGTCCGTCACCAAAGAGCCCAAGCTGCCGGACGCCCTCAACCGCGACAAGGTGCAGGATTCGCAGATCGTCGTCCTGATCGACGATAAGGATCACATCTCGATCGGCTCGCACGAGGTGACGATCGGCGAGGCCGGCGCCGCCTTCCGCAAGCTCTCCGAAGACACGGGCCACCGTTATAAAAACGTCATCATCAAGGCGAATCCGAACGCCAGCTACGGCATCGTGCTGCAGGTGATGGATGCCGCCAAGAGCGCCGATCTCACGAACTTCGGCCTGGCGAACCACGTTCAAGGGCAGCCAGAGGGCCAGCAGTAGATGGCCGCGCAGAAGCCGCCGGCGACCCCGCCGGGACCCATCATCACGCCCGCACGCGTCCGCAATTGGCTGGGCGTCGCGTTCCTGATCTCGATCGTGATCCACGCCTTCGCGTTGCCGCTCCTGAGCAAGTACCGCGCGTTCGAGCCCGAGGATCGTCAGGTCGAGAAAGTCTCGGTCACCAAGAAGATCAAGGTGATCGTGCCGACGCCGCCCCCGCCGACCCCGACGCCGCCTCCGCCGACGCCGCCGCCCAAGAACACGCCGCCGCCGAAGACCTCGACGGCGCCTCCACAGCAAAAGAAGCTGCACGTCAACGTGCCGCACACGCACAACAACGCGAGCCAGAGCGGCCCGACGGAACGCGCGGACACCTCCAAGCCCGGCAAGTCGACCGAAGGCGTCCCGCAGGGCACGGCGACCGAAGGGCCCACCGTCGCCGAGACGGCGCCCCCGGCGACGGCGCCGCCCGCCTGCGCGAAACCGCACGTCGACGCGGTCGCGACGAACAAGGTGGAGCCGGATTATCCCGAGATGGCGCGCCAGCAGGGCGCCGTCGGAACGACCGAAGTGCGAGTGACGCTCTCGGCGACCGGCGCGGTCACGAGCGCCACCGTCCATAAGAGTTCCGGAAACGTTCAGCTCGATGCAGCCGCCGTCCGCGCGGCCCGTGCCAGCTCGTACAAACCGGAGATCGATAACTGCGATCCGGTCGGGGGCGACTATCTTTTCGTCGCAACCTTCGAAGCTCAATAGCGCGGGAGGGGGCCGTCCGGCATGACGTTCTTCCAGGCGATGGTCCTGGCGGTCTTGCAGGGCTTCTCCGAACTGTTCCCGATCAGCAGCCTCGGGCACACGGTTCTCGTGCCCTCGCTCCTGCATTGGAACATCGATCGCAAGGATCCGACGTTCCTGGCGTTCATCGTCGCGCTGCATCTCGGCACGGCGATCGCGCTCCTGATCTTCTATTGGAAGGATTGGGACGCGATCGTTCGCGCGTTCGTCGCGAGCGTCGCGCGCGGGAAACTTTCCAGCGATCCGGATGAGAAGGTCGCTTGGCTGCTCGTCGCGGGCACGATCCCGGTGGGCCTGGCCGGCGTGCTGTTTCAGGATGCCGTGCGCAACCTCTTCGGCTCGACGGAGATCGTCGCCGGCTTCCTGATCCTGAACGCGTTCGTCATGTTCTTGGGCGAGCGGCTCAAGCGGATCGAGCGCGGCCCTTCGAGCCGCCCCGCGCGCCGGCTCGCCGCCCTGCCCGCGATCGACGCGGTGAAGATCGGGCTCGCGCAAGCGCTCGCGCTCTTTCCGGGGATCTCGCGCAGCGGTTCCTCGATCGTGGCGGGCCTGTTGTGCGACCTCACGCACGAGGACGCCGCGCGCTTCTCGTTCCTGCTCGCGACGCCGGTCATCGGTGCCGCGGCCCTGCTCGAGATCCCGGAACTGTTGGCCCCGAGCGCGCACGGCGTACTGGTGCAATCAGTGATCGGAGGGCTGCTCTCCGGCATCACGGCGTACGCGTCGGTCGCGTTCTTGACGAAGTATTTTGAAACAAACGACTTGCGCCCGTTTGGGTGGTACTGTTTAGCTATCGGTATTCTCTGCTTCGTGCTCGCCGCCGCAAAGGTCATCGCATGAAAATCGTTCCTATCGTCGTTGCCGTGCTGTTCTTTATCATCGCCGGCCTCTATGGCGCGGGTCTGGTCCAATTCGGGACCCACACCGCCGGACCGCACATCAAGCACGCCGTCCTCTTCGGCGGCCTCGGCGTGCTCGCGCTGGTATGGGCGCGCTTCCAGTCGAATCAGTCGACGCCCGCACGCTAAAGGCGGCGCCGCAGATCCGCCCGACGCACATCCGCCCCGACGGCGGGCTCGAGATGGTCGACGTGTCCGGTAAGGCCGTGACCGGCCGGCTTGCGCGCGCTCGCGGCCTCGTGCGGATGACGCCCGCGGCGGCCGCCGCCCTGCGCGACGCGACGCTCGCCAAGGGCGACGCGCTCGTGGCCGCGCAAATCGCCGGGATCATGGCCGCGAAGCAAACCGCGAACTTGATTCCGCTCGCGCATTCGCTTCCGCTCGCGCAGGTCGAGATCGCGTTCGCGTGGGCCGAACCGGCCGTGCTGCAGATCGAGGCCACGGCGCGAACGAGCGCGCAAACCGGCGTGGAAATGGAAGCGCTGGTCGGCGTGTCGATCGCCGCGCTGACGATCTACGACATGCTCAAGGCCGTCGACAAGGGGATCCGCATCGAATCGATCGCGCTCGTCGAGAAGCGCGGCGGCAAGAGCGGGGTCTGGAAGGCTCCCGCGTGAGCGCCTATCGCACGGCGATCGTGGTCCTCTCCGACCGGGCGGCCGCCGGGACCCGCGCCGACGCGTGCATTCCGGCGATCCGCGAGATCCTCGGGACGGCGTTTCGGATCGACCGCGAGGCCGTATTGCCGGATGAGCCGGCGGCCTTGCAGGCAGAACTGATCGACCTCTGCGATCGCGACGGCGTGGCGCTCGTGTTGACCAGCGGCGGGACGGGCCTCGCCCCGCGCGATCGCACGCCGCAGGCAACGGCTGCGATCCTGGATTACGAGGTTCCCGGGATCCCTGAGGCGATGCGCGCGGCCTCCGGGCGGACCGTCGCGACCGCGATGCTCTCGCGGGCGGTCGCCGGCGTCCGGGGCCGGACGCTGATCGTCAACCTTCCCGGGAGTCCCAAGGCGGTCCGCGAAACGCTTGGGATCGTACTTCCGGCGATCCCCCATGCGCTCGACCTTCTCGGCGAAGCCATTTTGGATGGTTGATGCGTTGATGGTATTACGATGACATTCGAATCGGCCTCCGCTTATCTGCTCGGAACGATCAACGAGACGCTGTCACGCCGCGTCCCGAATCGGCTCGACCGGATGCGCCTGCTGCTGCACGAACTCGGCGATCCGCAGAGGGGGTACCCGACGGTTCAGATCGGGGGGACCAGCGGCAAGGGCTCGACCTCGACGATGATCGCGACCGTCCTGACGGCGGCCGGCACGCGGACCGGCCTGCACACGAAGCCCCATCTCGCTTCGATGACCGAGCGCGCTCGGATGGACGGCGCCGCGATCAGCGCTCCCGAATTCGGCGACCTGCTCGGTGAGATGATGCCGGCGCTGGAGCGGACGGCCTTCGTGCACGGGCGGCCGTCCTACTACGAGACGTTGCTCGCCTTGGCGCTCGAGTATTTCGCGCGCGAAATCGTGGACGTGGCGGTCGTGGAGGTCGGCGTCGGCGGAGCCCTCGATGGAACCAACGTGCTCGAGCCGTGCGTGAACGCAATCACGAACGTCGGCCTGGACCACACCGATGTCCTGGGCGAGACGCTCGCGGCGATCGCCGAGGACAAAGCGGGGATCGCGCGGCACGGCGTGCCGCTCGTGACCGATGCCCGGCACCCGGCGGCGCTCGAAGTGATCGCGCGCCGCTGCGCGGAGGTCGGCGCACCTCTCGTGCAGGTCGAAGCCTACGCGAAGGTGGAGCCGCATCCCGCGGAACGTTACGGGCAATCCTTCGACGTGACCACGCCCAACGCTCGCTACGAGCTCTCGCTGCCGATCCTGGGGGATTTCCAGCAGCGCAATGCGGCGACGGCGATCAGCGTGCTCGAGCATCTGCCGGTCGATCTGCGGCCCTCGGTCGAGGCGGTCGAGGCGGGCTTCTCGCAACTCTCGATCCCCGGCCGCATGGAGTTCTTTCCGGGCTTCCCGGACGTCGTCTTCGACATCGCGCACAATCCCGATAAAGCCGAACATCTCGCGCGCGCGCTGGCGGGCGCGTTCCCCGGCCGCCGCTTCACGTTCGTCATCGGCATCTCGGAGACGAAGGACGCCGTCGAGGTCTTGCGTCCGTTCTTCGCGTTGCCCGCGGCGTTCATTTTCACATCGTTCGAGACGGCCGGCCGTCGCGCGACGCGGCCGCAGCGTTTGGTGAACATCGCCGAGCATTCGGGGATTTGGGCCCGCGCGATCGGCGATCCGGTCGAGGCGCTCTCCGTGGCGCGCCGCAGCACCGACGCGAACGGCGTCGTCGTCGTCACCGGTTCCACGTTCGTCGTCGCCGCGGTGCGGCAATGGTGGATCAAGAACGTCGTCGATTCTCTGAACCAGACGCGGTGAGCGGTATGAGCGTTGCCACGCGCGGCGCCGAGTTGCGCATTCGGGGCCGCCGTTTCGTGTGGGGCGAGCGCACGTACCTGATGGGCATCGTGAACGCATCTCCCGACTCGTTCTCGGGCGACGGCCTAGCCGATCCGGAACTCGCGGCCGCGTACGCCCGGCGGGAGTTGCGCCTCGGGGCCGACATCGTCGACATCGGCGCGGAATCGACGCGACCGGGCCACACGCCGATCGCGGCGGAAGAAGAGTTGCGCCGCTTGTTGCCCGTGGTCGCGCGCGTGCGCGCGCTCGATGCGGACGCCGTCATCTCGATCGACACGTTCAAGCCCGGCGTCTTTCGCGCCGCGCACGCGGCGGGCGGGGACATGCTCAATTCGATTTGGGGCCTCGACGACGCGCTGCTCGCGGCGGCGCGCGACTGCGGCGTCCCGGTCGTGATCATGCACAACAAGCGCCTGGCGCTCTACGAAGGCGACGTCGTCGACGAAGTGCTCGCGTATCTCGAGCACCAAGCGGTGCGCGCGATGCGCGCGGGGATCGCGCCGGAGCGGATCGTGCTCGACCCTGGGATCGGCTTCGGGAAACTTCCCGATCACAATCTCGCGCTGCTCGGCGCACTCGACCGGTTGGTCGCGCTGGGGTTCCCGACGCTGCTCGGCGTCTCGCGCAAGTCGACGATCGGACGGCTGACGGGGAAGCCAGTCGGCGCGCGCGCGTTCGGAACGGCCGCGGCCCTTGCGCTCGCCGTCGCCGCGGGCATCGACATCGTGCGCGTTCACGACGTCGCCGAGATGCGCGACGTCGTGGCCGTCGCGGACGCGGTGGAGCGCGGCTGGCGCCCCGCCGATTGGGACCCCGGCCGCTGATGGACACGATTGCGGTGCGCGGCATCCGCGCGTACGGCAAGCACGGAGCCGACCCCGGCGAACGCGACCGTAAGCAGCCCTTCGATCTCGACCTCGAGATCGACGTCGATCTTTCGGCCGCACAGGCGAGCGACGCGCTCGCCGATACGATCGACTACGCGGCGCTGCACGCGGCGATCGTGCGGACGGTCGAAACGCATTCGTACGACCTGCTCGAACGGCTCGGCGCGGTGATCCTCGCGGGCATCTTCGAGGACGAGCGGATCGTGGCGGCGCGCTTGACGCTCGCCAAGCCGCGGCTCTTGAGCGGCGCGACGCCCGCGGTGACGCTGCGCGCCGCGAACCCCGCGGCTCGGCGGCCGCGCGATTAGCCCGCGCGATGCCGCTCGCGCGGATCGGTCTGGGCGCGAATCTCGGCGATGCGGCGGCCGCGGTCGAGCGTGCGCTCGCAGCGCTCGCGACGCTCGGCACCGTGCGCGCTCGCTCGCGTCTCTATCGTAGCGAACCCTGGGGCGTCGCGGGCCAACCGCCGTTCGTCAACGCGGCCGCGCTGCTCGAAACGGCGCTGACGCCGCGCGAGCTGCTCCGCGAGCTGCAGCGGCTCGAACGCGAACTGGGACGCACGCGCACGTATCGCTGGGGACCGCGCGCGATCGATCTCGACATCCTCGCCTACGACGATCTCGAGCTGCGCGAAGCGGATCTCGTGATCCCGCACGAGCGCTTGCACGAGCGCGCCTTCGCGCTCGTGCCGCTCGCGGAGATCGACCCGTCGTTCGAGAGCGCGCGCTCGCGTCTGGGCGAGGCCGCGCTCGCGGAGGTTTCGCCGCTAGGCTAAAGGCCGATGTCGCTGAGCCACTTCAGGTAAACCTGCGTCTGCGGCGATTCCAGCCAGTTCGCGACCGTCGCCGTGATGGCGGGAATCGAATGCAATCGCGCCGCGTGATGCTCGATTTCGGCGCGCGATGCCGGCTGTTTGCTGATGGCCGCATGCAGGCTGTCGAGCGCTTCGCGTCCTTCGGGGTGGTCGCCGAGCGCTTGGTGCAGTTCGTCGTAGGGCAGCTGCTGCGGGGACTTGGGATCGGAGGAGGTCATGTGCAAGCGTTGCCCAGATTCGGCGGCCGTTTCCTGCTGCCCCGTCCAATGGTGTCCTCACCCCCCCTAGTCATCTAAGCTAGTCGAAGCATGTGCATGTCAAAGGATGAGCTTGCAGCCCGACAAGATGAGATGAGAAGGCCGGTCTCCAATCGGGATCGCTTCTGTAACGAAGCCCCGGACGCACTCGAGGTGCAAGGAAGGAGACCGACCTTCATGACCAAGCATACCAAAGCCCAAGGAAAAGCCAAGTCCCCGACCCCGAACTCGCCGACGATGAGAACAGGAGTCTCCTACCAAGCAAGCAAGGCCGACGCTGCCGGGTCTTCCGGGCGCCTGACGATCGGGCTGGATTTAGGCGATCGTTCCACGGCGTACTGCATGCTCGACGCTGACGGACAGATCTTGGCCGAGGGAAAGTTCAAGACGGTGCGGGCGGCGATCGATCAACAGTTCGGCCGCCTTGCGCCGGCACGCATTGCGTTGGAAGCCGGCACGCACTCCGGATGGATCAGCCGTTTGATCGAATCGCACGGTCATGACGTGATCGTCGCCAACCCCCGCGAGGTGCGCAAGATCTACCAGAACGACCGCAAGAACGACCGCAACGACGCGCGGATTCTGGCACGCTTAGCCCGTGTCGATCCGCAGTTGCTCGCGCCCATTCACCACCGTGATGCGAAGATGCAGGCCGACCTTGCGACCATCCGAACTCGGGACACGCTTGTGGCGGCGCGGACCAAGTGCGTCAACGCGATGCGCGGTCTGGTGAAGTCGCTAGGCGGGCGACTGCCCAAGTGCAGCACCGAAAGCTTTTGCAAGCGTGTCGGCGCAGCTATCCCGGCGGATCTGGAAACGGCTTTGCGCCCCCTGATCGTAACCATCCAGACCCTCAACGAGCAGATCCGCGGCTGTGACAAGCAGATCGAGACGCTCGCGGAGCAAACCTATCCTCAGACGGCACTGCTGCGCCAGGTCGGCAGCGTCGGGGCGCTTACGTCCACAGCGTTTATCCTCACGATCGCCGACGAAAAACGCTTCACGAAGAGCCGCGAGGTCGGTCCCTTTTTGGGATTGGTTCCCCGACAAGACGATTCCGGCGAGCGCAGCTCACAACTACGCATCACCAAGACCGGTAACGCCTACCTGCGACGACTCTTGGTTGGAAGCGCCCAGTACATCTTGGGGCCTTTCGGACCCGACACCGACCTCCGTCGCTACGGTGAACGGCTGATGCAGCGCGGCGGCAAGAACGCCAAGAAGCGCGCTGTCGTCGCGGTGGCGCGCAAACTTGCCGTGCTCTTGCACCGGCTGTGGGTCACCGGCGAAGCATACGAGCCCCTGCGCAACTCCAAGCATCCGGAGCCGATGGAAGCGGCGTAAGGCAAGCCCTTTAACGAAATACGATACCAACGAGGTCGGCTGCAAGCGGAGCAACGACGTTTCAATGACCGCCGCGTTCGGGTGACTGCGCCCTGAGCACTGGTCCATCGAGGCCGCGTGACAAGATGGCAGCACCCACCTTTCCGAGGAACCTCAACAGGCACAGAGCCCCACAGCGGCTCGTCAAAAGTGCGGATGGAAGCAGGGCGAAAGGGCGGCACGAGGGCATTGAAGACGCGCTAACCACCCCGTAATCTTGACAACGACCGGCCTTCTCATGGAAGCTCAGGGAGACTGGGGTCAGCGGGGTCCGCTCCCTGCCGGAGCGAACCCCCGGAACGTGCAGTGGGAAGAAGTGGTCGCGCGCGTGCGCGAGGCGGCGGCGATCTGCGCGGACGGGGAACTCGTCCGTCTGAGGATCGATGAACCCTCGTTCGGCTGCGAGATCCGGCGAACGCCGGCCGGCACGAAGGCGGTCGCGCCGGAGGCCCCCGCCTCGCTCGAGCACGAGGCCGAGGTCATCGCCGCCAACGGCGCGGCGCCGGCCGTGCAGATCGAATCGGCGACCGTCTTGAAGGCCGAGAACGTCGGCGTCGTGCGCCTCTCGCGGCCCGCCGTCGCCGAAGGGGGCAGGTTGCCCGGGGTTCGGGAACTTGCGTACGTCGAGTCGCTGGGCATCCGCAATCCGATCCGCTCGTCGGGACCCGGCACCGTTGCAAAGATTTTCGTCCAGGATGGCCAGGCCGTCGACTACGGTCAGCCGCTGTTCGCGATAGAATACGCATGATTTCGAAGATCCTCATCGCCAACCGCGGCGAGATCGCCGTGCGGATCGGCCGCGCCGCGCACGAACTCGGCATCGAGACGGTCGCCATCTTCTCAGAGGCGGATCGCGCGGCGCGGCACGTTAAAGACGCCGATGAAGCCTACTGCGTCGGGCCGGGCCCCGTCGCGCGCTCGTATCTGAACATCCCGAACATCATTTCGGCGGCGCTCATCTCCGGGGCGGATGCGATCCATCCGGGGTACGGTTTCCTGGCCGAAAACGCGCGCTTCGCCGAGATCTGCGCCGATCACGGGATCACGTTCATCGGGCCGCAGCCCAGCGTCATCTCGCAGATGGGCGACAAGGCCACGGCCAAGCGCGTCATGAGCGAGGCGAACGTTCCGATCACGCCGGGGAGCGGGATCGTCGAATCGCCCGAGGCCGCGGCGCGCGTCGCGAGCGAGATCGGGTACCCCGTGCTGCTCAAGGCGACGGCCGGCGGCGGCGGCAAAGGCATGCGCGCGGCGCGCACGCCGGACGAACTCGAGCACGTCTTCGCGACGGCCCAAGCCGAAGCGGAAGCGAACTTCAAAGACGGCCGCCTCTATCTCGAAAAGCTGATCTCACACCCGCGGCACATCGAGGTGCAGATCCTCGGCGATTCGTTCGGCAACGTCGTGCATTTGGGTGAACGCGATTGCTCGGTCCAAAAGCCCTCGCATCAGAAGCTGATCGAGGAGGCTCCGGCCTCGGCGCTGGACCCGCGGACGCGCGCGCGGCTGCATCAGATCGCCGTCACGGCGGCGCGGGCGGTCTCGTATCAGAGCGCGGGGACGCTCGAGTTTCTCGTCAGCGGCGACGACGTTTACTTCATGGAGATGAACACGCGGATCCAAGTGGAGCACCCGGTCACCGAGATGCTCTACGGCGTCGATCTCGTCGCCGAGCAGATTCGCATCGCCGGCGGCAAGCGGCTCTCGGTGAGCCAAGGCGACCTGGAACCACGCGGGTATGCGATCGAGTGCCGCATCAACGCGGAGGACGCGGGCGCGAACTTCGCCCCCGCGGCGGGCGTGCTCTCCGAGGCTTCGTTCCCGGGCGGGTTCGGGGTGCGCGTCGACACGCACGCGTATGCGGGCCTGATGGTGCCGCCGTATTACGATTCGCTGCTCGCGAAGATCGTCGCGCACGCCTCGACGCGCGAGGGCGCGCTCGCGCGCATCGACGCAGCGTTGCGCGAAACGCACATCTCGGGCGTCAAGACGACCGTCGACATCTGCCGGCGCATCGTGGCGGACGAGCGCTTCCGCGCCGGCGGCGTTTCGATCGAGTTTCTCCCATCGCTGCTTGCGGAGCCGGCGGCGCTCGTTCCGTCGTGACTCGCCGGTACGCGCGCGAGCTTGCGCTGCAAGCGCTGTTCTCCGTTGAAATCGGCGGCCACGCACCGGGCGACGTGCTGGGCGAGACGCTCGCGCGCCCCGGCATCGACGATCAGCGCTCGTTCGTGAAGGAACTCGTCTTCGGAACGCTCGAGGACGCGGACGAGAGCGACGCGCTGCTCGCGCCCTTGCTCGAAGGTTGGACGATCGAACGCCTGCCGACGGTCGACCGTCTCGTGCTGCGCATGGGCGTGCATGAGATGCGCCGCCACAGCGAAGTGCCGCGGCCCGTCGTGATCAACGAGGCCGTCGAACTCGCCAAGAAATTCTCGACCGAGGAATCGGGCCGTTTCGTGAACGGCGTACTCTCTTCCGCGAGCCGCCTGCTATGAGCGGGCGCAGGCGACGGCGCAAGGGCAAGCCGTCGTTCGCCGCGCGGCTCTTCGGCGGCATCGCGATCGCGCTGCTGCTCGCCGTGCTGCTCGGCGTCGGTATCGTCGCGGGCGTCGTTTCCTCGTACTCCAAGCATTTGCCCGATCTCAACCGCATGGCGGATCTGCAGCCCTCGCGTTCGACGAACATCGTCGCTCGCGACGGAACGCCGCTCGCGGCGCTCTATCACGAGAACCGGACCTGGGTTTCGATCGACAAGATCCCGCAGATGGTGCGCAACGCCTTCATCGCGACGGAAGATCGCAATTTCTATACGCACCATGGTTTGGATTACGGCGGGATCGTGCGCGCGGCGTGGGCCGATTACCGGCACGAGCGGTTCCAAGGCGCGTCGACGATCACGCAGCAGCTCGCGCGCGCGCTGTTCCTTTCGAACGAGGTCAAGTTCTCGCGTAAGATCCAGGAAGCGCTGCTCGCGATGGAGATCGAGCGCCAGTACACCAAGGACGAGATCCTCGAGCGCTACCTGAACCTGATCTATTTCGGCTCCGGCGCCTACGGCATCGAAGCCGCGTCGCACACGTACTTCGGGACCGACGTCGGGCACTTGCGGATCGGCCAGGCCGCGATGCTGGCGGGGATGCCGGCGGCGCCCTCGATCTATTCACCGTACGTCAACCTCGAACACGCAAAAGAACGGCAGGCGCACGTGCTCGAGCGGATGGTCGCGGCGAACTTCATCACGCAAGAAGAGGCCGATCGCGAGGGGAGGCTGCCGCTGGGCCTTGTGGGCGAGCGGCCAACCGGGCTGACGGGTTTCAAGTATCCGTATTTCACGACGTACGTGAACCATCTCGTCGAAGAGCAGTTCGGCGAACAGGCGACGTACGAAGGCGGCCTGCAAGTCACGACGACGCTGGATCCGCGAATGCAGAAGATCGCGGAAGAGGCCGTCGATTGGGGCGTCGGCCGTGCGGTGGCCGAAGGGATCGGCGCCCATCAGGGCGCGCTCGTCGCGATTCGGCCTTCGACGGGCGAGATCGTCGCGATGGTCGGCGGCGCCGGCGGCTTTTCGTTGAAGAATCAATTCAATCGGGCGTGGCAGGCGCGCCGCCAGCCGGGATCGTCGTTCAAAGCATTCGTCTACACGACCGCGATCGACAACGGGATGCCGCCCACGACGATCGTCGAGGACACGCCGATCTCGTACCCGATGGGCGACGGCACGCAGTGGCGGCCGATGGATGACGACAATCGCTATCTCGGGGCGATGACGATGCGCTACGCGCTCGCGCAATCGCGCAACGTCGTCGCCGTGAAGCTGGCGGAGAAGCTCGGCGTCGATCGCGTGATCCAGTACGCGAAGCGTATGGGCATCAAGGAGCCGCTCGAGCCGAATCTTTCGCTCGCGCTCGGCAGCTCCGTGGTGACGCCGCTCGACATGGCGTCGGGTTACTCGACGCTCGCGAATGGCGGGATCCACATCGAGCCCTCACCGATTCGCATCGTGCGCGATTCGCTCGGCACGATCGTGCTGGACAATCGCTTCCCGCAGCAGACCGAGGTCGTCGGCGCGGGGACCGCGTTCGTGATGACGACGATGCTGCAGAGCGTGATCGCCGAGGGCACGGGCTATCCGAATGCGGTGATCGACCGGCCGGCGGCGGGCAAGACCGGGACGACCTCCGATTTTCGCGACGCGTGGTTCGTCGGCTTCACGCCGGATCTGGTCGCCGCCGTCTGGATCGGCAACGACGACTACCGGCGCATGCAGGAGTCGTACGGCGGGAACATCCCGGCGCGCATTTGGGCTCGTTTCATGCGCAAAGCGCTGGAGAAGACGCCGAAGAACGATTTCGTCCAGCCGGCGAACGAAGTGCAGCGCATCGCGATCTGCGGCAAGGCGGATCGCTACGAGTACTTCTTGGTCGGCACTGGACCGAGCGCATCGTGCCTTTCCGGCGGCGGCGTGACGAGTTACACGAAGCGCACCGCGGATGCCGCGGGGCTCCCGCCGGCGAGCGCCGTCGCATCGCCTGGTGCGGCGCTGGGCGCGGCCGCGAAGGCGGGCGCGCCCGCGGCCGTGGATGTGGTGACGCCGCTCCCCGAGGTCAGACGCGACGAGCCGACGGCCCGCCCCGATGACCCGGCGGCGCAGGCCACGCCGCCCGGCCCCGATCCCGAGGTGACCCCCTGATTCGGGACGAGGGCTCGTCCGGAACGAAGCTCCGCGTCTGGGGCGTACGCGAACTGATGCGCTTCGTCGCGCGCAAGGTCGACGAGTTCAAGCTCGGGGAGATCGCAGTGCGCGGCGAGTTAACGGGCGCGAACAAAGGCGCCACCCCCGGCGGCGCGCGCTATTTCGGGCTGAAGGGGCCGAACGTGGTCCTGCCGTGCGTTGCATTCAAAGACGTTGCCGAATCGCTTGCCAAGCTCGAGGACGGTGTCGAGGCGATCGTGTACGGCAACGTGCGCTTCTTCGAGAATCGCAGCACCGTCCAGTTGTACGTGACGCGCGTCGAATTGCTCGGTTCCGGATCGTTCTGGCAGCTCTACGAGCGCACGAAGCGCAAACTCGAAGCGGAAGGGCTCTTCGAGCCCGAGCGGAAGCGGCCGCTGCCGCGCTTTCCGTTTCGCATCGTCCTCGTTTCCGCACGAGACGCGGACGGAACGAACGACTTCATCGGGGGGCTGCGGGAGAAGTGTCCGTTCCTGGACGTGCGGCTCGAGCCGGCGCTCGTGCAGGGGCCCAACGCGCCGCACGCGCTCGTGCAGGCGCTCGCGCGCGCCGGCCGGAGCGGCGCGGACTTGATCGTCGTCGCGCGGGGCGGCGGATCCGACGAGGATCGTATCCCATTCAACGATGAAGGGGTCGCGCGCGCGATCGCCCGTTCGCCGATCCCGGTGATGACGGCGATCGGTCACCGCGGCGACAACCACATCGCCGACGACGTCGCCGATTTCAAAGCCGACGTGCCGCGCGAGGCCGCGAATCACGTCGCGCGGGCGTTCCTGGACGTGCAGAAGTACTTGCCGCAGGCGGAGGATCGGATGCGCGCGAGCGTGCTGCGCCGCATCGAAAGCGAGCGTCAGCGCGTGGCCCGTTTGGGGTCGTCGCCGTTTCTCAACCGCTTCGAGCGGATCGCCGGCGCGAAGCAGCAGACGCTCGATCTGCTCGTGACCGAGCTCTCGCGCGCGCAGGCGGCGGCGGTCTTGGGGAAGAGTTCGCGACTGGCCTCCCTCGAGCGGCGGCTGCACCCGTTCGAACCGAGCAGACTGCTGGCTTCACGGGGCGCGCGCCTGGCGCGGCTCAACGAGGCGCTGTCGCTGCACTGGACGGCCTACGCGAAGGCCGCGACGCGGGATCTTGTCGACCGCAGCCGTGCGCTCGAGCGCGCGATCGACGTGCGCCTGCGCGAGAGCGGCCGGCGCGTCGAACGGCTCGGCGATAAGCTCGCCGGAGCCGACCCGGTCAAGGTCCTGCAACTCGGTTACGCGATCGTCCGCAAGGACGGCCGCGCCGTCCGCGACGCATCCCAATTTGCCCCCGGCGACGCCCTCGACGCGCAGCTCGCGCATGGGACGGTGCGCGCCCGAGTCGAAGAAAGCAAGCGCGATGAGTGAGAAGCGTTCGGGAACGTTCGAAGCCTACGTCGAGCAGCTCGACAAGATCGTGAAACGCCTGGAATCCGGCGACGTCGAACTCGACGAATCGGTCGACCTCTTCAAGCAGGGCCGCCAGCTCGTGGCGCGCTGCCAGGCGCTCTTGCAAAAAGCGCAAGAGGACGTCAAGACGGCGGTCGAAGCGCCGCCCGCCGCGGGCGCAAGAGAAGAAGCCGCGCCGCCGCGCGCGCCGCAGCAGCAGCAGCGCGCGCCGTCGCTGCTTGGGGACGACGAGATTCCGTTCAACTGAGCGACGAAAGCGTTGCGTTCACTTCAGCGATCATCAGCGCTGCGCGACCGCGCGGCCTGGCGCGGCGGCGCGGCCGTCGTCCCCTAGTCCACACGGCGACCACGGAAGCGTATCTACGACCGGCGTCGGGCCGCCGGAGACGGCGCGGCATTGTCCTCCAGCGAGGCGTGCGGCGCCACGGCGACATTCTTAGAGGCTACTCTGCAGCCTGGTCAGGAGTGCGGGTAACGTGGGAAAGATTGTCTTTGGAATGATGCAGTCTCTCGACGGCTACGTCGCCGGCGTTGAGGGCGAGTTGGAGCCGCCGCTTCATTCACCGCCGGGCGTTGCGCTTTTTCGTTATTGGATCGATCACGTCCACGGCCTCGCCGGCAGTCTGTACGGCCGTCGCATGTACGAGGTCATGCGCTATTGGGAGGTGGATCGACCGGAGTGGGACGCGGCAGAGCACGAATTCGCGGCGGCGTGGCGGACGCAGCCAAAATGGGTTGCATCACGCTCGCTACGGTCGGTCGGCGCCAACGCCACGCTGATCGCAGGCGATCTCGAAGCCTTCGTTCGCCGGCTGAAGACGGAGGTCGACGGCGTCATCGCCGTTGCCGGACCTGATCTGGCCGCGAGTCTTACTGACCGCGGTCTCATCGACGAGTATCATCTCTACTTTCGTCCGTTTGTCCTTGGCCGGGGCAAACCGTACTTCGCCGGTGCCCGAACGCCGCTCCGCCTTGTGGACACAACGCTTGTCGGCGAGGACGCGATCAGACTCACGTTCGTTCCTGCCTGACGGCGGGTAGCGCAGGGCCGGTTCACGCGGCATCAGTCGAGATCGTCCCGGCAAAGCTTATCGGATCGATACACTCGGCTTTCTTAGGACGAGCGATTCATAGCCCGTAGCGCGAACATGGTCAGGAACTTGAAGGGGAAGTAGCGGAAGACCACGGACGTGAATCTGATGAGATTTGCGGCTGCCGAAGTGAAATCGTGAAGCCATCGAAATCCGATCGCCCCGGGCGCCGCGGGGATTTGACGCAGGCTGAATTCGAACGCGTGGTGGACGAAGCGCTCGATGGGCTTCCGAAGCGGTTCGCGGATCTGATCCAAAACGTCGTCATCTCCGTCGAGGACGAGCCGACCGTGGACGATCTCGAAAGCTTGGAACCGGACGGGGGCGACGATGGGTCCGAACTGCTGGGTCTCTACCGCGGCGTGCCGCTCACCGAGCGCTCGCACGACATGCCGCTGTTGCCGGACGAGATCGCCATATTCCGCGGTCCGATCAATCGCATCGCGCGCACGCGCGAGGAAGCGGTGCACGAAGTTCGCGAAACCGTGATCCACGAACTCGGGCACTACTTCGGCCTCGGCGACGACGAGATGCCGGACGCATTATAGGGGTTTAGGGGCCGCCGTTCCCTCGGCCCTGGTTACCACGCCCCTGATTGCCGCGACCTTGGTTCCAACCGGTTTGGTTACCGCGATATTGGCCGGTCTGTTGCGGCTGGATTTGATAACCGCCGTTGCGCCGCACCGGGTACGAATCTTCCGGAACCCAGGCTTGTCGCTGGACGACGTTATGATGATTCCGGTAATACGTGGCCTCATTCTGTGAGACGTAATAGCGCTCGTTGTCATTCACGTAATAGGGCTGATTGTTTGAGTCGATCAGCAGCGCGCCGACGATCGCGGCAGCTCCGGCGATGATTGCAGCAGTGGACGCCGTATCCGCTTGCGCAGGACGAGGCATCCAAGTGGTTGCCGCTGCGACGAGCGCCGTCCCTACGACGATGCGCCGGAGGTTCGATTGGATGGACTTTCTCATTTGTTGCCTTTAACCGCCTTCAAAACGATGGCGGACCTCCTCCCAATGCCCTATTCCGGTCGAAAGCAGCTGAAGAACGGGTTAGAACTCATCCTGGGGCCCCGCGCGCAGCGCAAAGCGGCGGCGGCGCGGGGGATTGCCTTTGCCGCCACTGGTATAGGTCGGCATCGGGTCCGTTTCTGCTCGGGGAAGACAGCATGGTGACCGGTCCTCGACTCTGGATCGTTGCAGCGACCCTCGCATTCTCGATCGCGATGCTCGCGCGACCGCCGGCGGCCGCTGCGGAAACTGTCGCCGTCGTGCCGTTCGCCGTGCCCGGCACCGAAAGCAACCGGATCCTCGCGGATGCCACCGGCATCTTCACCGCGGCGCTGCAGGACCACGGCATCGCGGCAAGCGTGATCGAGCCCATCAATCCTCTCGCCGCCGTCCGCGACGCGCCCGAGATCTGCGCGCGGACCGGAGCGACGGCGATTCTCGTGCCCGCCGCGCGGACCGAACAGAACGTCCGAACGCAATACTATGTCGTCGTGAGCGTGATGTACTTTGCGACGCACGCCGAACTGCGTCTTTCAAGACTGCGCTGCGACGGATCGCTCGCATGGAGCGTCGTGACCACGGGAGACAAGAGCTACGACGCGACGAACGTTCAGGCCGGCGTCGCGGATGCGCTCTCGCAGGCGTCGACCAAGGCGATCGACGCGTACGTCGCGCGCCTCCCCGACGCCCCAGCGCCGGCGGCGCCCGCCGCGGCGCCGGCAAAGCTTGGTTCGAAGGTCGCGATCGTTCCGTTCGCGCAACCGGGCGGCCCCGATCCGAGCCTGGACTTCGCGACGGAGGAAGCGCTGCGGCGCTATCGGGCCAAGGGCATCGATGCCGTGGTCACCGATGCCGAAGAGCATCTCGCCGCGACCAACGACGCGGCCAGGATCTGCGCCGGATATGCGGCCTCGAGGATCGTGATGGGAACGCTGCGCACGGAGCAGACCTCGAAGTTGAGCGGCGTCGCGACGCACGCCGAGATTCTGCTGACCACCGTCGATTGCAACGGTCAAGTCATCGCTCAGCAGGACGTGATCGGCGAGCATCTGCACCACGGCTCGAACAGTCGCGCGGGTGTCTCCTCGGCGATCGAGGACGCGTTCGGCCATTGGGCGCAGACGCAATAGCGACGACGACGCGCACCTGAGCCGCCCGGCAACGGCGGATGTGCTACGGAATGCGTGCGCAGACGGCGTAGTCCGTCGCCGCCATGACGCCGACCGTCTCGCGAGCGCGTGACGTCAAGGAGCGCGCGTTCCGTTCAAGGCCTTACGCATCGTGCGAGCGGGGCCGAAACGGGTCTCTTCCAAGCCGAAAAACTCGAAGCCGCACGCCGCGTAGAACGCTTCGGCGCGCGGATTGGCGAGGACGTGAAGCGACGTAGCGCCCTCGGCCGACGCCCGGCGTTGCGCCTCTCGCACGAGCTGCGTCCCGATGCCCGATCTCCAAGCCTTCGGATCGACGAACAAGCCGTCGAGCTCGGCGGCGCCGTCATCTCGCGGCAACAGGATGGAGAAGCCGAGAACGGCGCCGTCGCGCTCAGCCACGCGGACGCGACCCCCGGCGATCTGTTCCATCGGGACTTCGATCGCATCGGGGTGCGCCAGCAGCGCTTCTCGATATTCTTCCCACGCGAGAGACGCCCGGCGCTGCAACGCCTCTAAGGTGGCGTGCTCGCCGGTCGTTGCCCGGCGAATGGTGATGGTGGAAATCCGTCAGCCTCCTTGCGAACATGCGTGGGCCTGTTCGTCGTTTCCGGGCTCTCGTTCAGCGGCTGTCGCCGTTGCCGTTCGCTTGGCCGTTCCGGTTCACGTAGCCGTAGGGTTGCTGCGGGATTTGATAACCTGCGTTGCGCCGAACCGGGTACGAATTCTCGGGAACCCAGGCCTGGCGTTGGACGACCTTGTGATGCGCCCGATAATAGGTTGCTTCGCCCGGCGTCACATAGTAGCGCTCGTTGTTCTTGACGTAATACGAGCGGTTGTTCGAATCGACGAGCAGCGCTCCGACGATCGCGGCCGCGCCGGCGACGATCGCTGCTGTCGATGCCGTGTCGGCTTGGGCCGGACGGGGCGCTGAAACCGCAACCGCCGCGACGAGCGCGGTTCCGAGAACGACGCGCTTGAGGGCGGATTGAATGGACTCTCTCATGTCTTTCCTTGAGCTGCCGTCAAAATGGCAGTGAACTTTACAGCATACGCGCTTCGAAGCGAAGGGGCCATCGTTGAGAAGGGGGATCACTTCAGACTTCGATCACCGGCTGCAGCGGCGCCTCGTTGACGCGAAGCTGGAAGACGTCGGGGCGCGCGTAGTGCCCGACGACGTCGAGATCGTATTTCCCGCGCGCGATCTCGCGCGGGTCGATCTCGGCGAGCGCGATGCGTTCCCCCTCGAATGATGGGCTCACGAGAATGCGGCCGAGCGGATCGACGATGCAGGAGCCGCCGCGAATCAGAACCTGCTCTTCGGCGCCGCCCTTGTACGCGGCGTGTCCCGCCGGGAAGGCCGCCGAGGTGAGATATTGGCAGGCCGAGAGCACGAAGCAGCGGCCTTCGAGCGCGATCGTCTGCATCGTCGGAAGCCACGTGTCGCGGTCGTCGACCGTGGGGGCGCAATACAGCTCGATCCCCTTGGCATACATCGCGGTGCGCAAGAGCGGCATGTAGTTTTCCCAGCAAATCACGGCGCCGATGCGGCCAAGCGGCGTCTGCACGACCGGCAGCGTCGATCCGTCGCCGAAGCCCCAGACCAGCCGCTCCAGCGCCGTCGGCATCAGCTTGCGATGCTTTCCCAGGAGCGAGCCGTCGGGACCGTAGAGCAGCGCGGTGCAATACAGCGTCCCGCCGGAGCGCTCGATGATGCCGGTGACGAGATGCACGCCGTTCGCTCGCGCGGCTTCACCGATCGCGTCGGCCGCGGGACCGGCCGCCTCGATCGCGCCTTCGAAATAGCGGCGGAACTCCTCGCGTCCTTCGGCGCTGCGGCTGCCCAGGCGCGCGCCGAAATCGAGACCCTTGGGATAGCCTCCGATGAACGCCTCGGGAAACACGACGAGCTCCGCGCCCGCGCGCGCCGCATCCGCGGTCAGCTCGGCGAGCTTGCGCAGACTCGCCGCCGTGTCGAAGAGAATCGAACCCGCCTGAACGACTGCGGCTTTGAACGCGGGCATGTCCATCGCTCCTCCTTAGCGCTAGAGCAGCGGCACGTCGTGCGCGCACTCCGCCGGCAAGAGGCCGCTTCGCCGCGGATCGTCGAGGATCTCCACCTCGCGCTTGAACGGCCGAAAGCCCGAACGGACGTAGAACGGCAGCGCGGCAACGTGATCGAGCGTGCAGGTGTGCACCCAGAAGCGTTCGAGCGGCCGCGCCCAAACGTGCTCCAAGGTGCGGTTCATCATCCACCGCCCCGCGCCGCTGCCGAGCAGCGTGGACGTGATGCCGAAAGCGACGAGCTCGCACTGGCCTGCCGTACGGAAATCGAGCTCGACCAGCCCTTCGTCGCGCCCCTCGCTCACGAGCGCGTGGACTTCGACGAGCGGATCGTCGAGGATCGCCCGCAGCGCGCCGTCGCCGAGTTCCAAGCGAGAGGTCCACAGATATTCCGCGCCGATCCGGCGGAAGAGGTCGCGATACCATTCGCTCGCGGGTGCCCCGACATGCCGGAAGCGCCAAGGCGCGCTCGCGGGCTCGGGCCGCGCCTGCGGCTTTGCGAACATTTCCAGCGACGTGACGACGGCCGCGAGCTTGCCGGCCGGCACGGCGTGAAAGCCGTCGGAGAGCGCCATTCCGGGTTGGATCTCGAGGAGCTAGCGGCCCAATGCCGCGAGATCGACCTCGAGCGAGCACTTGGCGATTCCGATGCGCTTCGCCCCAACGGCGCAGCGCGCGGCGAGCCAGCGCACGCACGGGATGCCGGAGGTGCCCGCGCACAGACGCGGGCGCAGCGGAACGTGGCGCCGCTCGCGTCGCACCCAGCGCGCGAAATCGGCCAGGCCGTCGTCGAGCGTGACGCGCGGTTGCCAGGCCCAGCGCTTCGCGGCGCGGGCGATGTTCGCGAAGGTGACGTTCATCTCACCGGGCGGACGCGGCACGAAGCGCAGGCGCGGCGAGGTCCCGAGCGCCTTCCCAAGCTTGTCGACGAGTTCGAGGACGGTCACGGGCGCGGAATTGCCGAGATTGACGATGCGGAATCCCGACCGTTCCCCGGCCGCGGCGGCGATGCCGCGCACGATGTCGCTGACGTGCGTGAAATCGCGCGCCATCGAGCCGTCGCCGAAGACGAGGATCTCCTTGCGGTGCAGCATGGCCGCGGCGAACTTGCGGATCGCGAGGTCTGGGCGCTGGCGCGGCCCGTACACGGTGAACAGCCGCACGATCGTGATCGGCGCCCCGAAGGTCTCGTTCGCGACCGAGCAGAGCAGCTCGCAGGCGCGCTTGGTCGCGGCGTACGGGCTCGGCGGCGTCGTGCACGGCGCGTATTCGTCGAAGGGCACCGGCGTGTCGTTTCCGTACGCGGAGCTCGTCCCCGCGAACACGATCGGGACCGGATTCTCGCGCGCGAACGTGTCGAGGATGTTTTGGGTGGCGACGATGTTGGCGCGCACGTAACGGGCCGGCTCGTCGATCGAACGGCGCACGCCGGGCATCCCCGCGAGGTGAATGATCACGTCCGGCCGGGAGCGCGCCGCCATCCGCTTCACGGCGTCGGCGTCCGCGAGATCCATCACTTCGAGCTCGAAGCGCTCGTCCAGCAGGGCCGTCTGGATGTTCTCGACCTTGAGTTGCGGATCGTAATAGTCGTCGAACGAATCGATGCCGTGCACGTGGAAACCCGAGGCGAGCAAGTGCTCGACGACGTGCGAGCCGATGAAGCCGGCACAACCCGTAACCAGCGCGGTCGGCGCGCCGTTGGACCTGCTCATGTGGGGTTTCTCCTTCCTCGCACGAGCGAGACGGGGTCCGCGAGCGCGTGCCGCAGGATGTCTCCCGAATAGAACGCGCTGGGCAAGACTTCACATTCGGCCCAGCAGCCGGGGCAGGCGCGCACCCAGGCGCGTCCGGCCTCCGCGGGCTTGCCGAACCACACTTCATCGAAGGATTGGCGGCGCAGATTTCCCAGGCGTTCGGTGTTGAACTGGCAGACCGGCACGTCGCCGTTGGGGAACATGCGCATGTGCGCGTGCAGCGCGACGCAGCTGGGGTTGGGGCTCGCGCCGCCGCCGAGCAGCCGGTTGCGGATCCCGTCCAGGTAATAGCGCTTCGCAGCCCGGTCGGCGATCGAATACGACCGCAGGTCGGCTTCGATCGCATCGAAGAGCCGCTCGAGCTCCTCGGGCGAGAACATCCCGAACGTCTCGAACTGCCCCGGGTAACTCGGCGCGACGTTCGTTTCGTGCTCGCGCGAGTATGTCGCGCTCTCCTTGTAGGCCACGACGACTTGGTTGTTGATGCCCAGCGGCGCGAGGATGTCGTGCAGTTCGCTGTATTGCGCGGCCCCCGCCGGGTCGAGGATCGTCTGATTGACGGCCAGGCTCAGGCGCAGCTCTTCCTGACGCGGCGCCAGCGCTTCGAGCGTGCGCATCGCCGTGCGGAACGCACCGCTGTGGCCGCGGATCTCGTCGTGCTTCTCGCGGACGCCGTCGATCGAGACCAGCAGGTTCAGCGGAATCGTCTTCGGCCGGCGCTCGCAGAAATCGACGATGCGGTCGGTCAAGAATCCGTTCGTCGTGACGTGCAGCAACGCGGGCGTCAGCTTCTCCGTGACGGCGCGGGCGATCTCGGTGAGATCGCGGCGCACGAACGGCTCGCCGCCCGTCAGCCGCACGATGTCCATCTGCGGGAGCTGGTCGAAGATCCGTTCGATCTCCTCGAGGGTGAGGTCTCCGGCGGAATCCTTGCGCCAGGAATCGCACATCATGCAGCGCGCGTTGCACGTGAACGTGACCGTGTAGGTCAACATCCGCGGCAGCGTCGCCTCGCCGCGATTCCTCTTGCGCAGCGCACCTGCGTAGGCCGCAACCCGTGCCAGCGGCTTCACGAGGTCAGCCGATCGACGCCGGCTTCGTGCAGGCTCCGCCGCCCGGCCGAGCGCAGCGGCGTCACGGCCGCGGGCAAATGGCGCCGTAGTTCCGCGAGCGCCGCGGCGTTGCCGTTGAGACGTTCCGGGACGATGCGCGAGCGATAGAGCGCGACGCGCGAGAGAAACTTCCGAACGGTAGCCGCGCTGACGCGTTCGAAATCGGTCCATTCGCCGGTGCCTTCGCGCGCGAGCAGATGGCCGTGGATCAGCTGCTCGGCGTTCGCGGGCTCGGGCATCGCCAGGATCGGCTTCTTCAGATAGAGCGCTTCGCCGAGGAGCTGGTTGCCCGCGGTCGTCACGAGCGCGTCGGCGCTTGCGAGATCGTCCACGAAGCGCCGTTCCTCGATCGGGAAGAAGTGGATGTTTCCCAAACTCGGCAACGCGCCCAGCCCGTAGAAGCGGACCTCACGCCCGCTCGCGCTCAAGGCCTCGATCAGGCGGTCCGATCCGAATTTTCGCATGTAGGCGACCAGGTGCGAGCCGTGCTCGGGCTTCGCGTTCAGGATCTGCGGACGCAGCATCGGCCCGACCTGGACCACGCGGCCGAGGCCGGGGCGCAACCGGGGGAAGCAAAACGAAGAAACGATCGTCGCTTCCTGGCCTTTGTAGTACAGGTCGACCACGCCGCCCATGAACGCCGCCCGCAGCTGCAGGCGCTTCGGGAGGTGCGAGAAGTCGCTCACCACCAGGAAATGCTGGTGATCGAGGCTGACGAACGGCACGCCGCGGCTCACGGCCGCGCGGGCGAGCGACGGCTCGAAATCCGTGATGATGAGATCCGGGCGCTCTTCGTCGATCTCGCGCTCGAGGCGGTCGACGAGCGCCGGGAGCGTCGCGATGTAGGAAGCCGCGCCGAGCGCGGTGCGCCAGGTCGAGACGGCCTTGTTCGTGCCGTATTCGAAGCGCGGCCCCGGGATGCGAACCACGCGCACGTTGCTGTTCTCGTAGAGCGGAGCCAGCATGTCGTGGGCGTCGTCCGGCGCGAAGATGACGAACTGATGCTCGGTGCGCAGATGCTCGACGATCGCGCGAACCCGGGTCGCGTGCCCGCGGCCTTCCCCGGCAACGCTGTAAAAGATCTTAGCCATCGGCACCGTTGCGCGCGCCGAGGCTCATAAGGCCGGCGTCAGTTGGGATGGCGGTTCTCGAATAGCATCGCACCGATGGACCAGCGTTCAAGCTCAGCGGCCCCACTCCTCGACATGGCCTGCCCGGAGGCGCTTTCGCGACACAGTGCGGGGGGCCTACGCTCGGTGTTCGTCTCGCCTCGCGCTCACGGCGCCGCGGGCAAGAAACCCAGGGAGAGCCAGGGGATGAACGCGATCAGGAGCAGGGCCGCGAACAGCGCGCCGATGTAGGGCAGCATGGGGACGATCGTCTCCTCGGGGTTCGCCTTGCCGATCGCCGCGGCGCCGTAATACCCGATGCCGAGCGGCGGCGCGAAGAGGCCGATCCCCATCGCGAGCACCGCGACGATCGCATAATGCACCTCGTTGATGCCGGCGGCCCTGGCGACGGGAAAGAGCAGCGGCCCGAACAGCACCATCGCCGGGATCCCCTCGAGGACGGAACCGAGCACGACGAACAGCACGATCGACATCAGCATGACGCCCACGCGGCCGCCGGGCACGCGCCCGAGGCCGTCGGCGAGCTGTTGCGCGAAGCCGGATTGCGTCAGCGCCCAGCCCATCGCCGTCGCGGTCGCGATGATCAGCAGGATCGCGCCGCTCAGGGCGACCGTGTCGAGCAGCGTGCCGTAGAGCGAGCGCCAGTCGAACTCGCGATAGACGGCGACGCCGACGAACACGGTGTAGAAGATGCCGACGACGCTGACCTCCGTCGCCGTCGCGATCCCCGCGATCACGAAGTACCGGATCAAGAGGGGGAGCAGCAGGCCGGGAATCGCGGCGAGGAACGCCCGGCCGACGAACGCGAGCGAGGGGCGCGGGGCGAGCCGGATCCGTTCGCGGTTCGAGAACACCAGCGAGAGCGCGATCAGGAAGAGCGAGCACAGGGCCGCGGGGAGCAAGCCCGCCGTGAAGAGCGCCGCGATCGAAACGCCCGTGACGGATCCGATGATGATCAGGACGAGGCTCGGAGGGATCGTCTCGGCCATCGCGCCCGAGGTCGCGAGCAGCGCGATCATATCCGTGCGCTTGTGGCCGCGGCGCTCCATATCGGGAAAGAGCACCGGCGCAACGGCCGCCATGTCGGCGATCTTCGAGCCCGAGATCCCTGAGACCAGAAACATCGCGCCGACCAGCACGATGTTCAGCCCGCCGCGCACGTGTCCGACCGCGCTCGCCAGCGCGTTGACGAGCCGGCGCGCGATCCCCGCACTCTCCATCAGCGCCCCGAGCAGGATGAACAGCGGGACCGCCAGCAGCACCAGGTTCGAGATCCCCTCGTCCATGCGGCCGACGACCGTGCCGAGCGGCACGTGCGTCACGATCGCAAGATAACTGAGCGTGCCGACGCCGAACGAGAAGGCGATCGGTACGCCGAGCGCCACGAACGCTCCGACCAGGACGACGAAGAACAGCACCAAGTCGATGTTGCCGAGCGCCGCGATCGGCCCGCGCGCGAGCCATGCGGCGGCGCTGAGCACCGCGGCCGCACCCACCGTCGTCGCGACGATGCGCCGGTCGGCTTCGATCAGATGCAGCGAGGCGAGCACGAGGATCAAGACGAGCGACGCGACGATCGCGGCGATCACGTACGAGCGCGGAATGCCGAGCGCCGGCGTGAGATCGATCTGCTCCTGTTGCAAGAAACGCAGGCTCGCGGGCATCAGCTCGATCACGAACACGGCGACGACGACCGACGAGATCACTTCGAAGATCTCGGCCGTGCGCGGCGAGGCCCGGCGCACGAACGCGCTCAACCGGATGTGCTCGCCGCGGCGATAGGCGACGACGGCGCCGATCATCGCCAGCCACAAGAAGAGGATCGTGGCCAGCTCGTCGCCCCACGTGAGCGGGTTGCGCAGGACGTAGCGCGTGAACACGTTCGCCGCGAGGATCGCGACCTCGACCGCGACGAGCAGCGCCGCGATCGGCTCGGTGATCCAGCCGATCGCGCGATCGACGCTCGCCGCGAAGCGAGTGCGAAACCTCGAGGGCGCGCTAACGTTCGAGATGCGCGAGTGCTTCTGCGGAATTCGAGTAGAGTGAGGGCTTCGTATCGTGACTGGTGAGCCCGCTGCCGAGCTGACTGCGCATGAAGGCGCTCGTCGTGTAGCGCGTCACGTCGGTGTAGAAGCGCGCGACGAGTCCTTTCACCATCTCGAGGTATTCGTCGAGCAGCTCGGGGACGATCGAGAAGTTGTCGTAGTTGACGACGCCCCGCACTCTGCGTCCCAGCGGTTCGAGATGCGCCGTGATGTGCCGGCGCAGATCTTCGATGTCGGCCGAGCTGCGCACGTCGAGCCCCTCGAAGTTGAGGAAGAACACGTCCTGGTGCGGATCGAAACGCAAGCGCTGGTCGAGCGGGATCCAGAGGATGTCAGGCCGCAGGCCCATCGGCTCGTCGCGGAAGATCCGTGCATCCATCAGCTTCAGATGCGGACTGACCGCGGGCGCGAAATCCATCTGCGCGAGAATATCGCGCTCCAAATCGACGCCGGGCGCGATTTCGATCAGTTCCAACCCGCCTGGAACGAGGCGGAACACGCCGCGCTCCGTCACGTAGAGGACGTTCTGCGAACGTTGCGTCGCGTAGGCGCCGGAAAACGTTCGCTGCTCGACCGCCGCGACGAATTTTCTCGCGCTGCCTTCCCGCAGGATGCTCAGCTTGCCGCCTGTGATGCCGACGGCCAGCCCTCCCGCCGTGAACGCTCCGGCGAAGACCAGCCGCTTTGCGCTTTGGCTGATGTTGATGAAACCGCCGGCGCCCGCCAGGCGAGTTCCGAATCGGCTGACGTTGAGATTGCCGGTGCGATCCGCCTGCGCGAGGCCGAGCACCGCGATGTCGATGCCGCCCCCGTCATAGAAGTCGAATTGATACGGCATGTCGAGGATCGCCTCGGGGTTGGTCGCCGCACCGAAGCTCAGGCCGCCCGCGGGGATCCCGCCGATCGTACCGGGCTCGGTCGTCAGCGTGAACAGATCGAAGATCTTCTCCTCGGCGGCGACGTTCGCGACCCCCTCCGGCACGCCGACGCCGAGATTGACGATGTCGTTCGGCCGAAGCTCGAGGGCGGCGCGCCGCGCGATGATCTTCCGTTCGCTCAGCGCCATCGCCGGCAACGACGAAAGCGGGACGCGTATCTGGCCGGAGTATGCGGGGTTGTACTGCTCCACGAACGTTTGCATGTGGTATTCCGGCTTTTCCGCGAGCACGACGCAATCGACCAGCAGACCTGGGATCTCAACGGCGCGCGGGTTGAGCGACGCGCGCTCCGCGATCCGCTCGACTTGCACGATGACGATGCCGCCGGCGTTGTGCGCCGCCATCGCCATCGCGAGCGCGTCGAGCGTCAACGCTTCCTTCTCCATCGAAACGTTGCCGTCGACGTCTGCCGTCGTGCCGCGAATCACGGCGACGTCGATATCGAACCGCTTGTAGAAGAGATGCTCGCGGCCGCCGATCTCGATGAGTTCGACGAGATCCTCGTGCGTCACGTCGTTGACCTTGCCGCCGCCGAGCCGCGGATCGACGAACGTGCCGAGACCGACGGTGGTCACGAGGCCCGGCTTTCCGGCGGCGCTGTCGCGGAAGAGCTGCGTCATGACTCCCTGCGGCAAGTTGTAGGCTTCGATCTTGTTGCCGATGGCGAGCTGTTGGAGTCTTGGCGTGTACGCCCAATGGGCGCCGATCACACGCTTGATGAGGCCTTCGCGCGCGAGCAGATTGAGCCCGCGCTCTTTGCCGTCGCCTTGACCGACCGTGTAGATCAGCGTCAGATCGCGCGGGTGCCCCGTGCTCGGCGAGTGACCGTCGTCCCCTTCACGAAAGCGGCGCTCGAGCGCGATCGGAATGTTTTCGGCGAAGCCGATACCGAGGAACCCGGCGAAGGCGATCGTGTCGCCGTCGGCGATCAAGCGGACCGCCTCCGCGGCTGAAACGATCTTGTTGCGACTGGACGGCGGCGAACCGCCGGTCATTGGGAGCGAAATACGCTCTGCCACCGGGCCTCCTCGATGTGTCGACGGCGCCCGCGCGCCGCACAGCCCGACTTCCCGGCGCCGCGCCGAACGCCCTCGACGCCTCGGGGAATCCGGAGCGTCGCCAATGAACCCCTAGACGACGCCCGATCCCGCGACATGAGGGAATGTGAAGGGCGCTCGACCACGCCTCCTCGGGCACCCGAACCACGGTGGGATCGAACGAAACTCTTTTCGCCTGGAGGCGCCTTGCTAGCGGAGATGCGTCCAACGACGAAGCCGGCCCAGCGACTCGACGAAGCGGTCGCCGCGCGTGCTGGGGTGAGCCGCTCGCGCGCCCGTAGCTTGATCCTCGCCGGGCGCGTTCAACTCGCGGGCCGGGTCCTTACGAAGCCCGGCGCAAGCGTCGAGCCGGACGCTCCGCTCGAAATCGAACGCCCGCGTCCCTTCGTCAGCCGCGGCGGTGAAAAGCTGGAAGGCGCGCTCGACGCGTTCGCGCTCGACGTGAGCGGCGCGCACGCGCTCGACGTGGGAGCATCGACCGGCGGCTTCACGGATTGCCTTCTGGCCCGCGGCGCGGCGCACGTCGTCGCGCTCGACGTCGGCTACGGTCAGCTCGCCTGGCCGTTGCGAACCGATTCGCGCGTCACCGTCGTCGAGCGCTGCAACTTTCGCCTGCTGCCCGATGACGCGTACGGCCCACAGTTCGACATCGTGACGATCGATGCGTCGTTCATCTCGGTCGTGACGCTGATCGCGCGCGCTCGCACGTTTCTAGCGCCCGGCGCGGCGCTGGTCGCGCTCGTCAAGCCGCAGTTCGAAGCGGGCCGGGAGCGCCTCGGGAGCGGCGGCGTCGTGCGGGATCCGGCCGTGCACCGCGCGATCCTTCACGAAGTGACGCAGGCGGTCAGGCAACTCGGCCTCGTTCCGCGGGCGCTCGCTCGCTCGCCGCTCGTCGGCCCGGCGGGGAACGTCGAGTTCTTCTTGCTCGCAAGCGCGCGCGGCGAGGCGCTCGATCCGAGCGCGATCGACGCGCTGGCCGGGGATGGTGAAGCATGATCCTCCTGACGCCCAAGACGGGGACCGTCGCGCTTTTCGTCGATCTCGAACGCGATCACGCACGCGCGACGGCGATCGAGACGGCCCGCGAGGTGCGCAAGCTCGGGTTTTCGATCGCGCTGTGCGAGGATCAGGATCGCATCCTCGAACTGAGCACGGCCGGCGCGAGCGTGGAGGACGCCGTTCTGCTGGTCACGATCGGCGGCGACGGCACGCTGCTGCGCGCCGCGAAGATCGCGCTCTTGCACGGGATCCCGCTGTGCGGCATCAACACGGGGCGGCTCGGATTCCTGACTGAGATCGAGGGCGGCAAGCTCGACGTGCTCTTCGCGATGCTGCGCGACGGCTTCGTCATCGACGAGCGCACGGCGCTCGTGGCGCGGCACGGCGAGCACGCGCACCTCGCGCTCAACGAAGTCGTCGTGCGCCGCAGCGGTTCGGCGCGGCTCACGCCGTTCGGCATTTTCGTCGACGGCCAGGAAGCGGCCCACGTCCCGGCCGACGGCATTCTGATCGCGACGCCGACGGGCTCGACCGGGTATTCGCTTTCGGCGGGCGGCCCGATCATGACGCCCGACCTCGCGGCGCTCGGCATCGTCGCGCTGCTCCCGCACACGCTGTTCTCGCGCCCGCTCGTCGTGCCGAACACCTCGACGATCGAGATCACCTGCGACGGCGAAAGCACGCACGCGAACCTCGAAGCCGACGGACGGATCATCGAAGAGCTGCCCGGCGGCGCGCGGATCTCCGTCGTCCGCTACGAGCGTCCGGTCCGCTTCGCGCGCCGGGCGCCGCTCGCGTTCTTCGGCCTGCTCGAAGACAAGCTGCGTTGGAACGCCCCGATCAAGGATCGCTCCCCACAGGATCCGCACGGGACGTGACGCGACTGGCCCATCTGGAGATCGAAGCCTACGGCTTGATCGAACGGGCCGAGATTCCGTTTGCGGCGGGCTGCACGGTGTTCACGGGCGAGACGGGATCCGGCAAGACGATGCTCGTCGGCGCGCTCGGCTTCGTGCTCGGAGCGCGCACGTCCGGCGACGTGGTGCGCAGCGGCGCGCCGCGCGCGCGCGTCACGCTCGAGATCGACGATCTCGACCCGGAGTTACGCGAGCGTTTCGCGGCGGACGGCTTCGAGCTCGAACCCGACGAGGGTGCGATTTTCGTGCGCGAACTTTCATCCGCGGGAAAATCCAGCGCGCGGATCAACGGGCGCCCCGCGACGACGGCGCAATTGCGAGCGTATGGTGAAGCGCTCGTGGATTTCATCGGGCAGCACGAACAACAGCGGCTGCTCTCGCCGGCCTATCAACTCGACGTCCTCGATCGCTTCGCCGGCGATGCGGCGCTCGCGCTTCGCGCGCGGGTCGCGGAGGCCCACGCAAGGACGCACGTGCTGGAGAGCGAGCTGAACGAACTCGAAGCCAGCGAAGGCCGCGCGCTCGCGGAAGTCGAGTTCGCGCGCTTTGCGCTCGCCGAGATCGAGGCGGCGAACCCCGCCGCGGGCGAGGATGCCGGCCTGCGCGAGCGCCGCGACTTTCTCGCGAATGTCGAGCGCATCGCGGGCGCGCTCGCGCAGGCGCATGGTTTGCTCGTCGAAAGCGACGGCGCCGCGGTCGAAACGCTGGGCGGCGCCGCTGCGCTCGTCGCCCCGCTCGCGCGGTACGGCCCATCGCTCGCCGCCGCCGCCGCGCGCATCGCCGCACTCCAGCAGGAGGCGACCGAGGCGGCGGCATCGCTCGCGCTCGAACTCGAGGGAGCCGAGTTCGATCCCCGCGAGATCGAGGCGCTCGGCGAGCGGCTCGATCTGCTCGAGCGTTTGAAGAAGAAGTACGGCGGAACGCTGGACGCGACGCTCGCCGCTCGCGAGGAGTTCGCAGCGACGATCGAGCGCTTCGCCTCTCGCGACGAGGTGCTCGCGAAGCTGCGCGCGGATTGCGCCCGGGCCCGGCGCGCTCGCGATGCGGCCGCGAGCGAACTGGCGGAGGTTCGGACCGGCGCCGCGCGAAGGCTCGAAGCCGCGGTCGCCTCCGAACTCGATGGGCTCGCGATGCGGGCGGCGCGCTTCGCCGTCGCATTCGAGCGGCTCGAGGCGTGCGGCCCGCGCGGGACCGAGCGCGTTGAATTCTTGCTCGCGCCCAACGCCGGCGAGTCCGCGCGTTCGCTCGCGAAGGCGGCCTCCGGGGGCGAGCTTTCGCGCGTGCTCCTCGCGCTCGTTGCCGTGCTTGCGGACCGGCGAGAACGCTCGACGCTCGTCTTCGACGAGATCGATGCGGGCGTCGGCGGCGCGACCGCCGTCGCCGTCGCACTCCGTCTGGGCGCGCTCGCGCGCTCGGCGCAGCTCGTCTGTGTGACGCATCTCGCGCAGATCGCGGGCTGGGGCGATCGCCACTATGCGCTTCGCAAGTTCGGAGACGACGAAGGAACGACGATCGACATCGTCGCGCTGGAGACCCCGGCCGCCGTCGAGGGCGAGATCGCGCGCATGCTCTCCGGCTCGACGGCCGACGTCGCGCGGCGCCACGCGGCGACGCTGCTCGGCGACATCCATAGCCGCAAAGAGAAGAAGCTGCGCGCGTGAGCCGCCCGAAGCTGCTCGTCCTGATCTCGCCGCGCGGCGATGCCCAAAGGCGCGAGGTCCTGTGGCAAGCTTCCGTCCTGCGCGAGCACTTCGAGCTGCGCTGCCTGACGCATCCGGACGATACGGCGGCCTACGCTGCGCTCGGAATCGAAGCCGAGGCTTGGAATCCGCTCGGGAATGCGGGAATAAAGCGGGGGCTTGGGACGCTGCGGACGCTCCTGGCCTCGTTCGTGCCGGACGTCGTCCACGCGCACGGCTTCAGCGCCATCTCGCTTGCGCTCGGCGCGCTCGCCGAGCCCCTGACGCACCGCACGATCGCGTTCTTTCACGATCTGCTGCGCGGCGAAGAACTGCCGGACAAGTTCGTCATCGAGCGTTTCCCGGTGTTTCTGCAGCGCGCCGCGCACGTGGTCTGCGTGACGCCTTCGCTCGCGGGCGCGCTCGAGCGCGCGCTGCAGATCGACGAAGGGCGCATCGTCGTGATCCCGCACGGGATCGCCCCATCGTTCGCCGGCGAGTACGCGCGGCCGAGCCGCCGCGCGGGCCCGCTGCTGGGCTGGTCCGGCGCGCTGCGGGGCGAGCGTTCGTGGGGCGTTGCGATCGACGCGCTCGCCCTCATCAAGAAGTCGCTCCCCGACGCGCGGCTGGTGCTCGCGGGGGACGGCCCGGCGAAATCGATCGTCGAGGGGTACGCGAGCGACAAGCGCGTCTCGGCGAAGGTCGCGCTGCGCGGCACGATCTCCGAAGAGGCCCTCTTCGCCGGGATCGATCTGCTGCTCGTCCCGCGTTCCGACGACGCGCAACCGCACGTGCTGCTCGAAGCGCTCTCGTGGGGGATGCCCGTCGTCGCGGGGAACGGCGGCGCGCTCGCGGACGCGCTGCAGGCGTGCGAGGCGGGTTTGCTCGTCGAAGACGACGCCGCGGGGTTCGCGCGCGGCATCGCCGCGACGTGGTCCGAGATCGACGCTGCGTGGGAGCGCGCGGCGAGCCGGCGCGCCGCCGCGCGGCTGCTCTACGATCGGGACCGCGCGCTCGAGCGGGTCCTGCGGCTCGACGATTCGATTCTGGGCGCCGCCCGCTGACGCCGGGCCCTTTGCCGGCTCAGGGCAGCGTGTGGATCTTCAGCACGTTCGTGCCGCCTTCGCCGACCGGCATGCCCGAGAAGATGACGATCTGCCCGCCGCTCCCCAAGAGCCCGTCCTGCAGGATCCGCGCCTCCGCGATTTCGATCAGACGCTCGAAGTGATGGTATTTCTTGACGATGAGCGTCTCGATGCCCCACACCAGCGACATGCGCCGCGCGATCGTCGGGAACGGGGTGAGCGCGATGATCCGCGCGCGCGGCCGGAACGATGAGATCAAACGCGCGGTGTTGCCGGTCGAGGTTCCGGTGACGATAAATTCCAGGCCCAATTGCTCGGCCACGCGCTCGGCGGCCGCGCTGATCGAGGTCCCGAGCGTCGCCGTCGAATCCGCGAGCCGCCGTTCGCGCAGCTCGTGATGCGGGTATTGCGACTCGACCTCGCGCGCGATCGTCGCCATCACCTGCACCGCTTCGAGCGGGTGAGCGCCGAGCGCGGTCTCGCCCGAGAGCATCACGGCGTCGGTTCCGTCGAGGATCGCGTTCGCGACGTCGTTCGCTTCGGCGCGCGTCGGACGCGGATTCGAGATCATCGATTCGAGCATCTGGGTCGCCGTGATCACGGGCTTCGCCGCGCGGTTCGCGCGCGCGATCAGATCCTTTTGAACGAGCGGCACTTGCTCGAGCGGGATCTCGATACCGAGATCCCCGCGCGCGACCATGATGCCGTCCGCCACGGCGATGATGTCGTCGATCCGTTCCAGGGCCTCGTGTTTTTCGATCTTCGCGACGACGGGGATGTCCCGGCCGTGCTGGGCGATGAAGTCCTTCACCCGCACGACGTCGTCGGGGGAGCGCACGAACGAGATCGCGACCCAGTCGACCCCGGCTTCGACCCCGAAGGCGAGGTGCTCGAAATCGCGATCCGTGACGGCCGGGATGTTCAGCGTGCCGTCGGGGTAGCTGACGCCCTGGCTGCTTCGCAGGTTGCCGCCGACTTCGACGCGCGTCAGCAGGCGGTCCGGCGCCGTCCTCTCGAGCAGCCGCAGGACGATCGCCCCGTCCGCAAGGTAGAGCTTCTTTCCCGGCTCGACGTCGTCGATGAGCCCAGGGTAGGTCACGCCGACCCCGGCGGTCGTGCCCAGCACCGGCGCGGTCGTCAGCTCGAACGTCGCTCCCGGCACGAGGCGGATGATGTCCAGCCCCTCGGCGAGGCGGGTGGTGCGGACCTTCGGGCCGGGCAAGTCTTGCAGGACCGCGACGTGCAGATCGAGCTCGCGCGAGATCCGGCGCACGTCGGCGATGATCGTGGCGAACTCCGCGTGCGTGCCGTGCGAAAAGTTCAGCCGGACGACGTTGACGCCCGCGGAGAAAAGTTCGCGCAACATGGCGGGATCGCGCGAGGTCGGGCCGATCGTCGCAACGATCCTCGTGCGTCTGTCCGCTTGCTTGGCCATGTCCTGCGCTTGCGTTCGAACGCAACGGTAGGGGGTTCCTGCGCTCGCCTGCCCGGCGCGCCGCGGCCCGCGAGCCGCGGGCGCGCGGCGGGGCTTCGGACCCGAGCCGAAAGGCCGTTTGCGCGCCGCCGGTTTTTCGAGTAGAATCGGGATGGTCGATTTTTAGAAGCGTGGGCGAGTCCCGCGCTTCATCGTTGTACGGGGCGATTTTCGCGCAAGATGGGATTGGTCGAGACCTTTGAACGAGCGGCACTGGGCGTGCCCCACGATCCGGCGTTCGCCGGCGTGGAAATCGTCGCGTCCACGTCGCGCCGTCAGGGGCGCGTCACGCTGCTCTCGCTCGTCATCGATCGCCCGGGCGGAGTCGACGTCGGCCTTTGCGAGCGCATCGCCGCAACGCTCAACGCGGCGCTCGACGCCGAAACGGATCCGTACACGCTCGAAGTCGAGTCCCCGGGCCTGGATCGTCCGTTGATCAGAGCCGCGGATTACGAACGCTTCCGGGATTCCGCCGTGCGCGTCCTGACGACGCTGCCGATCGAAGGCGCGAAGACGCATCGCGGCACGCTCCTGGGCGTACGGGAAACCAACGTCATCCTGCGCACGCCGAAGGGAGAGCTTCCGCTCCCGCTCGCGCTCATCAAATCCGCGAACATCGAATACGACATCCGGTCCGACCTGCGCCGTGAAAAACAGCAGAAACGAGAGAACCGCAAGAAATGATCAACACGAAAGAGCTGCAAGAAGCGCTCAAGGACATTCAGGGCGAGCGCTCGATTTCGTTCGAGTCGCTGCTCGAAGCGCTCGAAGCGGCGCTGATCTCCGCCTACAAACGGAATTTCGGAGGCGAAGCGAACGCGATCGTCACGATCGACCGCGACACGGGCGAATACAAGGTCTACCATCGCCGCACGGTCGTCGACGACGTCGCCGATCCCAAGCTCGAGATCTCCAAGAAGGACGCGGGTTCGCGCTACGAGCCGGGCGACTTCTATGACGAAGAGGTCACGCCGAAGAATTTCGGGCGGATCGCGGCCCAGACGGCCAAGCAAGTGATCGTGCAGCGCATCCGCGAAGCCGAACGCGACACGATCTTCAATGAATACAACAGCAAGCTGCACGACGTCGTGATGGGCACGGTCCAGCGTTACGAGCAGCGCAACATGTTCGTCGATCTGGGCAAGACCGAGGCGCTGCTTCCGCTCTCGGAGCAAGTGCCGCGCGAGAACTACCGGATCAACGATCGCATTCGCGCGTTCGTGCTCGACGTTCGCAAGAACAACAAGGGCCCGTTGATCGTCCTCTCGCGAGCTGCCGAAGGGCTCGTGCAGCGCCTGCTCGAGAACGCGGTCCCGGAAATCAACGAGAACGTCGTCGAGATCATGGCGATCGCGCGTGAGCCCGGCAACCGTTCGAAGGTCGCGGTCCACTCGCATCGGGCCGACGTCGATGCGGTCGGCGCGTGCTTGGGTCCGAAATCGAGCCGCATCGCGGCCGTCTCCGATGAACTGCGCGGCGAGAAGATCGACATCATCCGCTGGTCGCCGGACCCCCTCACGTTCATCACGAACGCGCTCCAGCCGGCGAAGGTCTTGGGCGTCGAGCTGTTCGAGGACGAAGGCGTGGGGCTCGTCACGGTCCCCGACTATCAGCTCTCGCTCGCGATCGGCCGCGAGGGTCAAAACGTGCGGCTCGCCGCGCGTCTGACCGGATGGCGGCTCGACATCACGAGCGAGAGCGAAGCCGAAGAGACGCGGGCCGGTTACCTCGCCGAGCGCGAAGCGCGCGCCACGGCCGCGGCACCGGTCGAAGCCGCCGTCGAAGCGGAAGAGACGAGCGAAGCAGGCGAACCCTCGGAGACGCCGCTCCCGGCGATCGATCCGGAGCTGATCCGCAAGCTCGAGGAGTTCCGGCGCGAGAAGTTCGGGGACGAATCATAGCGAGCGCGCCGGTTCGGACCTGCGTCGCTTGCCGCGGAAGGTTCCCGCAGAGCGTCCTGGTTCGTTTCGCGCCGAGCGCGACGGGTTGGGTATCTGATACAGGCCGTAGGCGCGCCGCGGGGCGGGGCGCTTACATCTGTTCTCCGGCCTGCGCCTCGCGCGTGGGCAAGAACAAGCGCTTCCCCGGACTCGCCGTCGCGGCGGCGGCGTACCCTTGGCCGGGGGCGGCACTTTCCCCATGACGCGCCGCACGGTATGATGTGATGGTTCCCCAGGCGCCCGGAGTACTCTTCATGAACTAACGCGGGTTCGCCCGAACCAAATCAATGGTTCGAGTGTTGTAAAAAGGACGATATGGCAGCGGGTAAAGTACGGATTTTCGAGCTGGCGAAAGAGCTCAATCTCTCCTCGAAGGAGTTGATCGGCCTTTTCGAGAGGCTCGGGCTTGAAGCGAAAAATCAGCTCAGCGTCGTGGACGACAAGATCGCGGATCTCGTCCGCGGCGTCCTCGGCGGGGCCGCAGCGAAGCCGGCCGCGCAGCCCGCGGCAAAGGCGCCGGTCGCCGCGGCCGCTGCCGGATCGGCGAGCGCCCCGGTTGCATCCGTAGCCGTTGCCGAGCCTGCTCCGCCGGTGACCGTCGTCGAACCGGTCATCTCGGCCGCGCCGCCGCAAGCCGCGCCGTCCGCCGCCGCGCCCGCGGCCGAGCCCCCGGCCCAAGCGCCGGTCCGCCCGGCCGCCGCCAAGCCGGAATCGGTCGAAGCCGAGCAAGTGCCGACGCTGCGGCCGGTCACGACGACGCCCCGCCGCCCCGGCCCACCCAAGACCGATGCCGCAGCCGCGCCGCCCGCCGCACACGGCTCCCCCGTCGCCGCGAACGGCGCCGCGGCGGCCCCCGGCACGGCGGCTCCCGTCAAGCCTGCTGCGAAAGCGCACCCCGCCCACGGGCCGGGGACGAAAGCGCCGGGCGCGCCTGCCGCCGGGCCGAGCCCCGCGGCGAAGGTTCCTCCCCTCGCACCGCCGCGGCCCCGTCCGCGGCCGGCTGCCGCCCCCACCGTCGAAGCGCCGATCCCGACCCTGCGCCCGGTCCCGCGCGGGCAATCCTCCGTCGTGCAGCCGCGCCCCGTCACGCCCGCTCCGCCGGCGCAGCCGCCGGGCGGCATCGCCGCCTCCGCGACCCCCGGCCCCTCGAGCGGGATCCCGGGACGTCCCGGCCTCGCGCCGCGCCCCGGCCAACCCGGCGTCCCCGGTCAAGGCTACCAGCCGCGGCCGCTCACGCCCGCGGGCCAACGCCCGGTCGTCCGCCCCGGTCAACCGCCGGCCCCGGGCCAGCCGGTTCGCCGCCCGATGTCGAACGGGCCGTTCCGCCCGCTCACGCCGCCCGGTCAGCGCCCGCTCACGCCCCGCCCCGGCGGGACCCCGCTCACGCCCCCCGCGGGCGGCCCAGGCGCCCCGTCACCGACCTCCGGCGGCGGGCGCCCCGGCGATCGCAAACATTACCGCGACGACGCGGCGAGCAAGAAGGACCGCGAGAAGGACATGCTGCTCGAGAAGGAGCGCGCACGCAAGAAGCGCGGCTCGCTCGACGCGGCACCCTCGATCCAGCCCGCGGTCCTGGAATCGATCGAGATCCCGGACGTCCTGACGGTTCAAGAGCTCGCGACGTCGATGATCATCCCCGCCAAAGACGTCATCAAGGAGCTCATCAAGATGGGCACCATGGCGACGATCAATCAGAACATCCCGAGCAACGTCGCGCAGGCCGTCGCCAAGAAGTTCGGCTTCAACGCGGTCGTCAAAGAGGCCGGCGAGCAGATCGTCGTCGAGCAGGAAGAGGATCAGCCCGGGATGCTCAGCGAGCGTCCGCCGGTCGTCACCGTCCTCGGCCACGTCGACCACGGCAAGACCTCGCTGCTCGACAAGATTCGTAAGGAGAACGTCGCGGGCGGCGAAGCCGGCGGCATCACCCAGCGGATCGGTGCGTACACGGTCGATCAGAACGGCCGCAAGATCACGTTCATCGACACGCCGGGCCACGAAGCGTTCACCGCGATGCGCGCCCGCGGCGCGAAGGTCACGGACGTCGCGATCCTGGTCGTCGCGGCCGACGACGGCGTCATGCCGCAAACGAAGGAAGCGATCTCACACATTCGCGCCGCGAACGTGCCGATCGTCGTCGCGATCAACAAGATCGACAAGGCCGACGCGCAACCCGAGCGCGTCATGCAACAGCTGACGGACTTGGGCTTGCAGCCCGTCGCGTGGGGCGGCAAGACCGAGATGGCGCTGGTCTCGGCGCGCACGGGCGATGGGATTCCGGCGCTGCTCGAAACCGTGCTGCTCGAAGCCGATTTGCGCGAACTCAAAGCGAACAAAAACCGGCGGGCGACCGGCGTCGTCATCGAATCCGCGCTCGATCGCGGGCGCGGCGCCGTGGCGACCGTGCTCGTGCAGAACGGCACCCTGCGCGTCGGCGACGTGGTCGTCGTCGGCGGAACGTTCGGTAAGATCCGCGCGCTCGTGGACGACAAGGGCAAGCAAGTGAAGAAGGCCGGTCCGTCGATCCCGGTCGAGGTCATGGGCTTGCAGGACGTCCCCTCCGCCGGCGATACGCTGATGGTCGTCACCGACGAGCGCGTCGCGCGCGAAGCGGCGGCGAAACGTTCGACCAAGCGCCGCGACGTGCGCATCGCCGCATCGAGCGGGCCGCGCATCACGCTCGAGAGCTTCATGTCGACGCCCGCGGACGGCGGCACGAAGACCCTCAACCTCATCCTCAAGGCCGACGGCCAAGGCGCGGTCGAAGCGCTCCGTTCGCGCGTCGAGAGCCTCTCCAACAGCGAAGTCGAGATCCGCGTGATCCTGGCCGGCGTCGGCGCGATCACGCCGAACGACGTCAACCTCGCGAGCGCATCGAACGCGGTCTTGATCGGCTTCAACATTCGCTCCGACGAGACGGTCAAACGCCTCGCCGAGAACGAACAGGTCGATCTGCGCTTCTATCAGGTCATCTACGATGTCGAGAACGATCTCAAGAAGGCGATGGTCGGCATGCTCGCGCCGACGTATCGCGAGGTCGTGCTCGGCCGCGCCGAGGTCCGCGAAGTCTTCAAGGTCTCCAAGGTCGGGACGATCGCCGGTTGCTACGTGCAAAGCGGCAAGCTCGTCCGCGGCGCGAAGGTGCGCATCCTGCGGGATTCCGCCGTCGTCGCCGAGAGCGAGATCGAGACGTTGCGGCGCTTCAAGGACGACGTCAAGGAGGTCGCTGAAAACTTCGAATGCGGCGTTCAGGTCGCGAAGTTCGCCGATCTCAAGCAGGGCGACGTCATTGAAGCGTTTGCTTCGGAGATGGTCGTTCGGGATTCGGACGCGGCGTAAGTTGGCGCGCGGTGCGCGGTCTTCGCGGTCGGGGCTGACGGCTGGCCGTGCCGGCAGCACGGTACCCTCGGGGGACCGCTCGCGATTTTCCCATCCATGGGAAAATCGCGGCTACACCGCTCCTCGCTCCCGCCCTCCGGGCTCCGCTCGTCGTCGGAGTTCCCCCGAGGGTACCGTGCTGCCGGCACGGCCGTCGTCATGGGTGGCTTGCGCTGAGCGCGCCGCGCGCCGGTGGGGGGGAATCATTTGAAACAGCAGAGGCAGCAGCGGATTGATCATGAGATTCAGCGGGAGCTGGCTCGGGTTGTTTCTACGGAGCTGAAGGATCCGCGGCTGGGGTTTGTGACCGTGACGCGCGTTGAAGTGACGAACGATTTGCATACGGCGAAGGTGTTCGTTTCCATCATCGGCGACCGGCATGTGGCGCGACAGAGTATGGAGGCGCTGAAGTCGGCGGCGGGGTTCATGCGCGGCGAGCTGGGGGCGGCGGTCAAGTTGCGGCATACGCCGGAATTGGTGTTTGTCGAGGACCGGACGACGGAGCGGGCGATTGCGCTCAGCGGCGTGTTGGCGAAGGCGGCTGCGAGGGATGCGGCGGCCGGCGCGGGCAAGGCGCCGGCGACGGAGCTGGACGCGGCGATTGCGGCGGCGGCCGGCGATGCGGCGGAGGATGCGGATGATCGAGAGTAAGCCGGTCTCGGCTTCGACCGAGCGCGTCATCGCTGAATTGCGGCGGCGCTCGTCCTTCGTGATGGTCAGTCACGTCAAGCCCGATGGTGATACGCTCGGCGCGGGGCTGGCGCTGGGGCTCGCGTTGCGCGGGCTTGGGAAGCGGGTTGCGTATTTTCAGCAGGATCCGGTGCCGCGCAATTTGCGCTTTTTGCCGGATAGCGATAAGGTGGCCCGGGAGTTGCCGGCGGATCTGCCGGCGGATACGCTGTGGGTCTTCGGCGACATGAGCGATTCCTCGCGCGCGGGTGAGTATCTGCCCAAGCTCGAGCGGCGCAACATTCTCGATATCGATCACCACTTGGGGAACTCGCACTTCGGCGATCTCAATTACGTCCTTCCGAGCGAATGCTCGACGGGGACGTGCGTGCTGCGGTTGTTGCGCGCGATGGAGGTGCCGATCACGCCGGAGATCGCGACCTGCCTGTTGACGACGATCATGACCGATACCGGCGCCTTCATGCACAGCAACACGACGGGCGAAGTGTTGCGGCTTTCGGCGGAGCTCATGGAGCTCGGCGCCGACAAGGAGCTGATCACGACCGAGATTTTCGCGAACAAGCGCTTCGCGGCGATCCGGCTCGTCGGCGAGGCGATGGCGGCGGCCCAACTCAGCGAGGACGGCCGCTATTGCTGGTCGGTCGTCGACGAGGCGATGCTCGCGCGCAACGGTGCGGACGGCGAAGACACCGAGGAGATCGTGCAGCATCTGCGCGAGGTCGAAGGCGTGTACGCCGCGGCGCTGTTCAAGGCGTACGATGGCGACGTGCGCGTGAGCTTGCGAAGCAACGGGAAGATCAACGTGCAGGCCGCGGCCGCGCGGCTGGGCGGGGGCGGACACTTTCGCGCGGCGGGGTTGACGTACGTCGGACCGCTCGCGGATGCGATCGAAGCCGTGCGCGGCGCATTGCGCGCCGAGGGCTTGTGAGGGTGCAAGCCCGCAACTTCGTGCTGTAACGTGCTCGGATTCGTCAACGTCTTCAAACCGGCGGGGCCGACTTCGGCCCAGACGACGGCCTACGTGCGCCGGCTCTTCTCGCGCGGGGGCAAGGTCGCCGCGGGGCATCTGGGGACGCTCGATCCGATGGCGGCCGGAGTCCTGCCCGTGGCCATCGGCAAGGCGACGCGCCTGATCCCGCTGATCGAGGACACGCGCAAATCCTATGCGTTCACGATCGTTTTCGGGCGTTCGACGACGACGGCCGACGCCACCGGGGAGACCACGGAGCGCGCGGTGGTGCCGGAGAATCTCGGCGAGCGCTTGCGCGCGGCGTTGCCGCACTTCTTGGGGCCGATCGAGCAGATTCCGCCGATGTACAGCGCGCTTCACCACGAAGGGCGGCGGCTCTACGATCTGGCGCGCGCCGGCGTGACCGTCGAACGCAAGGCGCGGCCGATCACGATCTACGGTCTGCGCATCATCGGCATCGAGGGCGAGGTCGCTCGCATGGGCGTCGCCTGCAGCGAAGGGACCTACGTTCGCACGCTGTGTGAGGATCTCGGCCGTGCCGCCGGCACGCGCGCCCACATGGGCGCGCTGCTGCGGGACGCTGCGGGGCCGTTCATCCTGGCTGAGAGCCGGACGCTCGATGAGATCGCCGCCGACCCCGAAGCCGCGCTCGTCGCGCCGGAAGCGATCATCCCGATCCCGACGATCGTGCTCGACGTGCGGGGTTCGGCGGATTTTCGCGCGGGGCGCGTCGTGCCGCTGCCGAACGGCGCGACCGCGCGGCACGTCTTCGTGCGGGATGCCTCACGCACGCTCGTCGGCGTCGGAGAGTCGGTCGGCGTGCTGCTCGCGCCGCGCAAGGTCTTCATGTGACATGAAGATCCACCATGCATTCGATGCGCGTCCGGCCGACGCGCGCCCGCTGGTCCTCGCGATCGGGTTCTTCGACGGCTTCCACCGCGGGCATCGGGAGATTCTGCGCAAGCTGCTCGAGCAGCGGCGTCCCGGTTACCTCGCGGCCGCGATCACGTTCGAAAACCATCCGGCGCAATATCTGCGGCCGGGGAGCGAGCCGCCGCTCATCACGACGTGCGAAGAGCGCGTGAATCTGCTCGCCTCCGCGGGCATTGACGAACTCTATCTCATCCCGTTCGACGAGCGGCTCGCGAAGGTCGATGCCCGCGCGTTTCTCGAGGAGACGATCGTCGAGCGTCTGCGCGCGCGCGCGCTCGTGTTCGGCGAGAACTTTCGCTTCGGCGCGAACCGCGCGGGCGATGCGGAACTGGCTCGGGCCGTGCTCGCGGAACGAGGCGTTGCATTGCACGTCGTGCCGCCGCTGATGCTCGAGGGCGACCGCGTTTCGAGCACGCGGATCCGCGGTGCGCTCGTCGCCGGCGATTTGACGCTGGCGAATACGTTGCTCGGCGAACCGTACGCGCTCCGCGGGCGGGTCGTGCTCGGTGAAGGCCGCGGTCATGACTTGGGATTTCCGACGGCGAACCTGGCCGTGCCGCCGGGGAAACTCGTGCCCAAGGACGGCGTCTACGCGATTACGGGCCGCCATGACGGCCGCGATTATCGCGGGCTCGCTTCGATCGGGACGAAGCCGACGTTCGACGGCCATGGCCGCACGGTCGAGGCCTGGCTGCTCGATTTTCGGCGGACGATCTACGGGCAAGAGTTGACGTTGCGCGACTTCCGCTTCATCCGCGATCAGCGCAAGTTCGCGAGCGCCGGCGAACTCGTGGCGCAGATGCGCGAGGATGCGACGCACGCTGCGTTCCCGTCGTTCACCGCGATGAAAGGGACCCCCAAATGAGCGGCCGCCTCCGGTCGCTCTTCGCAATGGCGACGCTCGGCGCCCTGTGTGCGGCGCCGGCGGCCGCCGCGCCGCGTCCCGGCCAGCCTGCGCCCGCGTTCACGTTGCCGCGCGTGGACGGCGGCACGCTCTCGCTCTCGCAGTTCCACGGAGCCCCGGTCTATCTGAACTTTCTCGCTTCGTGGTGCCCGCCGTGCAACGCCGAAGCTGATTCCGTCGTCTCGCTCTATCGCGCGTATCGCGCGAAGGGTCTGGTGACGATCGGCGTCGACGAGCAGGAAGGCGCGGATCGGGCGCGCGGCTTCATTCGCGCGCACAAGGTGCCGTTCGCGGTCGTCCTCGACGGCGACGGCGCGATGGGGCGCAGCTATGGGGAGATTTCGCTCCCGCTGCACGTCTTCATCGACAGGTCCGGCAACGTCAGTCTGTGGCGGCTCGGCGAGATGACGCCGGCGGAGATCGAGAGCGCGATCCGTGCGATCGTGCTCTCGCCCGCGGGCAACGCGCCGGCAAGCCCGCATCGATGACGAATTGCGCGCCGGAGAGCGGGTCGCCGGGCGGTCCCTGGAAATTCCCAGGAAGTGATCCCCGCCGTGGTTGAAAACGCGACCCGCACGGTATGATATCCCAGGAAAGTGAGGAACGCGCCCCTTGCCTATCCTGAGACGGCTGTTCTACCTCATTCTTCGGATGCCCGGACTTCGGGAAGAGCTCAGTGAGTTTTTGCTCAACGAGCCGCTGATCTTCGGCGATCCGAAGCGCGTGCATCGAACGCCGACCGTTCAACTGGGGAACGCGCGCCTCAACGTCATCTCCGGCGACATCACGCTCGAGGATTGGGTCTTCTGCGGCCTCGGCGTCTCACTGTTGACCGGGACGCACGATTATCGCCTGTTCGGAAAAGATCGCCAACACGTCATCCCGCTGTTCGGGCGCGACATCGTCGTCAAGGAAGGCGCTTGGATCGCAAGCAACGCGACGATCATCGGCCCCTGCACGATCGGCGAGCACGCCGTCGTCGCCGCGAACTCGACCGTGCTCGACGACGTGCCGCCGTACACCGTGGTCGCCGGAAATCCCGCGAAGGTCGTGCGGACGATACCCCGGCAACAGCACCCGGAGTTCATCGAACGGCGACAAAGCCAGCCTTCGGCCGGCTCGCCCTTCGACAAGGTCAGGGTGACAAGCCCACCCACGTCATCCTGAGCTCCTCGAAGGGCGTTACGCGGCGGCGAAGGTGATCCGCTCGTCGCGGTACTCGACCCGCGTCGTGGTGCCGTCGGGGATCTCGCCGCGCAGGAGCGCGCTCGAGAGCGGCGTCGTCACGTAGCGGGCGATCGTTCGGCCGACGTAGCGGGCCCCGCTGCCGGCGGCGATGCTCTCGTGCGCGAGGAACCGGCGCGCCTCGCTCGTCAGCGACACGCTGACCCGGCGATCGCGCAGGCGCTGCGCGACCTCCGCCATCTGCAGCTCGACGATCGACTCGATCTCCTCGACGCCGAGCGGCGCGAAGACGATGATGTCGTCGATTCGATTCAGCAGCTCCGCCCGTAACATCAGCGTGAGCTCATCCTTCTCGAGATTGCTCGTCATGATGACGATCGCATGCCGGAAATCGATCGCGCGGCCTTTCGCGTCCGTCACGCGGCCGTCGTCGAGGATCTGCAGCAAGATCGCCGCCACGTCGCCGTGCGCCTTCTCGAGTTCGTCGAAGAGCACGACGCAATACGGGCGCCGCCGGACGGGTTCGGTCAACTGCCCGGGCTCGTCGTAGCCGGCGTAGCCCGGCGGTGCGCCGAGCAGACGCGAGACCGTGTGCGATTCCGTATACTCCGAGAGATCGATGCGCACGAGCGCGTCGTCGGTCCCGAAGAGCTCCGCGGCGAGCGCCTTGGCGAGTTCCGTCTTGCCCACGCCGCTCGGCCCGATGAACAGGAAGCCGCCGACCGGGCGCCGCGGATCCTTGAGGCCCGCGCGGCCGCGGCGGATGGCCTCGGAAACGATGCGGATCGCTTCGCTCTGCCCGACGACGCGGCGCGCGAGCGCCCCTTCGAGGTCGAGCATCGTCTGGGCTTGTTCGTCGGTGACGGTGCCTTGCGGGATCCCTGTCCACTTCGAAACGACGTTCGAGATGTCGTCGGTGCTCACGGCCGTCGCGCCGCGCAAAGCGGCGGAGGCCGCGGCTTCGTCGATCAGGTCGATCGCTTTGTCGGGGAGGAAGCGGTCGGCGATGTAACGCGCCGCGAGGGACGCGGCATCCTCGAGCGCGCCGTCGGAGATGGTGACGCCGTGATGCGTTTCATATTTGCCGCGCAAGCCGCGCAGGATCGCCGCGGTTTGCTCGATCGTCGGCTCTTCGACCATGACGGGCTGGAAGCGCCGTTCGAGCGCGGCATCCGCTTCAATGTACTTGCGGTACTCGTCGAACGTCGTCGCCCCGATGCACTGCAACTCGCCGCGGGCGAGCTCCGGTTTGATCATCGAGGAAAGATCCAACGATCCTTCGGCGGCGCCCGCTCCGACCAGCGTGTGCAATTCGTCGATGAAAAGAATGATGTCGCGCGCGCTGCGTTTGACCTCATCGAGGATCCGCTTGACGCGGCCTTCGAACTCGCCGCGATATTTCGTGCCCGCCACGAGCGGCCCGAGCGAGAGCGCCAGGACGCGTTTGTCGTGCAAGACCTTCGGGACGTCGCCGCGCGCGATCCGCTGGGCGAGGCCCTCGACGATCGCGGTCTTTCCGACGCCGGGCTCGCCGACGAGCACGGGATTGTTCTTGCTGCGCCGGGCGAGAATCGCGATGACGCGCTCGACCTCGACGTCCCGGCCGATCACGGGGTCGAGTTCGCCGGACTTCGCGGCGGCGGTCAGGTCGCGCGAGAAGGCCTCGAGCGTCGGGGTGCCCGTTCCGCGCAGGCGCTTGGCCCACTCGCGCGGCGTCGCCGGCGGAGGAGGCGCTTCGGCGCGTTCGGCGGGGCCCCGGTTCATGCGCTCGTTCGCCAGCATGGCGCCTGCGAGCAGCGCGACGCCGGAGAGCGCGCCGAGCAGCGGCAAGACGGCCGAAGGGCGGCGGGCGTTCAGACATTCCCGGCAGACGTCGGCTTCGACCCAGGCGCCGCCGACCCGAGCGAAGTCGCGAACCGTCCCGGGGCGCGTGCCGCAGACGGCGCAGGTTGGTGAAGGGGTCATATGAGCCTCGGATACCGCAGGAAAGCACCGAAGTTGCGCGGCGTCGCCGCCATGCCGGTGCTGAACGGGGTTCTTGACGCGCCCGGCCGTCCCCGCATCAGGGCGTTCGCCCGGGGGCCGGGCGTCCGGCCTCCGCGTGCGCTGCGGCGAGGGTAACGCCACTGCGGAATGCCTACACAGGAGCCCCCTGGGGAAGGTTCGTAACCACCGCCTATGGCTTATGTAATCACCGAGCCGTGCATCGGGACCAAGGACAAGTCGTGCGTCGACGTCTGTCCGGTCGACTGCATTCACGGAAAAGACGAAGACAAGCAATTATTTATCGATCCCGAGGTTTGCATCGATTGCGGCGCGTGCGTTTCGGCCTGCCCGGTCGAAGCGATCTACGCTGACGCCGACGTCCCGGAGAAGTGGAAGCCGTATATCCAAATCAACGCGGACTTCTATAAGAGCGGCGTACACTAGGGCCCCAGTCCCCGCGCGGCCCCCATGGCGCTGAGGGGCCTCGGGATTCGGGCGATAGCGCGCGAGCTGATGGACGGCCCGGTCGACGACCGGGCCGAACTCGAAGAGAACTTGCGCGATATCGAGCGGGCGAACCGCTGGTTCGGCGGCGTCGCCGCGGTGCGAACCGCCGTCTTCGATTGTGGTGCGCGCACGATGCTCGACGTCGGTTGCGGCAGCGCGGACATCGCGCTCGCGCTCGTTCGAGCGTTCAGGGCGCGCGGCCGCGCGCTCGACGTCACGTGCCTGGATCGCAGCGCGCAGATGCTTGCGATCGCGCGCGATCGCGTGCAGGCGGAGCCCGCGATCACGTTCGTGCAAGCGGACGGCGAAGCGTTGCCGTTCCGCGCGAGCGCGTTCGACGTCGTCACCTGTAACCTGGCGTTGCATCACTTCGACCCGCCCGCGGCCGTACGGCTGCTCGCGGAACTGCGGCGCGTAGCCAAGCGCACGCCGATCGTCTGCGACCTGCGCCGCTCGCGCTTCGCCTACCTCGGCGCGCTGCTCTACGCGCGCATCGCATCCCGCAACCGGCTGACCAGGCACGACGCGCCGCTCTCGGTCCGCCGGGCGTACACCCCGGCCGAAGCGCTCGAACTCGCTCGCGAAGCGGGTTGGCGGCGTCCAACGGTCCGGCATGCTCGATATTTTCGGATGATCCTGGTCGATGAAGAGTGACGTCGTCGTCGCCGGCGGAGGCCCGGCCGGGTCGACCTGCGCCCGCGAGCTCGCTCGGCGAGGTTTCGCGGTGACGCTCGTCGAGCGCTCGGCGTTCCCGCGGCGCAAGGTTTGCGGCGAATACCTCAACTCCGGCGCCGTCCGGCTGCTCGACGATCTCGGGCTCGGCGCGGCCGTGCGCGCCGCGGCGTCGCCGCTGCGCGGGATCCGGCTGGTGCCGCCCGGCGCGGCGGCAGTCGAACTGCCCTTTCCTGAGCCGGCCCTTGCGCTCGCGCGGGAAACGCTCGATGCGATCTTGCTGGATGCGGCGCGCGCGAGCGGCGTGACGGTCGTGCGCGCACACGTGGAAGACGTGGTGCGCGAGGGCGAGCGCGCGAACGGTCTCGTCGTGCGGGAAGAAGACGGCGCGCGCAGCGAACTGCGCGCCCGTTTCGTCATAGGCGCGGACGGCAGCGGGTCGCTCGTCGCGAGAAAACTCGGCCTTGCCGTCCGCTCGCGGGGGACGCGACGGTTCGCGGTCGGCGGCCATTATCGCGGCTTCGGTGACCTGGGTGGGTATGTCGAGATGTATGTGGGATCCGGTGCGTACTTCGCAATCAATCCGCTCGGCGCCGAGCGCTCGAACGTGATGGTCGTCGTGCCGGAGCGCTTGCTCGCCCGCTGGTCGGGCGCCGTCGACGAAGGCGTGCGCGGTTGCGCGGCGGACCTCGGGCGCGGGATGCGCTCGTTCGAGGGAACGGAGCGCATCGGGCCGCGCGCCTCGATCGGGCCGCTCGCGTTCGATGTTTCCCGTGCCGCGGCGCCCGGCGCGTTGCTCGCCGGCGATGCCTCCGGTTTCCTGAATCCGTTCACGGGTCAGGGCGTCTTCCTCGCGTTGCGCACGGCGCGCGCCGCCGCCGAGACGATCGCGGGCGCGGCCGCGGACCCGCACCAAGAAGCGCGTTCCTTCGCGCGCTACGCGGCGTTGCGCGCGCGAGACCTGCGCGTCCGCAAGCGGCTTTCCGCTTTGACGAACGTTTTGATCGACGTGCCGCTCCTCGCACGGCGCGCCGTGGCACGCTTGGCGCGCTTCCCGGATCTCGGCGATGCGCTGTTGGGCGGCCTCTCCGGTGCTATTCCCCCCGAACGGGCGCTCTCGCCGGCCGTGCTCGCGCGGCTCATCGTATGACGCATACCGAGAACGCGATCGTGATCGCGGCGCCGCCCGCGACGATCTATCACTTCGCCGCGGCGACCGAACGCTGGCCGCTCTATCTGCCGCACTATCGCTACGTGCACGTTCTGGAACAGCGCGGGAACACGCGCGTCGTCCGGATGGGCGCGACGCGCAGCGGCATACCGATCGACTGGATCGCCGAACAGACGAACGACGCGGCCCGCCCCGCGATCGCCTTCCGTCACGTCGCGGGTTGGACGCGCGGGATGGAAGTTGAATGGCGCTTCGAGCCGCTGCCTGGAGGAGAGACCCGCGTGACGATCCTGCATGACCTCGCGTTCGCGTTCCCGATCGCCGCGGATTTCCTAGGAGACCACCTGGTCGGCAACTTTTTCGTGTCGGCGGTCGCGAGCCGGACGCTGGCGCGTATGAAAGTGCTCGCGGAGGGCGCGCTGTGAGGCGGATGCGCGAAGAATATCGCGTCGTCGTCACCGGCATCGGTGCGATCACGCCGATCGGCACGGGCGTGGACGCATTCTGGAAGGCCGCGCTCGAAGGCGAGATCGGCACCCGCGCGATCACACGCTTCGACGCATCGACGTTTCGCTCGCGCGTCGCGGCTGAGATTGGGGATTTCGATCCCTCGGAGTACATGGACGGGCGCCGGCAGCGCTGGACGGACCGATTCGCGCAATTCTCGATCGCGGCGGCGCGGCTGGCGCTCGCGGACGCGGGCTTTGAGGTCGGAGATCGCGGCGAGGAGATCGGCGTGTATCTTGGGACGGCGCTCGGGGGCCTCGGCTATGCGGAAGAGCAGCACGCGGTCTTCCTCGCGAAGGGGCTCGGCGCCGTGCGCCCGTTGCTGGCGATCTCGGTCTTCGGCGGAGCCTCGACCTGCAACGTCGCGCTCGAGCTCGGCTTACGCGGGCCGAACGTCGCGAACGGAAATTCGTGCGCTTCGGGAACCGTTGCGATCGGTGACGCGTTCCGGGCGGTCGCGCGCGGCGACGTGCGCGCGGCGCTCGCGGGGGGCATCGAGGCACCGCTCTCGCCGCTCACGTACGGCGCGTTCGCGGTGATCCACGCGATGTCGACGCGCAATGACGAGCCGCGCCGCGCGAGCCGCCCCTTCGATCGCGATCGCGACGGCTTCGTGATGGCCGAGGGTGCCGGGATCCTCATCCTCGAGCGCTACGAAGACGCGATCGCGCGGGACGCGCACATCTACGGCGAGATCGTAGGTTTCGGCTTGACGTGCGATGCACACCACATGACCGCTCCCCGCCCCGATGCGTCCTCGGCGATGCGCGCGATGCAGGCGGCGCTCCGCGAAGCGTTGCTTTCGCCGGACGAGATCGAGTTGATCAACGCCCACGCGTCCTCGTCGCCGCTCAACGACACGACCGAGACGCATGCGATCAAGCGCGCATTCGGCGAGCACGCCGCGCGCATTCCGATCACGGCGACCAAGGGGCAGCACGGCCATGCGCTCGGCGCGACCGGAGCGTGGGAAGCCGCGCTCTCGCTGCTGGCGATCGACCGTGGCGAAGTCCCCGGGATCGTCAACCTGGAACACGCCGACCCATTGTGCGATCTGCATTACGTGAGGGAATCGCGCACGCTGCGGCCGCGGACGGTCCTTTCGAACTCGTTCGGCTTCGGGGGGATCAACGCGAGTTTGGTCTTCAAGACTGCGGATGCTTGAGACCCCCGTGGCGCGGGCCGAGCGCATCGTGCCCGTGCGCGCCGTCGACGTTCGCAAGACCTACGCCGGTGCGAACGCCGACGTCCCGGCCCTCGACGGCGTCAGCTTCGAGATCTCGCCGGGAGAGATGGTGGCGCTCGTCGGCCCGAGCGGCTGCGGGAAGAGCACGCTCTTGAACCTGATCGGCTGCATCGATCTGCCGACCTCCGGGCACGTCTACTTGGACGGCCGTTCGACGAGCGCACTGGACGACGACGCGCTCACGCGCTTGCGGCGCGACTCGGTCGGCACGATCTTTCAGTTCTTCAACTTGCTGCCGGCGCTGACGGTCGCCGAGAATGTCGGCTTGCCGCTGGTTCTGCAGCGCCGTCCGAGCGAGGAGATCGCGGAACGCGTCGCGGCCGTGCTTGCGGCCGTCGGCATTCCCGAGAAGGCGAGCGCATATCCCGCGCAGATCTCCGGCGGGCAGATGCAGCGTGCCGCGATCGCCCGGGCGATCGTCCATCGGCCGGCGATCGTGCTGGCGGATGAACCGACGGGAAATCTCGATTCGCACAACGGCGAAAAAGTGCTCCGTCTGTTGCGCGACCTCGCTTCGAGCGGTCAGACGATTCTCGTCGCCACCCACGCGGCCGACGCTGCGGCGATCTGCGACCGCACGATTCGCCTGGCGGACGGGCGAATCGTCACCTGATGAACGGGGCTCCGCTCTTCTCCGCGCTCGTCTTCGGACATATGCGCGCGAACCGTTTGCGCTCGGTGGTCACGCTCGTGGCCGTCGGGCTCGGCGTTGCGATCGCGCTCGCGATCGACCTTGCGAATGCGACCGCGGTCCGCTCGTTCTCATCGAGCGTGAACCTGATCGCGAACCACGTGAACCTGCAGGTGCTCGGCGTCGGCCGGGGCTTCGACGAACGCGCGCTCTTACGCGTGCAGGCCGTCGACGGCGTGAGCTACGCGAGCCCGGCGATCGAAGATTCGGTCGTGGTCGGCGCCCAGCCGGGGGATCCGTTCTCGGGCGAGATCTTGCACGTGCTCGGCGTCGATCTCTTGCGCCCGCTGCCGCGCGACGGCTCCGCCCAAGTCGCGACGCCGGGCGAGTTCTCGAACGGCGGCGGCAAGACGATCGATCCGGCGCGGCTGATCGGTGAGCGCGGGGCGATCGTCTCGGCGCGGATCGCGGAGCGGTACCATTTGCGCGTCGGCGAGCGGCTCGCGGCGCTCGCGGGAGACAAGCCGGTCGTCTTCACGGTCGGCGCGATCTTGCCGGCGGGCGTCGCCGGGATCGACTCGAGCGTGCTCTTCGTCGACATCGTCACGGCTCAGGAGGTCTTCGACAAAGTCGGGCGGCTCGACCGGATCGATTGCATCGTCGATCCGGCGAGGGTCGGCGCCGTCGAGAAAGCGGTCGCGGCGGTGATCCCGCCCGGGGCCCGCGCGATCGAGCCGAAGGTGCGCACGAACGAGATCACGCGAATGCTGCGCAGCTTCCAGCTGAACCTCGCAGCGCTCTCGTACATCGCGATGCTGGTCGGCATGTACTTGATCTACAACACGGTCGCGATCTCCGTCGTGCAGCGGCGGCCCGATATCGGGACGCTGCGCGCGCTCGGCGCGACGCGCGGCGCGATCTTTCGCGCGTTTCTGGCGGAAGGCGCGCTGTTCGGCGTCGCGGGCTCGTTGCTGGGCCTGCTTCTCGGCGGGTTGCTCGCGCAGTTCTCGGTCGGCGCCGTCGCCCGCACGGTCGACACGATGTACGTGGGAACGCATGCGGACCACGTGATCTACGATCCGCTCGTGCTCCTGAAGGCGTTTCTCGTGGGGTTCGTGCTGGCGACGCTCTCCGCGCTCTTGCCGGCGATCGAAGCCGCCTCGACCGCGCCCGCGCTCACGATGCGCTCGAGCGGCTTTGAGGGACGGGTGGCACGGCCGGGAGCCGGGCTCGCCTTCGCGGGCCTGGGCGCGCTGGGGCTCGCCTACGGCCTGACGTTCCTTCCCGCCATCGATGCGATCCCGGTCTTCGGCTATGCGGCGGGGCTGCTGATCATCTTGGGCGGATCGCTGCTCGTGCCGATCGCGATCGTCGCGCTTGCGGCGGCCGCACGCATGATCGCGGCGCGCCTCTCGCCGCCGAGCCGCCTCGCGGCGGTCAACCTCGGCGCCTCGCTGCGGCGCAAGAGCGTCGCGGTCGCCTCGCTGATGGTGGCGATCGCGATGATGGTCAGCGTGGCGATTCTGATCGGATCGTTCCGCACGACCGTCGTCGCCTGGGCGGACGAAACGCTGCGTGCGGATCTCTTCGTGCGGCCGCTCGGACTGCAGGACGCCTCCTATGACGCGCGTTTTTCGCCGGCGATGGCCGCGCGCGTGCGGGCCGTGCCGGGCGTCGCGGCGGTCGATACGTTCCGCGCGATCTCGCTGCCCTTCAGGGGCTCGCTCACGACGCTTGGCGCCGCCGACTTCAGCACGATCGCGGAGCGCAACAAGCTGCGGTTCCTCGGGCACGTCGACACGCGCGCGCTCGCGCGCAGCATCCCCGGGACGCTCGGTGCCGTGATCAGCGAGCCGTTCGCCACCCGCTTCGGGGTGCGGCCGGGCGACGAGATCCCGATCGATACGCCCTCGGGTCCCGTGCGCTTGCATGCGCTCGCGATCTACAACGACTATTCGAGCGACGCCGGCGTCGCGATCATCGATCGCGGCACGTTCGCGCGGCTCTTTCACGACGATTCCGTCAACTCGCTCGCGATCTACGCCGCCCCCGGCGCCGATCTCGCGGCGTTACGCTCGCGCGTGATCCGTGCGGTCCTGCCGGAACGCATCGACGTTCAGACGACGCGCGAGCTTCGCGCGCTCGTGGTCTCGATCTTCAATCGGACCTTCGCGATCACGTACGCGCTCTACATCATCTCGATCGCGATCGCCGTCCTCGGCGTGGTGAGCACGCTGTTCGCGCTCGTTCTCGAACGCAAGCGTGAGATCGGGCTCATGCGCTATCTCGGCCTCTCGCTCGGCGACGTGCGCCGCATGGTATTCTATGAAGCCGGATACATCGGCTTGCTCGGAGGCGCGAGCGGCGTCGCCGTCGGCATCCTGCTCGCGCTGCTGTTGATCTTCACGATCAACCGCCAGGCCTTCGGGTGGCTGATCGAACTGCATATGCCGTACGACTTCTTGGCGGAAGCGCTGGTGCTGGTCGTGGTCGCGGCCGTCCTCGCCGGCATCTATCCCGCGCACGTGGCGGCGCGGATTCGGACGGCCGAAGCGATGCGCACGGAATGATCGATCTGCGGCGGGTCGTTCGGCGTTCCGCGCAGCGAGCGTTCCGCGCGGCCACGCCGGCGGCGGTGCTATCGCTCGCGCTCGCGATCGCGGGGTTTGCGTGCCTCGGAGCAACGGCGGCGCGGGCGGGTGTATCTGCTGCGCCGGCCGGCGGCTTCGCGATCGCGAGCACGCCGTACGCGTTCGCTTTTCCGCGCGATCACGGCGCGCATCCGGCCTACAAGAGCGAATGGTGGTATTTCACCGGTCACCTGCGCGCGAAGGATGGCCGGCGATTCGGCTATGAGCTGACGTTTTTCCGAGCGGGCCTCGCGCCCGGAGTGGGCGCGCCGCGCCCCGGCCAGAGCGCTTGGCGCGGAAATCAAATCTACCCCGCGCACTTCGCGCTCACGGATGAGGCCGGGCAGCGCTTCTTCCACGTGGAGCGGTTCGCGCGGGCCGCGCTCGGTCAGGGTGCCGCGGCGCTCGACGGGCTCGACGTACGCGCCGATGATTGGAGCGTCACCGGGAGTCCGCAGGCCGATCCGAGGTTCGAGCGGATGATTTTGCGAGCCGGTGAGGGCGCGGGGCGCGAGCGCACGGCGATCGACCTCGTGCAGGTGCCGCTCAAGGTGCCCGCGATCCACGGCCACGACGGCATCTCGCGCAAGGCCGCATGCCGTAGCTGCGCCTCGCATTACTATTCGTATACGCGCTTGAAGACGAGCGGAACGCTGACGTACGGTGGCCGGCAGCTTGCCGTCGAAGGGCTCTCGTGGATGGATCACGAGTTCGGCTCGGACGAATTGCAGCCGGATCAAGTCGGCTGGGATTGGTTTTCGATCCAGCTCGACGACGGCCGCGAGGTGATGCTGTATCTGCTGCGGCGCCGGGACGGCAGCGTCACGCCGGAATCGAGCGGCAGCGTCATCGCGCGCGACGGAAGCGTGCGTTACGTGCCGCTCGATGCGTTCGCGGCGGAAGCGACCGGTACGTGGACGAGCCCGCACACGAACGGCCGCTATCCGAGCGGCTGGCACGTGCGCGTGCCCGGCGAACGCATCGATCTCGTGCTCGTGCCCACGCTGCTCGATCAGGAGCTGGCCGGCACGAACGCGGGCGGCATCTCGTATTGGGAAGGCGCCGTCGACGTGCGCGACGCGACCGCGCCGAACCGAACGCTCGGCGCCGGTTACGTCGAGCTCACGGGATACGCAGGCGCGATCTCGCTCTAGCGCCGCCGCTCACCACAGGTAGGGAATGAATCGTTTCGTTCTGCGCGCGTACGCTTCGTACGCCGGATAGCGGGCGGCGAGGCGCCGCTCTTCATCGCGAGCCTTCGCGTCGAGCATCAGTGCGAGCGCGAGCGCGAGCGCGAAACGGCTCCAACTCTGTGTCGCGCCGGCGAATCCGAACGCACCCAGGAGCAAACCGCCGTAGATCGGGTGGCGAATGAGACGATACCAGCCGTGTTCGACGAGGTCGGCGCCTTGCGCGGGTTCCGGCAACGGACTCAGCGAGGGACCGAGGTTCGCGGCGGCCGTCACGAGGAGGACGGCGCCGCTAGCGAGCAGCACCGTGCCGGGACTTCTGGCCGCGAACGGCTTCCCCGGGGCAAGGGCCATTGCGGCGAGGAACGCACCCTGTCCGGCCACCCAAAGCCCGCCTCGGTCGACGAACGATTTCATCGCCGTTTGAGTTAGCGGCCGGCGTGAAATGCTCCGCCGCGATTGCTTAGGCGGCTGAGCCCAGATACTCCGCAGGCGCAGCGGTCGCGTCGCTCTCGGCGCGCCATTCCTCGAATTCGCGATCGAGCAGGCAGGTTTCGCAGCGAACCGCGATTACGTAGCGCGCCTCGGCGGGGCCGTCGTGGATTGCATGGCAGTCGGGGCATTGGAACAGCGTCGCCATCGAGAACCTCCTGGGCTCACGATCTCATAGCGCTGTGCCACCTGTATGGCATCGTGTGAACTGCTTGCGCCGCCCGCGGGAGAGCCGCGGCCGCTCTTACGGAAGACTTGCAACACCGGGCCTTATGGCCCTCGCGACGGGATGCGATCCGGCGACACCGTAAGAGCAATCCGTCGCTCACTCGTGCTGAAAGGGGTACAGGTTGGATCCCAAGTTTTCTTCCGCGCCGTCCTTGACCCGGGGCGCGCAATCGTCCGCCCTCAGGCGAGCGATCGGTCCGGTCGCGCTATGCGCGCTCGTTGCATTGGCGCAGAGCGTGGCAGCGGCGGATCAGTCCCACGCCGCCGGTGCGGCGAGCCACGTCCGCCTGCTTGCCGCGGCCCCGCCCGCCGCCACCGCGACTGCGGCCGCCACCGCGGCTGCGGCAGCCCCCGCCGCTTCCGGCGGCTCGTTCCACGATCGCGCGGGCGGCAAGCCGGTTGCCATCATCTTTGATTCTTCGTCGTGGACCGGGCCCTTCGCTACGATCGGACAGGGCGTCGCCGAGTCCGCCCAGGACTTCGCGACGAAATTCGGGCACCGCTTCAACGTCGAGACGACGGTGGTCGACACGCCGATCAAGAGCGCGAAAGACGTCGACGACGCGGTGAAGGCGAGCGGGGCGCTCCTGGGCACGGCGTACCTCGCCACGGTTCACGGACAGCCCCATTCAAAGACGACCGAGTGGACCTTCGCCCTCAGGACGAAGTTCCGGGATGCCGCCGGGACGCCGTGGCTCGACCTCAAGAAAGAAGTCGACGTCCAGTATCCCGGCCTGAGCAATTATCACGAGATCACGGTCAACAACCTATCGCCGCTGAACGATCAGGTGATCGACGCCTTGGCGAAGGAATCCGCGAAATAAGCGAAGGTGCACGATCGCCGGAGTCGCAGTTCGCGCGGCGAGCTGCGGCTCCGTAGGTCAGGCCGTACGCCGTGAAGGCAGATCCGAACGCGGGATCTTGGCCGCTCGCGTGGCGCGCCGGCAGGCCCACTTGATCGCCGGCAGCGTGAGTTCCGCGGGCGCGGCGAGTGCGCCGGCGGCCTCGCCCGGTTCGAGCGCGCCGCCCGAGGGCCCGTGGCCGGCGAGTTGCACGCGCCGGACACGCTTCTTCGAGGCGAGACCTGCGGCAAAGGCGCGAAGTCCGGGAGCTGGCATATCGTCGTTCCTCCGGCCGCCCGCAAAACACGAGCGCGCCTCGAGTATCGCCGTTCGCCCGTCCTGATTGCGTCCGAGCCCGCCTAGGACCGAGCGCCTCGCAGGGTCAGACCTGCTCGACGCGCTCGATCTCGGGGCAGCGTTCGCGCACGATGCGCTCGATCGCCCCTTTCAGCGTCGCGTTCGCCGCCGCGCAGCCGCCGCACGCGCCGAGCATCTGCACGTAGGCCACGCCTTCGGCGATCCTGATCAGCCAGACGTCTCCGCCGTCGGCCTGGATGCCGGGACGCACCTCGTCCAGCGCCGCGTCGATGCGGGCGAACAGCGGATCGGCGGCATCTATCATCGACTCGTTCAACCGCGCGCGCCGGCCCGGCGTTGCGTTTCGTCAGAGCAGGAGCGCGGCGACGTACGCCGCCAACGAGAACGTCGCGGTCAGGAAGAAGAACGCGACGCCGCGGAAGGCGATCGCCGGATCTTGCGAGCCGTCGCCCGGCCGGCCGCGCAGCGCGAGCCCCAGCAGAACCGCCGCGGGAAGCGCGCACAGGCCTGCGAGCGCGAGCGTTCGCGGCGCCCCGGCCGCGAGTGCCAGCGCGGCGCCCGCCGCGGCGACCCCGGTCGCAGCCGCCACGAGCGGGAGTGCCGAGCGGCGGCCCAGGCGCACGACGAGGTTGCGCTTCCCGGTCGCGTCGTCGGCTTCGACGTCCGGCACTTCGACCGCGATCATCATCGCGAACATCGCGGCCGCCGGGGTCAGCAGGCTCGCTAGCACGAGCGCGTCCGGGTAACCGCGCTGGACCGCGTACGTGCAGAGCGGCACGAGCACGCAGACGACGAGCGTCGTATCGAGCTCGCCGATCCCGCGCCCCAGCAGCCGCAGCGGCGGGCTCGAGTAGAACCAGGCGAGCGGGCCGATCGCGCAGGCGAGCGCGGCGGCTATCGTTTTTCCCCCCAGGAACAGGGTGAGCGTTCCGCAGGCACCGAGCGCGAGGCAGACGTAGGCCGCCACGATTCCGACGAGCGGATCGAGCGAGCCGTCGATCAGCATGCCGCTTCCGCCGGAGAAACGCGTCCGGCGGGTCAACGCATCGCTCTCGCGGTCGAAGTAGTCGTTCGCGTAATGCGTCATCAGGTGAAAGATCGAGAGCGTCGCTTGGGCGAGCGCGTAGGCGCCCCAATCGATCCGGCTCCCTTCGTAGGCGGCAATCGCGGTTCCGAGCGCTCCCGTGGCGAGGCCGCCGGCCAAGAACTTCAGCCTGGAGAGGCGGATGAAGGCGACGATCGGCGGGGCCATTATTCGGGCGATCCCGAGCGGCCACAGGACCCTCTCGCTGGACGGCGCATTCGATTGTTATGCCCAAGGAACGGCGAAAGACCGAGTTTGGGAAGCCGACCGTCCAATCCATCGACCGGGCGCTCGACATCATGGAGGCCCTGGCGTCGCGGCGTAGCCCGACGGGGATCAGCGAACTCGCGCACAACGTCGGCCTGCACGTCAGCACCGTCCATCGCCTGTTGACGACGCTCGTCGATCGCGGCTACGTTCGCCAAGATCCCGAAACGTCGCGCTATCATCTGGCGGCGCGCGTCTTCTCGCTCGCGAGCGCGGCCGACATGCAGCTCGATTTGCGGCTCGTCGCGCATCCGTTTCTCGAGATGCTGATGCGCAAGGTCGGCGAGACCGCGAACCTCGTGACGGCGGGCGGCGATCATGTGATCTACCTCGATCAAGTCGAGAGCATGCACCTCGTGAAGATGTTCACCGCGCCCGGGATGCGCGCGCCGCTCTATTGCACCGGAACCGGCAAAGCGATCCTCGCGTTTCGGTCGCCGCAAGCACAGGAGGCGATCCTCGCCGGGCCGTTCCCCCGGCACACGCCGCACACGCTCGTGACCCGGGCCGACCTCGAACGCGAGCTTGCCGTCACGCGCGCCCGCGGCTACGCGATCGACAACGAAGAGATGGAAGAAGGCGTGCGCTGTCTCGCGGTCCCCGTTTTCGACCGGCGCGGCGATGTCGCCGGCGCCATCTCGGTCTCGGGACCGACGTCGCGCATGACGCTCGAACGCGTCGAGAAGTTCGTCCCGCTCGTGCGCAAGATCGCGAGCGAACTGAGCCGGCAACTCGGCCACGAAACGAGCGAAGCCACGGCCTGACCCTTCACCAGTAGCGCAGGGCGTTGCGGAAGAGGTCCTCGAGCTCGGGCTCGGCGACGGGGAGCGGTGCGTTCGCGAGCAGGCGGCGCTGCGGGGCGGCGCCGTCGCGCAGGGCGGGCACGTCGGCGCTCGTGAACCCGACCCCGCCCACGCCGCAAGGCATTCCGGTCGCGCGCATCAGCGTCTCGATCCGCTGCGCGAGCAGCTCGCCCGCATCGGCCGGCGCCGCTCCCCGCACGTCGGCGCCGAGCAACTCGGCGGCATGCAAATGGCGTTCGGGATTCGCGCGCGCCGTGAAGCGCACGACGGCCGGCGTGTTGACGACGACGGCCATGCCGTGCGGAACGATCGGCCCCGTTCCCGGATACTCGGGCGCGTGATACTCGCGCACGAGCCCCGCCACCGCGTACGACATCGCGTGCGGGACGTGCACGCCCGCGTTGCCGAAACCGATCCCCGCCAGCGTCGCGGCAAACATCATGCGCTCGCGGGCGGCGCGATCGTTCGGATCGTTGACGGCGCGCTCGATCGCAGCGCCGAGGATGCGCAGCGCTTCGATGCAAGCCAGATCGCTGAAGGGATTCGCGCCCTGCGACATCGGCCGCGCGGAAGGCGTCGCCGGGCGCGCGCGCTGCGTGAACGGGAGCGCGGTGTAGCTTTCCAGAGCGTGGCTGAGCACGTCGAAGCCGCTGCACGCGACGACCGTCTTCGGCAAGGTTGCCGTGCAATCCGGATCGATGATCCCGAGCGTCGGACGCAGGCGGCGCGAGGCGATCCCCGTCTTGACCCCGAGCGCGAGCAGATCGAAGATCGCGATCCCGGTCACCTCGCTGCCGGTCCCGGCGGTGGTCGGGCAGGCGATGTGCGGCCGCAAGGGCCCTGGGATCGGGGCGCCGCGGCCGATCGGCGCGTTGACGTAGGCCAGGAACTCCGCCGGATGCGTCGAGTACAGGTTCGCGGCCTTGGCGGTATCGATCACCGAGCCGCCGCCGACCGAGACGAATCCGTCGAACCGCCCGTCGCGCGCGAATTCGGCCGCGGCGGAGAACGAGGCGTCCGTCGGCTCGACGCTGACGCCGTCGTAGATCACGGGGTCCAGGCCCGCGGCCCGCAGCGAAGCGGTGACGGTCGCCACCGGCTCCAAACCCGCGAGCGTGCGATCCGTGAACAGCGCGACGCGCCGCATGCCGAGGCTCTGCGCCTCGGGGCCGGCCTCGGCGAGGACGCCGCTTCCGTACTTGATTCGGGAGGTATCGACTTCGAACGCCCGGTCGCCGGCGTCGGTGAACGCATAACCGTGGCAACAGACCATGCCCCCCAGATGTCGCCGGAATCGCTTCGATTCCTCGCGCCCGACAGAGGGGTCGGCCCGCGGAAGCTGCAAAGAGCGGGCAACCATGCTGCTGGGCGCGATCGACATCGGGACCAACTCGATCCACCTGATCGTCGTCGAACTCGATCCTCGCTTCGGGACCTCCCGGACGTTGATCAAAGAGCGCGAGATGGTCAGGCTCGGGGCGGGCGATGCGCTGACCCGCGGCCACCTCGGCCGCAAGGCGATCGAGCGCGGCGTCGCCGCGATCTCGCGGTTCGCGGAAGTGGCGCGCAAGGCGGGTGCCGTGGAGATCCGGGCGGTTGCGACCTCGGCGGTCCGCGAAGCGCGCAATCGCGCCGCGTTCGTGACGGCGGTCCGTTCCGCGTGCGGGGTGACGGTCGAGGTTCTCTCGGATCTCGAGGAAGCGCGGCTGATCCACCTGGGCGTGAGCCGCGGCTTCCAGCTCTCGGCCGGCGGCGTCTGCATCCTGGACATCGGCGGAGGCTCGACGGAACTGATCGTCGCCGACGAGGCGCGGCCCTATTTTCTGCACAGCATGAAGCTCGGCAGCCTGCGCTTGTACGAGGAGTACCTGCGCGACGGTAAGGACTCGGGGTATCGCGCGCTGCGCAAGCACGTCACCGAGGTGCTCGCGCCGCTTGCCGAGCAGCTGGCGGAGTTCCAATTCGAAATGGTCGTCGGCACGTCCGGCACGATCATGGGCCTCGCTTCGCTCGACGCCGCGCGCGCCGGGACGCCGGTCGCTCGGACGCACGGCTATCGCCTCAAGCTCGACCGGCTGCGTAAACTGCAGGCGCAGATGCTGCGCCTGACGCCCGAGGAGCGGCGCAAGATGCCCGGGATGAACCCGCGGCGCAGCGACATCATCGTCGCGGGCAACGTGATCCTGATCGAGACGCTCGAGATGCTGGAACGCGACGAGATCGTCGTCTGCGAGCGGGCGTTGCGCGAGGGGATCGTCGTCGACTTCCTCGAGCGCAACGTCGCCGTCGCGCGCAGGCTCGGCGACGAGCGGACGCGCCGCTTCGATGCCGTGCACGCCTTCGGCAAGCGTTTCGGGCACGACGGCGTTCACGAGACGCACGTCGCGAATCTCGCGTTGCAGCTCTTCGATAGCCTTCGCGACGTGCACGCCCTCGAGCCGGCCGAGCGCGACGTGTTGTTCGCCGCGGCGTTGCTGCACGACGTCGGCCGCGCGATCAACGAGAGCAGCCACCACAAGCACAGCGCCTACATCGTTCGCAATTCGGCGCTGGCGGGCTGGCGCGCGGAGGAGATCGAGTTGATCGCCGTGCTCGTGCGTTATCATCGGCGTTCGCTGCCCAAACCCACGCACGCGGAGTTCATCGCGAGCGACGCCGCCCGCCGGCGTAAGATCGGGATCCTCGGCGGGATCCTGCGCGTCGCCGACGGCCTGGACTCCCGGCATCTCGGCGTCGTTTCCGAGGTCTCCGTGCGCACGTTGGGAACGCGGCTCGAGATCGTCGCGTACGCCGAACAGGACGTCACCGCGGAGGTCGCGAGCGCGATCTTCAAGTCCGACATGCTCGTCCGGGCGCTCGGCATGCCGGTCACGATTCTCAGTGCCGAAGTGGCGTTCGATCGCGAATCAACGACCTTGCCTTCCGGGCGCAGCGGCGCCGCAATAGCAGGCTGATATGATGGAGCAGAACGGAGGGGCCGCGGGACCGAAGCGGATCCTCGTCGTCGACGACGAGTCGGCGATCTTACAGACGCTGCGCTTCAACCTCGAGCGCAGCGGTTACGAGGTGGTGACGGCAGGCGACGGCCGCTCCGCCGTCTCGCTCGCGTTGCGCGAGCAGCCGGACCTGGTGGTCCTCGACATCATGTTGCCCCTGCTGGACGGGGTCGAGGCGTGTCGCGAGATCCGCAAGAACAGCGACGTCCCGATCATGATGCTGACTGCCAAGGATCAGGAGATCGACAAGGTCCTCGCGCTCGAGCTGGGCGCGGACGACTATATGACCAAGCCGTTTTCGCTGCACGAGTTCCTCGCGCGCGTGAAGGCGCGCCTGCGGCGGCGGCGCTCGAAGGACGAGCCGGCCTCGGAGGTGCTCGAAGCGTCCGGGATCGTGCTCGATCCCGCCCGCCACTCGCTCAGCGTCCGAGGGCGTGAAGTCGCGCTCGCGCCGAAGGAGTTCGGCCTGCTCCAGGTGCTGATGGAGAACCGGGGCCGCGTCGTGACGCGCCAGATGCTGCTCGATAAGGTCTGGGGCTACGACTTCGACGGCGAGCATCAGACCGTGAGCGTCCACATACGCTGGCTGCGCGAGAAGATCGAGATCGACGCGAACAACCCGCGGCACATCGTCACGGTGCGCAGCCGCGGGTATATGTTCAAGGAGTAGTGGCAGGGCCGTGACGTGGCAGTTCGACCTGGCATGCATCGCGGCGGGCCTCGTCCTCGGACTTCTTTGCGGCCGCTTGGCATGGGGCGCGCGCGCCGCGCCGCCGGCCCCGGCTCCGCCGCCGCCCCCTCCGGCGCCGCCGGTGAAGGCGGTCGACGCGCAAACCGAGGTCGCGCGGATCGTCGATGCGCTCGCGATCGGCGTGATCTTCGTCGATGGGCGCGGCACGATCGCGCTCGTGAACGACGCGGCGCACACGATATTCCGGATCAAGAGCGCGAACGTCGTCGGGCGTTCCGTCATCGAGGTCGTCCCCTCGTTCGAACTGGATCAGCGCGTGCGCGACGCCTTGCGCGGGGGCGCCTGGCGCGGCTCGATCTCGCTCGCGGGCACGGTCCCGCCGCGCCGTCTCACCGTGGCCGTCGTGCCGCGCGACGATCGGGAAGGCGCGGTCCTCTTGGCCAGCGACCAGACGCGCTTGCACGAACTCGAGCGCACGCGCAGCGAGTTCATATCGAACGTCTCGCACGAGCTGCGCACGCCGCTTTCCTCGATCAAACTGATGATCGAGACGCTGCTCGCGAGCGACGACCGGGAAGCGCGCGACCTGTTTTTGCCGCAGGTCCATACGGAGGTCGACCGGATGGTGCGGCTGGTGGAAGAATTGCTCGAACTCGCGCGGGCGGAATCGGGCCGCGTCGTCCTCAAGCGTCAGAAGCTCGACCTGGCGAAGCTCGTCGAAGGCGTCGTGCAATCGTTCGAAGCCCGCGCGCAGACGCTCGGCGTTCGCTTGGAGTTCGAAGGGACCCCCGCTGCGCTCGAGGGCGACGCGCATCGGCTCACGCAAGTCGCGATCAATCTGATCGATAACGCGTTGCGCCACACGCCCTCCGGCGGGCTCGTCGAAGTGAGCGTGCGCAATGTCCCACCCGACGTGTTGCTCGCGGTGCGCGATACGGGCATCGGGATCCCCTACAACGACCTGCCCCACATCTTCGACCGATTCTACGTCGTCGACCGCTCGCGCGCGCGCGAATCCGCGGGGACCGGGCTCGGCCTTGCGATCGTGCGGCAATTCGTGGAAGCGCATGACGGCCGCGTCACCGCGGATTCCGAGCTCGGAGTGGGATCGACGTTTCATTGCCGCTTCCCGGCGGCGGCGGACGCTACTCCGCTGCTGGGAGCGGCCGGTCGCGCCGCCGGTATTCAAAGCTGAAGGGCAGCGGCGCTCGCAGCGAGAGCAGCGGACGTTCGATGAAATAGGTGATCGCGGTCGAGATCGCGAGCGAGACGCCCACGACCGTCGCGACGTACAGCGGTTTCCAGGTTTCGTCCGCGTGCGGGTTGCCGATCGCCGAGGGCGGGATGTTGTGCGCGAAAAGCCAGATCGCAACGAGCGTGTGCCAAAGATAGAGATTGTACGAGATGATGGACACGAAGACGAGGACCGGGTTCCCGAGCGCCGCGCGCCACCAGCGCGCGGCAAAGCACGACGCCACGATCAGCGAGCCCGCGACCGCGGCGAGCAGCGTGCGGTTGAGCACTTGCCAGCGCTCCCGGCCGTCGGGGATGTCGAACGCGGCGCTGGCTTGAGCTAGCAGGACGAGCGCGGCAACGGTCAACGCGACGGCCAGCAGGGTCGCAACGCTGCGCGTCCGCCCTCCCTCCGGCAGGCGGGTCCGCAGGAACACGAACGAGTACGCCGCGAGCATCCCGAACGCGAAGACGTCCAGGTAGGCGGGCAGCTGCCGCACGACGGGCTCGTTCTCTAGACAACAGCCGGCCAGGGAGATCCGGAATGCGAGCGCCGCCGCCGTCATCGCGAACGCGACGGTCAGGGGCCGGCGTACGAACGCGCGGATCAGGAACGGGAAGATCAGATAGAATTGGACCTCGATCGCGAGGCTCCAAAAGACGGCATTCGTGTGCCCGAACGGGTCGTTGTACGAGTTGTTGAAAAAGAGCGCGTGGTTGAACAGCGCCCACGCGAGGTCCGCCGGCCGCGAGAAGACCGCGAGCGAGAGCAGCGCCGTCGCCGCGAGCGCCAGCGCGTACGAGGGGACGATCTTCATGAAACGCCGCTCCGCGAAGGCGAGGTTCCCCGGGGCGCGCGTGCCTTCGAGCCTGGCCCGGGCATAGGGAAAGCACAGGCAGAAGCCGCTGATCAGGAAGAACAGGTCGACGCCCAGGTACCCCGAGCGCGGCACGAACGCGACCGGCACGTCGAAGCCGAAAAGGCGCAGCGAGGGCGTGAGCCAGGAGAAGAGCCAGGTATGGAAGCCAAGGACCAGGAGCACGGCAAGGCCGCGCAGTCCATCGACCACTTCCGTACCGCTCGAAGCGTGCAGGCGAAGCACTGCTCTCGTTATCGGCTGCGCGCGCGCTCGTCCCCTCTCGCCTACATTAAGGGAGCTTAATCTATGGTTAAGTCCCCGTTAGGCTCCGTTTGGCATCATTGGGGCCGGTGAGCCATTATCGTCCCTGCCTGCGAGGTGTTCGGCCGAGCGACGGCCTTCTTGCTGAAGGCGCCGCTGCGGGCCGGTTATCTCCCTGGCGGCACGAAGCTCACCGATTGCATCGTTGCCGTTGCCGAAGCGTCGCTTTCAGGCGGCCGCTTTTTTCTTCGACAGACGTCCCCAGTGACGCTCGTCGTTCTCGAGCCTCAAATCGCCGTCGCGAACCGCAGAAGTGCGCCGTGCGCAACGAGCCTCGAGCCACGACCTCCCGCTTCATTGCCGAAAGGTAGTTCCCAATAATGAGTTCCCAATCCATGACGCGTAAAGGCATGCTCGCTGCTGCGACTGCGGCGCTGGTCGCCGTCAGCGCCGGCGTGGCGCTCCCGGCGCTCGCTGCGACGCAGCTCACGGGCGCCGGCGCGACGTTCCCGTATCCGTTCTACTCGAAAGCGTTCTACGAATACAGCCAGAAGCACACCGACGTCACCGTCAACTACCAGTCGATCGGCAGCGGCGGCGGCATCCAGCAGTTCATCGCGAAGACCGTCGACTTCGGTGCCTCCGACGTTCCGATGAACGCCGACGAACTCAAGCGCGCGGGCGAACCGGTGGTCCAGTTCCCGACGACGCTCGGCGGCGTGGCGATCGCCTACAATTTGCCGGACTACAAGGGCGACGTCCGCATCAGCCGCGCGGCCCTGGCCGACATCTACCTCGGCAAGATCGCGAAGTGGAACGATCCGGCCCTCGTCAAGTTGAACCCCGGTGCGAAGCTCCCCGATCTGCCGATCGTCGTCGTGCACCGTTCCGACGGCTCGGGTACCTCGTACATCTTCACGGACTTCCTCAGCCACGTTTCGAGCGAGTGGAAGTCGAAGGTCGGGACGGGCAAGAGCGTGCAATGGCCCGCTCCCAGCAGCGTCGGCGGCAAGGGCAACGAAGGCGTTGCCGGGCAAGTGACGCAGACCCCGGGCGCGATCGGCTACATCGAACTGGCGTACGTGATCGAAAATAAGATCTCGTCGGCGTTCCTGGAGAACAAGGCCGGCAAATACATCCAGGCTTCCGCAAGCGGCGTCCACGCCGCGGCCGCCTCGAAGACGGATATCTCCGCAACGGATTTCTCGATCGTCGACGCGGCGGGCGAGGGTGCGTACCCGATCGCCGGGTACTCGTGGGCGTTCGTCTATCAGGAGCCGAAGGACAAGGCCCGCGCCAAGCTCGTCGTCGACGCGCTGGAGTGGCTCGTCACCGACGGTCAGCCGCTCGCAGCCGGGCTGAATTACGTCGCGCTGCCCTCCCACGTCCAGGCGTTCTCGAAGAAGGCGCTGGACCAGGTCAAGCTCTAAGTACCACGAGGTTCAGATGTCAGCCGAGGCGCACGCGGGGCGTGCTCCTCGGCTGCTTCTTCTGAGGAATGCACGAAGTATGCAAGACGCATCGTCCGAGGCTCGGCCGCTTAGCGCAGACCTGATCTCCGAACGTTCGCTCTCGCGCGCGCGGCAGGCGGACCGCACGTTCGCGTGGGCCGTGTACGCGTCGTCGGGGCTCTTCGTGTTGCTGGTCGTCGGCATCTTCGTCGAGTTGCTGCAAGGCTCGTGGCAGTCGCTCGGCAAGTTCGGGTTCGCTTTCTTGTGGACGAGCCAATGGAACCCCGTGACCGATCAGTTCGGAGCGTTGCCGCTGATCTACGGGACGGTCGTGAGTTCGACGATGGCGATCGTCCTGGCCGCCGCGGTCGGGATCTTCGCGGCGGCTTTTCTCGCGGATTTTGCGCCGAAGGCCGTGGCGCAGCCGCTGCAGTTCATGATCGAGCTGCTCGCGGCGGTCCCGAGCGTGGTGTTCGGTCTATGGGGCCTCTTCGTTCTTGCGCCGCTGGTCCGCACGTATCTCGGGCCGTTCTTGCAATCGACGCTCGGCTTTCTTCCGATCTTTCAAGGGACGATCTACGGGACGTCTCTTTTTACTGCGGGCATCATTCTCGCGATCATGATCGTCCCCACGGTGACGGCAATCTCGCGCGACGTGATCGAGGCCGTCCCGGTCGATCTGCGCGAGGGCTCGGCGTCGCTCGGCGCCACGCGCTGGGAAACGATGCAGAAAGTCGTTCTGCCTGCGGCGCGGTCCGGCATCTTCGGCGCATGCATCCTCGCGCTCGGGCGTGCGCTCGGCGAGACGATTGCGGCCACGATGGTCATCGGCAATCGACCGGAGATCGTCGCGTCCCTCTTTGCGCCGTCGTATACGCTGCCGAGCGTCATCGCGAATGAATTCACCGAAGCGACCTCGGAAGTCTACTTGAGCGCGCTGCTGGAGCTTGGTCTGGTCCTCTTTATCGTCAGCATGATCGTCAACGGCGTCGCCCGGTTCTTGACGATGACGGTGATGCGTCCGGCGGGAACTCGCTGACATGGCGACGGAGACTAGGGTCGTGGAAAGCGCCGCCGGCATCCGAACGGACGAACTCCACTGGCGGCTGCGGAAGGTGTGGAGCACGGTCGGCGTCGCGGTCGCGACGTTTAGCGCAGGACTTGCGGCCTCGATTCTGCTGCTGATCCTGGGTTACGTAACGGTCAAAGGGATCGGGGCCCTCAACCCGGCGTTCTTCATCGAGTTGCCCAGACCAGTCGGCGTGACCGGCGGCGGCGTCGCGAACGGCATCGTCGGCACGGGGATCATGGTCGGGATCGCGACGCTGATCGCGACTCCGATCGGCGTGCTGACGGGGATCTTCCTCGCGCTCTTCGGCCGCGGGCAAATCGCGGAAGGCGTACGCTTTTTGGCCGATGTCCTTTCCGGTATTCCGAGCATCGTGATCGGCTTGTTCGCGTACACGCTGTTCGTGGCGCCGGTCAAGCATTTCTCCGCGGCCTCGGCGTCGTTCGCATTTGCGATCCTGATGTTGCCGCTCGTGATCCGCACTTCGGAAGAGGCGATTCGCAGCGTTCCGACCGCGATCCGCGAAGGTGCCCTCGCCTTGGGGATGTCCGTCTATTCGGCGACCGTTCGGGTCGTGCTCCCGGCGGCGCGCGCCGGCATCGCGACCGGATTGCTGCTCTCGGTCGCCCGGGTGACCGGCGAGACGGCGCCGTTGCTGTTCACCGCTTTCGGCAGTCAATTCTGGGAGCTGAACCCGAACCGTCCGATGGCCGAGCTTTCGCTCCAGATCTTCACCTACGCCATCTCGCCGTACGAGGATTGGCACCGCCAGGCGTGGGCCGGCGCGCTGGTTTTGATCGTGGTCGTCTTCGTGCTGAACTTGATGGCGCGCATCGCGTTGCGCCCTCGCACCGGTCAGCGATGAGCAACACGACGGCCCCGGCGATTCCCCAGCCGCCTTCGCCGCCGAACCGCGGCGCGGGGCCGGCCCTGTGCACGGAGAATCTTTCCGCGCTCTACGCGAAGCGCCGCGCCATCGAGGGCGTGACGCTCGTGTTTCCACCCAACGAGATCACCGCGCTGATCGGGCCTTCCGGCTGCGGCAAGACGACGCTGTTGCGCTGTCTCAACCGCATTCACGAAGCGTCGCCCGGCGCGACGGTCGAGGGCCGCGTCACGCTCGACGGAGAGGACATCTACGCGCCGGAAGTCAGCGCGGTCGCCGTCCGGCGGCGCATCGGCATGGTGTTCCAACGTGCGAATCCGTTCCCGACCATGTCGATCCTCGACGATGTCGTTTCGGGTCTGCGCTATGCCGGCGGCGTTCGAGAGAAAGCCGCACTCAACGAGCGGGCGGAGGAAGTTCTGCGGCTTGCCGCCCTCTGGGACGAGGTGAAGGACAAACTCGGCAATCCCGGACGCTCGCTCTCCGGCGGCCAGCAGCAGCGGCTGTGCATCGCCCGAGCGCTGGCCACGAATCCCGAGATCATCCTGATGGACGAAGCGACGTCCGCGCTCGATCCGATCGCCACCGCTCAGATCGAAGACTTGATGACGACGCTCGCCAAACGGTACACGATCATCGCCGTGACGCACAACATGCAGCAGGCTGCGCGAGTGTCGGCGTATACCGCCCTGATGCTCGCCGCCGAAGATCGGATCGGCCGGCTCGTCGAGTTCGGCCAGACGACGCAGATCTTCACGCGGCCGAAGGATCCACGCACCGAAGGCTACATCACGGGGCGGTTCGGATGACGAGCACGAGCGATATCGCCCTCGGCGACAAGATGCGGATCGAGGGGCTCAACGTCTATTACGGCGCGTTTCACGCGTTGAAGAACGCTGCGCTCAATGTCGCGACCAATCAAGTCACCGCGTTGATCGGCCCCTCGGGCTGCGGAAAATCAACGTTTCTGCGTGCGCTGAACCGGATGCACGACCTGACGCCGGGCGCCCGGGTGACGGGGTCGGTCAAACTCGACGGCGACGACATCTACGCGCCGTCGATCGATCCGGTCACGATCCGGCATCGGATCGGCATGGTGTTCCAGCGCCCGAATCCTTTTCCGCAGTCGATCTTCGCGAACGTCACGTACGGGCCGCGCCTCTTGGGCGAAAAGGACCCGAAGAAGCTCGATGAGATCTGCGAGCGCGCGCTGCGGCGCGCGGCGCTCTGGGATGAGGTGAAGGATCGCCTGCATCGCTCGGCACTGGGCCTCTCGGGTGGCCAGCAACAGCGCCTGTGCATCTCGCGCGTGATCGCCGTCCAGCCGGAAGTGATCCTCATGGATGAGCCGGCCTCGGCGCTCGATCCGATCGCAACCGCGAAGATCGAAGATCTCATCTCCGAGATCAAGAAAGAGTACACCGTGGTCATCGTGACGCACTCGATGCAGCAAGCAGCGCGCGTCTCGGATCTGACGGCGTTCTTCCTGCTCGGAGAGTTGATCGAAGTCGGCGAGACCGCGCAAGTCTTCACCCGCCCGCGAGACAAGCGCACCGAAGATTACATCACGGGGCGTTTCGGCTAGGCCGGACGGTCAGCGCCGCGTCACGGCGATCGGCTGCGCGGGAGCGTCCGGCGTTCTCTCTGCACCGCCGAGGCGTGGCGGGCCGGTAAGCGAGAGCGTGCGCGGTAAGCCAAGCCACGTGCAGAGCGCGGCCGCGCGCGGCTCGAGGAAGCGCACGAACGCCGCGCGGACGGGTCCGCCGGCGAATGGCCGTTCGCAGAGCCACGAGAAGCCGAGCGAGAGCACGACGGCCGCTACGGCGGCAAGCCAGGGTGCGACGTGATCGACGTTTTCCAGCCTCAGGATGATGGGATCGTGCAGCAAGTAGATGCCGTACGAGCCCGTTCCGATCGCCGTGAACGCGCGGTGCGCGAGCAGCGTGCGCAGCGGCGCGAGTGAGCCCGCCATGACGATGAAGCCCATCGCGGCGACCACCGCGAGGGGCTCGGCCGCATAGAACTGATGGGTCATGTCGGGTTCGAGTGCGAATGCGATGGCGCCGTACGCAAGAAACGCCGGCAGCGCGAACCGCTGCAGCGGCGAATGCGTCACGTAAAGGTCGGCGACCCAAATTCCCGCCAGAAACGTCGGCAGCGTCCCGAAGTCGATGGTGGCATGCATCCGTGCCAAGTCGTACAAGGCATATGAACCCAAGGCGACCGCCAGCAGCATGCGAGGCGCGCGAACGTACGCGTAAAGCGCCAACGGGAAGATGAAATACCAGCGAAACTCCAGCGGCAGCGTCCAAAACGGGACCGCCGCGAATTGCACGTTTCCGTCGAGGAAGAAGAACTGCTTGACGATGTCCGGCAGCGGCGGCGGTTTTGCGAACACGCCCGCCAGGCCTAGGGAAACGACCGCAAAGAGCGCGAGCCAATACGGCGGGACGATGCGCGAGAGGCGCTTGGCGGCAAAACGCGCGAGCGGAAATTCCGCGCCGCCTGCCGTCCTGACGCGTCGCAAATACGGGTACGCGAGACAGAATCCTGACAGCACGAAGAACAGATCGACGCCGTGGGCGCCCATCTGCAAGGCCCGCGCGAGCGGGGCGGGCCCGCCTTGGCCGTTGTCGAGCCAGGCGTGATAGATCACGACCGAGAGCACCGCGACGGCCCGAATGCCGTCAAGGAACAGGAGGCGATCGTGTCCCTCGACCTCTCGCATAGCATACTCTTATCGGCATCCGGGCCGAGGAATCGTAGCGCGTGGCCGGCCGTAGCAAGCAACGGCGTGCCTGCGGAATATACCATTGGAGTGTTTCGCCGGGCGCTCTGGTGATCTAGACTCGAGCGTGTGAAGCAAACATACGTTTACACGACGTTCTATGTCCCCGACGATCCGGAGAATTTCGCGAAAGAACTCAACGAGCGTGGAGCGCAAGGCTTTCACGTCGTGTTCATTTCGGTGACGCCGAGCGGAGGTTACAACGTCGTCATGGAGCAGCCGTCCGAATCGTAGCGCCGTGCGCGAACGCGTGTCCTTATCGGATTGCTCGGCAGCTTGACAAAGCGATCGCCGGCGAGTGTTTCGCGCGCCTCGCTTGGGCATCAAGCAAACATGACCCCTCTTTCAGAGGCCGAGCAGCTATCAGGGAGACACGGGTTGACATGAAGCCTTCAGCTCTCATCGCAACGGCGCTCGGCGCCGTTTTTGCCTTCGGCAGCCTCGATGCCTCGCAAGACGTTGCGAAGGCCGACACCGCATCGACGGCGGCGATCGTCGCCGGAGCGGCGGCAATCGTCGGCGCGCTGCTGTACGATTCCAATAACCACCCGTACTACGTTCGCGACAATCGGCGCTACTACGTCACGCAAAATGAAGCGCAATACTATCGCAAGCGCCATCGCGGAGTCGTGCGCAACGCCTACGTCCCCGAGCAAGAGTATCCCATCGCGCGCGACCCCTATCGCGGGAACAACGGCCGGCAGGGTCAACAGCGCCGCTGAACGGCATGGCCTGCGGGCGTTGCCTGAAAACAGAAGGACGCCCTTGCGAGCGTCCTTCTGAACATGGTTGCGGGGCCAGGATTTGAACCTGGGACCTTCGGGTTATGAGCCCGACGAGCTACCGGACTGCTCCACCCCGCGATGGGCGACCATGAGTATACGGGGACGGCGCTACTCTGTCAAACGCTTCTCGGCCCTATCGGCCCCAAGTAGAGATGTCCGGTTTCCTCCCAAGTAGAAATGTCCGGTCGCGTAGGCCGGGCAGCGCGTTGACGGCTCCGTCATTCATGCGTAGAATCGAAGGATGTCGATGCAACAGTGTGGGTCCGCGCCTGCGGCGCAGGTCCCCTCCTTCGAGGATGGCGCGGAACTCTTTCGGGCGCTGGCCGATCCGCATCGGCTGACGATCCTCGCCAGGCTCGCGCGGGCCGAACGGCAGGTGTGCGTCTGCGACATCACGGCAGCCTTGCCGCTCAATCAGCCCGCGGTCTCGCACCACCTGAAGGTCCTCAAGGACGCCGGGCTCGTGACGAGCGAGCGGCGTGGGACGTGGGTCTACTATGCGCCTGCCGAGGGTGCGCGCGAGCGCCTCGCGTCGGCACTGCGGGCCGTCTTCCCCGAAACCGTGCTCGCGTGAGCGCGGCCGTGCCCAGGCCGCAGCCGGCAAGCGGGGATCCCGCGGCTGGGGAGAGCGGCGTGCGCGAAGCCCGAGCCGCCGACCTTGCCGCGATCCGGCGCATCTACAACGAGGGTATCGAAGACCGGATCGCCACGCTCGACGCGGACCCCAAGAGCGTTGCCGACATGCAAGCCTGGTTCGAGGAGCACGGCGGGCGGTACGCGGTTCTCGTTGCCGAGCGCAACGGTGACGTCGCCGGCTGGGCGGCGCTCAATCGCTATACCCAACGCTGCGCGTACGCCGGCGTCGCGGACCTTTCGGTGTACGTCGCGCGGGGCGCCCGAGGGACCGGTCTCGGCTCCACGCTGCTCGCCGCGCTCGAGGCAGCGGCGCGCGAGCGCGGCTTCCACAAGCTCGTGCTGTTCACGTTCGCGTTCAACGCCCCAGGCCGCAAGCTCTACGACAAGCGCGGTTTTCGAGAGGTCGGCACGTTTCACGAACAGGGGTTGCTCGAGGGCCGCTTCGTCGACGTCGTCGCGATGGAGAAGATCTTGACCGCGACCGCTCCCGCCGCTTGCTAGCCCTCATGCCGCCCTCCGCGTTCGTCCGTGCGTTGCCGAAAGTCCAGTTGCATTGCCATCTCGAGGGCACCGTGGATGCGGCGACCTTTCGCAGCCTCGCGGCGGCGCACGGCCTCGACATCGGCGCGCGCGGGAGCGGTCCGCTCGAGGCGACCTACGCATTCACGTCGTTCCGTGAGTTCTTGCTGACGTTCGCGGACGTTTGCCGGGCGCTCGCGACGCCCGACGATTTCGCGCGCATCGCGCGAGAGTACGCCCGCGATGCTCGCGCCCAGAACGTGCGCTACGCGGAGCTGTTCGTCTCGCCGTCCGTGTGGACGTATTTCCATCGCGCCCTCGACGTGCGCGCCGCCGTTCGCGCCATGCGCGTGGAGTTCGACGCGGCTGCGCGCGACGGCGGGCCCGACGTGCGGCTGATCGTCGACCTCACGCGCAACTTCGGCGTCGAGCGAGCGGCGGCGACCGCGCGCACGGCCGTCGAGCTTGCGGAGTTCGGCGTGATCGCGGTCGGCCTGGGCGGCGACGAAGCGAACTTCCCGCCCGAGCTCTATGCCGAACCGTACGCCTTCGCGCGTTCCCAGGGGTTGCGGACCGTGGTGCACGCGGGCGAGGCGGCCGGAGCCCAGAGCGTCCGAAATGCGATCGACGTGCTCGGGGCCGAGCGGATCGGACACGGCGTGCGGGCGCTCGAAGACGACGGGCTCGTCGAAGAGCTCGCGCGGCGCGGCATCCCGCTGGAGATCTGTCCGACGTCGAACCGGCTGACGGGGGTCGTCGCGCCCGGGCGGCCGCACCCCATCGGCGAACTCGACCGGCGCGGCGTCGTGTGCGTGATCGATGCGGACGATCCGGCGCTGTTTTCGACGACGCTGGAGACGGAATACGCGCTCGTCGAAGAACAGCTCGGCACGGCGGCGGTCGCCAGGTTCGCTCGGCAGGCCGTCGAGAGTTCGTTCGCGCCCCCCGATCTGAAGCGGAAACTTCTCTGGGAAACGGCTTCCGCTGCGCGGAATTATTAGGCGGACCAAGAAACAGAGCGCATATGGCAGGCCACACCCACTTCGAAGAATCTACCGAGGAATATCTCGAGGCGATCTATCGTCTGGACCGCGAAGGTCCGGGCGTCACGACCTCGGGCATCGCGAGCGAACTCGGCGTCGCGCCGGCGTCCGTTTCGGGGATGCTCAAGAAGCTCGCTTCGGAAGGCTTTATCGACCATCAAGCGCGCGGCGGAGCGAAGCTCACCAAAAAGGGGCTCGAGATCGCCGTCCGCGTCATTCGCCGTAACCGGCTGGCGGAAGTTCTGCTCACGCAGGTACTCGGCATGGATTGGGACGAGGTGCACACCGAGGCGTGCAGGCTCGAACACGCGATCTCTTCGCGCGTCGAAGACCGCCTGGTCGCCGTTCTGGGAAATCCGCAAGTATGCCCTCACGGCCACCCCATCCCGCCGCTCGACCTGAGCGATCCGCCCCGTCCCGGAATCCCGCTCGCGCAGATCTCGCAGGGCGAAAGCGCGGTCGTGCACGGCGTGACCGAAGATCTGCCGGAGATCCTCCGGTATCTCGGCGAGCTCGGCCTGCGGCCGGGCGCGAAGGTGGAAGTGTTCGAGAAGGCGCCGCTCGGCGGTCCGGTCACGATCGGGGTCGATTCCCGCCGGCACGCGATCTCGCTCGAGCTCGCTCGAAAGATCACCGTGCTCGGACCGCCCGGCTCACAGGCGGCGGAAGAGTTCTCATAGCCCAAGGGCCCGCGCGGAGGCTCGGATGCGGGGCCCCGTAACCTATACGCTCGTCGCGTTGAACGTCGCGGCCTACCTTTGGGTCGCGCTGACGGGGAATTTCTCCGATACCACATCGTTGATCGCGCACGGCGCGCTCTACGGTCCGCTCGTCCTGCAGGGCGAGTATTGGCGCATCGTCACCTCCGCGTTCTTGCACGGCGGGCTGTTGCACATCGCGCTCAACATGTTCGCCTTGGTGCAAGTGGGCACGTACCTTGAAGCGCTCGTCGGCTCGCCGCGAATGCTCGCGGTCTACGCGATCGCGACCGTCGGCTCCGGGATCGCCGTCGTCCTGTTCTCGCCCAACGACGTGACGGTCGGCGCGAGCGGCGCGATTTTCGGCATCTTCGGTGCGCTCGTCGCGGTCGGGCTGCGACTGGGCCCCGCCGGACGCGGGCTCGTCGCGCAGACGCTCCCGATCGTCGGGCTGAACCTCGCGTTCGGTTTTAGCATGTCGAACGTCTCGAACGCCGGCCACGTCGGCGGCCTCGTCAGCGGCTTCCTCGCGGGCTTGGCGATCTTCATGACGCAGCGCCGGCCCGACCGGGCGCGCGAAGAACTCGCCGCGCAAGCGGCGCTCGGAACGGAACCCGAGAGCGCAGCCGCGCGCGAGGGCGAGCCGCCCTTCGAAGCCGAGCGCGAAGCTCCGTTCGAGGACGAGCCCGGCGAAAAGCCGTCCGAAGAGCCCGCAGATCCACCGCCCGAGGAGCCCGGAGCACCGGCCCCCGAATACGAGCCGCGCTGGACCGTCTTCGATGAAGGGCCCGGCGGGCGCCCGCGGACGCAGCCCAACCGTTGAGCGCGCCGCACGTCGCCTCGATCGAGGATCTCTTCGCTCCGCACGGCCCCGTCGCGCGCGCGCTGCCGGGATTCGAGGCGCGTCCCGGCCAGATTCACATGGCGCAAACGATCGAGCGCGGCTTCCTCGAAGGGATGCACACGATCGTCGAAGCGGGAACGGGCGTCGGGAAGTCCCTCGCGTACCTGATCCCCGCGCTGCGCAGCGGCAAGAAAGTGGTCGTCTCGACGGGCACGATCGCCCTGCAGGAACAGCTCGTCCGCAAAGACATTCCGCTCGTCGTCGAAGCGCTCGGGCGGCCGATCCGCGTCGAGTTGCTCAAAGGGCGCTCGAACTATCTGTGCCGCGCCAAGCTCGACCGGATGCGCGCCGAGCGTTTGATCGCGCAGAGCGCGTCGATGGAGCGGCTCTGGGCTTGGGGCGAGCGCACGGCGACCGGCGATCGCGCGGAGCTGCCGTTCGTGCCGCCCGCGCTCGAATGGGAAGCGCTCGATGCGGACGGCGACGATTGCGTCGGCGAGTTCTGCGAGCGCTTTCGCGATTGCCATTTCTTCGAGCGTCGCGACGCGGCGCGCTACGCCGATCTGCTCGTCGTCAATCACGCGCTGTTCTTTCTCGATCTGGCCGGCGGAGGCACGCTCTTGCCCCCCTACGATTTTGCGATCCTCGACGAAGCGCATCAATGCGAGCAATGGGCGACCGCGGCGCTGACCGCGACGCTCTCGCAAGGGTCGGTCAATCGCCTGATGCGCCGGGTGCACCGCAACTATGCGTTGCCGGCGGCGTACGACGCGCAGATCGACGAGGCGTTGCGCGGCTTGACGGCGACGCTCGCTCGGGTGCAGGGCGAGCGATATCCGCTCGCGGCGAACGAATTGGCCGGCGATGCGCTCGACGTGTTGCAGACGGCGTTCTATCGGCTCGAGAATTGGCTGAACGCGAACTGGCAAGCCGCGCTCAAACGCCCGCCGGATAATGTCGCGGAGGCCGAGCGCAGGCGCGATCTGGCGATGCGCGGGATCCTCGCGCACATCGCAACGATCGAACGTACCGCGCGCGGCGGCGAGGAGACGATCAGCTGGGTCGAGCGGACCGAAGACGAGGGCCGCTACGAAATCAACGCCGCGCCGTTCGACGTCGCGGAATTCTTGGCGGCGACGCTCTTTGCGCGCACGCAGAGCGTCGTGTTGACGAGCGCGACGATCGCGAACGGCGGATCGTTCGATTTCTTGCGGCGCTCGCTCGGCATCGAGGAAGCCCAAGAGTACGTGGCACCCTCGCCGTTCGACTTCGAGCGGCAAGCGAGCCTGTACCTCGCGTCGCGCGCGTGCAATCCGAAGGCTGCGGATTTTCCCTCGCGCGTCGCGCCGCTGATCGAGGAGATCCTCGATCGGACGAAAGGGCGTGCCTTCGTCTTGTTCACGTCGTACGCGCGCTTGCACGAAGTGTACGCGCTCGTGCGCGAGCGCATCGCCTTTCCGGTGAAGCTGCAAGGCGATTTGCCTCGACATCGCATGCTCGCCTGGTTCCGGTCGACGCCGAATGCGGTCTTGTTTGCGACGGGGACGTTTTGGGAGGGGATCGACGTCGCCGGCGATCAGCTCTCGTGCGTGATCATCGACCGGCTGCCGTTCCCCTCGCCCGGCGATCCGCTCGTCGCCGCCAAGCTCGCGGCGATCGAGGCCGGCGGCCGGTCGAGCTTCCAGGAGTACATGATCCCCTCGGCCATCGTCCGTCTCAAGCAGGGCTTCGGGCGTTTGATCCGCTCGAAGTCGGACCGCGGCCTCGTGGCGATCCTCGACGGGCGTGCGGGTTCGACCGGCTACGGCCGCACGATCGTCGACGCGCTGCCGCCGGCCAGGCGTGTCAGCGACCTCGCCGCACTCGAAGGCTGGTGAGCTTCGGTCCTAATGACCGGGCTCACACGTGCGGGCGCAGCTGCCGGGATGAGGCTGCCGCGGGAGTTGGCGGCGCGCTCTCCGTGTAAGTATCAACTACGAATCCACCGATGATCTACCCATGGAATTGGGCCTAAGCTCGCTTCAGGAGGAAGCCCGTGCAGGACCGCTGGTGCGATCCAATCGATCTCGGCGCGTACGTGACGCCCTCTCGCGGCTGCACCGTGGCGGTCGCGCGGATCCTTCCGTTCGACGAGATCGACCGTCTCAGCGGCGAACTCGTCGAGCAGTTGGGCCGCGGCTATCCTCTGACGGAACGGCACTCGCGGGACGTCGCCGAACTTTGCGCCGCGATCGCCGGAGCGCTGATGCTTTCTCGCGACCGCGTCATTCACGTTGCGCGCTGCGGCCTGGTTCACGATATCGGCAAAGTCGTGATCCCCAAAGAGATCATCGCGGCTCCTCGCGCGCTGACGCCCGAGGAATGGACGATCGTCAAATCGCATTGCATCGCCGGTGATACGATCTTGCGCGCGATCCCGACGCTGCGTTCGCTCGCACCGGCCGCGCGCTCCCATCACGAGCGCGTCGACGGCACGGGCTACCCCGACGGCTTGACGGGGGCCGAGATCGATCTTCCGACGCGCATCGTCGCCGTCGCAGACGCGTTCGACGCGATGACCGGCAAACGCAGCTATCGCCGTTCCGTCACGGTGAATGAAGCGCTCGCCGAGTTGCAGCGCGTCGCCGGGACTCAGTTCGATGCGGTCGTCGTCGATGCGCTCGCGCGCGTCGTCGCAGGCGGCCGAATACCGCCCGCGACGGAACGCGCGTAAGGCCTACTCTTCCCGGGTCGACTCCGCTTTGGCGCGGTTTTGAAGTTCGGCGACGACGCTCGAATCGGCGAGCGTCGTGGTGTCGCCGAGCGTGCGCCCTTCCGAGATGTCACGCAACAGGCGGCGCATGATCTTGCCGCTGCGCGTTTTCGGAAGTTCGTGCGTGAACGTGAGAAATTTCGGCGTCACGAACTTCCCGAGTTTGGTTGCGACGTGCGCGCGCAGTTCGTCGGCGAGATCGGGCGTTCCGGGAACTCCTCCGCGCAGACTGACGAAGCAGCAGATCGCTTGACCCGTCACGTCGTCGTTCTTGCCGACGACGGCAGCTTCCGCGACGGTCGGGTGGTCGACGAGCGCGCTCTCGACCTCCGTCGTGGAGATGCGATGCCCGCTGACGTTCATCACGTCGTCGATGCGGCCCATGAACCAGAAGTCGCCGTCCTCGTCGCGCCGGCAACCGTCGCCGGCAAGATACATGTGGTCGAAGCGCGACCAATACGTCTTCCAGTAGCGCGAATCATCGCCCCAGATGCCGCGCAACATCGCGGGCCACGGGCGCCGGATGACGATGTATCCGCCGCCGACGGGGACGGTGTGACCGCGCTCGTCGACGATGTCGGCCAAGATCCCCGGGAAGGGTTTCGTCGCGCTGCCGGGTTTCGTCTCGGTGATGCCGGGCAGCGGCGTGATCATGATCGAGCCCGTCTCGGTCTGCCACCAGGTATCCACGACGGGGCATCTACCTTGCCCGACGACGTCGTGATACCACATCCAGGCTTCCGGGTTGATGGGCTCGCCGACCGAACCCAACAGCCGCAACGATGAGACGTCGTGCTTTTCGACGTACTCTTTGCCCCATTTCATGAACGTGCGGATCGCGGTCGGCGCGGTGTAGAGGATCGTCGCCTTGTAGCGCGCGACGATCTCCCAGAAGCGGTCCTTGTCGGGGAAGTCCGGCGTGCCTTCATAAAGGACGGACGTCGCGCCGTTACAGAGCGGACCGTAGACGATGTAGGAGTGTCCGGTCACCCAGCCGATGTCCGCGGTCGACCAAAAGATGTCGTCGTCTTTCAAATCGAAGACGAGTTTGTGCGTCGCGGTCACGCCCGTCAGATAGCCGCCCGTCGTGTGCTTGATGCCCTTGGGGCTGGCCGTCGTGCCGCTGGTGTAGAGCAGGAAGAGCAGGTCTTCGGCGCCCATCGCTTCGGGCTCGCAGGTGACCGGCTGGTCCGCGATCACATCTTCCCAGAACAGGTCGCGCCCCGCCAGCATGTCGACGTGATCTCCGACGCGTTTGGTGACGATGCAGTGGCGCAACGAGGGCGTGTGGACCATCGCCATGTCGCAGTTCGCTTTGAGCGGAACTTTCTTGCCGCGCCGCCAGCCCTGATCGGCGGTGATCAGCGCGACGCACGACGCGTCCTTGACGCGATCGACGATCGCATCGGGTGAGAAGCCGCCGAAGATCACCGAATGGGCGGCGCCGATGCGCGCGCACGCGAGCATCGCGACGGGCAGTTCCGGAATCATCGGAAGATAGATCGCGACCCGGTCGCCCTTCTTGATCCCGAGCTTGCGCAACCCGTTCGCGAAGCGGCAGACGTCGTCGAGCAGTTGCTGGTACGTGATCGTCCAGCGATCGCCCGGTTCGCCTTCGAAATAGAACGCGATGCGGTCGCCCTTGCCCGCGCGGACGTGCCGGTCTAGCGCATTGACGGACGCGTTGAGCTTGCCGTCGGCGAACCACTTCGCAAAGGGCTCGTTCCACTCGAGGACCGTTGTAAACGGCTCGATCCACTCGAGCTGTCGGGCCCAACCGGCCCAAAATGCTTCGTAATCGCGCTCCGCCTCTTCATAGATTCCGGGCTGCGCGTTGGCCTTCGCGGCAAAGTCGGGAGGTGGCGAGAAGTGGCGAATCTCGCTAAAAAGGGCTTCGATCGTCTCGGTGGAGTCGGCTTGCTCGTTCGGTGTCATGGGGGGGATTTGTTATTTGCGCCGAGCTTTCCACCTCCCGAAAATGGGGTACGTTCTGCGAACACAAAACCCATATAAGTGGGTGCCGGAGGGAGCGGCCGGACCGGCGGCGGCGAAAGGAAACTTGACCGACTCAGTGGGGTCTGATAAGCTCGCTCCAATCTAGCAGTCCGTTCTGTTGACTGCTAAAATTCGGATATCGATGAACAGCGGGAAACCCGAACTCGACAAGCGGAAGGCTTTCATCCTGGCGACCGTCGTTTACGAGTATATCGCGACGGCGGAGCCGGTTGGATCGAACACGCTCACTCAGAAGTACAGCCTGGGCGTTAGTTCGGCCACGATCCGCAACGAGATGGCGGAGTTGGAGGCGGAGGGCTACCTCGTGCAGCCCCACGTTTCCGCGGGCCGGATCCCCTCCGATGCCGGCTATCGCGTGTACGTCGACCAGTTGATGCGCCCCGAGACGCTCGCCGCCGACGAGCAGCGCCGCATCCAGGAAGAGTTCAGGGCGGTCAGTCGCGAGCTCGAGTCGGTTATCGAGAGGACCACGCGGTTGCTCGGGCAGCTTTCCCGGAACGTCGCGTTCATGGTGGCTCCGCGTCGCGATACGCAGACCTTCCGCCACATCCAGCTCATCTGGATGTCGGACCGGACGGTCCTTGCCGTCATCGTCACCTCGCTCGGCGTCGCGACCCAGCGCGTCCTCGAACTCGCGACCCCCGTCAGTGCCGATGACCTCACGCGCCTCTCCAACCGGCTCAACGCGGAGCTGAGCGGCAAGACGATGCGGGAGATTGCCAAGATCGACCTCATTCGGATGTGCCTGGCGGCGAATCTCCCGGCGGATGCCGGCCGCGCGGTCGAGGCGGCGGTGCGCAGCGCGGCGACGTCCGAGGATTCGTTGATCGCCTCGAGCGGCACCCAGCATCTGGTCGATCAGCCCGAGTTTCAGGACCTGCGCAAGCTGCGTTCGATCCTGCGCATCATCGAAGAGCAGAAGACCCTCTACGAGCTGGTCGCCGATGCGATCGCCGTCGAAGGGCCCTCCGTCAAGATCGGGCACGAGCTCGGCTCGGAAGAGATGCTGGAGTGCAGCGTCGTGACCGTGCCCTACCGCTATGGGGGCGATCTCGTTGGCGTCTTGGCGATCCTGGGCCCCCGCCGCATGCCCTACGCCCGGCTGCTTGCGCTTGCGACCGGGACGGCCGCCTCGCTGAACCGGCATCTCATACAGAGCGAGACGCGCTGACGGTGGCCAACGACTACTACAAGGTCCTGGGCGTCGAGCGCGGGGCCTCCGAGGCTGAGATCAAGTCGGCTTACCGCTCCCTCGCGCGCCGGCATCATCCGGACGTCGCGCAGGACAAGACGGCGGCGGAGGCACGCTTCAAGGAGATCAACGAGGCCTACGAAGTCCTCTCGGACCCCCAGAAGCGCGAGATGTACGATCGCTACGGCAGCGCGCAGCCGGGGATGGGCGGCCCGGGCGGGCCGGGCGGCTTCGGCGGTTTCGGCCAGACCGAAGGCTTCAGCGATCTCTTCGACGTGTTCTTCGGCGCCGCGCGCGGCAGTTCGGCGCAGCGCACGGGCCCGTTGCGCGGCGCGGACCTCCGTTACGATCTCCAGATCACGCTCGAAGAGGCCTTCCGGGGCGCCGAGCGCGAGATCGCCTTCAACCACCTCGGGACGTGCGAGACCTGTCACGGCAGCGGGGCGCGGCCTGGTTCGCTGATCACCAGCTGCGATCGCTGCGCCGGCACGGGGACCATGCGCGCCGCGCGGCAGACGCCGCTCGGCCGCTTCGTCACCGAGACGACCTGTACGAAGTGCAACGGCGAGGGCCAGATCGTGCCTTCGCCGTGCGAGACGTGTCGCGGACGGGGGCGCATCGAGCGGCCGCGCACGTTGACCGTCAAGATCCCGGCCGGCGTCGACGACGGCAGCCGGATTCGCATCTCGGGGAACGGCGAAGCCGGCTCGCGCGGCGGGCCGTCCGGCGATCTCTACGTCTACATCTCGATCGCGCCGCACCCGCGCTTCAAGCGGGACGGCAGCGACATCTCCTCCGACGTTCCCATCTCGTTTCCGCAGGCGACGCTCGGGGCGAAGATCGAGGCCGATACGCTGGAGGGGCCGGTCGAACTGACGATCGGGCCCGGAACGCAGAGCGGGTCGGTCTACCGCTTGCGCGGCCGCGGAATGCCGCACGTTCGCGGCACCGGTCGCGGCGATCAACTCGTCACGGTGCATATCGTCGTGCCCACGAAGCTCTCGCGCCGCGAGCGCGATCTGCTCGAGGATTTCGCGCGCGCCGGCGGCGACCGCATCGACGAACGTTCGTTTTTCGACCGCTTCAAAGACGCGTTTCGGGCGGAATAGGCGTGAGCGCGCCGCGATTTTTCGTCGACGGCGTACTTTCGTCGGGCGAAACCGTCGCGTTGCGCGATGCGGACGCCCGCAAAATCGCGGTCGTCTTGCGCATGCGCGACGGAGCATCGATCGAGCTGATCGATTCCAGCGGGAATGCATACGCCGCGACGATCGAGGTGCAGCGCACGAACGTCTCGGCGACGCTCGGCGCCGCGCTCGAGCAGGCCGGCGAAGACGAGTGCACGCTCGTTCTCGCGCAAGGCATTCCTAAGGGACAGAAGATGGACTACGTCGTCGAGAAGGCGACGGAGCTCGGCGTGGCGCGCATCGTTCCGCTGGTCACCGAGCGATCGATCGCCGATGCATCACCGGCGAAGCTGGAGCGCTGGCGCCGCCTGGCCCGCACGGCGGCGGCGCAGAGCGGGCGCGTGCGTCCGGCCGAGGTCGAGCCGGCGCTCGATTGGGCGGAATTCTGCGCGCAGATCCCGCGCTTCGATTGCGCGATCGTCCCGTGGGAACGCGCCGAGCGCACTCCGCTGCGGGAACGGCTTGCGAGCCTCGTCGCGGGCGCGCGCAGCATCGCGATCGCGATCGGCCCTGAGGGCGGATTCGACGAGCGCGAAACGGAGCTTGCGGCGGCCGCCGGCGCGACGATCGTCTCGCTCGGCGCGCGCGTGCTGCGCACCGAGACGGCCGGGCTCGTCGTCTGCAGCGTCGTGCGCTACGCGCTCGGCGAACTTTGAACGGCGCGCGTGCCTGTGGATAAAATGGTACGTGCGCGCGCGCGTCGTATAGCCGACGATTGAAGATGCGTATGCCCTGTGCGGAGACCCCGGAAGCTCGATGAAGTTCTCGATCGTGATCCCGACATACAACGAAGCCGGAGGGATCGAGAGATTGATCGCGGCGCTGGACGAACAGTTCCGTTCGCACGGGTTGGACGGGGAATTGATCGTCGTCGACGACAATTCACCGGACGGCACGGGGGCGATCGTCGACGGCTTGGCGTCGCGCTATCCCGTGCGCTGCCTGCATCGCCCCGGGAAGCTCGGGCTTTCCAGCGGCGTGATCGACGGCTGGCATTTCGCGCGTCCCGATTCCGAGGCGCTCGGCGCGATCGATGCGGATTTCAGCCACGACGTCAAGATCGTCCCGCGCATGGTGAGCGCGCTGGCTGAAGACGGCTACGGCCTGGCGATCGGCAGCCGCTACGTTCCCGGCGGCGGGATCGAGAACTGGCCGCTGCGGCGGAAGATCACCTCGCTGGTCGCGATTGCGCTCGCGAAGCCGCTGACGCCGATCCGCGACATCACGAGCGGCTTCTTGCTGGTCCGCCGGGACGCGCTCGAAGGGGTCGAGCTCGATCCGATCGGCTTCAAGATCGGGCTCGAGGTGATCGCGAAGGCGCATTACGGCCGGGCCCTGGAGGTCCCCTACGTCTTCAACGACCGCGTAGCGGGCGAATCCAAGCTGAACCAGAATGAGATCCTGAACTATCTCAGACAACTACGCCGGATCTACGCCCTCAAACTTGGCGGCGCGCTGCACTCCGGCGGAAAGGTCGTCCCCTGATGCCGATGCCGGACTGGCTGACGCTGCGACGCAGCAAGCAAGGTCCTTCGCCCGACGCGGCGCTCTGGGAAAAGTGCCCGCGCTGCAACGAGTTGCTCTACCGCAAGGACCTCGAGGCGAACCTTGGGGTCTGCATGCGCTGCGGGCACCATTTTCGCATGCACGCGCACGATCGCATCAGCACGATCGTCGACAGCGATTTCGTCGAGATCGGGGCGCACATCTTGCCGGGCGATCCGCTGGGCTGGGTCGACAAGCGATCCTATCCGCAGAAGCTCGCCGCCGACCGCGAGAAATCGCATCTGAGCGAGGCCGTCGTGACGGGCTTCGGCACGATCGACGGGTACCCGGTCGCGCTCGGCGTGATGGACTTCAGCTTTCGCGGCGGCACGATGGGCGCCGTCGTCGGTGAGCGCATAACGAACTTGATCGAGGAGGCGACACGGCGCCGTCTTCCTTGCATCGTGTTCACCGCCAGCGGGGGCGCGCGCATGGAGGAGGGCATGCTGGCGCTGATGCAGATGGCGAAAACGACGCAGGCGGTGCAGCGCTTCATGGACGACGGAAATCTGTTCGTGACCGTCTTGACCGATCCGACGACCGGCGGGGTATCGGCGTCCTTCGCATTTGAATCGGACGTGATCGTCGCCGAGGCGCATGCCTCGATCGGGTTCGCCGGCCGCCGCGTGATCGAACAGACGATCCGGCAGAAGCTGCCCGACAATTTTCAAACGGCGGAGTTCTTGCTCGAGAAGGGCCACGTCGATATGGTGGTCGAGCGCTCCGCCATGCGTGAGACGCTCTCGCGGATTTTGCGCTACACGGTTGACCGTCCGGGCGCGGCGCGCGGCCTGGCGGCCGTTCCGGAGCTCGTGAATTCGTGAACGTCATCGTCGAGCGCGAAAAGCGCTTGCTCGAGCTCGAGCAGACTCTGAGCGACTTGCGCGGCCGTAGCGAGCGCAAGGGTGAAGTGCAGGCGGGCGAGATCATGCTGCTCGAACAGCGCTACGCGCAGCTCAAAGCGGACATCTTCGGGAACCTGACGCCGTGGGAACGCGTGAACATGGCGCGCCATCCGAAGCGGCCGATCGCGAGCGACTACATCGCAGAGTTCGAAGCCTTCGACGAACTCCACGGGGACCGGCATTTTCGCGACGATCCGGCGCTCGTCGGCGGGTTCGCGCGGTTGCGCGGGCGGCGCGTCATGCTGCTTGCGCAGCAAAAGGGCCGCGACACGAAAGAGAACATTCGCCGGAACTTCGGCATGGCGTCGCCCGAGGGGTATCGCAAGGCGAAGCGCTTGATCGACCTTGCATCGCGCTTCAATCTGCCGATCGTCACGCTGGTCGATACGGCCGGTGCGGACCCGGGGATCGGCTCCGAGGAGCGCGCGCAAGCTGAAGCGATCGCCTCGTGTTTGGTTGCGCTTTCCAAGGCGCGCGTTCCGGTCGTCGCGACGATCATCGGCGAAGGCGGGAGCGGCGGTGCGCTTGCGCTCGCGCTCGCGGATTACGTGATCATGCCGGAGCATTCGGTGTATACGGTCGCATCGCCCGAGGGCTGCGCCGCGATTCTTTGGGGCGACGCGAGCCGAGCGAACGAAGCTGCGGAGAATCTGCGCTTGACCAGCGACGATCTCTTGGGCTTCGGGATCGTCGACGAGATCGTCAAGGAGCCGCTCGGCGGCGCGCATCGCGAAGCGCCGGCCTTCATCGCGCGCGTGCTCGATTCGATCGATGCTGCGCTCGCGCGCCTCGAAGGCGTTTCGGTCGAGCAATTGCGCGCCGATCGCTATCGCAAATATCGTCGCATCGGTTCCTGGCAGGTCGCCGTCGAACGAAAGGTTTCGGCGCTGACGTGAATGAGCTGCGTCGCGCGGGCCGCATCGGTATCGCCTGCGCCGTGCTGGCGCTGATCGTCTTTGTCGCGGTGCAGTACGCCGGCGCGATCGGTCGCAACCTGGCGCTTTCGCAGGAGCTGGCCGCCACTCGGATGCAGATTGCGGACCTCGAACAGCGTCGCAGCGAACAATTGCGCGAGATCCGGCGCCTGCGCGATCCCGCGGGAGCGATTCCGGAGATTCACGAGCGCTTGCACCTGGTCGGGCCGCACGAAACGTTGATTTTCGTGCGCGGCGTCCCGACCCCGGCCCCCACGCCCTAGCGGAATCGTGCGCGGGTTCGTCATCAGCGTTCACAACCTCGGCGCGACGGTGCGCCTGGAGGACGGCCGGCTCGCCGCCGTCCCGCTAGGGGAGGTCCAGCGTCAGCGCAGCCTGTTGACCGCGAGCCTGCGGCGTCGCGAGGCGCTGGAATTCGAGGTTGCGGCGGCCCCGGGGCGGCCCGCGGTCGCGCGGCTGCCCGGCGCCGAACGCACGGCGCCGGAGGCGCCGCCCGCGCCGTTCCCGCCGCCCGCGGCCGTCCCCGCGAGCGGAGCGCCCGAACTCGCGGCGCCGCCGCGCTTCGAGGCCGCGATGGCGGCTTATCTGCGATCGCTCGAAGAGCGCGAAGGCGCGGGCGAGCCGTCACAGGCGGAGCGGCACGCGTTGCGCAAGAAAAAACGCGCGGCGTGGTTCGAGGCTCGGCGCGGTCCGGCGTAGAACCGGAGTAAGTGTGAAAACGGCGAGCGAACGACGCGTCGATCCGGTCAACGTCCCGGGCTGCTTCGTAAGAATCCACGGGACCTACGACGCATTGCGCACGGCCGAGCAACGGGTCGCCGACTTCATCCTCGGACACGCCGAGGAATTGATTTATCTGACGGTGACGGAGCTGGCGGAGCGCACGCAGACCAGTGAATCGACCGTCGTGCGGCTGTGCCAGAAGATCGGCTATCGCGGCTATCAGGAGTTCAAGATCCTGTTGGCGCGCGACCTCGTCGGTCCGACGGAGACCGTGTACGAGGAGATCGGGCCCGGCGACGATTTGCCGACGCTCAAGGCCAAGGTCTTCCAAGCGAACGCGCAAGCCCTCAAGGATACGATCGAGGTGCTGGCCGACGACGAACTCGAGCGGGCCGTCGCGGTGATTTCGAAGGCGCGCCGCGTCGAGGTGTACGGCATCGGCGGGAGCGCGCCGCTGGCGCTCGATGCATATCACAAGTTCATGAAGCTCGGCATCTCGTGCACGTGGCTGAACGACAGCGATCTGATGGCGATGTCCTCGGCGCTGCTGCAGCCGGGCGACGTGGCGCTGGGCATCAGCCACACCGGTGCGAGCCGCGACGTTTGCGATGCGATGGAGAGCGCGCAGCGCGCCGGCGCGACGACGGTCTGCATCACGCATCGTGCCACATCGCCGATCACGAAGGTCTCGAACATCCGCCTGTACACTGCGGCGAAGGAGACCGCGTTCGGGAGCGATGCGATGTCCAGCCGGATCGCTCAGCTCACGATCATCGATACGTTGTACGCCGGCGTTGCAAACGCCGACTACGACAAAGCGCTCGCGACGATTCAGAAGACGCGCGAGGCTTCGGCCGGCAAGCGCTACTGACGCGGCGGGCGCCGGATGACTGAAGCCCCGGCGCCTCCGCGCGCGTTGATCTCGCTCGGCACGAACACCGTGCGGCTATTGGTCGTGCGCGAAGCCGGGGGTGCGGTCGAACAGATCGAGCATCTGGCCGAGGGGACTCGCCTGGGCGAGGGCGTGCGGGAAACGGGACGCCTGGCCCCCGCGGCGGTGGACCGCACGCTCGCGGTCGTGACGCGTTTCGCCGCCGTCGCGCGCCGCTACGGCGCGGAACTCTCGGCGATCGCGACGAGCGCGATGCGCCGCGCGCAGGATGCCGGCAGCTTCGAGGAGCGCTTTCTGACCGCCGCCGGAGTGCCGCTCACGGTGATCGACGGCCTGACCGAAGCGGCGGCCAGCTTCGCGGGCGCGACCTACGGCGTGGAGTCTCGCGAGCGGGTCGCCGTGCTCGATCCGGGCGGGGGGAGCACCGAGTGCGCCGTGGGCACCGCCGGGCGCCTCGAGGCCGCGGTCTCCTGCGAGGTCGGGTCCGTGCGGGTCAGCGAGTTGTTCCCCGCGTTGACCGGAAGCACGCCCGGGCAGCCGGCCCGTGCCGCCGCGCAGCAAGCGCGGCTCTTCGTCCGCGACGCGCTCGCGAAGCTGCGCGAGCTGCCCCCGGCGCAGGCGGTGCGTACGGTCGCCGGGACGCCCGCGACGCTGGCCGCGCTTGACTGCGCGAGCGACGTCGAGCACGTGCGCGGGCTCCGCCTGACGCGCAGCGCGATCGAGATGTGGCTCGGGCGCATGCTCGACGTCACCCTGGCCGAACGCAAGGCGTTCCCCGGAATGATCCCGCAGCGCGCCGACATCTTGCCGGGCGGCGCGCTGATCGTCTCCGAAGCGCTCGCGATCTTGGGCTGCGAGGAAGCCGTCGTGGAGACGAACGACTTGCTCCTGGGCTACCTGCTGCCCGCGGGCGCGGTATGATCTTGGGGCCGGGTTGAAGAATGGCCCCGGGACCCCGGGATGATGGTGGAATCGGTAGACACAGCAGACTTGAATGCTCTGAGCCGCAGGTCCGGAAACGCCCTGCGGGATGCGCTCAAATTCGGCGAACTCTCAATCTGACAACGCCGAGCCAAGTCGCGACCCTCGCGGTCGCGAAAGGTGTAGAGACTGGACGGGCGCGGCCTACGTGAGCCGGTCATAGGGTCAAGGCACAGTCCAGACCACAAACGCCGACGGCGGCCGCGAAAGCGGTAGTGGTACGAAAATCTGCAGTCCGAAAGGGCGTCCGAGTTCGAGTCTCGGTCATCCCATTTATACGGGGGGCAAGGCCCCCCGAACCCCCTGCCGCGGACTCCCGCGGCTCTCCAGGGGCGGGGGCCCGTCGCCGGCTCCGCGCAGCGCGCGTAGACGCCGGCGGCGCGGTCGCTGCGCTCCGCGAGGTTGGGCCGCGGACTCCCGGCGGCTCTCCAGGGGCGGGGCCCCGTCGCCGGCTCCGCGCAGCGCGCGTAGACGCCGGCGGCGCGGTCGCTGCGCTCCGCGAGGTTGGGGCGGACTCCCGCGGCTCTCCAGGGGCGGGGCCCCGTCGCCGGCTCCGCGCGCCGCGCGTAGACGCCGGCGGCGCGGTCGCTGCGCTCCGCGAGGTTGGGGGCGCTTAATACATATCTAGAACGAATTGAACCTCATCGAACCGTCTCCGCGCGAGGCTTTCGCGCTTGATCCAGCAGGAGAGGATGCCGCCGTCGCCCCAACGCGCTTCTTCACCGTCAATTTGGAGGAGCAAGAGCCATTCGTTCGCGGCCTCCCCGTACGTGCGTTCCGCGTCGGCCCATTCTTGCGCACTTTTCGGAGAGACGCCGTTCGCCTCGAGCACGAACCCGAGTTCCTTCGAACCATCTTGGATTTCGAATGCGTAGCCGAACAGCTGATGGAACGGCTCTCCGAACGGCAACCCGAAGAGCTCGATGAGCCCGGCGTCGTCGCAGCGGTCGGCCGCAAATTCCGGGCGCTCGTCCCACTCGGCGAGGTCCTCGGCGCGCTGCATCCACTGCTGATCGCGCACGCTCAAGTACTCGGTGAACGTGAGAGAAGACGGTTGAAGGAGGCGCGGCTTGTCTTTCCTCGGGTCCGAGGGCGCGGGCCTTCTCGTCAATCCCGAGGACGCTGGCTGATAGAGAACACGGCCTACGTTGAATTCGTAGGGTTCAAAAAAGAACGACAGCAGTCCCGTCGGCGGGAGCAACGCTCCCACTTCGTAGTGCTGCAGGCTGGCGAGGTCGAACTGCGCGATGAAGTCGAGCGGTTGATCGTAGGCCGGGACGCGCCGAAAGAAGGAACGCGATTCCGGAATGGTTCGCACGGGCCAAGGGGTGCTTTCGTTCAGATCGGGCGCGCCGCCGATCTTTGAGGCGCCGAGAGGGATGTCGGCGTCGGAATTGCGCGTCCTCACGATGTGCAGCGTTGGACGCACGGCGGCTTCGATCGCGCGCGCATGTCGCGTGAGTCCGAGCCGCTCGAGCGCCGGCGTCAATGTCTCACGCGTGACCATGCCGTCTCCGATCGCAGGCGAGACACGTCCAAGCTCCACATCCCGATCGCTCGCGCAATCGCCCGAATCCGATCCTCATTCAACTTCATCCCCATATGCGATCGTGCGTAGTGCGCAGCATCGGCCTCGACCGGCGTGAACCGGCCGAGCACGGTCTTGAAAGTATAGCGGATTCCGATCGAGCGTGACGTGGTGCGCGAGATCACTTTCGTCGAAGTCCGCGGTCATTGACGTCGTCCGCTTTCTTTCGCGAAATGAACGGGGGCGGCAGGCTTCGCGAACGGACCCCGCGCGAGCGCGACGTTCAATCAGCCGATCGGCGTCGCGATTGATAGCGCGGGGAACCTGTACGTTGGCGATAGCAACAACAACGTGATTCGCAAGATCACGCCATAGGACGCTGCCACGAATCGTTCCCGACGCAGGTAACCGGCTAGTCGAGCACCGCCTGCGCCGGGCCGGGCGAGTGCCCCGATAGCGCTGCTCGCGCGCTGCCGGCGCGCCTCGCTCGAGTCGCCCATGGCTGAAATTGTCCGCTTTTGGGCTGTGCGGCTGCTGGCGTAGGGGCGGGGCTTCGCTTATGCTGTCCGCATGAGCGATACATCAGGTTCGGCGGCGCTGCTCGTCATCGATTGCCAAGAGTCGTTCCGGCAACGGGCGTATTGGAACGAGCACGAGGCGCAGGCGTTCTTTAGCGCGGTGCAGCGGACGGTCGATGCGTGCGTGGAGGCTGGCGTGCCGGTCGTTCAGATCTTTCACGAGGATGGGGATGGGCCGTTCGCGCGGTCATCCGGGTTTGTTCGGACGATCGCGCCGCTGCGCGTCGCGCCCGTCGCGACGTTCTACAAGCGGCGGCATAGCGCGTTCGTGGGTTCGGGGCTCGAGGCGTGGTTGCGCGAGGCGGGCATCGGGCGGCTCATCGTGACCGGGATTCGGACCGAGCAGTGCTGCGAGACGACGACGCGGCATGGATCCGACCTTGGGTTCGAGGTCGACTATGTCAGCGAGGCGACGCTGACGTTCGCGATGACGCACGCGGGGACGGGGCGCGTCTTTAGCGCGGCGGAGATTCGCGAGCGTACGGAACTGGTCTTGGCCGGACGTTTCGCGCGGATCCGCACGGTCGACGACATCGTCGCGGAGCTTGCCGCCGATCGCGCGCCGGCAAGCACGGGTTGAGCGCGGGCGTCAGCTCTTCAACGGGACCTCAGCGAGATTGCGACGCTGCAGGGAAGCCCAAGACTTGATTTCGGGTGCCGTCTGGAACTCGAACGACTCTCTACGCGGCTTAGGGGGCGGCTCGAGCGTCACGACCTGCATCGCGGGCCTGCGCGTCGAGCCGGCGCGCCGTCTGATGACCGGCACGGATCTCGACGTCGAGCGCGTGACGGAGGCGGCCGGATTCGGATCGTCGCGCCAATTCCGCCGCGTTTGGCGCAAGTTCGAAGGTGCAGCCCCTTACCGCTCTCGCAAGCGATTGCGAGGGGCGGCGGCCGGTCTCAGCGGGCCCAGAGATCGCTGATTCGGCTCTCGGCGAGGAGAGGGCGACCCGACCCTGGAGTGCGCCGGATTCGAGGCGCGGGGTCGTCTCCGGTTTAAGAGGAGCCGTGGACGCTCGGCGGCAAGCATGTAGGGTTTGCCTGGGAAGGCTTGTTGGTTGTTGGAGAGGCGTCCTTGAAGATCGTTGTTACCGTCAAGTTGGTGCCGGATACGAATGCGGACAAACGCTTCGATCCCGTAACCAAGCGCCTGGTGCGTGCCGGCGTTGAGACCGTTTTGAACCCGTTCGATGAATTCGCGATCGAAGCGGGGCTGCAGCTGAAAGAAAAAATCGGAGGCGACACGACCGTTACGGTCGTTGCGATGGTGCCCGAAACGGGCAAGGAGATCGTTCGCAAGGCGCTCGCGATGGGCGCGGACGATGCGATCATCGTCAGCGATGCCGCGCTCGAAGGCAGCGATCTTTGGACGACCGCTTCCGTTCTCGCGCATGCGATCAAGAAGAACGGATTCGATCTGGTGATCTCCGGCACGCAGTCGACCGACGCGAACAGCGGGAATCTGCCGGGAGAACTCGCCGAATTGCTCGGCGTGCCGGGCCTGACGAACCTGCGCAAGCTGGAACTCTCCGGCACGACCGTGACCGCTGAGCGCGAGACGGACAACGGCTATCAAAAGCTCAGCGCCGAGCTGCCGGTCGTCGCGAGCGTGACGAAGTCGATCAACACGCCGCGCTACCCGGCACTCAAAGGCATCATGGGCGCCAAGAAAAAGCCGATCGCGATCTGGACCGTCGCCGACCTCGGGCTCGATCACCCGGTCGGCGTCGCAGGCGCGAAGACCGAGGTCACCGAGCTCGCCGCAGCACCGGCGCGCGGCAAAGGCCGCACCGTGACCGTCGCCGATGGTGCCGAAGGCGCCCGTGTCATCGTTGAGTTCTTGAAAGAGAAGAAGCTGCTCTAATGCCTGACGTCATCGTTTTCATCGAACACAAAGGCGGCACGGCCCGCCGCGTTTCCCTCGAGCTTGCAACCAAGGCCGGCGAACTGTCGCGGGCCCTTGGCGGGAAGGCTCACGCAGTCGTGCTCGGCGCGGGCGCGCAAGCCGTCGCCGCCGCGCTCGCGGCGTACCCGCTCGATGCGATCCACGTGACCGAAGATGCGGACGTGGATGCCTACTTGATCGACCCGGCGGTCGATTATCTCGAAGTCGTGGCGCGGGCCGCAGGGCCCTCGCTCGTCCTCGTGCCGAACACGATGCTCGGCCGGGACGTCGGCAGCCGGCTCGCGGCACGTCTCGGCGCCGGCATCAGCTCGGACGTCACGGAGCTCTCCGTCGAAGGCGGCCTCGTCAAAAACGTTTCGCCGAAGCTCGGCGGGCTGACGATCTCGACGTGCACGTTCAAGACCGATTACGGCGTCGCGGTGGTTCGCCCGAATACGTTCAAGGCCGTGCCGGGCGCGGGAGCCGGCACGATCGTCGCGCTTGCCAAGCCCGAGGGGAAGACCTATCGCGTCAAGGTCGAGGCCGACGTCGAGGAAGCTGCGGCCGAACTCGGCGTTGAAGAGGCCTCGACGGTCGTGTCAGGCGGACGTGGCCTCGGCGGTCCCGAACCTTTCCACACGATTCTAAAGGACCTCGCCGACGCGCTCGGCGGCGCGGTCGGCGCGTCTCGTGCAGCCGTCGATGCGGGCTGGATCTCTCACGCGCATCAAGTCGGGCAGACCGGTAAGACGATCAGCCCTGCGCTCTACATCGCGGCCGGCATCTCGGGCGCGATCCAGCACAAAGTCGGGATGCGCACGAGCGGCACGATCGTCGCGATCAACAAGGACCCGAACGTGCCGATCGCCGATTTCGCGGACCTTCTCGTCGTCGGAGATCTTTTCGCGATCGTCCCCGAGCTCACGAAAGCCGTTCGCGGCAACTAACGCACTCCATCAGATCGGAATAGGAAGAGTATCTTGAGGAACTCCGTACGCGCAGCCGGTAGCGCGCTTTTCGCACTCGCTTTGCTGATTTGCGGCACGCATGCCGATGCCGCGAAGAAGGCGCCCGAGCCCACGCCCTCGGCGAGTGCCGTGCCGCTCCCGACCGCGACGCCGGAGTCGCCCGACGTCGCGATCCCGCGGCTCGAAGCGAAGCTCAAGGCGAGCCCTGACGATCACGACACCCTGCTCGATCTCGCCGGTGTCTACCTCTCCGTCGGGCGCCCCGACAAGGCCCTGCCGCTGACGCAGAAGCTCCTTTCGCTCGGCCAGAAGACGGCTCAAGCCTACTTCCTCGACGGCGCCGCGAACGAGCAACTCGGCAAGATCAAAGAAGCGACCGCATCGCTCGAGCAAGCCTCGAACCTCGAGCCCACGAACTCCCAAGTTCTCTTGACGCTGACCGACCTCTACTTGCGCACGAATCGTCCGGCCGATGCCGAGCGCGTCGCGAAACGTGCGACGACGTTCAACGCGGGCGACAAACGCGCGATTCTCAACTATGCGCTCGTGCTCGCGCAGGAGAAGAAGTTCGACGACGCGCGCGCCCAATTCGAAGCCGCGGCGAAGGTCGATCCCAAGGATTCGACGCCGCTGGTTCTCGAAGCGCGCACCTACATCGAACAGAAGAACACCGCGCTTGCGGCATCGACGTTCGATCGTGCGCTGGCCGTCGAGCCGAAGAGCGCCGACGCGCTCCTGGGGAAGGCTCGCCTGATCGCGACCGGACATGACGTCAAGGGCGCGATCGCCCTGTACGAACAGCTCCTTGGGGTGCTCGTCGACGACGGTGAGAAAGCCGCGGTCGTCGATGAAGAAGCGCTGTTCTACTCCACCGAGAAGATGCCGTCCGATGCCGAGGCCACCTACAAGCGGGCGATCTCGAGTTATCCGAGCGTCAGCGGCACGCACATCGCATTCGGCGACTACTACGCACGCACCAACCGGCCCGCGGACGCCGAGGCTGAGTGGACGCGCGCTCTCGGCGACAAGCGCGACAATCCCGCCGCGCTCGCGCGCCTAGGCGATTATTACATGAGCCGCAACGACGCGGCGAAGGCGAGCGACAACTATAAGCGTTTGACCGAGGTCTCGCCGCAGGATCCGGCTGCACTCGTCCGTCTCGGCCAGGCCTATGCGCTACAACGGCAATTCGACAAATCGCGCGATGCGTTCCGGCATTCGTTCGAAGTGTCGCGCACGCCGCAGGCGCTCGCGGGCCTGGGGGCAGCCGACTACGAGCTGCGCAACTATAAGGAAGCCTCTGAGATCTTCGACGCGCTGGATCGCGACGTTCCGGATTTCCTGAAGGCGAGCCCGCAGTTCTACGTCGTCATGGGCAAGTGCTACGCCGAGACGAACCAGAAAGCCAAGGCGAAGTCCGCCTACGAACGCTTCCTGCCGTTCATCAGCAAGGATGCGAAAGCGACGGCGGAAGTCAAGAAGATGATCGCCGCGCTCGGGCCGGCGCCCGCCGCCACCCCAGCTCCGAAAAAGAAGTAGCCGAGGGGGGCGTGGTCGTCGTCTACGACGATTGCTATACGGAGCATCTTTCCGGCGTCGCGCATCCGGAGTCACCGGACCGCGTCACGGCGATCGTCGAGCATCTCCAAGCCCAGGGCTTGTTCGGCTCGAGACATGCGGCGCGCGACGCGGAGGATCATGAGATCCTCCGCGTCCACTCCCTCGACTACCTCGAGAAGGTCAAACGCGAGATCGGGGCGCTCGGGGAAACCGACGTCGACACGCTCTCGACCGGCGACACGATCATCGATCCCACCTCGCTGCGGGTTGCGCGCCGCTCGGCGGGCGGTACGCTCGCGGCGATGGAATATGCGGTCGCGAACGATGCGGCCGCGTTCGCCGTCGTGCGCCCGCCGGGCCACCACGCCGAACCGCGCCACGGCATGGGCTTCTGTCTGTTCAACAATGTCGGGATCGCGGCACGGGCGTTCACCGAACAGACGCGCGAGCGGGCGCTGATCATCGATTTCGATTATCACCACGGCAACGGCACGCAGGCGATGGCCAAGGCCGGCGTCTCCTTCATCTCGACGCATGCCTCGCCGGCGTATCCGGGGACCGGCGACATTCGCGAGAATCGGCTCGCCTACGACGGCGCCGTCATCAACTGTCCGCTGCCGGCGGCCGGCTACGCAACGGAAGCGTTCCTCGCCACCTGGCAGCTCTTGCTCGAAGGCGTCGCGGAACACGTGAATCCGAGCCTGCTGCTCGTGAGCGCGGGATACGATTTTGCCGCCGGCGATCCGGTCGGAGACTTGGGCATCGACGGTCCGCTGGCGGCGCGGGAACTCGCGCGGATGATCCGCGAACTCGCGGAGCGTTTCACACGCGGTCGCGTCGTCTACAGTTTGGAGGGCGGCTACGACCCGGACATCCTCGCCGCGTGCGTGGAAGCGACCGTGCGCGTCCACGATGCGCCCGCGCGCGACGCCGAAGCATTCTCGGCGAAGTCGATTCCCAAGGCGCAGCGCGCCGTCATCGATCAGGTCGCCGCTTGGATGTGGTGACCTTTCTCCTGCGCGTCGTGCTCGGGGGCGTGTTTCTGGCGGCCGGCATCCTCAAAGTCTCTCATCCGGAGGTCTTGGCCGCCACGATCGCCGCCTTCCGTCTCTTGCCGCAACCGGTGATCGCGCCGCTTGCGATCGCGTTACCGTATTTCGAAATGTTGCTGGGCGGCTATCTGATCGTCGGACTGTTCACCCGCGCGGCGGCGTTCATCGCCGCGGCGCAGCTCGCCGCTTTCGCAGCCGCGATCGCATCGGTCGTCGTGCGCGGCATCCCGATCTCGTGCGGCTGTTTCGGCCCGAGCGATACGGCACCGGCGAGTTGGGTCGACGTCGCACGCGATCTCGTCTTGGCGGCTGTCGGGGTGGCGGTCGCACTTCGCGCGCCGGGCAGCTTTGCGCTCGACCGGCGCCTGGGTCCCAAGATTTTGCCGACGACGGAGCGAACCTAGCGGCATGGCACAACGACGCCCAAACGCGGGAGCGGCCGGCGGCACCGGCGACAAGCGCAAGACGATCCTGTACGTCTCACTCGGCATCTTGGCGTTGATCGCGATCATCGCCGTCGGGGTCAACTCGCAGATTCCGAAGGTTGCTTCGGTCGCGAATGTCTCCGCGAAGCTGACCGCCGGGGAGACGGCCCCCTCGTTCGCGGCGTTGCCGACGACGGAAGGCGTTTTCGACTTATCGCAGGCCGCGGGCAAGCCCGTGCTGCTCGAAGTCTTCGCGACCTGGTGCCCGCATTGCCAGCGCGAAACGGCCACGCTCAACGAAATCTACGATGCGTACAAGGACAGGATCCACGTCATCGCGGTCTCGGGCAGCGCGTACGGGATCGACGGCAGCACGCCCGAATCGCAAGCCGACGTCGTTAGCTTCATCCAGAAATTCAACGTCCGCTATCCCGTCGCGTATGACCCGACGCTCGACGTTGCCAACAAATACTTGCAAGGCGGCTTCCCGACGGTCGTCGTGATCGGCAAAGACGGCAAGATCGCGACGTTCCGGGACGGTGAAGTCCCGCTCTCGCAACTCAAGAAGGACCTCGACGCCGCGCTGAAAGGCTAGGGGATCACGCTCTCCGCGATGCGCGCGAGTTCCGAGCGCGACAGATCGCCCAGGAGCATCAGCGTGAGCCGTTTCTCTTTCCACGCGATCAGCGTGGTCGCGCCGTGCTCGACGATCTTCCCGCTCTCCTCGCCGAGCGCGATCGTGCGCGGCTTGTCGGCGCCGAAGTCGGCCTCCGCGCCGGCCGCGTTTTCGAACAGCGAGAGCGTGCGCAAGCCGTCCGAGTAGTTGAGATGGACGGTCCTGACGCCGTTCACCGTTTCGACGGAGGAACCCACGAGCGCGAAGCCCTCCGGCAAGTCTGCGGGGCTCGCGGGCTTGAAGCCGGCTTCGCGCGTGGTTCGCTCGAGATCGAGCGAGGGCGCCTCACTTTGGGCTTCGGTCACTTGCGTGTACCCGTCCGGCAGGTTCGTGGAGAAGACGTCTTCGGGGATCCGATCCGTGTACCGGAGTTCCTCGAAGCGCGACGTCGTGGCGATCGATCCGTCGGCGTGGAACGTCTCCTTGCGCAGGACGAGCTTCTTCTGAGTGTCGATCCAGATCCGAGCGACGCGCTCGCCCGTGTACTTATTGATCAAGACGAGCGAGGTCGTCGGCCGGCCCGCGACGATCTCGCCGCCCGCCGGCACGGCCCGATAGTTTGCGTACAAGAGCCCGAGCGTGTTCGACGCGGCGAGATTGACGTCGAGCAAGGGGTTGTTCGACGTCGTGACGCGCGCGCGACGCGTGTCGAATTGCCAGGTCGTGGTCGAGCGGGTGATGATGTAATCCCCGTAGAGCGCCTCCGGGGCGAGATACCAGCGGCGCGTGCGATCCGGCGCGCGATGCTCGATCCGCACGATCGTCGCATTGGCCTTGCTGGCGCTGAAGCGGATCGTCTCGAGCTGGCCGATGTAGGAGACCGAACGCGAGGCATTGATGCTCGCGCGCAACAGCTCGGATGATTCCTCGTCGGAGGGCGCCGCGAACGCCGGGGCGGCCAGCGCGATGCAGGCGGCCGCGGCGAACAGCGCCGCCCCGATCCGGCCCGCAGCGCGCTTAGCGCACGACATCGAGCGTGCCGGGTGCAACCGCGGCTTCGGTTGCAAGGTCGGCGGTCTCGCTCTGCGCAGGCGCTTCGTAGACGGTTTCCATCGTCGGTGCCGGCATGCTCCGTTCCGCAAGCGGGTTCTGCAGCTGTTGCGCTTCATGCCGTTCGATGTAATAGCTCGCGGCGATGGCGGGCACGCCGTGCGCCGAGTCCAGCGGCGAGAGCGGCCCAACGAAATAGAGTGCGAACGCGGCAGCCGCGGCGGCTCCGATCGGGAGCGCGACGACCGGCCGCACGAGCGTGCGGAACCAAAGCAGCGGGCGCGACGATTGGGCGCGCGCGGCTTCCCGGATGCTTTCCCGCAGCGCCGCCGGGAACTCGCGCTCGTCGCGAGCGGCCGCCGCGCGAAGCACGTCGCCGAGCGTCCGTTCGCGGTCGAGTTCGTTCGCGCAGGCCGCGCAGGCCGCGACATGCTGATATACGCGAGCATCGGACGCCGGGTCCAGCTCGCCGTGAAGATAATCGATGAGGGTTTCGGTTGAAAGATGGTCGTTCATGATTGTTGTTGGGCCTGCAGGAGAAGCTTGCGCAGCAGTGCGCGCGCACGATGGAGCCGCGATCTTACGGTTCCGATCGAGCACTCCGTCATATCCGCGATCTCCTGATAGCTATAGTCTTCGATGTCTGCGAGAATGACGACCTGACGCTGCTCGGAAGAGAGCATCGCAAGCGCCTTGGACAGCGGTTCGCTCAGTTGCCCTTCGACGAGGTCGTCGATCGGCGTCTGGGCTAAGGGCCGCTGCCCCCCGTATGCCTGCGGGGCGTTGTCTTCGGGGATCTCCTCATAGAAACGCCCTTTTCGCCTCCGAAGTTCATCCCGGTGCAAATTTGTGACGATCCGGTAGATCCACGAGAGGAAGCTCGTCCCCGGTTGGAAGGAGCGCCAGGCGCGATAGACCCGCAGGAACGCGTCCTGGGTCAAGTCGCGGGCGTCAGCCTCATTGTTCGTCAGGCGGTAGGCAAAGTTGTAGGTTGCTTTACCGTACTGTTCGATCGCCCGCTCCAGGAAGGCCGCCTGCTCCGGCGAGGGTGGGGAATCGGGCGTGCGCGGAGCTCCCATCAGGTCTTTCTTTTTCCAACCGCGACAGGGCTACTGCCGCTGGTTCGGAACTTGCTTCGCTCTGGTAACCCAAACACTTGACATGGGCGTGCCTATTTAATTAGGAAAGCCTATAGACGCTGCGCTTTCCCGGCGAATCAGGAGTACTTTGGCCGTCCATCCGACGACCCTCGATGCAGAAAAAGCGGACGCACGGCCATCGCGGTCCGTCATCGCACGGTACCTTGCGGTCCTGGGACCAGGCTTAATCGTCGCCTTCGCGGACACGGAAGCCGGCAGCATCACGACGGCCGCGACCTCGGGGGCGCAGTTCGGGATGAAGCTGGTCCTGCTCCAGCTGCTGCTGATCGTGCCGCTGTTCGTCGTCCAGGAGATGACCGTGCGCCTGGGCATCGTGACGGGCAAGGGACACGCCCAGCTCATCCGCGAGCATTATGGGCTCGGCTGGGCGTGGGTCTCGCTGGGAACGATGCTGGTGACGAATCTGGCGGCGCTCGTGACCGAGTTCATCGGCATCGCCGGAGCGGCCCTGATTTTCGGCGTCAACCCGCCGATGCTGGTGCTCGCGGCGGCGGCCGTCATCATCGCGGTTTCGCTGAGCGGCGCATACAAGCGGGCCGAGATCGCCGCGCTCGGCCTGTGCTTGCTGGAACTGCTGTTCATCCCCGCCGCGTTCGCCGCTCACCCCTCGCCGATGGGGCTGATCCGGGAGGGGCTCTTCGGCGCTCAGCCGCTCGGCGATCGCGGCTACCTGCTGCTCGTCGCCGGGAACATCGGCGCGGTCATCATGCCCTGGATGATCTTTTACCAGCAGAGCGCCGTCGTCGACAAGGGCTTGCGTCTGCCGGACCTTCCGTTCGCGCGCATCGACACCGCGGTCGGCGCGGTGCTGACCCAGATCATCATGATCGCCGTCGTCGTGACGACCGCGGCGACGCTCTTCGTGCACCACGTCGCCGTTTCGGACGCGGCGCATGCCGCGCTCGCCCTCGAGCCGCTGATCGGCCGCTTCGCCGGGGTGATCTTCGGAGCGGCGCTCGTCGGCGCGGCGCTGCTGGGCGCCTTCGTCGTCTCGGTCGCGACCGCGTGGGCCTTCGGCGAAGCGTTTCGCTGGCGCTGCTCGCTGAACTACGGCTGCATGGACGCGAAGCGGTTTTACGGCTTCTTCGTCGTCTGCGTGCTGCTGGCGGCCGGGATCACGCTGATCCCCGGGTTGCCGCTCGTGCGCATCACGATCCTGGTCATGGCGTTCAACGCGCTCGTCCTGCCGATCGTCCTGGGCTTCCTGTTGATCCTGGCAAACGACCCGAAGATCCTCGGCAAACGGGTTAACTCGCCGGCCGGGAACGTCATCGCCTTGACCGTCTCCCTGGTCTGCGTCGCCCTCGGGCTCTGGTACGGGATCCTGACGCTCTCGGGGCAGGCCGGCTAGAGCGATCGCGATGCGGCAGGCTTGCCAGGCGCGCCTGCCGTCGCGATGGGGCCTGGGGACGAAGGCCGATGCCGCCGGAAACGGTGCCGCCGCGGGCCTGGAGCCCCTGCGACTTTTCCGGCACCCGTCTGCTCGGGTCGGCAGTTTGCTCCTCGAAGGGACTGGGGCCCGGCCCCGAAAACAGCGAGCGAGGCCATGCAACGACTCCCCGGCTCCCGCCCCACCACCGAGAATTCCGACGACGTCGGTCTCGTTGTCGCGCTGTTGACGCGGTTCCCGGAGATCTCGACGATCACCGCGCATCCGCTCGATGGGACGCTCGAGCTGTCGTTCGTCGTGCGTCAGCGCCTCGATCGCGCGGTGGAGGCGACATTACGCGAGAGCCTCGGCGAGCACGTTCGCGCCTTGCTCGACTTGCGAGGGGAGACGCCGTCCCGGTTGGACGTCTTGCTTCAACGCGACGAGCACATGAGCGTCGTGCAGCTCGTGCGCGACGCCGCGACGGTGACGCGCGACGAGCTCGTGCTGTTGACCGCGCTGTTGCGCGAGCGTTTCGGTGAACGGCTGCTCACGAGTCCCGGTGCCTATGCCATGGCCGAGGACGAGGATGTGGCCGGTCAAGATGAACTCGTCGATTTTGCGCTCGAAGCGCTGCGCGATCCCGAGCAACAGAAGAGCCTCGTGGGCTACCGCCAGGAACACGGCGTGCTGGTCTATTACACGCGTGCTCGCCGCCGCAAGGCGCGGGGCCGCTGACCCGGCTCGGGTCTCGCGCACACTCGATGGTCGTCGATTTCCACAGCCATACGCTCGAGAGCGATGGGACGCTGACCGTGCAGGAACTCGGCGCGGCGATGCGCGCCCGGGGCGTCGAGATGTTCTCGATCACCGATCACGATACGCTGAGCGCCTACAAGTCGCTCGGCGACGCGGGCGGCTCGGCGAAGATCCTGACCGGGATCGAGATCAACACGACCTATAAGGGAAACGAAGTCCACATCTTGGGCTACCGGCTCCCGCTCGCCGGCGAGTCGCAGCTTCACGAGTTGCTCGCCGCGAATCGCCGTGCGCGCGAGGCTCGAGTCATCATGATGGTCGCACAACTCCGCGAGGCGGGCATTCCACTCGAGCTCGATGCCGTCAGGGCGGAAGCGGTCGGCAGCGATTCGCTGGGCCGTCCGCACGTCGGAAAGGCGCTCGTGCGCGGCGGTTTCGTCGGCTCGATCGAGGCGGCGTTTCGCACGCTGCTCGGTCGCGGAAAGCCGGGCTACGTCCCGTCGCATCACGTGACGCCGCAGGTGGCCATCGCGGTGATCCGGCGCTCCGGCGGGATCCCCGTCCTCGCGCATCCGGGCCGGCTGAACGACTACGCGCTCATCGACGAACTCGCGCACGCCGGGCTGCGCGGCCTCGAGGTGTTCTACCCCACGCACGACGCCAAGCAGACCGATTACTTCCGCAAGAAGGCGGCGCAGCACAAGCTCGTGGCGAGCGCCGGCTCTGATTTTCACGACATCCGCTGGAACACCGGCGGCGTCGGCGTGGAGATCGAGCAGCGCGACATCGCGCCGTTCCTCGAACTCGCGTTCGCCTAGCTTCCGCCGATCGACCGCGCGACGCCGGAACGCACGCGCTCGAGGATCTCGGCGGCGCTGCGCTCGAAGCCTTTCAGCGCCGTCTCCTGTGCCTCGATCGCCATGCGGTCTTTCATGAACTTGTGGTTGATGCGAACGTTGTATGCGGATGCGGCGAGCGAGGCGAACGCGAATTCGGCGGCGCAGCCGATGTCGCTGACCAGGTTCGGGTTGCGCAACTCGAGCGCGCGCTCGGCGAGTTGGAGCGTCTCGAGGGCGAGCGAGGCCGCGTAAAGCGGCGCAGCGGCTGCGCCTTCAAGAGCGTTCTGCAACGCGGCCGCTCGTGCGGCCCGCTCTTCGGGAGAGGAACGCGGTAAGGACATCGCCTCAACGACGGCGCCGTAGGCACGTTCGTCGCGCGCTCGCGCGGCGAGCAGATCCGAGCGGCGCCGGTCCGCGGACGCGGTCAGTTGCTCCGCAAGCGCGTGATGCTCGGGGTGCTTGCCGCTCTCGTCCGTGATTCGCGCGACCATTCCCACGAGCGCGGCGCCGCTTGCGGCGACGAGCGTCGCGGCGCTCCCGCCGCCCGGCGTGGGCGCGGCGGAAGCGAGCGCCTCGAGGTAGACGTCGATCCTCTCCACGGAACGACGTATTGCTCCCCCCGGCGCGGGCTCCTTGGGGGCGCGGCCGGATGGAACGGAGGGCGTTCCGACGAAGGGGATGGGACCTCGTTTTCGATTGTTTCAAAGATCAGCGAGAGCATCTCACAACTCCGTAGGAGACAATCGTGCCTGTTTTAACCCGAATGCTCGGGGACGTTAAGGACCGGGGCCTGGCAGGCGTCGGCCGCTCGCGCATCGAGTGGGCCGCCAGCTTCATGCCGGTGCTCGCGCAGATCCAAGAACGTTTCGCCAAGGAGAAGCCGCTCGCGGGCGTCCGCATCGGCGCCTGCCTGCATGTGACCACCGAGACCGCGAACCTCGTGCTCGCCCTCAAAGCGGGCGGAGCCGAGGTCACGCTCTGCGCCTCGAATCCGCTCTCGACGCAAGACGACGTCGCAGCCGCGCTCAGCGAGATCTACGAGATCCCGACCCACGCGATCAAGGGCGAAGACAACGCCACGTACTACAAGCACATCGAATCCGTCGTCGCGACGAAGCCCCACATGACGATGGACGACGGATGCGACCTCGTGACCACGATCTACACGAAGCACAACCACTTGCTCGCGGAGATGATCGGCGGCTGCGAAGAGACGACGACCGGCGTGATCCGCCTGCACGCGATGGAGAAGGAGGGCGTGCTGCCCTTCCCGGTCATCGCCGTCAACGATGCGCTGACCAAGCACATGTTCGACAACCGCTACGGCACGGGGCAATCGACGCTCGACGGCATCATTCGCGCCACGAACGTGCTGCTTGCCGGGCACACGGTCGTCGTGGTGGGCTACGGCTGGTGCGGGCGCGGCGTCGCTTCGCGCGCGAAGGGCCATGGAGCCCACGTGATCGTCACCGAGATCGATCCGCGCAAGGCGCTCGAAGCCGCGATGGACGGTTTCCAGGTGATGCCGATGGCGGAGGCCGCAAAGGCCGGCGACATCTTCGTCACCGTGACCGGGAACTACCACGTGATCCGTGCCGAGCATTTCGCCGTCATGAAGGACGGCGCGATCGTGGCCAATTCCGGGCACTTCAACGACGAGCTCGATCTCGACGCGTTCGAGACGATGGCGGTCGGCAAGACCAAGCCGCGCGAATTCGTCGAAGCCTACGAACTCAAAGACGGCCGCACGATCCGCGTCCTGGGCGAAGGCCGCTTGATCAACTTGGCCGCGGGCGAAGGGCACCCGGCGGCCGTGATGGACATGTCGTTCGCGAACCAAGCGCTCGCGGCGGCTTATCTTGCCCAGAACTACAAAACGCTCGAGAGCAAGGTGTACTCGGTGCCCGACCACATCGATCAAGAGGTTGCGGAACTCAAGCTTCGCGCGATGCACATCGCCATCGATACCCCGACGCCCGAGCAAGTGAAATACATGGCGTCTTGGTCGGAGGGCACCTAGCGATGGGACACCGTAGACTCTTCACCTCGGAATCGGTGACCGAGGGCCACCCCGACAAACTCGCCGACCAGATCTCCGACGCCGTCCTCGACGCGATCCTCGAAAAGGACCCGCATGGGCGCGTCGCCTGCGAGACGTTCGCGATCACGGGTCAGATCCACATCGCGGGCGAGATCTCGACGAACACCTACATCGACATCCCGAAGATCGTGCGCAACACGATCCGCGACGTCGGCTACACGAAATCCTCGGTCGGTTTCGACGCGGAGACGTGCGGCGTTTCGGTCTCGGTCGACGAGCAGTCTGCCGACATCGCGCTCGGCGTCGACAAGTCGTACGAAGCGAAGGCGACGGGCTACGACGACCCCTTCGAGCTGACCGGCGCCGGCGACCAGGGGATGATGTTCGGCTATGCCTGCCGTGAGACGGACGCGCTCATGCCGCTCCCGATCACGCTCGCGCACGATCTCACCAAGCAACTCGCCGCCGCCCGCAAGAACAACGAGATCTCGTATCTGCGGCCCGACGGCAAGAGCCAAGTCACCGTCGAGTACGACGGCCATCGCCCGGTCCGGGTCGATGCCGTGGTCATCTCGACGCAACACGATCCCGACGTCTCGCTCGACGTCATCCGGCGCGAAATCCGCGAGCGGCTGATCGACCACGTGATCCCGCAGTCGCTGCGCGACAAGGATCTGCGCGTCTACATCAACCCGACCGGGCGGTTCGTGATCGGCGGCCCGAAGGGCGACGCGGGTTTGACCGGCCGCAAGATCATCGCCGACACGTACGGCGGGATGGCGCGGCACGGCGGCGGTGCGTTCTCCGGGAAAGACCCGACGAAGGTTGACCGTTCGGGGGCGTACGCGGCGCGTTACGTCGCCAAGAACGTCGTCGCGGCGGGCCTCGCGGACCGCTGCGAAGTGCAGGTCGCGTATGCGATCGGCGTCGCGCGGCCGGTCAGCGTGCTCGTCGAAACGTTCGGGACAGCGAAGATCGGTGAAGAGAAGATCGCCGAGCTCGTGCAGCGGCATTTCGACCTGCGCCCGGCGGCGATCATCCACAACCTGGATCTGCTCCGGCCGATCTACCTGCAGACGGCGGCGTACGGCCACTTCGGCCGCACCGAGCTCGATCTGCCGTGGGAACGGCTCGACAAGGCCCAGGAGCTCCGCGAAGCCGCGGGGCTCAAGGGCGACTTCGCACGCGATCTCGTGACGATCGCCGGCTGACGCCCAGCATGCACGGTACGGAGAGGGGCGCCGCGTAGCGGTGCCCCTCTCTGCGCTTTCGCTCGTCATCCTGGCAGCGATCCTGCACGCGGTCTGGAACCTCTACGCGAAGCGCTCGTCGGGCGGCTTCGTCTTTGTTTGGCTGACGAACGTCGTCGCGACGGCGTGGCTCGTGCCGCTCGCCGCTCTCACGCTCTACGGAGCGCGCGCGACGATCGCCGCGCACTTTCCCGCGATGCTGGCGGCGGCCGCGCTGACCAGCACGTTCCATTTGAGCTACACGTTGATGCTGCTGCGGGCGTACCGCAGCGGCGATCTTTCGCTGGTCTATCCGGTCGTTCGGGGCACGGGGCCGCTGCTGGCGGCGATCGTCGGGGTTCTCGCCTTTCACGAGCAAGCGAACGCACTGACGATTGCGGGGACGCTGACGATCGTGGGAGCGGCCTTCGCACTCGGGCTCGACCGCAGGGCGCGCGAGCGCGGGCACGTGCGCGCCGCGCTCGCGTTCGGGATCCTGACGGGCGCGATGATCTCGTGTTACACGCTGTGGGATAAGTTCGTCGTCTCGGACCTCGGCTACGCGCCGCTGGCATATTTCGCGGCCAACATCACGATTCAGACGCTGATCTCGACCCCGCTCGCTCTGCGCGAACGCGAGAAGCCGCTCGCCGAATGGCGGCTCAACCGCGTCCCGGTTCTGGTGGTCGGCGTGTTGAGCCCGCTTGCCTACCTCCTGATCCTCTTTGCGCTCGTGTACGCACCCGTCAGTCTCGTTGCACCGATGCGCGAACTGAGCATCGTGATCGCCGTGGTGCTCGGCCGGATCGTCTTGGCGGAGCCGGTCGGGCGGCGCCGTGCGCTGGCGAGCATCGCGATCGCGCTCGGCGTCATCGCGCTCTCGCGCGGGTGAGGTGCCCACGCCGCCGGGCGTGGCCGCCTCAGCTTGGAAACGAGCGGGGCAGGCCGTTCCAGCAGTCGTCGTAATCGGGGGCGAGCACATCGGTTTCGAGCGCGAAACGGGTCGGCGCGATCGGCAGCCGCGTCTCGAACATGAACGCCAGCGTATCGGCGAGCCGCACGGGCTCGAGTTCCGCCGTTGCGGCGGCGGCATAGGTGGCCGCGTCCGGGCCGTGTGCGGACATGCAGTTGTGCAGGCTGCCGCCGCCGGGCGCGAATCCGCCGGCCTTCGCTTCGTACACGCCGCGCACGAGCCCCATGTATTCGCTCATCACGTTGCGGTGAAACCACGGCGGGCGAAAGGTGTGCTCGGCGACGGACCAGCGCGGCGGGAAGATCACGAAATCGACGTTCGCCGTTCCCGCAACCGTCGAGGGCGAGGTCAGCACCGTGAAGATCGAGGGGTCGGCGTGATCGAAGCTGACGGTGTTGAACGCCATGAACCGCGCGAGATCGTACTTATACGGCACGTACGTTCCGTGCCAGGCCACGACGTCGAGGGGCGAGCGGTCGTAGGTCGTGGCCCAGAGATTTCCGCAGAATTTCGTGACGACCTCAGCGCTGACGGCGCGATCCTCGTAGGCGGCGACGGGGCTCTGGAAATCTCGCGGGTTCGCGAGGCCGTTCGAGCCGATCGGGCCGAGCTCCGGTAAACGAAAGAGCGCGCCGTAGTTCTCGCACACGTAGCCGCGGGCGCTGCCGTCGGAGAGCTCGACGCGGAACTTCACGCCGCGCGGAAGCACGCAACACTCGCCCGGCGCGAGTTCGAGAATTCCGAACTCGGTCGGGATCCGCAGGCGGCCCTGCTGCGGCACGAGCAACAACTCGCCGTCGGCATTGGAGAAGAAGCGATCGTACATCGGCGCGGTCGCCGCGTAGAGGTGGATCGCGGCGCCCGTCTGCGCGCGCACGTCGCCGTTGCCGCCGAAGGTGACGAGCGAATCCAGGAAATCGCGCGGTTCGCACGGGAACGGGAGCGGCCCCCAGCGCAGCCGGTTCGGCGGCGTCTCGACCTCCTCGAACGGGGCGCTGCGGAGCCGGCCGTTCTCGATGCGCGAGAACTTCCCGTGCGCGGCGGACGGCCGGATGCGGTAGAGCCACGAGCGGCGGTTCTCGGCGCGCGCCGCCGTGAACGCCGTCCCGCTCAGCTGTTCGGCGTAGAGGCCCAGCGGCGCGCGTTGCGGCGAGTTCTGCCCTTCGGGGAGCGCCCCCGGCACCGCCTCGCTCGCGTGATGGTTCCCGAAGCCCGCGAGGTAGCGCAAGGCATCCGTCTCCTCGCTCGCCTCGCGCGCGGGGCTCTCGCCGATCGGAGCGCTCGCATCGATTGCGTCGCTTGCGTTGCCCGCAGGGTGTGCACGTTCGAGCTCCATGCGTCGCTTTCGCCTCCGTCGGAACCGTGTGGCGCACGCTCCTCATTATCCCCGCCGCCCTGAAACCCCGTCCCCGCGGCCGAGCGCGAGAGCGAGGCCTCAGCGGTTCTCGCGGCGGATCGCCGGTGCGAACCAGAGGACGATGGCCACGATCAGATAGCCGAAGCCCGAGACGATGATCGGCATCCGAGCCCCATAGCGATCCGCGAAGTAGCCGCCGAGGATCGCGCCTGGGACGGTCCCGATCAGCACGACGAGGCGCACCGCTCCGAAGACGCGGCCGACGATCTCCTCCGGTGCGATCCGCATTCGCCAGCCGACGATCTGCGCGATCTCGAACGTGACGAACGCGTTCGTGATCGAGAGAAACGCGATGACCAGGCGCAGATCGTGCGTGAACATCACCGGAAAAAAGACGATCGCATCGAGCGAGTACACGATCAGCAGCGTGCGCCCGAAGTGCCAGCTCTTCGGAGTCCGCGTCGCGGCGAAGGAACCGATGAGCGCGCCGATCGCGCCGAGCCCGAACGTGAGGCCGACGACGGGATCGCTCGCGCCGAATTCGCGCTTGAGGAACGGGATGAAACACGCCGCCGTCATCAGTCCAAAGAAGTTGAACAGCAGGTTCAACCCAGTCAACTGACGCATCGCCGCGTCGCTCCAAAGGAAACCAAACCCCGTCTTCACGTCGTCCACGATTTGACGGACCGTCGGCGTGCCGCTCGGCCGCTCCGGGCCGAAACCATCGCCGAGCGCGACCGACACTTGCGAGGTGAGATAGGTCAGCGCGTTGATCGCGAGCGCAGGCAGCGGCCCCGTGAGCGCGAAGAGCGCGGCACCGAGCGGCGGCGTGATCAGGTTCGCCGCGTTCTCCGCGGCGACGAGAAAAGCGCCGGCCTCCGTTGCCCGATCCTTGCCGAGCAAGTAGGGGATCGTCGAGGCCTGACAGCCCATGAAGATCGAGGCGCAGATCGAAAGCACCACGATGCCGGCGTACAGGAACGGCAACGTGAGGTGCCCGCTCGCGTAGGCCAAGGCGAACGCCGCGACGATCGCAAAGCGCAGCGCGTCGCAGACGATCATCACGCGGCGCCGGTCGAGACGATCCGCGAGCGATCCGCCGACGAGTCCGAAAAGGGCGAACGGAAGAAACTCGAGCGCGTAGGTGATGCCGAGCGCGGATGCGGAACCGGTCAGGTGGTAGACGAGCAGCGGGATTGCGATCGTGCGCAAACCATCGCCGACGTAGCTGAGTGCTTGGCCGGTGAAGAAGAGGCTGAAACTTCGCGAGCGAAAAACGCCCGGAACGGCGAGTAACATGATGTGCGACTCCAAGAACGACGCGTCGTAGGCGACGCGGGCTACACAAGCGCGGCGATGCGCGCGGGCCGTTGGAAAGTCGCTACAAGCTCATGAGGGTATTTTACTCCCGGCTGTCAAGGGCGGCGTGCCGGTGCGAACGCGACGAGGCCCGGGCGCATGCGCGTCCGGGCCTCGGGTTTCGCTTGCCTGCGCTGCGGCGGCTAGAAGAAGCCCATCGCCTTGGGGCTGTAGCTCACGAGCGCGTTCTTCGTCTGCTGGTAGTGCTCGAGCATCGCGCTATGGTTCTCGCGTCCGATTCCGGACTGCTTGTACCCGCCGAACGCGGCGTGCGCCGGGTAGAGGTGGTAGCAGTTGATCCACACGCGCCCGGCCTGGATGCCGCGCGCCATGCGATAGTTCCGGTTCGCATCGCGGCTCCAGACGCCCGCGCCCAGACCATAGAGCGTGTCGTTGGCGATGTGCAACGCCTCCGCTTCGTCCTTGAACGTCGTGACCGAAACGACCGGGCCGAAGATCTCTTCTTGGAAGATCCGCATCTTGTTGTTCCCGAAGAAGACCGTCGGCTGGACGTAATACCCGTCGCGGAACTCGCCTTCGAGCGCCTTGCGCTCGCCGCCGACGAGAACCTTGGCGCCTTCCTTCTTTCCGATCTCGATGTAGCTGAGGATCTTAGTCGAGCTGCTCGTTCGAAGCTTGCGCGCCGAGCATCGTCGAAGGATCGAGCGGATTGCCTTGCTTCACGAGCGCGACGCGCGCGAGCGCACGTTCGATGAACCGCTCGTAGATCGACTCTTGCACGAGCACGCGCGAGGGGCACGTGCATACCTCGCCCTGATTGAGGGCGAACATCGTGAAGCCTTCGAGCGCTTTGTCGAAGAAGTCGTCGTCTTCGTTCGCGATGTCGGCGAAGAAGATGTTCGGCGACTTCCCGCCGAGTTCGAGCGAGACCGGGATCAGGTTCTCCGCCGCGGCTTTCATGATGAGCCGGCCGGTCGAGGTCTCGCCGGTGAACGCGATCTTCGCGATGCGCTTGTTCGATGCGAGCGGCGCGCCCGCTTCCTCGCCGAAACCGTTCACGATGTTCAGGACGCCCGGCGGCAGCAGATCGGCGATCAGTTCGGCCAGGAGCAAGACCGAGACCGGCGTCTGTTCGGCGGGCTTGAGCACGATGCAATTGCCCGCGGCGAGCGCCGGTGCGAGCTTCCACACGGCCATCAAGATCGGGAAGTTCCACGGAATGATCTGGCCGACCACGCCGAGGGGCTCGTGATAGTGATAGGCGACCGTGTCATGGTCGATCTGGCTGATCCCGCCTTCCTGAGCGCGGATCGCTCCGGCGAAGTAGCGGAAGTGGTCGATCGCCAGCGGAATGTCGGCGGCCGTCGTCTCGCGGATCGGCTTGCCGTTCTCGATCGTCTCCGCGAGCGCGAGCAGCGCCAGGTTCGCTTCCATCCGGTCGGCGATCTTGTTGAGGATATTGGCGCGCTCGGTCGCCGTCGTGCGTCCCCAGGCCTCGCGGGCCGCGTGTGCGGCGTCGAGGGCGAGCTCGATGTCTTCGGCCGTCGAGCGGGCGGCCTCGCAGAAGGGCTGGCCGACGATCGGGCTGACGTTGAGGAAGTACTCTCCCCTCACCGGCGGCGTCCACTTCCCGCCGATGAAGTTGTCGTAGCGGGTCCGGTAGGGATTCTTGATCCCTAGCTTCTCTAAGTCGTAGAAGGTCGCGCGTTCGAGCTCGGCAATGCTCACGGTCGTCACCTCGTCGTCAAGTGTGGGTCAGCGGCCCTCCGGCGTGGCGCAAAGTTCCAGCCCGGTCGCAGGAGGCCGGAAGGCTGATTCGCTGTAGGAAAAGTCGTACCCCTGGCGCTGGTATCAGAATCATCCCGGCATGGAATGGTTCCAAAATCCGAGCCCCCGGGGGGGCGCTACCGCGGGCTATGCCGAGGCGTCGGGGGCCGGGACGATCACGACCGGGACGCCGCTGCCGCGGACGACGCCTTCGGCGACGCTCCCGAGCACGAGGCGAGCGAGTCCGCCTCGGCCGTGGCTGCCCACGACGATCAGGTCGCAGGCATGGATCTTTGCCAGCCCCACGATCGCGGGCACGGTATCGCCGTCGACCAGCGTTTTCTCCGCCGTGACGCCCGTGCTTTTCGCCTTCTCGACGAGGCGATCGAGGAGCGCGTTCGCTTCGGCCTCGATGCTGCCGACCGTGCCTCCCGGGTCGAAGCCCTGCTTCCAGCCCTTCACGTAGAGCGGGTCGATGACGAGCACGTGGGCGAAGCGCAACGCCGCTCCGAGTCCGGCGGCGAGGCCGATCGCGGCGTCGGCCGCGCGCTCGGAGACCTCCGAGCCGTCGATCGCGCAAAGGATTCGTTCGAACATCAGCGTTCCGGCTGCGAGCGTGCGGCCGCCTCCGAGTTTACGATTCGCAGGAGAAGCGTGCATTCCGGCGGCGCAGGGAGCGCCGCTCGCGTGCCGCAAGCGCGGGAAGGGGGCCCCATCCATTCGTGGAAATCGGGCTAGTCGCCGGAAAGCGAATGCAGCGCGGCCGTTCCCGAATAGCTCAGTTGGTAGAGCAGCTGACTGTTAATCAGCGGGTCGTTGGTTCGAGTCCAACTTCGGG